>NZ_AP027917.1:0-3528844 GCF_055398325.1 Arthrobacter sp. T2-23
CTGGAAGGTCTCTCCGAGGAACGCAAACAGGAGATCAAGGACTACACCTTCGAACTGCTCTTCGAGCTGTACGAGAACGAAGTCCAGTACACCCACGACCTCTACGACTCCGTCGGCTTGGCCGAGGACGTCAAGAAGTTCCTGCACTACAACGCCAACAAGGCGCTGATGAACCTGGGCTACGAGGCCATGTTCCCGGCGTCCGTCACCGACGTGAACCCGGCGATCCTCTCGGCCCTGTCGCCGAACGCGGACGAGAACCACGACTTCTTCTCGGGCTCAGGTTCGAGCTACGTGATTGGCAAGGCTGTTAATACTGAGGATGACGACTGGGACTTCTAGGTCCTTGTAGATAGACAGGCAACTTGGTCCTTTTGCCAAACTACATGGTCCTGTGAGATCACGCTTGGTCCTTTGGTCCTGTGTGAGATGTAAGATTCCACGGAACTTGGCCATTTCCCAAATTTGATGGCCACTGTGAGACCGGAAACTAGCTGGCGGTTTGATCACTAGTTGGCGACGCGGGACTGGAAATCTGGCGATGACCGGCATAGTTGGCATTCCTCCACTCCAAGTAGCAGTCGCTGAAGGGGGTGTGCGATGTCGACTTAATTAGAAGAATCTCGATGTGCGGTTCAAGTAACGTGAGGCAGGGACCGGTGTCCGGCTAACCTTACAAGCCAGCTGGAGAGGCTGGTGCGGTTATTGTGCATTGGTTTGCTGCTGCGACGTCCTAGACTGCGAAAATGACCCAGCAGGAGTGGAACCGACTTTCAGAATGGCCGTTGACTGTTGCGTCCCTGATTTTACTGGCCGCCTACTCCGTCCAAGTCATCACCAATACGGAGTCTCCCGTTGTCGAACTCCTAATCTGGGTGACCTGGTCGGTGTTTGTGATGGATTACGGGGTGAACTTTGCTCTGGCACCGCAGCGCGGGCGCTGGTTCGTCAGAAACTTGCACGAGCTCGCCAGCGTGGCCCTGCCTGCCCTGCGGCCCTTGCGGCTGCTGCGTCAGTTGGGGTGTCTGATCCACGACGTGGTCGGTGGCCGCCAGCTTCCCGCCCTGAATTAATACGGCGACCTTGAAGAATTTCAGCGGAATGTCCACACCTCGGTACACCGGGTCTTTGCGGCCGAAGACGGGCCCGGTGAAGACAATGATTCGCCGGCTGTTGTCGGCGGCGTTCTCCTTCAGGTAGGACTCCAGCCCCAGCCAGAGCTCCACCCCTTGGTTGAACTTCGCCGCCTGCGGGGCCGCGTTAGTGTAGTGGAACGTATCCTCGTTCGCCGGCTCGGCTTCCGCACGGAAATGGCCCCACAGGCCGATGCACGGCGGACCAGGTGCCCACGGTCTATGTCGTTGCCCGCGTACACCCGCTCCCCGGTCTGCTGGTCCTCCAGCAGGCGAGGATCAAGCCGCCACTGAATCCCGGCCCGGGGCAGGTCCATCAGCTTTTTGCCGTCCATTGCCAGGGCTGTGACCGCGGCAAGGCGTTTGTCCGGGCGTATGACGACGGAGAAGTGGGTGTAGTGCAGGAGTACGGTCTTCACGCCGGGCAGCGTCGGAATTGGGACTGGGACTTACAGGAATCCGGGGTCGTAGCCTGTCCGGCCAGCCAGGTCCCTGGCAGCGGTGGCCGGGGCCCGGTCTGTCATCAGCTCATCCATGACCGGACACTACCAGCCGCACATGACGGTGAGATGAACGTTTAATAACCGCTTCTGGCTATGCTGGCAGGGGCGCCGCTGGTCTGCTTACAGTGCTCTCTTGCCCATTTTCAGGAGAGGACTGCCATGGCCGCCGAGGACTACTTCGTTCATCGCCACCAGAACACCGTGATTCCCCAGGACCACCTCGACGCGTGGCGCCCTATCCACAGCTCGGATGCTTCCATTCAGATCGATCAGGCCAACGGCGTCAGCACATCGGTCGAGTACCGGGCCGACCATGCGTCGGCCCTGGCAAGGGCGATCCTTGAAGCAGTCGGTTTGGACCCCCAGACCGTGTTCCGCGGCGAGCTTCCGGAGCTGACAACCCCGTACTCAGCGCGCCCCTAGAGTCGCCGGCCCTTGGCGGTTGCCGTCCCTGCCGCCACCCGGGGAATGATCCTCGTTCAGTTGCTTCTTTCACTGAACGGGAGTGCAGAGCCGATCAAGGGTCTCATTGAGCGTCGACTCAATTTGGCCGTTGAGGAGATCACGCTTGTCCGCAGTGGACGGATCCTCGAATCCGGAGGGCATTGGTGGCACTGTAACTGTCATAGCTGCCTGGTATCGCCCGTCTGCGCTGCTCACTGCTACCGTCTGGTAGTCATCGAACGAGCCCAGGCCCTCGTGTCTCGACTCTTTCGAGCATCCGTCCGCGTGCTCCCAGACGCCCAGCCCGTACGGGCCAAAGCCGGGGCTGGTTTTCATCTCCTTTAGCGAGGTCGGAGAGACCGCCCGCCCCTGGAAGATGCCGGCCATGAGGAGGTTCAGGTCTTCCATGGTCGATACCGCGCCACCAGCCGGGTTGCCGACAGTGAAGGTGTTGTCTGTGGTGTCGATGCGTTCTCCGCGGAGGGTCACGTAACCGTGCAGTAGCCCGTTCTCGTGAGGGTCGAGATGATCAAGGCTGGTGTGCTTCAGGCCGAGGGGGTCAAAGACCTCCTCCTGCATGACCTGGACGAAAGGCTTGTGCCGCAGTGTCTGGACGAGGAGGCCAAGGGCGAGGTAATTGGTGTTTGAATACTTGAAGGTCCCGACACTGGCCGGGGTCCAGGGGAGGGTGCCTGCCAGTTCCAGGGCCCGCTCCATGGTGAGTGTCTGAGAGAGCACGGGGCGGAAGTCGACATCCTTGGGCAGGGCATCGTTGACCTCGGGGATCCCAGATGTGTGGCTGAGCAGTTGCCTCACGGTGATGGGGCCCGGGGGTTTGAGCGCGGATGTGAACCCAGGAATGATGTCGTTGACGGGATCGTCGAGGCCGATGAGGTGGTCGTCCACGAGTTTCAGCACGGTCACGGCTGTCATCGTTTTGGTGACGCTGGCGACCTCGGCCCGATCCGTGGGCTGAGCCGGGGTCCTGGACTCGAGGTCACGCACGCCGTAGGCCCTGGACCACTCACCCTCGGGCCAGCGGACTTGTACGACGGTGGCCACGGCGCCCTCATCCATGAACAACTGGATCTGATTCTCCAGGGAAGCGAAGGGACTGGGCGAGCTTGACGAGGGCTTTGGCTCATCAGGGGAATAGGTGCAGCCGGACAGAACGAGGACCAAGCCGAGGGCCGCCAGCATCCAATCATGATTCTTCGTGCGCATCTTCCGCATCCGATTCGGGACGAGGTTAGAGGTCAGGGCCGCCTTCGGCACCAGGCCCGGCCAGACCCCGATGGCACCGTCGCCCAGCTCCTCAATATTATGACGGGCCATCGTGGTGGGGAAGTCGTTGCCTCCAACCTGCCAGCTCAGATTGTCCTTTGCTGATGCTTGCTCCTGAGAAGCGCCAGCGTTTGTTGGTTTCACTCCGACTGCGCGAGGGCCATCATTCGATTGCCGGAGTGGCTGCTGCAGCGATTGGAGAAGGCCATGCTCAAGCCACTGCTATGCAAGCTGAACATTCAGCACCAATGGCACGTCGAACACGCCGAGGACGGCAGCCTGTACAAGCGCTGTCGCCGGTGCGGCAAAGACGATGGTCCCGACGAGACGACGAGTTTCTGGCAGTTTCGCAAAGCCGTGCTTGGAAGCGTCGCTGGAGTCTAGGCGTTCTGGGGACAGGACGTGGGGCCGCGTCGGCTGGGTAATCTCCGCCCAAGCCAAGTCGATGCCGATATTCTGGGTGGATCGAGATCAAGGGCAGCGGCGAGACGCCGAAGTTGCACATGCCGGATGAGACTCTAAGCGTGGTTTTGAGCGGGAACCTGGGCAATCGGAAACGGGACTTGTTGGACTGCCCGCATTTGAGTGACCAGTCTTCGTCGAGGCCATCCCCAGTGAGCGACGGCATCCCGTCCGATCTCCGAGTCGGAGTATCCGAAGACTGGTTGGCGCATAGCGACCACATGCCGCTGATCTTGGATGTCGCCTAGCAACACGCGGGTCAGGCGCCGACTCAGCGGCGTCCCTTTGCGCGGCGCCGAATTGCCAGCGGCATGTGGAGGCTTTCCGCGAGCCCCGCCTGGACTGATCTTCGGGTCATTCCTTCGGGTGTTGAAAGGGACCATCTTGCCTGTCCGTGGGGAGACGGGACCAGGCCACCGCCGCCGCGAACATAGCGGACAGGGGACGGTCCTTAGGACCAAGTAGCCTGTCCATCTACATCCGCCGTCTTCTGTTCAACAGTAATGACGACCCCGCACGCTGGAGCGTGCGGGGTCGTTCTGTCTCGGCTTCAACAACGTCTGGGAGAAGCCTGCCCGATGGGGCATGTCCAGCCTTTTCTGAATAGGCATTACTTGTCCCGGTTCACTTCTGACTCCGAAAGTAGACGGACGTCGTCTTCGCTACGAATCCCTAAAAGATGTCCAAACGAGCACACCGCGCGTTGAGTTCAACGCGCGGTGTCTTATTCGCACCCCAAGCCGGATGCGACGTCCCGGTGCCTACGCCCGGGGCACTCCGGCGGCGGCCTCGGCTGCGGACAGCGCCTGGCGGAAGGCCGCGACGGCGGACCGGTAATTTGACGTGTTGCCTTCAGACTTTGCCTGCTCGGCCTTCAGCCTCGCCCGGATCATGACCGAGCTAGCCGGGAAGGCAGGGTCGGACATGGCTGGATAATCGAACTGCAGTTTCGGATCCACCTCGTAGGCCAGCCAGCGGGCGTCGAGAGCTTTGTGCTGTGCGGCAATCGAGCTGAAGGCCTGAGCGTCCACTAACGAGAGCGCGCTTAAGCTTCCCGAGGCTGCGCCGGCTGCCCCCTCGGCCTTCCAGATGGCTTCGCGCTGGCGCTGAAGCGCTTGCTCGGCCCCGAGCCCCCGGGGGTCCTTGAGCCGGTGCTTCAGCACCATGTTGTTCTCGTAAATCCGGATTTCCTCCGGGGGCATACGGTCCAGTTCCGACGCGCTCCGACTGACCACATCGGTTGGTCCTCTCCGACTGGCGATGCTGCTGACCGGGATGGGGAACAGGAACGTTCCCAACAGGAATCCAGCGAGCAGGACCGCTATGACAACCCAATCCGGCAAGGTTGCTGAGCCTGTCGATCCGGCAATAAAGAAGGCGCCCAAGTTCGTCAGCGCTTGGCCTGTGGTGAATGTCAGTCGGGTCTTTCCGAGACGCCTCACCCTGCGGTGCGTGGTGAGCTGCCGGGCGTGAAATGAACGGGCCTTTGAGATCCAGTCGCGTGCTCGGTTCACCAGTTGCGGGCTTTCAGTCATGATCCCGAGAGTACCGGTCCACGCAGATATTCCACGGACGTCGTCCTTCGGCCGTCCCCAGTCCTATGGGTGAGCTCTTCGAAAACCGAAAGGACCCCGCACTTAGACGCGTGCGGGGTCCCTGTCCCTTTTTTAGCCGGCGCACGGGAGGAGGGCTCGTGGCCGGCGACTGTACGACTTACGTGTCGAGGAACGTGACCTTGATTCCGGTCGAGCCAAACATCCCAGTCAGTATGGACTTGGTGTTCTCGGCGGCCCGCTTCCGCAAGTCTGACTTCTCAGCGGCAGCGGTGAACTTCTTCTCGGCGAGGATTTGCATCTTCTTCTCTTGCTCTGGCACATCGATGGCATCGGCGATGCGGTCCAAGACGCCGCGGTCCTGACTGTAGGTGTAGGAGCGCTCAAGATCGAGGTTGGGCTTGTCGAGCTGCGCCTCTGGCAGCCGCACCGTCAGCGACTTGCCGTCCGCGGACAGATTGAGGTCCTTCTCAGCCAGGCCGGACAGATCGACGTAGGCGTTGACGGTGCCGGCCGCGACAAACAGCGTCCGTCGTCCGGCGATGATGGGCGGCACCCACGAATCGTCGGTCTTGTCGTCGATCACAACTTCGAAGTTCCCGATCACGCTGTGGAGCTGGCTGACGTCCTGGATCGACTTCAACAGTGCGGGCCGGTCCCGATCGTTCTTGCCCGCTTGTAACGGGCTGAACCCGAGCAGGTTCGCCACTCCCAGTCCGACCAGTGCCACGACGATTGCGCCAACAAGTGTGAACGCGATGCGCTTGATTGTGGACTTCTTCCTGGTGCTTGAGGCCGCCTGGGTTGAACTCATTTTTTTCCCCATTTTTCGTGTTGTAGTCATGTGCGTGTCGGGCGACGTCGGAGAAGATCCGGCGCAGCGTTGCGAGCGCTGCTTCCATGACGTTTCCCTCCGCGCCGGTGGCGCCTGCCCAGCCTAATTGGTGTTGGGCAAACGACAGCGCATTTCTGATCGAGACGGCGCAGGTCGTGCGCGGAACAACGCCTCGTCCCGTCCGTCGTTGTGAGACGCCGCACATTTAGTTGAGCATTCAAGTAACAGTGACAGAATAGATGCATACGCATATAAACGCGTACCGCGGGAGCGCCGACATCACGACCCTGACCGCGAAATCGCTGAGAGATTGGACTAAGCCATGCAACTCGAAAACAAGGTCGCTTTCATTACCGGTGGCGGATCGGGGCTGGGGCTCGCGACCGCGAAGACCTTCATTGCCGAAGGCGCGAAGGTCATGATCTTCGATTTCAATCCCAAGTCGCAGGAAGTGGCCAACGAGATCGGCGCGAAATTCTTCCAGGGCGATGTCTCGAAGGCCGAGAGTGTCGAGGCGGCCGTCGCGAAGACGGTCGAGGAATTCGGCGGTCTTGATATTGCCGTCGCCTCGGCCGGCGTCGGTGGCGAGGGTGACGTCGTCACCTCGACCGTAGAAAACTGGGAACGCACCAACGGCATCGACTACTCGGGTGTGTTCTACACCAACAAGTACGTCATTGAGCAGCTCCTCAAGCAGGGCAACGGCGGCGTCGTGGTCAACCTCGCTTCGATGTTCGGCCTGGTGGCCGTCTCGAACAACATCGCCTACTCGGCCTCGAAGGGCGGGGTTGTGAACATGACCCGCGCCGCGGGAACCATGTATGCGAAGGAGGGCATCCGCGTCAACGCGGTGGCCCCGGGCGTCATCCGCACCCCGCTCATCGATGAGCCAACCCTCGAGCAGTACGCAGGCCTGCACCCGGCCGGCCGCGTCGGCGAGGCCCAGGAGGTCGCCGACCTCATTACCTTCCTCGCGAGCGACAAGGCGAAATTCATCACCGGCGCGACCATTCCGATCGACGGCGGCTACACCGCCGTCTAATTCGGACCTGTTGCGGTGGGCGCGCCCCTCTCCATTGGAGGGGGCGCGCCTCTTTTGCGTGGCCGGGCCGCGCCGGGCAGTCCCCCGCTGGGCGCGAAAGCCAGACGCTTGAACCTTCAAGTAAAACCAGTTAGAATTAGGTCATGACTTCGACACTCGACCGCCCTCCGGTTCTCTTCCTCAGCCATGGCGCGCCGCCGCTGGCCGACGACGCCACCTGGACCCGCGAACTCAAGAATTGGTCCGGCACCTTTGACAAGCCCAAGGACATCCTGATGGTGTCCGCCCACTGGGAAAACGCCCCGGTCACGCTCAGCGCCACCAAGCGAAACCCCGGGCTGGTCTACGACTTCGGCGGCTTCGCCCAGAAGTACTACGACGTCACTTACGACGCGCCGCAGGCACCCGAGCTCGCCACCGAGGTGGAGAAGCTCGTGGCAGACCACGGCCACCACGTCGAACGCGACGAGTACCGCGGCCTGGACCACGGCGCCTACGTCCCGCTCAAGGAGATGTTCCCGGACGCTGATGTACCGGTGGTGCAGATGTCCATGCCCACCCTGGATCCGCAGGGCCTGTTCAATCTGGGCAAGTCGCTGGCGCCGTTGCGCGACCGCGGCACGCTGATCGTCGGCTCCGGCTTCACCACTCACAACCTGCGCTGGTTCAACCCCGCCGGCGGACCCGACAGCACCCCGCCGTCGGTCTCAAAGGAGTTCGACCACTGGGCCGAGGAAGCAATGGCGCGCGGCGACGTCGACTCCATCCTGGACTTCCTCCACAAGGCCCCGGCAGCCCGCGAGGCGCACCCCCGCAGCGAACACTGGGCCCCGCTGTATGTCGCGCTCGGAGCGGCCTACGAGTCCGGCGACCTAAACGCCAAAACCGCCATCGACGGGTTCTGGTTCGGCCTGTCCAAGCGTTCCTGGACGCTGACCTAAAGGTCCGGCCCGGCTGCCGGTAAGGCGGCCGGGCCGGACCCGAAGGATCAGGCGTAGCGCATGCCCAGTCGCAGGCTCAGTATCAGCGCCTTCAGCTGAGCGTACTGATCGGTCGCCATCCAGGTCTTGGCTGCGCCCTTGTTCGGGAAGCCCGGGTCGTTGAAGTGAACACGGGTGAAAAGTCCGCCGTTGGCTGTGGGGACCAGATTGCACCAGGGCGAGGTGCCGTCACGTTCTTTCAGCGACCGGGGATCGGCGAGCCCCATGAAGTAGTTGTCGCCGGTGGCTGAGGATTCCGCAACGAAGCCGAAGCCGGGTTCTGTACCGTTCGGCGCCGTCATTCCGGGAACCGCGGCTTGGTCGAAGACCTGTCGCGACACGGGACCGCCCGTGCAGCCGGCGTTGACGCCGTTGGCCAGGGTGAGCAGCTCGTTGCCCGCAGCGTCAGCAACGATAGCTTCAACTCCGGGAAGGCCGGCCGGGGGGAGCACGGTCCGCACGGTCCACGCCTCCGGGTGGGAGAAGGAGATGTGGCCATCCGGGAAAGTGAAGGTCTTCAGCGCCGGAGACGCGTGCCTCGGCGATGGGGCGAGAACTTTCGACGCCGGTACCGCGCCGGTGGCGGTGGACGCCGGTACCGCGCCGGTAGAGGGGGCAGTCGGTGACGACGACGCCGGTACGTTCAGTGTTGCCGTGCGCTCCGCCGTGTTACCCACGGCAAGGTCCGAGGCCGCAGTAGGAGTTCCGGGTTGCGGCCCGCAGCCGGCCAGGACGAGGCTGGCAGAGATTCCCGCTATGGCGACTGCCGTGAGGAATGCGGCGCGGTCTGAATTCATTGTGTAACCCCCACGTTCTGTGACGGCGGCCCGAATGCCCCCTTGAAAACAAAGTTTCCGGAACGTGGCCAGGAGTTACAGGCAGGGCCACGTATTTACCCTGGGCGTCGTTCGCCGTTCTGGCCCCAACCCCCTTGTGTGACGAAGCGTTCAACCCTGCGGTCAGGAACGAGCCAGATCAGGGCCACCACCGTGTACAGCGCAAGCCCGAGCAACGGCTGCACGGACGCGGTAGCTATGCCCGCCAGGTAGATCAACGGCGACGCCGTGCCCTTCCAGTCCCGGCCGATGGCCCGCGCAAGCGCGCCGTCCCGGCCCTGCCGGCGGATCAGCGTCTGCTGCAGGACGAAGTAGGCGATGGCTGCGCAGAACAAGTTGATCCCGTAGACCAGCACCGGTACCTCGACGAAGCCCGACTCATCCATCCAGCGGGTACTGAACGGGAACAGTGACAGCCAGAACAGCAGGTGCAGGTTGGCCCACAGGACTGACCCGTTGACTGAGTCGGCCAGGTGGATCATGTGGTGGTGGTTGTTCCAGTAGATACCCACGTAGACGAAGCTGAGCAGGTAGCTGAGGAAGGTCGGGAGGACGGCGGTCAGGCCAGACCAGGTCGGTTCCTCCGGCGCCCGCAGTTCCAGGACCATGATCGTGATGATGATGGCCAGGACGCCGTCGCTGAACGCCTCCAGCCGGTTCTTGTTCACAGCTTTTCCTCCATCAAGTCATCATGCTCGCGGCAGACTCCCAGGGCAACGGCGATGTCGGTCGGATCAGACGACGGCGGCCTCGCGCCCCGCCACACGACGGGAGAGGAACTCCTCCACCACTGCGGCGTGCATCGACAAGGGCAAACTCGGCGTCGCGACGGGCGAGGGCTTTTACCGGTACCGGGTCTTGCCGGCGCCATAGCTGCCGCAGGTGTCAGCCGCGGCCGTTCGTGTCCAGGACCGTGACGCTTAGGGGCATGCGGTTGGCCCGGCGGAGCCGTCCGGCCAGCACGTTGCGCACCCCACGGGTCACCATGGTGGTCTTCGTCAGATACCGGAACTCGGCCGTGTCCGATGTTACGAGATCGAGCAGGGGGCGCACGGCGTCGTCGGGCGTCTGTCCCCACAATCCGACGACGACCTGCAGCGCGCCCAGCCGATGGTCGTACCCCTGCTGGGACGTGACGTGCCCCAATAGGTCCGTCACCACCAGCCCCGGGTTCATGCCATGCACCCGGACGCCGGTGCCTCTGGTCTCCAGCCGCAACGTCTGGGTGAACTGCCGGACCCAGCACTTGCTCGACGCGTAGGCATTCTGCAGCGGCACGGGCCCCCGGTCGCCTTGGCCGTAGACGTTGACGAGGTCGCCGCGGCCCTGGCCGAGGAACACCGGCAACGCAACTCTCGACCCGTGGAACGTGCCGAGGATATTCGTGCGCACCACCCGCGTGAAGTCGTCGACCGGCGTGGACGCCGTAGGCCCGAAGACGCCGGAGACTCCGGCGTTGTTGACCCAGATATCGAGCGTCCCGCGGCTTAGCGCCTCGTCGCGAAGGGCCTCCACGTCAGCGAGCTCCCCGGTGTCGCAGCGACGTCCGGACGCCGCGATCCCTTCCGTCCGCAGCCGCGCCACGGCGGCGGCGACGTCGACGTCCGATCTTGACGCAAGCACCACCGTAGCCCCCTGGTGCCCCAGCAGGCGCGCCATGGCGAACCCCAAACCGCGTGTCGAGCCGGTCACCACCGCTACGCGTCCGTGGAGGACGTCTCGTTGCGAACCCATGCTTCTCTCATACGCGCAGCGGCTGCGGAGAGCAAGAGCTGTCATCGGACTCCGTGCCGAGGTGGACACGAGGCTCAGGGCTTGGTCATGGACGCCGGCGGGGGAGGAAATGGCGCGGCCGGGTAGAGTCCCGCCACTTGGAGCATGTAATTCGCCCACTGCGGACCGGCCAGCATGTATCCGTCAATGGCCTTGTAGAACGTGCCGTTGATGGTGACATTTTGGCCCGGCCGTTTCTGGCCCGCCAACGTGTCCCCGAAGAAGGACGCGGTAGCCAGCCCGGACGTGTAGCCGACCACCCAGGTGGCGCCGTTGGTGTTCGATGTCCCGGTCTTGGCGGCAGCGGGCACATGGTTCTGGACCTTGGGTTCGATATAGATTCCGGACCCCCGTTTCAGCACGTCCTGGAGCACCGAATTCACGCCGCGGGCTACTTCGGGCTTGAGCGCGTTGCGACATTCGCTGACTTGGGCCGGGAGGTCCCGGCCCCCTGCCTCCTTCACGGCGGCGACGGCGATCGGGGCGCAGTACCTGCCGTCCGCGGCAAACGTGGCAAACGCATTGGCCAGGTGCAGCGGCGCAACGCCGATGGCGCCCAGCAGGTTGCCGAGCTGGTGCATGTTCACCGGGGCGTTATCCACGCCGCTGTGGAGTCCCACAGTATCCACCATTTTTTGGATGCCGCAGAAGTCCAGTTGGGTGGCTTCAGCGAAGGTTGCGGTGTTGATGGAGTTGTAGAGCCCGTAATTGACGGGCATCCTGCGGTAGTAGCCCTCGTCGTTGTTCTTAAGATCCTCCGCGGCGCCGAGGGCGGCCTGCGCCGTATCGTAGGCGCCGAGGACCTTTCCGCAGCTGGACTTCCAAGGAAAGTCCAGCGGATAGCGCCGCCGGGAGGCGTCCACCACAGCCACCATCGACTTGCCTTCATTGAGCCACTCCGCAAAGGTAAACGGTTTCATGGTGGACCCGGGCTGGAACCCGCCGGCTCCGTTGAGGTCGTTCCCCTTGGCGTCCTTGGAATCGACATTGAAGTTCAGTTGCGTATCAAATTTCCCCGGCTCAGGGAGAGAGACGGTATTTTGCGCCATGGCAAGGATCCTGCCGGTACCCGGTTCGATGGAGACCAAGGACGCGCCCCACTTGTCCGGGTTGGCCCCGGCCGTCGCATCGACCTGTGCCTGCGCTGCCCCCTGCAGCCTGCTGTCCAGCGTGGTGGTAATGGTCAGGCCGCCGCGGTACAGCTTCTTCTCCCGATCCGCGGCATCGACGCCGTAGGCCGGGTTGTTGAGGATCAGGTGGGCGATGTAGTCGCAAAAGTACGGCGCGATATCCGCCGCTGCACAGCCTTGTTTCGCGGCTGTGAGCTTCAGGTCCACGCCGACGGCGACGGCGGCGTCGTGTTCGGCGTGGGAGATCTTCCGCTCGCTCAGCATCTTGTCCAGGACCTGGTTGCGGCGCTTGAGGGAGTTTTCCGGATGGGTGGCGGGATCGTAGAAGCTGGGGCTGTTGACCAGGCCGGCCAGCAGGGCCGCCTGCGGCAGCGTGAGGTCCTTGGCGGTGGTGCTGAAGAAATGCCGTGCCGCGGCCTCGATGCCATAGGCGTCCCGGTTGAAGAACACGATGTTGAGATAGCCTTCGAGGATCTGGTCCTTGGTGTACCGCTTTTCCAGCTCAATGGCTACCTTCATCTCGCGCACCTTGTCGCCGATGCTCTTCTGCCCGCTGAGGATGACCTGGTCGGTCTTGTCCGCGGACAACAACGATTCATTGGTGACGTTCGTGACGTACTGCTGGGTCAGCGTGGAGGCGCCTTGCCGGCCGCCGCTGATCAGGTTGAAGGCCGCGGCGCGGAGAATACCTTGCGGGTCGACGCCGGCGTGCTGGAAAAAGCGGCTGTCTTCAATGGCGACAATCGCGTCCTTAATGTAGGGCGACATCTGGTCCAGCCTCACCCTTACACGGTTCTCCGCGAAGAAGGTGGCGATCGGTTTGCCGTCCGCGGTCAGCACTTTGGTTGCCTGCGACGGCGGATCCACCTCGAGTTCGGATGGGAGGTTGTTGAAGAAGATAATCGATCTGCTGACTGCGAGGCCGGCGGCGGCGACGCCGGGGATGGCCAGGCTGGCTGCCAGGGCTCCGCAGAGGGCGCTCACGGTGAGGAATCCGAGGACCCTCCAAAGGGTCGCGGCCACACGGGATCCGATTCGTTTCTTCGGCGCCATTTTCTAACCAGCTAGTGCGCTCAAAACCTCTGCCCAGACTACGCCGCAGGCCGTGTGACGGCCAGACGCGGGCTCCGGTCAGGAAGCAATTGCCCGCGGGTGGGGTGTCGGCTCGCAAGCGTCTTAGGAGGACGATTAAAGGGCAGCCGCTAAAGGAGGTACATGATGTGCTATTCATCCAGCAAGGACTTCGGGCGGAGCTACGGGAAGGAATCAGCCAAGAAGGCTGAAACCCATCGTGAGACGAAACCCGAGGACCGCCCGGAGGCTCGGGCGCAGAGGCAAGGCATGCTGTTCTGGCCATTCCCTCGCCGTCGCAACGAACGCACCACCAAGGAACCCGTTGTGGACCGCGTTGACGAAAAGGTCTAGCCGGAGACAATCCAGCCGAACGTCCACGGAAGGCTCCGTACGTCGGGGCCTTCTTCCGTGCGTGAATTCTTGACGGGCGCGCACCGTCGGTCTAGCGAGAGCTATCGCTTCCGGACAGGACCGCAGGGACCCGGGACAGGAACTTCTCTACTACTTCGGCGAACTCGTCGGGCCGTTCGATCTGGGGCATGTGTCCGGTCTTCGAGAAGACGTACGACTCGGCGTGCGGGAAGGCCTTGAGCGCCGCCGCCAGATGGCTGTGGGGGAGGATGTGGTCGTGGGTTCCCCACACCACAAGCGTGGGAACGGCCGACTGCGCCAACGCCTGGATAAGGGCCGTCCGCCATTCGGCCCGGACGCCGGAAACGGTTCCGAGGTCGCGGGCGACGTCGAGCAGTGTCTTGCGGTGTGTGGCCCGCTGCGACAGCGCGAACGCATGGCCGACGCGGTCACCGGTCACCAGTTCCTTGTCATAGAAGAGTGCCCGCACCGTGCGGTGTGAAGCCGCCTCGTCGGGGCGCATGAGGAGTGCAGCGAGCGGCCTGACCGCGAGCAGGCGCAGCACCAGTGCGACCTCCTTGCCGAAACCCGCACTGTTAGCAAGGACCAGGGCCGAGACGCGGTCCGGGTGGTCCGCAGCCAGCTTCATGGCTACGGCGCCACCGAGCGAGTTGCCCATCACGGGCAGCGGCGCGTGCATCCCGAGAGCGTCGAGGAAGCCCGGGAGTACGCCCGCAAGCTTCGCCAGCGTCGCCTGCCCCGGAACACGGTCGGAATAGCCGAAACCGGGCAGATCCACGCTGATGACGGTGTGGCGTGCCGAGAGTCGCTCGTGTTGCTCGTTCCAGTCCTCCAGGCTCTGGCCGATGCCATGCAGGAGCAGCACGGGGTTCCCGTTGCCGGTTTTCCGGTACCGCAGCCGCGCACCGCCGGCGTCGACGTATCCGGCGCCGGGCAATGCCAGCGGGTCCCGAGGCGTGAGTGCCGTGCCGCCGGAGGGCTGCACGCGTTGGCCCCGCCGGCCGAAACGGACCCGGTCCGTCAGCCGCCCGGCGCGCAGCAGGGCGAAGTCGCGGAAGTAGTTCTGATGCAGCCGCCATGGTGAGCCCGCGCCCTGCCGGGGCAGCTGTCCTGCCCCGCGGAAGATGTAGCCGGCCTTCAGGTCAATCAAGGAAGACAGCTCTCCCTGGGCCACCTCGGCAGGCGCTGCCGGTACCACCCACTGCAGGTTCCGGCGGTCGAGGTACTTCAGAACCCGGCAGACGTACCCAGCCACCAGATCCGCTTTGAGCGTCCAGGAGGCGTTGGTGTAGCCGACGGTGAGCGCAAAGTTGGGGACGCCGTCGAGCATCATGCCCTTGTAGGTCAACGTCTTGCCCACGTCCACGGGTTCGCCGTCAACGGTGAGCGTCATGCCGCCAATCACCAGCAGGTTCAGTCCCGTCGCCGTGACGATGACGTCGGCCGGGAGTGACCCGCCCGAGGCCAGGTCAATCCCGTCCGGGGTGATCCGCGAGATCGTGTCTGTCACGATGTCGGCGGTGCCGGCGCTGATCGCCCGGTAGAGGTCGCCATTGGGGATCGCGCAGAGCCGCTGGTCCCACGGCTGGTACGTCGGCGCCAGGTGCGTGTCGACCGCAAAGCCGTCCGGCAGCTTGGCGATGGCCGACTTCCGGAGGATTGCCTTCATCGTCTCCGGCCGCCGTCGGCTGAGTTGGTAGGTGAACATCGAAAAAAGAATGTTCTTGGCGCGCACGACGTCGTACGCCAGTTGCGCCGGCAGCTTGCCTCGGAGGCGGTCGGCCAGATGGTCCCGCGACGGCACGGGGGCGATGTAGGTGGGGGAGCGCTGCAGCATCGTCACTTTGGCGGCCGACTTTGCCATCGAGGGCACGAGTGTCACGGCGGTGGCCCCACTGCCGATGATCACCACCTGCTTGCCCGCGTAGTCGAGGTCGGCCGGCCAGTGCTGCGGGTGGACGATCGAGCCCGCAAACGACTCGGCCCCCTCAATGGCCGGGGTAAATCCCTCGTCGTAGCGGTAGTAACCGGAGCAGACGGAGAGGAACGAGCAGGTAAACGTGAAGCTCTCGGCGGGACCGGACGCCGCATCGTCAGGCCGGTATTCTCCGCCCGACGTCTGGACAGCCGTCACCGTCCACAGTGCGGTGTCGCTTGACCATTCGGCCGAGACCACCCGGTGATTCAGCCGGAGCTGCGGTGCGAGGCCTTCGTCGGCGACAGTGGCCTCGATGTACTCGCGGATCGAGTCGCCGTCGGCGATGGCCTTGGCGCCGGCCCAGGGCCGGAACGAGTAGCCGAGTGTGTACATGTCGCTGTCGGAGCGGACGCCCGGGTAGCGGAAAAGATCCCAGGTGCCTCCCACGGCGCCGCGGGACTCAAGAATCGTGAAGGTCTTTCCGGGCACCTCGCGTTTCAGCCGGCTGGCGAAACCTATGCCGCTTAGCCCGGCGCCGACAATCAACACATCCACGTGTTCGCTCATGAGCCCAAGCTATCGACTCCAAGTTGAGAGAGTCAACAGAGTGTTGAGTCGTGGGGCTAGGATGGGCCCATGATTCAGCGAGGACGACGCAGCACAAGGGTCTCGGGGGATGAGCGCCAGGATTCTATCCTGCTCACCGCCGAGGCGCTCCTCGGCGAGCGGGCCTTCGACGAGATCGCGATCGAGGATCTGGCCCGGGGCGCCGGCATCTCACGCCCTACTTTCTATTTCTACTTCTCCTCCAAAGACGACGTGCTGCTGGCCCTCCTGGACCGAGTGATAACCGAGGTGGAACACCGGGTGGGTGCATTGCCGCGGGATTTCGCGAGCGACCCCGCGGGGGCGTGGACACGCTCGATCGGTATGTTCGTCGAGGTGTTCGTGGCCCACCGCGGCGTCGCCACCGCGGCGATTGGTGCGCGCGCCCGGAACGAGGCGGTGCGTGCACTTTGGTCCAAGTCGATGCAGTCCTGGGCCGACTTCTCGAGTGACGTGATCCAGTCCGAGCAGGATCGAGGGGCTGCGCCACAGGGTGTAGACGCGCGGGACCTGGCGGTAAGCCTCAACCTGATGAACGAGCGGGTGATCACCGCGGTTCTCAACCATGAAACGCCAGCCATCGAAGAAACCCACGCCCTGGAAGTGCTATCAACCATCTGGATCCGCAGTATCTATGGATCCGACAACCCCGGACGCCGGTAATGCCAGCGCCGAAAGGAAGAACGCAGATGCTCCAGATCAAGACGTTGACCGTGCTCGGCACTGGCGTGCTCGGCTCGCAAATCGCCTACCAGGCCGCCTTCCACGGGTTCGCGGTCACCGCCTATGATATTGACGCCGACGCCCTCGCGGAGGCCGAGGCGCGCTTTGCGCGGCTCGCCGGCACCTACCGCGCGGCGAAGGTTGCGGGCGCCGCGGAGGGCAAAGCCGAGGCGGCCCTGGGCAAGCTGCGCCTGACCGCAGACCTCGGGGACGCCGTCGCCGACGCAGACCTCGTCATCGAGGCCGTCCCCGAGCTGCTTGAGCTTAAGCGGGAGGTCTACCGCAAGCTCGCGGACCTGGCCCCGGCCAAGACCATCTTCGCCACGAATTCGTCGACGCTGCTGCCCAGCGACCTCAAGGAATCGACCGGCCGCGCCGACCGTTTCCTCGCCCTCCACTACGCCAACAACATCTGGGCGCAGAACATCGCCGAGGTGATGGGCACGGCCGACACCGATCCGGCGGTGTTCGACGCCGTCGTCGAGTTCGCCCGAAACAGCGGCCTTGAGCCGATCGAGATCAGGAAGGAGAAGGCCGGCTACGTCCTGAATTCGCTGCTGGTCCCGCTCCTGAACGCGGCCGCCGGGCCTCTTGCTGCAGGGCGTGGCCAGCCCGGAAACGATCGACAAGACGTGGCGCATCGCCACCGGAGCGCCGAGCGGACCGTTCCAGATTTTCGACGTCGTTGGCCTGGGAACCGCGTACAACATTGCGTCGTCGTCCCCGGACGCCGGGTCCCAGGCATTCGCCCGGTACCTCAAGGACAACTACATCGACCAGGGCAAGCTCGGCGTCGCGACGGGCGAAGGTTTCTATACGTACTGACTCAGAACAAGGTGGCGCCGGTCAGGTCCCCGAGCAGACCCACGAGCCGGTCCTGGAAACCGCGGTCCAGGGCCTCGGCTGCAGGGGTGCGGAGGGTGCGGTGGTGCCAGTAGCCGCCGCTGGTGAGTGCGGCCGGGTCGGAGCTGGTGGCCAGCCAGGTCTGGGTAAGATGGCCCATTTCCAAATCATCGGGCGCTCCGGGGCCGCCCATTTTGGTGGGTACCCAGCCGGGGTCGACGGCGTTGCTCAGTACGCTGGGCCAGCGGCGCGCGACTGCGAAGGCCAGCGTGGTGGCGTAGAGCTTGCTCTCCGCGTACGCCTGGCCGGCGTTCCAGCGCCGCTGGGTCCAGTCAATGTCCTGCAGCGGACCGCCGCCGCTCCGGTGCAGTCCGCTGCTGAGGAAGATCAAGCGG
Organism: Arthrobacter sp. T2-23; assembly: GCF_055398325.1. Lineage (NCBI taxonomy): Bacteria > Bacillati > Actinomycetota > Actinomycetes > Micrococcales > Micrococcaceae > Arthrobacter > Arthrobacter sp. T2-23. The sequence goes on from NZ_AP027917.1 coordinate 17,907, forward strand.
TCGGGCCTCTCGATCAGCGCCGTGAGAAGGTACGGCGCCAGGGTGTTCACTGCCAGCGTCCGTGCGTGCCCCTCGGGGGTGCTGCCGCGTGTCGGCTCAAGGTAGGTGCCTGCGTTGTGGATGACGGCGTCCATGCGGCCGATGCTGTTCACCTGCTCGGCCAATGAACGGGTTTCCGCTCCGCTGCTGAGATCGCCGACGACGACGCCAGCCGCCCGGGCGGTCAGCGCACCGAGGGCTTTTGCCCGCCCCAAGGTGCGGGCGTGAAGGACGACGTCGTGGCCCTCGTCGAGCAGGGTCACCGCGGCGCCGAGCCCCAGCCCGGCGGCGGAGCCGGTGATGAAGATGCGTGCCACGCAGTTCCCCCTAGTCTCGGTCCTCGTCCTGGACGGAGCGGGATAGCAGGCAGAACTCGTTGCCCTCGGGATCAGCCAGTACCACCCAGCTGACATCCGGGCCTTGGCCCACGTCCGTGCGCTCTGCGCCCAGGGCGAGCAGCCTCTCGAGCTCCCCGGCAGTCGACGTGCCGTCGGCGCGGAGGTCGAAGTGCAGCCGGTTCTTGACGGTTTTGCCTTCGGGGACCGCGATCACGTCGATGGAGGGGTAGGTCCTGTCGTGCGGCCCGATGCTGATGATGCCGGTGTCCGCTTCGAGGACGTGCCAGCCAAGGACGGCGCACCAGAAGTCGGCCACCACCTGTGGATTGATCGCGTCGATGGCAATTGAAGCTAGCTGGCTCGGCATGGCACCACGATAGCCCACGGGATGCGCGCCCTGCCTAGCCATATGTCGAGCAAGCAGGCGGCAAGTAACGCAACCACATAAACGCGTAGGGTGCGGGGGTTAACAGGTACGGGCCACTGAGGAAGTTGCGTCTCGGGGCTCGTTAGGATGAGGGCTCCCGGGGCGGTTATCCCGGTCTTCCCGCTCCACCTCCCGAAGCCATCGTCGACCTTGGAACTCACCTAGGTCTTCAAAAACGTAGCCCGGCACACCTAGGACCTGGACGACATCTGAACCGTGACCGTGCGGCTCGACACGAGGTCGAAATGGGTGATCCGATTCAACGAAGAATTGTGGGGAATTCATGCGTGGACCATTCACTGCTCGTTTAGTCCTTATTATCGCAATCATCGGTTTCAGCCTGGTTCCGCTGCCTGCTGAGGCGGCTGGGGGATTGGCGACTGACAAGGTGGTCAGTGCGCACCAGTCCTCCTTTTCCCGGTCAGTCGTTTCTCCTGCTTTTACCACCAGTCAAAGCAAGGAACTATTGATTGCCTTTGTGACCGCTGATGGCCCCGCCGCCTCGAGTTCACAGCAATTCACTTCCGTCACCGGCGGCGGGCTCACCTGGCGTCTGCGGAAACGCACCAACGTCCAGTACGGGACGGCCGAAATCTGGCAGGCGGTGTCGAGCAGCCTCCTCACGAACGCACGAGTGACGGCAACACACAACGGGTCATACCAAGCCTCCATCACGGTAGCCACCTTCACGGGCGCGGACACGTCCACGGACGGGGCGGTCGGGGGAGCGAGCGGCGCCACCGGAGCGCCGACCGCTTCCCTAACGACAACCCGCACCGGCTCCTGGGTGTGGGGTGCGGGCAATGACTGGAGCAGGGCCGTCGCCCGTACCGTGGGAGCCGGTCAAACCAAGGTCGACGAGTTCCTCTCCAGCTCCGGTGGAACGTTCTGGACGCAGCGCCAAACCGCGCCCGGTACGGCAACGGCGCCTTCAACGGTAAGCATCAATGACACCGCCCCTACGAACGACAGGTGGAATTTGTCTCTTATCGAGATCAGGCCCGCCCAGGCGGCTCCGGTGTTCACGGCGTCTACGCCTCCGGCTACCGCCACCGTGGGAACTGCTTATTCGTACACCTTCGCGGCGTCCGGCAACCCGGCCCCGACCTTTCGCGTGGCGTCGGGGTCGCTACCGGCGGGGTTGAGCCTGAACGGCGGCACCGGTGTCCTTGCCGGTACGCCGACGTCGGCCGGGTCCTCGACGTTCACGGTCGCCGCGACGAACGGGATCAGCCCGGACGCGGTCACGCCGCTGATCACGATCAACGTCGGCCCCGCGCCATCGCCCGACGGTACGCAGGCCGCCGTCGTCTTCGGCTGGGGCCCGGTGGTGGCCGGGGACGAATTCTCTTACACGGGTGCCCCCGACCCATTGAAGTGGGGTGTCTACAACAGCCCAGGCCACGCGGGAAAAGGGATCCGCAGCCCGGGTGCCTGGTCCGTGGACGGAAGTATAGTCACCGTCAGCGGCGACTCGGCCGGAACGACCGGCGGCATGTCAGCCAAGTTCGCCCAACAGAAATACGGTCGCTGGGAAACCCGGATGAGAACCAGCGCCCGGGACCCGAAGTACCACCCGGTCCTGATCCTCTGGCCGAATAACAACACGTCGCCGAACTGCGCTGAGATTGACTACGCCGAGGGAACGTCCGATACATCCCGGATCAAGTTTTTCCTGCACTACGCCTGCAGCGGATCAAGCTTCCAGACCCAGTCCGTCCAGCCGATCGATACCACCCAGTGGCACAATTACGCGGTTCAATGGACCCCGACCGGGATCACCGGCTATATCGACGGCGTGCAGTGGTTTACCGACACGGACCCGGCCCATCAGCCCACGGTCGGGATGCATCAAACCATCCAGTTGGACTGGTTCCCCGACGGGACCGCGACTCAACCGAGCCAGATGCAAGTCGACTGGGTCCGTGTCTACAACTGAGGCGGAGGTGAATGATCCCGGAGGAATCGAGCCCGTTGTGTGAGTGTGAGTTCTTATGAAACGCATCGGTTTTCTGTCCTTCGGCCACTGGGGTGACGTCCAGGGTTCGCGCACACCCTCGGCCCGGGACGCCCTCCTGCAGGCGGTTGACCTGGCGGTGGCCGCGGAGGAAGCCGGCATCGACGGCGCCTACTTCCGTGTCCACCACTTTGCCGAGCAACAGGCTGCGCCGTTCCCGCTGCTGGCCGCCATCGCCGCGCGTACCTCCCGCATCGAGATGGGCACCGGGGTCATCGATATGCGCTAGCGCATGTTGGGGTTGTTGCACGGGTCTATTCGCCCCTCGCGGGGTCCAACCTGGGGGAGGGTGCCGGGGAGGCGCTTCCTGGTGTTCCGCCACGCTGGGGGTACGACGGAACTAAGTAAGCTCACCAGTCGCAAATCGGGCCGATGGGTTGTGTCACCGCTATACTTCCAAGGGCGTTGGTAGAAACCATCCGCCGCGACCGGGGACCGATGGGGCCGGCCGTTACGACGTCCTAGGTAGCCGATGACTTTCCCAGCCTCCACCCCACGTCCGTTGCGTCTTAGGTCGCTGGACGGCCTCCGGGGACTCGCCGCGCTGATCGTGGTCATCCACCACAGCGCGCTGACAGTGCCGGAGTTCGCCAATCTGTATATGACCGGGGACATGCCCTCGGAAGGCAGCCTTCTGTGGTGGCTCAACGCTACGCCGCTGAAGATCTTCACGGCGGGCGGTGAAGCTGTATTGCTGTTCTTCGTCCTGAGCGGGCTTGTGGTATCCCTGCCCGTCCTCAGGGCAAAGACCTACGATTGGGTCGCCTACTACATCACTCGGTCTCTGCGCCTCTGGCTGCCCGTCGCGGCCTCACTGTTACTAGCAGCAGTTGGGGTCGCGCTGGTTGCTGTGGATCCAAGCCTCCCCGTCAGCAAATGGGTGAAGTTGTCCAACGTTAGCCTTCTCGAGTGGCCTGAAGTTATCGCCGGATTTGACGAAGTTCGCGGACCCACGAGGATCAATAACCCACTCTGGTCACTGCAGTGGGAGTTCATCTTCTCATTCCTTCTACCGGTCTTTGTGGGTATCTCGGTGGTCTTGCGACGTTGGACGGCCCTGACGGTAACTGTGTGCGCGGCCCTTTCAGTCGTAGGCGTGATGAACGCCATCGGGTACCTGACCTATCTGCCGGCGTTTCTCGCCGGCGCGGCCCTGGCTGTTCCGGTACTGAGCAGGACTCGCCGATACCGCCCCCGTGGGGCATCGCTCCGGTCGAAAGCTTTATGGCTCGGGTCCCTCGTGGCCGGCGTGTTGTTCATGTGCGCGTACTGGTCCATGCTTCTAGGCGGCGTGACTGATCCTTTTGTTCTGGCTGTGGGCAAGGCGCTAGCACTTCCTGGTGCTGTGTTGCTCGTCCTGTGTGCGGTGTTCTCCCGGACAATCGCCCAATTTTTGGAATGGGGTCCCGTGCAGTGGCTCGGAAAAATCTCATTCAGCCTGTACCTAGTCCACGTACCCATCATCGTGATGTTCAGTCGCATGTTCGGCGCCGACCACTGGATGCATGCCTTGCTGTTTGCCATCCCCGCGGCGTTCGCGGTGGCCTGGATATTCTCGGAATTTGTTGAGCTCCCGGCACACCGCCTTGCCAAGCGCACTGGAAGGTGGATGAGCACAGGTGTGGCGGACTACGTTTCCGGTTCGGCCGGCCTCCCCGAATCGCGGGGTCGGGGAAAGCGGTTGCAGACGACATCCGGGGACCGGTGACGTCGTCATGTGTCTGAAAGGGTTGTGATGCGTCGACTGTTTATCGGGTTGGCGGTTCTCGCGCTGTCGGGGTGCGGGGCCGTGTCATCAGCGCCACCAACGGCCACGCCTACCCCTACAGCTGAGGCTAGGCAGCGAATTGTGCGTTCAGTGATCGGTCCGGACAACGTGGCCGTGACCGTCCCGGCGAAACCCAACGGAACCCTCGTCATTGCGGCGCACGGGCACGGCGGAACCGTTGACGAATGGCAGACAGGAGCCGCGCAGTCGGGCGTGCGCGACGCTCTTCTCGCGGCTGGGTACAGCATCGCCACCTCCGACGCCGGCGGGAACGTGTGGGGTGCGCCAGCGTCAGAAAAAGCGTACGAGGATTTGTACAAGTGGGCGGCGGACCAGGCGCACACCGCCGACGTGGTGTTATTGGGGCAGTCCATGGGCGGTCTTGCCGCGCTACAACTCATCGGGCACATTCCGGCCAAGGCGTTCGTCGGGGTATATCCCGTCTGCAACCTCGCGTCGATGACGGACAAGTTCCCCACGTTCCGGCAAGCGTGGCCGGCCGGGGCCCCCTCAGCGCTGTCGCCAGTGAAGCCGAGCTATCCCCCGGGATTCCGAGCCATCTTCTTCTCATCCCCAGCAGATACGACCGTTCCGAAGGCGACCAACACCGACCTGTGTGCCGCTGCCGCGAGGTTAGCAGGCGCCGCTGTGACGGTGGTCCCGGTGAAAGGTGAACATGGCGATCCGTCGGCGTTCCAGCCGGGCAGAGTTGTTGAATTCTTGGACGGCGAATAAAGCAAAAAAGTCCCCGCCATCCGGTGAAGGATGACGGGGGAGTTTTCTATTTCCGGACGCTCGCGTCAGCGGCCCGCCTGGTCCGTGCGGGGTTCTTTTGTCAGGCCATGCTTCTCCCGCCGTCTGAAGCACGGTCACCGAAGGGCACCCCTTATCCAATAAGGTCCTAGTCAAGAGGCGGGCCCCGCCCTGCATAGTCGGCAGCTTCGTACGGGCCAATGGTTCCACGGATTCGGGTGTCGCCTTCGCCGTGTGTACTTGGATGTCCAGCCGAGACGTCCGGGGCGACCGTCGTGGTGTCCCGGGCCGTCGGCCGGTTCCGGTTACTCACTCGCTAAGGGAAATTTCACCTCCCGTAGTCGGGGTCGTTGTGCTGACGATTCAAGGCAGCAATCTGGCCGGAGAACTTTGAAGCGTCGATCTTCCTCTGCATCTTCAGATTCCGCTCCTTCCACTGCTCATAACCGGGGCCGCTGTAGCGGCCAACGGAGTCGCTGTCGCGGCGCTGGCGGGCTGCAATCGATCGACGCCGGAAGTCCTCGAGCTCCAGGCCGAGCAGATTGCCGGCTACCGGGAGGCGTGGGCGGCGGCAGGGCACGCGCGGACTCCACGGGTGTGCGTCTCGCGGAGCATCATTCCGCTGATCGACGACGAGTCGAGGCGCTTCTTCGGGCTTCGAGCCCAGGCCGAGGCCCGCGACCAGGTGGGCTACCTCGCCGGCGGTCTGGCCCGGTTCGGGCGCAGCTACGTCGGAGAGCCCGATCGTCTCGTGGAAGAGCTCTCCCGCGACGCCGCGGTGGCGGCAGCGGATACTGTGCTGGTCACCGTCCCGAACCAGCTTGGCGTCGACTTCAACGTGCGGCTGCTGGAGTCGATTTCCCGCGACCTGCGCCCGGCCTTGGGTTGGGACTGATCGGGCTGGGTCTGGTCGGGCTGGGTCTGGTCGGGCTGGGACCGATGCGGACCTCCGGCTGACGTCCGAACGCATTCGTGCAAGGATCGGCTATGCGCCAACGCCTGATGCTGCTCGATACCGCCTCGCTGTATTTCCGTGCTTTCTACGGCGTTCCCGACACAATCCGCCGCTCCGACGGCACGCCGGTGAACGCCGTTCGCGGCCTGCTCGACATGATCGCGCGGCTCACCACCGACTACGACGCGTCGCATCTCATCGCGTGCTGGGACAATGATTGGCGCCCGCAATGGCGGGTCGATCGCCTCCCCAGCTACAAGGCGCATCGCGTGGCCGAGGCCGTGGCGGGCGCTCCTGATGTCGAGCTCGTGCCGGACGCCCTCACCGCCCAGCTCCCGATGATCCGCAAGGTGCTTGACCTGGCGGGCATCGCCGTCGTCGGGGCGGCGGAACACGAGGCTGACGACGTCGTCGGCAGCTATGCCAGCAACGCCATGTTTCCGGTGGACGTGGTGACCGGCGACCGCGATCTTTTCCAGGTTGTTGACGACGCCCACCAGGTGCGGGTGATCTACACCGCGCGGGGCATGCGGAACCTCGAAGTCGTCACCGAGTCGGTCATTTTCGGCAAGTACGGCGTGCTGCCGGGGCAGTACGCGGATTTTGCGACCCTGCGCGGCGATACCTCGGATGGGCTGCCGGGCGTCGCCGGCATCGGAGACAAGACCGCTGCGGCACTTCTGGCCGACTACGGAACGCTGGAGAGCCTACTGGCCGCCACTACGGATGCGGGGAGCGGACTGTCCCCGTCCATTCGTTCAAAGCTCGGCGCGGCCGAGGCCTATCTCTCCGTCGCGCCCGGCGTCGTTCACGTTGTGCGCGACCTTGAATTGCCCACCCTTGAGGAGGCAGGGGCGAAACTGCGTCCCGTCGCCGGCGATAGTCGCGCCGAGCTTGAGGCCCTGGCCGCCGAGTGGAACCTCGGCGGCTCGGTCACACGATTCCTCGCGGCGTTGGACGGGCGTCATTGAGCGGCAAGGGATGAAAGTGCGCTGACTACATGGGCGGTGGGTTTGGCTTCGACCATCGCCGAGCTTTTGCGTTCTTCCAAACTGAGTTCCGGATGCCGGTGCAATTCGGTGTAGGTTTCGCGTATCCAGCCCAGTTGGGATTCGAGGCCGGCTAGGACTGTTGCGACGTTTCTCATGAGCATCCCGCTCTCGATGGCTGAAAGCGCCGGAGCAGTTCGGGCGCCGCTGGCACGATCCAGCCCCGACCGCGGTGCTGAGATCAAGGATAGTGGGTGGCCTTCGGCCCTTCCCGCGCCCGAGCTGCACTGGTAGACCGGTAGTCGAGGCCTAATCAATCCCAGCGCCCCGGGAGGTGCGTAGGCGTATCCTCGCTTTCTTCCCGAAACACCTGGGCACGGCGGGGGAGTGACAATGACACCCATCGCATCTGCGCGGCTCACGATGGCCAGAGGGCTTGCCGCCGGTTTCGCGGCCGCCTACCTGGCGCTCGTGCGGCCACGCCTGTTGCGCGCCGGTGCGAGCGACGGCGAAGTACGCGGACCCTACCCGGGCTCCGGGATCATTCCAGACGGGACCCGCAGCGCAACGATGGCCGTGACCATCAACGCACCCCGCCCACGCGTGTGGCGCTGGCTCCTGCAGATGGGAACCAACCGGGGAGGCTGGTACAGCTGGGACCGCCTGGACAACTTCGGCCGGCGCAGCACTGGCGCCATCCATCCCGAGTGGCAGGATCTCGCCGTCGGCGACCATCTGGCGGCCACACCCGACGGCAGCCAGTGGTGGGAGGTGGCGGCGCTGGAGCCGGAACAGTTCCTTGGCCTTCGCATGTCGCTCGACCTGCGGGGGCGCCCGTTCGACCCGGCAGGCATGCGGCCCCGCTACTTCACCGACTCGCTCTGGGGGTTCGAACTGAAGGACACAGCGGACGGCCGCACCCGCCTGATCGTGAGCGGGTACTGGTCCCTCCGGCCGAAATGGCTCCAGCCGCTCCTGAGCATTGTGGTGCTGGAGCCCTCGCACTGGGTCATGCAGACCCGTCAGTTCTCCAACCTCAAACGGCTTGCCGAGTCAGAAAGCGCCTGAGCTGCGGGCGTCCCCGGCGTCGCCCCTCGCACCGCCTCCGCTGCCCAGCAAGCTGCGGGTGAGCGCCTCGCCGTCGGCCATCAAATCGCCCACGGCCACCTGAAGGTGGGCGTCCGCGACCGGGACGCCGGACAGGGCGGCGGCCACGACGGCGCGACGGATCAACTCGCGAGCGAACGAGGCCGTGGTTCCCGCCGTGCGGTCTGCCGCCTCCTCGAGTGCCGCCGGGCTGAAGCCGATCCCGTGGGAATACAACCTGAGCAACGCCACCCGCTCCGACTGCGCGGGCAGCGGAACTTCAACGGCCAGGTCCACCCGGCCGGGGCGTTGGGCCAGGGCCCGTTCCAGCATGTCCACCCGATTGGTGGTGAGGACGAACGCCACATCGGCGTCGCTGGCGAGGCCGTCCATGGCGTCGAGCACCTCGAATAGAAGCGGCTGGGGCCCGTGGCCGAAGCTGCGGTCCTCGGCGATGAGGTCGCAGTCCTCGAGAACGACGATGGAGGGCTGCAGTGCCCTGGCCATGGTGGCCGCCTCCGAAATCCGGGCAAGCGATCCGCCGGAGAGCAGGATGGCGGTGGCACCCTGGCTCCGGCCCAGCAGATACCGCACCGTGTGGGTCTTTCCGGTGCCCGGACGCCCGTAGAGCAGGATGCCTCGCTTGAGATGCTGCCCGTAACGGTTGAGGGTGTCCCGGTGCTCGGCAATGCCCAGGGCGTGGTCCGAGACCTTCTGCAACAGGCCGTCCGGCAGGACGACGTCGGCCGCGGCCAGCGTGGGGCGGGTGTGGAAGGTCACGCCCGCGGCGCTGGGTCCGTATTCACCCATAACGAGTGAAATGACCTGCCCCTTGAGAACGCTGTGGTGCTGCATTCGACGCCGGAAGTCGGCGAGGAAGGCCGCGGCGGAATCGGTGTCGCCGGCAAGGACTTCCAGGCGGGCTGCCTGCCGGCCGTACCGGGGGTTGGCGTCCCGCTGCAGCACAGCGATCGGGCGGCCGACGTGGCTGAACAACCAGAGCCCCAGCGCCACCGCCTGGCGCTGCTCGTCCGGACCCACTGCCAAGTTGGCGTAGTCGGGCTGGGACAGCGGGAACTGCGGAAAGATCTGCGCCTGCTGCAGCATGTCGCTCAAGGAGTGGTGGTGGCGCTGGTCCCCTCCGCCGATGCCGACCAGCCGAAACTGCTGATCCTCGCCCGCAAGCTCTGCCATCTGGATGTCGGCGTCCACGAACCGGTGTGGCGGAATGTCCTCCACCACGACTGAGACCGACTCGGCCGGCACACCCAGATGCCCGGTGAGCGTCGTCAGCAGCTGCGGTCCCGCCGATGGACGGTGTTGCCCGGCCTGCGCAAGCTGCACGAGCTGAGCGAAATTGTCGATGAACTTCCCCAAATTTTCATCCATGCGCAGACCCTACCAGCGTCCCTGCAGCGCGGGGCCCTACAAGCCGTGGCGCTCAAGCGCCCGTCCCAGGATGCGGGCACCCTCCGGGAACGCGCCGGGGTTGGGCCCGGCGTAGTTGAGCCGGATGAAGGGGCCGGCGGGTTCGGCGGGGAACCACGCCGTACCGGGGGCGATCAGCAGGCCGGCCCGCTCGCAGTCCACACTCAGATGCTCAACGTCGGTCCCGTCCGGAAGCCGCGCCCAGAGGTTCAGCCCGCCTTTCGGCACCAGTGTGAGGTGGGCCTGCGGGACGTGTTCGCGAAGACTCGTCACGAGCAGGTCGCGGCGCGCCTGGAGTTGGTGCCGGACGCTGCGCAGATGCGTCTGCCAGGCCGGCTGGGTGACGACCTCGAGGGCCGCGGCCTGGAGCAGGCCGCTGACGTACATCGACTCCGCCCCGCGGTCCCCGAGGATGCGCTCCCTGGCCGGCCCACGCGCAATGACGGCTGCCACGCGGATGGCCGGCGACACACTCTTCGTCAGCGTCCGCAGGTACACCACATGTCCGGAATCGTCGCGGGCGGCCACGGGGGAGGGGGCGCTGCTGATGCCGAAGTCGTGGGCCCAATCGTCCTCCACGAGGAACGCCCCGTGCCGGCGCACCACCTCCAGGACCTCGTCTCCGCGCCGGACTGTCCACTGCGCTCCGGTCGGGTTGGCGTAATTGGCCTGGGCATAAAAGAGTCGCGACCCGGTCTCCTCGAAGGCCCTGGCCAACTCGTCAGGATCGGGGCCGTCCGGCCCGCTCGGAACAGGGACAACACGGACGCCGGCCTGGGCGGCCGCGAGGATGGCGCCCCAATAGCTGGGGGACTCCATCAGCAGCGGCTGGCCGCTGCCCACCAGCGCCCTGAAGATGGAGCTAAGGCCGCTTTGGCTGCCCGGCAGGACGACGACGTCGCTCGCCCCGGGTGGGGTGACGCCCGCCGGCGTCGAGGTACCGAGTTCGTGGGCGAACCAGGACTGCAGCTCGGGAAGTCCGGCAGCGGGTGCACGGGACAGCGCTGTCTCGCCCCGGGCTGCCCGGATCAGGGCCGCCCGGACCAGCCGCTCGGGCAGCAGTTCCCGGGCCGGGTAGCCGGAGTGCAGGGCAATGACATCGTTGGGTGCGCTGCGCATCGCGGCGGACGCCGAGCGCAGCGGCGCCTGCGGTGCGCGCAGGGCCGCCGTCTGCCAGCCGTAGTCGGACGGACGCGCCGTCCGGACCGCCCGAACGAACGTCCCGACGCCCGGCCGGCTCTCAATAAGGCCCTGGGAGGTGAGGGACTGCAAGGCCTTCTGTACCGTGACCGGACTGGCCTGGTGTTCGGCCACGAGGGAACGCGTGGACGGCAATCGGGCGCCGGGGGCGGCCCGGCCGATCCATTCCTTCAGCTGCGCCGCAATGCGTGAACTGCTATCGTTGTCCATGAGAGACAAGAGTAGCGCTACTGTCCTTTTTCGCCCAGTGATACCGGCCTCCCCGGCCGACGGTGCGGCCGGCCTCTGGTGGGGCATGCTTGGCGTGGCGGCATTCTCCTTTACGGTTCCGTTCACCCGGGTTGCCGTCGCCGGACTGTCGCCCCTGTTTATCGGCTCCGGCCGGGCCGTAGTGGCAGCAACTCTGGCGTCCGTCGCGCTGATCCTTACCCGCCAGCGTTTGCCCCTGGCCCGGCAATGGGCGAGGCTCGCGGTGGTCGGCGGCGGAATCGTTGTCGGGTTCCCGCTGCTCACCTCCTTCGCCCTCACCAGCGTCCCAGCCAGCCACGGCGCCGTGGTGATCGCCCTGCTCCCGGCCGCGACCGCAACCGCCGCAGTTCTTCGGGGGCACGAGCGTCCCCGGACAGCGTTCTGGCTCGCCACGTTAGCCGGCGCCGCCGCTGCCGTCGGCTTCGCCTTCGCACAGCCCGGCGGCTTTGGGCAGCTGCACTGGGCGGACCTGATGCTCCTCGGCGCCGTCGCCGCCGCTGCCGTGGGCTATGCGGAAGGCGGACTGCTGGCCCGCGAGCTTGGCGCTTGGCAGACCGTGTCATGGGCGCTTGTCCTTGCAGCGCCGCTGATGGTGGCCCTGGCCGCGCTCGCCGTGGCCCAGCAGCCGCCGTCGGCTACCCCCGCGCAGTGGGCTTCCTTTGCCTACCTCGGCGTCGTCAGCATGTTCCTCGGATTCTTCGCCTGGTACCGGGGCCTCGCCATCGGCCCAATGACGCAGGTCAGCCAGATCCAGCTGGTTCAGCCCGTGCTGAGCATCGCATGGGCCGCGCTGATCCTCGGCGAATCGCTAACGGAGACCACCCTGATCGGCGGGGCCGCCGTAATCGCCTGCGCCGGCCTCGCCGTCCGAGCCCGGTTGAAGCCGGCGCCATCGCAAGACTAAAAACGCCCAAACCCGCCATTTCGATACATCCAAGGACGGCCCCATGTACATCCCAGCGCACTTCGCCGCCAGCCCCGGCGCCACCCAAAACCTCATCGCCGCCCCCGCAGCCGCCAACCTAGTCACGGTGACTTCGCGCGGCATTCTCGCCACCCTGTTGCCCCTGGTCTACGTTTCCTCGGCCGGCGAGCACGGCGCGCTGCACGGCCACCTGGCCAAGAACAACCCGCAGTGCTCCGAACCGCCCATCGGCGAGGCGCTGGTCATCCTGCAGGGCGCTGACGCGTACATCTCACCGTCCTGGTATGCCTCAAAGGCCGAACATGGCGGCGTTGTTCCGACCTGGAACTACTCCACGGCACACGTCTACGGAACGCTAGTAGTCCATAACGACCCGGCCTGGCTCCGCCGCCATGTCCGACAGTTGACCGAGCTCCACGAAGCCCGTTCGGACCGGCCCTGGTCCCTCGACGATGCCCCGGAGCGGTTCATCGAAGGCCAACTGCGGGCCATCGTCGGCGTCGAACTGCTGATCACCAGGACCGAAGCGAAGACCAAACTCAGCCAAAACCGCGCAGCTGCAGACATCGACGGCGTTGTGGCAGGGCTTCGGGCCTCCGGGCAGGCCGCGTGTGCGGCCGACGTCGACCGGGCGCGGCGGGAGGTCGGGGATCGGGAGGCCGGCGGACGTGCTACCGGGCGTCGCTGGAGTAGCTGAGCCCGATCTGGCTGCGGACTGCGTCCAGCGCCGCCATGACCTGGACACTCTCGCTGGGCGGCAGGATGTCGTTTTGGCGGTCGCGCCGGTGGCAACGAGACGCTCCATCTCCCACGCCTGGTACTGCATGCCGCGGCCGGTCACCGGCTCATCGAAGCGCTCGACGACGTTTCCGCCGTCGTCGTACCGGGTGAATCCGGTGGGTGTGTACCAGACCGGATTAATGTCGATGCTGCCTCCGGTGCCGATGACCGCGGCCCGGTTCGGTCCCGCGGTATCCAGCGCGCAGTGCAGCACCGCCTGCTGTCCGTCCCCGTATTCGAAGATCATGGCGGTCTGGCGGTCGACGCCGGTGGCCGTCATGCTGGCGGCAGCCTGGATCTTGGCCGGTGCCCCGAAGATGTCGAAGGCGAAGGAAACGGGGTAGATGCCCAGATCGAGGAGGGCTCCGCCGCCCAGTGCGGGGTCGTTAAGCCGGTGTTCCGGGTCCTTGGGCAGGTTCTGGTTGTGGTCCGCGATCAGGGTACGGACCTCGCCGAGGAGTCCCGAGGCGATCAGTTCGCGGATCCGGACCATGTGCGGGAGGTAACGCGTCCACATGGCCTCAAGGGCAACCAGCCCCTTGGACGCGGCGAGGTCCGCAATCTCCTGCGCCTGCCACCCGTTCATGGCGAAGGGCTTCTCCACCAGGACGTGCTTGCCCGCGGTGAGCGCCAGCAATGCGTTCTCGTAGTGGAACGGGTGCGGCGAGGAGATGTAGACAACGTCGACGTCGGGGTCGTTCACGAGTGCTTCATAGCTGCCGTGCGCCGTGGGCAGCTGGAACCTGGCGGCGAATTCGCGTGCCGTGGCCAGGTTGCGGGAGCCCACCGCCCGGACCGTGAAGCCGTGTTCCACCAGGTCCGATGTCTGCAGCCCGGCAATCAGCCCGGTGCCCAGGATTCCCCACCGGACAGAAACCGCAGGGGCGCCGGGGGAGTCGGAGCTGTTGGGGGAGCGGGTCGCGGCGGTCTCTGACATGGCTTCGGTTCTCCTCGGGCTGGCGGTCAGGTGGGCGCCGCTGCGTTCAGAACGGAACGACGCCGTCTGAGCATGCTAGCCCAGCACCGGATACCTCAGCGCGGGAAGATCACTTGCAGGTGCAGCGCTGTTCGGTGGGAACGTCGGCCATAACGGACTCGACATGCTCGCCGCAACCGGCCCAGGTGATCTTTCCACAGCTATTGCAACGGACGGGACTGCACATTGTTTCTCCTTGAGTCTGGTATTCCAGGTGCGGCAGGGGCCGCGCCTTATTGAACTACTTCTATTGAAGTGGCTGTGTTGCTCCGTGGCCAGTCAGGACGCGGGCGCGGCGACCATTTTGGCCCGGACGTCTGCCATGTCGAGCGCCTTCACGGCAGTGATGAGCTCGTCCAGGCCGGCCGCATTCATGGCGCCGGGCTGGGAGAAGACGAGGATACCTTCGCGGAAGGCCATCAGGGTGGGAATGGAGGTGATGCGCGCCGCCGCAGAGAGCCCCGGCTCGGCCTCCGTGTCTACCTTCGCGAAGACGACGTCGGGGTGGGCTTCGGACGCCTTGCTGAACGTCGGGGCAAACATGCGGCATGGGCCGCACCAGGCTGCCCAAAAGTCCACCAGCACGATGTTGTTACCGGAAATGGTGTCCTCGAAGGTCTTTTCGGAAATGTCGATAGTTGCCATGCACCAAATATATACCCCCGGGGGTATTGCGTGCAAGCATGCGCGGTGCTGTGCGCCGGGCTTGCACAAATACCCCTGGGGGTATCATTGTGGGAGGGAGAAGCCACCGCCCGGGGCTCCCCGGCAGTCTGAAAGGAAAGCAGCATGAAAAGCATTTCTGTCGACGACCTGGCGGCATTGGTGCCCGATGTTCCCATCATCGACGTGCGGGAGGCTGAAGAATATGCCGAGGCCAGCGTTCCGGGCACCAAGAACCTGCCGCTGTCGGCACTTCAGTGGACTCTTGGCGATGTTCCGATCGGCCGCACCGTCTACGTGACGTGTGCCTCCGGCGGCCGCAGTGTCCGGGCTGCCGCCTTCCTATCGGAGCAGGGCTACGATGCCGTCAACGTGATGGGCGGCATCACGGAGTGGTACCGCAACGGCCACCCGGTCACCTATGCCGGCGGGGGCAACTGAGCGTGTCCGCCGCCGTCAGCCTGCCGGGGAATCCGGGCCCCGATGCCGCGATGCGCCGCACCATCAACCGGCTCAAGCGGGCCCAGGGCCAGCTCGGGGCGCTGATCGCCGCCCTCGAGTCCGCATCCGACTGCCGGAGCGTCGTGACGCAACTCTCGGCCGTCCGGGGTGCCCTGGACAAGGCAGGGTTTGAGTTGATCTCCGCCGCCATGCGCGAATGCATCGCCGACGTGCCGGAGGGGCCGGCTACTGATGGCGCAACTGGTCCGAAGCTCACGCTTGAGGAGATCCGCGGCCTCTTCCTGCGCCTAACCTGACGCCCCGTGGCGTGCGAGGTGCGCCGGGCGCCTCCGGCCGGTCGGTGCAAGGCCGTCAATTTTGAATCATAATACCCCTGGGGGTATATTATTGGTGGCTGGATCGGCCACATGCCCCTACCGAAAGCCTCCCGAAAGGTGCGCACTCATGGACATTACCGCCCAGCAACTCAATGAACAGCTCGAGAAGGGCAGCGACGCACAGATCGTGGACGTCCGCGAAGCCGATGAGGTAGCCGCAGGCATGATCGCGGGCGCGCGGCACATCCCGCTGGGTGAGTTGCGGATCCGCCTCGGCGAGCTGGACAAGAGCCGTCCCGTCGTCGCGGTCTGCCGCAGCGGCCGCCGCAGCGCAGCAGCCGCCGACCAGCTCGCTGCCGCCGGTTTCACCGCCTACACGATGACCGGCGGGATGCTCGACTGGTCCGCCGCCGGGCTCCCCGCCGGCTGACTCTTCCCATGAACTGCCCGGGCGGCACTTCCCCCCAGCGCCGCCCGGGCCTCCATCTGTCCTGACTGCGCCCCTCAGTGCACCAGGCGCACCAGGTGGGCGGACGGCGGCCCCCGCATCCGCTGGCTGCCGCCAGAACTGCCCACGCTATACCGAAAGAGATTATGACTTCCTCAAACAAGACCTCTACCACCGAGTCCGCTCCCCAGTCCATTGACGCCGCCACGCTCAAGGCCTGGGAGGACAACCACGATGACCTGATGGTGATCGACGTACGCAGCGGTGCCGAGTTTGATTCCATGCACATCAAGGGCTCCTACCATGTCCCGCTGCCGATGCTGAGCGAGCACACGGAAGAATTCGCCGCCAAGATGGGCACCCGCGTGGTCCTGGTCTGCCAGTCCGGGAACCGGGCCGAGCAGGCCCGCAAGCATCTGGATGCCGTGGGCCTGGGCAGCGCGAGCGTGCTCGCCGGCGGGGTGCCCGCCTACGCCGCGGCAGGCGGCAACGTCGTGAAGGGCCGCAACACCTGGGCGCTGGAGCGCCAGGTCCGGATGACCGCGGGTTCGCTGGTCCTGGCCGGCGTCGTGGGCAGCAAGTTCCTCTCGCCGAAGCTCGGCCTGCTGGCCGGGGGCATCGGCGCGGGCCTGACCTTCTCCGCGGCGACCAACAGCTGCGCCATGGGCCAGATGCTCTCCAAGATGCCGTGGAACCGTTCCGCGAACGAGCCCACCGCGCACCAGGCCCTGAAGAACCTGGGCGCCAAGGCATGATTCTCACCGCGGCGGCGTTCGGACTGATCGTTGGCGGCCTCCTTGGCCTGGTTGGAGGCGGCGGGTCAATTCTCGCCGTCCCCGCGCTCGTCTACGGCGTGGGATTGCCGCTGGCCGCGGCGATCCCGACGTCGCTGGTTGTCGTCGGCGCGTCCTCCGCCGTCGCGGTGCTGCCAAGGCTGCGGGGCGGGGTGAACTGGCGGCTGGCGCTGATCATCGGCGCCGCCGGCACCGCAACCGCCTACCTCGGCGCCTACGTGAACCGGTTGCTCGATCCGAAGGTGCTGCTGCTGGCTTTTGCCGCCATCATGGTCTTCGCCGGGATCCGGATGATGCTGCCGTCCAAAACGTCCGGTGGGTCCTGTGCGCTGCCGGGCGGCGGCGTCCACTGGCGCAGCTGCCTGCCCAAGGCAATTGCGACCGGCGCCGTCGTCGGGTTCCTGACCGGGCTGCTCGGCGTCGGCGGCGGCTTCCTGATCGTCCCGGCCCTGACCCTGGTCCTGGGCCTGCCGATGGCGGTGACTGTCGGCACCTCGCTGGTGATCATCGTGATCAACTCGATCGCCGGTTTCGCGGCACACCTCGGGGACCTGCAGATCGACTGGGCCGTCACGGCCGCGTTCGCGGGCGCAGCCATGGCCGCGTCCCTGGTCGCCGGCCGGCTCGGAACCAACATCCCGGACAAGGTGCTCAAACGCAGTTTCGGCGTCCTGGTCCTGGCCGTCGCGGCCTACGTGAGCGTGCAGGCCCTGCTCTCCTAGCAACTCCGCCAGCAGCGCCGGCACTGGCGCCGTGAAAGCGCCGGAAGACACCGTCTTCCGGCGCTTTTTCGTGCCCCTGCATGGATCGGCACACGCGCGGGGTAGGTTGAGCCCAGGAGGTGTAAATGAACGAGATTCTGATTGCAGACGGGAAGGGCCGGCTGGGACTTCGCGGGCCGTACTTCCACCTCTTCTGGGCACCGGAGTCACAGGTCGGCGCCGACGACGCCCTTGCCTCCATCGAGGCGATGCGCGGCCTGGGCGGGACGGCCCGTCCGCTGCTGCTGGAGATCTCCGGGGTGACCCTGAGCAACGCCGCCCGGGCCGCCTTCGCCCACGCCCAGCCCGCCTCGGCTGTGGCGATGCTCGGCTCCAGCGTGGTGGACACCGTGATGGGGGCGGCCCTCAGCCGCCACGACCACTGCCCGCACGCCTACTTCACCTCCGAGGCCGAAGCCCTGGCGTGGCTGGACAGCCTCGCGGCAGACCCCGCCAGCGACGCCCACTGAGGCCGAACGTCGGTGGATGGATTCCTCCGGTGCCTTTTTGCATCCGCGGAGCCATCGGCGGGAGCGTGGGGCCCCGTCGAGATACAGGGGTTTCGCGTCTCGGTGTGGCATGGTGGGCGGCGACGGATACGCTCAGGGGGTACGCCGGATGACTCATGACCGTGAGGAAAGCGTCCGAGGCGTCCGCGTCGTCCGCCCGGGATCGCCGCGCCGGCCGTGGCCGTGATCATCAAAGGTTCCGGATAGCGCGCCCCGCCAAGCCGCAGGCCGGATCGCGCATTGGCCTGGGCACGACAAAGACCATCGGCGGCACCCCTCGTAGGGGCCCGCCGATGGTCTTGGCGTTGTTCGGCCGTGCTTATGGGCCGGGTTAGCTGGCCGGGATGGTTTCCCGGGTCTGCTGCCATGCGGCCCATCCGGCGTAGCTGCCGTCGAGTTCGACGACGTCGTAGCCGGCGCGGCGCAGGGCGCTGGCCGCGACGGAGTTCCGGACGCCGCTCTGGCAGTAGGACACGATGGTGCCTTCGGCCGGGAGTTCGTCCAGGTGCCACATCACGCGGCCGCCGCTGAGCTGGTACGAGCCCGGGATGTGCCCGGCGGCGTGTTCGGTGCGGTTCCGGACGTCCAGGACCATGGCGGCGTCGAAGCCCTCGAGTTCCTCGGGCTGGATCAGCTTCGGGGTGCTGGCGGGAAGGCCCTCGATGCTCGTGAGGTAGCCGGCGACGTTGTCGATGCCGACGCGGACCAGGTGGTCCCACATTTCCTGCGCGTCAGCCTGGCTGGGGGCCAGGAGGACGAGCGGGTTCTTGTCGGTTTCGGGGTTCACGACCCAGGCGCCGAAGCTGGCGGTGGACTTGCCGGCCGGGATGTTCAGCGACCCGGCGACGGTGCCTTCGTGGACCTGGCCGTTGGGCCGGGTGTCCACGAAGGTCAGGGTGTCCTCGGCCAGGCCGGCGGCGACGTCGACGGTGGCGAGTTCGGCCAGCGGGGTGCGCTTGCCCATGACGGCCGGGCCTTCGCGGTTTTCACGCTTCATCCGGGCGAAGTAGGCGTGCGCGTCGGGCTGGCCGTCGAGGAGTTCGTCGATGAAGCCCTGCTCGTCGTTGGCCGCGAGGTACGGGCCCCACCAGGCGTAGAGCCGTTCGTAGCCGACGGTGGAGGACGGGATCGCGCCCAGGGCCTTGCCGCAGGCGCTGCCGGCGCCGTGGCCCGGGTGGACCTGGACGTGGTCCGGCAGGGTCAGGAACTTGTCCCGCAGGCTGGCGAAGAGCTGCTTCGCGCCGAGGAAGCGGGTGTCGACGCCGCCGGCGGCCTCGTCGAGCAGGTCCGGGCGGCCCAGGTCGCCGGAGAACACGAAGTCGCCCGAGAGCAGGTAGCCGGGCTGGTCGGCGAACGCGCCGTCGGTGATCAGGAAGGACAGGTGCTCCGGGGTGTGGCCGGGGGTGTGCAGGGCTTTGACCGTGATGTTGCCCAGCGTGATGACGTCGCTGTCGTTCAGGCGCTCGGCGTCGAAACCGTACTGCCAGTCCGTTCCGCCCTCGCCGGAGACGTAGGCGGTCGCGCCGGTAGCGGCGGCCAGTTCACGGGTCCCGGAGAGGAAATCGGCGTGGATGTGGGTCTCGGTGACGGCCACGATCTTCATGCCATTGGCGGCGGCGAGGTTCTCGTAGACGGCGATGTCGCGCCGGGGATCAACGACCAGCGCTTCACCCTTGGCCTGGCAGCCGATGAAATAGCTGGCCTGGGCGAGGTCTTCGTCATAGATGCGCTCGATAAGCATTCAGGGTGCTCCTTCTTGAGGTAGACGGGGAAGGGATTCCTTCCTCTTCTGACTTCAACAATAATACCCCCGGGGGTATCACGCAAGCCGCTTGCGGCTGGCGTCGGCGGGAACGCGGGGCCTAGCCGCCCACCTTGGCCATCACCTTGTTGATGGTGGCCGCGAGACCGTCCGCGGCCTGCTGGACGGCGCTGTCGGAAAGTGTCTTGGTTTCGCTTTCGACGCACAGGTTTCCTTTGCGGGCGCCGACCAAAACGTGCCGGATGCCGGTCCCGTCGGGCAGCATGTACACCACGGCGTATCCCGTTTGCCCGCTGGTATCGACGGTGAGGTGCTTGAGGGGCGACCACGTCCGGGGGGCGCCTCCCGGCACCCTTTCCTGAACCGAGGTGCAACTGCCGAGGTCTGCAGCCCGGCGGTCAAAGGCAGATGCGTCCGGAGGCAGTGCGGGCAGGCTGATGAGCCGCAGGCTGATCTGGTCCGGTGCCTGGCCCGTGCCGGGGATCTCGGCCACCAGGGTCGCGGCTCCGCCGAGTGAGGCGAGGTATGCTGCGTCGTCATACGTGCAGCTCTGTGCTGAAGGGCCGGGTGGGGCTGCCGGCGAGGTGGGAGCGTAGCGGCCCTCCAGCACCTGGGCCGGGCTTCCGCTGGGTCCGGTAATGCCTTGCAGCAGCCGCGCCAGTTGCTCGGGAGTCTGATGTTGGGGTGCCGGCCGGGATGCTGTGGGGCCTGGTGTCCGTGACGCCGACGGCGGGCTGGGCGTCGGGCTCGATGGCGCGCCGGCCGTCGGGCTGGCCGGCGGCGGGGAAGCCGCGGGGGAGTCCGCGGCATACTCCGCGACCAGTTTTCGGGCCAATTGGACCAGGGGCGTCAGGGCGGACGTGAGTTCGTCGGCGGAGGCGCTGGGCGGTGCCTGCCGGCTCAGCCCGAACGACACCGTTCCCTTGAGGACCTGCAGGGAAACGGTGGGTGCGGCCGGGGGAGTCCCCGGGGCTGACTGGGGGCTTGAAACCGTGGCGTAGGCCCGTTCCCCCAGTTCCGGCACGCTCTGCAGCCGGACCGTGGTCGGCGGCGCGTCGGGCGAGAGTTGTCGGAAGGCCGCGCAGGCTACGGCTTGTTCTTCGGCGTAAGCGAAATCCGCGGCGACCACGGCGTCCCGTGGCGCGCTCCTGGCCAGGACGAAGGCCACGGTCTCGCGTGACCAGGCACCGGTGAGGGTTAGGACGCCTGCCGCGAAATTCATGCCGAGGTCGGCGCGGCTTGTCGGCGCGCTCCGCGGCCGGAAGACTCCGCATACGCCGGGCTCGACGGCGGCCCGGTCCGCGGGTTCCGGCCGCCCCTGCAGGCGCGACCTCAGGTCCGCGGTCTTCGAGACCCTCCCGGTGCCCTGTTGGGCGCCGTTGATCGCCCGGTCCACGAGGGCCATCAGCTCCTCGTCCGACAGGACTTTCTCAGTCGCCGACGCCGACGCGCCGGTCGAAGCGCCGGACGCGGCAGGGGCGCTGCTGGCAGGAGGGGACGGCGATCCCGGCGTGCAGCCGGCCAGCGCCAGCACGGCAGCGGCGCACGCCAGTGACCAGCGTTGCCTCGGCGAGGAACTTCTGGGGTTTTGGTTTGCTGCAGCACCTGGGCGCACGACTGGACTCCCTGCCGTCGAAAGATGTGCTGCGCCCAGCCTCCGCCCCGTGCTTCCGCGGCACCAGAGGATTTGGACCCCTGCCCGCTAGGAGCGCTGCCGGGCCGCTCGAGTCCTACTGGTAGACGCGGACCCAGTCGACCTGCATCTGCGACGGGCTGGTGGCAGTGCCGTCGGGGAACCAGTCCAGCTGCATCGTCTGGTGCATTCCGACCGTGGGCTGGTGCGCCGGGTTCTTATCGGTGAACGTCTGCACGCCGTCGATGTAGCCGGTGATGCCGGCCGGAGTCCACTCCACCGCGTAGTTGTGCCACTGCGTCGTGTCGATTGGCGTGGCCGCCGTCGCCTGGAAGTCCCCGCCGCTGCAGGCGTAGTGCAGGAAGAACTTCATGGCGGCCGTGTTGGAGGTGCCTTCGGCGTAATCCACCTCGGCACAGTTGGGCGAGGTGTTGTTGTTCGGCCACAACAGCAGCACCGGGTGGTATTCGGGGTCGCGGGCGTTGGTCCTCATGCGGGTTTCCCAGCGGCCGTACTTCTGCTGGCCGAATTTTGCCGACATCCCGCCGGTGGTTCCTGCCGCATCGCCGGTGACTGTGGCGACACCATTGGCCACCGACCACGCCTGAGGGCTGCGGACGCCCTTGCCTGCATGGCCGGCGCCGTTGAAGACGCCCCATTTTGTGGCGTCCGGAGCGCCCGTGTAGGAGAACTCGTCGCCGGCCAGTACTGGACCCCAGCCCAAGGCGGCGGCGGCCTGGGCTCCGTCGCCGGCGGGAGCCGCCGGAGCCGGGGGTACCGCGGGCGCCGCCGGCGCCGCGGGTGCTGCCGCCGGAGCTGTGGGCGGAGTGCTGGGGGCGGGAGGTGCGGCTGCGGGCGGTGTCGCCGGCGCTGACGCGGTGGTGGTCGCGGCGGGAGCGGGCGCGGAAGACGTGGCCGGCGTCGACGCCGGGGCGGCGGCCCGGGAGGACGACGTCGGGCTGGCAGCCGTGCTCGGCCCGGTGGGACCGGCTGTGGACGCGGCACTGCATCCGGTTAGCGATAAGGCACCGAGGGTAACGGTGATGGCAATTTTCTTGAACAAGTGACCCCTCCGGGATATTGAATTGGCGCAAGCGATCGGCGCGATCGACCCGATGGCGAAAGTCTTGCAACGTCTTTCATCCCCGCCTGGCGGACAGGGCGAGCAGGCGCCAACCGGCGCGGCGGTGCCCCGCAAAAGCGGGCATCCGGGGCCCTGCATTCGGGCCTGGCCCTTGGGCCAGCCGCCAACGTTACTCGATCGTAACCTTTGTTCGCAAAACGCCGTCCGTCACCGCGGCGCGGCCGGGCCGGAAATAAAGTGCCGCAAACTGCATCCGGGGCAGGGGCGCGGGCGGTAGTAAGGGTGTAAGCGAAAACGCCCGCATTCGGGCCTCAATGAGGAGCTCCACATGCACACGAAATCTCTCTCAGCAGCTGTCGGCGCACTGACCCTGCTGGCCGGACTTGCCCTTGCGGCCCCTGCGCAGGCAAGCGGAAATCACCATGACCACGACACAGCAAAGCTCTCGGTGCTCCACGGCGTCCCGGGACTTATCGTGGACGTCTGGGTGGATGGAAAACTGACGCTGGACAACTTCACGCCGGGAAGCCTGGCTGGTCCGCTGGACATCCGCGCTGGAGACCACAAGATCGCCATCACGGGCGCGGATGCCACGAGTGCCGACAACCCGGTGATCGGACCCGTTGAAGTTGACTTGAAAGAAGGCCGGGACTACACAGGCGTTGCGCATTTGACGGAGGACGGAAAGCCCACGGCCACCCTCTTCAAGAATGACACCTCGGCCAGCCCCGATGGCAAGGGCAAACTCACGGTCCGGCACGTAGCCGCAGCACCCGCCGTCGACGTCCTTGCCGGTGGCAAAGCCGTGATCAGGGGCCTCGAGAACCCGCACGAGAAGAAGCTCACGCTTAAGGCGGGCACCATCTCAGCCGCCGTTGCAGCGGAGGGAAGCACGGACCCATTGATTGGCCCGGCGGACGTGAAGGTCAGCGAGGGCAAGAACACAATCGTTTACGCCTGGGGCAGCCTGGCCGACCACAACCTTGGCCTTGCCGTACAAGTGGTGAAGTCGTCAAAGCACGACGACTAAGGGTTCCGGCATGGTGCTGACTGGGCGCCAATCGGGTGGCGGGACCGCGGTGACCGCGGCCCCGCC
The DNA here is from genome assembly GCF_055398325.1 of Arthrobacter sp. T2-23. Classification (NCBI taxonomy): domain Bacteria; kingdom Bacillati; phylum Actinomycetota; class Actinomycetes; order Micrococcales; family Micrococcaceae; genus Arthrobacter; species Arthrobacter sp. T2-23. The sequence continues at coordinate 41,366 of NZ_AP027917.1, forward strand.
AGCCGTCTGTCCGGCGTCGCAGCCATTGCAGAGCGGGCGGCGCGGGGGAATAATGGCGTTCCACAGGGCTCACTGCCGCTCTAAGGAGCACCCTTTGGAGGCTGCCGATCGTGAATGGGATGTTGACATTGACCATGCCTTCGCCGCGGGTGAGGAACGGGCGCTTGCGGACGCCTACCGCATGCTTGGGCCCCTGGTCCATACGCTGGCGCTGAGGGCGCTGCGCGAGCACGGTGCCGCCGACGACGTCACCCAGGAGGTCTTCATCCGTGCCTGGAAATCGCGAACCAGTTATCGCCCGGACTCCGCACGGCTGCCCGCCTGGCTGATAGGGATCACCCGGAACGCCATTGCCGATGCTTTGTCCGCCCGCTCCCGACGGCGGGACGTTGAGCGCGCCGCCCTGCACCTGGTCGCTGACCCCGCTGCCGGCGCCGACCGGCCGCACGCCGAGGCGCTCGCGGACCGGCTGACCCTTGACGACGAACTTGACCGCCTGGGGAACCCGCAGGCGGCGATCATGCGGCTGGCGTTCTACGAGGATCTGACGCACGACCAGATCTCCTCCAGGCTCGACCTTCCGCTCGGCACGGTCAAGAGCCATATCCGCCGCAGCCTCGCCCGGCTGCGGTCCCGGCTGGAGGTGGAACATGGATCATCTTGACGACGAACTCCTTGCACTGCTGGCGCTGGGCGAACGGCCCGCCGACGCGGAGGAAACGCTCCACCTGGAGAGCTGCAGCGGGTGCTGCACAACGCTCGAGGGCCTGCTCCATACCGTGTATGTCGCCACCGTCACTCCGGAGCAGGTGCAACTGGAACCGCCCGGCAGCCACACCTGGGCCGCGATCCACACAGCGCTTGGGCTCTCACCCGCACTGGCCGAGGACCCACTCGGAGGTCCTGCGGCCGAGGGCGCCGGACCCGCGGACCCGGCCGCCCCTGGCGGCGACATCCTGGCGGACCCCGGGTCCCGGCCGACCGTCGGGCGGGAACGAGGCGGCCGCCAAGGTGGCGGTAGCTTCCCGCATCGGGGACCGTGGCTCCTCGGCGCCGCCGCGGGGGTCCTGCTGGGGGCCGCCGGAGCGTGGACGGCGCTGACGATTTTCGGCCCCACCCAGCCGCCGGTGGCAGCACCGACCTCGCCGAAGCCCACGGCGGTCCTTCTGGCCGAAGCGGCACTGGCTCCGCTGGCAGGACACTCGGCCAGCGGCAGCGCACTTGTGGAGAAGTTCCCTGACGGAACGCGGCAGCTGGTTATCAGCCTTCCGGAGGAGAAACTGACGGGCTTCCGCGAGGTCTGGGTGGGATCCGCCGACCTGTCCAAAATGGTCAGCCTTGGGGTCCTGGGCCAGGGGACCCGGTCCTTCGTCCTGCCGGGGGGACTGAACCTGGCCGACTATCCGGTGTTGGATATCTCCAATGAGCCCTACGACGGGAATCCGGCCCATTCCGCCGAGAGCATCGCGCGGGGAAAGTTCACCGCGCAAGGCTGAACCCGGGTGCACGGTCCCGGCCGACGCCTGCGGAAGAATGGAGCCATGAGCGAGGCCGGTGACTTCATTGACGCGGCGCTGCAGCGGGAGAGTTCCTGGCAGCGGGCCGAGGAGGCGCAGTCCCGCTTCGGTCCGGACCTCGGGTCCTACGGTGCGTCAGTCGGTGCCGTCCGGGGCACGGTCAGGGACGCGCTCCGACGTTACCGGCGCCTCGGCCGCGACGGGATCACGGCGCTGAGCTCGGAATTGTGGGCGGTGCCCGTCTTCGAGCGCCGCCTCGCCGCCGTCGTCCTGCTGCAGTCCCGCCTCGCGGAATTGGACAACTCGGACCTGACCCGGATCGAGGGCTTCCTGCGCACCGCGCGCCTTCGCGAGCTGGCAGATCCGCTGGCCGTCGACGTCGTCGGGCCTCTCATCGCCGGCCTTGACGGCCTCAGCCGGAGCCGGGCGGAGGCCGTCATGGAACGGTGGCTGCAGGACCCGGACCCTTGGCTGCGCCGCGCAGCCCTGCTGGCGCCACTGCGCGGACTCCGGGCCGGCAGCGGCGACTGGGAGGGCTTTGTGCGGCAAGCCAAGGGAACACGGGCCCACGGTCCCGGCACTGCGGCGGATCCCAGCGGCGGGAACCATGACGGCGATGGCGACCTGGTCCGGGAAGCGGTGCACCGGGTGCTCGCGGATGTGGGCAAGGATCGCCCGGGGCTGCGGTTCTAGCCAAGCGGGCCCCGGCGGCAACCCTCGTACTGGCCGCGTGCGCGTGCGCGGGCGGACAGGGGACGGGCCCGGCCACCGTCGGCGTCCCATCAACGGGCAGCAGCACTGCGGCCGCAGGCTCAACGGAAGTGTCCCCGGCCGGCAGGTACGGGCCGGCGTGTCATTTACCGGCAGAGCGTCAACGGCACCGCTGCGGACACGCTCAACTTCGACGCCGCGGCCCGGGAGGGCGCGGACGTGGTCAACCAGGTCCTCGGCAGGCTTCCCTAAGGCTCCGTCCGGCGCTCCACCACGGCGTACGCCTTGCCATCGAGGAACTGCCAGTCGGTCACCACCATAAAACCGAGGGCATCCACCCGGTCGTTCAGCACGTGGACGTCGAATCCGCCGTCGCGAGGTTCGGCGTCCCACGTCGCCACGTGGATTTCCCCGCCCTCGAGAACCAGTAGCTCCGTGTTAACGTCGAAGTCTTCCTGCGGCTGATCGCTTAGCTGGCAGATGGCGACACAGTGCCTGTTCATAGCGGGGCCCTCCGTTTGAGGTAATGCTGGCTGACCTCATCCTATGCGTTGCGGCTGCCGGCACCCTAGGCAAAATTCCCTGCCTGGACACCCCGTCGTTACCTGAATGTGACATTACCGCCGGGTACCGTTACCGTGGATGGGTGCCTGTTTGTTTCCGATACGGGCGCTTCCGAGCCGATTGCCTAACTCTGCCGCGGCCCGGGATCCGAATGCAACCTTCTGGCAGAGACGGGGAAACCACTTTCGACTTGCCGTTCCGGCAGGTCTTGGGGTGAAGCCGCACAGCCCGCTCTGGCGGGTCCGCGGCCGGGTGCCTCCCATCCGAATCCGACAGCTCACCTCGCAGGCATTGGGAGAGGCTACAAACATGACTTCAAGCACTACTGCTGCGCGCCATCGTTCCGACGCCCCTGCCGGACGGACCTCGGCATTTTCGATTAAGCCAGGCACTGTGGGCCGCCAGGCCGCAGTTATTATGGCCGCCTCCGGCCTCGTCCTGACGAGCGGCATGGCTGCCAACGCGGCGGCCGCGTCCGCAGAACGCGACTCCGCCCCCGCATCCTCCGTCGACGTCGCGAGCAAGGTCTCGGCACCGGTTGCTGCTGATTCCGCCGTGAAGATCAGCTTCGACCGTCCGGCGGTGGCAACCACGCCGGCGCCGGTGATCGAGCAGCCCAAGCCCGTCGCTGCGCCGGCCGCGCCCGCCGTCGCTCAAGCGCCGGCCGCGCCGAAGATCACCGTCCAGGCAGCCGTTGCCCCGGCCCCGGCGGCCGGCGGAATCAACGCTGCGATGCTCTCTGCCGCCTACAGCCAGATCGGCATCACCCAGGACTGCACTGCCATGGTCGAGAAGGCCCTTGGTGCTGCCGGGATCCCGGTCGGTGACCTGGGTCCCCAGCAGTTCATGAACTACGGCAAGGTTGTGGCCGACCCGCAGCCCGGCGACATGATCGTCCAGTCCGGCCATGTCGCCATCTACGCCGGCAACGGCCAGGCGATCAGCGGCGGCATGAACGGATCCAACCAGACGATCTCGCACCCGCTGTCCTGGCTCACGGCCACCGGCGGCGTGACCTTCGTCCGCGCCGGGGCGTAGTCACCGCGCAAGCACTGCTCCCGAAGGCCGGTGGCCGGTTGTCCCCACGACAGCCGGCCACTGGCCTTCGCGTGTCCGGTGCGGCTCAGCGGGTGTAGCGCAGCCGGACCACACCGTTGCCGAAAGTCCTCGTTTCGGCGAGCGTGAGCGCGGTCCGGCTGTCCGAGGGCTTAAAGAGCGGTGTGCCGCGGCCCAGCAGCACCGGATGGATGTAGATCCAGTACTCGTCGATGAGTCCGAGCCGGCGGAAGCTGTCTGCCAGTTGGGCGCCGCCCAGGGCCAGGTCGCCGCCGGGCTGCGCCTTTAGTTCCAGCACCTCCTCGACGACGACCTCGCGCGCCACCGTGGTGTTCCAGTCGGCGCGCTCCAGGGTTTTGGAGTAGACGATCTTGGGCATCTCCCGCCAGATCCCCGCGAACTCGGCCTCCGCTGGCGTGCTGGAGGGGTCCCGGTCCGCCGTCGGCCAGTAGCCGGCCATCAGCTCATAGGTGATGCGGCCGTCGAGGAAGGCACCCATGGTGCGGAGCTCGTCGTTGAAGTGGCCGTGGAGTTCGTCGTCCACCAGGTGCCAGTCGATTTCCCGGTTGGGGCCTTCCATATACCCGTCCAGAGAGACCTGCAGGGCAAGGATGATCTTCCGCATGGGCCGAGCCTACGCGCGGAATGCCCGGTGGTGGAACGGTTCGGCGGGAAGGGGGAGTGCCCGCAGGCCAAATCGGCAACATGCAGCCGGTTTGGTGTGCCGGCGCGACTGCGGTGAACGAAGTCGGCGGTTTCGGCAGTATCTTGCCGAAACGTACCTATTCCGGCAGGATAGAGGGAGCGTTCCGCCCAACCGGCAATATGATGCCGGATACAGACGGCGGACCCGTCTGGAGGGGGAGTGCAGTGGGCGATGTGGCAGCGATTGCGGAGGGGATCCGCCGGAACCGCAAGGAGGCCGGGCTGACGCAGGAGGACCTGGCACACCTGGCCGGCACGTCCGAGCGCACCGTTCGCGCCATCGAGACCGGGACCGGCAATCCCTCGCTGCAGGCCGTAGTGGCCGTGGCGAATGTGCTGGGCCTGAAGCTCGCGGTGGCCTGATGCCCGCCGAACTGCAGGATCTTCGCTTCGTCCGGTCCGCCGACGTCTACAAGAACGGCCTGCTCGCCGGGCAACTGGCCCGGACCGGCCAAGGCGGGGTGCGTTTTTCCTACCGCGCCGACTACCTCGCTGCCGGGCACCCGTCTGTCGCGGTGTCGCTGCCGCTGTCCGAGGCAGCGGTGGAAGCCGCTGGCGGCGCGCTGCCCGCCTTCTTTGCCGGTCTGCTTCCTGAGGGCCACCGGCTCACGGTGCTGAAGAACGCCACCAAGACCAGTTTCGACGACGAGTTGACCCTGCTGCTCGCCGTCGGGTCCGACGTGCCCGGCGACATTCAGGTGGTGCCCGCAGGCGAACCTCCGGCCGAGCCGGCGGCGCTGGCCGACACCTCACGGCCTGGGGAACTGGATTTCTCCTTCCTCGCCAACACCGTCGACCTGCACGGCATCCCCGGCGTGCAGCGCAAGACGAGCGCCTCCATGCTGACGACGCCGCTGGCCCTGCGCGGGCACCGCTACCTGCTGAAGTTGGATCCGCCGGAACATCCCCATCTGGTGGAAAACGAGGCAGCCCATCTGGCCGGCGCGAAGGCGCTGAAGATCCCCGTGGCGAAAAGCTCCGTCATCGCGGACCGGAATGGCCTGCCCGGGCTTCTCGTCGAACGGTTCGACCGCGTCAGGACGGCCGACGGCGTATGGCACCGGCTGCCGCTGGAGGACGGCACGCAGGTCCTGGGCCTTCCCCCGGCCTCCAAGTACGGCGTGAGCTCCGAGCAGGTGGCTGCCGCCCTGTCCGGGATCTGCAAGGCGCCTCTGGTTGCCAGCCGCAATTTGTACCTACAGTTCCTGTTCGCGTGGCTGACCGGGAACGGCGACCTCCACGCGAAGAACCTGGCGGTCTTGGGCGGTCCCGGCGGCTTCGTCATGGCCCCCGTGTACGACGTTTCGTGCACCTTGTTATACGGGGACGAGACCCTGGCGCTGCCCGTAGCGGGCAAAACCAAGAATCTGAAGGCCAGGCACTGGGCGGAGTTCGCGGACACGCTGGGGCTGCCGCAGCGTGCCGCGGCGGGGGCCAACCGCACCGCGCTCTCGGCCGCTGGGGCCATCCGCCTGGAGGAACTGCCCTTTGGCGGCTCCCCGCTGCGCGGCGCGCAGCGCGAGTTGCGGTTCAGGCGTCAGGAGCTTGGTTCCTGAGCCAAGGATTTCTCAAGGTGCGGCCCTTGCTGCGGCGTCCTCCAGAGGGCAGAATTCAGGGACTTTGAAGGCCCTCGGTTTTTCAAATGCCTGTGACTGGAGGAATTGCATGCCTGTATCCACGCCCGTTGGCACCGGGCCGCGAGTCGACTCGACCGGCCGGGGATGATGGCTTGTGGGTGTGGCGCGGCAGGGCGGCTTAGGCCGGCACAGGATCCGGCATCCATGGCGGGGGCGTCCCGCGCGGCCCAGCGTTGAGACCCTGTCCGGAATCGGCGCCATCCTCTCGCTGGTGCTGGCCACCACCGTCTACACCGTGGGACAGGCGGCCGTCCCGTCCACCGCGGCATTCGCCGGCCCGCCGCCGGGGGGCACGGCGGCTGCGATGGCTCCGGCTCCGGCTCCGGCTTCGACGTCGCCGGCGGCGCCGACGACGGTCGCCGTGCAGCCGCCCGCATCGGCAGCCGGCACGGCGCCGCCAACTTCGACGCTCGAACCGGCCCTGCCGGCAGACGCTTCCGCACCGCCGTCGTCCGCGGCCGCCGCGCGGCCTGTACCGGCGGACAGCCCCGGGTACCAGGGTGGGCAGCTGAGGGCGGCCGCCGCCGTTCCGGGGGCGCCGTCTATCGGGCCCGAACTCGACGCAGAGTTGAACAGCATCATCGGGGCCAATGGAGACTGCGATCTGGGGGTGGCGTTGATCGATGTGATGGCCGGCGATGTGCATGAGTACGGCGTGCGGAGCAAGTTCACCGCGGCCAGCACCGGCAAAGTGCTGGCCGCAGCCGCGTATTACCGGCTCACCGAAGCGGGCGAGATGTCGCTGACCGAGCCGCTGGGCGCGAGCACCGCGGAGGAGCAGATCCGCCAGATGATTCAGCAAAGCGACAACGATTCGTGGGCCCTGATCCTCGAAGCTATCGGAGCCCAGCGCCTGACGGACTACGCGGCATCGATCGGCATCGACTATGACCGCAGCTATAACACGCTAACGCCGGCTGAGATGGCCCGGACGCTGGCATTGCTCTATTCCGGGCAACTGCTCAGCCCGCGGAACACAGCCCAGTTGCTCTCCTACATGCAGGACACGAACATGGAAACGCTGATCCCGGCGGCGCTGCCGCCCGACGTCGTCGTCTTCCACAAGTACGGCCTGCTGTACGGCAACCTGCACGACGCCAGCATCCTTGTCCGGGACGGCCGCGCCTACGCGTTCGTGGTGTACACGCTGGGCGAGGAAACCCCAGACATGACGACTCCCACCCGGCTCATCCATCAGCTGACTCGGGCAGTTGCGGCCGCGCTTTTTCCGGGCTGAACCGCTATTCCGCGCCCTTGGCGAACGAGGCCGCGCTTAGGAATTCCACCCCGACAAACGGGTCCCCGCCTTCCACCCAGGCGTCGTGGCCCGGCGGAATGGTGTAGGAATCGCCGGCGCCGATGTCGATCCGGCCGCCGTCGGTCGTTTCGACGGTCAGTTTGCCGGAGACACAAAAACCGACGTGGCTGTTCTGGCAGGAATCCGTGTGCACCACGGGCTTGATGCATTCGGACCAGCGCCACCCCGGCTCGAAACTGAACCGGCCGATGGTGTAGTCGCCAACGGACACGATATCGATCTCGCTCTTGTCCGGCCGGCGCTTCTCATCGGGGGAATTGTGGGACTTCACTTGCAGCTGGGTAACAACGTTTGCGGACATTGCACTCCCTCTTTTCGATCAAGGAAATGAACTGCTTACGGGGCCAAGAATCCTCGCTTGTCCGGCCGTTGTCGATAAGAATTTCCTAGAAAGTGGACGAACTTCCGGAGCCGGAGAAGCTGCCGCCGCTGCCGCCGTATCCCGTGGTGGTGCCGCCGCGGGCCGTGCTGACGCTTGAGACGCCGGTGCTGAGGCCGGCGTTGAACGTGGGGACCGAGAAGAAGTAGTAGGACGGGTAGACAGTGCCCAGGATGCTGGGCTCGTAGCGGGGCCGCTGCTTCTTGCCGGTCCCGGCCTGGGCCTGCTCCATTTCCTTGCGCATCAGCCTGGCCTCGCGGTCGTTGCGGGCGTAGCCGGCGATCACCGTCTCCGCATGGCTCCGCAGCAGCTCCGAGAGTTCGGTCCGGGCGTCGCGCAGCCGGTCCAGCGCGGTCTCCGGGCTGATGCTGCCGTCGGACAGCTCTGCCGTCCAACGTTCGATATCACGCTGGCTGCGGTCCCGGAATGAACGAAGCGCGGCGGCTGTCGCCGAACCGCCCTCGCCATGGCTCTTCGCCAGCAGGCCTTCGATGCCGGCCAGGTCGTTGCGGAAGGGGGCGAGCTGCCGGTCCCAGGCCGTCGCCCAGCTGGACCCGCGGTTCAGCAGGGCATTCGTGTCGGAAATGACGTCGTCCAAGGCATCGAGTTCGGCCGCTGCATCCGCATACTGCCGGGCCAGCGACAGGCTCGCCCGGCGGCTTAGCTGGCGCCGCGTCAGCGCGTGAACCTGGTTGGAAAGCCCGGTGGCGGCGGCGTACCGGCTCAGGAAGGTGCGGTGTTTTTCCAGCACCGTGCTGCCGTAGCGCGAGGACTCCGGGATGGTCCCGGCGTTGAGCTCGGTGACCTGCAGGTCCATGCTCACGTTGGCGTAGTTCGCGTCCCCGCGGGCTATCTCCCGGCGGCTGCCCACCCTTGTCCGCCAGCGCACCAGCAGCCACGTGCCTGCGCCGGCCACCACAGCCCCGGCGGTGCTCCAGGCCGTGACGAGGAAGGCGGTGGAGCGGTACCAGGGTTGGTTGATCAGCTCTGCGCCGCGGCGGATGCCGGCAACGGTTCCCTCCGTCCACTGCGCATCGCGCAACAGGTCCTTGGAGGCGTTCTGGATGTCATCGCGCTGCTCGAGGGACACCTTCCGGTCCTCGCCCATGTAGGTTCCGACGTGCCGGCCCACCGGATCCAGCGCGAAGATGAAGAGACCGTCGGCCCACTTCTGCCCGTCCGGGCTGATCCAGTCCGGGTGCTCAGCACGGGCGAAGCGCAGCACCTCCTCGTTGAGGTTGTCCGCGGCGCTGCCGTTGTAGGTGTACACGGCCACCTTGGTGGGTTGGTAGAAATCGATCTTTCGCAGGGCCGGCAGCAGATTGTTGCTGTCGAGGACCCCCGCCCGGTCCGCCACCACGACGTCGGCGGGCGGCACCGCGAGCGCGGCCGGCGCGGCGCCCAGCATGATGCCCGTCAGTCCGACGAGCAGCAGCAGGTAGCCCGAGAGTTTCGGGCCGAAGATTTTCCGCATGGTTCCCCGTATGAGCGTAGTGTTTGCTGCCAGCGTCGCCGACCCGCGCCATCACTGAAAGGGCCTAAAGACACCATGACGGTGCTGTGACGGCCATCCATACTGACGGCATGAGCCAACCGCCGCCTGACCCCGGACCGCCGGCAGCGGCATACGACGACGTAGCGAAGGTTCCGGACCCGGAGCCGGCTCCCGGAGACCGCCGGCCCGACAAGGTCCTGTTGGGCATTGTGGCGGCGATCGCGGTCCTGGTGGTGGTGGCGCTGGCCGTGGTGTTTCTTCGCGGAGAACCGCAGCCGCTGGACGAATCGTCCCCGGCGGGAGTCGTGCAGCGCTACAGCAAGGCCGTCATCGACGCCGATTCCGCTGCAGCGGACGCCTACCTCACGGACAACGCCCGGTCCCGGTGCGCCACCTACTATGGCAACGCCCAGGCAAGCCGGGTTGTCCTGATCACCGCCACCGAGCGGGGCGAAACCGCGACGGTGAAGGTCTCGATTGTGCACTCTGCCCCGGATGGTCCCTTCGGCCCCTCGGAGTACGCCGAGGAAGGCGTCATTGGGCTGGTCAAAGTGGCGGGCGCATGGAGGATCAACGAACTGCCCTACAGCCTCCAGACCTGCGCGGGCGGGGTGCTGAAAAAATGAGCGACACTCGGGATCACGGCGCCCCCGTGACAGGGTGGGCCCAGGCGAAGGTGCGCCGCCTGGTGGTCTTCGTGTTGCTGTTCGCCCTCGTGGTAATCGCAGCCAACGGGCTCAGCGGGCTGCTGGAGCGGCTGTTGCGCTCCGGGCAGGTGCTGGCCGGACAGGGCGTTGAGGGGCTGGCGTTATCGCTGGCGTTCACCCTGATCGGCGGTCCGCTGGCCGCCCTGCTCTGGTGGCTCGTCTGGCGCCGGCTGCCCGAGGACGGGGAGCGGTCCGCGCCGTCGTGGGGCCTCTACGTGGCGGCCCTTTACACGATTTCCCTGGTGCTGTTTGTGACGTCACTGCTGGCGATGGCTGCCTCCTTCCTCGGCGCGGACAATCCGGACTGGCGCTCGCCGCTGTCCGTCGGGCTGGTCTGGGCCCTGGTCTGGTGGTGGCACCGCTGGATGTGGCGGCATCCTGCCCGGGGCGCGCTCGTGCTCGCGACCGTGCCCGCCGTGATCGGTACCTACTTCGGGCTGGGCCTGGGCGTCGAAGCGGCGGTGACGGCCCTCGGCCGCCTGTTGGACGTCGCAATCCGCGGGTCCATGGACCTCACCTCGACCGCCGACCCGTGGTGGCAATCCACCCTCCAGGACCTGATCTGGGCGGCCGGGGGAGCGCTGGTCTGGTGGTGGCACTGGGTCCGGGGCGGCGCGCGCCGGCTGCGGGGCGGGTTCGCCGACGTGGGGGTGATCGTCGTCGGCGTGCTGGCGGCCGGGCTACTGGCGCTGGGCGGCGCCGGCACCGTGCTCTTTGTGTTGCTACGCCTGGTATTTGACCGGCAAGGTTCCCTGCTGGAGCTGCTCGCCCCCCTGGGGCCGGCGATCGCCGCGGCCGCCGTCGGCTCCCTGGTCTGGCGGTATTACCGCGCCGCGGCCGCCGGCCGGGCGGAACGGACCCGGCAGGCGGGGGTGCTGGTGACTTCGGGCGTGGCCCTGGCGGCGGCAGCCACCGGCGTCGGCGTGATCCTGAACGCGGCACTGTCCATCGCGGTGTCACCGCTGGCCGGCGGCAATGCCCGGACCCTGCTGCTGGGCGGGATCAGTTCCCTCGCCGTGGGCGGCTGCGTCTGGTGGCTGGCATGGAAACCGGCGCGGTGGCACCGGCAGGCCGACGCGGTGACGATGGGGCGGCGTGTCTACCTCGTCGCCGTGTTCGGACTCAGCGCCGCGGTTGCCCTGGTGGCCCTGCTCGTCATCGGGTACCGGCTCTTCGAATTCTTCCTGGCCGAGGTCACGGGTGGCAGCCTGGTGGACCGGATCCGTGCGCCGCTTGGGCTGCTGGTCGCGGCAGCCCTGGCCTCCGGCTACCACTTTGCTGTCTGGCGGCAGGACAGGTCCCGGCAGGCGGCGGCGGGGGCCGGCCGGAAGCGCACGATCGGGCACGTGATCCTGGTGGCTGGCACCGACCCGGAGCCACTTCGCCGCGCCGTCGAAGAGCTGACCGGGGCCGGGGTCACCCTCTGGAGCCGGGCCGACGTCGGCGTGCCGGCGCTGGCGGCTACTTCTGCAGGGGGCGAGCCGGTGCCTGCCGCGGGTGGGGGCGCGCCACACGGGCCGTCCGCCGACCGCCTGGCCGAGGCCCTGGCCGGGGTCAGCGCCAAAAGGGTGCTCGTGATCACCGGACCCGACGACGGCGTGGACGTCATTCCGCTGCGCGGCTGAGCCGGCCGCGTGCCGGCCCTGGCGGGTCCTCCGGCGGGTCGCTGGTCGGACCGCGGGTACCGCAGTAGCCTGTGCATTATCGGCCGTCCGGCCGGATCATCGACGTTGATGTCAGGGGTGCGAAGTGGCTGGAAAATTCGAGGTCTACAAGGATAAGTCCGGTGGGTTCAGGTTCCGTCTCAAGGCCGCCAACGGCGAGGTGGTTGCCTCCTCGCAGAGCTATAAGTCGAAGGCAAGCGCCCTCGGGGGCGTGGAGTCCGTCAAGAAAAACGCCGGGGCCGACGTCGTCGACCTCACCGAAGAGCCCGCGGGCAGCATCACCGGGGTGACCGGCTAGCGGCAGCAGCGACCGGCCCGGATCACGGCAGACCGAACTCCCTGCGGTAGCTGCGCACAGCGTTATGCACCGTGGGGAAGAAGTGGTCCGGGCCGAACCGGCTGCTCACGCCGAAGCGGATCAGCCGGTCCTTGATCGGACCCTTCATCTCAGCGAACACCAGGCTGATGCCCTTCTGCGCGAGTTCGTCGTCCAGTTCAACCACATCGTCCAGGGCGGTGGTGTCGAGGTCCGTGATGGCCTCCGACGCGACCACCACCCAGCGCACGGGGGCGGGGGCCCGCGCCACGAGCGTCCGGATGTGTTCGGCAAACACCGCGCCGTTCGCGAAAAACAACGGAGCATCAAAGCGTGCGATCACCAGGCCCGGCACACGCTGGCCTTCCGGGTGCCGGTTGAGGTCGTGGTAGCCCGGTATGTCCTCGACGCTGGCCAGCTCCGTCCGGTAGGGATCCCAGGCGCGCAGGACGAACGCGATCAGGGACAGGGCAATCGCGACCACAACGCCTTCGAGCACGCCCACGAAGGCAACGCCGAGGAACGTTGCGAGCAAGAGCGCGGCTTCGGTCCGGCTCATTTTGACCAGCCGCGCGAGCGTCTTCAGGTCGATGACCGAGGCGGCAGCAACGATCACGACGCCAGCCAGGGTGCTGGAGGGAAGGAACGCGGTGACCCCGGGCGCCGCGGTCATAAACAGCACCACGAGAGCAGCCGCAATCACGCCGCTGAGCGGACTCCGGGCCCCCGCCTCGAGCGCGATCGGGGTTCGGGAGGCGCTTCCGGAGACCGGAAATCCGCCAAACAGCCCGCAGGCGGCGTTCACGAGGCCGAGGGCGCCCATTTCCTGGTTCCCGTTGACGTGGTCGCCGCGGCGGCGGGCGAGGCTTTTGGAGAGCACCGAAGTGTCGGCGAAGGCGATCAAGGCGATGCCGGCCGCCGGACCGAGGAGCGCAAGCACCTCCGCCGGGCGGACGCTTCCCAGGTCCGTGGGGGTCGGGCCCGTCGGAAGTTCACCCACCACCGGCACGGCGGACCCGAGGCCGGCCGCCGCTGCGACGGCCATGGATGCCAGCACAGCGAGCAGCACACCGGGAAGCCGCCAGGGCAGCGCCCGGCAGCCCAGGATGACCGCGATGGTGCCGACCCCGAACAGCAATGCCAGCGGTTGGGCCGCGCCCTGCGCCAATTGCCTGGCCGTAGCGGCGACGCTCTCCGCAAGGGAGCCACCGGCGGCCGGGATGCCGAAGAGCTTGGGCAGCTGGCTGGCGATCACCACAAGGGCGATTCCGTTGAGGTAACCCACGCGGATCGGCTTGGAGAGCAGGCCGGTGACAAACCCGAGCTTGAGCAACCTGCCAATGATCAGCATCAGGCCGATCAGGAGGGACAGCACCCCCGCCAGGGCCACGGCATGCGCGGACTTCGCGGCCGCCAGGGGCAGGACCGCGGCGGCGATCATCGGAACCAAGGAGGAGTCCGGCCCCACGATCAGCACCCGCGAGGGACCGAAGACGGCATAGGCCAGCAGCGGAATCACCGAGGCGTAGAGGCCCGTGACGGCGGGCAGTCCGGCAGCTTCCGCGTAGGCCATGCCTGCCGGGATCAGGGCAGCGCTCAGGGCGGCTCCCGCGGCAAGGTCGGACTTCAGCCAGGCCCGCCGGTAATCTAGGACGATCTTGAGGCCGGGCGGGGCACTGCGGAGCCAACGGCGGCGCACGGCGGCGCGGCTCAGTTCCGGGCGGGGGGCGGGCTGGCGAGATTCATGCTCGATTCTACGTCCGCCCGCCCCCGCCGACCCGGGAGTGCCCGAATGTTGCGCTTAGACGCAGCTGGGCTGGTACGCCGGGTCCGCCGGTTCACCGGCGGGCCGGCCCAGCGCGTTGGAAACAAGACGCTGGACCACGGGGTCATTGGGCGTCTGGTCGTGTTCAATCACATCTGCGGGGCACTTGTCCTGGATGGTGATGTTGGTGACCTTCCGGGCCGGGCCGGCCAGGAACTGGCTCGGGTAAGGCGTCACCACCTCGTCATGGGTTGTCGAGATGACGGTGTACGCCGGGCCGGCCACCGTATCCCCGATGGAATTGAGCTTGGTCAGGAACGGTGAGCCCGCCTGCTGGTCTACGCAGGCCTGGCAATTGGAGCCGCCCAGAGAGGTGGCCGGCGGCACGGAACCCGGCGTGGGAGTGATCAGCCCCTGGGTGCCGTGGTTGGACGGGGCGATGCCGACCAGCTGGTTGACCTTCCTCGCGCCGTTCAGGAATCCCATGTAGTAGCGCGGCATCATGCCGCCCTGGCTGTGACCCACCAGGTCGACCTTCTTTGCACCCGTCGAGGCCAGCACGGCATCGACGAACGGGGCCAGCTGCGCGGCGGAGTCGGCGATCGGGCCGGTGGCGTCGACGCCGTTGGTTGCCCCGTAGTTCAGGGCATAGACGCAGTAACCCTCGCTCTTGAGGGCCGGCGCCATCGTGGCCCAGTTCTTCGCCATGTTCTCGAAGGTTCCGGGGACGAGAATCACCGGAATGGGGTGCAGGGCCGTGGGCTTGCACGACCAGTCGTTTGCACCGGGAGGAGAGACATCCACGGTGTCGGCGCCGGCCGCGGGGGAGACAGCCATGGACCCGCACAGCAGGGCCATTGCGCCCAGTGCTGCGGCCTTGGCCCTGGTGCGGTTGGTACGGACAGATTTGCTTGAGTGGGACACTGAAATACCTCTTCGCTTGGACCCCTCATCGGCGAGGGGTTGGGGGAAGTGGAGGTGAGTTAGGGATCCGTCCCCACTGTGATCCGGCTCACGCCCACCGTTCCAGCGTAGGAATGGGCCCCGCGCGTGCAGACAGTTCTGCACGTTTGTGCAGAGGTTTCTTCCGCCGGAAGGCTACTCGCGGGTAATACGGCGTCGGTTGCTGCACGAATGTTCATTTTTGGCCCCGTGGGGCGGTACCGGCCCCAGCGCCGGTGGGTGTCCGGGCATCAGGCCGGGCATCAGGCCTTGAGAGGCGTGGCGAAGGACCGGGCGGCACGTGCTCCGCCAAGCGAGCTTGCAGCGATGGTGACGAGCGCACCCAGGAGCAACGCGGCGTCCTCTCCGGGTTGCAGCACATGGAGCTGCGTCCCGATGCTGGCGGCCGCGACAGGGATCCCCAGCTGGGCTGCGGAGAGCACACCCAGCGGCAGCGGCAGCCCGGACGCCCTGAGGCCGGCGTGCAGCAGTACGGTACCGAAACCCAGCGAAAGACCCAGCGCCGCCATCTCCGGATGGCCTGCCAGGTCGCGCAGGTTCAGGGAGGCGCCCAGCCAGACAAAAAAGATCGGGCCGAGAAATCCGTCGCTGACGGCGAAGAGCTGCCGTGCCAGGCGTCGTGGTTCGCCGACGGCCGCCACCACCAGGCCGAAGGAGAAGCCGGCCAGCATCACCGAGACGCCGCCGAAGTTTGCCACTCCGGCGAGGGCAAACAGCAGCGCCAGCTGGATGCGGAGTTCGAGGGCAAACTTGCGGTCCTCAGACAGACGATGCATGCGCTGGCGGGTGCCGCTGCGCTCCAGCGAGCGCAGCGCGAAGAAGAGCGAGGCGGCGCAGATACCCACCGCGAGCGCCCCGAGGGCGGTGCGGACTGCATTGGGCGGGTCTACCGCCAGCGGCAGGGCGAGGATGCAGGCGATGTCAGCGATCGCCACCTGGGCCGTCATGGCCACCACCTGCGGTCCGCCGAGGCGGAGCGAGTCGACAATCGGCAGGACCAGCGCGGCCGAGGAAGAGGCCAGCAGCACCACGTAGAGCGGTGCGTGCCCGGTGCCGAAGGCCAGGCCGAGGGCGGTCCCGAGGAGAGCGGCCGCGGCGGCCGCCAGGACGGCGCGGCGTGCCCCCTGGCCCAGGGCCGAGCGGATCGCGGGATCCCTCACCGGCACGTGCGTTCCGGCCACGAACATCATTAGCGCGAAGCCGATGTTGGCCAGCAGGCTGAAGGTCGGGTCCGCCGGGTCCACCAGCGCCAGTCCCGTGCGTCCTATCAGGACACCGGCCAGCAATTCGCCGAGGACCACCGGTAAGCTCCAGCGGACCGGCAGCGCGAGCAGGGGGCCGGCCAGCGCGACGACGGCGATCAGCGCCAGGGACAGAAAGGTCACCGCGCGCCGGCGGCGCCGCGCGCCATCGTTCCATAGTCTCTCGCCATGGAATGAGACTAGTCCCACCCGGGCCCGATCCCCCTTCTGGCGTGCCCTGAGTTTTGTTGACGCGCGGGGGATGCGCCGGGTTGCTCCTGCGCGCTTTCAGCTTATTCCCAGAGTTCGCGGATACAGTCCCCGTCGGCAGGACCGTCCGGCCGTTGATGTGAGGAGGATGCGTGGGACCGGTAAAGAGTCTGTGGGCGATGGTTCAGGGGGATCCCGTCTTCATGCGGCGGGTCAACGGCTGGCTGGCGATCCTGTGGATCGTCATGATCCCGATTTCGTTGACGATGGGCTGGCTGGATTCGGTCGTGTACGTGTCGGCCCTCTCGCTCTGGGCCCTCGTCTCCGGCCACTGGTCCGCCTGGCAGGCGGCCCGCGTTGAAGTGGCCCAGATGGAGGACGCGAAGAAGCGGGAGAAGGAAGACATTGTGGCGGAAGTGGTGGCCGCGCTGCTGGCCAGGACCAATGTGGAGCCGGCAGGCGCCGCGGTCAACGAGCCGGCAGGCTCCCGGGCTGCGTCCGCAAACTGAGCCCGCCGCGGCCTCAGTGGCCGGTGGCGGGAAGGACGATCCGTATGACCGTGCCTTCCGGGCCGGTCCGGGCCACCTCAACGGTGCCGCCGGCCGCCATCGCGATTTCGCGGACCAGGGACAGGCCGATGCCGTAGCTGCGCTGCCCGCGTGTCCCGTCGGGGCCGGCCGTCCTGACGAAACGATCAAAAATCCTGTCCTGGTCGACGCCGGTAATGCCGGCACCCGTGTCCGCCACCGTGATCACCGCATGGTGCTGCTCGGCGGCGGTTGAAATGGTGACGAGCCCGCCGGGCGGGGTGTGGGCCAGGGCGTTGTCCGCCAGTGCGAGAATCGCGCGCCGGAGGGCATTCCGGTCGATCCTGGCAAGAGGGCGGCCGGCGGCGGAGAATGCCAGGCGGACGTCGTTGGCCGCCGCCAGCTGCTCGAGGCTTTGGGCGACGGCGCCGGCGACGTCGGCCAGATCGACAGGTTCGGCCGCGGGGTCCGGGGCCTCCGTAGTGGCGGCCAGCAGCAGTTCGTTGACGATGCCGGTGAGCGTGGCGGCGTCCTCGCGGATCCGGGCCAGCTCCCGTCCCTGCTTGGAATCGGGCTCGGCACTACGCTGCGCGAGCTGGATCCGGGTGTCCAGGATGGCCAATGGAGTGCGGAGTTCATGGCTGGCATCCTGGACGAACCGGCGCTGCAGGGCCAGCGCCTCGCCCAGTGGCCGGATGGCACTGCGGGCGCTGAGCCATCCCACGATGCCGGCCAGCGCGATGCCGGCCAGCCCGGCGATGATCATCGCCTCCAGCAGGTCCCGGGAATCAAGGTACGCGTAGGTCGTCCCGGCCGCCGTCGGCGCCGGCAACTCCGGATGGGCCAGCTTGTTCATGAGGTAGAAGGCGGCGACGGCCAGCAGGCACAACACCATGACCGCGCAGGCCGCGCTGATGCGGACGGCCACCTTGAGCGAGGCCCTGCGCAGGGTGGACTGGTCCGGCGATCCTCCCGGGGGGGTTTCCTTAGTCATGGGCTTCCCTAGTCATTGGCCTCGCCGAGCTGGTAGCCGACGCCGTGGACGGTGCGGATGACAGTCCGGGTGATCTTCCGGCGCAGGTGGTGGACGTAGGTGTCGATCACGCCGGGCTGGTCCGTGGGGTCGAAGAAGCCTGCGAGCAGTTCATCTCGGGTGAAGACCCTTCCGGGTTCGGCGGCGAGCGCCGCGAGCACCTCGGCCTCCTTGGCCGTGAGGGTTACCGTGCCGCCGTAGACGGAGCGGACCAGCCGCGACGCCGGATCGAGTTCCCAGTCGCCGATGCTGATGGTGCCCGTGGCCCGGGTGTAGATCCGGGTCAGGGCGCGCAGCCGAGCGGCCAGTTCGCCGGCGTCGAACGGCTTGGTCACGTAATCGTTGGCACCCGCGTCCAGCCCCCGGACCTTCTCGTCCGGGTCGCCCAGCGCCGTCAGAATCAGGATCGGCGTGGCGATCCCCTTGGACCGCAGGGCGGCGATCACGGCAATCCCGTCCATCACGGGCAGGCCGCGGTCAATGACCAGCACGTCCCACGGCTCAGTCAGGCCCAGGTGCAGGCCGTCCTGGCCGTTGGCGACCAGGCGGACCCGGTAGTCCGGCTCCAACAGTTCGGCGATCAGCGGGCCCAGTACGGGGTCGTCCTCGACGAGCAGCAGGGCCGGCCGGTCAGCAAGTGTCATGACACTTATTCTTTCGCGGCCGGTTCCCGGTGGTGTCCGACGTCGCCCGTGTCGCGGGTGGTTCCGTGCTCGGCCTGCGGCGGGGCTCCGGCGTCGCGGCGGTGGCTGCGGCGGCGCTTGAGCAGCTGGATCAGCCACGGCACAACGGAGACGAGGACCATCACCACGGCGATGACGTCGATGTTCTTGGCGATGATCTCGTAGTGTCCCAGCCAGGTGCCCAGCAAGGTCACGGAGGTGGCCCAGGCGAGCGCCCCGACGATGTTCCAGAGGGTAAAGGCCTTGTACTCGTAGCGGCCGATGCCTGCGGTCAGCGGCGCGAAGGTCCTGACCATGGGTACGAATCGGGCCAGCACGACGGCGGCGCCGCCGTGACGGCGGAAGAACTCTTCCGTTGTGGCCAGGTGGGCTGTCTTCAGCACCCTGGCGTCATCCTTGAACCACCGCCGGCCAAAGGTACGCCCCAGCAGGTAGCCGACCTGGTCACCTGCGATGGCGGCCGCGGTGACGACGCCGATCAGCACGGGCAGCGTCAGCTGCAGCTGCTGATGCAGGAGTCCGGCGGTGAAGAGCAGGGAGTCGCCGGGCAGGAAGGGGAAGAGCACGCCCGACTCGACGAACACCATCGCGGCGATGACGCCCAGCGCGGCCGGGCCGAGCCCGGCGAGCAGGCTGGCAGGGTCGAGCAGGGAGGGAGATCCACCCGCGGCCGCCAGGGCCGGGGCCAATCCCGAAATGTCGATACTGTGCACCATTGGGTCCTTACGCTCGGTTTGCTCGGAGGAACACGGCGGACGGCAGACGCTCCACCAGCCGGGGGCCGAAGCGGTTCCAGAGTCCGGAAAGCAGGACGACGGCTGCGCTGGCGGCCAGGAACGAGGCTGCCACGTCGGTGGGGTAGTGCACCCCGATGTAGAGCCGCGACCAGGCCACGACCAGGGCCACAGCTGCGCCTGCGGCGGCGATTACCTTGGACCAGCGGGTCCCGCGGGCCAGGAAGTAGAGCGCGAACGCGAGCGCGACGGCGAAGGAGACGTGGCCGCTCGGGAAGCTGTTGGAACCCGTCTCCGGGGACAGCGGGTCCACCAGCATGGCCGGGTTGGGCCGCTGGCGGGCAATGATGAGCTTGAAGACTTCACTGGCCACCCAGCCCGAACACGCCACCAGGCCGAAAGCGACGGCTTTGACCAGATCGCGGCCGACCAGCCAGAGGAAAAGCGCGACGACGCCGATCAGGACGAGTCCAACCACGGGCCCGAACAGCACGTTGATGCCCATCGCGACGGCGGTCAGCGCGGCGGAGTGGTGCTGGCTGAGGTCCTGGTCCACGCCCAGTTCCGCCCGGGTGTCCCCGGGCACCAGCTGCACGGCCACGCCCAGTGCGATCACGGCGGCGCAGAGCAGGGTGCCCACCAGCAACCAGTGCCGGGCCTGCGGAAGGGCCCGGAACCGCGGCGCCGCAGCGGGGCGGGCGTCGGGAACGGGGTGCTGGGCGGATCGGTCGAGAGGGGTGGGTCCAGCCATGGATTCCTCCGGTTCGGGGCAGCGGCGCGTGGTTACGCGTCCTGTCCAAGTCTTCGCCCCCCGGCTTAAGAAACGCTTAAGAACTTCCCGCCGGCATCAGTCCGAACCTCTCGTACAGCAACGGCAGCCCGGTCTTGAGCCCGTAATCCACCGAGTCACCCCGGTGGCCGATGCCTTCGCCGACGAACCGGCGGGTTGTCATGCCGGCGGCCTTAGCGAAGCCCTCGGCGGCGGCGGCCTGCGGCCCGTACACCGGATCCAAGGCGCCGCTGGTGAAGATGGCGAGCGAGTCGCTGTACTGGTGTGCCTTGAGGATGGTGGCTGGCTTTTCGGCGGTGAACGCCGCCTGGCTGCCCCCGAAAATGGTCTTTACGGTGTTCTCGGGAGAGCCGTCAATTGGCTCGAGCTCGCCGGAGATGTCCAGCAGGGACCCGAAGAGCTCCGGCCTCTTGGCCCCGAAGGAGAGGGCGCACTCGCCGCCGTTGGAGTAGCCCGCGACCGCCCACTGGACGCGGGCGGCCGCGACATTGAGCTTGGTGCGGATGAAGTTGACGACGTCGGTGGTGACGTAGGTGTACACCTTGCCCTTGTCCGAGTCCACGCAGACGGGATTCTGGTACGGATTGCCCAGCTGGTCGATGGTGAGGAAGAGCGGGGCCAGCCCATGGTTGCGTTGGGCGAGTGCGTTGAGTTCCTGGACCGCGGATTTGTTTTGCTCAGGTCCTCCCGGCTGGCCCATCATCATGATGACGATCGGCAGGGGCGGCGGATCGGCGACCAGGGCCGCGGGCGGCAGGTACAGATACGCGTCCCGGGCGCGGAACCCCGAGGCGGTTGCCGGGATCGATACGGCCCCGCTTCGCCCCGTTGCCGGCATCCCGGCCGGGGGCGTCCAGCTCTGCCACAGCGGAACACCGCTGTCCTGGCGGGCCTTCGGGTTCAGCGCAGGCAGGGCCAGGTGCTTGGCTTGGTTCAGCCCGAGCATGGCACCCAGGGTGGGGTTCAGCCCGTAGCCGGCGTTGATGCCCAGGGCCGCCGTCGAGACGAAAACCAGCACGGCGATCACGGCGGCCGCCTTCCGCCACCAGCGGGAACGCCACAGGTTGACCACGGCAAGCCCGACCCCGGCGAAGGCGGAGATGACCCAGGCGCGGGTATCGGGCTCCAGCGGCAGTCCGAACACATTGATCACGAATTCGCAGACAACGAGCGTGATGGCGCCGGCCAGGGCGCCGCCCGCCAGCCCCACCAACGCCACCAGCAACCAGCGCGGCGGGAGTGGTCTCCGGACCGCGAGGTAGAGGCAGGCGAGTACCGACAGGCTGTAGAAGGCGTAGAGCAGCGCTTTATCGACGACGTTCAGGCCGAGCAGCTGCTGCATGTGGGTCCCCTCCATCAAGCGCGTCCGTCTCAGGCAGTTATAGCACTCCAGCCGCAGGGAAACGCTGGGAGTTCGGTGGATGCCGGCGCTCCTGCATGCCTTCCCGTGGCGCTGGGGAGCGCTCTGCCGGGGACGCACTGTCGCACCGGTGGAGGGAGTGGTCAAATGGTACCTATGGGACGGGGCAGCCTGCAGTTCCGATGCCCTGAAAGGAGTGCCCTTTGACAGCGCGAGTGTCGACGCCCGTCCTTGGGGTAAGGCCGCCGCCTCGCCGCGGGTCGCCGCGATGGGTTCTTTCGTCACTGCGGAACGCGCCGGTCACCGTGGGGTTTGTCGCTGTCTTCTGGAGCGTCGGCGTCGCATCGTCGAGCATCTTCCAAGGGCCGGGACCGGGGTGGAAGGCAGAGGTGGCCGCGACGACGCAATTCTGGCCTGCCCACTGGTGGGCCGTGCTGGCTTCCGCCCTATGGGCCCGGAACCTGCCAGGCTACATCCTGGGCACAGCACTGGTGTTGCTTGCCGGCATACCTCTGGAACGCCAGATCGGCAGCCTGAAGCTGGCGCTCGCCGCCGTCGCATCCCAGGTTGCGGGCGTCCTGGCCGCTACCGGCTTCTGGGGGGCAACGAGGCTCCTGATAGGGAGCTGGGCCCGGGGACTGGATGCAACCTACTTCCTGGGCCCCAGCGCCATGGTCTATGGCGCCCTCATGGCTGCCACGGCGTCCATGGGGCCGCTGTGGAGGCGCCGGATCCGGCTGGGACTCTTCGGCCTGCTCATCCTGCTCGCCCTTTACAGCGGCGGGTTTACGGATCTGGTCCGTCTCGGGGCCGGCGCTGCAGGCGCGTTGCTCGGCCCCTTGCTCTTGGGCCGCCGACCCCGGCTCCGACGTCCGGTCAGCTCACGGCACGAAGGGCGGGTACTGATAGCACTCCTGGTGGCGGTGTCGGCGGTGGGGCCTGTGGTTGCCGGTCTGACCCCGCACGCGGCGGGTCCCCTCGCGGTGCTGCGTTTGATTTTTACCGATATCCAGCCGGTGGACCCCCAGACCTTGCAGAGCGTATGTGCAATCCCCGCCGAGCATCGGGAGTGTGAGGCCATGCTCCTGCAACTGAGGGCCGGAGGCGGGGCCATCTTCATGGCGATAGTGCCGTCATTCTTGTTGCTGCTGCTGGCTGAAGGACTGCGCCGGGGGCGTCGGGCCGCGTGGCGTGGTGCGGTGCTGGTCCAGGCCGCCATTTCAGTCCTGGCACTGGTCACGATGGTCGGGGTTCTGCAGGCGGCAGACCCCGGCACGGTCGCGGGGGAGCTGGTCGACGCCAGCCGGGTGGGCGGCCAAACCCACCCGCTGACTTTGGTGCCCCCACTTCTCCTGCCGGTCATTCTTTTTGTTGTGCTGCTGGCGTGCCGGCCGATGTTCCCCGTTGCTGCGCCCCGCGGGACGTACCGGCGGCTGGCGTTGCGCGTCCTGGGCCTCGCGGGGGTCCTCGGTGTTGTCTATGTCCTGCTCGGTGTGGTGCTGGCTCCGGGATTCAGCCCCGTCCCTACGCTCGCGGACCTGGTGGCGGACGTCCCGGACAGATTCCTTCCGCTGGGCTTCACCGTGGACCTGCCGCCGGCGTTTTTCCCCGAGAGCACCCCGGCCGTGTTGCTCTATGAAGGCGTCGGGATTTCATTCTGGGCCATTAGCGGGGTGTGGGTACTCACGTCGTTCCTGCGTCCGGCCCACCCCCGCAACGGTGCCGATATTGACCGGGCCCGGGCGATCCTTCGGGCCGGCGAGGGAAGCTCCATCGCGTGGATGACGACGTGGCCGGGGAACGTTTACTGGTTTTCCAGCAGCGGCGAGAGCTTTGTCGCTTACCGCGTCATCGCCGGCATCGCGCTGACCCTTGGCGGCCCGGTCGGACCGGCGTCCGGGACCACCGACGCGGTGGCCGAATTCGCCGGATTCTGCAGATCCAACGGATGGAGTCCGTGCTTCTACTCCGTGCGCTCCGAGGTCCGGGAGGCCGCGTCGGCCCTTGGCTGGGATTCGGTGCAGGTCGCCCAGGAGACCATTCTGCCCCTGGCAGGCCTGTCTTTCCGCGGCAAACGGTTCCAGGACATCCGGACGGCCATGAACAACGCCGCAAAGGCAGGCATCAGCGCCGAATGGGTCCGGTATCCCGACGCGCCGCTGGCAATCCAGGCGCAGATCCAGGCTATCTCCGAGGAATGGGTGGCCGACCGCACGATGCCCGAGATGGGCTTCACCCTTGGGGGTGTTGAGGAGCTCAACGACCCTGAAGTCCGCTGCCTTATCGCCGTCGACGTCCGGCACCACGTCCACACCGTCACGTCCTGGCTGCCGGTCTACCGTGATGGACGCGTAGCAGGGTGGACGCTGGACTTCATGCGCGGCCGAAGCTCAGGATTCCGACCGGGGATCGAGTTCCTCATCGCATCCGCTGCGCTCAGTCTCCGGGACGAGGGCTTCGAGTTCATCAGCCTCTCCGGGGCACCACTGGCGCACGCCCCCGGGGAGGGACAAATCCGGCTCCGCGACGCCGGCCCGGACGAGACCGGACGCCTGGAGCGCCTGCTCGACCGGCTGGGATCCGCGCTGGAGCCCGTCTACGGCTTCCGTTCACTCTTGGCTTTCAAGGGGAAGTTCCGCCCGCTGTACGTCCCGCTGTACATGGTCTATCCGGACTCGGCGGCCCTTCCAGGCATAGCCAACGCGCTCACCCGCGCCTACCTGCCCGACCTTTCTCTCCGGGAGCGCTTCCAGCTAGCCCTCAGCGTCCTCCGCCGCAGCGTCAAAGGCCGCGGCGCGTCCGGTGCCGCTTCAGGCCCGGCAGATGGAATGATCGCAGAATGAGTACAGACAGCGGGCCGTGGCACCACGGCGGGAACTTTGATACCCGGGCACATCATTCGCGGCTCAGGGTCTTGGTGATGGCAGTCGTTGGCATACTTACAGCCCTGGCGGTGGGGGCCTTGAAGTCATGGGCCTACGCGCCCGCGATGGGGTGGGCGGCAGCGTCGTTGACGTACCTGATCTGGGTTTGGGCGGTCATCGCAGGGCTGCAGGCCGAGGCGACGGCGGCGCACGCCCGGCGCGAGGACCCCAGCCGGGGAGTCTCCGATGTCCTTGTCCTGACGGCGACGATCGCCAGCTTCGGCGGGGTCGCCCTGATCCTGCTGGACGCATCGAATGCCGAGGGCGGGACGAAGGCAGCCATTATCGCGATGGCGCTGGGTAGCGTGGCCCTGTCCTGGCTGCTCGTGCACACCCTTTACACGCTGCGCTACGCGTCCATCTACTACCGTGACAAGACCGGCGTCGACTTCAATGAGGACAAGCTCCCGCGCTACCTCGATTTCGCCTATTTGGCTTTCACCGTCGGAATGACATTCCAGGTCTCGGATACCGATCTCAAGACGGACGCCATCCGCACGACGGTGCTGCGCCAGGCGCTGCTCTCCTATCTGCTCGGCGCCATCGTGCTGGCAACCACGATCAACCTCGTGTCCGGCCTCATCCACTGACCCGGCGGGTGAACGACCCCCGTCGGAACACAAACGCCCGGCCTGTGCAGGAGCACCGGCCGGGCGTTTGCCGTTTATTGCGGGACCTGTCCTAGACCCCGGCGTTGTAGACGTCGAGGCCGAAGCGGTTCAGCCCCGGCGTCCCGGCGTACCCGAGGTAGGGCAGGCCGAAAGTATCCTCGATGCTGGCGAGGAGGCTGTAGTGGTTGTACGGGGTGGTGGACCAGGTGCCCCCCTTGGTGAAGGGCGAGAGGACCAGCGCACCGACGCGGCCTCCGCCCATGCCCGTGATGCCCGGCAGCGGCGAATTCGGTCCCGGGCCTTCGCCGCAGCATGCACTGGCGTCGCTCTGCGGCCCGTCGGACTCGTCGAAGGTGATGACCAGGACCCCGTCCTGCTTGAAGGCGGGGGAGGAGGTGATGGCCGGAACCCACTGCTTGAGCCAGGCGTCGGCGCTGGCCAGGCCGCCCGGCTGCCCGTCGACACACGGGGAATCGTGTCCGTCATGGCAGAGATTCGGCGTGATCATCGACAGGTTTGGCGTCGTGGCGGTTGAGGCGAGATCCGTCTTCAGGGCGGACAGGTCGACGTCGTTCTTGGCGCAGTCCGGGGATCCGGTGATGCCGGCGAAGTACACAAACGGGTTGTGCCGCGCCGCGTACTGGTCGCCGACCTTGGCTTTCTGGGTGTCGTCGACGGCGCCGAGCGCGGGGTGCCGGCACGGGGTTCCCATGTCCTCCATGTAGCCTTTCCAGGTCTTCCCGGCGTCCTTGAGCTGCCCCGCGACGGTGGGGACGCTGGCGGGGAAGACGCAGCCGTCCCCGACAGCCTGGCCCGGGCTGGCGGTGCCGCTGCCGACGAACGGTGAGTAGTTTTGGCAGTCTGCCTGCATCTGGGGGTTCGGACCCTGGCCGGAAATCTGCGCCACGTAGTTGGGCTGGGAGTTATGGGCCGTGCCGAAGTACTGGTTCAGCAGCACGCCCTGGCTGCGCAGCGTCTGCGAGAGATAGGGTGCGGCGGATTTCGGGCCCCAGGTCTCGTCGTAGCCCTTGTTCTCAAGGTTGATCACAAAGACATGTTTTGCCCCGGGCAGGTAGCCCTTCGCGGTGGTACTGGCGGCCGGGACGGCGGTGGTCGCCTGTGCCGGTGTGCCCGCCGTGGCGGACGCGGGGCCGTAGCTGAGCGTCGCGGCGGCCAGGACGAGCAGTGCCGCGGAGGCGATCCGCTTCAGGGGGCGGCGCCTGCTGCGCGGTTCGCGGCGTGCGGGTGTGGTTGTGGTGGGGTTCACGGGAGCTTCCATCCGTCGGCGAGTGCTTTCTGTTTCAGTCCGGACCATTCTTCGGCCGGCGGCGGGCCCACGGGAGTGCAGGCGGGGCCGGCCACGAACGGCGGGACGAGGTACTTGGGGGCGTTTAGGTTGGCAGGGGCTCCGAAGTCCAGGACCTCGGCGATGTTGCGGGCGGCCTTGTCCCTCGGGGTCAGCGGCGGCAGGTTCCAGCGCCATTCGATGGCCTTGAGCACAGAGGTGTGGTCGTAGACATTGTGGGCGACGTACCGGCGCCGGGCGCGGGGCGAGACCACCAGGGAGGGAACCCGGAAGCCGCGCAGCGCGGTGTCCGCGCTGGTGTCCGGAGCCGTCGTGGGGGCGACGTGGTCGTAGAAGCCGCCCCATTCGTCGTAGTTGACCACGAGCAGGGTGTTGGCCCAGCCCGGACCGGAGGTGACGGCATTGTAGACCTCGGCGAGGAACGTCTCGCCGGAGCGGATGTCGGCGTGCGGGTGGTCGTCGCCGGAGGTGCCGGAGCCCTCGTCGGTGAACCGCGGATCCACGAAGGACACCGCGGGCAGGGTTCCGGCACTGGCGTCGGAAAGGAACTCGGAGTAGTGGTGCGAGATGCCGAGGTACTTGGTGCCCCAGAGCGCGGTGAAGGGGATGTCGCCGTAGTAGTACTTGCCGGAGACGCCGGCGGCGGCCAGCCGGTCCCAGATCGTCGGCAAGGTGCTCGTTACCGTGGAGTTGTGGATCCGGTCGGTCGCGGCGGCGTGCTGGTAGAACCGGTTGGGGTAGGTTTCGGCCATGGTCGCCGCGAAGTACTGGTCGCAGACCGTCCAGTCAGGGCCGGCCTGCCGCCAGAAGTCGAGGTCGGCGGCGTCGTAGTACCCGACGGCGAACTCGTCGTTCTCGCCGGCCCGGAGCCAGCCGTTGTTCTTTCCGTTGTTGTACTGGATCCGGCCGCCTTCGTAGGAGTGGTCCGGGTCCGGGTGGCCGCAGCCCTGGAAATCGGTCAGGTGGTGGGTCGAGTGCGGAATGCCGTAGCGGTCGATGTAGCTCAGCCCGGCCTGTTTCCCGTTGGCCCCCGGCATCCAGCCGAGGAAGTGGTCGAAGGAGCGGTTCTCCATCATCACCACAATGATGTGGTCGATTCCGGAGGCGCCGGGCGCCGGAAGCGCGGGCGCCGCGGCAGCCGCAGTCCGGAGAGTGGCGCCGCTGGCCAGGGCTGTCGCGGCAACGGTCCCTGCCGCGCCCAAAAAGTTGCGTCTTGAAAAATTCACGTCGGATTCCTTGATCGTCGGGGGGCTTCCCGCGCCACCGGAGAGGCTCAGTCGGGCGCCATGTGGGTAATCGCTGGCGGGCCCGGAAAAGTTACTCGCGGGTACAGTTCACGCCCAAAATTAGATCACGAAACGGTTACGTCGCGAGCCGATATCGGGGTTAGTTCATGGGGTGTTCACTGCGCGTTCGCTCACAGGTCGGCCAGGTTCACCCGACGGCAACCGGGAGCGACCGCCTCTGGGACGCGAACCGCGAAGTGCCCGGGTGGTCAGGGAATTCAGCTCCGGGGGAGCGGGAGGAAGATTTCGCCGCGGTCCTTCATGGCGGCCAGGGCACGGGCGAGCCCGGCGGCGGTGCCGCCGGCGGGGTGGTTGCCGTGGACGATGACAATGTCGCCGGCGTGGGCGCGGGAGACCTCGTGGGTGACCGTTGCGGCGGGGAAGGTGGCGCCGGCGTCGCCGTTGACATTGAATCCGGCCGGGATGACGCCCAGGGCGCGGACAATTTCTGCGGCGACCTCGTCCAGGTAGGCGGTGCCGGGCCTGAAGTAGCGGGGCCGCTTTCCGGTGAGTTCGGTGAGGCGGGCGTCATTGGCCATGACCTCGTCGTAGACCTCGCCGGCATTTGCGGTGCCGGTAATCCCGTAGGCGCTCTTGCCTGTGACGGAGAGGGGCCGGTGGTTGGTGCCGTGGTTGGCGAGTTCGAAGAGCGGGTCGGCGGCCAGGTCCTTGGCGAGGGACAGGTTGGCGGCGATCCATCGCGAGTTCAAGAACAAGGTGGCGGGGACTTGCTGCTGCCGCAGAAGGGCCAGGAGGGCCAGATCGGCCCCATTGCCGTTGGGCCCGCCGCAAAAATCGACGGTCAACGCCACCCCGGCCGCAGCAGGGGGCAGCCAGGTGAGTACCCCGGCTGCTTCCAGTCCCCAGTACTTCGCAGTGCGCCCGGCGAACGACGTTGTCACGTCAGCCCGGCTCAACGACGTCACCGGCGTGGCAGGGCGCCCGGCCGGCGGTTCCGGCACGACCGGAGGAGGAAGCTCCCGTCCTGCGGTTTCCGCCCCCCTGGTTTGCAGGTGCTCGGGGCCGGAGCCGGGCAAGGCAAGGGTGGCTGCGGCAGCCAGCAGGAATGAACGCCGGTTAGGAGTCCAAGCCACTGGAATTTTTCCGATCTCTGGGGAGGTGAAGGGGCGCGGGCCTCAGCCCGCGGATGACCCTGGGGCGTCCTTGCCGTACTCCGCCGTAATGAGGATCGGTAGGTGGTCGGACGCTCCGCGCGGGAGTGTTTCCACGCTTTCTATCATAAGGCCCTGCGACGTGGCGAAGTCGAAGTGGCCCTTAAACACCTTGTAGCGGGTGTAGGTGCGCCGGTCGCTGAGCGAGAGCTCGTAGCCGGCGTCCTTCATCTGTTCCGTGAGGTATTTGGTGAAGAACGGGTAGTTGAAGTCGCCCACCATCAGCGTCATCAGCCCCCCGCCCATGCTCAGCAGTTCTGCGTGGGCGGCGTGGATCTGGTTCCGGCGCAGTGAGTTCGAGGCCGTCAGCGGCGCGGCGTGGAAGGAAGCGATAACGAGGTCGTGCTCCGTCTCGTTGTCGACCACGCGGGTGCCGATGAGCCGCTCGTGGGCCGGCGCGAGCACCCGGTCGTGCAGCGACTTCTTCAGCGCAAAGGTCTTGGTGTCGTAGGCCGTGAACCGATCCTTGCGGTAATAGATCGCCAGGCCCAGCCGGTTGCCCTTCGTAGCATCGGCGAGGTGAAGGTCGCCGATGCTCTCGGGCAAGTCCTCGGTGTCGCATTCCTGGAGGCAAAGCGCGTCAATATCGAAACTGCTGGCCAAAGCCTTCAGTTCGCCGCTGGCCTTGTGTTTGCGGAGGTTGTAGCTGATAACTCGGATCAGGGGGAGCACCTCTTCGCACGATAGTCGGGGTAAGCCTGCTCCCGAGTCTACCCAGTCCGGTGGATCGAGGGAGACCAAGGACGCGGAGAATACGTGGCCGGCCGAGACGATAGGGTGGACTGGATTCTCTGATGGATGCTGCGAAAGGGTCGACGTTGACTGCTGAACTACCGGTGCTGGCCGAGGGCAATTTCTACTATGAGGTGCTGGGGGACGGGCGTTTCCGCTCCACAATCCACGCCCAGGGCGCCTGGAACGCGCACGAACAGCACATGGCGCCTGCGTCCGGCATCATGGCCGACTGCCTGGCCCGGCACGAGCCGCGGGACGACATGCGGATGGCCCGGATCAGCTACGAGATCCTCGGCCTCATCCCGGGCGGCGAATTTGAGGTCACCACCACCACGCTGCGCCCCGGGCGGACCATCGAGTTACTGCAGGCCGAACTGATCGCCGGCGGCCGCGTGGCGATCCGGGCGACGGCCTGGCGGATGATCACCTCCGACACCTCCGCCGTCGCCGCGGTCGAGGACCCCCGGATCCCTGCGCCGGAAGACTGTGAGCCCTACGACGCCGCAACGGTCTGGCCCGGCGGGTACATTGCCTCGCTGAAGATGCGCATCGCCGAGGGCCACCGTGCCGGCTCCGGCACCGTCTGGCTGCACACAGACCACCCGCTCACCGACCGGGCTGACAGCAGCGACCTGGCCCGGCTGGTCGGCCTGGTGGATACCGCCAACGGGATCGCGGCCCGGGTTCCGCCGGGCAAGGGCAGCTACGCCTTCCCCAACCTGGACCTGCAGATCCACATGTACCGCCGCCCCGAGGGCGACTGGTTGGGCCTGGACAACGAGGTGTCCTTCGGCACCGACGGCATCGGCCTTACCTCCACGGTGCTGCATGACCTGCAGGGCCCCTTCGGACGCGCCGAACAGATCCTGACGTTGCGGAAAAGCTGACCGGGACGGCCGCCCCCCCCGCAGTTCCGGCTAGTGGAAGACGAGCCAGCCGACGACGGTGGCCAGGCCGGTCAGGAAGGCGCCCCACAGGATGTCCGCGACGACGATCGCCAGCGGCCACCGCTTCAGCGTCGCGGCGTTGGTGAGGTCGTAGGTGGCGTAGGCGAACCCGCCCAGTGCTGCGCCGTAGCCCAGAGCGGTCAGCCAGCTGCCGCCGTCGAGCGCCGGACGCAGGGCGAAGAAGACAATTCCGGCGATGTACAGCACGTAGAACACGACGGCGTACCCTAGATGGGGCTTGTCAGCCATCAGGTGTCCCAGGTGCCGGCGGTAGAACTTGTTCATCGACTTAAGCCAGACGGCGTCAATGACGGCGAATGCGGCGGCTACCACCAGGAATTGCAGAATGACCATAAGGGAGCATAACAACATGCAGCAGGCGGCGGCCGGACCCCGGACCCTGACGGTGTTCCGGCAGGAGCACACGCTCGGCGCCGCAGGAGACCTGGACTTCGCCCTGGAGCTGCTGCAGCGGGTGAAGACGGGCGCGCTGGGGCCCATGCTGCGGCTTTACCGGCCCGCGCCGACCGTGGCTTTCGGACAGCGGGACACGCACCTGCCGGGCTACGACGCCGCGGCGCAGGCCTGCCGCAAACTCGGTTTCGAGCCGTTGGTCCGGAAGGCCGGCGGGCGGGCCGCCGCCTACCACGAGGGCACCCTGGTGATCGATCACCTGGAGCCCGACGCCGACGCGATCGCCGGGGCCAAGGGACGCTTTTCGTTCTTCGGCGAACTACTGGCGCAGGCATTGCGCGACGCCGGGGTGCAGGCCGCCGTCGGGGAGATCCCGGGGGAGTACTGCCCGGGGGAGTTCAGCGTCCACGGCACCGACGCTGCCGACCCCTCGCACCAGGTCAAGCTCATCGGCACCGCCCAGCGCGTGGTTTCCGGCGGCTGGCTGTTCAGTTCGGTGATCATCGTGGAGAACTCCGCGCCGATCCGGGCCGTGCTCGGGGCCAGCTACGCGGCCCTGGGGCTGGACTGGGATCCCGCGACAGCGGGTGCGGTCAACGATCTGGTCCCGCACCTGGACGTGGACGCCATCGAGACGGCCGTGCTGGGTGCCTACAGGCGGTATGCCGCTCTCAACGACGGCGACTTCGGCAGCCTCCGTGCGTAGCGCCTGGCCGGGGAAGGCTCAGCCGGTCGTGCGCGCCGCGAGGAGTTGCTCGCGCAGAATGTCGGCGTGCCCGCAATGCTGGGCGAGTTCACGCAGCATGTGCAGGTAGACCCAGCGCAACGGCAGCGGTCCGCGGCGGTTCCCGGTGACTAGCGCGTCCAGCCCCAGGCGTCCGGTCCGGCTGCGGGACTCCGCGCACGCCCTCCGGTAGGCGGCCTGGACGCCGGCGATGGTGTCGCCGTCGGCCAGGATGAAGGATTCGTCCGGGGTCGCCGGAATACCGATCTCCTGTCGGCTCCGGCGGGTGATGGCTTCGTCGAACCAGACCTTCTCCACGAACGTGGCGTGCTTGACCAGCCCCAGCAGGGTCGTTCGGGAGGGGACCAGGGAAGCCCGCGACTCCTGCTCGGTCAGCCCGTCAAGGCAGTCGTGCAGGGCGGCCCGGTGCTCGTCGAGGAAGGCGTCGAACTGCGCCTTCGGGTCCGCCGCGAAGATGCCCGGTTCCATGCTGGGGAAAGTGCTCATGGGCCGACAGCCTAGCAACGCCCCGGGCTGATCCCGGGGGCACCTGGCCGCTGAGGTCACCGTGCGAGCAGCGAGCTGGCTTCCTGGCGGGTGCTGCCCGAGCTTTCGATGTGTGCGAGTTCGGCGGGGATTTCCCAGCCCTTCTTGCGCATCGCGGTGGCCCAGAGCCGGCCCGCGCGGTAGGAGGAGCGCACCAGCGGTCCGCTCATCACACCGAGGAAGCCGATCTCGTCGGCTTCGTTTTGCAGGTCCACGAACTCCTGCGGCTTGACCCAGCGGTCCACCGGGAGGTGCCGTTCGCTCGGGCGCAGGTACTGGGTGATGGTGATCAGGTCGCAGCCGGCCTCGTGCAGGTCGCGCAGCGCCTCGGAGATTTCCTCGCGGGTCTCGCCCATGCCCAGGATCAGGTTGGACTTGGTGACCATGCCGAGCTTGCGGCCCTGCGTGATGACGTCCAGGGACCGCTCGTAGCGGAAAGCGGGACGGATGCGCTTGAAGATCCGGGGCACGGTTTCGACGTTGTGCGCGAAGACCTCCGGCTTGGAGTCGCAGATGGCCTCGATGTGCTCGGGCTTGCCGGAGAAGTCGGGGATCAGCAGTTCGACGCCGGTGCCCGGGTTCAGCTCGTGGATCTTGCGGACCGTTTCGGCGTAGAGCCAGACGCCCTCGTCGGCGAGGTCGTCGCGGGCCACGCCGGTGACGGTGGCGTAGCGCAGGGCCATGGCCTGGACCGAGCGGGCCACCTTGGTGGGTTCGAACATGTCCACGGGGGAGGGCTTGCCGGTATCGATCTGGCAGAAGTCGCAGCGCCGGGTGCATTCGGAGCCGCCGATCAGGAAGGTGGCCTCTTTGTCTTCCCAGCACTCGAAGATGTTCGGGCAGCCGGCCTCCTCACATACCGTGTGGAGGCCTTCCTTCTTGACCAGGTTCTTGAGCTGGACGAACTCCGGGCCCATCTGGACCTTGGCCTTAATCCACTCGGGCTTCCGTTCCACCGGGGTGGCCGCATTGCGCTGCTCGATCCGCAGCATCTTCCGGCCTTCTGGTGCCAGTGTCATCTGTTTTTCCTTCGTCAGTGAGCCGGTTAGGGCTGCGTCGAAATATTCCGAACCCCCGTGGTCGGGGGCGGTCCGGGAGCGGGGGCCGTTACCACTGGGTGTACACGCTGGCGGCGTAGAGGATCCCTGTGAGGGCGGCAAAGCCGGTGAGGCCAACGGCCCAGGCTTCCCCAAGCCGGTAGCGGTGCCGGTTCTGGTGCGTGACCAGGGCTTGGCCGGCGGGTTTGCGCCCGTACCGTCGCGGCCGTCTGGCTCGGTTAATGTCCATCGCAGCCCTCAGCATTCGACGACGTTGACGGCGAGTCCGCCCATGGCGGTTTCCTTGTATTTGGAACTCATGTCCTTGCCGGTTTCGCGCATGGTCACGATGACTTCGTCGAGCGAGACGCGGTGGGTGCCGTCGCCCCAGAGGGCCATTTTGGCGGCGTTGATGGCCTTCGCCGCGGCGATCGCGTTGCGTTCGATGCAGGGGATCTGCACCAGCCCGCCGATAGGGTCGCAGGTCAGGCCGAGGTTGTGTTCCATCGCGATTTCCGCGGCGTTCTCGACCTGCTGCGGCGTGCCGCCCATGACTTCGGCCAGCCCGGCGGCAGCCATTGACGACGCCGAGCCCACCTCGCCCTGGCAGCCGACCTCTGCGCCGGAGATCGAGGCCTGTTCCTTGTACAGCACCCCGATCGCACCGGCGGTCAGCAGGAACTTGACGATCGTCTCGTCGCGGTCGGCCTGGGTGGCCTTGTCCATCCCGGGGGCGAAGTGCAGCGCGTAGTAGAGCACCGCGGGGATGATCCCGGCCGCGCCGTTGGTGGGGGCGGTGACGACACGCCCGCCGGAGGCGTTCTCCTCGTTCACGGCCAGGGCGATCAGGTTGACCCATTCCTGCCAGTACTTCGGGTCGCGGTAGTCGGGGTCCTGGTCGGCGTTTTCCTTGAGCAGGCGTTCGTGCCAGTCGGGGGCGCGGCGGCGGACCTTGAGCCCGCCGGGCAGCAGCCCCTCGCGCTTCAGGGAGGTGGCCACGCACTCGGCCATCACCGAGTAGATGTGCAGGAGGCCTTCGCGGATCTCCTCCTCGGTGCGGGAGGCACGTTCGTTGACGAACATGACCTCGCCGATCGAGAGGCCCCGGGCCTGGCAGTGTTCGAGCAGTTCCGCGGCGGTGCGGAACGGCAGCGGCAATTCCTTCTTGGATTCGTCGAGTTCCTTCAGCGCGGCGTCTTCCTCGCCGTCGCGGACGATGAAGCCGCCGCCGACGGAGAAGAAGGTGGCACTGTGCAGGGTTTCGCCGTCGGCGTCGGAGACCGTGAACGTCATGCCGTTGGTGTGCCGGGGCAGGATGGTGAGCGGCCGCAGCACCATGTCCTTGACGCCGTAGGGCAGGGTGACGGCGCCGGCCAGCTGCAGTTTCCCGCTCTCGGCGATGGCGGCCAGCCGCTCCTCCACTTCCTCGGGGAGGATCAGTTCAGGGTGGTAGCCCTCGAGGCCAAGCAGGATCGCGGTCATGGTCCCGTGCCCGTGGCCGGTCGCGGCCAGGGACCCGTAGAGGTCCACCCGCAGCGACGCCACACGCTCCAGGACCCCCGAGGCCTTGAGCTCCCCGGCGAACACCGCCGCGGCCCGCATGGGCCCTACGGTGTGCGAACTCGAAGGCCCCAACCCGATGGAAAAGAGATCAAAGACTCCAACAGCCATTGTCGGTTCCTCACTGAGTATTGCTTCGAATGTCGGTGGCTGGGCCTGTCCAACCCCCAATGCTTGGACAGGCCCAGACCACCAGGGCTGGCTAGAGAGCCGGGTAGAGCGGGTGGGCTGCGGCGAGGGCCTGGACCCGGGTGCGGAGACCGGAGAGGTCCGCGCCGGCGTCGGCGGTCAAAGCCTCGGCGATGATGTCCGCGACTTCGGCAAAGGCTGCCTCGCCGAAGCCGCGGGTGGCCAGCGCCGGGGTGCCGATCCGCAGGCCCGAGGTGACCATCGGCGGGCGCGGGTCGAACGGGACGGCGTTGCGGTTGACGGTGATGTCGATGTCCGCGAGGCGGTCCTCGGCTTCCTGCCCGTTGAGCTCGCAGTTGCGCAGGTCCACCAGGACCAGGTGCACGTCGGTGCCGCCGGAGATCACGTTGATCCCCTTCGCGGTGACGTCCGGCTGGACCAGGCGCTCGGCGAGGATCCGGGCACCGGCGAGGACACGTTCCTGGCGTTCCTTGAACTCCGGGGACCCGGCGATCTTGAAGGCCACGGCCTTGCCCGCGATGACGTGCTCGAGCGGGCCGCCCTGCTGGCCCGGGAACACCGCGGAGTTGATCTTCTTGGCGATGTCGGCGTCGTTCGTCAGGATGATGCCGCCGCGCGGACCGGCGAGGGTCTTGTGCGTGGTGGAGGTGGTGACGTGCGCGTGCGGGACCGGCGAGGGGTGCAGTCCGGCCGCGACGAGCCCGGCGAAGTGCGCCATGTCCACCATCAGGTAGGCGCCCACCGAATCGGCGATCCGACGGAACTCGGCGAAATCGAGCTGGCGCGCGTACGCGGACCAGCCGGCAACAATGAGCTGCGGTTTGTGTTCCTGGGCCAGGCGCTCCACCTCGGCCATGTCGATCCGGTGGTCATCCTCCCGGACCTGGTACGGGATCACGTTGTAGAGCCGGCCGGAGAAGTTGATCTTCATGCCGTGCGTGAGGTGGCCCCCGTGTGCCAGGTTCAGGCCCATGATGGTGTCGCCCGGACGGATCAGGGCGTGCATCACGGAGGCGTTGGCCTGCGCACCGGAGTGCGGCTGGACGTTGGCGTACCCGGCGCCGAAGAGGGCCTTGACCCGGTCGATCGCGAGCTGTTCAATAACGTCCACGTGCTCGCAACCGCCGTAGTAGCGCTTGCCCGGGTAACCCTCGGCGTACTTGTTCGTCAGCACCGAACCCTGCGCCTGCATCACGGCCCTGGCGGTGTGGTTTTCCGAGGCGATCATCTCCAGGCCGTCGCGCTGGCGGCCCAGCTCGGCGTCGATCCTGGCGGCGATCTCCGGATCCAACACGGACAGCTCCGCGTCCAGGGACGGGGACACGACCTGCTCGAAGGCGGTCAGGGTGCCTGCCGCCGTAGCCCCGCTCA
Source organism: Arthrobacter sp. T2-23 (assembly GCF_055398325.1). NCBI lineage: Bacteria > Bacillati > Actinomycetota > Actinomycetes > Micrococcales > Micrococcaceae > Arthrobacter > Arthrobacter sp. T2-23. The sequence goes on from NZ_AP027917.1 coordinate 77,524, forward strand.
CAGTTCGCCGCCGTTGGCCGCAGCGTACTCTTCTGCCGACATCAGCGGGCCTTCCCCGGCCACGGCGACCTTGAACAGCCAGCCGGCGCCGTACGGATCGCTGTTGATCAGGGCCGGATCGGACACAACAGCGTCATTGACCTCGGTGACCTCGCCGGTGACCGGCGCGTACAGGTCCGAGACCGACTTGGTCGACTCGACCTCGCCGCAGGTCTCCCCCGCGGTTACCGCGGAGCCGACCTCGGGCAGGTCAACGTAGACGATGTCGCCCAGGGCATCCGCGGCGACGGCGGAAATGCCGATCCCGGCCGGTCCCGACCCGTCAGCGGCGACCCATTCGTGTTCCGCGGAGTACTTCAGTTCAGCTGCTACTTTGCTCATGTCTATCAATCCTTGAGTTCGTTTTGGTGGTTTCGTGACCGGCCGGTGGCCGGGCTATTTTTCGCGCTTGTAGAACGGCAGCGCCACGACTTCGAACGGCTCGGCCTTGCCGCGCAAGTCGATGTCCAGTGCGGTGCCGGGTTCGGTGAACTCGACGTCGACGTAGGCCATCGCGACGGGGTATCCCAGGGTGGGGCTCGGCTGTCCGGAGGTCACTTCGCCGACCACGTTGCCGTCGTTCAGGACCGGGTAGTGGCTGCGGCCGGCCCGGCGGCCCAGGCCCTTGAGGCCCACAAGTTTGCGACCGGTGGTAGAACCTGCGCCGGCCGCCTTGAGTTCGGCCAGGGCTGCCTTGCCGACGAAGTCCGACTCCTTGACGAGCGAGACGACCGGTCCCAGGCCTGCGGCGTACGGGTTGCCTTCGCGGGAGAGTTCATTGCCGTAGAGCGGCATGCCGGCTTCTAGGCGCAGCGAGTCACGGCAGGCCAGGCCGGCGGGGATAAGCCCCTGGCCGGCGCCGGCTTCCAGCAGTGCTTCCCAGAGACCGGCGGCGTCCTCGTTGGGAATGTAGATTTCGAAGCCGTCCTCACCGGTGTAGCCCGTACGGGCGAGGAGCAGGTCCTGTCCGTTGATCTGAACCTCAACCGCGGCGTAGTACTTGAGCTCCGTGACGAGCGAGTGCTGCCCGGCCGGAACCAGCGTCAGCAGGATGGCTTCCGCGTTGGGGCCCTGGACCGCGATCAGCGAGGTTTCGGCGGAGACATCCTCCACCGTCACGTCAAAGCCTGCAGCCCGCTCGGCCAGTGCCGCGGCCACTACCGCAGCGTTTCCGGCGTTGGGGACCACCAGGTACTTGTCCTCAGCACGCCGGTAGGAGATCAGGTCATCGATGATGCCGCCGTCTTCCTGGCAGATCAGCGAGTACTTGGCTCTGCCTACGGCCACGGCGGAGAGCTTCCCGGCCAGGGCATAGTCGAGGAACGCTGCGGCGTCCGGGCCGCTGACCCAGACCTCGCCCATATGGGAGAGGTCGAACAGACCCGCGGCGTTACGGACAGCGTGGTGCTCAGCCAGTTCCGATTCGTACTTGAGCGGCATTTGCCAGCCGCCGAAGTCCGTGAAAGAGGCGCCGGCTTTTTTGTGCTGCTCGAAGAGGGCAGTGTATTTCTCACTCATCGGGGGATCCTTAGTTTTCGAATTCGGAAAGCGGGGGGCAGGAGCAGACCAGGTTGCGGTCGCCTGCGGCGCCGTCGATGCGCCCGACCGGCGGGAAGTACTTGTCCTGCTTGAGCGTGTGGACGGGGAATGCCGCCTGCTCGCGCGGGTACGCCCGCTCCCAGTCGGAAGAGACGACGGCGGCCGCCGTGTGGGGCGCGTTGCGCAGCGGAGAATTCTCCAGCGTGAAATCGCCGTTGGCTACCTGGTCGATTTCCTGCCGGATGGTGATCATCGCTTCGATGAAGCGGTCGATCTCCGCCAGGTCCTCGGATTCGGTGGGCTCCACCATCAGGGTGCCCGCCACGGGGAAGGAAAGCGTGGGGGCGTGGAAGCCGTAGTCGATCAGGCGCTTGGCGACGTCCTCGGCGGTCACGCCGGTCTTGGCCGTGAGTTCCCGCAAATCCAGGATGCACTCGTGGGCCACGAGTCCGCTCTCGCCGGTGTAGAGCACCGGGAAGTGGTCGTTGAGCCGCGACGCAATGTAGTTCGCCGCCAGGAGGGCCGACTTGGTGGCCTCGGTCAGGCCCTGCCCTCCCATGAGCTTCACATAGGCCCAGGAGATCGGCAGCACGCCGGCCGAGCCGTACCGGGACGCCGAGATGGCCGCACCTGCCCCGCCCTGGCCGGCGGGCTTGTTCGCGTCGCCGGGCATGAACGGGGCCAGGTGTGCCTTGGCCGCGACCGGGCCGACGCCGGGTCCGCCGCCGCCGTGCGGGATGCAGAAGGTCTTGTGCAGGTTCAGGTGCGAGACGTCGCCGCCGAACTGGCCCGGCCGGGCCAGGCCCACCAGGGCGTTGAGGTTGGCGCCGTCGACGTAGACCTGGCCGCCGGCGGCGTGGATCGCGTCGCAAACTTCGCGGACGTCCGCGTCATACACGCCGTGCGTCGAGGGGTAGGTGATCATGATCGCGGAGAGCTCGTCCTTGTGCTGCTCGATCTTTGCGGTGAGGTCCGCGTGGTCGATCGTGCCGTCGGAGGCTGTGGCTACGACGACGACCTTCATGCCGGCCAGCACTGCGGAGGCGGCGTTGGTGCCGTGCGCGGAGGCCGGGATGAGGCAGATGTTGCGCTGGGCGTCGCCGCGGGAGTGGTGGTAGCCGCGGATGGCGAGCAGCCCGGCGAGCTCGCCCTGGGAGCCTGCATTGGGCTGGATGGAGACCTGGTCGTAGCCCGTGATCTCAGCGAGGTCAGCCTCGAGGCCGCTGATGAGTTCGCGCCACCCCTCGGTCTGGGAGGCCGGGGCGAAGGGGTGGATGGAGGCGAACTCCGGCCAGGAGATGGCTTCCATCTCGGCCGTGGCGTTCAGCTTCATGGTGCAGGAACCCAGCGGGATCATGGTCCGGTCCAGCGCGAGGTCCCGGTCCGATAGCTTGCGGATGTAGCGCAACAGCTGGGTTTCGGAGCGGTGCGTGTTGAAGACCGGGTGCTGCAGGAAGTCGGAGGTGCGCAGCACCGACCCGGGCAGTTCGAAGCCCTTGGCCTGCACGAGCGGACCGGCGCCAAAGGCGACGACCACCGCGGAGAGGACCTCCGGCGTCGTGGTTTCATCGACGGACACGCCAACTGTGTCCGCGTCGATGGGCCGTAGGTTGATGCCCCGGGCGTCGGCGGCGGCGACGGCCTTCGCGGCCTTGCCCGGCACACGGACCGTGAGGGTATCGAAGAAGGAGTCGCTCGCCAGTTCCCGGCCGGCAATCTTCAGTGTGGCGGCCAGGGCTCGGGCGTTGTTGTGGACGGTCTCTGCGATCGCCTTCAGCCCGTCCGGGCCGTGGTAGACGGCGTAGAACGAGGACACAATGGCCAGCAGCGCCTGCGCGGTGCAGATGTTGGACGTGGCCTTCTCTCGGCGGATGTGCTGCTCGCGGGTCTGCAGTGCCAGCCGGTAGGCGGGGACGCCGGCGTTGTCCTTGGAGACGCCGACGATCCGGCCCGGGAGCGTGCGTTCCATGCCCTCGCGCACCGCCATATACGCCGCGTGCGGGCCGCCGAAGAACAGCGGCACGCCGAAGCGCTGGGTTGAGCCGACGGCGATGTCCGCGCCCTGTTCGCCAGGGGGAGTGATGAGTGTCAGGGCAAGCAGGTCCGCGGCCACTGTGACCAGTGCGCCGCGCTCCTTGGCCTCGGCGATCACACCGGACTGGTCCCAGACCCGGCCGGAAACTCCCGGCTGCTGGAGGACGACGCCGTTGATGACGCCCTCGGGCAGGCCCTCGGACAGGTCGGCGACCTCAACTTCGAACCCGAGGGCCTCGGCGCGGCCCTTGACGATCGCGATGGTCTGCGGGAGGCAGTCGGCGTCGAGGACGGTCTTGCCGTCGAGGGCGGACTTGTTCTTGTTGGCGCGGCGCATGAGAAGCACGGCCTCGGCGACGGCGGTGGCCTCGTCGAGGAGGGAGGCGTTGGCAACCGGAAGCGCGGTGAGGTCCTGAACCATGGTCTGGAAGTTCAGCAGCGCCTCGAGCCGGCCCTGCGAGATTTCCGGCTGGTAGGGGGTGTAGGCGGTGTACCAGGCCGGGGCTTCGAGGATGTTGCGGCGGATCACGGCCGGGGTGACGGTGTCGTAGTAGCCCTGGCCGATCATCTGCACAGCGGTCTTGTTCTTCGCTGCCAGCCTGCGCAGCTCGGCCAGCACCTCGACTTCACTGAGCGCGCCGTCCAAAGTGAGGGGCTTTTCCTGGCGGATGGAATCGGGAACAGCGGTATCTACCAGGCCGTCAACACTGTCGTAGCCGACAGCCTTCAGCATGGTGTCGACGTCGGCCTCGCGGCGGGCGCCGATATGGCGGTCGGCGAAATTGGATGAAATAGATTGAGCCGTCAAGAGGAACTCCAAGGTTTGGCCGGCGCAAGGCGCCGGAGGGGACCGGGTTCCTCCCCGCTCTGTATTGGACCTGAGAGATTCCGCGGACCTTTGTCCGCTTGCACCGTCGGTGAGCCAGGGACTTTCCTGACTGCTTTCCAGAGTTGCCTCGCCGCGGCGGTACATGGGCCTGAGAGATTCCTGGGGAGGATTTGCTCCTACGGCGCCTGCCCGTGGGTGACGGGGAGGACTCTCCCGCCACGGCTCGAAAGGCATATTCGAATGTGGTGATTCGCCTCACACCGTACATGCCATCCGGGGGAGGGGCAACACCGCCGCCGCCTGGCAATGTCACAATTGCGGGGCTTGACTTTTCCGAGTGACCCATCACACACTGATTCGGCCGGACGATGTCCTTCAAGGCTGTTCCGGTCATGGTGGCTGAAGGTCCCGGCACATCCGGGGCACCGCACCCACGACGGCGCGCTTTTGATCGGAGCTAACCTCCAAGCCACTAAGCCTTCCGTAACATTCACAAATGAAAATGCCTATGATCTGCGGCGGGAGAGACCTGCCGGTACATGCAGCAGGCGCCGTAGGAGCAAATCCTCCCCAGGAATCTCTCAGGCCCACGTACCGCCGCGGCGAGGCAACTCTGGAAAGCAGCCAGGCAGGTTCCTGGCTCACCGAAGGTGCAAGCGGGTCTGCGGGGGCAGGAACGCGGAAACTCTCAGGTCCAAGACAGAGCGGGGAGGAACCCGAATCATCGTGGCACCGAAATGCCACTTGAACGATGGAGTTCCTCATGACGATTCACCGACCACCTTTGGCTCCGGTTGAAGCCCCCCACCTCGAGCGCCAGCTCAGCAACCGCCACATCCAGCTCATCGCAATCGGCGGCGCCATCGGCACCGGCCTGTTTATGGGCTCCGGCAAGACCATCTCGGCGGCCGGCCCCTCCGTAATCTTCGTCTACATGATCATCGGCTTCATGCTGTTCTTCGTCATGCGGGCCATGGGTGAGCTGCTGCTGTCCAACCTGCACTACAAGTCGTTCAGCGATTTCGCCGCGGATTTGCTCGGCCCGTGGGCCGGCTTCTTCACCGGCTGGACCTACTGGTTCTGCTGGGTGATCACCGGCATCGCCGACGTTATCGCCATCGCCGGATACTCCCAGGAGCTCTGGCCCGGGCTGCCCCTCTGGATCCCCGGACTGGTCACCGTCGCCATCCTGCTGCTGCTGAACCTGACCACGGTAAAGGCCTTCGGCGAAACCGAGTTCTGGTTCGCGCTCATCAAGATCATCGCCATTGCAGCGCTCATAATCGTGGGCCTGTTCATGATTTTCAGCGGATTCAGCTCCGACGCCGGACCCGCCACATTTAGCAACCTGTGGAGCCACGGGGGCTTCTTCCCGAATGAGTTCATGGGCTTCGTCGCCGGCTTCCAGATCGCCGTGTTTGCTTTCGTGGGCATCGAACTGGTGGGCACCACTGCCGCAGAGGCCAAGGACCCGGAGAAGAACCTGCCCCGGGCCATCAACTCCATCCCGGTCCGTGTACTGCTCTTCTACGTGGGCGCCCTCATCATCCTCATGTCCGTCATCCCTTGGACCCAGTTCGCCGCCGGACACAGCCCCTTCATCGCCATGTTCTCCCTGGCCGGCCTCGGGGCCGCTGCCACCGTCGTCAACCTGGTGGTCCTTTCCTCGGCGATGTCCTCGGCCAACTCCGGCATCTACTCCACCTCCCGGATGGTCTACGGCCTGGCCCAGGAAGGGGATGCGCCGGTCCGATTCGGTGCCCTGTCGCGCCGCAAGGTTCCCCAGAATGCGCTGTTCCTGTCCTGCGTGCTGCTGCTCGCCGGTGTGGTCCTGATGTACGCGGGGGAGAACATCGGCAAGGCCTTCGAGATGGTCACCACCGTTTCCGCCGTCTGCTTCGTGTTCGTCTGGTCGATCATCCTGGCCAGCTACCTTGCCTTTCGCCGGCGCCGCCCGCACCTGCATGCCTCCTCGAAGTTCAAGATGCCCGGCGGTGTCCCCATGGTGTGGGTGGTCTTCGCCTTCTTCGCCTTCGTGCTCTGGACCCTGACCACCCAGCCGGACACCCTCACCGCGCTCCTGGTGACCCCCGTCTGGTTCATCATTCTCGGCGCGGCATGGTTCGTCCTGCGCCGCCGCCCGGCCCACCTGGCGCGGTACCAGGCATTCCAGGACGAACTCCAGTCTGAGCAGGATGTTGCCAGCGGACGCCAGGCGGTGGACAGCCTGTGACAACCGGACCCGCCACACCAGCCGCCCCGTCCTCCCGCCCCGCGTTGGAAAAGCCGGTGGCGCCCGGCACGGAATTTGTCCTCACCCTCGACTGCGCCGAATCACCCGGAATCATCCACGCCGTCTCGGAATTTCTGCTGGCCCACGGCTGCAACATCATCGACATCAAGCAGTTCGGTGACCGGCAAAAACAGCACTTCTTCATGCGCGTGCACTTCGTCTCAGCGGGGGTAGCGGACGCCGACGTCGAAGAACTCCGGCAGGATTTCCTTCCGGTGGCCACTGAGTGGGACATGAATTGGCGGCTGGAACGCCACGGCCGGAAACAGCGGATCCTGGTCATGGTGTCCAAGTACGGACACTGTCTCAACGACCTGCTGTTCCGCGCCCGCATCGGCGAACTGCCCGTCGAAATCGTGGCCGTCGTCTCCAACCACCAGGACCACGAGGATCTCGTCACCTGGCATGGCATTCCGTTCCACCACGTGCCGGTGAGCCAGCAAACGAAGCCCGCGGCCGAAGCAACGCTGCTCTCACTGGTGGACAGTTACAACGTGGAACTGGTCGTCCTTGCCCGCTACATGCAGGTCCTGAGCGACAATCTCACGGGCCGCCTCGCCGGCAAGGCCATCAACATCCACCATTCGTTCCTGCCGAGTTTCAAGGGCGCCAAGCCCTATCACCAGGCATACGAACGGGGCGTCAAGACCGTCGGGGCCACCGCGCACTACGTCAATTCCGAGCTGGATGAGGGACCCATCATTGCCCAGCAGGTGATCGAGGTGGACCACACCTACACGCCTGCTGACCTGGTGGCGGTGGGCCGGGACGCCGAATGCAAGGCCCTGACTAACGCCGTCCGCTGGCATGCCGAAGGACGGATCATTCTCTCCGGCAACAGGACCGTCATCCTTCGCTGACGCGTCCCCCCGACCGTACGAAGCCCCCTCGTCCGGGGCTTCGCATGGTGAACCTGCCGGGTCCGGTTCCGTCCGTTCCGGCCCTGTCCGCTCCGGCGCGTTGCGCCGGCCATTCCTTGGAGTACTTCGTGACGGTTCATTCTCTTACGTCCACTTCCCCTTCAACCCAGCCCGCCGGAAACGATCCCGAGGTTCCCACGCGGCTGGAAATCGTTCCCACTGACGGCATCGTCGCCAGGGTTCAGGCAACCCTCCCGGCGGGCTCGAAACTCACCGTGACCTGCCTTCCGCATCACGGGGTCAAGCCCACGGTGAAGACGACAGTCCAGCTTGGCCAGCTCGGTTTCGGCGTGGTGCCGCACCTCGCGGCCCGCAGCCTCGAAAGCCGCGCGGAACTCGCCGGCATCCTCCGGGACTGCGAGGCTGCCGGGGTCACCGAGGTCTTCGCCATCGGCGGCGACGCGGCGCAGGCAGCGGGCCCCTACCCGACCAGTGCCCGCCTGCTGGAGGACATTGCCGAGCTTTCCGGCGGGCGGATCGCAGCGGGCGTCGCAGGCTACCCGGAAGGGCACCCGAAGCAGAGCCAGCTCCATATGCTCGATGCGCTGCTGGAAAAACAGCATCTTGCCTCCAGCGTGGTCACGCAGATGTGCTTCTCGGGCGCCCGGATCAGCTGGTACGTGGAGTTGCTGCGCCGCGAGGGCGTCACGCTGCCGGTGTGGGCCGGAGTCGCCGGGTCCGTCCCCCGGACCAAACTCGTCTCCCTGGCGACCAAGATCGGCGTGGGGCCGTCCCTGCGTTTTATCAGCCGCAAGGGCCCGCTCGCCCGCCGGCTGCTGGACGGTGGCAACTATTCTCCCCAACGACTCGTGTCCGAGCTGTCGGCGGTCCAGCCGGCCTTGGCCGGTGTCCACCTCTACACGTTCAACAACCTCGAACCGTACGCGGCCGTCCGCAGGGCCAAAAACGCCGCAGCGCCGGCAGCCGCGACGCCGGGACGCGGCTGATGGACACGCCCGAGGGCGCCGCCGGCGTCTCTCCGCGCGGTCTGCGATTGCCCTGGGCGGCACTCCCGCGTGGTCTGCCGGTTCAGATCACCGCCGACAGGAGGTTCCTCGGACGGGGCACAGTGGACGGCGCAACGCCGGACGGATCAGTGCTGTGGGTCCTCTTCATCGGCATGGAGGGCCGGCGCATGTTCCACCGGGACGACCACATTTTCGTGGAAGTGGGGTAAAAGGGAACCGTCGCCCACCGGGTCAGTGGCCCCGCGCGATCCAGTCCTCCAGCTTGGGCGCCTCGGCGCCGATCGTCGTCGTGTCCCCGTGCCCGGTGCGCACCAGCGTGTCCGCAGGCAGCGTGAGCAGCCGGGCCTTGATCGACTCGATGATGGTGGGGAAGTCGCTGAAGGACCGGCCGGTGGCCCCGGGGCCGCCTTGGAACAGCGTGTCGCCGGTGAAGACCGTGCCCTCGCTCGCCAAGAAGAAGCTGACCGAGCCGGGTGAATGCCCCGGCGTGTGCAGCGCCACCAGCCGCACGCCGGCGACGTCGAACGTGTCGCCGTCTTCGATCGCGCGGTCCGGCTCGGTCCCGGGGAAGACCCGATCCCAGAGCATCCAGTCGTCCCGGTGCAGGTAGACCGGAGCGTTGACCAGGCCCCGGAATCCGCCCAGCGCGGCGATATGGTCGTCGTGGCCGTGGGTGAGCAGGATGGCCTTGACGGTCCGGCCGGAGACGGCGGCCGCGATGGCAGCGGCGTCGTGCGCCGGATCGATCACGACGCATTCCTGGTCGTTGCCGACGATCCAGACGTTGTTGTCGACGTCCCAGGTGCCGCCGTCGAGCGAGAACGTCCCGGAGGTGACCAGCTGCTCGATCCGGAGCCCGTCCACCGAGGCGCCGCTCACAGCTCGACCACCGAGCGCAGCACGGAGCCGGAGTGCATTTTCTCGAAGGCTTCCTCGATCTGGTCGATCGTGATGCGTTCGGTGACGAAGGCGTCCAGATCCAGCCGGCCCTGCCGGTACAGGTCGATCAGCATGGGGAAGTCGCGGGACGGAAGGCAGTCGCCGTACCAGGAGGACTTCAGTGAGCCGCCGCGGCCGAACACGTCCAGCAGCGGCAGTTCCAGGGTCATCTCCGGGCTGGGGACGCCCACCAGCACGACCGTGCCAGCGAGGTCGCGGGCGTAGAAGGCCTGCTTGTACGTCTCGGGCCGTCCCACGGCGTCGATCACGACGTCGGCGCCGAAGCCGCCGGTCAGTTCGCGGATTGCCTCGACCGGGTCCACGGCGGAGGAGTCCACGGTGTGGGTCGCGCCGAGATCCTTGGCTCGCTCGAGCTTCTTGGCGTCGATGTCCACCGCGATCACGGTGGTGGCGCCGGCGAGCGCGGCACCGGCCACGGCCGCGACGCCCACTCCGCCGCAGCCGATCACGGCGACGGAATCGCCGCGCCGGACGTTGCCGGTGTTGATGGCGGCGCCCAGGCCGGCCATCACGCCGCAGCCGAGCAGGCCGATCGCGGCGGGGTCGGCGTCGGGGTCCACCTTGGTGCACTGGCCGGCGGCGACGAGGGTCTTCTCGGCGAAGGCGCCGATGCCGAGCGCCGCGGTGAGTTCGGTGCCGTCCTCAAGGGTCATCTTCTGCGCGGCGTTGTGCGTATTGAAGCAGTATTGCGGTTCGCCGCGGCGGCAGGCACGGCACTCGCCGCAGACGGCACGCCAGTTCAGCACCACCCGGTCGCCGGGGGCCACCTCGGTGACGTCGGGGCCGACAGCGCTGACCACACCGGTGGCCTCATGGCCGAGCAGGAACGGGAAGTCGTCGTTGATGGCGCCCTGCTTGTAGTGCAGGTCGGTGTGGCAGACGCCGCAAGTGAGGATGTCCACCAGGGCCTCTCCGGGTCCGGGATCCGGGACCAGGATGGTCTCGAGAGTGACGGGTGCGTTCTTGGACCGGACGACGGCGCCCTTGACTTTGTGGACCATGGGTGGCTCCTTTCATCACCGCTTCCGTCAGGGAAACGGCGCGGCGCGGGCTCCTGGGATTAGCCGGGAGTCCGCGCCGCACGTGGTGTGGTGGTGGGTCCTGAGAGGCTTAGGCCGCGAGGCGGGTCTTGACCTCGGCCGCTGAGGGGTTGGTGGCCGCGGTGCCGTCCGGGAAGAGCACGGTGGGCACGGTGCGGTTGCCGCCGTTGAGCTTCTCCACGAGTTCGGCGGTGCCTTCGACTTCCTCGATGTTGATCTCGGTGTAGCCGATGCCCTGGGCATCAAGCTGCTTCTTCAACCGGTTGCAGTAGCCGCACCAGGTGGTCGAAAACATGGTGATGGTGCCGGAATCGGGGGTGAAGTCCACGAAGTTCTCCTCAAAGCTCGTTGACGACGCTGCTTGACGGTGTGGGTGGCAGCGCCGGTTGCCGACAAAAGTCGTACGTTATCTGCAATAACCGTAACCCGGGAGCCGCTATTCCCGCTGGGCGCGACCCGGCGACTGCGGATGACAACGAATTGGCCCGGTGGCATGCTGGTGCCATGTGTGGACGCTACGTGATGGCCCGGGCCGTCGGGGACCTGCTGGCCGAATTCGACGCCGAACTCGAGGAGGAGGTGGTCATCCCTCCATCGTGGAATGTCGCCCCTACCGCGGACGTACCGATCCTCCTCGAGCGGCTGGTGGACGGCGAGTCGTCCGCCCGTCGGGTGCGGCAACTGCACATTGCACGCTGGGGACTCGTGCCGTCCTGGGCCAAGGACCCCGGCATCGGCTCGAAGATGATCAACGCGCGCAGTGAGAGCGTGCTGGAGAAACCCGCGTTCCGCAAGGCCACCCGCACCCGGCGCTGCGCCGTACCGGCGGACGGCTACTACGAGTGGAAGGGCGAAGGCCGCGGCAAGCAGCCCTACTACGTACACCCGAAGGACGGCAGTCCGGTGGTCTTTGCGGGCCTCTATGAATGGTGGAAGGACCCGTCCAAAGCCGAGGGGGATCCGGAGCGCTGGTTGCTCTCGACGTCGATCCTGACCACCGACTCCCCGCCGGAGGGCTTCGCCGGAGGCATGCTCGCGGAACTGACGGCCCTGCATGACCGGGTTCCGTTGCCGATGGACCGGGAGACGATGGCGATGTGGCTGGATCCGCAGGCCGACGATGCCGCCGGCCTTGTGGGGCTGGTGCGGGCCGGCGCGCACGATGTCGCGGAGGGCTGGACGATCGACGCCGTCGGCACCGCCGTCGGAAACGTGAAGAACGATTCCCCGGAGTTGATTCAGCCGGTGGGGAGCCTGTTCTAGGGGAGGTCCCAACACGCCTGGCTCAGCGTAGGGTCATTGCCGGTGTGCAGGCTGGGGCGAAGGTACGTTTATGTCGGTCTATGTCTGGTTCCACCAAGGGGGCAATGGTGACAATTATCGGTCGTGAGTCGGCAACCGTGGTCTATCGAATAAAACGAACGGCCAGGGGGCTGCGGTGGATCGTACTCAGCACGGTGCTCGCTCTGATCGGCCTCCTCGGGGTGTGGATTACCATCCCGGAATGGATCAACCTGCTTCTGGCGGGAATCTCATTTGCGTTGTTGTATGTGGAGGTCAGGGACCACCGGCGTTCCGTTTCCTCGACTGTGTTTGAGCCGCGCGTCAGCGATTCATTCGAAAGCGTCGTACAGGCGGCAAAGAACGATTATCGGTTTTCCTATCTGAAGTATCCGCACGGATCCTTCCTCTCGGACAACGTGGTGACCTCGGCGCTCCGGGACGGACTTGAGGCGAGGCTGGACTCCACTCCGTTCACTGTTCCCCCGGCGCTCAGCACCTTGGGCCAGCGCTTTCTGGACGAAAAAATAAAGGTGAGGCATGTCTTTGACGGGCCCATCCTTGGATGGAACTCCAACGTCGGCATGGGGGTGGAGGCTGAGCTGCCCCGTTGGATTGATTTTCAGCCTGCAACGTACTTTCAACACATCGAAACGGACCAACTTGCGCTCCACGACGTAAGCCAGGGGGGTCGTTTCAGTGAGGACCATGGGCGGAGGCTTTTTATTACCCGACGCGGGGTGCTCCGGGATTTTCGCGACTCGTGGCTCGTGAACGTGGTGGGCACCTCGGTCATGGCATTTACGAGCGATGGCAAGTTGCTCATCGTGGATCAAGGAATTCATAACCTCAACAGCGGCGGACAGTTGGCTCCAAGCGGGTCCGGTGCCTTGGAGCCGAGGGATTTTCAGGGCAGCGATGCGCTTCCACTGGCTGAACTTGCGGCGAACGGGGCCAATCGTGAGCTACAGGAAGAAACCGGAGTCTTGGCCAGTGAGATCCGGGAAAGCTACTTCCTTGGTTTCGGACGTTGGCTCGATAAGGCGGCGCGCCCCGAGCTGATGACACTGAGTTTGCTCTCCGTGGATTCGCATGTTCTGGAACAGCGGATGACGGAGAAACCCGAGAAACCATTTGTTCGTGGACGCACATTCACCAGGCTGGTGGGGGAGCCGGATGATTGGGGGGCGTCACCGGAAACAATGCTTGAGCCGCAGTACCGGGGGAGGCTCTCGCTGCCGCTCTCGGTGGGGCTGGCGCTGTTGAAAGATTTCGTCACAGCGGGTGGACCGGCCGCGGACATGTTTTCGGCCCAAGTCATCGCTGGCGAATAGGGTCCTAGACCGTGACCCTGCCGGCGGCGTCGACGGTCCAGGTGGGGTTGAAGGCGACCTCCCAGCGGAAACCGTCCGGGTCGGCGAAGTAGCCGGTGTAGCCGCCCCATGGCTGGGTCTTGGGCGCCGCCACGATGACGGCGCCCGCGGCCTCCGCCTGGCGCATCGCCTGGTCCACCTCCTCGGCGCTGCCCACGTTGTGGCTCAGGGTGATGCAGGGGACACCGGCGGGGGCGTCGGTCCCCGCCTCGGCCTGCATCTGTCCGGCGTCCCAGAGTGAAAGGATGAGCCCGTGGTTGGCCTGCAGGAAGACCACCTCGCCCGGCACCTCGCGGTGGACGGGCCAGCCGAGGGCCTCGGCATAGAAACGGCGTGAGGCGTCAACACTGCGGACGCCCAATGAGATGAAGTCGACTCGTGGTTGCATCGTTCGATACTGTCATGCACATGTCCACAAATCACGGAGACGACAAAGACGCCCAGGCCGACAGGGAACAGCTCGCCGCCGTGCGGGTGGCGGTCGACGAAGTGGACGAGCAGATCGTCGCACTGATCGGCCGGCGCGAACGGCTCATCCGGATTGCCGGGACGCTCAAGGCAGACAGCGCCGAGGTCCGTGCCCCGGGCCGCGTGGAGCGGGTCCTCGAACACGTCAAGGCCACGGCGGAGCAGAAAGATATCGACCCGGAGATCGTCGAACAGACCTACCGGGCGATGATCGACGCCTTCATCCGGCTGGAACTGGACGTCTACAAAGCCTCCAGCTAGGGCTGTCCGGCCCGGCTAGAGCGACTCCTCGACGGGCACGTTGGCCTGGTAGTCCCTGCCCTCGCAATCGCTGTACGCCGTCATCAGGTGGCCCTTGGTCAGCCCCATCACCGTGCTGATGGGGAAGTTCCCGGTGATGGTGTTGCCGGAGTGCTCCACGCCCTTGAGGTCAAAGTTCTCCTCCGTGCCGTCATGGCTGAAGCAGAAAAAGGACACGGCCTCGCCGTTCATGAACTCGATTTCCATCCGGCGCTGGTGGGAATGGTCTGGAGTGGCGGCCACGAGCCCGACGACGTAGGCCCCGGAACTAGGAATGTTCCCGTCTATATCGAACTTCGCCACCAAGGTTGAATCCTTGGCGGCGATGCTGACGTGCTTCAGGAGTGCGCTGTGGGAGCTCATGGCTCAATCCTGCTACCTGCGCCTGCGTCCGTCCACCCCCGATCTATGTTTTGTCCGCGCCCCGGCGTAGACTGGAAGTAATCGAAGATATATTCGAATAAAGGCTTGTTTACCTACGCTTGTTTACCTACGTGGGTTCTCGCCTGGGGTCAGCACTTTCCGGGAGGCGTTATGGGGATGTTCAGCGAGTCGGTGGACGTCGCCTGCACCCCGGAGGGCCAGCCCCAGTCCCTTGTCTGGGCAGGACAACACTACGAGGTCTGCGCCGAACCGGTCCGCTGGTTCGAGCGGCGCCAGTGGTGGGCAGAGGAACAGCGGGCACCGCTGGGCGGCGGACCGGGGCTGGTTGACCACGAAATCTGGCGCGTCCAAGTCCGGGACGCAGGAAGTCCGGCGCGGACCCTCACCCTTGACCTGAGCCGGCACATAGGCAGCGGGCGCTGGCGGCTGCTGCGGATCCACGATGCCCTGCCCCCTCTCCGGAAACCCGAATCAGCATGAGCTTCACCCATCTACACGTCTCCACCGCATTCAGCGCCCACTATGGGGTGTCCTGGCCGGAAGAACTGGCCGCTGCGGCTGCCGCGGACGGTGCCACGGCGCTCGCCTGCACGGACCGCGACGGGCTCTACGGCACCGTCAAGCACCTGAAAGCCTGCATGGCGGCGGGCCTGGATCCGGTGGTCGGGGTGGACCTTGCGATCTACGACGACGAGGGCGACCTCCGCACCCAGGTCGGGGGACGCGTCGTGGTGCTGGCGCACGGGCAGAACAACGGCGCAGGGTACCGGGCGCTGTGCCGGCTGGTCTCCGACGCCCACGCACGCACCACAGGCAAGGCACAGGGAGCGGTGCCCGTGGCCGTGACCCGGGCGGAGCTGGCCTCGCGCACCCTGGATCCGCAGACCCTCAAGCCGGTCCTGACCGTCCTGCTCGGCCCGGACTCCGACGTCGGCCGTTCCATGGGTGGCCGGCGCTACCTTCGCCCCCGCACACTGTTCAAACGCTGGCTGGAGGCCATGCCGTCCGGAACCCTCGCCGCCGAGGTCGTCTCGCAGCTCAGCCCGCCCGGCGAACCCCTGAGCACGGCCCATGCCGTGCGGATGCTCAAACTCGCTGAGGAACACGCTGTTCCCGCGGTGCTGACCAACGCTGTACGGTACTGTGCCGAGGACGGCGCCGCGACGGCGGACGTGCTGGACTCCGCCCGCACGCTGAAGTCCCTGCCCGAGCTCTCCGCCGCACCCCAGCTGCAACCCAACGGACAGGGATGGTTGAAATCCTCCGCCCAGATGCTGCAGCTGGGCAAGGAAATCATGCACACCGCCGGGTACGGCGCCGCGGACCTGAAAAGCCTGCTGGCCCACACCGAGGCGCTCGCGGACCGGTGCCGGATGGACCCTGTCACCGACATGGGGTGGAAGCGGCCCGTGGTTCCTGAAGCTTCGGTGATCGGGATTGCGGGGGATCCGCTCGTGGAGCTCACCCAGCGCTGCCAGGCCGGGATCAGCCGTCGCTTCCCCGGAATCACCGGGAAACCCGCGGAAGAGATGCGCGCCCGGCTGGAGCATGAGCTGCGGATCATCGACAGCCTGGGCTTCGCCTCCTATTTCCTCACCGTCGCCGAGGTCTCCCGGATGATCCTTGACATGGGGGTCCGGGCGGCAGCCCGCGGCTCCGGCGCCTCCAGCCTGGTCAACTACCTGATCGACGTCAGCCAGGTAAACCCGCTGCAGCACGACCTCATCTTCGAACGCTTCCTGTCCCGGGACCGCGCCACCCTGCCGGACATCGACATCGACGTCGAAAGCGCCGAACGGCACAACGTCTACCGCAAGATCTTCGAGCGCTTCGGCTCCGAACGCGTCACGCTGATGAGCATGCAGAACGGCTACCGCGCCCGCGGGGCCGTCCGCGACGCCGGCCTGGCCCTGGGCATGGACGGCGGCGACATCGACGAGATCGCCAAGCAGCTGTGGCGGTTTTCGGCCCGGAACTTCCGCGAGGCCCTCGTGGAGAAACCGGAGCTGAAGGAATTCGCGGGCCGGGTGGAGCAGCGGGACTTCACCGAAAACCAGCAGCTGGACCTCCTCGTGGACCTGACGGAGCGGCTGGACCGGCTGCCGCGGCACATTTCGATGCACCCGTGCGGGGTGATCCTGGGCGATGCCACCCTGCTGGACCGCACCCCCGTGCAGCCCAGCGGACTGGGGCTGCCGATGAGCCAGTTCGACAAGCACGACATGGATCCGATGGGCATGCTCAAACTCGACGTCCTGGGTGTCCGCATGCAGAGCGCCATGGCCTTTGCGGTCCGTGAAGTGATCCGGCTGCACCCCTCCAAAGCCGAGGTGGTGGCTGCCGGCCGCCACCAAACCGGGCCGGACGCCACCGGCCCGGATTACATCGCCGCGGACGGGACGATCGACCTCAACGCCGTCCCGCTCGACGACGAACCCACTTACGAGCTGATCCGCAGCACCCACACCCTGGGCTGTTTCCAGATCGAATCCCCGGGCCAGCGGGAACTGATCGGAAAGCTGGCGCCCCGGGAATTCAACGACCTCATCATCGACATCTCCCTGTTCCGGCCCGGTCCCATGAAGTCGGACATGGTCCGGCCCTTCCTGGAGCACCGGCACGGCTTCGCGCCGGAGGTCTACCCGCACCCGGACCTCAAACCGGTGCTCAAGGAGACCCACGGCGTGACCGTTTTCCACGAGCAGATCCTCAAGACCTTCGACGTCATGACCGGCTGCGGGCTGGCCCGGGCCGACGAATTCCGGCGTGCGCTCGGCAACGAGGTGCTCGAAGCGAAGGTGGAGGAATTCTTCCGCCGCGAAGCCCGGACCCGGAACTACACGCCCGAGGTGGTGGATAAGGTCTGGGGGACCCTGAAGGCTTTCGGCAGCTTCGGTTTCTGCAAGGCCCACGGCGCCGCATTCGCCGTGCCCACCTACCAGTCGGCCTGGCTCAAGACCCACCACCCCGAGGCCTTCCTGGCCGGTCTCTGGGAACATGACCCCGGCATGTACCCCAAACGGCTGCTGGTGGCAGAGGCCCGACGGCTGGGAATTCCCATCCTTCCGCTGGACATCAACCGCAGCCAGGCCGAATACCGGGTGGAGCGGGTGGAAACCGGCCCGGACCGGGGCAAGCTCGGCATCCGGCTGAGCATCAACGGCATCTTCGGGCTCTCCGGCGCCGAGCTGAAGCGGATCGTGGCCGGCCAGCCCTATGACTCCCTCGCGGACCTGCGCGCCCGCTCCCGGATCAGCAAACCGAGCATCCAGCGCCTGGCCCAGCTGGGGGCCTTCGATTCCCTGCACCGTTCCTCCGGCGGAACGGCCAACCGGGCAGACCTGGTCCAGCACCTGCAGCAGCTGCAGGGCCGGCCGCAGCGCAAGGGCGTCGAGGTCATCGAGGGGCAGCTGGCCTTGCCGCTGGGCGACGTCGAACTCAGGAACATCAAGGGGGGCCTGCCGGCCCCCACGCTGGTGGAGACCGTCCGGGCGGAACTGGACTTGATGGCCTTGGATGTCAGCGGTCACCTGATGGCCAGCCACCGGCCGCTACTGGACCGGCTGGGGGTCACGACGGCGGATAAGCTGCTGGGTCTGCGCAACGGCACGGAAGTGCTGGTGGCCGGGGTGCGGGTGGCCACCCAGACCCCGCCGATGCGCGGCGGCCGCCGCGTGGTGTTCATCAGCATCGACGACGGTACCGGCTGCGTGGATTCGGTCTTCTTCCACGAGGCGCAGGAGCAGTCCGGTCCGCTGCTCTTCGGCACCCGGCTGCTGCTGATCCGCGGAACCACCCGCCGGACCGGGCCGCGCGGGATCAGCATCAGTGCCTCGATGGCCTGGGATCTCAGCCGCACCGAGACGCTGCCGTTCCCCGTTCCGCCGGCGGGAGGAACCGGCGCCGCGGTGCCCCCGGAGACCCCGGGGCCGGGCCCGCTGGACGGGATCGGCCGGAACCTGGCCATCACCGGGATGGGCGGCTGACCGGGGGCCGACCGGCCGCGGGCCGCGTTGGTTGGCCCATCCGGAACCCGATAGCATGGACGAGGCTGGCTGTGGTCCCCGTACGCCACAAGCTACGAAGCCTTAACTTTGAATAGGAGACACCCGTGTCAGATGCCCAGCAGATCACCCTTATCGTCGACGGCGAAGAGACCAAGGTGACTACCGGGACCACCGGCGCGGAACTCTTTTTTGAGCGCCGCGACGTCGTTGTGGCCCGCGTCAACGGCGAGCTCAAGGACCTGGACCAGCCGTTGCCCGAGGGTGCCACGATCGAGGGCGTCACCATCGAGTCCCCGGACGGCCTCAACGTGCTGCGCCACTCCACCGCGCACGTGATGGCCCAGGCCGTGCAGCAACTGCGCCCCGACGCGAAACTCGGCATCGGTCCGTACATCACCGACGGCTTCTACTTCGACTTCGACGTCGAGGAGCCGTTCACCCCGGACGACCTAAAGACCCTGGAAAAGATGATGCAGAAGATCATCAACCAGAACCAGAAGTTCGTCCGCCGGGTCGTTTCCGAGGACGAGGCGCGCGAGGCGATGAAGGACGAGCCGTACAAGCTCGAACTGATCGGCCTCAAGGGTGCCGGCTCCGACGCGGACGGCTCCTCCGTGGAGGTCGGCGCCGGCGAACTGAGCATCTACGACAATGTGGAGCGCAGGGACGGCACCACTCTCTGGTGCGACCTGTGCCGCGGCCCGCACCTTCCGAACACCAAGCTGATCTCCAACGCCTTCGCCCTGACACGCTCCTCCGCGGCCTACTGGCGCGGCAGCGAGAAGAACAAGCAGCTGCAGCGCATTTACGGCACCGCGTGGCCCACCAAGGAGGCCCTGAAGGCGTACCAGGAGCGGATCGCCGAGGCCGAGCGCCGCGACCACCGCAAACTCGGCGCCGAGCTGGATCTGTTCTCCTTCCCGGACGAGCTGGGCTCCGGCCTGCCGGTGTTCCACCCCAAGGGCGGCATCATCCGCAAGGCCATGGAGGACTACTCCCGCCAGCGCCACGTCGATGCCGGCTACGAGTTCGTCTACACCCCGCACATCACCAAGGGCCACCTCTACGAGGTCTCCGGCCACCTGGACTGGTACCGCGAGGGCATGTTCCCCCCGATGCACATCGACGCGGAACTCAATGAGGACGGAACGGTCCGCAAGCCCGGCCAGGACTACTACCTGAAGCCGATGAACTGCCCCATGCACAACCTGATCTTCCGTTCCCGCGGCCGCTCCTACCGCGAACTGCCGCTCCGGCTCTTCGAATTCGGCTCGGTGTACCGCTACGAGAAGTCCGGCGTCGTGCACGGCCTCACCCGCGTCCGGGGCATGACCCAGGACGACGCCCACATCTACTGCACCCGCGAGCAGATGAAAGACGAGCTCACCAAGACGCTCAACTTCGTCCTCGGCCTGCTCAAGGACTACGGTCTTGAGAACTTCTACCTGGAATTGTCCACCAAGGACCCGGAGAAGTTCGTGGGCTCGGACGAGGTCTGGGAGGAGGCCACCCAGACCCTCGCGGAGGTCGCGCAGGAGTCCGGCCTGGAGCTCGTCCCGGATCCGGGCGGAGCCGCGTTCTACGGTCCCAAGATCTCGGTACAGGCCCGGGACGCCATTGGCCGGACCTGGCAGATGTCCACCATCCAGCTCGACTTCAACCTGCCCGAACGCTTCGAACTCGAGTTCCAGGCCGCCGACGGCACCCGCCAGCGCCCCGTCATGATCCACCGCGCCCTCTTCGGCTCGATCGAACGGTTTATGGGTGTCCTGACCGAGCACTACGCCGGGGCGTTCCCGGCGTGGCTGGCCCCGGTCCAGGTGGTCGGCATCCCCGTGGCCGAGGCCTTCAACGACTACATGTTCGACGTCGTCGACCAGCTCAAGGCCGCCGGCATTCGTGCCGAGGTGGACATCTCCTCGGACCGTTTCCCGAAGAAGATCCGAACCGCCAGCAAGGACAAGATCCCGTTCGTGCTGATCGCCGGGGGAGACGACGCCGAGGCCGGTGCCGTTTCGTTCCGGTTCCGTGATGGCAGCCAGGACAACGGCGTGCCCGTCGCCGAGGCGGTCCGCCGGATCGTCGACGCCGTCCGCAACCGGACCAGCTAGCGGGGGAGCAGCACGTGCAGGAGACCACAGGCGCTGTCCCGGGCTATCCGGGCGACGAAAGCATCACCGACGACTTTGGCCTGGCCGGGGTGCCGGACGCCTTCCAGCGCCTGTGGACTCCGCACCGCATGGCGTACATCAAAGGCGGCCAGCACCAGTTCAAGAACCCGGACGACTGCCCCTTCTGCGTCGCGCCCGAACGCGAGGACGACGATTCCCTGATCGTCTACCGGGGACGGACCAGCTACGTGGTGCTCAACCTCTTCCCCTACAACCCCGGCCACCTGCTGGTCTGCCCCTACCGGCATATCCCCGACTACACGGACCTGACCGTCGAGGAAACCGCCGAATTCGCGGAGCTGACCCAGACGGCCATGCGCGTGCTGCGCAAGGTCGCCAATCCCACCGGCTTCAACCTCGGCATGAACCAGGGCGTGACGGGCGGCGCCGGCGTCGCGGGCCACCTGCACCAGCACGTGGTCCCGCGCTGGGGCGGGGACGGCAACTTCTTCCCGATCATCGCGCAGACCAAGGCCATCACGCAGACGCTCGGCGAGGTCCGCCAACAGGTCGCCGAGGCCTGGCCGGAGCCGAGCGGGACCGAGCCCGGGGCGACGGATGCTGAATAAGCACGCCCGCGGCTTCTTCACCGCGCTCTTCTCCCCGCTGGCCCGCTGGCTGCTGCGGATCGGTGTGTCCCCGGACGCCGTCACGATCGTGGGCACCGCCGGCGTCGTGGTCGGCGCCCTCGTGTTCTACCCGCTCGGGCAGCTCTGGTGGGGGACGCTGTTCATCACCGCGTTCATCTTTTCCGACGTCATCGACGGCATCATGGCCCGGATGCAGGAACGCGGCGGACGCTGGGGCAACTTCCTGGACTCCACCCTGGACCGCGTGGCCGACGGGGCGCTGTTCGCCGGCGTCGCCATCTGGTTCTTCACCGGCGGCGCCGACACCCCCATCGCGATCGCCGCCGTCGTCTGCCTCGTGCTGGGGATGGTGGTCTCCTACGCCCGGGCGAAGGCCGAGGCGCTCGGCTACCACGCGAACGTGGGCGTCGCGGAGCGCGCCGAACGGCTGGTGTCCGTGCTGGTCGTCACCGGCCTCACCGGCGTCGGGCTTCCCACCGTGGTCCTGTTCGCCACCCTGAGCCTGCTTGGCCTCGCCAGCTTCGTGACCGTGGTGCAGCGCATCGCCGCCGTGCACCGGCAGTCGCTGGAGGAGAACCAGGACACCGCCACCGAACAGGCCGCCTGAGCCTGTAACCGAAATTCAAGCGGACCGCGGCAGGGGACTAGTATTAGCCTTACCGGCCAATGGTTCCCGGTAATCCGGTGTGTGCGAGCCGTGCGAGATTGTCATCTGCGTGCCGTCCGCGCCCCGGTGAGGTCATCTATCTACCCATAGGGGTTTTTGTGTCTACACCTGATGTAAGCAGCGAAGCCGGCGCGTCCGCGAAGAACGTTACGGGCAGCAGCCGCGTCAAGCGCGGCATGGCGGAGATGCTCAAGGGCGGCGTCATCATGGACGTCGTCAACGTCGAGCAGGCCCGCATCGCCGAGGACGCCGGTGCCGTGGCCGTGATGGCGCTGGAACGCGTCCCCGCCGACATCCGCGCCCAGGGCGGCGTGTCCCGCATGAGCGACCCGGACATGATCGACAAGATCATCGACGCGGTCTCCGTGCCGGTCATGGCCAAGGCCCGCATCGGCCACTTTGTCGAAGCCCAGGTCCTGCAGTCCCTCGGCGTCGACTACATCGACGAGTCCGAGGTTCTCACCCCGGCCGACTACACCAACCACATCGACAAGTGGAAGTTCACCGTCCCCTTCGTCTGTGGCGCCACGAACCTCGGCGAAGCGCTCCGCCGCATCAACGAGGGCGCGGCCATGATCCGTTCCAAGGGTGAGGCCGGCACCGGGGATGTCTCCAACGCCACCACCCACATGCGCCAGATCCGCGCCGAAATCCTGAAGCTGGCAGCCCTGCCCGAGGACGAGCTCTACGTCGCCGCCAAGGAACTGCAGGCCCCCTACGAACTGGTCAAGGAAGTTGCCACCACCGGCAAGCTCCCCGTGGTGCTGTTCACCGCCGGCGGCATCGCCACCCCGGCCGACGCCGCCATGATGATGCAGCTCGGGGCCGACGGCGTCTTCGTCGGCTCCGGCATCTTCAAGTCCGGCAACCCGGCCCAGCGTGCCGCCGCCGTCGTGAAGGCCACCACCTTCTTCGACGACCCGGAAGAAATCGCCAAGGCCTCGCGCGGCCTGGGCGAGGCCATGGTCGGCATCAACGTCGACGAGATCCCGCAGCCGCACCGCCTCGCCGAGCGCGGCTGGTAACGTTCGACTGCTTCTCCACAGAGTCGGCGCCAGGGCGCCTCGTCCATGGAGCCTCTGCAGTCTCTCTTATTAAGCCAAGAGAGTCGGGCGCGATAGTCGCCAGCTGCTAACGACGACGGCGGGGGTCACCTTCTATGGGTGACCCGCCACCGTCGTCTGTCTACTCGGGAGCTTTTAGTCCAGGCCGCGGCGCTTCAGGAGCGGTTCGAGCTGGGCATCGCGGCCGCGGAAGGCGCGGAAGGATTCCAGCGGGTCGCGGCTATTGCCCCGGGAGAGCAGTTCGGCCCGGAAGAAGTCGCCGTTCGCGCGGTTGAGGCCGCCGTTCTCCTTGAACCATTCGACCGTTTCGGCGTCGAGCACCTCGCTCCAGATGTAGGAGTAGTACCCGGCCGCGTACCAGCCGCCGGCGAAGATGTGCTGGAAATAGCCGGTGCGGTAGCGCGGCGGGATGAGGCTGTGCGCCACCCCGGCCGCGGCCAGGGCCTTGGCCTCGAACTCCAGCGCGTCATCCGGGATGTCGGTGCCGTCGAGCACGTGCCACGCGAGGTCCAGGAGGGCCGCGCCGAGGTATTCGGTGGTGCCGAAGCCCTCGCCCCACAGGGCCGCCGCGTTGAGCTTGTCCACCGCGTCCTGCGGCAGCGGCTCCCCGGTGGTGTGGTGCCGGGCGTAGTTGGCCAGCACCTCGGGCCACATGATCCACATTTCGTTGACCTGCGAGGGGTACTCGACGAAGTCGCGCGGCACCGAGGTTCCGGCGAACCGCGGGTAGGTGACCGAGGAGAAGAGCCCGTGCAGGGCGTGGCCGAATTCGTGGAAGGTGGTCCGCAGCTCGTCCAGGGTCAGCAGCGTGGGTTCGCCGGCCGGCGGCTTGGAGATGTTGAGGTTGTTGATCACCACGGGCCGGGTGTTCAGCAGTCCGGACTGCTCCACGAGCGAGTTCATCCAGGCTCCGCCGCGCTTGGAATCCCGCGTGTAGTAGTCGCCCAGGAACAGGCCGAGATCGGTGCCGTCGGAGTTCTTCACTTCCCAGACCCGGACGTCCGGGTGGTAGCCCGCCAGGTCGGTGCGTTCGTGGAAGGTGATGCCGTAGAGGGCGTTGGCGGCGAAGAACACGCCGTCGTTCAGGACGCGGTCCAGCTCAAAGTACGGCCGCAGGGCCTGTTCGTCCACGGAATACCGTTCGCGCTTGACCCGGGCCGAGTAGAAGGCCCAGTCCCAGGCTTCAAGGGGGTGGCCGGCAACCTCTGCCAGGGCCTCCGCCTCGGCGTCGGCGTTCCGGACGGCCGCCGGGGCGAGCCGGTTCATTATGGCCTGCACGGCTTCGAAGTCGGGGGCGGTCTGCTGGTCCACGCTGAGCTCGGCGAAATTGGCGAAGCCGAGCAGCCGGGCTTTTTCGGCGCGGAGCCGCACCATGTCCTTCACCAGGTCCAGCACATCGAGGCTGCCGCCGCCGCTGCCGCGCCCAATCGACGCTTCATAGAGCCGGCGCCGAACCTCCCGGTTCTCCAAGGCCGCCAGGGCAGGCTGGTTGCTGGGCTGGATCAGGGTGAGCAGGAACTTGCCCTCATGCCCGGCGGTACGCGCGGCTTCGGCGGCGCTGGCGACGTCGTCCGCGGGGAGGCCGGCGAGCTCGGCGTCGTCGTCCAGGAGCAGCGAGGCGGACTTCATGCCTTCCTTGACCCGCTGGCCGAACTCGGTCCCCAGGGTGGACAGTTCGGCGTTGATGGCTTTGAGTCGTTCCTGGCCCGGCTCATCGAGCTGGATGCCTGACTGGCGGAACTCCTTGAGGTACTCGTCCACGAGCCGGCTGGATTCGGCGTCCAGCCGGTCGGTGTTGAGGGCGGCGAAACGCTCGAACAGGCCCCGGTTCAGGTACACGGCGTCCTGGTGGGCCGAGAAGCGGGGGGAGAGGCGGGTCTCCAGCTCGCGGATGTCGTCCGAGGCGTCCGCGGAGACCAGCGTGAAGAAGGACGCGGCGGCCCGCTGCAGCAGCTGCCCGGAGCGTTCCATGGCCAGCGCCGTGTTCTCGAAGGTCGCCGGTTCAGGGTCGTCCACGATCGTCTGGATCTCGGCGAGGTGTTCGGCCAGGCCGGCTTCGACCGCTTCGGCGTAATGCCGGACCTCGATGTCCGCGAAGGGCGGGAGTCCGTAGGGCAGGGGGCTGGGGCTCAGGAGGGGATTGGTCATGAAATGACTCTTTCATGTAAGGCCGGAGTTCTCAATGAATCCCTAAGCGTGTTGTGATCCGGACCACCGTAGGATTGCCGCCATGGGGACTCTTTGCTCGCTGTTGCGCCGATGGTTGCGCGGACCACTTTCCGGCCGGCGGATCAGGCATATCCGTCCGTACCCCGGGATTCGGCGGTTCGGCGCGGCGGCGGCCGCACTGACGCTCGTCGCGTCCGTGGCTTCGTGCGGAGTCTGGGCAGAGAGTTCTGCCGGAAGCCAGGGGCAAGCCGGGGGATCCGGGCCGGCCTCGGCCGCCTCCGCGGGAAGTTCCGCGCCCGGGTCCACGCCCGGGACGGCGCCCGGCACGGCTGTCCCGACGCCAGGCAAGGGCCCGGCTTGCG
Source organism: Arthrobacter sp. T2-23 (assembly GCF_055398325.1). NCBI lineage: Bacteria > Bacillati > Actinomycetota > Actinomycetes > Micrococcales > Micrococcaceae > Arthrobacter > Arthrobacter sp. T2-23. The sequence goes on from NZ_AP027917.1 coordinate 102,982, forward strand.
CAGCCGTCCGCTGCACCTCCGTACTGGTCACCGGGGACATGCTGGTTCACGCCCAGCTCTGGGAGCAGGCGCGAGCGGACGCCCTGGCCACCGGCGCCAAGGGCCTCGACTTCGGACCATTGCTGGAAGGCCAGCGCAGATACATTGACAAGAGCGACCTCGCGATCTGCCACCAGGAAACGCCCGTGGCCGGCCCCACGGGCCCCTTCTCCGCGTATCCCTCGTTCAACGTCCCGCCGCAGATCACCACGGCTGCCCAGCGCGTCGGCTACCAGGCGTGCACCACTGCCAGCAACCACACGATTGACCGCGGCACTGCGGGGCTCGTCCGGACGCTGGACGCCCTCGACGCCGCCGGGCTGCAGCACACCGGTTCCTACCGCAGCGAAGCCGACTCCCAGGGTGTCATGATCCTGCAGACCGCCGCGGCGAAAATTGCCGTGATCGAGGGCACCTACGGGCTGAACGGACAGGTTCCGGAAGCTGCCTGGCAGGTGGATATGCTCGACCCCGGCGCCATGATTGCCAAGGCAAAAAAGGCGAGGTCCCTCGGTGCCGACATCGTGCTGGGTGCGATGCACGCCGGGGACGAGTATGCGAGCGTGCCCAACGCCGAACAACAGCGCGTCGCGCACGCCCTCGCGGACAGCGGCCAATTCACCATGGTCTACGGCCACCACACCCACTCGGTGCTGCCGATCGAACGCTACAAGGGGACCTGGATTGTCTACGGCCTCGGCAACGGGATCACCGAGCTCTCGCCGAGCTACGTGGTGAACAACGAGGGACTGCTGGTCCGGGCCCAGTTCAGCCAGGATGCCGCCGGCACCTGGACCGCGTCCGACCTGGCCTGGGCGCCGTCGGTAATTGTCCGCGGACCCTACCGCTGGTGCTCGGTCGCCTCCGACGCCCCGCAGGGACTCTGCGCCGGGGCCGCCGCGGACGCGGCCACCAGGCTGCGGACCAGGACCGTGGTCGAAGCGATGGGAGCGGCCGCGGCGGGCGCCCACGAACTGCTGATCACGAAGGAGCGGTAGCCATGGACACCTTGATGGAACGACGGCGGAGCGTCGCGGCGCGCGGCGCCGAGTTGGCCGTGTTCGAATACGGCCGGCAGCCGGGCCCGGACGTGCCGACCCTGGTGTTCGTCCACGGCTATCCGGACGACCATCGGGTGTTCCTGCCGGCCATCAGGGAGCTCGTACCCACGTACCATGTGGTCGCCTATGACACGCGCAACGCCGGCGAGTCCGCCGTCGTGGGCAGCCCGGGTGACTTCACACTGGCAGCGCTGGTGGACGACCTGTTCGCCGTCCTTGCGGACGCGGGCGCCGCCCCGGTCCACCTGGTGGGTCATGACTGGGGGTCGATCCAGTGCTGGGCCGCGGTGCAGGACCCGCGCGCCGACGCCCTGATCCGCCGGTATACGAGCATCTCCGGCCCGGACCTGCGCCACTTCTCGCGCTGGGTGCGTGCAAGGGTCCGCAACCCGCGCGCCTGGCGTCAACTGGCCGGGCAGCTGCTGCGCAGCTGGTACATCGCCGCCTTCCTGGTCCCGGTGCTGCCCGAGGCCGCCTGGCGGTTGTACCTCACCCGCCGTTACGAACAACTGGCCAAGCGCGACGTCGGGAACGATCCGGTCCGCGGGCTGGCCCTCTACCGGGCCAACTTCGGTGCCGGTCGGAACCGGGCCGCCGTACCGGCCGCACGTACCAGGGTCAGCATGCCGGTGCAGGTGGTGGTGCCGGCCAGGGACCCGTTCCTGTCCCCGGATCTGGTGGAGGGCCTGGAAGACTGGGTGGAGGATCTGACCGTGGTGGCGGTGGACAACGGCCACTGGTGGCCCGCAACCCGGCCCGCGGAGGTGGCCGAGCTGCTCCGGAACAGCGACGCCGGCGCCTGAGGCCGGCGGCGGTGCCGTCAGCCGGGCAGGCTGCCCGGCAGGCTGCGGGCCATGAACACGCTGTTGGGATCCGGCTGGTAGCCGGCAAACGGCGGGCACGGGACGAATCCGTGCCGTGCGTAGAGCCTCCGTGCCGGGTCGAAGAACTCCTGCGACCCGGTCTCGAGGAGCAAGCGGTGGTAACCGCGCTGTCCGGCCTCGTCCAGGATCCGGCCCAGAAGCAGGGCGGCAATGCCGCGACCGCGGGCGGGCCGCGCTGTCCGCATCGACTTGATCTCGCCTTCGCCCGTTCCGAGGTCCTTAAGCGCCCCGCAGCCGAGCAGCACCCCGTCGTCGTCGCGGGCCGTCCAGAAGGTGATGTCCGGGCCGGCCAGCGCCCCGTGGTCGAGGGCGTGCACACTTTCGGGCGGCGACGTCGCGAACATGTCCGCCAGGTGTTCATCCAGGAGGCGCCGGACGTCGGGGCGTGCGGGGCTGTCGCGGGCGATTAGGGTCATGCGCCGGGCTTTAGCGGGGGCGCCGGGCCGCGTGCTCCCGCGCCAGTGCGGCGTAGGAGTCGTCCGGGGTACCGGGCACGAAGGTGCCGTATTTGCGCTCCACGGCCGTCTTGATCAGGTAGTCAGCCAGCGCCGGGTTCTTGGGCAGCAGCGAGCCGTGCAGGTAGCTGGCCACGATGTTGCGGTAGCGGGCGCCCTCCTGGCCGTCGCTGCTGTTGTTGCCGGTGCCCTTGGCGGTGGTGCCCAGCGGCTCGACGCCGGGGCCCAGCGTGGTCTGGCCGCTGTGGTTCTCGTAGCCCAGCACGGTGCCGAACTCGGCGGAGGCCACCGAGACGTTGCCTATCAACCGCTCGTCCGTGCCGTGGGTCTCCACATCCAGGATGCCAATGCCGGGGATGACCGAGCCGGTCCTGGTCTTGAAAAACTTCCCGAACAGCTGGTAGAGCCCGCAGATCACGAGCATCGGCGTGCCGTCATCGGCCAGCTCCTTGAGGACCGTCTCCCGGGAGAGCAGGTCGTCCTGGATGACCAGCTGGCCGCTGTCCTGTCCGCCGCCGCCCACGATCAGGTCCACGTCCGCAGGGAAGTCGTCGCCGACGTTGTACTCGAGCAGTTCGGGGGTGTAGCCGTGCCAGCGCAGCCGCTGGGCAAGGACCAGCGCGTTGCCCCAGTCGCCGTAGATGTTCATGTCACGCGGATAGAGCTGCAGCACCCGGATGGTTCCCTTGCTGGGCGCTGGGGTTTCTTCGGGCGGCAGAACATGGCCGAAGGAGAGCTCGTGCGGGGTTTCGGGGGACGCGGGGGTCATGAGACCACCTCCACTGTGGTGATTTTGGACAGCTCGCGGCGGATGGCCAGCATGGCCGTGTAGGTGCAGAAAATCCGCTTTGGCTTGTTTTTCGCTCCGCGGATGAACGCGGCCAGGGCGGGGGCGATGTCCGTGTCGACGGCACCGATCGCGACGTCGTCGTACTGCAGCCGCAACGCCATGTCGTACGCGCGGGAGCCGGTGAGCTGGTCCACGCCACCGTCGCGGAGGGTGTCGAATTCCACGTCCCAGAGCCAGGACATGTCCCGGCCGTCCGCGTAGTTGTCGTTGATCGCGATCATCGTGGCGTAGCCGGCGGCCGGGAAGGATTTCAGGCCGAGCCGGAAGCCGCTGGGGTTCTTGACCAGGACAAGTTCCAGCGGCAGGCCATCGACCACAAGGCTCTCCCCGCGGCCGAAGGCAGGCGCGACGTTGGCGAGGGCCGCCAGCAGGCCGGCGTGGTCGGTACCGGTTCCGCGGGCGCCCGTGATGGCCCGGGCCAGGGTCAGCGCGGCCGCGGCGTTGAAGATGTTGTAGACGCCGCGCAGCTTCATCCCGGTGCTGACCGTGGCGCCGTCGTACTCAAAGTCGGCGTCGTCGGCGCCCACCCGGCGGAGGACGACGTCGGCCCCCGGCTTGGCGGGAGCCGGCGGCACCGGGCTGCCCGGTGCGGCGCGCATTTCGTCGTCATTGGGGAAGGTGCTGAGCAGCGAATCGTCGAGGCCGAAGTAGAGCACCTCGGGGCCGGTTACCGTGGCTGTATCGAGCGTGGTCGCGATTCGGGCCACGCGCGGGTCCTCGCGGTTCAGCACGACGGTGCCGGTGGTCTTGGCCGCAATGTGCTGGAGGAGTTCGGCGGTCTTGTCGATCTCGCCGAAGCGGTCCAGCTGGTCGCGGAGGACATTGAGCAAGAGGCAGTAGCGCGGCGGGACCTTGTTGACGAAGTGCACGGCGTGGGCCTCGTCCAATTCAAGGACGGCGACGTCGGCGTCGAGCCGGCCGCGCCAGTCCACCTCGCCGAGCAGCGCCGCGGCCACGCCGCGGGTGAAGTTGCTGCCGGTGCGGTTGGTGAAGACCTTCAGGCCTTGGCTTTCCAGCAGCTCCACGACCATCTTGGTGGTGGTGGTCTTGCCGTTCGTGCCGCTGACGACGGCGACACCCAGGGGCAGCGTGGACAGCGTCCGTTGCATGAAGCCGGGGTCGATTTTTTCGACCACCAGGCCGGGGAGAGCGGAGCCTCCACCTCGGAGCCGGGAGACCCGGCGGACGAGTTTGCCGAGCGGAACGCTGAAGTAGAGCATGCTTTGTAATATATCCCAGCGGCGGCATGGAACCCGGTCCCGGGGCACGCCCCGGTGCGCCTCCGCGGACCCCGGCGCACTATGCTGGCAGCATGACCACCCCCCTTACTTCGCCTGCTTCCCACGTGGGATCGGGCCTGCGGATCGGCGTCCTGGCGCTCCAGGGCGACTTCCGTGAACACTTGCACGCAGTGGAAGCCGCCGGCGCCGCCGGCATTGGTGTCCGCCGCCCCGCCGAGCTGGACGGACTTGACGGACTCATCATTCCCGGCGGCGAATCGACGACCATCGACAAGCTCGCCCGGGTATTTGACCTCCGGGATCCGTTGCGGGAACGCATCCGGGCAGGGCTGCCTGTCTACGGGTCCTGCGCAGGGATGATCCTGCTGGCCGAGGAGATCGCCGACCCCGCGACCGACCTTGCCGGAAACCCGCAGCAGACCTTCGGCGGCCTGGACATCACGGTGCGCCGCAACGCGTTCGGCCGCCAGCGCGAGTCGTTCGAGACAGACCTGGATTTCAAGGGGCTGGAGTTCAGCACGGACGGTGGCGCAGTGGCCCCGGTGCACGCGGTGTTTATCCGGGGGCCCTGGGTGGAACGCGTCGGAGCCGGCGTCGAAGTCCTGGCCCAGGTGGAACCGTCCAAGGCCGGCCACCCGGAATCCCTCGACGGGACGGCTAGAATTGTTGCAGTGCGTTCCGGCAAGCTGCTGGCCACCTCTTTCCACCCGGAAGTGACGGGGGAGAAGCGCGTGCATGAACTGTTTATTCGAATGATCAGAGGAGAAGCGTAAAGCATGTCAGGCCACTCCAAATGGGCGACGACCAAGCACAAGAAGGCCATCCTGGACAGCCGCCGGGCCAAGTCGTTCGCCAAGCTGATCAAGAACATCGAAGTTGCCGCGCGCATGGGCGGACCCGACCTCGCCGGCAACCCGAGCCTGGAACTTGCCGTCACCAAGGCCAAAAAGACCTCGGTCCCCGCTGACAACATCGACCGCGCCATCAAGCGCGGCGCCGGCCTCACCGGCGAGGTCGTGGACTACACCGAGATCATGTACGAATGCCGCGGCCCGCAGGGCTCGGCCCTGCTGATCGAGTGCCTCACGGACAACAAGAACCGTGCAGCCTCCGAGGTCCGGCTCGCCATCTCCCGCAACGGCGGCACCATCGCCGACCCCGGCTCCGTCAGCTACCTCTTCTCCCGCAAGGGTGTCGTCTCGCTGCCCAAGAACGGCCTGACCGAGGACGACGTGCTGATGGCCGTCCTCGAGGCCGGCGCGGAAGAAGTCAAGGACAACGGCGACAGCTTTGAGATCCACTCCGAGCCGACCGACCTGCAGGCCATCCGCGACGCGCTCAAGGAAGCCGGGATCGACTACGACACCGACGAGGCCGAATTCGTGCCCTCCATGCAGGTGCCGCTGGACCTCGACGCCGCCAAGAAGTTCATGAAGCTCGTCGACGCCCTCGAAGAACTCGACGACGTACAGAATGTGTACAGCAACGCCGACCTCAGCGACGAAGTGCAGGCCGCACTGGAAGCCGAGTGACCCTTCGCGTCCTCGGCGTCGATCCGGGCCTCACCCGCTGTGGGATCGGCGTCGTGGACGTCGAAAAGAACCGCCGCGCCACCATGGTGGCCTTCGGCGTCGTCGGCACATCACCGGAGGAGAGCCTGGACCAGCGCCTGTTGGTCATCGCCACCTCGATCGATGAGTGGCTGGACCAGTATGAGCCGCAGGTCCTCGCCGTCGAACGTGTCTTCTCCCAGCTCAACGTCAGCACAGTGATGGGCGTTGCCCAGGCCTCCGGCGTGGTGATTGCCGCTGCCGCACGCCGGGGAATACCCGTGGCGCTGCACACCCCTTCGGAGGTCAAGGCCGCCGTGACCGGCAGCGGGACCTCCAACAAGGACGCCGTCACCAAGCTGGTCACCAAGATCCTCCGGCTCGACGCCCCGCCCCGTCCGGCGGACGCCGCCGACGCCCTGGCTCTGGCCATCACGCATGCCTGGCGGGCTGGCAGCGGGGCGGCTGTGGCCACCACAGGCCCGGGCAGCCAGTCCCTGACGCCCGCGCAGCGCGCCTGGGCCGACGCGGAGGCCAAAGCGCGCCGTGCGCGCTGAATTTCGCGTTAAATGTCCAGGTGCTTGCTAGGGTATTCGTAGATATGTTCGGATAGCCGGCGTTTGGAGATCAAAACCCGCCGGCTTGACTCGGCTGGTCCAGGACCAGCTGTGAGACCAGGAGCCAGGCCTTGATCAGTTTTCTCCGCGGAACCGTTGCGCACGTCGGCCTGTCCTCGGCGGTGATCGACCTCAACGGTGCCGGCATGAGCGTCAACGCCACGCCACAGACCCTCAGCCGGCTCCGCGTCGGGGATGAGGGCAAACTGTTCACCTCCCTGATCGTGCGGGAGGACTCCCTGACGCTATTTGGCTTCTCCAGCGACGACGAACGCGAGGTGTTCGACGTGCTGCTGAGCGTCAGCGGTGTGGGGCCGCGCCTGGCGCTGGCCGTCCTGGCCGTCCACGAACCCGAAGCGATCCGTGTCGCCGCGCACTCCGGTGACGGCAAGGCGTTCACCAAGGTCCCCGGCATCGGACCCAAGGTCGCCGGCCGGATCGTGCTCGAACTGGCCGGGAAGCTGGTGCCGCACGGCACGCCGGGCAACGCGGGCGGCGACGCCCACGCTGTGTCCGCCGAAGCCGTGTGGAAGCCGCAGGTGGTCGCCGCCATGACGAGCCTCGGCTGGTCCGAAAAGGACGCCACCGCCAGCATCGACAAGTCGCTGGCCGACTCGCCGGAACTCGCCGCGAAGGGCAACGTGGCGGAAATCCTCCGCGCCACGCTGCGCTGGCTGGGCCAGGACGGCGCCCGCGCCGGGAACCGCGTAGGCGCCCGTGGCTGAGCCGTCCCTCGTCGGCGGGGGAGAGGAGCCCGAGGAGCGGGCCATCGAGGCCGCCCTCCGGCCCAAGAACCTGCAAGATTTCGTGGGCCAGCACCGGGTCCGCAAGCAACTCTCCCTCGTCCTGGAGGCCTCCCGGATGCGCGGCCGCAGCGCCGACCACGTGCTGCTGTCCGGTCCGCCCGGCCTGGGCAAGACCACTCTGTCCATGATCATCGCCGCCGAGATGAATGCCCCGCTGCGGATCAGCAGCGGACCGGCGATCCAGCACGCCGGGGACCTCGCCGCCATCTTGTCCTCGCTCTCCGAGGGGGAGGTTCTCTTCCTGGATGAGATCCACCGGATGTCCCGCCCGGCCGAGGAAATGCTCTACATGGCGATGGAGGATTTCCGCGTGGACATCGTGGTCGGCAAGGGTGCCGGCGCCACCGCGATTCCGCTGGAACTGCCGCCCTTCACCCTGGTGGGCGCCACCACCCGCGCCGGGCTGCTGCCCGGGCCGCTGCGGGACCGGTTTGGTTTCACCGGGCACCTGGAGTTCTATTCCGTTGAGGAGCTTGAGCTGGTACTGCGCCGCTCGGCGGGACTGCTGGACCTGAAGGTGAACTCGGCCGGCTTCAGTGAGATCGCCGGCCGGTCCCGGGGCACCCCCCGGATTGCCAACCGCCTGCTGCGGCGCGTCCGGGACTGGGCTCTGGTCCACGGGGTGGAGCAGATCGACGCGAGGGCAGCCTCCGCTGCCCTCGATATGTACGAAGTGGACAAGCGCGGCCTGGACCGCCTGGACCGCGCCGTCCTCGAGGCGTTGATCACGAAGTTCGGCGGCGGGCCGGTAGGCCTCTCCACCCTCGCTATCGCCGTAGGCGAGGAAACCGAAACCGTGGAAACCGTCGCCGAGCCCTACCTGGTCCGCGAGGGCCTGCTCGGCAGGACCCCGCGCGGACGGATCGCGCTGGCGCCGGCGTGGACGCACCTGGGCTACGCGGTGCCGCCGGGCGCGTTCGGCCAGGATCCGCTGGACCTCTTCCGGGCCGGAGACGCCGACGGCGGGCCGGCCGGGTTCGCTGCTGATGCTGACGGCGAAGTCGATCCGGAATGGATCCGTAATAGTCAATAGCACTCGCTAGTGACCTTTTCCCTTTAGACTGGTATGACGCTCGGCACGTTCGGGCCTTTGTTTCCGTGTGCGGCTCCAGCTAGCCGCCGTTGGCAGGGCAGGGTTTTGCCTCGTACCTGCCAGGTTTCCTGCCAGGTTCCACGCCAGGTGGTCCCGGAGCGAAGCGGACGTTGCTGTGAAACCAGCTCGCAAGTATAGAACGGAACTTTCCCCTTGGATCCAATGACAATTCTCCTGTTCGTTATGCTCGGCGTTTTCGTCTTCATGATGTTCCGCCGCAACAAGAAGACGCAGCAGCAGCAGGCGGAGCTCCAGTCGAAGTTCGGCCCCGGCGTTGAGGTGATGACCAGCTTCGGCCTCTTCGGCCGCATCGTTGACATCGACGAGGCCGAAAACAAGGTTGTCCTCGAGCTGTCCCCGGGCAACACCGCCACCGTGCACCGCCAGGCCGTCACCAAGATCGTGGAACCGGTCGTCGCCACCGAGGAGCCCACGGTTGTTCCCGACGACGCGTCTTCGCTGACCCTCGGTAAGTCCGACGCTGTGGACACCGCCGGCGAGGGCACCGCCGTCGCCGGTGACGCGTCCCGCAACGAAACGCCGGACGAAACCCTGCGCCGCCTGAACGACGACGGCAAAAAAGACAGCTAGTCTGCCTCCTGAGCTATCCCGCGGAGCTTCAGTGCGCGGGCATCCGCCGGTGCGGGCCCGACGAGGGCGCACCGGCGGTTCCTCCGTAAACAATAGAAAGATCGACAATGGCACGAACTGGCCCTAAAAACTCAGCCCGCAGAGTGCTGGTCTGGCTTGGCGTAATGCTCGCCGTCCTGACGGCCGTCCTGGCCGGCGGCACCATGGCCGGGCAAGCGAGCTGGGCTCCCAAGCTGGCCCTGGACCTTGAAGGCGGCACCCAGATGATCCTGGCGCCCAAGGTGGAGGGCGGTTCGGGCATCAACGAAGAACAGCTCAACCAGGCCGTGGCGATCATCCGCCAGCGCGTGGACGGCTCGGGTGTCGCGGAAGCGGAAATCAGCACCCAGTCCGGCCGCAACGTCGTCGTCAGCCTTCCCGGCACTCCGTCCAAGGAGACCCGCGCGCTGATCCAGGCGTCCGCGGACATGAACTTCCGCCCGGTCATCCAGGCCGGTGACGGCGCGGCCGTCCCCGCCGAGGCGCGGACCCCGGAGGACAAGCTGCCCAAGCCGACCGCCGCCCCTGCGAACAGCAGCGACGAGAACTGGGTCACCGCGGATGTCTACAAGAAGTTTGAGGCGCTCGACTGCGTCAACCCGGCCCAGGACAAGCAGGAGCGCTCGGATCCGGCCAAACCGCTGGTGACCTGCGAACCGGCCTCCGACGGCCGGCCCGCGATCAAGTACATCCTCGGCCCGGTCGAGGTCAAGGGTTCGAACATCAAGACCTCCTCCTTCCAGCTGCAACGTGGCGCGCAGGGTGCCGTCACCAATGAGTGGGCCGTCGATATCCAGTTCGACGACGAAGGCACCGCCAAGTTCAAGTCGATCACCGAGCGGCTGAACAAGTTCTATGTCGCCGCCGGCGGCCAGAGCGGCTCGGATCCAAAGTCGCAGTTCGCGATTGTCCTGGACGACCAGGTCATTTCCGCCCCGCGGTCCCAGGCCGTCATCACCGATGGCCGCCCGCAGATCACCGGCGGCTTCACCGAGAAGTCCGCCAAGGCCCTCTCCGACCAGCTCCGCTTTGGCGCCCTGCCCATCAGCTTCGAGATCCAGAGTGACCAGCAGATCTCGGCCACCCTTGGCGGGGAGCAGCTCCGGATGGGTATGCTGGCGGGCCTGATCGGCCTGCTGCTGGTTGTGGTGTACTCCCTATTCCAGTACCGGGCCCTGGGCTTCGTCACCGTCGCTTCACTCGTGGTCGCCGGTGCGCTGACCTACCTGGCCATCGCCATCCTCGGCTGGACCGAGAACTACCGCCTCTCGCTGGCCGGCGTCGCTGGCATCATCGTGGCGATCGGCCAGACGGCGGACTCGTTCATCGTCTACTTCGAGCGCATCCGTGACGAACTCCGCGAAGGCCGCGGCCTGATCTCGGCGGTGGAGAACGGCTGGAAGCGCGCCAAGCGGACCGTCCTTGCCTCCAAGGCCGTCAACCTGCTGGCAGCCCTCGTGCTGTACTTCGTGGCGGTAGGCAACGTCCGCGGCTTCGCCTTCACCCTGGGCCTGACCGCGATCGCCGACCTGATCGTCGTCTTTATGTTCACCCACCCGACCCTGCAGGTGCTGGCCCGGACCAAGTTCTTCGGTGAGGGGCACAAGTTCTCGGGCCTGGACCCGAAGCGGCTCGGCGCCGTTCCCCTGTACCGGGGTGCCGGACGGATCCGCACGCCGGAAGACAAGCCCGTTCCGGCGCCGCGCGCCAAGAACACCGGTGCTGCGGCCGAGGCCGAACGCCGGATGACCATTGCAGAACGACGCCTCGCGGAAAAGCAGGAGCAGCTTGCTGGCTCCTCCAAGAGCGCGTCCAAGGAAGGCAAGTAAATGGCCAGCTTCGCCACTTTCGGTAACGACCTCTACACGGGCAAGCGCTCCTACGACTTCGTCGGTTCCAAGAAAATCTGGTTCCTGATCGCCGCCGTCGCCGTCGCGCTGTCCATCCTGCTGCCGGTCGCCAAAGGCGGGTTCAACCTCGGCATCGAGTTCCGCGGCGGCTCCGAGTTCACGGTGTCCAACGTCAAGGACCGTGATGCCGGACTCGGCGAGAAGGCCGTCCAGGACGTCGTCTCCGGCAGCCTGCCGCGCGTCGCGAACGTCGCCGGCAACACCATGCGGATCCAGACGGACAAGCTCAACGACGAAGAGGTACTCAAAGTCAAGGAGGGCCTCACCAAGGCCTACGGCGTGACCGACAACGAGGTGACCTCGACGTTCGTCGGCCCGACCTGGGGCGCGGACGTGACCAAGCAGGCCCTGCTGGGCCTTGCGATCTTCGTCGGCCTTGCCGCGGTGCTGATGGCGCTGTACTTCCGGACCTGGAAGATGTCGCTGTCCGCCCTCGCCGGCATGGCCGCGACGATGTTCGTCACCGCCGGGGTGTATTCGCTCAGCGACTTCGAAGTGACACCGTCGGCCATCATCGGGTTCCTCACCGTGCTCAGCTACTCGCTGTACGACACGGTGGTGGTCTTCGACAAGATCCGTGAAAACACCTCCGAGCTGCAGTCGTCCACCCGGCGTACCTTTGCCGAGGAGGTCAACCTCGCCGTCAACCAGACCCTGGTGCGGTCCATCAACACCATGATGGTCGCCATCCTGCCGGTTGGCGCCATCCTCTTCATAGGCGCCGGACTGCTGGGCGCGGGTACGCTTCGGGACCTCTCGCTGGCACTGTTCGTGGGTATCCTGATCGGCACGGCGGCGACCATCTTCGTCGCCGCCCCGCTGTACGCCTGGCTGCGCCAGGGCGAGCCTGACCTGGTCAAGCAGGCCAAGCGCGTCGAGCAGCGGCGCGCCGACAACGCCGCCAAGGCGGCCCCGGCCCCGGCCTAGCCGCCACGGCCTGCCCTATGCGCCCGACGGGCCGGAGGACGTCCCCGACGTTCCCCGGCCCGTCGGGCGTTGGGCGCCGGTTACAAAAGTATCCTGCCGCGGGAATAGACTTGAATAATTAACGGGTCGTGAGAGGTGCTTCATTGGAAGAACGTTCGACGCCGGTGCCTGCAGCTCCGGCGGATAAGGCTGCCGGCCAGGGGTCGCAAACTGGCTTGGCGGCTCCCGGACGCCCTGACGCGGCCGTGCCCGTGGACAACTCCGGAACCCGCCCCACCTTCCCGGGGCGCCGGGAACGCACCCGCTCCAGGCTCGCGCGCCTGACCGGCCGCGGAACGCCCTCCTATTCGCCCATCCTGGAGCCGCTGCTGCGCACCGTGCGCGCCAATAACCCCAAGGACGACTTCGAGCTCATCCAGCGCGCGTTTGTGGTAGCGGAACGCTGCCACCGCGGACAAAAGCGCAAGAGCGGCGATCCCTACATCACGCACCCGGTAGCTGTCGCCACCATCCTGGCCGAGCTGGGCCTGAGCGGGACGACGCTGGCCGCGGCGCTGCTGCACGACACCGTGGAGGACACCTCGTACACACTCGAGGACCTGAAGGGCGAGTTCGGCCCCGAAGTCGCCATGCTGGTGGACGGCGTCACGAAGCTGGACAAGGTCAGTTTCGGCGAGGCGGCCCAGTCCGAGACCGTCCGCAAGATGGTCGTGGCCATGGCCAAGGACATCCGCGTCCTGATGGTCAAGCTCGCCGACCGGCTGCACAACGCGCGCACCTGGCGCTTCGTCTCTGCCGAATCCTCGGCCCGCAAGGCGCGGGAAACCCTGGAGATCTTCGCCCCGCTCGCCCACCGGCTGGGCATGAACACGATCAAGTGGGAACTCGAAGACCTCTCCTTCGCCGCGTTGTACCCCAAGGTGTACGAGGAAATCGTGCGGATGGTGGGGGACCGGACGCCGGAGCGGGAAAAGAACCTCGCCGTCATCCGCAACCAGATCACCGATGACCTGCGGGCGGCCAAGATCAAGGCGACCATCACCGGCCGGCCCAAGCACTATTACTCGATCTACCAGAAGATGATCGTCCGCGATAAGGACTTCGACGACATCAACGACCTGATGGGCGTGCGCGTGCTCGTCGACTCGGTCCGGGACTGCTACGCCGCGCTGGGTGCCATGCACTCACGCTGGAACCCGCTTCCGGGCCGGTTCAAGGACTACATCGCGATGCCGAAGTTCAACATGTACCAGTCGCTGCACACGACGGTGATCGGCCCGGGCGGCAAGCCGGTGGAAATCCAGATCCGGACCCATGAGATGCACCGCCGCGCCGAGTACGGCGTCGCGGCGCACTGGAAGTACAAGGACCAGCCCAACCGGACCGCAGCCGGGCCGGGAAGTCCGCGCGACGGCGATATGGGCTGGCTGCGGTCGCTCGTGGACTGGCAGCAGGAAACCTCCGACCCGGGTGAGTTCCTCGATTCGCTGCGCTTCGAGATCAACGCGCGGGAGGTCTTTGTCTTCACCCCCAAGGGCGAGGTGATGGCCCTTCCCGCAGGATCCACGCCGGTGGACTTCGCCTATGCGGTCCACACCGAGGTGGGGCACCGGACCATCGGTGCACGCGTCAACGGCAAGCTGGTTCCGCTCAACAGTGAACTGAACCACGGCGACTGGGTGGAGATCTTCACCTCGAAGGCCGAGGGCGCCGGTCCCAGCCAGGACTGGCAGCACTTCGTCAAGAGCGCCCGGGCCCGCAACAAGATCCGGCAGTGGTTCAGCAAGGAACGCCGCGAAGAGGCCATCGACCGGGGCAAGGAACTGCTGACCAAGGCGATGCGTAAGCAGAATCTTCCGCTGCAGCGCCTGATGACCCACGACGCCCTCGCGGCGGTTGCCGAGGACTTCAAGTACACGGACATCTCCGGGCTCTATGCCGGGGTGGGCGACGGGCACACCTCGGCCCAGTCCGTGATGGAACGGCTGGTCGAGAGCCTCGGCGGCAATGACACGCCCGAGGACGACCTGACAGAGGTCTCGATCCCCACCCAGGTCACCAAGACCAGATACTCCGACTCGGGTGTTGTGGTCCGCGGCGTCGACGACGTCTGGGTGAAACTGGCACGCTGCTGCACCCCGGTGCCGCCGGACCCGATCCTGGGCTTCGTGACCCGCGGCTCCGGAGTCTCGGTGCACCGGACCGACTGCACCAACGTCTCCGGCCTGATGGACCAGCCGGACCGGATCGTCGAGGTCGAGTGGGCGCCGACGCAGTCCAGCGTGTTCCTGGTGGAAATCCAGGTCGAAGCGCTGGACCGCAAGTCGCTGCTCTCCGACGTCACCCGCGTCTTGTCGGAAAACCACGTGAACATTCTGGCCGCGAGCGTACACACCTCCACGGACCGGGTGGCGATCTCCAAGTTCGCCTTCGAGATGGGCGATCCGAAGTACCTCAGCCACGTGCTCAGCGCCGTGCGGCGCATTGACGGCGTTTTCGACGTCTACCGCACCACCGGCAACCGCCGCCGCAGCTAGCCGCGCCCCGCGGCGTGGCGGCCCGGCCCGGCCGGCAGGGCCGCAAGCTTGGCAAGTGCCGCCTTCTTGAACGGCATCCGCGGAGTCGCTTCGACAGCCCGGACGAGCAGCCGCAGCGGCACGTCGAGCTCCGGTGCGGCCAGGAGGGCTCCCAAGGCGGGCAGGGCGCGCTCGGGATCCACATGCAGGGCAATGTCCACCGCCGTCCGCAGCGGACTGGACACCATGAGCCCGCCGAGGCTGACGACGTCGAACGGTCCCAGCCTCACTTCGTGGAAGCTGCAGCCTCGGGTGGCCCGGAGGCTGGAGACCCGCCGGCTTGCGTCCACCAGCAAAGCGATCCGGTCCGGCTCCGGGGCGCACCCGTAGATCCAGGCTGCCGTCATCCGTCCGGCGACAACCCGTTGCCTGATTGGCGGCGGGATGGTGGAGGCCGCGGCCCGGGCCCGCAGTTGAGGAGTGGACGCGGCGCCGGGCGGGAGATAGCCGCGCTGCGAGAGCCGCGTCAGCACGCCGTCGGCAGCCATGGCCTGGAGCTCGGCCCAGGAGAACAGCGACCCGGGGGAGTAGAGCACCTCCGGCGGCGATCCGGTGGGCTCGTGCGAAGGCTGGCGGGCAGCGGGTCCGGACGCAGAGAGGCCGGACCCAGGGAGACCGGAAGCGGGGTAGCCGGGCAGGGGGACCATCCAGCCATCGTGCCGCTTTGTTCGGAAAGCGGAACAGGCCCCGCCCCGGTCATGTGGATAACCGGGGCGGGGCCTGTTCCGGCCGGCCGTGAAGGCCGGCGGCAGATGCTCTGCGGCTGGGGCTAGGAGAGCTCGCTGGCGGAGCGCTCGAGCTGCTCCAGCCAGGCCTGGCGTGCCTCGAGGGCCTCCTTGGCCGCCTTGATCTTGCGCTCGTCGCCGGCCTTCTCCGCCTTGGCCAGGTCTTCCTTCAACCCGGTGATGGCCGACTCCAGCTGCGACAGGGCACTGTTGGTGCGTGCCTTCGTTTCCGGGTTCGAACGCTTCCAGTTCTCATCCTCGGCGTGGCGGACCGCGTCCTCCACCTTCCGCAGGCCGGCCTCAATCCGGCCCATGTCGGCGCGGGGAACCTTGCCGGCTTCCTCCCAGCGGTCGCGGATGGATTGCAGCGCCTTCTTGGCGGCGGCGAGGTCCTTGATGGGGAGCAGCTCGTTGGCTTCCACCAGCAGGGCTTCCTTCACCACGAGGTTCGCACCGTACTCCTGGTCGATCTCCTCGTTGGCTGCCTGCCGGTTCGTGAAGAAGACGTCCTGCGCGGCCCGGAACCGGGCCCAGAGCGCGTCGTCGTCCTTACGGCTGGCGCGGGGGGAAGCCTTCCACTGGTCCATCAGGCGGCGGTACTCGCCGGCGGCGTAGCCCCAGTCGGTCGAGGACGACAGGGCCTCGGCCTCGGTGATCAGCTTCTCCTTGGCGGCCTTGGCGGCGGAGTTGTTGCTGTCCAGCTGGGAGAAGTAGGCGCGGCGGTGGCGGTCGAAGACCGTGCGGGCGGCGCGGAACCGCTTCCACAGCGCGTCCTCGTTGCTGCGGCCGAGCCGGACACCGCTCTTCTGCGCGGTCTTCCAGCTCTCGAAGAGCTCGTTCATCCGGGCGCTGGAGGTCTTCCACTGGATCTGCGCCGGGTCGTGCCCGGCGATCTCCTCGGCCTCGGCGACGATCGCCTCGCGGGCGGCCAGTTCGGCGGCCCGCACGGCGTCGTGCTCGGCCTTTTCGGCCTTTTCCAGTTCGGTGATCTGGCCGGACAGCGTGTCCAGGCGGCCCTCGGCGGCACGGAGGTCGCCCACCATGTTCCGTTCGGCCAGCTGCTCGCGCAGGTGCGTCACGGTCTTCTGCATGTCCGCGGCCGGGGCCTTGGAGGCCACGCGCTGTTCGAGCAGGACGATCTGCGCCAGGACGTCGTCGTACTTGCGGGCGAAGTAGCCCAGCGCCTCGTCATCACTGACGCCCGGGTACTGGCCGACGGCGTGCTCCTCGCCGTCAATGGTCAGGAACACCTGGCCATCGCCCTCCACCCGGCCCCAACGTGCAGCCTCGGCAAGCGACGCCGCGCTGGAGGCGGGCGTGGCGGCCGGCGCGGCGACGGACGGTGATGCCTTCGGCCGGGCCGCAAAAGCAGCGGGCGACGGCGCCGGACGCGGCGCAGGTGCCGGCGCCGGTGCAGGCGAAGATGCCGGTGCGACGGCGGGCTCCGCGGCAGGAGCGGACGGCGCCTCGAGCTCGGCCGTAGCCTCGACCTCGGCCGTAGCCTCGACCTCAGCCGGGGCGGCCGCCGGGTCCTGCTCGGCTGCGGGCTCGGCTGCGGGCTCCGCGGCCGGGATCGCCTCGTTGGCCGCTTCGGTCACCGCAACCTCGGCTTCGGTCTCGTTGGCAGCTGCTGCCACTGTTTCGTCGGATTTCTGACTGTCTGTCACCGCTAGAAGTCTTTCGCTTGGAGGGAAATACCGGCACCGCGGCCGCGAGGGCCCCGGCAGGTTACTTCAGAGAGAACGAGTCTATCGTGACTGGTTCCACAGGTGCGCCGTCGGTGGCGCTGGCTCCCGGTTTAACGCCGGCCGCCGCGATCTTGCCCACCACGTCCAGCCCGGACGTGACCTTGCCGACCACCGTATAGCCGCCGGCGGCATCCGCCGGGATCACGGTGTCCTTGTAGACGATGAAGAACTGGGTTCCGTTGCCGTAGGCGTTGCCGCCGGTCCGTGCGACGGCGATGGTGCCGGCCGGGTATTTGTTATCGGCGGGGGTGTTCTCCAGCGGACCCCAGGTGAACGCGGGATCACTGTTGCCGTCCCCGGACTTGGAGCCGCACTGCAGCACACCGAACGAGTCGGCGGTCGTGAGCCGGTGGCAGTTGACGCCGTTGAAGAAGTTCTGGTCTGCGAGCGATTTGAAGACCGCGGCCGCCTGCGGGGCCTTGGTACCGTCAAGTTCGACGCCGACGGTGCCCCGGTTGAGCGCAAGCTCGCCGGTGAAGGTCTTTCCCGCCGCCGTTTCCGGTTTCGGAATGTTCGGGCCGTTGCTGGCGCTGGCGGACGGCGTGGCGGACGCCGACGGGCTCTTCAGCCCGGCCTCCGCCGCCTTGAACTCGTCCTCGGTCGGGTTGCCGGAAAACACCGTCAGCTGCAGCACGATCGCCAGGACCAGGGCGGCGGCGCCGCCGGCGGTAGCGAGGACATTGTCGCGCTTCCGGCGTTTGTCCTGCTCCCGGCGCAGCTCGCGCTTTGCCTCCATCTGCTGGACGCGCCGCTTGGCTTCGCGGGCGCTCCTTGAACTGGCCGCCAAAGGTCCTCCTGGGTATAGGGCCGCACCCCGGACGCGCGCCTGGGGCGCCGTCCGCTGTGCAGCGCGCAAGCTGCCGGCAGCCCCGCCGGCAGCAGCCGCTTCAAAGGTGCGCATTAGAGATGCGCGCGGCAAAAAGCATAAACTGACTGCCGCACACAGTTTATGCACGACTGGCCGGTCTGCGCGCGACGCCGCGGCCGTTGTATCCGCCGTCGTAATCAGAGGAGAAAATTCCACCATGGCACGCACCGCCTCCCTGTCCGGATTCCCCGAGTGGCTTCCCGAGGAACGGCTGGTGGAGCTGCATGTGCTGGACACCCTGCGGCGGACCTTTGAACTGCACGGCTTTTCCTCGATTGAGACACGCGCGGTGGAGACTGTCGGGCAGTTGCTCCGCAAAGGCGAAATCGACAAAGAGGTCTATGGACTGAGCCGGCTGCAGGACGATGAGGGCGCAGAGTCCCCGTCGCACAAGGCCGACCCGCACGCCCTTGCCCTGCACTTCGACCTCACCGTGCCGTTCGCCCGCTACGTGGTGGAGAACGCCGGCTACCTGGCCTTTCCGTTCCGCCGCTACCAGATCCAGAAGGTCTGGCGGGGCGAGCGTCCGCAGGAAGGCCGCGCCCGCGAGTTCACCCAGGCGGACATCGACATCGTCGGCGACGGCGAACTGCCGTTTCGGTACGACGTTGAAATCGCGCTGGTGATCGCCGAGGCCCTCAGCGCCCTGCCGATCCCGGACTTCCTGCTCCGGATCAACAACCGCAAGCTGGCCGAGGGCTTCTACAACGGCGTCGGCCTGGGCGACACCGCCGGGGTGCTGCGCAGCATCGACAAGCTCGAAAAGATCGGCCCCGCCAAGGTGGCGGAACTGCTCAAGACCGAGCTCGGAGCCACCGAGGAACAGGCGCAGGCTGCGCTCAAGCTGGCCGCGATCCGCACCGGGGACACCTCGTTCGTGCAGCAGGTCCGTGCCCTCGGCGTGAGCAACGAGTTGCTGGAGGAAGGCCTGAACGAGCTGGAGCAAGTCATTGCCGCCGCCGTCCAGCGCGCCCCGGGCAAGGTGGTCGCCGACCTCAGCATCGCCCGCGGCCTGGACTACTACACCGGCACCGTGGTGGAAACCGTGCTCGTGGGCCACGAACAGCTTGGCTCGATCTGCTCCGGCGGCCGCTACGACGCGCTGGCCAGCAAGGGCAACCGCAGGTTCCCCGGCGTCGGACTGTCGATCGGCGTGACCAGGCTGGTCTCCCGCATCCTCAGCCAGGAGCTGGCCAAGGCGTCCCGCGCGGTGCCCACCGCCGTGCTGGTGGCCCTTAGCAGCGATGACAGCTGGGGCGCCGCGCAGGATGTCGCCGCGCAGCTGCGCGCCCGCGGCATCTCCACGGAGGTGGCGGCGAAGGCCGAGAAGTTCGGCAAGCAGATTAAGTTCGCTGACCGCCGCGGCATCCCCTTCGTCTGGTTCACCGACGACGACGGCAAGCACCAGGTCAAGGACATCCGCAGCGGGGAGCAGGTCGACGCCGACCCGGCAACCTGGGCACCGGCCGAGGAAGACCTGCACGTCCGGGTCCTGAAGGCTTAGCCGCCGGCTCTCCTACCCCGCCGAGGCGCTCCTGCGCCGCAGCACAAGGAACCGGGCCGCGATCCCCGCCGCGAGCACGGCGGCCATGCCCAGCGCCGAGGCCGGCGGCAGGGTCACCGCCAGCAGCAGGCAACCGAGGAACCCCAGCACATTGAGCCAGCGCGGGGCATGCCACGGGCGCGAGGTCAGGGTGAAGGCGGCGGCATTGGTCACTGCGTAATAGACCAGAACGCCGAAACTGGAGAAGCCCACCACGGTCAGGACGTTGGTGGTCAGCAGCAGCACGATGACCGAGGCCGCGACGGTCAGTTCGGCCGTGATCGGAACGGTGTGTGCCCCGCCCACCCGGGCCAGGGGTGCGGGCAGGTCCCGTTCCCGGGCCATCGCCATCGCCGTCCGGCCCACGCCCGTAATCAGGGCCAGGAGGGCTCCGAGGCACGCCGCCGCCGCCCCGGCCTGGACCAGCGGAGCGCCGGGGCTGAGCCGTGAGCTGCTGACGGCGTCGAGCAGCGGCGCCGTCGAGCCGGCCAGTTGGGCCGCGGGAAGGTGCCACTGCAAGAGAGCCGCGAGTCCCAGGTAGATCACGAAGGCCCCGCCGAGGGCGGCGAGGATGGCCCGGGGGATGGTGCGGCCGGGATCCTTGACCTCCTCGCCCAGCGTGGCGATCCGGGCGTACCCCGCAAAGGCGAAGAAGATCAGCCCGGCGGCCGGCAGCACGCCCCACACGTTCTGGCCGTCGGCGCTTCCGGCAGCCGCGGCGCCGGCCGCCGGGTGCGGGCCGGTCAGGGCTGCCGCCGCCACGAACGCGATCGTGGCAAGCACCATGGCGAGCAGGACCTTGGTCAGCAGCGCCGTGCGGGTAATGCCAAGCAGGTTCACTCCGGTCAGCACGACGACGGCGGCAACCGCCACCGGGGTGGCGAAGCCGGGTGCGAGGTAGTGTCCGAAAGTGAGCGCCATCGCCGCGCAGGACGCCGTCTTGCCCGTGACGAAACCCCAGCCGGCGATGAAGCCCGGCCATTCGCCCAGCTGCCGGCGGCCATAGACGTAGGTCCCGCCGCTGGAGGGGTACTTGGCGGCCAACTGTGCCGACGCGACGGCGTTGCAGTAAGCCACCACGCCGGCCACGGCCACCGCGAGCGTCAACAGCGGACCGGCCAGGGCCGCGGCGGGGGAGAACACCACGAACACGCCGGCGCCCAGCATCGAGCCCAGCCCGATCGCGGTGGAATCGACCACACCAAGGCGGCGCTGCAGCTGTCCGGGCGGGGGTGGAGGCTTTGCCATGGCGGGTGGGGCCTTTCCTACGGGTAAACTCGAACGGGACCGTTCCCGTAGCGGTCCCATTTAACACCACCCTGTTTTCCTTCTGAAAGGCGAGCTGTGCTGCGCACCCACGACCTCGGATCCCTTCGCTCCGAGCACATTGGACAAACCGTAACCCTCGCCGGCTGGGTCGGCCGGCGTCGTGACCACGGTGGTGTCGCATTCGTGGACCTGCGCGACGCTTCGGGCGTCGCCCAGGTGGTCGTCCGCGAAGAGGAGGTCTTCCACGGCCTCCGCAACGAGTTCGTGCTGCAGGTCATCGGCACCGTCGCCAAGCGCCCCGAAGGCAACGAGAACCCGGCGCTGGCCACCGGCGAAATCGAGGTCATGGCGGAGAAGGTCACCATCCTCAACACCTCCGATCCGCTGCCGTTCCAGATCGACGAGCACGTTGAAGTGGGCGAGGAAGCCCGCCTCAAGCACCGCTACCTGGACCTGCGCCGCCCCGGCCCGGCCCGCAACCTGCGCCTGCGCTCCGAGGCCAACCGGGTGGCCCGCGAACTGCTGCACCAGGACGGTTACGTCGAGATCGAGACGCCCACGCTGACGCGCTCGACGCCGGAAGGTGCCCGCGACTTCGTCGTTCCCGCCCGCCTGGCGCCGGGATCCTGGTACGCGCTCCCGCAGTCCCCGCAGCTGTTCAAGCAGCTCCTGCAGGTGGGCGGCTTCGAGAAGTACTACCAGATTGCCCGCTGCTACCGCGACGAGGACTTCCGCGCCGACCGCCAGCCGGAGTTCACCCAGCTCGACATCGAAGCCAGCTTCGTCGAGCAGGATGACATCATCACGCTCGGCGAAAGCATCGTGAAGGCGCTGTGGAAGCTGATCGACGTCGAGATCCCCACCCCGATCCAGCGCATCACCTACAACGACGCGATGGCCCGCTACGGCTCGGACAAGCCCGACCTGCGCTTCGGCCTGGAGCTCACCGAGCTGACCGAGTTCTTCAAGGACACCAACTTCGGCGTCTTCAAGGCGCCCTACGTCGGCGCCGTCGTTATGCCCGGCGGCGCCTCGCAGGCCCGCCGCGCCCTGGACGCCTGGCAGGAATGGGCCAAGCAGCGCGGCGCCAAGGGTCTGGCCTACGTCCTGTTCAAGGAAGACGGCGAACTTGCCGGCCCGGTGGCCAAGAACCTGACCGAGACCGAGCGTGCAGGCCTGGCCGACGCCGTCGGCGCCAAGCCCGGCGACTGCATCTTCTTTGCCGCCGGCGAGAAGACCCCGTCCCGCGCACTGCTTGGCGCGGCCCGCGTCGAGATCGGCCACCGCACCGGCCTGATCAACCCGAGCGACTGGGCCTTCTGCTGGGTCGTCGACGCGCCGATGTTCGAACCGGCGGCAGCCGCCGTCGCGTCCGGCGACGTGGCCGTCGGCGGCGGCAAGTGGACGGCAGTGCACCACGCCTTCACCTCGCCCAAGCCCGAATTCATGGACAGCTTCGACACCGATCCGGAAACCGCGCTGGCGTACGCCTATGACATCGTGTGCAACGGCAACGAAATTGGCGGCGGCTCCATCCGTATCCACCAGGGTGACATCCAGGAGCGCGTCTTCAAGGTCATGGGCCTCTCGCACGAGGACGCCCAGGAGAAGTTCGGCTTCCTGCTCGAGGGCTTCAAGTTCGGCGCGCCCCCGCACGGCGGCATCGCGTTTGGCTGGGACCGCGTGGTTTCGCTGCTCGCCGGCGTCGACTCGATCCGCGACGTCATCGCGTTCCCGAAGTCCGGCGGCGGCTACGACCCGCTGACCCAGGCGCCGGCGCCCATCACGGCGCAGCAGCGCAAGGAGGCCGGCGTCGACTTCAAACCGCAGGACAAGAAGGACGACGGCACCAAGTAGCCGGACGTGCTCCGCAGCAAAGGCTCTCCGGCATTCCGGGGGGCCTTTGCTGTCGGCTGAAAACTCACGATCAGTAGCAGGAAGGGACACCCTGGTGGAACCGCCATCCGGACCCGCGTTGGAGGCGCTGATAGACGCGGCGTGGCCCGCCGCCGACCGGGAGGAGACCGGCGGCTGGCTGCTCCGCGCCGCCTCGGGCGTGACACAGCGGGCCAACTCGGTGTGGCCCCGTGAACCGGGAGCCGACGCCCACGCACAGCTCGCGGCGCTCCGGGCTGCCCGGCTCTGGTACCGGGCGCGACGCCTGCCGCTGATCTTCCAGGTATTCGACCACCCGCGCTACGCGCCGCTCAACGCCGTGCTCGACGCCGAGGGGTTCACCCACCAGTCCGAAACCCTGGTCCTGGTCCGGGACGGCGTTGGTCCTCCCGCGGCGGCCGACCGCGGCGTCGAGATCTCCACGGAGCCCTCGAGCGAATGGCTGCGGCTCTGGTGGAGTGTTGACGGCCGCGGCGACGACGCCGCCCTTGAGGTGGCCAGCGGCATCCTGACGGGCTGCCCCTCGCTGTACGCCCTCGTGCGGGACGACGACGGGAACCCGGCCGCCGTCGGACGGCTCGCTGTTCCGCACGGCGGGGCGGCCGGCGCCCGCCAACCCTGGGGCGGCCTGTACTGCATGGCAACCCGTCCCGATGCCCGGCGGAGCGGCCATGCCAGCGCGGTGCTGCATGCCCTGCTGGGGGAGGGGGCGAGACTGGGCCTTGCCGGCTACTGGCTGCTCGTGACGGCGGCCAACACCGGGGCGCGGGAACTGTACGCCCGGGCCGGCTTCGAGGAATCGGGCCGGTACCTGTACCGACAGGAACGGCCCAAGCGGCACCTGACCGGCTGCTGAGCTGCTGCTGACGATGCCCGCCGGTTCGACGGTTCCCTGCGCCCTAGACGTTCACCCGCATCGACCGGGCACGGAACCGTCTAAATGGCGCGGATCCTATGCCGGGGGATCAGTGACAACGATCCGCACCGCACAGGCGTCGGCGGCGGCCTTTTTCAAAACCGACGCCCGCGGGTCAGGGACGTCCAGGAACGGCAGCCGCACCAGCGCCGTGTAGCCCTTCAGCACGGGTTCGGCGAGGACCTGTTCGGCCAGGGTGCGGTCACCGCCGGGCACGAGGTATTCGACGCTCTGGTCGGCAAAAATCCGGGCGGCGTGTCCGGCCACGGCCTCCACCAAGGCGTCCGCCTGGTTGGCGCGACGCCGGGCGAAGCGCTGCTGGGACCAGCCGCCGGCCGCCGTTCGGGACTGCACGTGCCGGGTTCCGGTCTTGGCCGCGAGGACCCGGCCCTCGGCCACCACCGCGACGGAGTACCCGCCGCGGCGCACCAGGACCAGGCCGAGCCGCCGCGGCTGGGCGGCCAGGGACGCCAGCCGGGCTACGGAATCCGCGCCGCGGCCCGGACGCCCGCCGTCCGGCCAGGGCGGCAGCAGCAGGGCAGTGGCGCCGTCGGCCGCCAGGAACCGCAGGCCGCCGTCGTCCGGCACCTCATGTAGCTCCCCGTGGCTGGCGCCGAACCGTTCCACCCAGCCCGGCAGGTGGTCGCCGGAGATGAACGCCACACGGGTGTCGGGGCTGGCCATGGCGCGGATCTCCGTTGTGAGGCGATGGGGGATTGCCGCCGTGTCAGGGCGGGCGGGGAACTAGAAGTAGCCTATCTATGTGGATGATCTCTTTGGCGCAGGGCAGGACAACGCGTCCGCAAACGACGACGGCGACGCCGAAGAGTCGGGCGTCGGCAGCTCTCCGGGCGGCACCGCGGGACGTTCCGCGCCGCGCAGTCCGCTCGCCGTCCGGATGCGGCCGCGCAGCCTGGATGACGTCGTGGGCCAGCAGCACCTCCTCGGCCAGGGTTCGCCGCTGCGGCAGCTCGCGGCCGGCAGCGATGCCACCGGGCCGGCCGGGCCGAGCTCACTGATTCTCTGGGGACCTCCCGGCACCGGCAAGACCACCCTCGCGCATGTCATCGCCAAGGGCCCGGGCCGCAAGTTCGTCGAGCTCTCCGCCATCACCGCCGGGGTGAAGGACGTCCGGCGTGTGATGGACGAGGCCCTCACCGCACGCGACCTGTACAAGACCACGACCGTGCTGTTCCTGGACGAGATCCACCGCTTCAACAAGGCCCAGCAGGACGCGCTGCTGCCCGGCGTCGAGAACCGCTGGGTGGTCCTGGTCGCGGCCACCACGGAAAACCCCTCCTTCTCGGTCGTCTCCCCGCTGTTGTCCCGCTCGCTGCTGCTGACGCTGAAGCCGCTGACCGACGCCGACGTCGAAGGGCTGCTGCGGCGGGCCGCGACGGATCCGCGCGGCCTGGGCGGGAAGGTGGAGCTGGGCGACGAGGCCCTGGCCCACCTGGTCCGGCTCTCCGGCGGCGACGCGCGCCGTGCCCTGACGGCACTGGAGGCCGCGGCGGGCGTCGCGTTCGGGGACGCGGACGACGGGCCCGCCGGGGAAACTCCCGTGACGATCGAACTCAAGCACACCGAACGCGCCCTCGACGTCGCCTCGGTGCGCTACGACCGCGCCGGAGACCAGCACTACGACGTCGCCAGCGCGTTCATCAAATCCATCCGCGGATCCGACGTCGACGCCGCGCTGCACTATCTCGCCCGGATGCTGGAGGCGGGGGAGGACCCCCGGTTCGTGGCCCGCCGGATCGTGATCTCCGCGGCCGAGGACGTCGGCATGGCCGACCCCACGGCACTGCAGACCGCGGTCGCCGCGGCCCAGGCCGTGCAGCTGATCGGCATGCCGGAGGGGCGCATCATCCTGGCCGAGGCCGTTGTCCACCTCGCCACCGCACCCAAGTCCAACGCCGCGTACATGGGGATCAACCAGGCGATCGCCGACGTCCGCGCCGGCCTCGGCAACGGCATCCCGGCGCACCTGCGCGACGCCCACTATCCCGGGTCCAAGCAACTGGGGCACGGCAAGGGCTACAAGTACGCGCACGACGCGCCCCACGCCGTGGCCACCCAGCAGTACCCGCCGGACGACCTCGTGGGCCGCAACTACTACGAACCCACCGGCAACGGCGCCGAACGCGATATCTCGACCCGGCTGGAACGGCTGCGGAGGATCATCCGGGGCAAGTGATCCTCTGGTAGGATGGATCGTTGTCTGGCAAGGCACGGACGCACAATCCACCAGTTTTCGGCAGTTCCTGCTGATGTGAGGGGTTTGCCCTGTGCCCAGTAGCAAAAGGCAGCGGTTGGCCGATGCTCTCCATCGTGGAGGCCAGTAACACTGACACACCGCAGATATTGGAAGGACACAAGTGGCTAACAACACTCGTGCTCGCCGCACCGCACGCCTCTCGCGTGCACTCGGCATCGCTCTGACCCCCAAGGCCGCCAAGTACATGGAGCGCCGCCCGTACGGCCCCGGTGAGCATGGCCGTGCCCGCAAGAAGCAGGACTCCGACTACGCCGTACGTCTGCGCGAAAAGCAGCGTCTGCGCGCCCAGTACGGCATCCGCGAAGCCCAGATGACCCGTGCCTTCGAAGAAGCACGCCGCACCAAGGGCCTGACCGGTGAAAACCTGATCGAACTGCTCGAAATGCGTCTCGACGCCCTCGTGCTGCGTGCCGGCTTCGCCCGCACCATCGCCCAGGCCCGCCAGCTGGTTGTGCACCGCCACATCCTCGTTGACGGCATCCGCGTTGACCGCCCGTCTTTCCGCGTCGGTGAGGGCCAGCTGGTCCACGTCCACAGCCGCAGCGAGACCATGCCTCCGTTCCAGGTGGCAGCAGCCGGCGCACACCGCGACGTACTGCCGATGGTTCCGGCCTACCTGGACGTCAAGCTCGACGCCCTGCAGGCACGCCTGGTCCGTCGCCCCAAGCGCTCCGAAATCCCCGTGACCTGCGAAGAGCAGCTCGTCGTGGAATTCTACGCACGCTAGATCCAGCGCGACACCTTACAAAGAAGCCCGTGGCAAGCGCCGCGGGCTTCTTTGTATGTAAGGTACTTGGGGGAGTTCTCCGTGTGCCGCGCCCGGCAGCCGGAGGACCATGCAGGAATCCACGTAGTTTCAAGGAGATGAACGTCTATGTCTGGTGGCGATATTGCCGGCCTGATCGCGGCCGCTGTGTTTGCACTGCTGGTCCTGCTGCTCGCCGTGCCCATCCTCAAGCTCGGCGGAGTGTTCGACGAGGTGCGCAGCAGCATCCGCTCGATCAGCGACGGCGCCACCCCGCTCATGGATGAAGTCATCGCCACCGTCTCCACCACCAACCAGCAGCTGAAGAAGGTTGACGGGATCGCGTCCAACGTCTCCGACGCCTCGGCGAACATCTCGGCGCTCTCCTCGCTCGTCGCCGCGACCGTCGGCTCCCCGCTGATCAAGGTCGCCGCGTTCAGCTACGGTGTGCGGTCCGCCTTCTCCGCCCGCAAAAAGCCCGCCACCGGCCGCCGCAGCCGCTGAGCACCCTGACAGGAACTGACATGAACAGAATCATCTGGATGGGCATCGGCGTCGCGATCGGCGTTATCGCATTCCGCAAGCTCACCGAAGCGCAGTCCACGCTCGGCCCCGAAGGCCTGAACCGGGCGGTCGGCCGGCTCGCCGACGGAGTCTACGACTTCGCCGATGCCGTCCGCGTCGGCATGCGGGAGCGGGAGACTGAACTCCGCTCCGCCCTCGGCATCGACACTGACGTCGAGACGGGCGTCGCAGGCCGGGATGTAGTCCGGCGCTAGCCGGGGGACAATTGAGGAGAAGGCGGTGCCCATGACGGCCCGCCCACACGGCCGCAGGCCGCAACCAGACCGTTCCGCGGAGACGCGCGAACCGATAACGCAGTGAACGTAAGCACAGTGAACGTAAACACAGTGAACGTAAACACAGTGAACTTAAGCACAGTGAATGTAAACGCAGTGAACATAAGCAACACAGTGAATATTGAAGGGTAAGAAACCAGGTTATGAAGTCGCAGGAGATCACCAAGCGCTGGATCGACTTTTTCGTCAGCAAGGGCCACACGGCGGTTCCCTCCGCCTCCCTGGTCTCCAGCGACCCGTCCCTGCTGTTCACCGTGGCCGGCATGGTGCCGTTCATCCCGTACCTGACCGCGCGTGAGGAAGCCCCGTACAACCGGGCGACCAGCGTGCAGAAGTGCATCCGCACCGGCGACATCGAGGAAGTCGGCAAGACCGCCCGGCACGGCACGTTCTTCCAGATGTGCGGCAACTTCTCCTTTGGCGATTACTTCAAGGAAGACGCCATCAAGTTCGCCTGGGAACTGCTCACCACCAGCGTCGACGACGGCGGCTACGGCCTGCCGCCCGAGCGGCTCTGGGTCACTGTCTACGAAGAGGACGACGAGGCCAAGGAACTCTGGCTGAAGAACACCGGCGTCCCGGCCGAGCGGATCCAGCGGATGGGCAAGGCGGACAACTACTGGTCCACCGGCCAGCCGGGCCCCGCCGGACCCTGCTCGGAGATCTACTACGACCGCGGACCCGCCTACGGCATCGAGGGCGGTCCGCTGGCCGACGAGACCCGGTACATCGAAATCTGGAACCTCGTGTTCATGCAGTACCAGATCGACAACGTGCGCTCCAAGGTGGACTTCGACATCACTGGGGAACTGCCGAAGAAGAACATCGACACCGGCCTCGGCATGGAACGCCTTGCGATGATCCTGCAGGGCGTCGAGAACATGTACGAGACTGACCAGGTCCGCCCTGTGATCGACAAGGCCGCCGCGCTCTCCGGCAAGGAGTACACCTCCGCCGAGACCCCCGAGGACCCGCACCACACGGACGACGTCCGGATGCGCGTCGTGGCCGACCACATCCGCTCGGCCCTGATGCTGATCGCCGACGGCGTCACCCCCTCCAACGAGGGCCGGGGCTACGTGCTGCGCCGCCTGATCCGCCGCGCCGTGCGCTCCATGCGCCTGCTCGGCGTCGAGAAGGCCTGCCTGCCCGAACTGCTGCCCGCCTCCCGTGACGCCATGAAGGGCGTCTACCCGGTGGTGGAGACCGATTTCGACCGGATCAGCCGGATCGCGTACGCCGAGGAGAAGGCGTTCCTGCGCACCATCGCTTCCGGCACCGCGCGCCTCGAGGACGCCGTCAAGGAATCCAAGGCCGCCGGCCAGCCGCTTTCCGGCGCCGATGCCTTCGCCCTGCATGACACCTACGGCTTCCCGATCGACCTCACGCTGGAAATGGCCGAGGAAGCCGGGCTCAAGGTCGATGAGCCCGAGTTCCGCAAACTCATGCTGGAACAGCGCCAGCGTGCGCAGGCCGATGCCAAGGGCAAGAAGGGCGCACACGCGGACCTCAGTGCCTTCCAGGAGCTGCTGGCCGCGGGTGAGACGGTCTTCACCGGCTACACCGAGCTCGCAGGCGAGTCCAAGGTCCGCGGCATCCTGGCCGGCGGCCGGAAGGTCTCCCAGGCGTCCACCGGCGAGGAAATCGAACTCGTCCTCGCCGAGACCCCGTTCTACGCCGAGGCCGGCGGGCAGGCGGCAGACACCGGCCTGATCACCGGTGACGGCTTCGTCGTCGAGGTCCTGGACGTCCAGCGCCCCATCAAGGGACTGAGCGTGCACAAGGCCATCGTCCGCGAAGGCGAAATCGGTGTCGACTCGCTGGTTTTGGCCGCCGTGGACCGGGAACGTCGGCACGCCGCCGAGCAGGCGCACACCGGCACGCACATCGTGCACGCCGCCCTGCACCAGATCCTCGGCCCGGAAGCCCTGCAGCGCGGTTCCTTCAACAAGGCCGGCTACCTCCGCTTCGACTTCGCCTGGGGCGAGGGCCTCAGCGCCGCGACCCGCTCCGAAATCGAAGAAGTCTCCAACATCGCCATCCGCAATAACTTCCAGGTGCAAACCAAGGTGATGGGACTGGCCGAAGCCAAGGCCCTCGGTGCCATGGCACTGTTCGGCGAGAACTACGGCAACGAGGTTCGCGTCGTGGAGATCGACGGCGCGTGGTCGCGCGAACTCTGCGGCGGCACGCACGTGTCCAACACCTCGCTAATCGGCAGCCTGTCCCTGCTCGGCGAGCAGTCCGTCGGGTCGGGAAACCGCCGCGTCGAGGCCTTCGTCGGTATGGACGCGTTCCGCCACCTCGCCGCCGAGCGGGCCCTCGTGACCGAACTCACCGAGATGCTCAAGGTTCCCTCCGGCCTGCTCACCGAGCGGATCGCCGGGACCCTGGCGAAGCTCAAGGCGGCCGAGAAGGAGCTTGAGCGGCTGCGTAAGGAACAGCTCACCGCCGCAGCCGCCCAGCTGGTGGGCACGGCCAAGGACGCTGCCGGCGTCAAGGTCATCGCCCACGACGCCGGTGCGGTCAGTGGCGCCGATGACCTCCGCGGCCTCGCCCTGGACCTGCGGACCCGGCTCGGCTCGGAGGCCGCCGCCGTGGCGGTGGCCGGCGTCAGCAACGACCGTCCCGTCATCCTGATCGCCACCAACGAGGCCGCCCGCGCCGCGGGTGTTAAGGCCGGCGCCTTGGTCCGCCTCGCAGCTGGCATCCTCGGCGGCGGCGGCGGCGGCAAAGACGACGTGGCCCAGGGCGGCGGCACGGACGCGTCCAAGGTCGGCGCGGCCCTCGCGGCTGTCGTGGACGCCATCACCAAGCGCTAGCCCGCGAATGACTGACTCTGCCGTGCCCGGCGCCTACCCCCAGGGTGTGAAACTTGGGGTAGACGTCGGCACCGTGCGGGTGGGCGTCGCGGTCTGTGACCGGGACGGCATCCTCGCCACGCCGCTGCGGACGCTGGACCGCAACGCGAAGAAAAACACCGATGTGGCGATCCTCGCAAAGCTGGCCGTCGAGCTGGGCGCGGTGGAGATTTTTGTCGGCCTGCCGCGCACGATGAAAGGCGAGGAGCACGCTTCCGCACGAATGGCCACCGAGTATGCCAAGCTACTGATCGGTAAACTATTCGAGGCCGGATCCGAGGTGCCCGTGAGGTTGGTTGACGAGCGGCTGAGCTCCGTGACAGCCCACCGCAACCTGCACCAAGCTGGCATGAGCAGCAGGGACCACCGTAAAGTAGTGGATCAGGTTGCGGCAGCAGGTATCCTGCAGCATGCGATCGATATGCAAAAGGCCAGGGGAACGGATGTAGGTAGCCGCGTCAGCGCGGACCTCCCTCCGGGGCCGACCGGAAGCGGCGACCAAGCCGCCCCGGCAGTAAACACGCATTCTGCACAACGCATTCTGCACAAAACGGAAGGCTACAGTGAGCCCGGTCAACAATGACAACTCCTCTGGTGTTGCCAACAGCGGAGCCGGCCGTCCGCTGACGCGCAAGGAAATCAGGGCGCAGGAAAAGTCCCTGGCGACTCAGGGCCAGGACGTCATCCCGCCCCAGGCCTTCGAGACCGGCCGCGAAGCGCCCGAGGCGCAGGCTTCCCAGGCCCACGACGGCGGCCGGGAAACCGCCGCCGCCAGCCCGGAACTGCCGGAGGCCGCTCCGACGGTCCACGAACCGGTGCACGAACCGGTGCGCGAGGAACCCCTCCTCGAAGAGCCCGTCCGCCAGCCGGTGTACCAGGAACCCGTCCCCGCGGCCGCCCACGAGGAGCCGGCCCACGAGGCCGCCGAGGAGCCTGTCCACCACGAGCCCGCGCACGAGGAGCTCGTCCACGAATATTCCGGCGGGATGTCCCGCGAAGAAACCCTGCGCCGCGCCGACGAACTGCAGTACGGCTACGATTCCCACCACCCGGCCGACTACGCCCCGGCCTACGCTGCGCACCCCGACGACGAGGGCCACCACGCGTACGACGACGACGCAGACCACACACCGCTGGCCGGAGCCGCCTCCATCCCCACCGCCAAGGGTCCGTCCAAGAAGGTCCGCCGGCGCCGCCGCTTCCTCGCCCTGGTCCTGACCCTGGCCGTCTTTGTGGTCGCGATCGTCGTCGGCGCCCAGTTCATCAAGCCCCTGCTCGGCGGCGACACCGTTGCCGACTACCCGGGCCCGGGCACCGGCGAAGTGACCATCACCGTCCCGGCGGGTGCCGGCCCCAAGTCCGTCGCCGCCGACCTGCAGTCCAAGAAGGTCATTGCCAACTCGGATTCCTTCCTGAAGCAGTTCGCTTCCTCCGGCGGGGCGCTTAGCCCGGGGACGTTCACGATGCGCAAGGAAATGAACAACGCGGACGCCGTGGCCGCCCTGCTGAGCAAGGACCAGGGCAAGATCATGTACTTCGCGCTGAGCGCCGGCATGCGCATCGGAGAATCGCTGCAGGCCATTTCGGCGGGCACCGGGGTCTCGGTGTCGGAACTGAAGGCGCTCAGCGATTCGCCGGCCCAGTTCGGCGTTCCGGCCAAGGCCAAGAACCTCGAAGGCTTCCTGTTCCCCGGCGAATACCGGTTCCCGGTCGGGACCACCGGCAAGGAGGTGCTGACGAAGCTCGTCGGAAGCACGCTCGACGAGCTCAAGTCCCAGGGGGTCACCGATCCCGCCAAGCAGTACGACGTCGTCACGGTGGCCAGCATTGTTCAGGCCGAGGGCGGCCAGGCCGAATACGGGGACGTGGCCGGTGCCATCTACAACCGGCTCAAGCCCAACAACACCGAGACCAACGGCCTGATCCAGTCCGACGCCACGGTGACCTACGGGCTGGGAATCCGGAGCTTCCACATTGACGAGAAGCAGAAGGCGGACAAGGCCAACCCGTACAACACGTACGCAAACGTCGGCTTGCCGGCGGGACCTATCGGTTCGCCGGGCAAGACGGCCATCGACGCTGCCGCCAAGCCTAAGACCAACGACTACCTCTACTGGGTGACCATCAACCTGGACACCAAGGAGACGAAGTTCGCGAAGACCCTGGCGGAGCACAACGTCAATGTGGCCAAGTACAACGCCTGGTGTGACGCCAACCCCAACCGCTGCGTATGACCTTGCGGGCTGCCGTCCTCGGCCATCCCATCATCCACTCGAAGTCCCCGGCCCTGCACCGTGCCGCCTATGCCGAGCTCGGCGCCGATCTGGCGTATGAGGCCATCGACGTGACCGTCGACGCGCTCCCCGGCTTTATGGCCGGGGTGCGCGGGGACGGACGCTGGCGCGGGCTGTCCGTGACCATGCCGCTTAAGAGCGCGATGGCCGCCGAGGTGGACGAGATCCGCGGCGTGGCCCGCCAACTGGGCGTCATCAACACCGTCGCCTTCGAATCCGGCCCGGCCACGGCCCGGCTGATCGGCTACAACACCGACGTCGCGGGGATCGTGAACGCCCTCCGGTACGCCGGAGTGCCCGCGGAGCCGTCCGCCGCCATCCTCGGCGGCGGCGGAACCGCGGCGGCCGCCGTGGCCGCCCTGAAGGAACTCGGCGCCCCGGCCGCAGCGGTCTTCGTCCGGGACGTCGGCCGTGCCGTCGAAGCCCGCGCCGCGGCCGCCGCCGTCGGGCTCGACCTGCAGGTGTTGCCGCTGGCCGCTGCGGCGCCGGCGCTTGCGGCCGCCGACGTCGTGGTCAGTACCTTCCCGCCCCGTGCCGCGGACCCGCTGGCAGCGGAGCTCGCCGCAGCATTGGCCGCTAACAGCGGCACGGCCGGCAGGGTGCTCCTGGATGTCGCCTACGATCCGTGGCCCAGCCGGATCGCGGCGGCCTGGACGGAAGCGGGCGGAAGAGTGGTGCCTGGCCTCGAGATGCTGCTCTACCAGGCGGTCGAGCAGGTGCGCCTCTTCACCGGCTTCGCAGGCCCCCTCCCGGCCGAAGTCATAGATGTGATGTGTGACGCAGTCGGGGCGCCCCGACGGGTGTTCTAAGTGCCATGCATGGCAGGATGGATCGTATGTTGCGTTGGTTGACTGCCGGAGAATCCCATGGCCCGGCCCTGGTCGGAATTATCGAAGGCGTCCCCGCCGGTGTTGAGCTCACCAGCACCCGGATCGTCGAGGCGCTGGCCCGCCGGCGGCTCGGCTACGGCCGTGGTGCCCGGATGAAGTTTGAACAAGACGTCGTCACGGTGCTCGGCGGCGTCCGCCACGGGCTGACCCAGGGCGGCCCCGTCGCTATCCAGGTCGGAAACACCGAATGGCCCAAATGGGAGCAGATCATGTCTGCCGACCCGGTGGACCCCGAGGTCCTCGCCGACCAGGCCCGCAACGCTCCTCTCACCCGCCCGCGCCCGGGCCACGCCGACTTCACCGGCATGCAGAAGTACGGCTTCGACGAGGCCAGGCCGGTCCTGGAGCGCGCCAGCGCCCGGGAAACCGCCACCCGCGTCGCCCTCGGGGCCGTCGCCGCCGCCTTCCTCGAGCAGCTCGGCATCAAACTCGTCTCCCACACGGTCGCCATCGCCAGCGTGTCCGTCCCGGAAGGCCGGCCGTTGCCGGTACCGGACAACGTGCTGGCCCTCGACGCCGACCCGCTCCGCTGCTTCGACCGCGAAACCTCCGATGCCATGGTCGCCGAAGTGGACGTGGCGCACAAGGAAGGCGAAACCCTCGGCGGGGTCGTCGAAGTCCTCGCCTACGGGCTGCCCCCGGGACTGGGCAGCTACGTCCACTGGGACCGGCGCCTCGACTCGCGCCTGGCCGCTGCGCTGATGGGCATCCAGGCGATCAAGGGCGTGGAAGTCGGGGACGGCTTCCTCACCGCCGCGCGCCGCGGCTCCGCCGCCCACGACGAAATCGTCAAGGACGCTGACGGCCGGATCATCCGCACGTCGAACCGCGCCGGCGGGATCGAGGGCGGCATGAGCATCGGCGATGTGCTCCGCGTCCGCGCGGCCATGAAGCCCATCGCGACGGTGCCGCGTGCGCTCAAGACGGTTGACGTCAGCACCGGGGAGGCCGCCAAGGCCCACCACCAGCGCTCGGATGTCTGTGCGGTGCCGGCCGCCGGCGTCGTGGCCGAGGCGATGGTGGCACTGGTCCTCGCCGAGGCGGTCACGGAAAAGTTCGGCGGCGACTCCGTGCAGGAGACCGCCCGCAATATCAAGGGTTACCTGGACAACATTCCGGCGTCCCTGGACTCGATAGGGCACTAGTGCCACCGCACAAAAACAGGCGTAAGCCACAGAACCGTCCGGTTGTGCTGATCGGCCCGATGGCGGTCGGCAAGTCCGCGATCGGGCAGCAACTGGCCCAGCACCTCGGCGCCCGCTTCGTGGACACCGACGCAGAGGTCGTGGCCCAGCACGGGACCATCGCGGAGATTTTCGCCGGCCGGGGGGAGTGTGCCTTCCGCGAGCTGGAGGCCCGGGCCGTAGCGCACGCCATCGAGGAGGCGGCCGGCACCAACGCCGCAGGCACCAACGCCGCAGGCAGCAACGCCGCAGGCAGCAACGCCGCAGGCACCAACACAGTCATCTCCCTTGGCGGCGGGGCGGTGCTGGACTCGGGAACCCAGCAGCTGCTCGCCGGCTGCACCGTGGTTTACCTCGAATGCGATGCCGACACCGTCTCCGAACGGATCGCCCGGAACTCCGGGCGCCCGCTCCTGGCCGGGGATGCGATGGAGCGCTGGCGCGCGCTTTTCGCCACCCGCCAGCCGATCTACGAACGGCTCGCCGACCTGGTGCTCGACGTCCGGAGCGGTTCCGTCGCGGACCTCGCGCACCGGCTTGAAGATGCGCTGGAGCAGCTCGCTGCCGCACACGCCGCACCTGCACCCGCCCCAGCAGCGACAAAGGAAGTTGAAAAGTGAACAACGAATCAACCGTCATCAAAGTCACCGGACAGACCCCGGGGGAGAACTACGACGTCGTCGTGGGCCGCGGGCTGCTGGCCGGACTTCCCGGTCTGCTGGGCGAGCGCGTCAAGCGCGTCCTGGTCATCCACCCGCGCGCGCTGCGGCTCACCGGCGACGCAGTCCGGGAAGAACTGTCCACCGCCGGTTTCACGGCACTGACGGCCGAAATCCCCGACGCCGAAGAGGGCAAGCACATCGAGGTGGCCTCGTTCTGCTGGCAGGTACTGGGCCAGAACGATTTCACCCGCTCCGACGCGATCGTCGCCGTTGGCGGGGGAGCGGTGACCGACCTTGCCGGCTTCGTGGCCGCGACCTGGCTGCGCGGCGTCAAGGTCATCCACATGCCCACGAGCCTGCTCGGCATGGTGGACGCGGCCGTCGGCGGCAAGACCGGCATCAACACGGCCGAGGGCAAAAACCTTGTGGGCGTCTTCCACCCGCCGGCCGGCGTCCTCGCGGACCTGGACACACTGGACACGCTGCCGAAGAACGAAATGATCTCCGGCATGGCCGAGGTCATCAAGTGCGGTTTCATCGCGGACCCGGCCATCCTCGAGCTCATCGAGAAGGACCCCGCCGCCGTGTCCGATCCCCGCTCGGACACCCTGCGGGAACTGATCGAACGCGCCATCGCAGTTAAGGCCCGGGTGGTCTCCGAGGACCTGAAGGAAACCGGGCAGCGGGAGATCCTCAATTACGGCCACACGCTGGGCCACGCGATCGAACTCGCTGAACGCTACTCATGGCGCCACGGCGCCGCCGTCTCGGTGGGCATGATGTTCGCGGCCGAACTGGCCCGCAGCGTGGGCCGGCTCAGCGACGCCGACGCCGACCGGCACCGGGACATCCTGGAAAGCCTCGGCCTGCCCATCAGTTACCGCCGTGACCGCTGGCAGGCCCTGCTGGACGGCATGCGGCGGGACAAGAAGTCCCGCGGCGACCTGCTGCGCTTTGTGGTCCTCGACGGCGTCGGGCGCCCGGGCATCCTGGACGTCCCGGACACTTCGCTGCTGTTCGCGGCCTACCAGGAGATCGCGTCCTGATGGCCAGCGACAGCGCCGGCACCAGCGAGTGGCCCGACGGCGGGTTCCCCGGCATCCGGATCAACCCGAAGACCCTCATGCCGCAGCTCGTCAATGAGGAAGCCTGCGCCGCCGCGCTGGCCGCCTCCACCGATCCCACGGACCGGATCTTCGTGCGCCTCGTGGAGGGCCACCCGGGCGAAGCCGCCGAACTGCTGGCCGAGGCCCGGTACAAGGACCCCGACTCCTTCCGGCTGCGGATGTTCGAGGCCGAGGTCCTGCGCGTATCGCACCGCTTCGACCGCGCCGTCGAGCTCTACCGCCAGCTCCTCGCCGAGGCGCTGGGCACTCCGGAGGAGGCAACCGTGCGGCAGCATCTGGGCCGCTCGCACTTCGCCGCCGGCAACATTGCCGCCGCCGTCGAATCCTTCGCCAAGGCCCTGGACCTACGCGTGGCCGGCGCCGCGGACGCGTCGCTGATCTACTCGTCGACGGTGGCGCTGCAGCGCGCCCGGGACGTGCTGGACCTGGCCTGCTAGCCGCCCGTACGGCAGCAGCCCGGCAAAACCGGTAGAATAGTTCTTGGATTTTTGATAAATACGCGCTGGCAGGCCCGATCGGCAGGCCTGCCTGGCATAAGCGGCTGGCAGCTAGAACCAGTCCACGAGGAAACCTGAGGATACTGTGGCAACGACTAACGACATCAAGAACGGAACCGTGCTGAAGCTTGAGGGCCAGCTCTGGAACATCATCGAGTTCCAGCACGTCAAGCCCGGCAAGGGTGGCGCGTTCGTTCGGACCAAGATGCGCAACGTGATGTCCGGCAAGGTCGTTGACAAGACCTTCAACGCCGGACTCAAGATCGAGACCGCCACTGTTGACCGCCGCGACTACCAGTACCTGTACCAGGACGGCGCCGACTACGTGTTCATGGACACCTCGGACTTCGACCAGCTCACCGTGCCCGCCGCCACCGTCGGCGACGCCACCAACTTCATGCTCGAGAACCAGATGGTCAACATCGCCATCCACGAGGGCAACCCGCTCTACATCGAACTGCCGCCGAGCGTCGTGCTGGAAATCACCTACACCGAGCCGGGCCTGCAAGGTGACCGCTCCTCCGCCGGCACCAAGCCCGCCACGCTCGAGACCGGCTACGAGATCCAGGTGCCGCTGTTCGTCGAGAACAACACCAAGGTCAAGGTCGACACCCGCGACGGCAGCTACCTTGGCCGGGTCAACGACTAGTGAGCGCACGCGGTAAGGCCCGTAACCGGGCCCTGGATGTTCTCTTCGAAGCGGAGCAGCGCTCCACTTCGGCATTCGATGTGCTGCGTTCCCGTCGCGAACAGACGGACCAGATCATCAACCCGTACACCTTGGAAATCGTCGAGGGCGTCGTGTCCCACCAGGCGGCCATCGACGAGTTCCTGGAAACCTACTCGCAGGGCTGGTCGCTGGAGCGGATGCCGTCCGTGGACCGCATCATCCTGCGGATCGGCACCTGGGAACTGCTCTACAACGATGACGTCCCGGACGGCGTGGCGGTGAGCGAGGCCGTGGCACTGGCCAAGACGCTCTCGACGGACGAGTCGCCGCAGTTCATCAACGGCCTGCTGGGCCGCCTGCAGCAGCTCAAGCCGTCGCTGCTGGCCTGACAACCGGCTGGCTGCACGAACCACAACCAAGGGCCGGTGCCCGCCGCGAGGCGGGCACCGGCCCTTGGCGTTTCCGGCCTCAAATTCGGGCCGCCGCGGCGTCGACGGTCTCAGCGCAGCACAGCGTCGCGCAGGGCGCGGATCTCCGCGAGCTGCTGCTGCTCATCGAGTTGGTGCGCCGGAACGTCCCGTCCGCTGAGGATCCGCTGGCGGATAAAGGCCAGCCGGGTGGCGGCGTGCAGGAACGCCTTCATCTGCGGGGCCCGGCCAATCGACCTGGCCCAGCGCCGTGCCGAGCGGCGCCCCGCAGGGGTCGCCAGCATGGCCACCTCCGGTCCGGTGAACCAGCCGGCCGCGGCATACTCCTGGAGCCGTTGACGGGTCAGCCGGCGCTCTGCGACGCGCAACAGGACGACAACCAGCACCGCGAGCAGGAAGATCGGCACCTGGACCAGGAGGTACTGCGCGAGGAAATCCTGTCCCATGGAGTTCCAGCCGCTGTGCAGGAGCATGGCCGGGACCAGCCCCACCGGAAACGCGACGAGCGTCAGCCCGGAGTGCCAGCGGCGGGCGGCCAGGCCCAGGATGAGGCCGGTGCTCCCGGTGAAGATGGCGTGCGCGAAGGGCGACATCACCCCGCGGAGGAAAAAGACGACGGCCAGATCGGTGCCCGGGGTGCTGGACTCGGCGATGGCCCGGCCGAAATACAGGATGTTCTCGGTGAAGGCGAAACCGCCGGCAATGGTGAGTGCGAAAACGACGCCGTCAACCGGCCCGTCGAACTGCTTCCGGGCGAAGACCAGCAGCAGCAACAGCCCGAGCGATTTGGCGAACTCCTCCACCACTGGCGCCTGGACGGTGACGGCGAACGTCCGGTAATCCAGTCCGGACGCCGGGCCCGCGGCGAGCGAGAAGAACGGCTGGATCAGCATCGTCACGGCAACCGAGACGAGCGCGCCCCAGGCGAAGGCGAAGAACAGCAGGCGCTTG
Organism: Arthrobacter sp. T2-23; assembly: GCF_055398325.1. NCBI lineage: Bacteria > Bacillati > Actinomycetota > Actinomycetes > Micrococcales > Micrococcaceae > Arthrobacter > Arthrobacter sp. T2-23. Next base: position 142,033 of record NZ_AP027917.1, read on the forward strand.
GGCTCGGGTTCCCAGCGGTCGATGTAGCGGACGGCCAGCAGGACCGAGCCGAGCGGCAGCAGCGAGGCGAGGAACCCCACCACGAAGCCGCCCGGCCCGGTGTTCTCCAGCAGATAGGGCAGCACCAGGAACAGGCTCACGAAGGCGAGGACGCCGCCCCCCAGCACCAACGCCGCCACCCCGGCCGAGGCGCGTGCCCGCGGCGCGGTGGCCGCCGGCGGCAGCACCGGCTGCGCCCGCGTGAAACCGTCCGGCCGGTTGCCCGGGGGCAGCTGCAGTGGTGCGTGGCCGAGGCCGGGCGCCGGCCGGTAGTCCTGCGGCTGGACCTGGCCGAGCCAACTGGGGTTTGCCTGCTGCGGGGGCGGGCCGTCCGGGGCCCGCCGGCCCGGCGGGGGGTCGAAGCTCGTCATGGCACGAGCCTATGGGGTTGGCGCCGGGGGGCCCAAGACGCGGGGCCGCGGATGTGACGCACGCCGCCCCGTCCGGGGCCGGGCGGCGGCTGCCCGTGTGGTAATTTGAAAGAGCAAATGATCCTTTTTTAATTCCGTCCCGTGAGGCGGGGAAAGGGGAGACGAGCGTTGACTTCTGTTCCAGAAGCACCGGTTCCGGCCAAGGTCCAGCTCAGCAGGGTTGTCCTCAACCAGGCTGACATCGACCGTGCACTCACTCGTATCGCCCATGAGATTCTTGAGTCCAACAAGGGCTCCCAGGACCTGGTCCTGCTGGGCATCCCGCGGCGGGGTTACCCGCTCGCCGTGCGTCTCGCCGCCAAGATCGCCGCCGCAGATCCCAGTGTGGACCCGGCCGCCATCGTCGGCCAGCTGGATGTCACCATGTTCCGCGACGACCTCTCGCACCAGCCCACCAGGCCGCCGTACCCCACCCAGTTGCCCCGCACCGGAATCGACAACAAAGTCGTGGTGCTGATCGACGACGTCCTGTACTCCGGCCGCACCATCCGCGCCGCGCTGGACGCGATCATCGACCTTGGACGGCCCCGGATCGTCCGGCTCGCCGTCCTGATCGACCGCGGCCACCGGGAGCTGCCGATCCGCGCAGACCACGTCGGCAAGAACCTCCCCACCTCCTCCGCGGAGAAGGTCCGGGTCCGGCTCGAGGAAACCGATTCCGCGGCCGGGGCCGACGGTGCCGCCGTGGACGAGGTCGTCATCGAGGCCACCGCATGAGGCACCTGCTCTCCACCGAGGACCTCGGCCGCGCCAACGCCATCCGCATCCTCGACACCGCCGAAGAGATGGCTGCCGTGGGGGAGCGCGAGGTCAAGAAGCTCCCGGCTCTGCGCGGCCGCACCGTGGTCAACCTGTTCTTCGAGGACTCCACCCGCACCCGCATCTCCTTCGAGGCGGCCGCCAAGCGGCTCTCGGCGGACGTCATCAACTTCGCCGCGAAGGGTTCCTCCGTCTCCAAAGGCGAATCGCTCAAGGACACGGCCCAGACGCTCGCCGCGATGGGGGCCGACGCCGTCGTCATCCGGCACTGGGCCTCCGGCGCGCCGCACCGGCTGGCGGCGACCGACTGGATCGACGCCGCCGTGATCAACGCCGGCGACGGCACCCACGAGCACCCCACCCAGGCCCTGCTGGACGCTTTCACCATGCGGCGGCACTGGTCCAAACTCGCCGGCACCCCCTCCGCCGGGGCGGACCTGACGGGCATGCGCGTCGCGATCGCCGGGGACGTGCTGCACTCCCGCGTGGCCCGCTCCAACGTCTGGCTGCTCCGGACCCTGGGCGCGGAAGTGACCCTCGTGGCACCGCCCACCCTGCTGCCCGTCGGCGTCGAACAGTGGCCCTGCACCATCAGCTACGACCTGGACGAGACCCTCGCCGGCGGCGTGGACGCGATGATGATGCTCCGCGTGCAGGGCGAGCGGATGAACGCCTCGTTTTTCCCGACCACCCGCGAGTACTCGCGGCGCTGGGGTTTTGATGACAACCGGCTCCGGGCCCTCGACAGCCTGGGGCTCAAGGACACCATCATCATGCACCCCGGCCCGATGAACCGCGGGCTGGAAATTTCCTCGGCCGCCGCCGACTCGCCCCGTTCCACCGTGCTGGCACAGGTGCGCAACGGCGTGTCCGTCCGGATGGCCGCCCTCTACCTGCTGCTCTCCGGTGACACCCGCGAACCAGCAACCTCACCCGCCGCCTACTCCAAGGAGAGCCACTGATGGCATCACAGCAACAGGACCAAGGCAGCGCCGGCGCCTACCTCATCCGGGGCGCCGCCATCCTCGGCGGAGCACCCGAGGACCTGCTGATCCGCGACGGCGTCATCGCGGCCCGCGGGCAGGACCTCGACGCGGACGGGGCCACCGTCATTGAGGCCGCCGGCCTCGTGGCCCTGCCCGGCATGGTGGACATCCACACCCACCTGCGCGAACCCGGCCGCGAAGACGCCGAGACGGTCGAGACCGGCACCCGTGCCGCGGCGCTGGGCGGCTACACCGCGGTGCACGCGATGGCCAACAGCACCCCGGTGGCGGACACCGCCGGCGTCGTCGAGCAGGTCCTCACCCTCGGCCGCACGGCCGGCTGGGTGGACGTCCGCCCGGTGGGCGCCGTCACCGTCGGCCTGGCCGGCGAGCAACTCGCCGAACTCGGCGCCATGGCCGACTCCCGCGCCCGGGTCCGGGTCTTCTCCGACGACGGCATCTGCGTCAGCGACCCCGTGCTGATGCGCCGCGCGCTGGAATACGTCAAGGCATTCGACGGCGTCGTCGCCCAGCACGCGCAGGAACCCCGGCTCACCGCCGGCGCGCAAATGAACGAGGGCGTGGTCTCCGCCGTGCTCGGGCTCACCGGCTGGCCCGCCGTCGCCGAGGAAAGCATCATCGCCCGCGACGTCCTGCTGGCCCAGCACGTCGGATCCCGGCTGCACGTCTGCCACGTCTCCACTGCGGGCTCCGTGGAAATCGTGCGCTGGGCCAAGTCGCGAGGCATCAATGTCACGGCCGAGGTCACGCCGCACCACCTGTGGCTGACCGACGAGCTGGTCCGCAGCTACGACCCGGTCTACAAAGTCAACCCGCCGCTGCGCACCGACGAGGATGTCCAGGCCCTGCGTGCCGCGCTGGCGGACGGCACGATCGACGTCGTCGGCACCGACCACGCCCCGCACCCCAGCGAGCACAAGGAATGCGAGTGGGCGCAGGCGGCGATGGGCATGACCGGGCTGGAAACCGCGCTCTCCGTGGTGCAGCACACCATGATCGAGACCGGGCTGATGGGCTGGGCGGACTTCGCCCGCGTGACCTCCACCACGCCCGCCGCGATCGGCCGGCTGGAGGACCAGGGCAGGCCGCTGGAGGCCGGCGAACCCGCCAACGTCACACTCGTGGACCCGGCTGCGCGCTGGACCGTGGACCCTTCTAAGATGGCAACCATGGGCCGTAACTCTCCGTTTGCCGGCCGGGAACTCCCGGGCAAGGTGGTGGCCACCTTCTTCAAGGGACATCCCACGGTCCTGAACGGCGAACTCAACACGCCGTACCGGTACCCGGCAGAGACCACCGACACCGCGGCAGCGGGCCGCCCCTGATGGTCAAGGAACTCTCCCTCCTGTTCACGCTGGTCCTGATCGGCGTCGCGCTGGTCCTGATCTGGCTCGGCTGGCGGAACCGGCTCCGGCGCCAGGCCGACGTCGAACCCCTGCCCGCGGTTCCCGCCGGGCTGGGCGGGCCGCTGGCCGCCGCCGACGGCCAGTACGTGGCCACCACCACCGCCGGCGACTGGCTGGACCGGATCGCCGTCCACCAGCTCGGCCTGCGCACCAACGCCGGGCTCAGCGTCCACCCCGAAGGCGTGCTCTTCGACCGTTCCGGGGCCGGCCCGGTCTTCATTCCCGCCGGCCGGCTCACCGGAGTCCGGCAGGAAAGCGGCATGGCCGGGAAGTTCGTCGAAAAAGACGGGCTCCTGGTGCTCAGCTGGATGCTCGGTGCCAAGGAGCTGGACACCGGCTTCCGGACCCGACGGGCCGAGGACAAGGCCCTCCTCCTGGCCACCCTCCAAGATTTGATCTCCGCAGCCCCTCAGGCAGAAGCCGATAGTGGAAAGTAACGACGTGACGGATCTCAACGAAGTGTCAGAAGAATCAGTGTCAGAAACAGCAGTGTCAGAAGAAACAGTGATCGAAAAAACAGTGACAGCAAACGCATCCACCCCCGCCGTGCTCGTCCTCGAGGACGGCCGGATCTTCCGCGGACGCAGCTACGGCGCCACCGGCACCACGCTCGGCGAAGCGGTCTTCGCGACTGGCATGACCGGTTACCAGGAGACCATCACCGACCCCTCCTACGCCCGCCAGCTCGTGGTGCAGACCGCCCCGCACATCGGCAACACCGGCGTGAACAAGGACGACGCCGAGTCCCGGCGCATCTGGGTGGCCGGCTACATCGTTCGCGACGCGGCCCGCCGGCCCTCCAACTGGCGCTCGGAACGCAGCCTGGACGAAGAGCTCGTCGACCAGGGCATCGTGGGTATCCAGGGCGTTGACACCCGTGCCATCACCCGGCACCTGCGCGAACACAAGACCATGCGCGCCGGGATCTTCTCCGGCGACGCCGCAGCCGCCACCGACAAGGAACTGGTGGACGCCGTGCTGGCCAGCGCGCCGATGGAAGGCTCCCGGCTCGCCGAGGAAGTCAGCGTCGACACTGCCTACACTGTCGAACCCGCTGATTGGGGCTGGGAGGGCGAGCCGCGGTTCAGCATCGCCGCGATCGACCTTGGCATCAAGCGCATGACCCCGATCCGCTTCGCCGAACGCGGCGTCCGGGTCCACGTCCTGCCTGCCACCGCCACGCTCGAGGACGTCCAAGCCGTCAACCCGGACGGCGTCTTCATGTCCAACGGTCCCGGCGACCCCGCCACCGCCGACAGCCAGGTCAACCTGCTCCGCTCCGTGCTGGACGCCAAGCTGCCCTACTTCGGCATCTGCTTCGGCAACCAGATCCTGGGCCGTGCCCTGGGCTTCGGAACCTACAAGCTCCGCTACGGCCACCGCGGCATCAACCAGCCCGTGATGGACCGCCGCACCGGCAAGGTCGAAATCACCTCGCAGAACCACGGCTTCGCCGTCGACGCCCCGCTCGAGGGCGCCACGCAGGCCCCGGAGGAGCGCTTCGGCCGCGTCGAGGTCAGCCACGTGAGCCTCAACGACGACGTCGTCGAGGGCCTGTCCTGCCTGGACATCCCCGCCTTCTCGGTCCAGTACCACCCCGAGGCTGCCGCCGGCCCCCACGACGCCGCCTACCTCTTCGACCGCTTCATCGAGCTGATGGCGGACACCAAGACAGCGGACATCAAGACTTCCACCGACTCCAAGACTGAGGACAAGAAGTAATGCCCAAGAGAACTGACCTTAAGAGCGTCCTGGTCATCGGTTCCGGCCCGATCGTGATCGGCCAGGCGGCCGAATTCGACTACTCCGGCACGCAGGCACTGCGCGTCCTCAAGGAGGAAGGCCTGCGCGTCATCCTCGTCAACTCCAACCCGGCCACCATCATGACCGACCCGGAGTTCGCCGACGCCACCTACATCGAACCGATCACCCCCGAGGTGGTTGAGAAGATCATCGCCAAGGAACGCCCCGACGCGCTGCTGCCCACCCTGGGTGGCCAGACCGCGCTGAACACGGCGATCGCGCTGGACAAGAACGGTGTGCTGGAGAAGTACAACGTGGAGCTGATCGGCGCCAACATCGCCGCGATCGAACTCGGCGAGGACCGCGAGAAGTTCAAGGGCGTGGTGGAGCGCTGCGGCGCCGAATCGGCACGCAGCCACATCATCCACAGCATGGACGAGGCCCTCACCGCGGCCGAGGACCTTGGCTACCCGATGGTCGTGCGGCCCTCCTTCACGATGGGCGGCCTCGGCTCGGGCCTGGCCTACAACGAGGGGGACCTGCGCCGGATCGTCGGCCAGGGCCTGCAGTACAGCCCGACCTCCGAGGTGCTGCTCGAAGAGAGCATCCTCGGCTGGAAGGAATACGAGCTCGAGATGATGCGGGACAAGAACGACAACGTCGTGGTGGTCTGCTCGATCGAGAACTTCGACCCGGTGGGCGTGCACACCGGCGACTCCATCACGGTCGCCCCGGCGCTAACCCTGACAGACCGCGAGTACCAGCGGCTGCGCGACATCTCGATCGCCGTGATCCGCGAAGTCGGCGTCGACACCGGCGGCTGCAACATCCAGTTCGCCGTCGAGCCGGACACCGGCCGCGTCGTGGTGATTGAGATGAACCCCCGCGTCTCCCGCTCCTCGGCGCTGGCCTCCAAGGCCACCGGCTTCGCGATCGCTAAGATCGCCACCAAACTCTCGCTCGGCTACACCCTGGACGAGATCCCGAACGACATCACGCAGAAGACCCCGGCCTCCTTCGAGCCGACCCTCGACTACGTCGTCGTCAAGGTCCCGCGCTTCGCCTTCGAGAAGTTCCCGGCCGCTGACTCCACCCTGACCACCACCATGAAGTCGGTGGGCGAGGCCATGGCAATGGGCCGGAACTTCACCGAGGCCCTCCAGAAGGCGCTCCGGTCGTTGGAGCAGAAGGGCTCGCAGCTGGACTTCAGCCCGGTCCCGGAATGGGAAGTCCCGGAACTGATCGAGAAGGCCAAGCGCCCCAGCACCGAACGCCTGCACCAGGTCCAGCGTGCGCTGCTTGGCGGCGCCACCGTGGAGCAGCTGTTTGAGGCCTCCAAGATCGACCCCTGGTACCTGGACCAGCTCCAGCTGCTGAACGAGATCTCGCAGGAGATCCGCCACTCCACCGCCCTGACCCAGGAGATGCTCCAGCGCGCCAAGCGGCACGGCTTCTCCGACGCGCAGATCGGCTCCCTGACGCACAACTCCGAGGACGTCGTCCGCGGCGTCCGGCAGGCCCTGGGCATCCGCCCGGTCTACAAGACCGTGGACACCTGCGCCGCCGAGTTCGCCGCGTACACCCCGTACCACTACTCCTCCTACGACGAAGAGGACGAGGTGGCGCTGCACGCCAAACCGTCCATCATCATCCTCGGCTCCGGGCCGAACCGGATCGGCCAGGGCATCGAGTTCGACTACTCCTGCGTGCACGCCTCGATGGCGCTGCGCAAGGCCGGCTATGAGACCGTGATGGTCAACTGCAACCCGGAGACCGTCTCCACGGACTACGACGTATCCACCCGGCTCTACTTCGAACCGCTCACCCTGGAGGACGTCCTCGAGGTCATCGCCGCCGAAGAACGCACCGGCGGTGTGATGGGCGTGTTCGTACAGCTCGGCGGCCAGACCCCGCTCAAGCTCGCCCAGCAGCTCGCCGACGCCGGCGTGCCGATCCTCGGCACCTCCCCGGAGGCCATCGACCTGGCCGAGCACCGCGGCGCCTTCTCCCGGGTGCTCGACGAGGCCGGACTGATCTCCCCGAAGAACGGCACCGCCGTCTCCTTCGAGGACGCCAAGAAGATCGCCGACGAGATCGGCTACCCGGTCCTGGTCCGGCCCTCCTACGTCCTGGGCGGCCGCGGCATGGAGATCGTCTACGACGAGCCCAACCTCTCCCGCTACATCGCCAACGCCACCGAAATCACCCCGGACCACCCGGTGCTGATCGACCGCTTCCTGGAGGACGCCGTTGAGATCGACGTCGACGCCCTCTACGACGGAAAGGATCTGTACCTCGGCGGCATCATGGAGCACATCGAGGAAGCAGGCATCCACTCCGGCGACTCGGCCTGCGTGCTGCCCCCGATCACCCTCGGCAACAACGTGATCGACCGCGTCCGGACCGCCACGCGGGCCATCGCCGAAGGCGTCGGCGTCCGCGGACTGATCAACATCCAGTTCGCCCTCGCCTCCGACGTACTGTACGTCCTCGAAGCGAACCCCCGCGCCTCCCGCACGGTGCCGTTCGTCTCCAAGGCCACCGGCGTCCAGATGGCCAAGGCCGCCGCCCTGATCGGCACCGGCGTCACCATCAACCAGCTCCGTACCGCCTACAAGATGCTGCCGGAATCCGGGGACGGCTCGACCCTGCCCCTGGACGCCCCCGTGGCGGTCAAGGAGGCCGTGTTGCCGTTCAGCCGGTTCCGCACCCTCGAGGGCAAGGTCGTCGACTCCCTCCTCGGCCCGGAAATGCGGTCCACCGGCGAGGTCATGGGCATCGACAAGCACTTTGACACCGCCTTCGCCAAGAGCCAGGCCGCGGCGAACAACGCGCTGCCCACCGAGGGCAAGGTCTTCGTCTCCGTCGCGAACCGGGACAAGCGCGCCGTCATCATGGCTGTCAAGCGCCTCTCGGACCTCGGGTTCGAGATCGTGTCCACCGGCGGCACCGCCGACGTGCTGCGCCGCAACGGCCTGCAGGCCACCACGGTCCGCAAGGTCGCGGAGGGCTCCAGCGCCGAGGGCGAGGGCACCATCGCGGACCTGATCGTCGCCGGCGAGATCGACATGGTGTTCAACACCCCGTCCGGCGGCGAAGCCCGCGGCGACGGCTACGAAATCCGTGCCGCCGCCACGTCGATCGGCATCCCCTGCATCACGACGGTTGCCGAGTTCAACGCCGCCGTCCAGGCCATCGAGGCCATGCGGACCTACGAGTGGTCCGTCACGAGCCTGCAGGAGCACGCCGCGGCACTGTTCGCTTCACAGGCACGGGTTGCGCAGGAAGCGAACACCGGTGCCTGAGGCTGCCGCTGACACGGCCGGCCGGGAGTCCTTCGGCTCCCGGCTGGGCCGGGCCATGGCGGAGCGCGGCCCGCTCTGCGTGGGCGTCGACCCGCATCCGGCGCTGCTGCAGCGCTGGGGCCTGGCCGACGACGCCCGCGGGCTGGAGCGCTTTTCGCTGACCGCCCTCGACGCCGTCGCCTCGCTCGCTGCCGCGGTGAAGCCGCAGGTGGCGCTCTTTGAGCGGCACGGCTCGGCCGGCATGGCAGTGCTGGAACGGGTCCTTGCGGCGGCCGCGGAGGCGGGGGTGCTCAGCATCGCCGACGCCAAGCGCGGCGACATCGGCTCCACCATGGCCGCTTACGCGGACGCGTGGCTGCGGGACGGCTCGGCCCTGGCCGCGGACTCGGTGACGCTGAGCCCGTACCTGGGCTTCGAATCGCTCCGCCCGGCCCTTGACCTCGCGGCGGAGGCCGGGAGGGGCGTGTTCGTCCTGGCCCTGACCTCAAACCCCGAGGGGGCGTCCGTGCAGCACGTCGGCGGCGCGGACTCCGTGGCCCGGCGCATTGTCCGGGCCGCCGCCGCGGAGAACAAGCGGTACGTCGTTGACCAGGACGCCGGGGACCTCGGTTCCGTCGGACTCGTCGTCGGCGCGACCGTCGGTTCGGCGCTGACCGACCTGGACCTGGACCTCGCGGCGGTCCGCGGCCCGATTCTGGCGCCGGGCCTGGGCGCCCAGGGCGCCACCGCCGCGGACCTGCGCCGGACGTTCGGCAGCGCCTACGGCCAGGTGCTTGGCACATCGAGCCGGGACATCCTCGGCGCCGGGCCGGGGATCCGGGAGCTTCGGGACGCCGCGCAGCGCACCCTCGACGAACTCCGCGGAGCGTAGCCGCCCCTCGGTTCGACCCTTGGGCCCGGTGGCGGGTCCACCAGTTGACGCAGGTGGCCGCTGTGGGCGCCAGTCTTCCGGCCATCTGCGGCAAACTGGCGCAGCAATCATCCATTGATTTCAGCCTGTGCCAGAAGGTAGGTTCAGGAGAAGTCCGTGGTCCGAGCCGGGGTGCTGTACGGTTCGCCCGGGCAGCGCTTTTGTTTGGGCCGTCCGACTATGCAGGGAGGACCTCAGTGAGCTTGCGACCCCTTACGCCGCAGGAGCGTGCCGATGCCTTGCATAAGGCCGCCGCGGCCCGGGCGGTTCGGGCGGCGGCGAAAGAACGGCTGAAGGCGGGGGAACTGTCCATCGCCGAGCTGCTGGGCACGGGGGAGACGGACGAGGCGATCGCCCGGATGCGGGTCGTGGAGCTGCTGGAGGCGCTGCCGGGCATCGGGCACGTGCGAGCCGCCGCGATCATGGACCGGCTCGGCATCGCGGCTTCCCGGCGGGTGCGGGGCCTGGGAATCCACCAGCGCCGGGCGCTGATAGATTTTATAGACGAGAAATAGCCCGGCCCGCCGAGCTTCCACCACCGCCCAAAGGAATACGTGAGCAAGAAACCCGGACTGACAGTCCTCGCCGGCCCGACGGCCGTCGGCAAAGGAACCGTGTCCACCTACATTCGGGACAACTATCCCGAAGTCTGGCTTTCAGTGTCCGCAACCACCCGCCCGCCGCGGCCGGGTGAGATCGACGGGGTGCATTACTACTTCAAGTCCAAGGAGGAGTTCGACGCCCTCGTCGCGGCAGGAGAACTGCTGGAGTGGGCTGTGGTGCACGGACAAAACACCTACGGCACCCTCAAGAGCACGGTCGACGCGGCAATTGCCGAGGGCCGGTCGGTGCTGCTGGAGATTGACCTGCAGGGCGCGCGCCAGGTGAAGAAGGCCGTTCCGGACGCGCAGTTCGTCTTCCTCGCCCCGCCCAGCTGGGAAGAATTGGTGCGCCGCCTGGTGGGGCGCGGCACTGAATCCGCCGAGGAACAGCAGCGGCGGCTGGAAACCGGTAAAGTAGAACTAGCCGCTGAACCGGAGTTCGATCACACGGTCATCAATGATGACGTGCGTCGGGCAGCGGATGAGCTTGTTTCACTCATGGGGCTAACGCCGCACCCGCACTAACCGCAGGGTCGGATTGGCCCGTTAGAATTTGGAGAATTCGTGTCCACGAACCTTGAAGGCATCATCAACCCGCCGATCGACGAGCTGCTGAAGGCCGCCGACTCGAAGTACGGACTGGTGATTTTCGGTGCCAAGCGCGCCCGCCAGATCAACGCGTACTACGCCCAGCTGCACGAGGGCCTGTTCGAGTACGTCGGCCCGCTCGTCGACACCAAGCTGAACGAGAAGTCGCTGTCCATCGCCCTGCGCGAAATCAACGAAGGCAAGCTCGTTTCCACGCCGATCGAAGCCGCAGCAGAGTAACTTCGCAGCTGCCTGACGGAGGTCACGTGCGCATAGTCCTCGGAGTCGGGGGAGGGATAGCCGCCTACAAGGTGGCGTCGCTCCTCCGGCTTTTTACCGAAGCCGGCCATGACGTCACCGTCATCCCCACGGAGGCTGCCACCCGGTTCGTTGGCGTCGCCACCTGGGAGGCACTGTCCGGGCACCCGGTCAGTAACAGCGTCTTCGACGAGGTACACACCGTCAACCATGTCCGGCTGGGACACGAGGCGGAGCTGATCGTCGTCGCCCCGGCGACCGCGGACCTGCTGGCCCGTGCCGCCACCGGCCAAGCCAACGACCTGCTCACCAACACGCTGCTGATGGCGGGCGGCCCGGTCCTGATGGCCCCGGCCATGCACACCGAAATGTGGCGCCACCCGGCAACCCAAGCCAACGTCGAAACCCTCCGCAGCCGGGGCATCACCGTCCTTGAGCCCGCCACCGGCCGGCTGACCGGCACGGACTCCGGTCCCGGCCGACTGCCCGAACCGGAGGCGATCTTCGCCGCCGCGCTGGCCCTGGCCGGCGCGCCCGCGGTCCCCAACGCACCGGACCTGACGACGTCGGACGAACACGCCTCGGGTGCAGCCCCCGCCGGCGGGCCGCTGGCCGGCCTCACCGTGACGATCAGCGCCGGCGGCACCCGGGAGCCCCTCGACCCGGTCCGTTTCCTGGGCAACCGCTCCTCCGGCAAGCAGGGCGTCGCGCTGGCCGTCGCCGCCCGCGAGGCCGGTGCCCGCGTCCGGCTGCTTGCGGCCCACATGGACGTCCCGGCGCCCGGCGGCGTTGAGGTGGTGCGGGTCGAAACCGCCCTGGAACTCCGCAAGGCCGCCCTGCATGCCGCCGCGGACTCCGACGTCGTGATCATGGCCGCCGCCGTCGCGGACTTCCGCCCCGCGGATGTCTCGGGAACCAAAATCAAGAAACGGGACGACAGCGCCGATCCCGTGATTTCTCTGGTCCGCAACCCGGACATCCTCCGCGAGCTCGTCGAGGTCCGCGACGCGGCCTCACGGAACCAGCTGATCGTCGGTTTCGCGGCCGAGACCGGCGACGCCGACGGGGACGTCCTGGAGTACGCCGCCGCCAAGTTGCGCCGCAAGGCCTGCGACCTGCTGGTGGTCAACCACGTGGGGCAGGACAAGGTCTTCGGCGAGGACACGAACGAGGTAGTCATCCTTTCGCGGTCCGGCTCCGAACCCCAAGAGGCGTCGGGTTCCAAATCCGACGTTGCGGCTGCCGTGATTGACCGCATCAGCGCCGAGTTGATCCGGGTTGTCCCGCCCGCTTGAGCGCTGGCGTAATCAAGGTCTCCTCAGCAGGGGGACACACGCCGCCGGACGCCCGTTTCCCAACCAGTAAGGTAGTTGAGTGACTTTACCGCTGCACATCCCAGACTTCCACGGGTCCACGCCCGCCTCGCTCCGGCTCTTCACGTCCGAGTCGGTGACCGAGGGACACCCCGACAAGATCTGTGACCAGATCAGCGATGCGATCCTCGACGCCCTGCTGACCAAAGACCCGGAGTCCCGCGTCGCCGTGGAAACCCTGGCGACCACCGGACTGGTCCACGTTGCCGGCGAAGTTACCACGGACGCCTACGTTGAGATCCCGCAGATCGTCCGCCAGACCATCCTCGGGATCGGCTACGACTCCTCCGCGAACGGCTTCGACGGCGCCCGCTGCGGGGTCTCGGTTTCCATCGGCCAGCAGTCCAACGACATCGCCGGCGGCGTGTTCAACTCCCTCGAAGCCCGCGAGGGCCGCCAGGAAGACGATTACGACCTCCAGGGCGCCGGCGACCAGGGCCTCATGTTCGGCTACGCCAGCGACGAAACCCCCTCCTACATGCCGGTCCCGATCTGGCTCGCGCACCGGCTGAGCGAGCGCCTCACCGAGGTCCGCAAGTCCGGCCTGCTGGAGTACCTGCGCCCCGACGGCAAGACCCAGGTCACCGTAGGCTACGACGGGGACCGCCCCGTGTCCGTCGAGACCGTCGTGATCTCCAGCCAGCACGCCGAAGGAGCCAGCCTCGACCAGCTCCGGGCCGACCTCGCCGAGCACGTCGTCAACCCGGTCATGGCGCTGTCCAACTTGGACACCTCCCGGTCCCGCAACATCCTCAACCCCGCCGGCGCCTTCGTGATCGGCGGCCCGGTGGGTGACGCCGGCCTGACCGGCCGCAAGATCATCGTTGACACCTACGGCGGCATGGCACGGCACGGCGGCGGCGCCTTCTCCGGCAAGGACCCGTCGAAGGTGGACCGATCGGCTGCCTACGCGATGCGCTGGGTCGCCAAGAACGTGGTGGCAGCCGGCCTCGCGAAGCGCGCCGAGATCCAGATCGCGTACGCGATCGGCCAGGCACGCCCCGTCGGAACCTACGTGGAGACCTTCGGGACCGAAACCGTGGACCCGGCCAGGATCAGCGCCGCCATCGCCGAGATCTTCGACCTGCGCCCGCGCGCCATCATCGACTCGCTCGACCTGAAGCGCCCGATCTACGCCAAGACGGCCGCCCACGGCCACTTCGGCCGCGACGAGCCTGACTTCACCTGGGAACGCCTCGACCGGGTCGACGAGCTGAAGGCATTCTTCAACGCCTGAGGCCCGGCCTCGCGGCTCCAGAGGCTATGAACGCCAGCTTTTGGATGCCAGCTTCTTGAATGTCTTAGCCCTGTGATGTGCTGTAGCCAGGCCGCCGAACGGCGGCCTGGCTACGTGCTTAACGGTCTTGCTCATCGCACTTGTCCGCGACCAGCCGCTGAAGGGAGGCAGGCACCATGACCCCAGCCCGGGGCGGCGCAACAGCGCCGGACGAACCACTGCAGCTCTCCTTGCTGCACGGCTTCCCCGCCTCCGCGGCGGCGGCCGGACCGGCCCTTGCCGCCGAACTGCCGGTTGCCCGGGTGCTGCTGGAGTCATCCCTCCCGCACCTGGACCGGCCGTTCGATTACAGCGTGCCGGCCGAACTGGACGCAGCAGCCCGGCCAGGCGTCCGGGTCAGGGTCAAATTCAGCGGCCAGGAGCTGGGCGGCTACCTCCTCGAACGAGCTGCGGCCTCCGATGCCGGCCACCCCCTGGTGCCGCTGTTCAAGGTCGTGTCCCCGGTGCCGGTGCTCACACCCGCGGTAGCCGAACTGGCCGGACGGGTGGCGGCACGCTACGCCGGGACCGTCAGCGACGTGCTGCGTGTCGCCGTCCCGCCCCGGATGGCGAAACTGGACAAGGAGTTCGCACCTGGCGGGCTGCTGGACCCTGCACTTTTCGCCGCAGACTCCGCCGCCGCGAACGCCGCTCCCGCAGCGCCGGAGGCCCCCGTACCGTCCGGCTGGGCGGAGTACCACAACGGTCCGGCGTTCCTGCAGCACCTCGGAGCGGGGGAGTCACCCCGTGCCGCGCTGAGTGCCCTCCAGGGGTTCGGCCCGGGCGGGTGGCCCCGCATGATTGCCGAAGCCGTTGCCGCTGTCCGCCGCTCCGGCCGGGGCGCCGTCGTCGTGGTCCCCGATTACCGGGACCTTGACCGCGTAGAAGGCGCGCTGCTGGAGCTGCTTCCGGCCGGTGATGTCGCCAGGCTCACCGCCGACGACGGCCCAACCCCCCGGTACCGCAGCTTCCTGCGGGTGCTCAGCGGCGCGGCCGGGGTCGCGGTGGGGACACGCTCCGCCGCGTACGCCCCGGTCCACAAGCTTGGCCTGGTGGTCTGCTGGGACGACGGCGACGACCTGCACATCGAACAGCGGTCCCCGTATGCCCACGCCCGCGAAGTCCTCCTGCTCCGGGCAGCGCACGAAGGGGCCGCCTGCCTCCTCGCGGGCCATGCACGCAGCACCGAGACGCAACGGCTGGTGGAATCCGGCTGGGCCCGCCCGGTCGAGGCGGAACGGACCGTGGCGCGCCGCACCGTGCCGCGCGTCCTCAACACCGCCGACAGTTTCGAGCAGGAGCGAGACCCGCTGGCCCGGATCGCACGGCTGCCCGGCGCCGCCTGGCGGGCCGCGAAGGAAGGCCTGGAGCGCGGCCCCGTCCTCGTCCAGGTCGCCAGGGCCGGCTACGCGCCGTCCCTGGCCTGTGAATGCTGCCGCGAGCCGGCACGGTGCACCGCCTGCAACGGCCCGCTGGCGATTGCCGGGCCCGGCGGCAACGCAGCCGTGCCCGTCTGCCGCTGGTGTTCCGCGGCCGCCCCGGAATGGCGTTGTGTGCACTGCAACGGGGTCCGGCTCCGCCGGGGAGCGACGGGCGCGTTGCGGACCGCGGAGGAACTGGGCCGGGCCTTTCCGGGCAAGCCCGTGGTCACCTCCTCCGGGGACCGTGTCCTGGCCACGGTCCCGGACTCCAAGGCCCTGGTGGTAGCCACGGTCGGGGCGGAGCCGGTTGCGGCCCGGGGGTATGCCGCCGCGCTGCTGCTGGACGGCGACTCGCTGCTGCGCCGCGAAAACCTCCGGGCGGGCGAGGACGCCGTCCGGCGCTGGTTCAACGCCGCAGCCCTGGTTAGGCCCGCGGCCGCGGGCGGCCTGGTGGTCATCACCGCCGAGGACACCGCCGGGGTGGGTGCGCTGCTGCGCTGGGACCCGGCAGGCTACGCCGGGCGGGAGCTCGCCCTGCGGCAGGAGCTCTCGCTGCCGCCCGCGGTCCGTATTGCGTCCGTCACCGGAGGCCGGACCGCCGTCGGGCATTTCACCCACGCCATCGAGGCCGCCCTGG
Organism: Arthrobacter sp. T2-23; assembly: GCF_055398325.1. NCBI lineage: Bacteria > Bacillati > Actinomycetota > Actinomycetes > Micrococcales > Micrococcaceae > Arthrobacter > Arthrobacter sp. T2-23. The sequence continues at coordinate 157,788 of NZ_AP027917.1, forward strand.
CCAAGCAGCGCATCGTACTCAGGTCCGCCGGACCCGCGCCGCTGCAAGGCATCGGCGGTCCCGGGCCGGCAGCGTCACCGCCGGGCGCAGAGAGGCACGGCGGCGAGGAGGTCCGGACCCTGCTGTTCATTCCCTACGCCCAGGCCGCCGAAGCCACCAGGGCGATGCGCGCGGTCAAGGCCGCGGCGGCCGCCAAACGTACCGACGATCCGGTGCAGCTGCGGCTCGACGGCGTCGACGTCCTCTAACGGGGGCCCTTTCGACGATTCCCTGCGCATTAGACGTCCGTGCGCGTCGAATGGGCGCGGAACCAGCGAAACGGCGGCGCTTAGCGGCGCTTGCGTGCGCGCAGGGCCACGGCCTCCTCGGCGGCGGCCAGCAGGCGCTGCGCGGAGGCGTCCCAGCTGAACTCGGCCGCGCGCTGCACCGCACGGCCCGAACGGTCCTTCCACCGGTCCGGCTCCTCAAGGGCGCGGACGGCCGCGGCAAAGGCCGACGGGGAATCCGGATCCACGTAGCTGACCGCGTCCCCACCGACCTCGCGGAAGATCGGGATATCGCTGGCGATGACCGGCGTGCCGTGCGACATGGCCTCCACCAAGGGCAGGCCGTAGCCTTCCGCCTTGGAAAGGCTGACCAAGGCGGTGGTTCGGGCCAGCAGCTCCTCGTACTCGGCATCCGTCACCCCGTTGTGGAACACAATGTCGGCGCCGGCCGGGGCCAGGGCCTCCAGCTCCGCCCTGCGTTCGGGCGTGATCCGGCTCAGCAGGTGCAGGGTCATGTCCGGGAGCTCCGCCATGCCCCTGACCATGGTTTCCACGTTCTTGTAGGGCATAAAGGAGCCCATGTAGAGCAACGTCTCATCGGCGCCGGCCCCGGGATCCCGCGGCGTGAGCCCCGGCTGCGGGGCGTTGCCGACGATCCGCACCGGCCGCTTCGTCAGGCGGTACTTGGCCATCAGGGCTTCCGTGGTGGAGCTGATGGTGGCGACGACGTCCGCCCGGTTCAGCAAGACCCGCTGCGGCCAGAACGCCGTGTGGTACAGCCGCCACAGCACCCGGACTGGTGCGGGGAGGAACCCGGGAGGTGCCGGGTGTTCGTAGTAGATCAGGTCGTGCAGGGTCAGGACCAGGGCGTATTTCCGGCCCCAGCTGCCCATGGTCTGCATCGGGCACACCACCACGTCGGCCCCCAGCGGATTGACCTTGGCTGCGACGAAGAGCTCGGCCGGTGAGAGCGGGCTGTTGATCAGGGTGTAGGGGACGTCTGGCAGCAGCGCCAGCTGGCGCGTGTCGCTGATCAGCATGGAGACGTCCGCGATCTTGGCGGTCGCGGCAATGAGACTGGCACCGTAGCGGCTGATGCCATCGTGGTGGTCGAGCCTGGTGAAGCGGGCGTCAATGAGGATTTTCACGCGGCGTGGTCCTTCAGGAAGCGTCGGATGAAGCCCGCGGCGGGCGCCGGGGTTTCGTAGTGGATCAGGTGCCCGACGCCGGGAATGACTTCGAGAGTTCCGTCCGGCAGCAGCGGCAACAGCTTGTGCTGGTCCGGGAGGGTCGCGATCTCGTCCTTCTCGCCGGCCACCAGCAGTACGGGCAACGCGAGGCGCGGCGCCACCTCGGCGACGTTGCTGCTGACCGAGGCCTTGAAGGCTTCGAGAAGGCTGTCGCGGTCGGCGAAGGCGGAAAAGTACGCGCTGTGCTGGTCGTGGACGAACTGCCGCACCACCGGGTCCTTGGTCTTGGCCATGGTCTCGCTCATCACCCGGACGATCAGCTGGTTGCGCAGCAGGGCGTTTCCGAGGCGGCGGGGGAGCCGGGCGGCGGCCTCGTAGTACAGCACCGCAGCCTTGGTCATGAGTCCCTTGGGCCCCTCAAGGGCGGGCGCGGCGATGGGGTTGATCAGGATGAGTTCGGCGACCGCGCCGGGGTTGTCGGCCACAAAGTGGCTGGTGACGATTGAACCAAAGGAGTGGCCGAGCAGTACGGTGTCCGGGCCGAGCCCCAGGGCTGCCATGAAGTCCTTGATGAACCTGCCGTAGCCCTCGACGCTGTGGCCGCCGGCGCGGAAGGCGCCGGAGGCCCCGAACCCCGGCAGGTCCGGCATGATCAGGCGCATGTCGGGCAGTTGGTCGACCACGCGGAGCAGGCCGTGGTGATCGCCGCGGAACCCGTGGATCACCAGGATGGTCCGGGTCGCCGCGGTTTCGCGGACCGGCTCGTAGGTCCAGTAGGCGACCCTGGTGCCGCCCAGGTCCACGGCGGAGGCGCTGCTGCGGGACTCGAGTTCGGCGCTAAGCAGGGGAGGTGCGGGGGAGGATTCGGTGGCCACGTGTTCCATTCGATCGGATCCTAAATGACGTCGTCGGGGTTCGAGCCGGTGCGGAAGCCCCGCTCCAGGCCGGCCAGGGCGTCCAGGTCCGCGGTGCCGAGGCTGAAACCGAAGATGTCGTGGTTCTCGCGGATCCGGCTGTAAGAGCTGGCCTTGGGAATGACGACGTTGCCCAGTTCCAGGTGCCAGCGCAGGATGATCTGCGCCGCCGTGCGCCGGTGCGCGGCGGCGAGCTCCAGAACCACCGGGTCCTGCAGCACCTGGCCGCGGCCCAGCGGGCTCCACGCTTCGGTGGTGATGCCGAGCGAGGCGTGCAGGGCCCGCAGTTCGGCCTGCTGCAGCCACGGGTGGAGCTCGATCTGGTTGACTGCGGGCACCACTTCAGCCGTCTGGAGCAGGTGCTCCAGGTGCGCGGGCTGGAAGTTGGACACCCCGACGGCGCGGACCCGGCCTTCGCGGTAAAGCGTTTCGAGGGCGCGGTAGCTCTCGGTGTAGAGCCCGCGCCGGGCGCAGGGCCAGTGGATCAGGTACAGGTCCACGTATTCCAGGCCCAGCTTGGCGATGGAGGTGTCGAAGGCCCGGAGCGTGGCGTCGTAGCCCTGGTCGTCATTCCAGAGCTTCGTGGTCACGAAGAGGTCTTCCCGGGCGAGCGGGGGGTGCAGCTCGCCGGAGCCGCCGGCGGAGCCGTCGAAGGCTGACAGGGCGCCGATCGCCTTCCCGACGCCGGTCTCGTTCCCGTACATGGCAGCCGTGTCGAAGTGCCGGTATCCGGCCTCCAGCGCCATGGTGACGAGCCCGGCGGCGTCGGCGGGTGGAACCTTGTAGAGCCCGAACCCTAGGCGGTCCATCAACACACCGTTGTTCAGCGTCAGCCGGGGGGAAATTCTCATAGCACCGACTCTACCCATTCCGGCGGCCCGGCCGGCGCCGGCCGGCCGTCAGCTCGGGCCTTCGGTACCGACCAGCCGCCGGGCGGTGGCCTCGTCGAGGATCAGGTCCGTGGCCAGGCCGGCGGCCAGCGCCCCGCGCAGCCCGTTGATCTTGGACGCCCCGGACACGACACAGATCCGTCGCCGGACTTGCCGGAGCTGGGCCAGGTCCGGCCCGGTGGAACGCTCGTTGAGGGTGATGCCGTCGGAGGAGCCGTCGGCGCGGAAGAAGACGGTGGCAACGTCCCCCACGACGTCGGAATTGGCCAGGACGTTCAGGTCGTCCTCGTCCAGGTAGCCGCCGGCGTAGACGTGGCTGGGGTAGTCGGCGTCGACCGATCCCACCCCGAAGATTGCGATGCTCATCCGGGACTGCAGCCGCAGGATGCGCTGAACACTGCGTTCATTCCACATGGCTTTCTTGGTGGCCGCGTGGTCAAAGAACGCCGGCACCGGGAACTGTTCCACCCGCGCACCGTAGGCGCTGCCGAAGCGCCGCATGATGTCCGAGGCGTAGGTGATGCCGGTTGTCTGCATGTTTCCCGCCCCGTTGAGCTGGACGATGATGCTGTCGTGGGTGATCTTCCGGGTCAGGTGCCGGCTGACTGCGCTCAACGTGGAGCCCCACGCCACCCCGATGATGGCGTTCGAGTCCACGAGCGGGCCGATGGTGCGTGCAGCCTGCATCGCCACCCGGTCCAGCGTTTCCGCCTCGTTGAGTGTGTCCACCACAGGGACGACGTGCACATCGACCTTGTACTCGGCCCGGATCATGCTCTCGAGTTCGGGGCCGGTGTCGAGCGGGCTGCGGATCTGGACCTGCACCAGGCCGGATTCCCGGGCCGCGGAGAGGAGCCGGGAAACAGTCGAACGGGAGGTGCGGAGCTCACGGGCGATCGCGTCCATGGTCAGGTCCTGGAGGTAATACAGCTGGGCGGCCCGGAGGGCGTCGGACTGGCGGCTGGGCGACATTCCATTTCCAATCTGCACGTTTGTGCATAGTGCTTGACTCCATTTTCCATTAGTCCAAAGAATAGTGTTGAACGGCGACGTGCCAGACGGCGCGCCGCGCAGTACCAAGCCCCAAGGAGCAGTTTTGGGAAACAAGGTTTCATCCGGCCATCCGGCGTCGAACAGCCAGCGCACATCGGTGCAGCAGCTGCGGAACCGGCCGCACGCGCAGGTGCTGATCATCGGCGGCGGAATCAACGGAGTCGGGACCTTCCGTGACCTGGCCCTCCAGGGCGTAGACGTGGCCCTCGTCGAACGGGGCGACTTCTGCCAGGGCGCCAGCGGCGCCTCCTCGCACATGATCCATGGCGGCATCAGGTACCTCGAAAACGGCGAATTCCGCCTCGTCCAGGAGTCCGTGGTCGAACGCAACCGACTCCTGCACATCGCGCCTCACTACGTGAAGCCGCTGCAGACCACCATCCCGATCTTCAGCACGTTCTCGGGCATCCTCGCGGCGCCGCTGCGGTTCCTGACCCACAAGCAGCAGGGCGCACCCAAGGAGCGCGGCGCCTTCCTGATCAAGCTGGGCCTGAGCATGTACGACTTCTTCTCCCGCGACGGCGGCACCGTCCCGCGCCACCAGTTCCGCGGCCGGAAGCGCGCCCTGGCCGAGTTGCCGCGGCTGCACCCGGGCATCAAGTACGCTGCGACCTACTTCGACGCTTCCGTGCACAACCCGGAGCGGCTCACCCTGGACGTCCTCCAGGACGGCGAGAAGGCCGGCGAGGCGAGCGGCAACGGCGCCCGCGCCAGCAACTACCTTTCCCTCGTCTCCATGGACGCGGCGACGGAAGCCGGCGGACGGTCCGGCACGGTCCAGCTCCGTGACGAACTGACCGGCGAGGTCTTCGATTTCAGTGCCGACGTGGTGGTCAACACCACCGGCGCCTGGGTCGACCTGACCAACCAGGCCATGGGCGCCGCCTCGGCCTTTATGGGTGGCACCAAGGGCTCGCACATCGTGCTGGACCACCCGGAGCTGCTTGAGGCCTGCCAGGGCCGGGAGATCTTCTTCGAGCACACGGACGGCAGGATCGTGCTGATCTACCCGATGGGTGACCGCGTCCTGGTCGGCACCACCGACGTCGACGCCGACATGGCCGAGGACGCGGTCTGCACCGAAGCCGAGATTGACTACTTCTTCGACCTCATCGGGCATGTCTTCCCGGACGTGGCGGTGGACAGGGAACAGATCGTGTATACCTTCTCCGGTGTCCGCCCGCTGCCCCGGCACGACGCCACGCAGCCCGGCTTCGTCAGCCGCGACTACCGGATCGAACGCCGCGGCCCGGCCAGAAACGGCCAGCGGAGTGGCGGCGACCGGCAGCAGGCCGACGGCGGCGCCGTCGTGCTCAGTCTGGTGGGCGGAAAGTGGACCACCTTCCGGGCCCTGGCCGAGCACCTCAGCAACGACGTCCTGGCCGAACTCGGCCTGGAACGGAAAGTCTCCACCGCGAAACTCGCCATCGGCGGCGGTGCCGGTTTCCCCGCCACCGAGGACGGCGTCCAGCGCTGGATCAAGGCGCACATGGACGCCGGCCGTGGTGCGGACCGGACAGCGGGCCTGCTGACCCGCTACGGCACGCGCGCGGTGGACGTGATGGCCTACCTCGACGCCGGGCCCGACCGGCTGCTGCACTCCACCCGCGAACTGAGTGTGCGTGAACTGGAGTACATGGCGGAGAACGAACAGATCGGGCACCTGATCGACGTGCTGGTCCGCCGCACCTCGCTCGCGTTCCGCGGGCTGGTGACCGGGGAGCTGCTGAACGAAGCCGCCGAGATCCTGTCCGGCCCGCTGGGCTGGGACACCGCGGCCCGGGCTGCAGAAATCAACCACGCCCAGGAGGTGCTCGAACGGTTCCACGGAGTCCAGGTCCACAGCCTGGTCGCCTGATGCTTGCGTGCCCGGACGGGTTTGTCCGGGCGCAAAGACTGCAGGGTCCCTCGTGGGCCCGGCAGTGGCTGGCCGGCAGCGCGAAACCGCTGCTGGCCCAACGGCCCTTCAAACTCGCGAAGGGCTGACAACAGAAAATAGAGGAGTCAAAGATGTCTCTTGGAATAGTTTTCCTGTCCGAAGTATTCGGCACCGCAATGCTGACCCTGCTGGGTTGCGGCGTTGTGGCCAACGTCGCGCTCAAAGGCACCAAGGGCAACAACGGCGGGTTCCTGATGGTCACCTGGGGATGGGGCATTGCCGTCTTCTGTGGTGTCTTCGTTGCCGCCAAGTCGGGCGCGCACCTGAACCCTGCCGTAACCTTCGGCTTGCTGCTCAACGGCAAGAAGGAGTACGCCCCCGGTGTCGCGGTCGACTTCGGCTCCACCCTGACCTACTTCGGCGGTGAACTGCTCGGTGCGTTCCTGGGCGCCGTCGTGATGTGGCTGGCGCACAAGCAGCACTTCGACGCCGAACCCGAGCCCGCCAGCAAGCTGGGCGTCTTCTCCACCGGACCGGCCATCCGCTCCACCCCGTGGAACCTGATCACCGAAATCATCGGCACCTTTGTCCTCGTCTTCGTCATCCTGACCCTGGGCGGCACGCCCTCAGGGCTTGGCCCGCTGGCCGTGGCGCTGTTGGTTGTCGGCATCGGTGTTTCCCTTGGCGGCCCCACCGGCTACGCCATCAACCCCGCCCGTGACCTTGGCCCGCGCATCGCCCACGCCCTGCTGCCCATCAAGGGCAAGGGCTCCTCGGACTGGAGCTACTCGTGGATCCCGGTGGTCGGACCTCTCGTCGGCGGCGGACTCGCCGGCATTGTCGCTGCAGTAGTGCCGATCATCGCTACCGCCGCCGCTTCCTAGGAATCCCAGCCGTACGCATCAATTTCAACTGCAGGCCCAACCGACAAGGACGTCAGCATGAACCAGTATGTAATCGCCATTGACCAGGGAACCACGAGCACCCGCGCCATCGTGTTCGACCACAGCGGCAATATCGTTTCCTCCGGCCAGATGGAACACGAGCAGATCTTCCCGCAGGCCGGGTGGGTGGAGCACGACCCCGCCGAGATCTGGAACAACACCCGCGAGGTCATCGCCTCCGCACTGTCCAAGGCCAACCTGACCCGCCACGACATTGCCGCCGTCGGCATCACCAACCAGCGTGAAACCGCGGTGGTCTGGGACAAGACCACCGGCAAGGCGGTCTACAACGCAATCGTCTGGCAGGACACCCGGACGCAGCCGATCGTCGACGAGCTCGCCAAGGATGGCGGCCCGGAACGCTTCAAGCAGAAGGTGGGCCTGCCGCTGGCGACCTACTTCTCCGGCACCAAGATCAAGTGGATCCTGGACAACGTCGAGGGCGCCCGCGCCAAGGCGGAATCCGGGGACCTGGTCTTCGGCAACACCGACTGCTGGGTGCTTTGGAACCTCACCGGCGGGACCGACGGCGGCGTCCATGTCACGGACGTCACCAACGCCTCGAGGACCATGTTCATGGACCTCGAGACGCTGTCCTGGGACCAGGAAATCCTGGACGCCTTCGGTGTCCCGGCCTCCATGATGCCTGCCATCAAGTCCTCCTCCGAGGTCTACGGCACGGTCCACACGTCCCAGCTGCTGCGCGAGGTGCCGGTTGCCGGCATCCTCGGCGACCAGCAGGCGGCGACGTTCGGCCAGGCCGCCTTCGACGCCGGCGAGGCCAAGAACACCTACGGCACCGGCTGTTTCCTAATCTTCAATACCGGTGAGGAGATCGTCCACTCCAAGAACGGCCTGCTGACGACTGTCGGCTACAAGCTGGGCGACGCCAAGCCGCACTACGCCCTGGAAGGCTCCATCGCCGTCACCGGCTCGCTGGTGCAGTGGTTGCGCGACAACCTCGGCATGATCGGCAGTGCCCCGGAAGTGGAGACCCTGGCTGCTGCGGTCGAGGACAACGGCGGCGTCTATATCGTGCCGGCGTTCTCCGGCCTCTTCGCTCCGTACTGGCGTTCCGACGCCCGCGGCGCGATTGTCGGCCTGACCCGGTTCGTGAACAAGAACCACATTGCCCGCGCGGCGCTGGAGGCCACCGCCTTCCAGACCCGCGAGGTGCTCGACGCGGTCAACGCCGACTCCGGGGTGCCCCTGACGGAGCTCAAGGTCGACGGCGGCATGGTTGCCAACGATGCGCTGATGCAGTTCCAGGCCGACATCCTGGGTGTCCCGGTGATCCGGCCGAAGGTGGTCGAGACGACCTCGCTGGGCGCCGCCTACGCAGCCGGACTCGCCGTCGGCTTCTGGAAGGACCTGGGCGAATGCTCCGCCAACTGGGCCGAGGACAAGCGCTGGGAGCCGAAGATGGACCAGGCCGAACGCGAGCGCCAGATGCGTCTCTGGAAGAAGGCCGTCACCAAGTCCATGGACTGGGTCGACGAGGACGTGAAGTAGCCTTCACCCCGGGCGGTCAGCCGCACCGCGGAAGAGCTCCGGTCAGCCAGGCTGACCGGAGCTCTTCTGTGTGGGACGGGGCCACAGGCCGCGCCGGGGGCGGTCCCGCGCCCGTCAGGAGCCGGAACGCGGATACGCCACCACGGCGCGCGGCGTCTTGGCGTAGACGTCCTCGCTGACGGTGTAGCCGCGCCGGTCCAGTTTGAGCGCTTCGGCGTTCACGTGCTCCAGTTCGGAACGGTTCAGCTTCTTGATCTTGGCGAGGTCCATGAACTCCCGGCTGTCGCCGCCGGAAGCCGTGACCTTCACCAGACCGGTGCCTGGCGAGTAGTACTTCCGCTGATGGCCCGCGCTGGGCGGATCCAGCGGGTTGAACTCGTCGATCACCATCACATCGTTGTAGCAGCCCGTCGGGACGCAGACCCGCAGGTTCTTGTACAGCACGTCCCCGCAGTCCAGGAAGTCCACCTTGGGTGCGTAAGCCTGCACGTAGGCGGGGGTGTTCCGGTGCGGTTCGGCTTGCATGGCGATTCCTGCCCGTGCCCTGTCGATGCCGCTGATGAAGGTGCTCGGCGCACCGATGAGTTTTCCGTTCTCGTATACCTCGGGGTACTCGCCGAACAGCCAGACATCACCCTTGTCCGACTGGGCAAAGAAGGCGAGTTCGGACTCGGTGAGCACCCCGTCGGAGTAGTCCCGGTCCCACATCACGAGGGTTTTGACGCCGTCGATCACCTTGGTCAGGCCGGTGACGGTGTGGACCACCGAGTGGGCACGGGTGCCATCGGCGTCCGTGACCCTTCCGGCCGTCGTGAACTGCATGCCGGGCGTCAACGGGAACCACTTGTTGTCGATCCGCGGTGACGACGGATAGTCATCCCGGTCAAACCGGATCGCCGACCCTGGCCCGCAGAGCTCCTGGCGCGACGGCGCGGCGGCGGCCGCCGGCACCGACGTCGCGGTGAACGTCGCCAGCACCAGCAGGGCCGCCGAACCGTAGGCGGTGAACCGCCTTCGTCGCTGAAACATGAAACACACCTCTCTTTGGGGTTGTTTGCCGCGGCTAGCCAGCGGTGGCCGGCCGGGCCGCATGGTTCCCGTGCTCGCGTTCCGCGCGGCCCTTGGCGAACCGGAGGTAGAGCGAGGGGACGATGAACAGGTTCACCAGTGTCGAGGTGACCAGGCCGCCGAGGATGACGACGGCCATGGGGTGCTCGATCTCATGCCCCGGAATGTTGCCCATGACCACCAGCGGCACGAGGGCCAGGGCGGTGGCCAGGGTGGTCATCAGGATCGGGGACAACCGTTCGGCCTCCCCGCGGAGCACCAGTCCGGGGCCGAACCGCACGCCTTCGAACTGTTCGAGGTGCTGGCAGTGGTTGATGAGCAGGATGCCGTTGCGGGCGGCAATGCCCATCACGGTGAGGAAACCGACCAACGAGCCCAAGGACAGGATCCCACCGCTGAGGTGCGCGGCCAGGACACCGCCCACGAGCGCCGCCGGCAGGGTCAGGATGACCAGGGTCGCCAGCCGCCAGCTGCGGAATGCCGCCTGGAGCAGCAGGAAGATCACCGCGATTGCGCCTACCGCGAAGACAAGCAGGCGCTGTGAGGCCGCCTGCCGTTCCGCGTACTCGCCGAGGACGTCGGCGTGGTAGCCGGTGGGGAACTCCAGCGTCTCCAGGTTGCCCTTGAGTTCCTCCACGACTTTCACCAGGTCGCCTTCCTTGACGTTGGCGCTGACGTCGAGCCGGCGCGAGCCTTCCGAACGCTCAATAACGTTCGGGGTCGGCTTGACCGAGATCTTGGCCACGTCGGCCAGCTTGATTCGCTGCCCGCTCGGCGTGTCCATCTGAAGGTTCTCGATGCTGGTGACGCTGGTGCGCGTCTCCGGCGGGCTCCAGACCTGCACGTCGTACGCCTTCCCGTCGCGGTACACGTCGCCGACCTCCTCGCCGGCAACCAGCGTGGCCGCGGCCCGCCGCACGTCGCCGGGCTTGAGGCCATACTGGCTGGCCGCGGCCAGGTTCACCTCGACGTCGATCTGCGGCACGTCCACCTGCAGGGCAATCTTCGCGCCGATGGCGCCTTCGATGCCGCCGAGGATCTTCTTGACCTTGTCCGCCTCCTTCCGGAGGACCGCGAGGTCATCGCCGTACACGCGGACAACAATGGCGTAGCCGGTGCCCGTGAGCACTTCCCTGACGCGTTCCTTGAGGTAGGTCTGGACGTCCCGGTGGATGCCGGGGTAGCCGTCGACCAGTTCCTGGACCGAGGCCAGGGTCTTGTCGTAGTTCGCCGCGGGATCGATGCTGATCCAGTTTTCGCCGAAGTTGACGCCGACCACCTCGTCCGCAGCAAACGCCTGACCGATGTGGGATCCGCAGTTGCGCACCCCGGGCACCGTCATCAGCTCCTTGCAGGCCAGCTGGCTGACCCGGACCTCCTCGGCATTGGATGTGCCCGGCTGGGTGACCCAGTGCATCAGGAAGTCGCGTTCCTTGAAGGACGGCAGCAGCGACTGGCCCAGAAGGGGTGCGGCCACAATGCCCACCACACCAAGAGCGGCCAGCGACAGGTAGCCCGGGAGCGGGCGGCGGACCATCGGCCGCAGCCCGGCGCCGTACCAGCGCTTAAGGACCCGGACCAGGGGCGGGTCGCGGTCCTCGAGCTTCGCGTTGCGCAGGAAGATGTAGGCCATGGCCGGGGTAACGGTCAGGGCCACCAGCATGGACGCGAACACTGCCAGGGTGTAGGAGATGGCCAGCGGCCGGAAGAAGGATCCGGTCAGGCCGTCCAGGTAGAAGATCGGCACGGTGGCGGCCACGATGATCAGGGTCGCGTAGACGATCGGGCCGCGGACCTCCAGGGAGGCGTTGACCACCACCCGCGCTGCGCTGTCGGTGCCGCCGGCCGCCCGGTGCCGGCGGAGCCGGCGGACGATGTTTTCGACGTCGATAATGGCATCGTCCACCACCACCCCGACGGCGATCACCAATCCCGCAAGCACCATCGTGTTGACTGTTCCTCCTGTCCAGTAGAGGACGAGGGCCGCCGTCAGCAGCGAGAGCGGGATCGCCGCGACACTGACCAGGGCGGTGCGCCACTGGAACAGGAACACGCTGAGCACCAAAATCACCAGCAGGCAGCCCAGGAGCAGTGCCACGCTGAGGTTGCCCAGCGACTCCTCAATGAAGGTCGCCGGCCGGAACAAGGTGGTGTCCACCGCGATGCCGGTCAGCCCCGGCTGGAGCTGTTTCAGGGCCTCCTCGACGCCGCGGGTGACCTCCAGGGTGTTGCCCCACGGCAGCTTCTCCACGATCAGCATCAGGCCCGGGCCGCCGTTGATGACGGCGTCGCCGATCAGCTGCTGGTGATCCTCGAGTACGGTGGCGACGTCGGCGAGCCGCAACGGCTCCTGACCCTCACGCTGCTCCAGCGCAACCTGGGCCAGCTGCTGCGGACCGGTGATCGGCTGGACGTGGCGGATGCTCATGGTCTGGCTCGGCGTCTCGAGGGCGCCCCCGGTGCCGATCAAGGCGCCGGGGGAGTACTTCAGCAATCCGGCGTCCAAGGCGTCCGAGGTGGAATTCATCACGTTTTCCAGCGTGACGTTGTTGGCAGCCAGCTTCGCCGGATCCACCTGGACCTGCAGCATCTGGAGGCGTTCGCCCCAGATTGCCACGTTGGCCACGCCCGGCACCCGCAGCAGGTGGGCCCGGATGTTCCAATAGGAGATCATCGACATTTCGATCAGGGAACGGGTCTCCGAGGACAACCCGATCTTCATGACGCGGCTCGTCGAGGACAGCGGCTGGAGCATCACCGGTGGTGCGGCCCAGGTGGGCAGTGTCGGGATGACCGTCGCCATCCGCTCGGACACCATCTGCCGGGCGTTCAGGACGTCGGTCCCGGGCTTGAACTCGAGCACGATGGAGGAGAGCTGCGACACCGACTTGGACCGCATGTGGTCGAGGCCGTCGATGCCGTTGAACGCCTCCTCCATCGGAACAGAGACGAGTTCCTCGACCTCGGACGCCGTCAGGCCCAGGCAGGCGGTCTGCACCTCGACCTTGGGCGGCGCGAATTCGGGGAACACATCCACCGAGGCTGTGCTGAGCTGGGCACTGCCTACGATCATCAAGGCAGCGGCCATCGCAACAATGATGGACCGGAACCTTAGGCTCGTCGCAATGATCCGGCGCATGTCAATGCGCCGTATCAAACTCTGCGCCGAACAGTTCCGCCGCCCCGACGGTGACGATTGCGGTGCCGGCCGGAGGGCCCGCCGTGGCCGTCACGACGCCCGCCTCCACCTTGGCGACCGTGACTGCCTGGCGCTGGTAGACGCGTTCCTCCGGGTTCGTGTACACCCAGGTTTTGCCGTTCGCGTCGTACAGCAGGGACGCGTACGGGAACAGTACCTCTGTGCCGGTGGCCCCCGGTTTGACCGTGTCAGTCTTCAGCTGGAGCCGCTGGACGGCGCGGGCGTTGAGAGTGATCTTGGCGATGCCGGTGGAGGCGTTCTTCTCCACCTTGGCCGGGTCATTGGCCAGTTGGACGGAGGAGCTGCTGGCCGCCGGAGTCGCCGCGCAGGCAGGCAGGGAACTCAGGAGTGCTGCACAGACAGCGGCCGCCAGGGGCAGGCGCCGGAGGGGCTTTTGGCTGGTCATTTTACTTCCACCTTTTCCTGCAATACCGGAACTTCGGATTCGTTGACGGATTCCCACTCCTCGGGCCCTTCCTTCGGGCCGAACCAGAACATCAGCAGCGGGAACACAAAAAGCGAGCACAGCGTCGAGGTGACGAGGCCGCCGACGATGATCAGCAGCATTGGACCAAGAACGGTCTGGCCGATGACGCCGCCGAAGACGGCCGGCGGGATCAGCACGAGCGCGGTGACCAGGGCGGTCTTCAGGACGGGCGAGATCCGTTCGCGTGCAGCCGCCATGACGACCGTCGCCCGGGAAGCCGCTGGATCTTCGCGCCACAGTTCGTCGCAGCGTGTCGAGAGCAGTGCCGCGTTCCGGGCCGTGATGGCCAGCACCGCCGCGAAGGCTGTCAGCACGATCTGCGAGTTCACCGCTCCGAACAACCACGCCGCCACGGTGCCGCCGGCCAGTGCCCCCGGCAGCGACAGGAAAACCGCGAGCGCGAGCTTCCAGCTCCGCAGGGCCGTCTGCAGGAGGATCAGCACGGCCAGGAAGGCCGCGATCGCCAGTCCCGCCACCAGGGCGTCGGCCGCCTGGTTCTCGCTGAACTTAGCGGGAATCTCGGCGTGGTACTCGAGCGGGAAGTTGATCTTCCTTACGGCGTCGTTGATGTCCCGCTGGACGTCCGCCAGGGGGCGGCCGCCGACGTCCGCGACGACGTCGATCCGGCGGGAGGTGTCATCGTGCAGGATCACCACCTCGTTGGGAACGAGCCGTACCGCGGCGATCTCGCCGAGCGTGACGTGGCCGCCGCCGGGCGTGTCCAGCAGCAGTTCTCGTACGCTGGTCAGGTCGTCCCTGACGTCGACAGCGCCCCGGACCACAACCTCGAAGACCTTCTGCTGTTCGAAGAGGTTGCCGACGACGATGCCCTGCATCAGGGCCGCCGCGGCCCGCCGTGCGTCACCTGGTTTGATCCCGACCTTCTGGGCGGCCTCCAGGTTGACTTCGACCTCCACGATGGGTGTCTTGGGCGTTGAATAGATCCTCGGGTTACCCACGCCGCTGATGCCGGAGATGGCCTTTCGAACTTCCTCGGCCTTCTGCTGCAGCACGGTCATGTCCGTGCCGTAGACGCGGACCGCGAAGCCCGGGTCCAGCGTGGTGCGGAGATCACCGATCTGCTGCTGTGAGTAGTTGACGACGTTATTGGCGATGCCCGGGTAGCCTTTGACGACTTCGCGGACGGCGCTCTCGGTCGCGGCATAATCCGCGTCCGGTGCGATGGACACCCACAGTTCCGCGGAACTGTTGCCCACCACCTGGTCCGAGGCGATCGCGCGGCCGACGTGCCCGCCGACGCCGGAAACGCCAGGCACCGTCCGCAGTTCGTCCGAGGCGCGCGCTGCTATGCGGGTGACCTCCTCGTTGGAGGTGCCGGCCATGGCGTCCCACTGGACCAGCAGGGTCCGGTCCGGGAGGGTGGGAACCACCGGCCGGTTGCCGATCAACTGGGATGCGGCTGCCAGGCCCAGCACGCCGACGACGGCGACGGCGGCAACGCCGAGCGCCTTGCGGGAGCGGGCTGCTGTCAGCGTGTGCTGGTAGGACGCCCGGGCCCGGTTGAAGGCGGACGATTGCCGCCGGAACGAGGTGTCGCGCGGCAGCAGCATGTGCACCAGCACCGGCGTGACGGCGAGGCCCACAATGAGCGAGGCGAGCAGCGCCAGCAGCAGGGTCCAGATCAGCGGCCGGAAGAACGCACCGCCGATCCCGGTGGCAAACAGCAACGGCACCAGGGGGATCAGCATAACCAGCGAGGCGTGGAACAGAGCGGTGCGGACGCTGTGGACGGCGTGCCCGATCCGGGACCGGAAGTCGGCGGCGGGGTCTGACACATCGTGTGCGGCCCGGCGCCGCCGTTGGGCCTGGACGTCTTCGACGACGTCGCCCACCATCAGCGAGACCGCCAGGAAGATGCCGACCAGGACAGCCACGTTCAAGGTGGCCCCTTGCACCTGGAGGACCACGGCCGCCGTCGTCACCGAGGTGGCCAGGGCGACCAGGCCGATGACCGCGACCCGCCAGGACCGGAACAGCAGCCAGAACAGCGCCACCGCGATCAGCAGGCTGAACAGCAGTGCGAGGGCGAGGCCGTCCACGGAGTCCTGCAGTGCTGCGGCCGGCCGGAACACCGAGGTGTCCATCTGGACTCCGGCGAGGCCGGGTTCGAGGTCTTTCAGCGCTGCTTCAATGTCTTTGGTGACTTCGAGCGCGCTGGTTCCCGGGAACTTCTCGACGACCAGCAGCAGGCCCGGGTCCTGTCCGACGACGGCGTCGCCGATTAGCGGCTGGTGGTCCTCCCGGACCTTCGCGACGTCCCCCAGGAGCAACCGTGGGTTGGTGTCCTCCACGGCAACCTTGGAAAGGTCAGCCGGAGTGCGGATGGGAAGGACATGCTGGATTCCCAGCCGCTGGCTGGGGGATTCGACGAAGCCGCCGGTTCCCGGGGCGGAGGCTTCCAGGAAGCTCAGCGGCGAGACCCAGACGGCATTGCCGGTGGACTTGATCACCTGCTCCAGGGTGATGCCCTTCTCCTGCAGCTGCGTGGGGGTGACCTCCACCTGGAGCTGCTGTTCACGCTGGCCCCAGATGGCCACGTTCGCCACGCCCGGGATGCCGATCAGGCGCGGCTTGATCTTCCACCTCGCCAGGACGGACATTTCGATTCCGGAGAGCTGTTTGGAGCTCATCCGGACCATCATGACGCGGCTGGTCGATGACATGGGCTGCATGATCAGGGGCGGCGAGGACACATTCGGCAACGCATGTGCCTGGGTCATCCGTTCCGCCACCAGCTGGCGGGCCCGGAGCAGGTCGGTGCCCGGCCGGAAGACCAGCTCGATGGAGGACAGGCCGGGAACCGATTTCGAGCGGATTTCGTCCAGCCAGGCCACCCCGTTGAGGAGGTCGGCTTCCATCGGCGAGGTGATGAGCTGTTCGACTTCAGCAGCGGAGAGGCCCAGGGCCTCGGTCTGGATCTCGACCTGCGCGGGGGCGAACTCTGGCATGCTGTCCACGGCCATGTGGGGCACGTTCACAACGCCGAAGCTGACGAGTCCGGCCGCGAGCGCCAGAACCAGGATGCGGAATTGCATACTGAACCGGGTTATCCAGCCGAACATGGCTAGACCTTTTCCGGGCTGCTGCCGGCGGCGTGCGGGCGCGCTGGCAGCTGGGTGAATTGTTGCAGGGCAGAATCACGCAAACGATACATAACAGGCTCCTCAACCCGAGACCATTTACGAATCCCCCCCGAGATCTTGAGTGCATAGTGTCCCTGTTGGAAATTTTTAGCAAGCTCCCAGCTTTTTCCCCGCTGGGGGGCGGAAAACCCCTGTAATATGCGCCAGTGTTTTGCTGGAGAGTAGGGTGCGGATCGGCCGTAAATTTACCTGTCGAGGGGCCGGTGAATACTTATACAGAGGCGCCAAACTACTTGGATTTGAATTTGTTTTACTTACGGCGAATTTGCTTTCTACGGGACGCCGGCGGGCCGATATTGGCGTAAGTACAGACGCCAATTCATAAAGAATATGTAACAATTTGGTATCGGTGGCGCCGTTGGTGCGGATCGGACCGGGGCCGGCGTCGCCCCGGAGGCCGTTCAAAGGCGCTAAAGTGGTTACATGCGCGCGATCCTTCTGCTTAGCTAGCCGCCCGGCATCCCGGATTCATCTCGGATTGCCGAGCGGCAGCCCCTCCATGTCGAGGGGCTTTTGTGTGTCTGGGGGTTCCCCGGAACCGGCGGCAGGAGAGCCGCGGAGGATTAGCTGCCGGGGGTGGGCGACCGCCCCCGGCAGGGCGGAAGCTTGACAGGACCAGGGCTTGGGATTCACAAGCCTGAAGAGACAGAAGAGGCCAGCAGTGAGCGTTCAGCCGGAGACAGAGACCGGAACAGCAGCAGCCGCAGCGAACGAAGGCCCCGAGGAGGGCGCCTACAGCTTCGCCGCCATGGAGGCCAAGTGGCCGCAGGTTTGGGAGGACCTCAAGGTCTTCACGCCCCTGGATGACGGCTCCAAGGAACGCCGCTACGTGTTGGACATGTTCCCTTACCCGTCGGGTGACCTGCACATGGGCCATGCCGAGGCTTTCGCGATGGGCGACGTCGTCGCCCGTTACCTGCGCCAGCAGGGCTACGATGTGCTGCACCCGATCGGCTGGGACTCCTTTGGCCTGCCCGCGGAGAACGCCGCGATCAAGCGCAACGCGCACCCCAGCGAGTGGACCTACGCCAACATCGACACCCAGGCGGCCTCTTTCAAGCGCTACGCCATCTCCGCCGACTGGTCCCGCCGGCTGCACACCTCGGACCCCGAGTACTACCGCTGGACGCAGTGGCTCTTCAAGCGCTTCTACGAGCGCGGCCTGGCCTACCGCAAGGACTCGCCGGTCAACTGGTGCCCGAAGGACCAGACCGTGCTGGCCAACGAACAGGTGGTCAACGGCGCCTGTGAGCGCTGCGGAACCGCCGTCACGAAGAAGTCCCTGAACCAGTGGTATTTCAAGATCACCGACTACGCCGACCGGCTGCTGGATGACATGGACGAACTGCGCGGGCACTGGCCCGAGCGCGTCTTGGCGATGCAGAAGAACTGGATCGGCCGCTCCGAGGGTGCGCACGTCACCTTCGTTGTCGAGGCCGACGGCGGCAAGCCCGCCAAGGACGTCACCGTCTTCACCACCCGCCCCGATACCCTGTACGGTGCCACGTTCTTCGTGGTCGCCGCGGACGCGCCGCTCGCCGTCGAACTGGTCACCGACGAACACGCCGGTGCGCTGGACGGCTACCGCGAACAGGTCAAGGCGCTGTCGGAGATCGAACGCCAGTCCACCGAGCGGGAAAAGACCGGCGTCTTCACTGGCCGGTATGCCATTAACCCGCTCAACGGCGAGAAGCTGCCCGTCTGGGCCGCCGACTACGTCCTGGCCGACTACGGCACCGGCGCCATCATGGCCGTCCCGGCCCACGATCAGCGCGACCTGGACTTCGCCAAGACCTTCGACCTGCCGGTCCGGGCGGTCCTGGACACCGGTGAGGAGGACCCCGCGGTCTCCGGCACGGCTACGGCCGGCGAGGGAACCCTGATCAACTCCGGCGCGCTGGACGGACTGCCCAAGTCCGAAGCCATCCCGGCTGCCATAGCGATCCTGGAGCAGCAGGGCACGGGCGAGAAATTCGTGAACTTCCGCCTGCGGGACTGGCTGCTGAGCCGGCAGCGCTTCTGGGGCACGCCGATCCCGATCATCCACTGCCCGGCGTGCGGGGAGGTGCCCGTCCCGGACGAGCAGCTGCCGGTCACCCTGCCGGAGAACCTGCGCGGCGAGGACCTGTCTCCGAAGGGCACGTCCCCGCTGGCCGCCGCCGAGGCCTGGGTCAATGTGGAGTGCCCCAGCTGCCATGGCCCGGCCAAGCGCGACACGGACACCATGGACACCTTCGTGGACTCGTCCTGGTACTTCCTGCGCTTTGTCTCGCCGCAGTACACCGAGGGCCCGTTCGATCCGGCCAAGATCAATGACTGGATGCCCGTGGGCCAGTACGTCGGCGGGGTCGAGCACGCCATCCTGCACCTGCTGTACGCACGTTTCTTCACCAAGGTCATCCACGACCTGGGCCTGATCGAAGCGGACGAACCGTTCCGTGCGCTGCTGAACCAGGGCCAGGTGCTCAACGGCGGCAAGGCCATGAGCAAGTCCCTCGGCAACGGCGTGGACCTGGGCGAGCAGCTGGACAAGTTCGGCGTCGACGCCGTGCGCCTGACCATGATCTTCGCCTCCCCGCCGGAGGACGACGTCGACTGGGCGGACGTCTCGCCGTCGGGCTCCGCGAAGTTCCTGGCCCGCGCCTGGCGCCTGGGCCAGGACGTCACGAGCGAACCCGGCGTCGACTTCGCCACCGGGGACCGTGCGCTGCGCACCGTTACCCACCGCACCATCGCGGACGCCGAGGCCCTGCTGGAGCACAACAAGTTCAACGTGGTCGTGGCCAAGCTGATGGAGCTGGTCAACGCGACCCGCAAGACCATTGATGCGGCAGGCGGCGCCGGCGGTGCGGACCCAGCCGTGCGCGAGGCCGTGGAAGCCGTCGCGGTCATCCTGAGCCTGTTCGCCCCCTACACGGCCGAGGACCTGTGGAACGTGCTGGGGCACCCGGCGTCGGTCGCCAACGCGGGCTGGCCCACGCACGATGAAGCCCTGCTGGTGCAGGACACGGTGACCGCCGTCGTCCAGGTCCAGGGCAAGGTGCGCGACCGCTTGGAGGTGTCCCCGGGCATCTCCGAGGACGAACTGCGCGAACTGGCGCTGGCCTCGGAGAACGTCCGGCGCGCACTGGACGGCCGGGGAATACGCACCGTCATTGTGCGGGCGCCTAAACTGGTCAACATCGTCCCGGCCTAGCCGGACAGGGCCACTCTCGACCCGGCCGCCGGCAGAAGCCGGCGGCCGGACCATTTTCCAGGAGGTGCATCGTGCCGGACCGTGAGCCCCCGGGCTGGCCGTGGCTGCGCGAGCGCCTCGTCCGGCTCCGCCAGGCCACCCGGCCCGGTGCCGCCGAAACGGTGCCCGCACCCGCGGCGCGCACCGCGGTGGTCACCGACTCCGCGGCCGCCCTGCCGGCGGACTGGGTGCGTGACTTCACCGCCGACGGCCGCCTCGCGGTGGTTCCGATGCCCGTCATGGTGGGCGCAGAGATCTACGGCGAGGGCGAGGACGACATCGCGGAAACCATCGCCGTCGCCCTGGCCAGCGGGGTCCCGGTCCGGACCTCCCGGCCCTCGCCAGGCCAGTTCGAACAGGCCTACCTCGCCGCGGCGGCGCGGGGCTTCGAATCGGTGGTCTCAATCCACATCTCCGGTGAGCTCTCCGGCACGGCCGACTCCGCCAGGCTCGCCGCGGGCCGAGTGGGGATCCCGGTGCATGTCCTCGATTCCCGCACCGTCGGGATGGCGCAGGGCATGGGTGTGCAGAGTGCCGTCGTCGCCGCCGCCGACGGCCGGAGCGCGGAGGAGGTCAAGGCCTTTGCCGAAGAACGGCTGGCCAGGACCAAGGTCTACTTCTACGTCCCCAGCCTTGAACAACTGCGCCGCGGCGGCCGGATTGGCGCGGCCGCCTCGCTATGGGGCACCATGTTCGCGATCAAACCGATCCTCGCGGTCGACGGCGGCAAGGTCGTGCCGCTGGAAAAAGTCCGCTCCGCCGCCCGGGCCATCGCCCGGCTCGAGGAGATCGCCGCAGCCGATGCGTTGTCCCGGCCGGACGGGGAAGCCCGGATTGCGGTGCACCACTTCGGCAACCCGGCCGAGGCGGAGCAGGTTGCGGCCCGGCTGGCACTTCTGCTTCCGGATTGCCCGCCGGCGCAGATCAGTTCACTGCCTGCCGTGCTGGCCGCCCACGCGGGCCTCGGTGTGCTGGCCGTGATCGTGGGGGAGAGCAGCACCCCGCTTCCCGGGGCTGGCCCGACTCCCGGGGCGGGCGGCACTGCCGGCGGTTCCCGGACGCTTTCCACATAGCCGTTCCGGCTTCTGCCGCGGGAGCGGCGCCGTCCCTAGGCTGGGCATCATGTCGCGCCGATATAGGGGAGCCGAACCCCGCAGCGCAGTCCACCCGGCGACGGGCGCCGCCCGGCACCGCTGGGCCGCCAGCCTGGGCACGTCCGGGCGGGATGCGCTGATTGATGCTGCGCCGGCCGCGGCCGAGGCTGCCCTCGCCGACGGCGCGGCTGTGGGGATCCCGGCCGCACGATTCAGATGGCGCACCGGCCGTCGTGCCGCGGCGCTGCTTGCCGTGATGTCGGTCCTGCTGGGCGGCTGGTTCTGGTGGCAGGCGGCCGACGGCGCACCCCGGGTCCAGCCCCTGGGCGAACCGGCCGGGTCGGGCGCCGCGGAGGGTGCGGGGCCAGGCGGCTCAGCCGTCGGTGGGGCGCGGCCCGGCGGGCGGGATGCCGCCGGGGCGCCGCCCGTAGCGTCCTCAGGGGCAGCGGCCGGCGGCACGATCGTCGTCCACGTCGCCGGAGCCGTGGCGAGTCCCGGCGTCGTCGAGCTTCCGGCCGGCAGCCGGCTCCACGAAGCCGTCAAGGCCGCCGGCGGAAGCACCGGAACGGCGGACCTGGACCGGCTCAACCTCGCTGCCATCCTTGACGACGGCCAAAGGATCCTCGTCCCGGAGCGCGGAAGCGCGGACGCGGCCAGCCCCGACGCCGGAGCCGACGGCTTGGGTAGTCCCGGCGGCGCCGGACCCCCGGCCCCGAAGGTCAACCTGAACACCGCCGGCGTCGAAGAGCTGGCGACGTTGCCTCGCGTCGGACCGGTCCTGGCCCAGCGGATTGTGGACTGGCGCAAGCAGCACGGCAAGTTCCGGACCGTACAGGAGCTCGATGCCGTAGAAGGGGTCGGCCCGAAGCTGCTGGAGGCCCTGGTGCCGTTGGTGCGGGTCTGACGTGGCCGCAGAACAGCAAACGCGCCGCTGGCAGTCCCTCCGTGACGCGGCCGCCGGAACCATGCTCCGGGCCGCTGCCCCGGGAACCCCGGCCGCGGACGTTACGGCTCCGTCGGCCGCAGCCGCGGAGGCCGCGGCGCGCGGTCCAGGCGCCCGTGCGGCTGGATCGGTGCGGGCCGGCCTGTCCGGGCTGGATCACCGTGTCCGGGAGGCGCGGCGGGTCCGGAGCGCTCGGATCGCCGCGCCGGAGCTTCGGCGCCGCACCGACCTGCGGCTCGTTCCCGCTGCGCTGCTGGCCTGGGCGACGGCCCTCGCTGCCAGCATGCTCGAACCGCAAGCGATTGCAGGCCTGTGCGCCGGGCTGGCGGCGACTGCCCTGGGGCTGCTGGCGCCATCGTTCCGGCGCCGGACGCCTGCTGCCCGGAGCCTGCGTGCCACCGCCGCCGCGGCACTGCTGATCGCTTGCGCGGCCGGGGCCCACGCGGCGGTGGCCTCGGTGCAGCGGCATGAGGGCGCGGTGGCAGAGGCAGTCTCCGCTGGTGCCTCCGTGGTGGCAGAGCTCGATGTGGCAGGGGTGCCCAGGCGGCTCGCCGTGCCGGGCCGTTCGGGGGCGCCGGCACGCTGGGCGGTCCCGGCCACGGCCCTCGCCCTGATCTATGACGGCCGTCGTGTGGAGGCCCGGGCGGGGCTGCTGGTGCTGGGCGGAGACGACTGGGGGCGGGCCGAGCCGGGGCAGCGGTTCCGGACGACGGGCGTCCTCAAGGCGGCCGGGGCGGGCCAATCGGAGGCCGGAATCCTGGCCGCGTCGTCGGCCCCGGTCGCAATGCCGGCACAGGACGGCTGGGGGCGCACCCCGGCCGCCGTGCGAAGCGGCTTCAGCGCCGCGGCCGCCGGATTGCCGGGCGACGCACGTGGCCTCCTGCCCGGTATGGTCACCGGTGACACGGTGGCGCTGGACCCGCAGCTTGCCGCCGCCATGAAGACTGTCGGGATGACGCACCTGACGGCCGTTAGCGGCGCCAATTGCAGCCTGGTTCTGGGCGTCCTGCTGCTGGCGGCGCGCACCCTGAGGCTGCCCCGGCCGGTGGCTGCCGCTGCCGCATTGACCGGTCTTGGGTTCTTTACCCTGATGGTCGGGCCGGATGCCAGCGTACTGCGGGCCGCCCTGATGGGGGCGATCGGCCTCTCGGCCCTGGTTTTCGGCCGGGCCGGACGCGGTTTGAGCCTGCTGTGTGTTGCCTCGACGATACTCCTGCTCGCGGATCCGGCACTGGCAACCGACTTCGGCTTCGTACTTTCCGTCCTGGCCACCCTCGGCATCGTTGTGGCCGGCAGGGCGATGATGGGGTGGCTTCCCGGGGTCGTGCCCCGCTGGGCCGCCGCCGGCCTTGCCGTCCCGTTGTCCGCGCAGCTCTTCTGCGGCCCAGTGATCGTGCTGCTCCAGGCGCAGTTCTCCAGCTACGCACTGCCCGCGAACCTGGCGGCTGCCGTCCTGGTGGCACCCGTGACCCTCGTCGGCACGGCCGCCGTCCCGCTCGTCCTCCTTGCCCCTGCGCTTGCGGCAATACCCATCACCGTTGCCGGTACGTTTGCGGCCGGAGTGGCGGGCATCGCCCGGTACTTCGCGGCCCTCCCGGGCGCGGCGTTGCCCTGGCCGGAGGGCGCCTTCGGCGCGGCCACCATGGTGCTGCTTTCCGGGCTGTCCCTGGCGGGCATGTGGCTCGTGACCCACCCGGCGGCTGTGGTGCACCTGGCCGTGGCAGCACACGGACGGACCATCCTTCTCCTCGAAGGAATCCTCGACCGGGAGGAGCATCCAAACCCTCTGACGCTCCCGCGGAACGGGCCCGGCCGCCGCGGCTTGGTGGAGCGTCTCCGCCGTGGGAGGCTTAGATTCTGCAAACCAACTTCCCGGAGGATTCACGAGTGGCTGCTGCCCAGACCCAACGCACCCGGACCTCGGCGGCCAACACCGCCACCTGGCGCGATGTGACGCCGGCACCGGTGGTGCTGGTCGGCGGCCCCGAAGACTATCTGGGTTCCCGCGCCATGGACCGGATCCGCTCCCAGGTCCGGGCGGCCGCCCCCGACGTCGAAGTCACCCGGCTCAACGCCGGCAGCTACGAGCCCGGCGCCCTCGCCATGAACGTCAGTCCGTCCCTCTTCGGCGAACAGAAGCTGATCGAGGTGGAGGGCCTGGAAGCAATGAATGACGCCTTCCTTGCCGACGCCCTGAAATACCTGGCCCAACCCGAACCCGACGCCGTGCTGGTGCTGCGCCACGGCGGGGGAGTGCGGGGCAAGAAACTCCTCGACGCGATCAAGGCCGGCGGCTGGCCGGTGGTTGACTGCCAGCCGCTGAAGAAGGACGCGGACAAGGCCGCTTTTGTCACGACCGAGTTCAAGGCGGCCTCCCGCCGGATCGAGCAGGACGCCGTGCACGCCCTGGTCAACGCCGTGGGTGCGCAGCTGGCCGAACTGGCGGCCGCGTGCAGCCAACTGATCGCCGACGCCACCACGGCCGTGGATGCGGAAATGGTGGACCGCTACTACGGCGGCCGGGTGGAAGCCACG
Organism: Arthrobacter sp. T2-23; assembly: GCF_055398325.1. Taxonomy (NCBI): domain Bacteria; kingdom Bacillati; phylum Actinomycetota; class Actinomycetes; order Micrococcales; family Micrococcaceae; genus Arthrobacter; species Arthrobacter sp. T2-23. The sequence continues at coordinate 182,161 of NZ_AP027917.1, forward strand.
GCCTTCAAGGTCGCCGACGCAGCCATGGCCGGCAACGCACCGCTGGCGCTCTCAACCCTCCGGCACGCCCTCGATACCGGGGCGGATCCGGTACCGATCGTGGCGGCGCTTGCGTCGAAGCTGCGCTCCCTGGCCAAGGTCGCGGGAGCACAGGGGTCGTCCTCGCAGATCGCCAAACAGCTGGGCATGCAGCCCTGGCTGGTGGAACAGGCCCAGCGTGACGTCAGGCGCTGGACGCCCGAAGGCCTCGTCCGGTCCATCCAGGTCACCGCCGAGGCGGACGCGCAGGTCAAGGGGCTGTCCCGGGACCCGGTCTACGCCGTCGAGCACGCGGTCACCGTGATTGCAGGCTCGGTCCGCCGCTGACGTCTGACGCCGCCGCCCGACGTCGGGCGGTGGGCGGGCGGCGGTGGGCATCGGCGACAGGATCCCCGATGTTCCCGGGCCAGGAGACGAGCGCCTGCTTTAACTGGCTGTGGCCGGCACCCAGGGGGTGCCGGCCACAATCGTCAGTTCAATTGAACTGGAAAACCTTAGAGTGCGTTGACCTTCTTGGAGATCGCGGACTTGCGGTTTGCAGCGTTGTTCTTGTGAAGAACACCCTTGCTGACAGCCTTGTCGAGCTTCCGGCTGGCAGTAACCAGTGCAGCAGCAGCGGCATCCTTGTCGGTGGACTCAACGGCGGTGTTGACGGCGCGGATGGCCGTCTTCAGCTCGGACTTGACTGCGTTGTTGCGCAGGCGAGCCTTTTCGTTGGTCAGGATGCGCTTCTTCTGGGACTTGATATTAGCCACGTGTGAACTCTCTTTTTCAATGCGGAAAATGGTCTAGAGGGCTTTCAGATTGGCCATTGACTGAGCGGCGTGGGGATACCTATGGCGACCAACCATCTGTGGCCGTCGACCTGCACGGACACACAGCTGTCAATAATAGCAGAGACGCGCGGCTGGTGGCGATTTCCGACGGCTACCGCGGGTCGCGGGGGAGTCCCGTTGCCAGCGGACTCCCGGGCCGAGCCGGTCAGGACCAGCCGTGCCTGCTACGCAGGGCCGAGGAGATGGCCCGGAACCGTCCGGCGTCGAGGATGGCCCCCTCCCGGCGCACGTCTACGGGGTTGATCTGCAGGATGCGGTCCAGCCGCGCTTCGCTGGGACGCCACTGCCGGTCCCAGGGGCCGGTGCCGATGTCGACGTAGTCGTCGGCGCGGCGGTCGTCGCCGTCGTGGTCCTTGCTGGTGAGCATCAGACCGAGCAGGAAGCGGCCATTGCTCCCCACGAGCAGCACCGGGCGGTCCTTGCCCTTGCCGTGATCCTCTTCGAAGGGGACCCAGGTCCAGACGATCTCGCCGGGCTCGGGCCGGCCGTTGGCGGCCGGGCTGTACTGCACCTTGGCCTTGCCCCGGAAATCACCCGGGTACGTTCCGGTGAGGCCGCCAGTGAGGCCGGCGGAGGGGCCTGCTGTCCGCCGCTCGGACGTTTTGCCGGTCTTGCCGCCGGGACGCCGCGTTTCGGACGGTGCGCCGCCCAGCCGGTCGAGGAAACGCAGGGCACCGCGGACGGCGTTGCTGAGGGATCTGAGATTCAGGGCCATGGGGAAACCCTACCGGCCGCCGTGCGCCCGCCCCGACTGATGCAGGGCCACGCGCCGGGACGTGGGAGACTATAAGGAACGAGAAATGCGGCGTGCCGCAGCGCGGTGGAACAAGCAACATCGAACACCGGCTGCGTTCGTCCGTGGAACAGCCAGCCAGTACAGCTCCCAGGTATTGCCAACAGTAAGGACCCCTGCGTGTCTCCCATGGCCCGCACCGCCCCGGTGCCTGCCGCAACAGATCCGGCCCTCATCCGGAACTTCTGCATCATTGCGCATATTGACCACGGCAAGTCCACGCTGGCCGACCGGATGCTCCAGTACACCGGCATCGTGCAGTCACGCGACATGAAGGCCCAGTACCTGGACCGGATGGACATCGAGCGCGAACGCGGCATCACCATCAAGTCCCAGGCCGTCCGGATGCCGTGGGAACTCGACGGCACCAGCTACGCGCTGAACATGATCGACACCCCCGGCCACGTCGACTTCACCTACGAGGTGTCCCGGTCCCTGGCCGCCTGCGAAGGCGCCGTGCTGCTGGTGGACGCTGCCCAGGGCATCGAGGCCCAGACCCTCGCCAACCTCTACCTGGCGATGGAAAACAACCTCACCATTATCCCGGTCCTGAACAAGATCGACCTGCCGGCCGCGCAGCCGGAGAAGTACGCCGAAGAACTGGCCAGCCTGATCGGCGGCGACCCGGACGAGGTGCTCCGTGTTTCCGGGAAGACCGGCGCCGGCGTCGAAGTCCTGCTGGACAAGATCGTCCGTGACCTCCCCGCGCCGGTCGGCGATCCGAATGCCCCGGCCCGTGCCATGATCTTCGACTCGGTCTACGACACCTACCGCGGCGTCGTCACCTACGTCCGCGTGGTCGACGGCATGCTGCACCCGCGCGAACGCATCCAGATGATGTCCACCCGCGCCACCCATGAACTTCTGGAAATCGGCGTCAGCTCCCCGGAGCCTACCCCGTCCAAGGGCCTGGGCGTCGGCGAGGTCGGCTACCTGATCACCGGTGTGAAGGACGTCCGCCAGTCCAAGGTCGGCGACACCGTCACCAACCTGGCCAAGCCGGCCAGCGACTCACTCCCCGGCTACGCCGACGCCAAGCCGATGGTCTTTTCCGGGCTGTACCCGCTGGACGGGACGGACTACCCGGTGCTGCGCGATGCGCTGGAGAAGCTGATGCTCAACGACGCCGCCCTGGTCTACGAGCCGGAAACTTCGGCCGCGCTGGGCTTCGGCTTCCGCGTCGGCTTCCTGGGCCTGCTGCACCTGGAGATCACCCGCGAGCGGCTCGAACGTGAGTACAAGCTGGACCTCATCTCCACCGCCCCGAACGTGGAGTACGAGGTGACGCTGGAGGACAAGAAGGTCGTCCACGTCACCAACCCCAGCGAGTACCCCACCGGCAAGGTCGCCGAGGTCCGCGAGCCGATGGTGGCAGCGACCATCCTGGCCCCCAACGAATTCGTCGGCGCCATCATGGAGCTGTGCCAGAGCCGCCGCGGCGTGATGGGCGGCATGGACTACCTCTCCGAGGACCGGGTGGAAATCCGGTATCGCCTGCCGCTGGCCGAAATCGTCTTCGACTTCTTCGACATCCTCAAATCCAAGACCCGCGGCTATGGTTCGCTCGACTGGAAGGCCGACGGCGACCAGGTGGCCGACCTGGTCAAGGTGGACATCATGCTCCAGGGCGAACAGGTGGACGCCTTCAGCGCCATCACCCACCGCGACAAGGCCTACGCCTACGGTGTGATGATGACCGGCAAGCTGCGCGAACTCATCCCGCGCCAGCAGTTCGAGGTGCCGATCCAGGCCGCGATCGGATCCCGGATCATTGCCCGCGAAAGCATCCGGGCGATCCGCAAGGACGTCCTGGCCAAGTGCTACGGCGGTGACATCACCCGAAAGCGCAAATTGCTGGAAAAGCAGAAGGAAGGCAAGAAGCGCATGAAGATGGTGGGCCGCGTCGAGGTCCCGCAGGAGGCGTTCATCGCCGCCCTGACCACGGAAGAGTCCAAGGACAAGGCCAAGAAGTAGCCATGCCAAGCGCGCTTCCCCTCGGTGACCCCGCGCCGGCGGACGGGCTCCTGCCCGGCCAGGCGCTGGAGGGCGCCGCGGACCGGGCCTTCGGGCTCTATGTGCACATTCCGTTCTGCGCCGTGCGCTGTGGCTACTGCGACTTCAACACCTATACCGCCACGGAGCTCGGCGGCGGCGCCTCGCAGGACGCCTACGCCGGCACCGCCGTGGCCGAAATCGGTTTTGCCGGCGGCGTCCTGAAGGCGTCCGGCCTGCCGGATCGCCGGCTCAGCACGGTGTTCTTCGGCGGCGGTACGCCGACGCTCCTGCCGGCCGGAGACCTGGCCCGCATCCTCGCCGCCGCGATCGAGACCTGGGGCCTGGAAGCCGGCGCCGAGGTCACCACCGAAGCCAACCCGGACTCGGTCACCCCCGAGTCCCTGCAGCTGCTCGCCGACGCCGGCTTCACCCGCGTCTCGTTCGGCATGCAGTCCGCCGTGCCACACGTCCTGAAGGTGCTGGACCGCACCCACACACCCAGCCGCGTGCCCCAGGTGGTGCAGTGGGCCCGTCAGGCCGGCCTCGCGGTCAGCCTGGACCTGATCTACGGCACCCCGGGTGAATCACTGGAGGACTGGCGGTTCTCGCTGGAGACGGCCCTGTCCTACGGTCCGGACCACATCAGCGCCTATGCGCTGATCGTTGAGGACGGCACCAAACTCGCCGCCCAGATCCGCCGCGGCGAGGTCCCGGGGATCGACGACGACGACCATGCCGCCAAGTACGAGCTTGCCGACGAACTAATTTCCGCTGCCGGCCTGGGCTGGTATGAGGTCAGCAACTGGGCGCGCACTCCCGGGCAGGCCTGCCGGCACAACCTGGCCTACTGGCGCGGGGACGACTGGTGGGGCGTCGGGCCCGGCGCGCATTCGCATGTAGGCGGGGTGCGTTGGTGGAACGTCAAGCATCCCACCGCCTATGCCGCACGTCTGGGATCAGGGGTGTCGCCCGCCGCCGGCCGGGAAACCCTGGATTCGGAGACCCGCAACGTCGAGCGCGTCATGCTCGAGGCGCGGCTGGTTACGGGTTTGGAGATCCCGGGCCTGGGCGGGCTGGGGGATACCGGGCGGCACGCCGTGGCCGGGCTGATTGCCGACGGGCTGGTGGACCCGGTCCAAGCCTTCAAGGGACGCCTGGTGCTCACGCTCAAGGGGCGCCTGCTGGCCGACGCGGTGGTCCGCAGGATCCTGCCTGACTAGGTCGACGTTTTCCCGGGCCTGAAGTGGACGTTCGCGCTACTTGATCCAGCGGAGGTTGTACTCGTAACGGTGGGGCTGGCCGCGGTTGACGTGGATGCCGGCGGCAACGGAGAAGCAGGCGAGGGCAAGCCAGATGGCCGTGGCCAGCACGGCGAACAGGTTGCCGACCACGGGGACGAAGACCAGGAGATTGGCGAGCATCGCGGCAATCGTGGGCGGCAGCGTGAAGTTGAGGGCTTCCTTGGACTCCTGCGCCGTGAACGGGCCGCGGTCCTTGAAGATCAGGTAGATCAGCAGCGAAGGGATGCAGCCCAGAATGCCGCCAAAGTGCGCCAGGGTGGCCCACTGCCGGTCCTCGCTCGCGGTCAGCGGGAGGGCATTAGCGGGCACGCCGTGGTACTGCGACTCGCCATGGCCGGCCTGGTGGTCCGTGTGTTCGCGTGCATCTTCTGCCACGTTTCGTCCTTTGGATTGCGGTGGAGCATTAGTACTTGTACGGGCGGCGACCGCAACAAACACAGCGGGCGCCGCTCCAAGAATACTTGCTCGGGCCGCGAACTGAAGCACGGCGAGGCGGCTACGGCACCGTGAGGAAGTCGATGACCTCCTCCACCCGGCCCAGCAGCGACGGTTCCAGGTCCGCGTAGCTGCGGACCGCGCCGAGGAGTTTCTGCCAGCCCAGGCCGATGTCCTCCTTGGTGCTGTGCGGCCAGCCGAAGGCCGTCAGGATCCCGGTCTTCCAGTCCACCCCCCGCGGAATCACCGGCCAGCGCTCAATTCCCAGCACGGCCGGGCGGATGGCCTGCCACACGTCCACGTAGGGGTGCCCCACGATCAGCACGTTGCCGGCGGCACCGGGGGAGGCCATGACGGCGTCGGCGATCCGGGACTCCTTGGAATCCGGCACAAGGTGGTCCACCAACACACCAAGACGGCGGCCCGGGCCCGGCCCGAACTCCTTCACGGCCGCCGCGAGGTCGTCGATGCCATGCAGCGGCTCGACGACGATGCCCTCGACCCGCAGGTCATCACCCCAGACCTTCTCCACGAGTTCGGCATCGTGCTTGCCTTCCACCCAGATCCGGCTCGCCTTGGCGACCTGGGCGCGCTGGCCGGCCACCCGGACCGAACCCGAGGCCGTGCGGGCCCCGGCCCCGGCGCCCGCGGCGGCGGCCCGAGGGGCGGGCGGCATCAGCCGGATGGGCTGGCCTTCCAGCAGGAAGCCGAAGCCGAGCCGGAAGGAGCGGGACTTGCCGCGCCGGTCTTCGAGGGCCACCACGTGCATGCCGCCGGACTTCTCCACCCGGGTCACGGCGCCGACCCAGCCGGACTGCACATCCTCCAGCACCATGCCGCGTTCCACCGGTATTTCCGGCAGCTGGGCCTTGGCAGGGGCGGACAGATCCTGCGGGCCCCAATTCTGGTACGTCATCTGCTACACACTGCTTTGCACTCGGAAGTTTCGGGGGAGGGAACGGTCCCGCGGCCTGCGGTGTGCCCGGAAACACCTCTTCCGGCGGTCACGCCCGCAGCGAATCCAATGCTAACAACGGCGCGACTCATATTAGACTGGTTAGCACTTAGGCATGTCGAGTGCTAACAGCGGGTTTCCCGGGCGCGTCCCGCACCGCCCGCCGGCACCGGCTCAGCGGAAAACGGTTGATTGGAGGTGGGGCGTGAGCGAGCCACGCAAACTTGAAGTGCTGCGCGCCATCGTGGAGGACTACGTCCATTCCCGGGAACCGGTGGGGTCCAAGGCCCTCGTGGAGCGGCACCATCTTGGGGTCTCCAGCGCCACGATCCGCAATGACATGGCGGCCCTGGAAGACGAGGGCCTGATCACGGCGCCGCACACCAGCGCCGGGCGGATCCCCACCGACAAGGGCTACCGCCTGTTCGTGGACCAGATTTCCGCCGTCAAACCGCTGTCGCTGGCGGAGCGGCGCGCCATCCAAGCCCTGCTCGAGGGCTCCGACGACCTCGACGACGTGCTGGACCGGACGGTGCGGCTGCTCTCGCAGCTGACCAACCAGGTCGCCGTCGTGCAGTATCCCCTGTTGAGCAGGGCGAGGGTCCGGCACGTCGAATTCGTGCTGCTCGCACCGCGCAAGGTGCTGACCGTGCTGATCGCGGACACCGGCAAGGTGGAACAGCGGGTGATCGACGTCGGACAGAACCTCGGCGACGATGCCCTCGCGGAACTGCGCACCCTGTTCCTGGCCCGGCTTTCGGGGACCCCGTTGAGCCTGCTGCCGCAGTCGCTGCAGTCCGTCGCGGACAGCTGTCCGCCGGCCCGGCGCGGCGCCGCGCAGGCCCTCGCCCGGGGGCTCGAGTCGCTGGCGGCGAGCAGCCGGGAGGAACGGATGGTCATGGCCGGGACGGCCAACCTGGCCCGGTCCAACGTGGACTTCCCGCTCAGCATCGGCCCGGTGCTCGAGGCGCTCGAAGAGCAGGTGGTGATGCTGCGCCTGCTCAGCGACATGGCGCAGGACCCCCGCGGCGTCACCGTCAGCATCGGCCGGGAGAACCCCTACGACGGTCTTTCCGAAGCCTCGGTGGTGGCCACCGGCTACGGCCCGGATGCCACCGCCAAGGTCGGCGTGCTCGGACCCACCCGGATGGACTATCCCACCACCATGGCCGCCGTCCGTGCGGTGGCCCGTTACCTTTCGAGGATCCTCGGGCCCTGACAGCCCGGTCCCGCTACCAGACGTCTTGCCTGTCGCAGGCAGTGCCCCACCGGCAGTACAAAAAGGAAGAGATACACACTTTGAGCAGCCACTACGACGTTCTTGGAGTCTCCCGCGAAGCGACGGGGGAAGAAATCAAGAAGGCCTACCGCAAACTCGCGCGTTCCCTGCACCCGGACGTTAACCCCGGGGACGACGCTTCCGAGCGGTTCAAGGCGGTCACGCACGCCTACGAGGTGCTGTCCGATCCGCAGAAGCGCCGGGTCTACGACACCACGGGCAACGAGAACGGCACGGACAACGGCTTCGGCGGCGGCTACGCCGGCCAGGGCTTCGCTTTCCAGGACATCTTCGAGACCTTCTTCGGCGGCGCCGGCGGCCAGGGTGGCCCCGCATCCCGGGTCCGCCGCGGGCAGGACGCGCTGATCAGCGTCCGGATCGAGCTCCGCGACGCCGTGTTCGGCGTCAACAAGAAGCTCGAGGTGGACACCGCCGTCACCTGCCCCACCTGCGAGGGCTCCTGCTGCCGCGAGGGCAGCCACCCCGAACGCTGCGACATCTGCGGCGGCAGCGGCCAGGTCCAGCGCGCCGTGCGCTCCATCCTTGGCCAGGTCATGACCTCCGCCCCCTGCGGCAGCTGCGAGGGCTTCGGCACCGTCATCAAGGACCCGTGCAACGAGTGCGCCGGCCAAGGCCGGATCCGCAGCCGCCGCTCCCTGACCGTCAAGGTCCCGGCCGGCGTCGCCACCGGCACCCGAATCCAGCTCTCCGGCCAGGGCGAGGCCGGTCCGGCCGGCGGCCCGGCCGGTGACCTCTACGTCGAGATCCGGGTCAACAACGATCCGACCTACCTGCGGGAAGGCGATGACCTGCACGCGAGCCTCAACATCCCGATGACCGCGGCCGCCCTGGGCACGGAGCTGACCCTGGAGACCTTCGACGGGCAGCAGGAAATCGACGTCAAAGCCGGTACCCAGTCCGGCGAAGTCATCACGCTGCGCGGCCTGGGCGTGACGCACCTGCGCGGCTACGGCCGCGGCGACCTCAAGGTCCACCTGCAGGTGGACACCCCGGCCAAGCTCGACGCCGCCCAGGAGGAGCTGCTCCGCCAGCTCGCCAAACTCCGCGGCGAGCAGTTCACCGAAGGCAAGCTCGCCGCCAGCGGCGGCGTCTTCGCCAAGCTCCGGGACCGGCTCGGTAACCTGTAGCGGTGAGTAACCCGGTCTTCTTCACCCCCGCGGGATCCCTGGACCAGCAGGCCCCGGGCAAAACGTTCGTCCTCACGGGCGCCGAGGCGCGCCATGCGGTGACAGTCAAGCGGCTGGCCGTCGGGGAGGCGGTTGACCTCGCCGACGGCGCCGGCACGCGCATCACCGGCACCGTCACCGACGTCGCCCCGCAGGAACTGACGGTCGAATGCGTCGAGGCCAGCACCGAGGCCAGGCCCGACGTCAGGCTGGTCCTCGTGCAGGCGCTGGCCAAGGGCGACCGCGACGAACTCGCCGCCGAAACGGCCACGGAACTGGGCATTGACGCCGTCGTGCCCTGGCAGGCGGAGCGGTCGATCGTCCGGTGGAAGCCCGAACGCGCGGCCAAGGCTCACGCCAAGTGGCAGTCGGTGGTGACGGCAGCCGCGAAGCAGGCGCGCCGCGCCTGGATCCCGGAGGTCCGGGACGCCGTCGACGGCGGCGGGCTGCAGGCAGCCGTCGCGGCCGCGGACCTGGCCATCATCCTGCACGAGGACGCCGTGCGGCCGCTGCGGCAGGTGCTGGAAGCCTGGCTCGGAGACGGGCAAGGGGCAGGGGACGGTGGCAAGCCGCGCGAGGTGCTCCTGATCGTGGGTCCGGAGGGCGGCATCAGCCCCCGCGAGGTCACCCGGTTGTGTGACGCGGGCGCCGTGACCGCCCTGCTGGGCCACCTTGTGCTGCGTTCGTCCACGGCCGGGCCCGCCGCCACCGTGCTGGCGAGCGACATCCTCGGACGCTGGTAGCCGCCGGACGCTGGTAGCCGCCGGACGCTGGTAGCCACCGGGCGACGGGACTAGCGGACGGTGAACCCGCGGGTATCGACGTTCAGGTCCTGCACCGCGCCGGTGGGATCCACCTGCGATACCCGGGCCTCATAGCTCCCGGGCCCGAGGTTCAGCGAAAAGTTGAACAGGCCGGCCTGCGCGCCGTCGGCGGAGGCGGTCATATTGCCGTTCAGGTAAGGGGTCTTGGTGGTGCCGTCGACCCGCAGGATCTCCCAGCGCAACTTGCCGCCCGGGACCGTGCTGCGGCCGGAAAACTTCACGGCTCCGTCGGCTTCCTCGGTGCCCTCCTGCGGATCGATAATCCACACGGGCGCTACCATCCCGGCGCTGCGCGACGTCGGCGCACCAAGCCGCACCCGGTTGAAGGCCACATAGTCGGTGTGCCCGTCCACGAGGATGACGACCTGGATCTGCTGCCCGGCGTCCGTCAAGCCCGCGCTGGCCCCCGCCGCCGTGGCCGTGTAGACCAGCTGCTGGATGGCGCGTTCCGCCATGTCGGCGTCGACGTTGCTGTTGAACGCGTCTGCGGACACATCCACGGTGATGACGTTTTTGCCTGAAATCGAGGTGGCCAGCTTTTTCGGATTCTGCCACGGGGTGAAGAAGTCGGGGTCCAGCGGCTTCTCCGACATCATCACCCGCAGGGCCCGCGTGATGGGGTTGTCCTGCTCGGAGACGTCGCGGAATTCCCGGTACAGGAAGACATTGTTGTTGCTGCGTCCGATCCAGTAGACCGGTGCCTTGTTGGACGCCTGCGTGGATTCCAGCGGGGCGCTGGTGGTGGCGACGCCGGGGGCTGGACCCGGCACCGTCTGGGTGGGGGTACCCGAGTCGGTGATTCCGGGCTGGGGTGTGGCGACGCAGCCGGAAAGGGCCAGGGCGGCGGGCAGCACCAGCAGCAGGACCCCGCGGCGCGTACGCCGGCCTGCTGCCTTGATGACTCCACGCTGACTGATGGCCGCTGTCCCTTCGTTGTGTGTTCGCTCCGTGCCCGCAGGGCGTGTTCGACGGGCGGGTGTCCGCCGCGCCGGGATACCCGCGGGCCGTCACAGGAACGGCGGCGTCGGGCCCGGCAGGGCCGAATCCAGCATTACACAGGACGCCCGCGCTCCGGGCGGGTTTCCGCACCGGCCAGCGAACTGCAACGGGAACGATATGAGGACGATATGAAGTTGATACCTAATGGCGTTGCGGAGGCCCCCCGCGCCGGTACCGGGCAACGCTGGCGTAAGATGGAAGGACCCGCCGGAACCCGGCGCTGATGGCCCGGACGGCCGTCGGCCGGCAACGGCGGGCGACCATTTCCGAGCTGGAGGGGACCAGAGGCCCACGGGCCAACACCATGACTGAAGCAGCCAACGGCAAGGCCCGGATCAGCGCGGGCGAGCGCACCGCAGGGGAATTTCCCCACTCCCTACCAGGCCTGCGGACGGAGGTGGTGCTGTTCGACAACTCCGACCAGATGGTGCAGTCCCTGGGTAGCCACGACGAGGCCTTGCGCTTCATTGAAACCCAGTTCCCCGACGTCGACTTCCATGTCCGTGGCAACGAACTTGCCATCAGCGGCCCGTCCGCCGACGTGCCCCGGATCATGCGGCTGCTTAACGAAGTGCGCGGCCTGGTGGCCCGCGGCACCGTCATCACGCCGGCCGTGCTGCAGCAGCTGGTGTCAATGCTGCGCAGCCAGTCGCTGCAGAACCCCGTGGACGTCCTGACGCTCAACATCCTGTCCAGCCGCGGCAAGACCATTCGGCCCAAGACCCTGAACCAGAAGAACTATGTGGACGCCATCGACGCGAACACGGTGATTTTCGGGATCGGCCCGGCCGGTACCGGCAAGACCTACCTGGCCATGGCCAAGGCCGTCCAGGCGCTGCAGCAAAAAGAAGTCAGCCGGATCATCCTGACCCGTCCGGCCGTTGAAGCGGGGGAGCGGTTGGGGTTCCTGCCCGGCACGCTGAGCGACAAGATCGATCCCTACCTGCGCCCGCTTTACGACGCCCTGCACGACATGATGGATCCCGAGTCGATTCCTCGGCTGATGGCCGCCGGCACCATCGAGGTGGCACCGCTGGCCTACATGCGCGGGCGCACGCTCAACGACGCGTTCATCATCCTGGACGAGGCCCAGAACACCACACCGGAGCAGATGAAGATGTTCCTCACCCGGCTGGGCTTCGGCTCCAAGATGGTCGTCACCGGCGATGTGACGCAGGTGGACCTGCCGTTCGGCACCCGCTCCGGGCTGCGGATCGTTGAAGAGATCCTGCAGGGGATCGAGGACGTCAATTTCTCGGTCCTGGACGCCTCCGACGTCGTCCGGCACCGGCTGGTGGGTGACATCGTGAACGCCTACAGCATCTGGGACGACACACAAAGGAACCGGGTCAAGCACTCCGTCGCCCGGGAAAACCGGGGAGAACGCGCATGAGCATCGAGGTCAACAACGAATCCGGCGTCAGCGTCGACGAAGCCGAACTGGTGGCCCTGGCCCGGTTTGTCTTCGAACGGCTCTTCATCCACCCGCAGGCGGAGCTCTCCATTCTGCTGGTCGACGAGCCCGCGATGGAAAAGCTCCACATCGAACTGATGGACGAGCCTGGCTCCACGGACGTGCTGTCAGTGCCGATGGACGAGCTCACCCCGGGCACTCCGGACAAGCCGACCCCTCAAGGGATGCTGGGCGATATCGCGATTTGCCCGCAGGTGGCCGAGGTCCAGGCGAAAAACGCCGGCCACTCGACCCAGGACGAGATGCTCCTGCTCACCACCCACGGCATCCTGCACCTGCTGGGCTTTGACCACGCGGAACCGGAAGAAAAGGAAGAGATGTTCAGCCTGCAGCGCGAACTGCTCTCCGGTTTCACCGGCAAGGACGCCCCGGCAGAGACGATTCAGTGACCCCACTGATCCTGGCCGGCATGGCGCTGGTCTTCCTCAGCTTTGCCGCCGTGCTGACAGCGGCCGAGGCTGCCTTCAATTACCTTCCCCGGCACGACGCCGAACAGGCGATCCTGCACAGCCGTGGCACCGCGCTCAAACGGATCATGGGCCAGCCGGTGGCTCACATGCGCGCCCTGCGGTTCTGGCGGGTCTGGTTCGAGATGGCCTCCGCGGTTGCCGTCACCGTGCTGTTGCACAGCCTGCTCGACAACGCCTGGCTCGCTGGCCTGGCCGCCACCGGCATTATGGCCCTGGTCGGCTTCGTGATCGTTGGGGTGTCCCCGCGCCAGCTGGGCCGCGTGCACTCGGCCGGCCTGGTCCGTTTCTCGGCGCCCCTTATCCGCTGGCTCTGCTGGGTTCTGGGTCCGATTCCGGGCTGGCTGGTCACCGTCGGCAGTGCCGTAGCGCCCGGCGCGCCGGCGGACAACGAAGCCTTCTTCAGCGAAGAGGAGTTCCGCGAACTGGTCGAACGTGCGAGCGAATCCGACGTGATCGAGGACAACGAGGCCGAGCTGATCCAATCGGTCTTCGACTTTGGCGACACGCTGGTCCGTTCCGTGATGGTGCCGCGGACGGACATCCTCTGCATCGACTCCGGCTCCAGCCTGCACCGGGCGATGTCGCTGTTCCTGCGCTCCGGATACTCGCGGATCCCGGTCATCGGTGACAACACGGACCAGATCCTCGGCATCGTCTACCTCAAGGACGTCGCCGCCGTGGTCCACAACCTGGGCCCGGGCGAGGAGCCGCCGCTCGTCGACGAGCTGGCCCGCGAAGTGCGCTACGTTCCCGATTCGAAGCCCGTGAGCGAGTTGCTCCGCGAGCTGCAAAAAGAATCAACGCACGTCGCGATCGTGATCGACGAGTACGGCGGGACCGCCGGGCTGGTCACGCTCGAGGACCTGATCGAGGAGATCGTCGGCGAGATCGTGGACGAATACGACACCGAAGCCGCCGAAGCGGTGGAACTAGGCGACGGCAGCTACCGGGTCAGCGCCAAGATGAGCATCGACGACCTCGGCGAGCTCTTCGACCTCGAGCTCGACGACGACGAGGTGGACACCGTGGGCGGCCTCCTCGCGAAGGCGCTTGGCCGGGTGCCGATCGTCGGGAGCACCGTCGCCGTCGACGGCGTCACGCTCCGGGCCGACAGGCTCGAGGGCCGCCGGAACCGGGTCAGCCACATCATTGCGGCCGCAGTTCCAAAGGAAGAAACTGACCTTGAAGACCTTCTCGACGAGGCTGAACCAACGCAACAGGGAGTTCCACGTGAGCAAGCAGAATAAGTCCGACGGCGAAGCGCCCTACGGCGGTTACCGGGCCGGGTTCGCGGTGCTGGTGGGACGTCCCAACGCGGGCAAATCCACCCTCACCAACGCCCTGGTCGGCCAGAAAGTCGCTATCACGTCGGCCAAGCCGCAGACCACCCGCCACACCATCCGCGGCATCGTGCACCGCGAGGATGCGCAGCTGATCCTGGTCGACACCCCCGGGCTCCACCGCCCGCGGACGCTGCTGGGCAAGCGCCTCAACGAGCTCGTCGCGGACACCCTCGCCGAGGTGGATGCGATCGGCTTCTGCCTGCCCGCCAACGAGAAGATCGGCCCCGGCGATAAGTTCATCGCCGCGCAGCTCGCTGCCGTCGGGAACAAGCCGGTCATCGCCGTCGTGACGAAGTCCGACACCGTGGACCGGCAGGCCCTGACCGAGCAGCTGCTCGCCGTCGCCGCCCTGGGCCGCGAGGTGCTGGGCGAGGACGGCTGGAAGGACATCGTCCCGGTCTCCGCCACGGACGGCTTCCAGGTTGGCACCGTCGCCGACGTGCTGATCAGCCATATGCCGCCGTCGCCGCCGCTCTACCCGGACGGCCACCTGACTGACGAGCCCGAAGCGGTGATGATCGCCGAGCTCATCCGCGAGGCCGCCCTTGAAGGCGTCCGCGACGAACTTCCGCACTCCCTGGCCGTTGTGGTCGACGAGATCGTTCCGCGCGAAGGCCGGCCGGAGGACCGTCCGTTCCTGGACGTGCGGGTCAACCTCTATGTGGAACGGCCCTCGCAGAAGGCCATCATCATCGGCAAGGGCGGCGCCCGGCTTCGTGAAGTGGGCACCACGGCGCGCAAAGCCATCGAGGCCCTCCTCGGCGCCCGGATCTACCTGGACCTGCACGTCAAGGTCGCCAAGGACTGGCAGCGCGATCCGAAGCAACTGGTGAAACTGGGCTTTTAGGCCCCCGGCGGCGCCAAAGCGCGCGGTGCCCCCAGGCTGGCCGCGCGTGCGGCCGGCCCGCGGAACGCCGCCGCGGACCGGCACGCCCATCGGGATTTTCCCAGTTTCGGACACTAAAATGGTGAGACTCCCGCTCGCTAAGGAAGGCATCACCCGTGGTTCGACCCCGTGACAACCGTGCAGACGGAACCGGCCCCCCGGTTCGGTCCAACGCCGCTGCCCGGCACACGGAAGACACTTCCGTCGGCCCGGCCCGCCACTTGGGAGCCACTTCGCAGACCCCGATGTGGCTCAAGGCCACGACGCTCATCATTTCCGTCCTGCTCGTCGGAGTGATCGCCTTCGGTGCCTACTGGTTCATCCGGCTGCAGGGGAACATCACCAAACAGGCCTTGGGTGCCGGCAACAGCCGAACCGAGAACGCGGTCGACGAAGCGAAGGATCGGATGCAGATCCTGATCCTCGGATCGGACACCCGCGACGGCAAGAACTCGCAATACGGCAGCGCCGCCGATTCCACCGGCTACGGCCACTCAGACGTCATGATGCTGATGGACATCTCCGCGGACAACAAGCGCGTCAGCGTAGTCAGCTTCCCGCGCGATCTGCTGGTTGACATTCCCAAGTGCGTGGACCAGAAGACGAAGCAGGAATTCCCGGCCCAAAAGAACGTCATGATCAACGCGGCGATGTCCGAGGCCGGCATCGGCTGCGCCGTGGACACGGTCAATAAGATTACCGGCCTCGAGGTCGACCACTTCATGATGGCGGATTTCAACTCGGTCAAGGAGCTGTCCAATACCGTCGGCGGCGTGGACGTCTGCGTCAGTGACGCAATCTACGACCCCGACTCCGGACTCCGCTTGCCCAAGGGCACCTCCAAGGTCCAGGGCGAGCAGGCACTCTCCTTCGTCCGCACGCGGCACGCCTTCGGCGACGGCGGCGATCTCGGCCGGATCAAGGCCCAGCAGGGCTTCCTGTCTTCCCTCGTCCGCAAGATCAAGGACGACGGCACCCTCTCCAACCCCGGTCGGATGCTCGGCATCGCGGACGCGATCACCAAGAACCTGACGATTGACGAGGGCATGGCCTCCGTCCCGACGCTGCTCACGGTCGGAAACCGGCTCAAGAACATCGACGTCGGAAAGGTCGCCTTCGTCGCCGCCCCGACCGAGCCGGCGGTGTCCGACCCGAACCGCCTGCAACTGGCCCAACCGGCCGCCTCACAGCTGTTCGCGGCGATGCGCAACGACGTCGACCTGACGGATCCGGCCGCCAAACCGGCCGCCTCTGCCAGTGCCTCGGCCAGCGCGGAACCCCCGGCCAGCCAGAGCCCGGCCGCTCCGGCGTATAACAAGGCGCTGCAGCCCGTCACCGTGGCCAATGGGTCCGGGGACCCGGCCCGGGCCAAGGAACTCGTGGCCGCCCTGACCGCGGGAGGCTTCACCAAGACGGGCCAGTTGACCGCCAAGGCGGTGGCCACAACGGCGGTGTACTACGGTGCGGAATTTGCCGACGTGGCCGCCGACGTCGCCGCGCTGCTCGGCATCCCGGCCTCCCAGGTGCTCCCGGCGGCCGGTGTCACCGGCGTGCAGGTCTACGTGGGCCGCGACTACGCCGCCGGCGCTACCCAGCAGCCGAACGCCCCGGCGGCACTGCCGCCGAACATCGTCAACCAGACCGCGGGGGACACCGTCTGCCAGCAGGCCAATCCCGCACTGATCACGCGCTAATCACACACTAGGAAACAACACAACAAAAGGCGGGCCGGGTGATGTCACCCGGCCCGCCTTTTGCTGACCCTGCAGCAGGACGGTGGCCGCTACCAGATGCTGACCCGCTCGCCCGGCGCCAGCCACATGCCGTCCTGCTCCGCGGTTTCGAACGCCGAGTGGAAGGCATCGAGGTTCTTGGCGATGGCGTTGGTGCGGAATTCGTTGGGGGAGTGCGGATCCGTCGCGAGCCGCCGGACAGCTTCCTCGCTGCGGATTACCTGCCGCCAGCTTGCAGCCCAGGAAGCGAAGAAACGCTGGGCGCCGGTGAGTCCGTCCAGCACCGGCGGCTCCTGCCCCTCGAGGCTGATCTGGTACGCCTTGTAGGCGATGGTGAGGCCGCCTAGGTCGCCGATGTTCTCACCCAGCGTCAGCTTGCCGTTGACGTGGTGGCCGGCGGCTTCGGCAGGGGAGAGGGCATCGAACTGGGCTACCAGCTTGGAGGTCAGTGCCTCGAACGCGGTCCGGTCCGCCTCGGTCCACCAGTTCCGGAGCAGGCCGCTGCCGTCGTACTGGGAGCCCTGGTCATCGAAGCCGTGGCCGATCTCGTGGCCGATCACGGCCCCGATCCCGCCGTAGTTGACGGCGTCGTCGGCGTCGGCGGTGAAGAACGGCGGCTGCAGGATGGCGGCCGGGAACACGATCTCGTTGAGCAGCGGGTGGTAGTAGGCGTTCACGGTCTGCGGCGTCATGAGCCACTTCTCCCGGTCCACGGGCTTGCCCACCTCGTCCAGGTGCCGGTCGACGTCGGCGCTGTGGGCGCGCTCCACGTTGCCCAGCAGGTCAGCCTCGTCGATCACCACGGCGGAATAGTCGATCCATTTGTCCGGGTAGCCGATCTTCGCCCGGAAGGAATCGAGCTTCTGCAGCGCCTCCACCTTGGTCTCTTCACCCATCCAGGCCAGGTTCGTGATCGACCCGCGGTACGCCTCGATCAGGTTGGCCACCAGCGCGCGCATGTGTTCCTTGTGGCTTTCCGGGAAGTGCCGGGCCACGTAGATCTGCCCGACCGCCTCACCCAGGGCGGCCTCGACGACGGCGACACCGCGCTTCCAGCGGTCCCGGTTGCGCGGCGTGCCGCTCAGCGTGGTGCCGTAGAACGCAAAGTTCGCGTCAACGAAAGCGGCCGAAAGGTAGGGGGCGGCCGCGCCGACCACCCGCAGCGCAAGCCACTCCTGCCAGACGGCCAGCGGCACCGATTCCAGCAGGGCAGCGGCGCCCGCGAAGAAGTCCGGCGTGCTGACCACGAGTTCGGCGCGCTTGTCCGCTGCGATGCCGGCGGCGTCGAACCAGTCCGCGAGCAGCGGGAACAGCTGCGAAACCTCCTCTGCCGACTTCAGGTTGTAGGTCTTCTGCGGATTGCGCAGCGTCACCTTGTCCCAGTGATGTGCCGCCAGGGAAGTCTCCAGCTCCACGACACGGGCCGCCGCAGCCTCGGCGTCCGGGATGCCGGCCAGCCCGAACATGGTGCGGACGTGATCCCGGTAGGACTGCACCACCGGCGCGAATTTCTCTTCGCGGTAATAGGACTCGTCCGGCAGGCCCAGGCCCGCCTGGCCGGTGTAGAGCAGGATCCGGTCCGGATTGCCCGCGTCGGGCGCCGGGTAGATGTAGAACAGGCCGGAGACGTCGGCGCGGAACAGCCGTCCGGCGAGCCGGACCAGATCGGCAACGGACGCCGTCGCGAAAACCTCGGCCAGCCGGGCGCGGATCGGCTCCGCCCCCTTGGCCTCCACGGCTTCCTCGTCCATGAAGCTGTTGTACAGGTCCCCGATCTTGCGTTCGATGCCGGTTGCGTCCTCGCCGCGGCCGGCCGCCTCCAGGATGATCTCCTTGACCGCCAGTTCCGAGCCGTCGCGCAACGCTGTGAACGTGCCTTCCAGCGGCCGGTCATCCGGTATAGGGGTGTTCTTCAGCCAGCTCCCGTTGAAGTGCCGGTAAAGGTCGTCCTGGGGGCGGACGCCGGCGTCGATGGTGGACTGGTCAATCCCGGAAAGCGGCACTGTGGCTCCTTCGAGTGGGAAGCTGCACCGGGCCCTGGCACCGGTACAGCGTCTGCATGCTGGACGTTGCGGAGGTATGGCTCCTTCATCTTACGCACCCGTGTTAGTGTGAAAATGTGCGCGCAGAACTGCTTCTTCTTAGCTGCCGCGGCGAGGCCTCAGACGCGATCTAGCGCAAGGCCAAACCTCGCTGCGGAGTTTGTGTTGCCCGGCCACCCTTTCACCAGGAACCACAGAAAAGGCCCCGATAGTAATGCGAAACGCACAGCAGCCCTCAGGAATGCCGGTCCACCGCTATGTCCCGTTCCAAGACCTGATCACGGTCGAACTGCCGGACCGCACCTGGCCTGACAAGGTCATCACCAAGGCCCCGCGCTGGTGCGCGGTCGACCTTCGTGACGGCAACCAGGCCCTGATCGACCCGATGAGCCCGGCCCGCAAAATGAAGATGTTCGACCTGCTGGTCCGGATGGGCTACAAGGAGATCGAAGTCGGCTTCCCCTCGGCCTCGCAGACGGACTTCGACTTCGTTCGCCAGCTCATTGAGGGCAACCGCATCCCGGACGACGTCACCATCCAGGTCCTGACCCAGGCCCGGGAACACCTGATTGAGCGGACCTACGAGTCCCTGGTCGGCGCCAAGCAGGCCATCGTGCACCTGTACAACTCGACGTCGGTCCTGCAGCGCCGCGTCGTGTTCAACCAGGACGAGGACGGCATCCTCGACATCGCCCTGCAGGGCGCGCGCCTGTGCAAGAAGTACGAGGAAACCCTCCAGGACACCCACATCACCTACGAGTACTCGCCGGAATCCTTCACCGGCACTGAACTCGCCTACGCCGTGCGGGTCTGCAACGCGATCGCTGACGTCTTCGAGGCCTCCGCCGACCGCCAGGTCATCATCAACCTGCCGGCCACGGTCGAAATGGCCACCCCCAATGTGTACGCGGACTCCATCGAGTGGATGAGCCGGCACCTGCACCCGCGCGAAGGCATTATCCTCTCCCTGCACCCGCACAACGACCGGGGGACCGGCGTCGCGGCCGCCGAGCTGGGCTACCTGGCCGGGGCAGACCGGATCGAAGGCTGCCTGTTCGGCAATGGGGAGCGGACGGGCAACGTGGACCTGGTCACCCTGGGCCTGAATATGTTCGTCCAGGGCATCGACCCGATGATCGACTTCTCCGACATCGACGACGTCCGCCGCACCGTCGAGTACTGCAACCAGCTGCCCGTCGCCGAACGCTCCCCGTACGGCGGTGACCTGGTCTTCACGGCCTTCTCCGGCTCGCACCAGGACGCCATCAAGAAGGGCCTGGAAGCGCTGGAGAGGGACGCAGCCGCCGCGGGCAAGGACGTGGCCGACTACGCCTGGCAGGTCCCGTACCTGCCCGTGGACCCCAAGGACCTCGGCCGCAGCTACGAGGCCGTCATCCGGGTGAATTCGCAATCCGGCAAGGGCGGCGTGGCCTACCTGCTCAAGAACGAGCACAACCTGGACCTGCCGCGCCGGGCACAGATCGAGTTCTCCGGCGTCATCCAGCGCCGCACCGACACGGTGGGCGGCGAAGTCAGCGGCGGCCAGCTGTGGCAGCTCTTCCAGGACGAGTACCTGCCCTCGGCTGCCGCCGAGGCCCAGTGGGGCCGCTACGCCCTCGGCGCGGTCAGCACCGAGTCGGACGAGGACGGCACCATGACGCTGACCGCCGCGCTGAAGGTGGATGGCAAGCCGTTGCGGCGCACCGGGACCGGTAACGGCCCGATCGCCGCGCTGCTGAGCATCCTGCGCGAGGACGGCGTGGATGTCCGCGTGCTCGACTACAGCGAGCACGCCCTGTCCGAGGGCGGCAGCGCCCAGGCCGCTGCTTACGTCGAATGTGCCGTGGGGGAGCGGGTGCTGTGGGGTGTCGGGATTGACGCCAACACCTCCATGGCCTCGCTCAAGGCCGTCATCTCTGCTGTCAACCGTGCCATCCGGGACGCCCGCGCCTAGCAGCCCGGGGCGCCGCGCCGCCGGAGTTTCCGGCGGCGCGGCGCTGCGTCCCGGCAGCGCCGCTTTTCCAATGGCAGTGTTTCCCCAAAGTCAGTGCGAAGATTAACTGTGGCCCAACCTTCCTCCTTTGCTGCGCGCGCGTACCGCGACGACGCCGTCGTCCTGCGCACCCACAAGCTCGGCGAAGCGGACCGCATCATCACCTTGCTGACTAAGCACCATGGCCAGGTCCGGGCCGTCGCCAAGGGCGTCCGCCGAACCAGCAGCCGCTTCGGCGCGAGGCTGGAACCCTTCATGGTCGCGGACCTCCAGCTCATCTCCGGCCGCACCCTGGACGTCGTCACCCAGGCCGTCGCCAAGGGCGCCTACGGCTCCAACATCGCCGCCGACTACGGCCGCTACACTGTCGCCGCCGCGATGACCGAAACTGCTGAGAAGCTCACCGACGTCGACGGCGAGGCCGGAACCGCCCAGTACAACCTGCTGGTCGGGGCGCTGGCGTCGCTGAGCCGGGGCGACCACGCCCCCGAGCTCATCCTGGATTCCTACCTGTTGCGTGCCCTGTCCACCGGCGGCTGGGCGCCCAGCTTCACCGACTGCGCCCGCTGCGGCGCCCCTGGACCGCACACCGCGTTTTCCGCCTCGCTGGGCGGCATGGTCTGCGGGGAGTGCCGGCCGCCCGGTTCCCCCGCGCCCGCCGCGGAGACGGTGCTGTTGCTGGGGGCGCTGCTGACCGGTAACTGGACGGCGGCGGACGCCTCTGCGCCCGCCCACCGCCGGGAAGCAGCGGGCCTGGTGGCCAGCTACCTGCAGTGGCATCTGGAACGTGTCCTGAAATCCCTCAAACATGTGGAGCGAACATAGCCGTGGCCTTGGGAAAGAAGAAGAACCCGGTCCGCCGGCGCGCCGCCGAGGTAGTGGCGCCCTACCCGCACCCCTCCGGTGCCCTGCCGCCCGCCATCCCGGCGGAGTTCATCCCGAAGCACGTCGCGATCGTGATGGACGGCAACGGCCGCTGGGCGAACCAGCGCGGCCTGCCCCGGATTGAGGGCCACAAGGCGGGGGAGCCGGCCCTGCTGGATGTCATGGCCGGGGCCATCGAACTGGGCATCGAGCATGTCAGCGTTTACGCGTTTTCCACCGAGAACTGGCGCCGCTCGCCCGAGGAAGTGCGCTTCCTGATGGGATTTAACAAGGATGTGCTGCGCCGCCAGCGGAACCAGCTCGACGAATGGGGTGTGCGGATCCGCTGGTCCGGGCGGCGGCCCAAGCTCTGGGGCTCGGTGATCCGGGAGCTCGAGGAGGCCGAGGAGTACACCCGCGGCAACAGCACCTGCACCTTGAACATGTGTGTTAACTACGGCGGCCGGGCAGAGATCGCCGATGCCGTCTCCGCGATCGCCGAGGAGGTCGCCGCGGGTCGGCTCAAACCCGGCGCCATCACCGAGCGGACCATCCAGAAGTACCTCGACGAGCCGGACCTGCCCGACGTCGACCTGTTCCTGCGCAGCTCCGGCGAGCAGCGGCTGTCCAACTTCATGCTCTGGCAGTCCGCCTACGCCGAGTTCGTCTTCCTCGACACGCTATGGCCGGACGTGGACCGGCGGACCCTGTGGGACGCCGTCGAAATCTACGCCCAGCGGGACCGCCGGTATGGCGGAGCCGTCGACGCGGCCGCCCCGCTGAACCCGGCCTGAGCCCGGGGGACCGGGCCGCCTCAGCCGGCCGGGCCCGCTATCCGGGGTACAGGCTCAGCCAGAGCAGCAGATCCGCGTAGGCTTCCCGCCGCACCGCGGGGCGCGAGAGGAAGACGTCGTGGATCGCCCCCGGGTAGCGGAAGACGGCCGTCCGGCGGCCCAGCCCAAGCGCCCGGCGCGCCGTTTCCTCCACGTCGATCACGGCGTCGAGGTCCATCAGTCCCTCGGACCATTCGGCCTGGATCCGGGTGCGTCCGGACAGCATCACCAGCACCGGCGACGTGATGTCTAGTCTCCGCTGCACGGCCGCGTGACCGGCCAGGACCGCCTTGGTCCATCCCGGCCGGATCGGGAACGACGCCCGGGGCCGCCATTGCGGCTCCAGCTCCCACTCACCGTGGGCCGTGCGGCTGACGCTGTCCCAGTAGCCGGGCATGCTGGGCAGCAGCAACGGCCGCCGGGGGTCGGTGCGGGCCAGCGGTTCGACCAGCTGCATGGCGATGTTCCGGATCAGGCTGCTGCCCTGAAGTTCCAGCCACGGCGCGTTCAGGATGAGGGTGCCGAGGGCTCCAGGGTTCCGGTCGGCCCACAACGCGGCCACCAGGCCCCCGAAAGAATGCGCGAGCAGATGCACCGTCGGCACTCCCGGGATGCCCGTTCGGTTGGTGACGTCCGCCTTGACGGCGGCGAGGGCTGCGTCGAGGTCCTCGTCGTAGACCGCCAGGTCCGTGGTGTAGCCGGGCGTCTGCCAGCTCCGCAGGCTGCGCCCGAACTTCTGCAGGTCCAGGGCGTAGAAGTGGAAGCCGCCGGCCACGAGCTGGTCGGCAAGTTCGGCCTGCAGGAAGTAGTCGGCCCAGCCGTGCAGGTAGAGGACCACCTTTGCCTGCCCGGCCGGGCCGGGCACTTCCGGGTGCTGCCGTGGACGGACCAGGGTGGCGACGACGGGTCCCTCGTCATCCGGGCTCAAGGCCAGCTCCAGGGACTCAAAGCGGCTCCCCAGGACATCCCGCTGCCAAAGCTGCGCTGCGGGCACCGTCATTGCTGCCCGCCGTCGTCCGTGACATAGGCCCGGATCCAGCGGGCGAGACGGGCATAGGCGTCGGCCCGGACCCGTGGGGCGGAGAGGAAAACGTCGTGCAGGGCGCCGTCGATCCGTTCGAGGGTCACGGTGCGGCCCAGGCTGAGGGCGCGCAGGGCGATCGTGTTGACGTCCAGGACGGCGTCGGTGCGCCGCATCGACTCTTTCCAGAACATTCCGTTGGCGCTGGCGCCGGAGATCAGCACCAGGATGGGGACGTCGATATTCAGTCCCCGGGCGACGCGGGACTGGCCGGCGAGTACGGCGCTGAGCCAGCCGGCCCGAACCGGGAACGCCCGCGGCGGCCGGTAGTTGTCATCCAGGACCCATTCGCCTTCCGCGGCGCTGCTGATGCTGCGCCAGTAAAAGGCGCGCTCGGGGAGCCGGATCACGGATTCGGGCCGGAAGCGTGCCAGCGGCTCCACCATGGCCCGTGCGGCGCGGCGGACGGCAGGGCTGCCGTGCATCTCGAGCCAGGGGCTGTCGAGGACCAGCTGGGCGGCGCGGCCAGGGTGCCGGCTCGCCCAGAGCGCGGCGATGAGTCCGCCGGTGGAATGCCCCATCAGGGTTACCGGCGGGGGAGGTGCGCCCTTGGGAGCCAGGGACTCGATCATGCCGATCGCCGCCGTAATCTCGGCGTCGTAGTCGGCCAGGTCCGCGACGTAGCCGCCGTGGGTGCCGGGCCGCAGGCTCCGGCCGTGGTTGTGCATGTCCAGTGCGAAGAAAACGAAACCCTGGCCGGTCCAGAATTCCGCGAGCTCCTCGTTGAAGAAGTAGTCGCTCCAGCCGTGCAGGAACAGCACCGCACGCCGGGGTGCGCTCCCGGCGCCCGAGGCGGGAATGTGCCGGACCAGGGTGGCGGTGCGTTCGACGCCGTCCGGTCCGGTGGTCTGGAAGGGGCACGCCGCGAAGTCCTCACCCAGGATGTCGGTCTGCCAGTCCATCTGATCCTCCCGGTCGGCCGGCTAGAGGGCGGAGGCCGCGGCGCGGCCAGCCGCACGGCCGGAGAACAGGCACCCGCCAAGGAACGTTCCTTCCAGGGCGCGGTACCCGTGGATGCCGCCGCCGCCAAACCCGGCCGCCTCGCCGGCGGCGTAGAGCCCGGCCACCGGGCGGCCGGCGCCGTCCAGGACCCGCGAGTGCAGATCCGTTTGGATCCCGCCGAGGCTCTTGCGGGTGAGGACCGAGAGGCGGACCGCCAACAGCGGCCCGTGCCGGGGATCGAGCATCCGGTGCGGCGGCGCCACCCGCATGATCTTGTCCGTGGCGAAGCGCCGGGCGGCGCGGATCGCCGCGAGCTGCGGATCTTTGCCCAGCCCGCTGGTGAACTGCCGGTCCCTGGACCGGACCAGGCGGTCCAGCTCCGCGGCGTCGATGAGCGGCGCACCGGTGAGGGAGTTCATCTTCGCGGCGAGCTCCGTAGGGCGGCCGGCTTGCAGGAAGTCGACACCCCGGTCCAGGAAGCGCTGCAGTGGGCTGTCCCCGGCCGGTTTGAGGCGGCCGGCGAGCAGGCGGAGGTCCTTACCGGTCAGGTCCGGGTTCTGCTCGGAGCCGGAGAGCGCGAATTCCTTCATCGCGATGGTCTTGTTCAACACGAACCAGGAGTGGGTGTGCCCGGTGCCGAGGATGTGCCGGAGCGCGCCGAGCGAGTCGAAGCCCGGGAAAAGCGGGGCGGGGAGCATCCTGCCCGTGGCATCGAGCCAGAGCGCAGACGGTCCGGGCAGGATCCTGATCCCGTGCCGCGGCCAGACCGGGGAATGGTTGTGGATGCCTTCCGGATAGTGCCACATCCGGTCGCCGTTGATCAGCCGGCCACCGGCGCGGTCCACCGCGGCCAGGAAGTCGCCGTCCACCGAGGCCGGGACACCGCTGAGCATCGACGCCGGAGCGCCGCCACCAGGCCATTGCCGCCGGACCGCGTCGTGGTTCCCGCCAATGCCGCCGGTAGTGACGACGACGGCGCCGGCATCGGCCTCGAAAGCGCCGGCGGACGTGCGGGAGGACTGTTCGCCCCGGGCTTCGGCGCTGGTCACCAGGACCTCGCCGCGGACGCCGCTGAGCCGGCCCGCCGTCGTCGTCAGTTCGGTGGCGCGATGCCGGAAGTAAAAGGACACGCGTCTGGCGGCCACGCCTTCGCGGAGCTTGGCCAGGAAGGGCGCGACCAGCGCCGGGCCGGTTCCCCAGGCGACGTGGAAGCGCGGGACGGTGTTGCCGTGGCCGTCGGGGCCGTAGCCCCCGCGCTCGGCCCACTGCACCAGCGGGAACAGCCCGACGCCCAGGGAGGCAAGCCAGGCACGCTTCTCGCCGGCCGCGAAGTCCACGTAGGCCTCCGCCCACTGCCGGGCCAGGGCGTCCTCGGGCCGGTCGAAGGCGGCGGAGGAGAGCCAGTCCGCCAAGGCAAGCTGCGCGCTGTCGCGGACGCCCAGCCGGCGCTGCTCCGGGGTGTTGACCAGGAAGAGGCCGCCGAAGGACCAGTGCGCCTGGCCGCCCGCCGAAGCCTCGGGTTCCTGGTCCAGGACCGCTACCCGCCGGCCCGCGGCATACGCCTCCGCCGCGGCCACCAGCCCGGCCAGTCCGGCGCCGACAACCACCACGTCAGCCTCGATCCGTGCTTCGGAAGCCGCTGCCGGGCCGTTGCTGTGGACTGCATCATCGCTGGTCATGGCTTCATGCTAGCGCCCGCCGGGCCGAGGTTTTGTCTGGTTTTGGCGCGTTTGCCGGCGGCATTTTGGTTTGCGCGGCCGGAACCGGAAAACTAGGGGCATGCGCGTATATCCCACCTTCTTCCGGCTCGCCTTCTCCTGGATGGACGCCGAGCGCGCCCACAAGATCGGTTTTCGGGCCATCCGGCTGGCCAACAGCTGCGGGGCCGGACGGGTGTTGCAGCGGTTCACCGCCCCGGCAGCCTCGTTGCGGACCGAGGCCTTCGGCCTGACGTTCCCTTCGCCGTTCGGGCTGGCCGCGGGCTTTGACAAGGAAGGCCACGGCATCGAGGCGCTGACCGACCTCGGCTTCGGCCACGTCGAGGTCGGCACCATCACGGGTCAAGCGCAGCCCGGCAACCCGGCGCCCCGGCTGTTCCGCCTGGTCGAGGACCGCGCCGTGATCAACCGGATGGGTTTCAACAACGACGGCGCCGCCGCCGTGGCACCCCGGCTCCGCTCCGCACGCGCCGCCCTGCAACGCCGCTACCCCGGCGTCCGCCCGGTCATCGGCGTCAACATCGGCAAGAGCAAGGTCGTGGAGCTCGAGGACGCGGTGGCGGACTACCTGGTCAGCGCCCGCAGCCTCGCGCCCGCAGCCGATTACCTGGTGGTCAACGTCAGTTCCCCAAACACCCCGGGGCTGCGCCTGCTGCAGGACGTCAACACCCTGCGGCCGCTGCTGACCGCGGTGGGGGAAGCGGCGGACAGCGCCGCCGGGCGGCACGTGCCGCTGCTGGTGAAGATCGCCCCGGACCTTAGCGACGAGGACATCGACGACGTCGCCCGGCTGGCCCTTGACCTGAAGCTGGACGGCATCATCGCCACCAACACCACCATCGGCCGCGACGGGCTTGTCTCCAGCCCGGAACAGGTCGAGGCGTGCGGGGCCGGCGGACTCTCCGGCGCGCCGCTGAAGCAGCGGTCGCTCGAGGTGCTGTCCAGGCTCAAGGCCGCCACCGGCGGTGCCATCACCCTGGTCTCGGTGGGCGGTGTGGAGACGGCGCAGGATGTCCAGCAGCGCCTCGACGCCGGCGCCACCCTGGTGCAGGGCTACACGGCCTTCCTCTATGAGGGTCCCTTCTGGGCGGCGCGGATCAACCGGCTGCTCGCGAAGCACCCGTCCCGGCGCTAGGCGGCGCCGGGACGCCCTCCGCGGACCCCGGACGAACGAAAAGAGCCCCCGGTAGCTGCCGGGGGCTCTCCTTGTTGAAGGTGTGAATCAGGCGGGGAATTCGCCGCGCTTGACCTGGGGCTTGGGCAGCCGCAGGCGGCGGAACTGCAGGGAGCGCATGGAGCCGTACCAGACGGTGCCGCGCTCGACCTCGCCGAACTTCTCGGCAAGACGCTTCTTGAGCTTGCGGGAGAGGATAAAGACGTCGACGAAGACGGCCAGGAACATCACCCAGAAACCGCCGAGGACGTAGATCATCTGTTCGCTGCTCGCGGGGACCAGCAGGGAAATGACGACGAAGACGAGGGCGCCGAACATCAGGTACTCGCCGAGGCTGAACCGCGCGTCCACGTAGTCGCGCGCGAACCGCTTCTGTGGGCCCTTGTCGCGCAGCGGCAGGAACTTCTCGTCACCGGTGTCCATGGCCTGGCGCATCTTGAGGCGCTGCTCGGCGACGGCGGTGCGCTCGGCTGCCCTGGAGGCCTTGCGGTCCTCAGGAACAAGCGGCCGCTTGCGGGCGGCCACCTGGGCGCTGCGCTTGGGCGTGGGCGCGCCCTTGCCGATGGCGGTGTCCCGGGCTGCCGCTTCGGCTACCTGCTGGTCAACTACGTCCTGCGCCGAGGGCGCTTCTTTTCTACGTCCAAACACCCCTCCAGAGTACCCTGCCGTGGGCGGCGGGAGGCCCAGTCCACGGCACCGTGGCGCTGATGGTCGTGATGCCGGACACGGTAGTGTTTTGGCCATGACTTCATCATCCGCGGGGATCCCGCAATCCTCAGCCAGCGGCTCCATCGATGCCGCAGCCCTCCGCCAGGCCGTCACCGAATCCTTCGACGCCACCGTCGAACAGTTGAAGGAGCTGGTGGCCATTCCCGGCATCGCCTGGCCCAGTTTCGACCCCGCCCCGCTGAACGCCAGCGCCGAGGCCGTCGCCGAACTGGTCCGCGCCAGCGGATTTGAGGACGTCCAGATCCTGCGCTGCGACAAGGAGGACGGCACCCCCGGCGGCCCGGCCGTCGTCGCGACCCGCCGGGCCGCAGCCGGCAAGCCCACCATCCTGCTCTACGCCCACCATGACGTCCAGCCCACCGGCGACCTCGCGCTCTGGGAGACCGAGCCGTTCGCCGCCGTCGAGCGCGAAGGCCGCCTCTACGGGCGCGGCGCCGCGGACGACAAGGCCGGCATCCTGGCGCACGTCGCCGCCTACTCCGCCGTGACCCGCGTGCTGGGGGACGAGCTGGGCCTCGGCGTGACCTTCTTCTTCGAGGGCGAGGAGGAAGCCGGCTCACCGACTTTCCGTGCCTTCCTGGAAACCCACCAGGAACTGTTGCGCTCGGACGTGATTGTGGTGGCCGACTCCTCCAACTGGAAAGTCGGTATCCCCGCGCTCACCACCAGCCTGCGCGGCCTGGTGGATGGCACCATCGAGGTCAAGGTGCTGGACCACGCCGTCCACTCCGGCATGTTCGGCGGACCCGTTCTCGATGCTCCGACCCTGCTGGCGCGGCTGATCGCCACCCTGCACGACGCCGAAGGCAGCGTGGCGATCGAGGGCCTCGTCAGCCGGGACGACGTCGCCGTCGACCTCACCGAAGAGGAATACCGCAACGATGCGTCCGTGCTCGACGGGGTGAAGCTCGCCGGCACCGGTTCCATCGCGTCGCGCCTGTGGACCAAACCCGCGCTGTCCATCATCGGCTTCGACGCCCCCGCCGTGGATGTCGCGTCCAACACCCTGTTGCCGCGCGCCCGCGCCAAGTTCAGCCTGCGGCTCGCCCCGGGCCAGGACCCGGCCGAGGCCATGGAGGCCGTGAGGCGGCACGTTGAAGCCCATGCGCCGTTCGGCGCCGAGGTGGTGTTCACCCCGGGGGAGAGCGGCAATGCGTTCCTCACGGACACCACCTCCACCGCCGCCAGCATGGCGATGTGGGCGCTCGGCGAGGCGTGGGGAGTGCCCGCGGTCGAGACGGGCATCGGCGGCTCGATCCCGTTCATCGCGGACCTGACCGAGCTCTACCCGGACGTGCAGATCCTGGTCACCGGCGTGGAGGATCCCGATTCGCGGGCGCACAGCGCCAACGAGTCGCTCCACCTGGGTGACTTCCGGAACGCGATTATTGCCGAGGCGCTCCTGCTGGCCCGGCTGAACGCCGAGGGCCTTGCCTGAGGGCGCAGCGTGCGCGGGCCTGTCCTTCGGCGTTTCCGGGGAACATTCAGCCGGTACCGACGGTTACGCCAGGAGTTAGAGCTACACCGCTGATCGACGTAGCATGTAGCTATAGCCCATACCGTTTAAGTAGGGGCGGGCACCGCGCAGGCGGAGCCGCCACGACCGTCGTAAGAAGGTAGGCCATGAGCACTACAACCAATGAAAACAGCGCCGACACCACCGTCCAGGCGGACCAGGAACTGGCCAGCCACGAGGTCCAGCTGACCGACGTCGCCGCCGGCAAGGTCCGCAGCCTGCTGGAACAGGAAGGCCGCACTGATCTTCGCCTCCGCGTTGCCGTGCAGCCGGGCGGGTGCTCCGGGCTGATCTACCAGCTCTACTTCGACGAGCGGCTCCTCGAGGGCGACGCCGTCCGCGACTACGACGGCGTCGAAGTCGTCGTCGACAAGATGAGCGTCCCCTATCTGAGCGGTGCGAGCATCGACTTCGAGGACACAATCTCGAAGCAGGGATTCACCATCGACAACCCCAACGCAGGCGGATCCTGCGCCTGCGGGGACTCCTTCCACTAAGGTCTAAGGCCGGGCAATCAGCCCGGCCTTAGTGCCGTCCGGGGAGCGGTCGGCGGAAGCATTGAAACTGCCTCCGACGCACGGTGCGGACATGTGGGCGAAAACTCGCGGGGAGCGGTAAGCTCTACACCGAGTAGTAAAACTTTTAGTGTGCCCGGAACGCCATCGGCGGCCGGGCGACAGCAACAAGTAGGAAGGGCCGTCTGTGAGTTCGCAGAACCGAACCGGCAGCCGACGCAAACAGATCACTACGATCACTGGCTTGGCACTAGCCGGCGCGTTGGCATTGACTGGATGTTCACCAGAGGTACAGAAAGGGTGGCTGCCCACTGAGCGGGGCACCACCAACCACACTGACCGCATCATGGACCTCTGGGTCAACTCATGGATTGCCGCGCTGGTCGTCGGCATCATTACCTGGGGTTTGATGATCTGGTGCATCGTCGCCTACCGGCGGCGCAAGGGCACCGTCGGGTTCCCCCGCCAGAACAGCTTTAACCTGCCGCTCGAGGTCTTCTACCTGACGATCCCGCTCTTTATGGTCCTGGTGTTCTTCTACTTCACCGACCGCGACCAGCAGGCCATTGACAACCGGGACCAGCCGGCCGACGTCGTCGTCGACGTCCGCGCCAAGCAGTGGGCCTGGGACTTCAACTACAAGAAGGGCGACGTCGTCACCGGCGACGTCCACGAGGCCGGCGTCCAGGCGCACCTCACCGGCAACGAGGTGGACAAGGAAAAGCTGCCCACCCTGTACCTGCCGGTCAACAAGTCGGTTGACCTCGAGCTCAACGCCCGCGACGTCATCCACTCCTTCTGGGTTCCCGCCTTCCTACAGAAGCGCGACATGATCCCGGGCAAGACCAACTACATCCGGTTCACCCCCACCAAAGAGGGAACCTACGACGGCAAGTGCGCCGAACTCTGTGGTGAGTACCACTCCGAAATGCTGTTCCGTGTGAAGGTTGTCTCCGATGCGGAGTTCAAGGCCCACCTGGACAAGCTCAGCCAGGACGGCAACACCGGACTGCTCGGCGAAGAGTACGACCGCAACCCGGCCCCGACCGAGAACAAGTAAGGGGAGCGCGAAGTGGCAACGACCTACTCTCAGCCCTCAGGGATCCTTGAGGCTCCCGTAGTACCCAAATCCAAGGGGCGCATCGTCGTCAACTGGATCACCTCCACCGACCACAAGACCATCGGGTACATGTACCTGATCGCGTCCTTCGTGTTCTTCTGCTTTGGCGGCGTGATGGCGCTGCTGATCCGCGCCGAGCTCTTCGAGCCCGGCATGCAGATCCTGCAGACCAAAGAGCAGTACAACCAGCTGTTCACCATGCACGGCACCGTCATGCTGCTGATGTTCGCGACGCCGCTGTTCGCCGGCTTCGCCAACGTCATCATGCCGCTGCAGATCGGCGCCCCCGACGTCGCCTTCCCGCGGCTCAACGCGCTGGCCTTCTGGTTCTTCCTGTTCGGTTCCACGATCGCCGTGTCCGGCTTCATCACCCCGCAGGGTGCCGCGTCATTCGGCTGGTTCGCTTACGCGCCGCTGTCCAACACGACCTTCAGCCCCGGCGTCGGCGGTGACCTCTGGGTCTTCGGCCTGGCGCTCTCCGGCTTCGGCACCATCCTCGGTGCGGTCAACTTCATCACCACGATCATCTGCATGCGTGCCCCGGGCATGACCATGTGGCGCATGCCGATCTTCACCTGGAACGTTCTGGTCACCGCGATTCTGGTGCTCATGGCCTTCCCGCCGCTGGCCGCCGCCCTGTTCGCCCTCGGCGCGGACCGCCGGTTCGGCGCCCATATCTTCGACCCGGAGAACGGCGGTGCCGTCCTCTGGCAGCACCTGTTCTGGTTCTTCGGCCACCCCGAGGTGTACATCATCGCGCTGCCGTTCTTCGGCATCGTCTCCGAGATCTTCCCGGTCTTCAGCCGCAAGCCGATCTTCGGCTACAAGGGCCTGGTCTACGCGACGATCTCGATTGCCGCACTGTCCGTGACCGTGTGGGCGCACCACATGTACGTCACCGGTTCGGTTCTGCTGCCGTTCTTCTCCTTCATGACGATGCTGATCGCGGTTCCCACCGGCGTGAAGTTCTTCAACTGGATCGGCACCATGTGGCGGGGTTCCATCACCTTTGAAACCCCCATGCTGTGGAGCATCGGCTTCCTGGCGACCTTCCTCTTCGGCGGCCTGACCGGCATCATCCTGGCCTCCCCGCCGCTGGACTTCCACGTCTCCGACTCCTACTTCGTGGTGGCGCACTTCCACTACGTGGTCTTCGGCACCGTGGTGTTCGCGATGTTCGCAGGGTTCTACTTCTGGTGGCCGAAGTGGACCGGCAAGATGCTCAACGAGCGCCTTGGCAAGATCCACTTCTGGATGCTCTTCCTGGGCTTCCACGGCACCTTCCTCATCCAGCACTGGCTCGGCGTCGAGGGCATGCCCCGCCGCTACGCGGACTACATGCCGCAGGACAACTTCACCTGGATGAACCAGTTCTCTACCTACTCGTCCTTCCTCTTGGGCGCGTCGCTGATCCCGTTCTTCTGGAACGTTTACATCACCTGGCGCAGCAACGAGAAGGTCCTGGTCGATGACCCCTGGGGCTTCGGTGCCTCGCTCGAATGGGCGACGTCCTGCCCGCCGCCGCGTCACAACTTCACCTCGCTGCCGCGGATCCGCTCGGAGCGTCCTGCCCTGGACCTGCACCACCCCGAGCTCTCCCAGTACTACACCGTCGACACTCCTGCTCCGGCAGCAGCGACCCTCGGTAACGCCGACCAGAAGGATCAGGCCCAGTGAAAATCGAATCAAGGATTTTTGGACTGGGAGTCTTCTTCTTCGTCCCAGTTGCCATCGTCTACGGGATTGTGACCGGCTGGACTGAGCCGGTGGGCTACCTCGCCCTCCTGCTCGTAGCCGGCCTCGCCGGCATGATCGGTGCCTACCTTGGCTTCACCGGCCGTCGCGTGGGCATGCGCCCCGAGGATCGCAGCGATGCTGAGATCCACGAAGGTGCCGGCGAGCAGGGCCACTTTAGCCCCTGGAGCTGGTGGCCGCTGGTCCTCGGATTGGCATCTGCCGGCGGGTTCCTCGGCCTGGCCGTGGGTTTCTGGATCACGTTCATCGCCGGCGGCCTCGCCGTGGTGGCGCTCGTGGGTTGGGTTTACGAGTACAGCCGCGGTGACCACGCGCACTAGCTAGCTGCGCTGACAGCAACGACGTCGGGCCCCACCTTCTGGTGGGGCCCGACGTCGTTCGTGCTTGCGTTGGCCCGTGTTTTTCTGCTCAGCGCGCCTGCTCAACCCGCCTGCGACTCCAGCAGGGCGCAGAGCTCGGAAAGGGTACGCTCGGCGTCTGCGACGCTGGAGTCCGCCGGGACAGCGTCGGCCCGGACCTCCAGCTCCACCTCGCAGCCGCACGGGAAGTCCTCCGTCATGACCTCCAGGAGCGAACGGGCGTCGACGCCGGGCCGTCCGTCCCTGCTGATCGTGACCGGGAGACCGCTCTGCGTCACGGCGCGGACGAAGACTGCCGCCGGACGGGCATGTAGTCCGATGGAGGCCTGGACGATGGCCTTGCGTGCGGGCAATGGAACTCCTTCAGCCGGGGGCATTTCCAGCGTAGCCGGGGGAGGGGCGCCGGGCGAACCGCATCATCCGGTGGTCTAGACCTGCCGCCAAAGTGCCCTAGGCTTGAGGTATGAACGATTGCAGCAGGTTTTTCCGTGGGCTCTAATGCGAGCCGGATGGCCGGGGAGATTGACCGGCACAGCGGGGTCCCCATCTACGTCCAGCTCCGCGAAATCCTTCGCGCGCACATTGCTAGCTCCTGTCCGCCGGGTTCGGCCCTGCCGTCCGAGCGGGACCTCTCCGAGCGTTTCGGCCTGGCCCGGATGACCGTGCGCCAGGCTATCGACGCCCTGGTGGGCGAGGAAGTGATCGAACGTGTTGTCGGCCTTGGTACGTTTGTGCGCAAGCCCAAACTGGACCTCCAGGTAAAACTCACCTCCTATAGCGAGGAGATGCAGCGCCGCGGCATGGTGCCGGCCGCCAAGGTTCTCAGCTTCGAACAGATCAACGCCAGCGCCTTCCTGGCCCGCGAGCTCCAGTTGGAGGAGGGAACGCCGCTGGTGCGGTTCCGGCGCCTCCTGCTGGCTGACAATGAGCCGATGAGCGTGGACGAGAACTTCATTCCCGCGCACCGCGTGCCCGGCCTGCTCGACGGGGAGCCGCCGACGTCGCTCTACAACGTGCTGAGCGAGCGCTACGGGCTGGTGATGGAGTGGGGCGAGGACATGATCGAGGCGACGGCGGCGTCGCCGTCGACGGCCCGGCTGCTCAACGTGGAGGTAGGGTCGCCGCTGCTGAAGATCCAGCGGCATGCCTTCGTCGCCCGGGCCATGGTTGACTATTCGGTCTCCTATTACCGGGCTGACCGGTACAAGCTCTGGGTGCCCCTGCAGCGCCCCGGCGTCCGCCCCACCCGCAATTACGCCACGGGCTACCGCGCCTGACCAGCAAAAAGGCCCGGTCCTGATGGACCGGGCCTCTCTGTTGGCTAGTGCCGGGTGCTAGTGGCTGAGGCTCTTCTGCTCCGCAGCCTGGGCAACCGCCTCGTGCTCACCGTGGTGGCCGTGGGCCGCCGCGAGCTCGGCCGGGGTTGCCGGGGCGACCCGGTCCTCGAAGAACCACTTGGAGAGCAGCGCGCGGCGCTTCTCCTTGCGGTCCACGATGCCGTGGCTGTTCGGCTCGGCCGGGAGCGGCGACGGGGATTCGAAGCCGACCAGCTTGTAGCGCTTGTATTCGTCCAGCGGTGCGTGGACCTCGATGAATTCGCCGTGCGGCAGGCGCACGATGCGGCCGGTCTCGCGGCCGTGGAGGGCGATCTCGCGGTCCTTGCGCTGCAGGGCCAGGGCGACACGCTTCGTGACGATGAAGGCGATGACCGGGCCGATGAAGAACAGTGCGCGGAGCCAGTAGGTGACATCGTTCAGGGCCACGTGGAAGTGCGTGGCGATGAGGTCCGAACCTGCCGCGGCCCACATCACGCAGTACCAGACAAAGCCGGCCATGCCGATGGCCGTACGGGTCGGCGCGTTGCGCGGACGGTCGAGGACGTGGTGCTCGCGGTCGTCCTTGGTGATCCAGCGTTCAATCCACGGGTAGGTGAACATCACGGTGAACAGGATGCCCGCGGGGACCAGGGCCGGGAGCAGTACGTTGAAGGTGAAGACGTGACCGAACCAGACCTGCTCGACGTGCCAGTTGCCGAAGGTACCCGGCATCAGGCGCAGCGCGCCGTCAACGAAGCCGATGTACCAGTCAGGCTGGGTGCCGGCCGAGACGGGGGAGGGGTCGTACGGACCGTAGTTCCAGATCGGGTTGATCGTGAAGAAACCGGCCATCAGGGCGATGACACCGAACACGATGAAGAAGAACCCGCCGGCCTTTGCCGCGTAGACCGGGCCGAGGGGGTAGCCGACGACGTTGCCGTCGTTTCGGCCCGGGCCGGGGTACTGGGTGTGCTTGTGCACGACCACCATAAAGAGGTGCGCGGCGATCATCAGGAGGATCAGCGCGGGAACCAGCAGGATGTGGAGCATGTACAGGCGGCCGATGATGGCGGTGCCGGGGAATTCTCCGCCGAAGAGGAAGAACGAGATGTAGGTGCCGATCACCGGGATGGACTTGATCACGCCGTCGATGATGCGCAGGCCGTTGCCGGAGAGCAGGTCATCGGGGAGCGAGTAGCCGGTGAACCCGGCGGCCATGGCCAGGATGAGCAGCACGCTGCCGACCACCCAGTTCATTTCGCGGGGCTTGCGGAAGGCGCCGGTGAAGAAGACGCGCAGCATGTGCACGGATACCGAGGCCACGAACAGCAGGGCCGACCAGTGGTGGACCTGGCGCATGAACAGCCCGCCGCGGACATCGAAGGAGATGTTCAGCGAGGAGTTGTAGGCCACCGACATTTCGACGTTCTTCAGCGGCAGGTAGGAACCCTGGTAGTGGGTTTCCGCCATCGACGGATCGAAGAAGAAGGTGAGGAACGTGCCGGAGAGCAGCAGGATAACGAAGGAGTACAGAGCCACTTCGCCGAACATGAAGGACCAGTGGTCCGGGAAAACCTTGCGGCCGAATTCCCGGAGCATTCCGGAACCGCCCACGCGCTGGTCAACAAAATCGGTAATGCGGCCGCCCTTGGTCTTGGCGACAAAGGTGGGGGTGTCAGCTGTTGATGTTGCGCTCATGCTCATCACGCTCCCAGTAGCTAGGTCCAACAGGTTCTTTGAAGTCGCTCGTGGCGTAGAGGTAACCCTCGTCGTCGACGGCGATGGGCAGCTGCGGGAGCGGCCGGCTGGCCGGGCCAAAGATAACCTTGCATTCCTGGGTCAGGTCGAAGGTGGACTGGTGGCACGGGCAGAGCAGATGGTGGGTCTGCTGCTCGTAGAGGGCAACAGGGCAACCAACGTGGGTGCAGATCTTGGAGTAGGCAACGATGCCGTTGTAGCTCCAGTCCTCGCGGCCCGGGGAGGGCTTGAGGGATTCCGGGTTGAGGCGCATGAGCAGGACGACGGACTTCGCCTTCTCGTTCAGCTTGCCTTCTTGCAGCTCGTTCAGGCCTTCCGGGATGACGTGGAAGGCGGAGCCGATGGTCACGTCCGAGGCCTTGATGGGGGTGCCATCGGGGTCGCGGGTGAGGCGCTTGGTCTTGCCGTCCACCGGTGCCCACATGGTGTGCGCCAGCTTGTTGTCCGGACGGGGACCCAGGTCGCCGAAGACGGCCAGGGCCGGCAGCGGGGCCAGCGCTACGGCGCCCAGCAGGGTGTTGCGGATCAGCGGGCGGCGCTTGATGCCGGTTTCCTCGACAATGTCGTCGACGATCCGGACGGCGGCCAGGCGGTCCTCTTCGGTGCGGATGGCGTGGCGCTCTTCCGACACTTCGTGGTCCGGCATAAGGGCCTTGGCCCAGTGCACGATGCCGGTGCCGATGCCCAGCATGGCAAAGGCGGTGCCGATGCCCAGCAGTGTGTTCTGCAGCCGGATGGTGGCGATCGAGGAGTCAGCTCCAAGATCGATGGCGAAGTACGCCACCAGGAATATCAGGGTGCCAACGACCGAGGCGCCGAACAGAATGGCCACCTGCCGTTCCGCTCGCTTGGCGGCCCTCGGATCCGTGTCAGCCAGGCGCAAACGATGCGGGGGAATTCCAGGATCCTGGAACTTCTCCACCTCATTCTGACCAGCCGTAGCTACGGTGCCCGAGTGGCTCGGACTGCCGTCACTATGGTTGCCCATAATTCGCCTCATCCTTCTCTCGTCTCGGCCAATGCCGAGTTAGTTTTCAATTCAAACTGCTGACGGATCAGCAGAAAATTCTTACAGGTTCCGCGGCGCGCCTAGGACGTCCGCGAAGTCAGCCAGATCGTGAAGGCGATGATGACGCCCAATCCGGCGATCCAAACAAACAGGCCTTCGGAAACCGGACCCAGCGCGCCCAGGTCGTTACCGCCGGGGGAGCCGTTGGCTTCGATCTGCTTGAGGAACGTGATGATGTCGCGCTTGCCTTCGGGGGAGACGTTGGCGTCGGAAAAGACGGGCATGTTCTGCGGGCCGGTGACCATGGCTTCGTAGATGTGCTTGCCGGAAACGTCGGCGAGGGCCGGGGCGAACTTGCCCCGGGTCAGCG
The DNA here is from genome assembly GCF_055398325.1 of Arthrobacter sp. T2-23. Lineage (NCBI taxonomy): Bacteria > Bacillati > Actinomycetota > Actinomycetes > Micrococcales > Micrococcaceae > Arthrobacter > Arthrobacter sp. T2-23. Next base: position 219,804 of record NZ_AP027917.1, read on the forward strand.
CGCCGCCGGCGGCAGCAGCGTTGTGGCACATGGCGCAGTTGGTGCGGAACAGCTCGCCACCCTTGGCGGCGTCGCCCTTCTCATCGAGCACACCAGCCTCGGGGATCGACGGGCCGGGGCCGAGCGAAGCGACGTAGGCCGCGAGCTGGTGGGTCTGCGCCTCGTTGAACTGGGCGGGCTTCTTGTAAGCCTGCGGGCCGTTCATCTGCATGGGCATACGGCCGGTGCCAACCTGGAAGTCAACGGCGGCGGCGCCGACGCCGACGAGCGACGGTCCGGCCTGCGAGCCACTGGCACCCATGCCATGGCAGGTGGCGCAGTTGGCGGCGAACAGCTTGCCGCCTTCTTCTGCGTCGCTTGCGCTGAAGCTTGTGGTGTCGGCCTTGGCCTGGTTGACGGTGGTGGCAACGGCGTACAGCCCACCAGTGATGAGGAGGCCCATAAGCAACAGCGCAACTGCTGCCAGTGGGTGACGTCGCTTCTGCGAGAGTGCCTTCACGTGGTGGTTCCTTTATTCGATCCTGCGTTGGCTCCGGGAGCCGCTTCTTGAAATTCTATCTCTTGTAGAAAGAGAGACAAGTGGGGCTACTTGAGGACGTAGATGACCAGGAAGAGGCCAATCCACACGACGTCGACGAAGTGCCAGTAGTACGAGGTGACGATCGCGGAGGTTGCCTCAAAGTGTCCGAACTTCTTCGCTGCGAAGGAACGTCCGATGATGAGCAGGAAGGCAACCAAGCCGCCGATAACGTGCAGGCCGTGGAACCCGGTGGTCATGTAGAACGCCGAACCGTAGGCGTTGGAAGAGAGCGAGACGTGCTCGGAGACGAGCATGGCGTACTCGGTCGCCTGGCCGGCCACGAAGAACGAACCCATGATGAATGTGAGTGTGAACCACTCATTCATTCCCCAGCGGGTAAAGCTCAGCGGGCCGCCGAGCCTGCGCGGCTGGAGCCGTTCGGCGGCGAAGACGCCCATCTGGCAAGTGAAGGAACTGGCCACGAGGACGATCGTGTTGACGAGCGCAAAGGGGAAGTTGAGCTTGGCTGTCTCTTCGGCCCACATCTGTCCGGAAGTCGAACGGAGTGTGAAGTACATGGCAAAGAGACCGGCGAAGAACATCAACTCACTGGACAGCCAGACGACGGTTCCAACGGAAACCATGTTCGGGCGATTCAGCGTCGGGTGCGCCGGGGTACTGGGGGCATGGGTCGCAGATGTCACATAGACATTATGTCTGCAAAAGTCCCTCCTGCCCAACGCAAACCGCGTTTCGGCAGGACTTTTTCTACAAAGCCGCGAAATCGAGCGGAAAAGTTCCCGGTCTCTTCGCATTGGGCATTGCGGCCCGCGGCTCGATAGCATCAGGACGTGACTTCTCAGGCATCAGCACAGGCGGTAGGTAAGACCTGGCCGCGCCTCATCGGCGCCCTTATCAACGGCAGCAACCTCACTGCCGGCGACACTGAGTGGGCAATGAACTCCATCATGTCCGGCGAGGCGACGCCTGCCCAGGTTGCCGGCTTCCTGGTGGCGCTGCGCGCCAAGGGGGAGACGGTGGAGGAACTCACCGGCCTGGTGGAGGCGATGATCGACTCCGCAAACCCGATCGAGATCGCGGGCGAAAAGCTGGACATTGTCGGTACCGGTGGTGACCAGCTGAACACGGTTAACATCTCCACCATGGCGGCCCTTGTCTCTGCCGGGGCCGGCGCGAAGGTGGTCAAGCATGGCGGCCGCGCGTCGTCGTCGACCTCTGGCTCCGCCGATGTGCTCGAGGCCCTGGGGGTCCGGTTGGACCTGCCCATTGCGCGGGTGGCCAGGAACGCCGAAGAAGCCGGCATCACGTTCTGCTTTGCCCAGGTGTTCCACCCTTCGATGCGGCATGCCGCCGTGGCGCGGCGTGAGCTGGGCGTGCCCACGGCCTTCAACTTTCTGGGGCCAATGACCAACCCGGCCCACGTCCAGGCGTCCGCCGTCGGCGTCGCGAACGAGCGGATGGCGCCGCTGGTGGCCGGAGTGCTCGCGCAGCGCGGCAGCCGGGGCCTGGTTTTCCGTGGCAACGACGGGCTCGATGAGCTGACCACCACGGGCCCGTCCCGGATCTGGGAAATCCGCGGCGGCCAGGTGGCGGAAGAAGTCTTCGACCCGCGCGAGCTGGGGATCCGCCAGGCGACCGTCGAGGAACTGCGCGGCGGGAACGCCGAGGCCAACGCCGCCGTCGTCCGATCGGTGCTGGCCGGCGAGCCCGGCCCCGCCCGTGACGCCACGCTGCTCAACGCCGCGGCCGGCCTGGTCTCCTTCGACCTGGACGCAACGGCTCCGCTGATCGACCGGATGGCCGCCGCAATGAAGCGGGCCGAGGAATCGGTTGAGTCCGGCGCCGCGGCCGCGGTACTGGACCGCTGGGTCGCACTTTCCCGCGACTGACGCGCTTCCTACTGTTCGAAGCCCAAGGCAAACGCAGCGTCGAGGTCGTGCTGTGAGTACGCGCGGAAGGCGATGTGCGTCGTGGTGTGCACCACCGCCGGGACCTTGGAGAGCTTGTCCGCGATGACGTCCGCGAGGTCCTCGTGCTTGGCAACGCGCGCAATCGCGATCAGGTCCCATTCGCCGGTCACCGAATAGACCTCGCTGATGCCGGGAATCGCGGAGATTTTTTCAGCGGTTTCCGGAATGGCGGAAGCGTCTGTCTTGATCAGGACGAAAGCGGTGATCACGTGGGGACCTTTCGGATCTGGTGCGCCGTTGCCGGCGTCGTGAGGGGCCCGGGAGGGCAGTGCCGTGTGCTTGCAAGCCTAGTCCATCAGCCCCGCAGGCGGCGTGCCCGGAACCGGCGAGCTGCCGCGGCCAGCAGGCGGTAGCCGAGCAGGAAAACGGCCAGGCTGAGCAGTGCCACGATCACGAACGGCAGGACCACGGTCTGCCCGGTCAGCGCCCGGAGCAGCATGCCGACGGCCACCGTTCCGATCCAGACGGCGACGCCGGCCGGCCACAGTGCGAGCGGCCCGCGCCACAGGCGCAGCGCCAGCCAGGCCAGGGCGGCGCCGGCCAGGAAGGGCCACGCCGTTGCTAGGACCCCGGTGATGATCTCGCCGCGCTGGTGGGAATCCCGTCCGATTGCGGCGAAGAGCAAGATCAGGATTGCGTCGGCGGCCGCGGCCAGTAGCGCTGTGCGCAGGGTCGACGGCGGGTGGGGCAGCGGGGGAGCGGTGGCTGGCATACTTCCAGCCTAGCCGCCGAAAGGCATGGATCCAGGCAGCCTTCAGGCCTACCATGGGGCGCGGAACATTCGAGCCGCGAGCCTGAGGAGATGCCCATGACAACGCTTGCCGGTCGGCCGCACACCGCCTTGATGGTGATCGACGTGCAGCAGGGTGTGGTCGAGGGGGTGCACCGGCGTCACGCCGTGATTGCGAACATCGCCGAGCTGGTGGACAAGGCCCGCGACGCCGCGGTGCCGATTGTGTGGGTCCAGCATTCCGATGCCCAGCTGGAACGGGGGAGCGAGGCCTGGCAGTACGTCCCTGAGCTGCCCCGTCAGGAATCGGAGCCGCTGGTGCACAAGTCCTACGGCGATTCCTTCGAGGGCACCGACCTTGAAGAAGTCCTTGCCGCCGCCGGCGTGGGCCGCCTCCTGGTGGCCGGCGCGCAGACGGACGAATGCATCCGGTCCACCATCCACGGCGCGTTCGTGCGGGGCTACGACGTGACCCTCGTGGCCGATGCCCATAGTACCGAGGACCTGACGGCTTGGGGCGCGCCTCCGCCGGAGCTTGTCATTGCGCACACCAACCTTTTCTGGGAGAACCAGTCGGCTCCCGGGCGGACGGCAGGCGTCGTCAAGACGTCAGAGGTGACCTTCGGCAGCGAGGAATTTAACCGGGACCCCAGTTGAACCGTCAGTGCGGGCGGTACTCCTTAGGCGGTGCAGCTTTCGGTATGACGATATCGCCGCTGCTGGCCAGGTGTTCAGCGATGTCCCTCAGTTTGGTATTGGACCTGGTGCTGGCCCGGCTGAGGAGGATAAACGCCTGTTCGGCGTTAATTTTGTAGCGCTCCATGAGGATGCCTTCTGCCTGCCCAATCAGCTGTCGGGCCAACAGCGCCTCGCCGAGTTGGCTGATCTTCTTGGAGTCGGCGAACGCGACTGCCGCGTGTGCCGCGACTAACAACCCGACCTGTTCCGACTCGTCACTAAATGCGTTGGGTCCGTCCCCGTAGAGGTTGAGTGCTCCCAGCCGGTCACCCGCGACAAATAGCTGGATCGACAACATGCTGCGGGCGCCAAGCTTGACGGCGCCCCGCGAGAACTCAGGCCATCGCCGCTCGCTACTGAGGTCGGGTACGCGTACGACCGGCTGTTCGTACGCCGCGTCCAGGCAGGGACCCTGGCCGGTGGAGTTCTGCAGGGCATCCACGAGTCGGGGCAATTCTCCCGAGGCGACCTCGGAATCGACTTTCTTACGGCCCGTGACCAGGCTGATGGACGCCTGCGCGGTTCCGGGGATCAAATGAAGGGCGGCGTCGACGATGCCCGAGAGAACCGAATGGACGTCTTCCTCTTGCTGCAGTTCCCGCGCCAGATCACTGAGCTGGGTCGCGAGCAAGGCGCTGATCGGGCTTTCGTCCTGCTCGGCTATGCCACGTAGGGTTTGTGGATCAGTTGCCATCGTTGGCCTCCGCTACTCGACGCTATTTAGATTCTAGGGTGACGGAGTAACTTTGAAGCAGTGCGGATATGGTCCCCCCAAAATCTTGGACCATATCGACGCCGCATTCGGTCAACAGAGCACAGCCGGGGCCTCCGCAGTCAGTCGGGGGTGAAGGGCACGGCTTTCCACTGGACGAGGTTCCTCGGATTGGGATCGACGCTGAAGCGGCACAGTCCAGTGCACCGCAGACCCGGACAGGCACTCATGCGGCGTGCAGGTGGCTGGGGGAGTTCCCCTGCCGGGGAAGCACGACGGCGCCGGAATCCCGTAGGTGGTCGATGGCACTCCGGGACTGAGCGAGCAGGTGCTCCAACTCCAGTTGGACCGAAAATCCTGGGAGGGTGCGTTCGGCACGGTGCACCACCGCCAGTAGTCCCCGCACGTTCTCGGAAGTCAGTGTGCCTACGGGGCGAACCGTGACACAAGCGGCGTCCAGATCGACGGCAACGGTCACGCTGAGACTGGCGGTCTTTGCGAGTTTTTCAGACATAGACGGTCCTCTGAGTAAAACGAGAGGCCGCGTCTTGACCTTCTTCGAGCGTACGCCCGTTACGCGCGGGTTGGTTAAATATCTGTGACATTTGTTAAAACTCGACGTCGCCGGCTGACAGAACGCCCGCACGGGTCTGCTGGCCGCGCCGGCCTGCGGGTGATCCGTATGGATTGATCCATCTGGATGAGCGCGCTGACCGTCCTGGCACTACGGGCGGGGGTGAGGGGGAAGCACCGCGCAAAAAGCATAACTGGGGAACCTAGTTATCAGTTTTCGGCTATGGGTCTGACCTCGATCGACCGTCCAGCCGGCGCCAAACCTGCAGCCTATGAACCTGATCTCGCGGCGCCTCTGGATAATTACGCATTCCGGCTGGCCGAACTCGGACGCCCACAGGCAGCTGCGTCCGCCAGGCACGAAGCTCGCAACGCCATCCGAGGGCTCCATCAATATTCCTGACGCCGGCAATACTGCCCTAGGCTGCCACTCCAAGGCTGCTGACAGGTGGCTAAGGTCGGGAGAGTAACAGGTTGGCGGTGTCCCGGAACCAAGGAAGTTGGACACCCCTGAATTGGGATGTGGAGGCAACCAGATCTATCCGTCGTGGCGGGGATGGCCATGCGTTTTGCCTGCCGCAGTGCATGGATGGCTTCACGCTTTGGTCCAGTTGTCGGCGGAGGGGTCGTTTGCGAGCCAGGAGCGAATGAGCGGTGCTGCCGCGACTAGGTCCGGCGCAATTTGATCGGCTTTATCGAGCTCTCGAACATCATGAGTCGCAGCGATCGCCAGCACTTTCATCCCGGCCGCTTTTCCGGCGTCCACCCCGGCCGGAGCATCCTCTACGACGAGGCAATCAAAGGGGTTGGCGTCAAGTATGCTCGCTGCGAGCAGGTAACCGTCGGGTGCCGGTTTGCCGTTCTTTACATCGCCGCTGTCGACTAAGACGCTAGGCGTCGGGATTCCTTATCGTGCAAAGCGAGCGAGAACTGTTTGCCTCTGCCCACTGGTGACAACGCCCCACTGTTCGGATGGCAGGCCGGTTGTCAGCTTGGCGGCCCCGGGCATCGGCGGAAACCGATCACCAATCCGGCCCATTAGCTGCCGCAAAGCAGCGTATTCCACGCTGGCGTCCAGATGCGGGGCGATGTCGGCGATCGTGTCGACGGGACGGCGGCCGTGCGTTGCGGCCCACACCAATTCGGCATCCAGTCCCCGGGATTCGCTGCACCGGTTCCACACCATCCGGTATCCGGCATACGAGTCGATCAAGACGCCGTCGACATCAAAAAGCAAAGCCCTCACCCAGGCACCCTATCGCCTGGAGATTCCAAATCAGTGATGGCCCGGCCTGGCTCCGATACACCTGTCCCCGGGCGTCTCGGGGCACACGGGCGGAGCGCCCGGCCGAGGTCAGGTGCGACATGTCCTCGCGAGGACCGAGTACTGTGCCTTCGTATGATTGACTCCGAGATTGAGATCACCCCGGACCTGGTTCATGGCCTGCTGCAGGAGCAGCATCCAGACCTTGCAGGGCTGGCCATTCGTGAGGTATCGGGCGGGTGGGATAACCAGCAGTGGCGACTGGGGGATGAGCTCGCCGTGCGTATGCCGCGTTCAGAGCGTGCCCCGGACCTCCAGCGTAAGGAGTGCCGGTGGCTGCCTGTCCTTGCCCCGCGACTGCCGCTTCCGGTCCCGAATCCTGTCCGGATCGGCGTGCCGTCCGCGCTCTTCCCGAAGCCGTGGACCGTTATGACGTGGGTTTCTGGTGAGCCACTGGACTATGCCCAGATCAGCCGTGCAAACCACGCAGCGGAAACTTTAGCTGGATTCCTTAAAGCGCTCCACGCGGAGGCGCCTGCCGAAGCGCCGGACAGCACAGACCGTGGTGGACACCCTAAAAGGTGCACGGAGGTGTTCGATCACTTCTTTGACGCTGTGGTCCCGTTAGACGTTGCCGATGATCTCCGGGCCGTCTGGGCTGACGCCGTTACGGCGCCGGAATGGGAGGGGCCGCGGGTTTGGGTTCACGGTGACCTCCATCCAGCGAATGTCGTAGTTTCGAACGGGACGCTCTCTGGCGTGATCGACTTCGGTGGTTTGTTCGCCGGTGATCCGGCCTTGGACCTCGCGGCCGCATGGGTAATCCTTCCTGCGGGCACCGCTTCCCGGTTCTTCGATGTGTACGCTCACGCGGATGAGGCAACAGTCCGGCGCGCGCGTGGGTTAGCCGCTTTGAAGAGCCTGTTTCTCATGCAGATGGGACAAAACGGCGATCGCGGCCTTCCGGGAGGAAAACCGGCGTGGGGACCGGCCGGACGAGCAGCACTCGATCATGTCCTGGAACACGGATTCTAAACAGAAGTCCTGCTCACGCAGTCGCCGCGCCGGCCCCGGCTCCCCCTTCTAGGCGTTCGGTGAAGGATCGGCTTGCGGGCAGGCCGCGAATGTCTTTCGCGGCCGAGCCTTGTGGGTCGCGGAGTTTTCTGGGTTATTTTGGCAGCGTTGCTTGGCGGCGTCCTGGTGCCTGCACCCCACGGGCCGCGCTCATCGGGCGCGAGGTCCCGCACAAATCAACCCAGCCAGTGCCTAACCCAGGCTGGACCCCCGACCGCTTTCTCATGCTCGCTGCAGCAGCGAACTCGCGCGTCGTAGGCGGGCCAACCCTTACAGCAATGCTGCGGTCATCACGGCCACAATCGCTAGGATTCCGATGACGATCACTGGCGCGTTCCACTTGGAGACAACAACCCCATGTGTGGAGGCGAATCCGGCGGCTCGGGCATCCTGCCACGCGGCAACAATGTGGTCACGTCCGGTTCTCGTCTCCGGCTGGCTGAACCGTTCGTTGCTCGGAAGTACCGTGAAAGGACGACTCTTGAGGTTTACTTCATTCTGAAATCCGGGGCCGAATGCGGAGGGCGGGGTCGGAGCGCCCCAGCTCACGTACTTTTTGCCGGCCGCCCAGATCGCTGTGGCGTACCGGACCTGGATGTCCTGAACGGTCCCGAAAGGTATCTGGTGGTCGCGCAGTCCATTGATCACCTCAAACCCAGAGCCGTCGATCCGCAGGCACGGCCTCCACTGGGATGCATAAACAAACCAGGAAAGCAGCGCCAGCCAGGGCGCAGCATGTATCGCGGCATCGAGGTTTCCGGCAACCACCAACCATGCCAGCAATCCGGCGGCGCATATCCACACGCCTACAGCCACCGGGCGGCCCGACGCCGACCGGTGCGTTATTGCCGGTCGCACCGACGCATAACGGTCGGAGCCCCCAGCTGGCTTTCCCGTTCCCGGGCCCTCGTTTGATGTCTGCAATGGTCCCCCTTCATGGCCGGGCAACCGCCCGGTGAAAGCAACCTATCCTATGAATCGTCCCGCGCTCGATGCGTCCGCGTTGCTAGGGTGGCACCAGCCAATATCCAACCGCCAAGAAGGACTGCCATGCCGCGCGCGATCACACTTATACGTTCGGGCGCACTTGCCGATGATGCGCGGTACGCCTAAGCGGCAACCGCTCCCAGCAACGCGCGACTCATCTTCTTAGCTGGAGCGTGCCCATTGAATGAGGATGGATCGACGGCTGGTGTCGGGGACTACTCGGCACAGGCTGAGAAGGCTGTCCAGAATATGCGCCTTGCTCTGGAAGCCGCCGGTGCCGGCATTGGCGATGTGATTTCCACCCGCATCCTCGTCGCGTCCGCCCACCACGCTGATCTGGTAGCGGCGTGGGACGTGGTCCGGGAGGCATTCGGCGGCCACGATGTGCCGAGCACGCTGATGGGTGTAACTGTTCTTGGCTACCGCGACCAACTCGTCGAGATTGAGGCCATCGCCGCAGTTGTCGACTGACGTGGCCATTGTCCGCTCAAGGACCCCTCAGCGTGGGGATGTTAGTAGCGCTTTCAACCAAAGTTCCTGATTGTGCTCTGCATACCGGGTTGCGGCCCGCCAGTGGTCGCCATGGCCTTCCGCGTACATCGAGCCCCACGGTTCGCGCCCCGCGTCATAGGAAGACTCTAGAAGGTAATACATCGCCGCGGCGCGCTGAGACATGGCTTCTGGCAGCTGCTCGCGCATAGTTCGATCCGCATCGTACCCATCAACAAAGGCCGTCAAATTCTGCGCGGCTTCCTCTGGTGCCTGGTTCGTGTAGGAGAGCGTGAATGCCTGAGCAGCATAGGCCAGATCCCACAGTCGCGTGCTTGGTGCGGCAGCGTCCCAATCGATAAACGTCCAACGATCACCGATGATGAGATTCCACGGCGCCAAGTCGTTATGACAGACCAATTCTTCGCCGGGCGACGGGATCGCTACGGTCCACCGCGCGTCAAGCGGGGGAACGAATGACTCGCTCGCGTCGTGGATCGCGCGGACCATCGCCCCGACACGATGAAGCTCCGAATGCGTGAGTGGATCTGAATCGAGCGCGAGTCGCCCCGGAATGAACTCCGTGATTTGTCGGCCCTGCTCATCCTGGCCAAGGACCGCTGGCACGTCGACGCCGGCTTTCCTAATAGCTGTCATGAATTCGAAGACGCCCGGTGTTGAGTCCATCCACGGCTTGCGGACCGTCGATCCAATGCGAACGACACCATCGCTGACATTGCCACCTTTGAGTAACTGCTCGGCATCCATTACTAGATGCTAGCTCGCCCTTAAGCCGGTCCCTCAACGTGCATGCCAGATGGACGCTATGAGCCAATGTTTAGTCCAGCCAGCCTGGGCAGTGTTCGCCGGAGACTTCGGAAACTTACAAGAGTCCGCTCCAGCCTCACATCGATCTTCAAGAGCGCCGTGAACCGTGATGAGCTCAGACGAAATATAGAAGCATCCATGACGGCGAGCAGGTCGTGGGCGTTTAGGCGCTCGGTGATGGCACTGCGCAGCCGGGCGTACTCCGGGATGATGGGCTCCATGACCGTCATTCTAGGAGCAAACAGGGCCGGTGCAGCGAGAGACGGACGCAGGCGGTAGAGGCAGACACGCCGCCCTATGGGTACACGCAGACCTGGAAGTAGGCGTGCGCGGCGGCGCCGTTTTGCCAGGAGGCTGCCGTGACCGTCTTCTTGACCATGCCCACATAACCGGCGGCCTTTGACAGGATGTCGCTGGACAACCCGCTGAGGTTCACGTACTTCTGGACCACATCCAGCGTCGTCTTGGCGTCGGTGACGGCTTGCGTCAATTCGCCGTAGACGTTTCTGCCTGGACGCGCCGGTGCTGTGCCGGGGCGCGGTGTGAAGGTCGGCTGTGGGTTTTGTGCGTTCATCTCGTTGGCGAACGCGTCGCAGGTGGCTTCTTTGAGGATTTTGCCGGCGGCTTCATCCAGATTCGTTTCGAACTGCGCGCTGTGCGGCAGGGGCCGCAGCTGTCCCCGGACCAGGGTGACGGCGTCCTGCGTGAACAAGGCTTTGACACTGTCGGCCACGCCGAGCATCCGCGCGATCTCCTGAAGGGCCTGGGCGCGCTGCGCGGCGGTGTCCAGGATCTCCTTCTCGTCGGCTTTCAACCCGCCCGGGTCCGGCACCTCGGCTGCCATCTTCGTCAACCGGTCGGACAGGGCGGAGTATTCGGCAGGCTTGGCTTCGCTGGACAGGAGTCTCATGGCGTCTTCGCCTGCGCCCTTCAATGCCTGGACGGAACTGCCGACCTCCGCTGCACCGCCCCCGCAGGACGTGCCGACGAGCAGGAAGCCGGCAAGCAGGAGGGCGCTGACACGGAGACGTCTCTGCCGGACCATCATTGGACCCCACCTTTAGTCGCTGCTTAGGTGCCGGTCTACAACTGTGGGCGGCCCGCGTCTATACGCAGGGCGCCCGGACAGCCGCAGGGACCATGCGAGGTGTCTAGGCCTGGTCGGGTCCGAGGCGCAGGCTTTCAGACCACGAGGCCCAGTCCCTGGGCTCGATCGAGGGGCGGCCGATGAGGTAGCCCTGCCCGGCTGTCATGCCGAGGCCGGCCACCGCGGCGAGCTCCTCGGGGGTTTCGATGCCTTCGGCAATCAGTGTGGCGCCGATCTGTCGGGCGAACTCCACCATGGCAGCGCCGAGCGCGTGTTGGCCCTGGTCGTCGTCGATCCCGGCGATCAGGCTGCGGTCCAGTTTGATGATGTCGGGCCGGATGTGGAGGACGTGGCGCATGGAGGCGAACCCGGAGCCGGCGTCGTCCACGGCGATGCGTAGCCCCTCTTTCCGCAGCGGGCCCAGCACCGACAGTAGCGGGGCGTATTCGGAGACTTCCAGCCGCTCGGTCAGCTCCAGGACGATCCGCTTCGGGGGCAGCCCGGAGCGTTTGAGGAAGTCCGGCAGGCGCGGATCCAGGCATGTCTCCGGGGAAAGGTTTAAAGCCACGTAGATGTCAGGCGGAAGTCCCTGGGCCGCCTCCAGCGCTTTCTCCATGGCGGCGAATTCGAGTTCGCTCAGCAGGCCGACGATGGCGGCCTCTTTGAACCAAAATTCGGTGCCGGTCGCACCCTCGTCGACGAAGCGGGTCAGCGCCTCGACTCCGAGGAGTTTGCCCGTGGAGAGGCTGTGGATGGGCTGGAAGGCGGTTAGGAGCCCGTCTTGGTCGAGCATAAGCTGGAGTTGTTCGCGGTTGAGGGAGTCGATAGCCTCCCGCGCCGTCAGCGGCGGGAGCATCCGGCTCGTGCCCTCGAAGCCGCCGGGCCGGTCGTCCGTGGCCGCGCGGCGGGTGCCGGAGACGTCCATCCACACGGCCCTGCCGTCGCGGTGGCGGCACCGGACGATGAGTCCTGCCCAGCCCGGTCCGGGGGCGGCCGCCACGTCAATCTTGGCGCGGGCCAGGTCGCCCCCGTCAATGACCACGTCGCACCGCTGGCCGAGCAACTCCTCCGGTTTCCATCCGAGGAGGTTCTCGCTGCTGGGGCTCGAAAACGTAAAACGTCCTTGATTATCGACCGCCCACACCCACTCCTGGCTGGTAGTCAGGACGGTGTCCATCAACTGGGCGGTAGCCCCCGCGCGGCGCCTCTCGGCCCTGTGCCCCCTGCGGAAACGCACAGCCAGGACGAGGGCCATGACCATGGGCCCCAGAAGGAGCAGACCGGCCAGCAACCGGTCCCTGGGCTCATCCAGGATGCCCTCCGGGTCAAGAATCACGATGGCAGCCGCCGCCACGGCGAACACCATCTGGACGACCAGCACAACTCCCAGGACATCGCGAACCCGCGGCGAACCCGACTTTATCGACATATCCATACCCCCAGGCTTGGTGAGACGAGCGTACTACCATGTACGGCCGGATTGGCTGCTTCGGCGCCGCACCGCGCCCCCCGATTCGTCGAACTCATGTTCGGGGACATAGGAGCGCGCCGCCTCAGCTTCATGTGAAGGCCTGACGGTTCGGATCGGCACGGTGGCCGCAGTGCCCGGATGGCCGTCCCTTCCGGGTCACTGGCCCTGCACCGCACCGCCCCGGGAGGGCGCGGGTCGCAAGGATTCGAAGGAAGGCGACCGTGTCATCCGATCCTTCATCGCCGGCGTCAACCGCAGCCGGCACGCCCAGGCCTCTTAAGGTGCGGGCAGGGCTGTGCTTGGGCCTGTGCTCCCACCTTGGGCTCGGGCAGGTAGACCTTGCCGGCGGGCGCCGGGAATTCGTCGCTCTTCTCCCGCATTCCGGCCACCATCTGGGCCAATGCTGCCTGCGAATCCGCCGAACCGTCGTCGTCCCGGATGTCCTGGCCGATCCGCTTGGAGCAGAACTTTGGCCCTCACGTCGAGCAGAAATGGGTTGTCGTGGCGGGCTCCGCCGGCAGGGTCTCGTCGTGGAATGCCTCAGCGGTCACGGGTCCAGGGAAAGCGCGAACTGGTCCCGCCAACGGGATTCAAACGGGCTTTGGACAGGGCATCATCGCGTTCGTGCGCGCCCAGTCAGACGCCTTAACCATGGAGGCGAGATCACCGTTTCGTTGATCGGCCGGCCTCCGCAGCTCCCGCCGCATCGTGGCGACAGATGTGATCCGGAGGCTTCCCTATCATGGGACTTCACGAGGTCACGAGGCCTCCGCGTTGCCGACCAAAAGTGAGTAATGCCAGGAATTAGAGCGGCGGCCCGGATGTGCGGTCCCGACAGGGCGATGCGCTTTCTTGTGCTTTCTCATGTAACCGGGCGGATCTGCATCGGAATGTCTGAGACCATTGTCAATCTGGGAACCTGCCGTCTAGTCTTGCCGTGGGATGCGGCCCGGGCAACCCGTTGAGGGGCAGGTCGTACGGCGTCATCAACTGCCGGTTCCCGCACAAGGCTGGCTCCATGGTCTCAATACGATGGAGCCAGCTTGCGGGACAATGCGGCGCAGACGCGCGTTACTGAGCCCGCTGTTTGAGTCTTGGCATTATTTGTCGACGAATTCCCTAGACAGTCGAAAACATCTGGTTCTAGGATTAGCGAATCTTTGGTATGGGACGCAGCGGCCGCTAGGGGGCGAACCGATTGGCTCCACAACCTCATCACCGCACCGCCACTTTCTTGCGCGCTCTCGTTACCGCTGCCTTCCTTTCCTTGGCCTGGCTGCTCCTATCCTCCGCGTCGGCGCAGGCAGACTCCGGGAGCGAATCCACCATTCTTCCAACCTCGCCGATACATCTAATACCCACACAAGTGACGGCCGCGGCCCCGACCCCGCCGGTAGATGGCCGCACGGTATCGGTACCCGTCCTCCCTGCGGTCGGTGCCCCGGCGGGGCCAGCAGACTCGCAGGTGCTTGGGACTGTCGTTGCGGCGGCCAATGAGCTCGCTGGCGAAGTGGAGGCGACGTCTGCTCCAATCCTGGCGCAGGTCCCGCCTTTGACCGCGTTGGTTGAGCCTCCGACGCTTTCGGTTCTTGTCCTGCCGGTCCCTAAGGTCGTCGCAGAGCTGGATGCTTCCCTCGGACTTCCAGCAGGCAGTCCGCCGCCCGATCAACCCACGCTGGTCTCACCCGGGCGTGTAATCGCACCCCTCGGCGGATTACCAATATCGTTGTCCGCGCCGTCCATTGGGGCGACGACCCATGCATATCAAGCCGCAAATCCGCTCCTCTACCCGCAGCCTTCGACAGAATCTGGCCGGCCCGAAAGCGCCGCAACAGTTGCAGGGAGTGGTCCCGGCCTGCCTGGCCCCCTGCCGGTGGCACCGTCAGACGTGAGCGGGTCGACCGTCAGCCCAGGCAACAGGAATGCCTCTTCTTCCCAGATGTCCGCTGAGCCCGCGTATTTTGGCCTCGTGGGCGGTCCTGACCACGCGGAGGGGGGACCTGGCAACGGTTGGAAGTTGCCGGCAAGTCTAACTCTTCCTCCCGGCTCCTCGCCTGACTGAGTAGGTCGCTGCTGCCCATATTGCGGCGGTCAACGACCATGGGCGCCACTGCGTCCGAAGACTCAACCAGGAGAATCCACATCATGAAAACATGCCTCAAGCGCGGCCTCTTTAGCGCCCTTTTCGCAGGAGGGGTGCTGGTGCTCGGTGCCAGCGCAGCCTCCGCAGCCACTGGCGATCCACTTACGGGCACTCAGGCCAACGCGCCTGTTTCAGCGCCGGTCACTATCAACACGGAAGGAACCGAACCCGTCGAAAACACGCTGGCCCTGCCGGTGCTGCCGGGCACAGGTTCGCCGGTAACCGGCACTCAATTCAGTGCCCCGGTCACGGCGCCGGTCACTATCAACACGGAAGGAACCGTACCCGTCGAAAACACGCCGGCCCTGCCGGCGCTGCCGGGCACGGGTTCGCCGGTAACCGGCACTCAATTCAGTGCCCCGGTCACGGCGCCGGTCACCGTCAACACGGAAGGAACCGAACCCGTCGAAAACACGCTGGCCCTGCCGGTGCTGCCGGGCACGGGTTCGCCGGTAACCGGCACTCAATTCAGTGCCCCGGTCACGGCGCCGGTCACCGTCAACACGGAAGGAACCGAACCCGTCGAAAACACGCTGGCCCTGCCGGTGCTGCCGGGCACGGGTTCGCCGGTAACCGGCACTCAAATCAATGTGCTGGGCGGTGCGGGGACTTCGGCGAGTGTCGGGCCAGACGGTCTTTCGGTTGTGGGCGGCGCGAAAGCCGGGGGTGTTGTGTGGTCGCCGGCCATCGTGGACCTGGGTCTGGGCGCGGATGGGATCCCGGTCCTCGTTCCAGGCTTTGGGACCAGCGGTGGCACGGGGGAAGGTTCTTCCGGGGGCCTTTCTTCCGGTCCGTCCGGAGCTAGCTACGCCACTGCTGTCGGTGGATTGACCGGATCTGCGGGCGCGACGTCGTCCGGTAAGTCGAGAAATCCAAGTACGGCCGGTTTCGCGGTCGTCGGAGAGTTTTCAGGTGCTCTGAACGGCCAACAGGAGACGCCCTCGGGCGGCGTCGGGGCACCCCAGTCCGGAGCCGCGGGAAATGTCGAATCTGGGCACCGGGGGTCCGGAGAAGTAGGTCCCGGCGCTGATGTTTGTTTGAGCCAAACCGGCGCTCTGAGACTGCCGACTGCTAGTCCGGTCGGCGGTCTACAGCTTGCGGGGATGCTTCCACACGTTGCTGTGTTGGGAGCTCTGGCCGGTGTTCTGCTCCTGTTGCCCTTGCGGCGCGGCATGTGTGTACTGCGGCTCGGGCGCCGAGTGGGAAACTGGCCGGATCCATGCACTAGCTGATCGCCCGACGACGGTCGCGATTTGCGGGCCGGGCCGTAGAAGCTGACATATTTGTCGTCAGCTTCCCGGGTCTGTAATTGTGCCGCCGGCAGGCCCTGTCGGCGGCACAATTCAGAGCGGCCGCTGACATGGCGTTCTTGGCTCTGGAGGCCTGGAATTTCGAACGTAGGGACGCAGGGATGGGTCAGTGCGCCTGCGCGGTCTTCCGGCGATGCCTGACCTCTAGTCCGGCATCCTGTGAGCTGTGACTGGATTGATTTTTGTCCGGACCCTTTCCAATCGGAGGGATCGTAGTGTGATCGATGGCCTAATCCGAATCTGCACAAGGCCTTCCCGATCGCCCCGAATTTCTAGGGTTGGTTGCTCCGGACTCTGCGGAGGTGCGCAGCAGCCTGATTGAACTTGTTGCATTGAAGGAGGTGCACAAGCCGGGGAATGGCCTAATGAGTCCTGGGGACGCCAAAGCTCAATTCGGTGGGGCGTAGATTCCGGAAACGCTCAGTGGCGTGAATCTCAGCGACGGGCAGACCGGTCATCGGCACGGGAGGCGAGAAGAGATAGCCTTGCAGGGCATCGCAGTTCAAGCGCAGCAAATGCAACGCTTGTTCCGGGGTTTCAACACCCTCGGCGGTGATGTGGAGCCCGAGGTGACCGGCCATGGCAGTCATGGAACTCAGGATGGGCAGGTTCTCGTCACCGGTGATGATGACGGAAACGAAGGACCTGTCGATTTTCAGAATGTCCACGGGCAAATCCTGAAGCCGGCCGAGTGAAGAGTAGCCGGTGCCGAAGTCGTCCAAGGCGACCCGGAGTCCCTGACCGCGCAATAGCGTCAGTTGCTCCGTCACGTATGGTGCGGGATCGAGGAAAACGCTTTCGGTGACTTCGAGGATCAACTGGTCCCCCCTCACTCCGGCGGTTGCCAGGGTTTCCAACACCGAGCGGGCGTAGCCTGGTTCGCGTAATTGCACAGCCGAAACATTCACGGCTACGGAGCGCGACGGGTCTGCTGCCAGCCATGACTGCAGCTGGGCGCAAGTCTGTCTCAGTACTTCGTGGCCGATGGAGATGATGAGCCCGGAACTCTCGGCGGCTGAGATAAAGTCGGCAGGAGGCATCGAACCATCCGGCCGCTCCCAACGGACCAGGGCCTCGACCTGGGCGACTCTGGCCGACGTGGCGCAGACGACCGGCTGGTAGTGCACGGCAATCTCGCCGCGTTCGACAGCGTGACGAAGCCCATTTTCGAGATCGTTCCGGGCCAGGAGGGCGGTCATCATGTCCGGGTGGAAACGCAGGTACCGGTTCTTGCCCGCGGCCTTGGCAGCATACATTGCAATATCGGCCCGCCTCATCAGGTCGGGTGCATGCATTACGGCATCCGCGCTGGTCAGACCGAGGCTGACGCTGGGGTGTAGCTCGTGGCCGTGCAAAGCAAAGGGTTCATTCAGCCGGGCCACAATTCCGGCGGCGACCGCGGCCGGGTCCGTTGAATCGGTCAGGAGAACGACGAATTCGTCCCCTCCGAGCCGGCCCACAGTATCCGCTGCGCCTACCCTGCTTTGCAGGCGGCGGCCAACTTCGATGAGCATCTCGTCTCCGGCCTGGTGGCCCAGGACGTCGTTTACTTCCTTGAAGTCATCCAGATCCAATAGCAGCACGTGCACCCGGGAACGGTCCGGGACGGTGAGAGCGTGTTCGAGCCGCTCACGAAAAAGCGCCCGGTTGGCCAGGCCCGTGAGGTGGTCCCGGAAGGCTAGGAGCTTGAGTTCATCGGCTTGCCGGCCGAGTTCGGCCAGTGCCGCCCGTGCCTGTTCCTGGGCTTGGACACGGGCGGTGATGTCGCGAAAGCTCCATACACGCCCGACGATCATCTCTGCGACACGCTGCGGTCGCGAGTAACGTTCGAATGTACGCCCGTCAGTGAAGTGAAGCACGTCGAGGCTTTCCGCCGCGGGGCGGGCGTAGAGGTCCTGAACCTTTGCAACGAAGGCGATCGGGTCAGTGAGCTGGTCCAGTACGAAGTCCATGAGCTTCGCATCGTCGTGGGATTCCAGAAGCTCACCAGGGATGCCCCACATTGTCGCGAACCGCTCGTTGGACCCGGCGATCTTGCCTTCGGCAGTGACTACCAGGATCCCGTCAGCAGTGGACTCCAGGGTTGCGCTGAGCAGTGACAGCGCCTCGCGCAGGGCGGCATCGCTGCGTTTGCGTTCGCTCACGTCCCGGACCGCTGCGATGATCCGCGGGGCCTCCGGGCCCGGGAGCGTCGCCAGATTTACTTCGATGGGAACTTCGGTGCCATCGCGTCGAAGGCCAAAGAGGTCAAGGTCTGTCCCTATCTGCCGCGTCCGACGAGCAGAGTCGAAAATCGCCCGGAAGTCTTCATCGCGGCCCTGGAACCGGCCGGGCAGGAGCGCCCCGTAATAGCGGCCCAACAACCACTCGCGCCTGTATCCGAAAAGTGATTCCGCGGCGGCATTCAGAAAAGTGATTTTGCCGCCCTTGTCAACCATCAACATCGCGTCGGGGGCACATTCCATCATTTCCCGGTAAGCCGAGTCGCCGAAGGAGCGGGGCGCAGAAATGGCTCCCACATGCAGGTTTCGAACGCGGTCCACAGCCCCGGTCATCTGGCCTCGACCGGCCATTTGGGTCGGGGACTGCGGAGAGCAAATTTTGTCCGGACGCGCCGATGCCGCCCAGTCGAGGCGTCCCCTGTTGGGAGTGGCGCGGCCACAGTAGGCTGACGTCGAGCCAGAGGGTAATCCGCGCAATGATCCGGAGTTACACACGTATCGGAAATTGGGCCCATCCCTGCGCATTCCCGAACCTCACTGATTCCATCCACGGCAGCTGGTTTACCGTCGAAGGACCGGGAAATTGCCAGAACGGTCCCGTCGGCAGCAACCAACCGGAATCTGTAGTGTGAGTCGCCGTCGAGAAACAATTCAAAGATGCCTGCCATCGATGACCTCCCAAGTCGCAGGACCATGGTCCGCTTGGAGCCGTTTCGAGTCCAGGTTCGGCGAAAGGATCGCGGACCGGAATCGCCGACTTTGTAAATGACACTTCCCGTTAAGCGGATCATCGTTTTTTGTCAATACACTTGATGATCGTTCAGAATACGCTCCGGGGCAAGTTGTTTTCTTAAGCTCCGGACGCAAATATCCGGAGGCGCGGATTCTCTATTGGGTAGGGGACCGCGCTCCCTTTAGAGGATCGTTTCCGTCGGGCTGTTCTGTGCGACTCGCGTCCAGCCAGCCCATTCCTCGGTATTGGTGGTGGGCGTGCCCAGCAGATAGCCCTGCACGGCGGCCACCCCGAGGCGGCGTACAGCTTCGAGTTCTGCAAAGGTCTCGATTCCCTGAGCTATCACCACGGCGTCAAGGTAGTTTGCGAAGCCAACCATGGCTTCCGCAAGGGAGGAACGCAGCGGGTCTGCCTCAATGCCGGCGACAAGGGTCCGGTCAAGTTTGATGAAGTCCGGCCTAAGTTGCCCGATGTGCCGGAGGGACGTGAAGTGGGAGCCCGCATGGTCGATCGCGAGGCGGACGCCGCCCCGGCGCAACGGGGCCAGCGCCGCCCCCAGCGCGACGGGTTGTTCGCGGGTCATCTCCTCGGTAAGTTCCAGGACCAGGCGTCCAAGGTCCAGGGAGCAATCGTTGAGCAGCTCGGGCAGCAGCGGGTCGAGGCACGTCGCTGGCGAGATTTTAAGCGCAACATACAAGTGCGGCGATAAGTCCTGGGCGGCTTCCAGCGCGGATTCCAGGGCCGCGAATTCTAGTTCGCTGCCCAACTGTTCTTTCTTGGCCGTCGCAAACCAGTCCGCAGCCTCGTCGCCTCCCTCGCTGAAGAACCGGGCCAGGGCCTGGGCCCCGACGACACCCCCGTGGGAGAGTGCACATATCGGCTGGAAAGCCGTGATCAGCATCTGGCCCTGCAGGATCGACTCGACGCGCGAACCGACCTGCGTTATCGATTCCGGAGAGGACGTGCCGGTCATGGGCGCCAGGTTCGCGGCCGCGCCTACGGAGCCTGTACGCTTCCTCAGCGCAATCAGGTGCTCCACGAGCGCCACTTCCGGCCGGGCCGGATTCGCTGCGAGAAGCTCACGAAGCTGCGTTCGCGCGGCGGCCTGCGCCGACTCGGTTCCGGCCAGGACCGTCGCGATTATCTCTGCGGCTTGCGCGCGAATCCGTGGCGCAACGTGGTCCGCCGATTCGCCCTGGAGAGGGCGGCCATTCCGGCCGTCGGCGCGTTCCTGAAAAGACGAAGGCTCTATCGGCATTGGCTGCTCCCTTTCTCCCGTTCCGGCTGAGCCGGAACGCACCAGCCGCCGTGCACTCTCTCGCGCCAGATTCCGAGAGTAGCCATCCGCTGCTGTGACAAAATTTTACAACGGGACTAACCGGAATGTCGTATCAGCGTGGAAATTGGCCAATGTGGGCGAGTATGTCCGATTCGGCCCTGGCTTTGGTCCTGCCCAGTGTCTTGAGTGCGGACTCGCCGGCGCATAAATGCCGTTGTGTTCTGCCCTTCTCCCGGTGCCCCCGGGCATGGCGCTGAAACCCGGGTGCCCCGTTCACGAATACCACGGGCGCAACGGTCGCCGTGGGCGATGTAATTTGGACGCAATCGTCCCGCAGAGAGCACCAAGGGGGGCTTTAGCGCAGAATTGGGATCCGAATGCGTCAGAAGAGCGCAGGAAATAGGCAGTTTTTGCACAGCAGTGGCGGGCTACTTTTATCGCTTGGCTAGCTTTGACGCTAACCGTGGGGCCTGTCGAAAGCGTCACTCTCCCGGACAGACCAGGCACCTTCCTGGCCGGTGATCCGGTCCGAGCAATGGTCTCAACCAATCCGAAATCTCTCTCGTGTATCCCTCGTCGCCGCTGCCTCAGCCGCTCTAATGGGCTCGATGGCATTGTCGGCCACTGCTGCAACAACCTCAGGCACCGATGTCACCGTCACAGTTCCCACCGGTAACCTTTCGATCTCGGCACCGGGCACCGCGGACCCTGCCCTCGGGGCGCACCAACGTCTACTACGCTTCATTTCTCAGCTGCGTCCTCTTGCTCCCAAGTCCCGCTGGCGGCCCTGTACACACACCAGTAGCTGGTCGCTTCGCCGTGGATCGATTCGCGGATGCTTATCCAGGTCCTGTCACCTTCCCGGGGCGCGCGGGGGGTGGGGAGCTCACCGCTGGCGGCGCCCGACCCATCAGGCTCCTCGTTCACGCAAATTCACCCCTCTTATATTGCATCCAGAAAACAAGAATGCCCCGGTTGAGACAGACGCGACAGGGGCATACTGCCCTATGGCATTGGCAAGGGACGCGTTGAATGAGCCTGATGGTCAGCGGTGGTCGTAAAGGGATACATGGTTGGGAGTGAGCCACGTTTTCGCCGGTGGGCTGCTGGACTGCCCTGTCTTGTCGACAACGGCGAGCCTGCGCGGCGAGTGTCTGAGTCGGTAGCTGGGGCTTTTGGGGGCAACGACGTAGTCGTGGTGAATGATGCGGCCGATAACGGCGGAAGCGACAACCTGGTATCCGAACAAGGAGAGAATGCGGGGCGTTCACTGATTGTGGCATCAGGAGAGCCGGGCCTCACCGATCGGCTAAGCCGGCCGTAAAGCGTTCCTCATGGGTTCCGTCGGTTGGGGTGTAAGCTCCGGATATTTGTCGTCGGCGCTTTAGGTCGAGGATTGTGCGATTGCGACGGCAGGGTGATTGACCTGAACGAACACAACAATCCGGATGAATGCATCCTGAGGCCTAACAACCGGGGCACAGGTATGGAGTCGGGGCCACACGGTCCGCGGGGCCCGTCACTTCCCTGCCGGGGGACGATTCCCGTTTGCAGGTGACGGCGAGCCGTTCCAAGAATTGACCCGCGTCGCGGCATTGACTGCAGGCATCGGCCGGATCTAGCGTTTATTCATCGAATGATGAATAAACGAGACCATTGGAGGTCTTGATGTCCCCGGTCGAAAATGATGACAGAGTCGCCGGGAGCCGGGATGACAGGCTCGCTTCCGAGGGAGCCCCGGCCGTCGTGGCTTCGAAGCTACACATCTCAAGGGGTCGCACTGGAATCCTGCGGGGTCTTGACTTCTCCATTGAGTCCGGCCGCATCACCGGGCTGCTCGGACCGTCGGGCAGCGGAAAGACCACATTGATGCGCGCCATCGTTGGCGTTCAGAAAATCACCGACGGGTCCATCCGCGTGCTCGGGCGGCGGGCCGGCGAGCCCTCCTTGAGGCACGACGTTGGGTATGTCACCCAGGCGCCCAGCGTCTACACCGATCTGAGCGCAGAAGCCAACGTCCGATACTTCGGTGCGATGCACGGCGCGACAGCGGCGGATACCGCGTCGGCCATTGCCGCCGTCGGACTAGAACAGTTCGCCGGGCAGAAGACAGCGGACCTGTCCGGCGGGCAGCTAAGCCGGGTTTCGCTCGCGTGTGCGCTCGTCGCGTATCCGAAGCTGCTGGTTCTAGACGAACCGACGGTGGGTTTGGACCCGGTCTTGCGCGCCGAGTTGTGGCAGCGCTTTGCCGCGATGGCGGAGGCTGGGACCACTCTGTTGGTGTCCAGCCACGTAATGGAAGAAGCCTCGCACTGTGCGTCACTGCTTCTGTTGCGTAACGGCCTGCTGCTGGCGCAGCTCACCCCCGCCGAGCTCGCCGAGCGAGGACGCAGCGACGACCTTGAACAGGCCTTTCTGCACATCATTCAGGACGCTGAGGCCGGATCGGATTCGGGCCCGGAAGCACAGGAAAGTCAGGCGGTACGATGAACCCGCGGATGATGCTGGCCACGACGGCCCGGGTGCTGGACCAGCTGCGTCACGACCACCGCAGCGTGGCTTTGATCATGGTGGTGCCGGCGCTGTTGCTGACGGCCGTATATTTCCTGTTTGAAAATGAGACCGTGCCCCCTGGGTCCCCGCGGACTTTTGACCGCGTAGGTCTGATGATGCTGGCCATATTCCCGTTTGTCGTCATGTTCCTGGTCACCTCCATCACGATGCTGCGCGAGCGGACGTCCGGGACGCTGGAGCGCCTGCTGACCACGCCCATCCACAAGGCCGACCTCCTGTTCGGCTATGCCTTGGCATTCTCAATCATGGCGGCGCTGCAATCGATCGTTGCAACGTCCGTGGCGTACTGGGCCCTTGGGCTTGACATCAAAGGTGACCCTGGGCTCGTGGTATTGATCGCGGTCATTAATGCCGTGCTGGGTGTGGCTCTGGGGTTGCTGTGCTCCGCGTTTGCCCGCACGGAGTTTCAGGCCGTGCAGTTCATGCCCGTCGTGGTTATCCCCCAAATTCTGCTGTGCGGACTTTTTGTGGCCCGGGAGCGGATGAACGAAGTCCTTGAGGGGATCTCCAATGTTCTGCCCCTGACGTTCTCGGTGGATGCCCTCCAGGAGATCGCCGGCCATTCCGAGGCCACGGCCGTCATGTGGCAGGACGCGGTTGCCATGACGTCCATCGTCTTGGGGATTCTGGTCCTCGCGTCCCTGACGCTGCGACGGCGGACTTCATGAGCGGAGGCCGTCAGCCCTTGCGGCGCGGGCGGCGGGGCAGCGGCGCGGACTCGAAGGAGCTGATCCTGGCCGCTGCCCGGCGTCTATTTTCCGAACGCGGCTTCGACGGCACTAGCCTCCGGCAAGTTGCCCGGGAAGCCGGGGTCGACCCGGCAATGGTCCACCACTACTTCAGCAGCAAGGACCAGCTCTTTGTCTCGAGCGTGGAACTTCCCGCAGACCCGGAGACTGTCCTGGCCGGAGTGGAAGACTTGGACGCGGCCGAGCGTGGCGAAGCAATCGTCCGGGCTATGCTTTCCCTCTGGGAAAGCCCCGCCCAGCGGGGATTGGTGGCGTTCGTCCGCGGCACCATCGGCTCGAAAGCCAAGACCGCGCTGCTCCGCCAAATACTCGACCGGACCATCTTGTCACGGATCTTGGCCGGAGTGCCCGGGACGCCAGAGGAGGCCAGGATACGCGGCGATTTGATCGCCACCCAGATGGCGGGGCTATTGCTGATGCGATACGTGGTGCGTCTGGAACCGCTCGCGTCGGCCGCGCCCCAGGACGTAGTGCGGATGGTCTCCCCAACCGTCCAGCGCTACCTGACCGGCATGTTGATTACCCGCCGGTAACGCGCAGCCATTGTCGCGAACTGGTATCACATTCGGCGTGCCTCGGGTCGCCGCCGCGGAGTCACCCACCCGCAAGCCCTTGTTATTTCGTTGACTCCAGGACCAAGGCGGCGCCGTCACCTTCGAGGTGGAGGCCGCTGCAGCCGGGGTCCAGCCCGGGTCGGGGACGGTACCCTTCCGGTCAGGCATGTCCTTTCTCGTATGGGGCCGCCGGCAGAGCCGTCAATCGCAGAAAGGGTCGTCGATAGCACCAGTTAGTAGCGGTTGCTGAGTGCTGGTTGGAACTGCTCGGCTGTGCTGTGGTCTTCAGACGACGCCCTCAATGGGGGCGATCCCGCTCTGCGGTGGTCCGAGTGGATAGGATGTCGGGATGAGTTGCCGTGAGCGTCATGAGGAGCCCCGCGCGAGTCCGTGGACTCAAGCGCGAAGGCTCCCGGCTCTCCACGCTGGGGGACTGGAGAGCCGCTTCTAGTTTAGTGGCATGAATGCACTCGTGGGGACTTCGGTGGCCCGTGGCGTATCCATTGGGGCCCGGGCACCCCGGATGCGCTCTGCCGTTCTCCTTGGAGTGGCATGGTTTAGGAGCCTCAGACTCTCCGTTTCGAGCGTATCTGCGGCTGCCTTGAGCAACGTCGAAGCATGGTCGCAATTGCCCGTGCCTCCTGGCTTTGGGTTGCTGCGAGGAAATCGAATATCAGCTGCCCAGTTGATCACTTCTTCCGTTCGGCCAGATTCAGCTGGGGACACGGTCTGACGTGAGGCGGCCTCGGACCTCGAATCCATGGGGGTTCCGATAGAGTGCGGTGTCCGTTGGTATGCGACGATTGCGGGTCCGGCGTACACAAGGATGGCGATGATTTTCGGCCTCGGTCAGGCTCTGGTCGTTAGACCGCGGCTCCACCTGAGGAGAGATCGTCGTCCGCGGGCCGGCGCCCGATCCTTTGGAGGAGCCCGGAGGCTGGCTTTTTCGCGTGTCGGCTATACGACGGATTCTGCCAAAATATCGGGGGCTGGCAATGTGCTGAGCCACTCACGGGCCTCCCCGACGGATGTGAAGTATCCTGTAGGATATTTCTGATTTCGAAGGAGTGCCACGGAAACAACCTGGTCTACAATGCTGGCCCCGACGACGGCGACGGCTGATACGAAGTGTTCGGTCTGGAGCGTTGAACGGGCTTCCGGGCTTACGTTCACCTCGGACAGTTCTACAAGTATGGGCTGCAGCGTGGTGCCTCCCAGGGACCGGATGGCGAAGATCACCGCATCGGCGTCGGCCGCGGCAATGGTTACGCCCGGCGTCCACTTCAGGTGCAACGTTCCGCCCTCGTCGACGCGCAGGCTTGCGTTTACAGCTGGCATAGCGATTTCGACCACGTGGTCCCCTTAATCCCGAGCATGACAATAGCCCACAAAGCGTCACATATGCAGTTCCGCCTGTGTGTCATGGCACGCCGATGATGCGGCATCTCAGTGACAAGAGCGAAGACGCAGGGCGAGCCTGTGGATCTCTAGCGCAGAGACCGCGCGAGACCGATTCCTTGTTGGGCCACAACGGACGTCAGCGACGCTGCCTGACGGCAGCCCCCGGGAACGGGTCACCCACGAGTGCCCGCAATCGAGGCGCCGGCGATCACGGGATGGTCGCGGTGCAGGTTCCCGAGGGTCGACGCGCCCTGGGGCGAGCCCAGCTCATCGAAAAACTCGACATTTGCGAGCACGTAATCGGCCCATTCGTCCGGTACATCATCCGAATAGTAGATCGCTTCAACGGGACAGACCGGATCACAGGCGCCACAGTCCACGCACTCGGAGGGGTGGATATAGAGCGAGCGTTCGCCTTCATAAATGCAGTCCACCGGGCACTCGTCGATACAGGCCTTGTCTTTGACATCCACACAAGGCTGGGCAATCACATAGGTCATGGCAGGCTAGACCCCGGTGTAGACAGTCTTGCCCCAGGTGAAGAAGTCGAGCGCCGACTTCCCCTGCTCGCGGAACGTGTTGGTGGACGAGTCCTTGACACCGCCGAAGGGAACGTTAAGGTCCAGGCCAGCGGTCGGCCGGTTGACCTTGATGACGCCTGCCTGGGCGCGTGCAGCGAAGTCAGTGGCCAAGGCCAGCGAGTCGGTGCAAATTCCGGCGGTGAGGCCGTAGCGTGAATCGTTGATCGCGGTGAGCCCGGCCTCGTAGTCCGGGACCTCCAAGACTGCGACGACAGGTCCGAAGATCTCTTCGGTCACGGCGGCATCGTCGAAGGGCAGGTCCGTGAGAATGGCAGCTGGGAACAGGAACCCGGCGTCGGCGCCGCCGTCGAACTCGCCGTGCAGCAGCGTGGCGCCGCGTTCGACGGCGGTGCGCACCGCGGCCTGGTTCTGTTCGAACTGCTGGCTGCTCACCACGGCGCCCATCCTTGCGGCTTCGAGGCCGTCGCCGGCGGTGTACTGCGCAGCTTCCTCGGTGAGAGCGTCCAGGAATGCGGCGCGGATGCCGGGCGTGACGTAGACGCGGGACGTGGCGGTGCAGGCCTGGCCGGTAAGGCCGAACGCGCCGGCCGCCACAACCTGGGCAGCCTTGCGAGGATCGGCGTCGTCCAGGACCAGCACCCCGTTCTTGCCGCCCATTTCCAGTTGGACGCGGGCGCGGCGGCCGTTGAGGATTTCCTGCAGTCCGAGTCCCACTTTGGTGGAGCCGGTGAAGGACATGCCGGCGATGCGGTGATCGCGGGCCAGGGCGTCGCCCACCACGCGGCCCTTGCCGTGAACCACGTTGAACACGCCCGCGGGCAGCCCGGCGTCCTGCAGGGCGCGGGCCAGGTGCGTCGCGGAGAGCGGGGTGAGTTCGGCTGGCTTGATGACGACGGCGTTGCCGCTGATCAGTGCCGGGGCGGCCTTCCAGGCCGGGATGGCGATGGGGAAGTTCCACGGCGTGATGAGCCCGACGACACCGAGGGCCTCGCGGCGTGTGGTGATGGTGGTGTCCGGCAGGCCGCTGGGCAGCACTTCGCCGGTGGCCGCCCAGCCGAGGGAGCCGAAGAAGCGCAGCACGTCGGAGGCGCGTTTGACCTCGCCTTTGGCTTCGGCGAGGGTCTTGCCTTCTTCGCGGACGAGGTCTTCGGCGATGGCGGTCTGGCGTTCGAGGAGCAGGTTGCCGGCGGCTATCAGGATGGCGCCGCGGGTCGGGGCGGGCAGGGCGGCCCAGGCCGGCTGCGCGGCGGCGGCGGCGGTGATGGCGGCGTCGACGTCGGCGGCGGTGCCACTGGGGGAGAGGGCGGCGAGCTCGCCCGGGCGGGCCGGGTTCATCCGCTCGGTGTCTGCTCCGCCGACCCATTCGCCGTTGATCAGGTGCCGGGCGGTCATGCGGTCCGCGTCGGCGGAGCTCTCGGTTGCAGTTGCGGTGTCTGGTGCCGTGGAAGTCATGGTGGTCCTTCGGGGGAGTCGGAGCATTGTGTGTTGAAGGCTCAGAGCCTACTGGGGTTAGAGCCCGCGGATCAGGCCGCCGTCGCAGCGCAGGGCCACGCCGGTGATGTAGGAGGCTGGTGCGCTGCAGAGAAATGCCGCGGCGGCGCCGAATTCCTCGGGTTCGCCATAGCGTCGGGCGGGAATGGTCTTACGGGATTCGAGTTGGATTTCCTCGGGGGTGGTGCCGCGCCGCTTGGCGGCGGCCTGGTCGAGCTCGGCGGTCCGGTCCGTGGCGATGCGTCCGGGTAGGAGCATGTTGACCGTGACGGCATCCAGTGCCACCTCGGCGGCGAGGGTCTTGAGGTAGCCGGCCAGCGCTGCACGGCCGGTGTTGGACACTGCGAGGTTGGGCAGTGGTGCCACGACGCCGCTCGATCCGACGGCCAGGATCCGGCCCCAGCGCCGTTTCCGCATTTCCGGCAGGATGTGCGAGACGAGGGCGTGGTGGGGTTTGACGAGCTGTTCGAACGCCGCGGCGATGTCGTCCGCGCCGAGGGTGGCGGCCGCGCCGGGCTTGGGCCCGGGACCGTTGAGGACCAGGATGTCGATGGGCCCGAGTTCCGCGACGGCCTGTTCGACGGCGGCAGCCACGCCTTCTGGAGTGCTGAGGTCCGCTGCGATTGCCACGGCGCTTGGTCCGTAGGTGTCCGTCAGTTCGGCCACGATCTCCTTGGCCCGGACTTCGCGCCGGCCTGTGATGGCCACCCGGACGCCTTCGGCGGCGAGTGCCCGGGCGATGGCGAGGCCCAGACCGCCGGTTGACGCGGACACAAAGGCGGTCTTTCCGCTGATTCCGAAGTCCATCAATGCCTCCCTGCGGTGGTCAGGGCGGTGGCCCGGTTGCGGCCGAGGGCTTCGGCGGCCTCGGCCAGGTGCGTGCGCAGCCCGGTCCGGAGAACCTCGGGGAAGACGA
Source organism: Arthrobacter sp. T2-23 (assembly GCF_055398325.1). Classification (NCBI taxonomy): domain Bacteria; kingdom Bacillati; phylum Actinomycetota; class Actinomycetes; order Micrococcales; family Micrococcaceae; genus Arthrobacter; species Arthrobacter sp. T2-23. Next base: position 248,182 of record NZ_AP027917.1, read on the forward strand.
ACGCAGGGGCGCGGACGCTCGCGTCGGCGATGAGTCCGCGCTGTTGCAGGCATTCCTTGCGGATCGCTAGTGCGATTTTCGCCTGCTGCTCAAAGTTGATCAGCGGCAGGTAGGGCAGCAGGGCCTCGCGGGCGGCCTGGTAGCCGGCTTTGTGCCAGGCCTGCACGCAGGCGATGAGCGCTTCCGGGTAAGAGAACCCCGTCATCGCCCCCGCGGCGCCGGCCATAAGCTCGTCCAGGAGACCTTGGCCGCCGAGGCCGCCGAAGACCGAGACATCGAGCGCTGCCGTGAGGTGTCCGATGGCCACGGAGGTCGGCGGAGCCTCGGCCTTGACCGCGGTGACGAAGCCGCAGGCCTGAACCACGGAGATGAGGGCCTCGGTGCTGATGTGGACGCCGCTGGCCAACGGGTAGTCCTGCAGCACCACGTTCGCTCCGGTGGACTGGTGGATGGCATTCAGGTGCGCGATGACCACGCCGGGGTTGGCGGAGTTGGCCTGCACCATAACGGCCGACAGCCGGTCGCCAGTGGCAGCCCGGATGGATCGGATTTCATCGACGGCGGTGCCGGTGAAGAGTGAGGTCACCCCCACCACAAGAGGCAGGCGCGTTTCCTCCACGACCACCTCCAGGACCAGGTTGCGCTCGGCCGCCGTCAGGGCCGCGGCCTCGCCGAACACGCCCAGGACCGTGAGTCCTGTGGCGCCGATCGACTCGTAGTAGCCCACGAGCCCGGCCAGGCTGTCCGTGTCGACGTTCAGGGCGCTGCCTTGGAACGGTGTGGCGACGACACCCCACACTCCGGGTGTCAGTGACTCCCTCATTGGTTTCTCCTTCTAAACTCTTGTTGTTCTTCGAACGGCCGAATGTTTGGCTAGCGGCCCGGCCAGACCGGCGGGCGCTTTTCCTGGAAGGCGCGGACGCCCTCGGCGGAGTCTTCGCTGTCCAGGGCCGCCATGAGAGCCGGGAGCCGAAGGCCGCGGGCCTCGGCGGCGGTCAGGTGCGCGGTCCGTGTGACCATCTGCTTGACCGCCCGGACGGACGTGGGGGCGCAGGCCAGGATCTGGTCCACCCAGCGCTGTACCGCGGCGTCGAGCTCCTCCGCGGGGACCACCTCATTGACCAGGCCCATGGACTGCATCTCTGCGGCCTCGGCCTTTCGCCCGGTGAGGAGCATACCCATCGCCTGGGTGTAGGGGATCCGGCGCACCAGCTGGTGGATGCCGCCGTCGAGGGCCAGGCGCCCTACGCGCGGTTCTGTCAGCCCGAAGCGGGCTGTGTCCGCTGCTATCACGATGTCCGCGCCGAGCACGATTTCCATGCCGCCGCCGAGTGCGTAACCGTTGACCCGGGCGATCACCGGGACGTCCAGGGTGGTGCGCAGGCTTAGCCCGCCGAAGCCGTTCGGGTCCAGGTTCGCCCAGTATTGGAGGCCGGTCTTGTCCACGGCAGAGGCGGACATGTCAGCGCCCACGCAGAAGGCACGTGTCCCGGCGCCTGTGATGACCACGGCGCGGATGTCCGGATCGGCTTCGAGCTGGTCCCAGATCTCGTTGAGGCGGGCCTGGGCGCCGCTGTCGACGGCGTTGAGCACGTGTTGGCGGTCGATGACCACGGTGGCGACGTGGTTCTCGATGGTAAGGGTGACCTGGTCAACGGCGGTGGCGACTGGGGCGGTCGTCCCGGCCTCTGAAACGGCGGTCATCGCAGGACCCCCAGTTGCTGCAGGCGCTCGATGGTCTCGGCGTCGAACCCGTTCTCCAGCAGCACCTCTACATTGTGTTCGCCCAGCCGTGGGGCTACCCGGCGGATGGTGGGCGGGGTGGCGGAGAGCCGGATGGGCGCGTTGAGCATTTTCACGGTGCCGACGCCGGGGTGTTCGGCCTCGACGATCATGCCGTTGGCCTGGGTCTGCGCATCGGCCAGGGTCTGCGCCAGGGTGTGCACGGGTGCGTTGAGCAGCCCCTGCTCTTCGAGCCGGGTGGTCCAGTATTCGGTGCTGTTGGTAGCGATGCGTTCGCGGAAGATCGCCTGCAGCGCAGGTTTGTGTTTGAACTGCTGCTCGAGGTTGGCGAACTCGGGCCGCTGCGTGAGGTCCTCGTCCAGGCCCAGGGCCTCCGAAATGCGCAGCAGCGGGTCCGGGGTGAAGCCGCCCACCATGCAGACGGCGCCGTCGGTGGTTTCAAAGACGCCGCTGAGCGGCATGGCGCCCCAGTTCACCTCGTAGCCGCGGTTGAGCTGCATGCAGGCCTCCTGCATCTGCAGGTGCAGCATGGAGTCGTACATGGTCACTTCCACCTTCTGCCCGACGCCGGCGGACTCGCGGGTGCGCAGTGCCAGCAGGATGCCCTGCATGAGATGCATGCCCGTGATGTAGTCGCACAGCGTGGTGGGGTAGATCGAGGGCTTCACGTCATCCGATTCGCGCCGCCACATGACACCGGAGTAGGCCTGGGCGATCGCGTCCTGGCCGCCCTTGTGCGAGTAGGGGCCCTCGGGGCCGAAACCCGTGCCGGAGGCCCAGATGATGCCCGGGTTCTGCTCTTTGAGGTCCTCGTAGCCGAAGCCCATCCGCTCCATCACGCCGGAGCGGAAGTTGCTGACCACCACGTCCGCGTCTGCGAGCAGCCGGCGGAGCACGTCCTTGCCCTCCTCGGTGCGGGTGTCCACGGAGATGCTGCGCTTGTTCCGGTTGATGGACAAAAAGATCGGGTTGTCCTGGCCGTCCTTGTCCGGGAACGAGTTGCGGGAGATGTCCCCGGCGCCCGGACGTTCCACCTTGATGATGTCCGCGCCGTAGTCGCCCAGCAACTGGGTGCAGGACGGGCCCATAAACACCTGGGTGAAGTCCACGATCTTGATGCCCTCGAGGGGGAGCGGGGTGCCGGCAGCTTCCGCGGCAACCGCCGTCGTGCCTTCTGCCGTTGAACCTGCGTTGAAGAGTTCGTCGATGACGGTGCTCATGCCCCTACCACCGCGTCTACGTCGAGGGTGGCGTTCGACGACGGGACGTCGCCTGGGTCGGCGCCGTGCCGGCGCATGCCCTGCTGGATCTCCATGGCGGAGACGTCGCGGACGAGGGTGCCGTTCTGGACCGCCAGTGCGGCGGCGACTCCGACGGCCTGGCCCATGGCCATGCAGGGTGGGATCTCGCGGGACATCTTCTGCGCCTCGGGGGTGGCGGAGTAGTGGCGGCCGGCAACCAGGAGCTGGTCGACTTCCTTGGGCAGCAGCGAGCGGAAGGGGTAGTAGTAGTCGCGGCCGCGGGCCACGGTGTCCGCGAAGTGGCGGCGGGAGGTGACGTCGTCCTTGGTCATGACGTACTCGCCCTCGAGCAGGCGGGTCTGGCGGACGCCCATCTGGGAAGCGACGTCGAGCATGTAGCAGTTCTCGAAGCCGGGCAGGTTGGCGCGGACGTAGTCCACGGCCTCGGTGATGCGGTCACGCGCGGCGAATTCGGCGGCGGTCATGTCCGCCGGGTCGACGCCGTCGAAGCCGGTCATGTGGGGTGCGTTGCACCAGACGACGCCCTCGATCGGGGTCTTGAGCCACCACAGTTCCCAGGCGCCGCCGAGGAGTCGCTTGATCTTGCGGTTGATAGCGCGGGCTTCCTTCGGGTTGGCCTGTTCGAAGGCCTCCGCGGCGTCGGTGTCGACGTTCCCCAGGCGGAAGACGAGCGTGGTGAGGTAGCTGTCCTTGACGTAGCTGGCGCCGGCCCGGGAGGCGACGTCGATGTCGCCGGTGGTGTCGATGACGATGTCCGCCATGAAGGCCTGGGGGCCGGACTTGGTTTCGCAGATGACGCCTTTCATGACGCCGTTGTCCACGATCGGGCGGGAGAACCAGGAGTGCAGGCGGAGGTTCACGCCGGCCTCGCGGACGAGGTCGTTGGAGACGCGCTTCCAGCCGTCCGGGTCGAAGGCGGCCGCGTAGCAGACCGGCTTGGGGGTGGAGTGGGAGTGGAAGTCGAAGGTGCCGTAGCGGCCCCACTTGTTCCAGAGTTCCTCGGAGGTTTTGCGGTCGTCCGCCGGCGGCACGATCGCCAGGCCCAGCTTCTGCAGGCGCTCCACGTATTCGGAGACGATGCCGGTGACGGTGATTTCCTGGCCGTTGATCATGTCATCGAGCACTAGGACCATGCCGCCGGAGGCGAGGCCGCCCAGGGAGGAGTAGCGCTCGAGAAGGGTGACGGAAGCGCCCGAGCGGGCTGCGGTGACTGCAGCGGCCACACCGGCGGGGCCACCGCCGACCACCAGGACGTCGGAGCGGGAGATGACGGGTGCAGTGAGGTCCGCCGTGGTGGTGCTGAGATCCAGCGACGACAGGGCTGTGGACGGGTTCATGGAGGATCCTAACTTTTCCGGCGCAAATGCCGTTGGAAAGGCGGCCGGTGACGTAGAAGACGGTGCTCGGGAGGGGCGCGGCGACGTCGGCCGCGAATTCCACCCGGCAGGGGGTATGACGCATCGCGGCCCGTTGCGGGCCGTGCTGCGGACTGTTGGAGGGGCTCCGGGGGCTACGTGGTATCCGGACCGGAGAAAGGGTGGCGGCTAGAGCCGGCGGGTCACCACGCGTGCGGTGCGTTGACCCAGATCGCTACGCAGACCTCTTCGTAGCTGTTTTTGTACCAGTGGGGCGTTTCCGAAGAGAAGGTGATCGAGTCGCCTTCTTCCAAGGTGTACTTCTCGCCGTCCAGGAAGATGTCTTTCCGGCCGGAGATGACGATGCCGAATTCCTCGCCGCTGTGGCGGAAAGGAGTGGCGCTGGTGTCGTGGCCTGGCGGACTCACGATCCATTGGGCCTCCAGCGCACCGTTGAGGTCCGGGGTGAGCAGCTCATAGACGGCTTCACCTACAGCCTTCTTAGTGACGCCCTTGAGGTTCCGCCGCTCGGCCTTGCGGACCACGGGGGACCTGGTTTCCTCCTGCCCGAGGAAGAACTTCCCCACAGGAATGTCCAAGCCGTGTGCCAGCTGCGCCAAGGTGGTAAAAGACGGATTGGCCAAACCCCGTTCGATCTGGCTTACGATCGCCGGGCTGAGGCCAGTGACTTCGGAGAGTTTCGCAAGGGTCATCCCTTTGTCCTTGCGCATGTTGCGGACCTTGTTGCCTACAGTGGCAAGAAGAACGCTCGTGCCGGCGGGGGAATGGCCCGTGACGATTTCGTTGGTCATGCTCCGACTCTCTCTTGGTGAGCTAACACACATAACTATAGTGAAAACTTTTAGCGAATCAAGGTTTTAGCGAATGTTTTACGCTCCCGGCCTCAACTTGCCTCTGACGTGCTACTTTGCCCAGGTTCGGCGTGCGCCTCCCGCTGGTGGGCGCGAGTTCAAAAAAACCATTGACTCCGTGAAGATCTTCAATATAGTTGTGTGAGCCGCGACACTTTTTGGAAGAACGCCGAGAACGGATGGGACGCACGGCCTCCTGGCTAAGGTGCATCCAGCCCGTGAAGACGGTTTTTCGGTCAGTACAGCTGCCGTGACATCTGCCAAGCCATCCGCAGACCACGATATTGCCCGGCCAAGAAGGATTAGTCTCTCTTGCCGAGCTGGATGGCCCGTTTTGCATTCAAGCGCTACGAAGAGGCATGCGTAGCTATCTGGGCTAACTCGCCTCCCATGTGGTGAGCCGGTCCCGCCCCGGACCAAGCCAAACGATAGTTTCGATTGCCGGCGACCCCACTGGAGGTACCTGCTGGCAATCCGTACCCTCACGCACCCCGAAGGTGCGGGGGAAGGAAAATGGAATCATGACTGACACTGTCGTCAAGACTGACCTGGAGAATGGCCGCAAGCCCCGCCTCTCTCCGGAAGTACGCCGGGGACTCCTCGGCCTTGGACTCGGAAACACTCTGGAATGGTACGACTGGATGGTCTTTGGCCTGCTGTCGGCCTTCATTGGGCCCAAGTTCTTCCCGTCGCAGGACCCCGTTGCCGCAACGCTGAGCGCGCTGGCTGTCTTTGCCGTCGGCTTCGCGTTCCGTCCCCTGGGCGGCATCCTGCTCGGCACCTTCGCCGACAGGATCGGCCGACGACGGGTAATGCTCTGGTCCATCATGATGATGGCGGTGACCACTCTGGTCATTGCCGTGTCGCCGACCTATGACCAGATTGGCCCAGCGGCTGGCATCATCCTGCTGGTCTGCCGCATCGTCCAGGGCATCTCAACGGGCGTTGAAGCTCCGCTGTCCACCGCCCATGCCGTCGAACTCGTCCCCGAGGGACGAGAGGGCTTTGTCGCGGGCATCATCTCCTTTTACGTCAACGCAGGCATCCTGCTCGCATCGCTGGTCAGCTACCTGTCGTCCCTGATGCTCGGTGGAACCGCCATGGCCGACTGGGGCTGGCGTGTGCCCTTCATCGTGGGCGCAGCCTTCGGCTTCGTCGTTGTCTACCTTCGCCGGACCCTTCCGGAAACCATGAAGCCCGAGGAGCTTGCGGAAAACAACTCCGCCAAAACCGTCTGGGGCGGAGTGCGCAAGCACTGGCTCAGCGTCCTTGCCATCACGTTCGTCGTGGGCGCCGCGCAGGCCTACAACTACGCCTGGAACACGGGCCTGCCGACGGCGGCCCGCACCGGTTTCAAGGAAGACGCGACTGCTGTCTTCGCACTCACCACAGTCCTTGGCATCGTGCTGGTGGTCGGAAGCCTCATCATCGGCAAGGTCGCCGACGGAAAATCCATCTCCAAATGGTTCCTGATCACCCGGGCCCTATCCATCCCCTCCGTCTTCCTCATGCTGATGTACGTCCGCCCCGGAATCGCCGGCTTCGCTGCCGTCCTCCTGGGAGGTTCGGTGGTGCTGGTGCTCAACATGACCCTGTACAACGTCGTTACCAGCTCCCTCATGCCCAAGGGTTGCCGGGGTGCCGGAACAGCCCTCGGCTACGGACTGGGCGTCGCACTGTTCGGAGGCACCGCCTCCTACCTCCTGGTCTGGCTCCAGTCCCTGAACGCATCCTGGATCTTCCCCGTCTACGTCGCCGTCCTCTCAGCACTCAGCATCGTCTTCTACCTGCTCGCACGGAAGAAGAACGGCATCTTCATCGGAAGGTAGAAACACCCATGGACATCACCTCTACAGCCGGGCGCAGCCCGGACCCCGATGCGCCCTCCGAGCTCAGTAATGCAGACCTGGAACTGTATGAGACGGCACGACGATTGCTCATAAGCGCCCATCACACCGAAAACCACCGAGTTGCCGCCGCCATGCGCGGCGGGTCCGGAGCGATTTACCTCGGGCTTCACGTTGGCTCGAAGCGCATCAACGTGTGTGCCGAATCCAGCGCCCTCGCCAACGCACGCATCGCCCAGGAAGACTCAATCCATTCCGTGGTGGCGGTCAGCATGGACGGGGACGGTGAACCGCAGGTCACCAACCCCTGCGGTGTCTGCCGCGAACTGCTGCGCAGTTACGGTGCAGGGACATTTGTCCTGGTCGACGCCGAAGGCGAGGTGGAAAAGGTCCGTATTGATCAACTGCTGCCGTATCCCTGGATGCGTGCAACGGAAACAGAATGGGACACGCGGCCGCCACAGCTTGGGCGGGCGTACAGCTAGCAAGACCGCAATGCGGCACGATCTGAGCATCGACGGAGGCCGGGACACAGAAGTCCCGGTCTCCGTGTGTGCGTCGGATTGGGGGCAACCGGGGATGCCGGTCAGGGGCCGGCATCCGGATTGCGGTCCAATAAATACCGCTTACGAACGTTGATCTCTCGAATGAGAATTTGCGACGCATGGGTAATAATCGCGTGGAGCGAGGGGTTGTTAGCTTTGCGCGCAGGTGCCCCTGACTTGAAACGGTGTCAGATTAGGAGCCTTTTAGTTCGGACTCAGTGGTTAGAAACGCCGGCCGAAGGGCACTGAGCTCCGCGCAGAATCCGGCCGCCCTGGAGTCCATTGCAGAATATTATCGAAGACGTGTGAGCGGGGGACGGGGCCGAGGGAACGGCGCTGGATACCAAGAGATTCCCACCACATGCGGGAGTGGGTTGAGCCGAAGCGTGGGGAGCCAAGAGCGGTCCGGTTGCCCGATGGCAGCGCGCGCAAGATCTCAAGTGGGGGCGAGGCTACAGGCCGCCTAACTTTGTGGCTTTTATTGGAAGATAAGCTGCAGGAGGGTGATGAATAGTCCAGTGTAAAAAAGCGCGCCGCGGAGCCACTCACCGACTGATTTGGCGGTCCTGAGTAGGGTAGGGTCGACGGCGTCCGGCATGTTAAATAGGGCGACTGTCACCTTTATCTGGAAGCGGATCACCTCCCGGCGAAAGACGTACCAGATCCCTGCCAGGAGCAGCATTCCAAGTCCGAGGTCCATGCTGATTCTTGTTCCGGATGATTCCATGCCTACCCGGGGATCAATACGGCATTTAACCCCGCGGCGCCCGGGAATGCGCACCCTGCGAGACTTAGCCGTCTGCGCCGCCGGGCAAAAACGCGGAAACTCCGCTGTGAATGGGCGCGACCGGCTACGAATCCCAATGCCATGGAGACTGCCAGGAGCGAGGCGCCGAACAGGGTGAACGAGGGCTCGAGCATGGAGTTCGTCTTCGCATTTTCAATGAGACCAGATGATTGCCGGGCCAGCGAGCAATCATCCGGACTTCGCCTTTCGTTGACCTCGGAGGGGATGCGTTCGTCCCCGCTTGCAAACTTGGTGATCGAGACTGGTGACCGCATGCGCAGCGGCAGTTTGAAGGCTGCACTAATGCGTATTATCGCGCTTCGCCGAAAGCTCCGCCATGGCGCGGGGCCGTGTCAGTTTTGTTGTGTGTACGGGTACCTCGGTCATGTCGGTCCCACTAACCATCGAGGCAGTTTCCCGCGGCTGCGGGCGGTGTGGAGGCCTTTCGTCTTGTCGTATGCGTCCTTGAGGTGGGGAGGCCACGCCATTGAGGGGACGCCGAGGTTTTTCCGCGGTGCACCGGCCGGGTGTCTGGATGTCAGCAGAGTCGATCCTTAGGGCGGTGGCTCCGCCAGCGGCGAGGCGGAGAGGCTTGCGCTTTTGAGGATGAGAGTCTTCTGATGCGGGATGGTGAGTCTTCCAATGACGGGACTTCCGCCGCAAGGACGTCGATGGTGGGCGCCGCAGCCGCGCTCCGGTCGGTCAGCGTCGCCTGCTGATCAAAACAGGCGGAGCAGTCATGGGCCTGGTGCGGTCTAGGTCAGCGACCGACCGAGGTGTAGTCCTGGCCGGATGCCGGGTCCCTCTGCGATCGGGCCGATAGTCGCGTTGTCGGTCCTGCGGCTTTGGCCATGTTGATAGCCATCTTGTCGTCATCTGGGATTCATTGGGCCGGCCAGTGTGTCGGGCGGGAAGCTGTGGAAGGTGAGCTTACCGTCGACCAGACATCCACGGTCAGGGGCCGGGGCGCCATGACGAATGGACAGATTACCTGCCGCCCTTGGTCGCCGTGACGCCAGACGCGGGGCCGGCCCAGGGCTGACAGCGGCGTCACGTGCGTATTGCCGCCCGAAGGCGATTCCAGGAGGGACCCGTTCGGAAGTTTCTAGTCCCGCAGAGTCGTGGACTTGGGGCTTGACGGGGCCGCTTTGATTAGGTATCCGAGGCTGCGAAGCGTGTGGATCATGGGAGGGCCGGCGGGGTTTATTTTTCGCCGCAGATAGGAGATATAGAGCTCGACGTTGTTTGCGCCCCGGTCGAGTTTCCCGGGCCATACGTGATTGGCGATCTCGTCCTTGCGTATGACAATCCCGGGATTCTCCATCAGCAACTGCAGGACGGCGCATTGAGTCTTCGTCAGCTGGATCTGGTGGGCGGCCCTTTGAGCAACGAGCAATCGGGGGCGGAGGGTCAGGTCCCCGACGGTGATTTCGGGGTCCTTGTCTGCTTTGCTGCCGTGGCGGGTGAGCCAACGCAGGCGCATTGCGACATCGCGGGCGTTGAAGGGGGCGAGAATGTAGTCGTCCCCAGGCACCGTCCCTCCGGCCAGCAGGGGTTCAAGGGTTTCGCGGGTGGCAAGGAACAGCGCCGGTGTACCTGGCATGGACAGTCGGATTTGGGCGATGGAGGCGCGCTTCTGGGCGTCGTATTCGGCGGCATCCAGGATAAGGATGGAAGGATGCTTAGGCCAGATCGCATGGGCGCGGCCGTTCGTGGCGGTCATCCATCCGGCCGCAGCAAGTTTCTGGGCCAAAGTCGCGGCGGCGCCGTGGCCCGGGGGGACGATGAGGACTGGCCACGGTGCCGCGGCAGGGTTGGCCGCCACGGAAGGGTTCTCCGCTGTCGGCAGTGCGTGGGGGAACGTCATAGCAAACATTATCCATTCACTAGATGACCGTCGCGGGGTCGGGTCCACGGCGTTTCCCGTCGAACGGTCGACAGGCCCGCGCATACCCAAGCGGTGGCAGTTTCGGTGGCCCACTGGCAAGCTGTCGTCCTGACGTCTATAGCGTCCAGTCCGTCGTCCGGGGATGATTGCCCTTGGGCGGGGAAGGTTCCATCTTCCGAATGATTCGTGTGCGTTGGGCCCGTGGACCGTCTGATGTTTTGAAGTGTCGGGCCCTGGTCGCTAGGCCGGTTGACTTCGGTGCCGTGAGGATTGGCGGGGTAGTCGCGGTGCGATTACGCAAACTTTTTGTATCGTAATTTTGCTTAGGTCAGCCTAAGCTAATACTATCGACCGGGTGACCACGCAGCTTGACTTCACGCGGGTGCCCTTCGCCGCCGATTTAGCGAGCTACGGGGACCGGCCCGCCATTCTTACCGACACCCTGACGCTGAGCTACCGAGAACTGGTCGAACGCGTCGAGGACCTCGCCGTCCGGCTCGGCGCCGAACGGCGCCTCGTCGCGCTGGCCGCCGCCAACGACGTCGACTCGCTAATCGCTTATCTGGCGGCGTTGGTGGGCGGACACCCGCTGATCCTCTTGCCCGAGGACAAGCCTGCCGCCCTGGACTCCCTCATTGCGGCCTACGACCCCGACGTCGTGCTCCGCTCCGGCAGCGGACATACGGTCCTGGAGGAGCGCCGGCCGGGCACGCGACACGAGCTCCACCGGGATCTCGCCCTCCTGCTCAGCACGTCCGGATCCACCGGATCGCCCAAGCTGGTCCGCCTCTCGCACGCCAACCTGCAGTCGAACGCCGAGTCGATTGCCGAGTACCTTGGCATCTCCCCGGACGACCGTGCCGCGACGACGCTGCCGATGTCCTACTGCTATGGACTGTCGGTGATCAACAGCCACTTGCTCGGCGGTGCCGGCCTGGTCCTCACCAGCCTTTCCGTCGTTGACCCGTGCTTCTGGGAGCTCTTCCGAAACCGTGGAGCGACGGCATTCGCGGCCGTTCCCTACACCTTCGAGCTGCTCGAACGCGCGGGATTCGCGGAGATGGAGCTGCCCGGGCTACGTTACGTCACCCAGGCCGGTGGCCGGTTGGCCCCGGAGTCGGTGAGTCGATACGCCGAACTTGGACGCCGGAAGGGCTGGGATCTCTTCGTGATGTACGGCCAGACGGAAGCCACAGCACGGATGGCGTACCTGCCGCCGGAACTCGCCGCCACCGTCCCCGGTGCCGTCGGCGTTCCCGTACCCGGCGGCTCCTTCCGGATCGACCCCGTGCCCGGCCTGGAGCACGGCGAACTGGTCTACACCGGCCCCAACGTCATGCTGGGCTACGCCGAGGGCCCGGCGGACCTCGCCGCGGGCCGGACTATCACGGAGCTCCGCACCGGTGATCTCGCCCGGCAACACCCCGCCGGAGTCTACGAAGTGGTGGGCCGGCGCAGCAGGTTCGTCAAAATCGTCGGACTGCGCGTCGACTTGGGGCAGGTGGAGCGCATCCTGGCCGACCTCGGCGTGCAGGCAGCCGCCGCCGGTTCGGACGAGGGCGTCGTTGTCGCCGTCGAGGGCGACCACGATACCCGTCTGCTCGGCAAGGTACTCGCCCAGGGCATGGGCCTGCCGCGCGCAGCCCTCGAGCTCCACCCCGTCCAGCGGCTCCCGCGCCTGGCCACGGGCAAACTCGACTATCCGGCCGTCCTGTCGCTGTCCCGGCCCGGCGGCGAGCCCGTGGTCGCGGCGGCCGCCGACGCCGTCGGCCACAGCAGCGTTCGGGGTATCCTGCGCGACGCGCTGGAATGCGACAAGATTTCCGACGGCGACACCTTCGTCTCCCTCGGCGGGGACTCGCTGTCCTACGTGGCAGCATCGGTCCGGCTGGAGCAGGCCCTGGGCCACCTCCCGCAAGACTGGCACGTGACTCCGGTCCGCGACCTGGAGCAGCGCGCGGGCGAGGTACCGGTGCGGAAACGGCGGCGGCTTTTCGCGCCGCTCGAAACGAGCATCGTGCTGCGGGCTGTGGGGATAGTCCTGATTGTCAGCACCCACGTGGGCCTCTTCAAGTGGCAGGGGGCAGCCCATGTCCTGATGGCCGTGGCCGGATACAACTTCGCCCGTTTCCAGCTGTCCGGGGAGCGCATGGCACGGCTGCGGCGGCAGCTGGCGAGCCTGGCCAGAATCGTGGTGCCCAGCATGGCGTTCATCCTGTTCGCCTATCTGGTCACCGATAACTACACCCCGGCCAACATCCTGCTCCTGAATGCCATCGTCGGGCCCGAGGCCGTGACCACTCAGTGGCACTTCTGGTTCGTCGAAGTCCTGGTCTACCTGCTCGTGGCCATGACAACGCTGTTGGCCGTGCCCTGGATGGACCGCGCCGAGCGGCGCTTCCCCCTGCTGTTCCCGCTGGCCCTGACCGGCGCCGGCCTCTTCACGCGCTACGAGCTGGTTCATCCGGGTGTTCCCCACACGGCGCCCGCTCTCTGGCTCTTCGCCCTGGGCTGGGCCATCGCTCGGTCCCGGACGCTGGCCCAGCGCGGCGTGGTCTCGGCCATTGCTGTGCTGACCGTTCCGGGTTTCTTCGAGGATGCCGCCCGGGAAGGCACGCTGCTGGCCGGGATCCTGCTGCTCGTCTGGCTGCCCAGCATCCCGGTCCCGGCGGGCCTCCGCCGGGTCACGGTGGTGCTCGCGAGCGCCTCGCTCTATGCCTACCTCGTCCACTGGCTGGTGTACCCGCCCCTGGCCGCGATAAGCCCGGCCCTCGCGGTCGCGGGCTCGCTCGCCGCGGGGGTAGCGTACTGGGCGCTGTGGATGCGCGTGATGAATGCAGCCAGCCGGCGGAGTGCCGGCTTACCTCTCAAGAACGACCCCGCGACCGTCGCCGGGTCAGGGGCCCGAGAGCCCCAACCGCGGATAGCGGGCCTCGAAGTCCTTGTCCGGAAAACCGGAGAAGGGGCTTGAGGTGAATGATGCGTCTTTCCTAGTGGTTGCGGCTGGGCAGTACGAGAAGTGCGTATCCGACGGGACGTTCTCCGGTAGCGTCAGAGGGGGAGTTCACGACCTCGCGGCCCTGGACCATAGTCGTGGATCCGTCGCCGTCCAGGTTGAGCGCGTCGATCATTCCCAAGGACTTTGCCACGTCAGCCGCTTCCTTGATGCTCAGTCCGAGGGAGGTGGTCTGCCGGCCGTCGGCTGTGACAATCAGTGTTCGGCCCTGGGCGTCGACGCCGACGATAGAGCGGGGGTTGCGCTTGTGTACCCACCCGTAAACGAAGGCGGCCCTCGCAGCACGGTGGAACCTGGCATGTGAGGCGATGGCCAAACACCTTGAGGCATTGGACACTGGCGAGGAATGATGAGCCCGGTCCTGAAACATCCGGACGCGCGCTTAGCGCGCCCTCACCCGGATCTCTAACGGCGCGCTCCCGCTTCCCGGAAACCTTCCGAACCCGGCTGGGCCGCCGGATGGTTTGAACGGCGAAAACCGTAGGCCCGGTGGGAGCGGCAGGCACAAGATCTATTCCAGCCGGCGGGTCCTCAGGCATCGGTCCCGGGAAGGCGGGCAGCTCGAGTTGTGTGCCCGCGTCAGCGGCCGCCTGGATTTGGTTGAACAGCGGCTCCCGGCGGCAGAACAGCCACGCTCGCATCATGAGGTTGGTTTTGCCTATGTCTTCAAGGCAATGGCTGGCCGCCCTGCGTTCCGTTATCTGTGCCACGCACCCGACCGGCTGTGCGCTGAATGTGGTCCGCCTCTACATTCCGGGGATCTGCTGGGCTTCGTGGACCTCGATTTCGCAGCCGCCGGGCATGTTAAGGTGCGGGTGCACCTTGGCGAGCTCCACGGCTGCCTCAAGGCTGTCGGCCTCGATGATGCTGTATCCGGCGACCTCACGCTGGCTCGGTGCGGTGGCCCCGTCGGCGGAAACGCGGGTGCCGTTGGCCAGGGGCGTGCCGAAATCGATCAGGCCCTTGCCGACCTTGCCGGCCCAGACGTTCCACTGCTCCATGGCGGCGGCCATGTCCTCCGGGGCCGGCGGGGCGGCTTCCGCCGGGGTCATCGGGGCGTGGTAGATGAAGACGAACTTGGACATGCTGTTCCTGCTTTCCTTGGTTTTCTTACGGATTACTGGGTGGAGATCTTTAGGCGGCTACGGACCGGCCGGTGAACCCGATCAGGCGCTCAAGACTCCCGGCGCTCTCTGCGACAGGCTGGGCAGCGGCGAAGCTGCCGCTGGCGCGGACCTGCTCGGAGATGGTCAGCTGGGCAAGGCCCTCGACGTAGTCGGTGACGACGTCGGAGACGACGAGCTCCTGTCCGGTGGCTTTCGCGAAGTCCCAGGCGTGAACGAGCAGTTCCAGGTTCAGGATGCCGGCCACGACGGTGGCCGGGAGTTCGGCGAAGCCCATGTCGATGGTGCCCTCGGTGCCTCGGCGGGTGAAGGCTTCCAGGGTGGACTGCGCCAGTGCGGCGATGCGCACCTCGGGAGAGGCGTCCGGGTGGTCTGTCACGTCCGCGCCGAGTGCGCCGCCGATCTGCTTCAGCGATCCGGCCAGGTGCTCGAGCAGTTCGTGGGCGGTGAAGTCCGCGCAGGGGGTTGCTTTCTCCCGGTCTGCCGGGGTGAGCTTGCGTAGCACGCCCAGGAGCACGGCGAGCGATGCGTCGGCCGAGCTGAGGGGATCGATCCCTTCGGGAGCAGCGGACCATTCGTCCGGTCCGGCGCCGGCAGCGGTGGACGTTTCGGCGATGAGGCGGTCCAGATAGTGGTTCCAGCCCTCGGCGTGCGCTGTGGCTTGTTCGGTGGTGAGTCCGTCGTGCACCAGGCGCAGCGAGGTGCCCTCGGCGTCGGGCTCCAGCGTGATGGTCACGGTGGATGCCCCGGGTGCCAGGTCCATTCCGGATTCCCAGCCCCAGGTGAAGACGACGCGCTTTCCCGGTTCGATCTCCTGGAAGGTGCCGGTCGCGTGGTGGCCCGGGGTGACTGTCCAGCGGTACTCGCCCCCGATCCGCAGGTCGACACGTGCGGCGACCGTCTGCCAGCGGCGCAGACGCTCAGGGTCGGTGATGAGCGCAAATGCCTCGTCAGCGCCGACGGGCAGGTGGATGGTTTGATCGAAGCTCATGGGAGGGGTCCTTAGTCTTGAGGGAATTATCCGAATGGGACTGGTGATGTTTCGGGGGTCCTTGGCGCTGGGCGGCTAGCTCTGCGGCGTCGGAGGCCAGCAGATCCAGTTCGTCGGTCCAGAACTGCTCGACGAGTTCACGCAGCCGGCCCATGCCCCCGGGGTCGAGCCTGTAGTACCTGTTCCGCCCTTCTTTGCGGGCAGTCACGAGCCCGGCCTGCTCAAGCAACAGCAGGTGCTGCGAAACCGCAGAGCGGCTCACTGTGAATTCGGCGGCCAGCTCACCTACTGTCTGTTCCCGGCCTACCAGGAGATGCAGCAGCCGGCGCCGGTTCGGCTCTGCGGCTATCTCCAAGGCGTCCAACACAAGAAATACGTTAGTGGACGCTAACGTATTGCGCAAGGCGTCGGGGAGAGCCCGTGACTGACCGACTCCACCGGTGACGGCAGGCCGGTCAGGAGCCCCGGGGCAACGTTCGGCACCTGCGGCGCCGCGGGGGTCGGGACGCGGGCACAGCGCGCGGCATGGAGATAAAAACGAAGGTTGCTTCAGGCCGTGAGTCCCCGCCGGGTCCCGGACGCTGGCCGGCAGAACAAACAATTAATGTGTCCGACACCGGGGGGACCACGATGACGATCTACGTTCACCCGTCCTTCCTGCTGGCCGGGTGTCCGGAGCTCCGGCCGGCGGAAGTGCGCGTATCCTCACAACAGGTCCAACCGCGCCCCACCCGAGAGGAACAAAATGGCACACGCCGAAAACGAGATCACCATCGACCGCCCCGCGACGGAGGTCTACGCATTCCTCGCGGACGGGCTGAACAATCCGGCGTGGCGACGGACCGTGCAAAGCATCGCTCTCCAGAGCGGCGCCCCGGGCGAAACCGGCGCCGTTTACAGCCAGACCCTGACGGGACCGCGCGGCAAATCCATCCAAGGCGACTACCGGATCATCGCCGCCGATCCGGCCCGCGCCCTGGCCTTCCAGGTCATTGCCGGCCCGGCGCGTCCCGAAGGCCAGTACCTGCTGACAGAGTCCGAGGGCCGCACCACCGTCCGCTTCATTTTGGACCTCAAGCCCTCCGGCCTGATGAAAGTCCTCGACGGACTCATCACCAAGACAATGAAATCCGAAGCCAGCCAGCTGCAGGACCTGAAAACGGTCCTCGAAGAAGCCTGAACCTGCCACAACGGCCGGTCCGATACCCCGCCGGACCGGCCACACCCTAGGATCCATGACCGCGGAGTGCGGTTCGCCGGGCCGGCCTGGAGTGTCAATCCGGTCCGTGCCGCAGCGGTCCGGGTCATCCGGAAGAAGCGGCCGTAGGCGGACCAAAGCCCGGCTACCTCGCAGCCGGCAGCCGGGCTCAGCCAGGAATTCCGGTCAAGACTTGTCAGTGAAGTCCACGACGTCAGCCGAGGCATTCTTCTTCACCAATTCGACGCAGCCCATCGCGCTGGCCTTGGTTTTGTAGGTCTCCGAAGACGCGATCGTTTCCCCGGTCCCGGCCCTGAGGCGGAACCGGTAGCCGCCAGACTTGTGCTTTTAGACCTCGAATATGCCAGTCATGGGTGCTCCTTCGGTTGATCGGCCGGTCGCGCGGGCCGCTGACCACAGTGTGCCCGCAGCCAGGTTCCGGACCGGCAATTTCCCCTACGGCGCCAGCAGCGCGCAGACGTCCGTCGCGGATCCCTGGCAGGTGATTCCCCCGTTCGGGTAGTCCGGAGCGTTCAAGGACCAGCTTTGCCGACGGTGAGGAACAGGCCGCCCGGGTAGTCTCCGTGCTGTGGATCGCTGATCCGGTTTCTCCCCGTTCCTGTGATGACGAGGTCTAACTCGCGACTAAGAACAATGGTCCAGCTGATGCTGCCGTTCAGCGAAAAACTCAGGACTTTCGATGCGGGTGCCGGCCGCCCAGGAGCCAAGGGAAGGCGCCGGCGGCGCTTCCCAAGACGCGGACCACGAGCCAAGTGTCCCGGGAAAAGGTGCGCATGTTCCGTTCCTCGGTCCGGCTGAAATCCACCAGGCAGTACGCCCAAGGCCCAGCCAGGGGACCAGAACGAGAAAGGGCAGCCACAGCATGGCGAGGGATGTATCCATGGGCTCAGTATGCGCCGATTAACGTACGGTGGCCGGTGCCTCGTCATGAGGCACCGGCCACTTCAATGCTGCCGGAATTAGACCCGCAACGGTGGTTTAGTAGATTCGCGGAAGCTTCATGCCGGTCTCGGACATGACCTCGCGGAGCACGTTCGGGTAGTCGGTGATCAAACCGTCGACACCGTCGGCGATGAGTTTCCGCATGGTGGGCTTGTCATCGACGGTCCAGGGGATGACCTTCATGCCGGCCGCGTGGGCACGCTGCACCATGTCCGAGGTGACGTAGGGGACGTAGTTGGCGTCGGTGACCTTGCCGTTCTGCGGGGAGCCGTGCACAGGGGAGATCGCGTCGAAGTGCAGGGACGCGGCCGCTGCGACCAGGTCGCCGCCGAAGTCATCGGCGTCGATGCCGCCAAGCCACGGGGACTTACCGGGCTGGCCGACCTGCAGGAAGTCCTTGTTGGTCAGTGCGACGGTCGGGATCTGGGGCGCCTGCTGCTGGACGAGGCGCAGGGAGCCCCAGTCGAAGCTTTCGATGGAGACGCGGTGCTGCATGTGCGCCTTGTTGATTTCGCGCAGGGCGACTTCGACGAACTGTTCGCGGGGTGCGGTCTGCTCCGGGGCGCCGGCTTCGACCTTGGTTTCGATGTTGAACTTCACCTGGCTGGCGTGCTTGGCGTCGGCCATGGCGAAAACCTCGGCCAGGGTGGGCATCTTCGCCCCGGGGGAGGCCTGCTGGCCAGGGAACTGGGGCAGGGTGAGCGTGCCGCAGTCCAGGCTACGGACCTGCGCGAACGTCAGATCCTTGACGTACTTGCCGACATACGGGAACTGGGGGTCATTCGGGGTGACCGGTGCGGTGTCCAGGCACTTCCTGCCATCGATCTTCCGGTCATGGGTGATGACCTCGCGGCCGTCCTTGGTGATCTGGAGATCCATTTCAAGGGTTGACACGCCCGTGTCGATGCCTCGGGCGAAGGAGGCCAGCGTTGACTCGACGGTGAGCCCGATGCCCCCGCGGTGTGCCTGGAGGTCGAAGTGGTTGTCGTTGCCGTTCTGGTTGTAGTTGCCGTTCTGGTTGGTATTGCTGCCGTTCTGGTTGGTGTCGGCAGCCATGGCCGGGGACTGGAGGGCGAGCAGCAGGGCTGCGCTGAGTACGGCAGCGCCGAGCTTGGTCGTGGTGCGCATGAGGTGGTGTCTCCACTCTGGTGGTGTGCAGGGGCACGTGACACTGTGTCCGCCACACATCAACAGGCGGCCGCCTCCGGCTGGCTGGCATGGAAACGGCAGGTGAACGGGCTGGGGTGGTCCTCACTGTTACCGGCCGCCGAAGACCTCGGCCATGGCGCCGAGTACCAGGTAGTCCCCGGCGGCGGCCTGGAAGCCGTAGTCGGCCCAGTACGTCAGCAGCGCCTTCCTGGCAGCGGCGTGTTCGGGGCTTCCTTCCAGGGGTCCGTCCGCGGTCAGGATGGGGGAGGCCTGAAGGATGACGAGGGCCGCGGCCCGTCCGACGGTGCCCAGGATGGCCCGGAGGATCGCGTGGCCGAGCTTGTGCCCGCGGTAGACTTTTCCGCGACACTGCCATCGCCCTCCGCAGTTTCGAGGAGTAGCCGGGGAGAGGGTGCCTGCGGCGGCCTGTTCCTGGCGCCGGGTGAGCCACCCGGCCAGGGCCGACCCCCGCGCGGACCGGCCCGCGATGGGCAGCAGGGGCCTCAGCCTGGAAGAACGCCAGGGGGTCTGTCACGTTGCGCTAGAAGGCTGCAGAACCTCCGCCGGGCCGCGGTTGCTAGCGGGGACTGTCTAACAGCAAGGCCCTGACTTGGGCCACCAGGAGGGCATCCTCTTGGTCCACAAACCGGTAAGTACTGAGCTCCTCCAGTAAGGCGAGTCCGGCTTTCCGCCGTTCCGGCTTGTCGTCCAAAGCCATATCCACGGCCCATTCAGCTTTGCTCCACCATTCCGCGCGCCTTCCCGATCCAGCCGCTGGCGCTGCCGTCGGTCGGCACAACGCGAGCAGCGCAAACACAAGAGCCAGAAGCGTTGCGAGTGTTGTGAAAGCAGCCACAACCTGCCACCACTCGGCGGGCTCTCCATGCATGACCACGTCGATGCCGCTCACCGCGTTATGAAAGTTCACGAGACCAGCTTAGAACGGAGCCTACTTCGCCCTGTGCTCGCCACCGGCCTCGGTTCATTCTGATGGCGTCAACGCGCGGCCTGCTGCGGCTGGCCAGCTCTGACGCCCTGCCAGCCGTCTCATGTCTGCTCCGCGCTACAACTCGGGCGTCGACTCGTGGGAACTTACGTTTCGGTCCCTGTGGCGACGTCGGCCACCCCGATAAATGATTCTCTGGGGCATGGTTTCAGGTGGAACGAACAGATCGACTATGTCAACGCCCAGCACCGCAGAGATGTCCCAGAGGCGTTCATAGCCCAGACTCCTCTGGCCCAGTTCGATGTACAGGACGGTCTTCCGATCCATCCCCGCGGCGTTTCCGAGTCCCTCCTGCGTCAGACGTCGTTCCAACCGCAATTCGCGTATCCGGGCCCCTACCGTCTTGCGACGCGTGCTCCAAAGGTCTAGCTGCTCGGCAGAGGGCTTACGGGGAACGGGCATCGTTCAATGTCACTAAGATGGGACATTGTTGTCTGTCCAACTAGTTGGACATGGGACCCAAATCACCTTTCAAGCGAGGAGAACCAGCCTTGGCAGTACAGGTCAGACTCGACCTTTCGAAATCAGTCTCCGTCCGTGATCTCCGTATCTTCCTCAACTGCATGCCGCAGTACGTCGACGAAGCGAAAGACCTGCGCTACACCTACGTGCAAGAGGATAGGATCGTTTACCTCGCCGTAGATTTCCCTTCCCAATCGCCGCAAATCGAAGCGGCTCTGAGTAGCCAGGCCGCATGACGAAGCCTTCGCAGTCCGAGAACGCAAAAAGGCCTGTTAGAGCCCAGCGCATCGACCCCGACCTGGTGGAGGCTGTCTCCGACCTCGACTTCGGCCGTTATTCAGTGACAACCGCTTCAGGTTCGGCATACGCCCTCGACATCGGACCCCAGTCCAGCGCCCTCGTCCGATCCTCCCGGCGCCAAACAGGGGGCAAATGGGAGGCGGTGCCTTTGCGACGGGATGGGGAGACGGTGCCCTTACTCGGAATCATCCAACTTCGGCTCGGTCGGCGGGCGATCTTCCGCCTCGACGTCAGGGGTGATGGTATCGAGACGATAAGAACTACAACTCCCGTGTGCATCATCAAGACGTTCACAGAGTGAACGCCGTCCGGTTCGCTGTGGCAGGCGACTGGCACGGCGACCTAAGCATCGCCCGAGCCGTGGTCCGAACGTTGAAGAGTGAAAACGTGCACTTGCTCCTTCACGTCGGCGACTTAGCCGTTCGGTGGCCGGGCCCAAAGAAGGGGCGTTTCGACAAGCGCCTCGGCCAGCTGCTCGACGAGGCCGACATCGAATTTCTCTTCATCGACGGCAACCACGACAACCACAAGGAACTCCGCGAGCTTTCCCCCCTTCCTGACGGGACCAGGAGGCTGTCCGATCGGATGAGCTACGTGCCGCGGGGGGCTGTAATCGAGCGCCATGGCATCCGCATCGGGGGCCTAGGGGGCGCATACAGTGTTGATAGGCGATGGCGAACCGAGGGCAAAGATCTTTGGGCCGATCTAGAGGAACCGACGCCGGAGGAGGCCGAACGGCTTTTCGCGTCTGCTCCTGTTGATGTGCTTCTGACGCACGACGCCCCGGCCAGCTTCCAAGGACTCAAGGGCCTCCCGTTGCCACCAGAGATAGCCTCTGCTGCAGAACGCACGCGAGGACTGCTCCAGAGAACCCTCGAGGTGCTGCAACCTGCCCTGCTGTTTTCCGGACACTGGCACCAGCGCAAGAGTCAGGAGTTCGTCTGGGGCAAGAGCACCCTCACGGCCGCTCACGTCCTCGCCCACGAGGGCTCGTGGGGCGGGAACACCGTTCTGGTCCAATGGGCGAAGGGCGAGAGGCCACAGGTCCTGCCGCTCATAATCAGGTCCTAACACGCTTGCTGTTCATTCAATGCCGCAGGAACAGATAGCTCGAAAGTTGCCGGGTCCGAATGAAGCCAAGGGCTGAGTACGAGGGGCAATGCTTGGAATGCTGCCCTCTTCGGGTCGATGAGGAACTCGCGGAAACAATGGGGTCAACTACACAGGATGGTCCAGATAGGTCGGACTCTCACACACGCTGCTCGGTCAGCCATTGCGTGTATGTAGCGAGCGCATCTTGCTGGGCGGCAGACATTGTGAGGAACCCGTCCAAGTCGCGCTGGGGAAACGTGGCCAAGGAGTCCCCGTTGGTGCGAATTTGATTGAGTAGTTGGGCGAAGTGTTTCAGCGCGGACCGTTGTTGCGCCTACCAAGAGTTATGGGGACCCTGAATCGCGTGAGCCGGCTTTAGTTCTGCCCCCGTTATGGATCCCGTGGTCCGATCAACTGAGCTCCTACGGACTTGGCTTCTCTTTCGTGAAGCGGGGGTTCTTGCCAATGACGTAACTCGACCAGGGAACCGTTGCGGCCGATCCATGCTTGCTCATGACTTGCTTGCTGTAGCCGAGCATCTTCGCCAATGAGCTCGGATCGATCTCCTCGACTAGGCCCCGGAGCGTCCTGTTCCGGACACCCTGAATGTCGATGCCGATTCCGACTCGGAGCTGCGTCAGGAGGGTGTTGGGGGACTTAGGCCTACCAGCCCTGGCCCCAGGGAAGAGCCAGATCGTTCCAGCGTTCACCGTGCCGGCGGAGTCGCGTGCGTGCAGATGCGCGAGGAATAGAGGTATCAGAACATCCGGGACCGGGGCAGGAATCTCGCCCAGCAGGATTGTGATGCCCGTCGGCCGAATATCGAGCTGGTCGACGGTCATCATGCAAAGCCGCCCAATAGGGACGCCGAAGAGGAGGAAAATCAGCCCAGCGACGCGCGTTGATTCGCTGAGATTGACTGCTTCCATCAGGGTCTTGATGTGGTCCATGCGCTGCCGCTGCGTAAGCATCGGCGTCGTCTGCGCAAGCCGGACAGGTACGTCTACGCCGTTGGCCGTGCGCTCTCGCCCCAGGTAGCGAACGAAGTTCCGGATATGTTTCCTCGTCGATGGGCCTTCCGAGAGGTATTCGTCAACGTGGACTTGGCCTATGGATGCGCTCGTCTTGCCATGGGTCTCAAGAAGCCAGCTAAGGAACTTGCCAGCTTCCGTGATCTCCTGCTTGGCGCTCCGGACGGCGTAGTTCATGTTCTTTGTACTGGAGGACTCCGTCTTGAGCCTTCGAAGGTGGTGCCACTTGGCAAAGCGTTCGATAGGGGAGTGGATGTCCGGTGTCACCTGGAGCATGTGGAGCCGCTCTTGCAGCCATTGTTCGAACATGGCCAGCTGGCGGTCGTCCTGAGTGGGAAGCATGCGGTTGTGGCTCAGTATCGCTCGCAAGTGCTCAACTGAGGCAGTCTTCGGCAACGCATCGAAGGCCTCGTGCGAGAGATCGATTTCTCGGGCGCCTATGCGTCGTAACAGATCCGCTGAGACGCCCCCATTGCTGTGGAGCCAGGTATAGATGCTTTCGGGACGATCGACCGCAGTGAGGACCTTCACTAGCCGCTTCAGACGGAGATCCGGCGGATCGTTTGGTCTGAGGAGATCGGTGACCTCGGCTTCGATAACGCAGACGATGCAGTGGCCACCGCGGAATCTTTCCCGTTCCATGCCGCATTTCTCGCAGGTGAGCGCTGTTTGGATACCGGCGCAGGATGAGCAGATGTTCTCACCGGTTATGAGTCGACCGGGGAGCATTCGGTGCTTCCCGCAAAGTGGGCAATCTCCATAGGTGTGAACCGCCTCGGTGAAGCAAATGCCGCAGATGTCGCCGTCCGGCCAGCGCACGCGGATCTTTCCGGTTTCGCGGCCGCATCGGCCGCAGGTGTAGCCCGTTCGAGTTGATCGGGGTCGTCCCCGCGGTTTGAATTCAGTCATCCTCTGGCCTGCGGATGCGTGCCCTAACGGGCCGGTAAGCCTCTAACAGCGGGACGTCTGTTCCGTCGCCAGCGACTTTCCGTCGCGGCATCTTGACGTCAGCGCTGGTATAGGTGACCAACTGATTCATCTCGACGCCCAAGATGTCGCAAAGGGCGACGAGGACCTGGAAGGCGATACGATCCGGGTTGTGAGCGAC
This sequence comes from Arthrobacter sp. T2-23, assembly GCF_055398325.1. Lineage (NCBI taxonomy): Bacteria > Bacillati > Actinomycetota > Actinomycetes > Micrococcales > Micrococcaceae > Arthrobacter > Arthrobacter sp. T2-23. The sequence goes on from NZ_AP027917.1 coordinate 271,921, forward strand.
GATCCGGTTGATCTGCGACTCCGAAAGAGTGATGCCGCGGTCACGGAGTGGTTCCACCAGATCTCTGCTGGTGTGAATTCCAGAGCGTGCCATTAGCTCGCGAACGTGGAACTTGTACTCGATCCGACGCTTCATCGGGAGGCCCTTCCTTGATTTCTCGCTGGTTTGAGCAGGAGCTTGCCCTTGCTTTTCAAAAGATCCTTGCTCAGAACCCGCTCCATCTCACTGGCAGCGAAGTCAGGAGAGGGGAGTGTGTAAATGGTCGTAGTGGTTTCGTGCGCGTGTCCGAGCTGCATTGAGATGAACTTCACGTCGTAGCCGTAGACGGTCTGCATATGCGTTGCGTAAGACCGGCGGAGGCCGTGAATGTCGAGCCCGGGGGAGAGGTCGAGGGCATTCACGAAACCGATGAACCGACTGTAGAGATCTCCCTCTGCAACTAGCCCTCCGGTCGACGTGGGAAAAAGGTGGGTCATGGGCTGGCCGTATCGGGGAAGACCGAATTCCACCCATTCCGCGACCGCTTCGGCCGCCCAGTCCACCAGCGTCTGAACCGTCCGCTGCTTCTTTGGGGCACCTTTATTGGGCTTGCCGTTGCGAACTCTCAGGAGCCCGTAGTCGCCGAAGTACGGGGCCTTGACGTTGGGGGAGAAGTCCACTATGTCGAGCTTTCTAAGTTCGTCGTGCCGCAGACCCCACCCGTAGCAAACTTTCAGAGCTGTGACGTCTCGCCAGGCGGCCAGGCCGCCCTTGACGTGGGAACTGATAATGCGGGCAACCTCGTCATCCGCGAAGTCAAAGAACTGTTGCAGCTCATCAAGCTCGAACGCCCGCTTGGTGGGCCCCATCGTTGCGGCCTGCGTGTGTCGGGCCTTGTTGAGGTCCGTGATGATCTGAGACATCGAAGACCCAAAGAGTCGCCCGCAGGTTTCGTTCCACGGGTAGCTATCGCTGGTGGCGTAGCTACAGAACAGCGATACATCGCTCTGGTATGCGCGGATCGTTTCCTGGACCAGACCTCTTACATTGACAAGGTGGGAGAAGTATTCGTCCGCGTCCGTCGGCATCCACTCCCAGGGAAATTTGCCCGTAGCGTCGCAGAAGTCGAGGACCCGATTGATCCGGCGACTGATTGTCCTTTCAGTGAAGTTCTTGGTGTACTGCTGTCGTTTCCAGCCGGTCAGGATCTCTGCGAGAAATGCGTCTTTGTTGGGACCGCGATCCGGCAACGGAAGAAAGGAAAGACCGCCCCTTTTCTCGACCATCACTCAGCGGCCATCATCTGCATGAAATGCAGACTATCTGCATAAAGTGCAGACGGCAAGAGAAAACTCGTAGTCAGATATGGTGTTGGCTGCTCGTCTTGCATGAAGATCGAGGTTTGATGGAGGGCGCCGCGAGAATCACCCGAGAAGGGCAAAAGCGCAGGTCAGAGGCATTTCGATCACTGCGGGGCAGTGGATACACGATTCATGGCTATCGGCAAAACATGCGGATGACTACGTTACTACTTGACATAATGTTGATTATCGGCGTTACGCAGACAAGCTCGGTAGGGCCGGTGCCCTCAGGTTTGAACACACTTCAAGGGCACCGACTCCCCGTCGTGCAGGTTCTCTAGAACCACAGTCTGAGGCGGAAGCGATACTTGTTTCCGAGAGCGTCCTCGAGGGCGTCTCGGAGACGGACGCCCTCCAAGTCAAAATGTTTGCGCAGTCCTTCGCTACCAAACATTCCTGTTTCGGAATTCGCATGGTCGTTGAAGAACTTTGCCCAGGCCCTCAGATCCTCGTAGAGCTGTGCCGGAAGCTCACGCTCCCAGTCAGGGATGTCCACAGGCTCCCAAAAGATCGTCGACATTGGCCACGAATACCCGTAGTCGACGTCGAGAAGAATCTCAGGCCTCGGGTCGTCCCAGGGATTCACACCGACAGGTTCTTGATCTGCACTGTAATGGCGGATCTGTAGGGATCGTGTGCGGGGCTCAGCGCTGTGGCCGGGTCGGACCAGTTCGTCCCTGGGTACAGCCACACCGGTTTGGTGCGCAATTCGGGTTCTTCCCATTGGTATCGCGGCCAGATATGCGTGTGCAAGAACGGATCTTTGTTGCCGAGAATCTCGATATTGACCCGGAGGAATGTCGGATCCAATTCCGCGCAGGCAATTTCGACGGCTTCGGCCAAAATGTCGACGCTGCTTAAATAGGCCATCCGTTCGGAGCGCGGCAGATCAGTCAGCCGGTCAACGCCGACCTTGTCTGTGATCAGCACCGAGTAGCCTGGAAGCCACTGGACGTCTCCGATGACTGCAAACCCGCCATTGAGTCGGGCCATCACGGTGGGGTTCTCCCCCGCTATCGCCGAACCCACCCGGTCGGTCTTCCAAGACTCCATTTATTTACCCTTCGTAAAGCATGAAATTCGCCGCAAGTGCACAATGTACGGTTGCATTTTAAATTCTCTATATCAATACCAGGCATTGTCGAATAACGCCACAGTATACATGCGCGGCGCTTTTGTTTGTGTCAAAGGATAACAATCACATAGATCAGGCTTTTCGGCTGGAGCGGCCCTCACTCCCCCACATAAGCCGCTAAATGTTCTCCCGTGAGAGTGGGCCGCGTGGTGACCAGTTCGGCGGGTGTGCCCTCGAAGACGATCCGGCCGCCGTCGTGTCCGGCGCCGGGGCCGAGGTCGATGATCCAGTCGGCGTGCGCCATGACCGCCTGGTGGTGCTCGATGACGATCACCGACTTGCCGGAATCGACCAGCCGGTCCAGCAGCCCGAGCAGGTTCGCGACATCGGCCAGGTGCAGGCCCGTGGTCGGTTCGTCGAGGACGTAAACGTCCCCCTTCTCCGCCATCTGGGTGGCCAGCTTGAGCCTCTGCCGTTCACCGCCGGAGAGCGTCGTCAGAGGCTGCCCCAGGCTGAGGTAGCCGAGGCCGACGTCCACGAGGCGGTCGAGGATCCTGTGGGCCGCCGGCGTGCGGGCCTCCCCGTCGGCGAAGAACAGCTCGGCCTCGGTCATCGACATCGCCAGCACTTCAGCGATGTTGCGGCCGGCCAGCTTGTACTCCAGTACCGACGCCAGGAACCTCCGGCCCTCGCAGTCCTCGCAGGTGGACTCGACGGTGGCCATCACGCCCAGTTCGGTGAAGATGACGCCGGCGCCGTTGCAGGTAGGACAGGCACCTTCCGAGTTGGAGCTGAACAGTGCCGGTTTCACGCCGTTGGCCTTCGCGAATGCCTTCCGGATCGGCTCAAGAAGGCCCGTGTAGGTCGCCGGGTTGCTGCGCCGTGAACCCTTGATGGCGCCCTGGTCGATCAGGACCACACCGTCCCGGCCGGCCACCGACCCCTGGATCAGCGAGCTCTTACCGGATCCGGCCACGCCCGTGAGCACACAAAGCACACCGAGCGGGATGTCGACGTCGACGTCACGGAGATTGTTCGTGGACGCGCCGCGCACCTCAAGCGCGCCGGCCGGCGTGCGCACCGTCGCCTTGACCGAAGCCCGGTCGTCCAGGTGGTGGCCGGTGATGGTATCGCTGGACCGGAGGCCCTCGACGCTTCCCTCGAAGCAGACATTCCCGCCCGCGGTGCCCGCCCCTGGACCCAGATCAACAACGTGGTCGGCGATGACGATGGTCTCCGGCTTGTGCTCCACGACGAGCACGGTGTTGCCCTTGTCGCGGAGTTGCAGCAGCAGCTGGTTCATCCGTTCGATGTCGTGGGGGTGGAGACCGATTGTCGGTTCGTCAAAGACGTAGGTGATGTCGGTCAGGGATGATCCAAGGTGGCGGATCATCTTGGTGCGCTGCGCCTCTCCCCCGGACAGAGTGCCCGCCGGCCGGTCCAGCGAAAGATAGCCCAGCCCGATCTCGGCAAACGAATCGAGCAGGTGCCGCAGCCCTTTGAGCAGCGGCTCGACCGAGGGCTCGTTGAGTCCGCGGACCCAGAGGGCCAGGTCGCTGATCTGCATCTGGCACAGTTCGGCGATGTTCATCCCCTGGATCTTCGAGGATCGTGCCTCCTTGCTGAGCCGGGTGCCATCGCATTCGGGGCATGCCTGGAAGGTGATGGCCCGTTCGACAAAGGCGCGGATGTGGGGCTGCATCGCCTCCACGTCCTTGGAAAGCATTGATTTCTGGATCTTCGGAATCAATCCCTCATAGGTGAGATTGATGCCCTCGACCTTGATCTTGGTCGGCTCCTTGTAGAGCAGGTCGTTCATTTCCTTTTTGGTGTACTTCGCGATCGGCTTGTTCATGTCGAAGCCGGCGCCGCTGAAGATGCGCCCATACCAGCCGTCCATGCTGTAGCCGGGGACCATCAGGGCACCCCCGGCCAGCGACTTGCTCTCGTCATAGAGCGCCGTCAGGTCGAAGTCGGAGACCGAACCCATGCCCTCGCACCGCGGGCACATTCCGCCCAGATAGACAGCGTTCTGGACCACGCTCTTTTCAACCCTGCCGCCGGCCTTCTCGGTGCTCATCACGCCGCTCGCCTTCCGGGTCGGGACGTTGAAGGAGAAGGCCGTGGGCGGTCCCACCTTCGGTGTCCCAAGTCGGCTGAACAGGATGCGCAGCATGGCATTGGCGTCGGTGGCGGTGCCGACGGTGGACCTCGGGTTCGCGCCCATCCGCTCCTGGTCGACGATGATCGCCGTCGTGAGCCCCTCCAGAAAGTCGACGTCGGGCCGTGCCAGGTTGGGCATAAAGCCCTGCACGAAGGCGCTGTAGGTTTCGTTGATCATCCGCTGCGACTCGGCGGCGATCGTGGCGAACACCAGCGAGCTCTTTCCCGAGCCGGAGACACCGGTGAACACCGTCAGCCTGCGCTTCGGAATCTCGATGCTGACGTCCTTGAGGTTGTTCTCACGCGCGCCCTGCACCCGGATCAGATCGTGGGTGTCGGCGACGTGGAGCGCGGCCGGCTGCCGGTCCGCGCTGGTGCCCGTGGCCGTGCTCATCGTGTCTCCCTCTGTCAGGCGGGGCCTCCGCCGCGGTGAACGACGGCATCGGCTGGCTCAATGGGAACAGCTTAGAACAGTCGGTGGGCATATCTTCCGACAGGCTTGTCCGGCGCACAGGGCGCCGGAGAATCCATTGTCATATCCGGCAGGCTCACTGAGAATGAACCATGACGGTCTACCTGAGGTCCCTGGAAACTGCAGTCCCGCCCACCGTACTGATTCAATCCGAAGCCCGTGACGTCTTTGCCGCCCAGCCGGGGCTCAGCCGCCTTGGCTCCCGGCTGGTGAACACCTGCTTTGACTCCGCCGCCATCGACACCCGCTACACCGCCGTTGAGGAACTGACCACCGGCAGCCGGGCGGAGAACCCGCAGTTCTTCGATCCCGCCACCGGCCTGCTGCTGAGCCCCAGCACCAAGGTCAGGAACGACATCTTCGCCACCGAAGCCACCAAGCTGTTCATCGATGCCGCGGAAAAGGCGGTGGACGCTTGCCCCGGCCTCGATCGCGGCGACATCACCCATCTGGTCACCGTTTCCTGCACCGGCTTCTTCAACCCCGGACCGGACTACAAGATTGTCCGGGCCCTCGGGCTGAACCCGGCAGTCCAGCGTTACCACCTCGGGTTCATGGGCTGCTATGCCGCCTTCCCGGCGCTGCGTGCCGCGAAATCCTTTTGCGACGCGGACCCGGACGCCGTGGTGCTGGTGGTCTGCGCGGAACTCTGTTCCCTCCACGTCCGTACGTCCAATGATCCGGACACCATCATGGGATCGGCGCTGTTCGCCGACGGCGCGGCGGCCGCAGTCGTCAGCGCCCGCGAACTGCAGGACCAGCCCGCCCTGCTGACCCTGGACCACTTCGAAACGGTACTGACGCCGGTGGGCGAGGAAGCGATGGCGTGGAACATCGGTGACGAAGGCTTTGAAATGGTCCTCGGGACCTACGTCCCGCACATCATCGACGACCACATCATCGGCGCCCTCGAACCGCTGCTGTCCCGGGATGCCTCGCTGATCGGCATTCCCTACCGCGACATCCGCCACTGGGCCATCCACCCCGGCGGCCGCAGCATCCTGGACAAGGTGCAGTCCCGGCTGGAGCTCAGCGACGAACAGCTGGTGCCTGCCCGGGAGACCCTCCGCAACTACGGAAACATGAGCAGCGCCACGGTCCTCTTCGTGATCCGGCACATCCTCGACCTCCCCGCTGCCGGCAACGCCGGCGGGGAACCCGGCGGAACAGTCGACGACGGCGGTGAACGCATCTGCTCTATGGCGTTCGGACCGGGGCTGACGGTGGAAACAGCGCTCTTCACAAAAATCACCGCCCCGCAGGCACCGGGGTCCCACGCCGGGCAGGAGCGGCCCGGTCTGACCCGGGCGGAAACGGCCCTCGCCTGAGCGCCGGAGCCATGGCCCTGCTGCGTACGCGCGCCCTGGACGCCGTCGAGGAGATGGACCGGCCCGACTGCGACCCGGTACGGCTTGACCGGACCTATGCCCAGTTCGCACTGGTCAACCGTGCGGTGTCCGGCTGGCGGGGCATCTACCGCCGGCAGCTGCGGCCGCGGCTCGCTGCGGGGACGGCCACCACGCTGCTGGATATCGGCTGCGGCGGCGGCGATGTGCCGGTGCTGCTGGCGCGTTGGGCGGCCCGGGACGGGCTGCGGCTTGAGATCACGGCGATCGACCCGGATCCGCGTGCCGCCGCGTTCGCCGCACGCTGGCGGAGCCGCGCCGGCGTGACCTTCCGGCGCCAGAGCGCAGCGGAGCTGCTGGGCGCGGGAGCGCGTTTCGACGTCGTGGTGTCCAACCATGTGCTGCACCACCTGGGCGCCGAGGAGCTGACGGGATTCCTCGCGGAATCTGCTGCCCTGGGCACCGGAACGGTCATCCACAATGACCTCCGCCGCAGCCCAGCCGCCTACGCGCTGTTTTCCGCAGCTGCGTTGCCGTTCCACGGCTCCTATATCCGGCAGGACGGCCTCACTTCGATCAGGCGCAGCTACACGGCGGCGGAACTCCGGGCCGCCGCTCCCCCGGGCTGGACCGTGGTACCCCGCCCACCCTTCCGCAACCTGCTGATCCTGGAGAGGACCGGGTCGCCGCGTAGGGGCCCAGCGTGAGCGAGGTCGTCATTATCGGCGGGGGCCCGGTGGGGCTCTATCTGGCGGCACTGTTGCTGCAGCGGGGCGTCGAGGTCGCGGTGCTCGAACAGCGGACCGCGCCGGAACCGCACTCGCGGGCCATCGGCATCCACCCGCCGGCGCTGGAGGCTCTCAGCCGGGCCGGGGTGGCCCAGGAGCTCGTCGGCCGGGGTGTCCCGATCCGTCGGGGCCTGGCCCTCAGCCGCGGCGCTGCCTTGGCCGAAATGTCCTTCGCCGGAGTGTCCGAGAGGTTCCCGTTTGTGCTGTCGCTGCCGCAAAATTCCACCGAGTCCGTGCTCGAGGAACGGGTGCTCGGACTTGACCCGCATGCGCTGCGCCGCGGTCTACGCGTCACGGGGCTGCACGACGACGGCGGCCACGTCACGGTTCAAGCCTGCGTTGCCGGAGAGCAGGAGCGGATCACCGCACCCCTCGTGATCGCCGCCGACGGGGTCCGGTCCGCTGCCCGGGCGGTCCTCGGCGCACCGCTGCGGCGCCGGGACTACCCGGACCGTTATCTTATGGGCGACTTCGCGGACAGCACCGTTTTTGGTTCCGACGCCGCGCTGTTTCTGGCCGGCGAGGGCATCGTTGAGTCGTTTCCACTGCCGGGGCTGCGGCGGCGCTGGGTGGTCCGGCGCGGTCCGGCCGACGACGGCGGTGCCGACAACTCTGCGGGTCTCGACGCCGGCTGGCTCGCCCGGGAGGTCCGGCGGCGTACCGGCATCGACGTCGATACCGGCAGTAACAGCATGCTCAGCGGCTTCGGCGTGCGAGCCCGCCTGGTCCGGCGCATGGTGTTCGGCCGGGTCATCCTGATCGGCGACGCGGCGCACGAGATCAGTCCGATCGGAGGCCAGGGCATGAGCCTGGGCTGGCTCGACGCCCTGGCCTTGGCGCCCCTGGTGCCGGCCCTCCTCGCGGGCAACCGCGCTGGACTGGCGGCATTCGAACGGAACCGGCTGCGCGAGGCGGTGCGCGCGGCACGGCAGTCCGAGATCAACATGGCGCTGGGCCGGCCGTTGCACGGTGGCCTGTTGACCGCCCGCAACGGCGCCATTGCCGCCGTGGCTGCGGTCCCCGCCGCCAACAGGCTCGTGGCACGCCGCTTCACCATGCAATAGCCACATCCGGCGGCGGCGCCGAACCCCTTACGGCGGCGTGTACCAGCAGCCGTAGCTATGCTGGCTGATGATCCGGCCGTCCTGAAACTCCGGACACCGCCATCCCGGCCTAGACTGGCCGCATGGTCAGCATTCCGCCGTCACTCCGGTGGGCCGCCGTCGCGCTGCTGCTCCTGGCGACGGCGTCGTGCAGCGCGGGCACCGGAGCCGCCGGTCCGGGGAACGGGAGCGGTACGCCGGCGTCGCCGTCGGCGTCCGCGTCGGTTGCCGCCCCGCTGACGGCGGAGATCAGCCAGTTCCGTGACAACTACAGCCGGCAGATCATCGAGATCCAGCTGACCAACACCACCGGCGAGCCGGTCACCGTGCTTGCGGCCGGGCTGCGGAGTCCACTCTTCGCGTCCCGAATCAGCTGGACCGCGGCGGCCGCCGGAACAGAACTGCCGCCGCACCAGACAAAAAGCCTGCCCGCCAGCCTCCCGGCCGCGTCCTGCCCCGACCAGGGTGTCGAGCAAAGCCGGGCCCCTGAACAAAGCCGGGCAGGGCAACCGCCCGTCGCCGTCGAGGTGCTGCTCGCGTCCGCTTCCGGGGCACCGGGACAAACGGTCACAACGGACGCAGCCGATCCCTTTGGCGTGCTGGCAAGGAACAACGTCGAAATATGCGTGGCGCAAGAAGCCGCCGCCATTGCCGACCTCCGGTTCGCCCCCGAACTGGAGCTCTCCCCGGACGCCCGGACCGCGTTCCTGCACCTGCTCATCACCCCGCGGAACTCCGCCGCTAGTCCTGCGGACCGGGCGCTGACAATCGACAGTGTCGGCGGAACCACCCTTTTGGAGGAGGATCCCGGTGCACCGTGGCCCAGCGGGCTGCGGGTCGACGCCACGGGCCCGGCGCGCGAGCTGCGGCTTGGCATCCGACCGGCCCGGTGCGACCCGCACGCGGTGGCGGAGGACAAGGTGGGCACCCTGATCCCGCTGCGCGTCTCTGTCGCCGGCCGGGAGGGAGTGCTGAAGGTCGATGCGGGCACGCAGCTGCGGGGCCGGATCTACGATTTCGTCACTTCGGCGTGCGGACGCCAGTAGTCTGTTCCCATGTCCGAAGATGCCAGGTACGACGTCAGCTACACCGCCCCCACCGCCGAGACCAGCGACGACACCATCCGGGAGGCCGTCGAGCAGATCCTGAACGCCGGGGTGCTGCCGCCGATCGTCCAGGTAGGGCACCCGGTTCTCCGGCAGCAGGCGGTCCCGTTCACCGGCCAGCTCGACGACGCCGAGCTCGGCCGACTGGTTGACCTCATGCGCCGCGTCATGCACAAGGCCCCTGGTGTCGGGCTCGCCGCCCCGCAGCTGGGGATCCCGCTGCAGCTGGCCGTCCTGGAAGACAGGTTCGACGTCGACCCCGAGGTCGCGGCGGCGCGCGGCCGGGAACCGCTGCCGTTCTTCGCCATGCTGAATCCGCGTTACGAGCCGCTGGGTACGGCAAAGAAGGCTTTTTACGAGGGCTGCCTGTCCCTGAACGGGCTGCAGGCCGCCGTGCTGCGGCCGGAATCCGTGCGCCTGGACTTCACCGCGGTGGACGGGACGGCGCAGCAGCGGGACTTCACCGGCTGGCAGGCCCGCATTGTGCAGCACGAGACCGACCACCTGCACGGCGTCCTGTACCTGGACCGGGCGGAACTGCGTTCGCTCAGCAACAACGCGGAATACTCCGCCCGCTGGGCCCAACCGGACATCAGCCACGCCCGGCAGGAACTAGGGTTCCTGCCGGGCGAACCCGACGGTTAGCCGGCAGCGGGCGCCGCGGCAGCCGTGTCGTCCTGCGGCGCCGGGTTGGCCGCTGTCGGAAGGTGCCGGGACCACCAATGCAGGATCTGGTCGAAGCGCTGCCGGCGGTGGTGTGGGGTGCCGGAGCGTGAGAGCTCATGGTTCTCGCCCGGGAAAACCAGGAAAGCGGTCTCCACACCCAGCTGCTTGAGGGCGGTGAAATAGCGCTGGCCCTGTTCCACCGGGCAGCGCAGGTCATCCTCGCTGTGGATCACCAGGGTGGGCGTCCGGACCTGGTCCACCCTGGCCATCGGGCTTTGCGCCGCCATCTGCTGGGCCGAGCGGCCGGTGTACTCGCCGCCGAAGAACCAGCCGATGTCCGAGGATCCTGTGAAGCTCACCGGATCGAGGTACCCGCGCTCCACGATGGAGGCCTTGAAGCGGTGGTCATGGCTGATGGTCCAGGCCGTCAGGTAGCCGCCGTAGGAACCGCCCATGATGCCGAGGGCATCGCCGTCGAGCTCTTCGAACTTTTCGAGCGCACCGTCGAGGAAGGCCAGGACGTCCTGCATATCCACGGTTCCCATGCGTTCCTTGATGGCGCGGCCGTGGGCCTGGCCATAACCGGCGGAGCCGCGCGGATTGCACATCAGCACCGCGTACCCGGCCTCGGCATAGACTTGGGCCTCGTCGAAGAGAGCGCCGGTGAACTGGGCGAACGGGCCGCCATGGATGTTGAGCAGCACCGGGTGCGGGCCCTCCCCCGCCGGAGTGACCAGCCAGCCGTGCACGGGATAGCCGTCGGCCGCGGCGAACGTGAGTTCCTGTGGGGGAAGGATGCCCGAGTCGGAGCGCAGCGGCGCCGAGAAGTCCGTCAACACCCGGAGCCGACCGGCTTGGAGGGCGGCGACGTCGCCGGCGGTCCCCGCATCGCTGAAGCTCAGGAGCACCGATCCCGCGCGTTCGGCCGCTCCGGTCACCACACGGTCGCCATCGAGCAGGGTGTTGCGAAGCCCGTCGGGACCGAACTCCAGCAGCTGCGTGGTGCCGCGCGCGTTGTTCAGGACCAGGACACCGTCCGAGCCGGCCGGTTCGAGGCCGCCGCCCAGGTCCATGGTTTCCACGTCGCTGAGCGCGACGGCGTCGCCGCCGTCTGCGGACATAGCGTAGAGCGCCGTGTTGCGGGCGACGAAGTCCTGGCCCGAGGCGCCGAGGTCCTGCGCCGCAAAGTACAGCCACTGGCCGTCCCGGCTCTGGCGGACCGCGGAGACGGACAGCCCGTCCGTGCCGGCGGGGATCACGGCTTCGGGCTCGGCCGGCCCGGCGTCCTGCCCGGCCCGGGTGCCGCTGTCGCCGGGCAGCGGCAGCCGGTAGATCCCGGTGACCAGGTCGTTGTCGCTGTCCTCGTGCAGGGCCGCGGTGAAGTAGATGGCGTTGCCGTCGGTGCTGTAGCTGGCGCCGTTGTGGTCGGTGGCGGCCGTGGTCAGCTGGCGCGCCTCCGGAAGGTTCCGGGCACCCTTGCCGCCGTCCCCTTCGCCGCCGCCGGCGGACTTGGCCGCCTTCAGCGCCCGGCCTGCCGGGGCCACTGCGGGCTCCTCGTCCAGGGAAGGGACGGCTACCAGGAAGAGTTGCAAGGGCTTGTCCGCCGTGTAGCCGACGCCGTTCATCCGGTACTGGTAGTCCGTGATCAGCCGGGCGTCCTCGCCGCCGGCGGAGACCCCGTCGACCGTGCCGTAGCGGCCTTCCTCGGGCGTCCGTGCGCTGAAGACGATACTGCGGGAGTCCGGGGACCAGGTGAATGCACTCACGCCCAGCGGCGCGTCCGTCACCGCCACGGGCTCCCCGCCGTGGGCCTCGACGACGTGCAGCTGGGGTTTGCCGCCGGGCTCGGCACGAAGGAACGCCAGCACCTCCCCGTCCGGGGAAAAGTCCGGCGCGGTGTCGCGGAAGCCACGGGTCAGCCGGCGCGGGCGCTGCGCCGGGTCCACCGGCACGGACCAGAGCTGGCCCACGTAGGCATCGGCCTCGAAATCGGGGCGAACCACGGACACGACGGCCCGTGAGCCGTCGGGGTGCGCGGCGGGGGCCGAAACGGACTTGAGCAGGGGCAGATGTTCGGATTTCACGAGTGCGAGCCTAGCCGCTGCCGCCCGCGAGGTGAAATGCCTCACACCGGCGCGCCGAGGCGTGGAGTACACACTGCCGGCCCGGACATGCCGGCCCTACGATGGACTCTATGCCAGCAGCCTCCCTCGCCGCCCTCGTGTGCCCCGTATGTCGGAGCCCGTTCGCGGCAGGCGACGGTGGACGTTCCCTCGCCTGCCCGGCGGGGCACAATTTCGACGCGGCCAAACAGGGCTATTTCAACTTCCTGACCGGCAGGGGAACCGTCTTCGAGTCGGACACCGTGGACATGGTCGCGGCCCGCTTCGACTTCCTCTCAGCCGGGCACTACCGGGGCCTGGCCGACGCCGTCGCCGACCTTGCCGCACCGTACCTTGCCGCCGCCGGGTCCATCGTGCTCGACGCCGGCACCGGCACCGGCCACTACCTGCGGGCCGTGTTGGACCGCGCGCCCGCGGCGGCCGCCGTTGGCCTGGACATCTCGAAATTCGCGCTGCGCCGGGCGGCGCGGCTGAATCCGGAGGCGGTTAGCCTCGTCGCCGACGTGTGGCAGCCGCTCCCGCTCGCGGACGGCGCCGTCGACGTCGTCACCGTGGTTTTCGCGCCGCGCAACGCTGGCGAATTTGCCCGTGTGCTCCGGCCCGGCGGCCGCCTGATCGTGGTCACGCCCAGGCCCGGCCACCTGGCCGAGATCGCCGGCCAGACCGGCATGCTGGGGATTGAGCCAGCCAAGGACGAGCGCCTCGCCGCCTCACTGGCCGGGCAGTTCCAGTCCCAGGGCGGACGCGAGCTGGACCTGGCGCTGAGCCTGACACCTGCCGACGTGGCCAACCTCGCCCTGATGGGCCCCGCAGGACACCACCTGGACCGCGGCGCCCTCGCTGCCCGGGTGGCAGGGCTGCCAGTCCGCACCGCCGTGTCTGCCCGGTTCCGGATCAGCGTCTTCGAGCCGTTGCCCGTGCCCGCAACGCCGGCGGCCAAGTCGGCGGCTACGTAACGACTTGGCCACGTTCGGGGGCTGACTTCCGCATCCCGTGCCGGTCCTTGCCGTCCGGCTTAGGATGGAACCACGTTACGGAGGCCTGCGCCTGCAGCCGTCCGTGCGGACCGGCAAGGGGGAAAAGATGTTTGCATGGCTGGCCGAAAACTGGTGGGCGTTGTGGCTCACGATTTTTCTGGTGTTCGCGGTGGTGGAGATGCTCACCCTCGACCTGTTCTTCATCATGCTCGGCGGCGGCGCCCTGGCCGGGCTGGCTTCCGCATTCGCGGGGGCCGACCTCTGGCTACAGATCGTCATCTTCAGTGTCGTATCCCTGCTGATGATCGGGTTCGTGCGGCCCGTGGCCCTGAAGCACCTGCGCAGCAGCCCGGCCGACCAGCGCAGCAACGTCGAACGCCTGATCGGTGAATCCGCCCTCGTCGTCGAGCCCGTGAGCGCCCTTGGGGGCCGGGTCAAGATCGGCGGGGACGTTTGGAGCGCCCGCATGGAGACCGGGGAACTCGCACCCGGGCAACATGCCGTCGTCAGGGCCATCGACGGTGCCACCGCCGTCGTCGTTCCGGAGCAGGACCCGGCCGCGCAGGATCCGGCGGCGCAGTAACGGCCGTCCGGTTCCGATTCGGTTCACACAGTCTTCCTGTAGCCGCCACCGGCAGCAGGATCCGCGGCAGCCGAACCGCCGCACAAACAAAACCACATATTTGGGGAAAAGGTGATGTATGGATATCGCAGTCGCAATAGTGCTGCTGGTACTCGTTGCGTTCGTAATAATCGTGCTGGTGCGCTCGGTGCGGATCGTGCCGCAGGCCCGCGCCGGCGTCGTGGAACGCCTCGGCAAGTACCAGCGGACGCTGAACCCGGGCCTGACTATCCTGATCCCCTTCGTTGACCGGCTGCTGCCCCTCCTCGACCTGCGCGAACAGGTGGTCTCCTTTCCGCCGCAACCGGTGATTACCGAGGACAACCTGGTGGTCTCAATCGATACCGTGGTCTACTTCCAGGTCACCGACGCGCGGGCGGCCACGTATGAGATTGCCAACTACATCCAGGCGGTCGAACAGCTCACGACCACGACGCTCCGTAACGTTGTCGGCGGTTTGAATCTCGAAGAAGCCCTGACCTCGCGTGACCAGATCAATGGCCAGCTCCGCGGTGTGCTGGACGAAGCCACCGGCCGCTGGGGCATCCGGGTCTCCCGGGTGGAGCTCAAGGCCATCGACCCGCCGCACTCCATCCAGGACTCGATGGAGAAGCAGATGCGCGCCGAGCGTGACCGCCGCGCCGCCATTCTGACCGCCGAAGGAACCAAGCAGTCCGCCATCCTCACCGCCGAAGGCCAGCGGCAGTCCTCGATCCTGAAGGCCGAGGGTGACGCCCAGGCGGCAATCCTGCGGGCCGACGGCGAGGCGCAGGCCATCCAGAAGGTCTTCGACGCCATCCACAAGGGCAATCCCGACCAGAAGCTCCTGGCCTACCAGTACCTGCAGACGCTCCCGAAGCTCGCCGAGGGCAGCTCCAACAAGCTGTGGATCATCCCCAGCGAGGTGGGCGAGGCGCTCAAGGGCATCGGCAACGTCCTGGGCGGCACCAACCCGAACCCGCGCTCGGACGGCAATTAACGCCTGAGTTACCAAGAGGCACCCGTTCCGGCGGGTGCCTCCCCTCGATCGCCGGCTTTACCTGCGGCGCCGCACCCGCGTATACTTGAGTATTTGTCCGGAAGGTTCAACCTGCCGGAACATTTACGCTTCGCGGCGCGTTATACCTACTGACGATTTCTGTAGTGGGTACGCCGTAGAAAATCGCATGCAACAAGTAGTCCGGCGTGGTCCTGGTGGCCGCCGGCTAGCGCAGGGCCCGGCCCTGCGAACCGACCATAAGGGAGAAAAGATGAGCGATCGCAGCCTGCGGGGTATGCGCCTTGGCGCACAGAGCATGGAGACCGAATCCGGCGTCGAGCCGGCTCCGCGCCAGCGTGTTGAGTACCGCTGCGAGGACGGCGAGCAGGTGTTCGTGACCTTCTCCTCCGAAGCAGAGATTCCCCCGGTCTGGGTCTCGAAGACCGGCAAGGAAGCCCTCCTGGTCGACGGCGAACGCCCTGTGAACAGCAACGAGAAGGCCGTCCGCACGCACTGGGACATGCTGCTGGAACGCCGCTCCCTGCCGGAGCTGGAGCAGATCCTCGAAGACCGGCTCACCATTTTGCGTGAACGCCGCGGCGAACGCCGCTCGGCGTAGCCAGCTAGCCGCTCAGCAAAAAGGCCGGGCCGGCACCTCATGGAGGTGCCGGCCCGGCCTTTTTACGTGGCAGGCACTACTGGCGGCCCAACTTGCGGCTCAGGGTGTTCCAGCGGGCGGTGAGGCCCCACTTGGTGACGTTGATCATGGCCTCGACCACGATGTTGCCGCTCATCTTCGAGGCGCCCAGTTCGCGCTCAACGAAGGTGATGGGGCGTTCCACGATGTTCAGGCCCAGCTTGGCCACGCGCCAGGCGAGGTCCACCTGGAAGCCGTAGCCGACCGAGTCCACCGAATCGAGATTGAGCTTTTCGAGCGTGGTCCGGCGGAAGGCACGGAAGCCGCCCGTGACGTCCTTGATCTTGACGCCCAGCATGATGCGCGCGTAGGTGCTGCCGACGCGGGAAATGGCCTGCCGGTACAGCGGCCAGTTCACGACGCTGCCGCCCGGGACCCAGCGGGACCCCATGGCGAGGTCTGCGCCCTGCTCGACTGCTTCGATCAGCTGTGGCAGCTGCTCCGGCTTGTGCGAGCCGTCGGCATCCATCTCGACGAGGATGTCGTAGCCGGCGTCCAGGCCCCACTTGAAACCGGCGATGTACGCCGCTCCGAGTCCGGCCTTGCCCTCCCGGTGCAGGACGTGGACCTGGCCGTCCTCGGCTGCGATGCGGTCGGCCAGCTGGCCCGTACCGTCGGGGCTGTTATCGTCAACCACCAGAACGTCGGAGGCCGGCACGGCGGTGCGAAGGCGCCCAAGGGTCTTGGGCAACGATTCCAGCTCGTTGTAGGTCGGGATGATCGTGAGGACACGCACAGCGAGGCCTTTCCTTGAAGGGAGCGGTCGAGGGGCCGGCGCAGCCGGCGGTTTGCCGACGACAGGCACAGCTCCCCATTATAGTCAGTCAACCGGCGGCCGCCGCCGGGCGGGACGCTAGCTTCCGAGGGAGCCGGCGGAGAAGAGTTCGACGCCGTCCCGCACCGTCTGCAGGCAGACCGGATCGTTGCCGGTGTCCAGGGCCGGCAGCAGCGGTGTCCGGGCGCGCGGGTCCGTGCTCCAGGACTGGACCCTGCCGTCGGCCACCTGGACCATAAGCTCTTCGACTTCCCAGACCGCGAAGCTGGCCGGAGCGCCGGGAACCAGCTGGCCCGCCATCGGGTTCCGGTAGCGGGCGGCGCGCCAGCCTGCCCTGGTGTGGCCCAGGAAGGCGGCCCGGGCGGAGATCCGCTCGTCGGCGTTGTGGTGTTCCAGGCAGGCGCGCACACTTGACCAGGGCCGCAGCGGGGTGACCGGGCTGTCGCTGCCGAAGCAGACCGGAACGCCGGCAGAGTAGAAGGAGCCGAAGGGGTTCATGGCCGCGTGCCGGGATCCGAGGCGCTGGGCGTACAGGCTCCCCTGGCCGCCCCAAAGGGCGTCGAAGGCGGGCTGGGCGCTGACCGTCACCGAGTACTTAGCCAGCCGGGAGATTGCCTCGGGGTCGGCGATTTCGACGTGTTCCAGGCGGTGGCCGGCTGCGCGGACGCGCTGTTCCCCGACGTCGGCGGCGGCGCGGTCCAGCGCCTCCAGTGCGGCGTCGAGCCCGGCGTCGCCAATCACATGGAACCCGGCTTGGATGCCCAGGACCGAGCAGGCCGCAAGGTGTGCCGCTGCTTCGTCGACGGAGAGGTACTGGCTGCCCCGCTCCCCCGCCGCATCGCTGTAGTCGCTGCGCAGCGCTGCGGTGCGCGAACCGATCGAGCCGTCCATGTTCAGGTCCCCGGCCAGGCCGAGCACCGGGACGCCCAGGCTGTCCAGGATGGACCGGGCATGCTCCGCGGAGCTGGCCAGCTGGCCCCAGTACGGCAGGATCTCCGGGACGGCTTCGCCGGCGCGGCCGCCGTCGTTCCAGCCGGCCGCGAGTTGCAGGTCCTCGATGCTCCCGATGTGCGGGGCCGCCATTTCGGCCAGCGCCACGTACCCGTTGGCGGCTGCCTCGGCAAGGGCAGCGTGCTGGTAGCCGCGGAGGGCGTCCGCCGGGAGTTTCCGCGCGGCGAGCCGCGCGGCGGTGTGCGCGGCCCGCTTGACCTGCCCGTCGGAGTCGGCGCCGGAATAGCCGTCGAGTCCCTCGAGCCCGGAAGCGGCCGCCAGCGACGCGGACACCAGGGCTGAATGCACGTCCACCCGGGAGAGGTACACCGGCCGGCCACCGGCGGCCCGGTCCAGTTCTTCCCGGCTCGGCAGGGTGGGGTCGGCCCAGAGCGTCTCGTCCCAGCCGTGCCCCAATACCGGGCCGCCCGAGCCCGAACCGGAGCGGGCGACGGCGTCGAGCAGCTCGGCGGCGGAACGCACACCGCCGAGCTGCAGCGAGTCCAGGGCGATCCCGGTTTCCGTCAGGTGGACGTGCGAGTCGACGAAGCCGGGAGCGAGGAGGCCGCCCTGCAGGTCAATGACCTCCATGGAGGAGTCGGCGATGGACGTGGCCGCCTGTTCGGAGCCGACCCAGGCCACGGTGTCGCCGTCGACCAGCATGGCCGTCGCGAAGGGGTCCGCCGCGGTGTAGACAGAGCCGTTGCGGTACAGCGTCACCTTGCGCTGCGCTTTGGGTGACTCGGGTGCCTCGGACGGTGAAGCGGTCATGGTGCGGATCTCCTTGTTGCTGGGCGCCGGCGGCACGCCGGGCAGGGTGAAGAATGGGCGGGCAGCACGGGCCGCTGCCGCTAGGGAAGGCTCACGCGACGGCCGAGTAGGCGACGACGCCGCGCTTGACCAGCGTGATCGCGTCGGCGCAAAGCCGGGCAACACGCGGGTCGAGGCCGGGAATCTTGGCGAGCTGGTCCAGCAGGTCGATGACCTGCTTGACCCAGCGGACGAAGTCGCCGGCGGCCAGGTCCGTGCCGCTGAGCACCTCCTGGAGGTGGCGGCCCTTGGCCCACTTGAAGATGGGCCAGACCAGGCCCAGTTCGGGCTCCCCGGTGAGGGGCAGTTTGTTGGCCTCCTCCACGTCCTCCAGGGCGGACCACTCGCGCACCACGGTGTCGACGGCGGACTCCAGCGAGACGCTCGGCATCTTGGGCCGCAGGCCGCGGTCCTCCCGCTTGGCCTGGTAGACCAGGACGCTCGCCAGTGCCGCGATCTCGGCGGCGTCGAGGTCGCTGAAGGCGCCCATCCGCAGGGACTGTGAAATGAGCAGGTCCTTTTCACCGTAGATCCGGCGGAGCCGCTGGCCGTCCGGGCTGATCGAGAGGGTCCCCGCGTCTGAGGTTTCGAGGTAGCCGTAGCTGGAGAGGACCCCGCAGACGCGGTCAAACGTCTTGGCAATGGTGTTGGTGCGGCCCTGGATCTGGCGGATCAGGCCGTCGGTCTCCTGGCGGAGTTTCCACCAGCGCTCGGACCAGCGGGCGTGATCCTCGCGTTCGCTGCAGCCGTGGCAGGGGTGGGCGCGGAGTTCGCGGCGCAGATCCGCGATCTTCTTCTCCATGTTCGGGAGCGCGGCGGCACGGCCGAAGTCCTCGTTGCGGTTCGGCGGTGCCGGCGGGCGGCTCTCCCGGATGGCGTTGCGGACCGAGGAAGCCAGGTCGCGCCGGGACTTCGGCACCTTTGCATTGAACGACTTGGGGATCCGGACCCGGGTGATCGGCGCGAGCGGACCTTCGACGTCGTGCAGGCCGATCCGGCGCAGCTGGTTGTCCATGGTCATCACCGCGGGGCGCGGTTCGCGCGAGTGGTGGTCCGAACTCAGCACGACGGCGAGGCCGGGCGCCCGGCCCGAGGGTACGTCAACGACGTCGCCGGGCAGCAGCCGGCTCAGCGAGTCCTCGGTCAGCGACTTCCGGGCCCTCGAGGTGCCCTTCGCGGCGTTGTTCTCCGCATCCGAGAGTGCCCGGCGCAGCCTGGCGTACTCGGTGAAGTCGCCCAGGTGGCATTCCATGGACTTGCTGAAGCCAGCGAGGGATTCCTCCCGGCTGCGGACCTGCTTGGCCAGGCCGACGACGGAGCGGTCCGCCTGGAACTGGGCGAAGGAGGACTCCAGGATCTCGCGGGCGCGCGGCCGGCCGAACTGCGCCACGAGGTTGATCGACATGTTGTAGGTGGGCCGGAAGCTGGAGTTCAGCGGGTAGGTCCGCCGGGAGGCGAGGCCGGCGACGGCCGCCGGGTCGGTCCCCGGCTGCCACAGCACGACGGCGTGGCCCTCCACGTCGATCCCGCGGCGCCCGGCCCGGCCGGTCAGCTGGGTGTACTCCCCCGCCGTGATGTTCACGTGCGCCTCGCCGTTGAACTTGTCCAGCTTCTCCAGCACGACGCAGCGCGCCGGCATGTTGACACCCAGGGCGAGGGTTTCGGTGGCGAACACGGCCTTGACGAGGCCGTCGACGAACAGCTTTTCCACCACTTCCTTGAACGTGGGCAGCATGCCGGCGTGGTGCGCGGCGAGGCCGCGGAGCAGCCCGTCCCGCCAGCTCCAGAAACCGAGCACGTCCAGGTCGTCGGAGGGGATGTCCTGCGCTGCCTCGTCGACGCGCCGGGCGATGATGAGCTGCTCCTGCTCGGTGGTCAGCCACAATCCCGCGGAGACACACTGCGCCACGGCGGCATCGCAGCCGGCGCGCGAGAAAATAAAAGTGATCGCCGGCAGCAGGTCCATCCGGTCCAGGCTGGCGATGACCTGCGGGCGGCTGGCCTTCCGGACCGGGCTGCGTGTGGCCTGCGGGGCCTGGTCACGTTGGCTGCGCTGGTTCCGCTGGCGCTGGTTGCGGCCGCCGTGGCCGAAGCGCCCGCGGAAGTTCATTTGGCTCTCGGCACGCGCCATTGACAGCAGTTCCGGGTTGACCTCAAAGCCGGCGCGTTCGGTGATGACACCGCCGCCGGCGGTTTCCGCGGTGGCGGACACGGCGGACACGGCGGCCTCGCCCGCGGGGGCAATCTCGTCGAAGCTGGTGTCTCCGGCAAACAGGTCCACGATCTTGCGGCCCACCATCACGTGCTGCCAGAGCGGGACGGGACGGTGCTCGGAGACGATCACGTCGGTCTGGCCGCGGACGGTGTCCAGCCAAGCGCCAAATTCCTCCGCGTTGGAGACGGTGGCGCTGAGCGAGGCCACCTGCACCTCGCTGGGCAGGTGGATGATGACCTCTTCCCACACGGCGCCGCGGAAGCGGTCGGCGAGGTAGTGGACCTCGTCCATCACGACGAAGCCGAGGTCGTCCAGCGTCGCCGAATCCGCGTAGAGCATGTTGCGGAGCACTTCGGTGGTCATCACCACCACTGGCGCCTCGCCGTTAATGCTGGTGTCACCGGTCAGCAGGCCCACCTGGGCGGCGCCGTACTTGTCCGCCAGTTCGGTGTACTTCTGGTTGCTCAGCGCCTTGATCGGCGTCGTGTAGAAGGCCTTCAGTCCGCGCTGGAGCGCCAGGTAGATGGCGAACTCCCCCACAATCGTCTTTCCGGCTCCGGTCGGGGCCGCCACCAGCACACCGCGGCCTGCCTGCAGGGACAGGCACGCCTCGCGCTGGAAGGGATCAAGGTCGAACGCGAGCGAGCGGGTAAATCCGCCCAGGTAGGTCTTGGCTTCTGCGGCCCGCTCGGCGCTGGCACGGTAGCGCTCGGACGGCGACTCCGGCCCGGGTAGTGAGGACATGCTTCCAGCCTAGTGCGCCAACGGCTAGAGATTCTCCAGCTCGGAGCTTGGAGTCGCCTGGTCGGCGGTGGCTTCAGTTTCCGCGGCCACCTTGGCGGCGCGTTTGTCCCGCCGGCGGTCGTTGAGCAGGCACAGTCCGATAGCCGTGAAGAAGAGCACCAGCATGGGGATAGCAAGGTAGAACATGCTCATCGCGTCCGCACCGGGCGCGGCCATGGCGGAGAAGAGGCAGACGAGGAACACCGTGATCCGCCAGCTCTTGACCAGCTGACGGCCCTTGATCAGTCCCGCCAAGTTCAGCCCGAACAGCACCACCGGCAGCAGGAACGCGATGCCGAACGCCAGCAGCAGGCGCAGGACAAAGGACAGGTACACCTGGGCGCTGATGAAGTTCGAGCCGCCGGAGGGGGTGAAGTCGGTCAGCACGCGGACGGCGTTGGGCAAGACCAGCCAAGCCAGCAGCACGCCGCCGACGAACAGCGGCACGGCGGCAGCTACGAAGGACAGCGCCAGCCGCCGCTCCTTCTTGTGCAACCCCGGGACGATAAAGGCCCAGAGCTGGTAGAGCCACACCGGGCTCGCGACGATCAGGCCCAGGAATACGGACACCTGGATCATCAGGTCGAAGGAGCTCGCCACGCCGTCGAAGTTCAGCGAGGCCTGCCGGCCTTCATGTTCGTTCAGGTCGCGGATTGGTTTGATCAGCGCCGCCAGCATGGGCTGGTAGACGAGGAAGCCGGCGACGGTCCCAAGGACCACGGCGATGGACGACTTAAACAGCCGGTTCCGTAGCTCCTTGAGGTGGTCCAGCAGGGCCATTCGGCCCTCGGGGTTCGATCGGCGGCTCATGGTTACTGCCATGTGGTTCTAGGCGCGGTTCGGCGGCGGAACGTCGGTTCCCTCGCCGGGGCGGCTTTCGGTGCCGGTGGACCGGGGGTGGTTCACGACTTTGCCTTCAACGGCGTCGGAATCGGCGGCCGCTTCCGGATTGCCGTCCTTCTTCATTTCACGGACCTCGGATTTGAAAATCCGCATCGACTGGCCCAGGCTGCGGGCCATTCCGGGCAGCTTCGGTGCAGCGAAAAGCACCAGTGCCAGAACGATGATGATGATGAGATGCCAGCCTTCAAGCCTCATGTCGGGTGGTCCTTTCGTTTGAATCCATCGTATGTCTAACGGAGATCGATGTCGCGCAGCGCCTGGGGCTGGCCACGCTCCGTCTTGCGCCGGATCCGGCGCAAGCGCCGGGCTTCCTGCCGGGCAACTTTGGATGCATGGTAATCATGTCGCATCAACGCGGGCGGGGCAAAAACGGCTGAGCCTGGCACAGCATACGCACCGGATTCGGTTCCTCCCCCGTCGCCGTCCGAGCCTACGGCGTCCACATGAACAGCAGCTGAACCGGAGGTAAGGGGCGCTGCGGCGAAGTTCGAGAAGCGGTCCCCCGCCTCCCCGAGTTCTTTGACCGTGGCCATGAATTTACGGAACAACCGGACGCCCAGCACGCCGTAGAAGAGCAGTGACAACGCAATGAGCGCTATCCAGATAACGATCCAAGTCCACCAAGGCATGCTGATCAGTCTAGCTGGCGCACAGCGTGCTCCCCGTACCCGGCCAGGGCGGCGTCCAGCCATTCCCGGGCCGCGTCGGCCAGGTCCTGGGGCTGCAGGATCCGGACAGCGCCCCCGTGCTGGGCCACGAACATCGGCAACCAGTCCGCGCTGCCGAATCGGATTTCCGCCAGCATGTTCCCGTCCGGAAGCGCTGCGGTCCGCTCGGCGTAGTAGTCGTCCGCCAGCCCGGCGCCCTGCCGGGTCAGCTCCAGAACCACGACGGCGTCGTCGTCGTTCGGGGTGAAGAGCTTGACCGGGAAACCGCCGGCCGGGTTGCCGGCCGAGGATACCGGCCGGCCGGTGGGCCGCAGGTCCTGGATGCGGTCCAGCCGGAAGTTCCGCAGGCCCTCCGCGGTGTGGCAGTACGCCTCGAGGTACCAGGTGCTGTCCAGCGAGTAGAGCCGATGCGGATCAACGTCGCGTTCGGACACGGCGTCGCGCTGCGGGGCGAGATAGCTGAGCCGCAGCTGTGCTCCGGTGCGGATGGCCTCGCGAGCTGTTTCCAGGGTGGCGGAATCCTCCGGTGCAACCTCGGGCCCAGAGACCGCGGCGGCCTTGAGGCCCTCCTCGCCCGCGGCAGCCATCAACTTGAGCGTGACCGACTCCAGGGCGCCGCCCTCATCGAGGCCGGGCAGGCCGTTGAGGGCCTCCAAACCGGTCAGCAGGGCACATGCCTCGTCCACGCTGAACCGGACCGGGCGTTTGAGGTCCAGGTCCTCGAAGATGTACACATGGTCGTCGTCCCACCGGATGTCCAGCAGATCGTCCGGATAGCCCTCCGGCAGGCCGGAGCAGATCAGGATGCGCAGGTCGTCTTCGAGTTCCTTGCGGGTGATGCCAAAGCGGTCGGCAACGTCGCTGATGTGCAGTCCCTGGTTGTGGACCAGGAACGGGACCAGTTGCAGCATCCGCTTGAGTTGATCCTCCGAGGTGCGCTTCCGGCGTTTCGGCTGTTCCGAGCGCGGAAATTCGATCGGCGGCTCCGGTGCCGCGGCGAAGGCCGCGGCGGCAGCCAGCCGCCTCCGTACGGCCGCGTGCAGGCCCGCCGGGGAGACGGCGATGGCCTTAGGGCCGTAGGAGGCGAGTTCTTCCGCGAGGGTTTCAGCGTCCCGGTACGGCACCCTGAGCCGGTCGAAGCCGGCGGGCGGCGGGACGGCAACGGCCTCAGCTGCGGATTCTGCGGCTGATTCTGCGGCTGCGCCGCCCGTTCTGGTGCCGCCGTCGAAGGGTTCGGAGTGCTTGCGCAGCCCCAGCAGAGCACCGGCGGCGACGTTGACGACGGCGTGCCGCACGGGCAACTCGGGCAGCGCGGCCAGTTGTTCGCGGACGTTGAACGACGGCGGGGGCGTGAAGGTGTCCTCCAACACGCTGACAGCGGAGGTGAAGCGCGAAAGCCGGAAGAACCGTTTATCACCCCGGGCGCGGTCGTGGCCGACGAGGTACCACTGGCCGAAGCGGCTGCCCAGGCCCCAGGGTTCGACCGTCCGCATTTCCTCCTGCCCGGTGCTGCCTGCCAGGTAGCTGAAGCTCACGGGGTGTTGGGCGTGGATGGCCGCGACCAGGTCCTCGAAGGCCTGACCGGCCGGCCGGATGCGGGGCTGGACGCCGGCGGGAAGTTCGGCGTCCACCAGGCCGCCGGAGGCCTGGAGTTTGCGCATGGCGTTCTGCGCGGCGGAGCCGAGAGCCGCCTGTTCCCAGAGCTGCGCGGCCAGGATCAGCACCGTGCACTCCGCGGGGGTGAGGCTTACGTCCGGGAGCCGGTTGGATTCCTTGCCGATCCGGTAGCGGGTGGTCGCGGGATCATCCGAGCCCCAGCCCTTGTCCGTCACCGTTTCGACCTCAAAACCAAAGTGGCGCAGTTCGCCCTTATCCCGCTCGAACATCCGTCCGAAGGCGGCCTCGGAGCTGGTCGTGTCGTGGTACACCTTTTCGCGAAGTTCGCTCCGACGCAGGCCGTACTTGGTGTTGAGCAGCGCGATGAGCAGGTTCAGGAGTCGTTCGGTACGTGAGGCGGACACTCCGCAAGGTTACTAAAGTCCCCACGCTTAAACGGCGAAAGCGCGGCAACAGCCGGAAGAACTTTCCGATTGTTACCGCGCTCGCACCGGATGACGCTAGGCCGGTGGGTGGGCCCACGCCCGCAGGGATCCCTGTCCGAGCTTGCGAGGATAGGGGGCGGGTGGGGACTAGCGGACGGCCACGAGGTCGACGACGAAGATCAGTGCCTCGTTGGGGCCGATCGCTCCACCGGCGCCACGCGAGCCGTAGGCCATTTCGGAGGGGATCTCCAGCCGGCGGCGGCCGCCGACCTTCATGCCCAGCAGGCCCTGGTCCCAACCCTGGATGACCTGGCCGACGCCGACCCGGAAGTCGAGCGGCGCGCCGCGGCCCCAGGACGCGTCGAACTCTTCGCCGGTGGACCAGGCCACGCCAACGTAGTGGGTGGAGACGGTGTCGCCGGCCTTGGCCTCGGCGCCGTCGCCCTCGATCAGGTCGGTGATGACGAGCTCGGCGGGTACGGCGCCCTCGGGGAAGTCAATCTCCGGCTTCTGGCGGTCGATGTTGCGTTGTCCAAATGACATGGGTTACTCCTTCGTGGGTGTGGCTTGGTGGTGGTGCGGTTTACCTGACGCGGTTTACTTCACGCCGAGGATGTCGACGACAAAGACCAGGTCACCGACCGGCTGGCCACTCGCAGCAGTGGCGTCGGGGTAGGCGAGGGCCTTCGGGATGACCAGGAGGACCCGGGAACCGACGGTCTTGCCGGAGAGGCCCTGGGTCCAGCCCTTGATCACGCCGTTGAGCGGGAACGTGGCCTTCTTACCGCTGTCGAAGCTGGAATCGAAGACATTGCCCCCGGCCAGCGCCACACCGACGTAGTTGACGGTGATGGTGTCGGTTTCCTTGACCGCCTGGCCCTTGCCCTTGATCAGGTCCTGGGAGATGAGGGCGGTGGGTGCGGCCACGCCGTCGACGGAGATGACGGGAACGCCCTTGTCGTTTTCCTTCACGGTCGGCAGGCCGGCCGGCGGGGTTACGGCGTCGCCCTCGGGCTTGTCCAGCACCTTGGGCGCGTCCTTGGCGGCGAGGATCTTGATTACCAGCAGCTGCGAAGGCTGCGCATCGCCGCCCTGGGCGCTGGCGGCCTTGCCGGGGACTGCCAGGGCAAGGTGGGAGCCGACCTTGGCGCCGACGAACGCGTTGTAGATGACCGCGCTGCCGGACTTGAGGTCGTCGTTCAGCTCCAGCTTCTCGGGATCCTTGGCGAAGGTGTCCTCAACGGTCGAACCGTCCTTGCCGTTGAAGGCGACGATGGAAATGTCCGCAACCTGGTTGGCCTTGACGCGGTCGCCGTCGCCCTCCTTGACCACCTTGATGGTCGGGTCCTTGACGTCGAGCGGCTTGGTGAACTCGACGCCGGGGGCCTTCTTCTCGCCATTGTCCGTCAGTTTCAGGGAGTCGAGCTTGGCGGTCTCACCGGCGGACTGGCTGGTGGGCTCGGGGGCGGCAGGTTCCCCGCCACCACAGGCGGTGAGCAGCAGCAGTCCGGGGATGAGAATTGCTAATAGTCGGCGCACGTAAGAACTTTCGTCGGGGCAGGATGGACGCTTCACCGGACGGGTGCCAGCGGCAAAGCATGCGGTAGCCGTGAAACGGCACCTTCCCCAGAATAACGCGGAAAGCTGGGTATCAGCCCATAGAGTCCAGCAAGGCGTCCACCCGGTCGTCCACGCTGCGGAACGGATCCTTGCACAAAATGGTCTGGTGGGCGCGGTCGTTGAGCTTCAAATGGACCCAGTCCACCGTGTAGTCGCGGCCCAGTTCCTGGGCCCGGCGGACGAAGTCGCCGCGCAGTTTGGCCCGGGTGGTCTGCGGCGGGGCGTCGACCGCGTCCTTGACCGCGGTGTCGTCCACCACGCGCCGGGCCGCGCCGCGGGACTGGAGCAAATAGAACAGCCCGCGGCTACGTGAAATGTCGTGGTAGGTGAGGTCCAGCTGCGCGATCCGGGGTGCGTCCAGCTCGAGGCCGTGCCGTTCCCGGTAGTTATCCATCAGCTTCTTCTTGATCGCCCAGTCCACCTCGGTGTCGATGGCGCTCGTGTTCTCGCTTTCAATCGCGTCCAGGGTGCGTTCCCACAGGTCCAGGATCAGCGGGACGTGGGCGTTGTGGGCGCCCCGGTCCGCCACGAACTCGGTCACCTTGGCCAGGTATTCGCGCTGGATTTCCAAGGCGGTCAGCTGCCGGCCGTTGGCGAGGCGCACCACGGCGCGTCCGGTCAGGTCGTGCGAGATCTCCCGGATGCTGCGGATGGGGTTCTCCATCCGCATGTCGCGCATGATCACGCCGGCCTCGATCATCCGCAGGATCAAGTCCACGGTCCCGACCTTGAGCAGGGCCGTGGTCTCGGACATGTTCGAGTCCCCCACGATCACGTGGAGCCGCCGGTAGAACTCGGCGTCGGCGTGCGGTTCGTCACGGGTGTTGATGATGGGCCGCGAGCGGGTCGTGGCCGAGGAGACGCCCTCCCAGATGTGGTCCGCACGCTGGGAGAAGGCGAAAGTGGCGCCGTGCGGGGTCTTCAGGATCTTGCCCGCGCCGGCGATCAGCTGGCGGGTGACGAGGAAAGGGATCAGGATTTCGGCCAGCCGGGAAAACTCCCCGCGGCGGGGTATCAGGTAGTTTTCGTGGCTGCCGTAGGAGTTGCCGGCCGAGTCGGTGTTGTTCTTGAAAAGGTACACGGTGCCGTTGAACCCTTCGGCCGCCAGGCGTTCCTGCGCCTCGTCGACAAGGTCATCCAGGATTAATTCGCCGGCACGGTCGTGGGCGATGAGCTGGGCCAGGTCGTCGCACTCGGCGGTGGCGTACTCGGGGTGGGATCCGACGTCGAGGTACAGCCGGGAGCCGTTGGTCAGGAACACGTTGGAGGACCGCCCCCAGCTGACGACCTTGCGGAAGAGGTAGCGGGCCACCTCTTCCGGCGCCAGCGGGCGGGACTCCGGGCTCGAGTAGGAAATTCCGAATTCGGTTTCGATCCCGAATATGCGCTTGTCCATCTCAGTTCTCCTCAGCGAGCAGTGCCACAACATCGGCGTCGTCGAGGCGGCGGAAAGCGCGCCGGGTGCCCCGGGCGCTTTCGGAGCCGCGGTCCAGCACGGCGACCTCCACGGCCGACGCCGGGAGGGCATCGGCTTCCTTGTCCGCGACCAGTCCTGCCAGGGCCAGCCGGATGGCCCCGGCGAAGTCCAGCTCTCCCCGCCAGCCGGCGGCGACGGCCTCGGAGACCTTGTCCGCCTGGCCGCCCATCACGATGAACCCCTGCTCATCGGCGATGGATCCGTCGAAGGTGAGCCGGTAAAGGTGGTCTGTTTCCGGGCCGGACCCGACTTCCGCGACGGCCAGCTCCACCTCGAAGGGCTTCTGCTCGGCCGTGAACACCGCGCCCAGGCTTTGCGCGTAGACGCTGGCGAGCCCGCGGGCCGTGACGTCCTCGCGGTCGTAGGAATAGCCGCGGACGTCGGCGTACCGCACCCCGGCCTGTCGCAGGCTCTCGAACTCGTTGTACTTGCCGACCGCGGCGAAGGCGATTTTGTCGTAGATTTCGCCGATCTTGTGCAGCGACGGCGAGGGGTTCTCCGCCACCAGGGCAATCCCGTCGCGGCAGCTGATGACCACCACCGAACGCCCCCGCGCGATTCCTTTCCGGGCGAAGTCCGCCCGGTCCTTCATCAGCTGTTCCGGTGAGACATAGAATTGCTGGGTCATCTTAGGCCTCCCGCTGGGCTACGGCCCGTGATTCGATGATGGTGCCGGCCGCGGCCGCGAGCTCCCGCTCCGGGACACGGACGGCGCCGGTCCGGCTGACCACGTAGACCACCGGCCAGAGCTGCCGGACCGGGTCCGGGCCGCCTGTGGCAGAGTCGTCGTCGGCCGCGTCGTACAGTGCTTCGACGGCCACTTTCACGGCGTCCGCCTCGGAGAGGCCGGGGCGCCAGAGCTTTTTCAGCGCGCCGCGGGCAAACATGGAACCCGACCCGACGGTGTGGTGTTCCTGCTCCTCGTAGCGGCCGCCGGTGACGTCGTAGGAGAATAGGCGGCCGACGCCGGCGGGCCGGTCAAAGCCGGCGAACAGCGGAACGACGGCGAGGCCCTGCATGGCCATCGGCAGATTGCCGCGGATCATGGCGCCGAGCCGGTTGGCCTTGCCGTCCAGGCTCAGCTGGGTGCCTTCGATTTTTTCGTAGTGTTCGAGTTCCACCTGGAACAGCCGGGTGATGTCCAGGGCAATGCCGGCCGTCCCGGCGATACCGAGCACGGAGTACTGGTCCGCGGGAAACACTTTCTCGATGTGCCGGCTGGCGATCACGTTGCCCATGGTGGCGCGGCGGTCCCCCGCCATCAGCACTCCCCCGGCGTAGGTCATGGCAACGATCGTGGTCGCGTGCGGGGTCTGCAGCGGCACGGCGGCGGTTCCAGAGGGTAGGCCCTGTAGGACGGAGTACGGCAACAGTTCGGGCCGTGAACGCTGCAGATGCTCGGTGAATGAGGACGTCGCGTTGGCTGCTACCTGGTTGGCTGATGTTTCCTGCACTGGTGCACTCCCTCAACGTAGTGGATCAACGACTTCCGGCCCTCAGCCTGGTGTCTCCTCAGTTCCGGTTCTCCTCCGGTGGTGCCGCGGTCAGTCGGTGCCCGGTCGGCCTACTGGCCGCCCTTCTGGACGAAGGCCCGCACGAACTCTTCGGCGTTGGACTCGAGGACGCCGTCGATCTCGTCGAGGAGGTCATCCACGCCCTGGGTCGCGGCTGAGGCCTGGGCCTCGGGCGCCGCCGGCGGCGCCGGGATGTCCTCTTCGACCTCAGTGTCGCGGGACTGCGGCTGCTGCTGCTCCTGGCCTGCCATCGTTATCTCCTTCGTGTCGTCCCACTGCTCTAACCCACTGTTTTGTCCCACTGTCTGCCCCGTGGTGCGTGGGACATCCTGTAAGCAATATTGCCACGCCCGGGCCCCGCGCGGGGGTCTTTGCGGTTACGAACCGGGGGTCAGTCCCAGCAGCTCCGCCAGGAACGGTCCGGCCTCATGGTGCCGGGCGAACAGGCCGCCGGTCAGGGCCTCCGTGCCGCGCAGTGGTTCCCGGGTGGGGACCCGCTGCAGCTTCCCGCGGCCGGGCAGGTCGAAGATCACCGAGTCCCAGCTCGCCCCCACCAGGTCCTTGCCGAAACGGCTGACGCAGCGCCCGCGGAAGAACGCCCGGGTGTCCGTCGGCGGCTCCGTCGCTGCGCGCGCGATCGCTTCGTCGTCGACGAGCCGCTGCATCCGCTCGCGGGCCAGCAGCCGGTAGTAGAGCCCCTTCTCCGGGCGGATGTCCGCCCACTGCAGGTCCACCAGGCCCAGCCGGGCGTCCGACCACTCCAGCCCGTCGCGTTGACGGTAGCCCTCCAGCAGGGAGAGCTTGGCCAGCCATTCCACGGTCGACGCGGCGGCCGTCCGGTCGCTGTCCAGCGCGGTGAGGGTCGCGGACCAGCGCTCAAGCACCTCATGCGTGTGCCCGTCGCCGTCGACGGCGTCCGCGACGCCGGTGTCCTGCGCGAGTTTCGCGGCAGCCTCGAAGTACATCCATTGCAGGTCCAGCGCGGTGACGCGGCGCCCGTCGAGCAGCCGCAGGGTCGCGGTCAGCGAGGTGTCGTGGCTGACCGACTGCAGGGCCGCCACCGGCTCGTGGACTTCGATCCGGGGCGCCAGGCCCGCCTCGATCAAGCTCAGGACCATGGCGGTGCTGCCGAACTTGAGGAAATTGGAGCCCTGGCTGAGGTTCGCATCGCCGATGATGACGTGCAGGCGGCGGTACTTGTCCGCGGTGGCGTGCGGCTCGTCCCTGGTATTGATGATGGGGCGGCGGATGGTCGTTTCGAGCCCGACCTCGGTTTCGAAGAAGTCCGCCCTTTGGCTGATCTGGTAGCCGGACCGGGAGCTGTCCTGGCCCAGTCCGACGCGGCCGGCGCCGCAGATGATCTGGCGTGTGACGAAGAACGGCGTAAGCCCGCGCACGATTTCCGCGAAGGGGACCGAGCGGGGCATCAGGTAGTTCTCATGCGAGCCGTACGAGACCGACTTGTTGTCCGTGTTGTTCTTGTACAGGTTGATCGGCGGCAGGTCAGGGTCCGCGGCCAGGCGGCGGACAGCGGCGAGGGCCACAAGGTCCCCGGCGGCGTCCCAGATGACCGCGTCACGCGGACTGGTGACTTCCGGGCTGGAGTATTCCGGGTGGGCGTGGTCGACGTAGAGCCGCGCGCCGTTGCCGAGCACCATGTTCATGAGCAGGGAACCGGATTCGTCCTCACCGTCGTGGTCCAGCTCGGCGCGGCCGTACGCCAGGGCGATCGCCTCGGCGTCCAGGGCCGGCGGCCGGTCGGTGAGCTGTTCGGGCTCGGCCGCGCTCCGCTCAAGGGTCCAGCCCCGGGCATCGTGCAGGGGCTCCTCGTCGGTATAGTCCCAGCGCGTTTCCGCGCCGCCGGCTGCGCGCTGCCGCGTCACCTGGGCGTAGGCCTGGATGACCCGGGCCGACATCATGGTGGCGTTGGCGCCCGGCGCGGAGGGCGCGTGGATGCCGTACTCGGTCTCCGAGCCCATCACGCGCATGGCGCCGCCAGCCGGCAGGCCTCCGGAAACCGCCGAGGAACCGGCCGTCACAGGTACTGGCCCGTGCTGGGCATCGTCTCGATGGACTTCCCGGGCTCCTGGCCGGCCTTGCCTTGGACGATGGTGCGGATGTACGTGATGCGTTCGCCCTTCTTGCCCGAAATCCGTGCCCAGTCGTCCGGGTTCGTGGTGTTGGGCATGTCCTCGTGCTCCCGGAACTCGTCAATGACGGCGCGGAGCAGATGGTCGATGCGCAAACCCTTCTGGCCGGTGGTGAGCAGGTCCTTGATGGCGGACTTCTTGGCCCGGTCCACCACGTTCTGGACCACGGCGCCGGAGTTGAAGTCCTTGAAGTAGAGCATTTCGGTGTCGCCGTTGGCGTAGGTCACCTCGAGGTACTCATTGGACTTCTCGGTGGAGTACATGGCCTCCACGGTGCGCTGGATCATGGCGTCCACGGTGGCCTGGATGTCGCCGTTATGCTCGGCCAGGTCCTGCTCATGGAAGGGCAGGTCCGTGGTGATGTACTTGTTGAAGATGTCCGCCGCGGCCTCGGCGTCGGGGCGCTGGATCTTGACCTTCACGTCCAGCCGGCCCGGGCGCAGGATCGCCGGGTCGATCATGTCCTCGCGGTTGGACGCGCCGATCACGATCACGTTGTCCAGCCGCTCGACGCCGTCGATCTCGCTGAGCAGCTGCGGCACGATCGTGGTCTCGACGTCCGAGGAGATGCCGGTGCCGCGGGTGCGGAACAGCGAATCCATCTCGTCGAAGAACACCACCACCGGGCTGCCCTCTGAGGCCTTCTCCCGGGCGCGGGCGAAGATCAGGCGGATGTGCCGTTCTGTTTCGCCGACGTACTTGTCGAGGAGTTCAGGTCCCTTGATGTTCAGGAAGTAGCTCTTCATGTCCGTCTTGCCGGCACGCTCGGCGGCCCGGGCGGCCAGAGAGTTGGCCACCGCCTTGGCGATGAGGGTCTTGCCGCAACCCGGAGGGCCGTACAGCAGGATGCCCTTGGGTGCCTTGAGGCCGTGCTCCCGGTAAAGGTCGGGGTGCAGGAACGGCAGTTCGACGGCGTCTCGGATCTGTTCGATCTGCGGGCCGAGGCCGCCGATGTCCTGGTAGGTGATGTCCGGAACTTCCTCGAGGACCAGGTTCTCCACCTCGGAGCGGGGGATCTTCTCCAGCGCGTAGCCCGTGCGGGAGTCGATTGAGAGCGCGTCACCCACCCGCAGCTTCTGGGCCAGCAGGGCGCCGGAGAGCCGGATAACGCGCTCCTCGTCGGCACGGCCCACCACGAGGGCGCGGTCGGAGCCGAGCAGTTCCTTGAGCGTGACGAGGTCACCGGCCCGCTCGTAGCCCAGTCCGGCGACCACCAGCAGGGCCTCGTTGAGCAGGACTTCCTGACCGACTGCGAGCTGGTTAATGTTCACCAGCGGGCTGATGCCGACCCGCATTTTGCGGCCGGCGTTGAAGATGTCCACGGACTCTTCAGTGGCGGCCTGCCCGCTGCTGCCGGGGGCAGCGTGCCGCTTCGGGTTCAGCTGCAGGATGGTGCCGAAGCTGTACGGCGGCTGCCCCTCCTGGTCGAGGGCGTTTTTCAGCCGCAGGATCTCCGCTTTGGCCGTCTCCAGCATGCCGACGAGTTTGGAATTGTTCTGCGTAGCGGCCGCGAGCTGACGGTCGATATGGCGGAGTTTGTCGCGCAGGATATTGACCTGGCGCTCGGCGACTGA
The DNA here is from genome assembly GCF_055398325.1 of Arthrobacter sp. T2-23. Taxonomy (NCBI): domain Bacteria; kingdom Bacillati; phylum Actinomycetota; class Actinomycetes; order Micrococcales; family Micrococcaceae; genus Arthrobacter; species Arthrobacter sp. T2-23. Next base: position 304,899 of record NZ_AP027917.1, read on the forward strand.
CAGCTCGGCCGCCGCGTAACGGTCAACCTCGCCTGCCACCGACGGCTCGGACCGGTCGGCCGCGCCGGCGGCCAGGTCATCGTCCTGGGCCGGCGTACGCCCGTTCTCGTTGTTGGGAGTCTCCATCATGCATCAGCCCCTTCAGTACTTCTATTAAGACCTTAGCCCCAAGACGGCGGTGCTGCTGAAGACTTCCGGAATGCGGACTAGTTCGTATCCCCGGGAGTGTCCTTGACGTTGGTGCCGGCGATCGCATCGCGGGCCGCCCGCCGCAGCTTCTTGTCCGAGACTGCCCGTTCGCCCACGGCGCCGGGAGTCCAGGCATTGACATCCTCGGCGTCGAACTCGGTCTTGGAAGGGCGGCGCTTCACGGAGATGCCGGTGACGCCGTCGGCCAGCCGGCGGGTGACCAGCAGGAAACCGGTGTGTGCCACCATCCGGTGGTCCGGACGTACGGCGAGGCCCTCAAGGTGCCAGCCGCGCACCATCGACTCCCAGGCGTCGGGCTCGGTGAAGCGGCCGTCGGCGCGGATGGCCTCGGCGGTACGGGACAGCTGCGTAACAGTCGCGACGTAGTTGATCCAGACGCCGCCGGGAGCCAGCACCGTCGCGACGGCGTCGAGGCATTCCCAGGGGGCCAGCATGTCCAGGACCACCCGGTCCACGGAGCCCGGAGCCTCGGTCCGCACGACTTCCTCCTGGAAGTCACCGAGGGTGATCTGCCACGCCGGGTGGGGGCCGCCGAAAATCGTCTCGACGTTGCCGCGGGCAATGTCCGCGAATTCCTCACGCCGCTCGAATGAGTGCAGGTAGCCGTTGTCGCCCACCGCGCGCAGCAGCGAGATGGACAGCGCGCCGGAGCCAACGCCGGCCTCAACCACGCGGGCGCCCGGGAAAATGTCCGCCATGGTCACGATCTGGCCGGCATCTTTGGGGTACACCACGGCAGCGCCGCGCGGCATGGAAAGCACGAAGTCCGACAGCAGGGGGCGCAGAGTCTGGTACTGCTGGCCGACGTTGTTCACCACAACCGAGCCATCCGGCTTGCCGATGATCTCGTCGTGGTTGAGGAAGCCGCGGTGCGTGTGGAACGCGCCGCCGGCCTCAAGGCTGATGGTGTTCATCCGGCCGCGTTCGTCGGTGAGCTGGACCCGCTCGCCCTCTCGGAACGGCCCGCGGCGCCGGTTGGCGCCCACCGGCGCAGTGGCTGTTTGGGTGGCTGTTTCAATGGCTGGCGCCACTGTGCTGTCGACGGCCGTGCTGTCCCCGCTGGGGGTCGCGTTGGCGGCGGTGTCGCTGCTCATGGAATGTTCCTCGCTCCTGTAAAAGCTTCGGTGGCCGCGGCTGTGGCGGCTGGCACCGGCCCGTGTTCGTGGGCCGGAAAATTCACGACCGGCAGGTAACTCTACCGGTTCCGGTCCCGATTCCGGCCCTCGCCCCCGGCGGGGGTGCCCGCACTGCCGCGCTGCTGCTTTCCGGTCAGGGCATTGAGCACGGTCAGCTGCCGCAGCAGCCCCGTAACCGAGCCGCCGTCGTTGACCACCGCGTAGTCGGAGCCCTCGAGCTGGGCCAGGTACGCCAGCAGTTCGGCGCCCCGGTCGGTTTCCTTCACGTACGCGCCCGCGGTGAGCGGGTAGGCAACGGCGGTTGCCGGGGTCGTGCCGGCCAGCGCGGCTGGAACGTCGGCGGCGGCAGTTTCGTCGACGACGGCGGCGGGCCGTGCGTCCGGACCGTAAAGTACGACGGCGGGGACCCCGGCCGGTGAGTGCCGCAGCACGTCCGCCACGGTAGCGGTCTCCGGCAGTCCGAGCGCCGGTTCGGCGAGGGCGGCGGCGTCGACCAGGTGCAGCCGGCTCCGGTAGCGGGCCTGCTGGATCGAGGCGGTGGCGCCGAGCCAGAGGAAGCTGCCCACCAGGACGGTGATCAGCATCAGCGAGGTGTCCGGGCGGTTGCCGCTGAGCAGCGGCAGCGCCACGAACCAGACGGCGAGGGCGATCACGATGATCCTGCCGGCCCAGCCGGCCGCGATGGTGCCTTTTTCATGGCTGCCGGTGGCCTTCCAGACCGCGGATTCCACCAGCCGGCCGCCGTCCAGCGGCAGGCCGGGCAGCACATTGAAGACGCCGATCAGCAGGTTGGCCCAGACAAAGATGTTCGCCAGGGTATCCGCGACGCCGGTGAGCTGGCCGCCGGAGATCAGCAGCCAGCCGCCGGCCGCGAGGACCAGGTTGGCGGCGGGGCCGGCCATGGCCACCAGCACGGACCGGCCCGGTGAGGCGGTGAAGTCTTCGAACTGGGTGTGGCCGCCCCAAAGGTTAAGGACAATTTTCCGGGTGGGCCAGCGGTACAGCCGGGCGGTCAGGGCGTGGGCCAGTTCGTGGACCAGGACCGAGATCAACAGCAGCACTGAGTAGGCTAAGGCCACCAGGTAGGCCGTGGCACCGAGGCGCGGGTCGTTGTGCGCGAGTACCGGCCCATAGGCGATCACGGTGAAGGCCGCGATAGCGAACCACGAATAGGCCAGCACCACGGGGATCCCAGCGATCCGGCCGAGCGGGATTCCGCCGCGCAGGGAATATGGCCGCCCGTCGGCGTCACCCTGCGCTTTCGGCGACGACGGCTCAGTCAAGCCGGCCTCCGCTGCCCGCGCGTTCCCGTTCGAGGTTCCAGGACCCGGCGTCTGCGTGCCGCAGCGTGACGAGCTCCTCAAGGTCCGCGACGGTGCGCCCCGCGAGGGTGTCCCAGGTTGCGCGACGCGGGTCGTCGGGCAGCGGGACGATGTGCGGAATAGCCACCGTGACCACCCCGGAAGCCACGGCCGCGGCAACTCCGGGCGCCGAGTCTTCGAGCGCGACACAGTGCCGGTGGTCCAGTTCGGGGTCGTGCTGCTGCAGGAGTTCAACGGCCTTCAGGTAGGCCTCGGGGTGCGGCTTGCCCTGCGTGACGGTGTCTCCGGTGACGAGGAATTCAAAATACGGTTTGGGCAGGCTGGCAATGATCTCGCGGGCCAGGGGCGCCTCGGACATGGTCACGAGGGCGCAGCGGACGCCGGCCGTGTGCAGTTCGTCGAGCAACTCTCGAGCCCCGGGCCGCCACGGGACCGACTCCCGGACCAGGCTGACGACGTGCCCGGTGAGGGTGTCTATGATTTCGCGCTCTTCGAGTTCCACGCCGGCTTCCTGCAGGATGCCGGCCGAGAACGCCAGCGACTGTCCAACGAGCTGCATTGCCTTCTCGTGCGACCACTCTCCGCCGTGGGCCGCGACCAGGGCGTGCTCAGCCTCGATCCAGTAAGGTTCGGTGTCCACGATCGTGCCGTCCATGTCCCATAACGCGGCTTTGAGCAGGGGCTGGGAGGCTGGAGATCGCATGCCCTCCAGTCTACGGTGCGGCCCCGGCGCCTTGCCCGCGCTACGCCGTCGGCGAATTTCAGGGGACTTGCGGTGCCCGCCTGCCTGCGCTCCCCCGCAAGTTGGACGTAGGGTGAACACATGAATAGCTTCGAGCCAGACACCACCGAAACGGGCCTCACGCCCGAGCCGGAGCGGCTGCTGCAGCCCGTACCTGAGGGCCAGCGCATCACGGTGATGCTCGCGGCGTTCGAGGGATGGAACGACGCCGGCGAAGCCGCGAGCGATGCCCTGCGCTACCTGAACAAGCTTTGGGGCGGCAAGAAAGTCGGCTCGATTGACGCCGACGAGTACTACGATTTCCAGTTCACCCGGCCGACGATCCGGCGCACCGCTTCCGGCGAACGCAAGATCAAGTGGCCGTCCACCCGGATCTTCAAAGCCAGTGTCCCGGGTTCCAACGTGGACGTTATTTTCGTCCAGGGCACCGAGCCCTCGTACAAGTGGCGTGCCTACACGGCCGAACTGCTGGTGCACGCCGAGGCGCTGAAGGTGGACTACGTCATCCTGGTCGGCGCCCTGCTGGCGGATGTGCCGCACAGCCGGCCCATCCCGGTCAGCGCCTCCACGGACGATGCCGCGTTGCGGGAGCGGATGGATCTGGAAGCCTCACAGTACGAGGGTCCCGTGGGGATCGTGGGGGTGCTCGCCGAGGTGGCCCTGCTGGCCGGGCTGCCCACGGTGTCACTCTGGGCTGCCGTGCCGCACTACGTGGCACAGGCGCCCTCGCCGAAGGCGCAGCTGGCCCTGCTGCACCGGATCGAGGAACTGCTGCAGGTCCCGTTGGACACCCAGGAGCTGGTCGAGGACGCCGACGCCTGGGAGCGCGGCGTCGACGAACTCGCCACCGAGGACCCGGAGATCGCGGCCTACGTGCGCCAGCTGGAAGAGGCCAAGGACACGGCGGACCTGCCCGAGGCCAGCGGCGAGTCGATCGCGCGGGAGTTTGAGCGCTACCTCAAGCGGCGCGGCAAGGACAAACCCTAGGGTCTGACGCTTTAGAGTTCGACGCCGAGCAGGGCGTTGACGGCGTCGGACACCAGCGCCGCGTCAGCGGCCGATCCGGCGTCGGCTTCGGTTACCGGACGGGTTGCCAAGGCGACTGCGGCCCAGGCATCCACTGCGGCGAGGGCGCGAGGGGCGTCCAGGTCGTCCGAGAGCGCGGCCCGCAGTTCTTCGATGAGCGGGCCGGCGGAACCTGCCGGAGCCAGGGCCACGGCGGCGCGCCAGTTGCGCAGCCGGTCCTTGGCCTCGGCGAAGCCGTTCTCGGTCCAGTACCAGTCGCTGCGGTAGTGGTGCGCCAGGATTGCGAGCCGGATGGCGCCGGGATCCTCGCCGGCGGCCCGCAGCTTGGACACGAGCACAAGGTTGCCCTTGGACTTGCTCATCTTTTCACCGTCCAGGCCCACCATGCCGGCGTGCGCAAAGTGCTTGGCCAGCGGGACCCCGCTCAGGGAGTAGGCGTGGCCCGCCCCCATTTCGTGGTGCGGGAAGATGAGGTCGGATCCGCCGCCCTGCACCGTGAAGGGCGCGGGCAGGTACTTCTGGGCGATGACGGTGCACTCAATGTGCCAGCCGGGCCGCCCCTCCCCCAGTTCGCCGCCGGGCCAGTTGGGTTCGCCCTCCCGGGCGACCCGCCACAGCAGCGGGTCCAGAGCCTGGCGTTTCCCGGCGCGGCCGGGGTCGCCGCCGCGTTCGGCGAAGAGTTCCAGCATTTCGGCGTCGCCCAGGCCCGAGATGGAGCCCAGCGTCCAGGCGTCGCGGGCCTCGGCGGAGTGCTTCCCGGCCGCTTCGACGTCGTAGTAGACGTCGCCGTCGGGCTCGCCCGCGGCGCCGGCGACCCGGTAGGCCAGTCCGCGGCGGACGAGGGATTCGATGGCCGGGACGATCAGCGGAATGGCTTCGACGGCGCCCACATAGTTGTCCGGGGCCAGCACATTCAGGGCTTCCATGTCGGTCTGGAACAGTTCGATCTGGCTGGCGGCGAGTTCACGCCAGTCCACGCCGGTCGCCGTCGCACGCTCCAACAGCGGATCGTCGACGTCGGTGACGTTCTGGACGTAGGCGACCTGCTGGCGGCCGTCCCGCCAAGCGCGGTTGAGCAGGTCGAAGGCAACGTAGCTGGCGGCGTGGCCCATGTGGGTGGCGTCGTACGGCGTGATGCCACACACGTACATGGACTGCTGGCCCGTCGCGTCGAGGGTGACGAGTCCGCCCTTGGCGGTGTCAAAGAGTCGCAGCGCGGGCATGCGGCCCGGGAGCTGGGGAACAGGGCGGGAGGTCCAGGATTTCACAGACCAAGCCTAGTGCTAGGCGGTGATGACATTGAAACCGAGCAGCACGTACAGCGCGAGCCCCAGGCCGATCCGGTACCAGACGAAGAGACGGTAACTGCGGGTGGAAACGTATTTGAGGAACCACCCGATGATGACGTAGCCCACCACGAAGGCGATCACGGTGGCGAGGCCGGTTTCGGGCAGGCCGTACGGTCCGGTGATCCCTTCCTTCGTGACCACCTTGTACAGCTGGTAGAGGCCGCTGCCAAAGACCGCCGGGATTGCCAGCAGGAAGGAGTAGCGGGCCGCAGCTTCGCGGGTGTAGCCCATCAGCAGTCCGGCGGTGATGGTTCCGCCGGAGCGCGAGACCCCGGGAATCAGGGCCATCGCCTGGGCGAGGCCGTAGTAGATGCCGTGCTTGTAGGTGAGTTTGGTCAGGTCACGTTCCTGGCGGCCCACGGCGTCCGCGACGGCCAGGATCATGCCGAAGACGATCAGCGTGGTGGCGACGATCCACAGGCTGCGCAGGACGGATTCGATCTGGTCCTGGAAAAGCAGGCCCAGGAAGATGATCGGGAGGCTGCCCAGGATCACGAGCCAGCCCATCCGGGCGTCCGGGTTCTGCCGGGACACCCTGCCGGTGAGCGAGCCGAACCAGGCCTTCACGATCCGCACGATGTCGCGCCAGAAATAGACGATCACCGCGGTCTCGGTGCCCAGCTGGGTGATGGCGGTGAAGGCCGCCCCGGGGTCGGCCGCGTCCGGCAGGAACGCCCCCACGATCCGTAGGTGCGCGCTCGAGGAAATCGGGAGGAATTCTGTCAGTCCCTGCACAAGGCCCAGAAAGGCTGCTTCTAACCAGTTCACGTTTATAGACCCTACGTTATGAACGTTCCGGAGCATCGTAAGCTTGCAGGCATGCAGCAGCGTTATGTCGGCAACAGTGGGTTGCGTGTCTCGTCCCTTTCCCTTGGCACCATGTCGTGGGCCGGTGAGACCGATGAGCAGGATGCCTCCGCCCTGCTCCGCACCTTCGTCGACGGGGGCGGAACGCTGATTGACACCGCCGCGTCCTACGCCGGCGGCCGCGCCGAGGCACTCCTCGGCAGCATGCTGGGCGACGTGGTCGCTCGCTCAGAAGTGGTGATCTCCACCAAAGCAGGGCTGACGACGTCGGGCGGCCGGCACAGCGTCGACACCTCCCGCAACGAAATGCTGTCCGGCCTTGACGCGAGCCTGGCCAGGCTCGGCACCGACTATGTGGACCTCTGGTTGGCCCAGGCCTGGGATCCTAACGTTCCGCTGGAGGAAACCCTCTCAGCCCTGGAATTCGCCGTCCGGTCCGGCCGGGCACGCTACGCCGGTGTCTCCAATTTCAATGGCTGGCAGACCGCGAAGGCCGCCGCCGTCGCGGGCTTCCCCCTGGTCGCCTGCCAGTCCGAGTACTCGCTCCTGCAGCGCAAGCCCGAAGCCGAGTTGATTCCCGCCATCGAGGACGCCGGGCTCGGCCTGATGGCTTGGGGCCCGCTGGGGCGCGGCGTTCTGACCGGCAAGTACCGTGGCCACATTCCGGCCGACTCCCGCGCCGCGCACCAGAAGCTGGCAGGGTACGTGGAGCCGTACCTTGAAGGGAGCGCCTCCAGCGTTGTCGAGGCGGTCGCGATGGCTGCCAAGGGACTCGGCCGGACCGCACTGGACGTGTCCCTCAGCTGGTTGCTGTCACAGCATGGGGTGGCGACCGCGGTAGTGGGACCCCGGACGGCTGTCCAGCTCAAGGAGATCCTGGACGCCTCGCTGGCGCCGCTGCCGCCGGAGATTGCCGTGGCCCTGGAGGACGTCTCCGGCGGAGTCTAGGCCGCGGGCGGGAGGCGGGCTGGCTCCGCCGGCATTCAGGGTCTTATCCCAGCCGAACGTGTCACCATGGGGACATGACTCCAACACACGGTATTTCGGGTTTCTTCCGGCGTCCCCAGCCCATCAAACCCTTGGCGGGGCAAGAATCGGTGTGGGACTACCCGCGCCCGCCACGGGTCGAGCCGCGATCCGAACGCGTGGTGGTGCGGCTCGGCGGGCAGGTAATTGTGGACACGACGGATGCCGTTCGCGTCCTGGAGACGAGTCATCCCCCTGTCTACTACCTGCCAATGGACGCATTCGCTGCCGGTGTACTCGTCCCGGTCCAGGGCACCAGCTTCTGCGAGTTCAAGGGCGAGGCGCACTACTTCGACGTCGTTGGCGGTGGCGTCGTTGCTCCCCGCGCCGGGTGGGCCTACCCGGAACCCACCCGGGGCTTCGAGGCGCTCAGTAGCCGGGTGGCCCTCTACCCGGCTCAGATGGACTCCTGCACGGTCGACGGCGAGCAGGTGACCTCGCAGGAGGGCGACTTCTACGGCGGGTGGATAACCTCGCAGATCGTAGGTCCGTTCAAGGGCGGCCCCGGCACGGCCGCGTGGTGACTGACTCCCAGCTGGCGACCAGTGCGGACCGCATCGTCGCCCGCCGTAAACGTTGGAGTGCGGTGGACGGTAGTCACGACGTAGGCTGGTCAACCTCGTTGCCTATTCGGCCGCGGATGTCAGGGCCGTGGTTCCGCTGATGGCCTCGGTCTCCTGCCCGGTCCTGGTATCAAGCCGGGCGGTCTACACCGACGCGGTGGGCAGGCACGTCAACGGCGACGAGCCGCCGGAATTCGAGGCGCCGATTACGGAAGATACTCCCACAGGCCATTGCCGCGCGACTTGGCTGGAATGGAGGGATAGAGCTGGTGCCCGCCAGGGCCGACCGGGGGGGGGCCATCCGTGGCGGACGTCCATGACCTTGGATACCGCCGCGGCCCACGAGCTGGGACACACAACCCCGTCGGAAAGGGTCACGACTTACTGGCCGACGAAGTGGAGTGGGTTCGGTCCCAAACCACGGGCGGCCCTAATCCTGGATGAGTTCGAGGTCTTCCTCGTCGTCGACGTCTTCGTTTTCCTCGTCGTCATCTTCCTCGTCAATGACCTCAAGGGGTGTCACTTCGCCATACGCTTCGTAGAGGGAGTCGTCGTAGACTTCAAAGGCATCGGCAACGGCGAAGAAGGCCGCCTCGACCGCGGGGTCCCCGTCTCCCCGCCGCGCCGCTGCAGCAGCCAAGTGCTCCTCAAGGGCGGAGGTAAGGGCCTGAAGCGCGACACGCGGATCGATGCTCATGACTTCACGTTAGCCCGAAAAAGACGAAAATGGAGAGCAATGAAGGAACATTTTCTGAGCAGCTCGGTCCGTCGGGAGCGGGACTATGCGCGTCAGTACGAGTACCTCGTGCTGACGGTCAGCCCTGAGGATTCCCTGCCGGAGGCGCGACGCCTCCTTGCGGCCCACTCCGAGTACGGCAAGTGGGAGCTCGAGCGCAGCGTCCTGTACGTCGGCGGCGGACGCCGCTTCTGGTTGCGGCGCAAGGTCATCCAAGTCCAGCGGACCGTATAAAAAGCCCAGCGGACCGCCCTGGACCCCGGAGCCATGCCCGGCGGCTAACCCTCCAGCGGGCCCAGCCATGCGTTAGCTACCGTATTGTGCGCCGATTCGTCGTCGGAGGGGTGGAACATCCCCGCCAGGACGTCCCGGTAGAGGCGCTCCAGCTCGGAACCGCGGAAGTAGCTCGAGCCGCCGGAAACCCTGATCGCAAGGTCGACGACGGTGCGTGCCGTTTCGGTGGCCCGCACCTTCACCCCGACGAGTTTCGGGAACCACTGCCCGCCGTGATCAGTGAGGGCGTCGACGTCGGCCGCCACGCTCGCAAGCTGCGGGTAGAGCGCGTCCATGGCCATGGCCGCGTCCGCGACCTTCCAGCGGATGTCCGGGTCTTGGGCGTAGCTGCGGCCGCCGTTTTTGAACGAGGTGCGGCGCTTGACGGCTTCGACGCCCAACTGCAGTGCGCGCTCCCCGATCCCCGTGTAGACCGCGGCCAGCAGCGTCTCGAAGCAGGCGAAAATGGCGAAGATCAGCGGGTCCGCGTTGGGTCCAACGGGGAGCTTCCGGAAGATCCGCTCGGGCGGAACCACGGCGCCTTCGAGGACCGTGGTGTTGGACTGGCTGGCCCGCATGCCCAGCGTGTCCCAGTCGGACAGGATCTGGTAGCCGGGGGTCTCCCGATCAATGAAGCCATGCACCAGTTCGCCCTCGCCGTCCCTCCCCGCGGCGTCCTTGCCGAAGATGCCCAGCCGGGTCCACGCCGGCGAGAGGCTGGTGAAGATCTTCCGCCCGGTAAAGCCGTAGCTTCCGTCCGGCAGCGGCGTCGCCTCTGTCCTCGAGTCGAAGAGCACGGAGTCGTTCCCCGCCTCGGAGTTGCCGAAGGCAAAGATCTCGCCCTCCGCGGCATCCTTCAGGACGAAGTCCAGCGAGGAATCGCCCCGGGCCGCCAGGACATGGGCGACGCCGGTCCACACCAGGTGCATGTTGATCGCCAGGGCGGTGGCCGGTGCGGCGGCGGCCAGCCTCCGCTGCAGCTGCGCCGCCCCGGCGAGCCCCAGGCCCAGGCCGCCGTCGGACGCCGGGACGAAGATCTTCAGGTAGCCGGCGTCCGCAAGCTCGCGGAGGTCCTCCGTGAAGAAGGCGTTGTCCCGGTCGTACCCGGCCGCGCGGGCGCGGATCCGCTCCAGCAGAGCCTCGGGCAGGATGTCTTCGGGCGTCGTGCCTGTAGGTGCCATTCTCGGTGCGTTCCGCTCAGTAGTTGCTCAGGAGGGTGTTCAGCACGCGGGAGCCGAACTTGAGCGAGTCGGCCGGAACCCGCTCGTCCACTCCGTGGAACATGCCGGTGAAGTCGAGGTCGTCCGGGAGCATGAGCGGCGCAAATCCGTAGCCGGTGATGCCGAGCCGGCTCAGGGCCTTGTTGTCAGTGCCGCCCGAGAGCGTGTACGGGAGGACCTTCGCGCCGGGGTCCTCGGAGTGCAGCGCGTCGATCATGGAGTCCACGAGGTTCCCGGCGAACGGAACTTCGAGCGAGACGTCCTGATGGACGTAGCTGACATCCACTCCGGTGCCGGCAAGTTCGCGGACGATCTCGAGGACCTGTTCCTGCTGGCCGGGCAGCGTCCGGCAGTCCACGAGGGCCTCTGCGGATTCCGGGATGACGTTGTGCTTGTACCCGCCCTGGAGCAGGGTGGGGTTGGTGGTGTTCTGCAGGGTGGCGCCGACAAACCGGGCCACGGTGCCGAGTTCCTTGAGGATCTTGTCCGGATCGTCCGGATCGAACTCGACGCCGGTGAGTTCCGTCACGCCGTCCAGGAACTGCCGGGTGGTGGGGGTCAGCTCCACCGGCCAGCGGTACTCCCCGATCCGTGAGACGGCGCTGGCTAGCCGGGTGACGGCATTGTCCATGTTGATCTGGGAGCCGTGGCCGGCGCGGCCGTGAGCCACCAGCCGCAGCCAGGACAAACCCTTCTCCGCGGTCTGCAGCAGATAGGTGCGCTGTCCGCCGATGGTGGCCGAGAAGCCGCCCACTTCGGAGATCGCCTCGGTTGCGCCCTCAAAGAGTTCGGGCCGGTGTTCGACGGCGTAGCCGGCACCGTACGTGCCGCCGGCCTCCTCATCCGCGAAGAACGCGAAGATCAGGTCGCGCTTGGGCTTCCGGCCGGTCCGGGCGAAATCCCGCAACACGGAAAGGATCATTGCGTCCATGTCCTTCATGTCCACGGCGCCGCGGCCCCAGATCAGACCGTCCTTGAGTTCCGCACCAAAGGGGTCCACGGACCACTGCTCCCGCAGCGCGGGGACGACGTCGAGGTGGCCGTGGACCACGAGCGCGCTGGCAGAAGGATCCTCGCCCGCCAGCCGGGTCACCACGCTGGCGCGGCCGGGTGCGGATTCGAAGATCTCGGCGTCCAGCCCGACCTCCGTGATCAGTCCCGCGGTGTATTCGGCGGCTGCGCGCTCCCCCGGTCCGGAACCGTCACCGTAGTTGGAGGTGTCGATCCGGATCAGTTCCTGGCAGATCCGGACAACCTCGTCTTCGGGCCGAATGTCAGTCATATCGCTCCTCGTGGCAGTGGCTCAGTGCTGGCTTCAGCCTACCCACACCGCCCCGGCAGACCCCGATTATTTGTTTCCGGAATCTTCGTGTAGAGTCTTTCTCGCTGCTTCCGAGAAAAGCAAAACGCTGAAAGGCGAAATTCTTCCCGGAAATACCACCTGCGCGGGTGGCGGAATGGCAGACGCGCTAGCTTGAGGTGCTAGTCCTCGAAAGGGGGTGGGGGTTCAAGTCCCCCTCCGCGCACAACAGGAAATGCCCTGGAATCCTTCATGGATTCCGGGGCTTTTTTGTGTCCTGCGCCCACCCGATCCGGCTTCCGGTCTGCCGCCACTCTTAGGGGCCGCCGGCTGGGCCGTCGCCCCTGGCCGAACCGCCTCCAGAGGCCCCCGGATTAGGTGATGGAAAGCGCCGTGCCCGAGGGCGGCTTCCTCCCACGGGAGCTCCGGCCACGCCCTTTCAACCTCTATCCACAGTGCCCCGGTATAGGCGTCGAGAGTGTTCACGAGGGTCAGTCTCTCGGAAGCGATGCCCGCCCCTAGACGGCGAGCAGCCCGGCGGGCTTCTGTCCCGCCAGGGAGGCCAGCGCACGGGGACGCAGTTCCGGCCACTCCTCGGTCAGCAGCGACAGGATGACGAAGTCACGCCAGAGTCCGTCGACGTTCCGGGAGGATCGGCGGCGGGTGCCCTCGGCCGTGAAGCCGAACCGGACCAGCGAGGCCAGCGACCGCTGGTTGCGGGCGTCCACGTCGCATTCGATCCGTCCGGCCCCGCAGGAGAACAGCCAGTCGAGCAGCGTGATCTTGACCTCGTGGTTGACCTTAGCGCCCCAAAGGTCCGGGTCCAGCACGGTCCGGCCGATCTTTACGCGTTCGGTGGCGTCCTCGTGCTCCGTGATGCCAGTGGTCCCGACGAACCGGGACTGTCCCAGAGGCAGCTTCTGGTACACGGAAAAAACCTGCAGTCCGGCGAAACGGCGGTCCGCAAACGCCGTCAGTTCGGCCTCGCCGACGGGCCTGGCCTCGCTGTCGCTAAATCCCTGGGACCAGATTTCATCGCGGGCCAGAAGGCGCGCCAGCGGCTCGACGTCGAGAGCTGTAAAGGGTGCCAGGACGAACCTGCCGGAGACCGTCTGAAGGGTCGGCAGGGTGTCGGGAAGGAGCAGCGCCATTGCGGCCTTTCTGGTGCGCGGTAATGCGTCCGGGAGGGGGGAAACGAGGGGCATATTTGTCCGCGAATTTCAGGCGGCAAGTGAAATTATCACCCCGGTGCCCCACCTCGCAACGACACGCTGGCGGGAGGCATCCCCGGGTCCAAGGTGCACCGTCCGGAACCTGCGCGGAAATCGCGGCACCCCGCTAAGGCACGTAGCGCCGCGCAGCCCTCGACATTGCCGTGGCCGTCTCTGCGGCCTACTACGCGTCCGACAGCCCGGGCCTCGTCCGCGTGCCCGGCCGGAGGGCTTGCTGTACCCTGCTCAGAAGGGAACGGAACCTGGCATTCTCCGGTAGCTCTTCGATGAGGACGACGCCGTCCGGTCCGGCGAGCGGAATGCACCAGTTGGGATACTCCGTGCTGGTGCCCGGCTGGTTCTGCGTACGGGTCTCCCCGACGGCATCGACCAGCGCCACGCCCAGCAACGACGACGGCGTAAGGGCGGTGAATGCGTACAGGGCCTCGACGGTGGCCTGCACCCCTGCCGCAGGCTCCCGGTCCGGTAGCAGTCCGCGCTCCCGCACGAGGGCCAGGACCTCTTCCTGCTCTGCCGCGTCGGCGGCCCGTTCCTCCGCGACCGGACGCCGCAGCAGCCCGAGCGACTCCCGCAGCGTGACATGAGCGCCGGCCAGGTAGCCGGCGGTGGGTGGCAGATCGTGGGTGTTGACGCTCGTGAGGCACTCCTGCCGGTAGCGTTCAGGCGCCAGCGGTCCGGCGTCGTCGCGTTCGAACCACAGGATGGAGGTGCCAAAGATTCCCCGTTCGGCGAGGTAGTCCCGCACCCAGGGTTCGAAGACGCCCAGGTCCTCGCCGATCACGACGGCCCCCGCACGCTGGGCCTCCAGGGCGAGAATCCCGATCAGGGCTTCATGGTCGTAGTACACATAAGTGCCCTCGCCTGGCCCGGCACCCTCTGGGATCCACCAGAGCCGGAACAGGCCCAGCACGTGGTCCACCCGGATCCCGCCGGCGTGGCGCAGCACGGTCCGCAGCATGTCTCGGTAGGCGGCGTAACCGGATTCCGCCAGCCTCGCCGGATGCCACGGCGGCTGGGTCCAGTTTTGGCCCTGCTGGTTGAACATGTCCGGCGGCGCGCCCACCGTCACACCCTGTGCGAGGGCGCCGGAGAGCGCCCACGCGTCGGCGCCACCGAGCTTCACACCGACCGCCAGATCGTGCACGATCCCGATATCCATGCCGGACCGCCTGGCCGCGTCCTGTGCCGACTCCAGTTGCTGGTCGCAGATCCATTGCAGCCAGCGGTGGAAATCGATCCGGTCCGCGAGCGCCGTCCGTTGGGCCGTGGCGTACCCGGTGTCCGGGGCGGATGCGGCGTCGTCCCAGTCGTGGGCCGACGGGCCAAGGGACTCCGCGAGGGCCGACCACAGGGCGAAGTCGTCGAGCCCCTGCCCCTGGTCACGGCAGAAATCGCTGAACTGCCGCGAGCGGGCCGGGCCCCGGCGGACGCGGAACACCAACTCGAGCGCGGCGAGCTTGGCTTCATAACTGGCGTTGCGGTCCAGCAGCCCCGCCTCCCGGTTGGCGAGCTGCAGGTGCGAGGCCAGCCGCTCCGTCTCCGCCAGGGACCGGGGGTCCAGATAGGCGTACTCCGGTATCTCCTCCACCCGGATGTACAGCGGGTTGAAGAAGCGCCGGGTGGTGGGCAGGTACGGCGAGTCCTCCACCGGCGGACGGGGCTCCGCGGCGTGCAGTGGGTTGACCAGGACGAATCCCGCTCCCTCGGTGCCGGCCACAGCGGCAAGGTCGGCCAGATCGGCGAAGTCGCCAATCCCCCAGGAACGCGAGGAGCGCACCGAGTAGAGCTGGGCCGTGAGTCCCCAGCTGCGGCGCCCTGCCAGCGCCTCGGTGGTACGCAGCCGCTGCGGGGTCACCACCAGGGGACACTCCGAACGGGTGCCGGCGGCGTCGGCCCAGACGGTGTGCCAGCCCAGCGGCAGGCCGTCCGGAGTACTAAAGCTCGCCCGCCCGGTGAGCACACCATCGACCTCGCGGGGCGCCTCCCAGTTCTCCAGTTGCGCTGCCTCGTGCCGCGTGCCGTCCTCCGTGACAACCCATACGCTGACGTGGCTGCCGTGCGGCACGTGGACCTCTAAAGCCGCCGCAGCACCCTCGCGTGCCACCACGATGGGCGGCAGGAGCCGGCGCCAGGGAGCCACGTCCGCGTCGGCCAGTGCAGCCCGCAACTGCGCCGGGCTGTCGGCGGCGATGCCCAGGGCGGTGAGGACACGGCGCAGGGTGCTGCTGGCGACGGGGCGTTCCACGCCGTCCCAGCCCCAATAGGAGGTGCCCACCCCGTGGGCCGCGGCCAGTTCGCGTAAGAGGGCCTCGGTGTCGTGCGCCGGGTCCGGGTGCCCGCCGTGTGGCTCTGTGCTGTCCGTCATGGGTGCGTCAGCCGTTGACCGGGTGAGCCGGCGGCTCGGTGCTGTGCTGGGTGGCCTGGACGTGGGTCTCTCCCACCAGTTCGTGCAGCCCGGCGACGGAGTCGGCCAGGTTGAGCCCGGACGACTCCACGATGAAGGGCATCAAGAGCCGGTTCTCCTTGTCCAGGTGCAGGGCGAACACCTCGCCGATTGCGCCCGCGGCGACGGCGGCGTCGACCCCCTGCGCGGCCCGGAGCCGTTCGACCAGCCCGACGATTACCTGGTGTTCGGCGAGCATGGCCGCCACCAGCAGCCGTCCCTCCGGTGTGTCCCCGGCTCCGCTGTACAGCGGCCCCTCCTCGGCGAGCGCGTGCGGGACGAGTTCGGTCTCGCACCACTCGACCAGCACCTCGTGGGCGTCGTGCTCCGTCAACGTGTCGTGCGCTTTCACCGCCTGGGTGAGGGCGGCGACTAAGGCGTGGAGTCGTTTGAGCATCCCCGCATGGTGGGTCTCCACGGCCGCGAGCGCCCGGGCTTCGTCCCCTGAGTTCTTGGGAACCGGCGTGTCCATGGCTTCTCCCTTGCTGGGCGGAACGTTGTTCCGGCTGGATCTGGTCCAACTGTACGGCCGGTAGGGTTCCCGGGAACAGGCCTTTCGCCCCGGGCAAGTATCCGGCCACAGCCTCCGCCCGCCCCCGTTTCGTCGCCGGGCAGCCAGCCGCGCTAGCCTTACATCCTATGGTTGACGTCGAACGGTTCAGGGTCCTCCTCACCGAGGAGCGCGAGCGGAAGCTAGCCCTGCTACCCGCCCTCCGCAAGGACATCACCTCAGTGAACGCCGCCCGGCAGGACTCCAACGTCGACGACGAACACGATCCGGAGGGCGCGACGATCGCCTTCGAACTCTCCCAGGCCTCCGCGTTGCTCGAACAGAGCAGGGCGGGGCTCGCCCAGATCGAGGCAGCCCTGGCCCGCATCGACGCCGGCAGTTACGGGATCTGCGAAGTCTGCGGCGGCCCCATCGCCGAGGGCCGGTTGGAAGCCAGGCCGTGGACGCCCTACTGCATCCGGCACAGCGCCGGGCGCGCCTAACAGGGAAGGCGTAAGACTCCCCATGAGCATGGACGCAACAACCCTCGCTGCCAACGACCTCGCCGGGACGTGGTGGCAGCGGATCCTCGGCGGCTTCAGCCACTCCCCCGCGCCGGTGGTGACCGGCACCGAGCTGCTGCTGATCATCGCGGTCGCCGTCACACTGTCCCTGCCGCGCGTGAGTTGGCGGTACTTCGGCCTGCTCGCCACCGTGACCCATGAGCTCGGCCATGCCTTCGCCGCCCTGATGACCGGGCAGCGGCTTGGCGGTATCAGGCTGAGCCTGGACCACTCCGGCACCACCACGAGCTACAGCCGGCGCCCGCTCGCCGCGGTCTGGTCGACGTTCTGGGGCTACCCGGTGCCGGCCGTCGTTGGCGCCGCCATGGTGTGGTCCGGCTTCAACGGCTGGGGGCCCGCGGCCATGTCGGTGGGCACCCTCCTGCTGCTGGTTTCCTTCCTCTTCCTGCGCAACGGCATCGGGGTGCTGATCACGGCGGCTGCAGTCCTCGCCGCGGCGCTCCTTGTCCTGTTCGTCCCGGCCGAATTCATCGGGCACGTGATGATCGGCCTGGGCATCGCGCTGCTCGTGGCTGCCGTCCGTGACCTGGGCAAACTGGCAGCGGTGCATTCGAGGCACCGGAACCGTCTCTCGACGTCGGACGCGTACCTGCTGTCCCGCGCAACACGCGTCCCCGCAGCGGTCTGGATCGTTCTCTTCGCCGCCGTGGTGGCCGCCTCCTGGTGGTTCGCCTGGCAGCCGATGGTGCAGGTGTTCGCCACACTCCGGCAGGGCACGGGTCCTTTCCCGGCTTAGGCTGGGACCATGAACACGACACACACCGACGACCCGGCCTTCAGTACCCGGGGCGCCTACGTCACCGGCGGTGCGGAATTCAACCGTGACACCAACTACATCGAAGACCGGATCACCCGCGACGGCTCCCCCGGGGCGAACGGGGAACCCGGATGGCCCGTCGAAGCCGGCCGGTACCGGCTGGTCGCCGCGCGCGCCTGCCCCTGGGCCAACCGGACCGTGATTGTCCGGCGGCTCCTCGGCCTCGAGGACGTAATCTCGCTCGGCCAGCCCGGACCCACCCACGACGCCCGCTCCTGGACCTTCGACCTCGATCCCGGCGGCAAGGACCCCGTCTTGGGCATTGAACGCATCCAGGAGGCCTACTTCCGCCGGTTCCCGGACTACCCCCGGGGCATCACGGTGCCGGCCATCGTTGACGTGCCCAGCGGCGCCGTCGTGACCAACAACTTCCCCCAGATCACCCTCGACTTCTCCACCGAGTGGACCGAGTTCCACCGCCAGGGTGCCCCGGACCTTCATCCGGAGGCCCTTCGCGAGGAGATCGACGCCGTCAACAAACGCGTCTTCACGGAGGTCAACAACGGCGTCTACCGCTGCGGCTTCGCAGGCTCCCAGGAGGCGTACGACGCCGCCTACGACCGGCTCTGGACGGCACTCGACTGGCTTGAGCAGCGCCTCACCGGACAGCGGTACCTGGTGGGCGACACGATCACCGAGGCCGACGTGCGGCTATTCACCACCTTGGCCCGTTTCGACGCCGTCTACCACGGGCACTTCAAGTGCAACCGCCAGAAGCTCAGCGAAATGCCGGCACTGTGGGCTTACGCACGGGACCTCTTCCAGACGCCCGGTTTCGGCGACACGACGGACTTCGTGCAGATCAAACAGCACTATTACATCGTCCACGAGGACATCAACCCCACCGGAATCGTCCCCAAGGGGCCGGAACTGGGCAACTGGCTCTCGGAACACGGCCGTGAAGCCCTCGGCGGACGCCCCTTCGGCGACGGCACGCCCCCCGGGCCGGTCCGCGCCGGCGAAGAGGTCACCCCCGGGCACGGCGCAGGCTAAGCCCCGGCCGGCCCCGCCCGGCCTTCCGGCAGGGTGTCCGGCGCGGCAGTCCAGGCGGCGCTAGGGTGGGGCCATGGATCTCTCCACCGGGCCCCGTCCCACGTCGTCGGTCGCAGCACCAGCCCCGCCCCGGTCCGTCGGAACCGCCGCCCCGGAGTTCCGGGCCGTACGCGAACTCTTCGACTCGTTCCTTGCGCAGGATCCGGAATACAGTGCGCAGCTGGCGGTGTACCGGGCCGGCACGAAGGTCCTGAACCTCGCCGGCGGCCCAGGACTTTGCCCGGACGACATCACCGGCACTTACTCGTGTTCCAAGGGCGCCGCTGGGCTCGTCATCGGGCTGTTGGTCCAGGACGGCCTGCTCGACCTGGACGCCACCGTCGTGTCCTACTGGCCGGAGTTCGGCGAGCACGGCAAGGACCGGCTGACCGTTCGGCAGGCCCTCTCCCACCAGGCGGGCCTGCCGGGCATCGCGGGCGGCTTCGCCCTCGAGGACTTCCCGACGCCGAAAGCGGCGCGGGCCCTGGCCGCCGCCCTCCCCTTGTGGCGCCCGGGAAACGCCTTCGGGTACCACGCGCTGACCATCGGCATCCTGATGGAGGAGCTCTGCCGCCGGGTCGCCGGGATTTCCCTCCAGGACCTCTACGACGAACGCGTCCGCCGCCCCTTCGGGATCGACTTCTTCCTAGGCCTGCCTCCGGAGGAGGAATCGCGCTACCGCGAGGTGCTCTACACCGAGGACCCGGCCGCCGCCTGGCTGGATCCGCTCGGCTACGCGGGACTGAACAGCAACGCAGCGGTCAGCACCATCATGGAGCTGCCCAACCACCGCGTAATCCGCGCCGGCGGCATGAGCAGTGCCGGCGGGGTGGGCTCCGCCGAAGGACTGGCGCGGCTCTACGCCGCGGCCACCACCGGCGTCGAGGGCCGTCCCGGGTTCCTGACACCCCGGACCGTCTGCCTGATGGCCGAGGAACAGGTGTGGGGCCTTGACCGCTCCTCAGGACAGGACAACGCCTTCGCCGTGGTCTTCATGAAGCCACAGCCGGGCCGCGATTTCGGCAGCCACCTCGCCTTCGGCCATGAGGGTGCCAATGCCGCCCTGGGATTCGCCGATCCCTGCTACGGAATAGGTTTCGGCTACGTTCCCCGGCGCAGTGAGGAAGGCCGCACCAACGGTAGGGCGCAACGCCTCTCCGCCGCGGTACGGCAGGCCTGCGCAGCCTCCTGAGGCCATCCCTGAGTCCCCGCCACGGGGTTCGTCCAGTTGTCGCAGCAGCGCCGCGCGCCTAGGGTGAGCCGGGATGGCAACTACAAACGAACACGACGCCGGCGGCCACCCCTCGCGCGTCCGCAGGCTGGGGCGAACCGTGGCCGGGAGCATCACCGCCGCCTTGCTGTGGCCGCGCCTGAAGCTGGCCACCAAAGCGGCCATCGCGGCGGGCCTCGCGTTCTTCATCGCACCGTTTATGCCCGGCTCCGCTGCGGACTATCCCTATTACGCACCGTTGGGCGCCCTCGTCGCCATGTACGAAAACGTCTCGGGTTCCATGCGCCAGGGCGTTCAGACGCTCGTCGGCCTGGCCATCGGCATCGGGCTTGCCTTTATGCTGTTCAGCCTCGGGAGCCCGTCGCCGCTGACCGTCGCCATCGTGATGGGGCTCGGCGTGATCCTCGCCGGCCTGCCCCGGATCGGCTCGGGCAGCGACTGGATCCCAACGGCGGCCCTGCTGGTGCTGCTGGTCGGCGGCCACAACCCCGACAAGTTCTCTTTCGGCTACCTGGTCCAGATGGGCGTCGGCGTCAGCGTCGGCATCCTGGTGAATCTACTCGTCTTCCCGCCGTTGCATTTCAAGGCGGCGGCACTCAGCCTGGCCGAGCTGCGGCTGGCGCTGGCCCAGCAGCTCTGGGATATGGGCAAGGCGCTGCAGGAGAAATGGCCGCCGGAGCACGAGGACTGGTCGCGCCGCTCGGAGTCGCTGGCGACCCACGCCCGTTCGGTGCGCGCCGCCGTGCAGAAGGCCGACGCGAGCCGGCAAGCCAATCCGCGGCGCCGGCTGCATCCGCGGGACGTGGACGAGGATTACCGGAGCCTGCGTGACCTGGAACGGCTGACCTTTCACATCCAGGACGTGACGCAGGTGCTCTCGGATGTCATCTGGGCGACGGACCACCCTTTCGTGATCCCCGACGGACAGGCCGCCCCTCTCGCGGAGGCCATGACCCTCGTGGGCGATGTGCTGCGCGCCACCGAAGAGGAGGATGCGCAGCGGCAGGCCCAGCTCATCGAGGAGGCCGACGCCTCCGTCAAGGAGCTCACCGCCCGCATCGCCAGCGAGGACAACTCACCCGGGGCGCCGAACGCCGTCGAGTCGATCCTGCTGAGCCTGCACCGGATGCTGCGCGTCGTGAAATCCGGCGGCGGCAAGCAGGCAGCGGATGCCTCCCCCGCAGGCTCCAGCTAGTCGGCCGCCTGCTCCCCTGCACCAACACCCTGCACACGACGACGGCGGCCGCCACCGGAATTCCCGGGGCGGCCGCCGTTTGTGTACGCCGTGGCGGTGTTACTTCAGTGAGGCAACGGATCCGCTGAAGTGTTTCCGGCCCGAGCGCGGGTTCCAGGCCACGTAGTCGGAACGCTGCCATGCGCCGTCCTCGGGCTGCACGGTGCTGATGTCCAGCGCGACCCGGGCCGGCAGGAACACGGGCGCCTCGAACGCCACGTCCCAGCTGAAGGCGTCACCCTTCGCGGCGCCGACGTCGGCCAGGGCCCGGGAGGCGAGGTACATGCCATGGGCGATGGAGCGGCGCAGGCCGAGGGCCTTGGCGCTGAGGACGCTGAGGTGGATGGGGTTGAAGTCGCCGGAAACCGAGGCGTACGCCCGGCCGGTATCCACCCCAAGCTGCCACAGTGCCGTGGGGTTCGGCACCCGGAATTCCTCCGGCACGGCGGCCGCGGTGGGCTTGTCGATGCCCGGGAGGAACACGCCCTTCGCCAGGTAAGTGGACACGCCGCGCCAGCGGACGAAGTCCTCTCCCGCCCCGCGCACCTCGGCCACCAGGTCCAGCTGGGTCCCGGCCCGGTGCCCGCGCAGGTTTTCCGCCCAGGCCCGGATGTCCAGCGCCTCGGTGAAGAGCACCGGAGCGCTCTGGACCACGTTGTTCGTGAGGTGGATCATCCCGAGCAGAGGCAGCGGAAAGTCATCCCGGTTCATCACGGACATGGACAGCGGGAACGCCAGGGCGTGGATGAATCCCGCGGGCAGCACGTCGCTGGCGGTTTCGCCGATCAGGTGCTGGTAGGCGGTGAGGTTCTCGACGCCCGCTTTGACGCCGTGGACCTCGTGGCTGCTCGCGGGCAGCTGTGAGCCCGAGTGCGTGCCGAGCACCCTTCGCCGTGCCGCGGTGGCAGCGGCGTTGACGTAGAGCTTGGAGAGGGATGGCATCTCGCCCAGTATGACGGGCTGCAAACCGGTCATGCGCCCACCAGGTTCTGTCCGCAGACGCGCAGCACCTCACCGGAGATCCCGCCGGCGGCGTCGCTGGCCAGGAAAGCGATGGCCTCCGCCACGTCCCCGGGCCGGCCGCCCTGCTGCAGCGAGTTGAGCCGGCGGGCCACCTCGCGGGTGGCGAACGGGATTTTTGCGGTCATCTCGGTTTCGATGAAGCCGGGGGCGACGGCGTTGATCGAGCCGCCGTGCGGCGCGAGCAGCGGCGCCGTGGCACGGACCATGCCCATCACGCCGGCCTTGGATGCGGCGTAGTTGGTCTGCCCGCGGTTTCCGGCAATGCCGCTGGTGGAGGCGACGGAGACGATTCGCGGCGAGTTCCGGAAGTGCTCCGAGGCCAGCAGTGCCTCGTTGATCCGCAGCTGGGCCGCAATGTTTACGGCGATCACCGAATTCCAGCGGCCCTGGTCCATGTTGGCGAGCAGCTTGTCCCGGGTGATGCCGGCGTTGTGGATGACGATGTCCAGCCGGCCGTGGCGCTCCACCGCGTGGTCGATGATCCGCTGCCCGGCGTCCTCGCGGCTGATGTCGAGCTGCAGGGCGGTCCCGTGTACCTCGTTGGCAACCCCCGCCAGGTGGTCTCCTGCGGCCGGAATGTCGACCGCAATAATCGTGGCGCCGTCGCGGTACAGCGTGCGGGCGATGGCCGCACCAATCCCCCGGGCGGCCCCGGTCGCCACCGCGACCTTTCCCGCCAGCGGCTTCTCGGCGTCGGCCGGCAGTTGCCCCGCGTCCGAGGTGACGGTGAGGAACTGCCCGTCCACGAACGCGGAGCGGCCGGAGAGGAAGAACCGGAGGGCGCCGAGGGCGCTGGGGCTGGTGGTCCGGGCGCCGTCGGCCAGCACGATGCCGTTGCCGGTGGCGCCGGCGCGCAGTTCCTTGGCCAGGGAGCGCAGCAGGCCGTCGATGCCCTGCCGGGCCGCCGCGGCGGCCGGGTCAGCGGCCTCGGCGGCGTCGCGGGAGACGGTGACGACGCGTGCATTGCTCGCAAGATCCCGGAGGGAGGCTGCAGCGGCGAGCACCGGCTTCTCCAGGTCCTCGGGCCGGGCGGCCGCATCCAGGACGAGGATGATCGCACCGAGTTTTTCGCGCGGCACGGCGTGGCGGCGGACGTCGAGGTCCCAGGACAAGAGCGTGGCGGCGAGCTCGTCCGCGCCGCTGCCGGATCCCTGGACCAGGACGGGGCCCTGGACCAGCGGATCGCCGGGTTGGTGGCGCCGAAGCACCGCGGGCTGCGGCAGCCCGAGCTTCTTGGCAAGGTCCTTGCCGAAGCCCCTGCTGACGAATTGGGTGTACTTGTCGGTCATTGGTCCCCCTAGTGTGCTTCGAGAATTGCGACGACGCCCTGGCCGCCGGCGGCGCAGATGGAGATGAGCCCGCGCGCGGGACGGCCGTCGACCTGGCCCTTGGCGTGCAGCATCTTCGCAAGCGAGGCGACGATCCGGCCGCCGGTCGCGGCGAACGGGTGGCCCGCGGCGAGCGAGGAGCCGTTGACATTGAGCTTGGCGCGGTCGACGCTGCCGAGGGCGCCGTCCAGGCCCAGCCGGGTGCGGCAGAAGTCCTCGTCCTCCCACGCGGCCAGGGTGCTCAGCACGGTGCCGGCGAAAGCCTCGTGGATCTCGAAGAAATCGATGTCCGCGAAGGTGAGGCCGTTGCGGGCCAGCAGGCGCGGCACGGCGAAGGCCGGGGCCATCAGGAGGCCGTCCTTGCCGTGGACAAAGTCGACGGCGGCGGCCTCGCCGTCGAGCACGGTGGCCAGCTTGGGCAGATCGTGGGCGTCGGCCCATTCCTCGGAGGCAAGCAGCACGGTGGAGGCGCCGTCGGTGAGCGGGGTGGAGTTCCCGGCCGTCATGGTCGCCTCGGCCCCGAGGTTCTTTCCGAAGACCGGCTTGAGGCTTGCGAGCTTCTCCAGCGTCGTGTCGGGGCGCAGGTTGGAGTCCTTGCTGAGCCCGCGGTACGGGGTCAGCAGCTCATCGAAGAAGCCGGCGTCGTAAGCGGCGGCAAGGTTGCGGTGGCTGTTGTAGGCCAGCTCGTCCTGGGCCTCGCGGGTGATCTTCCACTGCGCCGTGGTGAGCGCCTGGTGTTCACCCATGGAGAGCCCGGTCCGCGGTTCGCCGGTGTTGGGGGCGTCCGGGGCAAGGTCCTTGGGCCGGAGGCGGCTCAGCACCTGGAGCCGCTGCGGCAGGGTCTTGGCGCGGCTGAGGTCCAGCAGGACCTCTCGCAGGCCTTCGCTGACCGCAATCGGGGCGTCGGAGGCGGAGTCGACGCCGCCGGCAATGGCGGAGTCGATCTGGCCCAGTTTGATTTTGTTCGCCAGGCCCAGGACAGTCTCCAGGCCGGTGGCGCAGGCCTGCTGCAGGTCATAGGCGGGGGTTTCGGCGGAGAGCGCAGAGCCGAGGACGGCCTCGCGGGTGAGGTTGAAGTCGCGGGAGTGTTTGAGCACGGCCCCGGCGGCCACCTCGCCAATCCGCTCATCCTGCAGGCCGAACCGGGCGATCAGCCCGTCCAGGGCCGCAGTCAGCATGTCCTGGTTGGAGGACTTCGTGTAGGCGCCGCCGGTCCGTGCGAACGGGATGCGGTTGCCGCCGACCACAACGGCCTTGCGGAGCTTCGGCGCGGCGGTGTCCTTCGGCCCGGTTTCGGGCGTTCCGTTGTCAGGCATGTGCTGTCTCCTTTGATCAAAGCGGGTTTCTGATACCCAGCGTACCTGATACGCTGGGTATCGTGAACATCCTCCAGTCAGATCCCGCCGGGTCGGGTCCTGCCGCCAGCGCAGCCGTCGACGGGCGCGCCTCCCGCTGGCAGTCCCACCGCGAGGAGCGCCGCCGCGAGCTGATCAAATCCGCGCGAAAGGCCGTGCACGCACTTGGCAGCGAGGCGTCGATGGAGGACATCGCCGCTGCGGCTGGGACTTCCAAATCCGTGTTCTACCGCTACTTCGGCGACAAGGCGGGCCTGCAGCACGCCGTCGGCGAAGTGGTCCTGAACCAGATGCAGCGGCGGATCCAGGAAGCCGCGCAGAGCGCGCAGACCCCGCGCGAGGGGCTCTTCGCGATGGTCTCCGCCTACCTGCAGATGGCTGAAACCAGCCCGAACGTGTACACGTTTGTGACCCGCTACGCGCCCGGCGACGCAGAGGGCCACAACGGCTCAATCAGCACGGCCGGCGCCCTGGGCCACTTCTTCGCCGCGATCAGCGAGATGATCGCGCTGCCCATGCGGAACCAACTGCGCGCCGTCCCCGGCAAAGAAGCCGTGATCGGCTACTGGCCCAACGCCGCGATCGGGCTGGTCCGCAACGCCGGCGAGCAGTGGCTCGCCAGCCCCGACTCCCCCGCCAAGCCGGGCCAGGAGGCCATGGCCCGACAGATCACCGACTGGCTTTGCTTCGGCATCGCACCCGAACTCCAAGACCCGCCGGCCGCATAACGGGACGCCGGCCCCCGACTCGCACCGCCCAGCACCAGACCACCACCAACTGCCAGAACCGCAATGTCAGTGCCAACGAAGGAATCGACATGACTGAACTAGCCGACCGCTCCGCGGGCCACACCACCGCCGCCACCCCGGCGCCCAGAACCCCCGCGGCCCCTCCGGCCGCACCCGCGGCAGGGTCCCCCGCCGTCGACGTCGCCGCCCTCGGCGAACAGCTGCTGGGCAAATGGGCCGCAGTCCGCCGGCAGGCCAGGGAGCTGGCCGGACGGCCGGAACTCTACAAGACCGAGGGCCTCACCCACACCGAACACCGCAAGCGCACGTTCGGGCAGCTCAAGATCCTCGTGGACAGCGGGGCGGTGCACCGCGCCTTCCCCGTGGCTGTCGGCGGTTCGGACGAACACGGCGCCAACGTTGCCGGCTTCCAGGAACTCGTCATCGCCGACCCCTCGCTGCAAATCAAGGCAGGCGTGCAGTGGGGACTCTTCGGCTCGGCCGTGAACCACCTCGGCACCGAGGAGCACCACGGGAAGTGGCTGCCCGGCATCATGAGCCTGGACATTCCCGGCTGCTTCGCCATGACCGAGACCGGCCACGGCTCGGACGTCGCCAGCATCGCGACCACCGCCACCTACGACCCGGCCACGGAGGAGTTTGTGGTGCACACGCCCTTCCGCGCCGCCTGGAAGGACTACATCGGCAACGCCGCCATTGACGGCCTCGCCGCCGTCGTCTTCGCGCAGTTGATCACCAACGGCGTGAACCACGGCGTGCACGCCTTCTACATGGACCTGCGCGACCCTGAGACCAAGGAGTTCCTGCCCGGCATCGGAGGCGAGGACGACGGCGTCAAGGGCGGCCTGAACGGTATCGACAACGGCCGGCTGCACTTCACGCAGGTCCGGATCCCGCGGACGAACCTGCTCAACCGCTACGGCAACGTCGACGCCGACGGAACCTACACGTCACCGATCGCCAGCCCGGGCCGCCGCTTCTTCACCATGCTGGGCACCCTCGTCCAGGGCCGGGTCTCGCTCGACGGCGCCGCCGTGACCGCGTCCAAGTTGGCCCTCAAGACCGCCATCCAGTACGCCTCCGAACGACGCCAGTTCAACGCATCCTCCCCCACGGACGAAGAGGTGCTGCTGGACTACCAGCGGCACCAGCGCCGGCTGTTCACCCGTCTCGCCACCACTTACGCCGCGAGCTTCGCCAGCGAACAGCTGTTGCAGAAGTTCGACGACGTGTTCTCCGGCCGGAACGACACCGACGAAGACCGCCAGGACCTCGAAACGCTGGCTGCCGCGCTCAAGCCGTTGAGCACCTGGCACGCCCTCGACACCCTGCAGGAGTGCCGCGAGGCCTGCGGCGGCGCCGGCTTCCTGATCGAGAACCGCTTCGCCTCGCTGCGGGCCGACCTTGATGTCTATGCCACGTTCGAAGGCGACAACACCGTGCTGCTGCAGCTCGTGGCGAAGCGGCTGCTGGCCGACTACGCCAAGGAGTTCCGCAACGTGGACTTCGGCGTGCTGGCCCGCTACGTCGTGGGACAGGCCACCGGCGCAGCCATCCACCGCACCGGACTGCGCGGAGTCGCCCAGTTCGTGGCGGACTCCGGCTCGGTCCAGAAGGCCGCCAGCGCGATCAAGGACGAGGCCGGCCAGCGTGCCCTGCTGACCGAGCGCGTCCAGGCCATGGTCGCCGAGGTCGGCGCGGCCCTCAAGGGCGCGAACAAGCTCCCGCAGCAGCAGGCGGCTGCGCTGTTCAACAGCCACCAGAACGAACTCATCGAAGCCGCCCTGGCACACGCCGAGCTGCTGCAGTGGGAGGCCTTCACCGAGGCCCTGGGCGACGTCACCGACCCCGGCACCAAGGCGGTCCTGACATGGCTGCGGGACCTGTTCGGGCTGTCGCTGATCGAGAAGAACCTGTCCTGGTACCTGATGAACGGCCGGCTCTCGATGCAGCGCGCCCGCACCGTGGGCGAGTACATCAACCGGCTGCTCGTGAAGATCCGTCCGCATGCGCTGGACCTGGTGGACGCCTTCGGCTACGGCCCGGAGCACCTCCGCGCCGCGATCGCCACTGGGGCCGAGAAAACCCGCCAGGACGAGGCACGGGAGTTCTTCCGCGTCCAGCGCGCCAGTGGCCAGGCGCCGCTGGACGAGAAGATCCTGCTGGCCCGCTCCGCCCGTGAGGGCCGACCGCAGTCCAGCTCAGCCCAGGGCGGCAAGTCCCGGCGGGGCTGACCTTCCGGAGCAAACGACGACGGCGCCGCCCCTGAACGGGGGCGGCGCCGTCGTCGTTTGCTGCGTCCGCTCCCGTTCGGTTGAGCGGAAGCCGACCGCTACTGCGGAAGCACCGAGCGGTAGACCTCGAGCGTGGTTTCCGTGATGGATTCCCAGGAGAAGTGCGCCTCGGCCCGGCGCCGGCCCGCCTCGCCCATCGCACGGGCGCGGGCCGGGTCGGAGACGACCTCGGTCAGGGCCGAGGCGAACTCGGTGACGAACTTCTCCGGATCCAGCGGCGTGCCAGTGCCGTCCGTGACCTGCTCGAGCTGCACGAGCAGGCCGGTCTCGCCGTGCTGGACCACCTCAGGGATTCCGCCGGTGGCGCTGGCCACCACCGCCGCACCGCAGGCCATGGCCTCCAGGTTCACGATTCCGAGCGGCTCGTAGATGGACGGGCAGGCGAACGCCGTGGCGTGGCTGAGGACCTGGATCAGCTCGTGGCGGGGAAGCATCCGCTCCACGAGGACCACACCGCTGCGCTGGGCCTGCAGTTCCTCGATCAGCCGCGCGGTTTCCGCGGCGAGTTCCGGGGTGTCCGCCGCACCCAGGCACAGCACCAGCTGCACATCCGTGGGAAGCTTGGCGGCGGCCCGCAGCAGGTACGGGACGCCCTTCTGCCGGGTGTTGCGGCCCACGAAGACCACGCTCGGCCGTGACGGGTCAATTCCGAGGGCACGGACTGCGTCCTCGCCCTCGTCGCGGTTCCAGAGGCTGACGTCGATGCCGTTATGCACCACGCGGACCTTTGACGGATCTACCTCGGGGTAGCTGCGCAGGATGTCCTGCCGCATCCCCTCGGACACCGCGATGATCGCGGCGGCGGCTTCGTACGCGGTCTTCTCCACCCAGGAGGAGAGGGCATAGCCCCCGCCGAGCTGCTCGGCCTTCCACGGCCGCAGCGGCTCCAGGCTGTGCGCACTGAGTACGTGCGGGATGCCGTGCAGCAACGAGGCGATGTGCCCGGCCATGTTGGCGTACCAGGTGTGCGAGTGCACAAGGTCCGCTCCGGCGATGTCCGGAACGATCCGCAGGTCCACACCGAGGGTCTGCACCGCGGCGTTGGCCCCGGCCAGATCCTCCGGCACCGGATACGACGTGACGGTGGCT
This sequence comes from Arthrobacter sp. T2-23, assembly GCF_055398325.1. NCBI lineage: Bacteria > Bacillati > Actinomycetota > Actinomycetes > Micrococcales > Micrococcaceae > Arthrobacter > Arthrobacter sp. T2-23. The sequence continues at coordinate 333,510 of NZ_AP027917.1, forward strand.
CCGTGGTAGTCGGGGTCGCGCTCTGCACCAAAGGCCCTCACCTGCAGGTCGACCCTCTTGGCCAGCACCCGGCTGAGTTCGGCCACGTGGACGCCGGCGCCCCCATAGATTTCGGGCGGAAATTCCTTGGTCACAATGTCTATTCGCACAAACCCCAAGGTAGTCGTTCCGGCTGATCTGTTCTAGTGTGAAGAGGTCCGGGCACACCGGACAGTTTTGGGGAGCAACGAAGGCGTTCAGGAGCGACCACTATGCCGCAGCAGAAGAAAGTATTGGCCATCGTCCTCGCAGGTGGCGAGGGAAATCGGCTGATGCCGTTGACGGCCGACCGGGCAAAGCCGGCCGTTCCGTTCGCCGGGAGTTACCGGCTCATTGATTTTGCCCTTTCCAACCTGGTCAATTCCCGGTATTTGCAGATTGTGGTCCTGACGCAATACAAATCCCACAGCCTCGACCGGCACATTTCCGAAACGTGGCGGATGTCCACCCAGCTGGGCAACTACATCGCCTCCGTGCCGGCCCAGCAGCGGGTCGGCAAGAGCTGGTTCCTGGGCAGCGCCAACGCCATCTACCAGTCCCTGAACCTGATCCACGACGCCAACCCGGACATCGTCGTCGTCGTCGGCGCGGACCACGTTTACCGGATGGACTTCGCGCAAATGGTCGCCCAGCATGTGGAGAGCGGCGCCAAGGCGACGGTCGCCGCCGTGCGCCAGCCGCTGCACATGGCAGACCAGTTCGGCGTGATCGAGGTGGACCAGGAGAACCCGCAAAAGATCGCGGCCTTCGTGGAGAAGCCGTCTTCGACGCCGGGACTGGCCGCTGATCCCACCCAGTTCCTGGCGTCCATGGGCAACTACGTCTTCAACGCCGATGCCCTGGTCGAGGCACTGCACGTCGACGCCGAGCGGCTCGACACCAAACACGACATGGGCGGCGACATCATCCCCTATTTCGTCGACCAGGGCGAGGCCGGGGTGTACGACTTCACCCTCAACGACATTCCGGGCTCGACCGAGCGCGACCGCACCTACTGGCGCGACGTCGGCACCATCGATTCGTTCTACGACGCCCACATGGACCTGATCTCCCCCGTGCCGGTCTTCAACCTGTACAACTCGGAGTGGCCCATCTACACCCGCCAGAGCATCTCCCCGCCGGCGAAGTTCGTCCGCGGCGAGGGCGGCACCGTGGGCACGGCACTGGACTCGATCGTGGCCAGCGGAGTGGTGATCTCCGGCGGCATCGTCGAGGGCTCCGTGCTCTCCAACGACGTCTACGTGGGTACGGCCAGCCGGGTCCTCGATTCGGTGCTGATGGACAAGGTGCAGGTCGGGGCCGGCGCGGTGGTCAAGCGTGCCATCGTCGACAAGAACGTCCGGATTCCGGCGGGCGCCGCCATCGGCCTCGACCCGGAACTCGACCGGGCCCGCGGCTTCAAGGTCACCGACTCGGGCATCACGGTCCTGGCCAAGGGCCAGGAGGTTCCCGAGCCCGGCGACGACGAACGCGCGCTCTCCGCTGCCAACCTCTACCTGGTGCCGGACGCCGTGAAGACGGCCACCGAGAACTGGCCGGCCGGACGCGAGACCGTGGAAAAGGTCGGCGAGGTCCACGCGGCCGCCGTCGGCGTCGAGACTCCCGGGAAGTCCTCCACCAAGGCCTACTGATTCCACCTGGTCGGGCCGCGGCCCGGCCAGGCTGTAAAATTGGCCCAATGAGCTCCCCCGATCTGCCCCCCGCCCCGGCCAGCGATGAGTTGACCGCGGTTGACCTGACCCCGGCGGAAATCGCCGCCTGCCTCAAAGTCCTTAACAGCATCCACGTCTACGACGAGGAACACCCGGACTTCGTGTCGATCCGGCGCGCGACCGGGAAGATGTTCAAGGCTGTCAAGCGCCACCGCCGGGTCACCAAGCGGGACCTCATCGCTGAGGCAGACCGGGCCGTCATCGCCCAGACCGCGACGGCAGCCCCGGACCGGATCGACGACGAGACGCGCGGCAACAAGCTTGCGCCCTCGGCCACCGGAGAGGTGGCCGGGCACCTGATCCGGTCGCGGCCCTGCTACATCTGCAAGCAGCACTACACGCAGGTCGATGCCTTCTACCACCAGCTCTGCCCCGAGTGTGCGCTGTTCAGCCACAGCAAACGAGACGCCCGGACCGACCTGAACGGCCGGCGCGCCCTGCTGACCGGCGGCCGGGCCAAGATCGGCATGTACATCGCCCTGCGGCTGCTCCGCGACGGCGCGCACACCACCATCACCACGCGTTTCCCCAAGGACGCCGCCCGCCGCTTCGCCGCGATGGATGACAGCGCAGACTGGCTGCACCGGCTGCGGATCGTGGGCATCGACCTGCGCGATCCCTCCCAGGTGATGGCCCTGACGGACTCCCTCGACGCGGCCGGGCCCCTGGACATCATCATCAACAACGCGGCGCAGACGGTCCGGCGCTCGGGCAACGCGTACAAGCCGCTCGTCGACGCCGAGGACGAGCCGCTGCCCGCGGAACTGCAGGCCGCCAACGGCGGACCCGAGCTGGTGACGTTCGGCCACGCCCACGACAAGCATCCGCTGGCCCTGGCCAGCACGGTCCTGGAGCACCCGGTGCTCGCCGGGGACGCCATCACCTCGCTGGCGCTGTCGACAGGCTCCGCCTCGCTCGAGCGGATTGCCTCGGGCACCGCGATCGACGCCGGCGGCCTGGTTCCGGACCTGGCTACGATCAACAGCTGGACCCAGGTGGTGGACGAGGTGGACCCGCTGGAAATGCTCGAGGTGCAGCTCTGCAACGTGACCGCGCCGTTCCTGCTGGTCAGCCGGCTCCGAGGTGCGATGAAACGCTCCACGGCCCGGCGCAAGTACATCGTCAACGTCAGCGCCATGGAGGGGCAGTTCTCCCGCGCCTACAAGGGGCCGGGGCACCCGCACACCAACATGGCGAAGGCCGCGTTGAACATGATGACACGGACGTCGGCCAAGGAGATGCTCGAGTCCGACGGCATTCTGATGACCGCCGTAGACACCGGCTGGATCACCGACGAACGGCCGCACTATACGAAGGTCCGGTTGATGGAAGAAGGCTTCCACGCCCCGCTGGACCTCGTCGACGGTGCCGCCCGGGTCTACGATCCCATCGTGATGGGCGAGGCCGGCGAAGACCAGTACGGCGTCTTCCTGAAGGACTATAAGCCGAGCCCCTGGTAAGCCCGGGCCGCCCGGCGCAGGCCTAGCAGGGCGCCCGCGCAGCTGCCACGGGCCTAATGGCCCTAATGGGGGCTGGAGGCTGTCCGTAACGTGGAGCTGTGAACACGACGACGCCACCACCGAACTTCCAGCTGTCCATCGACCAGTGCTGGGTACTGCTCGACAGCGAGGTGGTGGGACGGATTGCGTTGATCGTGGACGGCCACCCGGAGGTCTTCCCGGTGAACTTTGTCCTGCAGCGCCGCTCGATCGTGTTCCGCACGGCCGGCGGGACGAAGCTCTGGGGCGCCATCACAGCCAAGCCGGTGGCCTTCGAAATCGACGGTTACGACGCGCACGAGCAGACGGCGTGGAGCGTTGTGGCCCGCGGCGAAGCGGAGCTGATCGAAGACCAGGCCGACAAGGACGCGGTGGATGACCTGCTCCTGGAGCCGTGGCAGCCCGGTGAAAAGAACTACTACGTACGGCTCGCCCCGAAGGCCCTAACCGGGCGCCGTTTCAAGGTCAACAACCCGGACGTCTGGCGCACCAGGCTCGCCGACCCGCGGCGGGCCTCCTTCGAATAGCAGCGACAGGCCGGGATACCCCGGCTAGCGCTTCTCGGGTGTGTGCACCACCAGGACCGGGCAGTGCGCGTGGGCCACCAGTGCCGAACTCACCGAGCCGAGCAGCAGGCCACCGAAACCACCGTGACCACGCCGGCCCACCACCAGCAGGTCGGCGCTGCGGCTCTCCTCGAGGAGCGTCCGGCGCGGGTGCCCCTGCACCAGCCGGGTCTCCACATTGTCCGGGGTGTCCGCCCCGAAAGCCTTCACGACAGTTTCCGCCAGGATCTCCCCCGCACGGACGTCGAAATCGTCGATGCCCATGGCAATGTAGCCGTCGTAGACCGGCGGGACATCCCAGCAGGCCACGGCGAGAATCTTGGCCGAGAGCGGAAGTGCCAGCCTCTGGGCCTGCCGGAGCGCCTCCACGGAGGCGTCCGATCCGTCGACTCCGACCAGGATGGTCCGGATGTCCGTAGCCTCGCTCATGACTGATCCCTTCGTCGTGCCCCAGCAGCGCGTAGCTCAACCCAACCTCCCCAGCCCCCGGCGGGCTAGGGCCGAAAGTCACGGCGACCCGCCGCACGACGACGCCGTAGGCCAAATGACCCTTGTTGCGGGCCGCCGGGCGGCCTGAGAATTACGGTGCGCGGCAAAGAAATATTCGAGCTTCGCAGCCGTTGCGGTCGATTTGTTGCCACAATGGAATGCACGACTCCACTGCAATTCAGGGACCAGCAAGCGGGGTCCCGCACTAGAGGTACGGACGCGGGCTGCCACAGACCTGCAACGCGGGCTGGGGAGCTCCGTGGGTAATGTGGCAACGTCGGCGCCCGGACGGGAGAAATATGATTGCCTGGGCAGATGCCGGTCTCACTGCAGCGGAAGGCCGTCCGGCCGTTATTCGCGTGTTCATCCTCGATGACCACGAGCTCGTCCGCCGTGGCCTCCAGGAGCTGCTGGAGGGCGAGGGCTTCCTCGTGGTCGGCAGTTCCGGATCAGCCGTGGAGGCAACGCGGCGTATTCCGGCGCTCCACCCCGACGTCTGCGTCCTGGACGCGCGGCTGCCCGACGGCACCGGAATCGAGGTGTGCCGGGACGTACGTTCGGTTGATCCCTCGCTGAACTGCATCATCCTGACCAGCTTCGACGACGAACAGGCCCTTCGCGGCGCGGTCCTCGCCGGCGCCTCCGGCTACGTGCTGAAGGAGATCGGCGGCACCGACTTGATCGGTGCCCTGCGGCGGGCCGCGGCGGGAGAATCCCTCTTCGACGACGGGGTCGCCGCCGGGATCGTTGACAGCATGGTGGAAACCGACGAGGTGGATCCGCGCACCGCGGCCCTCACCCCGCAGGAGCGCCGGGTCCTGGAACTGGTCGGCGGCGGGCTTACCAACCGCCAGATCGCGGCCGAGATGTTCCTGGCTGAAAAGACGGTGAAGAACTACGTTTCCTCGCTGTTGGCCAAGCTCGGTTTCGAACGCCGTACGCAGGCGGCCGTCTTCATTGCCAGTCCGGCCGCCGCGGGGACTTCCACCGCCGGCGCGGTACCCGAGACCGGCCGGCAACACAGCGTCCGCTGACTCCGCCGCCACCCGGCCGAGTAGCTAGCGCCCGTCAGAGCGGCACAGACCACTCAACGCTGGTGCCTTCGTCCGGAGCCGTCGTGATGGTGCACTGGCCGTCCAACATCCGCGCGCGGTCTTCCAGGTTGGCCAGGCCGTTGCGCTCCAGGGAGTCGTCGAAGCCCGAGCCGTTGTCCGTGATGACCACCGTGACGCGGCCCTTGATGACGGCGACGGACACCGCGATGGCGTCTGCGCCGGAATGCCGGATGGCGTTGCTCAGCCCCTCCGAGACGACGGCCACCACGTTGTCCGCCTTATCCGGGGTGACCGCGTCCACCGGACCGGTCAGCGTGAGCCGCGGCGTGAACGGCATCGACTTCGCGGAGCTCCGGGTCACGCGGCGGATCCGGCCGCTGAGCAGTTCGGTTTCCCCACTGCTGCTCTTGAGCGAGTAGATCGTGTCCCGCAGGCTGCGGATCGCCTCGTCGAGTTCGCCGGTGATATTGCGGATCCGATCGGTCGCGAGCTCGTCCTTGGTGAACCTGGTGAGGCTCTGGACGCTCAGGCCGGCGGCGAAGAGCCGCTGGATGACCAGGTCGTGCAGGTCCCGGGCAATCCGGTCGCGGTCCGTGAACACGAGCAGCTCCTCACGCAGCCGGTGGACGCGTGCGAGTTCGAGCGCCAGGGCCACGTGTGAGCCGAAGACGGCGCCCATCTCGATGTCGGTCCGGGCATAGCGAAGCCCCTCCGGGTTCCGGGCCAGCAGCAGCAGGCCGTGGTGGGCGCCCTGCGTGCTCAAGGCGACCGCGAGCTGCGGTCCCAGGCAGCCGCCGTCGACGACGTCGTCGAAAACCCCGGCGTCGCTGTCCAGCATGACCGGCTCACCGCCGGCCAGCACGTCCTGCAGTTCGGGTGCACCGAGGGCCAGCGTCCTGCCGGAGAAGGCCTTGGCCCGCTCACCCGCCGCACCGGCCACGATGTAGCCGGGCCCGGACACCGCGGGGGCCACAATCAGCGCCAGCTCGGACTCGGATTCCTGCAGCGCCCGGGCGGCGATCGGATCGAGGCCCCCGGCGGTGTAGTCCCGGTCGCTGCCGAGCATCAGCCCGGACACATCCATGCAGGCTTCCAGCCAGCGGGCCCGGCGCCGGGAGTCGTCGTAGAGTTTGGCGTTTTCGATCGCGACGCCGGCGGCGGCGGCCAGCGCAATCGCCAGGCCCTCATCTTCTTCAGTGAAGTCCCCGCCGCCTTCCTTCTCGGTCAGGTACAGGTTGCCGAACACGGTGTCACGGACCCGGACCGGCACACCCAGGAACGACTGCATGGGCGGGTGGTTCTCCGGGAACCCGTAGGCCTCCGGATGCTTGCGCAGATCGTGCAGGCGCAGCGGCCGGGGATCGCTGATCAGCAGCCCCAGCACGCCGTGGCCGGTGGGCAGGGGGCCGATTTGCCGGGCGAGTTCGCCGTCGATGCCGACGGTGATGAAGTGGCTCAGGGCGTGGTCGCCGCCGATCACGCCCAAGGCGCCGTAGCGGGCGTGCAGGAGGCGGCAGGCTGACTGCACCACGCGCTCCAGGACGGCGTCCAGGCTGAGGTCCTCGGCGACGGCGACGACGGCTTCCAGCAGGCCCGCCATCCGCTCCTGGGACTGGAGCAGTTCTCCGGCGCGGGAGACGAAGTCCTTGAGCAGGTCCTCGATCCGGGGGTTGCCGGAACTGACGGTCTCCGGGCTGCTGCCTGATGAATGCATGTTCTTTCGCCCCAATTCTCACGACGTACATCCGCGCCGATGACGTGTTGCCAGAATACCCCGATACATTCCGATCCGACCCAACAAAGCCGAGGATTATTACGCCCACGGGCCGTTGTCCCCTAGCCCGGCCGGGGCAGCCTGACGTAGGCTCGGCGCCATGAGCACTGATCCGAAACCAGCCGCCAATCAGCCCCACGACGTCGAAAACCTGGACAGCCACGAGTGCTGGAGGCTGCTGCGCAGCGTCACCGTGGGCCGGATGGCCGTCTGGGTAGACGACCACCCGGACATCTTCCCGATCAACTACAAGGTGGACCACGGAACCCTCGTGTTCCGCACCGCCGAGGGCACGAAGCTGCACGCCGCCACCGGCGACACTCCCGTGGCCCTGGAAGCCGACGGCGTCGACTCGGACAGCGGCGTCGCCTGGAGTGTGGTGGTCAAGGGCCAGGCCGCCGCGGTGAAGAACCAGGCGGAGGTCCTTGACACGGTGGGGCTGCTGCTGTTCCCGTGGCAGGCGGGAAAGAAGGAACACTTCGTCCGGATTACGCCCGACACCATCACGGGGCGGCGGTTCAAGATCGTCCCGCCGCTGACGTGGTGGACGCCGCTGGACGACGCCACCCGCTCCGGCCTCGAATAGACGGATCGACGCCGGCCGGCTCAGGCCAGGCGGGTGATCTCCACGGTCACTGCCAGCGCAGAGCCGCCGCCGCCGGACAGGATGCCCTTCAGCGGGGGCACGTCCCGGTAATCGCGCCCGCGTGCCACGGTCACGTGGAAGTCCCCGGCAGGCTTGTGGTTCGTGGGATCCCAGCTGCGCCATTCGCCGTCCCACCATTCCAGCCACGCGTGGGACTGCCCGGCGACCGTCTCTCCGAGCTGCGCCGTCGAGCGCGGGTGCAGGTAGCCGGAGACGTACCGGGCCGGAATCCCGCAGCTGCGCAGCGCCCCGATCGCGAGGTGTGCGAGGTCCTGGCAGACGCCCTGGCGCTGGTTCCAGGCCTCCTCGGCGTTGGTGGTGACGCCGGTGGAACCCTTCATGTAGCTCATCTCGCCGCGCATCCATTCGAAGACTGCCATGGCAGCATCGTGCGGGTTGCGGCCGGCGACGACGCCGGGGACGATCCCCAGCACCTCGGCGCCGGGGCCGGTGAGCTGTGACTGCGGGATCCAGTCGCTGAACTGGTTGAGCGTCTCCGGGGCGGAGAGCACGTCCCAGCCGACGATGTCCGCCTCCGCCGGGATCCGCTCCACCCGGTGCACCTCCACCGTTGTGGTGGCGAGGACCTCGAGGTGGTCGTGCGGCATCTGCATGTCGAAGGCGGTTACGCGGGTGCCCCAGTAGTCGCGGTAGCTGCTGATCGCCGCCTGCGACGGCGAGACCTTCATGGAGGACTCCAGCACCACCTGCTGCGGATCCGTCAGCGGCGTCATCCGGGCCTCGTTGTAGGACAGGGTGACGCGCTTGTTGTACTTGTACGCCGTCTTGTGCGTGATGCTGAGCCGGGTCATGAAACTTCTCCCACCCAGGCCAGTTCGTCTGCCTGATTGAAGTACTTACGGGAAATGGCATCCGAGGCCTGCGATACGGCCTTCTGCACCCGTTCCATGTGCTCCGGCAGTTCGGACATCAGGTCGTCGGTGCGGTGGAACTCCAGGAAGGTCCGGGCCTGGCCCACGATCCGTCGGGCGTCGTTAATGAAGCCGACGCGCTGGGCCGAGGGGTCCAGTTTGGCCAGGCACTCGTCGGCGTCGCGCAGGGCATAGACGATGGAACGCGGGAAGAGCCGGTCCAGCAGCAGGAACTCGGCCGCGTGCTGGTCGCCGAAGGCGGCGCGGCGGGTCCGCAGGAACGACTCGTAGGCGCCGGCGCAGCGGAGCATGTTCACCCAGGACATGCCGGCCGAGAGCACATCGCGGGTGGAGAGCATCCGCGCGGTCATGTCCGCACGTTCCAGCGAGCGGCCCAGGACCAGGAACAGCCAGCTCTCGTCGTGGCTGACGGTGGTGTCCGCGAGGCCGCTGACCATCGCGGTGCGCTCCAGGACCCAGTTGCAGAAGCGGTAGGTGCCCACCACGTCCTTGCGGTGCTGGTTCAGCCCGTAGTAGGTGGTGTTCAGGCTCTCCCAGAGTCCCGAGGAGACGGTCTCCCGGGCCCGCCGGGCGTTTTCCCGCGCGGCACCGAGCGAGCCGGCGATCGAGGTGGCGCTGTGCTTGTCGTAGGCCAGGGCGTGCAGCAGCTCGTCCAGGCCGAAGTCATCGGACTGCGGCCGGGCGCCCATGACCGCGAGGAGTTCCTGCGCCACGCTGCGCTGTTCCTCCATCGGCAGGTGGTTCAGGCGTTCGAGGTGGACGTCCAGGATCCGGGCGGTGCCGTCTGCCCGCTCCACATAGCGGCCGATCCAAAACAGGGACTCGGCAATACGGCTAAGCATTCGCGGCTACCTCCTGGGCGTCGGAACTCTGCTGCTGCTGTTGCTGCTCTTTCTGGCTGTCGCGCCAGTTGCTTTCCACCGGCCAGACCGAGACCCGTTCGCGGACGGCGACGGCGGGCCGCGGGATTGCCTCGACCGGGACCTGCGGCGAATCCGCGAGCACCCAGGTGTCCTTGGAGCCGCCGCCCTGGCTGGAGTTCACGATCAGGGAACCTTCCTTAAGCGCCACCCGGGTGAGGCCGCCGGGCAGGACCCAGACGTCGTCGCCGTCGTTGACAGCGAAGGGGCGAAGGTCGACGTGCCGCGGGCCGAACTTGTCGCCGCTGAGCGTGGGAACGGTGGAGAGCTGCAGCACCGGCTGCGCGATCCAGCCGCGAGGGTCGGCAACGATGCGCTTGCGCAGGGCTTCGAGCTCGTCTTTGGACGCGTCCGGGCCGATCACCAGGCCCTTGCCGCCGGAGCCGTCGACGGGCTTGACCACGAGCTCATCGAGCCGGTCCAGCACCTCCTCCCGGGCTTCCTTCTCCTCGAGACGGTAGGTGTCCACGTTGGCGATCACCGGCTCTTCGCCCAGGTAGTAGCGGATCAGGTCAGGCACGTAGCTGTAGACCAGCTTGTCGTCCGCGACGCCGTTGCCCACGGCATTGGCGATCGTGACGCCGCCGGCTCGGGCGGCGTTGACCAGCCCGGGGCAGCCGAGCATGGAGTCGGAGCGGAACTGCAGGGGGTCCAGGAACTCGTCGTCGATCCGCTTGTAGATCACGTCCACGCGCTGTTCACCGGCGGTGGTGCGCATGTAGACGCGGTTGCCGCGGCAGATCAGGTCGCGGCCCTCCACCAGTTCGACGCCCATCAGGCCGGCAAGCAGGGTGTGCTCGAAGTAGGCGCTGTTGAACACGCCGGGGGTCAGGACCACCACAGTGGGATCGTCGACGCCGGACGGCGCCGTCTTCCGCAGCGCGGACAGGAGCCGACGGGGGTACTCCTCCACCGGGCGGATGAGCTGCTGGCCGAAGGCCTCGGGCAGGCCCTTGGCCATGGCACGGCGGTTCTCCAGCACGTAGCTGACGCCCGAGGGGACGCGCACGTTGTCCTCCAGGACGCGGAAGGTGCCGGCGGCGTCGCGGACGACGTCGATCCCGGAGATGTGGACGCGGACCCCGCCGGCCGGCTCGAAGCCGTGGACCTGGCGGTGGAAGTGCGCGCTCGTGGTGACGAGTTGCCGCGGGATCACGCCGTCGGAGACCACGGTCATCTTGTCGTAGACGTCGTTCAGGAAGGCTTCCAGGGCCCGCACCCGCTGCGCCACACCGCGTTCGAGCACGGTCCACTCATCGGCCGGGATCACCCGGGGGACGATGTCCAACGGGAACGGCCGTTCCTCGCCCGCGAAGTCGAAGGTGACGCCGCGGTCCAGGAACGTCCGGGCCATTGAGTCCGCACGCGCCGTGACATCGGCCAGCGAGAGCTCCCTCAGCGCCCCGGCAACCTGGCCGTAGGAGCGCCGGGCCTCCTGGCCCGGGGCAAACATCTCGTCGTAGGCGCCGCTGCGGCCGGCGGCCTCTGAGTAATCCTCAAAAAGGTCAGACATGCCCATAAGCCAACCACCTTTTCGTTACGAAATCATTTCGGTGCCTCCCGCGGGGCGTGTTGCGGCTCACGCTTCGGTGATTGACCTGCCGGTAGGGCAAGGTGGATGACGTGCCTGTCTTCCGCCCCTTTTTCCTGCTGCACGCGGTCCGCCAGCGCCCAGGCCGGCTGCGCGTGCTGTTGCCGGGCCTGATTGCCTGCGCTGCCGCCGTCGGGACCGCCTTGGCCGTCCACACAATGCTGCCGGCGCTGCCCGCCATGACGGTCGCGGTCCTGCTGGGGCTCCTGGCCGCGAACCTGCCGGGAGTGTCGGGCTGGAGCGCGGGGTCCGGCAGGGCCGGGCTGGACTTCGCCGGCAAGCACCTGATGCGCGCCGGCATCGTCGTGCTGGGGCTCAAGGTCAGCGTGGCGGACGTGCTGGGCCTGGGCTGGGCCGCCCTGCTGCTGATCACCGGGGTGGTGCTGGCAGCGTTCGCGGGCACCTACGGCATCGGCCGGTTGTTTCGCCTGCCGCCCCCTGTTTCGCTGCTGATTGCCACCGGATTCGCAATTTGCGGGGCCTCCGCGATCGGCGCGATGGCAGCCGTCCGGCGGATCCGGCAGCAGGACACGGTGCTGCCGATCGCGCTCGTCACCCTCTGCGGCACACTCGCCATCGGCGTCCTGCCCCTCCTCATCGGCCCGCTGGGGCTCAGCCCGGAGGCCTTCGGGGCGTGGGCAGGCGCCTCGGTGCACGACGTCGGACAGGTAGTCGCCACCGCCCAGACCGCGGGGGCCTCGGCGCTCGCCGTCGCCGTAATCGTCAAACTGACCCGTGTGCTGCTGCTCGCCCCCATGGTCGCCGCGGCGGGCATCCACCACCGCATCGGTTCCGACGACGGCGGCCGGCTCCCGCCGATCGTTCCGCTGTTCGTGGTGGGGTTCGTCGCCATGGCGGCCCTGCGGACCACCGACTGGCTCTCCCCCGGCGTGCTCGGGGCCGCCGCCGTGCTGCAGGACCTGCTGCTGGGCATGGCCCTGTTCGGACTCGGCTCGGCCGTCCGGGTACGGCAACTGCTGCGGACGGGAACCCCGGCGCTGCTGGCCGCCCTGGCCTCGTGGCTGCTGATCGCGGCCCTGGGGTTGGCCGCCGCCGTCGTCCTCATCCCCGCCCGCTGAGCTTCGGGTCTCCCCGTGATTAGATAGCGGAGTGTCGAACCAGAACCTGAGCCGTGACGAAGCGGCAACCCGCTCAGCCCTGATCACTACCCACAGCTACGACGTCTCCCTTGACGTCCGGCAGGCGGCCGATCCCGACGTCGCGGGTTACACCAGCCGCAGCGTGATCAACTTTTCCGCCAGCGAACCCGGCGCCTCCACGTTCCTGGACTTCATCAGCAGTTCGGTGCACAGCGTCTTCCTCAACGGCAAGGGACTGCCGGTTTCAGACGTGGTGGACGGCTCCCGGATCCGGTTGGACAACCTGCAGGCCGAGAACCAGGTCACGGTCACCGGCACGGCCCTGTACAGCACCTCCGGCGAGGGCATGCACCGCTTCTATGACCCCGCCGACGGCCAGTGCTACCTGTACACGCAGTATGAGCCCGCCGACGCGCGCCGCGTCTTCGCGAACTTCGAACAGCCGGATCTCAAGGCAGAGTTCACCTTCCACGTGATGGCCCCGTCCGAGTGGCAGGTCTCCTCGAACGGAATCGAAACCCTCCGCACCCAGCTGACCAGCGACCCGGCCACGAGCCGGTGGGATTTCGCCCCCACCAAGCCGATGTCCACCTACATCACCACCGTGCTCGCCGGCCCCTACTTCAAGGCCGAGGACACCTGGCACGGGAGCGTCGCGGACGGAACCGTGCGGGACGTGCCGCTGGCGCTCTACTGCCGGGCCTCCATGGCGCCGTCCTTCGACGCGGAGGAACTGTTCCGTCTGACCAGGAACGGCCTGGACTTCTTCAACGACCTCTTCGATTACCCATACCCGTGGGGAAAGTACGAGCAGGCATTCGTGCCCGAGTACAACCTAGGCGCCATGGAGAACCCGGGACTGGTGACGTTCACCGAAAGCTACGTCTTCACGTCCCGCGCCGCCGACTCGCAGTACCAGGGCCGCGCCAACACCCTGCTGCACGAGATGGCGCACATGTGGTTCGGCGACCTCGTCACGATGCAGTGGTGGGATGACCTGTGGCTCAAGGAATCCTTCGCTGACTACATGGGCACCCTGGGCGTAGACCGGACGACGGACTGGGAAACGGCGTGGGTGAACTTCGCCAACAACCGCAAGGCCTGGGCCTACGTCCAGGACCAGCTGCCCACCACCCACCCGATTGTTGCCGACATCCCGGACCTTGAGGCCGCGAAGCAGAACTTCGACGGGATCACCTACGCCAAGGGCGCTTCGGTGCTCAAGCAACTTGTCGCCTACGTGGGCTTCGACGCCTTCATCGCCGGCTCCCGCCGGTATTTCCGCGACCACGCCTACGGCAACACCACGTTGGCTGATCTGTTGGCCGCGTTGAGCGCCGCCTCCGGCCGCGACCTCGCCACCTGGGCACGGCAGTGGCTGCAGACCTCCGGTATCTCGACCCTGACCTCCGAGATTGACGAGCACGACGGCGTGCTGGGCTCCGTGTCGCTGGTCCAGCACGCCGAGGACCCGATCACCGGCCGGCAGGAGCCGAGGCCGCACCGGCTGCGGATTGGACTTTACGACTTCGACGCCGCAGGCGCCCTGGTGCGCACCGACAGCGTGGAAACCGACGTCGACGGCGATCGTACCGTGGTCGGCCAGCTCGCCGGAAAGGGCCGCCCGGCGCTGCTGCTGGTCAACGACGAGGACCTCAGCTACGCCAAGGTTCGGCTCGACCCGCACTCCGAAGCCACGGTGCGCAGCTCCCTCGGCGCCATCACTGACCCGATGGCGCGGGCCCTGTGCTGGACCGCGCTGTGGGATTCGGCCCGCGACGCCGCCACCCCCGCTGCCCGTTACGTCGAGGCGGTGCAGCGCTTCGGCCCGGCCGAGTCCGGCATCGGGGTGCTGCTGAACATTCTGGGCAACGCAGGAACGGCAATCGAACGCTACGTACCGGCGGCCCGGCGCAAGGAGGCCCGCGGCAGCTTCCTGGCCACCGCCGCCGCAGAACTCCGTAACGCGGCACCGGGCTCCGACCAGCAGCTGGCCTGGGCCCGTGCCCTCGCCGCCACGAGCCGCTTCGACGCCGGTCAGCTCGGCATGCTCAGGGGCCTGCTGGACGGCAGCACCGTGATCGAGGGACTCTCCGTTGATGCGGAGCTCCGCTGGAACCTCTGGCATGCCCTCGCGGCCCACGGACAGGACAACCCCGGGGAGCTGGACGCCGAGCTGGCGCGCGACAACACGGCGTCGGGAAAGTCCGGGCACGCCACGGCCCTCGCGGCGCGGCCGGACCCCAGGGTCAAGGCCGAAGCGTGGGAAGCCGCCGTCCACGGCACGGCGCTGTCCAACCAGTTGCTCAGCGCGACCATCGCGGGCTTCAACACGGCCCCGGAAGGACTGCTTGCGGGCTACGTCGAGCCCTACTTCGAGTGCCTTGATCGAGTCTGGACGGAGCGCAGCATCGAGATCGCCAGCCGGATCGTGCGCGGGCTCTACCCCGCAGGGCAGGACCTCGACGGGCCGGGCGCGGCGCCGGAATCGCACCCCGTCATCGCCCGGACGGACCAATGGCTGGCCGAGCACGCGGATGCGCCGCGGGCGCTGCGCCGGATCATCATCGAACAGCGCAGCCAGTTGCTGCGGGCGCTCAAGGCACAAGCCGTGTCCGCATGAGACGCTGCCCGCCAGGGGCGCCCGTCTGACGCGAATGGCCGCCAAACGGGTGGGTGTAGCGGCCACTTGTGGCGAATCGACGAAGGATCCCGCCCGCCCGGGGCGCCCGTCTGACGCGAATGGCCGCCAAACGGGTGGGTGTAGCGGCCACTTATGGCGAATCGACGAAGGATCCCGCCCTACGGGACCCGGTGCAGCCATTCGGTGGTGCCGAACTTGGTCTCCACCCGCTGACGGGCGGCGTCGAGTTCGGCCTCGGTGAGTTCCGCCGGCGTCGCCCCGTAGCGCTCCGTGAACACCTCCATCATCGCCGCGACGATCTCGGACCGGGCCAGGCCGGTCTGCCGGCGCAGCGGGTCGACGCGCTTCTTGGCGCTTGTGGTGCCCTTGTCCGAGAGCTTTTCCTTGCCGATCCGCAGCACCTCAACCATCTTGTCCGCGTCGATGTCGTAGCTCATGGTGACGTGGTGCAGCATTCCGCCGTTGGCGAGCCGCTTCTGGGCCGCGCCGCCGATCTTGCCATGCTCGGTCGCGATGTCGTTCAGCGGCACGTAGAACGCACTGATGCCCACCTTTTCGAGCGCCGCCATGACCCACGTGTCGAGGAAGCCGTAGGAGTCGGCGAAGCTGATGCCGTCCACGAGGGTCTGCGGCAGGTAGAGCGAATAGGTGATGCAGTTGCCGGCCTCCATGAACATCGCCCCGCCGCCGCTGATCCGGCGGACCACGCTGATCCCGTGCCGGCTGACGCCGTCGGGATGGACCTCGTTGCGGACGGACTGGAAACTGCCGATCACCACGGACGGCTCCTCCCAGTCCCAGAACCGCAGCGTCGGGTTGCGGCGGCCGGCGCCGACCTCTTCGGTGAGGACTTCGTCCAGCGCGACGTTGACGTGCGTGGGCAGCACCGAGGGCCCGATGATGTTCCAGTGGTGGTCGCCCCAGCCGGTGGCTTTGGCCAGGGCGCGGCGGACGGCGATCGCCACCGCGCCGGCGGAGAAGCCGAACAGCACCGCATCCTCGGGCAGCGCCGCGGTGACTGCCGCGGCAAGGTCAGCCGCGCCCGCGTCCACGGGCAGTCCGGTGAGGCTCCGGTTGATGTCCAGGAGCGCCTCGTCGGGTTCCAGGAAGAAGTCCCCGCTGATCGAGACGTGCGCCAGGACGCCGTCGACGACGTCGAGGTCGGCCACCACGAGTTTGCCGCCGGGAACCTTGTATTCGCCGTGGCGTCGGCGGCCGTCCTCGTCAGCGCTGCTGGGAACGGGGACCGGAGGAAGGGTTGTCATGCCCTTAATCCTGCCACGCGGCCAGGGTGCCGGTACGCAATGCGGCCGGAACGCAAAAAGCCCGCACCGTCGCCGGTGCGGGCTTTTCCAAAAGACCTTGGGAGCAGAAGGCTACTTCTTGCCGCCGAAGCCCTTGAAGCGAGCGTTGAAGCGCTCGACGCGGCCTGCAGAGTCCATGATGCGCTGCTTGCCCGTGTAGAACGGGTGGGACTCGGAGGAGATTTCGACGTCGATGACCGGGTAGGTGTTTCCGTCTTCCCACTCGATGGTCTTCGAGGAAGACACGGTGGACTTGGTCAGGAACTTGACGCCGGAAGCCAGGTCGTTGAAAACAACAGCTTCGTACTTCGGGTGGATATCAGACTGCATAATTGGACCTTTGTTCGCGCAACTGGATTTTGCCAGCTGCCAGGTATGAGTGGGATGGCTGCCCGGCACCGGAAGGCGCAGCACGGCCAGCTACCCATAATAGCCCAGATCCGCGGGCCGGACGAACCGGGGCGTGGGGGGGGTCCACTGCCGGCCCGGGGAGTGTCAGCCGCGGGGCCGCAGCTCCCAGAAAGCGACGGCGGACGCGGCCGCCACGTTGAGCGAATCAACCCCGGCGCGCATCGGGATTTTCACGGCAAGATCGACGGCGGCGAGAGTCTCCTCGCTCATTCCGGCGCCTTCGGTGCCGAGCACCAGGGCCAGCCGCTCGGGGTTCCGGGCCGCGAGGACGTCGACGTCGACGGCGTCCTGGGTGAGTTCCATAGCGGCCACCAGAAACCCGTGCTCCTTCAGTACCGCCAGCTCCCCCGGCCATTCCTCGAGTCGGGCCCACGGGACCTGGAAGACGGTGCCCATGCTCACGCGCACGCTGCGCCGGTAGAGGGGGTCGCCGCAGCGCGGGGACACCAGCACGGCGTCGAGCCCCAGAGCAGCAGCGGAGCGGAAGATCGCACCGACATTCGTGTGGTCCACGATGTCTTCCAGGACGGCGATCCGGCGCGCCCCGGCGAGCAGCTCGGGCAGCGGAACGGGTGCAGGGCGCTGCATGGCGGCCATCGCACCGCGGTGCAGGTGGAAGCCGGTGATCTGCTCCAGGAGCGGGGCCGGGCCGATGTAGGCCGGCACGTCCGGGTAAGCCTCAAAGACGTCGGCGAGGTCCTTGAGCCATTTCTCCGCGAGGAAGAATGAGCGCGGCCGGTGCCCGGCGGCGAGGGCTCGGCGCAGCACCCGGGAAGACTCCGCGATATACATACCCTCGGCGGGCTCGCGTAGCTTGCGCAGGTGCACGTCAGTCAGCTGGGTGTAGTCGGCGACGCGGGGGTCGTCCGCGGATTCGAGGTAGTGAAAGCTCATGGTCCGGGTCAGTTCAGCAGCTTGGCGATCATGAAGCCCAGCGCTACGGTGCCGAGGACGAATATCACGCCGCGCAGCACCGGCGGCGAGAGGCGTCGGCCCACCTTGGAGCCGACCAGGCCGCCGATCAGCGAACTGACGGCGATCAGGCCGACCGCGGTCCAGCTGATCCGGTCGAACGCGAAGAGCAGGTACGACGCGGCGGCGACAACGTTGACCCCCAGCACCAGGATGTTCTTCATGGCGTTGGCGTTCTGCATGGTTCCGGCCATAAAGACACCGAGGATGCCGACCAGGAGGATGCCCTGCGCCGCTACGAAGTAACCGCCGTAGACGCCCGCGAGGTAGACCAGCACCACGAGGAGTATCCCGTGCTGCTTGTCCCGGAGGGCGTGCTCCGGGTTTTCTTCCCGGGCCTGCACCCAGCGCTGGAGCCGGGGCTGGAACACGACCATCAGCAGGGCGACCACGATCAGGGCCGGCGCCGCGTATTGAAAGACCAGCTCCGGCAGGTGCAGGAGCAGGTAGGCGCCGGTGATGCCGCCCAGCAACGAGGCCGGCAGCAGCTTCAGGAGCTGGTTGCGGCGCCCGGCGAGCTCCTTGCGGTAGCCCCAGGCGCCGGCAGCGCTGCCGGCCACGAGGCCCATGGCGTTGCTGATCGAGGCGGTCACCGGAGCGAAGCCGAGCGCGATCAGCACCGGGAAGGTGACCAGCGTGCCGGAACCCACCACGCTGTTGATAGTGCCGGCCCAGAGCCCGGCGAAGAAAATAAAGACGCTACTGAGGAACTCCACGCGTTGTCAGTGGTCCCTTCAGCGGCGGGCTGTGGCGGTGTACCGTCCGCCGGAGACGCTCACGTCCAGGTCGACGCCGAACGTCTGGCTGAGGTTTTCGGCGGTCAGCACCTCGTCCAGCGGGCCGGAGGCGACCACGCCGCCGTCGCGCATCAAGAGCGCGTGGGTGAAGCCCGGCGGGACCTCTTCGAGGTGGTGGGTGACGAGCACGATGGCGGGCGCGGCCTCGTCGCGGGCCAGCCCGCTGAGCCGGTGCACAAGGTCCTCGCGGCCGCCCAGGTCGAGGCCGGCGGCGGGCTCGTCGAGCAGCAGCAGTTCCGGGTCCGTCATGAGTGCCCGGGCAATCTGCACGCGTTTGCGTTCGCCCTCGGACAGCGAGGCGAAGGGGCGGTTCAGCAGCGGGCCCATGCCCCATTCGTTGAGCAGGGCGAAGGCGCGGCGTTCGTCGTCCTTTTCGTAGCCTTCGCGCCAGCGGCCGGTGACCCCGTAGGCGGCCGTCACGACGACGTTGAGGACCTTCTCGTGCTCGGGAATCTGGTTGGCCAGAGCCGCCGAGGAGAGGCCGATGCGCGGCCGGAGTTCGAAGACGTCAACGGCGCCGAGGATCTCTTCGAGGATCCCTGCCATGCCGGACGTGGGGTGGAGGCGGGCGGCGGCCACCTGCAACAGAGTGGTCTTGCCGGCACCGTTGGGTCCCAGAATCACCCAGCGCTCGCCCTCCTTGACCTGCCAGTCGACCTTGTCCAGGAGCGTTTTCGCCCCACGTACAACGCTGACGGCGGCCATTTCAAGAACATCACTCATAGGAGTAGACACTAGGACAAAATAGCGGACGACTGATAACCGGGCGGGCACCCCGGCCGCGGGGCCCGTGCCCGCGTCGCCGGAGCGAAACCAATTCAGGGCCCACCCGGCCCGCTCGCTAGGATTGAAGCCATGAGTTCGAACGTGACTGCGGTCAGCTACGGCGTCAATCTGTCCCTTCCCGAGGTGGAGCAACTGCGCCGTTCGCTGGCCGGAGCGGGGCTGACCGTCGGCGCGGAAAACACCGCCGGCGACGGCCGCTTCTCGGTCTACACCGCCGACTGCACGCTGCCGGACGCCATCACCGCCGCCGACCTGGCCGGGCTTCGCCGGAGCATCGCCGCAATCGAGGGGGTCGATACGGCGGTTGTTCCCGCCGCGCTGCGGCAGGCCCCGCGGAAGTTCCTGATCATGGACGTGGACTCCACACTGATCCAGCAGGAAGTCATCGAACTGCTGGCGGCGTATGCGGGCAAACGCGAGGAGGTCACGGCCGTCACCGAAGCGGCGATGCGCGGCGAACTGGACTTTGCGCAGAGCCTGCACGCCCGGGTGGCGGTGCTCGCCGGACTGCCGGCCGACGTCGTCGACTCCGTCCGCGCCGAGGTGACCCTCAGCGACGGCGCCGCCGAACTAGTGGCGGCCTTCAAGGCGGCCGGGCACGCCGTGGCGGTCGTCTCGGGCGGCTTCAACCAGATCCTGCGCCCGATTGCGGAGGACCTGGGGCTGGACTACTGGATTGCCAACGAGCTGGAAATTTCCGACGGCGCACTCACCGGCAAGGTGGTGGGCGACGTGGTCGACCGCGCAGCCAAGGAGAAGTACCTGCGCGAGTGGGCCGCGGCGGAGGGCATCCCGATGGAACACACCATCGCGGTGGGAGACGGCGCCAACGACCTGGACATGCTCGGCGCCGCGGGGATTGGCGTCGCGTTCAACGCCAAACCAGCCGTCCGCGCCGTGGCCGACGCGGCCATCAACATGCCCTACCTGGATGCGGTCCGGCACATCGCCGGGGTCTGAGACCGGGCAGGCGCCAAGCCGGCGGCCGTCTTAACGCCGGATGGCACCCGGCGGCAGGGTCCGTGAAGAACGCTGCCGCCAGGTGCCATCCGGGCCGCCGGTCCTAGTTGCTTCCGGGACCGCTCGCCTTGTCGAAGTAGTCGGCACCGCCGACGTATTCGGTGTGGCCGGTCTCGACGTCGGCGGTGGCCATCTTGGCGACCTCCGCGGCGAACTCCTTGACCGAGTACAGCTTGCCGGCTTCGGCCCGGCGGGCCTCAATGGCGCCCGGGTTGGAACGGTCCAGCAGCGTGGCGGTGACGGTGCCCTCGATCATGTCACCTGAGACGACCACCAGCTTGATGCCCTTCTCCGCGAGGCTGGGAAGGTGTTCACGGAGTGCGTCCTCGCCGGCGCGCTTGCTGCGGGCGACGGGCTCATACTCGGGCATCGTGGGGACGGTCTCGATGAAGTGCGCCTGGTGGCTGGTCACGAACACCACGCGCGAACCCTCGGGCATCAGCGGCACCGCGGCGTTGAGCATGTTCACCTGGGCGTCGCGGTTGAGCTTGAGGGCGTATCCCTCTTCCATGCCGGATTCCATGCCGCCGGAGGCGTTGAGGACCAGCAGATCCAGCGAGCCGAAGTTTTCCATCGCGGCGCTGGCGAGGGCCTGGACACCTTCCTGCGTGGTCAGGTCCGCGCCGACGGCTGCGGCGCGGCCACCCGCGGCCTCGATCTCGGCGACAACCTTATTGGCGCGCGGTGCCTTCTGGCGGTAGTTGACGACGACGGCGGCACCCTCCCCGGCGAGGTATTTCGCCACCTCGGCGCCAATGCCCCGCGATGAACCGGTAACGATGGCGGTCTTGTTGTCCAGCAATCCCATTCGAGCTCCTTTGTTCCAAACGTCCAAATACTGTTGGGTCTGCTGTCCATCATGCCAGCGACCCGCAGCAATTCAGTTGTGCAGGATCCACAAAGAAGCCGGACGGGCCTAGTTTGGGACAGTTGCGGAGAGGGCCGACGGCGAACCTTGAGGGCGGGACGCGGCGGCTCGAACCGGGACGCCGGAGTGTCACGCCGGAGCATGTCGCCGGTTTGCGGCTGCACCGGATGGGCATGCCCATCCGGTGCAGCCGTCAATGGACATATTCAGTAATTGTCCATTGCGCGCTTTGAGGAATGGGCATGTCCGTCGAAGTGGGCGGCCGGGGCTGAACATGTCCGCTGTCGGCAGCGAAAAATGGGCATGTCCAGCAGCGGCATTGAAAGCCGGGCCAGCTGCGCGAACGCAGCTCAAACGGCGCGGATTAGCCCCGGTCGACCCTGATCTTCTTGGTGGCTTCCCCCGGTGCGGCCATCGGGGCGGGCGCGCGCACTTCGAGGACACCGTCCTTGTAGCTTGCGGTGATGTCTTCTTCCTTGGCACCGGCCGGCAGGGCGACGCTCCGCAGGAAGGAGCCGTAACGGAACTCCGAGCGGTAGCCGGTCTTGCTCTTGTGCTCCGTCTTTTCCTCGCGTTCGGCCCTGATATGCAGCATGCCTTCGCTGACCGACACGTCGACGTCCTTGTCGGGATCGATGCCGGGAACTTCTGCACGCACCACCAGGGTGTTGCCATCCTGGAACTGCTCGACCTTGATGGTCGACGCCATCGTGAGGTCGCCGTCGAGGAAGCGGCGGACGGGTTCCAACATGTCCGACGGCGCCCACTTGCTGAGATCAGCCATGATCAAATCCTCCTGGGTCCATGCCCCTGCCGTGGCGCGGTCGGGGGCTGTGACACCATTACACGCCCCGGCCTGCAGCTCCGCCTAGGGCCAAAGGCCCGGTACCGCAGCTAGTGGCCCATGCCAAGGCCGCCGTCGACCGGGATCACCGCGCCGGAGATGTAGGCGGCTTCATCGCTGGCGATCCAGCGGACGACGTCGGCGACCTCCGACGCTTCGGCGAAGCGGCCCGCGGGTACTTTGGACAGGTAGTCCTTCTGCGTGGCCTCCGGGAGTTCGGCGGTCATGTCCGTATTGATGAAGCCCGGCGCCACCACGTTGGCGGTGATGCCGCGGCCTCCGAGTTCGCGGGTCAGGGAGCGGGCAATGCCGACCAGACCGGCCTTGGAGGCGGAGTAGTTGATCTGGCCCGGGGCGCCGTACAGGCCGGAGACGGAGGAAATGAGGACCACTCGCCCCTTGCGTGCCCGGATCATGCCCTTGGAGGCGCGCTTAATGACGCGGAAGGCGCCGGTGAGGTTGGTGTCGATCACGGAGGTGAAGTCGTCCTCGCTCATCCGCATCAGGAGCGTGTCCTTGGTGATGCCAGCGTTGGCCACCAGCACCTCTACCGGGCCGTGCGCCGCTTCGACTTCGGCGAAG
This sequence comes from Arthrobacter sp. T2-23, assembly GCF_055398325.1. Taxonomy (NCBI): domain Bacteria; kingdom Bacillati; phylum Actinomycetota; class Actinomycetes; order Micrococcales; family Micrococcaceae; genus Arthrobacter; species Arthrobacter sp. T2-23. The sequence goes on from NZ_AP027917.1 coordinate 356,022, forward strand.
GCCGCGTCCACGGATGCTTCGTCAGTGACGTCGGCTTTGACGCCCAGGATGCCCTCCGGCAGGGAGGCTGCGCTGCGGTAGGTGACGGCGACCTTGTCTCCATTGGCGAGGAAGGATTCGGCAATGGCCAGGCCGATGCCCCGGTTGCCGCCGGTGATGAGGACACTGCGGCCGGTGGAGGTTGCTTCAGTCATGGTGGTCTCCGGGTTTCTGCGGCTCAGTGGCACCGCGGTGGTGTGGGCTGGATTTTCCTGCCTCCGATCTTAGCCTCCGGTGCCCGCCTGCCCCGCCCCGGTCGCCGCGGCTGTTTGGGCGCCTCCCCCGATGGTGAGAGAATCGAAGCAAGCCTATGGAGCGTGATCTGACAGCCGTGACAAACAAGAACCGACCCGGTGAGCGGACGTCCGGGGAGTACTCCGGCGAAACCGAGGTCCACAGTATTACCGACGCAGCCGCCGCGCACTCGGAAGAGATGCGCCAGCGGATGATCAAGTACGCCGTGGCCATGGGCATCCGTATGGTCTGCCTGGTCCTGGTATTCGTGGTCGACGGCTGGTTCAAGATCCTGCCTGTTATCGGGGCCGTCTTCCTGCCCTGGTTCGCGGTGGTGATCGCCAACGGCAGCGACCACGCCGAAGTGCACAGCGACTCGCTGATCGACTATGTGCCGATGGCCGAACTGGGCGCATCCAACTCCGCGGAAACGGCCGGCCCAGGACCGCAGGCCGCGGACGATGCCCCCATCACCCTGCTGCAGGGCGAGCTGGTTGACGACGAAGAAGACCACGGACGGGCCGCTTCATGAACATTTTTGACCTGGCCGGCCCCCCGGCCGAGCCTTCCCGCGCACTGTGCTCCCGCAAGGCCTGCCGTGCCGACGCCGCGTGGCAGCTGCTGTGGAACAACCCCAAGATCCACACCCCGGAGCGACGCAAGATCTGGCTCGCCTGCCCCGAACACCGCGCCTGGCTGGAGGACTACCTCCAGACCCGGGGGCTGTGGAAAGAGACCGTTCCCCTGTCGAACGCCGGCGTGGCAGGCAGGGCCGGCTGAATGTACCGTTTCCTCTTCTCGAGCAAGTGGCTGGGCTATTTGTTGCTGGCCGCTGTTTTCGCAACCGCCTGCGTGCTCTTGGGCCGCTGGCAGATGGACCGCCGGGCGGAAACGCTCGCCGAGATCAACCGGGTGGTCTCCAACTATTCCGCCACCCCGATTCCGTTCGCGGCGGCGCGGGACCAGTTCGTCCACCTCGACGCCGAGCGTGAGTGGACGCAGGTGGAACTGCGCGGCAGCTATGACACCGCCGGCCAGCGGATTGTCCGCAACCGCCCGCTCAACGGCCAGCCCGGTTACGAGGTGGTGGTCCCCTTCAAGCTGGACTCCGGCGAGACGGTCGTGGTCGACCGCGGCTGGCTGCCGATCGGCAACAGGACCCCGGGCAGCCCGGACTCGGTTCCGGCACCGCCGCCGGGGAACATCACAGTAGTGGCCCGGCTCAAGCATTCCGAGCCGGAACTGCAACGAGGCGCGCCGAACGGGCAGCTCGCCTCGATCGACCTGGCCGCGTACTCGGCCCAGCTCGGGTATCCCGTCCTCACGGGGGCCTACGGCCAGCTGGCCTCCGAGACCCCGCCGGCAGCGGAGATGCCCATCGGATTCCCCAAACCCTCCACCGATGAGGGCACGCACCTGTCCTACTCACTGCAGTGGTTCGCCTTTGGCGTGCTGATGTTCGTCGGCTTCGGTTACGCGGCGCGGCAACAGGCCCGCAACGCTGAGATTGATGCCGAGGACGCCGCAGACCAGGCCGCGGCCGCCGACGGCTACCTGCACGCCAGCAACCCTGCGCCCCGCCGTCGTCCCGTCCCCCGGAAGCGGAAGACTGCTACTGCGGAGGAAGAGGAAGATGCCATCCTCGACGCCCAGGGATTCTGAAGGAGCACGCCATGGACCCCGATGCCGTAGCGAACGTCCGGCGCGCGCTGCTCGCGGCAGGCGCGGCCGACACCGTAGCCGTCTTTGAGACCCAGGTGCCGACCGCCGCCGCGGCGGCCGCCGCCCTAGGCTGCGACGTCGCGGCGATCACCAACAGCCTCGTGTTCGACGTCGACGGCTCTCCCCTGCTGATCCTGGCCAGCGGCGCGGCCAAGGTCGATCTCCGCCACGTCGCCGCGCGCCTGGGGTCCGGGAAGATCCGCCGCGCGGAGCCCGACTTCGTCCTGCATCACACCGGCCAGCGCGTAGGCGGCGTAGCCCCGGTGGGCCACCCGCAGAAAATCAGGACCCTGCTCGACGAATCCCTGAAGAACCACGAACTCCTCTGGGCCGGAGCCGGCGACCACCACGCCATGTTCTCGATCACCTACCAAGAACTCCACCGCATCACCAACGCCGAAGCAATGCCCGTCCGCTAGCCCGCCGAGGCGCGAATCCAACCAAGGCGAGCGGAAGACGAGACCGGGCGAGGCCTACGCCAGCGTAATCAGGTCCAAGTAGTCTTCGTTCCAGAGGTCCTCGACGCCATCAGGCAGCAGCACAACACGCTCCGGGTTGAGGGCTTCAACGGCGCCCTCGTCGTGGCTGACCAGCACCACGGCACCGGTGTAGTTGCTCAGGGCCCCGAGGATTTCGGCGCGGCTGGCCGGGTCGAGGTTGTTGGTGGGCTCATCGAGGAGCAGCACGTTCGCGCTCGAGGCCACGATGGTGGCCAGCGCCAGCCGGGTCTTCTCACCGCCGGAGAGCACACCGGCGGGCTTGTCGACGTCGTCGCCGGAGAACAGGAACGAGCCCAGGATGTTGCGGACCTCGGCGTCGTTCATGTCAGGGGCCGAGGAGCGCATGTTCTGCAGCACCGTGCGGTCGACATCGAGCGTCTCATGTTCCTGGGCGTAGTAGCCCACCTTCAGGCCGTGGCCGGGGATGACCTCGCCGGTGTCGGGCTTGTCGACGCCGGCGAGCATCCGCAGCAGGGTGGTCTTGCCGGCGCCGTTGAGGCCCAGGATGACCACCTTGGAGCCGCGGTCGATCGCGAGGTCGACGTCGGTGAAGATCTCCAGCGAACCGTAGGACTTGCTGAGGCCGTCGGCGGTAAGCGGGGTCTTGCCGCAGGGCGACGGGTCCGGGAAGCGCAGGGCGGCCACCCGGTCGGTCTCGCGGACCGCTTCGAGGCCGCCGAGCAGCCGCTCGGCACGCTTGGCCATGTTCTGCGCGGCGACGGCTTTGGTGGCCTTGGCACGCATCTTGTTGGCCTGGTCCATCAGGACCTGGGCCTTCTTCTCGGCGTTGGCGCGTTCGCGCTTGCGGGCGCGCTCGTCGGTTTCGCGCTGCGTCAGGTAGCGCTTCCAGTCCATGTTGTAGAAGTCGATCTGCGCGCGGTTGGCGTCCAGCAGGAAGACCTTGTTCACCGTGGCTTCGAGCAGCTCGGTGTCGTGGCTGATCACGATCAGCCCGCCCTGGTGGTTCTTCAGAAACTCCCGGAGCCAGGCGATGGAATCGGCGTCAAGGTGGTTGGTGGGCTCATCGAGGAGCATCGTCTCGGCGTCGGAGTACAGGATGCGGGCGAGCTCCACACGGCGGCGCTGGCCGCCGGAGAGGGTCTTCAGCGGCTGGTTCAGCAGGCGGTCCGGCAGGGCGAGGTTTGAGCAGATCGCCGCGGCCTCGGCCTCGGCGGCGTAACCGCCCGCGGCCAGGAACTCGGATTCCAGCCGGTCGTAGCGGTTCATGGCCTTGCGCTGGATGGTGGCGTCCTCGCTGGCCATTTCCTCGTGCGCGATTCGGAGCTTGCCGACGGCGATGTCGAGTCCGCGGGCGGAGAGGATCCGGTCGCGGGCCAGCTGCTCCATGTCCGGCGTACGCGGGTCCTGCGGCAGGTAGCCGATCTCGCCGCTGCGGGTGACCTTGCCGGCGGCGGGCAAGCCCTCGCCGGCCAGCACGCGGGTCAGTGTGGTCTTGCCTGCACCGTTACGGCCGACGAGGCCGATCTTGTCTCCCTTGTCGATCCGGAAGCTCACCTGGTCCATAAGCAGACGGGCGCCGGCGCGCAGTTCGAGATCCTGGACGGTAATCAATGCAGCTAAGGCCTTTCACAACGGGGAACGCCGCGGCACAACGGATGGAAACTGGACGGGGCCGGGGCGGTGTGGCCGAGAGGACGGCCCCTACCAGTCTACCGGCAGCTCCCCCGGTGGCTGACATCGGGCAAGGCAGTGGACGACGGCGGCTGACTCCCCCTCCCGGGGCTCCCGCCCTGGTCCCCTTTGGCGGGGTGGTCCAGCGCCGGGCCCGGGGTTTAGTGGGAGGCCTACAAAATGCCGGGGTTGCCGCAGCCGTATCGTCGAACGTGAGAACCCCGTTCCACCCACTCGACAGGAACCAGCATGAGCAACACCGACGACGCCGTCACCGGCACCACCCCCGCAGCAAACCCTGGAAGCAGCGCCCCGGAGGCCCCGCGCCTGAACCCCCGCAGCCGCTGGGATGCGACCGATCTCGCGCTGATCGCGGTGTTCGCCGCGATTGTCGCGGGTTCTGCCCTCATTGCCGCGATCCCAGTGGGCGGCCTTGGTGTGCCGATCACCCTGCAGACTCTCGCCGTGATGCTCACCGGGCTCGCGCTGGGCCCGGGCCGCGCCTTCGCTGCCGTGGGCCTGTACCTCCTGCTGGGCTTCGCCGGGCTGCCGATCTTCAGCGGCGGGCGCAGCGGGCTGGGGGTCCTGGCGGGACCTTCGGCCGGCTACATTTTCGGTTTCCTGCTGGCGGCCACGGCCGTCGGAGCCCTGACCGTCGTCATCCTGCGCCGCACGGCGGCGCGGCCCGCGAAGTTCCGGGCTGTGCTGCTCTTCTGCGCCGCCATGGTCAGCAGCATCGTCTTCGTCCACGGGCTGGGGATCCTCGGCATGATGGTCAATGCCAAGCTCAGTCTCTCCGCGGCCTTCCTTGCCGATCTGGCCTTTTACCCGGGCGACGTCATCAAGAACATTCTCGCCGTGACTGTCGCCCTGACCTTGCATAAAGCGTTCCCTGACCTGCTGATCCGCCGGGTCCGCCGGGTCAACTTGGCCGGCGAGGCAGACGGCCGCGCATGAGTGTTGTCCTGGACGGTGCTGCCGTCCGGGTAGCCGTCGACGGCCGCCCGGAGCCCAAGACCTTGCTCGAACCGGTGTCCCTGACGCTGGCCGAACGCCGGATCGGCGTCATCGGGGCGAACGGTTCCGGCAAGTCCACGCTGCTCCGGATGCTTAACGGCCTCGTCGCACCGAGCTCCGGCGCGGTAGCGGTGTCAGGTTTCGACACGGTCCGGGATGTCCGCGCTGTCCGCCGGCGGGTCGGTTTCGTGTTCACCGATCCGCTCGCCCAACTCGTGATGCCCACCGGGCGCGAAGACGTCGAACTATCGCTGCGCCGCTCAGTGCGGAACGCCACCGAACGGCGCGCCCTGGCGGAAGCGACGCTGGACCGTTTCGGTTTGCTGCCGCTGGCGGACCAGAGCATCTACGAGCTCTCCGGCGGTGAACGGCAGCTCGTGGCGCTCGCCGCGGTCCTGGCCGTCGATCCGGACATCCTGGTCCTGGACGAGCCGTCCACCCTGTTGGACCTGCGGAACCGGGAACTGCTGCGCCGCACCTTGGCCGACCTGGACCAGCAGATCATCCTGTCAACGCACGACCTTGACCTGGCCCTGGATCTGGACCGGGTGCTGGTCGTGGAGGCCGGGAAAATCGTGTTCGACGGCGGCCCGGCCGCCGCCGTCGACCACTACCGGATGCTGTGCGCAGGGGATCCTGCCCCCGTGCGTGGCGACGGAGACACGCCCGCCGGGGATACGGGGCGGCTATGAGGGGGCACGGCTTCTTGCTGGCCAATTACGTGCCGGGCGCTTCCCCGGTGCACCGGGCTCCCCTGGGGCTGAAGTTTTTGCTGGTATTGGCCTGCGGGATGGGATCGTTTCTCGTTGCGGACTGGGCAGCGGCGGCAGTGGGAATCGCCGTGCTGTGCGGCGTCTTTCTGCTCAGCGGGGCCGGCGTCCGAAGGCTGTTCCGGGCTGTCCGGTCGATCCTGCCCGTGCTGGCGCTGATCGGCTTGTTCCAGTGGTGGCAGTTGGGTGGCCCCGTTGCCGCGCGGATTGTGTTGAACGTTCTGGTCTGCGTGGTGGCAGCGGCAATCCTGACGGCCACCACACCCGTGCAGGTCCTGCTGGACGGGGTGGCCTCGCTGGCCCGGCCCTTTCGCCGGCTCGGCGCCGATCCCGAGCGGTTCGCCCTGACGATTGCCATCATGCTGCGCAGTATCCCCTTTATCGCGGGCGCCTACGCCGATGTCCGCGATTCCGCCCGGGCCCGTGGCCTGGAACGCAACCCCCGGGCGCTGGTGCTGCCGGTCTTCATCACCACGGTGGCGTTCGCCCGGCAGACCGGCGACGCCCTGGCAGCCCGCGGCCTGGGCGAGGCGGACGACGCGGACGACGCGGACGACTGACGGGGATCGCCCGGCGCGGCAGGAATGGCCATGTCCGTGCCTGCACCCCGCTGCTGAGCATGCCCATCCTTCGCCGCCGGGCATGGACATACCAGCACTATGTCCAGCCTTGGAGCCGAAGAATGGGCATGTCCCTCCGCGCACGCACGGCAAGTCCAATCCCCCAGCCAAAGAATGGGCATGTCCGTGCCTGCACCCCGCTGCTGAGCATGCCCATCCTTCGCCGCCGGGCATGGACATATCAGCACTATGTCCAGCCTTGGAGCCGAAGAATGGGCATGTCCCTCCGCGCACGCACGGCAAGTCCAATCCCCCAGCCAAAGAATGGGCATGTCCGGCGGGCCCTAGAGGAAAGACCGGTACTCGAACAGCGCGGCGGTCCCCATGCCGCCGGCAATGCTGATCATCGCCAGCGCGAGACTCCTGTCCGCCGCCTCCCTGCGGGCCTGGGCCAGCAGCCTTGTGACAAGCACGGCGCCTGACGCCCCGTACGCGTGGCCCAGGGCAAGGGCCCCGCCGTCGAGGTTCGCCCGCTGCGGGTCGATGCCCAGGTGGTCGAGGCAGGCCAGCACTTGGGAAGCGAAGGCCTCATTGAACTCGATGAGGCTGAGTTCCGCGGCCGTGACGCCCGTGACGGCGAGCAGGCGCTCCGCCGCGGCGGCTGCCCCCATCCCCAGCAGCGCCGGTTCGACGCCGGCCGTGTCCGTCCCGAGCAGCACGAGGCCGTCGGGGGCACCGAGCGCCTTCGCCCGGGCCAACGAAGTGACCACAACGGCGGCAGCCCCGTCGGCGTCGAAGCAGGAGTTGCCGGCCGTGACCGTTCCGTCCGGCACGAAGGCAGCCGGGAACCGGGCCAACACCGCAGGAGTCAGGGAGCGGCGCGGCCCGTCGTCGGCGCCGACGGGACCGTCAGGCAAGGGCAATGCCACAACTTCGCCCGCGAATGCGCCGGCCGCGGCGGCGCGGAGGGCCCGCCGCTGGCTGCGGAGCGCGAAGTCGTCCTGCCGCTGGCGGGAAATGCCGAATCGGACGGCGACGTTTTCGGCGGCCACGCCCATGTCCGGGTCGCCGTGGCTGTCCGGGGCGAACCGGGCCCGGCTGAAGAACCCGGGCTCCCCTCCGGGACCGGGCCGGGCCCGGAGCGGGGCGGTGCTGATGCTCTCCACTCCGCCGGCGAGATACACATCCCCTTGGCCGGGGCCGCCGCCAAAGCCGCTGCCGGACGCAACCAGCCGGCAGGCCAGCACGATTGCGTCCAGGCCGGAGCCGCACTGCCGGTCCACGGTCAGCCCGGGAACACTGACGGGCAGCCCGGCTTCCAGGGCCGCCAGGCGCGCGACATTCCCGCCCCCGCCCACGGCGTTGCCAACCACGACGTCGGATAGTTGGTCCGCAGCGACGCCGGTGCCGGTGAGCAGGCGGCGCAGCAGCGGGGCGAGCAACTCGTGGGCGTGCAGGGTCTTGAGGGCGCCATGGGCGCGGCAGAGCGGCGTCCTGAGCGCGGCGATGATGACGGGCTGCCGGTCCTCCGGCAGCGCTTCCGGGCCGATCCCGCCTGGCATGGGACTCATGTCCGGGACCTCAGCCAAGGCGCCGGATCCGTGGGTCACCGCGGGCAATCCACTCGAGCAGGAGTGGGCGGCTGACCTTGCCGCGGTCCGTGAGGGGCAGTTCGGCCAGGAGGTAGTAATCCAGCGGCCGTTTGTTGCGGGCCAGGACGTCCTCGACGCCGGCCCTCAGCTGGGTGCCGGTCACGCCGCCGTGCGAGGGCAGCACCGCAGCGACGACGCGCTGGCCCCGAAGCTCATCGGCCAGGCCGGCGGCCACCACAGCCGCGACCCCCGGCACGGACGCTAAGGCCAGCTCCACCTCGTGCGGGTACACGTTGGTTCCCGAGGTGATAATCATGTCCGAGCGGCGCCCCAGCAGGTGCAGCACCCCCTCGGACAGGTAGCCCTGGTCCCCCACGGTGTACCAGCCGTCGACGCACCGCAGCGCCTCGCCGTCGTCCCCCCATAGGTAGCCGTCGCTGACCAAGCCGCTGCGGACATATACGGTGCCGTCAGCCCCGTCCGGAAGGAGTGCGCCGTCGCCGTCGAGGATCCTGAGCTCGACGCCGGGGAACGGCCGGCCGATCCCGGTGTCGCCCGCGGCCGGGGCAGCGCCCGGCGGGAGCCCGGCACCCGCGACGAAACTGAGTTCGGCCGCCCCGTAGTACTCGAAAATGGTGGCGTTGGGCGCCCATCGGCGGGCAGCCTCGACAGTGCGGGCGTCGAGCTTGGAGCCGGCGCAGATGATGCTCCGCAGGCCGGATGCGTCCACGCCGCCGGCCAGGCCGCGTTCGCTGAGCAGTCGGAGCATCGTGGGCACCAGGACGAGCCGGGTGATGCCGTCGTGGCTGACCGCGGCGTGCGCGTCGCCGACGTCGAACTGGGCCAGGGTGTGGAACTCGGAGCCTGCGTAGAGGCACTCGGCGAGGGCGTAGAGGTTCAGGCTGGCGGCGAGGGGGCCGGGCGCGAGCGTCTTGTCGCCGGGGCGCAGGCCGAAGAACTCCACGGAGGAGTCGAAGGACAGCCGCCAGGACCGACGCGAACGGCTGAACGCTTTGGGGACGGCGGTGGTTCCGGAGGTGAGGCCGATCAGGAACGGAGCATCCGGCCCACCGTCGGCGAGGTCGTTGCCCGCTTCGGGGCCGTTGGCGGGGACAGTCTCCACAATCCGTGCGCTGAGCGTGTCCCGGAGCTGCTGCGGCCAGGTGGGGTCCAGCACGGCGCAGCGGCGGCTGCCGGCGACCGCCGCAGCGAAGGCGGAAACGAAATTGGTGGAGTTGTGTTCGGCCAGCACCGTGACGGGCGGGGCGGCCGGCACCAGCGCGGCTGCGGCGTCGCGGAGTTCTGCCCAGCTCAGCCGCTTGCTGGCCACGACCACGGCCGTACCGTCAGGGCGCTCGTCGGCCCAGCGCTGGAGTCTGTCGAGAAATGGCATCGGACCAACTTTACCGGGGAGCGACGCCTCCGTACCCGGCAGGCGATATTGTGACAGCATGAGTTTCAATGACAACGTCCAGCTGGACCCGTCGCAGGTCCAGGACCGCCGCGGCATGGGCCGTGGCACTAAAATCGGCGGCGGGATCGGCGGCGGCATCGTGTTGCTCCTGGCCGCCCTGTTCGGCATCAACCCCAGCCTCCTTGAAGGACTGACCGGCACCACGCCGGACCAGTCGCAAAGCCAGGGCACGGCCCCGGCCTGCAAGACCGGCGCGGATGCCAATGCGCGGCTCGACTGCCGGATTAACGGCACGGTGAACAGCCTCAATGCGTTCTGGCCGGCTTACCTGGCCCAGTACGGCAAAAAGTATCCGCAGCCGCAGACCGTGATCTTCGACCGGGCCACCAACACCGGCTGCGGCTCGGCGACCTCGGCGGTGGGCCCGTTCTACTGCCCCGCCGACCAGACCGCGTATTTCGATCCCGGCTTCTTCCAGGAACTCGTGGACCGGTTCGGATCATCCGGCGGCCCGCTTGCCCAGGAATACGTGGTGGCGCATGAATTCGGGCACCACATCCAGAACCTCCTTGGCAACATCGACCGTGCCCAGCAGGATCCGCAGGGCCCGCAGTCCGGCGCGGTGCGGGTGGAACTCCAGGCCGATTGCTACGCCGGCCTCTGGGTCCGGTATGCCACCACCACGAAAGATCCAGCCTCCGGCCAGCCCTTCCTCGCCCCATTGAAGGACCAGGACCTGCAGGATGCCCTGTCCGCGGCGTCCTCGGTGGGCGATGACCGGATCCAGAAGGCGGCCACGGGGCGGGTCTCGCCGGAATCCTGGACCCACGGCTCGAGCGCGCAGCGGCAAAAGTGGTTCTACCAGGGCTACAAGACGGGCGACATCAACCAGTGCGACACCTTCAAGGTCGCCACCCCGTGACCCGGTAACCCGTCGTCTGCTCCAAAACCGCCGTGATGGGCCTCCAAAAGGGCAGCTGCGGAGCAGCCGATGGGACGACGACGGCGGGCCCACCTCCAGGAGGTGGGCCCGCCGTCGTTTTAGGCCAGGGAAGCGATGGGAGCTAGATGTTGAAGCCGAGGGCGCGCATCTGGTCGCGGCCGTCCTCGGTGATCCGTTCCGGGCCCCATGGCGGCATCCAGACCCAGTTCAGGCGCCAGTCATCGACGATGCCGTCCAGGGCCTTGCCCACCTGCTCCTCGATCACGTCAGTGAGCGGGCAGGCAGCCGTGGTGAGCGTCATGTCGATCAGCAGGGCGCCGTCGTCGTCTGAGTACTTGAGGCCGTAGAGCAGGCCCAGATCAACGATGTTCACGCCCAGTTCGGGGTCGATCACATCCTTGAGTGCCTCTTCGACATCCTCCAGGCCCGTGCGGGCCATATTGATTTCGGTCATGGCGTAGTCCTAACTAGGCCTGTGCTGCGGCGTCGGCGGCAGCGATGGTTGCGGCTCCGGCACCGGGCAGGTAGCGGTCGTAGCCTTCTTCTTCGAGGCGGTCGGCCAGCTCCGGGCCGCCCTCTTCGACGACCTTGCCGTCCACGAACACGTGCACGAATTCAGGCTTGATGTAGCGCAGGATCCGGGTGTAGTGCGTGATCAGCAGGGTGCCCATGTTGCCGTCAGCGTGGGCGCGGTTGACGCCCTCGGAGACAACCTTCAGTGCGTCCACGTCGAGGCCGGAGTCAGTCTCGTCGAGGATGGCGAACTTCGGCTTGAAGAGCTCCAGCTGGAGGATCTCCACCCGCTTCTTCTCGCCGCCGGAGAAACCTTCGTTGACGTTGCGCTGGGTGAAGTCGGCGTCGATGCGCAGCTTCTCCATGGCGGCCTTGACGTCCTTGGTCCAGGTGCGGAGCTTCGGGGCTTCACCATCGATCGCGGTCTTGGCGGTGCGCAGGAAGTTGGTCATGCTGACGCCGGGAACCTCGACCGGGTACTGCATGGCCAGGAACAGGCCGGCGCGGGCGCGCTCGTCGACGCTCATCGCGAGGACGTCCTCGCCGTCGAGCGTGATGGTGCCGCTCGTGACGTTGTAGCGCGGGTGGCCGGCGATGGTGGACGCCAGGGTGGACTTGCCCGAGCCGTTAGGACCCATGATGGCGTGGGTCTGGCCGGTCTTGATGGTCAGGCTGACGCCCTTCAGGATTTCCTTGGTGCCCTGCTCGGTGTCAATGCTGACGTGCAGGTCCTTGATCTCAAGAGTAGACATGTGTCTGGTTCTCCTCTGCACCGCTGCCGGGGCGGCGGTGCGTTTTCTCGTCGATAAGTTTTTGGGTCTTGCTGGCTGCCGGCCGGGCGGGGCTGGTGGTGCCGGCCCCGGCCCGGTCAGCTGAAGTTCGGAGCCTCGGCGCCGTTCAGGACGGTGCTGACATCCACATAGACGTCGTCATCCACGATGGTGACGGCAAAGACGGGCACGGGGTCGTAGGCCGGCAGCTGGAGCGGCTGGCCGCTGCGCAGGTCGAACTGGGAGCCGTGGCCCCAGCACTCGATCTTGCAGCCTTCAACCTCACCTTCGGAGAGCGAGATGTCCGCGTGCGAGCAGGTGTCGCCGATCGCATGGATTTCCCCCATCGAGTCCTTCACGATCGCTACCGGGTAGTCGTCGATCAGGATGCGCAGGGCCTGCTTGAGCTGGATCTCGCTGGCGCTGCAGACCAACTCGCCCTTTGGCTGTTCCGTCATTTGTCGTCCCTATTCTCTAGTGCCGTGCACTAGTTTTCCGTTGCCGCGAGCTCGCGCTCGACGGCTTCGGTGAGGCGTTCCTCGATGGCGGGAACCTTGATCTGCTGGATGATCTCGTTCAGGAAGCCGCGGACCACCAGTCGGCGGGCCACCTTTTCCGGAATACCGCGGGCCATCAGGTAGAACAGGTGCTCGTCGTCGAAACGGCCGGTGGCGCTGGCGTGGCCGGCTCCGGCGATCAGGCCGGTCTCGATCTCCAGGTTGGGCACGGAATCCGCGCGGGCACCGTCGGTGAGGACCAGGTTGCGGTTGGCCTCGTAGGTGTCTGTGCCTTCTGCTTCCTTGCGGATCAGTACGTCGCCCACCCAGACGGTGTGCGCATTGCGGCCCTGGAGGGCGCCCTTGTAGAGCACGTTGGACTTGCAGTTGGCGACCGCGTGGTCCACGAAGAGGCGCTGCTCGAGGTGCTGGCCGGCGTCGGCGAAGTACAGGCCGAACAGTTCCGCTTCGGCACCGGGGGCGGTGAAGCGGGCCGACGGCGTGACACGCACCAGGTCGCCGCCGAGGCTGACGACGATGTGCTTGAACTTGGCGTCGCGGCCAAGCCTCGCCTGCTGGGAGGACGCGTGCACGGCGTCGTCGTTCCATTCCTGGAGCGAGATGACGGTCAGCTGTGCGCCGTCCTCCACGAGGATTTCAATGTTTTCCGAGACAACGGCGGTGCCCTGGTGATCGAGCACCACCACGGCCTTGGAGAACTTCTCCGCGATGATCACAACGTGCTGCGACGCTGCCGCGGTTCCCTGGCCGGTGAGCACCACGCTGACCTCGCCCTCGGCCTGGACTTCGGCGGGGACCGTGATGACGGTGGCCTCGGTGAAGTTCTCCCAGGCGTTGGCGGACACGCGGTCCTCGGGGATCGCGGCGGAGCCGATGCGTGCATCGTCGCGGCCGACGGTCTCTACCCGGACGCTGTCCGGGCCGGTGACGGCCACGGACGGCGCGGCACCGTTCAGGATCTCGGTGTGGAGGCCGCGGAGGCGCTTGAGCGGGGTGAACCGCCAGTCCTCCTCCATGCCGGTCAGCGGCTTGAAGTCCGCCAGCTTGTACGAGGTCAGCCGGCCGGCGCGTGAGCTGTCCGGGATGCCGACGCCGCCGCCGTGCGAGTGGCGTTTGACGGCTTCGCCGGCCAGCGGGGACTTTGACTCGGCGGCGTTCAGCGGCGAGAGGCTTTCGCCTTCCTCGGTGAAACCGTTGATGAACGGCTGGGCTGAGGGCGCGCCGATGCGGGCCTTTTCAGTAGTGATGTCAGTCATTAACCGACCGATCCTTCCATCTGCAGTTCAATCAGGCGGTTCAGCTCGAGGGCGTATTCCATCGGCAGTTCGCGGGCGATGGGCTCGATGAAGCCGCGCACGATCATCGCCATGGCCTCGTCTTCGCGCATGCCACGGGACATCAGGTAGAACAGCTGTTCTTCGCTGACGCGCGAGACGGTCGCCTCGTGGCCCATAGTCACATCGTCCTCGCGGATGTCGATGTACGGGTAGGTGTCCGAGCGGCTGATGGTGTCCACCAGCAGCGCGTCACAGCGGACCGTGTTGGCCGAGTGCTTGGCACCCTCGCGGACCTGGACCAGGCCGCGGTAGGCGGCGCGGCCGCCGCCGCGGGCCACGGACTTGGAGATGATCGAGCTCTTGGTGTTGGGAGCGATGTGGACCATCTTGGAACCGGTGTCCTGGTGCTGGCCTTCACCCGCGAAAGCGATCGAGAGGGTCTCGCCCTTGGCGCCCTCGCCGACGAGATAGACGGCCGGGTACTTCATGGTGACCTTGGAACCGATGTTGCCGTCGATCCACTCCATGGTGGCGCCCTCTTCGCAGATGGCACGCTTGGTGACCAGGTTGTACACGTTTGTGGACCAGTTCTGGATGGTCGTGTAGCGGACGCGGGCGCCCTTCTTCACGACAATTTCCACGACGGCGGAGTGCAGCGAATCCGAGGTGTAGATCGGCGCGGTGCAGCCCTCGATGTAGTGGACGTAGGAATCCTCGTCCGCAATGATCAGGGTGCGCTCGAACTGGCCCATGTTTTCCGTGTTGATGCGGAAGTAGGCCTGCAGCGGGATGTCGACGTGGACGCCCTTGGGCACGTACACGAAGGAACCGCCGGACCACACGGCCGTGTTCAGCGAGGCGAACTTGTTGTCGCCCACCGGGATGATGGTGCCGAAGTATTCCTGGAAGATCTCCGGGTGCTCACGCAGCGCGGTGTCGGTGTCCAGGAAGATAACGCCCTGGGCTTCCAGGTCCTCGCGGATCTGGTGGTAGACGACTTCGGATTCGTACTGGGCGGCCACACCGGAGACCAGGCGGCTGCGCTCGGCTTCCGGGATGCCCAGCTTCTCGTACGTGTTCCGGATGTCCTCGGGCAGGTCCTCCCAGGTGGCGGCCTGCTTCTCGGTGGAGCGCACGAAGTACTTGATGTTGTCGAAGTCGATGCCGGAGAGGTCCGCGCCCCAGGTGGGCATGGGCTTGCGGTCGAAGTACTTCAGGCCCTTCAGGCGGAGGTCCAGCATCCATTCCGGCTCGTTCTTCTTGGCCGAGATGTCACGTACGACGTCCTCATCGATACCACGGCGGGCGTTCGCGCCGACGTCGTTCTTGTCGGCCCAGCCGTACTCGTAGGTGCCAATTCCGTGGAGCTCGGGATTCTTCTCCAGAATCTCCGAGATCACAGTGGATTCAGCAACCTTCTTCTCTGATAGTTGGTCCGTCATCACGGCCTTTCTTGCAGATGGTTGGATTCTTCGTCCGGGTTGCCCGCGCCCGCGGGGCTGGAAGCCCCGCCGGCGGCCGGACGGCCCGTAGGTATGTGGGTGGTGCAGACATGGCCGCCGCGCGCGAGCGTGGAGAGCCGGCGCACGTCGACGCCGACCAGCCGGGAGAACAGTTCGGTCTCCACATCGCAGAACACGGGGAACTGCGCGGCGAGCTGCTGGATGGGGCAGTGGCCCTGGCACAGCTGCACACTGGAGAGCGCGGCCGGCAGCGGCGCCTTGGCCTCGATGGACTGCGCCGAGGCAACGAAACCGTCGCGACTGAGGGCCTCGGACAGGGCCTGGGCGCGGGCGGTGATGTCGCGGCCCGCCCGCTCGATTTCCGGCGCGTACCGGCGTTCCATTTCGGCGAAGCGCTCGACGGCGAACTCCCGGACAGCTCCGGAGCCCGCCATTTCGCCCAGCCGCCGCAGGGCGGAGCTGGCAATGTCGAGGTAGTCGTTGCCCAGCGTGGACTGGCCCTGCGAGCTGAGCACATAGCGGCGGGCCGGCCGTCCCGCGCCGGCGCCAGCGCGGGCCACGCGCTTGACTTCGATCACGCCGTGGCGCGAGAGGTGGTCGAGGTGGCGGCGAACCGCCGCGGGGGTGAAGCCCAGCAGCTCGCCCAGTTCGGCGGCGCTGATGGGCCCGTGCTCCAGCACAGCGGCCAGGACGCGGTCCCGGGTGCGGTCCTCGGCTTCTGCGGCGTGCGTGGCCGGCGGAACAGCGCCACCGGAAGGCTCGCGCGACTCAGCGCGCACGGCAGGCGCGGCAGAAGTACTTGGGCTCATGGAATACACAACACAATCATGTCGTAATTTACTCCCCCGATCCAGTAAGGCATGGCTTTCCTGCGCCCGGCCACGGATCGGGCCACGCCCTACTACATCGCGTAGAATGCTTTGGTGCGATCTCCCGAATCCCCCGCCCTGACCATCAGCGGGTTCATCAAGGATGTTGGCCCGCTGCCCAGCCTTGACGGCAAGATGCTGCGGGTGGTCAGCGGTTTGTCCCTCGTTGCCGAACGCGGGCAGGTCACCGCCCTGCTGGGCGCCAACGGGGCGGGCAAGACCACGACGATCGAGTGCGCCCAAGGCTTGCAGAAGCGCACCGGCGGCAGCATCAGCCTGCTCGGCCAGGACCCCGACACCGCCGGGGCGGAACTCCGCGCCCGCGTCGGGGTGATGCTCCAGGACGGCGGCCTACCGCCGTCGGCCCGGCCCATCCCCCTGCTCCGGCACATCGCCGGCCTGTACCAGGACCCCTGGCCGGTGGACGAGCTCATCGCCCGCCTTGGCATCGACACCTTCAGCCGCACCACGGTCCGGCGCCTCTCCGGCGGCCAGAAGCAGCGGCTCGCCCTTGCCGCGGCCCTGGTTGGCCGCCCCGAGGTGCTCTTCCTCGACGAGCCAAGCGCGGGCTTGGACCCGCAGTCCCGCCAGCTGGTGTTCGAACTGATTGCCGAACTGCGGGACCGCGGGATGGGCATCATCCTCACCACGCACCTGATGGATGACGCCCAGCGGCTGGCCGATTACGTCTACATCATCGACGCCGGCCGGAACGTCGCGGAGGGCACCGTCGCCCAGCTGCTGCGGCACGAGTTGACCACCGGCGCAGATCAGCACGTCCGCACGCTTCTCTTCGAAACCGAGCCGGGGTTGGATCTTTCCGGCGTGTTGCCGGCCGCAGTCGAGGTCCGGGAAACGCGGGCCGGCAGTTACAGCGCCACCGGAGCGCTGACCCCGGCCGATCTCGCCGCAGTGACGGCCTGGTGGGCGGAGCGCGGCATCATGCCCGCTTCGATGAGCCTCGCGGCCCGCAGCCTCGAGGACGTCTTCCTCGACATCTCCGGAAGGGAAACCCGATGAGCTCCGCCCCCGCCGGAACAACAGCCGGCACGCCGCTGGGCAGTGCCCCCGCTCCCCTGCTGCGGCGGGTCCTGCTGCAGGGGCGGTATGAGACGGTCACCATGCTCCGGAACGGCGAGCAGCTGATCCTGGCCGTCATCCTGCCGCTGCTGGCCCTGGTGGGCCTGACCGTCACTCCGCTGCTGGACGGCCTCGGCTCCAGCCGCGTCAATATCGCTGTGCCTGGGATCCTGGCGCTGTGCGCCATGTCCACGGCCTTCACCGGCCAGGGCATCGCTACAGGTTTCGACCGCCGGTACGGGGTGCTGCGATTCCTGTCCACGACCCCGCTGGGCCGGACCGGCCTGATCCTCGGCAAGGTGATTGCCGTGCTGGTGGTGCTGCTGCTGCAGGTGCTGGTGGTCACCGCCGTCGCCCTGCCGCTCGGCTGGCAGCCGTCAGCCGCGGGGCTGCTGCCCGGGTTCGCGTTGCTGGTCCTTGGCGCGGCGGCCTTCACCGCCCTCGGCCTGCTCGTGGCCGGCACGGTCCGGCCGGAGGCGACGCTGGCGATCACCAACCTGCTCTGGATCCTGCTCGGCGCCCTGGGCGGGATCGTCATTCCGGCCGAGCGGCTGCCCGCGCTCGCCCAGGCCACCGTGCATTTCCTTCCCTCCGGCGCGCTGGGCCAGGCGCTGCGGGATGCTTTCCTGCACGGCAGCATTAACCCTGCCGCCATGTTCGTCCTGCTGCTCTGGACCGCCCTCGCCGGCCTCGCAGCAACCCGTTGGTTCAAGTGGAATTGAGAAAATTGTGAGTACGGCTTCCCGCCCTCCCCGGATCATGTCCCGGATTTCCTCCCGGTTGCCCGTCACCGTCGACAAGACGGTCCGCCGGCTGGCCGTGCTGTCCCTGGTCGGTCAGACAGTGCTTGTGGTGACCGGCGGCGCCGTCCGCCTGACGGCTTCGGGCCTGGGCTGCCCCACGTGGCCTCGCTGCACGGACAGTTCGCTCGTGAACACCCCGGAGATGGGCATCCACGGCTTCATCGAGTTCGGCAACCGCCTGCTGACGTTCGCGCTGGCCGCCGTCGCCGTGCTGATGCTGGTCTACCTGTGGAACCTCCGGAGGGAACGCCGCGACCTTTTCCTGCTGGCCCTCGGCCTGCTCGCCAGCATTCCGGCCCAGGCCATCATTGGCGGCATCACGGTCCTCACCCAGCTGAACCCGTGGGTGGTGGGCCTGCACTTCCTCGTCTCGATGGCCCTCGTGGTGCTCGCCACGCTGCTCGTCAACCGCGCCTACGGAAGGACCGGCAAAGCCCGGGCCCGGGAGCTTCCCGCCCTGCCGGGTGCCGCACGCCCGGTGCTGGCCGCCGTCGCGCTCTTCTCCGCCCTGGCAGTCTGCCTCGGCGTCGTCGTGACCGGCGCGGGCCCGCACGCGGGTGACGCGAACGCGCCGCGCAACAACCTGGACTGGGATCTGTTCTCGCACATCCACGCCGTCCCGGCCTACCTCGTGACCGCCGGTGCCCTGTTCGGCGTGTTCCTCGTGCTCCGGGGCCGCATCACGGGTCCGTTCCGCACCGCGGTGTTCCTGCTTCTGGGCGTCACTGTGCTGCAGGCTGTCATCGGCTTCACGCAGTACTACAACGGCATCCCCGCGCTGCTCGTGGGCGCCCATATGCTCGGCGCGGCCCTGCTGATGAGCGCCTCCACCAACGCCGCCGACCTCGCCCGCAGCAGCGCGGTCAAGTAACGGCAAACTCCAACGCGGGGTCACATTGCGCCCATCCGGACGCCTGGGACCGGCGGAAAGGGACCCCGCGTTGCTTTGCCGGCCGGTAGCCTGACTTTGTCGAGAGAAAGGCAGCGCCGTGAACGGAGTCGTCGAAAGCCTCCTGAATATGAGTCCCGCGCTGGCCTTCACACTCGTGGCGTGCCTGGTATTCGCCGAAGACGCGGTCTTCATTGGCTTCGTGATTCCGGGCGAGACGGCCGCGGTCCTGGGCGGCGTGATTGCGAGCCGCGGGGAGGTGCCGCTGTTGGGCATGGCCGCCGTCGTGGTCACCGCGGCCATTGCGGGCGACACAGTGGGCTACGAAATCGGCAAGCACGTGGGTCCCCGCCTGCTGGACTTCAAACTAATGAAGCGGCGTCGGCGCGGCCTGGCCAGGGCCCAGGCCTTTCTCCGCCAACGAGGCGGCTCGGCCGTTTTCCTGGGCCGCTTCGTGGCGTTTTTCCGGGCCGTCATGCCCGCTCTGGCCGGCGCCTCCCGAATGCACTACCCGAAGTTCCTGGCCTTCAATGCGGCCGGTGGATTGGTGTGGGGAACGGGCTTCGTGCTGCTGGGCTTCTTTGCCGGGAACTCCTATGAAGCCGTAGCCAAGATGGCCGGCCGCGACATCACGGCGGCGATAGCTGTGCTCGGTGTGCTGGGACTCGGCCTCTGGCATCTGCGGCGCGGGCGCCGTGCCCGGCGGGATCTGCCGGAAGAGGCCGACCGCCGTGACGCTGCCGGCCCCGAAGAGCCCTGACCTCCCGCGCCTGCCTAGCCGCCGATGATCGAGGAGCCGATGAACGGGTCCACGGCCAGCGCGATGAAGAGCAGGGTGAGGTAGCTGATGGAGCCATGGAAGACCTTCATGGCGCCCTTGTTCGAGACGTCGCCGCCCTGGGCCCGGTTGTAGAGCGCGTGCGACTCGTACAGGAACCAGCCGCCCGCGGCGACGGCGGTGACGGTGTAGACCCAGCCGGCGCCGCCGACCGGGATCAGCAGCAGCGAGCAGGCAACCATGGCCCACGCGTACAGGACCACCTGCACGGAGACGACCTTGGCGCCGGCGATGGCACCGAGCATCGGCACGTTGGCGTTCCGGTAGTCCTCGCCGTAGCGCATGGACAGCGGCCAGTAGTGCGGCGGGGTCCAGAGGAAGATCACCATAAAGAGGACGACGGCGGGCCACTCCACCGTGTTGGTCACCGCGGCCCAGGCGATCAGCACCGGGAAGCAGCCGGCAGCCCCGCCCCAGACGATGTTCTGGGCAGTGCGGCGCTTGAGGATCATCGTGTAGATGACGACGTAGAACACGATCGCGCCGAGGCCCAGCCAGGCCGAGAGCGGGTTGGCGCCGAACCAAAGGATCGCGATGGCGGCCGCGCCGAGAAGCCACGAGAAGACCAGTGCTTCACGAGGGGTGACCTCGCCCGTGACCAGCGGACGGTTTTCGGTCCGGTGCATGAGCTTGTCGATGTCCCGGTCGATGTAGCAGTTGAAGGAGCCCGCGCTGCCGGCGGCAAACGCGCCGCCGACGAGGGTGGCCAGGATCAGTCCGAGGGACGGGAAGCCGCGCTCGGCGTAGATCATAGTGGGCAAGGTGCTGACCAGCAGGAGTTCGATCACCCGGGGTTTCGTGAGCGCCAGGTAGGCCTTGGCTTTGCGGGCGAAGCCGATCCGGGCCGGGGCCTGGGAGGCGTTAAGCGGCGTATCTGTTGTGCTCACGGTGGCAGTCACTCTGTTCTGTCTGGCTGTTCAGTCCGGCTGGTCGTCGCAGCGCGCCTAAGTCCGGCGCATTGCATTCGGAGGGGGTCCACGCGCAGCGCACAGGCGTGCCCTCGCCCCCATGGGTGGCCAGCCACCATCATACCGTGGCGGCAGCCGCGTTCCGGCCCCGAAGGCGCCCGCATGAGTCCGGCTGGTTAACACGGCCTCACCGCCGCCGCGGCACACGGTGATTCATATAAGCCCAAAACCGGTCCAATTCCTGAGATGCACCCTGCCCGGCAGGTGGAATGGGGCTAAGCTGTCTCACAGATCAGCACGCGCGGGCGGGCGCCCCAACGGCGCTCACGGACCCGTGCATGCGGCGCAAAGATAGATCAACGTTTCGATGGTGAACGGCTGGTACGAACCGCGGCGGGCACCGAACTGTGCCCCGGCGGTAGGCCCCCAAGGTAAATCCCCCAGCGGGAAAACCCCGAGGGAACCTCGTGCCACCGGCCGTCAGCACAGAGAGGGGCCCGGTTTTCGTGCCACATTTGGAAGAGCAAGAACTGTCATGGACTCATCTGGACGCCCGTGCCGTGGACACCGTCCGGGTGCTCGCGGCGGATGCGGTGGAGAAGGTCGGTAACGGCCACCCCGGCACGGCGATGAGTCTGGCTCCGGCCGCCTACCTGCTCTTCCAGAAGCTGATGCGCCATGATCCCGCGAACCCGCAGTGGTTGGGCCGCGACCGGTTCGTCCTGTCCCCCGGCCACACCTCCCTGACGCTCTACATCCAGCTCTTCCTCTCGGGCTACGGCCTGGAGTTGAAGGATCTGGAGGCGTTGCGGACCTGGGGTTCCCTGACCCCCGGGCACCCGGAGTACAAGCACACCGCCGGGGTGGAGATCACCACGGGCCCGCTGGGCCAGGGCCTGGCGTCCGCGGTCGGCTTCGCGTACTCCCAGCGGCGGATGCGCGGGCTGTTCGACGCGGACGCTCCCGCCGGCGAGTCCCCGTTTGATCACACGGTGTGGGTGATTGCCTCCGACGGCGACCTGCAGGAAGGCGTCACGTCCGAGGCGTCCTCGCTCGCCGGCCACCAGGAACTGGGCAACCTCGTGGTGATCTACGACGAGAACCACATCAGCATCGAAGACGACACCGACGTCGCGTTCACCGAGGACGTCCTGGCCCGCTACGAGGCCTACGGCTGGCACACCCAGCGGGTCGACTGGACCCGCACCGGCGAATACAAGGAGGACGTGCCCGAACTGCACGCCGCGCTGCTCGCCGCGAAGGCCGAGACCGGCAGGCCCTCCATCATCTCGCTGCGCACCATCATCGGGTGGCCGGCGCCGAAGAAGCAGAACACCGGCAAGATCCACGGCTCGGCGCTCGGCGCGGAGGAAGTCGCCGGCCTGAAGAAGGTCCTCGGCTTCGACCCGGAGCGGTCTTTCCAGGTTGACGACGAGGTTCTGGCCCACACCCGCGAAGCGCAGGCCCGCGGCGCCGCGGCCCGGTCCGAATGGCAGGCGGCCTTCGAGGCCTGGCAGTCCGGCAACCCCGAGGCGGCGGCCCTGCTCGAGCGCGTCGAGGCCCGCAAGCTTCCGGCCGACTTCGACGCCGCGCTGCCGGTCTTCGAAGCCGGCAAGGACGTCTCCACGCGCGCCGCGTCCGGCAAGGTCCTGAACGCGATCGGCCCGGTCATGCCCGAGTTGTGGGGCGGCTCCGCCGACCTTGCCGAGTCGAACAACACCACGATCGAAGGTTCGCCGTCGTTCATCCCGGCCTCCCGGCAGACCGAGGCGTGGAAGGGCAACCCGTACGGGCGGGTGCTGCACTTCGGCATCCGCGAACACGCCGCCGCGTCGATCGTGAACGGGATCAGCCTGGCCGGGGCAACCCGGGCCTTCTCCGGCACCTTCCTGATCTTCTCCGACTACCAGCGCCCGGCCATCCGGCTCGGCGCCCTGATGGGCGTCCCCTCGCTCTACGTCTGGACGCACGACTCGATCGGCCTCGGCGAGGACGGCCCCACCCACCAGCCGGTCGAACAGCTCGCCTCCCTGCGGGCCATCCCGGGCCTGGACGTCGTCCGTCCCGGCGACGCCAATGAGGTCGCCGCGGCGTGGAAGGCGATGCTCGAAAACCACGCCAACCCCGCCGGGATCGTGCTGACCCGGCAGAACATCCCCACCTGGGAGCGCGGAACCGGCGACGCCGACGGCGATACCTTCGCCTCCACCGCCGGGGTCGCCAAGGGCGGCTACGTCCTGGCCGAGGCATCCGCCGGCGGCGCGACCGCGGAGGCGCAGGTCATCCTGATCGGCACCGGCTCCGAGGTCCAGCTCGCTGTGGCCGCACGCGAAGCCCTGCAGGCCGAGGGTATCCCCACCAGGGTCGTGTCCATGCCCTGCGTGGAATGGTTCAACAAGCAGGACGCCGCCTACCGCGAGACGGTGCTCCCCGCCAACGTCAAGGCGCGCGTCTCGGTCGAAGCCGGACTCGCCCTCGGCTGGCGCGAGTTCGTCGGCGACGCCGGCCGCTCCATCAGCCTGGAGCACTTCGGAGCCTCGGCCGACTACAAGCGCCTGTTCCAGGAATTCGGCATCACCGCCGAGGCCGTGGCCGCCGCCGCCAAGGAATCCCTCGCCGGCCTCACGGCCTGACCCCCAACTTCACGCATTCCGGGCCGCCGCCCCTGCCGGCGGCGGCCCCAGACTCCAGGAGTGAACCATGAACACCACCCCCACCCAGCAGCTGTCCGACGCCGGCGTTTCCATCTGGCTCGATGACCTCTCCCGCGGCCGCCTCGAAACCGGGACGCTGCGCAAACTGATCGAAGAGAAGAACGTCGTCGGCGTCACCACGAACCCGAGCATCTTCCACGCCGCGATCACCACCGGCACGGACTACGACGCCAAAATCCGTGAAATGGCCGCCTCGGGCGCCAGCGTGGACGAGACCGTGTTCGCGATCACCACCACCGACGTCGCCGACGCCTGCGAGCTGTTCGCCCCGGTGGCCGCAGCGACGAACGGCGTCGACGGCCGCGTCTCCATCGAAGTGGATCCCCGCCTCGCCTGGGACACCGCCGGCACCATCGCCGAGGCCAAAGAACTCTACGGCCAGGTCAATAAGGACAACGTCCTGATCAAGATCCCCGCCACGATCGAGGGCCTCGAGGCCATCACCGCCACGCTGGCGAGCGGCATCAGCGTCAACGTGACCCTGATCTTCTCGCTCGAGCGCTACCGCGCAGTGATCAACGCCTTCCAGAGCGGACTCGAGCAGGCCAAGGAAAACGGCCACGACCTCTCGAAGATCCACTCGGTCGCCTCGTTCTTCGTCTCCCGCGTGGACACGGAAATCGACAAGCGCCTCGACGCGATCGGCACCGCGGAAGCCAAGGCGCTCAAGGGCAAGGCCGGCGTCGCCAACGCACGCCTCGCCTACCAGGTCTACGAGGAGCTCTTCTCCACCGAGCGCTGGGCCCTGCTCGCCGAGGCCGGCGCACGCCCGCAGCGGCCGCTCTGGGCGTCCACCGGTGTCAAGGATCCTGCCTACCCCGACACCCTGTACGTCACCGAGCTCGTCGCCCCCGGCGTGGTGAACACCATGCCGGAGAAGACCCTGGACGCAACCTACGACCACGGCGCCATCACCGGCAACACCATCACCCGAGGCTACGACGACGCTAACGCCACCCTCAACGCCCTGGATGCCCTCGGCATTTCCTACAACGAGGTCGTCGCCGTACTCGAGTCCGAAGGCCTCGACAAGTTTGTGGCAAGCTGGAAGGAACTGCTGGCCGACGTCGAGGGCGCCCTCGCCGCTGCACGGAAGGACGCATAGTCCCCCATGACCACTCTCAGCTACGACGCCACGGGCGCCGCCCGCCAGGCCCACGAACAGCACCTGCCCGCCCTGCTGGAGGACCGGGTCGCCACCCGGATCTTCGCCAAGGACGCCACCCTGTGGGGTCCCGACGCCGAAGCCGAGGCCGCGGTCCGGCTCGGCTGGGTGGAGGCCGCCACCGTCTCCCAGCCGCTCGTGGCGGAAATCCTGTCGCTCCGGGACGCGCTCCGGGCAGAAGGCGTGAGCCGGATTGTCCTGTGCGGCATGGGCGGTTCCTCGCTGGCCCCCGAGGTCATCGCCGGAACCGCCGGCGTCGAGTTGACGGTCCTGGACAGCACCGACCCCGAGCAGGTTGCTGCCGCCCTGGCGGACCGGCTCGCGGAGACCGCCATCGTGGTCTCCTCGAAGTCGGGTTCGACTCTGGAGACCGATTCGCAACGCCGGGTCTTCGAGCACGCCTTTACCGAGGCCGGGCTCGACGCGAAGGGCCGGATCATCATTGTCACCGACCCGGGCTCCCCGCTGGACAAGGCATCCCGCGAAGCCGGCTACCGCGCCGTCTTCAACGCCGACCCCAACGTAGGCGGCCGCTACTCGGCGCTGACCGCTTTCGGCCTGGTGCCGTGCGGGCTGGCCGGCGTGGACATCCAGGCCTTCCTGGACGAGGCCGAGGAGACCGCCGAGATCCTCAATGACGACAGCGAGGAGAACATCGGACTCGCACTCGGCGCCGCGCTGGGCGGCACCAACCCGCTACGCGACAAGATCGTCATCGCCGAGGACGGCTCCGGGATCGTGGGCTTCGCCGACTGGGCTGAACAGCTCATCGCAGAATCCACCGGCAAGCTCGGCACCGGCGTGCTGCCGGTCGTCGCCGGCCCGGATGCCCCGGAGGTCACCGGTGGCGCAGACGACGTGCTGGTGATCCGGCTGGTCGCAGCCGATGCCGACGTCGACCTCGGCTCCAACGAGGCGGCGATCGCAGGCGGCCTGGCAGCGCAGATGATGACCTGGGAGTTCGCCACCGCCGTCGCGGGACGGCTGCTGGGCATCAACCCGTTCGACCAGCCCGACGTCGAAGCCGCGAAGGTGGCGGCCCGCGGGCTGCTGGACGCGCAGCCGGAGCCGACGCCGGCCAGCTTCACCGACGGCGCCATCGAGGTCCGCGGCGGCGACTGGCTGGGCGGGGCGGGCACCGCGGCCGAAGCGGTCAGCGCATTGCTCGGCCAGCTTGGCGCCAACGGCTACCTCAGCGTCCAGGCCTACTTCGACCGGCTCAGCTACGCGCCGCTCGAGGGGATCCGGGACGAACTGGCCGCCCTCAGCGGCCGTCCCGTCACGTTCGGCTGGGGACCGAGGTTCCTGCACTCCACCGGCCAGTTCCACAAGGGCGGCCCGGCGATTGGCGTGTTCCTGCAGGTCACGGCGGCGTCCGCGACGGATCTCGCCATCCCGGAGCGTCCCTTCACCTTCGGTGAGCTGATCTCCGCCCAGGCCGCAGGCGACGCGCAGGTCCTCAGTGAACACGGCCGGCCCGTGCTCCGCCTCCATCTCACGGACCGTGCCGCCGGCGTCCGCCAGTTGCAGGGCCTCGTCTCCGCGCTGGCCGCCAGTTCGCTGGCCGGCCGCCCCGCATCCACCACCGAAAGCTAAGGCACCACAGCAACCATGCCACTCTCGCAAAACGGCGGCCGCAAGTCCGCGGGCCGGGGGCGCAATCCGCTCCGGGACCCGCGGGACCGCCGGCTGAACCGCATCGCCGGCCCATCCTCCCTGGTGCTCTTCGGCGTCACCGGTGACCTCGCCCGGAAGAAACTCATGCCGGCCGTCTACGACCTGGCCAACCGCGGGCTGCTTCCCCCCAGCTTCGCCCTGGTCGGATTCGCCCGGCGGCAGTGGGAAAACGAGGACTTCGCCGCCGAGGTGAAGGAGGCCGTCAAGAGCTACGCCCGGACCCCCTTCGACGAGACGGTGTGGAAGCAGCTCTCCGAGGGCATCCGTTTTGTCCAGGGTGAGTTCGACGACGACGACGCCTTCGAGCGGCTCAGCGAGACGATCGACGAACTGGACGAGCAGCGCGGCACGCGGGGCAACCACGCCTTCTACCTCTCCATCCCGCCGAAGGCCTTCGAACTCGTCTGCCGCCAGCTCTCTAAGCACGGGCTGGCCCAGGCCGAGGGCGACAAGTGGCGCCGGGTCGTGATCGAAAAGCCGTTCGGGCACGATCTCGAGTCCGCCCGACAGCTCAACGACATTGTGGAGTCGGTCTTTCCGCCGGACGCGGTTTTCCGGATCGACCACTACCTCGGCAAGGAGACGGTGCAGAACATCCTGGCGCTGCGCTTTGCCAACCAGCTGTTCGAACCGCTCTGGAACGCGAACTACGTGGACCACGTGCAGATCACCATGGCCGAGGACATCGGCACCGGCGGCCGCGCCGGCTACTACGACGGCGTGGGCGCGGCCCGCGACGTCATCCAGAACCACCTGCTGCAGCTGCTGGCCCTGACCGCCATGGAGGAGCCGATCTCCTTCAACGCGGACGACCTCCGCGCCGAGAAGGAAAAGGTCCTGGCCGCCGTACGGCTGCCGGAGGACCTCTCCACCCACTCGGCGCGCGGGCAGTTCACCGGCGGCTGGCAGGGCGGCGAGCAGGTCCTGGGCTACCTGGAGGAAGAAGGCATCCCCGCCGATTCCACCACCGAGACCTTCGCAGCGATCCGGGTGGACATCAACACCCGGCGTTGGAGCGGCGTGCCGTTCTACCTGCGGGCCGGCAAACGGCTGGGCCGCCGGGTGACGGAAATCGCCGTCGTCTTCAAGCGCGCGCCCAACCTGCTGTTCCGTGACCACGGCGAGGACGACTTCGGCCAGAATGCCGTAGTGATCCGGGTCCAGCCCGATGAGGGCGCCACGATCCGCTTCGGTTCCAAGGTCCCCGGCACACAGATGGAAGTCCGGGACGTCACGATGGACTTCGGCTACGGGCACTCGTTCACCGAGTCCAGCCCCGAGGCGTACGAACGGCTCATCCTGGACGTGCTGCTTGGCGAGCCTCCGCTGTTCCCCCGCCACGCGGAAGTCGAGCTGTCCTGGAAGATCCTGGACCCGTTCGAGGACTACTGGGCGTCCCTGAACGAACAGCCCGAGCCATACGCCCCCGGAAGCTGGGGCCCGGCCTCTGCCGACGAACTGCTCGCCCGCGACGGACGGACCTGGAGAAGGCCATGATCGTAGATCTTCCAGACACAACAACCTCCAAGATCTCAAAGAAGATCATGGCGCTGCGCGAACAGGGCGGCGTGATCGCCCTCGGCCGCGTGCTGACCCTCGTGGTCGTGACGAAGTCCGGTCTCGAAGAGGAGGCCATCCAAGCCGCCAACGAGGCGAGCCGCGAGCACCCGTGCCGCATCATCGTCCTCGCCGACGCTGGCGCCTCGAAGCCCACCCGGCTCGATGCCCAGATCCGCGTGGGCGGCGACGCCGGCGCATCCGAGGTCATCCTGCTCCGCGGCTATGGTGAGCTCGCGGAGGAAAGCGAATCCCTCGTGGCTGCCCTGCTCCTTCCGGACGCCCCGATCGTGGCCTGGTGGCCGCACGGCGCGCCCCGGAATGCCTGCGAGACGTCGATCGGCCGGATCGCGCACCGCCGGATCACGGACTCCGCGAACGAGGCGGACCCGCAGGCTGCGCTGGAGAATCTCCGCAGCACCTACAAGGCCGGCGACACCGACCTGGCCTGGACCCGCCTGACCAACTGGCGGATCCAGCTGGCCGCGGTCCTGGACCAGGTGGACGCGTCCCCGGTCACCGCCGTCGCCGTCGAAGGCGCCTCGGACTCCCCCAGCACCCTGTTGCTCGCGGCGTGGCTCACCCTGGCGCTGGACGCGCCGGTGACCATCGTGGCCGATCCGGCCGGCACCGGCATCCGGCGGGTACGCCTGTCCCGCACCGGCGGCGATGTGCAGCTGTTCCGGCCCGGCTTGACCGTCGCCGAACTGACGCAGCCGGGCCAGCCCGCCCAGCGCATCTCGCTGCCGCGCCGCAGCCTCAAGGACTGCCTAGCCGAGGAGCTCCGGCGCCTGGACCCGGACGAGGTCTTCGGCGAAGTGCTTACTATTGGACTGCCGCGTACCAACCTAAGGAGTGTCCGTCCCAGTGAGCGCTGACCCCAGAGTAAGCATCCATCCTGACTCGACGGTCCTGATGGCCGCGATCGCGGCACGCCTGATCACCAAGCTTGTGGATATCCAGGACAAGCACGGCGAGGCGACGGTGGTGCTGACCGGCGGCACCATGGGCATCGGCTCGCTCAAGGCGGTCGCCGAGTCGCCGGCCGCTCCGGCGGTGGACTGGTCCAAGGTGAACTTCTGGTGGGGCGACGAACGCTTCGTCGGCGCGGACGACGCCGACCGCAACGCCCGCCAGGCACACGAGGCGCTACTGGCCCACATCAATGTGGACCCGGCGCGCGTTCACGTTCCCGGGTCCACGGACGACTTCGAAACCCCTGAGGAGGCCGCGGCCGACTATGCCCGGCGGCTCGCCGAGGCGGCCGCCGCCGAGCACGCCGCCGACATGTCCGATGACCGTCCGGAGGAACCCGGCCGCCTGCCGCGGCTGGATATTGTGCTGCTGGGCGTGGGCCCCGACGCCCATGTTGCCTCGCTTTTCCCCGAGCAGGCTGGAATCCGGGAGAAGGACCTGACCGTCGTCGGCGTCCGCAACTCCCCCAAGCCGCCGCCGGCACGGCTGTCCCTGACGCTGCCGACGATCAACACCGCGAGCGAAGTGTGGATGGTGGTGGCCGGCGACGACAAGGCCGGCGCCGTGGGCCTGGCCCTGGCCGGCGCCAACCCGGTCCAGGTCCCGGCTGCGGGGCCGCGCGGGCGGTTCCAGACCCTGTGGCTGATCGATGAGGACGCGGCCTCACGCGTCCCCGAGCAGCTCGTCCGGAAGGGCGCGTCGGGCGCGTAGCTTTTCCAGCGCTCCGGCCAGCACGTCTTCGGCGTCCTGGCTGGAGCGTCTTTCTTTAACGTATTCCAGGTGGCTCTTGAAGCCTTCGACGGGCTCGTCCTCCAGCGCGAAGCGGGACTCGTCCCGGGTCGCAGTCCCGCCGCAGCGCCGGCAGTCCCAGACGCCAGGGATCTGGTCTTCCGGGAGCTTCGCGAACACCAGGGCCGTTTCATGGCCCTTGGCGCACCGATAGGTGACGCCGATCCGGGGCTGGCCGACGCCGCCACCGTCGAGGGGCTCATGGCGGGCCGGGGCGCCGGCGACGGCACCAACGCGGATGCCCCTGAATCCGGAAGCAGAATGCAGCATCGGGAACTCCTGGCTAGTCGGCTGGTGGTGTTTGCCAGCGATAGTTTATTCCTGGAGCTCCCGATGCGGGGAGGGCCGCAAGGCCCTTATGGAGTTTTAGGCGATGCGCGTAGTTAGGAGTCGCCGCCCGTGCTGAAGCGCATCAGCAGGCCGAGGGCGATGATGACAACGCCCCAGGTGACGCCAAGGATGATCGTGAAGCGGTTGAGGTTCCGCTCGGCAACACCCGAGGAGCTGAGCCCGGAGCTCATGCCGCCGCCGAACATGTCGGACAGACCGCCGCCACGACCCTTATGAAGCAGGATGAGCAAGGTCAACAGGAGGCTGGTGATGCCCAGCAGAACCTGCAGGATGACATGAAGAACGTCCACGACGGCCTTTCAGAAGAGGGGATTGCGGGGGCCAGTAGCTGTGTCCGGACTAGTCCGTCAGCAAGTGACTCTCGAACCTGACAATATTAGCAAACTCGGCGGCGTCCAGGCTGGCACCACCGACCAGCAATCCGTCCACGTCGCGTTCCTTGAGGATCGACGCGGCGTTGTTGGCCTTCACCGAACCCCCGTAGAGCAGGCGCGTCTTGGCGGCGACCGAGGCGTCGAAGAGGCTGGCCAGCTCCGCACGGATCGCGGCGCACATTTCCTGTGCGTCCTCCGGGCCGGCGACTTCACCGGTGCCGATGGCCCAGACGGGCTCGTAGGCGACAACCAGCTCCGCGGCCTGTTCCGGGCTGAGCCCTTCGACGCCGGCCCGGAGCTGCGCGAGGGTGTGCTCGACGTGGGTGCCGGCCTGGCGGACCTCGAGGCCTTCGCCGACGCACAGCACCGGCGTGATGCCGTGCCGGAAAGCCGCCTTGGTCTTGGCGTTGAGGATCTCGTCGGACTCGTGGTGGATGGTGCGGCGTTCGCTGTGGCCCACCAGGACGTAACGGCAGCCGAGCTTGGCGAGGAACTGCCCGGAGATGTCCCCGGTGTAGGCGCCGGAGTCGAACTGCGAGAGGTCCTGGCCGCCGTAGGCGACGTCCAGCTCGTCACCCTGGACGAGGGTCTGCACGCCGCGGAGGTCGGTGAACGGCGGGAACACGGCAACCTCCACCCGGCTGTAGTCGTGCTTGGCGTCGGACAGGGTCCAGGCCAGCTTCTGCAGGAGGGTGATGCCCTGGACGTGGTCCATGTTCATCTTCCAGTTGCCTGCGATGAAGGGCTTACGGTCGTACTTGCCGTTGGTTGACGTTGTCACGTGATCTCCAAAAGGTTCGTAGCAGTGAAAGAGCCGGCAGGGTGGCGTACGGGACGGCCACCCTGCCGGCTGGTGGTCCTAGCGGTCCAGGACGCTCAGGCCGGGGAGTTCCTTGCCTTCAAGGTATTCCAGGCTGGCGCCGCCGCCGGTGGAGATGTGTCCGAACTGGTCGTCGGCGAAACCGAGGGTCCGGACCGCAGCGGCGGAGTCGCCGCCGCCTACGACCGAGAACGCCGCGGTCTCGGTCAGGGCCTGGGCGACCGCCCGGGTGCCGCCGGCGAAGGCGGGGAACTCGAAGACACCCATGGGGCCGTTCCAGAAGACGGTCTTGGCGCCCCGGATCCGTTCCGCGAAGGCAGCCGCCGAGTCGGGGCCGATGTCCAGGCCTATGCCGGCGCCGCCGAAGCGGCTGGACTCCATCGAGTCGGCCGGAACCGTCTCGTGCTCCGCGTCCGCGGCGAACTTGCTGGCGACGACGACGTCGGTCGGGACGACGAATTCGGTCCCCGCGTCCGACGCCCGCTTGAGGTACTCCTGGACGACCGGGATCTGGTCCTCTTCCAGCAGGCTGCCGGCCACCTTGTGGCCCTCGGCTGCAAGGAAGGTGAACAGCATGCCGCCGCCCACCAGGATGGTGTCCGCCTTGCCGATCAGGTTGTCGATCACGGCGAGCTTGTCCGAAACTTTGGAGCCGCCGAGCACCACGACGTAGGGACGCTGTGTGTCGGTGGTGAGCTTGCGCAGCACCTCGACCTCGGTGCGGACCAGGTCGCCCTGGTAGGACGGGAGCCGGGTGGCGACGTCGTAGACGCTGGCGTGCTTACGGTGCACGGCGCCAAAGGCATCGTCCACGAAAGCGCCGTTGGCACCGGTGAGGGCCACCAGTTCATCCGCGAAGGCGCCGCGTTCGGCGTCGTCCTTGGAGGTTTCGCGGGCGTCGAAGCGCACGTTTTCGAGGACCAGGGCTTCGCCGTCCTGCAGCGCCGCGGCGGCCGTAGTCGCGGCCTCGCCTACGGTATCGCCGGCCAGGGTGACCCTGAACGGGGCGATCTCGGCCAGCCGGGCGACCGCAGGCTTGAGCGAGTACTTCTCGTCCGGGGAGCCCTTGGGGCGGCCGAGGTGCGCTGTGACCAGCACACGGGCACCGGCGTCCGTGAGCGTCGCCAGCACTGGCAGGGAGGCCTTGATCCGGCCGTCGTCAGTCACTGTAGAGCCGTCGAGCGGCACGTTCAGGTCACTTCTGACCAGAACGTACCGCCCGCGGACACCTTCAGCGATCAGTTCGTCGAGGGTGTGGAATGTCATGAGTCTTACCCTAGCCCAGCTTCGACGCGACGAGCTCCGTGAGGTCGACGAGGCGGTTGGAGTAACCCCATTCGTTGTCATACCAGGAAACAACCTTGACCTGGTTGCCGATGACCTTGGTCAGGCCGGAGTCGAAGATCGACGACGCCGGGTCCCCGACGATGTCCGAGGAGACGATCGGCTCGTCGGTGTAGGTCAGCAGGCCCTTCAGCTCGTCCGACTCGGAGGCGGCCTTCAGCGCGGCGTTGACCTCCTCGACGGTGGTTTCGCGCGAGACGGTGACGGTGAGGTCGGTGGCGGAGCCGGTGGGGACCGGGACGCGGATGGCGTAGCCGTCCAGCTTGCCCTTGAGCTCCGGGAGGACGAGGCCGATGGCCTTGGCGGCTCCCGTGGAGGTGGGAACCATGTTGATGGCGGCGGCGCGGGCCCGGCGGAGGTCCTTGTGCGGACCGTCCTGCAGGTTCTGGTCCGCGGTGTAGGCGTGGATCGTGGTCATCAGGCCACGCTCGATGCCGAAGGCGTCGTTGACCACCTTGGCGAGCGGGCCGAGGCAGTTGGTGGTGCAGGAGGCATTGGAGATGATGTTGTGCGCGGCCGGGTCGTAGAGGCCGTCATTGACGCCCATCACGATCGTGATGTCCTCGTCGGAGGCGGGGGCGGAGATCAGGACCTTCTTGGCGCCGGCGTCGATGTGCTTCTGCGCATCGGCTGCCTTGGTGAAGAAGCCGGTGGACTCGATGACGATGTCGACACCCAGCTCGCCCCAGGGCAGCTTGGCCGGGTCGCGCTCGGCGAGGACCTTCACGGTCTTGCCGTCGACGACGATGTTGCCGTCCTTTACCTCGATGGATTCGGCCAGACGGCCGCCGACGGAGTCGTACTTGAAGAGGTGGGCGAGGGCCTCCGGGCTGGTGAGGTCGTTGACGGCAACGATCTCAAGGTCGGCTCCCTGGGCGAGTGCGGCGCGGAAGTAGTTGCGGCCGATGCGGCCGAAGCCGTTGATACCAATACGTGTCGTCACGTTTTCAGTCTCCTTGGTGCTCTCTCAAGCACGACTAGTTGAGTAGGCGTTCAAGCCAACTAACAGATCCCGCACGCCATTGGGCAGAGATGATTACCAGATCGGAGGGCGACCAGCCACGTTGCTGAAGGCTAACCGCCTTCCGTGATCCATCTTACGTTTAACTGGACCCGCCCCCGCAAGTGCGGGGGCGGACCTTCCACGATCCGGGCCGAACGGCCCGAAATGTGAGCTTTGTTACAGTGATATTTCGGTCTGCCGCCCTTAGAGGGTGATCAGGCCGGTGGCGTTCTTCCGGGCGGCGTCGAAACGCTTGGCGACGTCGGCCCAGTTCACGATGTTCCAGAACGCCTTGACGTAGTCGGCCTTGACGTTGACGTAGTCCAGGTAGAAGGCGTGCTCCCACATGTCCAGCATCAGCAGCGGGGTGGTGCCCAGCGCCACGTTGCCCTGCTGGTCGTAGAGCTGCTCGATGACGAGGTTGCCGCCGATCGGCTCGTAGGCCAGAAAGCCCCAGCCGGAGCCCTGCAGGCCAAGGGCCGCGGCGCTGAACTGGGCGCGGAACGCGTCGAAGGACCCGAACGCATCGTCGATGGCGGCAGCGAGCTCGCCTTCGGGCTTGTCGCCGCCGTCCGGGGAGAGGTTCTTCCAGAACACGGAGTGGTTGATGTGGCCGCCGGTGTGGAAGGCGAGGTCCTTGGAGAGGCGGTTGATGTTGGCGAAATCGCCCTTATCGCGGGCCTCCGCCAGCTGCTTCAGCGCGTTGTTGGCGCCGGCGACGTAGGCCGCGTGGTGCTTGCTGTGGTGCAGCTCCATGATTTTCGCGGAGATGTGCGGCTCCAGCGCGGCGTAGTCGTAATCAAGTTCAGGCAGTACGTATTCGGTCACAAAATCCTCCAATGTCGTGGACGGCTCGTCCGGTTTTGCTAACTCTCGGATTGTGCATCCGGATGGTTCAACACCCGGAAGTTTTCATGGATGGGGATCCAGTGGTCATAGCCTCCGGCTGCGCCGGGGTATTCCCGGCCGCTGGATCCGATTCTGGCCCTGATCCCCGGCGGTGGCTACTCGTCCAGCATTTCCGGCGTCACGTTGGCCTCGGTCCCCGGGATGCCGAGGTCCTGCGCCCGCTTGTCCGCCATCGCCAGCAGCCGGCGGATCCGGCCGGCAATGGCGTCCTTCGTCATGACCGGGTCGGCGAGGCGGCCGAGCTCGTCGAGGCTGGCCTGTTTGTGGGCCACGCGCAGTTCGCCGGCGTATTTGAGGTGGTCCGGAACGTCGTCGCCGAGGATCTCGAGCGCGCGGTCCACACGGGCGCCGGCTGCGACTGCGGCCTGGGCCGAGCGGCGCAGGTTCGCGTCGTCGAAGTTGGCGAGCCGGTTCGCGGTGGCACGGACTTCCTTGCGCATCCGCCGTTCCTCCCAGACCATGAGCGCATCGTGCGCACCCATCCTGGTCAGCAGCGCGGCAATCGTGTCGCCGTCGCGGATCACCACGCGGTCCACTCCCCTGACTTCGCGGGCCTTGGCCTGGATGCCGAGGCGGCGCGCCGCGCCGACGAGCGCGAGGGCGGACTCCGGACCGGGGCAGGTGACCTCCATCGCGGAGGACCGGCCGGGCTCGGTGAGCGAGCCGTGGGCCAGGAACGCGCCGCGCCAGACCGCCTCGGCGTCGGCGGCGGAGCCGTTCACCACAACGGAAGGCAGGCCGCGGACGGGCCGGCCCCGGGCATCCAGCAGGCCGGTCTGGCGGGCGAGGGCCTCGCCGTCGCGGACCACCCGCACCACGTAGCGGCTGCCGCGGCGCAGCCCGCCGCCGGAGACCACGATGATCTCGCTCTGGTGTCCGTAGACTTCCGCGATGGCGGCGCGGAGCCGGCGGGCGGTCGACGCGAGGTCCACTTCGGCCTCGATCACGATCCGGCCGGAGATGATGTGCAATCCCCCGGCGAAACGGAGCATGGCGGACACCTCGGCCTTGCGGACCGAGGACTTCTTGATATCCAGCCGGGAAAGCTCTTCCTTGACTGATGCTGTCAGTGCCATGGCACCTTTCCTACCTGTTCCCGAAAATGTCGTGGTACGCCGTTGCCAGGCGCAGCGGGTCGTGGATCGGCCGGCGGCTCGACGCCCCTACTTTACCCAAGACCACCTCTGCTCCCAGCATCCCGGCGGCCCGTTCGAAGTCCGGCAGGTCAGGCACCGAGGCCGGGTCGGCCAGGACGACGTCGATCGTGAACTCGGGGGCGTACTCCCGCAGCACGCGCAGGTGGTCGGCGGCGGACATACC
The DNA here is from genome assembly GCF_055398325.1 of Arthrobacter sp. T2-23. Taxonomy (NCBI): domain Bacteria; kingdom Bacillati; phylum Actinomycetota; class Actinomycetes; order Micrococcales; family Micrococcaceae; genus Arthrobacter; species Arthrobacter sp. T2-23. The sequence continues at coordinate 391,371 of NZ_AP027917.1, forward strand.
GAGGGTCTCCTTGGTGTCCGTGGCGAGGTTCATCGTGAGGCAGCGCCGGGCTTCGGTGCTGCACAGCGCGTCGCGCATCTCCGGGAGCAGCAGGTGCGGCAGGACGGAGGTGTACCAGGAGCCGGGGCCGAGGACCACCCAGTCCGCGAGCTCAATCGCGGTCAGCGCCTCGACGCAGGCGGGGGCGGACTCGGGCAGCAGGCGGACGGCCTCGAGCCGGCCGGCGATGGCGCACCGGGCCTGCCCGCTGACCGTCTCCAGCGCCGATGTGCCGTCGGGCCGGGAGACCCGGGCCTGGCCCTCGATGGTGAGCGGGGTGGTGGACATCGGAAGGACTTGCCCCCGGGCGCCGAGGAGCGCTCCGGCCCACTGCAGGCCGGCCACGGTGTCCCCCAGCAGCTCCCACAGTGTGACGATCAGCAGGTTGCCCATGGCGTGCTCGTCGAGGGAGCCGCCGCGGCCCTTGCCGGGGACAAAACGGTGCTGCATGACGTCACGCCAGGTCCGGCCCCAGTCGGTGTCGTCGCAGAGCGCGGAGAGCGCCATCCTGAGGTCACCGGGCGGCAGCACGCCGTACTCCTCGCGCAGCCGGCCGGAGGAGCCGCCGTCGTCCGCGACCGTGACGATGGCGGTCAGCTCCGAGGTGAGCAGGCGCAGGGCCGAGAGCGAGGCGGAGAGGCCGTGGCCGCCGCCCAGGGCGACCACGGAGGGGCCTTTGTCCTGCTGGCCGGCGAAGGCCGCGCTGGCGGCCGGCACCAGGGGCAGGGGCCCGGTCAGGAGCGCCATTATTCGCGGCCCAGATCCCGGTGGGTGGTGGTGACGGTGACGCGGGGGTATTGTGCGAGCCGGCGTGAGAGTTCAACGGCAACGGCTACCGAGCGGTGCTTCCCGCCGGTGCAGCCGACGGCGATCGTCGCGTAGTGCTTGTTCTCGCGCCGGTAGCCGTCCAGGACCGGTTCGAGCGCCAGCACGTAGCGTTCAACGAAGTTGCTGACGCCTTCCGCTTCGAGCACGTAGTCACTGACGTCCTTGTCCAGCCCGGTGTGCGGGCGCAGCTGCGGCACCCAGTGCGGGTTCGGGATGAATCGGGCGTCGGCGACGAAGTTGGCGTCCACGGGCAGACCGTACTTGAAGCCGAAACTCATGACGTTTAGGCGCAGTGCCACCGGGCCGGTTTCGCTGAACAGCTCGGTGATGGCGGTCGCGAGGCCGTGGACATTGAGCGCGGAGGTGTCCAGGACGATGTCCGAGGATTCGCGCAGTTCGTGCAGCAGCTCACGCTCCGCGGCAATGCCGTCGAGGATCCGGCCGCCGCCCTGCAGCGGGTGCGGGCGCCGGCCCTGTTCGAAGCGGCGGACCAGCACGTCGTCGCTGGCGTCCAGGAACAGGACCCGGAAGGTGGCACCGCTGGCCTCGAGATTGCGCAGCGCGGTGCGGATGTCCGCGAAAAGATCCTTGCTGCGGACGTCCATAACGACGGCGAGCTTGGAGATGGAGCGCGGGGCGTGGGAGACGAGTTCCGCGAGCGTTCCGAGCATCTGTGGCGGCAGGTTTTCCACGACGTACCAGCCGTGGTCTTCGAGGGCATCCGAGGCGGTGCTCCGGCCTGCCCCCGACATCCCGGTCACCACGAGCAGCTCCGCCTCTACGGGCTTGACGGGGGTCAACCCGTCCGCTTCCACGCCGGATCCTGCCGTTGACTCTGCCATCAGTCGTGCCCCATCTCTGCTGTTTGCTCTGCCGCGAGGCCGGGGCGCGGGGCAGTTGCCTGCCGGCCGCGTCCTACCTCAGCTCCTTACCCTAGCCAAGATTGCCGGAGCTAGCTAAGTTTCGAGGATTTCACCGGTCGTCATGTTGATGGCCGGCGCAACCGGCCCGTCCGCGCCCGAGTCGTCGCTAAAATGCCGCACGATGGCGCCGGCCAGTGCGGGGCCGATGCCCTTCGCGGCTGTCAGCTCTTCGATGCTGGCGGCCCGAATGCCCTTGACCGAGCCGAACTGGTTTAGCAGCGCCTTGCGCTTGGACTCGCCCAGGCCGGGGACGCCGTCGAGCGCGGAGGCGGTCATGGCTTTGCCGCGCTTTTGCCGGTGGAAGGTGATGGCGAAGCGGTGCGCTTCGTCGCGGATCCGCTGCAGTAGGTAAAGGCCGGCCGAAGCGCGCGGCAGGATGACCGGGAAGTCGCTGTCCGGCAGCCAGACCTCCTCAAGCCGTTTGGCCAGTCCGACGACGTAGACGTCGTCGATACCGAGTTCGGCCAGGGCGCGGGCGGCGGCGTTGACCTGGGGCTTGCCGCCGTCGACGACGACGAGGTTGGGCGGGTAGGCAAACTTCGTCCGTGGCGCCGGCGTCGTGGTGTCCTCAAGCGGGGCGTCGGCCACGGCGGCGGCCTGGGCGGCAGCCAGGGGCGAGGAACCGGAGTCCGTCTTCTCGGCCTGTTCCTGCAGGTAGTTCCGGAAACGCCGCGTCAGGACGTCGTGCATGGCGGCGGTGTCGTCGTTGGCGGCCTCCCCCGTGACCGAGAACTTCCGGTAGTCCGATTTCTTGGGCAGGCCGTCCTCGACCACCACCATGGAACCCACGACGTTGGTGCCCTGCACATGCGAGATGTCGAAGCATTCGATCCGCAACAGAGCGACGGGCAGGTCAAGGGCTTCCTGGAGTTCCTGAAGCGCCTGGGAACGCATGGTCAGGTCGCCGGCGCGGCGGGACTTGTGCAGCTTGAGCGCGTGTTCGGCGTTGTCACGCACGGTGGAGAGCAGCGCGGCCTTGTCGCCGCGCTGCGGCACGCGGACGTCCACCCGGGCGCCGCGCAGCCCGCTGAGCCACTGGGCGAGCTCGGCGGCATTGCTGGGCTCGGCGGGGACCAGCACCTCGCGGGGCAGCCGGCCCTGGCTTCCGGCTTCCTCGCCGTAGACCTGCTGCAGCAGGTGTTCCACGAGGTCTGGGGTGGTGGAATCCTCGACTTTTTCCACCACCCAGCCGCGCTGGCCGCGGATCCGCCCGCCCCGCACGTGGAAGACCTGGACCGCCGCCTCGAGTTCGTCCTCGTACAGCGCGAACACGTCCGCGTCGGTGTCTTCGGCGAGGACCACGGCGTTGCGTTCAAAGACCTTCTTCAGCGCGACGATGTCGTCCCGGACCCGGGCGGCGCGTTCGTAGTCGAGCTCGGCCACGGCGGCGGCCATGTCCTTCTCCAGCCGGGAGACGAAGCGCTTGGCTTCGCCGCCCATAAAGGCGCAGAAATCCTCGGCGAGGGCCCGGTGGTCTTCGGCCGAGATGCGGCCCACGCAGGGGGCGGCGCATTTGTCGATGTAGCCGAGCAGGCAGGGCCGACCGCTGGCCTCGGCGCGCTTCAGGACCCCGGGGCTGCAGCTGCGGACCGGGAAGACCCGCAGCAGGGTGTCCATGGTGTCGCGGATGGCTCCCGCCGTGTACGGGCCGAAATACCGTGTCCCCTTGCGCCGTTCGCCGCGCAGGACCTGTACCCGGGGGTACTTCTCCCCCATCGTGACGGCCAGGTAGGGGTAGGATTTGTCGTCCCGGAACATCACGTTGAACCGCGGCTTGAATTCCTTGATCCAGGTGTATTCCAGCTGCAGCGATTCCAGCTCGCTGCCCACCACCGTCCACTCCACGCTGCTGGCGGTATGGACCATCGCGTAGGTCTTGGGCAGCAGGCCGGCGGGGTTGGCGAAGTAGGAGTTCAGCCGCGAGCGGAGGTTCTTGGCCTTGCCCACGTAAATGACCCGGCCGTGCGGGTCGCGAAAGCGGTACACACCCGGGTTGTTCGGGATCTCCCCGGTCTGGGGCCGGTAACTAGCTGGATTTGCCACTGATCTATTCTACTGAACCTTCACGGAGCCGGCCGGTAAGGGCCCGCCGGCGTAGCGGACGCACGGCCCCGAAGGGGCGCGCAGGCGGGGTGCCCCGATTAGTCGACGCTCTTGCTCTGGTTGTAGGTGGTGGCCCGTTGCTGCCCGCTGAGTTCCGCGATGGCGTCCATAATGCGGTCCGTGACCTGGCGCCGCGCCGGGAGGGAATGGTCCGGCCCGGTCTTCTCGAAGTAGAGCGGCTCGCCCACCTTCATGGTGAAGTGCTGGGGCTTGACCTTGTTGCTGTCCGCGGGTTGCAGGTTCTCCGTGCCGATCAGTCCGACCGGGATCACGGGGGCGCCGGTGGTGAGGGCAAGCCAGCCGACGCCGGTGCGGCCGCGGTAGAGGATGCCGTCGCGTGAGCGGGTGCCCTCCGGGTAGATTCCCACGCCCTTGCCGGCGTCGAGGATGTCCAGCAGCGTCTTCAGTGCCTGGACACTGGCGGCCTGTTCACCGCGTTCGACCGGGATGGAGCCCACGGCCTCGAAGAAGGACTTCATCATCCGGCCCTTGGCGCCGCCGGTGGTGAAGTATTCCGCTTTGGCGAAGAACGCCACCGGCCGAGGCATAAGGGCCTGCACGATCACGCTGTCCAGGAAGGAGAGGTGGTTCGGCGCCACGATGAAGGGGCCTTCCTTGGGCACATTCTCGAGGCCGATCACGGTAGGACGGCAGGTCGAGGAGATGAGCCCGCGGGTGGTCCAGCGGATCGCGTCAAACATTGCCAATGGTGTGCACCTCATTCAGGGCTTCGGTCCCCGGGCGTTCGGAGAGTCTGGTGATCGTAGCGTGGAGCGCCAGGGTGGTGTGCACGATCTCGACGGCGCCGGCCGCGTGCAGTTCGCCGTCGGGCGCAAAACCCCAGCCTACGCCGATGCAGTCGAGTCCGTTCGCAGCCGCCCCGGCCACGTCCTGTGCCCGGTCCCCCACCATCACCGCATATTCGCTGTCCGCGCCATACCGGGTGGAGAGGTCCGCCAGCGCCGCGGCCACGATCGAAGCTTTCCCGGACGGCGCACCGGCGGCTGCCGCCTCGTCGGCGGCCGAGCCGCGGATGGTGTGGAACAGGGCGGCGATGCCGTGGTGCTCCAGGACGGTGCGGGCGATGCCTTCGGGCTTCTGGGTGGCGACGGCGACGGGCCGTCCTGCCTCGACCAGGGTTTCCAGCAGCGCCCGGATGCCCGGGTAAAGCCTGCTTTGGGCGATGCCGGTGGCCAGGTAGTGCCCGCGGTAGATGCGGATGGCGTCGTCGAGCTGTTCGGGCGGGACCCCCGCGATATCCCTCAGTGAGTGGCTGAGCTTCGGCCCGATCATGGCGTCCAGCCGGTCCGTGCCCGGCACCGGCAGGCCGAGTTCGGTGAGGGCCGCCGCGATTCCGTCCGTGATCCCCCCGGCCGGGTCGACAAGAGTGCCGTCGAGGTCAAAGATAACGGGCACGGTGGTATGGGTCACCGGAGTAGTTTCTCACGACCGCGCGGATGGCAGAAAATTGCATGCCCTGTCGGGAATAGATCAGGGAAGATTTCCGCCGTCGGCGGCCCGTCAGCCCAGGATGTCGGCGAGGAACGCCGCGGTGTGGCTTTCCTTGGACTTCGCCACCTGCTCCGGTGTGCCGGACGCGACGATCCGGCCGCCGCCGGAACCGCCGTCGGGGCCCAGGTCCACGATCCAGTCGGCGCTCTTGATGACGTCGAGGTTGTGTTCGATCGTGATCACGGTGTTGCCCTTTTCGACCAGTCCCTGCAGCACCATCAGCAGCTTGCGGATGTCCTCGAAGTGCAGGCCGGTGGTCGGCTCGTCGAGGACATAGACGCTGCGACCGTTTGAGCGCTTTTGCAGCTCCGCGGCCAGTTTCACGCGCTGCGCCTCGCCGCCCGAGAGTGTCGTGGCGGGCTGCCCCAGCCGCACGTAGCCGAGGCCGACGTCGACGAGGGTCTTCAGGTGCCGCGCGATCGGCGAGAAGGCGGCGAAGAACTCCGCGCCCTCCTCGATCGGCATGTTGAGGACGTCCGCGATGGTCTTGCCCTTGTAGTGCACCTCGAGCGTTTCGCGGTTGTAGCGTGCGCCGTGGCAGACCTCGCAGGGCACGTAGACGTCCGGCAGGAAGTTCATCTCGATCTTCAGCGTGCCGTCGCCGGAGCAGGCCTCGCAGCGGCCGCCCTTGACGTTGAAGGAGAACCGGCCGGGCTGGTAGCCGCGGACCTTGGCCTCGGTGGTTTCGGCGAAGAGCTTCCTGATGTGGTCGAAGACTCCCGTGTAGGTGGCCGGGTTGGAGCGCGGGGTCCGGCCGATGGGGCTCTGGTCGACGTGCACCACCTTGTCCAGGTGCTCAAGGCCCTGGACGGTCTTGTGCCGCCCGGCGACCTGCTTGGCGCCGTTGAGCTTGTTGGCGAGCACCTTGTAGAGGATCTCGTTGACCAGGGTGGACTTGCCTGAACCGCTGACACCGGTGACGGCCGTAAACAGGCCCAGCGGGAAGGCGGCGTCAACGTTGAGCAGGTTGTTTTCCTTGGCCCCGACGACCTTCAGCTCGCGCTTCTTGTCGTACTTGCGGCGCTTCTTCGGCACCGCGATGGACTTCCGGCCGGAGAGGTAGTCGCCGGTCAAGGACTCGGTGTTCTCCAGCAGGTCCTGGTAGGACCCGGAGTGCACCACCATGCCGCCGTGCTCGCCGGCGCCGGGTCCGATGTCCACCACCCAGTCGGCCTCCTGGATGGTGTCCTCATCGTGTTCGACCACGATCAGGGTGTTGCCGAGGTCCCTGAGCCTGGTGAGGGTTTCGATCAGGCGCCGGTTGTCGCGCTGGTGCAGGCCGATGGAGGGCTCGTCCAGGACGTAGAGCACACCGACGAGGCCGGAGCCGATCTGGGTGGCCAGCCGGATGCGCTGGGCCTCGCCGCCGGACAGGGTGCCGGAGGGCCGTTCCAGGTTCAGGTATTCCAGGCCGACGTCGAGCAGGAAGGTCAGGCGGGCCTGGATCTCCTTGAGGACCTGGTGGGCGATCTGAGCCTCGCGGCCGGTGAGGACCAGGCTGTCGAGGAAGTGCGCGCACTCGCGCATCGGCAGCGCGGCGACCTCCGCGATGGACTTGCCGTTGATCAGGACCGACAGCGACGCCGGGTTCAGCCGGGCGCCGTTGCAGGCCGGGCACGGGACCTGCCGCATGTACTCCTCGTAGCGGTCGCGGGCCGAGTCCGAGTCGGTTTCGGTGTGCTTGCGATGCACGTACTGGACCACGCCTTCAAAGCCGGTGCTGTATTTGCGCTCCCGGCCGAAACGGTTGCGGTACTGCACCACGACCTTGTGGTCCTTGCCGTGCAGCACGGTCTGCCGCGCCTCGGCGGAGAGCTTCTCCCAAGGCGTGGTCATCTTGAAGCCGAGCTCTTTAGCCAGGCCGCCGAGGAGCCGGTTCCAGTATTCGGTGGTGGCGGCGCCCAGCGACCAGGGCGCAATGGCGCCCTCGGAGAGCGAGAGCTCGGGGTTGGGGATGAGGAGTTCCTCGTCCACTTCGAGCCTGGTGCCGATGCCGCTGCAGGCCGAGCAGGCGCCGAAGGGGTTGTTGAAGGAGAACGATCGGGGCTCGATTTCGTCAATCGCGAGAGGGTGCTCGTTGGGGCAGGCGAGGTGCTCCGAGAAGGCCCGGATCCGCTCCGGATCGTCCGCCTCGAGGTCGACGAATTCGGCCAGGACACGGCCTTCGGCCAGGCCCAGCGCGGTTTCCACCGAGTCCGTGAGTCGCTGGCTGATGCCTTCCTTCACGACCAGGCGGTCCACGACGACCTCGATGGTGTGCTTGAACTGCTTGCCGAGCTTGGGCGGTTCGCTGAGCTGGATCAGTTTGTCGTCCACCCGGGCCCGGGAGTAGCCCTTGGCGGTGAGCTCCTTGAACAGCTCGACGAATTCGCCCTTGCGGCCGCGGACCACCGGGGCCAGCACCTGGAAGCGGGTGCCCTCGGGCAGTTCCAGCAGTTGGTCGACGATCTGCTGGGGCGTCTGCTTGGTGACGGGCTCGCCGCAGACCGGGCAGTGCGGGCGCCCCACGCGGGCCCAGAGCAGGCGCATGTAGTCGTAGATCTCGGTGATCGTGCCCACGGTGGAGCGGGGGTTCTTGCTGGTGGACTTCTGGTCGATCGACACGGCCGGCGACAGGCCTTCGATGAAGTCGACGTCGGGCTTGTCCACCTGGCCGAGGAACTGGCGGGCGTAGGCGGAGAGCGACTCGACGTAGCGGCGCTGGCCTTCGGCGAAGATCGTGTCGAAGGCGAGCGAGGATTTGCCGGAGCCGGAAAGCCCCGTGAAGACAATCATCGCGTCGCGGGGCAGGTCGAGGTCGACGTTGCGCAGGTTGTGTTCGCGTGCGCCCTTCACGACCAGCCGGGAAAGGTCGGGGCGGACCAGCTCCGCGCCCGGCGACGCCGGGCCTGATGGCTGGGGGCCGGCGGCTTTTCCGGAGTTTTCCGGAGCGGCGGCGGGCTGGACATCGACGGCAGGTTCTTCAGCTACGGCTTTAGGCACGCCTCCAATGCTAATCGAAAACTTCTTCGAATATCCATTCCGACTGCTGTTGTGCTATTGGCGGTTGAGCTAATGGCGGTCGTATGCGGCCGCCAGGAGTTGGACGGCTTCGGCGAAGCTGGCGCCCTGGGCTTTAGCGGCCGCCGCGAATTCCGCGGCCGCCGCGCTCAGTGAGCCCCAGGCCTCGTCGCGGGCACACACGACGGTGCCGTTCCTGCCACGGGTGGCGACGACGCCGGCGGCTTCGAGTTCCTTGTAGGCGCGCGCCACGGTGTGCGGCGCGACACCGAGATCGGCCGCCAGGCTGCGGACGGCGGGTAGCCGGGTGCCCGGCGCGAGGGTGCCGTCGTCGGCCCGCTCGATGATGTTCAGCCGGAGCTGTTCGAACAGCGGCACCGAGCTGCCGGTGTTGGGTTTCCAGCCGCCGGGAAAGCGTGCCAGGCCGGACTCCGGCGGGGTCACAGTTCGGGCTCCAGGACGCCGTCGAATTCTTCCCGGCCGGCGAACTGGGCACGGTAGAGGCCCGTGTAGAGGCCCTCCCCCGCCATCAGTTCCTGGTGGTTCCCTTGTTCAACAATCCGTCCGTGGTCCATGACGAGAATTAGATCAGCGTCGCGGACGGTGGACAAGCGGTGGGCGATCACGAAGCTGGTCCTGCCCTGCCGCAGCCTGGACATGGCCTGCCGGATCTGGACCTCCGTCCTGCTGTCCACCGAGCTGGTGGCCTCGTCGAGGATCAGGATGCTGCGGCCGGCCAGTTGCGCCCGGGCGATTGAGATGAGCTGTCGCTGGCCGCGGCTGAGCGAGTCGCCGTCGTTGCCCAGCATGGTGGCGTAGCCGGCCGGGAGGGCACGCACGAACTGGTCCACGTGGCTTGCCTGGGCTGCGGCGGTGATGTCGGCGTCGCTGGCGCCGGGACGGCCGTATTCGATGTTCTCCCGGATGCTCCCGGTAAACAGCCAGGCATCCTGCATCACGGTGCCGATGGCTGCCCGCAGCCCGTCGCGCGGCAGTTCCGCGATGTCCTGGCCGTCCACGGTGATCTTGCCGGCGTCGAGTTCGTAGAAGCGCATCAGGAGGTTGACCACGGTGGTCTTGCCGGCCCCGGTGTGGCCCACGATTGCCACCGTCTGGCCCGGCTCCACGGTGAAGGACAGATCCTCCACCACTGGCGCGCCGGGGCTGTAGCCGAAGGTCGCGCCCTCGAAGGTGACCCGGCCCGTGGGCCCCGCGGATTTTCTGCCGCCGGAGCGTGCGGCCGCGGCCCTGGCCGCGCCGGCGGCGCCCTCGGCAGGGGCGTCCGCGCCGGCGGCGCCCGCGGCAGGGGCGTCCCCGGGGATTTCCGGTGCGTCCAGCAGCGCGAAGACCCGCTCGGCGGAGGCCGCGCAGGACTGCATCAGGGTCAGCATGCCGCCGATCTGGCCCATCGGCTGGCTGAAGAGCCGGCTGAACTGGATGAACGCCTGGACGCCGCCGATCGTCATGCTGCCGGTGGCGACCTGCAGCGCGCCGAGTACCGCGACCGCGATGTAGTTAAGGTTGGAGACGAAGATCATCAGCGGCTGCACGACGCCGGACAGGTACTGGGCGCCGGAGGCCGCCCGGAAGAGACGGTCGTTGCTCGCCCGGAAGATGTCCGCGGCCGCCTGCTGGCGGCCGAACGCCTTGACTACCTCGTGCCCGGTGAAGAACTCTTCCAGGTGCGAGTGCAGATCGCCGGTGCTGCTCCACTGCGCGGTGAAGTGTGCCTGCGACTTCCGCGCCACGAGCACGGTAATCACGGTGGAGACCGGGACCGAGGCGAGGGCCACCAACGCCAGCAGCGACGACAGCCAGAACATCATGGCCAGGGCGCCGGAGAGCATCAGGACCGACATGATGAGCTGGTTGAGCAGCTGGTTAAGCGCCTGCGAGACGTTGTCGACGTCGTTGGTGGCGCGGCTGAGCACGTCGCCGCGGTGCTGGTCGTCGAAATGGCTGGAGGGCAGCAGGTGCAGTTTCTGCTCCACGGAGGCACGGAGCCCGTAACTGAGCCGCTGCACGGCCGTGGCCGTCAGGGCGCCCTGGATCCAGCTGAACAGCGAGGCGCCGAGGTACATCAGCGCCACAGCGAGCAGCAGGCGGCCCAGCTTCGACTCATCGAAGGCGCCGCGCACGACACTTTGCACCACGACGTCGGTGGCGTCGCCAAGGTATTTGGGCGCGGCCACGTTCAGGGCGGCGAAGCCGCAGGTCGCGGCGATGACGCCGGCCATCCGGAGGCGCACCGGGCGCAGGAGCCCCAGCAGCCTCCCGGCGGCCCGCCATTTGGCGGCGGTCCCGGAGGCAGCCGGGAAGGCGGCGCTCACGCTGTTTCCTCCAGGACCAGCTGGGAGGCGGCGATTTCCTGGTAGGTCGGCGACGTCGCCATCAGCTCCTCGTGGGTGCCCTGCGCGACCAGCCGGCCGTCCTCCAACACCAGGATCAGCCCCGCGTCCCCAATCGTGGCGACGCGTTCGGCCACGACCAGCACCGTCGCCGAACGCAGAAGTGGGGCCAGCGCCGCGCGGAGTCGCTCGTCGGTGCCGTAGTCGAGGGCGGAGAAGCTGTCGTCGAAAACGTAGACCGGGGCGGCCCGGAGCAGCGCCCGGGCGATGCACATGCGCTGGCGCTGGCCGCCGGAGAAATTGGTGCCGCCCTGGCGGACCGGGGCGTCCAGGCCGCCGTCGAGGTCCCGGACAAAGTCCGCGGCCTGGGCGGTCTCCAGTGCCCGCCACAGTTCCGCGTCGCTCGCGTCCGGTGCGCCCATCCGCAGGTTCTCGGCGAGGGTGCCCGAGAAGAGGTAGGAGTGCTGCGGCACCATGGCGATCAGGCGTCGCAGCGACGCCAGCGGCAGGGAACGGGTGTCGCGGCCGCCGATGCTGATGGTGCCTGCCGACGGATCGAGGAAGCGCGGCAGCAGGTTCAGCAGCGTGGTCTTGCCGCTGCCTGTGGCGCCGACGATCGCCGTCGTCGTCCCTGGTACGGCGGTGAACGAGACCCCGGCCAGCACCGGCGCTTCGGCCCCGGGATAAGCGAAGGCCACGTCGCGGAACTCCACAGTCCCTTCCGGTACCCTCCCGTCCGGTGCCGTCCCTTCGGGTAACGCCGCCGGCGGCTCCACGGCCGGCCCGTCGATGGCGGGCTCGGTGTCGAGGACCGCCTGGATCCGCTCGGCGCAGGCCGCCGCGCGCGGTGCCGTGGTGAACACGTACATCGCCATCATGATGGCGATCAGGATCTGCAGAATGTAGGCGATGAACGCGGTCAGCGCACCGAGCCGCATCTCTCCGGACTGGATCCGGTGGCCGCCGAACCAGACCACCGCGACGGAGGACAGGTTCACCACCACCATGATCATCGGATTCATGCCGGCGACCAGCAGCGCGGAGTCCAGGTTGTTCCTGGTGAGGTCCCGGTTGGCGGCGTCGAAGCGGCGGATCTCGTGATCCTGACGGACGAAGCCGCGGATGACGTTGGCTCCGATGATCTGCTCCCGGAGCACGCGGCTGATCCGGTCAATGAGTTTCTGGCCCTGCCGGTAGAGCGGAATCAGGCGGCGGACGATCAGGAACATGATGACCGCGAGGACCGGGATGACCGCCACCACAATCCCGGACAGGGCAAGGTCCTGGTGCACCGCAAGGGCAATCCCGCCGATGAAGCTGGCGGGCGCCGCGACCAGCATAGTAAAAGCGAGGACCGTGAGGTTTTGGATCTGGGTGACGTCGTTGGTGGCACGGGTGACGAGGCTGGGCGCCCCGAACTCGCCGATCTCCTGCGAGGAGAGGGTTTGGACCTTGGCGAACAGTTCCTCGCGCAGTTCCCGCGCCACGCGCATGGCGACGACGGCGCCGAGATAGCCGGCGGCGATGGCGGCGCCGACCTGGAGCGCGGCGACAACCGCCATCCAGCCGCCCAGCCGCAGGATCACCGGAGTGTTTCCGGCGACAATGCCGTCGTCGATGATGGCAGCGTTCAGGGTGGGGAGCACCAGACTGGCTGTGGTCTGCAGGAGTTGCAGGAAGATGATGGCCAGGACGGTCATCCTGTGGGCGGCGAGCAGCCGTCCAATCAGGTTAAAGAGCACCGAACCTCCATCATCAGAACAGGGCCCGGATCCGGAACAGATGACGGCCGCCCCCAGACCGCTTTGTCATTGTATGCCCCACCCACTCCGTTTGTTGTCACACGGCGTGTCACATCCGTCAAAGCGGCGGGATCCGGGGTAATTCCTCGCACCTAGCGTCCTGGGGCCGGCCCGGCGGACTGTCCCTTCAGCCGCGCTTCCGGGCAACGGCGAAGATCCGCCGGAACGGGAAGACCGTTCCGTGGGGGCCAGGCGGATAGGCCTCGCGCAGCAGCCGCGCGTACTCCGCTTCGAACCGGCGGGCCTCCTCGTCCGTGAGTGCTGCCAGTATCGGGCGGAGGCCCGTTCCCCGCACCCAGTCAAGCACCGGATCGGTTCCGGGCAGGAGCTGCAGGTAAGTGGTTTCCCAGGCGTCAGCGTCGCAGCCCGCATCGAGCATCAGCCCAAGATATTCCGCGGGTTCCGCCACCACGTCCTCGTGGCGAAGCACGCCGGCGAGGCGGCCGGACCATGCGTCCGAGCCGGCCAGGGCGCGCATCAGCGTGTGGGATGGCGCAGTGAAGTTGCCCGGCACCTGGAGGGCGAACCAGGCGCCCGGCCGCAGTGCTGCCAGCCAGCGGGGCAGCAGTTCGCGGTGGCCGGGCACCCACTGCAGAGCTGCGTTAGTGACCACGACGTCGGCGTCCGGCCTCGGCATCCAGTCGGTGATATCCGCCAGGCCGAAGGCGAGGTTTCCGGCGGCGCCAGCGAAGGTGCCGGACTTCGCGAGCATCTCGGCGGAGGAATCCAGCCCCTCCACCGCCGCCCCGGGCCAGCGCGCGGCCAGGGTGGCGGTGAGGTTGCCGGGCCCGCAGCCGAGGTCCACGACGTGCCGCGGCGCGTCCGCGTGGATGCGTGCGGTCAGGTCGAAGAAGGGCCTGTCCCGGTAGTCGCCGAATTGCACGTACCTGGCTGGATCCCACTTCACGCATTTCCTCCGCTTCACCCGTGGACTGACAGGCGAAGCCTAACCCGCGGAGCCGGCCGGTCCTCACAGGCAGCTCAGCCCGCGCCGCGGGCGGGAGCCTACGCCGTGGCCAGCCCGCCGATCCAGGCGCCGAGCTCGGCCAGCGCCTGTCCGGTGATGCCGTGGCCGCCGGGATCGCGGCGGGAATGCGCCGCGGCTCCGGATTCGGTCAGCAGATACTGCCAGGTGCGCGCCAGCAGCTCCGCCGGGATGACCCGGTCCTGCTCGCCGTGGGCAACGAAGACCGGGGCGCCGGCCAGCCGCCCCGGGGTGGCGGGCACACCGGCGTCGAACGGCAAGGTGCCGTACAGGATTGCCGTGCCGGCAAAGCGTGCCGGGTCCGCCAGCAGCAGGCCGCCGGCAAACGCGGCGCCCCCGCTGAAACCGACCAGCACGACCGGCCTGCCCTCGGGCGCCACCGCGTCGAGCCAGGTCCGGAACCAGGACATGGTGCTGCGCAGCGATTCGGCGACGGGACGGCCGATGCCCCGGTTGGCGAACCAGGCATAGCCGCCGCCTTCGGCAATCGGCGCCCGCACCGCGGCGTAGGCAGGTCCGGCGGGAAGCCGGTCGGCAAGGCCAAGAATCTCGCGCTCGTTTGAGCCCCGGCCGTGCAGCAGCACCACCAGCGGCGACGCCGGGTCGGCCGACCCGGCGGTCGCCACCACGGGATCCGCGAAGGTGGCCTCCATTTAGTTGGTGACCTTCAGTCCGGTGTCCCAGTTGAAGTCCGAGAACTCCGGGTTCGCCTGGAGGGTCATCAGGACGAACTGGAAGCCCTCGAGCTCCCTCGCCCGCTTGAGCGGGCCGACGACGAGCGGGCGAAGGCCGGCCGCGCCGACGAAGTCGCTGACCGCGCCGTTGGCGTCGGCGTCGTCCCCCGCAATGAAGACATCCAGCGGCTGGCCACCGGACTGGCCCGCGGCCAGGGTCCCTGCAAAGGTCGTGTTGAAGGCCTTGACCACCTTGGCGCCGGCGGGGGCCAGCTTGGCGATCTCCTCGGCGGCGGACGTGTCCGGGCCGACGACCAGGGAATCGAAGGTCTCGAAATTCACCGGGTTGGTGATGTCCACGAGGATCTTTCCGGCGAGGGCATCGCCGTAGTTGCTGACCACGGACGTGGCGGCGGCGAAGGGCACGGCCAGGACAACGATGCCGCCCTTCGGCGCGTCGGCCGTGGTGCTGAAGGTGACCCCGGCGCCGAGTTCGGCGGCCAGGGCCTGTGCCTTGGCGGCGTCCTGGCCGAGGATCTCGACGGTGCGGCCGGCGGCGAGAGCGGTTGCGGCGATGCCGCGGGCCATGTTGCCGTTGCCGATGATGGTGATGTCAGTCATTGCGGTCTTCTTTCCAAAGATGCGGGCCAGGAAATTTTTCATCAGAGTCTGTTCTGCCGGATTGTGAATGTTTACTTGAAGCTACAACCAACATACTCCCTTACAGTTGAAGTATCAAGTAATCGTGTTCGTCGACTGCCGGCCCCCTGCCGGACTGCCGCCCGCCGCCGTCCGGACCGCGGGCCACTAAGCTGGGAGGCAATGAAACTCGTTGATCAGCTCCCCGCCCCGGCCGCCCGAGTCCCCGGCAGGACCGGCCTGGATCCGGATGAGCTCTACACCCGGTTTGTCGAATGGACGGAGAGCCGCGGCCTGGCCCTCTACACGGCCCAGGACGAGGCCGTGATGGAGCTCGCCGCGGGCGCGAACGTCATCCTGGCGACCCCCACAGGCTCCGGGAAGTCCCTGGTCGCGATCGCCGCCCACTTCCAGGCCATGGCCCGCGGCGCGCGCAGCTACTACACCGCCCCGATCAAGGCCCTCGTCTCGGAGAAGTTCTTCGCCCTCTGCGAGATCTTCGGAGCCGAGAATGTCGGCATGATCACCGGCGATTCCGGCGTCAACCAGGACGCGCCGATCATCTGCTGCACCGCCGAGATCCTGGCGAACGTCGCCCTGCGCGAGGGCGCGGCCGCGGAGCTGGGCACGGTAATCATGGACGAGTTCCACTTCTATTCCGACCCGCAGCGCGGCTGGGCGTGGCAGGTGCCGCTGCTGGAGCTGCCGCAGGCCCAGTTCCTGCTGATGTCCGCCACCCTCGGCGACGTCAGTCGTTTCGAAGAGGGCATCAGCGAGCTGACCGGGCGCCCGACGACGACCGTCAGTTCCGCCGAGCGGCCCATCCCGCTGCACTTCTACTACCAGCAGACCCCGGTACACGAGACGCTCGAGGAGCTGCTCTCCACGAAACAGGTGCCCGTCTACGTCGTGCACTTCAGCCAGCTTGAGGCGATCGACCGCGCGCAGAACCTCATGAGTATCAACGTCTGCACCCGCGAGGAGAAGGACAAGATCGCCGAGCTGATCGCGGGGTTCCGCTTCGCCGCGGGCTTCGGCAAGACCCTCAACCGGCTGGTCCGGCACGGCATCGGCGTGCACCACGCCGGGATGCTGCCCAAGTACCGCCGGCTTGTCGAGCAACTGGCCCAGGCGGGCCTGCTCAAGGTCATCTGCGGCACCGACACCCTCGGGGTCGGCATCAACGTCCCCATCCGCACCGTGCTCCTGACGGCGCTCAGCAAGTACGACGGCGTCCGCACCCGGTTGCTGAACTCCCGCGAGTTCCACCAGATCGCTGGCCGGGCTGGCCGCGCCGGCTACGACACCGCCGGGACCGTGGTGGTCCAGGCACCCGAGCATGTGATCGAGAACGTCAAGGCGATGGCCAAGGCCACGGCAAAGTTCGGCGACGACCAGAAGAAGCTCCGCCAGGTGGTCAAAAAGAAGCCGCCGGAGGGCTTCGTATCCTGGGGCGAGCCCACCTACAAGCGGCTGGTGGAGTCCGTGCCGGACCCGCTGGGCTCCAGCTTCACCGTCACCCACGCGATGCTCATGAACCTCATGGAGCGGCCCGGGGACCCGTTCAAGGCCGCGCGCCGGCTGCTGACCGAAAACCATGAGCCCCGCGCCGCGCAGCTGAAACTGATGAAGAAGGCCCTCGGTATTTACCGCGAGCTCCTGGCCGCAGGCGTCGTCGAGCGCATCCCGCCGGAGGAGCAGGGCCCGGACGGACGCAGTGTCCGCCTCACGGTCCACCTGCAGGCGAACTTCGCGCTGAACCAGCCGCTCTCCCCCTTCGCCCTCGCGGCGCTTGAGCTGCTGGACCCGGAGTCGCCGTCGTACGCCCTGGACGTCGTCTCCGTGATCGAATCGACGCTGGAGAAGCCGCGGCAGATCCTTTCCGCCCAGCAGAAAAAGGCGCGCGGGGAGGCGATCGCCGCGATGAAGGCGGACGGGATCGAGTACGACCAGCGGATGGCCCTGCTCGAGGAGGTCAGCTACCCGCAGCCGCTCGCGGAGATCCTCGGCGAGGCGTTCGAGGTGTACCGCAAGGCCGCCCCGTGGATCGGTGACTTCGAGCTCGCGCCGAAGTCCGTGATCCGGGACATGTACGAGCGGGCCATGAACTTCGGCGAGTTCGTGCAGTTCTACGGCCTGGCCCGGTCCGAGGGCATCGTCTTGCGCTACCTGGCCGACGGCTTCAAGGCGCTCCGGCAGACCGTGCCGCAGGATGCGCTGCGCGAGGACCTCGAGGACCTCATCGCCTGGCTCGGCGAGCTGGTCCGCCAGGTGGACTCCAGCCTCCTGGACGAATGGGAGGAACTCACCTCCGGCGCCGCCCCGACCCCGCACGACGCCCCGCCGCCTCCGCCGCCGTCGCTGACCTCGAACATCCGGGCATTCCGGGTGATGGTCCGCAACGAAATGTTCCGCCGGGTGGAGCTGTTCGCCGACGAGGCCGCCACCGCCCTGGGCGAGCTCGACGGCGGCTCCGGCTGGGATGCGGAGCGCTGGGAAGACGCGCTGGACGACTACTTCGAGGAGCACGGGGACATCGGCACCGGCCCGGACGCACGCGGCCCCGGGCTGCTGATCATCACCGAGGAGGCCGGCACGTGGAAGGTGCGGCAGATCTTTGATGACCCGGCCGGCAACCACGACTGGGGCATCTCCGCCGAGGTGGACCTGGCCGCCTCGGACGAGACCGGCACCGCCGTCGTCCGCGTGACCGACGTGAACCGGTTGTAGCCGCTAGTAAACTCGGGTCATGACTGTAATCCGCCCGGCCACCGCCCATGACGTTCCCGCCATCCTGCAGATGATCCACGACCTGGCCATCTACGAGAAGGAACCGGATGCCGTCCGGAACACGCCGGAGATGCTCGCGGAAGTGCTGTTTGGCGAGAACCCGCGGGTGTACGCGACCATGGCCGAGAACGAGGCCGGTGCCGTGCAGGGCTTCGCGTTGTGGTTCCTGAACTACTCCACCTGGGAAGGTGTGCACGGGATCTATCTGGAGGACCTGTACGTGATGCCGGAGGCCCGCGGCGCCGGGCACGGGAAGGCGCTGCTGCAGCACCTGGCCGCGACCGCGGTCGAGCTCGGCTACGCCCGGGTGGAGTGGAGCGTGCTGGACTGGAACGAGCCCTCGATCGCGTTCTACCGGAACCTTGGGGCAGCCCCGATGGCTGAATGGTCGACCTTCCGCCTGACCGGCGACGCCCTGGAGGCGTTCGGCAGCGCCCGGACGGCGGACGCCCGTGGCTGAGACCACGGCGACTGAGACAGCCCGGGTCCCGCACATCGTCAAGGCCCGGCATGACTACCGCGGGATGCGCACCGCGGAGCACTACTTCGAGGTGCCGCTAGACCACTTCGCAGCCGGCGGTGAGACGATCACGGTTTTCGCCCGCGAGTACGTCTCGGCCGACCACAGCGCGGAGGCAGCCGCCGAGCTGCCGTGGCTGCTGTACCTGCAGGGCGGCCCCGGCGGACGCGGCAACCGTTTCCCTACGCTGGGCGGCTGGAGCAAGGCCGCGGCGAAGGACTTCCGGATCCTGATGCTGGACCAGCGCGGCACCGGGCTCTCCTCCCCCATCGACCGAAACACCCTGCCCTTGCGCGGCAGCGACCAGGACCAGGCCCGGTACCTGGAACACTTCCGCGCCGACTCGATCGTGGCCGACGCTGAAGCGATCCGTACGGCCCTCGGCGCCGCCCCCTGGACCATCTACGGCCAAAGCTATGGCGGCTTCTGCGCGCTTAGCTACCTGTCGTTCGCCCCGGAGGGCCTGCGCGAGGCCCTGATCACCGGCGGCCTCCCGCCCCTGGCCGGCCCGGCGGACCGCGTCTACCAGGCGACCTTCCGGCGTGTCGCGGCGCGCAACGCCGAATACTTCGGCTGGTACCCGCACGACCGGGAGCAGGTCAACCGCATCGCCCGGCACCTCCGCGACGCGGAAGAACTCCTGCCCGACGGCAGCAGGCTCACCGTGGAACGGTTCCAGATGGTGGGTGCGTACCTCGGCGGCAACACGCGGGTGGACGGGCTGCACCACCTTCTCGAGGACGCGTTCGTCAGCACGCCCGACGGCGAACGCCTGTCCGATGCCTTCCTGGAGCAGGTCCGCGGCCTCGTCTCGCGCGCCTCAAACCCGCTCTACGCCCTCATGCACGAGTCCATCTACGGCCAGGGCGAGGCCACGGACTGGGCAGCGCTGCGGGTGCTCCAGGCCTACCCGGAATTCCGGCCGGACGTCCCCGCCCCCTTGCTGACCGGCGAGATGGTCTACCCGTGGTACTTCGACCAGGACCCGGCGCTCCGCCCCCTCCGCACGGTGGCCCAACTGCTGGCCGAGAAGGACGACTGGAAGCCGCTCTACGACCCCGAGCGGCTCGCGCTCAACACCGTTCCGGTGGCGGCGGCCGTGTACAGCGACGACATCTACGTGGACCGCGACCTCTCGCTGGAGACTGCTGCCGCCGTCCGCGGCCTGCAGGTGTGGGAATCGGCTGAGTTCCACCACGACGGCATCGCGGACGACGGCGAGGCCATCTTCGGCCGGCTGCTCGGCATGGCCCGCGCCGCCACGGGCTGACGCCCCGGGGGCTGACACTCCAGGGGACGGGGCTCGCGGGTGTGGGGCCCGCGGGTATGGGGCTCGCGGGTTTGGGGCCTCAGCCGGCGGCCGGCTCCGGGCCGCGGCGGGAGCGGGCGGCCGCCGGTATGACGGCGCCAAGCACCGCCGCGGCCACGGCCGCCGCCACAAGGTTGAGCCCCTGGTAGCCGACGCCGCTCATCACGAGGCCGGCGAAGCCCGACCCCACGGCGCCCGCAACGCCCATCAGGGTGTCGGACACGCCCTGAACGAGCACCCGGTCCCCGGCCGCGACGCTCTCCGCAAGCAGCGTGGATCCGGCGATGGTGGCCGCGGACCAGCCGAGCCCCAGCAGGACCAGCCCGGTCGTGACCAGCACCGGCTGGGCCTGGCCGAAGCCCGCGACGCAGACGGCCAGCAGGATCAGCCCGTGGCCCAGCAGGATCACCGGCAGCCGGCCGACCCGGTCGGTGAGCCAGCCCATCACGGGTGAGAGCGCATACATGCCGGCGATGTGCAGCGAAATGGTGAAACCGATCAGGACAAAAACGTCGGTGCTGGCGGCATGGGCGTGTTCGGCGGGGTGCCCCGCAAGCGGTCCTTCCGTGAGCAACTGCAGGTGCAGCGGCGTCATGGACATCACGGCGGCCATGCAGCCGTGCGCGGCGACGACAGCGAGCAGCGCAAGCCCGGCGCGCGGTGCGGCCCGGACGGCCCGGAGCCCGTTGCGCAACGCGTGCCTCCCCCGGCTGCCGGTGGTCCCTTTGGCCGGCTCCTCGGCGGCGCCGCGCAGCCGGGCGGCCAGCAGCAGCGGATCAGGGCGGAGTCCGATCAACAGCACCAGGGCGGCCAGGGCCAGTCCCGCCGTCGAAAATACGAAGGGCCCGGAGATCGGCGGCAGGCCGAGTGCCTGTCCCACGAGTGCGCCGGGCTGGATCAGGTTGGGCCCGGCCACGGCACCGACCGTCACCGCCCAGACCACGATCGCGAGCGAGCGTCCACGGTGCTCCGGGTCGGCCAGGTCGACGGCGGCGAAGCGTGCCTGCAGATTGGCCGCCGTGCCGAGGCCCAGCAGGGCGGCGCCCAGCAGCAGCACCGGGAAGGCTGTGATGACGGTGGCCAGGATGACCAGCAGGGCGCCGGTCATCGCGGAGAGCAACCCGGTCACGAGGGCGGCACGGCGCCCCCGCCGGCCTGCCAGCCCGGCGAGTGGAAGGGCCGTCAGTGCCGCCGCCAGCGTCATGGTGGTGGTGACCGAGCCCGCCCAGGCATTGGATCCGGCGAGCTGGACGGCCAGCAGTGAGCCGACGGACAGGCTGGCGCCGCTGCCCACGCCGCTGAGGAGCTGGGCGGCACTGAGCACAACAACGGTACGGCGCTGCACACGTTGCGGGTCCAGCGCCGGTCCGGCGGTGGTGGCGGCGTCAAAGATTTTCACGATCCGAGCTTAGCCCGTGACCGGCAGCCCGGCGTGCGACGGGCTGCGCCGGGGCTACTCGGCGTCGTTGAGGCTTTTGCGGGAGTCCTCTTCGAGCCGGGCGTCCAGCTTGGCCTTGGAGGCCTTCGAGCTGACCAGGCTGGCGACGACGGCAATGATGATGGTGCCGATGATCACCGCGAGCGATACGTAGGTGGGGATCTCAGGAGCCCATTCGATATGCTTGCCGCCGTTGATGAAGGGCAGTTCGTTGACGTGCATGGCGTGCAGCACCAGCTTTAAGCCGATGAAGGCGAGGATGACGGAAAGCGCGTGCTTGAGGTAGATCAGCCGGTTCATCAGGCCGCCGAGCAGGAAGTAGAGCTGGCGCAGGCCCATCAGGGCGAAGATGTTGGCGGTGAAGACGATGAACGCGCTCTGGGTGAGGCCGAAGATCGCGGGAATCGAGTCCACCGCGAAGAGCAGGTCGGTCATGCCGATGGTCACGAAGACGATCAGCATGGGGGTGAAGACCTTCTTGCCGTCGACCTCGGTGCGGAGCTTGCCGCCGTCGAACTTCTCCGACATCGGCAGGATCCGGCGGATCCGGGCGATCAGCGGGTTTTCCCTGTCTTCCTCGTCCTCGCCCTCGTCCTGGGCCTGCTTCCACGCGGTCCAGAGCAGGAACGCGCCGAAGATGTAGAAGACCCAGCTGAACTGCTCGATCACGATTGCGCCGAGCAGGATGAAGATGCCGCGCAGGACCAGGGCGATGATGATGCCCACCATCAGCACTTCCTGCTGGTACTTACGGGGTACCGAGAAGCGGGCCATGATGATGATGAAGACGAAGAGATTGTCGATGCTGAGGCTGTATTCCGTCACCCAGCCGGCGATGAACTGCCCGCCGTATTCCGGGCCGGTAAAGAGGAACATGGAGCCGGCGAACACGAGCGCCAGGGCGATGTAGAAGGAGACCCACAGGCCTGCTTCCTTCATGGAGGGCTCATGCGGCCGCTTCAGCACCAGGAGGAGGTCGATGGCGAGGATGATGCCGAGAACGACGAAGGAGCCGATCTCGAACCAGACGGGAAGTTCAGGCACGTAGATACCTTTCGCAGGGTGCAGCTAAGCGGTGTAAGTCTCTCCGGCTGAGCCGCGCACCCGGGCCATTGCCCTCGGGTGCCGCCTTGCTGCCCGCTACGCCCGGCATGGCGTCTGCGCCCTGCGTGTTGACGATCGTAGCGCTTGGGATACTCCCCTACGTTCGACCTACTTTACCCTAGGCGTGCCCGGCCGACTGCATCTGGCGCAGTTCTTTCTTGAGCTCGCCGACCTCGTCGCGGAGCCTGGCCGCCAGCTCGAATTGCAACTCCCCGGCCGCGGCGTGCATCTGCTCGGTCAACTGTTCGATCAGGCCAACGAGGTCTTCCGCCGGGGCCGCCGCGAGCCCGTCGGCCCGGACCTTGGAGCTGCCCTTGCCCTTGCCGCGCGTCTTGCCGGCGCTGGCCAGCAGCTCCCGGGTGTCCGCATCTTCCTTGGCCAGCTGGTCGGTGATGTCGGCGATCTTCTTCCGCAGCGGCTGGGGATCGATCCCCTTCTCGGTGTTGTAGGACACCTGGATGGCGCGGCGCCGGTTCGTTTCGTCGATGGCGTGGGCCATGGAGTCGGTGATCTTGTCCGCGTACATGTGCACCTGGCCGGACACGTTGCGGGCGGCGCGGCCGATGGTCTGGATCAGGGATGTCGAGGAGCGCAGGAAGCCTTCCTTGTCCGCGTCCAGGATGCTCACGAGGGACACCTCCGGGAGGTCGAGGCCTTCGCGGAGCAGGTTGATGCCGACCAGTACGTCGAAGACGCCCATCCGCAGTTCGCGCAGCAGCTCAACGCGACGCAGCGTGTCGACGTCGGAGTGCAGGTATTCGACCTTCACGCCGTGGCCGAGCAGGTAGTCGGTGAGGTCCTCCGCCATCCGCTTGGTCAGCGTGGTGACGAGGACTCGCTCGTTCTTCGCGGTCCGGGTCCGGATTTCGCCCAGCAGGTCATCGATCTGGCCCTTCGTGGGCTTCACGATGACCTCGGGATCGATCAGACCGGTGGGCCGGATGATCTGCTGCACGAAGCCGTCCGCCTTGCCGAGCTCAAACTTCCCCGGGGTCGCGGACAGGTAGACGGTCTGGCCGACACGTTCCTGGAACTCGTCCCACTTGAGCGGTCGGTTGTCCATCGCCGAGGGCAGCCGGAAGCCGTGGTCCACGAGGTTCCGCTTGCGGGACATGTCGCCCTCGTACATGGCGCCGATCTGCGGCACGGTGACGTGGGATTCATCGATCACCAGGAGGAAATCGTCCGGGAAGTAGTCGATGAGGCAGTGCGGCGCGGTCCCCCGGGCGCGGCCGTCAATGTGCGAGGAGTAGTTCTCGATGCCGTTGCAGAATCCCATCTGCTGCATCATTTCCAGGTCGTAGGTGGTGCGCATCCGGAGCCGCTGGGCCTCGACGAGCTTGTTCTGGCTCTCCAGGACCTTGAGCCGGTCGGCGAGCTCGTCCTCGATCCGCTTGATCGCGCGGGACATGCGTTCCGGACCCGCCACGTAGTGCGAGGCGGGGAAGACGTACATTTCGGTCTCGTCCCGGAGCACCTCGCCGGTCAGCGGGTGCAGGGTGTAGATGTTCTCGATCTCGTCGCCGAAGAACTCGATCCGGATCGCAAGCTCCTCGTACATCGGGATGATTTCCACGGTGTCGCCGCGGACCCGGAACGTGCCGCGGTGGAAGTCCATGTCGTTCCGGGTGTACTGCATGGACACGAATTTCCGGAGCAGGTCGTCGCGGTTCATTTCGGCGCCCTTGCGGAGGGTCACCATGCCGGCGATGTATTCCTCCGGGGTGCCCAGACCGTAGATGCAGGAGACCGTTGCCACCACGATCACGTCGCGGCGGGTCAGCAGCGCGTTGGTGGCGGAGTGCCGGAGCCGCTCGACTTCCTCGTTGATGGAGGAGTCCTTCTCGATGAAGGTGTCCGTCTGGGCGACGTAGGCCTCGGGCTGGTAGTAGTCGTAGTACGAGACGAAGTATTCCACCGCGTTGTTGGGCAGCAGCTCACGGAATTCGTTGGCGAGCTGGGCGGCGAGCGTCTTGTTCTGCACCATCACGAGGGTGGGGCGCTGGACTTGTTCGATCAGCCACGCCGTCGTCGCGCTCTTGCCGGTACCGGTGGCGCCGAGCAGCACCACGTCCTTCTCGCCGTTCTTGATGCGCTCGGTCAGTTCGGCGATCGCGGCGGGCTGGTCCCCCGCGGGCTGGAACTCGCTAATGACCTCGAAGGGCGCCACAACACGGTTGATTTCCTGGGCAAGGCTCATGTAACTAATCTACCGCCGCCCTGTGACAGCGTTCCCCGGATTCAGCTTTGGGCTGTACCGGATGGTCCGGCGGCGGCATACGACGGCGGCAGCCAGCCCGTGCGCCGGGCCCACTCTTCCATCCGCGGAGCGGCGTAGTCCGTGAACCAGTCCTCTTTATCGGCCGCGTAGCCCGCGGTGGACTTGTCAACGCCGTGCCGCCGTGCCGCGCGCCGCTTCTCCGCGAGGTAATCGGCGCGGGCGGCCGGGTCGTCACGCAGCCAGTCGCGGAAGCACAGGGCGTAGCGCCAGCCGGGAGACCCGGCGGCCCGGACGTGCAGGTTCACGGGCCGGCCGGGGTCCGCACTGCCATGGACGCGCTTGTCCCAGTCGGCCGGGTCGGGGTGGGCGGGTTTCGGGTTGTCCGCGCCGATGCCCGGCCAGCGCGGGAAGCCGGCCGCCGCCAGCAGGGGTTCGAGGCGGTCCGCCGTCGCCAGGTCCGGGACGGTGAGCTGGAGGTCAAGCACGTCCTTGGCGTCCAGGCCCGGAACGGCCGTGGACCCGATGTGGTCCACGGCGAGGATGTCCTGCGGTGCCACCGCCTGCAGGCGGCCGATCACCCGGGCGGCCTGGGCCGGCCAGTCGGGGTCGGCGGGACTGAGCACGGGTCCGCCGGTGCGCGCGGCCATCTGGCCCTTGGCGAGGTTCTCCGCGAACGGTTGCAGGCGGTGCCACCACAGCCGGTCCACCGAGTCCCTTAATTCGTCCTTGGTGCCGGAGTTGTCCAGGACGACGTCGGCGGCCGCCAGCCGGTCCTCCCGCGTGGCCTGGGCCGTCATCCGGGAGCGGGCCTCCTCGACCGTCATCTTCCGGCGCTCCACCATCCGACGCACCCGAATATCGTCGGGGGCGTCGACCACCACCACGAGGTGGAAGTTGGCACCCTGGCCGGTCTCGACCAGGAGCGGGATGTCCTGGACCAGGACGGCGCCTTTCGGGACGGCAGCGGCGAGGGCGGCGGCGCGTTCCCTGACGAGCGGGTGGATGATGCCGTTCAGCACGGCGAGGCGCTCCGGGTTGCCGAAGACAAGGGCGCCCAGGCGGGGCCGGTCAAGCCTGCCGTCGGGGCCCAGGACGGAGGCGCTGAAGGCCTCCACCACCCGAGCCAGCCCGGGTGTGCCCGGCTCCACCACTTCCCGGGCCAGCGCGTCCGCGTCGACCAGGACCGCCCCGAGCTCGCGCAGCCGCGAGGCAGCCACTGACTTCCCTGAGGCGATGCCGCCAGTCAACCCGATCTTCAGCACTCCACCAGACTAAACTGAAGCGGTGCCAGACGACGCGCTTTCCCCGGAAAGCAGGGCCACCGTCTACACAACACTGGCGGTCGGCGCCGGGTTCCGGCATGAGCTGGAGATCAAACGCTCCCGCTTCATTACGGTGCTCCAGCGCACCGGCGACGAAGAGAGCGCGCGTACCCTGGTCGCCTCGCTGCGCCGCGAGTTCCACGACGCCCGCCACCACTGCTCGGCGTTCGTGCTCGGCCCCGACCGCGAGGTACAGCGCTCCAGCGACGACGGCGAACCCTCCGGCACGGCCGGCCTCCCCATGCTGGAGGCACTGGTCAAGCGCGAAACCGCCCGCGGCGTGACGGACCTCAGCGACGTGACCGCCGTCGTGGTCCGCTATTTCGGCGGGATCCTGCTGGGCGCCGGAGGCCTGGTCCGCGCCTATTCCGAATCCGTTTCCTCCGCACTGGCGCTGGCGCCGCTCGTGCGCCGGCAACGGCTGCGGATCTGCGACGTGCGGGTGCCGCACGCCTCCGCGGGCCGGCTCGAAAACGACTTGCGCGCGGCGGGCTACGTGATGGCGGGCGCCAGCTATGATGCGCAGACGACGGTTCTCCGGCTGGCCCTGCCGGACGATCCTGCTGGTCTGGCGCTGGCAGCCGACCGCCTCGGGGCACTTACGGCCGGGAGCGCTGCGCTGCTGCCCGGGGAAACGGAGTGGATCGATGTCGCCATCAGTTGAGCAGGTGCCCGTGGTGGCGCTGGTGGATGTGACGGACCAGATACTGGAGCGGCTGCTGGCGGTGGCCCTGCACGACGCCGACGCCGACGAGGTCACCCCGCCGCTGGGGACAGCAGCGGGCTGGAACACCGAACGGATCAGCTGGTTCCGCGACTATCACCACGCCGCGGCGGCGGGCCTCGACGGCCCGGCGCGGCAGAAATCCTGGGCGGTCACCGCCGACGGCGAACTGGCCGGTTCCATCCGGCTGGCCCGGGTCACCGGGGCCGGGTCGGGGACCTTCGCACGCGACGGCGGGGCACTGGAGACCGGCCTCTGGCTCGGTAGGAGCTTCCGCGGCCGCGGCATCGGCGGTGAGGCGCTCCGGCTGGTCAAGGCCGAGGCCGCGGCGGCCGGTGCGGACCTGCTGGAGGCGGAGACGACCCCCGGCAACGCTGCCGCGCAGGCCCTGCTCCGGGCCGCCGGCGCCGCTCTCGCCGTCGACGGCCAGCGGGTTAAGGCACGATTCACACTGGGGTAGGTCCTGCGGCGGCCAAGGATGGACATGCCCGTCGCCAACCCGATCCAATGGGCATGCCCATCTCGCGGCGCGGGGAACGAGCATGATGGCACTCTGTCCAACGTTCGGGCCCAGGGATGGACATGGCCGGCCGAGGCCGTTTCACCCCGCCGGGCATCTCCAACGCCAGCCCCACACAACGGGCATGCCCATCTTCCGGCGCGGGGAACGAGCATGATGGCACTCTGTCCAACGTTCGGGCCCAGGGATGGACATGCCCGGCGCAACCGGTCGAGCCTGGGCCAACACGCTGGGACCAGGGCGGCGGGTAGCTGTTGCCGGGGCCAGCTGAGTGCTTGGATGAAGGGGAGGCCGCACTCCCGGCATGCGGCCGGGCAGCGGCGGGACCCGTGTGATCGGCCAGACGAGGAGAACAGACGTGGATGACCCTTTCGAGCTATCTCGTTTCGTGGACGCCCAGGACTCTGCCGGGACCTACCAGCGCGCCCTCTCGGAGCTTCGCGGCGGGAGCAAGCGAAGCCACTGGATGTGGTTCATCTTCCCGCAGATCGCCGGCCTCGGAATGAGCCCGACCTCGCAGAGGTATGCCCTTTCATCATTGGATGAGGCACGGGCCTATCTGCGCCATCCGCTGCTGGGTGCCCGCCTGTTGGAGTGCTTCCGGGCAGTCCTCGCCCTCGAGGATCGCAGCGCCGAGCAGATCTTCGGCGCGATCGACGCCCGAAAAGTGCACTCGTCGTCGACCTTGTTCCTCCGGGCCGCACCCGACGAGCCCGTGTTCAAACAGATCCTGGATGAATACTTCGGCGGAGTCCCCGACGCAGCCACCGACCGGATCCTGTCCGCACCCTGAACCCTCGCGCCGCCATCCCTTCTCCACCGGGCACCCCGCTTCTGGCCGAGAGGACTGGGCATGTCCCCACGCCCGGAGACATGCCCCTTAACCCAAAAGCGGGCCCCTGCACGTGGCAGGGACCCGCTTTGGCTGGCCCGGAGCAACCCGGGCCAGTGGCAATTAGTTGCCGGTCAGCTTCTCGCGCAGAGCGGCTAGGGCCTCGTCCGAAGCAAGCGTGCCTGCACCGGTCTCGGCGGCAGCCGGCTCGGAGGAGTAGCTGGTGGTGCCGGAGTCGCTCTCGCCGGACGTTGCAGCGGCAGCGTCGTCGGCAGCGTGCTGGGCAACCTGCTTCTTGTGGGCTTCCCAGCGGGTCTGGGCGTCAGCGTACTGCTGCTCCCAGGCGGCGCGCTGCGTCTCGTAGCCTTCAAGCCACTCGTTGGACTCCGGGTCGAAGCCCTCCGGGTACTTGTAGTTGCCCTCTTCGTCGTACTCTGCGGCCATGCCGTAGAGAGCCGGATCGAATTCGGTGGAGTCAGCGTCGACACCCTCGTTGGCCTGCTTGAGGGACAGCGAGATACGGCGGCGCTCGAGGTCGATGTCGATGACCTTGACGAACAGCTCGTCGCCAACGGAGACAACCTGCTCGGCCAGCTCAACGTGGCGCACGGCGAGCTCGGAGATGTGGACCAGGCCTTCGATGCCGTCTTCAACGCGAACGAACGCGCCGAACGGAACCAGCTTGGTGACCTTACCCGGAACAACCTGGCCGAGGGCGTGGGTGCGGGCGAAGGTCTGCCACGGGTCTTCCTGCGTAGCCTTGAGCGACAGGGAAACACGCTCGCGGTCCAGGTCGACTTCGAGAACCTCGACGGTGACTTCCTGGCCAACTTCGACAACCTCGGACGGGTGGTCGATGTGCTTCCAGGACAGCTCGGAAACGTGAACCAGGCCGTCTACGCCGCCCAGGTCCACGAAGGCACCGAAGTTGACGATGGAGGAAACGACGCCCGGACGGACCTGGCCCTTTTCCAGCTTGTTGAGGAACGTGGAGCGGACCTCGGACTGGGTCTGCTCGAGCCAGGCACGGCGGGACAGCACAACGTTGTTGCGGTTCTTGTCCAGCTCGATGATCTTGGCTTCGATCTGCTGACCGATGTACGGAGCAAGGTCGCGCACACGGCGCATCTCGACGAGCGATGCGGGCAGGAAGCCGCGCAGGCCGATGTCGAGGATAAGACCACCCTTGACAACCTCGATGACGGTACCGGTGACGACGCCGTCTTCTTCCTTGACCTTCTCGATGTCGCCCCAGGCACGCTCGTACTGAGCACGCTTCTTGGAGAGGATCAGACGGCCTTCTTTGTCTTCCTTGGTGAGCACCAGGGCTTCGACGAGATCGCCAACGGAGACGACGTCTCCGGGATCAACATCGTGCTTGATGGAAAGCTCGCGGGAGGGAATGACACCTTCGGTCTTGTAACCGATGTCGAGCAGAACTTCGTCGCGGTCGACCTTGACGACGGTACCTTCGACGAGGTCCCCGTCGTTGAAGTACTTGATGGTGGCGTCGACTGCTGCGAGGAAGTCCTCAGCGGTACCGATGTCGTTAATCGCGACTACGGGGGTACCGGGCTTCTCGGTGGAGGTGATGGTCATGTAGTAGGGGCTCCGTTGTGGATAGTTAGTCGGTCAGGCAAACCGTCCCGCCCGCGTCGGCGACACGGGTGGAGAACACGGCACATCAAAGGCGATCCGCCGGGTCATCCTGATTTTGTGGATTGAATGCGCGCACGTAGTACACGCCCGTTTAGTCTAGTCGGATACGCCAACGCCGGTCAAAGCGCGACGGCACCCGCCGGCAACACCCGGCCGAGCTGCGCAAACGCCGTTCCATGCGCCAGCATCCGGGGAAGCGCCTGCTCAAACCCGGCCGCGGTGCCGCTTCCTGGCCTGTTGAAGTGGGCAATCACAATGTCACCTGCGGACGCCTTGGCCAGCGCCGCGGCGACGGCAGGGGCCGGCAGCGTGGCGCCGGCGTCGGCGTTGACGCTGAAGTTCACCGGCAGCAGGCCGGTGCGCCGCGTGATCGCGACGGCGACGTCGTCATAATAGGCGGTTCCCGGCCGGAAGAACCGCGGTGGCCGGCCGGTCAGGCTCCGGAGCACCGCCTGGTTGTCCATGATTTCGCGGTAGACCTGACCGACGTCGGACGTGCCGGGGATGCCGTAAGCGCGTTTCCCGGTGACGGAGAGGGGGCAGTGACTGGAGCCGTGGTTGGCGAGTTCGAACAGCGGGTCGGCGGCCAGTTCGCGCGCCACACCCGGGTTCGCCTCAATCCAGCGCTGGTTGACGAAGAGGGTGGCCGGGACGCCCAGGCGCCGCAGCGTGTCCAGCAGCCGGTGGTCGCAGCCGGCGCCGCCGGGGCCGCCGCAGGCATCGAACGTCAGGGCCAGCTGGGCCGCGGCGGTTGACGTGATAACCCCGGCCAGGGCAAGTCCCCAGTCGGTGGGACGGCGGCCGGAGAATTCCGCCACCACCTCCGCCTCGGTCGGAGCCAGCCGCGCCGGGACCGGCGGCGGTGCCGTTCCGACGGCGGCGGGCCCGGGTTCGACGGCGGCGGGCGGCACCGGCCCGGTGGGACTCGCCGACTCTGGGGCAGGCGCGGCGGCCGGCGGCGTGCCTTCCCCCGCACCGGCGGGCGGCGTCGACGCAGGCGTGCCCGCCGGTGCGGGGTCTAATCCACTCTCCTGAACGGCGTTCCGCGCCGGCGGCAAATTCCTGGCCCCCCTGGGCACGGAACGGTACGACGGCATCAACCAGGACGCCGGCGGCGAGTGCGCCGAGTCCGATCAGGACAGAGCGGCGCCCGCGCAGGGCTGGGCGAGGCAAATCCCCCACGAGTATTCCTTTTGCAGATGTCAGCGGTCCGTGACGACAGCTTAGAAGTGGGTGAGGCAGTGCGGCGCGCGTTCGACGGCGAACATCCGGGCAGCGAGGAACGCTGCGCCCGGCGTGTGCTCGCGGATCCGCCCCGAGTCGGCCAGGGTCACGGGGTGCGCGCCCCCGAGATAGAACGAGGACAGGGCAGCCACGTCCAGTTCAAGGTCCGCGGCGTCGTTTTCCGTTTCCGTGACGACGGCGGCGCCCCCGTCCACCTCCAGCGCGAACGTCCCGCCGGTCAGGCCGAGCGGATCAGCCACTTTGAGCACCAGCCGGCCGTCGGCCGGATAGTGGCGTGCCGCGAGGGCCTTCTGCACGTCCAGGATCCGCAGCCAGAGCATGTCCCGGGGTTCCGAAGCGTCGACGCAGCGCGGATCGCTGAGGGCCCACTTCAATGGGTCGTCAACCGGCGCCTCGTCCCACGTGACGCGTTCAACGAGGTCGATGGCCCCGAGGTACTGCCACAGTTCCAGGTAGGCGGCCCGGGTGGCCGCCACCAGGTCAACGATTTCCATCGTGTACGGAGTGCTGGACCAGCCGCCGAACTTGTAGGACACATAGCCGTCGACGTCGCCGTCGGGGCCGTAGTGCAGCGCGACCTTGACCTTGGGGTCCTCGCCGTCGTCCCGGCTGATGGAACCGGAGACGAACTGCCGGTAGAACTCGTGCCGGCCGATGGAGCCCGGCGTCAGGCGGTGCAGGCGGTCGAAAATCACCGGGGCCAGCTCAAGCAGGACCTTGGGATCGGCCACCTCCACACTGCCGACCGGGGTGTGGTTCACGAGGAAACGGGCACTCGTGTCGACCTTGATCGACTGTTCCGACGTCGCGACGCCGTAGCCGAAGCGGCCGTAAATGGAGGCTTCGGAGGCGGTCAGGGCCGCCATCGCCAGGCCCTCCTCCCGCGCCATCCCCAGGTCCTCGGCCATCATGCGGCGCAACAGTCCCCGGCGGCGGTGCGAGGTCCGCACGGTGACGGCGGTGACGAGCCGGGTGTCCAGGAGCCGCCCGAAGCCGATATTCAGGGTCTTGTTCATCGTGCCGAAGGTCGCCACCGGAATGTCGGCGCCGAGGGAATGGTCGGCGACGGGCCCGGTCTGGTAGGCGCCGGTCATTGCGCGCCCGTCAGCGCGCTGCATCTCGAGGCCCCGGTCCACCCGTTCGTCGCTGCGGCGGGCGTCGTGGAAGCCGAATGCGACAGCCCGCATCCACGCGACGGACTCCGGGTACGCCGGATCCTCCTTGGACGCCGGTGTGAACCGCCTGATTTCGTACTGCTCTACCACGTACTTCCCCCCGGGAAATTTCTGCAACCTTGAAAGAATTGAAATAGACCGTCCGGCCGGAACCGGAAGACCAACGCGCCTAGTGGCCGGCCTCGTACCAACTGGTGCCGATGCCGATCTGCACATCGAGCGGAACCGACAACTGCGCGGCGGAGCCCATCTGTTCCGTGACCAGCTTCTCGACGGCCTCGCGTTCGCCCTTGGCGACTTCGAGGACCAGTTCATCATGCACCTGCAGCAACATGCGCGATTTCAGGCCCTGCTCGGCCAGCGCGCCGGACACACCCAGCATGGCCCGTTTGATGATGTCCGCCGCGGAGCCCTGGATCGGGGAGTTCAGCGCAATACGCTCCGCATTCTCCCGCAGCTGGCGGTCGGTGCTGGTCAGGTCCGGCAGGTAACGGCGCCGGCCCTCGATCGTCGCGGTGTAACCGTCGATCCGGGCCTGGTCCACAACGCCGCGGAGGTAGTCTCGCACGGCGCCGAACCGGTCGAAGTAGTCCTTCATCAGGGTCCGTGCCTCGTCCACGGAAATCTCCAGCTGCTTGGACAGGCCGAACGAGGTCAGACCGTACGCGAGGCCGTAGGACATCGCCTTGACCTTGGAGCGCATCGCACTGGTGACCTGGTCGGTGGGGACGTGGAAGATGTTGGAGCCGACGAAACGGTGCAGGTCCTCGCCATCCTTGTACGCCTGGATCAGGCCGGCGTCGCCGGAGAGGTGCGCCATGATTCGCATTTCGATCTGCGAGTAGTCCGCGGAGAGCAGGCATTCGTAGCCCTCGCTGACCACAAAGATGCCGCGGACGCGGCGGCCTTCCTCGCTGCGGATCGGGATGTTCTGCAGGTTGGGATTGTTGGACGAGATCCGGCCCGTGGCCGCGACGTTCTGCGCGTAGGTGGTGTGGATGCGCCCGTCTTCGGTGACGGATTTCTTCAGCGACTCCAGCATCTGGCGCAGCTTCGACGACTCACGGTGCGCCATCAGCTGGACCAGGAACTCATGCCCGGTCTTTTCCAGCAGGTTCTTGAGCGAGGCGGCGTCGGTGGTGTAGCCGGACTTGATCTTCTTCGTCTTGGGCAGGCCGAGCTCGTCGAACAGGACGGTCTGGAGCTGCTTCGGCGAACCCAGGTTGACCTCGTGCCCGATCGCGGCGAATGCCAGCTCCTGGGCGTGGTCGATCACCTTCGCCAGGTCCGCGAGCTGCTCGTCCATGCGCGGCATGTCGATCGCGATCCCGGCGAGTTCCATGTCGGCGAGAACACGGCTGACCGGCAGTTCAAGGGTGGTCAGCAGGTCCTGGGCCTTCCGTTCCTTGAGTTCTGATTCGAAGTAGTGGCTCAGGGCCCGGACGACGGCGGCTTCGTGGACCAGCGCACCCGCCGCGGCGGCGTCGTCGCCGTCGAACGCCAGCTCCAGCTGGCCGGCCTTGGCGGCCTCCGTGGACACCGAGATGTTGAGGTGGTGCTGCGCCAGCTCAGCGAGCTCGTAGCTGCGGCGGTCGGGCTGGATCAGGTAGCCGGAGATCGAGGTGTCGTCCACGACGCCCTCCAGGTCCAGGCCGCGGGCGGACAGTGCCTTCAGGGCGGCCTTGAACCCGTGCATCACCTTGGGTGAGCCGGCGTCGCGCAGCCAGCCGGCCAGCACGTTCTCGGCTGCGGCGTCCTGGCTGGCCAGGTCGATGTAGGCGGCGGCGTCGTCGCGGACGATTGCCAGCGCGGTGGCGTCCTCGCCGATCCGGCCGGGCACCAGGTCGACGGCCAGGGCGGACCGTTTCCCGGCTCCGGCCGCGAGGAAGGCGCCCAGTTCGGCTGCGTCCGAGGGGGTGACGAAGTCCGGGGTGTCGAGGCTCTCGCGCTCGGCTTCCGTCACTTCACTGCCGTAGAGGGCGAAGAGCCGTGTACGGATGGTCTTGAATTCGAGGGTATCGAACAGGTCCTCGAGGGCGGCCTGGTCCGGCCTCGGGTCCGCGAGGTCCTCGAGGGTGACGGGCAGCTCGAGGTCGGTGTGGAGCCTGTTCAGCCTCCGGTTGCGCTTGACTTCCTCGACGTTGGCGCGCAGGGCATCGCCCACCTTGCCGCCGATCGCGTCGAGGTTTTCCAGGACGCCCTCGAGGCCGCCATAGAGGTTGATCCACTTGGCCGCGGTCTTGGGGCCGACGCCGGGGACGCCGGGGAGGTTGTCCGCGGTCTCACCCACCAGGGCGGCGAGGTCCGAGTACTGGGCGGGGCTGACGAAGTACTTCTCCTTGATGGCGTCTGCATCCATCCGGGGAATATCGCTGACGCCCTTGCGCGGATACAGCACAAACACGTTGTCGGTGATGAGCTGGAAGGCATCGCGGTCGCCGGAGACCAGCAGCACCTCGTAGCCCGCCTTTTCACCCATGGCGGCGAGCGTGGCCAGGATGTCGTCCGCTTCCCAGCCGGGCATCTTGATGGTCTTAATGCCCCACGCGCCCATGACCTTGTCGATGAGGTCAATCTGGCCGCTCATTTCCCGCGGGGTCTCGTTCCGTCCGCCCTTGTAGCCGTCATACTCGGCCTTCCGGTGGGTGGTGTCGTCGGAGACGTCGAACGCCACGGCCACGTGGGTGGGCTTCTGCTCCTTGATCAGGTTGATCAGCATGGAGGTAAATCCGTGAACGGCGTTCGTGTGCTGGCCGGTGGCGGTGGAGAACTTGTCAGCGGGCAGGGCGAAGAACGCCCGGAAGGCCATGGAGTGTCCGTCCAGCACCAGGAGTCGGGGCTGGTCCGTGATGGGAATCACGGGAGCCTCGGTGGCGGAAACCGACTGCGCTGCCCGGCTGGTCCTTGCCGCGGGCCGGGCCGCGACCACTGATTCCGGCTCAGCTGCCGGCAGGAGGTCAGTCGAGGAAGGGGAAAGGGCCGGTTTGGTAGTTTCGCTCACAGGTGCCAGCCTAGTTCCCATGATCGACAATTTCACGCCAGCCCCGTTCGCCGCCGAGCTCGAAGCCGCCGGGGTTCCCGCGGAGCTCCATGGCTGGCTTGGCCGGCTGGGCGTCGGCGCCCTCGTGGTCAAGATGGGCATCCACTTTGTGGAGCTGAGCCCGGAACGCACCGTTGCCACCATGCCGGTGGAGGGCAACACACAGGTTGCCGGCATCTTGCACGGCGGCGCCCACGTGGTGCTGGCCGAGACGCTCGGCTCCTTCGCCGCCGGCATGCACGCCGGCCCGGGCCGGCAGGCACTGGGGGTCGACGTCAGCGCGACGCATCACCGCGCGGTATCCTCCGGCACCGTGACGGGCACGTGCACCGCCATCCACCTGGGCCGCACCCTGACCACGCACGAAATTGTCATGACCGATGAACAGGGCCGCCGGCTTTCCACCGCACGGATCACGAACCTGCTCCGCGACATCCCCGGCTAGCCGGCCCGAGTGGTCAGGCGCCGTCTGCGACGCGGTAACGGAGTTCGACGATGCCCCGGCCCATGGTCCGGGACGCGAGCAGCTCCAGCGGCGCCGTCGGTCGGACCAGCGGCAGCAGCGGCTTCCCGCTGCCCAGCACCACGGGGATAATCGAGACGATCAGCTCGTCCAGCAGGCCGGCGTCGGCGAATTGCGCGGCAAGGACTCCCCCACCCACCACCCAGACGTTCCGGCCAGCGGCTGCGGACTTCAGGTCTTCCACGAATTCCGTCACCGGTCCGCGGACAAAGGTGACGTCCGCTCCCGGCGGGGCGGACAGTTCGTGGTGCGTGAAGATCCAGCTCGGCGTTCCGCGGTACGGCCAGTTGTCCGCTTCATGCTTCTTGAGCCAGGCGTAGGTTTCGCCGCCCATCACGATGGCGCCGACATCGGCCATAAACGCCTCGTAGCTCTCCATGCCGCCTTCAAAACCGTCGAACTGGAGCAGCCAGTCCAGGTTGTCGTCTGCGGTGGCGATGAAGCCGTCCAGAGAGGTCGCTACGAAGTACTGGAAACTCGGCATGGACTCAGCGTAGCCACTAGCGGCCCCCTTTCCCAGAGCCCGCTCCGCGGCACCCTGGCCTAGCTGTGGCCTACTTGCTGAAGTACGGAACGATCAGGTAGAGCCCGAAGAGCACCGCGACGCCGCAGAGGCCGAAACAAGCGTAGGACAGCGGACGGACCCAGCCGGGCTGGCTGGTCCGGGCATCGCCGGCGATGGCGGTCAGCCGGACGCCGAGGGCGTAGAGGACGACGACGGTCACCGCGGCCACGAGGGTGGCCCCCGCTACCAGCACGAGTTCAAGCCACTTCATTTCAGGCCATCCTTGGAGTCGTTGTTGCGGCTGACCGCCGCGGCCTTCTTCTTTGCGAACTCGATGGCCTGACCGGCCTCTTCGACTTCGACGGCGTTGTGGTGGCCGACGTGGGATTTCCGGGAGGCAACAAACATGTACGCCACTGCTGCCGTCCCGGCGACGGCGGCGATGATGAATCCGACGGTGCCGGTGTGCACCAGCATCGCCGTCAGGGCACCGACGACGCCTGCGGCCGGCAGGGTGAAGAGCCAGCCGACGACGATCTTCCGTGCGGTCGACCAGCGGACGGAGGTGCCGCGGCGGCCCATCCCCGACCCGATGACCGAGCCCGAGGCCACGTGGGTGGTGGACAGGGCGAAGCCGAGGTGGGAGGAAGCCAGAATGGCCGCGGCGGTGCTGGTCTCGGCGGCGAAGCCCTGGGCCGGCTTGACGTCGGTGAGCCCGGAGCCCATCGTCCGGATGATCCGCCAGCCGCCGGAGTAGGTGCCGACGGCGATGGCGAGGGCGCAGGCAGCGATGACCCAGAGCTGCGGGCCGGTGCCGGGGGCCTGGCTGCCGGCCGAGATCAGGACCAGGGTGATGATGCCCATGGTCTTCTGCGCGTCGTTCGTGCCGTGTGCGAGGGCCACGAGGCTTGAGGTGAAGATCTGTCCGGTGCGGAACCCGCCGCGCTTCTGCGTGAGCTTGCTGCCGGTTTCAGGGTCGTGCCGGGACGTCAGGGCGTAGGCGAGCCGGGTGCAGACGTAGGCCACCGCCGCGGCGATCACGGGGGCGAAGACGGCTGGCAGGAGGACTTTCTGGAGTACCGAGGTGAAGTTCACCGAGTGCAGGCCGATGCCGGCGATGGCCGCGCCGATCAGGCCGCCGAAGAGCGCGTGCGAGGAACTGGAGGGCAGGCCTTTCAGCCAGGTGATCATGTTCCAGAGAATCGCGCCCATCAGACCGGCGAAGATAATGTCCGGGGTGATTTGGACGCCGTCGGACCCTTCCCGGATGATGCCGCCGGACACCGTCTTGGCCACTTCGGTGGAGAGGAACGCGCCCACGAGATTCAGCACGGCCGCGAGGGCGACGGCGATCTTCGGCTTGATGGCACCGGTCGCGATAGGCGTTGCCATCGCGTTGGCGGTGTCGTGAAACCCGTTCGTGAAGTCAAAGAACAGCGCCAGCGTTATGACGAGCGCCACCATTACGGTGATTTCCACCTGTTGCCCAATCTGCAGAGTCGACGGTCAGCAGTTTCATTCCCCGTGGCGGCCCTGTTGGTCACTGTTCATCCGTTCGTAAGCCGGAATCCCTTGCGCAGTTCACCAAAGCTGTCCTGAAACCCAATAGATCGTACGTGCCAATGTCTGCTGGGCAAAACATCGTGCGTCGACGCCGATGCCGCCGCGGATTAGAAGGGAGGCCGGCCGCGCGTCGGGCCGGCGTCGAGCATGCCGGCGATCCTCTCCTCAAGGGAAGCCAGCGCGGCCTCCGGCAGCACGATCAAACCGTCCAGCTCACGCCGGGCCCGTTTGTACGCGGTCGGCGACGTCGAAGGCCACTTCGAAGTCACGCACCGCGGTCCGGTCCTCGCCCAGCCCGGCTGCGGTCGTGATCCGCCCCGGGCCCTCGGGGCGCAAGCCGTCTGCTTCCCGTTTGGCGCGGAGGAACGCGACGGTGAGCGGTTCGCGCACGTCCGTCATCATGGGGAAGTCGATCAGCTTTCCGACGTCCAGTTCGTAGTCCAGCCAGCGCCGGTTGACCGCGTCGTGGTCGTCCAGGAGGGCCTGCACCTCGTTGCGGCCGGCGGTTTCCGCGTCGGCCTGACGGTTCCTGAGCCGGTACAGCTCCACTTTCCGGAGGTGTCGGCGTTCGGAAGCTTTGCCCAGGGAGCGGCCCCATGGGGCCAGGAGCGTGCTCAACGGAAAGACCATCCACCAGTTGTGGCCGATCCGATTGAACAGCGAATCCACTGAAATATCCTCCCACCGGGCCCGGGCACAGGAAAGACCCCCTCCGCGGAGGGGGCCGTCCCTGACGGTTTAGACGCGCGCTCAGCCCTCGTGCTTGACCTTGTGCACCCGGGTCACCACGGTGGGACACGTCACGTTCAACAGCACGGCGTGGGCCGTGGAGCCAAGCACCAGCCGGGAGAAGCCGCCGCGGCCGCGGCTGCCGATCACTAGCAGGCGGGCATCCCGCGCCAGGTCGGTGAGCGCTTTCGCCGGCTCCGTGTCGGTTTCGAGGCGCTGGTGGATCACCAGGTCCGGGTACTTGTCCCCGAGGCCGGCCACTGATTCGGCCAAGGCAATCCGGTCCTCTTCGACGATCGTCTCGGCGAGTCCGCTATCGGGCAGCTGGTGCTCAACCCAGCGGGCAGGGCTGCGGAAAGCCAAGACGACGGTCAGTTCGTCACCGCCGCGGTCAGCCTCGGCTGCGGCGAACGCCACGGCCTGAAGCGATTCTTCCGAGCCGTCCACACCGACCACGACGCCGCGGTTGGCGGCGCCCGAGGTGCTGGGGATGACGGCCACCGGACTGTCCGAGGCGGTCACGATCTGGAGGGCGCGGTCCGTCATGGGTCCGCCGTCCATCCAGTGTTTGTCGTGGGCGCCCACGACTACCATGGAGGCTTCCTTCGACGCCTCTCGCAGGCCCGAGCCCGCGCTTCCGTGCCGCAACTGGACGTCAACGTCGACGTCGGGGGCCTGGTTTTTTGCACTGGCTTTGGCCTTTTCCAGCAGTTCCATCCCGGATTCCCGGATGAGCTCGTGGTACTGGAAGTCCGGTGACATCCAGCGGTCATCAACGGCGTGGACGCACAGGACCGGGAGCTTGTGCGCTGCGGCGCGTTTCAGCGCCCAGGCCAGCGCGGCCTCGCTGCCCGCCGAGCCATTGATGCCGACGACGATTGGTTTACTCATGCTGAATCCTGCTCTTTTCCGTGGCGCGAACGTGGACGCGACCCCCACAGTGGTCCCGGCAGCGCACCGTTCTGTGACCACTGCTGAGACCGCGGCGGAGACCGTTGCAGGCGGCCGCTGCTGTTTGGCATGACTCGCCGGCAGCGCCGAGGCACTGCCGACACTTCAGTGTCCCCCGGGCCCTAGCGGCCGGTTAGGGCCTTAAGCCCCTCACCGGCACCCGGCCCTAGAAGCCGGTCGGTTCCGTCTCGAACTCCGGCTCGACGGCCGGCCCTTCGTGGTGCACCGGGCGCAGCGCGGCGGTCTGTTCCAGCCAGATCAGCGCGTCGTAGCGTTCCCCCATCCGGGTCGGCACGTAGTTCCCCTGTTCCCGCTCCGGGTGGTAGACGACGCCGATGGCCCGGTGCCCGAGCCAGGTCGAAAGCCACGCGCCGGTCCGGTCGTCGCCGAACTCCAGCACGGAGGGCACCCCCAGCGCCTCGTGCAGGAAGTCCTCATGGCTGCCGGGGCGCGCGGCGGGCACCGGCAGGATCCGCTCCGGCGTCCCCCAGGCATCCGCGGCGATCACCGTGCCGCGGTGGGAGGCGAAGCCCACCAGCAGGACCCCTTCGAGGGCATGCCGTTCCCGCAGCAGCTGGCCCACGTTGACCAGCCCGTCCTGCGCCATTTCCGTGGCGCGTGCGTCGCCCACATGGGTGTTGTGCTCCCAGATGATGCCCTTGGACGCCGCGCCCAGATGGCGGGCCAGCCGGTCGATGGTGTCCGCCATGTGGTGGTCCCGGACGTTCCAGGACTGTCGGTCGCCGCGGACCATGATCCGGTAGTAGTGCTCGGCGTTCGCCGCCACCTCGGCGTTCTGGACGGCGTCGAAGGCTTCCTCGTCGTGGTCGCCCGGGCTGAACACCCGGCTCCGGACCTCGCTGAGCAGGGCCACGACGTCGGCCTCGCAGGAGTCCGGGACCAGCCGTGTGCTCCAGGCGTATTTGTGCGGGTCCTCGTGGTGCGGCAGGAAGCACTGCCAGGCCCGCATGGCGGCGGGCACGGCGTCGGGCAGGTGCTCCTGGAGCCAGCCGATGATCTCACGCAGCGAGTCCCAGAGTGAGTAGACATCCAGGCCGTAGAAGCCGACGCGTTGCGCAGGGGGCCGACGTGAATTCCAGGTGCGCAGCCAATCCAGGAACCCGGCCACTTCCTCGTTCGCCCACATCCAGGTGGGCCAGCGCTGGAACCCGGCGAGAAGCGCATGGACGCCCTGATCCTGTCCGCTGAGCCCGCGGACCCACTGGTTGAGCCGCCAGCAATCCGGCCAGTCCCCTTCCACACCGATCCAGGTATAGCCCTGTTCCTCGATCAGCCGGCGGCTCAGGGTGGCCCGCCAGGTATAGAACTCGTGGGTGCCGTGCGAGGCCTCCCCGATCGCGGTGAAGCGGCACTCCGCGGCGCGCCGGACCAGCCCGTCCAGGTCGCGGTCGCTGCGGAGCTGGCGGGCGAGGGAGTGGATCTCGCCGAGGACGGCCGCCTTGGTGACGTTGCCCGGGTTCACCGCGGGTCCCCGATGTCGATCCGTTCCAGGTGCTCCGGGACCCGGGCCCGCCAACCCAGCTCGCGCTTGATCCGGACCCGCAGCGCGTCAGCGGCATCAGGTTCGCCGTGCGTGATGTAGGTCATCCGCGGCTCCCGCGGCGCCGCCTTCATCCAATTGATCAGGCCGTCCGTGTCGGCGTGCGCGGACAGGTTCTCCATCTGGATAACTTCGGCCCGGATCTTTACGTCCTCCCCGTAGATCCGGAGCTCACGCTCCCCCGCAGCCAGCGTGGCGCCGCGGGTGCCTCCGGCCTGGTAGCCGCTGAGGACGATGGCGTTTTTGGGGTCGGGGCCGTAGGCGGCGAGGTGGTGCAGGATCCTGCCGCCGGTCAGCATGCCGCTGGCGGAGATGATGATCATCGGCCCGCCGCGCAGGTTCAGCAGCTTGGAGTCGTCCACGCTGCGGGTGAGCTTGGCGATGCTGTACATGTTCTCGTATTCGTCCCGTTTGAGCCGGTGCTCCTCCGGATGCCGCTGGTACATTCCGGAGGCGTCGATGGCCATCGGGCTGTTCAGGTACACCGGAATGTCCGGGATCGCGTTTTTGCGCCGGAGCCTGGAGAGGTACAGCATGAGCGTCTCCGCCCGGCCGACGGCGAACGCGGCGAACATCACCACGCCGCCGCGCTTGGCGACCCGCGTGATGATCTCCCCGAGCTGCTGCTCGGGATCCAGCGTGGAGTGCAACCGATCCCCGTAGGTGGACTCGGTGACGAGGACGTCGACGGCGCCCAGCGCCCGGGGCGGGAACATAAACGGGTCATCGGCGCGGCCCAGGTCGCCGGTGAAGTGCACCGACTGGGAGCCCAGCCGGACGTGCACCTGCGCCGCCCCAAGGATGTGCCCGGCCGGCACGAACGTCAGTTCCATCCCCCCGCCGAGGTCCAGCGGGTCGTCGAAGTCGCGGATCCGGAAGCTGTTGAGCGACTTGACAGCGTCTTCGGCCGTGTAAAGCGGCAGCGCCGGGCTGTGCCGTGATGATCCGCGGTGGGCTGCGTAGCGGGCCTCCTCCTCCTGCAGGTAGCCGCTGTCCGGCAGGATCAGCTTGCAGAGGTCCGTGGTGCCGTCGGTGGCGAAAACGGGTCCGGTGAAGCCGTCCCGCACCAACGCCGGCACGTAGCCCGTGTGGTCCAGGTGCGCATGGGTGAGGACGACCGCGTCGATCGTCCGCGGCGGAACCGGAAAGGGCATCCGGTTGCGCTCGCGGCTGCGTTTGTAGCCCTGGAAGAGCCCGCAGTCGACGAGCACCCGGCGCCCGCCGGCTTCGAGCATGTAGCGGGAACCGGTCACAGTGTCGGTGGCACCGAAGAACCGGAGGGTCGGCTGCTCGTGTTTCATGATGCTTCCGTTCCCGAGTCCGTCAAACCCACCTTCCGCGCAAACCGCCCCCTCCCCTAGGGCCGAAAGTCACTCCCGCGCCAGGCACCCGGGCTGCGGGCGTGCGGGACGCCGGTGCCCGTACCGGTAGGCTTTTCGGGCGGGCACTTTGGGCCGGCTTGAGGGCGGCCCGCCAGCCGGACGCCGCCATTCCCAGTGGCAAGGACTGAGCATGAATAAGAAATCCACCCCCGGCGCCCCGGTTCCCGCCCTCCCCTGGGCGGACCGTCCGTGGACGAAGCACTACAGCCCGGGAGTCCCCGCCAACCTCAAGCTGCCCAAGGGTTCCCTCGTTGACTTGATGGACTCCTCCGTCCGGCGTTTCGGCGCCAAGACGGCCCTGGAGTTCTTCGGTGCCCGGACCACCTACCGGGAGCTGGGTACGCAGATCAGCCGGGTGGCCGCCGGGCTGAAGAAGCTCGGCGTAACGGCCGGCGACCGGGTCGCCCTGGTCCTGCCGAACTGCCCGCAGCACGTGGTCGCCTTCCACGCCGCCCTGCGGCTCGGCGCCGTCGTGGTCGAGCACAACCCGCTCTACACCGACCGCGAACTGCGCCACCAGTTCGAGGACCACGGCGCCGCCGTCGCGATCGTCTGGGACAAGGCGGTGGACCGGGTGCTGCGGCTCCCGGCCGACGTCGGGCTGCGTAGCATCGTCTCGGTCGAGCTGATCCCGGCGATGCCGCTGGGCAAGCGGCTCGCGCTGCGGCTGCCGCTGCCCGCCGCGCGCAGGGCGCGGGCGGCCCTTTCTGCCGGGAAATTGTCCGCAGCAATACCGCCATCAGGAAGATCCGCCCGCCAGGCCGGCGGCGTCCGGCGGCAGGTCCTGCCGTGGCGCGACCTCCTGGACGCAGGCGAACTGAAGAAGCGGCACCCGCGCCCCGCGCCGGAGGACCTGGCCGTGCTGCAGTACACGTCCGGCACCACCGGAACGCCCAAGGGCGCCATGCTGACGCATGCCAACCTGCAGGCCAACGCCGCCCAGGGCCGGGCCTGGGTGCCGGGCCTCAAGGACGGGCGCGAAACCGTGTACGCGGTGCTGCCGATGTTCCACGCGTACGGGCTGACCCTGTGCATGACCTTCGCGCTGAGTACCGGTGCCAGGCTGGTGCTGTTTCCCAAGTTCGACGTCGACCTGGTGCTGAAGGCGCACCGGAAGTCCCCGGCGACCTTCCTGCCCGCGGTACCTCCGATTTACGACCGGCTCGCGGCCGCGGCGGCCCGGCAGGGCGTCAGCCTCAAGGGCATCCGCTACTCCATCTCCGGTGCCATGAACCTGCCGGCCGCGACGGTGGAGACCTGGGAGCGGGCGACCGGCGGCTACCTGATCGAGGGCTACGGGCTGACCGAGACCTCGCCCATCTCGGTGGGCAACCCGTTCGGACCCAGCCGGAAGCCGGGTACGGTGGGCGTGCCGTTCCCGCTGACGGACATCCGCGTGGTGGATCCGCAGAACGTCCTGATCGACCGTGGCCCCGGCGAGCCGGGCGAGCTGCTGATCCGCGGGCCCCAGGTCTTCGCCGGCTACTGGAACCGGCCGCAGGAGACGGAGGAGGCGCTGCTGGAGGGCGGCTGGTTCCGCACCGGCGACATCGTGTCGGTGGACAACGACTTCTTCGTCACGATCCGGGACCGGATCAAGGAGCTGATCATCAGCGGCGGCTTCAACATCTCCCCCACCGAGGTGGAGGACGTCCTCGCCGAGTTCCCGGGCGTCGC
Source organism: Arthrobacter sp. T2-23 (assembly GCF_055398325.1). NCBI lineage: Bacteria > Bacillati > Actinomycetota > Actinomycetes > Micrococcales > Micrococcaceae > Arthrobacter > Arthrobacter sp. T2-23. The sequence goes on from NZ_AP027917.1 coordinate 435,014, forward strand.
CGAGGTCTCCGTCGTCGGCCTGCCCCGGCCCGGCGGGGGCGAGGACGTAGTAGCCGCCGTCGTGCCGGCCGCGGGCGCTACGGTCGACACCGGCGCCCTCCAGAACTTCGCGCGGGGGCACCTGGCAGCCTACAAAGTCCCGCGACGCGTGGTGCTGATGGATGAGCTGCCGCGCTCGCTGATCGGCAAGGTCCTGCGCCGGGAAATCCAGGACATGCTGGCGGCCGGCTGACGGGTCGCTGGGAACCCGCCAGCCGGCGGTGCCATCTTCCTGCCCCCGGACGCGGCACCCGCTCGTGTACCGCGTCAAGGCGCCGGGTGCCGGAGAGCACGAACCCGCCTCCAGAAGCTGATGGTGCTACCAGAATGCGTGCAGGTTCTTGCGAAAAACTTGAATCGCCCCTCCCGCCGCCCACGGGCCCCTGCGTTCGGAGGGCCCGTGCCGCCGCAGGATCGGGGCAATTGCTTGCGGCGCTCCGGGCAAGCTGATAGGCCTGTGATGGGCGTGCGGGTAGGGTGCCTAGAGAAGTTGTGCCCGCCGCCGGGCCACCGGCGGCGTCTGCAGAAGGGAAGTTGACGTGACTCGTAAGACTCCGCGCATTGAGGAAACCAGCGAAAAGGACCTGGAGGTCGGCAAGGGACCGAAGCACTGGGCTGCCGGTGTCCCAGGCGTTTACCATTCGATGGTCCCGGCCGTGGAGCAGATGGGCCTCAACCGGACCCGCAAGACGGTCATGAAGATGAACCAGAAGGACGGTTTCGACTGCCCGAGCTGCGCCTGGCCGGACCCGCATCACCGGAAGGCCTTCGAATTCTGCGAAAACGGCGCCAAGGCCGTCACCTGGGAGGCGACGCCGGTGGTTATCCCGACGTCGTTCTGGGCGGAGCACTCGGTGAGTGAACTGCGGGACCGCTCCGATTACTGGCTGGGCATGCAGGGCCGGCTCACGGAGCCGGTCTACAAGCCGGCCGGCGAGGACCACTACAAGCCGGTCAGCTGGGACGAGGCGATCCGGATCCTCACAGGGAAGCTCAAAGGCCTGGACTCCCCGGACGAGGCCTCCTTTTACACGAGCGGCCGTACCTCCAACGAGGCTGCCTTCCTGTACCAGCTGATGGTCCGCGGCTACGGCACCAACAACCTGCCTGACTGCTCCAACATGTGCCATGAGTCCTCGGGCTGGGCCATGGGGCAGACCATCGGCATCGGCAAGGCCACGGTCAACTTCGATGACTACGCCGACGCCGACCTGATCATCATCATGGGCCAGAACCCCGGCACGAACCACCCGCGCATGCTCACCGAGCTGGAGAACTGCAAGCACAACGGCGGCGAAATTGTCGCCGTCAACCCGCTGCCCGAGGCCGGCCTGCACCGTTACAAGAACCCGCAGAAGGTCAAGGGCATCATCGGCCGGGGCACCTCGATCGCGGACCAGTTCCTGCACATCCGGATCGGCGGGGACATGGCCCTGCTGCAGGCGGTCTCCAAGCGCGTGCTCGACGCCGAGGCGAAGAACCCCGGCACCGTACTTGACCATGCCTTCCTCGCCGAGCACTGCGAAGGCCTCGAGGAACTCAAGGAGCACCTCGCGCTGCTGGACGAACAGGCCGTTCTGGACGCGACCGGGCTGCGGTCCGAGGAAATCGACGAGCTGGCCGCCCGGTACCTGAAAGCCGAGAAGGTCATCATCACCTGGGCCATGGGGATCACGCAGCAGAAGAAGGGCGTGGCAACTATCAAGGAGATCATCAACCTGCTCCTGCTGCGCGGCAACATGGGCAAGCCCGGCGCCGGCGCCTCCCCGATCCGCGGGCACAGCAACGTGCAGGGCGACCGGACGATGGGCATCTGGGAACAGATGCCGCAGTCCTTCATGGAAGCCCTCGGCGAGGAGTTCGACTTCGAACCGCCCCGCGAGCACGGCGTCGACGCGGTGGAGACCATCAACAAGATGCAAGAGGGCGAGATCAAGGTCTTCATGGCGATGGGCGGCAATTTCGTCGGCGCCATCTCGGACACCAACGCCGCCGAGGCCGCGGTGGCAGGGACGGAAATGTCGATCCAGGTCTCCACCAAGCTCAACCGCTCCCATGTCGTGACCGGAGCCGAAGCCCTGATCCTGCCCACCATGGGCCGGAGCGAGATCGACATCCAGGAATCCGGGGAGCAGTTCGTCTCGGTTGAGGACACCGTCTGCGCAGTGCACCCCTCGTGGGGCAGCGTGGAGCCCGTGTCGCACCACCTGCTCTCCGAACCGGCCATCCTCAGCCGCCTCGGCAAAGCCCTCGTCGGGGACAAGATCAAGGCCGACTGGGACGGCTACGAGAAGAACTACGACCTGATCCGGGACCACATTTCACGGGTGGTGGGCGGCTGCGAGGACTACAACACGAGGATCCGCCAGGAAGGCGGCTTCATCCTCGCCAACGGCCCCCGCGACTCGCGCACGTTCCCGACGCCGACCGGCAAGGCCGTTCTCACCGTCAACGAGCTCGAACACGTGGAGCGGCCCGCGGGCACCCTGATCCTGCAGAGCATGCGTTCGCACGACCAGTTCAACACCACCATCTACGGCCACAACGACCGCTACCGCGGCATCAAGAAAGGCCGCCATGTGGTGTTCGTGAACCCGGACGACATCAGTGAACTGGGCCTCTCGGACGGCCTCTACGTGGACATCCACGGCCAGTACCAGGACGGCGTCGAACGGGTGCTGCGCAAGTTCCGTGTGGTCTCGTACCCGACGGCGCCGGGCTGCGCCGCTGCGTACTACCCGGAGGCAAACGTGCTGGTGCCGCTCAACCACACCGCCGAAGGCAGCAACACGCCGATCTCGAAGGCAGTCATCGTGCGGCTTGAGCCAAGCCTGGACCAGACGCCGGACAGCCCCGCCCGGCTCCACACGGCACCCGGAGTGGCTACGCCTGCCTAGGCCGGCACCGCGCCCAACGCAGGCAGGCCGCGTCCCCACATGGTGGGGACGCGGCCTGCCTGCGTTGCTGGCGATTCGTCCGGCTACTGGGCGCGCTTGGCCCAGCCCTTCTCATCCGGGCCGCCCGACTCGCCGTGTTCGCACAGCTCGATGACCTTGTTGGACGCGGCATGCACCGCTTCCTGTGTGCTCTTCCGGCCGTTGGTGGACGCCGTCCCCGCGGCATAGCCGACGATGAACGCGCTGATGGCATCCGCGTGCGGCCCCACGGCCTTGAGCGACTCGTCCGCGACCTGGACGATCTTCTCGTGGTCGACTTCCAGGTCCAGGATCTGCAGGGCCTGGATCACGCGGGCGCTCCAGTGCCGCAGCGAGCTGTCTTCATCTCGGGGCAAAGTCATGTGCTACTCCTCTTCGTCGGGTTCATACGTCGATCGGCTGTCCCTCAAGGGGTAGCACCGAATCCGGCCAATGTGCAACGCGACACAGGCAACTTCAGTCCCGGCCCTGACCCGCCACTAGCTCCACAGCGCGACGTGGAACTTCGAGCCTCGCCGCTCCAGCCCGCGGGAACCGCCCGGGGCGACCATCGCCGCCGTCGCGTCGGCCGTGCGGACAAAACGCTGCAGGGTTTTCGCCATGGTGGTGGTCCGGTGCTGGTCCAGGGTGCTGGCCCACCACAGCCCGGGAACCGGGGTTCCGGCCACGGGGACCCGGACCAGCGCGCCGCTGAGGACCTCGGCCCGGACGATGTGCCCGATCGCCAGCATGATCCCCTCCCCCGCCCGCACGGCCGCGAGGGCGTCCGTCTCGCTGCTCAGCCTGATGATTTCCGGCACGACGCCGAGGCCCGCGAGCCAGCGGCCTTCCTCCGAGCTGTCCAGGATGCCCGCGGGCCCGGCGAACCACGGCCTTCCCAGCAGCCGTTCCACGGCGAGCGGGCCGCGCATCCGGCCAAGCGGGTCGGCGGCGTCCGCCACGAAGACCCGCTGGTAGCGCAGGAAGGGGACGGACTCGAGGCCCTGTTCGGTGGCGGGGGTACCCGCTGGGGCCAGCGGCCGGGCCCCCAGGGCGATGTCGTAGGCGCGTTCCAGCAGGAGTCCCGCCAGGTCCTCCGCCGCCACGGCGACCACGTCCACGGAGGCGCCCGGAACGCGTTTGGTGAACAGGTCCAGCAGCCGGCCCGCCGCGTGTTCGGCGAACGGCGCCGTGGCGGCGATCTTCAGCTGCCCGGCGTCGTTCTTGGCGTTGGCGACCTCCCAACGGGCCTGGTCCGCCAGCCCGACGATGTCCTGGGCGTAGTCCGCCAGCGCCCGCCCGCCCGGGGTCAGGGTAATCCCGCCCGGGGACCGCACAAACAGCGGGTCGCCCAGGTCCTGCCGGAGCGCCGCCAGGGCCGCGGAGACGGCCGGTTCGCTGACTTCCAGGGCCGTTGCGGCGGCATGAAGCGAGCCCAGGCGTGCCACCAACGCGAACGTCCGCAACTGGCTCAACGTCATCGACACGGCTTCATAACCTTTCGCTTATGTCGATATTGACACCCCCGTCGGGGCGGGGCAACACTTGCCTTAAATCGGCGCCGCGCGACGTTGCCTGCGCCCCGGAGTGAGGTGGGACTATGCAGATTCCGGCTCCATTCGACTATGTTCGGGCCACCACGGTGGAGAACGCGCTCGAGCTTCTGGCACGCCACGGCCCCGAATCGCGGATCATCGCCGGCGGCCACAGCCTGCTTCCGATGATGAAACTGCGGCTCGCCCGGCCCGAGTGGCTGATCGACATCAACGACCTCTTCGAACTGGACTTCATCCTGCGCGACGGCGCGGAGCTGCGCGTCGGTGCCCTCACCCGGCACAGCACGCTGCTGGAATCGGAAGAGATCGCCCGGCTGTTCCCGATTGTCCGGGACGCCGAACGCGTGATTGCCGACCCGGTGGTGCGCAACCGCGGCACCATCGGCGGCTCCCTGTGCCAGGCCGATCCCGCCGAAGACCTCTCCACGGTCTGCGACGTCCTCGGCGCCGTGGCCGTGGTCCGTGGGCCCGGCGGTGAGCGCGTCCTGTCCATGCGGGACTTCCACCGCGGCCCGTACCAGACCGCTGTCGGGCAGGACGAGCTGCTGTCCGAAGTCCGCTTCCCGGTCCGGCCCCGCTCGTCCAGCGCCTACGAGAAGGTGGAACGGCGCGTGGGCGACTGGGCAGTCGGTGCCGCGGGCGCGGCCGTGACCCTCGCCGAGGACGGCAGCATCGCCGACGGCGCCGTCGGGCTGACGGCGCTGGGCCTGGAGCACACGGTCGCGGAGGCCGCCGAACTGCTGCGCGGCAAGCGGCCCTCCGAGGAGCTGTACGCCGACGCCGGGCGGCTGGCGGCCGAGGCCTGCGACCCGGTGGCGGACCAGCGCGGGCCGGTCGACTACAAACGGCATCTGGCCGACGAACTCACCCGGCGGGTCCTGCGACGGGCCTGCGCCCGCGCCGCCCGGACGGCCGAACAGACACAGGAAGGCTGAAGCGCATGCAGATCAGCATGACCGTGAACGGCAACGAAGTAACGTCCGAGATCGAACCCCGGGTGCTCCTGGTGCATTACATCCGGGAGGTGCTGGGCCTGACCGGCACGCACTGGGGCTGCGACACCAGCAACTGCGGGACCTGCGTGGTCCTGATGGACGGCCAGCCGGTGAAGTCCTGCACCGTCCTCGCGGCCATGGCCGCCGGGCACGACATCCGCACCGTGGAGGGGCTCGCCACCGGGGCCACGCTGGACCCGGTCCAGCAGGGCTTTATGGAGGAACACGGGCTGCAGTGCGGCTTCTGCACCCCGGGCATGATGCTCACCGCCCGGGCCCTGCTGGATAAGAACCCGCACCCGGATGAGGGCGAGATCAGGCAGGCCATCTCCGGTCAGATCTGCCGGTGCACCGGCTACGCGACGATCGTCCGCTCGGTGCAGTGGGCCGCCGCCCATCCGGCCGCCGCTGCCGACGCCGGCGGCGAAGGCGCCGACGAGGTCCTCGACGGCACCGACACCGTGGTGGAGGACGTCGCCACGGAAACCGAAGACGCAGAGGTGAAGGCATGACTGTCATCCATGAGCGGGGAATCAACCCCGCGGCCGGCGACGCGGACCGCCCGATCGGCTATGGCCGGATCCAGCGCAAGGAAGACCCCCGCTTCGTTCGCGGCAAGGGCCACTACATCGACGACCTGGTGCTGCCCGGCATGCTGCACGGCGCGATCCTGCGTGCCCCGGTGGCCCACGCCCGGCTCGTGTCGATCGACACCACGAACGCCCTGGCCCACCCCAAAGTGCTGGCCGTCATCACCGGCAAGGACCTGGAGGGCCTCAAGCTCGCCTGGGCGCCGACGCTCTCCGCCGACGTGCAGGCGGTGCTGGTCACGGACAAGGTCCGGTTCCAGGGCCAGGAGGTCGCCTTCGTTGTGGCCGAGGACCGGTACGCCGCCCGCGACGCCCTGGAACTGATCGACGTCGAATACGACGTGCTGCCGCCGCTGGTCGACGCGCGGCGGGCCCTCGACGCCGACGCCCCCGTCATCCGGGACGAGATCGCCGGCCGGACGGACAACAAGATCTTCGATTGGGAGATCGGCAACGCGGCGGAAACCGAGGCCTTGTTCGCGAGCGCCGACGTCGTGGTCAGCCAGGAGATGGTCTATCCGCGGGTGCACCCGGCCCCGATGGAGACCTGCGGCGCCGTCGCCGACTTCGATGCCGTCAACGGCAAGCTGACCCTCTATGAGACCACGCAGGCCCCGCACGCCCACCGCACGCTGTTCGCGATCGTCGCCGGCATCCCGGAGCACAAGATCCGGATCGTGTCCCCGGACATCGGCGGCGGCTTCGGCAACAAAGTGGGCATCTACCCCGGCTACATCCTCGCCGTCGTCGGCTCCATCGTCACGGGCCGGCCGGTGAAATGGGTGGAGGACCGTTCCGAGAACCTGATGTCCACCTCGTTCGCCCGCGACTACATCATGCAGGGCGAGATCGCCGCGACCAGGGACGGGAAGATCCTGGCCCTGCGCACCAACGTGCTGGCCGACCACGGCGCCTTCAACGCCACCGCCCAACCCACCAAGACCCCGGCCGGCTTCTTCTCCATCTTCACCGGCAGTTACGACCTGCAGGCCGCCTACTGCAAGGTGACCGGCGTCTACACCAACAAGGCACCCGGCGGCGTGGCCTACGCCTGCTCCTTCCGCGTCACCGAGGCCGTGTACCTCGTGGAGCGGATGGTGGACATCCTCGCCCGGAAGCTGGAGATGGACCCCGCGGAGCTGCGGCTGAAGAACTTCATCAAGCCGGAGCAGTTCCCCTACGCCAACAAGACCGGCTGGGTCTACGACTCGGGCAACTACGAGGCGGCCATGCGGAAATCCATGGAGCTGGCCGGTTACGAGGACCTGCGGCGCGAACAGGTCGAGAAACGGGCCAAGGGCGAGCTGATGGGCATCGGCATCTCCTTCTTCACCGAGGTCGTCGGCGCCGGGCCGCGCAAGCACTTCGACATTGTCGGCCTGGGCATGGCCGACGGCGCCGAACTGCGGGTGCACCCCACCGGCAAGGCCGTGGTCCGGATCTCCGTGCAAAGCCAGGGCCAGGGCCACGAAACCACCTTCGCCCAGATCGTCGCCGAGGAACTCGGCATCCCGCCGGAGAACATCGACGTCGTCCACGGCGACACGGACCAGACGCCGTTCGGCCTGGGCACCTACGGCAGCCGCTCGACGCCGGTCAGCGGCGGCGCCGTCGCGCTGGTTGCCCGCAAGGTGCGGGAGAAGGCGAAGCTGATCGCCGCCGCCATGCTGGAGACCCGTCCGGAGGACCTGGAATGGGAAAAGGGCCGCTGGTTCGTGAAGGGCGACCCCACCGCGGGGAAGACCATCGAGGACATCGCGATGGCCGCCCATGGCACCATGACCCTGCCGGAGGGCGTCGACGGCAACCTGGACGCGGAAGTCACGTACGACCCGCCCAACCTCACGTTCCCGTTCGGCGCCTACATCTGCGTCGTCGACGTCGACCCGGGCACCGGGCACGTCAAAGTACGGCGCTTCGTAGCGGTGGACGACTGCGGGACCCGGATCAACCCGATGATCATCGAGGGCCAGGTCCACGGCGGCCTGACCGACGGCGTCGGGATGGCCCTGATGGAGATTATCGAGTTCGACGCGGACGGCAACAACCTCGGCGGCTCCTTCATGGACTACCTGATCCCCACCGCCATGGAAGTGCCGGACTGGGAGACCGGTTTCACGGTCACGCCATCCCCGCACCACCCCATCGGCGCCAAGGGCATCGGCGAGTCCGCGACGGTCGGTTCCCCGCCGGCGATCGTGAACGCGGTGGTGGACGCGCTGGCGCCGTTCGGCGTCGTGCACATGGACATGCCCTGCACCCCGGCCCGGGTCTGGGCGGCCATGCAGGGCCGGGCAAGGCCGCCGATCTGATGACCAACACCGCAGAATCCCTCGCCGCCCGGGCCGGCGAGCTCACCGCCCGCCGCGAGCCCTTCGTGCACGCCACGGTGGTCCGGGCCCAGCATCCGACCAGCGCCCGCGCCGGGGACACCGCCCTGCTGCTGCCCGGCGGCGAGCTCCAGGGCTTCGTCGGCGGCAACTGCGTCGAGTCCTCGGTCCGGGAGTACGGACTGCAGGTGCTGGCCTCCGGAGAGCCCCTCCTGCTGCGCGTCCTACCCGGCGAGCCGTCGCACCGGTCCGAGGAGGGCGCCGTCGAGGTGTCCAACCCGTGCCTGAGCGGCGGTGCGATCGAGATCTTCCTGCAGCCCCGGATCCCGGCACCCCGGGTCGTGGTGGTCGGGGCAGCACCGGTGGCACAGGCGCTCGCCGAGCTGGGACCCGGCGTCGGCTTCGACGTCGAACTGGCCGAGGGCGAGGCGGCCCGGCCGCGCCCCGGGGACGCCGCCCTGATTGTCGCCTCGCATGGAAAGGCCGAAGAGGGGGCCCTCGAAGCGGCGTTGCGCGCCGGCGTCCCCTACGTCGCCCTCGTGGCCAGCGAAGTGCGCGGCGCGGCCGTACTCGACTCGCTCGAGGTGGACGATGTGCTGCGTTCCCGGGTCTACACCCCGGCAGGGCTGCAGCTGGGCGCACGCACCCCCGGGGAAATCGCAGTGTCCATCCTGGCCCAGCTGGTCCAGGAACGGGCCGTGGCACGGGCCCACGCAGACACCGGCGGGGTACCGGCACCGTCCACCCCGCAGCCAGAGACCGCGGTGGACCCCGTGTGCGTCATGTCGGTCCCGGCGGTGGAATCGTCCCTGCACCTCGAGCACAACGGCGTCACCGTGTATTTCTGCTCCCCTGGCTGCCGCGCGGCCTTCCGCAAGGACCCGGAGCGCTATGCTCTCAGCACCTGACTCCCCCGCCCTGGCCGGCACCGCGGCCGTCATCCTGGCGGCCGGGGCCTCACGGCGCCTGGGCCGGCCCAAACAGCTGCTGCCCTATGGCGACGGCGTGCTGCTGGACGCCGTCCTCGCGACGGCACGGCGCTGCGGCTTCGCCCAGACCGTGCTGGCGCTGGGTGGCTCCGCAGCGGAGGTCCTGGGCGCCGTGGACACCTCGGGCTGCGAGGTGGCGCTGAACCCCGACTACGACGAGGGCTGCTCGTCCTCGATTGCCGCCGCGATGGCCCTGTTGCGGCCGGACACCAGCGCGGTAGTGCTGCTGCTGGGCGACCAGCCGGGCGTCCGGGCCGAGAACGTGGCGCCGCTGCTGCAGGCGCTGGCGCGGCAGCACAGTCCCGGCGCGGCCGTATGCCGCTACGACGACGGCGTCGGCCACCCCCTGGCGTTCAGCCGCCGGCTGCTGCCTGAACTGGCCTCGCTGCACGGCGACAAGGCCGTGTGGAAGCTGCTGGAGCAGCGGGCGGACGACGTCGTCGAGGTCCCGACGCCGGGCAACGTCCCGCCGGACGTCGACACCGAGGACGACTACCGCCGGGTGCTGTCCGAGCTACAGGGGGCCGGGTGAACACGGCGGCCCGGACAGGTGCCGAGGAAGAGGTGCGGCGGCGGATCCCGGACGTGGCGTCGCTCATGGCGGCCCTGGACCAGCACGACTACCTGGCCGATGCGGGGCTGGCGACCGCCCTGTTCCTCGCAGTGCGGCTGCCGCAGCCCATCCTGCTCGAAGGCGAGGCGGGCGTGGGCAAGACGGAGGCGGCCAAGACCCTGGCGGAGCTGCTGGACACACCCCTGTTCCGGCTGCAGTGCTACGAGGGAATCGACGCAGGCGAGGCGCTCTACGAGTGGAACCACCAGCGCCAGCTACTGGGCATCCGGCTGGCCGAAGCACGCGACGCCGAGGTCAGCGAAGCCGAGCTGTTCGGCCCCCAGTACCTGCTGCGCCGGCCACTGCTGCAAGCAATCGAACACCCCGGGCCGCGGCCGGCGGTGCTGCTGCTGGACGAAATCGACCGCGCCGATGCCGAGTTCGAGGCGTTCACCTTCGAGCTGCTGGCGGAGGCCTCCGTCACCATCCCCGAGCTCGGCACCATCCGCGCCACCCATCCCCCCATCGTTGTCCTGACCTCCAACCGCACCCGGGACCTGCACGACGCGCTCACGCGCCGCTGCCTCTACCACTGGATCGACTACCCCGGGCCGGCGCGGATTGCCGAGATCGTCCGCCGCCGGGTGCCGGCCAGCAGCGGTCCGCTGGCGTTGCAGGCCGCCGCGGTGATCACGCGGCTGCGGACCCTGGACCTGGCCAAACCGCCCGGCATTTCGGAGGCCATCGACTGGGTTTCGGCGCTCGCCGTGCTGGGCATTGAGCGGATCGACGCCGCCACCGCCGAACAAACCTGGGGCTCGATCGTCAAGAACCGTGACGACCTGGAACTGGTGGACTCACGCGGGGCCGCCTGGCTGGTGGGCGGCGCCGGTGACTGAGACGAGGCCGCCGGTGCAGGCTCCCGCTCCGGCGTTTGTGGAGGCTGCCGCCCTGGCGGCCACCTTTATTACGGCGCTGCGCGGTGCCGGCCTCCTGTGCTCCCCGGACCGGGCCGCCCGGCTGGCACAGGCTCTCCGGCTGGTACCGCCAACGAATCTGGAACGGCTCTACTGGACCCTGCGGGTGGTCCTGGTCTCCAGTCTCGAGCAGGTGCCGGTGTTCGACGCCGTGTTCGATTCCGTCTTCCGGGGCGGCTTCGATCCCGCCGCAGCGCTGGGCCGCAGCGCCAGCACACCCGTGCCCGCGCCGCCGGCCCCACCGCCCGACGAGGGATCGCACCCCCGGCCCGCCGCGGATAGCGGCCGCCCGACCGAGCCCGGCCGCACGGCCGGCCGGCGGCATCCTGCCGTGGCGACTGGCCGTGACGACGACGGCGCCCGCTCCGGCCCCGACCGGGAGGCCGTCCTCGCGATGGCGTCCACCGAGGAGCACCTGCACACGACAAACTTTGCCGAACTCTCCGAGCAGGAAGCCGCCGAGGTCCGGCGGCTGGCGGCGCGGATCCTTTTGGCGACACCGGCGCGGCTGAGCCGGCGGACCCGCAAGTCCCCGCACAGCGGTGCCCGCCTGGACATCCGGGCCACGGTGCGGGCGGCCCGCCGTTCCGGCTACGACTCGCCCCGGCTGCTCTACGCCCGGCGCCGCGAACAACGCCGCAAACTGGTGCTCCTGTGCGACGTCTCCGCCTCGATGGAGTCCTACTCCCGGGTTTTCCTGGCCCTGCTGCAGGGCGCCGTCACGAACGCCGGGGCCGAGGCCTTCGTCTTCTCCACCCGGCTGACCCGCCTGACCCGGCAGCTGGCCCACCGCGATCCCGATCTGGCCCTCGCCCAGGCGGCTGCCACGGCGACGGAGTGGGCCAGCGGCACCAGGATCGCCGAGAGCTTCCGGCACTTCCTGGACGAATACGGCCGCCGCGGGCTGGCCCGGGGAGCCGTGGTGGTGGTGTTCTCCGACGGGTGGGCGCAGGAGGATCCGGGACAAGTCGGCGCCCAAATGGCCCGGCTGCGCCGGCTCGCGCACCGGGTGGTCTGGGTGAACCCGCGAAAAGCGGCACCGGGCTTCCGGCCGCTGGCCGGCGGTATCGCCGCGGCCCTGCCCTACTGCGACGCCTTCGTCAGTGGACACAGCTACGCGGCGCTGGCGGAGCTCGCCGCCGCAATCCGGGGTGAAGGCCCGCCCGCGGCCGGCGGCCACGAAACGCGACTTCGAATGATCGGACGACAAGCGGAAGACAAGGGAGCAGCTCATGCAGATTGACAGCAGTTTTTCGGTGGTCGCACCGATCGGCAAGGTTTGGGACACCCTGATGGACTTCGAACGGGTGGCCGGCTGCCTGCCGGGCGCCCAGATCCTGAACAAACTCTCCGACGACGCCTACCAGGTGGGCATGACGGTCAAGCTGGGCCCGGTGAACATGCAGTACAAGGGGCTGCTCAACGTGCTGGAGCGCAACGCCGCCGAGCACCGGGCCGTGCTGGGCGGCAAGGCCCAGGAGACCCGCGGCCAAGGCACCGCGGAAGCCCAGGTGACGCTGGCCCTCACGGAAGAAGGAACCACCACCCGCGGAACCGTGAGCGCCGACCTGGCGCTGTCCGGCAAGGCGGCGGCGATGGGCAAAAGCGTGATCGGCAGCGTCACCGAACAAATGATGGGACTCTTCGCCAGCAACTTGCAGGCCATGCTCGCCGAACCGGGTGCCGCTGCCGGGGCCGGCACCGGGACTGCCCCCGAAGTGGAGACGCCGGCCGCGGCACCCCCGCCGGCCTCGTCCGCGGTCCCGGTAACTGCGCCCGCAACCACCGGGACCGGCGCAACGCCGCCGCCGAGCGCGACGCCGCCGCCGAGCGCGACGCCGCCGTCGAGCACGGCGCTGTCGGCGTCGGGGTCGGGCAGCCTCGACGCGTTCAGCCTGGCCAGGGGCATCGCCGCAGATCAACTCTCCAGCCCCGGCAAGGTCCTCGGCCTGGTTGCCGTGGTGGCCTGCGTCGCCTACTGGGCCGGACGGCGGTCCGCGTTCCGCATGCTCCGTATTTTCGGAAGGCTCTAGGGAGGGCACGGTGCGGGACGTCCTGGAAGCCATCATGCCGGACTGGCGGGAGGGGAAGACCGCCGGCCTGGCGACGGTCGTGAATACGTTCAAGTCCGCCCCGCGTCTGCCCGGAGCTTCCATGGCCGTCACCGCCAGCGGCGCCGCCGTCGGCTCGGTGTCCGGCGGCTGCGTGGAAGGCGCCGTGTACGAACTCGCCAGCCAGGTCCGGGACGACGGCGTGCCGGTGCTGGTGCGGTACGGGATCAGCGACGACGACGCGTTCGCCGTCGGCCTGACCTGCGGCGGGATCATCGACATCTTCGTCGAGCCGGTCTCGCGGCAGCGCTTCGCGGAGCTCGACGACGTCCGGCGGGACATCGCCGACGGGAGGCGGGTAGGGGTGGCCACGGTCATAGAGCACCCGGACAGCAGCTGGCTGGGCCGGCACCTGGTGGTGCGCCGGGACGGTTTTGAGGGCAACCTGGGCTCCGAGCGCGCCAACCTGGCCGTCGGAGACGACACCCAGGGCTACCTGGCAGCGGGCCGGACCGGCATCCTGAGCTACGGCCCGGACGGGGAGCGGCTGGACAGCGGGATGCGGATCTTTTTCTCGAGCTACGCGCCGGCGCCGCGGATGCTCGTCTTCGGCGCAATCGACTTCGCCTCGGCGCTCGCGCGGCTCGGCACCTTCCTCGGCTACCGCGTGACCGTCTGCGACGCCCGCGCCGTCTTCGCCACGCCGGCGAGGTTTCCCGACGCCGCCGAGGTGGTCAACGAGTGGCCGCACCGCTACCTCGCCGGGCAGCAGTCCCGTGGGCTGGTGGATGAACGGACCGTCATCTGCGTCCTCACTCACGACCCAAAGTTCGATATTCCACTTCTGGACGTGGCCCTGCGCGGAAGTCCCGTGGCGTTTGTCGGGGCGATGGGCTCCCGCCGGACGCACGAGGACCGGCTGAGGCGGCTGCGCGAGGCAGGACTGGGCGGTGCCGAACTGTCCAAGCTGCACAGCCCCGTCGGCCTGGACCTCGGCGCCCGGACCCCGGAGGAAACGGCGGTGTCCATCGCCGCGGAGATCATCGCCAAGCAGTGGAGCGGCAGCGGCGAGCCGCTGCGGCAACTGGACGAACGGATCCACCACGACGAACAGAACCGCGAACAGCCGCAGTCCTAGCGGAGCTCGGCACCTGCCGCGGCGCCCGGGCCCGGCCGGGCACCGGGGAAGCCTAGCGGCCTGCGGTGGCAGGAACGGCCGAGAGCAGTTCCCGGTAGCGGGCGGCGTGGGCCCCAAGTTCCTCGGGCGTCATCCGGGGCGCCGCATGCAGGACCAGGGGTTCTGCCATCTCCAGCCCGCAGAGGTGCGCGGTGGCCTCCAGGGGCCGCAGCAGCTCGGCCATGGTGAAGCGGTTGTGCCCCGTTGGCGTGTAGGAGGACTCGGGGCCGCCGGTCGAGATGACCAACTGCAGCCGTTTGCCATGCAAGGCGTCGCCGCCGGCACCGTAGGCGAACCCGTAGGTGAGGACCTGGTCCATCCACTCCTTCAGCACCCCGGGAACCGAGTACCAGTGCCAGGGGAACTGCAAGACGATGGTGTCATGCCCGCGCAGGAGCTCCTGCTCCCGGACGACGTCAACGCGCCGCTCGGGGTAAGCCGATGCGAGTTCCCGGACCGTGACGCCGTCGAGGTCCTTGATGGCGGCGGCGAGCGCCGCGGTGATCCGGGACGCCGCCAGGTCAGGGTGGGCAACGACGACGAGGGTGCGGTGAGCGGTCATGGAAGGTTTGTGCTTCTTTCGGAATCGGATTCGAGGCCTACCAGGGCGGCGCTGAGCTGCCAGAGACGGTCAGCATCGGCCCGGCTGTAACTGCGTTTTGATGATTTCTTTGCCGTGCTGTTGGCAAAGTACTGGCCCGTGACATTTTCAAGTTCGGGCGCCGAGGCGAGATGGATGGACGTCTGCGCCCCCTGCTCCGGAGACTTCATCCACCGCTGCACCAGCGGCGTCAGGAACCCCTGCAACGGGCCCGGATCCTCGGCCCCGAAGGCTGTCCGCACCACACCGGGGTGCAGCGCGTTGGCGGTGACCCGGGTGCCGGCGAGCCGGGCGGCGAGGCCGTACGTGAACAGGACGTTTGCCAGTTTGGACTGGTTGTAGGCCCGCTGCCCCGAGTAGGATCGCTCGGCCTGAAGATCCGCGAAATCCATGCGGCCCATGGCCTGGGCTCCGGAGGAAACCGTCACCACCCGCGCGGGCGCGCTGTCCTTCAACCGCTCGAGCAGCAGGTTGGTGAGCAGGAACGGCGCGAGGTGGTTGAGGGCGAAGGTGTACTCAAGCCCGTCCGCGGTGAGCCGGCGGCTGTTCCAGAACCCGCCGACATTGTTGACCAGGACGTCGAGGCGGTCCAGGATCTGCATCACGTCGCCGGCCAGGCGGCGGACCTCTTGCTGGGAGGAGAGGTCCGCAATGAACACCTCGACCGGGGCCGAGGCTACCGCGCGGATCTCTTCCGCTGCCCGAGCCGCCCGCTCGGCGTCGCGTCCCGTGATGGCTACCCGCGCTCCCCTGGCTGCCAGCCCCAGCGCTGTGGCCTTGCCGATCCCGCCGGTACCCCCGGTGATCAGGACAGTCTTTCCCGCCATGGATTGCATACGAGCCTCGCTCCGGGTGCCGCGGTCGCCGGATGACATTCCCCGCCGGCGGACCTAGACAGGATTGTCTAGGTCGGGATCGAAGTTACCAGACAGAATTGTCTGTTCACAAGCCGCGTCCGTGGTCCGGCCGGCATTGCCGCCCCTGCCCCGGGGCGCCGGGCGTAAGCTCGTGCCATGGCGAGATATTTCGATGTGCACCCCGACAACCCACAGCCGCGCTCCATCACGCAGGTGGTGGAGCTGGTGAAGTCCGGCGGCCTGATCGCCTACCCGACCGACTCGTGCTACGCCCTCGGCGCCCAGCTCGGAAACAGGGAAGCGCTGGACCGGATCCGGTCCATCCGCCACCTTGACGACAAGCACCACTTCACGCTGGTCTGCAAGGACTTCGCCCAGCTCGGCCAGTTCGTGCAGATCGACAACGACGTGTTCCGCAGCATCAAGGCCGTCACCCCAGGCAGCTACACCTTCATCCTGCCCGCCACCAAGGAGGTGCCCAAGCGGCTGCTGCACCCGAAGAAGAAGACGGTCGGGGTCCGGATCCCGGACCACAAGGTGGTCCAGGCGCTGCTGGACGAACTTGGCGAGCCGCTGCTCTCCAGCACCCTGCTGCTGCCGGACGAGGAGGAGCCGCTGACGCAGGGCTGGGAGATCAAGGAGCGGCTGGACCACGTGGTGGACGCCGTGATCGATTCCGGCGACTGCGGGGCGGAGCCGACGACGGTCATCGACTTCTCCAGCGGCGTCGCCGAGGTCGTCCGCCACGGCATGGGCGACCCGTCCCGATTCGAGTAGGGCCGATCGCCGGGAACCGCAGCGTCGTCGACTAGGCTCTTGGGATGCCTCACCTCATCGCTCCGGACGTCCGCTACCACTCCACCTGGCTGGAAGGATCCGCGGAATTCGACGGCGCCCACCGGGACGGCGGGGGCGCGGAGGACTGGTCCCTGCAAGAGCTCCGGGACGCGGAGTCGTTCGGCCGCTTTGTGGAGGCCCGCCTTCTGGACGCCCTGCCAGAGAGCCCGCGGAAGCCGGGCTATGTGCCCTGCACGTATTTGTGGATCATGGACGGTGGCACGTTCCTCGGCTCACTTGCCATCAGGCACGAACTCAACGATTTCCTTCTCAACGAGGGTGGCCACATCGGCTACAGCGTGAGGCCCTCCGCGAGGCGCCGCGGCCACGCGGCGGCGGCGCTGGCCGATGCCCTGCCGATTGCCCGGGACCTTGGAATCGCGCCGGTCCTGCTCACCTGCGATGAGGACAATGCCGGCTCGCGGGCGACTATCGAAAAGAACGGCGGCGTCTACGAGGACAGCCGCAACGGCAAGCGCCGCTACTGGATCGATACACCCGCAACGGGCGCGCCCCGGACGACGTCGACCAGCGCGTGAGCCGCCAGCCGGCGGCCGCGTCGGGTTGCCCCAGGTCCGTCGCAAGTTTTCCCGGGCCGGCCGCCCAGTAGCGAACTCGCCCATGAAGGTCCTGCGCGGGCGCCACGGTCTAGCCGCACCGCGGCGCCTTTCATCCGCATGCCGGATCCAAGGGGAGTCACTGGGCGGGGCTGTTAACGAGCCGAGCTAGTCCACTTCGAGGACGAAGAAGATGAAGGACAGGAAGGCCGACTTCTCGCCGCTGAGGATGCGCGGCGGAAGGAGTTCGTGTGGCGTGTCCGGAGCCGGTTCAGGTTCGCTCACGGTGGCTACGCGGTACCCCGCCGACGTGAAAGCGTTGAACATCGCGTGGAGCGGCCGGTGCCAGAACGTCAGGACCGCGGGCTCGCCGTCGAACTCGTAATCCTCCGAATACTCCCGGATGGCGAAGTAGTCCTCGGTTGGTTGGGTGACCACGCTGACTGTCGGGTGGTTGACCGACAGGATCAGGCGACCGCCCGGCTTGAGCACGCGACGCAGTTCGGCAAGCGGTGCCGACCAGTCCTCCATATAGTGCAGGACCAGGGAGGAGACGACGTCGTCGAAGGAGTCATCGGCGAAAGGGAGCGGCTTGCTGAGGTCGGCCAGGTGCAGGTCCGCGGTGGCGCCCAACCGCTGTCTTGCCAATTCCAGCATCGCGGGGCTGGCGTCGAAGCCGGTCATGATTGCGCCCTTCGCGCTCAACGCCGCGGACAGGGGCCCGGAGCCGCACCCTGCGTCCAGGACCCGGTGGCCGTCGACGTCGCCGGCGAGCGCGATCATCGCAGGCCGCTCGTAGTAGGCGTTCAGGAGGCTGGCCTCGTTCTCTGCGGCGTAGCTCTCGGCGAAGCTGACACGCCTAGCAGCTTTTATGCCTCATCGAGGATGGGTATGATCCCATCGTTTCCCGCCTCGGGTCACGGGGCGTCAGGACGAGCAGATCACCCACGTCACAGTTCAGGGCGCTCTCCTACTATGCCTGGGGACCACGCGGCAACGCGGAACTTTTCGCACAGCTGACAGGCAACGTCGGTTCATTGTCAGCCCGCGGGGCTACACTTGAATTCGAAGATATGTTCGAATAAGGGTGTGTTGTGGGCGTAATCATCGGGCCGCGCGTGATAGATGCGGGCTCTTCCCTATTGTCGGTGCTGATCTCGCCGGTGCCGGTCGCCGCAGGCTATCCGTCGCCGGCCCAGGACTACTTTGACGGCAGGATCGACCTCAATGAACACCTCATCAAGGACATCACCAGCACGTACGTGGTGCGCGTGTCCGGGGACTCGATGGAGGGCGCCGGCATCAGCGACGGCGACGAACTTATCGTGAACCGGGCGCTGGAACCCCGCGACGGGAGCGTCGTCGTCGCCGTCCTCGACGGCGAACTCACCGTCAAGCGCCTCCGCCTGACGGCTCGCGGGGTGGTCCTGCAGGCGGACAACCCGCGCTACCCCGACATCCGCGTGCCCGCCCTCGCCGACCTCGTCATCTGGGGCGTCGCCACCCGGTGCCTCCACCATGTCTGAGCCCCATGTCTGAGTACCCGGCCCGGCGCGGCAGCATCGCCCTTGTGGACGTGAACTGTTTCTACGCCAGCGCCGAACGGGCCTTCGACCCCTCCCTGGAGGGCCGTCCTGTGGTGGTGCTGTCGAACAACGACGGTTGCGCGGTCACCCGCTCGCCCGAAGCCAAGGCCCTTGGCATCCCCCTCGGGGAACCCTGGTTCAAGATCGCCCCGCGGGCCAAGGAGTGGGGGCTCGTGGCCAAGTCCAGCAACTACGAGCTCTACGGGGACATCAGCGCCCGGGTGATGGAGCTCCTGGGCCGGTATTCGGCCTGGTTGGAGGTGTACAGCATCGACGAGGCATTCCTTGGCGTACGGGGCACTCCGGAGGAGCTGCTGCGGCTCGGCCACGCCATGAAGACGGCGGTCCGCCGGAACGTCGGCGTTCCGGTCTGCGTGGGTATCGCCGGCACCAAGACTCTTGCGAAGCTGGCCAACAAGTGGGCCAAGCACAACCCGGATTTTGACGGCGTCTGCCACTGGGACTCCGTTCCCGCGGCCAGGCGGGATCACCTGATGGCCCGCCTGTCCGTGATCGAACTCTGGGGTGTCGCCACCCGGCTGACCAAGCGCCTCAACGGGATGGGGATCCATACCGTGCTGGACCTCGCCCGGGCGGATCCGATCAGAATCAGGGACCGCTTCTCCGTGGTGCTGATGCGCACAGTCCTGGAGCTCCAGGGCACCCCCTGCATCCCGCTCGAAGAAGAACGCGTCGGACGTGACCAGCTGATCTTCAGCCGGTCATTCGCCACGCCCATCAACACCGCGGCCGGAATGCGCCAGGTCCTCGGCGTCTATGCGCAGCAGGCCAGCGCCAGGCTCGCCAGGCACGAGCTGCAGGCGTCTGTCCTTACCGCCTTCGCTGCCACGTCCTACTACAACCCCCGGGACAGCTCGCATCCCTCGGTCTGTGTTCGGCTGCCGATGCCCACCGCGGACCCGGTGCTGCTGGCCCGGGCGTCCTACGCCCTGCTCCCCCGGATCGACGACGGCGTGAAGTACGCACGGGCCGGCATCATGGTCACGGACCTGCGCCCCACCGCCCGCCAGGCTCCGCTGGCTGTCTTTGAGAACCCGCACGAGGAACGCGGCATCGGACCGCTGCTCGAAGAGGTCAGCCGCAAATTCGGCCGGGCTTCCATCGGCCTGGGTCACGCCGGTATCCGCGGCGGCCCGGACTGGACGATGAAGCGTGACATGCTCTCGCCGCGCTACACGACGCACTGGGACGAGCTTCCCGTGGTGAGGGCGGGCTGACGGCTGACGGCCCGGCACTCGCACCGCGCCGTCTGCGGCAGGGGGTTCGTGGCCCGTCAGACGGCCGCGCGGACCCGCTGAAGGAATGAATCCAGAATCCGCCCGGCGTTCTCGTGCAGCCGGTCTTCGGACGCAAGGCGCTGCGGTCCGGCACCCTGCAGCCTCTCGCCGAGGAAGAGCAGGGCTGCGAGCACTTCGGAGAGTTCGGTGTTTGCCTCGGCACGCTGCCGGAGGAGCCTCAGATGCACCGCCTGCAGGGCAGGACCCGGCGAGCAGGCCAGGTCGCGGTCAAAGAGGCGCCGGCAACGGTCATAGGCGGACAGGCCCTCGACCGGCAGTCCGGCAAGTTCGTATGCCGTCACCAGGACCGTCCACGCCCGCTCATTGAGCGGCTCCGCCCGGACGGCGACCTGCGCCCAGCGGATGGCCTCGTCGTGCCGTTCCAGGAGGGACGCAGTCTCGGCAGCGAAGATCATCGCAGCGACACGTTCGGCCGCGTGCCGGGCGCGGGCCTCTTCGGCCCAGTCGGCGACGAGTTCGAATCCGAGGAGCGGTTCGGCGGAGAGTTCCAGCGCCTCGAGCAGGAGCGGATACGCATCGGCCGGCTCCGCAAGGTTTGCGGCGCGGAGCAGGCTGCGGAAGCGGGAAAGGTCCAAGTCCACGAGCTGCGGATCCAGCACATATCCGCTGTTGGCGGTGCGGAGCGGCCCTGTCTTGGTCTGTCCCGGCTGAATCGCGCGGCGGATGCCGCTGACGTAGCTCTCCAGGGTGGCCACGGCCCCATCGCTGGCACTTGGACCCCAGAGGATTTCGATCAGTCGGGTTTTGGAGACCGGGGTGCCCAGATTCAGCAGGAGAATCTCAAGAATGTGCCGGGGTTTGCACCCGCCCAGATCCGCGGCAGTGAGCGCCAAGCCGTCGCGGCGGATTTCCAATGATCCAAAGAGTCGAACGGATATCGATGGTGTTGCTCCCGGCAAATTGTTCACGATGTTCTCCGATTTCCCCAGGTAAAACGATTTAAATCGCGTCATTCAAAGGCCGAAGTAGAGACGGAACAGTGCGGGCTGAAACCCCTGTTCTAGCCGACCCCATAAAGCCACCGTGACACGATGAACATTGGGCAACAAGCATGGAAACTACCCGACTTTCGGGGGAATAAAAGACGGGTACCGGGGCTAGTACCGTTGAGTAAGCGCGGGAGCAGATATGTAAGTAATCGTGGTCCGGGCCAAGTAGGCCTATCCGGGAAACAGGGCCGCTTCAAGTATTCGCGGAACCTCACCTGCAACATTCGCAGACTCGCCAATCACGTAGCCGGAGCGCGCCCGCGGGCCCGGAAATGGAAGGTGGACGTCGGCCCTATTTGCCTGCCGAGGTGCTGCTGCCTGATTTCCGCCGGCGCAGGGCCCTGGCGACAACCCACGCCACCAGGGCGGCGATGGCGCCGTAAACGGCGTAATTGAGGTACCGGGAGTATTGCTCGATCAGCTCGTACTGGGCTCCGAGTACTGCGCCCAGGCCGATCAGGAGCCCGTTCCACAGCCCGCTCCCGCCTACGGTGAAGAGGCTGAAGGTGAGCATGTTCATTTTCTGGGCACCGGCAGGAACGCTGATCAGGCTGCGCACGCCGGGGATCAGCCGGCCGAAAAAGATGGCGGGCTTGCCGTGGCGGTCAAACCAGTGCGCGGCCTTCTCGAAATCCTCGCGGTCTACCAACGGCAGCCGGGACAACCAGCGGATGGAGCGCTCCAGCCCCAGGCGGGCGCCGAGCCAATAGAGCAGCAGCGCCCCTACGTAGGCGCCGAGGGTGCTGGTGAGGAAAACGACGACCAGGTTCATAGATCCCTGGCGGGTGAGGAATCCGGCCAGCGGCAGGATGACTTCGCTGGGGATCGGCGGGAAGACTGTTTCTGCCAGGGTAAACAGCCCAACGCCCCATTCCCCCAGCGCATCGATGGCGCGGGCCGCAAACCCGACGATTCCGGTCAGATCCTGCGACTGTGCAGCTATCGGCACCATGACGGGCACGGACATCATTCGGACTCCTCGGGCGCCGCAGGACTCGGGTCATCCCCTACCCTGCCACACCCTCTCCCGCCACACCCTCTCCCGCCACACCCGGCCAGCCCGACGCCCCGACGCCCCGGGAAGATCTTCGGTCACGGTCGGGCGCCACAGGGAGGTGCCATTTGCCCGCAACGGGAGGAAAATTGGATCAAGCAGCTTCACTGCCAGAGCCACGAAACTCCAGAGCCACGAAGCCGGGTCGCACCGGGACAAGGGGTTTGCGCCATGAACACAGGAAATGCACGCGTCACGCTGCTGCTGTCGGCGGTCCTGCTGGGAGCGGCGGGTTGCGCCCCGGGCGGCGGACCAGCTGCCTCCGCTCCCGCAAGCGCCACCTCGGCCAGTGCGGCGACGGCCATCACCATTCGCGACTTCGGCTACGGGGCGCCGCTGGTGGTCCCCGCCGGGGCCGCACTGACCGTGACGAACATGGACAGCGCCGAGCACACCGTCAGCGCCGATGACGGCTCGGCGTTCGACGTCGAGGTCAAAGGCAGCGGCGGCACGGCCACCTTCACCGCACCGTCCAAACCCGGAACGTACGCTTATCACTGCCGGTACCACCCCAATATGCACGGAACGCTGACGGTCCGGTGAGCGTGCCAATCAGCCGCGGCGCACTGGACCGGGGACGGGCCCGGGACCTCGGCCTGCGGGCGCTCACGGCGGCGGCCCTGGTCGTGGACGCCGGGGTCCACATCCATCTCGCTCCCGGCTACCAGGCCGGATCCCCGCAAGGCATCGGCCAGGGCACCCTGTTCCTGCTCGAATCCGCGGCGGCGGCGTTGGCCGCCCTCGCCGTGTTGCTTCGCGGCAGCCGGGCCGCCTACGCTTTCGCCCTGCTCGTGGCGCTCAGCGCCTTCGCCGCCGTCATGTTCTACCGCTACGTAGACCTGCCCGCCTTCGGCCCGTTCCCGGCCATGTACGAGCCCGTCTGGTACTTCGAGAAGGCAGCAAGCGCCGTCGCCGAGGGCGCCGGAGCAGTCCTCGCCGGCGTCGGCCTGGCACGGACGCGGAGAACACCCCGCCGCTGGCCGGCGCGCTGACGACCGCCGGCGTCCGTCACTCGCCTGTCCTCGGTCCGTCCCCGTGTCCGTCACGAACGGCTCGTTGTTAGCATGGGGGCGAGGTGCCGATGCCAAAGAGAACCCCCCGCCGCGCGACGGCCGACGTGGCGGCCGTCGCGGCCGCTTACTTCGTCGCGGGTGGATGGCTCGCCTCCGTCCACGCCGCCGCCCCGATCTCCGGGTTCCTGGCCGTCGGGGCCGGCGCCACGGTCATGCTCCTCACAGCCGGGTCCATCCTGCAACGCAAACCCCGGGTGTGCGCCCCGGCTGACCGCATCACCCTGGTCCGGGTCGTACTGGCGGCTTGCTGTGCGGTGCTGACCGTCGCAGGCCTCCTTGGCCGGCAATTCCCGGCCACGCTCCTGGTCCTCCTCGGTGCCCTGGCGCTGGCGCTGGACGCCGTCGATGGCCCGGTGGCACGGCGCACCCGCTCCGCCTCCGACGCCGGCGCGCGGCTGGACACCGAAACGGACGCGGCGCTGACGCTCGTGCTGTCCTTCGCCGCCGCGGCGGTCGTCGGGCTGTGGGTGCTCCTGATCGGCCTGCTGTACTACGCTTTTGGCGCCGCCGGACGGTTCCGCCCGGCTTTGAGGAAGACGCTTCCGCCCTCCCGGGCCCGCAAGGCAATCGGCGCTTTCCAGCCGTGCGCCTTGTTGCTGGCGCTGACGCCCGGGATTCCGGCGGTTCCGTCGGCAGGGGTCCTGTTCGCCGCCCTTGCCCTGCTCCTGTTCTCGTTCGGCCGCGACGTCGTCGTGCTGGAACGGAGGGTTCCAGCGGAGCCCGTGGCCGCCGGAACCGCAGGCACTCTCGGCAGTTGAACGGAAGGTGCCGTCACATGGCCGCCGGACATGTGTCCGGCCGCGCACTGGTTGAGGAGAGTGCGCGGCCGGAATCTTTGGCGTCGGAGTACAACGGGGCCTGCCTCCACTGTCGCCCATTGCACCTGAGAGGACCCTGAGGACGATCCGGCCGGCTGAATGGTTGTCCCGGACCCCGAGTTGCACCATTCTTGGACCATGGAAGACGACGCGCCTGTTGACGGGACCGCGGACGCTGGGCGCGGCCGGACCCGCCCACCCCGGGGCACCGCCACCTGGGGGCTGCGGAAGCGTTCGACGGCGGTCGCCGTCGCCGTCGTCGCCCTCGCGCTCCTGCTCGGCAGCGTGGTGCTCCTGGGGCTGCTGCAGACCTCGCTGAGCGCCTCCACGGAATCCGCGGCACGGCGCAAGGCCCACGACGTCATCGCACAGGTCGAGGACCAGAACATCGCCGACGCCGGCGAGTACCTCTTCGCCACCGCGCACGCCGGGCAGGTCGTGCAGATCCTGGACCCCGCAGGGGCCGTCGCCGCAGCCTCCGACCAGGCCGCGGAAAGGGTCCCGCTGACGGCCCTGCGTCCCGCGCCGGGCCGGACCCTGACCGAAGAGGTAAGCAGCCTGCCCGGCGTCGACGGCGGGGACGATTTCCTCGTCGTGGCCACCGGCGCCCAGGTAGGGCCGACTGCGTACACGGTGATCGTCGCCTCGACCATCCAGCTCCAGGCGGACACGCTGGCCACGGTGGCGTGGTTCATCTTTGGTGCCACTCCGTTGCTGCTCGCGGTCGTGGGGGTCTCGGTCTGGCTGCTCGTGGGGCGTTCGCTGCGCCAGGTCGAGCGGATCCGCGGCCAGGTGGCGCGGATCAACGGCCAGCACCTCGACGGGCGGGTGGACGTGCCGCCCACGCACGACGAAATCCAGGCACTGGCCGTGACCATGAACATGATGCTGGACCGGCTGCAGGCGGCGGACCGGGAGCAGCGGCGCTTCGTCTCAGACGCCAGCCACGAATTGCGCAGCCCGCTCGCCACCCTGAGTGCCGGCGTCGAGATCGCCTCGGCCGATCCGAGCGGCGCGACTTGGAACCAGATGAAGGAGATCCTGGCCGGCGAAACCGCCCGGATGCGTTACCTCGTGGAGGACCTGCTGACGCTCGCCAAAGCCAATGACGGGGGCCTGCGGATCGACAACGCGGATGTGGACCTGGACGACGTCGTGGACCAGGAGGTCCGCCGGCTACGGTCCACCAGCACCCACAAGGTGACGGCGCGGCTCAGCCCGGCGCGGATCTCCGGGGACGCCCGGCGGGTCGGCCAGGTGCTCCGCAACGTGCTGGACAACGCGGACCGGCACGCCACCTCCCGGATCACGGTCACCCTCCGCACCGAGGCGGACGGGGCCGTACTGACCGTGGACAACGACGGCGATCCGATCCCCGCCGCTGACCGGAACCGCGTTTTCCAGCGGTTCGTCCGGCTTGATCAGAGCCGGTCCCGCGAGGGCGGCGGAAGCGGACTCGGCCTGGCCATCGCCGCGGGAATCATGGCAGCCCACCATGGCGCCATCCGGGCCACGGAAAGCCCCTCGGGCGGGTGCCGCTTCGAAATGACCTTCCCCGCCCAGCAGGACACCCCCTTGCCCGCCGTTATGCCCCGCACTGCCGAGAAGCCCCGGCCGCTGCGCTCCGGTCGGCGCTGAGCAGATAACCCATGCCACGGACCGTCGCGAGGCTTTGGACGCCGAACGGGACATCGATCTTGCGCCGCAAATAACCGATGTAGACCTCCACCACGTTGTCGCCGCCGTCGAAGGCCGGATCCCATACGTTGTCGAGGATCTCGGCCTTGGAGACCACCTGGTCGTGGCGGCGCATGAGGTACTGCAAGAGGCCGTATTCGCGTGCTGTGAGGCTGATGGCTGAGTCCCCGCGGCGCACGGCCCGGGTGACCGGGTCCAGGGTGAGGGTTCCCAACGTCAACACCACCGGCCGCTCGGGAGCGCCCCGCCGCACCAGCGCCCGGACCCGCGCCACCAGCACCATAAAGCTGAACGGCTTTGTAAGGTAGTCGTCTGCACCCAGATCGAAGGCGTCGGTCTCGTCATATTCGCCGTCCTTCGCGGTGAGCATCAGCACCGGGGTCCACACACTGCGTTCCCGCAGTTCGCGCAGCACGTCGTAGCCGTTCTTGAGAGGCAGCATCAGGTCCAGCAGGATCACGGCGTAGCTGTTCTCGGTGGCCGCGGAAAGTCCGCTCACGCCGTCGTGCGTGACGTCGACCACGAATCCCTCGTTGCTCAGGCCGCGCCGGACCGTCTCCGCCAGCGCCGCTTCGTCCTCCACGATCAGGACTCTCACGGCTGCCCCGGATCCTTGCTGCGGGCTCGGCTGGGCTGCACCCGCGTCGGTTCGCCCGGCATCTTTGGAAAGTCGGGCGGGAAGGGAAGTTCGCCAAGGCCCGCGGCTAGGTCGCGCTCCCACCACCCGAGCAGCGGACCGATGGAGCCCGGGCTGGCGTGCATGCCGGCCCAGGGGTCCCCGGTGGCTTGCAGCCGCCCCGGCACGGTGGCGACGGTGAACTGCAACGGGTCCGCGTCGTCCAGCTCGCCCCACTCCAGCGGGCAGGAGACGGTGGCGGCGGGCAGCGCCCGCGGGCTGTAGGCCCCCGCGATGGTGCGGTCGCGGTTGGCCTGGTTGAAGTCGACGAATACCCGGGTGCCGCGTTCCTCCTTCCACCACGCGGTGGTGACCTGATCCGGCATCCGGCGTTCGAGTTCGCGCGCGGCGGCGATGACAGCGTGCCGCACTTCGAGGAACTCATGCGTCGGTTCAATCGGTGCGAAGACGTGCAGCCCGCGGTTGCCGGAGGTCTTGATGAAGGCCGTGAGCCCCGCCTCGGCCAGCACTTTGCGCAGTTCCCGGGCGGCGGGCACGGCGTCCCGGAACCCGGTGCCTGGCTGCGGATCGAGGTCGATCCGCAGCTGGTCCGGGTTGTCCGGGTTCCCGGCCCTCGATGCCCAGGGGTGGAAGACCACGGTGTTCATCTGCACGGCCCAGACCGCGGCGGCAAGTTCATCGATCACCAGCTGGGGGTGGGAGCGGCCGCTCGGATAGACCACGTCCACGGCACGGACGAAGTCCGGGGCGCCCTTGGGCGGGTTCTTCGAGAAGAACTGTTCGCCGTCGACGTTGCCGGAGAACCGCTGCAGGGTGATCGGCCGGTCGCCGTTCGCGGCCAGGAAGGCATCCCCCACGGCGATCATGTAATGGGCCAGGTCCAGCTTGCTCAGGCCAGCCTCGGGCCAGAGCAGCCTGCTGGGACTTGAGATCCTGAGTTCCCTGCTGCCATCCGGCCCCTCCACGGAGACCGTTGTTTCTTCCCGCGCCATGAGGACAAGCTACCCCCGCGCGCTGCCCAGTGAAAGGGAGGCACCCGCGTCAGGAGCGGCGGAGGGTCTTGTAGATTTCAAACCACGAGACGCCGGCGGCCCCCGCCAGGATGGCCAGCAGCCAGTCGCCCGCCGCGAGCGGGCCCAAATTGAAGGCGCCGCGCAGCCCGGGGACGCTCAGCAGCACCACCAACAGCAGGGCCGCGCCGCCGACCACCCACTTGAGCGTGCGGTTGCGGCGCTCGCGGAACGTGCGCCAGACCGGCAGCCGCCAGGACCGGTTGACCAGGATCAGCGACAGGTTGCCGGTGACGAGGGTGGCGAACGAGACCGAGCGGATCACGTCGTCGGGCCGCCCGGCGCCGAGGCTCCAGAGGTAGACGCCGACGACGGCCGCGAGCACGGAGAGCCCCTGGCAGGCGGCGATGGTCAGCACCCGGCGGCCGAAGATCCCCTGGCCGGCCTCACGCGGCGGCTGGTCCATGATCGCCGGGTCGATCTCCTCGGCTTCGAAGACCACGGAGCAGGCGGGGTCGATGATGAGTTCGAGGAACGCGATCTGGACCGGCAGCAGCACCAGCGGCCACTCGCTGACGAAGACGGGCAGCAGGGACATGCCGACGATCGGGACGTGCACGGCGATGGTGTAGGCGAGGGCCTTGCGCAGGTTGTCGAAAATGCCGCGGCCCTGGCGGATGCCGCCGGCGATCGAGCTGAAGTCGTCGTCGGTGATGACCAGGTCGGCGGACTCGCGGGCCACGTCGGTGCCGCGCGCGCCCATCGCAATGCCGATGTCCGCCGCGCGGAGGGCAGGCGCGTCGTTGACGCCGTCGCCGGTCATGCCGACCACTTCGCCGTTGGCTTTCAGGGCACGGATGAGCCGCAGTTTCTGCTCCGGTACCATCCTGGCGAAGACGCTGACGGTCCGGATGCGCCGGGCGAGTTCATCGTCCGTCATGGCCTCCAGCTCGGGACCGGTGATAACGCCGGACCCATGGTCCAGGCCGATCTCGCCGGCGATGGCCAGGGCGGTTCCGGGGTAGTCTCCGGTAATCATCACGGTGCGGACTCCGGCGCGGGCGCAGGCCGCGACGGCGTCGGCCGCGCCGGGCCGCAGCGGATCGTGGAGACCGACGAGGCCCAGGTACTCGAAGGCGAAATCGGCCTGCTGTGCCGGTAGGCGCCCGGCCCGGTCAAACGATGCGCGCGCCACGGCCAGGACGCGCTGGCCGCTGGCGGTGGCCACTTCCACCTCTGCCATCAGGACTGCGCGCCGGCCCGGGTCAAGGCGGCACAGTGTGGCGATCGCTTCCGGGGCGCCCTTGGCAGCCACGACGTAGTGGCTTCCGTCGGGGGCGCGCCAGACGTGCGAGAGGGCGAGCAGGCCCTCGGAGAGCGGGTATTCCCGGATGAGGTCCCAGTCGGCGTGCAGATGTCCGGAGCCGTTGAGATACCGGGCACCCACGGCCTTGAACGCCTTGTCCATCGGGTCGAAGGGGTCCACCGGGGAGGCGAGTACACCGAATTCGGCGATCGTGTGGAATGCCTCCGGCAGCGGCCCGTCATCGAGGGTGTGGCTCCGGGCACCGACCACCAGTTGGCGCACGGTCATGCTGTTCAGCGTCAGGGTGCCGGTTTTGTCGACGCAGATGACGGTCGCCGAACCGAGGGCTTCAATGACCGGTGACCGCCGGGTCAGGACGTGCTTTTGCGACATCCGCCAGGCCCCGAGGGCCAGGAACACGGTAAGCACCACCGGGAACTCCTCGGGGAGCATCGCCATCGCGGTCGCGATCCCGGCCAACAGGCCCTCCAGCCAGTTTCCGCGGGTCAGCCCGTACACCGTCACGACGACGGCGGCGGCCGCGAGTCCGAACACGGCCAGGTAGCGGACCAGCCGGTCGATGTCGCGCTGCAGCGGCGTGGGTTCATCCTCGATGGACCGCAGTGCGGAGCCGATCCGGCCCAGTTCCGTTCCCGCTCCGACGGCTTTGACGCAGGCCAGGCCGTGGCCCTTGACCACCAGCGTGCCCGAGAAGACCCAGGGCGTCGCGTCCCCGCCGGGGCGGCCCATCGCTTCCTCGGCAGTGCCGGCCGGGCCCGGCGCCTTGCGCACGGGGACGGACTCCCCCGTCAGGGCGGACTCGTCCGCCGAGAAGTTGCGGGCCTCCAGCAGCACGGCGTCGGCCGGGACCCGGTCCCCCTCGGACAGCAGTGCGATGTCCCCGCGCACAACGTCACGTCCGGCGATGCGCACCTGTTCCCCGTCGCGGAGCACGAGGGCCCGCGGCGAGGACAGGTCCCGCAGCGCCGCGAGGGCGTTCTCCGTCTTGCGCTCCTGGTAGATGGAAATGCCGATCACCACGACCACGAAGGACATCAGCAGTACGCCGTCGAGCGGTTCGGCGAGAAGGAAGTTCACCGTACCGGCGCCCAGTAGGAGCAGCAGCATGGGCTGGCGGATCACGGCCCAGGCCTGTTGCAGGAGGTTCCGCGGTTTAGCGGTCGGCAGCTCGTTCGGCCCCTCGGCGGCCAGCCGCCGGGCCGCCTCCGCCGAGGAAAGCCCCTCTGCTACGGCGGCGCCGGGTTCCGGTGCCATCAGAGCCAGGCGGTCCGGCGCAGCGGGGGTGCGGCTCCGCCGGCGCGTTGCACCAGGACCTGGTTGACTCCCGTGGTTCCGGCTTCGAATCCCAGGGCGCTGGCGGCCATGTAAAGCCGCCAGACCCGGGCCCGGCCCATGCTGCTGGCCTGCACGGCCTCGTCCCAGTGGGTTTCCAGGTTCTGCACCCAGGCCCGCAGCGTCAACGCGTAGTGCGGGCGCAGGGCCTCGACGTCGAGCACTTCCAGGCCGCCGCCCTCCAGGGCGCCGACCATTTCGGCCAGGCTCAGCATCTCCCCGTCCGGGAAGACGTAGCGCGGAATGAAGGAATTCGGATCCGGGTCGGTGGGGCCCGCATTCCAGGAAATGGCGTGGTTCAACAGCCGGCCGCCGGGACGGAGCAGCCCGTGCAGCCGGGAGACGTAGTGGCCGATCTGTTCGCGGCCCACGTGCTCGGACATGCCGATGGAACTGATCGCATCAAACGGGCCGTCGTCCACGTCACGGTAGTCCTGGATCCGGATCTCCACGCGGTCCGTCAGGCCCGCCTCCGCGACCCGCTTGCGCGCAAGTTCCGCTTGTTCGGCGGAGAGCGTGACTCCGACGACGTCGGCGCCGTAGCGTTGCGCGGCGTGCAGGGCGAAGCTGCCCCAGCCGCAGCCGACGTCCAGCACCCGCATCCCGGGTTGGAGGCCGAGCTTGCGGCACACCAGGTCGAGTTTGGCTTCCTGGGCCGCGTCCAGGCCGGTTTCCGGGCTCTCCCAGACGGCGCAGGAGTACACCAGGGACGGCCCGAGCACGAGCGAATAGAAGCGGTTGCCGACGTCGTAGTGGTGCGAGATGGCGGCGGCATCGCGCTTCCGGGAGTGGCGGCGGCCCTTGCGTGCCACGCGGGCTTCTTCCGGGGGCGGCGCTGGGTTGCGCCCCAGGGCGCCGAGCCGGACCGCCGCCGTGGCCAGGGTCCAGAGTTCCCGCGCCGTGGGCCGGCGGAACGGCCCGGGTTCGGCAAATTTACCCGCCGAACTGAGGGCAGCGAAGCTGGCGAAAATGTCGCCCGGCGCCTCGATGTCACCGGCCACGTAGGCCCGGCTCAGGCCCAATTGCCCGGGCGAGTAGAGGATCCGCCGGAGCGCCCGGCGGGAGTGGAACACCAGCAGCGGTGCCCCGGCCGGACCGGCTTCCGAACCGTCCCAGGCGCGCAGCCGAAGCGGGATGTCCTTGGTACCGAGCACAATGGCCAGCGCCCCGGCCAGCCGCGCCGCGGCCCCAGCAGTGGTTGACATGCTTCTTTTCCTCTCAGCCGGTGGCTTGCCCCAGCCCCAATCTATTGGCAACCGGGGCGCCCGAACAGGGGCCGGACGTCCCGGAAGCGCAGGCTCCGGCGACTGTCCGGGTGCCGGTGCTGGTGCTCACCGTGGCCGGTGGTTAGGGTGGCTCACATGGCTGAGGCTTTTTCGTCACTCGTGGACGCGTTCAAGAATGTCGGGGTGTCCCGGGCGTACGGCGACGCCGTGCAACTCGGCGGCGAGGAACTCATCCCCGTGGCGCTGGTCTCCTTCGGTTTCGGCGGGGGGAGCGCGCCCGCCTCCGACGAAGCTCCGGCAGGGGCCGGCGGCGGGGCGGCGGCTTCGTCCTGCCCCTCGGCGTCTACGCCCGCAGCCAGGGAGGATGCATCGTGTTCCGGTCCAACCCCATCGCCCTGCTGGTGGGCCTGGCCCCGGTGGCCTGCGCCGTGGGTTTGACCCTGCGCGGAATCCTGCATGCCCGCCGCTGAGCTTCCGCTCAGCATCGACGTCGGCGGCAGCACGGTCTCGGGCGTCTATGCCCGGCCCGCCAGCCCCGTCGCGACGCTGGTCGTGGCCCACGGCGCCGGCGCCGGGATGGAGCACCCGTTCCTGCGCGGCTTCACTGCCGCCCTGAACGACGACGGCGTCGCCACGCTGCGCTTCAACTTCCCGTACCGCGAGGCGGGACGGAGGTTTCCGGACCGGCCGCCGGCGGCGATCGCGGCCTGGCGCGCCGTCATGGAGGCTGCCGCCGCCCGCTCCGAGGGCGAGCCACTGTGGGCCGGCGGCAAGTCATTCGGCGGCCGGATGGCGTCGATGGCCGTGGCGGAGGGCATGCCCGCGGCGGGGCTGGTGTACCTGGGCTATCCGCTGCATCCCCCGGGGAAGCCCGAGAAGCTGCGCGACGAGCACCTCTACGGGCTGAAACTGCCGATGCTGTTCCTCCAGGGCAGCCGTGACACCTTCGCTACCCCGGAGCTGCTGGAGTCCGTGGTGGCGCGCATCGGGCCCGCCGTGACGCTGCAGTGGTGTGAAGGTGGCGACCATTCCTTTGCCGTGGCCGGGACCAAGCGGGCGCCGGAGGAGGTCGGGGCGAGCCTGGCACCCGCGGTGGCGGAGTTCATTCGGCGGCACAGCGAGGACCGGGCAGATAAGGGCACGCCGTGACCGGGCCGGAAACCCGCAGCGGGCGGCCGGGACCACTGCGGGACAGCGATGTCCCGGCCTGGTGGCAGCGGCTGGGACTGCCGGGTCTGATCGATATCCACACACATTTCCTCCCCGAGCGGATGCTGCGGCGGGTCTGGGCGCATTTCGACGAGGCCGGACCGCTGGTGGGCCGGCCGTGGCCGATCACCTACCGCACGGACCAGGACAGCCGGTTGGCCCAGCTTCGGGCACTGGGGGTCCGCCGCTTCACCGCCCTCGCCTACGCGCACCGGCCCGGGATGGCCGCAGACCTCACGGATTTTGCCCTGGATCTCGCCGCGGCGGAGCCGGACTGCGTGCCCAGCGCCACCTTCTACCCGGAGGACGGCGTGCTGGGCCAGGTCGCGTCAGCCCTCGACCGTGGCGCGAAGGTCTTCAAGATCCACGCCCAGGTGGGCGGCTTCGACCTGCGCGATCCGGTCCTGGACCCAGTCTGGGGACTCCTTGCGGAGGCGGCCAGCCCCGTGGTGGTGCACGTGGGCAGCGGCCCGGTCCCGCGGGCCGGGTTCACCGGCCCGGACAAGCTCGAGGGCGTGCTGCGCCGGCATCCCGGACTGGCCGCCGTCGTCGCGCACCTGGGCACGCCGGAGTATGGCGAGTTCCTGGCCCTGGCCGAGAAATACCCGCGCGTCCATCTCGACACGACGATGGCGTTTACCGATTTCTTCGAAGGGGTGGCCCCGTTCCCGGTCCGGCTGTTGCCGAAGCTCGCGGAGTATGCGGACCGGATCGTGCTCGGCAGCGACTTCCCGAACATCCCGTACCCGTACGCACATCAGCTGGAGTCCCTCGAACGGCTCCGCGACAAGGAGCCACGGCTCGACGACGACTGGCTGCGTGCGGTCTGCTGGGGCAACGGGGAACGCCTGATCGGCAGCTGATCCCCGCTGCTCCGGTTGCGGCGGGTGGTTCCCATTAAGGCTCCGAGGCTGAAAGATGGTGCCCATGAGCAAACCATACGAATCCTCCCGGCGCGTGGAATCCGACAATCCCGAGGCCGTAGTAACAGCCGTCCGCGAGGCCACCAGCGAACTCCGAGACGAGCTGCAGCGCAACGGGATCGACGTCAGCTTCCAGGACCTGGCTCTCCTCGGCCACTCGGAATCCTGGGACGGCGAGGGCCAGCGCTGGGTCCATGTGGCCTGGGACGGGGCCGAGGCCGGGTAGCGCTCGTTCAATGGCTGGTCCTCCGGACGCGCCCGGGAATACTATGCCCTCATGGGTGCCAAGCTCTTTGCCTACCTCAGCTACCCGGACGCCCCCGCGGCCCTGGCGTGGATGGAACGGGTAGGGTTCGACGTCGTCCGACGCCAGGATGGGCCCGCTGGCCGCGTTGTCCACGCGGAAGTCCGGCTCGGTGATGCCGTCCTGATGGTGGCGAGCGACGACGCCGACTACCAGCGGGCCGGCCTGCTCGGCCACTCCACGGGCCAGGGCCTGTACCTGCTGCTGGACGACGTCGACGATTTCTACCGCAGGGCTGTGGCCGCCGGCGCCACCAGCGTCATCGAGCCCGAAAGCACGGAGTGGGGTGCCCGGCGGACGCGGGTGCTGGACCCCCAGGGGCGGGAGTGGAGCGCCGGGACCTACGAACCGGGCCTCCCCGAAGACTGACGCGCCGCCCCCTTGATCGGTTACATCCGGCTTTTGACCTTCGCCGTCGCGGGCGCGGTCCACGGGTCCTCCGGCCAGGGGTGCTTAGGGTAGCGTCCGCGCATCTCGGCCCGGACCTGCGCGTAGGGCCCGGACCAGAAGGACGCCAGGTCGTCGGTCACCGCGAGCGGCCGCCTGGCCGGCGAGAGCAGGTGGAAGAGCACCGGCACCCGACCATCCACCAGGCGCGGCGTCTGGTCCCAGCCGAAGCACTCCTGCAGCTTGACCGCCACCACCGGCCGGCCGTCGTCGTCCCCGGCGTCGGGGTAGTCGATTCGGATCCGCGAGCCGCTCGGTACCGCCAGCGTCTCCGGCGCCAGCTCCGCCAGCCGGGCCGCTTCGGGCCAGGGCAGCAGCCGCCGCAGCGCGTCGGCCAGGCCGATGCCGCTGGTGGGCGCCCCGGCGGCCAGGGCCTCGAGCTCGGGTGCCAGCCATTCGTCCAGCCGTGACAGCAGGGCCGGCTCGGACATGTCGGGCCAGGGCTCGCCGAGTTCACGGTGCAGCAGGGCAAGGCGGCGGCGCAGGGCGTCCGCGGCCGGGGACCAGCCGATCACTTGGAGCCCAGCCCGTTCCACGGCACGCGACACCGCGGTGCGGCCTTCCACCGCGGTCGGCCGCACGGGAGTCGACGAGAGCACGATCGCGCCCAGTCGGCGCTCCCGGCGGGCCGTGACCTTGCCCTGGCCGAACGCCGCCTCCACCGTGTCGCTGAGCAACTGGCGCGCCGCGGCTTCCGCGGCTTCCGCCGTCAGCGGCGCGGCCGATCGGATGACGGCCCCGGTGCCAGCCGCGTCGTGCCCTTCGGCGCGTGAGACCTCGGCGACGGCCAGCCACTCGTGCCCGGAGAGGCGGCTCCCGGCGGGAAGTCCGGCCCGCGTGCCGGACGAGAGCAGGTACCGCTCCGCCGATCCCGGGACGCGGCGGGCCACCCGGTCCGGGAAGGCAAGGGCGACGACGAACCCGGTAGCCTCCGCACTGCCCGGGGCCACTCCCGGCACCGGCGCGGCCGGGCTGACGGACTCCTCAGCGCGCACGATTGCTTCCATCCGCCGTACGTCGTCGGCCCAGCGTCGGGAGCCTGGGTCCCGGCCGGAACGCAGCGCATGCAGGAGTCCGGGCAAATCGGCGCCGGGGGCGCGCTGCCCCCCGGCGACGACGGCAACGGCTTCCGCGGCGGCGCGGACCCCGACGGCGGACGCGCCGTCCAGCAACGCGCGCGCGAGCCGGGGGTCAGCGGGTACCCGGGCCAGCGTCTTGCCCAGCTCCGTGGCGAGGCCGGCGGGTCCGACGGCGCCGAGTTCCCGCAGCACGTCGACGGCCTCGTCCATCGCCGCCTTGGGCGGGGCGTCCGGGAGCGCCAGCCCGCTGCCGCCGGGGGAACCCCAACAGGCCAGGACCAGGGCGGCCGCCGTGAGGTCGGCGACGGCGATCTCCGGGGTCTGTTGTGCCGGGGCGGCGCCGTAGCTTTTCTGGTCGTAGCAGCGCACCACCCGTCCCGGCCCCTGGCGGGCGGCCCGTCCGGCGCGCTGGTCAGCGGAGGCCCGCGAGCTGGAGACCGTGACCAGGCCAGTCATACCGCGCCCGGAGTCCCGGCGCGGCTCACGGGACAGACCGGAATCGACCACCAGGCGGACCCCCGGAACAGTCAGCGAGGACTCGGCCAGCGCGGTGGAGACGATAATCCGAGCGGGTTCGCCGGGCCGGCGGCCGGACACGGCACGGTCCTGCGCGTCGGCGCCGGCCTGTCCGTGCAATTCCAGCACCTCCGCCCCCACCCGTCCGCGCAACCGGCCCGCGACGTGGGAGACCTCCCGCGCTCCCGGAACGAAGACCAGTGCGTCGATGTCCTCTCCGCCGGCCAGCGCCGCGGCATGCGCGTGCGCAGCCGTGTCCGCTACGTGGTCCAGGAAGGTCCGTGTCACGCCGCGGGCGTCGAGGCGGGGACCCGGGGCGGGCACCCACTGGACTTCCAGCGGGTACAGTGCCGATGCGCAGCCCACGACGGGCGCCGCTGCTGCGGCGTCGTGGGGGGCGTCTCCGGGCGGGGTGTCTCGGTGCGGGGCGTCCCCCAGCAGGGCGGCAAATCGGGGCGCGTCCAGGGTTGCCGACATCGCGACGAGGGTGAGGTCACCCCGCAGCTGGCGGACCTCCGCGAGCATGCCGAGCAGCAGGTCGGTCTCCAGGCCGCGTTCATGGACCTCGTCGAGCACCACGGCGCCGGTGCCGTCCAGGCCCGGATCGGCCAGCAGCCGGCGCAGCAGGATGCCGGGCGTCACGAACTCGATCCACGTTCCGGGGCCTGCTTGACGGTCTCCACGAACCGTGTAGCCGACCCGGCCGCCGAGCTTGCTGCCGTCCAGCTCGGCGAGGCGCCGGGCCGCGGAACGCGCTGCGACGCGGCGGGGCTGGGTCACCACGATGCGCGGCGGGCGGCTGCCGCCGCCGTGCTGCAGGGTGAGGTTGGCCAGCAGCGGAGGCACGAGCGTGGTTTTGCCGGATCCCGGCGGTGCCTCTACCACCGCAGAGCCGGAAGATCCCCCCGCGTGCAGCACGTCCCCAAGGGTGCCCAGCGAGCCGGCAAACACGAGGCCGGCTCCAATCCTCTCGAGATCGAAAGGCCGGTGAGCTGGTTCGTGGGCGGAGGGCGTTGAAGTCACCCCTCCATTGTCCCCGCAAACGGCTCGCGGCCCGGTTCGCTCCGTGACCCCGGGCCCCGGAATCCGTTGCCGTGTCGTGGCGCGCCGGAAAGTACGGGAGACTGGAATCCTCCCGATGACGAAGGCGGAACCATTGATCAAGCTCCAGCAGGACGCCGAAGGCTTCATTCGCATGAAGCGGCACTTCCCTGCCAGCACGCCCATCACGATCACCTTCTCCGACGGATCCAGCGAGGAATTCACCGGCCAGCAGCTGAACGCGGCGTACGACGACGCCCTCGCCGAGTACCGGGCGCAGAACCACCTGGACGCGAAGGGTTTCTCGCGGGCGCCCAGGAAAAAGGCCGACTCAGGCAACATGATCGAGTTCGTCCGCGTCCACCCGGGCATGGGCAGCTAGCCGGCAGAGTAGGGAGGGCCTGCCAGTACCTGTACCAGCAGGGACTCCCGCGCCGCCGCCGGGCGCGGTTAGCTGGATCCGTGGGCATTTACAGCACCGCGCGGGCCATGGTCCGCAAAAATCCGGTCCGCTGCGGAACATTCCGGCCCGGCATGGTGTTGGCCCATACTGTGGCCCGGACGGAATGCCGTCCGGCCACCGCGCCATCGTGGGCCGACAGGTTCCGAGGCGCCCCCCAAGCCCCTGGACCTACTCCTCTCCCCCACGACCGTAACCGCTCAATCGACTCTTACTGGAGAAGAATGCTTACCGTAAACGCATACGCCGCCCCGTCCGCCTCCGAGGACCTTGTCCCCACCACCATCCAGCGCCGCGACGTCGGCCCACACGACGTCCTGATCGAGATCAAGTTCGCCGGCATCTGCCATTCTGACATCCACACGGTCCGCGGCGACTGGGGACCGCAGTCCTACCCGCTCGCCCCGGGCCACGAGATTGCCGGCATCGTCACCGAAGTCGGCTCGGCCGTGACCAAGCACGCCGTCGGTGACCGCGTCGGCGTCGGCTGCATGGTGAACTCCTGCGGCGAGTGCGCCAATTGCCAGGCCGGCGAGGAACAGTACTGCCTTAAGGGCAACACCGGCACCTACGGCGCCGTGGACCGCGACGGGACCATCACCCAGGGCGGCTACTCCACCCACGTCGTGGTGACCGAAGACTTCGTCGTCAGGATCCCTGAGGGCATCGAGCTCGACGTCGCCGCGCCCCTGCTCTGCGCCGGCATCACCACCTACTCGCCGCTGCGCCACTGGAACGCGGGCCCCGGCAAGAAGGTGGCCGTCGTTGGGCTCGGCGGCCTGGGCCACATGGCCGTCAAGATTGCCCACGCGATGGGTGCCGAGGTGACCGTCCTCTCGCAGTCGCTGAAGAAGCAGGAAGATGGCCTGCGCCTCGGCGCGGACCACTACTTCGCCACGAGCGACGAGAATACCTTCACCGAGCTCGCTGGCAGCTTCGACCTGATCATCAACACGGTCAGCGCCTCGATCGACATCAGCTCCTACTTGCAGCTGCTGAGCCTCGACGGCACCATGGTCAACGTCGGCGCCCCGGCAGAACCGCTGCCCGTGAACGCGTTCGCCTTGATTGGCGGCCGACGCTCCTTCGCCGGCTCCATGATCGGCGGTATCCGCCAGACCCAGGAGATGCTGGACTTCTGCGCCGAGCACCACCTCGGGGCCGAGATTGAGGTCATTCCGGCCGAGAAGATCAACGAAGCCTACGAGCGTGTGCTCGCCTCCGACGTGCGCTACCGGTTCGTGATCGACACGGCAACCCTGGCCTAGCCTGCGCGGCGGCTTCGCGACGCGGTTCCAGGTTGCCGCCGTGCAAACGGTCCGGTGCTACGGGGATCCCCGTAGCACCGGACCGTTGCCGTATCGCGCGACCATTTCCGTCGCAGAAACCGCCGCCAGGCCCTCCGGCCCTTGCCGGCCAGGGTGGCTGTGGAGGAGGATGGCCGGCAACCCCAGGAGGCCTTCCATGGCGCAGCTCGGCAGGCCTAACCCCGCGGCGGCAGCGTCGTTCCGCCTGATTCAGCTGGCGCTGCTCCCGCTGGGGGCAGCCGGCTACCTGTGGGCTCTGCCCAGGCTGCTCGTCTACAGCCATCGGACCGCCGTGTCCGCCACCCTGCTCGCGTCGCTTTACTCCCGGTACATGCAGCACCGGCTGGGGACACGGGCGGACGGGCCCGCGGCGCGGCTGATGGTGGTGATGCCGAATGTCTCCCGGATCGGATTCGGCCTGGTGGCGGTGCCGACGGCGGTGGCCCACCGTCTCACCGGCTACGTGCCCAGGATCTACCGGTACCCCTATGAAGGAAAGCCGCCCTTGAGCCATCAGGAGGCGGCGCGGACCAGCTTCTACGACGCCGCCCTCGTGCGGCACCTGCCCGGCATCGACCAGCTCGTCATCCTCGGCGCCGGCTTCGACACGCGAGCCTACAGGCTTCCCGCGGCCGGCGGCCCGCGCTGCTTCGAACTGGACAGGCCCCGCACCCAGGCCTTCAAACTCAGCATGCTCCAGCGGGCCGGACTCCCCGCCCGCACGGCGAGCTACGTGGCGGCCGACCTCCGGGAGGACGACTGGTACGACAGGCTCGAGGCGGCCGGCTTCGACCCGCGCCGGCGGTCATTCTTCCTCTGGGAAGCGGTGACCATGTACCTGGACCGCCCGACCGTCGAGGAGACGCTGCGCCGGATCGCCGGAACCGCTCCGGGCAGCGTGGTTGCCTTCGACTACTTCTCCGCCCGGACGCTCGCTTCCCGCTCGCCCTACATGCGCTTCGCCCGCGCCGCCACCGCCTTTGCGGGCGAACCCCTCGGCTTCGGCATCGACACCACGCCACCGGCCCGGGACCGCGTGACTGATTTCCTAAGGCCCTTCGGCCTGGCGGTGGAGGAGCACCGGAACTTCGGCCGGGAATCCCGACGGCGCGGGGCGCCGGCGGGATTCGTCACCGCCGTCGTCGGCCGGACGGCGGAACCACCGGCGGCCAGCCGGCGTTAACCTTCCGACGGTCTTCCCGTTGCCTGGATATCACCCTCCGGAAATGCGGCTGCAATATAGCGGGTGCAAGCTGGAAGGGGCACCCTGAGGGCGTCCAGCTGGTTGCAAGAGAGAGCAGGATCGCCCGTGAATCCCTTGATCATCCTGACCGCAGCGACCGGTCCACGCGAGGGCAGCCGCCCGGCCGCAGCGATACGGCCCATCCAGGCCACGGACATTCCCCAACTGTCCGCGATGTACCGGGACTCCTATGCCGACGGCCTGCCCCAGCCCCCTGACCGCGCGTCCGGATGGATCGACGCGCTCCTTGACGGCGCCGAGGGGCGGCACGTGCCGGAAGCGTCCGCGGTCCTGGCCGG
Source organism: Arthrobacter sp. T2-23 (assembly GCF_055398325.1). NCBI lineage: Bacteria > Bacillati > Actinomycetota > Actinomycetes > Micrococcales > Micrococcaceae > Arthrobacter > Arthrobacter sp. T2-23. The sequence goes on from NZ_AP027917.1 coordinate 474,935, forward strand.
CCCCGGTGGCGAGCTCGCCGCCGCCATCATCGTCACGGAGCCCGCATCCGGGACCGCCGGGGACTGGGATTCCGTGATCGCCGAACTATTCACCCACCCGGACCACCGCCGGCAGGGGCTGGCGGAAGAGTTGCTGGGCCACTGCCTGCACGCACTGCATACGCTCGGCCGGAACAGGGTGGCGGTCACGGTGGACAGCGGCAATTCGGCCGCGCTTGCGCTGTATCTCTCAAGGGACTTCCGCCGGCTGGCCGACGACGACGTCGATTGAGCTGCCGACGTCGCCCACTGCCGCCATCGCCCTTCCACGGCGCCCCCTTCCACGGACGTCGGAGCCGGTGCTAGCTTGTTGCGGATGAACGTCCTCGACTGGCTCCTCGACTCCGACCCCGCCATCCGCTGGCAGGTGCTGCGGGACCTCACCGACTCCCCGGCGCAGGAGACGGCCGCCGAGCGCGCCCGCGTTTCGGTCGAAGGCTGGGGTGCCCGCCTGCTGGCGCTGCAGGGCGACGACGGCCAGTGGGACGGCGGCACGCATTTTCCCGTCCCTTTTGACGGCGCGGAGCCGGGGCAACCGTGGACCGCGACAACGTTCAGCCTCCTGCTCCTGCGGGACTTTGGGCTGGACCCCAGCAGCGACGGGGCACGGCGCGCCGTCGGCCGTGTCCGGGCCAACAGCCGCTGGGAAGAAGGCGGCCAGCCCTACTTCGACGGCGAGGTGGAGCCCTGCATCAACGGAATGGCCGTCGCCCTGGGCGCCTACTTCGGCGAGGACGTCGACGGCATCGTTGCCCGGCTGCTCGACGAACAGCTCGACGACGGCGGCTGGAACTGCGAAGCGGAAAGAGGGTCCACACGCTCCTCGGTTGACACGACGATCAACGTCCTCGAGGGACTGCTCGAGTACGGCCGCGCCACCGGAGGCGCACCCGAAGCCGCAGCGGCGAGGCAGCGAGGCGAGGAGTACCTGCTGGAGCGTGGCTTGCTCCGCCGGAAGAGCACCGGAGCACTGATCGACCCGAAGTGGCTGCAGTTTTCCTACCCGACCCGCTGGCACTACGACGTGCTCCGAGGCCTGGACTACTTCCGGAACGCCGGAGCTGCCCCGGATGCCCGGCTGGCCGAGGCCGTGGACCTGGTGCGCTCGAAGCGCCAACCCGACGGAACATGGCTGCTGGAGAACAGCCATCCCGGCCGGATTCACTTCCCGCTGGACCAGGGCGACGGCCGCCCCAGCCATTGGAACACCCTCCGGGCACTGCGGGTGCTCGAGTGGGCCGAAACCTCCTAAAGGCATTTGTCACTTCGATGGAAATATGACTAAATTTGGCTGTAGCAGCAACTTTTGGCGGAGCGGTCTTTTGGGGGAAGCATGAACAAGGCGCAACGACGCGCACATATGGAGCCGCCCTGCCCGGCCTGCGGCTCGCGGGTGGTGCCGATCTGGAAGGACCAGCGGTCACTGTCTGCCCGCCAGCCTGACTGGCAGGTCAGTGCCCGGCAGTGCAGCAGCCAGGCTTGCAGGATGAACGATCCGGAGAACTGGTAGACGCAGCCGGACCGGGGCTGCCATTCAAAGCGGCTCCGGGCCAGCCACGCTTGCCTTCCCGGGGAACGCGTCCGAAGATTGTCCGGAGCCCGCCCATGGATTGGAGGCCGGATGAGTGTTCGGAGCGCAGGACTCCTGTTGTACCGGCGGAACGCGGAGTCCCCACTGGAGGTGTGGATCGCGCACATGGGCGGACCGTTCTGGGCCCGAAAGGACTCCGCCGCCTGGTCCATTCCCAAGGGTGAATACAGCGCGGACGAGGACGCCCTGGCGGCCGCGATCCGGGAGTTCACCGAAGAAATAGGCACGCCCCCGCCGGCGGCCGCGTACTTTCCGCTGGGCAGCTTCCGGCAGGCCTCAGGCAAAATCGTCACGGTCTTCGCGGCGGAAGCCGATTTCCAGCCGGGACGGATTGCCAGCAATACCTTTCCGCTCGAATGGCCGAGGGGATCCGGCGTCGTCCGCAACTTCCCGGAGATCGACGACGCCGCATGGGTCAGCGAGCCCGAGGCACGCACCAAGCTGGTGCGCGGGCAACTGCCGGTCCTGGACGCTCTCCAGGAGCACCTGCTGCGCGACGCCGGATAGGCGCTGCAGCCCCGCCGGTAATGTGACCTCGCTGTATTGAAATGTCACAACCCGGCCAACTAGTGTGACAAACACTGTCAGTTCACACGAGCCCGGGAGCGACCATGCACTACGTAGGACGTCGGCTGTCTGCCGTCACGGTGGCGATGGCCCTGAGCGTGGCAGGCGGCGCCGCCGCCAGCCCCGCCTTCGCCGACCCCCGTGAGACGCACAAGAACGCCACCGCCTCCGGCTACGGCGGCGCCGTCAGCACGGTGGACCCGGAGGCCTCGGCCGCGGCGATCGACGTGCTCCGCAAGGGCGGCAACGCAGCGGATGCCGCCGTTGCCGCGGCCGCCACCCTGGGCGTGACCGAGCCGTACAGCGCCGGGATCGGCGGCGGCGGCTACTTCGTGTATTACGACGCGAAAACCGGAAAGGTCGGCACGGTCGACGGGCGTGAAACGGCGCCGGCAACCATGCCGCACGATGCATTCATCGACCCGGCAACCGGCCAGCCCTACCGCTTCACACCAGAGTTGGTGACCAGCGGCGTCGCGGTGGGCGTCCCAGGCACCCCGGCCACCTGGCAGCGGGCACTCCAGCGCTGGGGAAGCCTGAGCCTCGGTGATGCCCTGGGTCCCGCCATCAAGGTGGCCACTCGCGGCTTCGTCGTCGACGGGACCTTCCGCCAGCAGACGCTCGACAACAAGGCCCGCTTTGCGGCCTTCCCCGCGACCAGCGCCCTCTTCCTCCCCGGCGGCGACGCTCCCGCCGTCGGCAGCATCTTCCAAAACCATGACCTCGCCGCCACTTACCGGCTCCTCGCGAAACAGGGCACGGACGGCTTCTACCGAGGCCCGCTCGCGGCGGACATCGCTGCCACCGTGCAGGCTCCGGCAAAGGCTGCCGGCACCACCTTGCCGGTTCCGGCGGGGTTCATGACGACGGCGGACCTGGCCGCCTACGGGGTACGGGACCAGGCGCCGACCCATGTGAACTACCGGGGCTTGGACGTCTTCGGCATGGCGCCCTCGAGTAGCGGCGGCACCACCGTGGGTGAAGCCCTGAACATCCTGGCCCCCACCAACCTCGCCGGGATGTCCAAGGGCAGCGCCCTGCACCACTACCTGGAGGCCAGCGCCTTGGCGTTCGCCGACCGGGGCAAATATGTGGGCGACCCGGCCCAGGTGGACGTCCCCACCGCTGCCCTCACCGATCCGATCTTCGGCAAGGAGCGGGCATGCCTGATCGACCCGCTGCACGCCGCGGCCAAGCCGGTGGCGCCGGGGAATGCCTCCGCGTACGACGGCGTCTGCCCGGCGTCGACCGCGCCCCTCGCGGCCGAAAAGGACACCGAGAACATCTCGACCACCAACCTGACCGTCGCGGACAAGTGGGGCAACGTGGCCGAGTACACCCTCACGATCGAGCAGACCGGCGGCTCCGGCATGGTGGTGCCCGGCCGCGGATTCCTGCTCAACAACGAAATGACCGACTTCTCCACCGTGTATGACCCGAAAGACCCGAACCGCATCGAGCCCGGCAAGCGTCCGCGTTCCTCCATGTCACCGACCATCATCCTCAAGCACGGGGCCCCGTTCCTGGCGCTGGGCTCACCGGGCGGATCGACCATCATCACGACAGTCCTGCAGACCATCCTGAACCGAGTGGACCTGGGGATGACCATCTCCGAGGCCATTGCGGCGCCGCGCGCCTCACAGCGGAACACGGCCAAGGTCACCGCCGAGCCGGCTTTCATTGACGCGTACGGCGGCGTGCTGGCACCCTTCGGGCACAGGTTCACACCGTCCGGGGACGCGTTCACGTCGGCGGCGGAGATTGGCGCGGCAACGGCGATTGAGTTCGGTCCGGACGGGCGCCTGGTCGCCGCGGCCGAGCCGGTCCGGCGCGGCGGCGGCTCGGCCATGGTGCTGAAGCAGTCTCCGTAGGCCCGTGGGGCACTGGTTGAGGGGCAGGGCACCGAGGCCCTGCCCCTCACCGGCCTGAGTTCAGGCCCTTGGCGTACGCGGCCTGGCCGACGTGCTGGAGGCAGTCCGCGGCGATGCTGACCAGCCGGACCCCGAGGGTGACGGGCGGGTTCCAGCGGGTGTCGACGACGCGGTCGAGGTCTTCGCCGCCGAGGGACTCGAGGAAACCGACGGTCTGCCGGTGGACGGCGTCGTAATAGGCAATCAGCAACTCAGCCGGGGCCTGGACGGCGTCGACCTGGTCGGAGGAGTGTCCGTAACCGGTGTCCGCGACGGCCAGCGGAAGGCCAAAGCGTGTGGCAAAGCCCTGCGAGGTCCAGACCTGTGCCAGGCCGGCGGCCGATGCCACCTGCGCGTCCTCGCCCCGGCCCAGGTGCCACACCAGCCACGCGATCGAATTCCCGTTGCCTTCCGGCCGTCGGCCCAGGGCCCCGGCGTCGATGCCGCGAAGCGTGGCGCCGACGGTCTCGTGGATCCGGCCAAAGGCGTCCAGCAACAGCTCGTTGGCTTCCATAGCAGTCCCCTCACGGTGTGTTGTCGCTGGGCCTATGCTCGCCCGGACCCAGGCCGGCCGGATAGGGCCGCGCCGCCCTCCCGGCAACACCAAACGCGGGGATCATGGAAGGATCCCCGCGCTGTGGTGGGCGGCCGCTGCTTAGGCAGAAACCGGCTCAGCCACGCGGGTGCGGGCCGCGCGGGCCGCGGGCACACCGTCGCCGTCCTGGCCGTACAGCCAGTCGTTGTACTGGAAGTCGTTGTCCTTCCGGCTCTTGAAGAGCAGGTTGCGCAGCGTCCGGCCCAGTCCGGAGACGTGCCAGGATTCGCCCCAGACGCGGGCGGTGCGCTGGACCCGGGCGGTGCGGCCGGCGCGGGCCTGGTTGAACTTCCTGATGGCACCGTCCCAGGCGTCCGGGTTCACGCCTTGGTCGGTGAAGACCGTGCCAACAGTGGCGTCCTGCAGGGCGGCGGCGTCCTCAAGCGCCTGGCAGGCGCCCTGGGCGAGGTACTGGAGCATCGGGTGCGCGGCGTCGCCCATCAGCACCATGCGGCCGGCGACCCAGTTTTCGATCGGATCGCGGTCATACATGGGCCAGCGGATGCCGGTGGCCAGGTTCTTCAGCGCTTCCTGGACGGCGGGGACGCAGTCCTTGTACGCCGCCTCAAGCTCGTCCACTCCCCCATACTGCTCTTCGCCGCGCTCGAAGGAGGGGGACTTGAAGACGGCGACGGTGTTCAGCAGCTCGCCCTTGCGCAGCGGGTACTGCACCAGGTGGCAGTCCGGGCCGAGGTAGACAATGACGTCCTCAAGGTCGGCCTTGGGGGTGTCTTCGGTGATCGGGACGGTGCCGCGGTAGGCGACGTAAGCCGAGGAAACGGGCTCGTCGTTGCTCACGAGCGGGCGCAGGGTGGACCGGAGCCCGTCGGCGCCGATCACGACGTCGGCCTCGTAGTCCACGCCGGCGGCCGTGTGGGCGACGCCGCGGCCGTCGACGGTTTCCACGCTCTCGACCATAACGTCGTTGACCAGGGTTACGCCGGCGGCTTCGCAGCCTTCGAGCAGGACCCGGTGCAGGTCGCTGCGGTGGATCACGACATACGGCGCGCCGTAGCGCTCCGCGAATTCCCCGCCGAGCGTCTGGCGGGTGAGCTCCTCGCCGGTAACGGCGTCGCGGAACACGAGGTGCTTGGGCTGGACACCGATTTCGAGGGCCTTTTCCAGCAGGCCCCAGCGCTTCAGGACGCGGGAGGCGTTGGGGGCCATCTGCAGTCCTGCGCCGACCTCGCCGAATTCGGGGGCCCGCTCCACGAGGGTGACGTTGGCGCCGTTTTCACGCAGAGCCAGGGCTCCGGCCAGTCCGGCCATGCCCCCTCCGATGACAAGGACATCCGTGGACTGGCCGTCGCTGGACAGTCCGTCGGTAGACAGGGAACTGGTAGACGGGACGTGCTCAGACATTGGTTGCTCCTGATGGTGAAGAGTGGATCGAGAGTTTGGATTTGAGTTTCAGGCTGATGGCTACCAGCAGGACCGCTGCAATCGCGGCCGCGCCGGCGAAGGCGAAGAAATTGGAGTTGACGCCCAGTCCGGCGGCCAACAGGAGGCCTCCCACCTGGGGTGCGGCGACGGCGCCGATCCGGCCGGTTCCCAGCGCCCAGCCCAGCGCGGTCCCCCGCAGGTGGCCGGGATAGTGGCTTGCGACGGCGGCGATGATCAGGCACTGGGTGCCGTGGGTTCCGACGCCGGCGAGGACCAGCATGAGGTAGACAACCGTGACCGACGGACCGGATACAAGGACCACCAGGGCGCCCGCGGCGACGACGGCCGCGGCGATCGCCGTTGGGATCGGACCGAACCTGGTTCCGGCCCAGGCCGTGATGACCGAGCCGGCCACCGCGCCGAGGTTGAGGGCCAGGGCGAAGGTCAGGGCGGACCCGAGGTTGTAGCCGGCCAGCTGCATGAGATTCGGCAGCCAGGTGCCAAGGCCGTACCAGGCGAACAGGGTGGCAATGGTCGCCACCGCGAACAGCATGCTGATGCCCAGATACGGGGCACGGAGCAGGGAAGAGAAGCCAGCCGGCTCCGCGAGCGTGCGGCCCCGAGGGGCGGCTTTGCGGGCCGCCTTTCCGGCGCTGGCCGGCGCGAGGGTCTCCGGGAGGTACTTCAGACCCAGCGGGACCACGACCAGCAGGGCCAGCACGGCCACCAGGAACATGGACTCCCAGCCGAACGCGGGAATGAGCTGGATCCCGACGAGTGCGGCTACGGAGCCGCCGATCGGCACGCCGGACATCATCAGGGTGGCGATGGTGGACCGCCATTTGGCGGGCACCAATTCGGCGACCAGGGCGTTCGCCGAGGGCACCAGTCCGCCGAGCCCGACGCCGGCCAGGAGCCGCAGGACGCCGAAGTCGGGGGCGCTGGGGGCGAAGGCGCAGAGAATGGTGAAGACGGAGAAGACGATCGCGCAGCCAAGGATGGTTCGGCGGCGGCCCCAGGAGTCGGCCATCCGGCCAGCGAAAATGGCGCCGATCATCATGCCCACGAAGGCCATCGAACCGATGGTTCCGGCGGTGGCCTTGGTCAGGCCCCAGCCCGTCTCGGAGATCAGGGAGGACTGGACGGTGCCATAGACGATGAGGTCGTAGCCGTCGAAGACGACGAGGAGCCAGCAGACGAGGACGGCGGCGGCCGAGCCTTTGGAAAAACGGGAAGGGGAAGGGGGCCCGTCCGCGCGGGCGGAGGCGGCTGTCCCCGGCACGGACCGTTGCGGCACTGCAACAGATGGTGTGTGATTCATGCCACTCACTGTCCTAGCCGACGCAGGTGAACCACAATAGAATTCTGATGTGCAGAATGAACCAGCGTCCAAGTCGGCCCGGAAGCCCGTGCAGAAGCGGCCAACCTATTCCATCGAGGCGGTCGACAACGCCCTGCAGCTCCTTCAGCTGCTCCGGGACGGCGGTGCGCTGCGGCTCAAGGACGCCGCAGAGGAGCTGGGGGTGGCCCCGTCGACGGCCCACCGGCTGCTGGCAATGCTGGTTTACCGCGGCTTCGCAGTGCAGGACGAAACCCGCCGCTATGTCCCCGGCCCGGCGATGGGCGTCGGTCCGGCCGGGCTCGCGTGGACCCGACTGCTCCGCACGCTCGCCCAGCCGCACATGGAGCTGCTTTCGGCACGCCTCAACGAAACCGTGAACCTCATGGTGCGGGTCGGCACGAAAGTGCGCTTCCTGGCCACGGTGGAGGGAAACAACGTGCTGCGCGTGGGCGACCGGCAGGGAACGGTGATGCCGGCCAACAGGACCTCCGGGGGCAAGGCCATGCTCGCCGAACTGGAACCGCCGATGATCGAACAGCTGTTCCGCAGCAACAACGCCGAGATCGGCGGGGATACCATCACGGCCGACGAGTACCCGGCGTTCCTGCGCGAGCTGGAGTCGATCCGAAGCAACGGCTTCGCCGCCAATTTCGAAGGCACGGAGGAAGGCGTGAGCGCCCTCGGGATGGCCCTGCACAACCGGCACGGGCACGTCGTCGGGGCCCTCAGCGTTGCCACGCCCGCAACCCGCTTCCGCAGGGTGTTCGACGCCGGGCTTGTCCCCGCACTGCGCGAAACCTGCCGACAGCTCGAGATCGACATCGCCGCCAATCCGGCCGAGCCGGACTGAACCCGCAGGCGTGAGCCCGGGCACCGCCGCCCGGCAATTCTGACTAGCAGAATATGTTGGGGGTCACACTCACGAATCCGTATGGTCGAACTACGCCCAAAACCTGTTCTGACCTACCGAGGAGGCCCACGTGTCCATCAGCGCCGAGAACACGACCCATGAATCAGTGGCTGCGGGGCACACCGCCCCGGAGCCCACGCCCGAAGAGGCTGCCCAGTTGCAGGAGCTGTATCGAGATTTTGACCGTGAGAACCTGATCCCGCTCTGGACCGAGATCGCGGACCTGATGCCGATGGTCCCGAGCCCGAAGGCGGTCCCCCACGTCTGGCGGTGGAGCGACCTGTACCCGCTGGCGGCCCGCGCCGGCGACCTGGTGCCGGTGGGCCGCGGCGGGGAACGCCGCGCCATCGCCCTGGCCAACCCGGGCCTGGGCAACACCCCGTATGCCACCCCCACCCTGTGGGCTGCCATCCAGTACCTCGGCGCGCGCGAGACCGCCCCGGAGCACCGCCACTCGCAGAACGCGTTCCGCTTCGTCGTCGAGGGCGAGGGCGTCTGGACCGTCGTGAACGGCGACCCGGTGCGGATGTCCCGCGGCGACTTCCTGCTCACCCCGGGCTGGAACTTCCACGGCCACCACAACGACACCGATGAGCCGATGGCCTGGATCGACGGCCTGGACATCCCGTTCGTGCACTACGCCGACGCCGGCTTCTTCGAATTCGGCACCGAGCGCGTCACCGACGAGGCAACCCCGGACATCTCCCGCTCCGAGCGGCTCTGGGCCCACCCGGGCCTGCGCCCGCTCTCCGGCCTGGACGACACCACGAGCTCGCCCATTGCGGCCTACCGCTGGGAGTACACCGACCGGGCCCTGCGCGAGCAGTTGTTGCTGGAGGACGAGGGCCACCCGGCCACCGTGTCCCAGGGCCACGCAGCCGTGCGCTACACGAACCCCACCACGGGCGGAGACGTGATGCCGACCATCCGGGCTGAATTCCACCGGCTCCGCGCGGGCGCTACCACCGAGGCTGTCCGCGAGGTCGGGTCCAGCGTCTGGCAGGTCTTCGAGGGTCGCGGCTCCGTGGTCCTCAACGGCGAAACCCGGACCTTAGAAAAGGGCGACCTGTTTGTTGTCCCGTCCTGGGCTGCCTGGTCGCTGGAGGCAGAAAGCGAATTCGACCTCTTCCGTTTCAGCGACGCCCCCATTTTCGAACGCCTGAACTTCAACCGCACCTACATCGAAGGACGCAAGAACGCATGAAACTCCTGACCCTCCGCACCGGAAACGGCTCGACCAAGGCTGTCCGCCAGGACGGCGACACCCTGACCGAGATCGACGGCTTCGCCAACGTCGGGGAGTTGCTGCGATCGGCAGATTGGGAAGCGACCGCGAAGGCCGCCGCCGGCTCCACTCACCCGCTCGAGGGCGCAGACCTCGACGCCGTGGTCCCCTCCCCCGGCAAGATCATCTGCGTGGGCCACAACTACCGCAACCACATCAAGGAAATGGGCCGGGAAGTCCCGGAATACCCCACCCTGTTCGCCAAGTACGCCGAATCCCTGATCGGACCCAACGACGATCTGGCCCTCCCGCAGGAATCCGACACCGTTGACTGGGAGTCCGAACTCGCCGTCGTGATCGGCAAGAAGGGCCGCCGGATTTCCGAAGCCGACGCCGCCGACCACATCGCCGGGTACGCCGTTCTCAACGACGTGTCCATGCGCGACTACCAGTTCCGCACTATCCAGTGGCTGCAGGGCAAGACCTGGGAGAAGTCCACCCCGTTCGGTCCTGCCCTGGTGACCAAGGACGAGTTCAGCGGCGGCCTGATGACCACCGAGGTCGACGGCGAGATCCAGCAGCAGACTCCCACCAACGACGTCGTCTTCACCCCGGAGTTCCTGGTTTCCTACATCTCCACCATCATCACGCTGAACCCCGGCGACGTCATTGCCACCGGTACGCCCGGCGGCGTGGGCCACGCCCAGGACCCGAAGCGCTACCTGCAGGAGGGCCAGCTCCTGGTCACCACCATCGAGGGCTTGGGGCAGCTGAAGAACCGCGTGGTCAAGGAAGCCTGATGGTTGCCCGCCACGACCAGACGACGGACCCGGAGCTGCTCGCGGCCCTGCTGCAGGCGCGCCGGGGCACGGCGTTTTTCGCCCGCAAACTCAACGAGCTCTCCGACGCCGGCCTCGACGGCGACTCGCTGCTGCCGGGCTGGACCCGCCGCCACATCACGGCGCACATCGGCTACAACGCCCGGGCCATCGCCCGGCTCATCGAGTGGGCGGCCACCGGGGTGGAGACCCCGATGTATCCCTCCACCGACGTCCGGGACCACGAGATCGACTTCGGCGCCACGCTGAGCCCGACCGCGCTGCGTCACCTGTTCGACCACTCCGCCGTGCACCTGAACGTCGAATGGCGGGACCTGCCCGAGGACTCCTGGCGCCACTTGGTACGCACCATCCAGGGCCGGGAAGTCCCCGCCACCGAAACAGTCTGGATGCGCAGCCGGGAAGTCTGGATGCACGCCGTGGACTTGGACAACGGGGCCGCCTTCCGCGACATTCCGGCTTCCGTCCTGGAACGCCTGCTCAAGGACATCACCGGCGCGTGGAAGACCCGCGGCACCGATGCTGGCCTCGTGGTAAAGGTCACCGACCGCGACCTCACCCTCGGGGACACGACGTCGGAGTCCCCGACCGTGGTCTCCGGACCGCTGGCGGCCGTCGTCGAATGGGCCGCTGGCCGCGGCAACGGTGGCGTCACCGCCGCCGGGCCCGGCTGTGAACCCTATGCCGGTTCCGTTCCGGCCGCGCCGAAGTGGATCTGAACCGCGCACAACTGAAGAGCACCTCAACAGGAAGGCCCCCTCACCGAGGGGGTCTTCCTGTTATGCGGCCGGATGGGTCGGCGGGCGCCTTCCGTGATGGTCCCCGCGGACCTGAGCCCAGGTGGACGACCGGCGCGTCGCTGTCGGTTCCGGTGAACTTCCCGCGGTCTACGTTGATGAGGAGCAAGGCGATCGGGGCGATCAGGACAGCGACGCCGGCGGCCCAGAGGAAGACTAGGGAGTAGCCGGCCGAGAGCGCCGCCAGCGAAGTTCCGCCCGCCGCGGCGGCGGCCGCGATGGTGCTGAACAGCGCGATGCCGAGGGCGCCGCCGATCTGCTGCGAGGCGTTCACCAAGGCGCTGGCAACACCGGAATCAGCCGGCCCGTCACCCACCAGATCTACCGCGACGCCGCCCACCCGTCAGGGCGGGTCCTGCCTTTCACCACACAGCCTTCCGCTGCGGAAGACTGACCTGGTGCTCGAAGTGGTGCTTCCTGCTTCCTGCTCACTCGGCGAGCAGGAAGCACCAGTTGTCGCGGTCCACGGTCCAGCCGGGCGAACTACCGAACCAGGTCCGTCCGGATGTTGGATGCGGTGGCCGCGCCCGCGGTGCGTTCCCCGCAAGCATTTCTGGAATCCCTTGGTGGTCCTAGAAAGTGCCCGCCGGGGTGCGTCCGAGATAGCCTTCGCTGGGGAGGCCGGTGCCGGGGTAGGACCACAGGGTCCCATCGGGTTTGCGGGTGACGAGGTCAGGATGGCCATCGCCATTGAGGTCCCCGGAGCCGAGAAGCGCATCGAAGGTGTTCCAGCCGAAATAGCCGATCTTCACGGCGCCCTTGTAGCCGTCGCTGGTCGCATCGACGCGACCTGTGCCTTGGTAGTACCAGAGCGTTCCGTCGGACCTCCGTGCGACCAGGTCGTTCTTGCCGTCGCCGTTGAAGTCCTCAACGCCCGCCAAGGTGTCGAAGGTGTTCCAGCCGAAGTTCCCAATCTTCACCGCCGGAAGGTAGCCGCTGCTGGTCGCGTTGACGACTCCGGTCCCGGGGTAGAGCCAGAGTGAGCCATCGGGTTTGCGGGCGACCAGGTCGTTCTTGGCGTCGCCGTTGAAGTCGCCGACAGCTACCAGCGTGTCGAAGGTGTTCCAGCCGAAGTTCCCAATCTTCACCGCCGGAAGGTAGCCGCTGCTGGTCGCGTCGACCACTCCGGTCCCGGGGTAGAGCCACAGTGAGCCATCGGGTTTGCGGGCGACCAGGTCGTTTTTACCGTCGCCGTTGAAGTCACCGACCCCGACCAAGGCATTGAAACCGTCCCAGCCGAAGTTCCCAATCTTCGTCGGTGGACCGTACCCACCGGAGCCCGTGCCGGGGTAGAACCACAGGGTCCCATCGGGTTTGCGGGCGACCAGGTCGTTCTTGCCGTCGGCGTTGAAGTCGTGGACGTTGACGAGCATGTTGAACGCTTCCCAGCCGAAGGCGCCGATCTTGACGGGGGGTGCAAGGTAGCCGCCCCCGGCGGTGCCGGTTCCGGCGTAGAAGTAGACGGAACCGTTCGACTGTCGCGCCACCATGTCCGCGTGGCCGTCCTTGTTAGCGTCGCCGGCACCGACGATATCGCCGTAAATACCCCAGCCGGTGCCGATCTGCTGCCCGTTGACCAGTCTCGCTGCTCCAGTGTTGGCGTAGTACCACAGCGTGCCGTCCGGCTTTCTGCCGATCAGATCGTTGGTGCCGTCGCCGTTGAAGTCCTGGATGGCCACGAGCTTGTCGAAAATGCTCCAGCCGAAATCGATCTGCCGGGACGGCCCGGGCAGCCCCGTTCCGGTTCCGGAGTAGAGCCAAAGTGTTCCGTCGGGCTTGCGTGCGACCAGGTCGGGATGCCCGTTGCCGTCGAAATCGCCGGCCCCAAGGATGGTGTCGAACATGTTCCATCCGAAGTTCCCGATCTTGACGCCGGCAGCGAAGCCCTTGCTCGTCGCATCAACGCGTCCGGTGCCGGCATACAGCCATAGCGACCCATCCCGATTCCTGGCCACCAGATCCGGGTGGCCGTCACCGTTGTAATCGCCCATGCCTGCGACCTGGTCATATGTTTGCCAGCCGAAATCCCCGATTCTTTGGCCGCCCACGAACTTTCCTGTTCCGTCGCCGGCAAAGAACCACAAGGTGCCGTCGGCCTGGCGTTGGACCAGATCCGGGATCCCGTCGCCGTTGACGTCCCCACCCGCAACCAGTTTCTCGGTCCAGTCCCCCGGTCCGGTCCCGGGCTGCGGGTTTGGATTGGGGGCCGGGGACGGGGTGGGTGTGGGCCCGGGAAGGGGGCCGGGGACGGGCACCGGCGTTTCGGCGCCGCTATTGATGATCACATCGTCAGCGTAGATATCGCCCATCTGCTGATCGTGTTCGGCGCCGAGTTGCACCGTATCCACCTTCTGCGCACTGATGTTGACGTTGGAGTTCGCATAAACGGACTTCTCGTCCCACCAAATCTGCACCCCGGTCGCCGCGCCGTTGGGCACGACGTGCACCACCAGATGATGCCAGGAATTCAGGGCAACTGTGGGAACAACGGTGATGTAGGTGAAGCCCGTAGCCCCCGTAATCCGGAGGACCAGGTCACTGCTCATGTTGTGCCGGAATACGTCGAGGTACCGGATGCCGCCTGAAAAGAAACGGAAGTACGGCACGTCATTACCCGACACGCCTTCCTTGGCGATATTGAACCAGCCGTCGGTGTAGACCTCTTTCATCGTGGGCGTCAGGCCCACTGACATTTTGGCGATCGAACCGCCGTCCGTTGTCGCATGTAGGAACGCGGCGCAGCTCGGCGAGTGTGACGAAGTGGAGGAGACCGAGACGTTCCCCGTGCCGGCTGTGAAGACGGTGAACGGGGACAGATTTCCTGACTCGAAGTTGGTGGCCGCCGCCGTCGTCCCGGGATATGGGTCCGCCGGTGCGGGGGTCCCGGACTGGCATGTCGGCGGGGCGGCCGACGCCGCCCCCGGGCTGAACGCGGGAGCGCTCAGTATTGGAACGGCTACTACTGCCGCAATGCAAATCCTCAAGAACCTGTTCATCATTATTGCCCCCGCACCAGCGTCGTATCGAGCATGGCAGGCCGTCGTGCGGCCGTGATACGGCCATATGGGTCGTCCATGACGGTGCCTGACCACACAGTAGGTCGCCGATCTTGGAAAAACCTTACTGCGGGGCCTGTGCTAGATTTCGGCCCATGACCACTCACCCGGCCCACCAGGCCGACGCGCCCGCTGCCGCCGCGATCGCGCTGCTCGCACGGCAGGGGTACGACGCTACGTCAGTTGACGATCTGGCCGACGCCGCGGGCATGAGCCGCAGTACCTTTTTCCGGAAGTTCGGCTCCAAGGAAGACGTCGTTTTTGCGGACCACGAGCGGATCCTGGGCCAGGTGACCGAACGGCTGGCCGAATCCAGCGGCGAGCCGTTGGCCGCCATCGAGGACGCCGCGCTCCTGGTTTTCAACCACCACCTGCGCCACCGGGAAACGTCCCGCGCCCGGTACGAGCTGATGCAGGCCGTGCCCGCGCTACGGGACCGGGAACTGGTCACCTCGCACCGCTACGAGCGTGCGTTCCTGTTGCACCTGCTGGACCGGCTGCCCGACGGCGGCCCCGACGGGACCGGCAACCACCGCGAACACACCGCTGTTGCCTTCGCCGCCGCCACTGTCGCGGTGCACAACGCGTTCCTCCGAAAGTGGCTCCGCTCCCCTGCCATCGCCGGGGAATCCGCGGGCTCGGAACACAGCCGGGCCGAGGACCTGGCCGCGGAACTCCGGGGCTTGTCCGCCATCTTCCGGCCGGCACTGCTTGGGCCGCTGCCAGCCGCCCAGCTGGCACCGACCGTCGTGGTGACAGTGCTGGCCGGGGCAGCGGACAAGGATGCGATTGCCCGGGCCGTCCGCGACGCGCTCCCCTGATTCGGCGTCATTCGGCGGCAGGTGGCGGAGCGGAGGGCGCCCCGACCCGCACCGGCGCCGTGACACAGAGTTTCTTGACGTGGGACTGGGTTTCAATGCATTCTTAGTCGACGTGGTGTGAGCCACGACACGAGGCGGCCGGGAGCCGCCGTCGCTATCGACGAGGACCAACACATGACGACGACGTCGCCCGCTTCAGGGCTCTCCGCTGAGCGCACCGGCGCAGCATTCCCCGCCGGAACGGTGGAACCGGACTACGTCCTGACCGAGGCGCTGGGCACCGACCCGGCCTCCCTGTTCACCGGCATCAGCGCCGAAGACCGCGCCTACTGGGACCGGGCCCGTAGCTTCGTCCAGGACGAGGTCCTCCCGGTCATCGACGGCTACTGGGAACGCGCCGAATACCCCGTCCAGCTGCTCCGGCGCCTCGGCGAGCTGGATCTGCTGCGCGACGGCGTAGCCGTCGAAGGCTTCGCCCCGATGAGCAGCATGGCGGCCGGACTGGTCAACATGGAAATCAGCCGCGGCGACGGATCCGTGGCCACGATGATCGCCGTCCAGGGCGGCCTGGCCCTGCGCTCGGTCGCGGAGTGCGGCTCCGAGGAGCAGAAGAAGCGCTGGCTGCCGGCCATCGCCGCCGGCACCGAATACGCGGCCTTCGCGCTGACCGAACCCACCCACGGATCCGACTCGGTTGCGCTGGAATCCACCGCCACCGCCACCGACGGCGGATTCCTGCTCAATGGCGAGAAGAAATGGATCGGCAACGGCTCCATCGGCGGCCTCAGCGTGGTCTGGGCACGCGGCGGGGACGGCCAAGTCCACGGCTACCTCGTGCCGCAGGACTCCCCCGGCTACACGGGGACCAAAATCGAGGGCAAGCTCGCGCTGCGGGCCATCTGGCAGGCCCACATCCGGCTGGAGAACGTCTTTGTGCCGGAAGAAAACGTCCTGCCCGGGGCACGCAGCTTCAAGGACACGGCCCGCGTCCTCCTGGCGACCCGGCTCAGCGTCGCCTGGTCCGCCGTCGGCCACGCCACCGCCTGCTACGAGACCGCGGTCCAGTACGCCAAGCAGCGCATGCAGTTCGGCCGTCCGCTGGCCGCCTCACAAATTGTGCAGGAGCGGCTGGCCCGCATGCTCAGCGAGCTCTCCACCATGCAGCTGATGGCGGTCCAGATGACCCGCCTGGACCAAGAGGGCACGCTCACCGCCGAGCAGGCCTCGCTCGCCAAGTACACGTGCACCCGCCTGGCCCGCGGCATCGCCGCCAACGCCCGGGACTTGCTCGGCGGCAACGGCATCCTGCTGGCCAACCGCGTCGCACGCCACCTGGCCGACATCGAAGCCATCCACACCTACGAAGGCACGGAGACGGTGCAGGCGCTCATCATTGGGCGCGGGATTACCGGCACCTCCGCCTTCGCCTGACAAACGTCCCCCCGAAAGGACCTCCCATGACCCAGCACGACACCACCCCTGTGATTCTCGGCGGCGCCCGAACCCCGTTCGGCCGCTTCCGCGGCGGGCTGACGCCGTTTTCGTCCAGCGAGCTCGGCGCCCACGCCATCCGCGCCGCCCTCGAGCGCACCGGGGTGTCCCCGGAGCAAGTCGGCGCCGTGATCGTCGGCCAGGTGATCCAGGCCGGTGCGGGACAGGGCCCGGCACGGCAGGCCAGCCTGGCCGCCGGCATCGGCTGGGATGTCCCGACCGTGACCATCAACAAGCTGTGCCTTTCCGGGCTGACCGCCGTGATTGATGCCGCCCGGATGATCCGGGCCGGGGAGGCCGACTTCATTGTCGCCGCCGGCCAGGAGTCGATGACCAACGCCCCGCACCTGGTCCCCGGGCTGCGCGCCGGCGTCGTTATTGGGGACGCCCCCATGCTCGACTCGCTGAATCACGACGGCCTGCAGGACCCGGTCAGCGGCAAGCTGATGGGCGAGGCCACCGACGCGGGCAATGCCGAGCGGCAGATCAGCCGCGAGGAGCAGGACGCCGTGGCCGCCCGCTCGCACCAGCGCGCCGAGGCCGCCCGCGCCGCCGGGGTGCTTGCCGAGGAAATTGCCCCGATCCAGGTCCCGCAGCGCAAGGGCCCCGCCGTCACGCTGGAACACGATGAGGGCATCCGGGCCGACACCACCGCCGAGTCCCTTGCCCAGCTGCGGCCCGCGTTCTCGAAGGACCAGGCGGCCACCATCACCGCTGGCTCCGCGTCCCCGCTCTCCGACGGCGCCGCCGCGCTGGTGATTGCCAGCAAGTCTGCCGCCATCGCCGCCGGCCTGGAATGGATCGCCGAAATCGGCGCCCACGGCCAGACCGCCGGCCCGGATGGCTCCCTGCACTCCCAGCCGGCCCGGGCGATCGAGCGGGCGCTCAAGGGTGAGGGCCTCAGCGCAGGGGACCTTGACCTGGTCGAAATCAACGAAGCCTTCGCCTCGGTCCTGATCCAGTCGGCCAATGACCTCGGCATCGAGACCGATGCCGTCAACGCCGAGGGCGGCGCGATCGCCCTGGGCCACCCGGTAGGGGCTTCGGGCGCCCGCCTGGTCCTGCACCAGGCGCTGGCGCTGAAGCGCCGCGGCGGAGGCACCGGCGTCGTGGCCCTCTGCGGCGGCGGCGGCCAGGGCGATGCCCTGATTCTCAAAGCTTAATCAACCCTACAAAGAAGCAGGCCATGACCAACACCACCACCGGCGACGGCTTCGCCACCATTTCCGTTGCGGCGATCCTGGCGGAATCCGCCAAGCGCACGCCGGACAGCATTGCCCTGATCGTCGGAGAGGACGAGACCAGCTACGGCGATCTCTGGCGCCAGACCAAGGCGTACGCCGGCGCGCTCCGGGACCGCGGAATCGGTCCCGGGGACGCCGTCGCGGTCCTGATTCCCAATGTGCCGGACTTCGCCCGCGTCTACTACGCTGTGCTGTCCCTTGGCGCCATCGTGGTGCCGGTCCATGCCCTGCTCAAGGCCCGCGAAATCGAGTACGTGCTCCAGGACAGCGGCGCTCGGCTGATGATCTGCGCCGACGCGCTGCTCGGGGAGGGAGGCGCCGGTGCCGCCGCCAGCGGCGTCGACGTGCTGACGGTCATGTCGCCCGACGGCGGCGACCTCCCCCGGCTCGAAGCGGAGGCCGCCGCGGCCGAACCGATCCGGAGCTACGAACCCTGCCGGCCCTCGGACACCGCAACCATCCTCTATACCTCGGGCACCACGGGCAAGCCCAAGGGCGCGTTGGGCACGCACTTCGCCCTCGTGGAGCAGACCTCCGTGATCCTGACCAGCGTGATGGACTTCAAGCCCGGCGATGTGCTCTTCGGCGGCCTGCCGCTGTTCCACACCTTCGGCCAGACCGTGGTGCTGAACGCCGGACTGCGTGCCGGCGCCACGGTGGTCCTGATGCCGCGGTTCAGCGGCGAGGGCGCCCTGGCGCTGCTGGACCGGCATCAGGTCAACATCTTCGTCGGGGTCCCCACCATGTATGTGGCACTCCTGGAGGCGGCGAAGTCGACCGACGTCCGTCCCGACGCGTTGCGCTACGGCATCTCTGGCGGGGCGTCGCTGCCGCTGGCGGTGATGGACAAGTTCCGCGAAGTGTTCGGCGTCGAGATCCACGAGGGTTACGGCCTGACCGAGACGTCCCCGGTGGCGGCCTTCAACCACGTCGGCATGACCCCGCGGCCGGGTACGATCGGCATTCCCATCTGGGGCGTGGACATCGAGATCGCGCGGGCGGAAACGGTGGAGCGCATCGAACTGCTGCCCAACGGCGAACTCGGCGAACTGGTGGTCCGGGGCCACCTGCTCATGAAGGGCTACCTGAACCGGCCCGAGGCCACCGCGGAGGCCGTGGTGGACGGCTGGTTCCGCACCGGAGACCTGGGCACCAAGGACGACGACGGCTACCTCACCATCGTGGACCGCAAGAAGGACATGATTATCCGGAACGGCTACAACGTCTACCCCCGCGAAGTGGAGGAAATCCTGCTGACCCACCCGGAAGTTGTCAGCGCCGCCGTCTACGGTATTCCGCACGACGTCCACGGCCAGGAGATTGCGGCCGCAATCGTGCTCGAAGCGGGAGCCACCGTGTCCGAGAAGGACCTGATGGACTTCGCCAGCGCACAGCTTGCCGCCTACAAGTATCCGCGCGTCATCCGACTGCTCACGGAACTCCCCCTCGGCCCCAGCGGGAAAATCCTCAAGCGGAACCTGGCCGCCGAGTCCACCGGGGCTGAATAGCCCAGGACTCGCCAACGTCCCCCGGCGTGCCCGGGGGACACCGCGCTTTGCGCTGTTAGGCCAGATTCAACTCGTCCGAGATGGCCCGCGCGGCCTCCCGCAGGAGGGGAACTGCCCGTTCCGCAAAGGCCTCGTCCACCCGGGATACCGGTCCGGAGACGGAAATGGCCATGGGGGTGGGCGCGTTTTCTACAGCCATGGCGAAGCACCGGACGCCGATTTCCTGCTCTTCTTCGTCGACGGAGTAGCCCCGCTGCCGGATCCTCTCCAGGTCCCTGAGCAGGGTGTCAATGTCCCCGATGCTCTTGCTGGTCGGCGTGGGCATACCGCTGCGGGAGATAATCCCCCGGACTGTCGCGTCGTCGAGCTGGGCCAGAATCGCCTTGCCGACACCGGTGGAATGCGTGTGGGCCCGACGGCCGACTTCCGTGAACATCCGCATCGAATGCCGGGAGGGCACCTGCGCGACGTAGATGATCATGTCCGCGTCCAGGACAGCCATGTTGGAGGTCTCCCCCAGCCGATCCACGAGGGACTTGAGCTGAGGCCGGGCCAGGACGCCGAGCTGTTTGTTCGCGGCTTCGCCCAGCCGGATCAGGCGGGGGCCCAGGGAGTACCGGCGGTTGGGCAACTGCCGGACATAGCCCAGACTGACCAGGGTGCGCAGGAGCCGGTGGATGGTGGGAAGCGGCAGGGACGTAGAGGACGAAAGTTCGCTCAACATCACTTCGCCGCCGGCGTCGGTGATCAGTTCCAGGAGTTCAAAAACACGCTCGACCGACTGGACGCCGCCGGGGGCTTTTTCGGCCATATCGCTCTGTACTCCTGCTGTTACTGCCGACATCTAATATCCGCATCGTGAAATATTGCCCTACGATTCCCAAGATACAACACGACGGTCGCAGGGCTTCGAGTCCCCGCCCTCGCCTGCGCGCACGGCCGCGCCAGGCGGCCGTACGCGCAGGCGGAAGTGTCGGACGCGCGCCGGGAGGCCGTCCTAGATCGCCTTGCCCGGGTTGAGGATGCCGAGCGGGTCGAACACCTTCTTGATGGCGTGCTGCAGCTCGAGGGAATCGCTGCCCAGTTCGTCCTGCAGCCAGTCGCGCTTGAGGATGCCAACGCCGTGTTCCCCGGTAAGGGTCCCGCCGAGGCTGCGGGCCAGTTCGAACATCTGACCCAGCGCTGCTTTGGCCGGGCCCTCCGTGGAGGGCTGGCCCTCGTCAAGAACGATCATCGGGTGCAGGTTGCCGTCCGCGGCGTGGGCAACCGTGAAGATCCGCACTCCGGTGCGGCGCGAGATCTCCTCGATCCCGGCGACCATCTCGGCGAGGTGTCCGCGAGGGACACCGACGTCGCCGATGCAGACGTCACCCAGCAACTCCAGGGAGGGAATGGCCTCCCGGCGCACTTTCAACAGTTCGGCGGTCTGTTCCGGGTCGGTGGCCTTTTCATACGAGGAGGCGAGCGGCTCGATGGCCTGAATCAGCACCTCCTGTTCCAGGAAGGCCCCGTACCCGTCGGTCTGGGCGAGGAGGAAGGCGCCGCCGCGGCTCCGATAGTCGGTGCCGAGGGCCGCGTCCACGGCCGAGAGGGTCGGGCCGTCCATCAGCTCCAGCACGGAGGGTGTGACGCGTGAGGCAATGATGGCGGAGGCGGCCTGGGCGGCGGCAACGATGTCCGGGAAGAACGCCGCGACGGTTGCCGTCGCGGCGGGGAGCGGCCGAAGCCGCAGCGTCGCTTCGACAACTATCCCCAGCGTCCCCTCGGAGCCAATCATGAGGGCATTGAGGTCATACCCGGTGACCCCCTTGATGGTTTCCCGGCCGGTCACAAGGATCCGCCCGTCCGGCAGTACAACCTTCAGGGCGAGGACGGATTCGCGGGTGACCCCGTACTTGGCGCACCGCATGCCGCCGGCGTTGGTCGCGATGTTCCCACCGATCGAGCAAATGGCGGTGCTGGCAGGATCTGGTGCGTAGAACAGCCCGTGCTCGCCGGCGGCGGCATTGACTTCCGCGTTGAGGATGCCCGGTTCGACGACGATGATCTGTTCCAGCGGATCGAGGCGCAGGATGCGGTTCATGCCCGAGACGTCAAGGACGATCTCGCCGGCTTGGGCGGACGACCCTGCGGCCAGCCCGGTGCCGGCACCCCTGGCGACGATCGGAATCCTCCCTGCCGTCGCGCGGACCATGGTCTCCACGACGTCGTCGATGCTTGTGGCGTAGACGACGCCGTCCGGCAGCGTCTCGGGTGTGTAGCCCGACCGGTCGGTGTTGACGCTCCTGCGGGCAGCTTCCGCCGTCGAACCGTGCCGGGCAGCGGCGAGCAGCGTCGTCCCTGCCTCTGAAATGGTCTCACTCACGTTGGTCCTCACAAGCTCTGCTCTCTATCGATTTCTCTAGGTTTTCTCGATCGGTCTCGGTGTCTCAGGGAACCATCCAGCCCAGCACCGGGGTGGACTGCAGGAAGATCAGGATGGTCAGGAACGCCAGCAGTGCCAGGCTCCAGCCGATGAGCTTCCGGAACAGGACACTCTCCGCCCCGTCCAGCCCAACCGCCGCGGCGGCCACGGCCAGGTTCTGCAGGGACAGCATCTTTCCGAGGACCCCGGCCGAGGAGTTGGACGCCGCCATCAGCGTCGGCGAGAGCCCCGTCTGCTGCGCGGCCGTAACCTGCAGTTGCCCGAACAGGGAGTTGGACGAGGTGTCCGAGCCGGTGAGCGCAACGCCGATCCAGCCAAGCAGCGGGGACAGGAAGGCGAAGAAGCCTCCGGCGGATGCCAGCGCAATGCCCAGAGAGTTGGTCTGCCCCGAGACGTTCATGACAAAGGCCAGGGCCAGGACGGAGGTCACCGAGACGATGGTCCAGCGCAACTGTAAGAGGGTGTCGCGGTAGATCCGGATTCCCCGCAGGGGTGCCAGCTTGTACAGCGCCATGGTGATAATGCCCGAGATCAGGAGCAGGGTGCCGGTGGCCTTGAGGTGGTCGAGCTTGAACTTGTGGGCGGCGACCGGTTTCCCGTCGGGATCCACCGCATCCAGGCCCGGCCATTCGAACGTCACCGAGCCCACGGCCGTGAGCCAGATCTTGACGGCCGGGATCTGCGCGATGGAGAACACGGCCATGATGATCAGATACGGGGCAACAGCCATCCACACTTCGCTGTTGGAGGGCCTCACCGCGGCGTCCGACGTCCCGGTCGTTCCGGCGGGGACGGGGGCGCCGTTCCGGCTTACGCCGCCAAGACCGGACGACGTTCCGTAGCCGGTACGGGACTGCGCTCCGGCACTGACAAGCTCGACGTCGGCAGCAGCGCCGCCCGCGACTTCGTGCATTCCGATGATCTGGGCCGGCTGCCAGAACTTCAGCATGACCAGTACCACAGCCACGGTGGCAATGGCGGCGACGACGTCGGTGAGCTCAACAACCAGGAAGTTCGAGGCGACGAACTGCGCCAGGCCGAAGACGATGCCTGACACCACGGCCACCGGCCAGGTCTGCCGGACGCCGCGCTTGCCATCGACGATGAAGACAAGGATGAGTGGCACGAGCACCGCAACGAACGGCGTCTGGCGGCCTGCCATGGAGCTGAGGTCGTGCAGCGGGATGCCGGTGACACCGTTGAGGGCAATGATCGGCGCGGCCATCGCCCCGAAAGCCACGGGAGCGGTGTTGGCCAGCAGCGCCACGATGGCTGACTTCAGCGGTTTCATGCCGGCTGCCATGAGCATCGCGCCGGAAATTGCCACCGGAGCGCCGAAGCCCGCCAGCGCCTCCAGCAGCGCACCGAAGCAGAACGCGATCAGGATCGCCAGGATGCGCAGGTCATTGGAGATGGAGCGGATGGTCCGGCCCAACACCTCGAACCAGGGCGTGTCCACGGTGAGCTTGTAGATCCACAGCGCGTTGATGAGGATCCAGAGGATCGGAAAAATAGCGTAGAAGGCACCCTGGCCCGCGGCGCTCAGCACCTGGCCGAAGGGCATATGCCAGCCCACGATGGCGAGCACAATGGACAGCAACAGGCTCGCGATGGCTGCCTTGGGCGCCTTGACCCGGAAAACCCCGAGCAGGACAAATAGCAGCAACAGCGGCAGTGCGGCGATCACGGCTGAGATGGCGAGCGAACCCGCTATCGGATCGACGACTTGCTGAAACGGCTCAAACCTTGGACTCACAAAAACTCCTTTGTTTTCTCCGAGCAATCGGTGGGCACTGGGATAGCACTGTGGCATCAGTACCCACAGCGGTTTCCGCATCGTGAAATAGATCTTTTGTTCAGTGATATTCAGTGACCGAGAGTATGTGCGATCCAGGTCACAGTCAACCGCTGTTGTCCGGCGCGGCGCAGCCGCGCGCAATCCCGGCACTCGGCGTTGACACGCGGCACGTCGCTGGCTAGGTTTTATATATTGGTATTTAAATTCCACAATACGAAATTATTTAGCTACGAAATATCTGAGAGGTGGCCGGTATGCCGAATCACGTGGAGACTAACGGGCTGAGCGTCGCCGAAGAGCTCTACGCCTTCGTTCGGGACGAAGCGCTCCCCGGGACCGGGATCGGGGCGGACGCATTCTGGGCCGGCGCCGCCGGGCTCATCGGGGAGTTCTCGCCGCGCGTGCACGAGTTGCTGGACATCCGCGACCGAACGCAGCAGCAGATCGACGAGTACCACCGGGCACACGGCGCGGCAGCCGCGGATCCCGAGGCGTATGAGGAGTTCCTCCGCTCGATCGGGTACCTGGTGGAGGAACCCGGAGACTTCGCCATCGAAACCGAGCGGGTTGACCCCGAGATCGCAACGGTCTCCGGTCCGCAGCTGGTGGTCCCCCTGCTGAATGCGCGGTTCGCGGCCAACGCCGCCAACGCCCGCTGGGGCTCGCTCTACGATGCGCTGTACGGTACCGATGTCATCGACGACGCGGACGGACGCGAGCACACCGGCGGCTACAACCCGGTCCGCGGAGCCGCCGTCGTCGCACGCGGGCGGCAGTTCTTGGATGAGCACACTCCCCTGGCGGCCGGATCGCATACCGAGGTCACCTCCTACCGCATCGCCGACGGCGCACTCGTCGCCGAGACCCCTAACGGCCCGCAGGCGCTGGCCGAGCCGGGCCAATTCGCCGGTTTCCGGGGAGCGGCGGCCGAACCCGAGTCGGTACTGCTCGTACACCACGGCCTGCACGTGGAGATCCAGATTGACCGTAGCCACCCCATCGGCTCGGGCGACCCGGCCGGTGTCAAGGACATCGTGTTGGAGTCCGCCATCACGGCCATCATGGACCTCGAAGACTCCGTGGCGGCCGTCGATGCCGCGGATAAGGTCGCGGGATACCGCAACTGGCTGCAGTTGATGCAGGGCACCCTGACTGCCGACGTCGAAAAGGGCGGCCGCACCTACACCCGGCGGCTCAACGCCGACCGTGTCTACACGGCACCCGACGGCTCGGAGCTGATCCTGCCCGGCCGCTCGCTGCTGCTGATCCGCCAGGTGGGCCACCTGATGACCAGCGACGCCGTCCTCGACGCTTCCGGCGCTCCGGTTCCCGAGGAGATCCTGGATGCCCTGTTTACAACCCTGGGCTCCGTGCACGACCTCCGCGGCCCGCACGCCGGCCACAACTCCCGGGCCGGGTCCGTTTACATCGTGAAGCCGAAGATGCACGGGCCGGGTGAGGTCGCCGTGGCCTGCGCCCTGCTGGCCGGCGCCGAGGCCATACTGGGCCTCGAACCGCTCACCCTCAAGATCGGCATCATGGACGAAGAACGCCGCACGTCGGCAAACCTGAAGGCGTGCATCTGGGAGGCACGGGAGCGCGTGGCGTTCATTAACACGGGCTTCCTGGACCGAACCGGCGATGAGATCCACACCTCGATGCTGGCCGGCCCCATGGTCCGCAAGGCAGACATGCGCGACTCCAGCTGGATCAAGGCCTACGAGGACGCCAACGTCGACATCGGGCTGGAGTGCGGCTTCAGCGGGCGGGCCCAGATTGGCAAGGGCATGTGGGCGGCTCCGGACAACATGGCGGACATGCTCAAGCAGAAGGTCGCCCACCCGCTCGCCGGTGCCGACTGCGCCTGGGTCCCCTCACCGACAGCCGCGACGCTGCACGCCATCCACTACCACCAGGTCGATGTGGACGCCCGGCAGGCCGAACTCGCCGGGAAGCGCCGCTCGACACTGCGGCAGTTGCTGACCATCCCCGTCGGCGACCCCGCCGGCTGGTCCGCCGACGCCCGGCGCAACGAGCTGGACAACAACATCCAGAGCACGCTCGGCTACATCGTCCGCTGGGTGAACGACGGCGTCGGGTGCTCCAAGGTCCCCGACATCAACGGCACGGCCCTGATGGAGGACCGTGCAACCTGCCGGATCAGCTCACAGCACGTCGCCAACTGGCTGCTGCACGGCGTCGTGACCACGGAGGAAGTGGAAGCGTCCCTGCGGCGCATGGCCGCCGTCGTGGACGAACAGAACGCCGCAGACCCCGACTACACGCCCATGTCCCCCGCGTTCGACGGCGAGGCCTTCCTGGCCGCCCGCGAGCTCGTGCTCGAGGGCGCCGCTCAACCATCCGGCTACACCGAGCCGGTCCTGCACCGGCGCCGTGCCGCCCACAAGCACACCGAGAATCTGGCGAGGAACGCATCGTGAGCCTGACACTGGAATCCGCACAGTCCATCATCAGCGACGCCCTCGCGGCCGGGGCGGAGCGCGGCTTCAAACCCCTGACCGTCGTCGTCCTCGACGCCGGCGGCCACGTGATCGCTGCGGCGCGCCAGGACGGCGCGTCGAACAACCGCTTTGAGATCGCGCAGGGCAAAGCCTACGGGGCGCTGGCCCTCGGGATGGGCTCGCGTGCCATCATGGAGCGCGCCGAGCAGCAGGCCTACTTCATCGCGGCGACGACTGCCGCCCTGGGCGGCCGGCTCATCCCGGTGCCCGGCGGCGTGCTGGTACGCGAGCACGACGGCACGCTCCTCGGTGCCGTCGGCATCACCGGCGACAGCTCGGACAACGACGAGACGGCGGCGACGACGGCGATCGAGGCCGCCGGGCTGAAGGCCCAGGTCGCCTGACTCCCGGTGGTCGGACGGACATGGCCGGTCCCCAGGACCGGCCATGTCCGTCCCTGCCAGGAAGGTCCGGCTGTTCCAGCCTTCAGGCATCCTTCCCGGTACTGGCGAAGTAGGCAGCGGCCAGGTCCTGCTTCGAGCGGCCCGCGGCGGCGGCTCGTTCGAGCCGCGCAGCCGCCGCCTCGGCGCCGTCGAGCCGCAGGCCGTGTTCGCGGGCGGCGTCGAGGATCAGGTGCGCGTCTTTCAGCGACGTGTCGACGCCGAAGGACGCGGGTTCGAGGCGGTCTTCGAGGATCAGCTCGGCCTTGGTTCGCAGGAACGGCAGGTCCAGGCCGCCGCCCTTGACCAGGTCAAAGAACTGCCGGGGGTCCACGTCAAGGGCCTCCGCGAGCGCCAGAATTTCCCCGGCCGCGTTCGCGGCGGCGATCACCCAGCTGTTGACGACGAGCTTGAGCCGGGTTGCCGAGCCCGCGGCCGGATCCTGACCGGTCCAGATGGTGCGGGAGCCGATTGCGTCCAGAACCGGCGCCACGCGCTCACGCAGAGCCTCGGGCGCTGCCGCGATGACAAGTAGTTGGCCGGACTCGGCCGGCTCACGGGTGCCGGAAACCGGCGCATCCACCAATTCGAGGCCCACCTCTGCGGCTAGGTCTGCAAGGGCCGCTGCGTCGCGCACCCCGACGGTCGTCGACTGGACCCATGCGGTGCCCGGCCGGACTCCCGGGGCCGCCTGCCGGATCACGTCGCTCACGGCGGCGAAGTCATACAGCATCGTCAGTACCACGTCCGCTCCCCGGACCGCTTCGGCTGGGGACAGCGCTACCTGCGCCCCGGCGTCGGCCAGCGGGACGGTCTTGGCCGGGTCCCGGTTCCACACATGGACCTCGTGCCCAGCCTTCAGCAGGTTCCGGGCCATCGCGGCCCCCATGATGCCAGTGCCCAGCACCGTCACCTTGCGATTCGCGTTCATCCTGTCGTCCTCTCGGTCGATGTGCACGCCTGGATGGGTGATGCCGAACCGACCTTAACACGCTGCGGCCACGCCCCGCGCCTGGTTGCTGGATCGCCGTCCGCCCCCGCTGCACCGGCGCTTAGCCCGGCGGACACCGGCCCTTGCGGCGCCCGGCCGCGTTAATAGAATGAACGGTATTGGCCGATCCGGATGGCAGGGAGTGGACGGGGACATGGACAGGGACGTAAACACGTCAACTTTTGCACAACTCCACCACGCTGAAGCGCCCCTGGTGCTGCCCAACGCATGGGACATGGGATCCGCCGTGGCGTTTGTAGCAGCGGGCTTCCCGACGATCGGAACCACCAGTTTTGGCATTGCGGCGAGTGCCGGCATGCCGGACGGCGGCCGGTCCAGCAAGGCGGCAACCGCAGCGCTCGTGGAACAGCTGTGCCGGCTGCCTGTCCACGTCACGGCGGACATCGAGGACGGCTATTCCGATGACCCTGCCGAGGTGGCGGAACTTGTGGCCCGACTGGCGGCCATGGGCGTGGCCGGGATCAACCTGGAGGACAGCACGGCCGGGCACCTGATCGCCCCTGCAGTCTCCGCCGGCAAGATTGCCGCCGTCAAGCACCGCAGCCCGGCCGTGTTCATCAACGCCAGAGTGGACAACATCTGGTTCGGTGAACAAGCCACCGTTGACGCCGTCCTGCTCCGTGCCCGCGCCTACGCCGAAGCCGGCGCGGACGGAATCTTTGTCCCCGGCCTGGTGGTACCGGAGGACATCCAGACCATCACCGCCGGTATTGCACTGCCGGTCAACGTACTGGCCCATCCCACGCTGACCGTTGCCGAACTGGGTGAACTGGGGGTCCGCCGGGTGAGCTCCGGCTCCCTGCCGTACCGCGCGGCAATCGACGCGGCAGTGAATGTGGTCAACGCCCTGCGTGACGGCAGGCGGGCGCCGGCGGCCACTCCGTACTGGGAGCTGCAGTCCCGGCTGGAATCGTTCAGTAGGGGGACCGTGTCGGGCTGACCGGCTCCAGGCCCTAGGATCATGCGTCCTGAGCCACTGTTTTTCGCGCATATCGGGATGTATCGTTAGGTATCGTTCGTGATCCACTAAGGAGAGCAACATGCGCAATTCACACCCGATGGGCGGCTTTGGCGCTCCCAACATTGATGGCATGTGGCAGGCCGTCGAAGAGCTGCGTTCGAGGTTCGAGAAGCGCTCGGGCACCCGTGCGGGGCGAGGCGAGGTACGGTCGGCCGTGCTGGCCCTGCTCGCGGAACGGCCCATGCATGGCTACCAGATCATCCGTGAGATTGAGGAGCGCAGCAACGGCAGCTGGAAGCCGAGCGCCGGCTCCGTCTACCCCACCCTGCAGCTGCTGGCCGATGAGGGATTGATCCGGGCCGAGGAGTCCAACGGCCGCAAGATCTACTCGCTGACCGACGCTGGCCGGGAGGACGCAGCGCACGGGGAGGCGTCAGCCCCATGGGAGGCCACGGGCCCGGCGTCGGGCCCCGGCTTCGCCGCACTCCCCAAGGCAGGCGTCGAGCTCGCGCAGGCCGCGGCCCAGGTGGGTCGCACGGGCTCACCGGAGCAGGTGCAGCAGGCGGTGGCGGTGCTCGACGAGGCACGCCGCCGGCTGTATTCGATTCTCGCCCAGGACTGACGGGGGTGGCGGCGGCCCGTCGGGAGCGAGCAGACCCGGTACCCGGCGCCGGGGACACCCGCGCCCGTTACCGTCGCATCCTGCGGTTCGCCGCGTGGCACCTAGCGGTGACCTGGTGGTTTGAGTTGCTCCTCCCCCGCGTCGGCCTGGGCAGAATCGCCGAGCGAACCAGGGCCAAGCGGATGCGGAGCTTCGCTCAACGCTTCCACGTGCTCGCGGTGGAGCTGGGCGGCCTGATGATCAAGGTTGGCCAATTCCTGTCCTCCAGGCTCGACGTGCTTCCGCCCGAGATCACCAAGGAGCTGGAGGGCCTTCAGGACGAGGTCCCGCCCGTGCCGTTCCCGGCCGTCCGCGCCCTCGCCGAGGCGGAGCTGGGCGCGCCGCTGGACCAGGTGTTTGCCTCGGTCGAGGAGACGCCCCTCGCCGCCGCCTCCCTCGGGCAGGCCCACCGGGCGCAGCTCCTGCCCGCCAACGCCGCCGATGCCGGGCTCCACGGCGTGGTCGTGAAAGTGCAGCGGCCCGGCATCGAGGCGATCGTCGACGTCGACCTGGCGGCACTGCGCAAAGTGGGCGGCTGGCTCAGCCATGTGCGTCTGGTGTCCGACCGCGCGGACGTCCCTGCCCTGATCGAAGAGTTTGCCCAGACCAGTTTTGAAGAGATCGACTACCTGCACGAGGCGGCGAACGCGGAGCGTTTTGCGGCCGATTTCGCCGAGGACGATCGGGTGGAGGCGCCCGGCGTCGCCTGGGAGTGGAGCACCCGCCGCGTGCTCGTGCTCGAAGATGTCACGGCGATCAAAATCACGGATGCGGTGGCACTTCGTGCGGCGGGCATCGATCCGGCGAAGGTTGCGCCTGTCTTCGCCTCGGTGATGTTCGACCAGCTGTTCACCAACGGCTTCTTCCACGCCGATCCGCACCCGGGCAACATCTTCGTCACCCCTGTCACCGATGCATCCGAGGGGCGCCCCTGGAAGCTGACGTTCATCGACTTCGGCATGATGGGCGAGGTTCCTCCCGGCACTCGGAGGGGCCTGCGGAAGTTGCTGATCGCGGCAGCCTCGCGTGACGGCAAGGGCCTCGTGAACGCGATCAGCGACGTGGGCGTGCTGGTGCCGTCGGCCGACCGGGCGGAGCTTGAGCGGGCGATGACGCACCTGTTCGCCCGGTTTGGCGGGATGGGATTCGCCCAGCTTCGCGAGGTGAACCAGCGGGAGTTCCTGGAGTTTGCCGTGGAATTCGGCGACCTGGTGCGCTCGCTGCCGTTCCAGTTGCCGGAAAACTTCCTGCTCATTATCCGGGCGATGTCGCTGACCTCGGGTGTGTGCAGTTCACTGGATGACCGGTTCAATCTGTGGGACTCCGTCGAGCCCTACGCGGCGCAGCTGCTCCGCGACGAGCGCGGCAACGTGGTGCAGGATGTGGCCCAGCAAGCGCTCGACGCCGCCGGGATTGCCCTTCGACTGCCGAAACGCCTGGATGGACTGGTCACCCGGATCGAGGACGGTTCACTGTCCGTGGCCAATCCCCGGCTGGAACGTCAGCTGGCGCGGCTGGACCGCACGGTGCGGCGGGCGGCATCGGCGCTGATCTTCGGCGCCCTGCTGATCGCGGGTTCCATCGTACGGGCGGACGACGCCGTGCTCGGCGGCGTGCTGATGATCGTCTCGGTTGTTCCGCTGCTGTACGGGGCGTGGGAGGGGCGCCGCGGCCGCTGATCAGTACTGGCCCTTGATCACGAAGTAGGAGCCGCGGATGACGCCGGCCAGCTTTGATTTTTGCCGGGCGAACTTGAAAGCTGCCAGTTCTTCCGGGACCTCCATGCCCTCGGACAGTTTGAAGCCCACTGCCCGCTTCCCGCCGTCCCCGATGCTGTACATGACGTTGATGGACAGGCCCGACTCGTAGAACACATAGTCCATCCGCAAGCCGTCGACTTCGAAGCCGGCGGCCTCGAGCGGCCGCGAGCCGATGACGATCTCCCGCTCCTCCCTGAGGATGCGGCCGACCCGTTCTACGACCTCCGGAACCTCGCCGGCAGGGCTGACGGTGAGGACGTGGTCGTACTTGTTGCGGTAATAGCGGGCCTCGTTGGCGCGCAGCCCGGCGAGCGCCTCGGCGACCGGGGATGACTCCAGGCCGACAGTGGAAACGTTCTGGAAATCAACGACGTACGGCATGCGCCCTCCCGATATAGACGTGTTGGACCAACCATAACGCGACGGCGCTTTACCGGCCGGCGGCGGGGCGCAAACCTGATGGTGCACCGACCACTGTGAGGAACAACGCCAGGGCAGTGGAAGTTGCGCGCTCGTTCTTTGCCAAGGGAAATGATGAAGCTGATTGGCTACCGCGCCTGAACGGAATTGCGAGGTCACCAGCCGCCGCGCGTCGGGGTATGGCTCTTTCGGGCTTCGTCAGGCATTGCCATTTCGGCCCGCAGGCCAAGAAGACGGATGGGCCGGCCCGCTTCGATTCCGGCGGCGAGGTCCAGGGTCCGCGCGAGAATTTCGTTCCGGTCGAGAGTCTGGGGAATCTTCCGCGCGTGGGTCGTGGTCGTAAACGGCGCGTACCGCACCTTCAGGGTCAGCCCAATCACGGGCCGTCCTTCGGCTGCTACGTCCTCCAGGACCCGCGCCGCCAGCTCCCTGATGGCGGCGTCCACCTGGGCCGGTTCGGTCAGGTCCTGCTGGAAGGTTGTCTCCCGGCTGTGCCCGCGCGCCACCCACGGGGTGTCGTCCACAACGCTGGCGCCGTCCCCGCGTCCGAGCTCCGCGTACCAGGGACCCATCCTGGGGCCGAACTCCGGGACCAGGTCCGTAGGGTTCGAGGCGGCGAGCTCGGAGACGGTGTTGATGCCCAGTTTGGCCAGCCGGGCGGAGACCTTGGTCCCCACGCCCCACAGTTCCTTGGTGGGACGAGCCCCCATGACCTCGAGCCAGTTTCCGGCCGTGAGCCGGAAGACGCCGGCCGGCTTGCCGAAACCGGTGGCGACCTTGGCCCGGACCAGGGTATCGCCGATGCCCACGCTGCAGTGCAGCCGTGTCCGGTCCAGGACGGCGGCCTGCACTTGCCGGGCATAGGCCTCCGGATCCGCTGACTCAATGCCGACAAAGGCTTCGTCCCAGCCCAGCACCTGCACGGTGGCGCCGGGCTGCGCACGCAAGGTCGCCATGACCGTTTCAGAGGCGGCGAGGTAGGCCTCATGGTCAACGGGAAGGATCACGGCGTCGGGCACTTTCCGGGCGGCAACGCGCAAGGGCATTCCGGAACCCACACCGAAGGCCCTGGCCTCGTAGGATGCGGTCGACACCACAGCCCGTTCCGTGGGGTCGCCCCGCCCGCCAACGATGATCGGTTTGCCCGCCAGCTCCGGCCGCCGCAGTACTTCGACCGCCGCGATGAACTGGTCGAGATCGACATGCAGCACCCACCGGATTCCGCTCACGGCACCAGTCTGCCTACCGGGGCGTGCGACGGGTGAAGATCATGTGGACGACTCCCGCTGGAGAAGGAGTCGTTTCGATGTCAAAGCGCTGCTCGAGTCCCTCGAGTCCGTCCCAGAGCCGTTCGCCCCGGCCAAGGAGGATCGGCACGACGACGATGTGCATGTGGTCGATCAGATCGGCTTCGAGGAACTGTCGGACCGTGCTGACGCCACCGCCGATCCGGACGTCGAGGTCACCTGCCAGGGCGCGTGCCTGCTTGAGCGCGGTGACAGGGTCGGCGTCGACGAAATGGAAGGTAGTCCCACCTTCCATTTCCAATACCGGCCGCGGATGGTGGGTCAGGACAACGACTGGTGTGTGGAAGACAGGGTTATCACCCCACCATCCCTTCCATTCCTCGTCCTCCCAGGGGCCGCGTTGCGGGCCGAACTTGTTGCGCCCCATGATCTCCACACCGACGCCGGGCCCCCAGCCGCTCGCAAACGCCTCATCGACGCCGAAGGATCCCTCCGACTCCCCGTGGAAGCCCATCTGGCGGAAGGTACGTGTCTCGAAGGCCCACTCCATGAGCCGTGAGCCTGCGTGGCCGAACGGAGCGTCGAGTTTCTGGCCCTCGCCGGTGCCGAAGCCGTCGAGCGAGATCGAGAAGTTGTGCACGCGGACGAGGGACATGTCATCTCCTGGGCTTGTCGTCTGCGGTCACTCTATGGTGATCGAACCCCACGGCTCAAGAGGTGCCCGCCTTCTCGGCGTAGGCGGTGGCTTCGGCCCGAACCTGCCTCAGGTAGGAATCGGACTGGTTGTAGGAGTAGATGGCGCCGGTCCACCCTTGCGCGGTCGAAAGGTCACGGCCGTGGGCGCACAGATATACCGCCGCGCTGAGCGCGGCGTCGTCAATATTGAACGGGTCCGCTGTTCCGTCCCCGTTGCCGTCCCGCCCTACAAGCCGCCACGTGGAGGGAATGAACTGCATGGGTCCGACGGCGTGGTCCCAGCGGGCGTCACCGTCGAGGGCTCCCGCGTCCGTGTCCGCGATGGCGGCGAATCCGGCGCCGTTGAGGCTCGGACCGATGATTGGCCCGCTCGCCTGCCCTGCAGTGTTGAGGTTGCCGCCGCCGTAGGTTCCGTGCGCCGATTCAACGAAGCCGACGGCGGCCACGGTATTCCAGCCGATCCTGCACCCCGGAGCGGAATCGTTGGCCGTGGCTGCAGCAGCAACGTAGGCACGGAGCGCACGGGCCGGGATGCCGGTCAGCGCGGCGGCCCGGGTGAGCCACTCGGCATCAGCGCTCCGGGTGACGTTCACGGCGGTGGTGAGGCCGGAGGAGGTGGCGAGTTTCGCTCCCGCCCTCGGCGGCGGGGCAAGTGCCCCGCGAGCGTCGGCACCGGGCTGCCGGACTGCCCAGAACGAGAATGCGGTGATGACGCAGACTGCGAACACGCTGAAAACCAAAAGACGTTTGAAACGGAGCACCGACCAATCAAACCATCCAAGCCCTGTAGCCGTTGACCAAGGGGCTGCTGTGGTTGCCTTTCCTCACATGGCCGTCATCATGTGGAGACCTGGCAGCAACTCCGGGTGGGCAGGAACGAAGAGCGCGAACACGATCAGTGCGACGCCAGTGATCCGGCTGAGGGCGGGCCCGTATTTCCACGTCTTCTCCAGGAAGATCACCGCCGTGAGCACCGCCATCCATGCCAGGTTCATCACGCCCACAGCAATGAGCACCACCATCAGCCCCCAACAGCAACCCACGCAATACACCCCGTGGTACATGCCAACGCGGACATCCCGCAGGCGGCCCTTGTACCCGGATACGTGCAACAGGAACGCTACCGGCGACCGGCAGTGCCGGAGACAGAAATCCTTCAGCGGCGTCAGCTGGTAGGCGCCGGCCGCCACGAGCACTCCGGCTCCCACCCAGGGTGCGACATCCGCCGCGCCCTCAGCAAGCAACCCGGCGAGCGCCGCGGCGGCGTAGGCAACGACTCCAAATCCGATCCACGTCAAAAGGTAACCGCCAACCAGGGCGGTGGTCCGGATGGCACGGACCCGGCGGCTGCGGACGGCACGGATCGACCTGAGGTACGTCGAGGTGAGAGGCGCCAGCGCCGGCAGCATCATGGCCGCCATCATCAGCGTCCAGACGCCCAGGAAGCCCAGGAGCCCCAGACCCATGGTTCCCGGCCCCGTGGACATGTTGGCGAGGCCGGAGAACGTGACATACCACGCCAAGGCGGCACACCCGATCAGTGCCAACTCTGCGGCATGGCGGCTGAGCGTGAGGCTGCTCCTGCCGGGCACTTAGGCGGACCAGGCGAAGGGGGCCGAGAAGGAGTTCTTGCCGGCGTTGTCCCAGGTCATCCCGAGCACCTCAACGCGGGCGGTACTGGATGTGCCAGCTGCCAAGGTGTCAACAGGGAATCCAACGCCACTGATTCTCACTCCTCGTCCTGTGGCGTCAAAGGGTGACACGAAGTCCTCGACCACCATCTCTACGGCACTGCCAATCTGAACCTGGTGGACCCGCCCGTCGTCGGCGTAGGCCATGGTTAGGGACTCCATGCCCGCCATTTCACCGATCAGGGGGGCGAGGCCCTCCATGGGTCCGCCGAGCTGGCCGCCGAAGACTGCACCGAGCGCTTCGGCCTGCTCAGCTGAGGCGGCGGCGTCCAGCAAAAGTCCGATTTTCCAGCCGCCGTCACTCATCAGTGCCGGAGTGTCGGCTAGGACGCAGACTGTCAGACCCCCGACGTCGACACCGTTTACTTCGCCGGTCTCGACGTGGAAAGCCAAGGCCACGTTGCAACGTTCGTTATCCGCCGGTGCCGTCTGCCCTGAAGCCGTACACGGGCAGACCATGTTGCAATTGCAATTCTCAAAATATGTGCCCTCGATATGCCACGGCATTTCGGGCTCCTTTCGAAGAGGCACTCCCCAAAAGAAAGTCTCCTCGTGGCCCTGAACAGTGTCAACGGGACGCTGCAACCCCTTCAGCTCCCCCGTTCGGCCAGACGGTGCGACGTATGATCTCAGCGGAGGGCCCCTGCCACGTTCCACGCGGTTGCTGGCCCACCGCACACGTCCGAGAAAATCACCCACCCCAGTGCAACCACCCCCTGGGCAGACCCCTGGAGAACCTATGTTTGAAAAAGTCGTGCGGGACGGGGTCGTTTTGAAGCCTCTTGAGCCTTGGCAGGCCGCCGAGTTTGCCGACCACATGAACAGGGCCAGAGATCATATCCGGCCCTGGGTCGGACCGACATTTGTCACCGATACCGTAGATGGGGCGCGCGCCACCCTTCAGCGCTACGCTACGGCCACCGCGAATGATGGGGCTCGCATTTATGGCCTCTGGGCCGACGGCAAGATCATCGGAGGCGTGATGTTTGTCGCGTTTGATCCGGTCTGGGGCATCTGTGAGGTCGGTTGCTGGCTCGAACCCGATGCTGTCGGCAGCGGCCTTATCACGCGGTCGGTCGAACTGCTTATGGAGTGGGCCTTCTTAGAGCGGGGAATGTCTCGCGTGGAATGGCGATGCCGCACCGACAACGACCGCAGTGTTGCGGTGGCGCGGCGACTGCGTATGCATTCCGACGGCGTTCTCCGCAGCAGCTGGGTCTATGACGGGAATCGTTACGACAAGGAGGTATTTTCCATACTTCGTGCCGAATGGATGGGCACACGGCCCGATATCGCCCAGTGACCGACGCCAATGCCAGGGTTCTACCGGGACGGCCCGGACTCCAGCAGGTGAGCTTCCAGGACGTCGCGGACCGAGGTCCATGGCTGCGGGCCGTAGCGGTCGTTATCAACATGGCGAAGTTCGGCTTCGCCGCTGAACATGCTGACGAAGTACTGCATGCCCTGCCACGCGGGGAATGCCTCGCCCTTGTCTTTGGACAAGCGCCGGCCGATCTTGCTCATCGCCAGGAGGGTCCCCGTGGTACCGGCCCACTGCGGTGAAAAGGGAGTTCCGGTGAGTTCGGTCATGGTTTGGGCGATGGTGCGGGCGCTGACGCGGTCCCCGGCGACTTCGACGACCCGGGGCGCGTTCCCGTCGAGGGCCACAAGCGCGACGACGCGAGCGACGTCGTCCTTGGTCGTAAAGTCAAGGATTTGATCCGGTGCGGACCAGTACAGGACCCGGTGGCGGGAGAAGAGGATCATCGGCGCCTGCCCGGTGAGCATGTCCGCGAACGCGCCGTTGAGGACGGAAGTCACGCGAAGGGGGGCGGCATCGAGTTCCCCGGCGAACTCGCGGCGCAGCTCGAAGTTGCGGTTGCTGCCTGGGGTGATCCGACGGTAGTCGGCGGAGTAGTCCGAAGGGATGAACCGTGCCACGCCGGCTTCGACGGCGGCGGCTAGGAGTGCCCGCTGGACGTCGACGATGACCGGACGCGCACCGCTGACGGCCGAGACGACGGTGTCGACGCCGGCCAACGCTGCGACGAGGGCGGCCCTGTCCGTGTAGTTGGCCTCATGGATCTCCACGCGCTCCTGGCCGCCGAAGATTCTGTGGGCCTTGCCGCTGCCGGGGCGGGTCAGGACCCGGACGAGGGTGCCGGGCTGCCGGAGGAGTTCGCGAACAACGCGGCGGCCGAGGTCACCGGTGGCTCCGGCGACGAGGACGGTGCTGGCGGTCATGGTGGGCTCTTCTCGATGAGGTTGGCGCGGACGGGGCGGCGGTGGATCGGATCGTTGGCCCCGGACGAAGGTTACCCGTGACTCTACAGCCCGGGCTCGGTGCCGGAACACGCGGTTCCCGCCGGGCCGCGGTTCAGGATCCGTCCAGTCTTCTACCTTTTAATTGGGGCTGGAATATTCAGCCTTGGGGAGATACCGAGTGGAACAGCACACTTACGCCGTGTCCGCGCAGGAAATCTTCAGCCGCGGGGCTGGCTCGGCCGACTCGGCTGGCGCCCCGCGGCAAGGAGCTTCACCGCAAGGACGGCGGAGAGGCCGGCGAACGGCAGTTCGACGAGGACGGCCTCGAGGATCGCCGTCGTCAGGGGCGGTCCTTGGGCCGCGGTGGCGACATCGAAGAGCGCATCGATGCACAGGCTCGTGGAGAAGGCTGCAGCGCTCAGTGCGGCGTACGGACTTCCCTTGAAGAAGAAGACCGCCGTCAGGAGCGCCGCTACAGCCTCGAATCCGTCCAGCGCGAGCCAGGCCGTACTCCAGTTGTAGGCGACCGTCACCGCGGGCATCGTGCCGCTCAGGTAGAAAATCCAGACTGCGTAGAAGAGTCCGGCTGCGGCACCACAGGCAAGGGCCATCCGCCGCCACTCCAGGCCCCGCAACCGCGCCCAGACCCGCCGGCGCATGCGCAGTAGCAGGGCGATGGCCAAGGCCACCAAGGCGATCTTGAGCCCGACAAAATGCGGCCCCGCCTGCCACATCGGGTATCCGGTTTGGAACGAAAACACGGGTGACCATCCTCTCCCTGCCGCGGCCCTCGGTGCCTAGAGCTAAGCAGAGGGTACCGGACGGGCCTGAGAGGGTGGCTTCGAGGCCGAGGCTCCTGCCGGGGAGGGGCTCGAACCGGTTCCACCCGTGAATTTCCCCCACTCCCCCGCAAACTTCCGCGATCCACCCGGTCCGGCGCCAGTTCGACCGTTCAAACGCCCGCGGCGTCTCCGAGCCGCTGGCGTGACTAACGGCTGGCCAGCTGGCTATTGGACCGATTAGGGCGCATGCTGGTGGGGAGTGCGCCGGGACTTCGCGAAGAAGCTACTGGCGGCCTCTTGTAGTACCAGGCCACCTAAACACCGGTCCGGGCTCCGTTGGAGCCGTCAAGCAGCCGGCGGTTTCGATGGCGGTACCAGAATGATGTTGCAGGTCACGACGCGAATTCCGACCTAACTCGACACACGCCACCTTCCCCTGACCGCCGCCTGCTTGATCGCAGCGGTTCCGTCACGCCTGATGACCACTCTAGACACGCTCCAGAAGGCGACGTAAGTTCAGAGTCCAAAAACCTTAGGGGATTTGGTCCTTCACGGCCGGGTGCACGGCCACGAAGAGAGCCGCTGAAGCAGCACGGCGGCACCAAGGATGCACCCGAGGAACGGAGCCTGGAATGGCCACCTCGCACATCACACGATTCCTCCTGGAAGCCACGGTCCGCGATGAAACGCACGATCCATTGGGACCGGACTGCCTCTACGGTCTGTACACAAGCTGGTGCATACTGCACAAGATCAAGCCGGTGGAAGACTTTGCCTTCCGGTCCGCCATCCGGCGCCACGGGATAGATCCCAGTGGCAGCCGACGACGAATGGCCGGTCCCGCTGCCGGCGACTACATCCTGGCTAGCTACCCGGACTAGCCTTCACACTCGACGCAGTACGAATGGCCCTTGCTTTGGCGCGCAAGCTGGGACCGGTGCCTGACCAGGAAACACGAGTAACAGGTGAACTCGTCCTCTGCCTGCGGGATGACTTGAACAATAAGTTCCTCGGAAACAAATTCCCCGCCGGGGGTCATGGCCTCATCCAGTGCATCGGACTCGTCCAGCTCTCGGACGACACTCCGGGCGTCCGGGGCGTTGGCGGACTGCAGCGCCTCGAGTGAGCGCTCCTGGGATTCCTTGACATCGGAACGTACTTCGTCGTAATCGGTTGCCACTATGGCGATTCTCTTTTCTGGCGTTTTTGTCTGATGGAACTGCAACGAACACGGCGGCCCTGAAATTCCCTACCGCGTTCTGACCCCGCCGTCGAGCACCCCGAGACGGCACCGGGGAACTACACGGGAAACTTCGCCCTACCGGAGCGCGATACCAACGGCCAGCCGCTCGATGGCGCCGGCGGATTCCAGATCGGCTCCACAACCAGCCGGGAACCACCTCCTGCCGAACGACGACGCGGACCATAACGTCCGCATGAGCGTCCTGCAGGGCCTCTACCAGTCGACCAACAGCCCGTGCCCCGGGGGCGGCCAATGGGGCCGCCTCATGGATGCTGCGGCGCAGCGGTCCCCGGCCACACCGTTTCCGTTGCCCCCTGCCTCGATGGTGAGGTGAAAAAAGTCGCTGGAAATGATGGCAAAGGCCGCCCGAGCGAACGCCCTGGAAACGGTCCCCGGCTGGGTGACACGTCGGTGCACGGCCCAGCGAGGGCGGGATAGTTGCATCTTCCCCGCGACTTCGGTCCGCCGGAAAGCGTCGACCTCTGGAACAAGACCGCCACGGAACAAGCACAGCCGCGGGGGGCTGGATATTGGAGGTCAATGGTGCCGCCGTGAGGCTGGACGGGTTGCGCCGCCCGGTCAGTGTTTCCCGAGCCAGGCCGCTGCGGCGACCACGAGGGCAGCTGTCCCGGTGGTCAGCGTGGGCTGGAGGACGGGTGCGAACTTTGGCGAGTGGTTCGCGGGGATGTCCGTGATGATGCGGCCAGCGGCCCGAGCCGCGCGGTAAGTGTCGGGGTCCACGCCGCCGATGCCCCAGTAGGTGTACGGGATGCCGAGCGCGGTGGGGATGTCGCTGAAGTCCTCACTCGCTGTCTGCCGCCCGTAGTTTTCGATCGTCTCGGCGGGGAAGTACTCAGCGAACGCGTCGGCGACCCTGGCGGTGACGTCGGCGTCGTTGTCGGTGAGCGGGTAGCTGTTGTAGAGCGCGATTTCCGGCTCTTTGGGTGAGCCCGACGCCGCCGACTCGGCCTTGGCGATCCGCTCGATGGCCGCGAGGATCTGGTCTCGGGTGGCCTTGTTATAGGTGCGGATGTTGAGTTCGAGGACGGCGTGGTCGTCGATGATGTTGCTCTTGGCACCGACCGCGATCTTCCCAACAGTGAGCACCGCGAACTCGCCCGGTTGGACCTCGCGCGAGACGACGGTCTGGAGCCGCACCACGACCATTGCCGCCAAGACTGCCGGGTCGACCGAGAGATGCGGCATCGAGCCGTGGCTGCCGCGCCCGTAGAGGGTGATGTGGATGCTGTCCGCCATCGAGAGGAACGCGCCGGGATACGTGCTCACGGTCCCGGCCGGATGCGCCAGGACATGCTGGGCGAGAGCAACAGCGGGCCGGGGAATGAGGCCCGCCAGGCCGTCGTCGACCATGCCCCGCGCGCC
The DNA here is from genome assembly GCF_055398325.1 of Arthrobacter sp. T2-23. Classification (NCBI taxonomy): domain Bacteria; kingdom Bacillati; phylum Actinomycetota; class Actinomycetes; order Micrococcales; family Micrococcaceae; genus Arthrobacter; species Arthrobacter sp. T2-23. Next base: position 515,499 of record NZ_AP027917.1, read on the forward strand.
GTCGCCGAGCTCCTCGGCGGGCTGGAAGAGCGCCACAAGGGTGCCTGCCCAGGCGTCGCGCTCCTGGCCGAAGAGCCGCGCCGCGCCGAGGAGGCTCGACATGTGGACGTCATGGCCGCACGCGTGCATGACGGCCGTCTGTGCTCCCTGGTCGTCAATTGCTACGGCTGTGCTCCCGTAATCGAGGCCCGTGGCCTCCGCGACGGGGAGCGCGTCCATGTCCGCGCGCACGAGCACGGTCGGCCCGTCGCCGTTGGCGAGGACACCCACGACGCCCGTGCCGCCGATGTTCGTGTGGACCTCGAAGCCGAAGCTTTTCAGCTGGTCAGCCACGATGCCTGACGTGCGCTCCTCATGGTGGCTCAGCTCGGGGTTCCTGTGGAAGTCCTTGTATAGCGATTCCTGCCAGTCTCTGAGGGAATCCTGTGCGGACAGGATCGTGCGCGCAGCTCCAGTTGATGCCATGGCTTCTTCCTCATGCCTTCCCGTGATCCGCGGGGTAACCGCGGACACTATTGCTAAGTTGCGGGCTGCGCCTCGGCACGCTCCCTGCCCTTGGGCACCGTGGCCATGATCGAGACGACCGCAATGATTACCATGACCACGTTGAACAGGAGCGCGACGACGGCGGCCTGCCGGATCGCAGTGTTGTCAGTGCGGCCCTGGTTGATGAGGACGTCGCCGACAAACTGGGCTCCTGAGCTGCTGAAAGCGCTGAAGAGCGCGAGGGAGATCGCGGCCCCGATCGCACCGCCCAGCGAGGAGGCCATCTTGTAGATGCCGGAGCCGGCACCGGCCTGATCGGCGGGAAGGTTCGCCAGCGCGGCGTCGGTGGACGGCGTCGCGTAGAACGCGAGGCCGAGGCCGAATAGTGCGTAGGCCACAACGGCGAGCCAACGGTACTCGGAAAGCAGGAGGTTGGTGGGCGGCAGCAGGACGCTCGCAACGCCGACGATGAGGGATCCCCAGATCATCGGCTGGCGGGGACCAAAGCGCTGCAGGAGCTTTTCGCCGAGGCGGATGAACGCGATGATCATGATCGCGTAGCCGATAGTCAGCAGGCCCGCATCGGAAGCCGTCATGCCTCCGGCGATCTGGAGGAGCTGCTGGGTCACGATCAGCAGGCCGATCGTGCCGTTGAGGAGAAAATTCGAGATCGTGGCGCCGGTGAAGGTGCGGTTCTTGAACAGCTCGAAGTTAATGAACGGCTTGGCTGCACGGCCTTCGATCCGAACCAGCAAGTAAAGGCCTGCCCCGGCGACGACGAAGAGCCCGATCGTGGTCGGTGTTAGCCATCCGATCTTCGAGCCGAAGATCAGCACGATCATGAGCGCCAGCATCGAGACCATGAAGACCAGTACACCAGGGAGGTCGAACTTGAACGTGCCCGTCTGGGCCACCTTGCTCTCCGGCGTGCCGCGCATAAGGAGGATCGAGATGACCGAGATGACGATCGAGGCGATGAAGATCCAGCGCCATCCCACGAATGTCGCCACGTAGCCGCCAAAGATCGAGGCGAGCCCCGATCCGCCCCACGAGCCGATGGACCACATGGACACGGCCCGCTGACGGCCAGGGCCGTCCCAGTACGTCTTCACGAGCGCCATGGTGGCTGGCATGATGCACGCCGCCGAGAGTCCCTGGATGGCGCGGCCGCCGAGCAGGAGCGGCAGGGCAACCGGCCCTGCGGCAAGCACGATCATGAGGGATCCGAGGATGCCCAGGCCGTTGCCGATCAAGCTGATCCGGACGCGGCCGATCCGGTCAGCGAGGCCGCCCGCCACCACGATGAACATACCGGAGAAGAGGGCCGTGATCGACACCGCCAGGTTCATTGCGGCGACATCGACGAGAGGGGTCGCCCAGGTCTTGTGAACCGGATCTGAATAGGCGCCGTTGATCTCGACGAGGATGTTTGGGGCAACCGTTCCCGTTGTGCCGGCGAACAACCAGAACGTGATGACGCCGAGCACGATGCCCAGCAGCAACTTGTCGTTGCCCTGAAACGTCGTCCGGGCAGGTGCGGGGATGGTGCTTGCCATGACAACTCCTTGTTGCCCAGGCCATCGCGGACGCGAAACGAAATTCGGCTCACTAGCGTGCTGGGCTGGGCGGTACTGCTTATCGTTGTGGATCAGGCTCCGGAATGTATCCTCGGGCCGTGTCTGCCCCTCGGATGCGGGCGAATTTCAACCGACGGCGCCTCTGCAAAGGGGCGCCAAATAATTGCGCTACAGTCCTGATATAGACCCAACCGCCCCGTTTGCCTAGGGCACACCGGTCCCCGTGGTTGGGTCAATTCCGTCCATGACCAGGTAACTAGAGGCAAACCCGCCGATCAGGGAAGCAAGAGACCGGGGGCGGAAGCCGCCATGCTGGAAAGAGACTCGGATTCGTCGTCGTCTGGTGGCACTGGTGGCCTTGTCTGGCGTCTTCTCCACGGCGTAGTGGTCAGCGCTGTCGTCGCCTTCTCCAAGGCCATGACTCCTATCTGGGGTACTCATGGGCCACCTGTCTCTGACACACATGCGACATGTGAACGTAAAAAAACATGGACGCGAGCGTCTTTTACCGACGTCCTGAGCAGGCGGTGCCTCTTTGTGCACACCCACTTTTTTGCCCACTTCGGTGCCCCCAACCAGGCTGCATAAACGGCCGCCCGGGTGGGTCGCGATTTCGCTCCAATGGTGCCCTCCTCGCCGTAGAACGGACAGGACTTACGCCCCGATGAGCTGAAGCCATTCATTCGGACTGAGCCGCGTACACCTCGGACACCACTGGCTCAACGACGTTATGGCCGCGTGGATGCTCGGCGACTCATGGCTGGACATAGTCATCACCGCGCGCCGCCTTCACCTGACAAGCCGGGCAAAACCTCTGGCCGTCACGCGGGCCAGAGGCAGACACCTGAATATGTGACGCCCTTGTGCCTGCCCGCCGCGGTGTTGAAACTTGGTCGTAAGAGCAATTTCGGCTGCCAGGATGCGTCGTTCGAGGAGGAACCATGAGCAACAGTGATGAACTGCGGCAGGCGTACGAGCGGCTCATTGCAGCCGTTGCCGCAAATGACGAGGATGCGCTGGCCCAGGTCGTCAGCACTGGCATTGAAGACCGCAGTGCCGGTCCCGGACAGCTTCCAGGTCTGGCTGGAATTGTCTCCTGGATGCAAGGGCTCCATGCCGGCTTCTCCGGCTTCACGGGGACCGTCGAGGACACCGTCGTCGAAGGCGACAAGGTTGCCGGCCGGATAACCTGGCAGGGGACGAACACAGGGCCCTTTCTGGGCTTGGCCGCTACCGGCAAACCGGTGAAGATAGCCTCCATGCACATCCTCCGCTTTGAGGACGGGCGCGCTGTCGAATGGTGGGGTGTGCCTGATCTCTTCGGAGCGCTCACCGAACTGGGCGCCCGCTTCGAACTCCCACCCGACTAACCTCCCCGGAACTCGCACGCAGAGCAGACTACAGTCCTTGAGTTCCCCTTTCAGTGGCACCTCCCGGCCCAGCTCGGCCGGGATCGCGATCCAGCGGCCACCAAAGGCCGCACGAAAGTGCCCGGTCAGGGCGGACAGGGAGGCTGCCACTGAACATTCGCATTTGAGGATGGCAATCTGTCCATCCGCATCAGCGTGACCCCTTTGATTTGAAAAGGGCACAAAGGACTCCAGTTGTGACTTCCGCGGCGGCGGAGCGAAGGCGATGGTTAAATTACCGAATTCAGCCGGCAGTCGATCAATTCGATCGGAGAGGACCATGCTCAAGAACCTGCTGTGCAAGCTGAACATTCAGCACGATTGGCATGTTGAACATGCCGACGATGGCGCCCTATACAAGCGCTGTAAACGTTGCGGCAAAGACGACGACCGCGGAGGCGGTGGGACCGGTAATTTCGGTGCCTGGGCCGGTTCGGCTGGGGGCTAGAGCGTTTCTCGTTGTTGTCGTAGCCAGATCCGGACCTGACTAGGGCGCGACTGATGACCGGTATGTGAGAGCCTCGTTGAGCTGTGGTTGGGCATTCGCGCCTCAAGCCAGGTCGAGAAAGTGCTGATGGTAGAGTTCGCGACCATCGGCGGGACGTGTGTGAAGACGTGCTGTGTGCCGTCCAGTGCCCTGCTTGCCGCGGCCGAGGCCCGTCAAATCTCTGGACGCCTCGGGACGGCGTGTCCATACGTGTCAGTTGCCATGTCATGCCGTTCTCACCGCTTTCCTGCATGAACACGTAGCAGAACGGAAAACCCGGACCGGCCGCAAACCCAGGCCCATCCAAAGAATAATCAGCAAGTCATGTTGTGCGCGGCGCCAGTCACCATGAAGTGGTGAACGCGAAAACCGAAGGGAAGGACGAACGAGGATGAACACCCAGAAGAGACCCCACAGTGCGGCAGCCGGTCCGCCGTAGTCAGCCGCTCCCACAGACAACCAAATAGGTCTATCCGGCACCCCACACACCCGGATCGCCAGATCAGAGGCGGGAGTGTGCACGATGTGCACACGAAAAAACACCAAAAAGCCCCTGAACAGGGAAAACACGTGCCCGAGGTGGGACTCGAACCCACACACCTTTCGATACCGCATTTTGAGTGCGGCGCGTCTGCCAATTCCGCCACTCGGGCGCGGAGACACCGGCTGTCATATTCGCGTGCTCCACGGTGCTGTGAGCAACGCGATCGCTTCCGGTGCGCGAAATTACTCTACATGCAGATAGGCTGAATTCCAGAATCGCGCCAGTGACGCCGCATCGATCCCTACCGGCCCCCAGTACACCAGCGGACTTGCCTCAGATGGTCTAGTTCCCGCCGTACCTTTCCAAGGAGTACCCGTGTCAGAACAGACGGAGTCAACCCCCACTTCCCAGCCGGCGCGCCGCGTCGTGGTCGCCGAGGATGAGACCCTCATCCGCCTGGACATCATCGAGATCCTGCGCGGCGAGGGCTACGACGTCGTCGGCGAAGCGGACAACGGCGAGAAAGCCGTGCAGCTCGCGGAGGAACTGAAGCCGGACCTGGTCCTGATGGACGTCAAGATGCCCGTCATGGACGGCATCTCCGCCGCCGAAAAGATCGTCAAGGCCCGCATTGCCCCCGTGGTACTGCTGACCGCGTTCAGCCAGAAGGAACTGGTGGAGCGCGCCCGCGACGCCGGCGCCATGGCCTACGTGGTGAAGCCCTTCACCCCGGCGGACCTGATCCCGGCCCTGGAGATCGCCCTGTCCCGGCACGAGGAAATCAAGGCCCTTGAAAGCGAGGTCAGCGACCTGCAGGAGCAGTTCGCCACCCGCAAGCTCGTTGAACGCGCCAAGAGCCTGCTCACCACCAAAATGGGCCTGACGGAGCCGGAAGCGTTCCGCTGGATCCAGAAGACCTCGATGGACCGCCGCCTGAGCATGCGCGAGGTTGCCGAGACCATCATCAACCAGGTCAACTAGGCTCCACCCCGGCCAGGCAACACAAGCCCAGGCAACAATAAGGGAGGGTCCCCGCCGCTGAACATCAGCGGCGGGGACCCTCCCTTATGTGATACCTGGGAAGAACTAGATCTTGGAGTTCTTCTTCTTCTTTTCCGGCCACGGGCCGAGCTTGTCCTTGGTGACGGCGTTATCGCCGTGGCTGCCGGCGTCGGCCAGGTCACCCACCTTGTGGACCTTGAGCATGTTGGTCGAACCGGCCTTGCCGGGAGGCGAACCGGCGGCGATGACCACCATGTCGCCGTCCTCGACCAAGCCCATCTCGAGCAGGTTGCGGTCAACCTGGGCGGTCATCTCGTCGGTGTGGCCCACCATCGGGACCAGTACCGGCTGGATGCCCCAGGTCAGCGCGAGCTGGTTCCAGACGTGCTCCACCGGGGTGAACGCGAAGACCGGACGGATCGGGCGCAGCCGCGAAAGGCGGCGGGCCGAGTCGCCGGACTGGGTGAAGGTACAGATGTACTTTGCTTCCAGCTGGTCAGCGATTTCGACGGCGGCACGGGTGATGGCGCCGCCGCGGGTCTTCGGCTTGGTGCCCAGCGGGGGGACGCGTTCCAGGCCGTGGACCTCGGTGGATTCAATGATCCGGGCCATGGTCTTGACGGTCTCGATCGGGAACTTGCCCACGCTGGTCTCGCCGGAGAGCATGACGGCGTCCGCGCCGTCGAGCACGGCGTTGGCGCAGTCGGAGGCCTCGGCACGCGTCGGGCGCGGGTTGTCGATCATGGATTCGAGCACCTGGGTGGCCACAATGACCGGCTTGGCCCAGCGGCGGGCGAGCTCGACGGCGCGCTTCTGCACGATGGGCACTTCCTCGAGCGGAAGCTCCACACCGAGGTCGCCACGAGCCACCATGATGGCGTCGAACGCATCAATGATTTCCGGGAGCTGCTCCACGGCCTGGGGCTTTTCGATCTTGGCGATCACCGGCACGCGGCGGCCTTCTTCGTCCATGATTTCGTGGACGCGCTTGATGTCCGAGGCGTCGCGGACAAAGGAGAGGGCCACCATGTCCACGCCGCGGCGCATGGCCCAGCGGAGGTCGTCCTCATCCTTTTCGCTCAGAGCGGGGACGTTGACGGCCACGCCTGGCAGGTTGATGCCCTTGTTGTTGGACACGTAGCCGCCAACGACCACCTGCGCGACGACCTTGACGTCGTCGACCTCGATGGCGCGCAGGGCCACCTTGCCGTCGTCGATCAACAGCGAGTCCCCGGGGTTGACGTCCTCGGTGAGGCTCTTGAGCGTCGTGGAGCAGATGTCATTGGTACCGGGGACGTCCTCGGTGGTGATCGTGAAGGTGTCACCGACGGCGAGCAGGTGCGGGCCGTCCACGAAGCGTCCGAGGCGGATCTTGGGGCCCTGCAGGTCGGCCATGATGGCGACGGCCTTGCCGAGCTGCCCGGCGGCCTTGCGGACGTTGTCGTAGGTGTTGTCGTGCACGGAGTAGTCTCCGTGGCTCATGTTCATCCGGGCCACGTCGACCCCGGCTTCCAGCACGGCCAGCGTGTTCTCGAAGCTCGCGATCGCCGGTCCGAAAGTGGCCACAATTTTAGCGCGTCTCATATACCTACCCTAGTTGTCTCTTGGTTGTTTTAAGTTGTCGCGGGGAAGAACGGCCGGTGTCCGGCACTGGCCCCGACGGGGCCAGGACCGGACTACAGGACGGCAATCGCCCGATCGGTCGGCGCCACAGGCGCCGGGAGAATGGTGCTGCCCATCAGGAACTTGTCCACGGCGGCGGCGCAGGCGCGGCCTTCAGCGATCGCCCAGACAATCAGGGACTGGCCTCGGCCGGCGTCGCCGGCGACGAAGACCCCTTCGGTATTGGTCATGTAGTAGCCGTCCCGGGCCACGTTGCCGCGGCCGTCGAATTCGGCGTGCACCTGCTCGGTGATGCCTGCGGGTTCGGCGCCGGTGAAGCCCAGGGACAGGAAGACGAGGTCCGCCGGGATGATCCGCTCGGTGCCGGCCTTCGGCAGTCGCTTGCCGTCGACGAATTCGGTCTCCGCGACCTTCACGCCGGTCAGCTTGCCGTTCTCGCCCACGAATTCGACGGTGGACGCCAGGTAGGTGCGTTCGCCGCCCTCCTCGTGCGCACTGGCCACCTCGAACAGGGTGGGGAATGTCGGCCATGGCTGGTGGGCGGCCCGCTCGGCCGACGGCTGCTTGCCGATGGCCAGAGTGGTCACCGACGCGGCCTGGTGCCGGTGTGCAGTGCCGAGGCAGTCCGCGCCGGTGTCGCCGCCACCGAGGATGACGACGTGCTTGCCGGCGGCATTGATCTGGTTCTCCACGGCCTCGCCGGCGACCACGCGGTTCGCGGGGACCAGGTAGTCCATGGCGAAGTGCACGCCCTCGAGCTCGCGGCCCGGGATGGGCAGGTCCCGCGGGACGGTGGCGCCGGTGGCCACCACAACCGCGTCATAGCGCCGCCGCAGCTGCTCCCAGGTCACATCGGTGCCGACGGCGACGCCGGTGCGGAACCGGGTGCCTTCGGCCTTCATCTGGTCCAGGCGGCGGTCCACGTGTTCTTTTTCCATCTTGAAATCGGGGATGCCGTACCGCAGCAGGCCGCCGATCTTGTCGTCCCGCTCGTAGACGGCGACGGTGTGGCCCACCCGGGTGAGCTGCTGGGCGACGGCGAGTCCGGCAGGGCCGGAGCCGACGACGGCGACGGTCTTGCCGGAAAGGCGGGCCGGCGGCAGCGGGGTAACCCAGCCGTTGTCGAAGGCCTGGTCCACGATCGAGACCTCAACCTGCTTGATGGTCACGGCGGGCTGGTTGATGCCCAACACGCAGGACGCTTCGCAGGGCGCCGGGCAAAGCCGGCCGGTGAACTCGGGGAAGTTGTTGGTGGCGTGCAGCCGCTCCATCGCTTCCTCGCCCTTGTCCCGCCAGACGAGGTCGTTCCACTCCGGGATGAGGTTCCCCAGCGGGCAGCCCTGGTGGCAGAACGGGACACCGCAGTCCATGCAGCGGCCGGCCTGGCTCTTCAGGACGCCCTTTTCCTGGGCTTCGTAGACCTCTTTCCAGTCCATGATGCGGACCGGGACGGGACGGCGCGGCTGGGTTTCACGCTGGCGTACTTTCAGAAATCCGCGTGGATCAGCCACCGGTCACCTCCAGGATTCGAGACCAAACTTCTTCGCCGTCGGGGTCCAGGCCCTCTTCGATGGCGTCAAGACGGGTTTGCAGTACGGCCGCGTAGTCGCGCGGCAGCACCTTGGTAATGCGGGCTGCGGTGTCGTCGAAGTCCTCAAGCAGCCGGGCCGCGTGCTGCGACTCCGTTTCTTCAAGGTGCTTGACGAGCAGTCCATGGACAATTTCGCGGTCCTCGGCGTCGAGTTCGCGCAGCTGCAATTCGCCGGCGTCGAGGGCCTGCTTGTTGACCCGTTCGGGCTGCAGGTCCAGGACGTAGGCGGTGCCGCCGGACATGCCTGCGCCGAAGTTGCGGCCTGTGCGGCCGATCACCAGGGCCTGGCCGCCGGTCATGTACTCGCAGCCGTGGTCGCCGATGCCTTCGACCACCGCGGTGGCGCCGGAGTTGCGCACCATGAAGCGCTCCCCCACCTGGCCGCGGAGGAACAGCTCGCCGCTCGTGGCGCCGTAGCCGATCACGTTGCCGGCGATGACGTTCCGTTCCGCCGCGAACACGTTGGTGCGGTCCGGCCGGACGATGATGCGCCCGCCCGAGAGCCCCTTGCCGACGTAGTCGTTGGAGTCACCGAACATCCGCAGCGTGATGCCGGCCGGCAGGAATGCGCCGAGCGACTGCCCGGCGGTGCCGGTCAGCGTGATGTCGATCGTGTCCGTGGCCAGCACGTCCGTGCTGAAGGTTTTGGTGACCACGTGGCCGAGCATGGTGCCGACGGAGCGGTCCGTGTTGATGACGTCGACGGCGATCTTCACCGGGGTGCGGTCGCTGAGAGCCTCGGCGGCCATCGCGATCAGGCGCTGGTCGAAGTGCTTGTCCAGCTCGTGGTTCTGGCCGGTGAGGTTGCGCAGCGGGGCGTCGTCGTCGAACTCCAGCCCGTGCAGGATGGGGTCAAGGTCCAGCCCCTCGGCCTTCCAGTGGCTGATCGCTTCCCGGGTGTCGAGCATTTCGGCGTGGCCGATCGCTTCCTCCAGGCTGCGGAAGCCGAGCTCGGCGAGGATCTCGCGGACTTCCTCGGCGAGGAACTCGAAGAAGTTGACCACAAATTCGGGCTTGCCGGTGAAGCGTGAGCGCAGTTCGGGGTTCTGCGTCGCGACGCCCACCGGGCAGGTGTCCAGGTGGCAGACGCGCATCATGATGCAGCCGGAGACCACCAGCGGCGCGGTGGCGAAACCGAACTCCTCGCCGCCGAGCAGCGCGGCGATCACAACGTCGCGGCCGGTCTTGAGCTGGCCGTCCACCTGCACCACCACGCGGTCGCGCAGGCCGTTGAGCATCAGGGTCTGCTGCGTCTCGGCGAGGCCGAGTTCCCAGGGCACACCGGCGTGCTTGAGCGAGTTCAGCGGTGAGGCGCCGGTGCCGCCGTCGTGGCCGGAAACCAGCACGACGTCGGCCTTGGCCTTCGTGACGCCGGCCGCGACGGTGCCGATGCCCACCTCCGAGACCAGCTTGACGTGCACCCTGGCCGAGGGGTTGGCGCGCTTGGCGTCGTAGATCAGCTGCGCGAGGTCCTCGATCGAGTAGATGTCGTGGTGCGGAGGCGGCGAGATGAGCCCGACGCCGGGCGTGGAGTGCCGCGTCCGGGCCACCCAGGGGTAGACCTTCTGGGCCATCAGCTGGCCGCCCTCGCCGGGCTTCGCGCCCTGCGCCATCTTGATCTGGATGTCGTCGGCGTTGGTCAGGTAGAGGCTCGTGACGCCGAAGCGGCCCGAGGCGATCTGCTTGACCGCCGAACGGCGCGTCGGGTCCAGCAGCCGGTCCACGTCCTCGCCGCCTTCACCGGTGTTGGACTTGCCGCCGAGCCGGTTCATGGCGATCGCGAGGGTCTCGTGGGCTTCCTGAGAGATGGAACCGTAACTCATGGCGCCGGTGGAGAAGCGCTTGACGATGCTGGAGACCGGCTCCACTTCCTCAAGCGGGACCGCCGGGCGCAGGCCGTCCTTGAACTTCAGCAGCCCGCGCAGGGTCATCAGGTTCGTGGACTGGTCGTCCACTCCCCGGGTGTACGCCTTGAAGATGTCGTAGCGGCGTTCTCGCGTGGCGTGCTGCAGCCGGAATACGGTCTCCGGGTTGAACAGGTGCGGTTCGCCGTCGCGGCGCCACTGGTACTCGCCGCCGCCCAGCAGGGGCTGGTGCGGCAGTTCGATGCCGTTCTCGGGGTAGGCCATCCGGTGCCGCGCCGCGACCTCCGCGGCGATCACGTCGAGGCCGATGCCGCCGAGCTGGGAATGCGTGCCGGAGAAGTACTCGTCCACGAGGTCCTGGCCCAGGCCAAGCGCTTCGAAGGTCTGCGCGCCGGTGTAGGAGGCGACCGTCGAGATGCCCATCTTGGACATGATCTTCAGGACGCCCTTGCCGAGGCCCTTGATCAGGTTGTAGACGCCGTCCTGCGGGGTGACCCCGGTGACGTCGCCGGAACTGATGAGCTGTTCGACGGATTCCATCGCCAGGTACGGGTTCACCGCGGAGGCGCCGTAGCCGATCAGGACGGCGACGTGGTGGGTTTCTCGGACATCGCCCGCCTCGACCACCAGCGCGGTCTTGGTGCGGTTGGCGCTGCGCAGCAGGTGGTGGTGCACGGCGCTGACCAGCAGCAGGGACGGGATCGGCGCCCACTGGGCGTTGGAGTCACGGTCCGAGAGCACCACGTACTGGACGCCGCGGTTGATGGCGCCGGAAACCTGCTCACAGATTTCGGTCAGCCTGGCACGCAGGGCGTGTTCGCCGCCGTCGGGACGGTACAGGCCGCGCACCTTCATGGCGACGCGGTCCCCGTCGGCGTTCTCGATGTTTGCGATCTTGGCCAGCTGGTCGTTGTTGATCACCGGGAACGGCAGCGAGACCTGCGGCTGGCGGACCTGCTTGGTGTCCAGCAGGTTGCCGTTGGGGCCGATCGCGCAGGTCAGGGAGGTGACCAGTTCCTCGCGGATGGCGTCCAGCGGCGGGTTGGTGACCTGCGCGAAGGACTGCACGAAGTAGTCGAAGAGCAGCCGGGGCCGCTTGGAGAGCACGGCCACAGGGGTGTCCGAACCCATGGCGCCGAGCGGCTCGGCCCCGGTCCGCGCCATCGGGCCGAGCAGGATCTTCAGTTCCTCCGTGGTGTAGCCGAAGGTGCGCTGGCGGATGTTGACCGACGCGGCGGTGTGCACCACGTGCTCGCGCTCGGGCAGGTCCTTGAGGTCGATCAGGTTGTCCTTGAGCCACTCCGCCCAGGGGTTGGCCGCGGCGACTTCGGCCTTGACCTCCGAGTCGTCGATGATCCGGCCGGCCTCGGTGTCCACGAGGAACATCTTGCCGGGCGACACGCGGCCCTTCTTGACCACCTTGGCGGGTTCGACGTCGATCACGCCGACCTCGGAGGCGAAGACGACCAGGCCGTCCTCGGTGATCCAGTACCGGCCCGGGCGCAGCCCGTTGCGGTCCAGGGTGGCGCCGACGAGGTTTCCGTCGGTGAAGGAGACGGCGGCCGGGCCGTCCCACGGCTCCATCAGCAGCGAGTGGTACTCGTAGAAGGCGCGCCGGGCGGGGTCCATCGTGGCGTGGTTTTCCCAGGCCTCGGGGATCATCATCATGATCGAGTGCGTGATCGGCCGGCCGGAGAGCCAGAGCAGTTCGGCGACCTCGTCAAAGGAGGCCGAATCCGAGGCGCCCGGGGTGCAGATCGGGTACAGCTCTTCCGGGCTGTCCCCCAGCAAGGGATTCGCCAGCTGCGACTGCCGGGCGCGCATCCAGTTGCGGTTGCCCTTGACCGTGTTGATCTCGCCGTTGTGCGCGATGGTGCGGAACGGCTGGGCCAGCGGCCAGGACGGGAAGGTGTTGGTGGAGAAGCGCGAGTGAACGATCGCGAGCTTGGTCTTGAAGCGTGTGTCCGAGAGGTCCGGGTAGAACGGCTCCAGCTGCGCGGTGGTGAGCATGCCCTTGTAGACGATGGTCCGTGAGGACAGGGACGGGAAGTACACACCGAACTTGTTCTGCGCGCGCTTGCGGATCCGCCAGGCCCGGGAGTCCAGTTCGTTGCGGGTCAGCGTCTCGCCCGTGCTGGAAGCGAAGAACGGCTGGGCGAAGTACGGCATGCAGGCCCGTGCCATCGCACCGACGAGGTCGGCCACGATCGGGACTTCGCGCCAGCCCAGGACGGTGAGGCCCTCATCGGCCGCCAGGCCCTCGATGCCGGCCTTGGCGGCGTCGGATTCGCGCTGCTCGGCGGGCAGGAACGCGGTCCCGACGACGTACTGGCCGGCGGCCGGGAGCTCGAAGTCGGTAACGGCGCGGAAGAACTCATCGGGAACCTGCATGAGGAGCCCGGCGCCGTCGCCGGTTCCCTCATCGGCGCCGACGGCACCGCGGTGCTCGAGGTTGCGCAGGGCGGTCAGGGCGGCGTCGACAATGTCGTAGCCGGGCTCGCCGCGCAGGGTGGCGATGATGGCCAGGCCGCAGGCGTCTTTCTCCTGCTCCGGGTTGTAGAGTCCGGCGGCTTCGGGCAACGCCGCGAAACGCTTGAACGGGGATACCGCCGTGGTGGGCTGTTCCGGACCGGACCAGCTGGGGCTATGCAGGGTTTGGGTCATGGGAGACGTCCTTCCTCCTGATCGTGCTTATGGGAGGGACAACATTGGCCCGAATCGGTGCGCCGGTGTGACGGGCACAACAACGTGATTTTCCTACTCGAATTGTAGGCCAGCGCCGCTTCCTGCACGAACAGTTACGCGGCCGCCGGCCCGGGCTTGCATAGCGTCCAGCTGTCTGCTGTTCGATGCAACCCTGTCGCCACGACGCTGTGGACTCGAGCCCAGCCGGCGGTCGCCCTGAAGCCCGTTTTCCGGTGCTGAGCTACTTGGTGCTGTCAGCTTCCGGCGCGGTTTCGGAGGCCCGGTGGCCGGGGGCTCCGGCTTCGGGTTCTCCGTGGGCGGGCTTGGTTCCGCCGGTGGATTCCGCGGCCGCAACGGCTGGGGCCGAAGCGCGGCGCGGACCGCTTTGGTTACCCGGGAGATTATCACGCGCCTCAGTATCTGAGACAGCAGAGTCCGCATGGCGGACGGGTACAGCGACCCTCGCGGCCTCGGTGTCGGCGTCGTCGTCGACGGCGTGCTCGGCGTCGTCCCCTGCGTCGACCTTGCCGGCGTCGTCCCCGTCCTCGGCGGGGGCGTCCGTCGTGGCGGCGGTGTCTTCGGCGTCGGCCGCGGGTTCGGGCTCCCGTCCGGGCAGGTAGGGGGTGTCCGGCACGTCGCGCTTACGCAGGCCCAGGACGATGAACGCCACCAGGGCGGCGAGCAGCACAAAGATGCTGGTCCAGACGTTGAGCCTGGTGGTGATGCCAAAGAGGTTGATCTGTTCGGCGTCGTCGATCCGCATGGCCTCGATCCAGACGCGGCCCAGGGTGTAGTAGATGGCGTAGAGCCAGAACAGCCGAGCGCGGCGGAAGGAAAACTTCCGGTCCAGCAGGAGCAGGATGCCGACGCCCACGAGGTTCCAGACGGACTCGTAGAGGAAGGTCGGGTGGAACAGCGTATCGGCGGGCATGCCAGCCGGGAAGTTGGGATTGTCGGCGTCGATCTGCAGCCCCCAGGGCAGGGTGGTGGGACCGCCGAAAAGTTCCTGGTTGAAGTAGTTTCCCCAGCGGCCGATGGCCTGTGCCAGCAGCAACCCGGGCGCCGCGGCGTCCACGAAGGCGCTGAGCTTCACACCGGCCCGGCGGCAACCGATCCAGGCGCCGACGGCGCCCAGCACCACGGCACCCCAGATTCCCAGGCCTCCGCGCTGGATCTGCGGGATCAGGGACAGGTCACCGGTGCCGTCGAAGCCGGGGCCGAAGTAGGCGTCCGGGGAGGACACCACGTGGTAGAGCCGGCCGCCGATGATGCCGAAGGGAATAGCCCAGATGGCGATGTCCCAGACGCTGCCCTCAGGCGCACCGCGGCGGGCCCAGCGCACTGAAGTGAGCCAAAGCCCGGCGATGATGCCGGCGAGGATGCACAGCGCGTAGGCGTGGATGCGCAGGGACCCCCAGGGCAGCGGGATATCGAAGCCGGACCAGTCCGGGCTCGGAATGCTCGCGGGAACCATCGCTGCCGCGTGGAGGACTGACTGCATTGCTTACGCTTCTTCCTTGGTAAGGCCGGTGCTGAGCTCTTTCGTCAAGGACGCTACAGCATCCACGCCGCCCTCACCGATCGCCGCGACGAGGGCCGTGCCGACGATCACTCCATCCGCGTAGGCCGCGATTTCTCGGACGTGGCCGGCGTTCGAGACACCCAGGCCGACGCAGACCCGCTCGGCACCGGCCGCGTGGGCCGCCGCGACGACGTCCTTGGCCGCGGAGCTGACCGAAGTGCGTGCTCCGGTGACGCCCATGATGGAGACGGCGTAGACGAAGCCGCGGCTCGCCTCGACGGTCCGCTTCATCCGTTCCGGCGACGAGGAGGGCGCCACGAGGAAGACGCGGTCCAGGCCGTACTTGTCCGAGGCAGCCATCCATTCCGCGGCCTCGTCCGGGATCAGGTCCGGGGTGATGAGCCCTGCTCCCCCGGCTTCGGCCAGCCGGCGGGAAAATTCGTCGACGCCCATCCGGACCACGGGGTTCCAGTAGGTCATGACCAGGACGGCGGCTTTGGTCTTGCTCGTGATGGCGCGCACGACGTCGAACACCTGGCTGACGTGGAAGCCCTTGGCGAGCGCCTCGGTGGTGGCGGCCTGGATGACCTGGCCGTCCATCACCGGGTCGGAATAGGGGATGCCGATCTCGATCAGGTCGGCGCCGTTTTCGGCGAGGGCAATGCCCGCTGCGATGGTGTCCTCAACGCTCGGGTACCCGGCGGGCAGGTAGCCGATGAGGGCGGACCGGCCCTGGGCCTTGGCCCGGTCGATCGCTGCCGCGGACTTGCTGCCGCTCGGCACCGTGGTCTCGGTGCGGCTCTCGGGGCTGTTTTCGGCGGTGCTCACAGCTGTTCCCCTTCCTGGGCGATCTCGGCTTCGGCTGAATCCTTGTCCAGCAGGTTGAACCATTCCGCGGCGGTGGCCACGTCCTTGTCGCCGCGGCCGGAGAGGTTCACGATCACGATCTTGTCGGCTGCGTCTCCGGCCTCGGCGGCCAGCCGCTGGCCGACCTTGATGGCGCCGGCCAGGGCGTGCGCGGACTCGATGGCCGGAATGATGCCCTCGGTGCGGCAGAGCAGCCGGAAGGCCTCCATGGCTTCGCTGTCCGTGATGGGCTCGTAGCTGACCCGGCCGATGTCGGCGAGGTAGGCGTGCTCGGGCCCGACGCCCGGGTAGTCAAGGCCGGCCGAGATGGAGTGGGACTCGATGGTCTGGCCGTCGTCGTCCTGCATGAGGTAGGAGCGGGCGCCGTGCAGCACGCCGGGCTTGCCGAGCGTGATGGTGGCGGAGTGGCGTCCGGTTTCGACGCCTTCGCCGCCGGCTTCGAAGCCGTAGATCCTGACCGAGGGGTCGTCCAGGAAGCCGTGGAAGATGCCGATGGCGTTGGAGCCGCCGCCGACGCAGGCGCAGACCGCGTCCGGCAGTCGCCCGGCCTGCTCCAGGATCTGGGCGCGGGCCTCCTCGCCAATAACTTCGTGGAAGTACCGGACCATGGCCGGGAACGGGTGCGCCCCGGCAGCGGTGCCCAGCAGGTAGTGGGTGGTGTCCACGTTGGCGACCCAGTCGCGGAGTGCCTCGTTGATGGCGTCCTTGAGCGTCTGCGAACCGTTGGTCACCGGAATGACGGTGGCGCCGAGGAGTTCCATCCGGGCCACGTTGAGGGCCTGCCGGCGGCAGTCTTCGGCGCCCATGTAGACCACGCACTCGAGGCCGAGCAGGGCGGCGGCGGTGGCGCTGGCCACACCGTGCTGGCCGGCGCCGGTTTCGGCAATGATGCGGGTCTTGCCCATGCGCTTGGCAAGCAGCGCCTGGCCCAGCACGTTGTTGATCTTGTGCGAGCCGGTGTGGTTCAGGTCCTCGCGCTTGAGGAAGACGCGGACTCCCCCGGCGTGCTCGGCGAAGCGCTTGGCCTCGGTGAGCAGCGAGGGGCGGCCGGAGTAGTTCTTGTTCAAGTCCGCGATCTGTGCGGTGAACTCGGGGTCCGCCTTGGCCTTCTCGAAGGTGTCTTCAAGTTCGTCCAGCGCGGCGATGAGGGACTCGGGCATCCAGCGCCCGCCGAACGAGCCGAAGTAGGGTCCCGGGGCGTGGCGGAGGGACGGCGCGCTTTGCGGCCCGTCCTCATCCGGCCGGGTGCCCTCCAGGAAGGCGTCTACGGGGTTTTCGTCTGAGCCGGCTGTTGGCGCATCGACCATCAGTCTCACCATCCTGTTCCACTGCTATCTGGGTCTTGGGTGCCGCACGGACGCACCGCGGTCTCCGGCCGGATGCCCGGCAGGGCCGCGGGTCAGGGACGTGCGGCGATTTCTTCGGCTCCGGCCGCCATGAATTCGGCGATTCGTTCGCGGGGCGTCGCATCGCTGACGAGCGCCTCGCCGACCAGGACCGCGTTGGCGCCGCTGGCCGCGTAGTGCCGGACGTCGTCGACGCCGCGCACGCCGGACTCGCCCACGACGAGTGCCCCCGCGGGGATGCCGTCGGCGAGCTCCGAGAAGACGGAGCGGTCGACGTCGAGCGTTTTGAGGTTCCGGACGTTGACGCCGATGATCCGCGCCCCGGCGGCGACGGCGCGTTCAACTTCGCCGGCCGTGTGGGTCTCCACGAGCACGTTCATTCCCAGCTCGCGGCTGAGGGCGCTGTAGTCGTGGAGCTGCGCGTCGGAGAGCGAGGCGACGATCAGCAGGATCAGGTCGGCGCCGTGGGCACGGGCCTCCCAGATCTGGTACTCGTCGATCATGAAGTCCTTGCGCAGCAGCGGGACGTCCACGGCTGCCCGGACGGCGTCGAGGTCGGCCAGCGAGCCGTTGAAACGGCGCTGCTCGGTCAGGACGCTGATCACGGCCGCGCCGCCGTCGGCGTACTGCACGGCGAGGGAGGCCGGGTCCGCGATGCTTGCGAGTGCGCCCTTGGAGGGGCTGCGGCGCTTGATTTCGGCGATGACCTTGAGCTGCGTCCGGTCCGACGGGCCGCCCAGGGCGGCCCACGCGTCGCGAGCCGGGGCCGCCGCCGCGGCACGCTCCTTCAGTTCGGCGAGCGTGACGAGGCGCTGGCGGGCCTCCAGATCCTCCCTGACACCGGCGTTGATGTCATCGAGAACGCTCACTCCTAGTGGCCGGAGTTCTTCAGCTTGCTGCCGCCGACGCCGTAACCGGCCTTGCGCATGGCAAAGCCCACCACGAGGCCGATCAGCATGACGGCCGCACCGGCGATGAAGATCGGGGTGTTGGCGATCACGAAGGCGATGGCTGCAATGAGCGCGCCGACCAGCATGATGATCACGGTGGTCCAGGCCGCCGGGCTGTTGCCGTGGCCGGTGGGCTCGCTGTGGTCGACGCCGTCGTAGACGCCGGTGCCGGCGGCGGGCTGGGGTGCGGAAACAGGGGCTTTGCTCATGGAAATCTCCTCAGGATCAATACTGCTTACATTCTGCCATTTTTTGGCGGCGTCATTGGCCGCGTTACCGGCACGCTGCAGGGAGCCTTGCCGGACGCGCCCGCTGCCTGGTCTCAGGTGGGGTCTTCGCCGCGGGAGAGCCGGTCCCAGCTGTCGATCTCGTCGGCCGGCTGTGCGGGGCCCGGAGCGGCGGCGGTAGCGGCGGCGTCGTACTTCGTCCGGCTCTTCCAGTAGCGTCCGGCCGGCACAATCGCGAGGGCGCTGATCCCCAGCAGGGAGCCGGCGACGACGGCGAGCACCGGGAACACGGTGAGGGCGACCTGGACGTTGCCGCCGCTGATGCCGGTGGCTGCGGCAATGGATCCCTGCGCCGCTGCCAGCGGGTCGGACAGTACGGTGACGGCCGCGGCCACGATGCCCGCGGCGGCCAGCAGGATGATCGCCGTGATGACCCAGCGGGCGATGCGCCCGGCGATCGACGCCGCGAGTCCGCCGGCCAGGGCGACCAGGGCGAGGGCCGTGACCGTGGTGGCGGCCTTGCTGCCCTGGACCTGCAGCCCGTTCTGGCTGACGCCCTGGCCCAGCTGGCCGGGATCGAGCTGGACCGTCAGCCAGGTCTGGGTGGTGGTGCCGAAAACGGCCAGTGCCAGCGCCGCGATGACCAGGACCAGGGTGGACTTCCGGGCCCAGCGCGGAACGGCCGGGCTGGTGCTCTTGATCGTGCCCGCCGCGCCGGTCATGGCTGCTCCGTCCCGGCGTCGGGCACGGTCTCTGCGGTGATGGTGCGCAGCGACTGCGCCGTATGGACGGCCCGCATCGGGGCGGCGGCCTTGTTGATGGTCTCGAGCGCCTCAGTGGCGTTGACGGAGTCGGCCACGATGCCGCCGCCGGCCTGCACGTAGGCGCGGCCGTCGCGCAGCAGCGCGGAGCGGATGGCGATCGCCATGTCCATGTCGCCGGCGAAGTCGAGGTAACCCACCACGCCGCCGTAGATGCCGCGGCGGTGGGGTTCCAGCTCGTCGAGGAGGCGCAGCGCGCGGGGCTTAGGGGCGCCGGAGAGCGTTCCGGCCGGGAAGGTCGCCTTGAGCACGTCATAGGCGGTGGCGGTGGGGGCGAGTTTGCCCACCACCGTGGACACCAGGTGCATGATGTGGCTGAACCGCTCCACTTCCATGAACTGCGTGACATCCACGGTTCCGGCCAGACAGACCTTGGAGAGGTCGTTGCGGGACAAGTCCACCAGCATGAGGTGCTCGGCGCGTTCCTTCTGGTCCGCGAGCAGCTCCTCGGCGAGGGCCTTGTCCGCCTCGATGGTCTTGCCGCGCGGCCGGGAGCCGGCGATCGGGTGGGTGATGACTTCTTCGCCGGTGACCGTCACGAGGGCCTCCGGGGAGGAGCCGACGATTGAGTACTGGCGCCCGGCGGCATCCTCGAGGCTGAAGATGTACATGTAGGGGCTGGGGTTGGTGTTGCGCAGGACGCGGTAGACGTCCAGCGGGTCGGCGCCGCATTCCATTTCGAAGCGGCGCGAGATCACCACCTGGAAGACTTCGCCGTCGACGATCGCTTCCTTGCCGCGGTCCAGGGCGGCGAGGTAGTCGTTTTCGTCCCAGCGTTCCTGCACGCTCGAGGCGAAATCGAGGGCGGCGGGCTGGAGCACGGAGACGGGCTGCTCCGTCGGGGTGCTGATCTTCGCCAGCAGCGCCTTCACCCGGGCGACGGCGTCGTGCCAGGCTTCGTCGACGCGTTCGGAGCTGTTGTCGAAGTTGATCGCGTTCGCGATCAGCAGCACGGTGCCGTCCATGTTGTCGTGCACGGCCATGTCCGTCACGAGGTTCAGCGCCATTTCCGGCAGTTCCAGGTCGTCCTCGGGCGGGCTGGTGAGTTTTTCCCAGTGCCGGACGGTTTCCCAGCCGAGGAACCCCACCAGGCCGGAGGTGAAGGGCGGAAGGCCCTCGAAGCGTTCGGTGTGCAGCGCCCGGACGGTGTCCCGGATGGCGTCGACCGGGCTGCCGTCCAGCGGGACCCCGACGGGCGGCTCGCCGAGCCAGTGCGCCTGCCCGTCCCTGGTGGTCAGCGTGGCGCGGGAGCGCGCGCCGATGAAGGAGTAGCGGGACCAGGCGCCGCCCACCGCGGCGGACTCCAGCAGGAACGTCCCCGGCTGGCCCTGGGCGAGTTTGCGGTACAGCCCGATCGGGGTTTCGGCGTCAGCGAGCACCTTCAGCCGGACCGGGATAACACGGCTGTGCCCGGCGAGTTCCCGGAACTCGTCCAGGCCGGGGCTGATGACTCCAAGGTCCTGCATGGCTGTTGTGTTCCGCCTGTTCTCTTGGTCTGAAGCTTTCAAAATGCCCGGGCTGCGCCGCGGGTGAGCCGGGTCAGCCGGCGTCGCCGACGACGGCGTCCAGCGCCCGTCCGTCGAAGCACGTCCGGGTACCCGTGTGGCAGGCGGCGCCGACCTGGTCGACCCGGACCAGCAGGGCGTCGCCGTCGCAGTCCAGCGCGAGGGACTTCACCCACTGCGCGTGGCCGGAGGTGTCGCCCTTGCGCCAGTATTCCTGCCGCGAGCGGGAGTAGAAGGTGACCCGTCCGCTGGTCATGGTGCGGTGCAGCGCCTCGTCATCCATCCAGCCGAGCATCAGCACCTCGTTGGTGTCGAACTGCTGGACGATCGCGGCCACCAGGCCGGCGCTGTCCCGTTTCAGGGACTCGGCCAGGCCGGCAGGGAGGGGTGTTTCGCTGACGGGGGCGGGGGCGGGCTGCTCAGACATCAGCTCAAGTCTAGTGCCTCGGGGCCTGCCGCCGCCCTGGACCGGCGGACCCGCGCTTAACATGCGCACCAAAAGCCTGCTGCGGCCAAAACCGCGGCGCTTCCTGTGCACACCGGAGGGCGTCTCGTGCTAGTTTCACAAGTGATGCATTTCGTCGAACCGTCCCGAGAAGTCCTGGCCGAAACCCTGCTGGCGGCCGGTCCTGACTCCCCCACGCTCTGCAAGGGCTGGCAGACCCGGGACCTTGCCGCCCACCTGTACCTGCGGGAGCGCAAGGCCCGCGTCGGGCTCGGGCTCCTGATCAAGCGGCTGTCCAAGGCTTCGGACCAGGCTACGGCCGAACTCGCCGCCACCATCAAGACCCCGGAAGCCTACGCCAAGCTGGTCAACACCTTCCGGGCCGGACCGCCCGCGCTCTCGCCAATGCGGATCAAGGCCCTGGACGAGAGCTCCAACCTGATCGAATACTTCGTCCATACCGAGGATGTCCGCCGCGCGGTCGACCGCTGGGCGCCGCGCGCCCTGGACGAGGCCTACTCCGACGCGCTCTGGGACGAACTGGTCAAGCGCGCCGCCATTCTCTACCGGGGCGTGGACCTGGGCATCGTCCTGGTGAGCCCGTCCGGTCCCCGGCACGTGGCCAAGCGCGCCCCCGTCTCCGTGGCGATTGTGGGCGAACCGGGCGAACTGCTGATGCACGCCCACGGCCGGACCCGGCACGCGCTCGTGACTTTCGAGGGCCAGCCGGACGCCGTCGCGCTGCTGCAGTCCGCCGAAGTCGGCCTCTAGTCCCCAACCAACATTGTCGGTCCTGGCATCCGTGAGTTTGGCCTTAGACCGGTCCCCCGCAGTCCACGCGCGCAGTCCTAGGCACTCTCCACAGAGCAGGAGCGGGCGTCGCGCTTGCATTTGCCCTGGCCCGTAGACTCCGGCGTCGGTGCCTAACCAATCCGCGCCGGTGCGCCTCGCAACCCTAGGGTTTTGAGACACTTGGGTTATGAGACACATGAATCCGGACGTGGCGACCGGTTCAGGTGTCCTTAAGGGGATCGCTAAACGCACAGATGGCCTACTGATTGCTAAGTCCGGGTAGATCCCCAATACTGAATTCGCCAGGTCGACGGTCGCTGAAGTGCGTAAATTTCGGACTGGAGTCATTTTTTCGTCCAGGCCAGTACAACGGCAGCGGCTTATCCTCTAGAAAGCAGATCGTATGCCGAAATCATCCATCCAATGGTTTTGGGAACCGCGTCCAGAGGTCATGCATGCGCGACTGGAGATATGGGAAGGCCGTCTGGGACGGAAGGCTGTTGAGTCGCTTGAACGAGGCAGGAAGCTGTTCAATATGGCTCACCTTGTCGTTGTCATCCTGACTGTTTTGTATGTGGCTTCAGTCTTCGCGCGACTGCCGGTTTCTGGCGCCGCCTACATCGGGCTTACTTGTCTAGTCTGGTTTCCCGCAGTAGGGCGCTCCATGTACCTCTTGAAGCGGACGGAAAGCCTTGTGCGTCAGAAGTATCGGATCACCGGCCGTTTTCGGCCACCTCTGAGTTTCCGCAGATTACAAACGCCGGAAGCTTTCGATGCATGGCTTCTGTGCCAGCACAGGATTCCGACTCCAGGTACCGAAATTTCCCACTTATAACAGCTTGGCGACCGACATGCGCCCCGTAAGCCGGTGGAATAGAGGATGCTCTCGCGTCCGTTGAGGGATCCGTGAACGGGCTATCGCGTTTCAGTCCACAACTGCAGCGACAGCCTCAATCTCGACGAGCTGGTCGGGGTAGCCAAGAACCGTGACACCCATCAACGTGCTCGGCACATCGTGCCCGCCGAATGCCGCCCGGACCACATCCCACGCCATTATCAGATCAGCGCGGCGGCCGGACGCGACGAGGACGCGGGTGGAAATCACATCGTCAATACCCGCACCGGCGGCTTCCAGAGCAAGCTGCATGTTCTGGATCGCCTTCTCAGCCTGTGCCGCGTAGTCCCCGACACCAGCCGTCGTTCCATCCTCATTCAACGGGCACGCCCCGGCCAAGAAGATGAGCCGCGCATTGCTCGGAGCGGTGGCCGCGTACGCATATTGGGCAACATCGGCAAGTGCGCCCGACCGGATAAGAGTGATCGAGGCCGGCATGGGAGTCCTTCCTGGTTGTTGGATCGTCTGGTGCCACCGTAACAACCGAGGACGCCAGGCCATCAACACGTCCCGTAAGCCGATCCTCCACTGGGACGGTCGGCGGTGTTCAGATCGTGAGCGCCCCGGTCATCCAGTCCTCGAGATAGCGCATGACAGTGCTCGCGACCCAACTACGGCTGTCATCCCCGTGGTTCCAGACGTTAGACCTCGTGTTTGCCGCTGAGCGATAGGGCGAATTGGTCACCGTTTCCTGCGTCAGCAAAGAAAACCAGCCCGTCGAAAGGCATGTATAGCTGAAGGAAATCAACACTGCTCCGGAAGCGGTCGTTATCTTCGGCGATCCGCTCGACGCTCCAAAGTAGACCTAGGCCGTACTCACCCTCTATGCCATTCGTCTCTGCCAGTAGTTGTCGAAGGTGGTCAGGAAGCCTGTGGTGCAACTGGGTTTCGCAGGCCAGCAAAGCGTCATCAGATGCGGGGGCGCTGAAAGTGGCGTTGCCCCAGCGCTGGATCTCGTTCACGAGCATGACACCATCTTGCCGCACGAGCATTTCCGATGCCGCTCGTAGGAGCAGCCCCGTATGCACGTTCGGTCAGGGATCGCCTAGCGGCCGCGGCGCGGCCACCTTGGGTGAGATTTGCCTAACCTGCTGGAAGGGGCACTTATTTCTGGCTGACCTTCAGCTGGCTCGGACGAGGAAGACGACCGGGCGGTTGGTCGGTCCACCATGCGAATTCCAGCGCGCTTAGACGGCCTGCGTCCACCCACACGAGCAGCTCGCCCACTGGCTCTCCCGAAATATCGATCACCTCAACGGAAACGGGAATGGGGCCGCCGGGGAAGGCAGAGGCGGCCAGGTCCGGGCTGGGTCGAAGGTCGAGCATCGTCACTGGACCGCCTTCGACGACCGCAGTGGAAGCCTGCTCGATCAGCTGGTCGCTGCCGGGGAAATTTGCCTGACGAAGAATGCAGAGCAAAAGTATGCGGACCTGCTCGGATAACTCGTCCTGATCAGTCATGCGGGTCATGGAACCATTCAAACAGCCATCTCCGTCCCGCGACGTAGAACGTAACCCTTTCCCTCGAAAGGACTAATGTCCGTAAGCCGATCCCCTACCGGACGCCGCAGCGTCTTAGGACGGGGCTAAGTCGTCCAATTGCGCGAGGTCGGGCCGAGAGCCACTGAGCAGGGGGCGGTGCATCACGACACCGAGAAGTCCTGAAGCGTTTCGGGCCACACCAGAATGTAGCGATCACCTTCTGCCGGCCTGTACGCAACTCGTACCTCTGCCCATCTTGGGTGAGCATCGAGGGACGACACCGCGTCCCCGAACGCTTCGAGGGGGTCGTCGGTGTGGACGAAGATATTCATCTCGCCTGCGCCGAAGTCGTGCCCATCCACGAAGCCATGGGCAGCGGGGAGCGCGCGCTCCAGCGCGTCCTCTATGACGATGAGGGCGTCGTAATCCGCCTCCGAGTCGGCTGGCCACTGCAGAACGAGGATGAATTGCACAACTGCCTACCAAGGTTATAGAAGTGTCCGAAGACCCCGGGCCACCTGCTTCTGGATGGAGAACAACTGCCTCTCCCCGGGCCAAATGGGCAGAGTCTCGTGGAGTGACAGCTCAAGGGCGAGCATATCTGGCGTCGCCCCCCGGACCAGGACGAGGGGAACGAAATGCGGCGGCGGCGCTGAGCAGTGCCAGATGCCAACGAAGTAGCTACACAGCCCGCCATCCAATACCCACGTTCGATAGAGGATCCATGAACGGACGCCAGAGCGTCCAGTGATCCACCGGCTAGCGAACATGTCCGACAGCGGATCGCGTGAGCGAGAATTACTGCTGTGGATAAAGCAAAGATGATTGAGTCTTCGTTTGCCGGGGTGCTCAAGGCGCGTGGTTTCCGGAAGCGGGGTAGCAACTGGTTCCGCACAACGTCGTCAGGCGAGTACCAGGTGGTGAACCTACAGAGGTCCTCCTGGGGCAGTGGAAGCTTTTATCTCAACCTCGGTTGGGACCCCTCGGTGGCAGCTGGGGATTTCAGATCCGAAAATTTCTGCACTCTGAGTATCCGAGCAGAACATACGGACGTCATTCCTTCCATCGAGGTTGTGAGACCTGACGGTTTGGCGGCTCGGAACCTTCCCGGGATCCTCCTGCTAGACGCTGAAATGATCAGTCGGATTCCCGAAGAGTCCTTTCTCCAGCGACTCACTGAGGTCGTTATCATCCCGGTCGCGGAGTTCATGGACCGCACACCGTCTTTGGTCGATCTGGTTCCGCTGCTTTCCGCTAAGCCCCAGTTCGCGTGGGTTCCTGTGCGGGAAGAGCTTAACCGCCGCGGATTCACCCTGCCCGCAACGTGAGGACTCACGTCAGCGCACCGTGGAGGATGTTCTTGCGGTCGGATCGCTAGAAACCGGTCATCCGGTTTTCGGTATCCGGAATAAAGGACACCCCAAGGAATAGAGTTTCATTCATGGCAATTTGGGACACGGCCGACGAGCTGAACCATCCGCTGGACTTTCTTTTGTTCCAGAACGGCTTCATCAAACTGTTTCGTCGGCAGGAGGTCCCCAAAGAGGCAATCTCGTGGCTGCGCAACCACAGCTACAAAGTGGTTCAGGTTGACTCTGCTGCGTGGCAATCTCAGGCCGACCTCCACCGGGACATCGCCCAGGTTCTTGATTTCCCCGAGTACTACGGCTCGAATCTTGATGCTCTCAACGATTGTCTCAGTGACGTTGCCGTTCAATCCTATGGATGGGTCGCAGCCGATACAGGGCTAGTTCTGGTTCTTGACGGGTATGAGACTTTCGCGGGCAAGGATGGGGTAACCGCCCATCTCTTATTAGATATCTTCGCCAAACAGGCAACCTGCGCCGCGTTGTTCGGACACCGCATGATGTGTCTAGTCAGAACGGAGGACTCGGAGCTGCAGATCCCTCCGGTTGGGGGCCTCCCCGTTTCGTGCAACCACCGTGAATTTTGAGCGCCCGGTTGAGGTTCCGTAACCGTGCTCTGAATCGCAGGGTCGACCACCGACTAACGGGCGCTCCGATGGAGCGGGACTACTATCAAACGATGTTCAACATAGGTCAGCGCACCGCTGTAGTCGGCGCCTTCAATCTTGCCGGCTACGCGGGACCCATAAGGACGTTGCCGGTCGACAGCGAAGACGAACGCATATTTGTACTCGGCCAGACGGACCTAGGTCAGCTTCGCGACATCCGCATACTGGAGCAGATTATCGGCCAACTGCTCCGGCGCAAGGTGGCCATCATTGAGACAGGGGCCGTTTCCCTGGAATCCGTTCCATTCGTGTAGCGTCCGGATCAGGATCCCTGACTGGACGCCCCCTGGACCGTACTAGCGTCAGGCCTAGCCCATTACAGCCTTATTGATTTCGGCCAGCCGATGCAGCGAGATTCCGGACGCTTGTTCTCTAACTAAAGGGTGGTCGATGGAGGGGTCGAGCTCAATGTAGGGAACCATTCCTGGCACCCTATTGTGCACGTGCGTCGCGATTGAGGTCGTGGGCGACTCGTAGGGCAACTCATTGCATAGCCAGCCGAACACCGGGGGCATGGAGGCTCGTGCAGGATCATCCCAATGGTCAGCAATCTTTTGGATGCTTTCCTGGCTGAGGGAGACCCAAGCAGACCAGCTGAAGACCTCACCGGGGGAATCAATGAGAGGGATCTCAATGTGTCCCCTAAGGAAATAATGCCGTTCTCCTCCGACTTCAAGCACGCATACGTCGCCGCTCAATTCGCCGGCTTTCCGTTCAGTTGCGCTGGCCTGCAGCCAAACGTCCGGAGCTTGGGCTCCGAAAACCGTAGCCAGCCCTTGATGCGGCTCTCCGCACGTCCCGCAGCGCCATTCGTTCCCGCCCCGGCTATCCATTGATTCCCCCGACATTTCGTGATCACTTTTAGCTTCCCGAAGCCTACCCGCGAAGGAGACTCTTTCCTCGGGTTCGCTGGAGGACCGTCACGGGGTCGTCCCATCTTGAAGAGTACGCGCGCCTGACGTAACGGCCGTCGCTGTCCCGTAAGGGGGCCGCCCGCTAACCGTCCCGTTAGACGGTCCCCTACTACGACAACCCACCTCTGACCTGCGGCGTTGCGGGGTCACGGCCCAGGGTGTCCCGTAAACCCCGCCCGCGAAATTGCCCGGTGAAGGTGCCCTAAACGCTACCCACTCAACAGTCTCGAAACCCATGGCATACGCGACGTCTCATTCCCCCTCAGGTGGCAAGGCAGGAATGCGGCGATTCTCTTCAGCCAACGATTCTCGTAACTACGTCTCGAAACCATCTTGGGAAATCGATGTACACAACGTTAGTTATGAGACACCATCGGTGACGCCCCGGGTAAGGCCACGACCGGGCCCGGCGGTACGTCCGTTCCTAAGGCACGCCCACAAGGTGGCCAGGGACTCCTGTCTGCTCCGAATCAAAAGCCTTAGCCCCTCTAGCGGACCTCGAAGCCTGCCTCGCGGATCGCGGCCTTGACCTGGGCGATCATGTCCAGCGGGCCGAAGTGGAAGACCGAGGCCGCCAGCACGGCGTCCGCGCCGGCAGCCACGGCCGGCGGGAAGTGCTCCGGCCGGCCGGCGCCGCCGGAGGCGATCAGCGGCACCTTGACCGCGGCGCGGGCCAGGCGGATGAGTTCGAGGTCGAAGCCGTCCTTGGTGCCATCGGCATCGATCGAGTTGAGCAGGATTTCGCCGACGCCGCGGTCTGCGGCCTCACGCGCCCAGGCGAGGGCATCGATTCCTGTCCCCTGGCGTCCACCGTGGGTGGTGACCTCGAAGCCGGAGGGCGTCGGCTCGGAGCCTGGCCGGGTGCGCCGCGCGTCGAGGGAGAGCACCAGGACCTGGGAGCCGAAGTGGCGGGTAATCTCATCGATCACCTCGGGCCGGGCCACGGCCGCGGTGTTGATGGCGGCCTTGTCCGCGCCATAGCGCAGCAGCTTGTCCACCTCCGCCACGCCGCGGACGCCGCCGCCGACGGTCAGCGGGATGAAGACTTCCTCCGCGGTGCGCCGGACGACGTCGAACGTGGTTTCGCGGTTGCCCGAGGACGCCGTGACGTCAAGGAAGGTCAGTTCGTCGGCGCCGCCGTTGTCGTAGCGGTGCGCGAGCTCCACCGGGTCACCGGCGTCGCGCAGGCCTTCGAAGTTGATCCCCTTGACCACACGGCCGGCGTCGACGTCCAGGCACGGGATGACGCGTACGGCTACGGACATGGCTGCTCCTGGAGTTTGCTCACGGTAGATGGCTTCACGGACGGGCCGCTAGATCCGGCAGGCGTGGATGCTGCTGACCAGGATGGCCCGGGCGCCGAGGTCGTAGAGCTCGTCCATGATCCGGTTGGTTTCCTTCTTGGGCACCATGGATCGAACGGCCACCCAGTCCGAGTCGCGCAGCGGCGAGACGGTGGGCGATTCCAGGCCGGGCGTCAGTGCGGCGGCCTGCTCCACCAGTTCCTTGCGGATGTCGTAGTCCATTAGCACGTACTGGCGGGCCACCAGGACACCCTGGAGGCGTCGGATCAGCACCTCGGTGGCCGGGTTCTGCTCGCCCTTGCGGCCGATCAGGACCGACTCGGAATTCAGAATCGGCTCGCCGAAGATTTCCATCCCGGCGGCCTTCAGCGTGGTGCCGGTCTCCACGACGTCGGCAATCGCGTCCGCGACGCCCAGCCGGACGGAGGATTCGACCGCGCCGTCGAGCCGGACGACCCTGGCGTTGATACCGCGCTGGGCGAGGTAGCCGCGGAGCAGACCGTCGTAGCTGGTGGCGAGGCGCTTGCCTTCAAGCTGGTCGATGGAGCTGAAGTCCCCGACGGGTCCGGCGAACCGGAACGTGGAGGCGGCGAAGCCCAGCGGCAGCAGTTCTTCGGCTTCCACCTCGGCGTCGAGCAGCAGGTCGCGGCCGGTGATGCCGACGTCCAGGGTGCCCTGGCCGACGTAGACGGCGATGTCACGCGGGCGGAGGAAGAAGAATTCAATGTCGTTGTCCGGGTCGACCATGACCAGTTCGCGGCTGTCGCGGCGCTGGCGGTAGCCGGCCTCGGCGAGCATGGCGGAAGCGGCTTCGGACAGGGATCCCTTGTTCGGGACGGCAACTCTCAGCATGGGAAGTTCTTTCTGGTTAGGAAGTCATCGGTGCAGGCACAGCGGGCCACGTGGTGCGCCGGGCGCGGGCGGACTCGGTCCGCCGCGGACGGCGCGACGTGGCTAGAGATGCTTGTAGACGTCTTCCAGGCTGAGTCCTTTGGCGAGCATCAGAACCTGCAGGTGATAGAGCAGCTGCGAAATTTCTTCCGCGGCGGCCTGGTCGGATTCGTACTCGGCGGCCATCCAGACCTCGGCGGCTTCCTCCACGACTTTCTTGCCGATGCCGTGGACTCCGGAATCCAGTTCGGCGACGGTGCGGGAGCCCTCCGGGCGGGCGGCTGCCTTCTCACTCAGTTCTGCGAACAGCGACTCGAAATTCTTCACGCCCTCCAGCCTACTTGCTCACGGCAAGACGCCGCCTGCCGGGCCGGTGGATGACGGCCCGGATGTGAGGGAATACACAAGCTAGAAGTACTGCTTGAGTGTGACGGCGGTGGCCAGGGCGGCGGTAACGGCCTCGTGCCCCTTGTCCTCGGTGGAGCCGGGAAGGCCGGCCCGGTCGATGCCCTGCTGTTCGGTGTCGCAGGTCAGCACGCCGAAGCCCACCGGCACGCCGGTACGGACGCTGACCTCGGTCAGGCCGAGCGTGGCCGCTTCGCAGACGTACTCGAAGTGCGGCGTTCCGCCGCGGATGACGACGCCGAGCGCCACCACGGCGTCGAAGTGCGGCGCCAGCCGGGCCGCGGCGACGGGCAGTTCAAAGGTACCGGGGACGCGCAGCACGGTCGGTTCGCCGATGCCGGCTTCCTTGGCGGCGCGCAGCGCGCCGTCGAGCAGTCCGTCCATGATCTGCGTGTGCCAGCTTGCGGCGACGATGGCAAGTTTCAGTCCGGAGGTGTCCTCGGGACTGAAGGTGGTGAGGTCGATCTGGGGGGCGCCGTGGCCGCTCATGCGTTGTCCTTGCTGTGGAGGTGTGTGGGAGGGGGTGGTGCTGGTCGGAATGGCGGGCGGCTGCTTAGCCTTGTTCGTGTTCGAAGCCGCCCTGTCCGGCGGCGGGTGCGGCGGGCTCCATGTCCAGGACCAGCCGGTGGTCCATCCGGTCCTTTTTGGTCTGCAGGTAGCGGAGGTTCTGTTCCCGGGACGGCACCTCGGTGGGGACCATCTCGACCACCCGGACGCCGGCCTGGGCCAGCCGGTCCTGCTTGTCAGGGTTGTTGCTCAGCAGGCGGATCTCATGCATTCCCATCTCGGCCAGGATCTGCGCGGCGGCCTTGTAGCAGCGGGCATCCACGGGCAGGCCCAGCTGCTCGTTGGCCTCGACCGTATCGAAGCCGGCCTCCTGCAGGGCGTAGGCCTTGATCTTGTTGGCCAGGCCGATGCCGCGCCCTTCCTGTCCGCGCAGGTAGAGCAGCGTGCCGCCGAATTCGTGGATCATTTCCAGGGCGTAGGCCAGCTGTTCGCCGCAGTCGCAGCGGTAGGAACCGAACACGTCCCCGGTGAGGCATTCGGAGTGCAACCGGACCAGCGGCGCCTGGCCGTCCGTGGCCGGCAGCGGGGAGCTGACCGCGAGGTGCTCGGCACCGGTGGCCAGGTCGGTCCAGGCCTGTGCCACGAAGTCTCCGTACGCGGTGGGCAGCTGGACGATCGGTCCGCCGCTGACCGGATGCGGTTGCTGTCCCGGGGTGGCCGGCTGCGCTTCAGAAGTCGTCATTGTCTCTCCTCAATCCAAAGATGTCAGGCGGATTCCGCTGCGTGGCTGCCGGGGTTCCCGGCTTCGAGGTACGCCACCAGGTCGGCAATCGAAATCAGCGGGCAGCCATGTTCAAGGGCGAAGCCCCGGAGTCCGTCCAGCCGCATCATCTCTCCGTCGTCGTGCACCAGCTCTGCAATTACGCCTACGGGTTCGAGTCCGGCCAGCCGGCACAGCTCCACTGCTGCCTCGGTGTGGCCGGGACGTTCCCGCACACCCCCCTTAACGGCGCGAAGCGGGAAAACATGCCCGGGACGGGTCAGGGAATTCGGCTGGCTCGTCGGATCGGCCAGGATCCGGGCTGTCAGGGCCCGGTCCGTGGCCGAGATTCCGGTGCTCACGCCCACGGCCGCGTCGCAGGACACGGTGTACGCGGTGCCTTTGGCGTCCTGGTTGATGGCAACCATCGGCGGCAGCTCCAGCGCGTCGGCCTGGTCGCTTGGCATCGGCACGCAGATCACGCCGGAGCTGTACCGGATGGTCCAGCCCATCAGTGCGGGGGTGGCGTGCTGCGCCGCGAAGATGATGTCGCCTTCGTTTTCACGGTCCTCGTTATCGACCACCAGCACCGGCCGGCCGGCCGCCATGGCGCGGATGGCGTCGTCGATCGGGTCCAGCGCCGGCGCGTCGACGGCGAGTCCCGGGGTGTCCTGCAGCCGGTTCATTTTGCGGCCGCCTGGGTCTGCGCGGCGGGGGCGAAGGCGAGCAGCCGCTCGGTGTACTTGGCCAGGACGTCCACCTCGAGGTTGACGCGGCTGCCCACCGATTTGGCGCCCAGACCGGTCTCGGCCAACGTCGTGGGGATCAGGCCGACCTCGAACCACGGGGCGGGCTCGGAGGCGGGGCTTACGGCGGTGACGGTCAGGGACACGCCGTCGACGGCGATCGAGCCCTTCTCCGCGATGTAGCGGGCCAGCGGGGCCGGCACGGCGAAACGCAGCCGGTCCCAGTTGCCGAGCGCTTCGCGTTCCAGCAGTTCGCCGACGCCGTCGACGTGCCCCTGCACCACATGGCCGTCCAGTCGGCCGCCGGCCGGGACGCAGCGTTCCAAGTTGACCGGGTCTCCCGCGGCCAGTCCGCCAATGGTGCTCCGGATCAGGGTTTCGCCCATGACGTCGACGCTGAAGTCCGTGCCGTCGATGTCCGTGGCCGTCAGGCAGACCCCGTTGACGGCGATCGAGCCGCCGTGGGCCAGTCCAGCGGTGCTCCCAGGGGCGTGCAGGCGCAGCGTGGCGCTGGTGTCGCCGTCGCGCTCGACGGACAGCACCTTCCCCTGTTCGGCGATAATTCCGGTAAACATCAGTTGCCTCCTGCGGCGGTGTCCGCGTTACTGCGCGGGGTGGAATCGGATGAAGAGTTGGTGGCGGGACGCAGGTGCAGCCGCAGGTCGCGGCCCAGCATCCGGACGGCGCCGCCCGAGGCCCCGTCCCAGTCCCAATGCTGGGCATCGGCAAGGGTGCCGATACCGAGGTCGTCCAGGGCCAGGGTGCCGGAGCCCAGCAGCGTGGGGGCCAGGTACACGATCAGCTCGTCGACGAGGCCGGCGGCCAGGAACGCGCTGAGGATCCGCGAGCCGCCCTCGACCATGAGGTGCCGGACGCCGGCGTCGAACAGCCGGTCCAGGGCCTCGCGGGGCTCCCGGGTCGGCAAGTGCAGCACCTTGCCGTCGCCGCCGTTGACCGCGGCGTCCGCGGGAATCCCGCGGAGACCCATCACGGCGCGCAACGGCTGCTTTTCGGCGGGTTCGCCGTCGGGGGTGCGGGCCGTGAGGCGCGGGTTGTCTACCAGGACGGTCTGCGTGCCCACCAGGATGGCGTCGATCCGGCCCCGCAGGGCATGGTTGTCCGCGAGCGACTCCGCACTGGAGATCCACTGGCTGGTGCCGTCGCTGGCCGCGATCCGGCCGTCAAGGGTCTGGGCGATGTGCAGGGTGACGAACGGCCGTTTGGCGGCGACGGCGTCGAACCAGCGCCGGTTGAGGTCCAGGGCGGCGACGGCGCCCAGGCCGGAGCGGACCCGCACACCGGCGGCGCGGAGGGTCGCCGCTCCCCCGGCGGCGGGATCGTGCGGGTCATCGATGGCGTAGACGACGTCGGCCACGCCGGCGTCGATGATGGCCTGGG
Source organism: Arthrobacter sp. T2-23 (assembly GCF_055398325.1). Taxonomy (NCBI): domain Bacteria; kingdom Bacillati; phylum Actinomycetota; class Actinomycetes; order Micrococcales; family Micrococcaceae; genus Arthrobacter; species Arthrobacter sp. T2-23. The sequence continues at coordinate 548,520 of NZ_AP027917.1, forward strand.
CGCAAGGGCCGGTGCGGCCGCAGTGGTTGCACGGCTCCAGCGTGACCACCATGGTGGTGCCTGTGAGGTCCAGTCCGGCGGCCGCGGCTTGGGCGATGGCGTCGGCCTCCGCGTGGGCGGTGCCGGCGCCGCGGTGGTAGCCGGTGACCAGGGGCGTGCCGTCGGTTCCGATGATGACGGCGCCCACCAGAGGGTTCGCCCCGCGCGGGCCCTGCGCGGCGGCCGCCAGGGCGCTGTCCATGGCGGCCGACTCGGCAGCGCTGAAGCCGGCGGCATTGAGGACTTGTGTGCCGGGCTGATCCCGGTTGGGTTTGAACTCCGGCCCGGCGGCCGAATGCTGAACGCTCATCTGCCGTCCGCCGCGTCCATCAGGACCGCAGAGTCGGCGAAGAGCCATCGCAAGGGGTTCATCTGTGTGTCGTTCCTTCCCTCAGAACCGCGATGGCTCCGGGGGTATACGACAGCGCAATTCCGCGGCACCGTCAGGGCGCCGCAGTAACAGCTGTACGTGCTTCTCTCATCCAGACTTTAACTGTCGGTACCGGAGTTCCACCGGTTCAACCGTCCGCCGGCTGCCTCCCGAGGGAAGTACCGGCTCGCGGGTCGCGGACTATAACCGCCGGTTCGGACTTACACCGACCCCGGAGCACGTATGTGTGTAGCTATTCTGACACAACCCCGGGTGCCGTCCGGCTATTCCCGTGCAATGGAAGATGCAGTTTGCGTCATGTTTCGGCGGGCTAGCGGCTGCCCGCGGCCCGCAGGCGCTCGATCGCGTCGGCCGGGTCATCGGCGCCGTAGACGGCGGACCCGGCCACAAATACGTCGGCGCCTGCTTCGGCGGCCCGCCAGATGGTCTTCTCGGTGATGCCGCCGTCGACCTGCAGCTTGATGTCCAGGCCCGAGGCGTCGATGGCCGCCCGGGCCCGGCGGATCTTTGGCAGCGTGAGGTCCAGGAATTCCTGGCCGCCGAAGCCGGGCTCCACCGTCATGATGAGGATCATGTCCAGCTCGCCAAGCATGTCGAGGAACGGCTCCACTCCGCTGCCGGGTCGCAGCGCAATCCCCGCCTTGGCGCCGCGGGCACGCAGTTCACGGGCCAGCTTCACCGGCGCAATCGATGCCTCGGCGTGGAAGGTCACGGACGCGACGCCGGCGTCGGCGTAGGCCGGCGCCCAGCGGTCCGCGTGCTCGATCATGAGGTGGGCGTCCAACGGGATCGGACTGACTTCCTGGATGCGCTGGACCACCGGCAGGCCGAGCGAGAGGTTCGGCACAAAGTGGTTGTCCATCACATCAACGTGCACCGCGTCCGCGGTCCTGATCTTGTGGAGCTCTGACTGGAGGTTCGCGAAATCCGCCGAAAGGATGCTGGGGTTGATGCAGCAGTGGGCCATGGATGTCCTTGTCGTTGCGCTGGTCGGAAGATCAGGGAGCTGGTGCCAGTATGGCCCGAAGCTCAGGCTTTCTTGTGGATCAGCGCCAGGAACATGGCGTCGGTCCGGTGCCGGTGCGGCCACAGCTGGGCGGTGAGCTCGTGGCCGGCTTCGAGGTGTCCGGTGAGGCTTACCGCATCCAGGGCCGCGCCGGCGTCGAGCAGCTCGAGGTCGTCGCGCCTGCGCAGCGCGTCGCTCACGACGGCGGTGGTCTCCGCCGGGTGCGGGGAGCAGGTCACGTAGGCGACGACGCCGCCGGGCTTGACGGCGTCGAGGGCCGACTTGAGCAGTTCTCGCTGTAGCGGCCCAAGGTCCACCAGGTCCTTGGGGGTGCGCCGCCAGCGGGATTCCGGGCGGCGGCGCAATGCGCCCAGCCCGGTGCAGGGCACATCCACGAGCACCCGGTCGAAGCTCTCCGCCATCTCCGAGCCGACCTCGCGGCCGTCGCCGGTGCGGACATGCCAGACCTCGTGCGGCACCGCCGCCAGGGCCTGGCGGACCAGTTTCGCTCGGTGCGGGGCAGGTTCATTGGCCAGCAGGGTGGCACCATGCTGGCGTGCAAGGGCGCCCAGCAGGGCTGCCTTGCCGCCCGGGCCGGCGCAAAGGTCCAGCCAGCGTTCGCCCTCGCCGCCGTCGCCGCGTGGCTCGGTGCCGAGGTCCACCGATGCCAGGGCCCGGGCAACCAGCTGCGAGCCGACGTCCTGGACCCGGGTGCTGCCGTCCCGCACGGAGGCGAGCCGGCCAAGGTCGCCGCCGCTGGAGAGGGCCGAGCCTTCGACCAGCTCGCCCGGCGTGGCGCCGCTTTCCAAGGCCTCGTCGAGGCTGCCGAGGCCGGGCAGCGCCACCAGGTTCACCACGGGCGCGGCGTTGTCCGCTTCAAGGAGTTCGTTGATTTCCGTGACCGGGCGTCCGTGCGCCACGAGGGACTGCCGGAAGGCGCGGACGATCCACTCGGGGTGGGCGTAGCGGATCGAGGCCACCTTGGTCTGGTCCTGCTCGTCGCTGAGCAGCAGTTCGAGCCACTCCTCGAGGGTGTGGGCGGAGACCTTTCGGAGGACGGCGTTGATCAGGCCGGACGGACCGGCGCCGATCACGGCGCGGGCCAGGCCCACGGTTTCGTCAAGGGCGGCGTGAGCCGGGACACGCATGGCGAGCAGCTGGTGGGCGCCGATCCGCAGTGCGTCCAGGATGGCCGGGTCCAGCTGGTCCAGCGGGCGGTCCACGCAGCGGGCGAGGATCGCGTCGTAGGTGCCCTGCCCGCGGAGGGCGCCGTAGCTGAGTTCGGTGGCGAAACCGGCGTCGCGCTTGTCCAGTCCGTGGTGGCGGATCCGGGCCGGCAGCACCAGGTTCGCGTAGGCGTCCTCGGCGGCCACGGCGCGCAGCACCTCGAAGGCCACGAGCCGGGCCGGGTCGGCGCGCCGGGTGCGCTGGGAGGGAGCGTTTTCGGAGAACCCGCGCTGCGGGCCGCGGTTTCGTTCCCGTCCCTGCGCGTTCCTCCGCACGCCGCCCCGCGGGCCCCGGTGGCCCTGGCCGCCGCGGCCGCCGGGGGCCTGTCCGCTGCCGCCGTTGGATCCGGTGTCGCTCATTCGAAGACCACGCTTTCCAGTGTTGCCTGTCCGCGCGCCCAATCGGCGGCGGTCATCATTTTCTTGCCCGAGGGCTGGATCCGGGTGAGTTCCACCGGATGCGAGCCGGTCCCGACCAGGACCGCCTTCCCGTCCAGGGCCAGCTGCCCCGGGCGCAGCGGCTGCGCGCCTGGCCGGAGCAGCACAGGTTCGAGCTTCATTCGCTGCCCGTCCAGTGTCGTCCAGGCGCCGGGTTCCGGTGTTACGCCGCGGGACCGGCGTCCAATCGCGAGGGCCGGCTGCTGCCAGTCGAGGCGGCCGTCCTCGAGGCTGAGTTTGGGGGCCAGGCTGACCTCGCCCTGCTGCGGGACGGCGCTGGCCTTGCCGGCGTCGACGGCGGAGAGCGTCTGGGTCAGCAGCACGGCGCCGCTGTGCGAGAGGCGTCCCAGCAGCTCGCCCGCGGTGTCCTTAGGTCCCACGGCCTCGGTCAGGGTGCCGTAGACCGGTCCGGTGTCCAGGCCCTCCTCGAGCCGGAAGGTCACGGCGCCGGTGATGTCGTCGCCGGCGATCAGGGCACGCTGCACGGGCGCCGCCCCGCGCCAGGCCGGCAGCAGCGAAAAGTGCAGGTTGATCCAGCCGTGCCGGGGAATGTCCAGGGCCGCGCGCGGAATGAGCCCGCCGTAGGCGACGATCGCGGCGACCTCGGGCGCGGCCGCTTCGATCCGGGCGGTCACGGCGTCGTCGACCTTCGCGGCATGGATGATGTCGATGCCGAGTTCGGCGGCGCGGGCGGCAACCGGCGAGGGTGTCAGCACGCGCTTGCGTCCCAGCGGGGCGTCCGGCCGGGTCAGCACGGCGACGACGTCGAACCCGGCCGCGACGAGGGCGTCCAGCGACGGAACGGCAACGGCCGGGGTTCCCGCGAAGAGGACCCTCACTGGCCGGTTCCGAAGGAGGAACCCGTGCCGAAGCTGCCGCCGCCAAAGCTTGAACCAACCGTTTTGGCCCGCTTCGACGTCGTCTGCTCGGTGATGGAGTCGTAGTTGGCGTTACGGATCGCACGCAGCGCCGCTTTGCGGTCGTCGCCTTCGAGCCGGTCGGTGAAGAGGATCCCGTCCAGGTGGTCCGTCTCGTGCTGGAAGACGCGGGCGAGCATGCCTTCGCCCTCCAGTTCCACCGGATTGCCGTGCACGTCGACGCCGGTGACGCGGGTGGCGCGGTGCCGGCGGACCGGGAAACCTAGGCCCGGGATGGACAGGCACCCTTCCACCTCGTCCGGCTGGAAGTCTTCGCTGTTCTCCAGCACCGGATTGATGATGTGGCCCTCGACCCCGCGGATGCGGTAGGTGAAGACCCGCTGGCTGATGCCGACCTGCGGCGCGGCCAGGCCGGCGCCTTCCACGTCTTCCATGGTTTCGGTCATGTCGGCAACGAGCTTCTCCAGCTCAGGCCCGAATTCCGTCACGGGATCGGCAACTGTGCGCAGCACAGGGTCCCCGATGATGCGGATATTCAAAATGGCCATGGGCAATCGGTCCTCACGGTGGGCGGCTACAGGATTCCGTCCAGTTTAGTGGCAGCCTCCGGTTTCCGGCTCAGCGGGCCGCCGGCGGAGCGATCGGCAGCAGGGCAGGGCCGGCGGCCACGGTGTCGGCGGACATCTCCCAGACGCGGCGCAGGGCGCAGAACTTCCACCAGTGGTGCTTAAGGACGTCCGGGTTGGCCCGCTGCGGCCGCACCTCTGTTTCGCCGATGGCTACGGCGAGGAGAAGCGGGGAGTCTCCGTGCTGCCAGGGCTCCCACTCCCCTGCCACCGGATCCACGAGGCTTTCCTCCGCCTTCATGCCGGCCACGAGTTGCATGACCACCTTGGCATCGAGCGGCTTGACCGTGCCGTCCCGGCTTGTTCCCTTGGTCTTGTAGTCGATGAGGCAGGTGCGGCCGTTGATTTTGGCGACGAGGTCAAGGGTTCCGGCGTAGCCCACGGTCTTGTTCCACACCGTAATCTCCGGGGCGATCGGCTCCACCTGGTACAGCTCCCACCACTCGTCGAAGCGTGCAGCGAACGCCTCCTCGCCGTTGGCCGCCAGGGCTTCCCGGGTTTCCTTCATCTGGTGCGGCCGGCCCAGGGCGCGAAGGGCCACCTGTTCGCAGTAGTTGTGCACCCGGTCGCCGCGCTTGGCGGCGTCGTCCCGGTGCGTCTCGGCCGCCTTGGCGGCACGGCTGACCGCCTGGCGGATCTTGGCCGGGCTGCCCAGGATGGCGGGCAGGGTGGGATCCGCGGCCAGGCTGTTCGCGCCCATGTACCCGAACCAGCCGTCCAGGCCGTGGGGCTGCTGGCCGATCACGGTGGTGATGGACGGGACGGAGAACTGTTCCGTTGTGGAACGTGCGTACATCCGGCCGTATTCGGTGGCGTGGGCGAGAAGCGGGGCGGTCATAGAAAGACTCTTTCACAGGGGTCGGACGCTGAAGGGAAAACAAAATGGTCCGCCCCGCTCTGTGAGCGGAACGGACCATCTTCCAGGTGGGCGATACTGGGTTCGAACCAGTGACCTCTTCGGTGTGAACGAAGCGCGCTACCACTGCGCCAATCGCCCCGGTGCCATTGAATGCTAGCCCACCCCGGCGGAAATCCGAAATCGGCGCTTTCGACGGCGGCGCGACGCATCCACGGCTCCTCCCCGCCGTGCCCAATGGTCACCGATGGCCGTCTCGCGGGTCGACTTAGCGGCCGTCTGTGGCAAATCGATGGAGAGGCTGGTCCCGGCAAGCCCGCGCCTCGTCCAATGGCGTGCCCCATCCGATGGCCAGAGATGGCCGCACACCGGGCCGGCTTTGCGGCCGTCTGTGGCGAATCGATGGAGAGGCTGGTCCCGGCAAGCCCGCGCCTCGTCCAAAGCCCCGAGTGGGCCTGCGGCGGCACGTGCCTCATCCAATGGTCACAGATGGCCGCACACCGGGTTGACTTAGCGGCCGTCTGTGGCAAATCGCCGGAACGGGCCCGCCCCAACGATTCGCACCCCTGCCCCGGCGCCGCCCGTTCGCTGACCGCGCCTGCCGCCGTCGTCGTCGGACACCAAGCCCGCCACCCCGCCCAGGCCACGTAAGGACGGGTTGAATTACACGTCTGTAATTAGCAAAAACCGCTAGATTGCAGGGAAGGGCGGGCGTGCGTCGGCGCGGATTCGGCCCCGATTTGTAGATTGCCTGAACCTCCTATAGAGTTCTTACTCGTTGGAACGCGAGGAAATGCTGACTACGGCAGGGAATCGCAGGCAACATTGCGGACGTAGCTCAGCTGGTAGAGCACCACCTTGCCAAGGTGGATGTCGCGAGTTCGAATCTCGTCGTCCGCTCGCAGGACACTGTCACGGCAGCGGCTTTCTTTTTGAGGAAGCCAAAGCTACACGGTGGGTTGGCCGAGAGGCGAGGCAGCGGCCTGCAAAGCCGTATACACGGGTTCGAATCCCGTACCCACCTCGGTGAAAACCCTGGTTTCCGGTTCCGGCCGGATCTGAAGGGCGATTGGCGCAGCGGTAGCGCGCTTCCCTGACACGGAAGAGGTCACTGGTTCGATCCCAGTATCGCCCACCAAAGTAAGGAAACTTGCTTGACCCAGTACCACCGGCCCGCCGGAACGGACTAAAAATGCGGACGTAGCTCAGCTGGTAGAGCACCACCTTGCCAAGGTGGATGTCGCGAGTTCGAATCTCGTCGTCCGCTCTGTTGATTCACACAACTCCACTCCGGATCCTTCCGGTTGCGGGCGATTGGCGCAGCGGTAGCGCGCTTCCCTGACACGGAAGAGGTCACTGGTTCGATCCCAGTATCGCCCACCATAAGAGCAGCTCCCCCGGGGCTGCTTTTTTCATGCCCGCGTTTGCGGTCCGGCACGTTTGCCCTACGGCACAGGGTCTTTCTCCTCTGGGCGTACACCCTTGGCACCTCCCGATCCGCCGGTTAGGATCGAAAACGCTAGGAGCGATCTGGCTCCGCGACAGAAGGGAGGTGCCCGTGGGTTTAATTGACGATCTCAAGGGCAAGGCTCAGCATCTGATTGGTGGCAACGAACAGGCCATCAAGGACGGTATCGAAAAGGCGGGTGATTTCGTCGACTCGAAGACCGGCGGAAAGTACGCCGACAAGGTCGATGCCGCTCAGCGAGGCGCCTCCGACTTCGTGGACAACGCGGACGGGCGGCCGGAAACGGCCCCCGCCGCAGAGCCGCACGTCGCGGGAGAGCCGCCCGTCCCCGGGGAACCCCGGCAGCCGGGCCTCTGACCCAGGTACGTCAGCGAGGTGCCGGTCCCGCCGAGAGGCGGCGCCGGCACCTTCGTCGTTTAACGACCAACGCGGCGCCACCCCAACTGGTTGGCAGTAATTGGGCTCCTAATGCACTCAGCGCTAGGACGGCTCGTGGTTTTGGCCTTCCCGGGCCAGCGCGGTGAGCCGGGAGACGGCGCGGAAGTACTTCTTCATGTACCCGCCGGTCATCATTTCCTCGGTGAACAGCTGGTCGAACGGCACGCCGCTGGCAAGAATCGGCACGTCCTTGTCATAGAGCCGGTCCGCCAGGACAACGAAGCGCAGCGCCACGGCCTGCTCGGTGATGGTCTCCACGTTGCGCCACACCACGCCGTCGATCCCGTCGATCAACTGCCGGTAGCGGCTCGGGTGGACGCCGGCCAGGTGGTTGATCAGGGTGCTGAATTCATCCTTGGCCACGGTCTGGCCGTCGAACTCCGCCTGCATGTGGTGCGTGAGTTCGTCGTTGCGCAGCGGTGCCGGCGCCTTCGGCAGGCCGCGGTGCCGGAAGTCCTCGCCGTCGATCCGGACGACGTCGAACTGGTCGGCCAGGACCTGGATCTCGCGGGCGAAGTCGACGGCGGCGAAGCGGCCATCGCCCAGGGACCCGGGCAGGGTGTTGGACGTCGCGGCCAGCTTGACGCCGGCGTCGGCGAGCTCCCGCATCAGCCGGGACATCAGGACGGTGTCGCCCGGATCGTCGAGTTCGAACTCATCGATGCAGACCAGCTTGTAGTGGCTCAGCGCCTCCACCGTCTTGCGGAACGACAGGGCCCCCACCAGGTTGGTGTATTCCACGAAAGTGCCGAAGGCCTTGGGGCCCGGCGCGGCATGCCACAGCGAGGCCAGCAGGTGGGTCTTGCCGACGCCAAAGCCGCCGTCAAGGTAGATGCCCGCCCGCGAGGCATCCTTCTTGCCGAAGAGCCGCTTGAACAGGCCGTCTCCGTCCCCGGCTCCGACGCCGGCCGCAAATTTCTGCAGGGCTTGGACCGCGTGGGCCTGGCTGGGCTGGGCCGGGTCCGGCCGGTAGCTGGCAAAGGACACCTCACCGAAGCGCGGCGACGGATAAAAGCCGTTAAGGAGTTCATCCACGGAAACCGCCGGTGTTCTGGCGGCGAGCTGTTCGATCTGTACCAAGGTGGTCCGTTCTGCTGGTCTCGTGTCCCCAGAAAGGATACCGGCAAAGGCCCGCTTCCCTTCCGGGCGCGGGATCGGACGTGACCAAGGCCATATTTCCGAGTACGTAGCCGGTGGAGCAAACCTGCCGGGCCGTGGCTAGTGTTGTAACAGGCCCGGCGCCGCGCACCACCATGGCCCGGCCTCCCGACCGCCCAGTGAAAGGCCATCTTCATGCCCTACCCCGTTGAGCAGAACGAGAAATTCGCCGCCTACGCCCACCCGGAGCGCCTCGTCTCCACCGAATGGCTCGCCGCAGCGATCGACGGCGGCGCGCTCGACGGCGGCAAACTCGTGGTCGTCGAATCCGATGAGGACGTGCTGCTCTACGAAACGGGCCACATTCCGGGCGCGGTTAAGATCGACTGGCACACGGACCTCAACGACGAAGTCACCCGCGACTACATCGATGGCGCAGCCTTTGCCGCCCTCGCCGCAGCCAAGGGAATCTCCCGCGACAGCACCGTGGTGATCTACGGCGACAAGTCCAACTGGTGGGCCGCCTACGCGCTGTGGGTCTTCACCCTCTTCGGCCACGAGGACGTCCGGCTGCTCGACGGCGGACGCGACAAATGGATCGCCGAAGGCCGCGCCCTGACCACGGACAAGTCCGTCGTCACGCCCGGCGAATACCCCGTGGTAGAACGCAACGACGCCCCGATCCGCGCCTTCAAGGACGATGTACTGGCGCACTTCGGCAAGCCGCTGATCGACGTCCGCTCCGCCGAGGAATACACCGGCCAGCGCACGCACATGCCGGCCTACCCGGAGGAGGGCGCCCTGCGCGGCGGCCACATTCCCACCGCGGCGTCCATCCCGTGGGCCCGTGCCGCGGCGGAGGACGGCACCTACCGCAGCCGCCCCGAGCTGGAGGCCCTGTACCTGGACGAAGCCGGGCTCAAGGAGGGCGACGACGTCGTGGCCTACTGCCGCATCGGCGAGCGGTCCAGCCACACCTGGTTCGCGCTCAAGTACCTGCTGGGCTTCGACACCGTGCGCAACTACGACGGTTCCTGGACCGAGTGGGGCAACGCCGTCCGGGTCCCGATCGTCAAGGGCGCCGAGCGCGGCGCCGTTCCGGCAGGCAAGTAAACTGGGAGTGATGAATACTTCTGCCCTCCCCCCCGCCCTGGCGGACATCGTCGATGATTTCCAGGCCCTTGAGGAAGCCGAGCGGCTGCAACTGCTCCTGGAGTTCTCGCGCGAGCTGCCGGATCCGCCCGCACGGCTCCAGGACCACCCGGAGCTGATGGAGCAGGTGGTGGAATGCCAGTCGCCGCTGTTCCTCACGATCGAGACGGAACCGTCCGGCGACGGGGAGCCCGGCGTTCCCGAGCGCGTGCGGCTGTTCTTCAAGGCCCCGCCCGAGGCGCCGACCACCCGTGGCTTTGCCGGGGTGCTGCACGAGGGCCTCGACGGGCTGAGCCCCGCCGAGATCCTGGCCGTCCCGGACGACATGCCCGAACTCCTCGGGCTCACCCGGGCGATCACCCCGTTGCGGATGCGCGGCATGACGGCAATGCTCGGCCGGATCAAGCGCAAAGTCGCTGCCCTGCCGCAGCACGGCTAAGCAGCCCGGTGGCCCGCAAACAGGCGTCCCAGGGAACCCCGGCGACCGCGGCACTCGCGGCCGCCGGGGTTTCCTTCGTCGCGCACCCCTACAGCCATGACCCCGCGGCCGCCAACTACGGGCTGGAGGCCGCCGAGGTGCTGGGGATGGACCCGGCCCGGGTGTTCAAGACCCTGATGGTCGACGTCGACGGGCGGCTTGCCGTCGGCGTCGTGCCGGTGAGCGGAAACCTGGACCTGAAGGCGATGGCCGCCGCCCTGGGCGGCAAGAAGGCCGCCATGGCGGACCCGGCGACGGCTGAGCGCCGCACGGGCTATGTGCTCGGCGGCATCTCCCCGCTGGGACAGCGCCAGCCCTCCCCCACCGTGCTGGACGAGAGCGCACTGGAACTCGAAACCATTTTGGTCTCGGGCGGCCGCCGCGGCCTGGACCTGGAGCTCAGCCCGGCGGACCTGGTGCGGTTGACCGGTGCCCGTACCGCCCGGATCGGCACGACCCGCAGCTAAGACCGCGGGTTAGCCGGCCGGGGTGGGCCGCGGCGCCAGCTGCTGCCGGAGCCAGGCCGTGACCAGGGCCTCCCAGCGCTCCGGGTCTACGTTCCATTCCTTGGTGTGCCGCGCCGTGCTGAACGTTTCGAAAGTCACCATCTCCGGGTTCCGCTCGGCGAGGTCCGCGGACGGACCGTAGGGAACGTATTCGTCGTCGACCGAGTGCAGGATCAGCGTCGGCGTCCGCAGCTCCACGGCACGGGACACCCAGTCCATGGCCTTCAGATCCACCGGAGCGGCCAACCCGGTGAGCCGGCGGCCCAGCCGGTGGCTCATCATCAGCTGCCCGTACCGTCCGACGGCGGACGGGATCCGGTTCAGCTCGGCGTGGTGTGCCAGCACGTTGACCCAGTTGATCACCGGAGCGTCCAGCACCATCGCCCGGATCAGGTGGTGGTAGCGGGACAAATCCGCGGTCTGCAGGCAGATTGCACCGCCCATGGACCAGCCAAAAAGCACCACTTCGCGGGCGCCATGGTCCAGCGCGTAACTGATCGCCGCCTCCACGTCATGCCACTCGGTGGAACCCAGACCGTACCGGCCATCCTCGGCCGAGGGCGCCAGACCGTCATTGCGGTAGGAAATCAGCAGGCTGGACAGGCCCAGGTCCCGGGCCACCCGGACGGCCCGCAGGCCCTCCTGCCGCGTCGCGCCGCGACCATGCACCATGATCGCCCAGACGTCCGACGACGGCGTCCCGGCCGGCTCGTCGGCAGGGGCGGCGCGGACCAGCCAGGCTGGCGCCGTCCCGCCGTCGACCTCGATCTGCACCTCTTCGGCCGGCAGCCCGATGGCCGCGGGATCGGGATGCACGGCCCCGCTCCAGTAGCCGCGCCGCGCCGTGGTCAGGTCCCCGCTGTAGACGGCTTCCACTTCCCGCAGCACCGTCTGCTCAGCGGGCGAATAGGACAGGATCCGGCCGAGCCTGGCGTGCCCGCGTCCGCCGTCAAAAAAGAAGCCGTAGACCCCCTCGACCGTGGAATCCGGGGTCGCCTTGAGGATCACCTGCAAATCCCGGCCGTCGCGGATGACTGCCAGCACCTCCTGGTCCTCCTCGCGGACCCGGACCGGGGTAATAACGCGCCGCGCGAAGTACAGGGCCAGCGCCGACGACCCCGCGGCGAGGAGGCCGGCCGCGGCGCTTCCGCCGATGATGCCGCCCACCGCCCACTTGGCGTTTCCGGGCACGAGCGTGTCCGGCGCACCGCTGTCCCGCCTGGCCGCCGGCAGACCCCGGGGCGACCTCCGGGCAGAGGGGATCTGTTGCGTGGGCGGGCGGAAGCGCAGGGTCGAGGCCATGGCACCATTCTTACCGAACTAGCGGCCAACCCCGGCATCCGGCACACCCGCGGCACCGTCGTGCGGGGTGGCGGCCCGGGGGCTAGGCTGGGGGCATGAGCGACCCTATCGTCATCCTGACAGAAGAGCCCCTGGGCGCGGACGACCGCGTCAACATCGAAACCCTCGTGGCCGACGGCGATTCGCCGCTCGTTGTCCTGGTCCCGGCGAACACCGAGCGCCACCTGCTGGTGGACTTCCTGGAGAACCTCTCCATGCTGGAGATCGCCAAGGCCTTCCGGGAACTGACCGCCAAGCACCCCGATCCGGCTGTGGAACGAACGGCGGCCGCCGAAACGCTCGCCACCTCGCTCGCCGCCCTGGGCGGACTCGGCGGCGGCGTGACCGGCGAAATCGTGGAGGGCAAGGCCGTGGACGCCCTCGTCGCGAAGGTCAGGGAACTAAACGCCGGACAGGCCGTCGTGATCACCCGTCCGCATGCCGTCGCGGACACCTTCCACACCGACTGGGCCAACGAGGCCCAGGACAAGCTCGGCCTTCCGGTCCTGCATTTGTACGCCGGATCGGGATTTATCGGCGACTCCTGAGCGTTATTGAGGTCATGAGCATCTTCAGCAACAGGCCCAAGGTCCAGCCCGTCTCCTCCCCCGCCGCCGGGGACACCGCAGGGTCCACGTCCGAACAAACGGGCGGAAGCGCCGCTGGCGCGGTTGAAAAGACGGACCAGCAATGGCGCGAGGAACTGAGCCCGGAGGAGTACCGGGTGCTGCGCCAGGCCGGAACCGAACGGCCGTATACCGGCGAGTACTGGGACACCCACACCGAGGGCGTGTACCAGTGCCGGGCCTGCGGGACCGAGCTGTTCACCAGCCGGGAGAAATTCGACTCGCACTGCGGCTGGCCGTCCTTCTGGGCCCCCTTGGCCGACGGCACGGTGCGCTACATCCACGATCGCACCCTCGGGATGGAACGCATCGAGGTGCGCTGCGCTGCCTGCGATTCGCACCTGGGCCACGTGTTCGAGGGCGAGGGCTACGGCACTCCCACGGACCAGCGCTACTGCATCAACTCCGTCTCCCTTAGGCTCGTCCCCGCAGCCGACTCCGCGGCCACCGGCGCCGACGGCTAGCACGGGCGGCCAGCGCGGCCGGTTAGCACGGACGGCCAGCACGGCCGGCCAGGCCGCGAAGCCCCTGTCAGGCTGGAGCTGGACGCGTTGCGCCAGCCCGTTTGCCCCAGACTTTCTTATGCTCGACCCGTTTTTGAGTTAGCGATTCTGTTTGCTTGCTACGCTCGCCGTAGACGTTCACAGCAACCAGAAAGGCGCGCAACGATGACCGTAACCGCCCTCACCGCCTCTGCCCGGATCACCGCCGATTCCCCGGAATGGCAGCAACTCAAGGCAGCCGCGACCGCCCTGCAGGCCCTCCAGGTCAAGGACGGTTCCGTACCCGACACCGCCGACCACCCGGCCGCCGCGGACCACGTCGCCACCATCACTGCCGCGGTGACTGCCCTGGCCCCGGCCTGCCCGCACGACGCCGAGTACCTGGACCTGCTGGTCACGGACTTCCAGCGCTGGGCCAACGGCGGTTTCGGCGTTCCCGACTTCCTGGACTCCCTGCAGGCGTTCCAGCCGCAGCAACACCGCGTCAACGGACTCCAGCACCTGGTGGTCTTCCCGATGTACACCCAGAACGGCAGCAACAACCGCCTGGTCGAGGCCGTGCTGATCGAGGTCATCTGGCCCGAGTTCATCGACGGCCTGGAGGCGGGCGAGTACTCCAACAAACTCTTCGTGCCGATCCGCTTCCTGGACTTCACCCCCGGGTACGACACCAACTCCGCGGTGCTCTTCCCGGAGACCGTGGCCGTCCGGGAGACCCCCACCTTCACCTGGGGCGCCATCTTCGCCGACCGCGAGGCTGCCCGCTTCCGCCGTGTGCTGCGGGCCGCCGCGGACATCACCTCCCTGCAGCTCCCCGAGGATGCCGCCGCCCTGCTCGAGGACCAGGAGCTGACGCAGGCAACCTTCGTCATGTGGGACCTCATCCACGACCGCACCCACATGCGCGGCGACCTGCCGTTCGACCCCTTTATGATCAAGCAGCGCATGCCGTTCTTCCTCTACTCGCTCGAGGAACTCCGCTGCGACCTCACGGCCTTCCGGGAATCCGTGAAGATCGAAAAGGACGAGGAGGCCGATCCCGAAGCACGCCGGCACGCCAAACTGGTCCAGTACGCCGTCATCTTCGACCGCATCTTCCGCTTTGCGATCACCGGCAGCCGTGTGCGCAACTACGACGGCCTCGGCGGCCAGCTCCTCTTCGCCTGGATGCACCAGCACCACGTACTGCACTGGACCGACAGCAAGCTCAGCATCGACTGGGACGAGGTGGCCGACGTCGTGGTGGCACTCGGCGCCAAGATCGAGGACCTGTACTGGCGCTCGATCGACCGCCCCAAGACGGCGCACTGGCTGGCCGCCTACGAGCTGATCTCCGGCACCGTCACTCCCAACCCGGCCTCCGTCTGGGCCAAGGGTCCGGGCGCCCTGCCGCTGGACGGGCCACCCCGCGGCCTGACTGACCAGGTGCTCGACGACGAGTTCCCGCTCTCCATGTTCTACGAAGCGCTGGAGAAGAAGATGCGGACCGTGATCGAATCGACGGCCGGCATCACGGGTTCCACGGACACTACCCCGGGCACCACCCCGGGCAACGCCGGATGAGCGGCGGACGCACCCTCAATATCCTGGTGGCGGGCGGCAGCAGCCCGTCCGGGATCGCCGTGGCCCGTGCCCTCCGGGGCGCCGGCCACGCGGTCTTCACCGTCGGCTCCGACGCCGGCCGCATCGCGGCTGCCGCCGATGAGGCGGGCAACGGCGTGGTGCCGCTCGCCTGCGACCTCGCCGCTCCGGCAGCGGTCCGGGACCTCCGCGCGACGCTCACCGAGCAGGCCGGACGCGTCGACGGCGTGATCCACCTGGTCGGCGGCTGGCGCGGCGCGAAAGGCATCACGGACCAGAGCGACGAGGACTGGGACTTCCTGGAACGCAACGCCGTGACCACGCTGCGCAACGTCAGCCGGACCTTCTACGACGACCTTGCCGCTTCGGACACCGGACGCCTGGCCATCGTCTCGTCCACCGCGGTGGCCAGCCCGACGGCGGGCGGCGCCAGCTACGCGGCGGCGAAGGCGGCCGCGGAGACCTGGACGCTCGCGGTGGCCGACGGCTTCCGCCGGGCCCAGTCCGGGTCCACCGGCCCCGGCACCGACGCGGGGGAACAGCGCAGCGCCGCCGCGATCTTCGTTGTGAAGGCCTTGGTTGACGCCGCCATGCGGGCAAAGTCCCCCGAACGGAAATTCCCGGGTTTTACGGACGTCGAGGAGCTGGCGGCGGCCGCCGTCGGGCTCTTCCGGACCCCCGCCGCGGAACTGAACGGCCGGCGGCTGCCACTTAGCTGATGAGCCGGCACCTCTCTAGACTGAAAGCGTGAGCAAATCGATGACCAGTACGGTCGAAACAAACATGGTCGCAACAAACACAGTTGAAACCGGCCCCGCCAGCGCCGCGATGCGGCTCCACGATCCCTCCGTGCGCGGCTTCGCCTCGGACAACTATTCCGGCGTGCACCCGGAGGTGCTGGCCGCCCTGGCCGCCGCCAACGAGGGCCACCAGGTCTCCTACGGCGAGGACGACTACACCGCCCGCCTGCAGCAGCTGATGGAGGAGCATTTCGGGACCGGAATCGAGTGCTTCCCGGTCTTCAACGGCACCGGCGCCAACGTGCTCTCGCTGCAGTCCCTGCTGCCGCGCTGGGGCGCGGTCATTTGCGCCTCCACCGCCCACATCAACATGGACGAAAACGGTGCCCCCGAGCGGATCGGCGGCATCAAGCTGCTCCAGGTGCCCGCGGCGGACGGGAAGCTCACCCCGGCCCTGATCGACCAGGAAGCCTGGGGCTGGGGCGACGAGCACCGCGCCCAGCCGCTGGCCGTGTCCATCACCCAGACCACCGAGCTCGGTACCTGCTACACGCCCGAGGAAGTGCGCGCGATCGCGGAGCATGTCCATTCCAAGGGCATGAAGCTGCACATGGACGGCGCCCGGCTGGCCAACGCCGCCGCCCACCTGGGCGTGCCGCTGCGGGCCTTCACCCGCGACGCCGGCGTGGACATCCTGTCCTTTGGCGGCACCAAGAACGGGCTGCTCTTCGGCGAGGTGGTGGTGGCCCTGAACCCCGACGCCGCGCACGGCCTGGTCTACCTCCGGAAAATGAACATGCAGCTCGCGTCCAAGATGCGGTTTATGTCGGCCCAGTTCATCGCCCTGCTCGAGGGTGATCTGTGGCTGCGTTCGGCGTCGCACGCCAATGCGATGGCTGCCCGGCTGCGCGCCGGCGTCGAGTCGATTCCCGGCGTCGAACTGAGCCAAAAGACCGAGTCCAACGGCGTCTTCGCCGTCCTTCCCGCCGGCGTGGCGGACCGGCTGCGGAAGTCCTTCCGCTTCTACGACTGGAACGAGGCGGCCCGCGAGGTCCGCTGGATGTGCTCCTTCGACACTACCGAGGAAGACGTTGATTCCTTCATCGCCGCGATCAAGCGCGAGCTCGCGGACGCCTAGCCGCACCGCCGCGCATCCTCCCGGCCCGGCAGGGCGGCGAGCCTGCCGGGCCGGGAGGATGCCCATGCATACCCTTTCACTGTGAACGCACTCGACCAGGTTCCGACGGATTTCCTCTTCGCCTTGGGAACCCTTCGAAAAGCACGGTGCCGCAGCGAGCTGCGCCTCGAGGAGATCCCGGCCCCCGGCCGGCTCGCACCGTTCGCCGTGGCACTCGGCGCGGAAGTGGTGGTCCCCGGCGACGGCGCGTCCGGGGCAATCCACGGCCCGGCGGCCGCCGCGCTGGCCCCCGCGGCCGGCAGCGACGACGTCGAACTGGCCACCGGCCGTTTCATCCTCCTTCACGACCCGGACGGATCCGCGGTCTGGGACGGCGAATTCCGGATCGTCACCTATATCCGCGCCCAGCTGGAACCGGAGATGGGCAACGACGAGATGCTCGGCTCCGTCGCCTGGACCTGGCTCGTGGAGGCGCTGGAAAACCACCAGGCCGACTACCGGTCGGCCGGCGGCACGGCAACCCGGGTGCTGTCCGAGAGCTTCGGCACGCTGGCTGGCCGGCCCGGAACCATTGACATCGAACTCCGCGCCTCCTGGACCCCGGCCGGCCGCGACATCACCGCGCATCTGGAGGCCTGGTCGGACATGGTCTGCACTTTCGCCGGCCTCCCGCCGCTACCCGACGGCGTCTCCGCGCTGCCGCGCCGGCGTCCACGGCAGGCATGAACGGGCATCGCGACGCACCGCCTCGGCCTGCAACGATGGCGTTGTCGGTAAACTGGAGTCATCATGACCCCTCATAATCCGGAAATCACCACCGCGGGCACCACTTCAGGCACCGTCACCAACACCGCTTCAAGCACCGTCACGAACACTGTCGCGAGCACCGCAGCCAATACAGCCGCCGGCGCGGCGCAGGCCCCTGACACGGCAGCCCATATCACGGTGGAAGGCTTCGACAGCCTGGTCCCCGAGGTCATCGACCTCGACGCCCCGCGTGACGGCGTACCGCTGGTCATCGAGACCAAGGCAGGACTGGAGCGCTGCGCGGCAGCCCTGGCCGCCGGGCACGGCCCCGCGGGAGTGGACGCCGAACGGGCCTCCGGATTCCGTTACGGCCAGCGCGCCTTCCTCGTCCAGATCCGCCGCGAAGGCGCCGGCACCTGGTTGATCGACCCGGAGCCTTTCGGGGACCTCAGCATCATCAACGACGCGCTGCGCGGCGTCGAATGGATCCTGCACGCTGCCAGCCAGGACCTCCCTTGCCTCTCCGAACTGGGCATGTGGCCGGACAAGCTCTTCGATACCGAGCTCGCCGCCCGCCTCGCCGGGCTGCCCCGGGTGGGCCTCGCCGCGGTGATCGAGCAGCTGTTGGGCTTCGGCCTGGCCAAGGAACACTCGGCCGCGGACTGGTCCACCCGGCCGCTGCCCGAACCCTGGCTGCGCTACGCCGCGCTCGACGTCGAGGTCCTCACCGAGCTGCGCGAGGAGCTGATCGAGCTGCTCACCGCCGACGGCAAGCTGGACTACGCGGAGCAGGAATTCGCCGCGATCCTCGAGGCCGGACAGGCCCCGCCGCGTATCGACCCGTGGCGCAAGACGTCAGGGCTGCACCAGATCCGCGACCGCCGCCAGCTCGCCGCCGTCCGCGAACTCTGGCTGGAGCGCGACTCGCTGGCCCAGAAGCGCGACGTGGCCCCTGGTCGGCTGATCCCCGATTCGTCCCTCGTGGCGGCCGCCAAGGCCATGCCCAGCACCGTCCCGCAGTTGCTCGGCACCAAGGGCTTCCACGGCCGGGCCGCGCAGCGCGAGGCTCCGCGCTGGCTGCGTTGCATCAGTACCGCCCGCAGCCTCGACGAGCTGCCGCCGCTGCACCTGCCCACCAACGCTCCCCCGCCCCCGCGCGTCTGGGCCGACCGGGATCCGGAAGCGGCGGCACGCCTCGCCACCGCCCGGCCCATGCTGCAGGCCCGGGCCGAGGAACTCAACCTGCCGGTCGAGAATTTGCTCACCCCGGACTACCTGCGCCGGGTGGCATGGCGTCCCCCGGCGGAAATCAGTGAGGAAGGCATTGCCGAAGAGCTCCAAAACCTCGGGGCCCGCCAGTGGCAGATCCAGCTCACCGCCCCGTTGATCGCCGAAGCCTTCCTCAACCCGCAGCCGCTGCCGCCCAAGGAAGCCAAAGCAGCCAAGGAAGCATCGACGGGTCCGGGCGAAGCCTCCTCCGACGCCGTTTCCTGACGCGGCGGCTCCGCCTCCTTGCCAGCTATGTTACTGATGAGTAACATAGCTAGGGATGCGCCAGGATCATTCCTGCCGGCCAGGCCCCACGGGTGCGGGCAGCGATCCGGCACCCATGTCTCAATGAGGAGTAATACGTGAGCCAAGCCAGCAGCGCCAAGCAGACCACCGGAAGAAAGAACACCGTCCGCGACGTCGTCTTCGTCGACGGCGTCCGCACCCCGTTCGGCCGCGCCGGCGAGAAGGGCATCTACGCCGGAACCCGTGCCGATGACCTTGTGGTCAAGTGCATCCGCGAACTCATGCGCCGCAATCCGTCCCTGCCGGCCGAGCGGATCGACGAGGTGGCCATCGCCGCCACCACCCAGACCGGCGACCAGGGCCTGACCATCGGCCGCACCGCTGCCCTCCTGGCCGGCCTCCCGCGGACCGTTCCCGGCTTCGCGATTGACCGGATGTGCGCCGGCGCCATGACCGCGGTGACGACGACGGCGAGCGGGATCGGCTTCGGCGCGTACGACGTCGTGATCGCCGGCGGCGTCGAACACATGGGCAACCACCCGATGGGCGCCGGCGCGGACCCCAACCCGCGTTTTATGTCCGAACGGATCGTGGACCCGGCCGCCCTGAACATGGGCAACACCGCGGAGAACCTGCACGACCGCTTCCCCGCCATCACCAAGGACCGCACGGACGCCTACGCTGTCGCGTCCCAGGACAAGCTGGCCGCGGCCTACGCCAAGGAACAGATCCAGCCGGACCTGGTCCCCGTCGCCACCATGAAGCCCGGCCAGGGCTGGACCGTCAACACCGCGGATGAGCCGCCGCGTCCGGGCACCTCGGTCGAGGACCTCGCCGCGCTGCGCACCCCGTTCCGCGCGCACGGCCGCGTCACCGCCGGCAACGCCGCCGGCCTCAATGACGGTGCCACTGCCGCCCTGCTGGCCTCGGCCGATGCCGCCGAGGAACTCGGCCTGCCGGTCAAGATGCGGCTGGTCAGCTACGCCTTCGCCGGCGTCGAACCGGAGGTCATGGGCATCGGGCCGGTGCCGGCCACCGAGAAGGCCCTCAAGAACGCCGGACTCGGCATTGAGGACATCGGCCTCTTCGAAATCAACGAGGCCTTCGCCGTCCAGGTGCTCAGCTTCCTGGACCACTTCGGCATCGCCGACGACGACACCCGCGTCAACCGCTACGGCGGTGCGATCGCCGTCGGTCACCCGCTCGCCTCCTCCGGCGTCCGGCTGATGAACCAGCTGGCCCGCCAGTTCGAGGAAGACCCCAGCGTCCGCTTCGGCATGACCACCATGTGCATCGGCCTGGGCATGGGGGCCACCGTCATCTGGGAAAACCCGCACCACGCCGACTACGGCACCGATTACACCACCATCGAGACTGGAGCCGCAGCATGAGCGCCGCCGATTTCCACAAACTTGCCGAACTGTTTCCGGGCGAAACCGTGACCCACTCCTACGTCCAGGACATCAAGCTCCCGGCCGTCAATGGCACCAGCCCCGGGACCTTTGCACTGGTCACCCTGGACAACGGCCTCGACCACTCGAAGCCCACCACCCTGGGCCCGAACACCCTGATCGAGCTGGGCACCGTACTGGAGGGTCTGCGGGACCGCGCCGCTCGGGGCGAGATCGTCGGCGTCGGCGTGACCGGCAAGCCGTACTTCCTGGTCGCGGGCGCGGACCTGTCCACGGTCAAATCAGTCAGCGGCCGCGAACAGGGCCTCTGGATGGCCCAGCTCGGCCACGATGTCTACGCCACCCTGGCCAACCTCGGTGTCCCCAGCTTCGCGTTCATCAACGGCCTGGCCCTGGGCGGCGGCCTGGAGATCGCCCTGCAGTCCACTTACCGCACCGTCTCCACCGGGGCAGGCGCGCTGGCCCTGCCCGAAGCGTTCATCGGACTGATCCCGGGCTGGGGCGGCGTCTACATCCTGCCGCGGCTGATCGGCCCCGAGAACGCCGTCAAGGTCATGATCGAGAACCCGCTGAGCAACAACCGCACCCTGACCGGCCCGCAGGCCTACGAACTCGGCGTCGCAGACGCCATCTTCGAGCCCGCGGACTTCGTCGAGCAGTCCGTAGCCTGGGCCGCCCAAGTGATCGCCGGCGCCGTCACCCCGGCCCGTGCCAACGCCGTGGACGCCTCCGCCCCGGAGGTCGCCGAGCGCTGGGCCGGCGCCGTGGCCGCCGGCCGCGCTTTCGTCGAGGCCAAGACCTCCAACGCCTCCCCCGCCCCGGCAAAGGTCCTGGACGTGCTGGAAGCCAACCGGACCCTGACCCAGGCCGAGTCGGCGGAGCTTGAGTGCGAGACGCTCGCGGACCTCATGCAGACGGACGAGTTCCGCTCCACGGTCTACGCCTTCCTGGACCTCGTGCAGCGCCGTTCCAAGCGCCCCGCCGGCGCCCCGGACCGCAAGCTCGCCCGCCCGGTCACGAAGATCGGCGTCGTGGGCGCCGGCCTGATGGCCAGCCAGCTCGCGCTGCTCTTCGCCCGCCAGCTCAAGGTGCCCGTGGTGCTGACGGACATCGACCAGGCCCGGGTGGACAAGGGCGTGGACTACGTGCACGCCGAGGTGGACAAGCTGCTCGCGAGGAAGCGGATCAGCCCGGACGCCGCCAACCGGACCAAGGCCCTGGTCAGCGGCTCGGTGTCCAAGGAGGCGTTCGCCGACGCGGACTTTGTGATCGAGGCCGTGTTCGAGGAACTCAACGTCAAGAAGCAGGTGTTCAAGGAGGTCGAGGCGATCGTTTCGCCCGAGTGCATCCTGGCGACCAACACGTCCTCGCTGTCCGTCACGGCCATGGCCGAGGACCTGCAGTACCCGGAACGCCTGGTGGGTTTCCACTTCTTCAACCCGGTGGCCGTGATGCCGCTGCTGGAGATCGTCCGTGCGCCCAAGACGGACGACGCCGTGCTGGCCACCGCGTTCGAACTGGCCAAGGGCCTGAAAAAGTCCGCAGTGCTGGTCAAGGACGCCGCAGCCTTTGTGGTCAACCGGCTCCTGCTGCGGCTGATGGGCGAAGTGACCGCCGCGTTCGATGAGGGCACCCCGGCCGAGGTGGCGGACAACGCGCTGCGCCCGATGGGCCTGCCAATGACGCCGTTCACCCTTGGCGCCATGGTGGGGCTGCCGGTCGCTCAGCATGTCCAGGAATCCCTGCACGCCGCTTTCGGGGACCGCTTCACCGTGTCGAAGAACCTGCAGGTGCTGATCGACAATGGCATCAAGTCCCTTTGGGATCCGGCCTCGGTGAAGGCGGGCAAGCCGGTAATCCCGGCCGAGACCCTGACCCTGCTGTCCTTCGGCGATTCGCCGTCCACCGCCGAGGAAGTGCTGCGCCGCACGCAGGACGCCCTCGCTGAGGAAATCGGCCTGATGTTGGCCGAAGGCGTCGTGGCAGGACCGGAGGACATCGATCTGTGCATGATCCTCGGCGCCGGCTGGCCGATGTTCCTGGGCGGCATCACCCCGTACCTGGACCGGGTGGGCGCCTCCGAACGGGTCAACGGCAACAAGTTCTTGGCACCGGGTGTGGCCTCCGAACCGGCCGAGTAAGGCAAGCAGCCTCAGCCGTTAAGCACAAAAGGCGCCGCCGTCCCCGCCAGCAGGCAGGGACGGCGGCGCCTTTTGTGTCAGATCTCCCGCAGGGTGCCGCCGTCGAGCGCGAGGACTCGGTGGGCGCTGGCCCGGGCATAGTCGAGGTCGTGGGTGACCATAACGACGCCGGCGCCCCGCGCCGCCGCCGCGGCCACGGCGTCGGCGAGGTGTTCAAGGCCGTGCCGGTCCAGTCCCACGGTGGGCTCATCCAGGGCCAGGACGGCCGGACGGCGGGCCAGCACGGTGGCCAGGGCCAGCAGCCGCTGCCGGGAGGACGGGAATTCGGCGGGGTGCTCCCCCGCGGCGTCGGAGAGCCCGACGGCGGCCAGCGCCTCGAGCGCCCGTCCGGCCGCGGCCCCGGCGCCGACCAGGCGGGGCAGGCCGAAGCCGACCTCCCGCAGCGCCGTCCGTTCAAAGAGCTGGTCGCGCGGCTGCTGGAACAGCAGGCCGACCGAGGCAGCGATGCGGCCGGTCGGGATCCCGTCGATGCTTTGTCCCTGGACGCGGACCTCGCCGGCGTCGGGCCGGAGCAGCCCGTTGAAGTGGCGCAGCAGCGTGGATTTTCCGCTGCCGTTCGGGCCGGTGACGGCGACAATTTCCCCCGGGCGGACAGTGAGGTCCAGGTTCCGCAGCACGCCGGCGGGGCCGTAGCCGAAGCCGATCCCCCGCAGTTCAAGGACCGGCGCCGCAGCCGCTGCCGGGGCAACGGGCAGCGCCGGCGGGGATGCGGCAGCCAGGCCCGCCACCACAACGCCAGCGTCGCTCAGATGGGGGCCGCCCGCCAGCTCGGCCGGCGCGCCTTCCGCCGTCGCCGTGCCGCCGTCCAGCACGAGCCAGTGCCCGGCGCCGCGGGCCAGTGCATCCACCGCCTGGCTCAACAGCACGACGGCGGTGCCGGCGGCAAGCAGCCCGTCCACCAGCATCCGGAGCTGGCGGCCGCCAGCCGCATCAAGGGAGGCCAGCGGCTCGTCCAGGACCAACACCTCCGGCTCGGCAATGACAGCGCAGGCCACCGCCAGCCGGCGCAGCTCGCCGCCGGAAAGCTCCGCCGGGTCCCGCTCCATGAGCCCGGACAAACCGGTCAGTTCCGCGGTCCGCGCCACGCGCCGGAGCATCTCCAGTCGCGGGACGGCCCGGTTCTCGAGGCCGAAGGCCAGCTCCTCGGCGACCGTGGAGCGCACCGAGGAGAGCATGGCTCCGGCGTCCTGCGGCACGTAGCCTACCCGGCCGGACCAGGCGGCCGGGTCGATCCGGGGGTCTCCGCTAGCGCCGTCGAACTCCAGGACATCGGCGCCGAGGGCCAGGCTCCCGCGCAGGATCCCGGAGTGGCCGGCCCGGAGCCAGCCGGCGAGTACCTTGCCGAGGGTGGTCTTGCCGCTGCCGGAACCTCCCAACACGGCGGTCAGGGAACCCGGCCGCACGGACAGCCGTACGTCGCGCAGGGCCTCCCCTGCGTCGCCGTGGAAGCTGAAGCTGACGATCCGCGCGGCGGCTGCCGGCGGCGAGGAGGTGGCGCGTCCGGACGCGCTCATGCGGGGACCGCCGTCGGCCAGGCCGTGACGAGCCGCAGCACCACGGCGGCCGCGGTCAGCAGGAGCGCCGCGACACGGAAAATCCGCTGCCCGGGCGGGTCCTGCAGCTGCCGGTAGCTGGTCCGCGGGCCCGGTGCGCCGAAACCGCGCGCGTCGAGCGCCTGCGCCCGGACCCCGGCGTCTTCCAGCAGGCCCAGGACCAGCGGCACCGCCTGCAGCCTGGCGGCGGCCAGTTTGGGCAGCAGCCCGCGCCGCACCACCAGCCCGCGCGCCTCCTGCGCCTGCCGGATCTTCTCCAGCCGACCGGCCACGGCGGGGACCAGGGTGAGCGTGGAAGCGAGCACAAAGCTGAACTGCGGGGGGATCCGCCGAATGGCCAGGGCGGTCAGGAGATCCGGGACGTTGACGGTGAAGGAGAACAGCAGGAGCACCAGGACCGACGCGGCCGTCCGCGAGGCCAGCTCCAGGGCGAAGCCAAGCCCCTCTGTGGTCACCCGGGCCGGCCCCCACTGCGCCAGCACCGTGTGGCCTTCCGGGAAGAAGAGCCCGTGCAGTACCAGCAGGGACAGGCACAGCGGCGCCAGGATGACCGCTGCGGACGCCAGCACCCGGGGCCCCACGCTCGCGCGCACGGCGAGCAGCACGGCCGCCAGGGCCACCGCGAGGGACAGCGGCCAGCTGCCCGCCGCCGTCGTGGTGACCGCGGCGCAGCCTGCCGCGGTCAGGGCCGTCAGCGGGTGCAGGCGCATGGTTTAGGCGACAGGTGCCGCCGGGGCCTTGCCGGCGAGCACCCGGAAGCGGCGGACGAAGGCGAACTGGAACGTGGTGCGGCGTGGCAGGGCATACGCCAGCAGGGCGGCGATCGTGAAGACGATGGCCTTGTCCATCGGGTCCGAGATGAGGGCCTGCTTGGTGATGGCGGCCAGCAGGGTGTCGCCCATGGCGCGGAAGGCGCTGACGACGGCTCCGGTGCCCAGGCCCGCGGTTCCGCCGTAGACGAACGCCGCAATCGGGGCGGAGACAACGCCGGCCAGGATCCCGGTGACGAAGCCGGCCACGGGCGCGAGGTAGAAGCGGCGGAACAGGCCGCCGCGGGCGGCGAGTCCGGCGAGGAAGCCGATCAGGGCCGCGCCGGCGGCGAAGGGGAGCACGGTGGGGTTGACGAAGGACCATACGATGCTGCCGAGCACTCCGGTGGCGGCGCCGGCGGCCGGGCCGGCCAGGACGGCGATCAGGACCGTGCCGATCGCGTCGAGGTAGAACGGCAGTCCGGTGCTGCCCATCAGCTGGCCGAGGACCACGTTGAGCACGATCGCCACCGGTATCAGGACCAGGGTGGACGTGGGCAGTACGGGCAACACGGCGACCAGCAGCAGTGCCGCGCCGAGCAGGAATCCGCCGAGGGCCACGAGCGCGGAGAAGCTGGCCAGGCCGTCGGCGAGCTCCACCGGCTGGGTCAGGACGAGGAAGACATAGGTGGCCGCGATGGCCGCGGCGCCCGCGACTTCGAGCAGCCGACGGCGGCGCGGGGACCGTGCGGCTCCGTTCCTGGAGCCTGCGTCGGGGAGGGTCAGGGGCTGCTGTGACATGGGAAAAGTCCTTCGGCGTGGGTCTGGAATATCCGCCTCATGTCACCTCGGCGCAGCTATCATCTTAGCGATCCCCCGCCCCGCCGGAAACACCGCCGGGAACACCGGGGGGTACACCGCCGCCGGGGGCTCCTGTTCCCGGTTGCGGCTACCGT
The DNA here is from genome assembly GCF_055398325.1 of Arthrobacter sp. T2-23. Taxonomy (NCBI): domain Bacteria; kingdom Bacillati; phylum Actinomycetota; class Actinomycetes; order Micrococcales; family Micrococcaceae; genus Arthrobacter; species Arthrobacter sp. T2-23. The sequence goes on from NZ_AP027917.1 coordinate 574,182, forward strand.
GAGGCCAGCGACCGGGCCAGGGCGCCCACCGAGGAAATCAGCTCGTCGAAGCACTGGCCGGGATCGTTGTCCGCGACGATCCGGGCGTTCGGCGGCAGCCCCCAGAGTCCGCGGAAGTCGGCCACGGTGGTGCCGGCCAGCAGCGGGGAGTCGGTCTCGACGTCGACAGTCGCTGCCCGGGTGCTGAACGGTGTGCGTCCAACGGCGGCACAGGCGGCGAACGCATCGTGCATGTGGGCCACGTAGCCCTGGTCGTAGAGCCGGTGGAACTCCATGTAGAAGCGGATCGCGTCGGACAGGCAGGCGACCAGCGGGCTGCTGGAGGTGCTCCGCTGCCCCTCGGGTTGGTCCGGGAGCACCAGCTCGGGTTCGGCGGCGCCGGCGGCCTCGCCGAGCCGACGCAGGTGCTCCGGCAGCATCTCAATCCGTTCGGTCGATTCCAGGGCGCAGACCACCGGCAGCTTGTCCTCCGGCAGCCCGCGGTAGGCCGCGAAGACCTCCTTGGCGGCGTGCGGATCCACCGAGGTGTTCCATTCCGCCGTCGGGGTCGTGTTGCCCTGGTAGTAGAAGCTGCCGCCCATGATGACGAGGCCCTTGAGCAGCCGCGGCAGTTCCGGTTCGCGGCGCAGGGCAAGGGCGAAGTTGGTCAGCGGTCCGGTGATCAGCCCGGTGATCTCCCCCGGGTGCGCCCGGGCCTCCTCCACCCAGACGTCGACGGCGTGGCGCTGCGAAATCGGCTGGGCGGGGGCGGGCAGCTCGGCGTAGCCGATCCCCTGCGGCCCGTGGGTCTCTTCGGTGGTGACGAGCGGGATTTCCAGCGGGACCTCGGCGCCGATAGCGACTTCTATCCCCTGCCGCCCGCACAGCTCCAGCAGTGACAGGCTGTTCAGGGCCACCTGGCGCGCGCCGACGTTGCCGGCGGTGCAGGTGATCGCCTGCAGGTGAACCTCGGGCCGGGACAGCAGGTAGACGATGGCCAGGGCGTCGTCGATGCCGGTATCGACATCCATCAGGATCCGCCGGAGGGCGGCGTCAGTCTCGGGCACAGTGCGGCTCAGAACAGTGCGACCTTCGGCGTGCGCGGGAAGATCTCATCGAGTTCGGCGAGCTCCTGGGCGTCCGGGACCCAGGCGACGGCGGCGGCATTCTGCCGGACCTGTTCGGGCCTGGTCGCGCCCGCGATGACGCTGCTGACGGAGGGCTGGGCGGCAAGCCAGGAGAAGGCCACCTGGATCTCGGTCAGATCCCGCTCGGCGGCGAACGCGGAGAACGCCCCCAGCTGCTTCCAATCGGCGTCGTGGACGAGGTTGGTGCGCGTGTGGCTCAGGCGCGAACCTTCCGGCGCCTGGCCCTCGGAGTACTTGCCGGTCAGCAGGCCGTTGGCCAGCGGGAAGTAGGGCAGCACACCCAGGCCGTAGGCTTCGGCGGCCGGGGTGACTTCCAGCTCGGCGCGGCGGTCCAGCAGGTTGTAGTGGTTCTGGCTGGAGATGAACCGGGCTCCGCCGCGGTTGCGGGCCACAAATTCGGCCTCGGCGACCTGCCAGCCGGCCCGGTTGGAGTGGCCGATGTAGCGGACCTTTCCGCTGGTCACGAGTTCATCGAGGGCCGCGAGGGTCTCATCGATGGGGGTGAGCGGGTCCGGCGTGTGGAACTGGTACAGGTCGATCCAGTCCGTTCCGAGCCGCCGCAGGGACGCCTCCGCGGCCTTGATGATGTAGCGGCGGGATCCACGGGCGCCGAAGTCGTTGCCGTTGGCTCCGCCCATGTCCATGCCGAACTTGGTGCCGATCACGGCGTCGTCGCGGCGGGACCCGAGTGCCTTGCCCAGCATGGTTTCGCTGAGCCCGGGCTCGCGGCCGTAGGTGTCCGCGACGTCGAAGAAGGTAATGCCGGCGTCCAGGGCCGCATGGACGACGGCGTCGGTCCCCTCCTGCGACTCGGTGGCGGTGTTGGCCCGGCCCAGGTTGTTGCAGCCCAAGCCCACGACGGAGACGGTCAGTCCGGAATTTCCTACGCGGCGGTATTCAGTCATGGGATTCAGCCTATAACGGGCGCGCGCGCCGCCGCGTCAAGGGCGGCACGCCCCCCCTCCGCCACAGGGGCCCGTCCCCCTATCCTGCGGGCAGTTCCAGCCCGTGTTCGTCCATGGCGTCCTGGAGCTGGGCCAGGGTGCGCGGGCAGACGCCGGGCATCCCGGTCAGCTTGCGGCGGCCCAGTTCCATGACATGTTCGAGGGTTTCCACGCCTTCATGTGCCAGGGACTTGCGGGCGGGGGCCGCCAGCCCTGCGGGAAGTGGAGTGCTGCCGGGTCGAGAGGATTTTCGCGTCATTGCGTTGCCTTCCAGTCGCTTGCCCCCAAAACTGATGTGAGCCGTGTCCGGCTCCTTGCAGGTACTTTCCGGGCCATTTTCCGGACGGGTGGTGCCTAGAGCGTGAAGCTGTTGGTGGGTTTGGCCGAGTGCTTGAGTTTGAAGTCCGTTCCGCCGAACGGTGCGGCGCCGATGCTGAGCTTGGTGAAGTCCAGGTCCTCGCCGCGGATGCAGACCTTGATCGCGTTGACGGTCTTGTTGATGTCCGGGGTGAGGCAGAAAATGTTCAGCTTGGCGTCGGAGAATTCGGAGCGGTCCACCACTCCGAGGCCGCGCCAGGCGAGGTGGCTGATCAGGGCGTCCTTGGCCTTTTCCTCGAGGTAGCGGTCGCGGCTGGTGCCGTCCTTGGTCTTGAGCGCGTACTGCGCCACGACCCAGAACTGCTCCTCCTCCGGAATTTCGGCGTAGCCGTCCTCGGCGCACTGCACGGCGAACGCGTCCATGAGCCGCTCCGCGGTCTCTGCGTCGGCCGCGCCGGTTTCCTCGGTGGTGCTCTGGTGCCCGACGACGCCGTGGTTCATCACGAACTCGTGGTACTCCTCATCGATCCAGGCCTCCCTGAAGTGCAGGACTCCCTCTTCGTCGCGTTTGTAAACCCGGATGATGCCGCTCATGGCTGTCCCTTCGTAAACCGTCCGCGGCACGTGCCGTCGAAGGGTGCTTGCTGTGCCGTGACGGCGTGGTACTGCTGGTCCAATGACGGGGTCCTCACAGGATCGGCAGGCTGCCGGTGCTGGGATGCGCCTGGCCGGGCAGCGGCCGCGCGAACGGCACCTTGGTCCCGAGGACCTGGGCGACGACGTCGTGGGTGATCTGCTGGGCGGTGAGTCCCACGCGCTCGAGCACCTGGCTGCGGCTCCCGTGGTCCAGGAACTCCACCGGAAGGCCCACCTCGTTGAGCGCGGTGTCCACCCCGGCGGCACGCATTTCCTGGCGGATCCGTGAGCCCACGCCGCCGGCCCGGACGCCGTCCTCGATGCAGATCACGAGGCGGTGGTGCGAGGCGAGGGCGATGACGGACTTGGGGACCGGCAGGACCCAGCGCGGGTCCACCACCGTGGAGCTGATGCCCTGGGCGCCCAGGCGGTTGGCGACGTCAAGGGCGAGTTCGGACATCGCGCCGACGCTGACGATCAGGACGTCGTTTTCGCTCGACCCGGCAGGCCGGCGCGCCAGCACGTCGACCCCGTCGCTGAGGCGTTCGAGTGCTTCCACTTCGGCGCCGACCGTGCCCTTGGAGTAGCGGATGACGGTGGGGGCGTCTTCGACGGCGACCGCCTCGCGCAGTTCCTCGCGCAGCCGGGACGCGTCGCGGGGCGCTGCCAGGTGCAGGCCGGGAACGATCTGCACCATTGCCATGTCCCACATGCCGTGGTGGCTGGCGCCGTCGGGCCCGGTGACGCCGGCCCGGTCCAGCACCACGGTGACGCCGGCCTTGTGCAGCGCCACGTCCATCAGCAACTGGTCGAAGGCGCGGTTCAGGAAGGTCGCATAGACGGCCACCACCGGGTGCAGTCCGCCGAAGGCCATGCCGGCCGCGGAGGTGAGGGCGTGCTGTTCGGCGATACCGACGTCGAACACCCGGTCCGGGTGGCGCGCGGCGAACTTGTGCAGCCCCACCGGGATCAGCATGGCCCCCGTGATGCCGACGATGTCCTTGCGTTCATCGGCTATATCGGCGATCTCATCGGCGAACACAGAAGTCCAGGACTTCGCGCCGCCGGCTTCGGTGGGCTCGCCGGTTTCCGGGTCGATGATCCCGACGGCGTGGAACTGGTCCGCCTCATGGGCGCGGGCCGGCGCGTAGCCGTGGCCCTTTTCGGTCATGGCGTGGACGATCACTGGCCCGGCGTAGTTCTTGGCCGTGGACAGCGCGTTCTCCATGGCCTGGAGGTTGTGGCCGTCCACCGGGCCGATGTACTTCATGCCGAGGTCCTCGAACATGCCTTGCGGCGCCCACCAGTCCTTGATGCCCTTCTTCATGGCATGCAGGCTCTTGTAGGTGAACTGGCCCACGGGGCCGCCGCTCTGCAGCCGCTTCTTCCACCAGTCGAGGGCGCCTTCGTAGGCGGGCGCGGCGCGAAGCGAATCGATCGTGGGGCGCAGCGAGGCGAGGTAGTCGGCGACGCCGCCCACGGTCGGGGCGTAGGAGCGGCCGTTGTCGTTGACGACGATCACCACGCGGCGCTTCTTGTCCGCGGCGATGTTGTTGATGGCCTCCCAGGCCATGCCGCCGGTCAGGGCGCCGTCGCCGACGACGGCAATGACGTACCGGTCGCCGTCGCCGGTCAGCCGGCGGGCGCGGGAGATGCCGTCGGCCCAGGACAGCGAGGACGAGGCATGGGAGCTTTCGACAATGTCGTGCTCGGATTCGCCGCGGTCCGGATAGCCGGAGAGGCCGCCCTGCTGGCGGAGCGTGCTGAAGTCCTGGCGGCCGGTGAGGAGCTTATGCACATAGGACTGGTGGCCGGTGTCAAAGACGATGCTGTCGCGGGGGGAATCGAAGATCCGGTGCACCGCAATGGTGAGTTCAACGACGCCGAGGTTCGGCCCGAGGTGGCCTCCCGTCTGGGAAACGTTGCCGATCAGGAACTCCCTGACCTCGGCGGCCAGCTGTTCCAGCTGCGCCTCGGACAATTTGCTCAGGTCCTGCGGACTCCGGATGGTCTCCAAGATTCCCAACGGCCCCTCCTTGCGGGTAGTAGACATGCCTTTTAACTCTAACGCCTCGGAACCGGGCGGGATGCCGGAAACGGGAAAGCCCCGGTCCGTCGGGGACGGACCGGGGCTTTCGGGCGGTGCTGCCGGACGCCGCTAGCTAGCGGAGACGATCTCCGCGCTCCCCCGGTAAACCCGGCGGAAAAGCGTTGCCGGGTTTACCGCGGGACCCTACGCGGAGATCTGGCGCAGCACGTACTGCAGGATGCCGCCGTTGCGGTAGTAGTCGGCTTCACCCGGGGTATCGATGCGCAGGACCGCGTCGAAGCTCGTGGTGGTGCCGTCTTCGGCCGTGGCGGTGACCTTGAGGGTCTTCGGCGTGGTGCCTTCGTTGAGGGCGGTGACGCCCTCGACCACGAAGGTTTCCGTGCCAGTCAGTCCCAGGCTGGCGGCGTTCTGGCCGGCCGGGTACTGCAGCGGCAGGACGCCCATGCCGATCAGGTTGGAGCGGTGGATGCGCTCGTAGCTCTCCGCGACGACAGCCTTGACACCGAGCAGTGCAGTGCCCTTGGCGGCCCAGTCACGGGACGAGCCGGAGCCGTACTCCTTGCCGGCCAGGACAACCAGCGGGGTGCCGGCGGCCTGGTAGTTCTGCGCGGCGTCGTAGACGTAGGCCTGGGGGCCGTCGGCCTGCGTGAAGTCGCGGGTGAAGCCGCCCTCGACGCCGTCGAGGAGCTGGTTCTTGATCCGGATGTTGGCGAAGGTGCCGCGGATCATGACTTCGTGGTTGCCACGGCGCGAGCCGTAGGAGTTGAAGTCCTTGCGCTCCACACCGTTGGCCAGCAGGTACTGGCCGGCCGGGGTGTCGGACTTGAAGGAACCGGCCGGGGAGATGTGGTCCGTGGTGACGGAATCGCCGAGCTTGAGCAGCACGCGGGCTCCGGTGATGTCCTTCACGGGCTCCGGCTTGGCCTGCATGCCCTCGAAGTACGGGGGCTTCCGGACGTATGTGGACTTCTCATCCCAGGCGAAGGTGTCGCCGGCCGGGGTGTCGAGCGCCTTCCAGCGGTCGTCGCCCTCGAAGACGCCCTCGTAGCCGCGGGCGAACATGCCCTTGTCGATCGAGGAGTCGATGACCTGCTGGACCTCGACCGGGTTCGGCCAGATGTCCTTCAGGAAGATGTCGTTGCCGGCCTCGTCCTGGCCCAGCGCGTCGTTCTCGAAGTCGAAGTCCATGGTGCCGGCGAGGGCGTACGCGATGACCAGCGGCGGGGAGGCCAGGTAGTTCATCTTGACGTCCGGGTTGATCCGGCCTTCGAAGTTGCGGTTGCCCGAGAGGACTGCCGTGACGGAAAGGTCGTTGGCCTGGATGGCCTCGGAGATTTCGGCGTCGAGCGGGCCGGAGTTACCGATGCAGGTCGCGCAGCCGTAGCCGACGATGTAGAAGCCAAGCTTCTCCAGGTACGGGGTCAGGCCAGACTTGTTGTAGTAGTCGGTGACGACCTTGGAACCCGGGGCCACGGAGGTCTTGACCCACGGCTTTGAGGCGAGGCCCTTCTCCACGGCATTGCGGGCCAGCAGCGCGGCGGCCAGCATCACGGACGGGTTGGACGTGTTGGTGCAGGAGGTGATCGAGGCGATCGACACCGCACCGTGGTCCAGTTCGAACTCGCGGCCGTCGGCGGTCTTGACGGCCACCGTCTTGGACGGGCGTCCGTTGGCCTTGGGGCCGTGGCCGTGCGGGGCCTGGTCCGCGAGGTGGGTCGCCGAGGCGGTGAAGGACGGCGAGTCCGACGCCGGGAAGCTCTCGTCGATCGCTTCGTCCAGGCTGCCGTCGGCGAGGTCTTCCTTCACGTAGTTGCGCAGGTCCTCGCGGAACTGGGCCTTCGACTCGGTGAGGATGATCCGGTCCTGCGGGCGCTTCGGGCCGGAGATCGACGGAACAACGGTCGACAGGTCCAGCTCGAGGTACTCGGAGAACTTGATTTCGCGGGACGGATCGTGCCAGAGGCCCTGCTCCTTGGCGTACGCCTCGACGAGGGCGACGTTCTCGTCGGACCGGCCGGTGAGGCGCAGGTAGTCGAGCGTGACGTCGTCGATCGGGAACATAGCGGCGGTGGAGCCGAATTCGGGGCTCATGTTGCCGATGGTGGCGCGGTTGGCCAGCGGCACGGCCGCGACGCCTTCTCCGTAGAACTCCACGAACTTGCCGACCACGCCGTGCTGGCGCAACTGCTCGGTGATGGTGAGCACGACGTCGGTGGCGGTGGCGCCGGCCGGGATGGAGCCGGTCAGCTTAAAGCCGACGACGCGCGGAATCAGCATGGAGACGGGCTGGCCCAGCATGGCAGCCTCGGCTTCGATGCCGCCGACGCCCCAGCCGAGCACGCCCAGGCCGTTGACCATGGTGGTGTGCGAGTCGGTGCCGACGCAGGTGTCCGGGTAGGCGCGGAGCGCGCCATCAACCTCGCGGGTCATGACGGTGCGGGCCAGGTACTCGATGTTGACCTGGTGCACGATGCCGGTTCCCGGCGGGACGACTTTGAAGTCGTCGAACGCGGTCTGGCCCCAACGCAGGAACTGGTACCGCTCGCCGTTGCGCTGGTACTCGATCTCCATATTGCGCTCCAGTGCGCCGGAGTTGCCGAAGGCGTCGATCTGGACGGAGTGGTCGATGACCATTTCCGCCGGCGCCAGCGGGTTGACCCGCTTGGGGTCGCCGCCGAGTTCCTTGACGGCCTCACGCATGGTGGCGAGGTCGACAACGCAGGGCACGCCAGTGAAGTCCTGCATGATCACGCGCGCCGGCGTGAACTGGATTTCAGTGTCGGGCTCGGCGTTGGGATCCCACCCGGCCAATGCGCGGACGTGATCGGCCGTGATGTTCGCGCCGTCCTCGGTCCTCAACAGGTTTTCAAGCAATACCTTGAGGCTGAACGGAAGGTTTTCTGCACCTTCAACGGAGTTCAACCGGAAAATTTCGTATTCGGTACCGGCTACATTAAGTTTGCCTTTTGAACCGAAGCTGTCCACAATGCTCATCGCAGGACTCCTCTCGCAACAGTTTCATCTTTGTCGCGCCGCAGACCCCTTGCTAGTTAGGCCAGCCTAACTAAGACATGGGTGATGGTTTCTTAACAGTGATTCCTGAAAAGTGACTGCAGTGCGCGATGTCGGACTACTCCGCCCATCCTAGTGGCCTCAGCCCCGCGGAGTCAGTAACGCCACAGTCTCCAGGTGGTGGGTGTGCGGGTAGAGGTCGAAGGCGCGCAGCCCCTCCAGCGCCCAGCCGGCCTGCTGGAAGTACCCCACGTCCCGCGCGAACGACGCGGGATCGCAGGACACATAGGCGATGGCCCGGGGCCCGGCCGCCACCAGCTGGTTGACGACCGCCTTGCCGGCGCCGGCCCGGGGCGGGTCCAGCAGCAGGGCATCGAAGCTGCGTGGCTGCTGCCGCAGCACGCGTTCGACCTTGCCCTGGATGATTTCCACTTGGGGTGCGCCATGGAGGTTCTTGCGGGCATCCCGGCTGGTGCCCGGCGCCCCTTCCACGGACAGTACGGACCCGGTGACCCCGACGGCGTCGGCCAGGGGCGCGGTGAAGAGTCCGGCGCCGGCGTACAGGTCCGCCGCGACGGACCCGGCGGCGAGGTAGCCGCCGTCGTGCAGGACTCCGGTCACGGCGCCCACCAGCGTCTCCGGGGCGTCGCGGTGGATCTGCCAGAAGCCGTCGCCGCTGACACGGTACTCGTGGCCGGCCGCGGTTTCCTGCACCCAGGTGCGGCCGCGCAATTGAGTCACGGCGCCCGTGCCCGGGTCAACGGCCGCCACCGAGACGTCCTCCGGCAGCTGGGCCACGATGGCGCCGAGCTTGGCCCGGGTCCCGGCGGACGGGACCAGGAGCACCAGCGGGCGGGACCCGTTGGCCGGTGCCGCGACCTCCACCCGCTCGATCCCCTGCAGCTCGATGTCCCAGAGCCTCAGCGCGTTGATGGCGTCGACGGCCAGCGGCATCTCGCGGACCGGAAAGACGGCGTCGGAGCGGTGCGCGTGCATGCCGAGCTTGCCGCCGGCCGTCACGGCAAAGCCCGCGCGGGTCCGCCAGGCCAGGCCGGTGCCGGCCCCGGCTGCTGCCTCCCCCACGGCCTCGACCGGAACGGCCAGGTCGACGCCGGCCAGCCGGCGCAGCTGCTCGGCCAGGACCTCGGCCTTGAGGCGGCGTTGGCGGTCCAGCGAAATGTGGCCCAGCTCGGCGCCGCCGACCGGCGCGTGTCCGTGCGACCAGGAGCGCAGGGCGTCGGCCGCGTGCCAGAAGTGGTCCACCCGGTCCGCGGAGGGCTCCAGCACCTCGACGACGTCGGCGCGCCAGAACTTCGCGGTTTCGCCGTCCTCGGTCAGCCGGATCCGCACTTTTTCGCCGGGGATCCCGTGGCGGACGAAAATCACGCGGCCCTCGTGCCGGGCCACGCAGTGGCCGCCGTGGGCAACGGGGCCGACGTCGACAATCAGCTCGGTGCGGGCGGGTGTCCGGGTGTCGGTGCTCATTGGATATCCTGCAGTTTCTTGGCTTCTTCGGACGATTTCAGCTGCCACGGCACGCTCGCCACCATGACCCCGGGCTCGAAGTGCAGCCGGGTCTTGATCCGCAGCGCCGTCTGGTTGTGCACCAGCTGCTCCCACCACTTGCCCACGACGTATTCGGGGATGTAGACGACGATCAGGTCACGCGGCGAATCGCGCCGCATGTTCTTGATGTACTCCATGATCGGGGTGACAGTCTCGCGGAACGGGCTGGCCAGCACGGTCAGCGGCACGGGGATCTCCAGCTTCTCCCAGTCCTCCAGTGTCTGCTCGGTCTCCTCCGGGCTGATGTCCACCGTGATGGCGTCCAGCCGGGAGGGCCGCGAGGCGCGGGCGTAGGCCAAGGCCCTCAGCACGGGCTTGCGGACGTGCGAGACGAGCAGCACGGCGTGCACCCGGGTGGGCAGCGCCCGGGGCGAGGAGTCCTCATCCACGGCGAGCTCTTTGGCCACATTGTCGTAGTGCGCCCGGATGCTCCACATGATCAGGAACAGGATGAACATGGCCAGCAGCGCGATCCAGGCCCCCTGCTCGAACTTCGTGATCAGCACGATCACCAGGACCAGTCCGGTCATGCCGAAGCCGATCGTGTTAATGGTCCGCGACTTGAGCATCCGCAGTTTCGCGGCCGGGTCCTTGGCGAGCTTCAGTTCCCGGCCCCAGTGCCGGATCATGCCGAGCTGGCTCAGCGTGAACGAGATGAAGACGCCCACGATATACAGCTGGATGAGCTTGGTGACGTCGGCGTTGAAGGCGATGATCAGCACCAGCGCACCGGCGGCCAGCGCCAGCACACCGTTGCTGAACGCGAGCCGGTCACCGCGGGTGCGGAGTTGGCGCGGCAGGTAGCCGTCCTGGGCCAGGATGGAGCCGAGGACCGGGAAGCCGTTGAAGGCGGTGTTCGAGGCAAATACCAGGATGACGCCGGTGGCGGCGACGACGATATAGAACGGCAGCGAGCCGGCACCGAAGACGGTCTGAGCAATCTGGCTGATGGCCGGGTTCTGGATGTAGCCCTCGTCCACCGGTTTGCCGTTGAGCAGGAACTCCTTGGCCGGGTCCTGCACGATGTGCACCTTGGTGGCGTTGGCCAGGTAGATGATGCCGGCCAGCATGGAAGCCGCGATCACACCGAGCAGCAGCAGTGTCGTCGCGGCGTTCTTGCTCTTGGGCTTCTTGAAGTTCGGCACGCCGTTGCTGATGGCCTCCACGCCGGTCAGCGCGGCGGCCCCGGAGGAGAACGCCCGGAGCAGCAGGAACGCTCCGGTCAGGCCGACCAGCCCCTCGTCGAACCCCGGGGTGGGCACGATCTGGAATTCGGCCGACGGCGCCTGCCCGAGCTGGCCCGTGGCGGCTTGGAAGACGCCCACGGCGGTCATGCCGAGGATCGAGAACATAAAGATGTAGGTCGGCACGGCGAAGACGCTGCCGGCTTCGCGGATGCCGCGCAGGTTCACCAGGGCCAGGACCACGACGCCGATCGTGGCGATCGTGGCCTGCTGGCCATGCAAAGAGGGGACGGCGGTGGTGAGGTAGGCGGCGGCAGAGGACATCGACACCGCGACCGTAAGGACGTAGTCCACCAGCAGGGCCGCGGCGACCGTGAGGCCCGCGTACTTGCCGAGGTTTTCGTTGGCGATCTCGTAGTCGCCGCCGCCGGAGGGGTAGGCGTGGACGTTCTGGCGGTAGGACGCCACGACGGTGAGCAGCACCACCATCACGGCCAGGCCCACCCAGGGTGAAAAGGCCACGGCGCTGACGCCGGCCAGCGCCAGGGTCAGCAGGATTTCGTCCGGTGCGTACGCCACCGAGGAGAGCGCATCGGAGGCGAAAATCGGCAGCGCGATCCGCTTGGGCAGGAGGGTGTGGGCCAGACGGTCGTTCCGGAAGGGCCTGCCTACCAGCACCCGCTTCACGGCATTGAAAATTGTCAGCACCAGACAAAGCTAGTCTGATTCGGACGCGATGTCATGACGGCGGAGCCCGTCGCTAAGCGGCCGGCGGACCGCACCGCCGTCGGACCGTCTCCCGGGCGCCCGTGGCCGGTACAGTTTTACGCAGCAGCAGAACAAAAGAAGCTTGAGGAGGCACGTGTGGCGCACTTCGTGATCATGGGTTGTGGCCGCGTTGGGGCAACCCTGGCGCACACACTGGAGGACGCCGGCCATTCGGTCGCGATCATCGACCAGGACGACCGCGCTTTCCGGCGGCTACGGACCGGCTTTTCCGGCCGCAAGGTCACCGGCGTCGGCTTTGACCGGGAAACGCTCAAGCAGGCCGGCGTCCAGGAGGCCTACGCCTTCGCGGCCGTGTCCAGCGGTGACAATTCCAACATCCTTGCCACCCGGGTGGCGCGCGAGACGTTCCACGTCCCGCACGTGGTGGCGCGGATCTATGACCCGGGCCGCGCGGAAATCTACCAGCGGCTCGGCATCCCCACGGTCGCGGCGGTGCGCTGGAGCGCGGACCAGGTGCTGCGCCGGATCCTGCCGGAGCAGCACCTCGCCGGCGACTTCCGCGATCCTTCCGGGCGGCTGGTGCTGGCCGAGGTGGACGTGGACTCCGGTTGGATCGGGCAGCCGCTGTCCGCGATCGAAAAGGCCGCCGACATCCGCATCGCGTACCTCACCCGCTTCGGCGAGGGCATCCTTCCCGGCCCGGGAACAGCCTTCCAGGATGGAGACACCGTTCACGCCATGCTGAGCGTGGACCGCACCTCCGAGGTCGCCCATATTCTTGCCAAGTCCCCCGTCAAGGAGTCCTAAGTGAAAGTCGTCATCGTCGGGGCAGGCAGCGTCGGTTCATCGATCGCCCGTGAACTGCTGGCCCACAAACACGAGATCCTGCTGATCGACCTCAAACCCGAGGTGATTGGCCGCAGCGGGCTGCGCGGGGCGCACTGGCTGGTCGGCGACGCCTGCGAGCTCAGCACGCTCAAGGACGCCCGGCTGGAGGACGCCGACGTCGTGGTGTCCGCGACGGGCGACGACAAGGTGAACCTGGTGGTCTCGTTGCTGGCCAAGACCGAATTCGGCGTCGGCCGGACCGTGGGCCGCGTCAACAACCCGAAGAACGACTGGATGTTCGACGATTCCTGGGGCGTCGACGTCGCGGTCAACACCCCGCAGCTGATGACCGCCCTGGTGGAGGAAGCGGTGGAGATCGGCGACCTGGTCCGGCTGCTGACCCTGCAGACCGGGGTGTCCTCACTGGTGGAATTCACGGTGCCGCACGATTCGCATGTGATCGGCCTGACGGTGGGCGACATTGACTGGCCCGAGGACGCGGCCCTGGTCGCGATCCTGCGCGACCAGGCCCCGATTACGCCCAGCCGCGACGACGTGATCGACGGCGGCGACGAGCTGTTCTTCGTCACCACGATCGCCGCCGAGGACGGCCTGCGCGCGCTGCTCTCCGCCCCGGAGTCCGGCGTCGAGTCCGCCGGGGAGCCGTCCGCCGGCCAGCACCCGGTCACCGCCGACCAGCACGGCCGGGAGACCCAGTCCGCCGGCGACGACGGCTTCGAGGGCTGACCCGCCCAACTAGCTGGCAGTTGTTGCCGTTTCGACGCCTCAAAACGGCAACAACTGCGAGTTAGTTGGCTTCGGACGGCCCGTCAACTGGCTCGTCAACGGCGGCCGGCGCGGGGCGGGTGAGCAGCCAGGCGACCCACATACCCAGGATGTACAGCGGCGCACCCATGATCAGCCTGGTGGTGGCGAGGCCGGCGAGGCCCTGCTCCCCCATGAAATACAACGGGACCTGGACGAGCAGGCGAAGGACCAGGACCGAGATGATCACCCAGGTACCGATCCGGTACGCCTTCACCCGGGCGGGGTGCTTGCGCCAGTCCAGGCCCTCGTTCCGGATGAACCCGAAGAGGAGCCCGGCGAAGGGCCACCGCACCGCGATCGAGATGGACATCGCAATGATGTACCCGAGGTTGGTGAAGAACCCGAGCACGTAGAAATCCTCGGCCTTGCCGGTCGAGTTCGCCAGCCACGCAGAGAGACCGACGCCGACAATGCCGGCCAGCGCCTGCGTCAGCGGCTTGCGCTGGATGAGCCGCGCGACGGTGAACACCGCGGCCACGGCGAGCGAGGCGACCAGCGCCAGCGGAAGTTCGCGGCTGACGGTAAACGCAATCAGGAACACGAGCCCCGGAAGGATGCTTTCGGCGAGGCCCTGGACACCGCCGGCGCTCTTGAGCACGTCGATGTTGCCGTTGCGGGAACGGTGCAGTCCGGCCTTGGCCGCATAGCCTTCGGCGAGCTGGGCCACGGTGGGCTGCGCGGGGCCGGCCGCTTCGCGACCCTGCGGCGCGGTGCGCGGGGGCGCGGTGCGCGGCTGCGGGTCTTCGGGGGTGCTCATTGCTCCTCCTGGCGGGAGAGTATTTCGTAACGCGGATTGAACATGGTGGGCAGCCCATCACGCACCGTGACCATCCCCTCGAGCCGGAGTTCCAGGCCTGCCTTGACGCCGGGGATCCTGCGGCGTCCCAGCCAGATCACCCGGAGCCGGTCGGCGGCCACGGCGGGGGCCTTGCGGCGGGCCCCGGACTGAATGGCCTGCGCGGCCGGGCGTGCCTGCACAGCAGTGCGTGCCTTCGGCGGCGGGGCGTCATGGTCGGTGACGATGGCGGTGAAGGCGGCAACTTCGCCGGCCGGGGCATACGTCACGGACTCGATGAACCCGCGGCACAGCACGCGGCCGCGCTCCGGGAGCCCCCGCACCGGAACGGCGGCGGCTGGATCCTTGCCGGAGGCATCACCCAATCTGGGTAATCTCCGGTCCGCGCTCGGGCTGGTCAAACTCCGGGGCACCCTGCGGCGCCGGCGCGCCGGAGTCCCGGGGAAGGCGGAGCTGGAGCAAGTCGCGCGGCGGCATCGGGTTCTCGCCCCGCACCACAACGATCTGGCGGAAAAGTTCCTCGAGCCCGGCGGCGGCTGAACGGTCCAGCGCCGCTTCCCCGCCGAGGACGCCGCGGAGGAACCAGCGGGGGCCGTCGACGCCGATGAACCGGGCCACGCGGTAGCCCTCGCTGCCGTCGCCAGCAGGCAGCTTGGCAACGAGTTCGATGCCGAAGTGGCCCTCGATCTCATCGACCTGACCGCCCTGGCTGCCCACGGACTGGCCGATCTGCTCGCGGATTTCGTCCCAGAGGCCCTCGGAGCGGGGCGCCGCGAAAGCCTGCAGCTGCAGGCTGGAACCTTCCAGGTCCATGGTCACGGCGACAACGCGCTGGGTGGCTTCCTCGACCTCGAGCCGGAGCTGCAGGCCTTCCCGCGGGGCAATCAGCAGGGCGCCGAGGTCGACGTAGCCGTCCTGGTTGTCGATCTCCGAGGCGTCATACGGGCCGGCATTGCGGACGGCACCGTCCGTGGCGCCGGCGGCTGCGCCGGCGTCGACAGCCTCAGCTTCCCCGGTCTCGCCGGTGTCCGTCAACTGCTCCTGTTTGGCTTTCCTGCCACGCCCAAAAACCATGGGGTTGTCTCCTTAGTTGTGATCCTGCGCGAAGCCCTCGGCCGCCGCGCGGGGAACAGCTGTGTCTAACGGCCGGGGTTCAGGCCCCGGGGGCGCCGAATCCGCCGGTGGAGCCGAAGCCGCCGCCGCCGCGGACGGAATCGCTGAGTTCCTGGACGGGCACAAAGTCGGCGTACTCCACCCGCTGGATGACCATTTGTGCAATTCTATCGCCGCGCCGCAGTTCAATCGCCTGCTCACGGTCAGTATTCAGCAGAGTCACCGCAATCTCCCCGCGGTACCCCGCATCCACGGTGCCGGGAGCGTTCACGACGGTCAGACCGTGCTTGGTGGCGAGGCCGGAGCGCGGGTGGATCAGCGCGACGAAACCGTCCGGAAGAGCGATCGAGACGCCGGTGGGCACCAGCCGACGCTCCCCCGGGCCGAGGACGACGTCCTCGCGCGCGCGCAGGTCCGCGCCGGCGTCGCCCGGGTGGGCATACGACGGCGGCTTCAGGCCGGCGTCGAGCATTTTCAGCTGCACCTTCAGGGTGGGGGCTCCGTAGGCAGGAACGTCGCCGGCCGGAAAGGCGCTGGCGGCGGGCTCTGCCGGCGGGGTGTTCACGGCAGTCGTTTCTTCAGTCACAGTTCCCCACTGTAACGCCCGCGGGGAGGATCGACCTACCGCGGTGCCGCCGCTGCCGCGCGCCGGACCGCGGCGGCCTGGCCAAGGTGAAAAGGCCCGGGAAAAGTGGAAAGCTGGACCCATGCCCGAATCCAGCGCCGCCGTGCCTGCCTCAAACACCCCCCACAACGCCACCGTTCTCTACAGCGAGAAGCTCTGGCCGAGCTTCTGGATCTGGCTGGTGGCGGCTGGACTGGCCGGGGGCGGCATCTTGGTGTTCGCGCCGATCAGCATCGCCGCCGGCATCACGGCCGCTGTGGTGCTCTTCGTCATCCTGGCCGTGCTGCTGGTCCTGTCCACACCGTCCATCTCGGTCACCGCAGAAACCCTGCGCGTCGGTCGGGCCACGATCGACCGGAGCTTCATCGGCGCCGTCGAGGCGTTCCGCGGGACGGAGGCGACGGCGGAACGTGGCACCCGGCTCAACGGCCTGGCGTTCATGTGCATCCGCGGCTGGATCGATCCGGTGGTCCGGATCGGGATCACCGACCCCTCGGACCGCACGCCGTACTGGCTGGCGTCCTCGCGGCACCCGGACGAGCTCGTCGCCGCCCTGTCCCGCTGAAACTGTTCCGCTGAAGCTGTCCCGCTGAACCAGGCGACCCTTAGCCCTCGCAGTCCTTGCAGTACTTAAGGCCGTCCTTTTCGCGGGCGATCTGCGAGCGGTGGCGGACGAGGAAGCAGGAGGCACAGGTAAATTCGTCTGCCTGGGCGGGCAGGACCCGGACCAGCAGCTCCTCGCCGGACAGATCAGCGCCCGGGAGTTCGTAGCCCTCGGCGAGGTCGGTTTCGTCCTCATCGACCACCGCGGAAGGCTTGTCCGTACGCCGCGACTTCAGTTCCTCGATGGAATCCTCGTTGAGGTCTTCTTCAGTCTTGCGCGGCGCATCGTAGTCTGTCGCCATTAGTTGTTGCTCACACTCCGCATTCGTTGGGTTGGGTCGCCGCCTCCGCACCGGTGGGGGCTGGTAGCCCCCGGTACCGGCCGGGTTCGGTTCACCGATGTCAACGCCGGACAACCGCTTTTTGTGCCCGATGTCGGGCCATTTTTACGCACATCCCAAGCCGAATACCAGAGGCATGCGGTCCGGGTGCCGCGGGGCCGGCCCTGGTCACGCCGAATGGGGCGGAAAGTCGCGGAAAATCACGGCGCGCCCACCCTCCTAACCGGATTCACTGCCCATCGGTGGCAGAGTTTCGAATGTTAGTAATGCCAGGGTGGAGGATTTGTATGCAGGATCTACGGCTTGTAGGCGTCCACGACGACGGGGAGCATCTCCTGTTGAGTGGCACCGGCGGCGAGATGTTCCAGCTGCCGATCGATGAGGCTCTTCGGACGGCTGCCAGCCGGACGCCGGCGAAGGCCGCTTCCGGTGTGGGCGCCGGGCCCATTGCCATGTCCCCCCGCGACATCCAGGCCAGGATCCGCAGCGGCGCCACCGCCGCGGAGGTAGCCGAACTTTCCGGCATTCCGCTGGCGAAGGTCCAGCGCTACGAGGGCCCCGTGCTTGCCGAACGCGAGTACGTCGCGCAGCAGGCCCGCAAGATCGAGGTGGCGTCCCCGTCCGCAGGGCACGACAGCTACCGCTCCTTCTTCGGCGACCAGCCCGCCACACTGGACGAGATGGTCACGCACCGGCTCCGGGCCCACGGGATCGAACCCTCCAGCGTGGAGTGGGATTCCTGGCGCCGCCCGGACGGCAGCTGGAACGTGGTGGCCCGGTTCGAAGCCCCGTCCGGCGCCCACGCCGCGATCGGCGAAGAGCCGCCGGCGATGTGGACGTTCAGTCCGGCGCGCAAGTCGCTGCAAAACGCCAACCGCTGGGCCCAGCAGCTCAGTGAACTTGAGCCGATTGACGGCCCGGTCCCGGCCCGCAGGCTCTCCGCGGTCTCGGACCGTCCCTTTGATTTCGAGACCGACGCGGAGGCCGCGGCCCGCACCGCCACCGCGCAGCTCAGCGTCGTCCATCCCTTCGGGGCGGCCCAGCAGGAAAAGGATGCCGACGGGCTGCTGGACATGCTCCGGTCACGCCGCGGGCACCGCCTGGGCCTTGACGAGGACGCCGACGACGCCCTGGCGCTGCTCCTGACCACCGGTGTTCCGGCCGCCCACCCCCGGCCGTCCGAGGTCCCACCGCCGGAGGACGACGGCGGCGACCACGACGACGCTTCCGGTAAACCCGCGCCCGCGGCGGAGGAACAGACGGCGTCGGCAGCGAAGACTGAGCCGCACGCGGCGCCTCGCCCGGATGCGGTTCCTGATGCATTTGCGCGACGCCGGGACGCCCGGCCCTCAATGCTCTCGCGGCTGAGCCTGGCGCCGCGGCACCAGGACAACGACGACGGCGACGACGCGCTGAAGCTTCACGACGGGGTCAGCACCGAGACCCGCGAAATCACCATCGCGGCTTCGCAGTTGCGGCCGGTCCGCACCGGTCCCACGTCCAGCCCCGGGCTGGATGAGCTGCTGGGCGGCGGACCGTCCCGGCGCGCGCAGGCCGACTCCCCCGCGGCCCAGGGCCCGGACTCCCGCCGCACCGATCCGTCCCACACCGATCCGTCCCACACCGGTCCGTCCCACGCTGGCCCGGCCCGCCCGGACCTGCCCGGCACGGAGTCATCGCGCAGCGATTCCTCCGGCGACGAGCGGGAGCCGGAAACCCCGGAACGCCAGCCCTCCAAGCCCAAGCGGTCCAGCGTTCCCAGCTGGGATGAAATCGTGTTCGGCACCCGCAGCGACTAACACGAACCGCCCGGCACGAACGGCCAGGCAAGGCTTGGCTTGGCAGGGTACGGTTCAGCGCCGCGGAACCTTGCGGGCAGCCTTCGCTCCGCCGGCTTTTCCCTCCGCCCGGAAGCACAGCAGTGGGACCTCCCGCTCCGCCTTGGTCAGCGAACCGTGCTGGCCGACCACCTCAAGCGCGCGCGCCTGGACCCGCCGGGTGTCGTAGAAGGCCAGGGCGTCGCGGGCGGCGATCATCACGTCGCCGATCCGTGCGTTTACCGGGCCGCGGACTTCGCCGAACAGCCCGGCGGCCACCGCCTCTTCGCGGGTGAAAGCCCAGATCCGGTCGCCGAACCGTGCCCGCCAGGCATCCAGCAGCCGCCGCCGGCCGGCGTCGTCCGTCCCGTCCTCAAGGTAGAGGTGCACCATGCGTGGTTCCCCCGCCGTGTGCCGAACGCCGGCGATCAGCTCCGGGTGGGCGGAGTAGTCGATCCGCTGCGATTCAGGCACGTCGACCATGCCGTGGTCGCCCGTGACCAGCACCGTGGTGCCGGCGGGGAGGGCTGCATTGAGCCGGCGCACGGTCGCGTCCAGCTCTTCGAGCTGGTGTTCCCACTGCGGTGACTGGCATCCGTAGCGGTGCCCGGCCTTGTCCAGTTCGTGGACGTAGAAGTACATCAGCGAGCTCTCGGCGCCGGCCATGGCCTCCCCCGCGGCCGCGGTCCGGGCGTGGGAGGTGGTCCCGGCCAGGAAGCGTCCGCCCCGCAGCGCGGCCCTGGTCATCGCGGAGTCGCTGAACCGCGGCAGGGCGACGGTGCTGACGTCGACATACCCGCCGGCCCGCTCGAAGACAGTGGGCAGCGGCTGCCATTGCTGCGGGTCGACGCCGTCGTCCCAGTTGCCCAGCATGTTGACCACCCGGTCCTGGTCCGGGTCGAGGACGTCATAACCGACCATGCCGTGCTGCCCGGCGGGCAGTCCGGTGCCGAAGCTGGCCAGCGACGCGACAGTCGTGGACGGGAAGGCCGAATCGACCCAGGCCGGCACGGCGCCCTGGCCCGCCTGCAGCACGGACCGCAGGAACGGCGTGTGGGCTGACTTCTGTTTGAGCAGCTGCCGGCCCAGGCCGTCGGCGAGGACAACGCAGACATGCTTCGCGGCGGGGAGCTTCAGCCGGTTGTCGAAGCCCGGGACGCCGAGGCTGGCCGCGGCGCTGCTGAGCACCTCGGCGATGGAACGGTCCCCGTAGGCCGGGGCGGCCGGCATCCCCGCCTGGCCGCCGGGGGTCGGGAGGGGCGCCTGCGGGGCGGGTACCGGGGACTGGGAGGCGCGGGCCGGCACCATTTCAGCGCTGGTGACCGCGGCTGAGGCGGTTTCCGAAGACGCCGGCGCGGGGACGCTGCGGCAGCGCCGAGACGCCGTGCGCGGCGGGGGCGGTGGAGCCGGTGTTCACGGCCCGGAGCGCCCGGGCGAACAGCTTGGCGTCCTGGACGGCCTGGAGACCGTCCGCCTCGGCGCTGATCCGCAGAACGATGTCTTCCTGCGCGATGGTGCCGCTGTAGCCGTGGTCGGCCTCGCACTGCGGGTCGCCGCAGCTGGCCGGACCCATATCGAGGCGCTGGCCGCCGGACCAGGCGATCGACAGGGTCAGTTCACGGACCGGGTCCGAGGGCTTGTAGTCCTGCGGCTGGGCGTAGACGTAGCTGAGCACCACGGAGCGGATCTGCGTCACCGGAACGGATTCGGTGGAGACCTGGGCGACGATCTGCTCGCCAGCCTCATCGAGCTGCTGGTCGTCCACATGCGTGATGACCAGCATGTCCTCGGTCAGCACCAGCACGGTGATGTGCCGGCGCACCTCGGCCCGGTCGAAGTGGGTCTCAAGGTGGACCAGGTGGGCCACGCAGTCCCGGCCGTCCAGGGCGTCGGCGACGACGTCGGCGACAAGGCGGGGGTAGAAGCCTGCCTGCTGGAGGGCGCCTTCCAGGCTCTGGCCCTGCGCGCTGTGGTCATGCAGGCCGTGGTGCGAGCCGTGGCGGGCGGGGGCCGGCGCCTGGGGCTTGGATGCTGGAGGCTGGGAGCTCATGGCTTCCATTTTCACAGATCGGCTGGGGACTTGCTAACTGCCGTGCTGTTCCTGCCCTCCTGTTGCTGCCTTGCCGGCCCATGCTCCTGCGCGGCGGCCTGCGCGCTAGTTGCGCATGGCCCGCCGTGCCGTGTCGGTGCGCTGCGCGGCGTTGGCAATGCGGACGTCGGCTGCCAGGATCACTGCGCCCTCGGGACCGGCCAGGACCGGGTTGAACTCCACCAGCACGATCTCCGGGTGGTTGTCCTTCAGCCGGGTCAGCCGGGCCGCGAGGTCCTCGAGCGCGGCGGCGTCGACGGCTGGCAGGCCCTGGTAGCCGAAGAGTTTGCGGGAGGCGCGGGGTGCGCGGATGAAGTCGTGGACGTCCGAGTTGGAGAGCGGCGGAACCCGGTGCGCCCAGTCATCGAGCAGGTTGACCGCGTCGCCGGCCAGCCCGAAGGACACCACCGGGCCCAGCAGCGGGTCCTCGATGGCGCGAAAGGTGCAGGCCTGCCCCACCGGGGCCATCGACTGCACCTCCAGGGACGGGGAGCCGTAGCGCTGCAGTGACTTGCGCATCTGCACAATGTTGCGACGCAGCGAGTCGGCGTCCTGGATGTCCAGTCGCACCCCGCCCAGGTCCAGCCGGTGCCGCAACGCCGGGTCCGTGGTCTTCAGCGCCACCGGCCAGCCCAGCCGGTCTGCGGCAGCGACGGCGTCGTCCTCGCTCTCAAAGCCTTCGGAGGGCAGCACACGGATGCCGTAAAAGCCCAGCAGCCTGGCGGCCGCGGGCGGATCCAGCCGGACCAGCTGTTCGCCGCCGACGGGCCGGAGCAGTTCCTCCAGGTCCTCGTGGGCGCCCTCGGGATCGCAGCCCTCGGGTTCCACGAACAGGCCCTGGTCGCGGTCCACCCATTGGGCGTAGCGCACCACCGCGGCGAGGGCGGCGACGGCGGCCCCGGGGTTGGAATAGCAAGGCACCCCGGCAGCGGATTCCGCCGCGTCGTCCTCGGCGGCCCCGACCATTCCCTCGACGTAGATGGACGGGTCAAGGAGGCCGGTGAACGCTGCCACCACGGGTTTCCCGGCGGCGGCCGAGCACTCGGCCAGCACCGCGCCGATCTTCTCCACGGTAAGCCCGCGGGCCGGCAGCAGGGCGACCACCACGGCGTGGACCGACTCGATGGTCAGCGTCTCCTGCAGGCTGCGGCGCAGCGCCGGCAGCGCCCGGGACATGCCGGCGTCCAAGTCGACGTCGGCGACGATCCGCTCCACGCCAAGTCCGGCCGCGGTGACCCGGTCCGCCACTACCTTGCCAAGCGCACTCGAGTTGCTGAACACGGCGACGCCGGGGCCCTGGGGCAGCGGCTGGCTGGAGACAATCTGGGCCACGTCCATGAGCTGTTCGATGGTTTCCACCCTGATCACCCCTGCCTGGCGCATCATGGCGTCCAAGGCTTCGGGCGGCGCCTGGGTGGTGCGCACGGCATGCCCCGGCGGCAGATTCAGCCCCATGGCGTCGGACTTGGCCACGATCACCGGTTTGGTCCGCGCGAGCCGCCGGGCCAGCCGCGAGAACTTACGCGGATTGCCGATGGACTCGAGATACAGCCCGACGGCGGTGGTGTCAGCGTCGTCCTCCCAGAACTGCATCATGTCGTTGCCGGACACGTCGGCGCGGTTTCCGGCGGAGAGGAACGTGGAGATGCCCACCCGGCGGCGGCTGGAGGCGGCGTAGAGCGAAACACCGATCGCCGCGGACTGGCTGAACAGGCCGAGCCCGCCGCGGCGGGCCAGCGAGGGCGCCATCGAGGCGTTGAGGGACACGGCGGGGTTGGTATTGACGATCCCGAGCGAGGCGGGGCCGATCACACGCATCCCGTTGGCGCGGGCCTGCCGGACCAGTTCGCGCTGCCGGGCGAGGCCGCGTTCGCCGTCGTCCGCGTAGCCGGCGGTGGCCACCACGATGCCCTTGACCCCGGCCTCGGCGCATTCCTGGACCACCTTCGGGACCTCGTCGTACGGGACCGCGATGATCGCGAGCTTGACCGGGCCAGGCACTTCGGACAGCTTGGCGAAGGACAGCATGCCAGCCAGTTCCAGCGCCTCGGGGTTGATCGCGTAGACCGGGCCGGTGAAGCGGCCCTCAATGATGTGCTCCAGCAACTGGTAGCCCACGGTGCCCCACTTGCGGCTGGCCCCGATCACGGCCACGGAGGACGGCGCGAGCAGCTCCTGGATGCTGCGGGCCTCGGCGCGGTGTTCGCGGGACTCCATCACGGCCCGGGACTTGTCCGTGGGGTCGATGTTGAATTCGAGGCTCACGACGCCGTCGTCGAAATGCCGCTTGACGTCGTAGCCGGCGTCCGAGAAGACCATCAGCATCTTGCGGTTCTCCGGCAGCACTTCGGCGCTGAACTTGCGGATGCCGTTCTCCCGGGCCGCGGCGGCAAGGTGTTCGAGCAGGATGGAGCCGATGCCGCGGCCCTGGTGCGCGTCGGCGATATTGAAGGCCACCTCCGCCTCCTCCGGGTCATCGAGCCGGTCGTAGCGTCCGATGCCCATGATTTCGCCGCCGATGGTGATGACGAGGGCCACCCGGTCCTTGTAGTCGACCTCGGTGAACCGTTTGAGTTCCTTGGCGGAGAGCTTGGACTTGAAGGCGAAGAAGCGCATGTAGATGGACTTCTGCGACTGGCCCACGTGGAAGGCCTGCACGGCGTCGGCGTCGGCGGGGTGGATGGGGCGAAGGTGCGCGGTGCCGCCGTCGCGCAGCACGACATCGGCTTCCCAATGTTCCGGATATACGCCGTCCGCGGGCTGATCCACCATAGGCTTAGCCTAGCCATAAACTTACGCAGTACCCGTTCAGCACCCCGAAGAAGGATCCACCCGCCTCATGGCACGCCGCCAAACCACGCCCCCGGCAGGGGAAGCCCCGGACTTCGTCGAGAACATCGTCGACATCGACGTCACTTCCGAAATGGAAGGCTCGTTCCTGGAGTACGCCTATTCGGTGATCTACTCCCGGGCCCTGCCCGACGCCCGGGACGGCCTCAAGCCCGTGCAGCGGCGCATCCTGTACATGATGAGCGAGATGGGCCTGCGTCCGGACCGCGGCCACGTCAAGAGCGCCCGCGTGGTGGGCGAAGTGATGGGTAAGCTGCACCCGCACGGCGACACCGCCATCTACGACGCCATGGTGCGGATGGCGCAGGACTTCTCCCTTCGGCTGCCGCTGATCGACGGCCACGGCAACTTCGGCTCGCTCGACGACGGCCCGGCAGCCCCCCGGTACACCGAGGCCCGGCTGGCGGCGGCGGCGCTGACCCTGACGGACCACCTCGACGAAGACGTCGTGGACTTCGTCCCGAACTACGACAACCAGCTCACCCAGCCGGACGTACTGCCGGCCGCGTTCCCGAACCTTTTGGTCAACGGCGCCACGGGCATCGCCGTCGGTATGGCCACCAACATGGCCCCGCACAACCTTGCCGAAGTGGTGGCGGCGGCCCGGCACCTGATCGCGCACCCGGACGCCACGCTCGAGGACATCATGAAGTTCGTCCCCGGCCCGGACCTGCCCACCGGCGGCCGGATCGTGGGGCTGGATGGCATCCGCGACGCCTACGCCACCGGCCGCGGCTCCTTCAAGACCCGGGCCAAGGTCGACGTCGAACAGCTCTCGGCGCGCCGCACCGGCCTCGTGGTCACGGAACTGCCCTACATGGTGGGCCCGGAAAAAGTGATCGAGAAGATCAAGGACGCGGTCAACGGCAAGAAGCTGACCGGCATCAGTGACATTGTGGACCTCACCGACCGCAAGCACGGGCTGCGGCTCGTGATCGAGCTGAAGAACGGCTTCAACCCCAACGCGGTACTCCAGCAGCTCTACCGGTTCACGCCGATGGAGGACTCCTTCGGCATCAACAACGTCACGCTCGTCGACGGGCAGCCGCAGACCCTGGGCCTGCTGGAGCTGCTCTCCGTTTACGTGAACCACCGGATCAACGTGGTGCGGCGCCGCACCTCCTTCCGGCTGGGCAAGAAGAAGGACCGCCTGCACCTGGTCGAGGGCATGCTGATCGCGATCGTGGACATCGACGAGGTCATCCAGATCATCCGTTCCTCGGACGAATCGGCAGAGGCACGGACACGGCTAATGTCCATCTACGACCTCACCGAGATCCAGGCGAACTACATCCTGGAACTGCGGCTCCGGCAGCTGACCAAGTACTCCCGGATCGAGCTGGAGAAGGAACAGGACGAGCTGCGGCGGGAGATCGCCGAGCTTCAGGCGATCCTGGACTCCCCCGAGCTGCTGCGCGGGCTGGTCTCCGACGAACTTGGTGAACTCGCGGACAAGTACGGCACCCCGCGCCGGACCGTGCTGCTCGAATCCGAGGCCGTCTCCCCCACGGTCGCCGCCGCCCTCGCGGCGCCCGGTGCCAAGGGCAAGGCCGCCCCGCTGGCCCTGGAGATCGCGGACGACCCCTGCTGGGCCATCCTGACGGCGTCCGGCCAGATCGCCCGCACGGCCAACCAGGACAGCCTCGCTGAGTCGGGGCCGCGGACCAAACACGACGTGTTCCGCTCTGTGGTCAAGACCTCCGCGCGCGGCGAGATCGCCGCGGTCACCTCCCAGGGCCGCATGCTGCGGCTCCAGGTGATGGACATGCCGGTGCTTCCACCTACCTCCGGCACCCCCAACATGGCCGGCGGAGTGCCGGCCAAGGACTTCATCACGCTGCTCAAGGGCGAATCGCTCGTCGCGTTCGCCCCGCTGGACCAGGTCCTCGCGATAGGCACCGCACAGGGTGTGGTCAAGCGCGTCCAGCCGGACTACCCGCTGAACCGCGAAGACTGGGAAGTGATCGCGCTCAAGGACAAGGACACGGTGGTGGGCGTCGAGCCGGCCGCCGGCGACGACGTCGAGCTGGTCTTCGTGACGCGGCAGGCACAGCTGCTGCACTTCAGCGCCTCCGCGGTCCGGCCGCAGGGCCGCACCGCCGGCGGCATGGCCGGGATCAAGCTCGCTGCCGGGGACCGGGTGTTGCACTTCGGCACGGCCCGCTCCGGCGACGACGCCGCCGTGGTGGTCACCATCGCCGGAACTGAAGGGGCGCTGCCGGGCACCGCCCCGGGCGCCGCGAAGGTCACCGCACTGGCCGAGTACCCGGCCAAGGGCCGCGGTACGGCCGGTGTCCGCGCGCACCGCTTCCTCAAGGGCGAAGACACCCTGCTGCTCGCGTGGGCGGGCCACGGCCCGGCGAAGGCGTCCTCGCTGGCCGGGGTGGCTCGCTCCCTGCCGGGCGAACACGGCCGCCGCGACGGCTCCGGCATCCCGCTCTCCCAGGCCATCGACGCGATCGGCCCGAGCATGGCCTGGGCGGAGGAAGCCGCGGCCGAGGGGTAGGGCGCGCAGGCCGGGAAGATGGTGGCTGGCGCCTCGGTGCTTCTCCATGCTGCCCGCAGATGGGCTCCTTGCCCCGCGTTGCCCGCCCTCGGCGCATCCATTTGCCACACACGGCCGCTGAGGGCTTCGCCATAGCGGCCAACTGTGGCAAATGACCGAGGGGGCACCCACATGTGAGCCACTCCGGCAGCGAAAGCGGCGTTGCCGCGTCCCGGTAGTCCGTCGTTGGGAAACGCGCTCAGGCGGCGACGTCGCGGCGTCGGAAGCCGACGACGGCGAGCGCCAGCAGCACCGCGACGGTGGTCACGGACACGGCCACCCCGTCCCAGGCAACGCCCCGCCTCAGCGGATCGTGGGCGATGTGCTGGAATAACGGCGAGACCTTCTGGACCCGGTCGAAAGCGTCCACCAGCGGCGCCAGGGCATTGACGATGTAGGCGAACACCGCCAGCGCGGCGGGCACCCCGCGGCTCAGGCCGGTCCTCCCGGTGCCGGCGGAGAGCGCCAGCGCCAGCGCACCAAACACGACGCCGAGCAGGGCCAGGTGGAGCATGGTGGCGGCCACCTTGTCCGGGGGCAATTCCAGGTCCACGAGCTTGCCCTCAAGTACCAGCGACACTCCCATCACGGCTGCCAGCAGGAACGTGCCGAGAGCCATGGCCAGGAACTTGTCCAGCACCACCCGGCCGCGGACTACCGGGTTGGAGAGCAGCAGGTCCATGGTGTGGCGGTCTTCCTCCCCGCCGATGGCCCCCGCACCCGCGCACCCCCGCCGATGGCGTAGAGCAGGACCCGGGAAACGGACCATGCCAGGGCCCGCGCCGAATCCCGGGCCGCCGCCACGCATGGCCGCCCGGGATCAGTGCGGGGTCGCTACATCCCCGAGTTGATATTCAGGATGTTGCCCTCGCTGTCGAGGAACCAGGCTGCGGTGCTTCCGTCCGGCAGGGTCGCAATCCCGTCTTCAGTCTTCAGGCCCGGGAAATCGTACTCCTCGAAGACGACCCCTGCCGCGCGCAGCTCGGCGACAGTGGCCGGCACGTCGGTGACCGTCCAGCCCATCTGGGTGTTCTTGGCCGATCCGGCGTTTGGCGTCTGGTACAGCAGGAACCTGCTGCCGGCGCCGCACGTGTACATCAGGTTGTCCTCGGCATCCGGGTTATCCGGTTCGAGTCCGAGCTTGTCGCGGTAGAAACCGCGTGCACGGGCGAGGTCCGCGGCCGGCAGAACGGCGCCGACCGGCTGGTCTTTGAGCATGGCTATGTCCCTTTCCAGGCCCTTCCCCCGCAACGCATCCTACTCCTTCCCCTAGACTGCAGACATGCCTATCGTGCCCGATCAAAAAGACTGGACCTGGGTGCTCGCCCGGCCGTGCCCCGAGTGCGGTTTCGACGCCTCCACCTGCACCCCGGCCACGACGCCGGGACAGCTCGCCAACATGCTGCCGCGCTGGCGGGCCGTGCTGCGCCGCCCGGACGCCGCAGTGCGTCCGGATGAGGACACCTGGTCGCCGCTGGAGTACGCCTGCCATGTCCGGGACGTGTTCACGCTCTTTGACCACCGCCTCGACCTCATGCTCACCGAGGACGACGCCCGCTTCGAGGACTGGGACCAGGACCGCACCGCTCTCGAGCAGGACTACGCCGGCGCCGATCCGGCCGAGGTGAGCGCCGCCCTGACGGCCGAGGGCGAACAGATCGCGGCGTCCTTTGGCCGCGTCCCGGAGCGGGACTGGGACCGCAAGGGCACCCGCAGCAACGGCTCGGAATTCACGGTGCTGACGTTCGCGCAATACTTCCTGCACGACGTCATGCACCACCTCCACGATGTGGATGGATAGCGTGTGGATGGATAGCGTGTGGATGGTTAGGCGCGGGGCCGCCTAGAGTTCCTTGTCCCAGGCCATGCTGCGGTTGACCGCGACGTAGCCCATCTTCGTATAGAGCGCCAGGGCCCCTGTGGGGTTTTCCGAGTCGACGTCGAGCGAGGCCTTGTCCATTCCTGCGGCGGCGAAGCGGCGCATGGCGTCGGCCAGCAGCGCCTGGGCGATCCCGCGGCCCCGGAACTCCCGCGGCACCCCCAGCAGGTCCGTGTACCCTTCCGTGAAGCCCCGGGCCGCGGCGCTTTCGGCGTCGTGGCTGGCGATCTGGTAGCCGGCCACCCGGCCGCTGGCCTTGTCCAGGACGACGGCGCTCAGGTCCGGCCGAGCCTGCGGATCGTTCACCACGAAGCCCCAGGCCTCCTCGTCGCGCGGCTCGCTGCCCCAGTGATCACGGAAGGCATCGTTGTGGGCCAGCCGCACGGCCTCATGCAGGCCCGGCCCGAAATCCACGAGGTCGAGCCCGTCGCCGAGCGCCGGCTCCGGGAAGGCCGCATCCAGCGGCCGGTGCATCTCGTTGTAGTAGCGGACAATCCGGTAGCCACGGCCCTCGAAGAGCGAGCCCTGGTGGGTGTGCTGTTGTTCCATGTAGAGGCGCAGCCTCGGCCCGGCGGCGCCGGCATCCTCGGCAAACCGCTGCAGCGTCCGGGCCTCCAGCCAGCCCAAGAGCCCGCTTCCGACCCCGCTGCCCTGCCACCCGGGGTCCACGCAGCCAAAGCCGACGGCTTTGTCACCGTCCGGGTTTTTCGTCAGCCTGGCGTACGCCCGCGCGACTCCCCGGCTGTCGAAGCCGAGGATGCTGTTCGCGGCCACCGGGTTTGTCCGGGACTCCAGGATCTGGGCCAGGTCCTCGCGCCGCTCAAACCAGACAGGCCGCTCGACGGCGGCAGTACGGGCAATCAGGGCTGCCCAGTCCTCCAGCTCGGCGGTGCCGGCCGGCCGCCACGAAAGGCGGGGGTCCAGGCGGGCCTGCGGGTCGGTGCGTCCGGTCATGGCTACAGGCTAACGGCGGCCCTACCCCCGCGCCAGCACCGGCTCCGCCTGCGACGCCGCACGATCCAGGTCCAGCCGGCCGTCCTCCGGGCGGATGTCCTCCGGGTTGTGCGTGACCAGGACCACCGTTCGGCCGGCCAGCCCGCGGCGCAGTTCGGCCAGCATGTGCCGTCCTGCCTCCGCGTCCAGGTGCGCCGTGGGTTCGTCGAGCAGGATCACGTCGGCGCCGGTCAGCAGAGTGCGGGCCACGGCCAGGCGCTGGCGCTCGCCGCCGCTGAGGAACGCGCCGCCCGGGCCGATGGGGGTGTCCAGCCCGCCGTCGAGCCGTTTCAGCAGCGGTTCCAGGCCGACTGCGGACAGGACATCGGCCAGTCGCCGCTCGAGCTCCCCGCCGTCCCCGGCCGCGGCCGCAGGGCGTTCGGTCTCGGGAAGTCCCAGCATCAGGTTGCCGCGGATGGTGGAGTCGAAGAGGTGCGCCTCCTGCGGGCACCAGGCGGCGCTGCCGGTCAGGAGCAGCTGTCCCCCTGAGGCGGGCAGGAAGCCAAGCATGGTGGCGAGCAGGGTGGACTTGCCGGACCCGGAAGCGCCGGTCACGGCCAGCCAGCGGCCGGGTTCGGCGCTGGCGGACAGGCCGCTGAAGACTTCGGGCCCGCCGGGCCACGCAGCCGACAGGTGCCGGAGTTCCACGCCGGGCCGCCCACCCGGCCGTGCTGCCAGCGGCACGGTCCCGGGCGATTCCTGCTCCTCGGGGGCGAGGACGCCGGAGGCGCTGACGCGCCGGAGCACCGAACGGAGCGCCGGGTACTGCCGGACCGCCGTCGTGATGGCCGCGTACGGTTCGACCAGGGCCAGCTGCAGCAGCACAACGACGGCGACCGTCGCCGGCTCCGCCGTGCCGCGGAAGACCAGGGGCGCGGCGAGGACGGCGCTGGCCAGCGCGGCGACCCCGCAGGCCAGGACGGTGAGTCCCTGCCCGAGCCCCTCGGCCAGGGCGGACCGCTGCGACGCAGCCGTTGCGGCCCGGTCGGCCCGGTGGATGGCGTCCAGGACCGGGGCCCCGACGCCGTTGGCGTGGAGTTCGGCGCGGGCGTCCAGGGCCGCGGCGACCCGGCGCAGCACACCGGAGCGCAGCTGCTGTTCGGCGCGGGCGGACATCCGGTCCGCGAGCAGCGCGAGGGCCGGGGCGGCCGCGAGGCTGACCGCTGCGCCGGCAATTGCGGCCGGCAGGGCTGCCGGCAGCAGCAGCCCGATGCCCGCGACGGCGGCAGCGCCGACAGCCACGGCCGTCAGCGGCGGCAGGACCACCCGCGGCAGCAGCTCCCGGACGGTGTCGACGTCGTCCACCACGGCGCCGAGGACGTTGCCGCCCTGCAAGAGCCGCCGCAAGGAGAGGGCCCGCCGGCTCAGCGACTCCCAGAGCCGGCCGCGGAGCCGCGTCAATGCGGTGAACACAGCGTCATGCAGGAGCAGCCGTTCGGCATACCGCAGGGCGGCCCGGCCGACGCCGAAGAAACGCACCCCCACGATGGCGGTGAGCAGGTACAGGATGGGCGGCTGTTCGCTGGCGCGGATGATGAGCCAGCCGGACAACCCGGCGAGGGCCACGGCGAACAGCGCGGCCAGGACGCCGACGACGCCGGCGCCGGCAAATTTCCCGGCCACCGGCGCCAGCAACCGGCGCAGCTGGGATGCCGCCGTCCCGGCGCGGACGGCGCTGTCCGCCGGGTCAACCACGCTGCCGGACGGCTCCGCACCGCGGCCGCCGGCCGACGCGGGAGCCGAGGGTCCGGTGCTGCCGGCGGCCGGTGAGGCGGTGGCGGTCGCAGCCGTGCCGGAGCGCGCGCCCACGGCCACCAGCCGGTCCGCGAGTTCCCGGGTCTGCCGGTCGTGGGCCACGAGCAGCACGGTGGCCTTCCCCCGCAGCCCGTCGATACTCCGGCTGACCGCGTCGGCCGAGGCCCGGTCCAGGTGTGCGGTGGGCTCGTCCAGGAGCAACACCGTGGCGCCGGCCATGATCCGGGCCAGCCCGCGGGCCACGGCCACCCGGCGCAGCTCCCCCGGGCTGAGCTCGGCCGGATGCTTGGCGGCAAGATGGTCGGCCGCGCAGGCGGCGAGGCAATGCATCGCCTCGGCAGTGGCTTCGGGGCTGGCCGGCGCCGACGGCCGGTCCCGGGCGGTCCCCAGGTAGAGCAGGACCTCCGCCAGCACGGTGGGCTCCACCAGCACGGGGTGCTGCGGCACCCAGGCGAGATCCGCCGTCGTGAATCCCGCCAACTCCCCAGTCACGTCCGTGCCGGAGCCGGAAGCGATCGTGCCGGCCAGCACCCCGAGCACGGTGCTCTTTCCCGCCCCGCTCGGTCCGTCCAGGGCGGTGATTTCGCCGGGAGCCGCGGTGAAGCTCAGCGGGCCGACGGCGGCGTCCCCACGCCCGCGGTAGTGCACGGTCAGGTCCCTGACCGTCACGGCCGGCGGACGAGCGGCAGACCGTCCGGCTGGGCCGGCGGCCACCGGTCCAGGCGCAGGGGCGAGCGGCAATGGCCGGGCGGCGTCGAGCACCTCGGTGGTGTCGGCGAGCGCGGACCGGCCTTCGTCGCTGGCGTGGTGGGCGGTGCCGAGTTCGCGCAGCGGCAAATAGCAGTCCGGGGCCAAAATCAGGGCCAGCAGCCCGGCCTCGAGCCCCATGTCCCCGTGAACCAGCCGGACGCCGATGAAGACGGCCACCACGGCGACGGAGATCGTGGCGATGAGCTCCAGCGCCAGCGCCGAGAGGAAAGCGGTGCGCAGGGTCCCCATGGTCTTGGACCGGTATTCTTCCGAGATGTCCTCGAGGGCCTTGCGCTGGGCGGTGGCGCGGCCCAGGCCCACCAGCACGGGCAGGCCCTTGGCGAGTTCCAGCATGTGGCCGGAGAGCCGGGACAGTGCCGCCTGGGCGTCCCGGACCCGGTCCTCGGTGAAGCGGCCGATCAGGATCATGAACAGCGGCACGAGCGGGACGGTCAGGACGATCACGACGGCGCTGATCCAGTCCGCAAACAGGATCCGGGCACCCAACAGCAGCGGGATGGCGGCGCAGTTCACCAGGGCGGGCAGGAACTGGGTGTAGTAGTTGTCCAGCGCGTCCAGCCCGCGGGTGGCCAGCACGGCGAGGCCGCCGTCGGCCGGACCGGCGGCGCGGATCCCGGCATGCAGGGACCGCTCGAGGAGCCGGGAGCGCAGTTCCTCCTTGACCCCCAGAGCGGCGCGCCGGGAGGCCACGGCCTGCGCCCACACGGTCAGCGAACGCAGCACCACCCCGGCCAGGCCGCCCCAGCCCAGCTGTCCGGCCCAGGCAGGGCTGTGCGCGATCAGGCCGGCGAGCATGGCGGCGACCGCCTGGCCCATCAGCACGAGCGACAAAGCCTTGAGGGCGGCGAGCAGCCCCAGTAGGTAAAGCGCGGAGCGGGTGGCGGGGCCGGTCGGGAACTGCGGTTTCATCGGGCAGCTAGTCCTTCGGCGCCAGGGCCTTGGCGGCAATGGCGGGCAGGAAACTGTGCGCCTCGGGAATGTGGGCGGCGCTGACCCGGCGGCGGAACACCCAGTAGGTCCAGGCCTGGTAGGCCAGGACCAACGGCAGCCCGATGCAGGCGACGATGGTCATCAGGCCCAGGGTGTAGTCGGAGGACGAGGCGTTGGCGACCGTCAGGCTGAAGTCCGGGTTCAGGGTGGAGGGCAGCACCACGGGGAAGACGGCGCCGAAAATCGAGGCGCTGCCGAGCAGCAGGAACACACCCAGCGAGAGGAACGCGCGGCCTTCGGCACCGCCGCGGGCGAAGTTCCAGGCCAGCGCGGCGGCCAGGACGGCGGCGATCACCGCGGCGACGGTCCACACCTTGCCGGTGTGCACCTGCAGCACGATCGCCCAGCCTGCGATCGGTAGGAGCAGCACCGGCAGCAGCCGCACGAACCACTGCCGCGCGCGGTGCCGGACGTCGCCGTCGGTCTTCAGGGCCAGGAACGCCAGCGCGTGCAGCAGCGAGAAGCCGACGACGGCGAGGCCCCCCAGCACGGCGTAGGCGCTGAACCACGCGAACGGTCCGCCCTCGCGGTCACCGTTGGCGTTCAGCGGCAGTCCCGTGGTGGTCAGCGCCAGGGCCGCGCCGACCCCGAACGCGGCGACCAGGGAACCCAGGGCGATGGCCCAGTCCCAGCGCGCCCGCCACTGCGGGGTGTCCACCTTGCCGCGGTACTCGAACGCCACAGCACGGAAGATCAGGGCGACCAGCACCAGCAGCAGCGGCAGGTACAGCGCGGAGAACAGGGACGCGTACCAGAGCGGGAAGGCCGCGAAGGTGGCGCCGCCGGCGGTGAGCAGCCAGACCTCGTTGCCGTCCCAGACCGGGCCGATGGTGTTAAGCAGCACGCGGCGTTCGGTGTTGTTCCGGGCGAAGCCCTTCATGAGCATGCCGACGCCAAGGTCGAACCCCTCGAGGAAGAGGTAGCCCGTCCACAGCACCGCGATGGCAATGAACCAGATGGTGGGTAGCAGTTCCATGCTGAATATCCTCTGCAGCTTGTTTCGGTGCCGTTAGTAGGCGAAGGCCAGGACGTCGTCGGCTTCGGGCTTGCCGGGGGTACCGCCGGGCGGGGTATGGTCCTCGTTTTCGTCCGCCGGGGCGTGGGCCAGCTCGGGCATCGCGGACACGACGCCGCCGCGGATGTACTTCACGAGCAGCTTCACCTCGACCACCAGCAGCACCGCGTACACGGCGGTCAGCACTACCAGTGAGGTCAGCAGTTCCCCGGCGGAGACTCCCGGGGAGACCGCCGCCGCGGTGAACATAAAGACCTGGTCGATGCCGCTGAGGTCCGGGTTGGGCGCCACCACAAAGGGCTGCCGGCCCATTTCGGTGAAGATCCAGCCGGCGGCGTTCGCGCCGAAGGGGGCCAGGATGCCGAAGACGGCGAGCCGCATCAGTCCGCGGGAGGCGGGCACGGTGCCCTTGCGGGTGAGGAAGAGGGCCACCAGGGCTGCCAGCGCGGCCATTCCGCCGAAGCCGATCATCATCCGGAAGCCCCAGTAGGTGACTTCCATGACCGGGACGTACTGGATTTCCTGGCCGGCCCGGTCACCGTAGATCGGGTTGTCGGGCAGGTGGGTGCCGTAGTCGGCCTTGTACTGGTCCAGCAGGCTGTTCACGCCCTTGACCTCGGTGCTGAAGTCGCCCTTGGCCAGGAAGGACAGGATGCCGGGGACCTCGATGACGGCGACGACGTCGTCGCAGTTCTTGGAGCCGACGTTGCCGACGCTCAGGATGGAGAAGCCGGTGCCGTCGTGGCAGGCGGCCTCGGCCGCGGCCATCTTCATGGGCTGCTGTTCGAACATGAGCTTGCCCTGGAGGTCGCCGGTGGCCGCGGTGCCGGCGAAGGAGATCATCGCGACGACGGCGCCGATCCGCAGCGAGCGGATCCAGACGGCGTGGTCCGCGCGGTCCCGGCCCGGGATGGCGGACTCGCCGGGGATGACCGTACCGTCGGCGCCGACCGTGTCGATGCCGTCGTGGCGGCGGCGCCACAGGTGGTACCAGGCGATGCCCAGGAGGAAGGCGCCGGCGACGGCGAGGGCACCGAACAGCGTGTGCGGCACGGCCACGAGGGCGGTGTTGTTGGTGAAGACGGCCCAGGCGTCGGTCATCACGGGCCGGCCGTTGATCATCTCCACGCCCACGGGGTGCTGCATCCAGCTGTTGGCTACGATGATGAAGTAGGCCGAGAAGACCGAGCCGATGACGGCGATCCAGAGGCACGCCAGGTGGACGCCGCGCTTGAGCTGCTTCCAGCCGAAGATCCAGAGGCCCAGGAAGGTGGACTCAACGAAGAAGGCCAGCAGCGCCTCCATCGCGAGCGGCGCGCCGAAGACGTCCCCGACGAAGCGGCTGTACTCGCTCCAGGCCATGCCGAACTGGAACTCCTGCACGATTCCGGTGGCCACGCCCATGATGAAGTTGATCAGGAAGAGCTTGCCCCAGAACTTGGTCATCCGAAGGTACTCCGGCTTGCCGGTGCGGTACCAGAGCGTCTGGATCACGGCCACCACCAGGCCCAGGCCGATCGTGAGCGGCACCATCATGAAGTGGTAGACGGTGGTGATGCCGAATTGCCAGCGTGCGATTTCCAAGGCGTCCAAGGCAGTCCCTTTGGCTAGGTTCCCGAGAGTTTTGTACATTGCGTAGAACTAACTTCTACAGAGTGTAGAACAAATCCGCACCCTCCTGCACCCCAGCGTGACATGGCTCACCCCGCCCCGCAACGGAGCGCTCACGCGACCCTCGGAGGCGCGGAATCGGGCGCGCCAACGGGACACGGCGGCGATGTTCTACCTTATGTAGAAACTGGACGCAAAACGCGGTAAATTTAAAGCTGAAGTATTCAGCAACCGTCCGGCGCAGACACGGCGCCGGGCGGCACTCACGAAGGACATACGGAATGGCAAGTCTCGGCGAACTGGAACGGGCAGTGATGGACCTGCTCTGGGCAGGCCAGGAGGCTGCGACGGCGAACACCCTGCGGGATCTGCTGGCGCAGAGCACCCGGTCGCCCGAGGGCGCCGGCCACGAGGGCAAGGACCTGGCCGTGACCACGGTGCTGACCGTCCTTTCCCGGCTCGAGCGGAAGGGCCTCGTGGAGCGCGAACGCGGCACCCGCCCGCACCGCTACCAGGCCGTTTCCAGCCGCGCCGACCACACCGCGGAACTGATGCACGAGGTGCTCGGTTCCGCCCCGGACCGCGAGGCCGTGCTGGCGCGCTTCATCGGCTCCGTCTCCGCGACCGAGGCTGAAACGCTGCGCAAACTGCTGGACCACAGCTAACACCGGATGTTCTGGACCTCATATTTTCTGGCGGTCCTGGCGATAGTACTGGCGTGGCCGGTGCCTATCCTGCTCTCCCGTGCCCAGTGGCCGGCCCGTTCCCCCTTTACGGCCATGCTGCTCTGGCAGGCGATCGCCCTCGCCGGCGGCCTCTCCATGATCGGCGCCATGCTCGTCTATGGCCTGGAACCGGTCGGGGACAACCTGCTGGCCGGACTCCGGTCGCTGGCGGGCATGGTCTTCCGCAACGAGCCCACCACGGCGCTGGGCTTCTGGCACATCTTCGCGCTCTCCGCCGCAGCGCTGCTGAGCGCCCACCTGGTCTTCACCCTGCTGCTGACCTACTACAAGATCCAGCGCCAGCGCCGGCGCCACCGCGAGTTACTGGCACTGCTGGCCTCGCCCTCGGCCGACGGGCCCCGGACCATGGTGATCAGCCATGACTCGCCCGTGGCGTACTGCCTGCCGGGCGGCGCCCGCTCGGTCACGGTGCTCTCGGACGGCCTGATGGCGGCCTTGGAACCTGACGAGCTGCGCGCGGTCCTGATCCACGAAAACACGCACTTGAGCCAGCGCCACCACCTGCTGCTCTGGGCCTTCGCGGCCTGGCGGCAAGCCCTGCCCTGGCTGCCGACCACCCGGCTGGCCCAGGAGGCGGTCAACTCGCTGATCGAGATGCTGGCCGACGACGTCGCGCTCAAGACCGAAAGCAGGGCCACCCTGATCAAGGCGATCGCGATCGTGGCGAGCGGCTCCGCCGGTGCGGCTGCTGCCCCGGCGCTGCCCGCGGCCCGGATGGCGTTCGGCGACCCCGGTGCGGAGGCCGACGCCGGCCAGCCCGGAGCCACCGGGGGTGCCGGGTCGGCGGCCACAACCGCCTCGCGTGTCAGCCGGCTGCTCTCCCCCCGGCCGCCGCTGCCGGAGCCGCTGCGCTACGCGGTGCTCGGCGCCTGCCTGCTGCTGCTGGCGGTGCCCACGGCGCTGCTGATCGTCCCCGGACTGCTCGGCTGAGCCGGGTTCCCCGGGCTCCCGAACGGCCCGGCTTCCCGAAGCCGGGCGTATGGGGCGCCGGTCAGGCGTCGATGCGCTCCCGGTCCAGGCTCGCGGCCCCGGCGATGATGAAGTCCTTGCGTGGGGCCACGTCGGAGCCCATCAGCAGGTCGAAGGTTTCCTCGGCCTGCTTGGCGTTCTCGATCCCGACCTTGCGCAGCGTGCGGTGCCGCGGGTCCATCGTGGTTTCGGCCAGCTGCTCCGCGTCCATTTCGCCCAGGCCCTTGTAGCGCTGGATCGGCTCCTTGTACCGCTTGCCCTCCTTGGCGAGCCGGGCCAGCAGCACGTGCAGTTCCGCCTCCGAGTACGTGTAGATCATCTCGTTGGCCTTCTGGCCGGCATTGATGACCTCCACCCGGTGCAGCGGCGGGACGGCGGCGAAGACGCGGCCCTCGTCGATCATCGGGCGCATGTAGCGGAAGAACAGGGTCAGCAGCAGGGTCCGGATGTGCGCGCCGTCGACGTCGGCGTCGGTCATCAGGATGACCTTGCCGTAGCGGGCCGCACTGATGTCGAAGCTGCGGCCCGAGCCGGCGCCGACCACCTGGATCAGGGCGGCGCACTCGGCGTTGGAGAGCATATCCCCCACGGAGGCCTTCTGGACGTTCAGGATCTTGCCGCGGATCGGCAGCAGCGCCTGGAAGTCGGAGGAGCGGGCCAGCTTGGCGGTGCCGAGGGCGGAGTCACCTTCCACGATGAACAGCTCCGAGCGTCCGACGTCGTCCGTCCGGCAGTCCGCGAGCTTGGTGGGCATCGAGGAGGTCTCCAGCGCGTTCTTGCGGCGCTGCGTCTCCTTGTGGACGCGGGCCGAGATGCGGGACTTCATCTCGCTGACGACCTTTTCCAGCAGCAGCGCCGACTGGGCCTTGTCATTGCGGTTGGACGAGGTGAGCTTGGCGTTGATCTCCTGCTCCACCACCTTGGCCACAATGGCCCGGACGGCCGAGGTGCCGAGGATCTCCTTGGTCTGGCCTTCGAACTGCGGTTCGGCGAGGCGGACCGTGAGCACGGCTGTCAGCCCGGCGAAGATGTCGTCCTTTTCGATTTTGTCGTTGCCGGCCTTGAGCTTGCGGGCGTTGGTTTCCACGGCCTTGCGGAAGGTCTTGAGCAGCGCCTGCTCGAAGCCGGACTGGTGAGTGCCGCCCTTGGGGGTGGAGATGATGTTCACGAAGCTCCGCACCGTGCTGTCGTAGCCGATGCCCCAGCGCAGGGCGACGTCCACCTCGCAGTCGCGCTCCACTTCGGCGAGCTGGCTGTGGCCGCGTTCGTCCAGGACGGGGACTGTTTCCTTGAACTTGCCGGCGCCGTGCAGCCGCCAGACGTCGGTGACAGCGGGGTCGGCAGCGAGGAACTCGACGAACTCGGAAATGCCGCCGTCGTGGTGGAAGACCTCCTCGTGCGGGCCGGACTCGCCGGGGGTGCCGGCGACCCGGCGCTCGTCCCGCACAGTGAGCTTCAGCCCGGGGACCAGGAAGGAGGTCTGCCGGGCGCGGGCGGCAAGCTCGTCGTAGGAGAACTTCGCGTCCGGGGTGAAGATCTGCCGGTCGGCCCAGTAGCGGATCCGGGTGCCGGTGACGCCGCGCTTGGCCTTGCCGATGACGTCGAGCACGGAACCGTCGACGAAGGGCTCGAAGACGGCGGCGGGGTCCGGCTTGGTGCCCGGGTCTTTGAAACGGCCCGGCTCGCCCCGGCGGAAGGACATCTTGTAGGTCTTCCCGCCGCGGTCCACTTCGACATCCAGCCGGGAGGACAGGGCGTTCACGACCGAGGCGCCGACGCCGTGCAGGCCGCCGGAAGCTGTGTAGGAACCGCCGCCGAACTTGCCGCCGGCGTGCAGCTTGGTGAAGACGACCTCGACGCCGGTGAGTCCGGTCTTGGGTTCAACGTCGATCGGGATGCCGCGGCCGTCGTCGTGGATCTCCACCGAGTTGTCCGCGTGCAGGATGATCTTGATGTCGTGGCCGAAGCCGGCGAGGGCTTCGTCGACCGAGTTGTCGATGATCTCCCAGAGGCAGTGCATCAGACCGCGGGAGTCGGTGGAGCCGATGTACATGCCCGGGCGCTTGCGGACGGCCTCAAGGCCTTCCAGCACGGAGAGATGCCGGGCGGTGTAATCAGAACTTGGGGCCACGGGTCGGAAACTCCTTCAGGGATGAAACGTAAAGACGCTCTTAATAGGTTAGTCGGCTTGCGGCCCGACGCCGGGTTGCCACTCCCCCGAAGGGACAAGCCGGCGGTCATCGCTGCCGGAGCCGTTATTGAGCCGTGATACGCGGACAGCGAAAGTGGCCCATCCTTGCCATGGAATGTCTGCGAATACTGGTTATATAGATGTATCGATCTACTAAGGAGGCCGAACATGACAACAGCAGTTGCGGACCGCACACTCACCACCGTTGACCGGTGCGACCGTTGCGGAGCTCAGGCATACGTCCGGGTTGTTCTCGGAGCCTCCGGCGGTGAACTGCTCTTCTGCGCTCACCACGCACGCGCCGTTGAACCGAACCTTCGCCCGCTCAGTTGCGACTGGCACGACGAGACGGGCCGCCTCAACGAGAAGGCACCGGTTCCGGTCGACTAGACGTCCACTCAAGAAGGGCCCCTCCGTTGCGGAGGGGCCCTTCTGCGTTAACCGCCGGGATGACTCACACCGCCGGGTTGTCGCTGCCGGGTTCTCGCTGCGGCTTAACGAGATACGCGGGGCCGGTTCCCGCCCGTGGATCCGTGGACCATGGGCGGGAACCGGCCCCGCGTTGCCTGAGGCGGTGCTTAGTCCAGGTAGTCCCGCAGGACCTGAGAGCGGGATGGGTGGCGCAGCTTGGACATGGTCTTCGATTCGATCTGGCGGATGCGCTCGCGCGTGACGCCGTAGACCTTTCCGATTTCGTCTAAAGTCTTCGGCTGGCCGTCGGTCAGCCCGAAGCGCATCGCGACGACGCCGGCCTCGCGCTCGGAGAGCGTGTCCAGCACCGAGTGCAGCTGTTCCTGCAGCAGGGTGAAGCTCACGGCGTCGGCCGGAACGACTGCCTCGGAGTCCTCGATCAGGTCACCGAACTCGGAGTCGCCGTCTTCACCCAGCGGGGTGTGCAGCGAGATCGGTTCGCGGCCGTACTTCTGGACCTCGACAACCTTCTCCGGGGTCATGTCCAGCTCAAGGGCCAGCTCTTCCGGGGTGGGTTCGCGGCCGAGGTCCTGCAGCATCTGGCGCTGGACGCGGGCCAGCTTGTTGATGACTTCCACCATGTGCACCGGGATGCGGATGGTGCGGGCCTGATCGGCCATGGCGCGGGTGATCGCCTGGCGGATCCACCAGGTGGCGTAGGTGGAGAACTTGAAGCCCTTGGTGTAGTCGAACTTCTCGACCGCACGGATCAGGCCCAGGTTGCCTTCCTGGATGAGGTCCAGGAACAGCATGCCGCGGCCGGTGTAGCGCTTGGCCAGTGAGACCACGAGGCGGAGGTTGGCTTCCAGCAGGTGGTTCTTGGCGCGCTTGCCGTCGTGGATGACGAATTCGAGTTCACGCTTGAGCTTCGGGTCCATGGAGCCGTCGTCAGCCGCGATCTTCTCCTCGGCAAAGAGGCCCGCCTCAATGCGCAGGGCGAGGTCCACTTCCTGCTCGGCGTTCAACAGGGCGACCTTGCCGATCTGCTTCAGGTAGTCCTTGACCGGATCGGCGGTGGCGCCGGCGGACATGACCTGCTGCACGGGGGCGTCGTCGTCGTCGGCATCGGAGTAGACGAAGCCGGAGCCGGTGGTGGCTGCTGCCGCCTTGCCTGCTACTTCTTCGCCGTCTTCGCCGAGCTCGGCGGCGTCGGGGGTCACGTCATCGAGTTCCTCGTCGACCTCAACGTCGTCGGAGTCCTCGTCTCGGGACTTGCTGGCGGCTTCGGCCGCGGCTTTGGCGCCGGGCTTGGGCCCGCGCTTCTTGGGCTCAGGCTTGGCGGCTGCCGTGGCGGAGTCATCGCCCGCGGCGGAGGCTGCGTCTTTGGCGGCCTTGTTGGCTGCACGCGTGGCGGCACGCTTGGCGTTTGCCGCCGCCTTCTTCTCCTCGGGAGACAATACGGCCTGGTCGGCGGGTTCCTTCTTCGCGGAAGACGGGGTCACAGAAAACCTTTCTAGCAGCGGTCTGTGGAATCGCCATACGGGCAACACCACTATGACCCTGTCAAGTCCGTGTTTGACATCAAGCGCAATCACGACCAGCAGAGCCACTTAGTAGAACTGCCGGAGCGACCGTAATGTTCCCTGTTTCCAAGGTTCCTTACCCGCACTCAATCCACGGACCCAACCGGGTCTCGCCAACTATTGTCTCACGATTTTCCGGATCGGGAGCCTCGGAGAACCCGTCGCCACGCAATATGGCGCATCTGGCCTCCGGGGCTCAGGCGGCGTTTGGGTCGAACTTCTGCCAGGCAGCGTCCCTCCGCCTCGCCCAGCCGCACAAGGTTCCCCGGCGGCCCAGCTCTGCCAGCAATTCGGCCAGCCGGTAGCCGGGCAGGGCTGCGCCGGCGGCGGTGAACAGTGCGTCGGCGAACGACCCGCGGCCGCGGCACCATTCAATCCAGCCCCGGCCAGTGAGGGCCGCGGCCCGGGCTTCACCGCCGCCGCAGCCGCCGAGGCGCACGAGGACCCGGTCGAGGCCGGCCAGGCGCGCCCAGTCGGGCGTCGGCGGCGCCAGGCCCAGCAGCACCTCCCCGTAACCCGGAACCGCCCCGACCTCGGAAGATTCCCTGCGCGCCACGGCGTCCCCCGGCGCACTGGGCGCACCGGGCGCTGTGACGGCTGCTGGCGCCGCGAGGGGGAAGCCGTCGAGTTCGGGCAGCGCGGCGGGCGTGCCCGGGCCGCCGTCGAACAGGCCAAACTCCTCAGCCCCGGCCTCGGCGGCGGGCCGCCCGGCGGCAGCCATCACGAGAACCGCGTCCCGCCACGATGCCACGCACAGAGTGGCCCGCAGGTACCCGGCGAGGTTGGCCGGCAGGGCGGCGGGCAGCACACCGGGCTGCTGCCCTGATGCGGCCGGTGCCACCGGGCGCCCGGCGGCATTCAGTACGCGCTCCCAGACATCGAGCACCGCCTGGAACTGCGCCCGGTCCCGCCACCGGCCCGAAAATTCCTGCGCCCAGCGTTCCTCGGCCTCCAGTGCGGCCGGAGCGTCCTGCGCCGTTGTGCCCGCCGGGGCGGGAAGGCCGGGGACGGCACCCACGCTGCTGCCCCGGAAGACCAGCTCAGCGTTGAGCCGGCTGTTCCTGATTTCCTCGATCGGACGGCCCGGCGGCGCGCAGCAGGAGGGGTCGGTGCAGTGGGCGTTGCGCCAGTACCGCTCCCCGATCAGCCAGGCGTCCCGGACCGGCAGTCCCGCCGCACCGAGGGTTCGCTCCAGTTCGCGCAGGAGCCGGGCCAGTGCGGGAGAGCCGGAGCTGCCGGCATCGGGACCGGAGCCACCCGTGCCGGGAACGCCATCCGGCGGGCCGCCGTCGGCGATGTCCTCCCCCGGCGGGCCGGCGAAGACCGCCAGCAGGGCGCCGTCGGCCTCCTCATCGGCCTCAAGGTAGTCGCGGATTGTCCGCGCAAAAGCGGCCAGCGCGGGCCCTCGGCAGCGGGAGGGCTCCGGGAGGTCGACGCGCAGGGTGGCGCCGAGCCGCTTTCCCTGCAGCGTCATGGCCACGAGGCTGTTGGCCGGCCAGTAGCCCAGCGAATGCGGGATGAAGCCGAGGATGTCCTCGGGGCCGGTGATCTTCAGATGGTCGGGGGCTGTCATAGCCCCAGCTTCACCCGCGCCGGCAGCGGCTGTCAGGCCCGGTGCTTCCTATGTGGACAAACGCGCTATGTGGACAAACGCGGAGAAGAGCAGCGGTCAGGGGGTGCGCCGGCGCTCGGCGACGAGCCGGCGCTGCCGGGCCAGCGACTGGAGCAGCGGCGGCACCACCACGCCTTGCGCCGCCATCTGACGGCGCACCTTCCGTCGGGTGATCAGGATGGCCGTGGCGCCCGCGACCAGCAGCAGGAACTGCACGCTCAACGCGAGCCGGAACGCGCCCAGGCTGTAGAGCCCCTCCGGCGAAAGCCCGGCCAGGTGCAGCGCGTCCAGGGCCACGCCAATCAGGAAGATGGACAGCAGCGCGGCGATGAAGCCGCCCACGTTTACGATCCCGGTGGCGGTCCCGATCCGGTGGGCGGGGTTGAAGGTCCTGGCAAAGTCGAAGCCGATCATCGAGCCGGGGCCGCCGACAGCCAGGACCACCACCAGCCCGGCCAGCAACCAGAGCGGCGAGCGGGCCGGCTGGAGCAGCACCGC
This sequence comes from Arthrobacter sp. T2-23, assembly GCF_055398325.1. NCBI lineage: Bacteria > Bacillati > Actinomycetota > Actinomycetes > Micrococcales > Micrococcaceae > Arthrobacter > Arthrobacter sp. T2-23. The sequence goes on from NZ_AP027917.1 coordinate 617,207, forward strand.
GGCCCATGCCACTGCGGTGGCACCGGAGATCAGCAGCACCATCGTGGAGCGGCGCAGCGGGTGGCGGGCCACGAAGCTGCCCATCAGCGGCCCGGCGACAATCGCGGCGGCCACGTACAGCGCCATCAGGGCAGACACCGTTCCGGTATCCAGACCCTGCGCCGAAATCAGGAAGGGGTACCCCCAGGTCATCGCGAAGACGGTGCCGCTGAACTGCACGGTGAAGTGGCTCCATAGGCCCAGCCGGGTACCCGGTTGCCGCCAGGCCCGGGACAGGGACACCCCGGTGGCGCGGAGCCCCTGAGAGGGTTCCGGAGCGGGATGGCCGGGCGGCACGTCCTGCAACAGCACCACCACCAACACGACGGCGAGCCCGGACATGCCGGCCAGGGTCAGGAACGCCGGCGTCCAACCCGCGGAGTGCAGGATCAGCGCGAACGGTACCACGGAAAACAGCTGTCCCAGCTGGCCGGACATGCCGGTCAGCTGGGTGAGCAGCGGCACCCGCGACGGTGCGAACCAGAGCGGGATCAGCCGGATCACGGAGACGAAGGTCATGGCGTCGCCGGCGCCCACCAGCACGCGGCCCAGCACACCGCCGGGGATGCTGTCGGCGAAGGCCAGCTGGAGCTGGCCGAAGCCCATCAGCAGGGCGCCGCATGCGAGCATGGCGCGCGAGCCGAAGCGGTCCACCAGCACTCCCACCGGGATCTGCAGGGCCGCGTACACCAGCAGTTGCAGCACGGTGAAGAAGGAGATTTCGGCGGCGCTGGCGTGGAAGCGGGCCGTGGCCTCAAGGCCAACCACGCCGAAGGAGGTGCGCTGGCTGACCGCCACCAGGTACGCGAAGACCCCGATGATCCAGATCAGCCAGGCGCGGGGGGAAGTCACTCCCCTATTATGCCTCGGACCGTCATAAATAGTATTTATTCGCCGGGTTCTTTACGGGCCAGGTATGCCTCTACGGCGGCGCCGAGTGCGTCGGCGTTCGGGAGCTGGTCGTTCTCGTCTGCGAGCAGGGAGCGGCGCACCGTGCCCTCGGCCTTTTCGTCATACCGGGTTTCCAGCCGGGAGACGACCTGCTGGACTTCCTCGGAGGCGTCGATCTGCTGTGCGATCTGCCGGCCGACTTCGCGGCCCGCTTCGCGGAGCCGGTCCGTGGGGAGCATCAGCGAGGTCGCCGCGCCGAGGTACTCCAGGCCGGCGACGGCGGCCGTGGGGTATTCGGCTTCCGCCAGGTAATGCGGGACATGGATCACGTAGCCGGCGATGTTCCGTCCCGCCTCGACCAGACGCAGTTCAAGGACGTGGCCGACGGCGGCCGGCACCTCGACGGTCGGCTTCCAGACGGAGATCCCCTCGATCAGTTCCGGCCGGTTGCCGTGCACGGTGACCCCCACCGGGCGGGTGTGTGGCACAGGCATCGGGATGGAGTGGATCCAGGCCGCCAAATTGACGTCAAGTTCCTCCACGAGGCCCACCACGGCGCGGGCGAAGCGCTCCCACTGCAGGTCCGGCTCGAACCCGGCCAGCAGCAGGAACGGCTTGCCGAGCCCGTCCTGCAGCCGGTACAGGGCCAGGCGCGGGGCCTGGTAGTCCTGCAGGTGGTCCTCGACGAAGCTCACCTGCGGCCGCCGCGACCGGTAGTCGATCAGCTGGTCGGCGTCGAACTCGGCGACGAGTTCGGAGTCGAGGGTGTCAAGCAGTTCCGCGGTGATCTGTTTGACGACGTGGCCGGCATCGGCGAAGCCGGTGAAGCCCATCAGCAGGTTGAGCCCGCGCAGCTCGGGGCTGCGGAACAGCGCGTCATCACGGACGTAAAGGGTTTGTGGGTCCAGCAGGGAGCCGGAAATCCGTTCCATCACGGCATGTTCCTTTCGCAGTAGCAGGTAGAGGGGCGGCGGAGCCAAAGGGCGTGGCTCCCCCTCGGGGTGCCGACGTGCCGATACCTGATACAACGCCCCGCCGGCCGGGGTAATTCCTGCCGCGAGTGTGGTCCAGCTCTCATTAAATTGAACTCCGGCGTCGGGGAGAGACTACGATCGGAGCTGGCCTTATAGATGGCCTTGCAGACACCGGATCGCGTGCAATGGCGACGGTGGCTCAGGTACCCGTGGCAGGGCGCCTAACATGCAGTTCCTGCCGAAAAATCACAGAGAATTGAGGACTGTCCTCGTGGTCAAGAATACCGAAGTCAAACTGAGCGCGATCGCCGGAGACTTGAAGAAGTCGCCGTCCGACGCCCTCGTCGTGGGCGTGGGCCAGGGCACCGACGGCCCCGTGCTGCTTGAGAACCCGCTGTCGGCCAAGGCGGCCGAGGCGCTCGCCGAGTCCCTGGCCGTTCTTGGCCTCACCGGCGCCGCCGACCAGGCGCACCGCCTCCCCGGCCTCCCCGAGGCCGGGGCACCCGTCCTGGTCCTGGCCGGCGTCGGCAAGGTCGCCGCGGGCACCCCGCTCTCCGAGGAAGCACTGCGGCGGGCGGCCGGCTCGGCCGTGCGCCAGCTCGCCGGCGTCGCCACCGTCACGCTCGCCCTGCCGACGCCGAGCCTCGCCGCGGTCGCGGCCGTCGCCGAAGGCGCCGCGATGGGTGCCTACTCCTTCAACGAGTACCGCACCGCCAAGGACAGCATCAAGGACCCGGTCAAGAATGTCCGCATCCTCACCGACTTCGCCGCGGACAAGGCACTCACTCCCGTGCTCGAGCGCGCCGCCCTGATCGGCAAAGCCGTCAACGCCACCCGCACGCTGGTCAACCAGCCGCCGAGCCACCTCTTCCCCGAGTCGTTCGCCGACGCCGCCAAGGAACTGGCCAAGGGCCTGCCGGTCAAGGTCACCGTCTGGGACGAGAAGCGCCTGGAGAAGGACGGCTTCGGCGGCATCCTCGGCGTCGGCAAGGGCTCCACCCGGCAGCCGCGCCTGGTCAAGGTCGAATACGCCCCCGCCAAGGCCACGGCCAAGATCGCCCTCGTGGGCAAGGGCATCACCTTCGATACCGGCGGAATCTCGCTCAAGCCGCACCTCGGCATGGGCGACATGAAGTCCGACATGGCCGGCGCCGCCGTCGTGCTGAACACCGTCCTGGCCCTCGCGGAACTGGGCCTGCCGGTCAAGGCGACCGCATGGCTGTGCATCGCGGAGAACATGCCTTCCGGCGCCGCGCAGCGCCCCGCCGACGTGCTGACCATCTTCGGCGGCAAGACCGTCGAGGTCCTGAACACCGACGCCGAGGGCCGCCTGGTCATGGCCGACGGCATCGTCGCTGCCAGCCAGGAGTACCCGGACGCGATCATCGACGTCGCCACCCTCACGGGCGCGCAGCTGATTGCCCTGGGCGACCGCACCGCCGGCGTGATGGGTTCCGATTCCGTCACCGGCGCGCTCAAGGCCGCCGCGGACCGTGCCGGCGAGCTTGTCTGGCCGATGCCGCTGCCGGAGGAGCTGCGCCCCAGCCTGGACTCGCAGGTCGCGGACATCGCCAACATCGGCGAACGCCATGGCGGCATGATGACGGCCGCCGTATTCCTGCGCGAATTCGTCGGCAAGGGCAAGGACGGGGAGCAGATCCCCTGGGCCCACATCGACATCGCCGGCCCGTCGTTCAACAACGGCAGCCCCTACGGCTACAACCACAAGCAGGGCACCGGCTGCACCGTGCGGACTTTGGTGGCCTATGTCGAGGACATTCTCGCCACGGCCGTCTAGGCAGGGTCGCGGCCTTGTGGCCGGGGCTGATACCCCGGCCACAAGGCCGCGTGACACTGGACACAAGCGCTCCACAAACGCCACGGCAAGGTGGAGCATGTATTAGTGGTTCGCTAAGGTGAACCGTAGTTTCAAAGCAATTAGCTTCACAGAAGTAATTCCAAACGAAAGGGAACCGGCCTGCTGGCATAATCACGGCAGACAGTTCCAAGACCAGATGATGCGTACTCTCGTGTCATCGTTCACGCGAGGGAGCGTTTTAGTGGCCGATCAGGCAACTGCGCAAGAATTCGACATCCTGGTACTCGGTGGAGGCAGCGGCGGCTACGCAACTGCGCTCCGCGCCGTCCAGCTCGGCCTCACGGTCGGCCTCATCGAAAAGGGAAAGCTCGGCGGCACCTGCCTGCACAACGGCTGCATCCCCACCAAGGCCCTGCTGCACTCCGCGGAACTGGCCGACCACGCCCGTGACTCCGCCAAGTACGGCGTCAACGTGACCCTGGACAGCATCGACATCAACGCGGTCAACGCCTACAAGGACGGCATCATTGCCGGCAAGTTCAAGGGCCTCCAGGGACTCATCAAGGGCAAAAAGGGCATCACCGTCATTGAGGGCGAGGGCAAGCTCCAGGGCACCGACACCGTCGTCGTGAACGGCACCGCGTACAAGGGCAAGAACATCGTCCTCGCGACCGGCTCGTACTCCCGCACCCTGCCCGGCCTGGAAATCGGCGGCAAGGTCATCACCTCCGACGAAGCTCTCACCATGGACTTCATCCCGAAGAGCGCCATCATCCTCGGCGGCGGCGTGATCGGCGTCGAGTTCGCCTCGGTCTGGAAGTCCTTCGGCGTCGACGTCACCATCGTCGAAGGCCTGCCGTCCCTCGTCCCGAACGAGGACGCGACGATCGTCAAGAGCTTCGAACGCGCCTTCAAGAAGCGCGGCATCAAGTTCTCCACCGGCGTCTTCTTCCAGGGCGTTGAGCAGAACGACGACGGCGTCAAGGTCACCCTCGTGGACGGCAAGACGTTCGAAGCCGACCTCATGCTGGTCGCCGTCGGCCGCGGCCCGGTCACGGCCAACCTCGGCTACGAAGAGGCCGGGCTGACGATCGACCGCGGTTTCGTCATCACCAACGAACGCCTGCACACCGGCGTCGGCAACATCTACGCCGTGGGCGACATCGTCCCGGGCGTCCAGCTCGCACACCGCGGCTACCAGCAGGGCATCTTCGTGGCCGAGGAGATCGCCGGCCTCAAGCCCGTCGTGGTGGAAGACGTCAACATCCCCAAGGTCACCTACTCCGAGCCGGAGATCGCGACCGTGGGCTACACCGAGAAGGCCGCCAAGGCCAAGTTCGGTGACGACCAGATCGAAACCCAGGAATACAACCTCGCTGGCAACGGCAAGAGCTCCATCCTGGGCACGTCCGGCCTCGTCAAGCTGGTCCGCCAGAAGGACGGCCCCGTCGTCGGCGTCCACATGATCGGCGCCCGCATGGGCGAGCAGATCGGCGAGGCCCAGCTGATCGTGAACTGGGAAGCCTACCCGGAGGACGTGGCCCAGCTGGTGCACGCCCACCCGACGCAGAACGAGTCCCTCGGCGAAGCCCACCTGGCCCTCGCCGGGAAGCCCCTGCACGGGTAGCAGTTCCGCCCGCACCATCGCAAGACCACCGTGCTTAGTGCATCCGGCCGAAAAAGCCGGGTGCACTAAGCTCGAACCAGGCAGCAACCATCCGCACCAAAGATCAATAAGGAGAACGGGGACGACATGTCTGAATCCGTTAACTTGCCCGCCCTCGGTGAGAGCGTCACCGAAGGAACCGTCACCCGCTGGCTCAAGCAGGTCGGTGACCGGGTAGAGGTGGACGAGCCCCTGCTCGAAGTCTCCACCGACAAAGTAGACACCGAGATCCCCTCTCCGATCGCCGGCGTGATCGAGGAAATCCTCGTCGCCGAAGACGAGACCGCCGAGGTCGGCGCGCCGCTGGTGCGCATCGGCGACGGTTCCGGCTCCGGTTCCGCCGAGACCGCCGCGCCGGCCGCCGAAGAAGCCCCCGCCGAATCGCCTTCGGCTGCCGAAGCGCCGGCTCCCGAAGCCGAGGCTCCCGCTGCGGCCGCCGAGGCGGCCCCGGCCGAGGCACCCGCCGCCGAATCCGCCCCGGCCGGCGAAGGCCACGAAGTGACCCTCCCCGCCCTGGGCGAGAGCGTCACCGAGGGTACCGTCACGCGCTGGCTCAAGAGCATCGGTGACACCGTCGAGGTTGACGAGCCGCTGCTGGAAGTTTCCACCGACAAGGTCGACACCGAGATTCCGTCCCCGGTTGCCGGCACCCTGCAGGAAATCCGCGTCGCCGAAGACGAAACGGCCGAGGTCGGTTCCGTCCTCGCCGTCATCGGCTCCGGCGCTGCAGCCCCGGCCGCCGCCCCCGCCCCCGAGGCCCCGAAGCAGGAAGCCCCCAAGCAGGAGGCACCGGCTCTGGCTGCCGCACCCGCTCCCGAGGCCCCCGAGCAGGAAGCCCCCAAGCAGGAGGCACCGGCTCCGACCGAAGCACCCAAGCAGGAAGCACCGAAGCAGGCAGCAGCCCCGTCCGCACCCGCGGCGGCGGCCGAGTCCGGCTACGTCACTCCCCTGGTCCGCAAGCTCGCCAACCAGCAGGGCGTGGACATCTCCTCGCTGACCGGCACCGGCGTCGGCGGCCGCATCCGCAAGCAGGACGTGCTGGCAGCGGCCGAAGCCAAGGCCGCCCCCGCCGCAGCTTCCGCACCGGCCGCGGCCTCGTCGGCCCCGTCCGCCGCTACGGGTGAGCTGTCCTCGCTGCGCGGCACCGTGCAGAAGGCCCCGCGCATCCGCCAGGTCATTGCCCGCCGCATGCGCGAGTCGCTGGACATCTCCACCCAGTTGACCCAGGTGCACGAGGTGGACATGACCAAGGTCGCCAAGCTGCGCGCCAAGGCCAAGAACTCCTTCCAGGCCCAGAACGGCTCCAAGCTGACCTTCCTGCCCTTCATCGCCAAGGCTGTCGCCGAAGCCCTGAAGCAGCACCCGAAGGTCAACGCCTCCTACGACGAGGACAAGCAGGAGATCACCTACCACAACGCCGAGCACCTGGCGATTGCGGTGGACACCGACAAGGGCCTGCTGGTTCCGGTCATCGCCGACGCCGGCAACCTGAACCTGGCCGGCCTGGCCGGCAAGATCGCCGACGTCGCCGACCGCACCCGCAACGGCAAGATCGGCCCGGACGAGCTCTCCGGCGGAACCTTCAGCATCACCAACATCGGTTCCGTGGGCGCCCTCTTCGACACCCCGATCATCAACCAGCCGCAGGTGGCCATCCTGGGCACCGGAGCGATCGTCAAGCGCGCCGTGGTGGTCTCCGATGAGAACGGCGACGACTCGATCGCGATCCGTTCGATGATGTACCTCTCCCTGACGTACGACCACCGCCTGGTGGACGGCGCCGACGCAGGACGCTTCCTGCAGACGCTGAAGGCACGCCTTGAGGAAGGCGCCTTCGAAGCCGACCTCGGCCTCTAGGCTGCAGCGCACCTGTCCGGGTGCGTGAAGGGCACCTTCCCGGAAGGGAGGGTGCCCTTCGCAATTTACGGACACTTTGTCGCTAAGCTAGGGCGCATGACCATTCTTTTCTACTTCCTGCTTTTCCTGCACATCATCGGCGCCTCCATGGTCGTCGGTATCTGGATCGCCAACATGAAGTCCCCGACGGTCCACCCGCGGCAGCGCGACGGCGCCTTCGTCCAGCTGATCACCGGCGTCGCCATGATGGGAATCCTGCCGATCCTGCACAACCAGAACCCGGCCGAGTTCGACCCCAACTACTTCAAGCTCGGCATCAAGTTCGCCGTTGGCCTGGCCGTGGCCGTCCTTGCCTTCATTGGCGCCCGGAAGGTCAGGAAGGGCGAAACCGTCTCCAAGGGCCTCGCCCACGGCGTCGGCGGCCTGGGGCTGCTCAACGTAGCCATCGCCACTCTTTGGCAGTAGCCTTCGGCCACCGCAACGACGGCGACGCACCCGCGCGGTGCGTCGCCGTCGTCGTTAAGCCCGTCCCGGCACTAATGTCGAGGCTATCCTCTGAGAGCGGACACCGGGTGCGGCGGCCGCCCCGAATCCCTAGGATGGGAGCGGCAGGATCCGCCTATCTGACCGGATCGCTGATTCAACGACGCTGAGGAGTGGACATGGCAACAACACGCACCGCACACACTGTATGGAACGGCGACCTGATGTCGGGGGCGGGCAACACCAGCCTGGACAGCTCCGGGCTCGGCAACTTCGACGTCACCTGGAAGGCGCGGGCCGAAGCGGCCGAGGGCAAGACCAGCCCGGAGGAACTGATCGCCGCGGCGCACTCGGCCTGCTTCTCAATGGCCTTCAGCCACGCGCTGGCGCAGGCGGGCCACGCCCCCGACGAAGTCAACACCAAGGCCGACGTCACGTTCGAGCCCGGCACCGGCATCACCGGCAGCCACCTCACGCTGAACGCCCGCGTGCCCGGCATCTCCGAAGAGGATTTCCAGCGCATCGCTGAGGGAGCCAAGACCGGCTGCCCGGTTTCCGCGGCCCTGACCGGCATCAAGATCACCTTGGACGCCACGCTGTCCGCTTAGCAGCCAGCTCCCCCAGGGACGCCGAAGGCCCCCGCACCGGATTTCCCGGGGCGGGGGCCTTCGTGATGTGTGCTAGTTTCCCTGCCGGCGGGCCGGCAACGGGGCCGGACGCACCGTGCGGTAGCCCTCGCGGAGCGGCGGGCGGTCGGTGGGAAGCTCCTGGATCATTTCCTTGAGGGCGCCGATGCCGTATTCCAGCTGCGGGTCCGCGCCGGCGGCGTAGGCGTGCGGCGGGAAGGCGACCTCGATGTCGGGGGCCACACCATGGTTTTCGACGCCCCAGCCCACACCGCCGGTGAACCAGGTGGCGTAGCGGGGCTGGGTGACTCCGGTGCCGTCCGCGAGGGCGAAGCGGTTGTCGATGCCGACGACGCCGCCCCAGGTCCGGGTGCCGATGACCGGCCCGATCCCGCGGAGTTTGGACACCTGGGTGATGATGTCGCCGTCGGAGCCGGCAAATTCGTCGGTGAGGATGATGACCGGCCCGCGCGGGGCATGGTGCGGGTACGTACGCGGCCGCTCGCCGCGCGGCATGCTCCAGCCGGTGACCTTGCGGCCGATCAGCTCGGCCACGAGCTGCGAGGTGTGGCCGCCGCGGTTGCGGCGGACGTCCACGATCAGGCCGTCGAGCGAGGTTTCGGTATCCAGGTCGCGGTGCAGCTGGGCCCAGCCATTGGCCATCATGTCCGGGATGTGCAGGTACCCGAAGGTCCCGTGCGAGGCCTCCCGGACCGTGCGGCGGTTGGATGCGACCCATTCCTGGTAGCGCAGCCGTTCCTCGTCCTTCACCGGCACGACGGCGACACGGCGCTGCTTCCCTGCCTGGTCACCGTGTCCGGCGCCGTTGCGCAGGGTCAGTTCGACGGCGCGGCCGGCGGCTCCGGCCAGCTGAACGGCCGGGGTGAGAGCCTCGGAGAGTTCGACGCCGTCGATGGCCAGCAGGACATCGCCGACCCGGGCGTCCGCCCCGGGCCGGGTCAGCGGCGAGGTCGCGAGCGGGTCCGAGGATTCACTGGCCAGGATGCGGGTGATTTCCCAGCCCTCGCCGTTGAAGGCGAGGTCCGCACCGAGGCGGCCCTGGCCGTTGCTGCCGTTCTCCGTCACCAGTGCCGGACGGACGTAAGCGTGTGAGGTGCCCAGCTCGCCGTGGAGCTCCCAGAGCAGGTCCACGAGGTCATCGTGCGAGCCGAGACGTTCCACGATCGGCCGGTAGCGGGCATGCACGGAGTCCCAATCCTGGCCGGCCATGTCCTCGGTCCAGAAGAAATCGCGCTGCAGGCGCCAGGCCTCGTCGAAGGCCTGCCCCCAGACGCTGACGGGATCCAGTCTGACCCGGATGCGGTTCAGATCGACCTTAACCAGCTGCCCGGAGTCCTCATCAGCCTTGGCTGCGGCCGGTGAGACGCGGATCTGCTTGTCCTGGACCAGGACGACCTTCTCGCCGTCGCCGGTGAGCCGGTAGCTGTCCAAAGCTTCGACGATTGTGGTGGTGCGGCGCTTGGCGAGGTCGAAGCGGACCAGGCTCGGCGCCGCGTTCTTGTCCTCCAGGGTGGCCCGGCCTTCCCCCGTCACGCCCGCCAGCTCGTGGTCGAGCCAGAGCAGCGCGCCGGCGGTCGCGGAGAGGTCCGAGTAGTTGCCCTGCGGGACCGGGACGTTGATGACGCGGTGGGCCAGCCCTTCGGCATCGACCTTGACCGACACAGCCGCTTCAGTGTTGCTGGCCTCAGTGGCGCCGGCGGGGTCCGCGTCGTCGTCGGGGAGGGCGACGCTCGGCCCGAACGGGGACGGGGTGTCGGCGGCCAGTGCCACGAGGTAGGGCTTGATCGGGCTCGGGAAGGACAGGTCGAAGGAGTGACCGTCGTAGACCGGGTCGAAGCTGCGGTTGGACAGGAAAGCGAGGAACTTGCCGTCCGGCGTGAACGCGGGCGACTCGTCCCGGAACCGGCCGTCGGTGACATCGATGATTGCCGGCCGCGCGGCCGCGTCCGCCGTGCCCGATTCCCCTGTGGCGGCGCCCGCCTTTCCCGTTCCGGCCGCGATCCCGGCAAGCCGGAGCCGGGTGCGGGAACCGAAGGAGGTCACCGGTTCGGCCCAGCCCAGCCACGCCGAGTCCGGCGACCAGCTGAAGCCGTCGATGCTTCCCTCGCCGATGCTGTTCAGCAGCGTCAGGACGCCGGTGCGGGTGTCCGCGAGGTAGACGTCACCAAAGGCAGTGCCGACGGCGACCCAGTTGCCGTCCGGGCTGGCCTCAAGGGCGCTGGCGCGGCTCGGCTTCGGGAAGTCGATCCGGGTCGGCTGTCCGGCGTCGGCGCGCTCCGCGGCGGATCCGGCACCGCCCTTGGCCGCGCCGACGTGGGGAACGCCGTGCTGGGCTTCGAACTCGTGGGCATCGCCGGCGGCTTCGGCAGAGACCACAGCCGTGGCGTTCGGCCGGGTCAGGGCGGCGGCCGAGACGGGCCGGGGCAGCGGAGTGCCGCCGTCGGCGGTCTGCTCGGTCGTGGCGGTGGCTGCCGGTGCGGGCGCCGGGCCGCCGGATGCGTTGCCGCCGTGCACGGGTGCCGCGATGGCCTTCAGGTAGAGGGCTTCGACTCCGCCGTGGTCCGCGACGTAGGCGATCCGGCCGGCGCCGAAGGGGCGGGGCAGGCGTGCGCGGACGCCCGGGGTGGCCTCAAGGATCCGTGACGGGCCGTCCTTGTGCCGCAGCCAGTGCAGGGTGCCGTGGGCTTCCACTGCGCTGGAGTCGCCGGTGTGGTCGGGGATGACGTCGCCGAGATGGCGGGAGGTCTTCAGCGCGGACGCGCGCCGGGCCTGCGAGGCGGAACCCAGCGTGATGTCGAGTTTGACCGCGTCCGCGTCGAGGTCGGCCAGGAACCACAGTTCACCGGCGGATTCGAAGATGACCCGTTCGCCGTCGGTGGCCGCGTGCCGAACGTAGAAGTCCTCGTGGTCGGTGTGGCGGCGCAGGTCCGTGCCGTTGGGCAGCATGGAGTAAAGGTTGCCGTAGCCCTCGTGGTCGGAGAGGAAGGCGATCCGGCCGCCGACCCACATGGGGTCGGTGAGGTTGCCGTCGAGTTCGGGGGCGAGCCGTTCGAACTCTCCGTTTCCGTCGGCGTCGATCCAGAGCTTGCCGGCGGCGCCGCCGCGGTAGCGCTTCCACCAGGCGGGTTCGCGCGAAAGCACACTGGCCAGGACGACGGGGCGCTCGTCCCCAACGACGGTGCCGAAGGCCACGGACTCGACCGGCCCGAACGGCAGTTCCTCGGCCCAGCCGCCGTCCACCGGCAGGCTGTAAGCATGCGTGAGGCGGCTGTCCGCCTGGCGGAAGGCACTGGTCACCACCACGTCTCCGTCGGGCGTGAAGCCCTTGACCTTGGTGGAGCTGTGGCCGAAGTAGCTGAGCTGGCGGTATCCGCCGCCGTCGACGTCCGCCGCGACAACCTCGGGCGCCGTGCCCTGGATAACCGTCCACACCAGGCGCTGCCCGTCGGGGGTGAAGCGGGGGTTGCGGGCGGGCAACTGCAGGGAGGACACCCGCCAGGCGCGGCCGCCGTCGAGGGGCGCGATCCAGACGTCGTCCTCGGCCACGAAGGTGACCAGATCGCCGTGCAGATGCGGAAAACGGAGGTAGCTCGAAGAGGTCATCGTTCGATCATAGTCAAAATGGACGCGGCCTCCGGGGAGGTTCCCCTGCCGTGCCGGGCATGGTGAGATGGATCATGCGAATCCTCATTGCCGGTGCCTCCGGGCTGATCGGAACCGCCCTGTCCGACACTTTGAGCGGCAGCGGACACGACGTCGTCAGCCTGGTCCGGCGGCCGCCCGCCTCGCCCGCCGAGGTCCAGTGGGATCCCGCGGCGGGACGGATCGACGACACTGCCCTCAAGGACGCCGACGCCGTCATCAACCTTTCCGGTGCGGGGATCGGCGACCGGCCCTGGACGCGGCGCCGGATCAGCGAACTGAGCTCCTCTCGGCTTGGCGCGACGCGGACCCTGACGGCGGCGATGGGACGCATGGACACCCCGCCGCCGGTGTTCCTGAGCCAGTCCGCCTCCGGCTACTACGGCAACGCCGGACCGGCCGTGCTGCGGGAGAACGCCCCGGCAGGGACCGGCATCCTGGCCCGGATCTGCGTGGACTGGGAGGCCGCCGCACACGAGGCGCCGGCCGGGGTGCGTGTGGTCACCGCGCGCACCGGAGTCGTCCTGAGCCGGAATGGCGGCGCCTTGGGCCGGCTGCTGCCGCTGTTGCGTCTGGGCGTGGGCGGCCCCCTGGGCAACGGCCGCCAGTATTGGCCGTGGATCACGCTTCCCGATGTGGCGGCCGCCTTCGAGTTCCTCCTCACCGCACCGTTGGCCGGGCCGGTCAACGTCTGCGCGCCGGAGAGCGCGGACGTGAATTCGTTGATCGCGCGGCTGGCCGGCGCCCTGCACCGGCCGGCCCTGCTGCGGGTACCCGCGCCGGTGCTGCGCCTTGTGATGGGCCAACTGGCCAACGAGCTCCTGCTGGCCAGCCAGCGGATGGAGCCAGCGGCACTGGCAGGGGCCGGATTCCAGTGGCAGCACCCCTCGCTCGCCGAGGCCGCGGCCTGGGTGGCAGACCGCACCTAGCCGCCGGCGTCGGGGAGGATCTCCTGGATCCGCCATCTGCCCTCCACCGGCACCAGGACCAGGCGGAGCCGCCGTTCCATGGCGGCGGGCGCTTCGGCGACCACCGCGCCGGCCGCGTCGCGCTCGTGGTAGGGCGGCGAGGCCACGCTGAGCGACACCACGGCCCGGGTTGCGGTGCTTTCCGGGAGGGCCCGTACCGTCGACAGCCGGGCCTCAAAGCCATCCAGCACGTGGCCGGACTCCGCCAGCCTGGAACCGAGCGCGGCGTCCGCGGCAGCGGCAGGCGACGCCGGGACAGTGACCTGCTCCAACAAGCCGAGGCTGCCCGAGGTGAGGGCGTAGGAGCGGAGGCCAGCGAGACCCCGGACGGCATCCTCCGGCCGCGGTGCCGCGAGCAGTCCCTGGAGTTCCGCCGGAACGGCTTCGGACGCCGCGGCTGCCTTCCCGTTGGCTGGCACGGCCGGCCCCGGGCGTAGCCCCTGGCTTGGCGCCGTGCTCGGCTCGACGACGGCTCCGGGCGCCGGACCGGCAAGCAGCGGCGCCGCGAGGATGCCGGCGGCCGTGAGGAGGGCTGCCAGCACGAACCCGGCCGCGGTCCGCCGGATGCCGGTCCCCGGGACGCCGGTCCCCCGAAGCCCCAGCCGGAGACGCTGCACGCGGACCCGGGACGCTGCGTGCCGTGCGCTGGCCGCCGCTCCGCTGGCGGCTTCGGTCCCGGCTCGCCGTGTCGACTCAGCGAGCCCGGGGCGAAGCCGCGAGCCAACCGCCGGGCTCCGCCCCCGGCCATAGCCGAGGCCCGGCACACGGCCCGGCAACCGGCCCCGCGCCCGTGACCGCCAGTTCCGCAGCCGGTCTGCCCGGCGTTCCCGCGCATCCGGGGGCAAGGAGCGCCTGGTCACCAGCTGCGGCAGCACGGTGGGGTGCACGGAGACTGACAGGTCCACGGGCTCGGCCGGCGCGCTCCGGAAAATGGCGGCCGCGAGTTCCGCCGCGGACGGCCGCTGGCGCCGGTCGGTGCGCAGCCCCGCCTCGAGGGCCTCGGCGAGCCGGGCCGGAACACCCGGGACCAACAGCGGCAGCGGAGGGCGCTGCGCCTCCGGTTCGGGTGCCCGGCCGGTGAGACAGAACCAGCCCACGGCGGCCACCGAGTAGACGTCACCTTCCGGCTGCAGCCCTGCCCGGACTGCGTCAACCGGCGCGGGGTCGCGGAAGCCGTCCGTTCCGGGGCGGGAAGGTTCCCGCGGGTCCGCCAGCATCCGCGCCACCCCGAGGTCGGCGAGCAGCGGCTTGCCCTGGGCGGTGAACAGGACGTTGCCCGGCGCCACGTCCCCGTGCGTGAATCCGCTCCCGTGCAAATAGGCCAGCGCCTGAGCGATCGGCGTCAGGACGGTCACGGCCTCCCCCGGGGCGAGGCTGCCGCGGGCCGCCAGGAGTTCCCCCAGCGATCCGCCGGCGGCGTAGTCCAGCACCAGGCCCAGCCCCGTACCGCCGCCGGTCCCGTGACGCACCCGGACCACCGCGCGAACCTTGACGAGGTGCTCGTGCTCGAGCACGGAGAGGATCCGGACCTCGCGCCGCGCTTGCTCGGCATCTCCGGCTTCCGGCGGGCCGGTGGCAGTCAGGCACTTCAGCGCGACGTCACGGCGCGTCACATGCTCCGTGGCGAGCCAGACGGCAGCGGTGCCGCCGCGCCCCAGCAGCCGGCCGACGTCGTAACCGGAAACCTCCGGCGCCGGCCCCGGACCGGGCACGGAGGAGAGCTTGTCATCATCCATAGCTCAGGAATAGCCGATTCGCGGCGTCCCTGCAGAAGTTATCCACAGACATGAGAGCTTCACCACAGAAGCGGTGGGCAGCACGGCCGAGGACTAAGCTGGATGCCATGACTCTTGAGTTCTCCCAGCTGGGTCTCGCTCCCGAATTCGTCGACTACACCCGCGGCTGGGACATCCAGCGCGAACTGCACGAGAAAGTCGTCGCCGGGACCGCGCCCAGCACCGTTCTGCTGCTCGAACATTCCCCGGTCTACACCGCCGGCAAACGCACCGAAGACCACGAGCGCCCCTTCGACGGAACCCCGGTAGTGCCGGTGGACCGCGGCGGCAAGCTGACCTGGCACGGCCCAGGCCAACTGGTGGGCTACCCCATCATCAAGCTGAAGAACCCGGCCGGCATCCGGGACTATGTCGAGCGGCTCGAAGCCGTCATCATCGCAGTCCTGGCCGACTACGGCATTGACGCCGTCCGGATCAAGGGCCGCGCCGGCGTCTGGATCGACCAGGACGAGAAGGGCCCGGCACGCAAGATCGCCGCCATCGGCATCCGCGTCCACGAGGGCGTCACCATGCACGGCTTCGCGATCAACTGCAACAACGACCTGGCCCCGTACAGCCAGATCATCGCCTGCGGCATCACCGACGCCGGGGTCACCACGATCGCGCAGGAGACCGGCCGGGACGTCACCCCGGCGGACCTCGTGTCGCGGATCACCGAAGAACTGCGCAACAATGAAGAAGCCCTAGTTGCAACCCATGAAGGAGCTCTACTGTGACACTGGCACCAGAAGGCCGGAAGATGCTGCGGATCGAGCAGCGCAATGCGGCCACCCCGGTGGAACGGAAGCCCGAGTGGATTAAGGCCAAGGTCCAGATGGGCCCGGAGTTCGTCCAGCTCAAGAACCTGGTCAAGAAGGAAGGCCTCCACACGGTATGTGAGGAGGCCGGCTGCCCGAACATCTTCGAGTGCTGGGAAGACAAAGAGGCCACCTTCCTGATCGGCGGCTCCGAATGCACCCGGCGCTGCGACTTCTGCCAGATCGATACCGGCAAGCCCTCCCCCGTGGACATGTTCGAACCGACCAAGGTGGCCCGCTCGGTCCAGGCCATGGCCCTGCGCTACGCCACCGTCACCGGCGTGGCCCGCGACGACCTCGCCGACGAGGGCGTCTGGCTCTACGCCGAAACGGTCCGCAAGATCCACGAGTTGAACCCGGGCACCGGCGTCGAGCTGCTGATCCCCGACTTCTCCGGCAAGCCCGAGCACATCGAGGCCATCTGCGACTCCAAGCCGGAGGTCTTCGCGCACAACGTCGAAACCGTGCCCCGGATCTTCAAGCGCATCCGTCCCGCTTTCCGCTACGAGCGGTCCCTGGACGTCATCACGCAGGGCCGCAAGCTCGGCATGGTCACCAAGTCCAACCTGATCCTGGGCATGGGCGAGACCCGCGAGGAAATCTCCGAGGCGCTGCGCGACCTGCACGAGGCCGGCTGCGACCTGATCACCATCACCCAGTACCTGCGCCCGTCCGAACGCCACCTCCCGGTGGACCGCTGGGTCAAGCCGCAGGAGTTCGTGGACCTGCAAAACGAGGCCGACGAGATCGGCTTCCTCGGTGTGATGAGCGGACCGCTGGTGCGCTCCTCCTACCGCGCGGGCCGGCTCTGGGCCACCGCGATGCGCAAGAAGGGCTGGGAAATCCCCGCCGAACTCGCACACATCGAAAGCTCGGGCAGCACCCGGCAGGAAGCCAGCTCGCTGCTCGCTGCGCACTCCTGAACAACCCCGCACACCAATGCCGCCAAGGGCCGGCGCCGGAGGGGTCCGGTGTCCGGCCCTGAGCCGTGCATCACGTAGAATTAAGGCACTATGGCGAATTTCCCTGACTCCAGCACGTCCCCGTCTTCAGCCGATGAGCCGAAGCGTGGCCTTTTCTCCCGCAAGCCCAAGGAAGCCAAGGTCAAGAAGCCGAGCCGGCTGAAGCAGATCAGCGAAGTCTTCCAGATGACGCGCCGCCACGACCCGATGGTGCCGTGGCTCATGCTGCTGGCCTTCCTCGGCGTCGTCGCGGTCAGCTTCCTGGTGGGCTTCCTGCTGGAGAACTGGATCACCGGCCTGATCATCGGTATTCCGCTGGGCATTCTGGCAGCCACCCTGATCCTGTCCCGCCGCGCCGAGCGCGCGGCGTTCGCGCAGATTGAGAACCAGCCGGGCGCCTCGGGCGCCGCACTGGGCACCCTCCGTCGCGGCTGGATCACCGAGGAGCAGCCGGTCGCCGTGAACCCGCGCACTCAGGACGCCGTGTTCCGCGCCATCGGCCGCCCCGGCGTCGTGCTCGTCAGCGAAGGCCCGAGCCACCGCGTCAAGCCCCTGCTCGACGGCGAACGCAAGCGCCTCTCGCGCATCCTGCCCAACGTCACCATCCACGTGATCGAGAGCGGCCGCGGCGAGGGCCAGGTGCCGATCAGCCAGGTCGCCCGGAAGATGGGCAAGATGAAGAACGAACTGACCAAGACCGAGGTAAGCACCGTCTCCAAGCGCATCGCCTCGCTCGGTAGCCGCCTGCCGATCCCCAAGGGGATTGACCCGTACAAGGCACGCCCGGACCGCAAGGCTGCCCGCGGCCGCTAGGGGCGCCAACGCTTTCCAGATACGCCCCGGTTACCGGCCTCAAGCCGGGAACCGGGGCGTTTCGCATTGACCGCCGCGACTAATACGTCCGACGCCGGCGCACAGCCCGGCACTCCCCACTCACCGCAACGGCACGCCCACGGGCACCGCCACGACCGAATCCGGAGAGCCCCATGAAACTTCCCTGGAAAACCGCCGTCGTCAGGACTTTCCGCGTGCTGGCAGTCGCCGAAGCCTTCAGTTGGGCAGCGCTGCTCGTCGGGATGCTCCTCAAGTGGGTGCTGAAGGCCACCGAACTGGGCGTGGAAATTGCCGGTCCGATCCACGGGGCCTTCTTCATCGGGTACGGGGTTGCGGCCCTGGCCCTGTGGCGGCAGCAGCGCTGGCCGTTCCGGGTAGCGCTTTTGGCGGGACTCGCCGCGGTCCTGCCCTTCGCCACCGTCTGGTTCGAACGCTGGGCCGGCCGCCGCGGCCACCTCGCGGTGCCAGCCGGCGCGGACGAACTGACCCCGGCCCAGGAGCCGGCGCGGGTCTAAGTCCGCACCCTGGTCGGTTAGCCGCAGCTGGGCGTCACGCGGGGCGGGGTGCCGGCCCCGGTCGATTAGCCGCAGATGGCCGCTGAGCGCTACGGAATACCGGCCATCTCTGGCAAATCGCCGAGGCTACATCCGGACGAGAACGGTGTTCATGGGCTTATCGTGCAGGCCACGGTGGTCCGGGTCGAAGATGACCGCGGGCACCACGAGGCAAAGCAGCACGCTGCGGACCAGGGCAGGGAGCGGGCCCGCCGGGCCGCCGCCGAGGCGGACAACGTGGATGCCCATGATCCGGTGCCCGATGCTATAGCCCAGTGTCCCGACCAACAGCGCCTGCTCCACTGCGAACACGGCAAGGGTGGCCCAGGAGTTCCCGGCGAAGGCGAAGTTGCTGATCAGCAGGGCGATCCCCCAGTCGATGCAGATGGCGAGGATCCGCCGGCCGGCCCGGGCAATGGAGCCGGGACCGGTCTCGGGCAGGCCCAGGCGCTCCCCCGGGTACTTGGAGATGCCGGAAGTATCCGGTCCACTGAGCCACGAGCCTATGTCTTTGCGATCAACCACACTCCAAGCCTATCCGCTCCCGGGGGCACCCCGGGTTGTTCACTATTTGGACTTTGGTCGGTCACAGAGCGGACCCGGATAGGCCACACTGTGGACAGCGACTAGCTTTAACACGTCAGCGCATTCTGTAACCTCCCCGAAACAAAGCGGACACCGTGGGGAAATCCCGTGTCCTTAGGGTGGTAACAGTTGCCAGCGGCATCGTAGACGGGGTGAACACTGCGTTTTCCCCGCCATCGGACTGCGCTGGACCACACGGCCCGATGGCCAGATCTTTCATATGCGTAAGGAGCATAGATGTTCAAGACTGCGGACGAAGTCCTCAAGTTCATCAAGGACGAAGACATCAAATTCGTCGATATCCGCTTCACCGACCTCCCGGGCGTTCAGCAGCACTTCAACGTGCCCGCCAAGAGCGTAGACGCGGACTTCTTCGTCAACGGCCAGCTCTTCGACGGCTCGTCGATCCGCGGCTTCCAGGGCATCGCCGAGTCGGACATGCAGCTCATCCCGGACGTCACGACTGCGTTTGTTGACACCTTCCGCATCGAGAAGACCCTCGCGCTGAACTTCTCCATCGTGAACCCCCGCACGGGTGACCCGTACCACCGCGATCCCCGCGGCGTGGCCGAGAAGGCCGAGGCCTACCTGGCCTCCACCGGCATCGCCGACACCGCCTTCTTCGCCCCCGAGGCCGAATTCTTCGTCTTCGACAACGTCCAGTACCAGTCCTCCCCGCAGGGCAGCTTCTACAAGATCGACTCCGAGGAAGCCCACTGGAACACCGGCCGCGAGGAAGAGGGCGGAAACCTCGGCTACAAGACCCCCGTCAAGGGCGGTTACTTCCCGGTCTCCCCCACCGATAAGCAGGCCGACCTGCGCGACGCCATGTGCATCGCCCTGGACGAGGCCGGCCTTGAGGTCGAGCGCAGCCACCACGAGGTCGGCTCCGCCGGCCAGGCCGAGATCAACTACAAGTTCACCACGCTGACCCACGCGGCCGATGACCTGCAGAAGTTCAAGTACGTCATCAAGAACACCGCGGACGCCTGGGGCAAGTCGGTCACCTTCATGCCGAAGCCGGTCTTCGGTGACAACGGCTCGGGCATGCACTGCCACCAGTCGCTGTGGAACGGCGGCGAGCCGCTGTTCTACGACGAGAAGGGCTACGCCGGCCTGTCCGACACCGCCCGCTGGTACATCGGCGGCCTGCTGAAGCACTCCTCCGCCGTGCTGGCCTTCACCAACCCGACGGTGAACTCCTACCGCCGCCTGGTCAAGGGCTTCGAGGCTCCGGTCAACATGGTCTACTCGCAGGGCAACCGCTCCGCCGGTATCCGTATCCCGATCACGGGCTCCAACCCGAAGGCCAAGCGCATCGAGTTCCGCGCTCCGGACCCCTCCTCCAACCCGTACCTGGCCTTCGCGGCCCAGCTGATGGCCGGCATCGACGGCATCCGCAACCGCATCGAACCCCCGGCTCCGATCGACAAGGACCTCTACGAGCTCCCCGCCGAGGAAGCCAAGGACATCCCCAAGGCCCCGGGCACGCTCGAGGAGGCCCTGGAAGCCCTGGCCGAGGACAACGAGTTCCTGCAGGCCGGCGGCGTCTTCACCCAGGACCTGATCGACACCTGGATCGAGTACAAGTACGAGAACGAGATCCGTCCGCTCTCGCTGCGCCCGAACCCGTACGAGTTCGAGCTCTACTACGGCGTGTAGCCACCGCTAGTCTGAAGGCCGTTTAGGGCCAAAAAGAGTCCGCCCGGTTGCCAGTCATGGCAGCCGGGCGGACTCTTCTTTGTCTGGCGACATGTGCCCGTAAACGTCGAGGGTCGTTTTCGCGGACGCGTGGCGCAGCGACTTTTGAACGACCTTCACGTCGAGGCCTTTCGGGATTAGTATCGCGGCGAAGTAGTGCCGGAGGTTAAGGTATCGGGAACCCTCAGGAGGCCTTCGACACGGGCGCTTCCCGGAAACGGAAGTCGAGGTGGTGCGGAGAGAGGAACCAATCCCACTCTTTAGCAACCAACTCTTGGCTCCCCTACTTGGTCTGATTCTTGGACAGCTCTAGGCAGAGGTCTTGCGGGATCGGGGTGGGGTTCTTGGATTCTTCAGTCTTCAATTCCACGCCCGGGTACTGGATCGCTGGCGTACAACACCACGCATGAAGTCAACGTCAGCGACGCGCAGAGCGACTGCCTCCGCGACCCTGAGGCCTGCGAACGAGACATGTAGGACCGCGGGACGCCATGGAGGCCTCAGACCTGCTCAGTCGTGGCGACATATACCCGCCGCCTGCCTCAAAGGTCTTGTCGTGGAGCCGCATTTCGCTAATGAGAGTGCGGAGAAGGAGCCGCTGGCTCACCTGCATTTCTGATATCTGCGCTCCTATCGCATCAATTCTTTCTTAAGTTTTGTATGCTCTTGTCCGCATTTCGATCAGCGCCTTGGCCCAGAGGTATGTGTCAGATCCAGACCAGCGCGCTTTGGAGCCCTGTGGACGCCCACCAAATACGCACCGCCAGGTTCATCACCGATGCCTCAACGGACAAGCCATTCGACGGGTTCGTTTTTCCGGGCGTGGACCCGGCGCAGAACACAGCCAGGTGGCAGCCGTGCCGCCTGACCTTGAGCAAGACCTGACCGACCTTTTGACATGACTCGGGCCTCAGCCAGTGAGAGAAGTTAGGGGGCCGTGCGACTTGGGGTTTTGGGGGAGCTCGAAGCAGAGCTTGTCCGTTGCGATGAATCGTAGGCGCGGATGCGCGCGAGAGTGCGTATCTGAGCAGGTGAGATCCAGTAGTTTCCATGCTTGGCCAGCACACCATCCGGGTCCGGGTCCGGTATTTCGATGTTGCAGGCGTGCGGGACCGGCGTCCCGATGGGATCGGTGGCCCGCCAGAAGTTGTGCCACGAGGCCACCTTCTTAGGCACCTCGGCGAAGTCATCGTCGGTGAAGTATGCCGGGAAGAACGTCTGGTACAGCGAAACCAGCGGGGAACCGCAAGTTATCAGATGCAAGTGCTCCTTGCTTACGGGAAGATTGCGCTTGCGGATGAGCCACTTGCAAATTACCGAGCCTTGGCTGTGTCCGACGAGCACGATGGTTCGGTGCGGGTAGCGGCTCATCTCCATGAGTATGCCGGCGACGACCCGCCGCCGGTAAGAGATGCCTGCTAGGGGGTGGTTTCTGATGGGCCAGAAGCCTACGACATCAGCCACGAGTTTTGCCTTGTCTGTAACTGGATGTAGCTGGTCCAGAGCGGTGGCGAGTACCAGGGCGTATGCCAAGAAGTGGCACAGCGTGGAAAGAACCTGGGGGACAGGAGAGGAAGCCAAGTCCAGATGAAGGAAAATCAGCGTCGAAGCCACCACGGCAACCACGGAGGAGCCAAAAAATCCTACCGATATCCGCGGCATGAACCTTCCGGTCTCAACAATTCGAGAACGCTGCCTTTCGGCGCGCTGCTTGGCATCTATGGGCCAACGGGAATTTGGCCCGCTGGCGGATCGGGACCCGAACGCAACCCAGCAAAAGACCATCAGCGCGAATAGCCCGAGACCATACAGCGGGAGGATGTCCAGGAGCTTGATTTGGTAGCTTCCGAGGCCTTCGATTTCGTAAAACGTGCTCATGTCGGTATCTCCGTCCAGCGACAAAGGCTTGTCGCTGAAGAACAACCCCCGGATGACCCACATGACATCACCTACTGCAATAAATAACAGCGACCCCATCGTGTGGAGCAAAATGCTGGACGCCATGATGACCAGGGCTGCCATGGCGTGCGGTGTGTAGGGATGTGGGACCACCTGTTGGTCTTCGCCCCGAGAGCCTATTTCACCGGGCAGGCACGGATCGGCTTGGTCGGTTTGGCTCCCCAAGGCAGGCCTGTCGGCCGGCTGTCGATTTCCGGCCCCAGGAAGAATAAGCCGAAAGAGCAGGATCGAGGCAATCACATAAACGGCGGCAGTCGTTGCCGTTGCCCAGAGAAGCATGGGATTCCGGAGAGGACTCCTGTCAGTCATCTTCCAGGGTGATAGAACGCCCAGGGTATCTATGATCGGGCCCTCGAAGTGCGGATGAAGGGCTAGTCCCGTCGCCAGCGCCGTCGCCAGGTTCAGTACCAGAACCATGATGGACGGCCCGGGATCCCTGACATCATTGGCGTGCCTGATGGAATTCGTTCTGTAGATCATGATCGTCATCATGACCAGGGCCAGCATGAGAGGAATATGAGCGCTCCACTGCTTGTCCGCAGCGCCGACCGGGAGGTACGCCACCACCGTCTCTACAAGGAGGACGCCCCAGCCAACCTGGGCCGCCGTAAGCACCATGCCCGCCAGCGCCCCACATATCGGAAATGAATATCTTTTCCCCAGTGGCGGCCGCATGTAGCCCACTACGTTAATCAGAGTGAAGGGCAGGGCTATGTACCAGAAGAATCCCTTGGTGAACTCAGTATTGGACCGCGCCCAGTTCACAATTCTGACCCTGTGCGATGGCACAGGAGGTGAAGTGGCGACTTCACACGCCGGATTCAACCGCTCAAAAAGTGGATGGCCGAGAGCGTCCAAAAGCTCCTTGTTGCCAATGCCATGAACCCGTATTTCTACGATGCCTAATCCATCAGAATCGTTCGTGTCCACGTTTGTCCCCTGTCGGTAAGCGTTGCCGCCCTCTTGCTGGGTTCCGACCCGATAGCCAGAGACGATGGCCTTCCAATATTCATTTGTCAAGAGCCTCACTGTTCTTCCCCAAACGAAGAAAGATCGACGGAAACTGCACAACGCCGTTGCCGCTGCCGGGCGACGGCCGCCACGCTTCACCAGGTTCAGGCTGGGCGACGATGTCATCTAGGCGTCAGATCGGCGATCCCCCTCCCGCGAGCCCCCAGGAGTGCCCCACAGCGACGGTCGGCCCTAGGATGGTGGCGCTGCTGAATCCGTATGAGTCCCGGCTAGTTTCTGGCAATGATGGCGGCACCGCGTAAGTTGCGTAGGAATGCCGCTACGCCTTCAAAGTCCTCGGCTTGACGTCTAAGGAGGCGTCACTTGGCTGGAGGATCAGCGATGGCCAGCAGTAGGAGGGCCGCTCGAGGCGTTGATCCGGTTCAAGGTGGCGCTTGTCCTCACCGCGTTACGCAGCAGCGTTTGCGTCGCCGCGGGATGAGGTTCGGACGTGATTCAAGGGCGTTATTTGCTATCACTTGCGGATGTGGCGAAGAACGCGCAGCTTCGGCGGCTGTCTTGGACGGTACTTTCAGGCCAGACGACCATCGGAGACACAACTAGGCTCGCAAACGCTGGCACACGGAGCGGTTTCCGAGCCCGTTTCCACCAACGAACCCCGCCGTAGTAGCTTCCCCACGGGTCTCCGGCTACGTCAACGTCGACCTGTGGCGAGGAAAGCAGGAATCGAGAATCTACACGGGTAGACGATTTAGCGTCGACTCTGAGGCCATGTTATTGACCCGAATCAAGGGCGCGCTGGTTGTATCGGTAGTGGTTCTGGCTCTGGCGCTATCAGGACTAATTGCGGGTAATCCTGCGTCCGGCGCTGCAGTGGCCTCACCAGCGAAGATTGCGGTGCAGAGTGTCGCCCTATCCCTGTGGCCTGATGGTCCCGGGCTAGCTACAAGTATGTTCTGCCAGAGATGGCGGTGGATGTTTGGATATCACAGCGGGCCGTACGCATAGCGGAGTCCGCGAAACGATCAGCAGACCCTAACGTGTGAAGGGCCAAACAGAAAACCCCTGTCAGTCACAGCGACTGGCAGGGGTCTCGGTCATTCAGTCCTGGATTACAGCAGGCCTGCTTGCCTGCTCGCGCCGTTCTACTCCTGAGACAGGTTTGGGCGCAACACTGACGAGGTAGTCAATGCCTGCGCTAGCCCGGCTGATCCCAACCAAGAGGCAAATCCATCCGATCAGCGCCACGATGGAACCGATTGCCATCCCAGTGTTTGACCCGCTTGCACTCGAGTAGATGGACCTGCTCAGTGAGCTAGTGAAGGCAGCGAAGTAGACAACGCCGCCGATTCCTTGGACGACTAGGCCGTAAACGAGCCAAAAAAGCGTGATCCGCCTGGTTTCTTCATGATTCCCCATAGATAGATGCTTTGTACGATGCTCAGACTAGCGGTTGAGTACCTTATGTCAGCGGCCGGGCGAACCGTGTCGGCGTTGTGAGAATGGACGCCGAAGCAGCGGGGCGGATGCTGGCGCGGGGGAGGTATGTTTACGGCATTGCCAGTTTCACGCAAGACGGTTAGCCGTTCGAGTACCTGACCCCGGACCCGGGGCATTCACCAGAGGATGCTAAGTCGTGGGAATTTGGCAAGTACCCGAAAGTCCGAGCTGCCCCGTCGCTGACGGTGGCACTGTGACTGATTACGCCGCCGCGGAACGCCGGAACCCCTCGTACATCCCGGTGTCATGGGTGAACGACGGGCGGCATTCGCGTTGGGATTGGATACCCGCCCTTAGTTCGAGCTCTACTACGGCGTCTAGCCAACAGCTGCTTTCCGCCAGCGGATCGCATGACGGCGGCCCCCACCTTCTGGTGGGGGCCGCCGGACTTTAATCAATCGCCTCGCCAGGATACAGCCACCCCTATGGTGCCATCCCCCGCAAGCGCCGGTCAGAACGCCCGGTACATGGTCCGCTGCGGGCCGGCTTCACCGCCCAGATACTGCCCGCGGTCCTCGAAGCCTGCCTTCCGGTAGGCGGCCTGCCCCGCAGGATTCTCTTCGTTCACGGACAGGACGACGCCGGCCTGGCCGCCGCCGAGGGCTGCCGTCAGTTTCTCCGCCGCCCGGACGGCGGCCTCCGCTGCCAGCGCACCCAGGCCGTTGCCCTGCTGCCGGCGGTCGATCACGAAGCCGCGCAGCAGCCAGACTGACATGTCGTCAGCCCAGCCGGCCAGGGTCGCCGCTCCGGTCTGCAAGGTCAGGACACCGACGGCGGATCCGCCGACGTCGATGACAAAGGGGTGCCGGGCGTCCTCTTCAAGGCCCATCAGCATCATCCGCAGCGGGTCCCCGACAAACCTGCGTTGACCCTCGCCAAGCTCAACGTCGGCGACCTCGCCCAGCTTGACGGCGCGTGCGTCGTCGTCGAGATCTTTCAGCGGCAGCAGCCAAACGTGTTCAGACATGACAGAAGCGTATCCAAAGCGGGGCCGCGCCGCGGTGACGCGGTGCCCGGCGTTGGCCCGACAGCTCCGCCCGAGCGCTACAGCGCGGCGTCCTTGGGCGGCCCGGCCGGGTCCATCCAGAACACCTCCCAGAGGTGGCCGTCCGGGTCCTGGAAGCTGTGGGTGTACATAAACCCGTAGTCCTGGGCTTCCTCCGATGGCGTTCCGCCGGAGGTCAGAGCGGTCCTGACCAGCGCGTCCACGGCCTCCCGGCTCTCCAGCGAGAAGGACATGATCGCCTCGCTGCTGCTGCGGGCGTCGGCAACAGCCTTGGACGTAAACGTCTTGAAGTAGCTCTCCACGAGCAGCATCACGTAGGCGTCGTCGTTGACGATCATGCAGCTTGCATTCTCATCGGTGAAGTCGGGGTTGAAGGAAAACCCCAGCGCGGTGAAGAACTCCACCGTCTTCGCGAGGTCTTTCACGGGCAGGTTCACAAACAGTTGCCTGGTCATGCGCCCCAAGGTAGCACCGCGGCCCGTGGCGCGTCAGCAGCAGGCCGCTGCCGTGCCGCTACTGGCCGTAGAAGACGCGCTCGAAGACGGCGCGGGCCCGCCGGCTGAGCCGCAGGTAATCCTCCTCGAGTGCGGCGGCGTTTCCCGGGCTGTAGCCGCACCAGCGTGCCACCGCCTCGAGGTCGCGCCGCGACGAAGGCAACAGGTCCGAGGCGCGGCCGGTCCAGATGACGTTGGCCGAGCGGATCCGGCTCGCGAGCCGCCAGGCCCGCAGTAGCAGGACTACTTCCCCGGCCTCCAGCAGCTCTAGGCTGGCGGCCGCCTCAAGGGCCTCTACGGTGGAGGTGGTCCGCAGCTCCGGGTGCCGGCCGGCGTGCCGCAGCTGCAGCAGCTGGGCGAGCCATTCGACGTCGCTCAGGCCGCCGCGGCCCAGCTTCAGGTGCCGCGCCGGATCCGCGCCGCGGGGCAGCCTCTCGGCCTCGATGCGCGCCTTGACCCGCCGCACCTCGCGGACATCCTGGTCGGCAATGGTCTCCGGATGCCGTATCGGATCGATCAGCGCGACGAAGTCCGCGGCGAGGTCGTCGTCGCCGGCCATCGGCCTGGCCCGCAGGAGAGCCTGGGCCTCCCAGATGAGGGACCAGCGGCGGTAATACTCGGCGAAGGACTCCAGCGACCGCACCATCGGCCCGCTTTTGCCTTCCGGGCGCAGGTCCGCGTCGACCATCAGCACGCGCTCGGCCAGGATGGCGGGCTTGAGGGGCTGGGTCAGCAAGCTGGAGAGCTTGTTGACGATCAGGGCCGCCTGCTCCTGCGCCTCGTTCTCCGGGACTCCCGGCAGGCCGCGGTGCACGTACATCACGTCGGCGTCGGAGCCGTAGCCGATCTCCCGTCCGCCCTGGCGCCCCATCGCCACCACCAGCAACCGCGTCTTGAGCGGGCCTCCGGCCGCGACAACCGTCTCGGCCACCCGGAGCGCGCCGAGTACCGCGGCGCGGTCGGTGTCGGCCAGGGCGGCACCTACCTGGTCCTGGTCCAGCAGCCCGGCGCTGTCGGCGATGGCAATCCTGAGGATTTCGCGGCGCCGGATCAGCCGGATCAGGCGCATGGCGCTTTCCGGGTCCGCGTGCCGGGACATCTTGGAGGTGATCTCCAGCCACTGCGCCTCGTAGCTGAGCGGGACCAGGTCCTTGTCCGAGCCGAGCCAGGCCACCGACTCAGGCGAGACCTCCAGCAGATCGGAGATCAGCCGCGAGTTGGCGAGCACGTGGCAGAGCCGCTCGGCCGCCGCCGTCGAATCCCGCAGCAGCCCCAAGTACCAGTGCGTCGTGCCAAGCGCCTCGCTGACGCGGCGGAAAGCCAGCAGCCCGCCGTCGGGGTCCACCCCTTCGGCGAGCCAGCCGAGCAGGATGGGCAGCAGCTGCCGCTGCAGCGCAGCACGGCGGCTGACCCCGCCGGTAAGCGCCTCGATGTGCCGCATGGCGCCAGGCGGGTCGAGGTAGCCGAGCGCGGCGAGTCGGCCCTGCGCGGCCTCGGGGGTCAGCCGGGCTTCCTCACTGCTGAGCGCGGCGGCGGTGTTGAGCAGCGGGCGGTAGAAGATGCGTTCGTGAAGTTCCCGGACGGAGCGCTTGGTCTTCCGCCACGCCGCGAGCAGCGCGTCCGGGTGCGGGCGTTCGTTGGAGAACGGGCCCAGCACGGCCTTCGCGAGGGAGCGCAGCGAGGCTTCCTTGACCGGCATCAGGTGGGTGCGGCGCAGCTGGAAGAGCTGGATCCGGTGTTCGAGCAGCCGCAGGTAGCGGTAGTCGCGGTCGAATTCCTTGGCGTCGGAGCGCCCGATGTAGCCTCCGGCGGAGAGCGCGGCAATGGCCGAGGTGGTGTCCCGGCAGCGCAGCGTCTCGTCAGATTTGCCGTGCACCAGCTGGAGCAGCTGGACGGTGAATTCGACGTCGCGCAGGCCGCCGCGGCCCAGTTTGATCTGCCGCTGCTCCTCCTCGGCTGGGATGTGTTCCGTGACGCGCCGCCGCATGGACCGGACGGACTCGACGAACCCCTCCCGGCCGGCGGAGGACCAGATCAGCGGTGCGACGGCGGCCTCGTAGCGGGCTCCGAGGGCGGCGTCCCCGGCGATGGTCCGGGCCTTGAGCAGCGCTTGGAACTCCCAGCTTTCGGCCCAGCGCGCGTAGTAACTTTCGTGCGAGGCGAGGGTGCGCACCAGCGGCCCGGATTTGCCCTCCGGCCGGAGGTTGGCGTCGACCTCCCAGAGCCCGGGCTCCCGGCTGGTGGACATGATGGCCCGCGAAATCCCCGAGGCCAGGGCAGTGCCGATGGTGTTCGCCCGCGAGTCTTCCAGCGCGCCGGCGTCGATCACGTAGATGACGTCGACGTCGGAAATGTAGTTGAGTTCGCGGGCGCCGCACTTGCCCATCCCGATCACGGCCAGGCCGACGTCGGCCACGTCCCCGGCGCCGAACTGCGCTGCCGCCTCGGCCCGGGACACGGCCAGGGCGGCCTCGATCGCGGCACCGGCCAGGTCCGCGAGCTCGGCCCCGACCGCGGGCAGGTAGTCCAGCGGGTCGGCGGCGCAAAGATCCTTGACCGCCAGCTCCACGAGTCCGCGCCGGTAGGCCGTGCGGAGGGCGGCATACCCTTCCTGGCCGGCCAGGCCCGCGACCGGACGGGCAGCCTTGGGATCGGCGCGGACCGACTGCAGGAGTCTGGCGCGCAGCGCGGCGGCGTCTGCGGCGGCAGGTTCGGGGCTGGCCGGGGCGTGGAAGGCATCCAGGTGTTCGGGGTGCCGGATGAGGAACTCGCCCAGGGCCTCCGACGCGCCGAGCACGCGGTACAGCGGTTCGCTGCGGTCCGGCTCGGCTGCGGCGAGGCGCCGCAGGTCCGGGTGCTTCTCGATCAGCCGGACCAGCGACTGCAGGGCGGTGTCAGGGTTGGCGGCCAGTTGCAGCCCGGCGAACAAAACGTCCTGGTCCAGGCCGTCCAGTTCGGGGGCGGCCAGGAACCGCTCGCCCTTCTCGAGGTCGTTGAAACCTGCGGCGATGAGGCGCCGTGCCAGGCTCACCGCGGCCGCCTAAAGGATGGCCAGGTTGCGCTGCAGCTCGTAGGGCGTCACCTGCAGGCGGTAGTCCTGCCACTCGGCGCGCTTGTTGCGCAGGAAGTGCTCGAAGACCTGCTCGCCGAGGATCTGCGGCATCAGCTCGGAATCCTCCATGGTCCGGATCGCGTCGTGCAGGCTGGCTGGCAGCGGGTCGTGGCCCATGGCGCGGCGCTCGGCCGAGCTCAGCGACCAGATGTCATCCTCGGCGGCGGCGGGCAGCTGGTAGCCCTCTTCGATGCCCTTGAGGCCGGCGCCGAGCAGCACGGCGTAGGCGAGGTAGGGGTTGGCGGCGGAGTCGATGCCGCGGTATTCGATCCGCGCGGACTGGCCCTTGCCGGGCTTGTACAGCGGGACACGGACCAGGGCGGAGCGGTTGTTGTGGCCCCAGCTCAGGTAGCTCGGGGCTTCTCCCCCGCCCCAGAGCCGCTTGTAGGAGTTCACGAACTGGTTGGTGACGGCGGTGAACTCGGGGGCGTGCTTGAGGATTCCGGCGATGAACTGGCGGGCGGTCTCGGAGAGCTGGAACTCCGCGCCGGCCTCATAGAAGGCGTTCGTGTCGCCCTCGAACAACGAGAAGTGCGTGTGCATGCCGGAGCCCGGGTGCGCGGTGAACGGCTTGGGCATAAAGGTGGCGTAGGTTCCCTGCTGCAGCGCGACCTCCTTGATCACGGTGCGGAAGGTCATGATGTTGTCCGCGGTCTGCAGGGCGTCCGCGTAGCGCAGGTCGATCTCGTTCTGGCCGGGGCCGGCCTCGTGGTGGCTGAACTCCACCGAGATGCCCACGGACTCCAGCATGGTCACGGCGGTCCGGCGGAAGTCCTGGGCAACACCGCCGGGGACGTGGTCGAAGTAGCCGCCCTCGTCCACCGGGACCGGCGCACCGTCCGGGCCGGGCTGCTGTGACTTGAGCAGGTAGAACTCGATTTCGGGGTGGGTGTAGCAGGTGAAGCCCATGTCCGCAGCCTTGGCCAGGTTGCGCTTGAGCACGTTGCGCGGGTCCGCGGCGGAGGGCTCGCCGTCGGGCGTCAGGATGTCGCAGAACATCCGCGAGGTCGCTTCCGTCTCGCCGCGCCACGGCAGGATCTGGAAGGTGGAGGGGTCCGGCTGGGCCAGCATGTCGGATTCGAAGACGCGGGCCAGGCCCTCGATCGAGGAACCGTCGAAGCCCAGGCCCTCCTCGAAGGCGCCTTCCACTTCGGCCGGGGCGAGCGCCACTGACTTCAGGGATCCCACGACGTCGGTAAACCAGAGGCGCACGAAGCGCACATCACGCTCTTCGATCGTCCGCAGGACAAACTCTTGCTGGCGGTCCATGGTGCCTCTTTCCGGGTCTACGTCCGTGCCCCGGACCCGTACCGACTACTCGTCTTGGTTGGCGCCCGCAGCTGCTCACGCATCACTCTACTAAGCATTCCCGGCGATTGCTGGCGTAGCGCACCCCCGTAACACACCGTTAACACATTGGCCTCCGGAGCTGCGTCACGGCGCCGCCCCGGCCACGCCCGGACGCAGCATTTGTGACGGCTTTCACCGCTCCGCCGCAGCCGCCCGGTAGCTAGGACCCCGGGTATCGCACTACGCTCGTGGCATGGCCCCCAGCAACAGCCCCGAATCCAGCATGTCCGCCGAACTCGCCGCGCCCTACGGCAACGGCCCCGCGTCAGGCGCCCCGGCCCAGGTTCCCGCGGCCCAGGTTCCGGCGCCCGACAGCGCCACCAGAGACAGTGCCGCCAAAGACGCCGCCAAGCCCGTCGCCCGGATCCGTACGCACCACCTGCGCCAGGCAAAGCTCGACGGCGAACACTTCGCGATGCTGACGGCGTATGACCAGTACACCGCCGAGATTTTCGACGAAGCCGGCATCGAGGTGCTGCTGGTGGGAGATTCGGCCTCCAACAATGTCTTCGGCAATGAAACTTCCCTGCCGGTCACGGTGGATGAGCTGATCCCGTTGTGCCGGGCCGTGACGCGCTCCGCCCGGCGTGCCCTGGTAGTGGCGGACCTGCCCTTCGGCAGTTACGAGGTGTCCGCCCAGCAGGCGGTAGCCACGGGCGTGCGCTTCCTGAAGGAAGGACTCGCGCACGCGGTCAAGATCGAGGGCGGCAAGTTCTACGCCGAGACCGTCCGGGCCATGGTCCGGGCCGGCATTCCGGTGATGGCCCACATTGGCTTCACCCCGCAAAGCGAGCACGCCCTCGGCGGCTACCGGGTCCAGGGCCGCGGCGACGACGCCCAGCGGCTGATCGACGACGCCGTCGCCCTCGCCGACGCCGGTGCGTTCTGCGTGCTGATGGAAATGGTTCCGGCGCCGACGGCGGCCGCCGTTGACGCCGCCGTCGAGGTCCCCACGATCGGCATCGGGGCCGGCAACGCGACCACCGGCCAGGTGCTGGTGTGGCAGGACATGGCCGGGCTGCGCGGCGGCAAGATGGCCAAGTTCGTTAAGCAGTACGCAGATCTGCGGACCACGCTCAGCGACGCTGCCAGAGCCTACGGCGACGATGTCCGCTCGGGACAGTTCCCCGGCCCGGAGCACTCGTTCTAGAGCCGAGTCCCCCGCGCCGGCAGACCGCCCTCGGCCTTAACCGTTGGCAGTCGTGGCGCTGTCTTCGGTCTTGATCGCGGAGACCTCGAACTCCAGGGTGATCTTGTCTGACACCAGTACACCGCCGGAATCCAGGGCAGTGTTCCACTTGAGCCCGAAGTCCTGGCGGTCGATGCGGCGCGAACCCTCGAAGCCCGCGCGCAGGTTGCCCATGGGGTCCCGTTCGACGCCGATGAAGTCGATCGGGATCGAGATCTCCTTGGTGACGCCGCGGATCGTGACGTCGCCGCTGACGATGAAGTGTCCCTCGTCCACCTGGTCCACCCGGCTGCTCACAAACGTGATTTCCGGAAACTGCGGGGCGTCAAAGAAATCGTTGGTCCGCAGGTGCTGGTCCCGGTCGGCGTTGCGGGTGTCGATGCTCGCGACCTTGACCGTCAGTTCAACCTTGGATCGTTCCGGGTTCTCCGGGTCGACGGTGATCAGGCCGTCGAAGTCATTGAAGGCTCCGCGCACCTTCGTGACCATTGCGTGCCGGGTGGAAAAGCCGATGCGCGTATGGGTGGGGTCGAATCGCCATTGTCCTGCGTATTCGGGCCTGAGTTCGGCCATGGTATGCCTCCTTGCGGGACCGGCCACGCCGGCACCCGGATGTGGGTAGAGATGGTTGCGAACGGAAGTCCGGCTGGAGGGCCGCTGTCTCAGTCGTCTTCGCCCTTGTCCCAGGCCTCGTTGCGGGCCTTGACCTTTTCGAGGGCATGCTCAGCTTCCTCGCGGGTCTTGTACGGGCCGATCAACTGGCTCCAGTCGGACATGGCGTCTTCTTCGATTTCGTGGGTGTTGACGTTATACCAGTATTCGGTCATCGGGGCTCCTCCCGCGCTGGCCCGGTTCGGGCTGTGTTTTCCTGCTGTTTCTCGATATTTTCCGGCTGTTTTCCGCCATTTTCCGCCTGCGGCCGCGGGCTTATAGAATCAATCTATGCCTTCCCTGACCTCGACTGCACCCATCGGCACCCTTGTCCCGGGAACAGTCAGCCCCCAGCTCGCCGTGCCGGCGTCCATTCCGCGCCCCGAGTACGTCGGCAAGCCGGCTCCGGCCAAGTTCACGGGATCCGAGGTCAAGTCCGCGGAGACCATCGAGAAGATCCGGATCGCCTCGCGGATTGCGGCCCAGGCGATCGTTGAGGTCGGCAAGCACATTGCGCCCGGCGTCACCACAGACCAGCTGGACCGGGTGGGGCACGAGTTCCTGCTCGACCACAAGGCGTATCCCTCCACCCTCGGCTACCGGGGTTTCCCCAAGTCCCTCTGCTCCTCGCTCAACGAGGTGATCTGCCACGGCATCCCGGACAACACGGTGGTCCAGGACGGCGACATTCTCAACATCGACATCACGGCGTTCATCGGCGGCGTGCACGGCGACACCAACTACACCTTCCTCGTCGGCGACGTCGACGAGGAATCCCGGCTGCTGGTCGAGCGCACGGAGGAGTCGCTGCGCCGCGCCATCCGGGCGGTGGCTCCCGGCCGCGAAATCAACGTGATCGGCCGGACCATCGAGTCCTACGCCAAGCGCTTCGGCTACGGCGTCGTCCGGGATTTCACCGGGCACGGCGTCGGCGAGGCCTTCCACACCGGGCTGATCATCCCCCACTACGACGCGGCCCCCGCCTACAACACCGTCATGGAAGCCGGTATGGTCTTCACGATCGAACCCATGCTCACGCTGGGCACGGTCGAGTGGGACATGTGGGCCGACGACTGGACCGTCGTGACCCGCGACCACAAGCGGACCGCGCAGTTCGAGCACACCCTGCTGGTCACGGAGTCCGGCGCCGAGGTCCTCACCCTCCCCTGATCCCGCAGCACCCGAAGACCCACCCCGCCCCTGCCACGAACGGAAGCCCATTGGCCAAGAAGGACGAGAAATCGAAGAAGAACGCCCCGCTGATCGGCATTGACATCGGTGGCACTGGCATTAAGGGCGGGATCGTCGACCTGAGGAAGGGCAAGCTGATGGGCGACCGGCTCCGCGTGCCCACCCCCAAGCCCTCCACCCCGGAAGCCGTGGCCGAGGTCGTGGCCGAGGTCGTCGCCGAGCTGTCAAAGCGGCCCGACGCCCCGGCAGCGGACTCCCCCGTGGGCGTGACCTTCCCGGGAATCATCCAGCACGGCGTGGTCCACTCCGCGGCGAACGTTGACCACGCCTGGCTGAACCTGGACATCGACGCGCTGCTGACCGCCCGCCTCGGCCGGCCTGTGGAGGTCATCAACGACGCCGACGCCGCAGGCCTGGCCGAGGCACGCTACGGTGCGGGCGCAGGCGTCGCGGGCACCGTCCTGGTGATCACCCTCGGCACCGGTATCGGCTCGGCTTTCATTTTCAACGGCAAGCTCGTTCCCAACGCCGAACTGGGGCACCTGGAAATCGACGGCTTCGACGCGGAAAGCAAAGCCTCCGCCGTCGCCCGTGAGCGCGACGGACTGAGCTGGACTGAATACAGCGTGCTACTGCAGCGCTACTTCTCCCACGTCGAGTTCCTCTTCTCCCCAGAACTCTTCATCGTCGGCGGCGGCATCTCCAAGCGTGCCGACGAATACCTCCCGCATATGTCGCTGCGCACGCCGATCGTCCCGGCAGAGCTGAAGAACGACGCCGGCATCGTGGGTGCGGCGATTGAGGTCGCCCTCACGCACAAGCTGGCCAAGTAGCCACGACCCGGAGTTGGAGCCGGTGGTGGCCGCGGCTTCCCCTCCGCTGCCACCACCGGAACTTAGCTGAGCCTAGAGTGGGCTCTTTTGCGAGTTCTTGCCTTCCATCCCCTTGGACTCGGCCTCATGGCGGAGCAGGGCGATGGCGGACTCGAAGTCTTCCAGCGATTCAAAGGCCTGGTAGACACTCGCGAAGCGCAGGTAGGCCACCTCATCGAGGCGCTGCAGGGGGTTCAGGATCGCAAGGCCAACCTCATGGGCATCGATTTCGGCAGCGCCGGAGGCCCGGATTGTCTCTTCGACCTCCTGGGCCAGCATGGCGAGGTCGTCTTCGGTGACGGGGCGGCCCTGGCAGGCCTTCCGCACCCCGTTGATGACCTTGCTGCGGCTGAACGGCTCGCCCACGCCGGAGCGCTTGATAACGGTCAGGCTGGTGGTTTCCACGGTGGTGAAACGCCGCCCGCATTCGGGGCATTGGCGGCGGCGGCGGATCGCTGATCCGTCGTCGGCGATGCGGCTGTCGACGACACGCGAGTCAGGGTTGCGACAGAACGGGCAATACACGTCGGTTCCTCCCCTGTCGCAAGCCTGGCCGCCCTGAGGGGGCGCCGTAGCACCGTGGCGGCGCTTCCGGAATCAGTTTACGACTAGATGTTGCTGAATAACAAGCCTGTAATTACTACATGTTGTGGTTGCGCGCGTTCCCGGGCGGCCTAGTTGCCGGTCGCGAATCGGGCGGTGACCGCCTCGCCGTGGGCCGGCAGGTCTTCGGCGCCGGAGAGGCTGACGATGTGCCCGCTGACTTCCTCCAGGGCGCTTCTGCTGTAATTGATCACCTGGATGGCGCGCAGGAAGGTGGTGACGTTCAGCCCGGAGGAGAACGCTGCCGTTCCGCTGGTGGGCAGTACGTGGTTGGACCCGGCGCAGTAGTCGCCCAGGCTGACCGGGCTGTAGTCCCCCACGAAGATGGCGCCCGCGTTGCGGATCCGGCCGGCCACTGCGGCGGCGTCCGCGGTCATGATTTCGAGGTGTTCTGCGGCGTACGCGTCGCAGGCCGCGATTCCCTGCGCCAGGTCCTCGACGAGGACGACGCCGGACTGCGGACCGGAAAGCGCCTGCCGGACTCGGGCACTGTGCTTGGTCGCCGCCGCCTGGGCGTCGAGTTCGCTGCGGACGGCAGCGGCGAGCTCCTCCGAGTCCGTGATCAGCACGGAGGCGGCCTGCGGGTCGTGCTCGGCCTGGCTGATGAGGTCGGCGGCGACCAGTGCGGGCCGGGCCGTCGCGTCGGCCAGGATGGCAATTTCGGTGGTGCCCGCCTCCGAGTCGATCCCCACCACGCCCTTGACCAGCCGCTTGGCGGTGGCAACGAAGATGTTGCCCGGCCCGGTGACGACGTCGACCGGATCAATGCCCGCTTCGGCGCCGCTGCCGCCGGGGATGCCGTAGGCGAAGGCGGCGATGGCCTGGGCACCGCCGATCGCGTAGACCTCTTCGATGCCCAGCAGGCATGCGGCGGCGAGGATCGTGGGGTGCGGCAGGCCGCCGAAGTCCTTCTGCGGCGGCGAGGCCAGGGCGATGGACGCGACGCCGGCGGCCAGCGCCGGGACGACGTTCATAATGACCGAGGACGGGTAGACCGCCAGGCCGCCCGGGACGTAGAGCCCGACGCGGGCCACCGGGACCCAGTTCTGGCTGACCACGGCGCCCTCGCCGAGTTCGACGTCGGTGTTGGCCGGCCGCTGCGCGTCGGCGAAACGCCGTGCCCGGCGGATCGACTCCTCGAGGGCGGCGCGTACGGACGGCTCCAGCCCGGCCAGGGCGGCCGTGAGCGCCTCAACGGGAACGCGCGGGTGGTCCTGTTCGACGCCGTCGAAGTTCAGGGCCAGTTCGCGCAGGGCCTCGAAGCCGCGTGCGCGGACGGCCGAAATGATGTCCAGGACCTTTTGCTCGGCGTCGGCCACGGTACCGTGCTGCGCACGCGGGACGGCGGACCGGAGCCCCGCGAGGGACAACTGCTGGCCGCGGACGTCCACGGTGCGGAAAGTCACGGTGGGGTCAGTGGCGGTGGATGCGGGGCTGTCAGCAGTTGAGGTCACCCGACCATTTTACGCGCCGGCGTGTCCGGTCCCTGACCGGGTTACGCCGGCCGTCGTGCCGCCGTCGAATCAGGCCTCCGGTCCAGGTCCCGGCCCGGAGTGGGGCTCGGGCCCGTTCTCGGAGTGACCGAATACCGTGGCGAAGAAAATCGCCAGGGCGATGGCAGCAGGCCAGATTAGGAGCAGGGCGTAGGCCCGCAGCGAGAAGGCAATACTGGCGCTGGCCGAGGTGTCCTCCGCCGCGCCCCACCAGTTGCCGGCGAGCACGCCGGTGCCCCAGGCCAGGAGTGCACCTGCGAGTCCCGCCGCGACGGCCAGGACCACCGTCGCGGTGCCCAGCCGGGCGGGGCGGTTGCCGGCGAGGAACACGCCGGAAAGGCAGCCGGCCAGCAGGAAGAGCCCGGCCAACACCAGGTCCCGCGGCAGCCAGGTCTCGGGGTTGCTCCCGTCGGCCAGGGCGGGGTCGCGGGTGATGAGGTTGAGGCCGGTCGGCGCCAGGAGCCACCAGAGCAGGCCCACGGGAAGTCCCGCCGCCGCGATCGCAACCAGCCCCTTCCACGGCAGTCCGTTCCACTGAACTCCCTGCCAGGGCAGCCCCCGCCAGGGGACGGCGCGGCGGGGCGGGACGGCGGTGTCGGGCCCGGTGGCGCCGTCGTGGTGGTCAGCGGGCAGGTGCACCGCGGGTTGTGTCATGCAACAAATCTTAACAAGGGATCCGTCGGGGCCGGGCATTACGCTGCCGCACGCCACGTGACGCCCGGAGGGCGGGATGGCGGGGTGCGAATACCGTGGGCCTTGCGCGGCGGAATACGCTGGCAGGAAGCACTCGTTACAAACGCAGGGAGATGAACCACAGTGGCCTCAGCCGAAGAAGCCTTCGAGGGAACGTTTAAGGAGATGTTCCGCCGGCACGCGGCCGGCGTCGCGATCATCACGGCCAACTACAACGGCGTCCCTTACGGTTTCACCGCCACCTCGGTGGCGTCGCTCTCGGCCAAGCCGCCGCGCTTCACCTTCAACATGGCCCGCACGTCCAGCTCCTGGCCCGCCGTGGCCAACTCCGCCTACATCGGGGTGCACATGCTCGGCCTGGAGAACCAGGAGCTCGCCGAGCGCTTCGCCCGTGCCCGCAATCGGTTCGAGGGCGATCACTGGGAGCTTGGCCCGCACGAGGTGCCGATCCTCAAGGACGTATCCGGCTGGCTGATTGGCAAGATCCAGATGCGGCTCTCCTTCGAGAACAACGCCGTCGTGGTCGTCGAGGTGGTCGACGGCGCGATCGGCGGCGACGGCGCTCCCTTGCTCTATCACGGTGGCAGCTACAGCCAGCCCGTTCCGCTCGACTACGAGATCTAGGCGCGGGCCGCCCGTTTAGACGGTTCCCTGCCGGCCGGGTGTTTGCCGACGTCGGGTGGGCACGGAACCGTCGAGGCGGCAGGCGGCCGCGGCGGTGAAGCGGCTAGCTGTCCAGGCAGGTCGGGCCGAGCAGCACCTTCAGGTCGCCGAACAGGGACGGGCTGGGGTTGACGCGCAGATGCACGGGCAACCCCATCACCTCCACGCGGGAGTCACCGTGCAGATGCAGCCGGACCTCGGACTTGCCGCGGTGGGTCCTCAGCACCTCGCCGAGTTCGCTCACCACGGCCTCGGTCGCCTTATGCGTCGGCATGGTGATCACCAGCGGCCCGTCGAGGCCCTCGCTGAGGTCCGGAACCGAGAGTTCCATGCAGTTCAGGGCCACGGCACCGTCGTCGCGGCGCTGCAGCCTGCCCTTGACGACGACGATCAGGTCCTCGGCCAGCACGGAGGCGATCGGGCCGTAGACCTGGCCGAAGAACATCACTTCCACCGAACCGCCGAGGTCTTCGATCTCGGCGCGGGCGTAGGCGTTGCCGCTGGCCTTCGCGATCCGCCGGCTCAATGAGGTGATCATGCCCGCGATGGTGATGATGGCGCCGTCGTGCGGTCCGTCCTCGGCGATGATCGAGGTGATCGACTGGTCTGCGTGCTGGCTCAGCAATCCCTCAAGGCCCTGCAGCGGGTGGTCCGAGACGTAGAGCCCCAGCATGTCGCGCTCGAAAGAGAGTTTGTCCTTCTTTTCCCACTCGGGCAGTTCGGGGATCTCGATGCTGAGCGAGGACTCCGATTCGGTGTCCTCGATGCCGGCGAACAGGTCGAACTGGCCGATCGCCTCGTTGCGCTTGAGCGTGATGACCGAATCGATGGCTTCTTCATGGATCATGGCCAGGGCCCGGCGGTGGTGGCCAAGCGAGTCGAAGGCGCCGGCCTTGATCAGCGATTCGATGGTGCGCTTGTTGCAGACGACTGCGGGCACCTTCATCAGGTAGTCCTTGAAGGAGGTGTAGGCTCCTTCGCGTTCGCGCGCGGCCACCATCGCCTCGACGGCGTTGGCGCCGACGTTGCGGATGGCGCCCATGCCGAAGCGGATGTCGTTGCCCACCGGGGTGAAATTGAGCGCCGATTCGTTGACGTCCGGCGGCAGCACGGTGATGCCCATGCGCCGGCACTCGTTCAGGTAGATCGCCGACTTGTCCTTGTCATCGCCGACGGAGGTGAGCAGGGCCGCCATGTACTCCGGCGCGTAGTGCGCCTTCAGGTAGGCAGTCCAGTAGGAGATCACGCCGTACGCCGCCGAGTGCGCCTTGTTGAAGGCGTAGTCGGAGAACGGCAGCAAGATGTCCCAGAGAGTCTTGACGGCGGCCATCGAGTAGCCGTTGTCCTGCATGCCCTGGGAGAAGCCGGCAAACTGTTTGTCCAGTTCGGATTTCTTCTTCTTACCCATGGCGCGGCGCAGGATGTCGGCCTGGCCAAGGGTGTACCCGGCGAGTTTCTGCGCCACGGCCATGACCTGCTCCTGGTACACGATCAGGCCGTACGTGCCGCCGAGGATTTCCGCGAGGGGCTCCTCGAGCTCGGGGTGGATCGGGATGACTTCCTGGATCTTGTTCTTGCGCAGCGCGTAGTCGGTGTGCGCGTTGGCGCCCATGGGTCCCGGTCGGTACAGCGCCAGGACGGCGGAGATGTCTTCGAAGTTGTCAGGCTTCATCAGCTTCAACAGCGAACGCATCGGGCCGCCATCGAGCTGGAACACGCCGAGTGTGTCACCGCGGGCCAGCAGCTCATAGGAGGCCGCGTCGTCCAGGGCCAGCGATTCGAGGTCCAGCTCCACCCCGCGGTTCATCTTGATGTTTTCCAGGGCGTCGGAAATGATCGTCAGGTTCCGCAGGCCGAGGAAGTCCATCTTGATCAGGCCCAGGCCCTCGGAGGTCGGGTAGTCGAACTGCGTAATGACCTGGCCGTCCTGGAAACGGCGCATGATCGGGATGACGTCGATGATCGGGTCCGAGGACATGATGACGCCGGCGGCGTGGACGCCCCACTGCCGCTTCAGGCCTTCGATGCCCAGGGCGGTCTCGAAGACTTTCGCGGCTTCCGGGTCCGTGGCGATCAGCTGCCGGAAGTCCCCGGCCTCGCCGTAGCGCTTGGCCTCGGGGTTCTGGATGTCGGCCAGCGGAATGTCCTTGGCCATCACGGCCGGCGGGAGTGCCTTGGTCAGCTGCTCGCCCATGCTGAAGGGGTACCCCAGCACCCTCGAGGAGTCCTTGAGGGCCTGCTTGGTCTTGATGGTGCCGTACGTGACGATCATCGCCACACGCTCGTCGCCGTATTTGCGCGTCACGTAGTCGATGACCTCGGAGCGTCGCCGGTCATCGAAGTCGACGTCGAAGTCAGGCATGGAGACGCGGTCCGGGTTGAGGAAGCGCTCGAAAATCAGGCCGTGGTGCAGCGGGTCGAGGTCGGTGATGCGCATGGCATAGGCCACCATGGAGCCGGCACCGGAGCCACGGCCGGGGCCCACCCGGATGCCGTTGTTCTTGGCCCAGTTGATGAAGTCGGCCACCACCAGGAAGTATCCCGGGAAGCCCATCGAGGTGATGACTTCAAGCTCGTAGTCGGCCTGGGTGCGGACCTTGTCCGGGATGCCCTGCGGGTACCTGTAGTGCAGCCCCTTGTCCACTTCCTTGACCAGCCAGGACGTTTCGTCTTCCCCTTCCGGACAGGGGAACCGCGGCATGTAGTTGGCGCCGGTGTTGAAGGAGACTTCGCAGCGTTCGGCGATCAGGAGCGTGTTGTCGCAGGCGTCCGGGTGGTCTCGGAACAGTTCCCGCATTTCCTGCGGCGACTTCAGGTAGTAGCCGCTGCCGGAGAAGGCGAACCGCGAGCCGCCGTTGTCGTAGGTGGGCTCCAGCAGGGTGGAGCCGGACTGGATGGCCAGCAGCGCCTCGTGCGCCTTGGCATCGTGTTCGTGCGTGTAGTGCAGGTCATTGGTGGCCACCAACGGAAGGTTCAGTTCCTTGGCCAGCCGCAGCAGGTCGCCGGTTACGCGACGCTCAATGTCCAGGCCGTGGTCCATCAGTTCGCAGAAGTAGTTCTCGGCGCCAAAGATGTCGCGGAACTCGGCGGCGGCCTCAACGGCTTCCCGGTACTGGCCCAGCCGGAGCCTCGTCTGGACCTCACCTGAGGGGCAGCCGGTGGTGGCAATCAGACCCTCGGAGTAGGTGTTCAGCAGTTCCCGGTCCAGCCGGGGCCACTTGCCGAAGACCGAGTCCAGCGACGCGATCGAGGAGGCGCGGAACAGGTTCCGCATGCCCACGTTGTTGTAGCTGAGCAGCGTCATGTGCGTATAGGCGCCGCCACCGGAGATGTCGTCCTTGCGCTGGCTCTCGTCGCCCCAGCGCACCCGGGTCTTGTCGGTCCTCGCGGTTCCCGGCGAGACATAGGCCTCGACGCCGATGATCGGCTTGATGCCCTTGTCCGTGGCGCGCTTCCAGAAGTCGAACGCCCCGAAGAGGTAGCCGTGGTCCGTGGTGGCCAGGGCGGGCATGCCCAGCCGCTCGGTCTCATCGAAGAGTTCCCCGAGCCGCGCCGCACCATCCAACATGGAGTACTCGGTGTGGTTGTGGAGGTGGACGAACGAGTTGTTGCTGGAAGTCACCGAATCATTCTAGTGCCGGGCACGGACACTTCCGCGCCCGGCACGCGGCCGTTCAGGCCTGGCCGGACTCCAGCACCTCGAGGGCGTACTTGAGGTCCTGCGGGTACTCGCTGGTCACGGTGACCCGCTCCCCCGTCCTCGGGTGGTCGAAGGAGAGCTGCCGGGCGTGCAGCCACTGTCGGGTGAGCCCGAGGGTGGCAGCGAGCCGGGGATCGGCTCCGTAGGTCAGGTCGCCGGCGCAGGGGTGGCGCAGCGCGGCGAAATGCACCCGGATCTGGTGGGTGCGGCCGGTTTCCAGATGCACCTCCACCAGCGAGGCCTTGCCGAAGGCTTCCAGGACCTCGTAGTGGGTCACCGAGTCGCGGCCGTCCTCGATCACGGCAAAGCGCCAGTCGTGGCCTGGGTGGCGGCCGATCGGCGCGTCGATGGTCCCGGCCAGCGGGTCCGGCAGACCCTGCACGACCGCGTGGTACACCTTGTCTACGGTGCGTTCCTTGAAGGCCCGCTTGAGCGCCGTGTAGGCGTTCTCGGTCTTGGCCACCACCATGACGCCGGAGGTACCGACGTCGAGCCGGTGCACGATCCCGGCGCGTTCCGGGGAACCCGAGGTGGAAATCCGGTAGCCGGCGCCGGCGAGGCCGCCCACCACCGTCGGGCCCACCCAGCCGGGCGACGGGTGCGCCGCGACGCCGACGGGTTTGTCGACGACGACGAATTCGTCGTCATCGAGCAGGATTTTCAGGCCTTCCACAACTTCCTCCACGACTTCCAGGGGGTCCCGGCGCGCCGGGACGACGACGTCGAGCTGGCCGCCGGCGCTGAGCTTCAGGGATTTGCCCACGGCCTTTCCGTGGCTGCTGACATTGCCCTCGGCAATCAGGGTGGCCGCCTGTGAGCGGGAAATGTCCATCAGTTTCGCCAGCCCGGCATCCACCCGGGTGCCGGCAAGCTCCTCGGGGACGGTAAAGTGCCGGGGCGACGTTACCGGTCCGGTCTCAGACATTGTTTTCCCACCCGTTTTCTTCAAGCACTACCGGCCGGGCGGCCGACTTGTCCTGGCGCGGATTCAGGCGTGAGCCGTCCAAGGCGATGCCGCGCAGGGTCAGCAGGCAGATCAGGACCACGGAGGACACCACGGCCGAGTCCGCGATGTTGAAGATCGCGAAGTTGGGCAGTTGGATGAAGTCCACCACATGGCCCATCGCGAACGAGGGCTCGCGGAACAGCCGGTCGGTCAGGTTGCCGAGCGCGCCGCCCAGCAGCAGCCCGAGCGCCAGCGCCCACCAGGCGGAGCCGAGCTTGCGCAGTTGCAGCAGGATGGCGACGGACACTGCCGCCATGATGATGGTGAACACCCAGGTGACGTTCTCGCCGATCGAGAACGCGGCGCCCGAGTTGCGGATGTAATACCAGTGCAACAGGGGCGGCAGCACCGGGATCCGCTCGCCCTCGGTCATCGTTCCGGTGACCCAGAGTTTGGTCAGCTGGTCGAACACGTAAGCAAACACCGCGAATCCGGCGAACAGGGACAGCAGCAGCGCACGCCGCGGCCTGCGGGCCCGGGGCTCTGCGGCGGCGGA
Organism: Arthrobacter sp. T2-23; assembly: GCF_055398325.1. NCBI lineage: Bacteria > Bacillati > Actinomycetota > Actinomycetes > Micrococcales > Micrococcaceae > Arthrobacter > Arthrobacter sp. T2-23. The sequence continues at coordinate 660,372 of NZ_AP027917.1, forward strand.
CTGTTCGGCGTCGGCGGGCTGGGCGGCGTCTGGGGTTGGTGCTTCAGTCATAGTGCTTTCGTTCCGGTGCCGAAGGGGCAGTTAATGCCAAAAGCCGGTGGCCGAGGAGTCCTCAGCCACCGGCTTTCAGAATACTTGCTAAACGTCCTAGTTGGCTTCGACCTCAGGGGCCGCCACCGAACCACGGGCGTCCAGGTCACGCAGCTGGCCTTCGATGTAGGCCTTCAGGCGGGACCGGTAGTCACGCTCGAAGCCGCGCAGCTGCTCAACCTTGCGTTCCAGGACGGAGCGCTGCTGCTCGAGGGCGCCCAGGATCTTGCGGGACTTCTCCTGCGCGTCGTTCACCAGGCTGCTGGCCTCGATCTGGGCCTCAGCGATGATCTTGTCGCGCTGCTGCTCGCCATCGGCGATGTGCTTGTCGTGCATCTGCTGCGCCATGGCCAGCAGGCCGGCGGCGGACTCGGCGGACGCGGTGGCGGCGGCGGGGGCCGGTGCGGCGACCGGGGCAGGAGCCTTCTCGGCTTCCTTCTTCTTGGCGGCTTCGGCGGCCTTGGCCTCGGCTTCTGCCTTGGCACGGTCTTCCTTCTCGGCCTTGACGGGTGCCGGCACCTTTTCGACGACGGGAGCAGCCGCAGCGGAGCTGGCGGCCGTGCCGGAACCGGCTTCGGCGAGCTTCTTGCGCAGCTCGTCGTTTTCCTGGTTCAGGCGTCGCAGTTCGACGACGATCTCGTCCAGGAAGTCATCAACTTCGTCCTGGTCGTAGCCTTCGCGGAACTTGGTCGGCTGAAAGCGCTTGTTGACAACGTCTTCTGGCGTCAAAGCCATCTGGTCACCTCGTTGGTCTAGTTAGTCAGGAGGCCTTCCGGCCGTCAAAACTACGGTACCTAAATATGGTCTGGTTCCTCTAATTCAACACCGCAGTGTCAAACCGGAGTTTTTTATCTTTTCGGCAGGCGGAGCTGGTCCGCCGCCGGGGTTACGTGGCGAGCGGCTGCGCGTACGTGAAGTACCTGGCAACGCCCATGGCCACCGAAACGGCCAGGAAGAGCACCAGGAACGCCAGGTCCAGCGAGATTCCGCCGAGCCGCAACGGCGGGAGGATCCGGCCGAGAAGCTTCAGGGGCCTGTCCGTGACGGAGTAGACGGCATGGGCGGTGACGAGGGCCACGCCGCGCGGACGCCAGCTGCGGGCGAACATCTGCACCCAGTCGAAGATCAGGCGGATGATGAGCGCGACGAAAAAGAGCAGCAGTGCGATATAGACGAGTCCGAAAACAATTCCCATGAGTTAGCTCATATCTCCATGATCATTCCGGATACCGCAGTAGCCCGACAGTGGTTGCTCATCCATTCCAGCACGTCCATTCCAGCACGGAAAGTCGGGCACGGATGCCAGGCAGGTCTCCCTTGCCCGGCATCCGTGCCCGAATCCTGGACTAGCTTTGGTTGAAGAAGCTGGCCTGCGTCTCGCTGATCTTCTTGTCGTCGCCGATCACTTCGACGTACGACGGCGAGAGCAGGAAAACCTTGTTGGTCACCCGTTCGATGCTGCCGCGCAGGCCGAAGACAAGGCCGGCCGAGAAGTCCACGAGCCGCTTCGCGTCCGCTTCGCCCATGTCGGTGACGTTCATGATGACGGGGATGCCATCACGGAAGCTTTCGCCGATCAGCTTGGCGTCGTTGTAGGACCGCGGGTGGATCGTCGTGATCTGCCGGAGGCCGGTGGTTTCGTCGCGGCTCGCGGCCGCTCGCTTGATGGGTGTCACGGGTGCGCGGTATTCCTCTTCAGCGGCGTAGGGCTCTTCCCGGGTGGCCTCGCGGACAGGGGCCGGTGCGCGGCGCTCCTCGCGGTCGTGCTCCATGGAATCGTCCTCATCCTTGTGCGGGGTGTGATGCTCGGACTCGTAGTGTTCGTCGCCATCGGCGAGCCCAAGATAGATCATTGTCTTGCGCAGAGCGCCAGCCATGGTCGACTCCTAATCGTGTCCGTAGGCGGGCCGCTTTGTGACTTGACTGTGTTGGAGTCACTGTCTTGTAAACACTGCATTGGAATCCCCGCCATTACCTTCCAATACGTCGAACCTACCGCAGTGCCGGGCGCGGACCGAGAATATCGGAACCAATTCGTAGGTGTGTCGCCCCGCAACGGATTGCCGCCTCGAGGTCCTGGCTCATCCCGGCCGAGATGGCGGTGGCCTGCGGATAGTCGCTGCGGAGCCGGGCGGAGATGGCCGCGAGTTTTTCAAATGCCGCCTCCGGGTCTGCCCCGAGGGGTGCCACGGCCATCACCCCGGCCAGGCGGAGGCCCGGGGAGGCTGAGAGCACCTCGGCCAGGCCCGGGACGTCCGCGGGCAAGGTGCCGCCGCGGTGGCCGTCGGAGTCCTCGTCCAGGCTGACCTGGATGAAGCACTCAAGGTCCGCCCGGCCCGTGCGTTCCTGCTCTGCGCGCACCGCTTTGGCAAGGGCAGCGGCCAGCTGGGGGCGGTCCACGGAGTGCACGGCGTGGGCATAGCGCACCACGGATTTGGCCTTGTTGCTTTGCAACTGGCCGATGAAGTGCCAGCGCAGCCGCAGTTCCGCCAGCCGGGCGGCCTTGTCCGCCGCCTCCTGGTCCCGGTTCTCGCCGACGTCGGTGATCCCCAGGGCGGCCAGCCGCGCGACATCCTCGGCAGGGTGGAACTTGGTGACCACGATCAGCTGCGGCGGCTCGGCCTGGCGTCCGGCGTCGGCCACCGCGGCGTCGATCCGCTGCCGGACGCCCGCGAGCCGTTCACCCAGTTCGGCGAGGCGCGGGTCGTGGCTGCCGGACGCCGTCGCTGGCGCCGTCACGCGCGTGCCCCCGCTCCGGCAGTCCAGACAAGGCCAGCGAACCGGCCAGTGTGGCGGTCGCGGCGGTACGAGAACAGTTCCGCGTCTTCGCGGGTGCAGCCGCCGGAATATTCGACGGCGACACCCGCGGCCTCCAGCTGGCTGCGGACCCCTGCTGGCAGGTCCAGCCCCGGCGTGCCGTGGGACGTGGTGCACCAGGCCGCCGGAACGAGCGCAGCGACCTCCGCGCGCATGTCCTCCGGAACCTCGTAGCACTTCCCGCAGATGGACGGGCCGATCCAGGCGCTGACGCTGGTGGCTCCGAGCGCATGCATCCGTGCCACGGCGGCCGGGACCACCCCGGCAGCCAGGCCGGGCCGGCCGGCATGGACAACCCCCAGCACAGGCCCTGACGGGCCGCCCGCGTCACCCTCCCCCACCAGCACGATCGGCACGCAGTCGGCCACCATGACTGCCAGCGGCTCCCCTATGGACACCATCGCGTCTGCAGTGGGGGCCAAGGCCGGCGGCGCGCCGGCGGGGGCGGGACCGGCGAAGACGGCCACTTCGTTGCCGTGGACCTGGTTCATAAACCGGAAGCGCCGCGGGCCCAGCCCGGCTGCCTCTTCGAGGGCTGCCCGGCGCGCGCGCACCGCAGCCGGATCATCGCCGACATGGAGCGCCAGGTTGCCTGCCGCAACGTTTGTGAACGCCGCCCAGACGCCGGGCCGCACTTCGGCTCGCCACGAGAACACTCAGCCCACCGCCACGTCAGGAAACTGCACCATTGAAAAGTTCATACCAAACACCGTAACCCGCGAACGCACCATGGCACCGCCCGAGGGCGGTGCCATGGTGTTGATTGCCGGTGGTGGACCGCTGGCCCTACTTCAGGAAGTCGGGAACGTCCAAGTCGTCCGAGTGACGGCCGGAGAGGTCCGGCTCGATGACGGAGGGCAGGTCGACGTCGAATCCCGAGTCAGCCGGCACGGCCGAGGGGCGCTGCTGGCCCCAGTTGCTGAGCCCGGACGCGCCGACCCCGGCGTGCAGCGGCTGGACCGGCGCCGAGGCGGGAGCCTGGGCCGGAGCCGGTGCGGGCGAGGTCGGACGCACCGGAGCGGGCTGGGACTGGTCCATGGAGGGCGAGGTGGCCTTGACGTCGTCGAACCCGGCCGCGATCACGGTCACGCGGGCTTCATCGCCCAGGGCGTCGTCGATCACGGCGCCGAAGATGATGTTGGCCTCCGGGTGGGCGACTTCCTGGACCAGGCGGGCGGCTTCGTTGATTTCGAACAGGCCGAGGTCCGACCCGCCCTGGATGGACAGCAGGACACCGTGGGCACCGTCGATGGACGCTTCCAGCAGCGGGGAGGCGATGGCCAGTTCCGCGGCCTTCACGGCGCGGTCTTCGCCGCGGGCCGAGCCGATGCCCATCAGCGCGGAGCCTGCGCCCTGCATGACGGACTTGACGTCCGCGAAGTCGAGGTTGATCAGGCCCGGGGTGGTGATGAGGTCCGTGATGCCCTGGACACCGGACAGCAGGACCTGGTCGGCGGAGCGGAACGCGTCCAGCACCGAGACGTTCCGGTCGCTGATCGAGAGCAGCCGGTCGTTCGGGATGACGATCAGGGTGTCGACCTCGTCACGCAGGGCGTCGATGCCGGCCTCCGCGGAGCCGGCGCGCCGGCGGCCTTCGAAGGTGAACGGGCGGGTGACGACGCCGATGGTCAGTGCGCCCAGCGAACGGGCAATGCGGGCCACAACGGGCGCGCCGCCGGTGCCGGTGCCGCCGCCTTCGCCGGCGGTGACGAAGACCATGTCGGCGCCACGGATGACCTCTTCGATTTCGTCGGCGTGGTCCTCCGCAGCCTGCCGGCCGACCTCAGGATTCGCACCGGCGCCCAGGCCGCGGGTCAGCTCGCGTCCGACGTCGAGCTTGACGTCGGCGTCGGACATCAACAGCGCCTGCGCGTCGGTGTTGATGGCGATGAATTCGACGCCGCGGAGACCGACTTCGATCATGCGGTTGACTGCGTTCACGCCACCGCCGCCGATGCCGACGACCTTGATGACGGCCAAGTAATTCTGCGGAGCTGCCACGTTACGTGTCCCTTGTTCGTGTTCTGTTGCGAAAACTGATGGAGTCAAGCTTGAAGCTTGCAACCTTAACCTTCCAGTTGAAGGTTATAGTTATGTCAAGTAACTCATGTCTGTGACGCTATTTCCTATGCCGGGGACATTCAATAACCGGCACCGCGTGTCGCGGTAATACCGGGGAAATGCCTTCCGTTTCTGCCTTGCGGCAGCTTTTTGGTCCGTGCCGGATCCCGGCGGAAGCACCAGTTGCACTATCGCCCGGAGCATCGCGGATGTAAGTGATTCACGGCTATCGGGTGACCGGATGCCGCGGCACACTGACGTCGTAGACCCGGACCGGATTTTTGGGGTCCGCCGGAGCCTTCAACAACGCCGCAAGCACCTTCGCTTTCAGCTCCTTCTCCCCCGCGTTGCCCCACACGATGGTCTGCCCGTCCACGAGCTTGAGTTCCACCGCGTCGGCGGATTTGGCCGAGGCGTCGGAGAGCCTGGCGAGCACATCCGGGGGCAGCGCCCCAAGAACTGCCGTGACGGCGTGGAACAGGTCCTGGTTCAGGGCCCCGGCCCCCCCGTCAACGACCGGAAGCTTGACCGAGGCGGGGTCCGTGGCAGTGCCGAGGGTGACGCCGTCGACGTCCACCAGCTGGAACGCCTGGCCTTGTTTGAGGAGCGCCACCGGCACGCGCTCCACAATCTTCACCAGCAGGGTGGAGGGCGGGCGCGCCTGGGTGGTGACAGCCTTGACCTGGACCAGGGGCTGCAGCAACCCGCTGACCTGCTCATCGCTGATTTGCGGCAGCGGCTTGCCCTGAAGCGGCGCCAAGGCTGCCTTGATCTGCTCCGGGGTGAGCATCCGGGTGCCCTCCACGGAGACCGTCTGGACGGCCAGCCAGGGCGAGTAGATGGCCGCCGCCACGATTCCGGCGAGGAGCGCCACGATCACCCCGGCCGTGCTGAGCACGATCCGGCGGCGCCGCTTGGCTTTGGGTTCGGGGAAGGACAGTACGTTGCCGCGCTGTGTCTCCGGCGTGGCGGGCCCGCCCTGGCCCGCACCGGCCGGCGTCTGGGTTGTTGGAGCCGGGGTGGCGGAATCTTCTTTCGACGCCGAGATGACGTCCGGCAGCCCGCGGGAGGGATAGCTGGGACGGCGGGTACTAGCCATCCTGTGCCTCGGTCCTCAGCGCCTCGACGATCAGCGGTCCGTAGGCCGTGACATCTCCGGCGCCGGCCGTGAGCACGATGTCCCCCGGCGCCGCGGCCTCGAGCACGGCCCGGACGGCTTCCTCGCCGGGGCCCACGAGCCGGCCGCTGGAGCCCAGGTGGTCGGCGATGAGCTGGCTGGTGACACCCGGGATGGGGTCTTCCCGGGCCGGATAGATGTCCAGCACCAGGGCAGTGTCCGCGGCATTCAGGGCCGCCGCGAACTCGTGCGCGAATTCCCGGGTGCGGGAAAACAGGTGCGGCTGGAACAGCACGTGGACCCGGTGTTCGCCGGCCACCGAGCGGGCCGCGGCGAGGGCGGCTCGGACCTCGGTGGGATGGTGGGCGTAATCGTCGTACACCCGCACGCCGCCAACCTCGCCCTTGAATTCGAAGCGGCGCGCGGCGCCGGAGAAGTTCGCCAGCGCGCCGGCCGCCGCCTCTGGCGCGACGCCGAGTTCCGTCGCCACTGCGAAGGCCGCGGCGGCATTCAGGGCGTTGTGCCGGCCCGGCACCTGGAGTTCGACGGCGAAGCGTCCGGCCGGGGTGGTGATCCAGACGTCGCCGGGGCCGCCGTCATGCAGCTTCACGTCAGCGTCCTCGGCCGTCCCGTAGAGGACGACCCGAGTGTTGTTCCGGTCCCGGGTGCGCAGCGCGAGGGCGCGGGCGCCGTCGTCGTCCGCGCAGGCCACCAGCAGGCCGTCCGCGGGAAGCAGGGCGGTGAACCGGTCGAATGAGGCATAGACCGCTTCCGCGGTGCCGTAGTGGTCCAGGTGGTCGGGTTCGACGTTGGTCACAACGGCGATCTGCGGGCGGTAGTTCAGGAACGAGCCATCCGACTCGTCGGCTTCCGCAATGAAGACCGGGGACGTCCCGGAGGCCGCGTTGACGCCGAGGGCGGGCACGTTGGCGCCGATGGCGAAGGACGGGTCCAGCCCGGCGCCCTGCAAGAGCACCGTGATCATCGAGGTCGTGGTGGATTTGCCGTGCGTCCCGGCGACCGTGACGGCCGTGTCCTGCGCCATCGTCGCGGCCAGGGCCTCGGAACGGTGCAGCACAGGCAGTCCGGCGGCGTGGGCGGCGGTCAGCTCGGGGTTGTCCTGGCGAATGGCCGACCCGGCGACGACGGTCTGGGCATCGCCGAGGTTCGCCGCGTCGTAGCCGACCGCGATCCTGGCGCCAGCCGCGGCCAACTCGGCCATGACCGGAAGGTCCTTGGCGTCGGAGCCGCTCACCGGCAGGCCCCGGGCCACCATGATGCGCGCGACGGCGGACATCCCCACCCCGCCGATGCCGATGAAGTGCACGCGGCCCAGCGATTCCTGGGTGCGGGCCGCCGGCGGAGTGCCGTTCTGGGCCTGGGTCATTGCTTTACCGCTTCCTGCCTGCTGTTCGATGTCACTGCCGTTCAAAGCTGCTGCTGTTCAGCGTTGGCGCTGTTCAAAGGTCCTGCTGTTCCGCGGTGCTCCGCTAGTGGCCGGGCGCGGCCTGCGTGGCCTGCGCTGATTGCGCGGCCTCGAGGACCAGGGCGGCCATCCGCCGGTCGGCGTCCCGGATGCCCAGCTGTTCGGCTTCGGCCGCCATCCGGTCCAGCCGGGCTCCGTCGCCGAGCAGCGGGATGATGTTGGCGCTGACCCAGCCGGCGTCGAACGCGGCGTCCTCGACCAGGACTGCGGCGCCGGCGTTGACCAGGCCCGCCGCGTTCAGCGCCTGTTCCCCGTTGCCGATCGGCAGCGGGACGAAGACGGCCGGAACGCCGACGGCGGCGACCTCGCACACGGTGGCGGCACCGGAGCGTGCCAGCAGCAGGTCCGCGGCGGCGTAGGCCAGCTCCATGCCGTCCACGTACTCGACCTGGCGGTAGCCGGGCGCGGCCAGCAGTTTGCCCTGCGCGTCATGGACGGTCTTGCCGCGTCCGGTGATGTGCAGGGTCTGGATGCCCGCGTCGGCCAGCGCGGCGACGGACGCGGCGATGGCACGGTTGATGCTTTGCGCCCCGGACGAGCCGCCGGTGACAATCAGCGTGGGTTTGTGCTGTTCCAGTCCGAGCGCGGTGCGTGCGGCCGCCCGGGCAGTAGTCCGGTCGAGGCCCGAGATTTCGCGCCGCATGGGCATGCCGACATGCCGGGCCCCGCGGATCCTGGTCTCCGCGAACGCCACGGCGACGTAACGGCTCAGCCGGGCGCCGACCCGGTTCGCGAGCCCGGCCCGGGTGTTTGCCTCATGCACCACGATGGGGATCTTGCGGCGCCAGGCGGCAAGGTACAGCGGGGTGCAGACGTAGCCGCCGACGCCCACGAGGACGTCCGCGCCGGCTTCGTCCAGGATGGTGCCGGCCTGCCGCACGGCGCCGGCGAGCTTGCCCGGAAGCCTGAGCAGCTCGAGCGAGGGTTTGCGCGGAAACGGCACGCGGCTGACGGTGGCCAGGTCCAGTCCGGCGGCCGGAACCAGCCGGCTCTCCATCCCGCCCGGAGTACCCACGGCCAGCAGCCGGGCCTCGGGACGGACCTCCAGGATGGCGTTGGCGATGGCCAGCAGGGGGCTGATGTGCCCCGCGGTGCCGCCGCCGGCGAGGACGACGGACAGGGACGAGTCGGTCTTCATGGGGCTAGCTGCGCTTTCGTGCGGGGTTCTTGGGGGCGGGGGTCCTGGCACCGGGCTTCCGGCCCGCGGGGCTTCCGGCCGCGGAGCTTCCGGCCGGGGTACGGGCGGCACGGGCCTTGGCCGGTGCTGCCGTCGCCGCCGGCGCGGGGGGTGCATCGGCCGGACGCTGGGCTCCCCTCCGGGCAACCGCCTGCTTGCGGAGGACTTTGGTGAACCCGGCGGGCCCGAACTTGAACAGCCCCTTCGGCTGCATGTTCGGTTCCATCTGTGCCCGGGCCAAGGACAACACTACGCCGACGGCGCAGAGCGACATCAGCAGGGCCGAGCCGCCATAGGAAATGAAGGGCAACGGAACACCCACCACGGGGAGCAGTCCGGTGACCACGGCCATGTTGACGGTGGCCTGGCCGAGCAGCCACACCATGATCGCACCCGCAAGGACGCGGTGGAACAAGTCCTGCTGAGCCACCACCACGCGGTACATGGCCGTGCCCAGGATGGCGAACAGGACCAGGACAACGGTGGTCCCGATCAGGCCGAGCTCTTCGCCGATGATGGCAAAGATGAAGTCGTTGTGGGCTTCCGGAATCCAGCTGTACTTCTGCCGGCTCTGGCCCAGTCCGACGCCGAACCAGCCGCCGGACGCCAGCCCGTAAAGACCGTTGGTGGATTGGTAGTTCAGGTCGGATCCGTCGGCGCAGGTCTGCCCGGTCCAGGACAGGATGCGGCACATCCGGTTGGGGCTCGTGATCGCCAAGAAGGCCGTGCCGACCGCCAGCACCGTGCCGGCGATGCCGAACAGGTAAAGCCGCACGCCGGCAAAGAATAATCCGGCAGCCAAGATCATCATGACGATCATGGCCGTGCCAAGATCGTTTCCAGCGAGGATCAGCACCAGGATCGCAGCGGCTCCGGGGATGACTACCGGGACCAGGACATGCCGCCAATTGCCGAGGAGCTTGGCCTTTCGGTTTAGCACCGTCGCCATCCAGAGTGCCAGCGCGAGCTTTGCCGCTTCCGAGGGCTGGAAAGTGAACGGCCCGACGTCGATCCAGTTCTGGTTGCCTAGCGCGCTGCGTCCGATCAGGAGCACCAGCCCCAAAAGAACGACCGCCAGGACGATGGCCGGCCAGGCGAGGCGTTTCAGCCACACCACGTTGACGCGCGACAGCACGAACATCACAAAGACGCCGATGGCGGCAAAGAGCCCCTGCTTGAGGGCAGCGGAATAGGGTGACTCCCCCGCGGCGATCGCCTCCACGCTGGAGGCGGACAGCACCATCATGATGCCGATCGCGGTCAGTGCGAGGGTGGATCCGAGGATCAGGTAATACGTGGAGCCGTTCCGGGACTTCCCGGTGCCCTCCAGGGCGGACCAGAAGCCGCGGTACCAGCCGCGGACGCGGTCCGCCGGCCGTGGTCCGGCGGGAGGCGATGCCGTGCCGGCCGGTTTGCTGCCTGGTTTACTGCCCGGTTTGCTGCCTGGGGCAGGGGGCCGTGCCGCCGTGGGACGGGTGGGCGTGCTGACCATTACTACTCCTCGGTGGTCTGAGCCTGCCCTTCCACGAGCTCGCGGACAGCTTCGATAAAGGCGTCGCCACGGTGAGCATAGGAAGAGAACTGATCCATGGACGCAGCTGCCGGGGCCAGGAGCACAGTGTCCCCGGAGGTGGCCAGCTGTGCCGCTGACGCCACGGCCCGTGCCATCACAGTCTCGCCGAAAATCGGCGAGGGGCCTGCGTCGGCGTGGGCAGTTCCGGCAGTCTGCACCTCTTCAGTGTCGCCCTTTGCGTGGCCGATTACGGGGACATCCGGCGCGTGTCGCTGGAGCGAGGCCAGCAGGTCCGACGAGTCCGCCCCGATCAGCACGACGGCCTTGAGACGCCGGGCGTTGTCCCGGATCAATGCGTCGTAATTCACACCCTTGGACAGGCCCCCGGCGATCCACACCACGTTCTCGAAAGCCGAGAGCGAGGCCGACGCGGCGTGCGGGTTGGTGGCCTTCGAATCGTTGATCCAGAGCACGCCCTCATGGCGGGCCACCGGCTGGATACGGTGGTCCCCGGGCAGGTAGTTCTGCAGGCCTTGGCGGACGGCGGACGGCTCCACGCCGTAGGCGCGCACCAGGGCGGCAGCGGCGAGGGCGTTAGCCACCATGTGCCGTGGCGCCACCGGCCCGAGGTCGGTCATCGCGGCCAGTTCGGCGGCGCTGTCCTTCCGCTCGGGGATGAAAGCCCGGTCCACGAGCAAGCCCTCGACCACGCCCAGCATGCTGACGGCCGGGGTGACCGTGGTGAAGCCCACCGCGCGGCAGCCCTCCACGACGTCGGCGTCCTCCACCATGCGCTCGGTCTCGATCTGTTCGGCGTTGTAGATGCACGCCTTCTGGGTCCGTTCGTAGACTTTGGCTTTGTCCGCGAGGTACGAGTCGTAGGAGCCGTGCCAGTCGACGTGGTCTTCGGCTACGTTAAGGCACACACTGGCCACCGGGGACACCGAATGGCTCCAGTGCAGCTGGAAGCTGGAGAGCTCGACGGCGAAGACGTCGTAGTCCACCGGGTCGCGGAGGGCGTCCAGGATAGGGGTCCCGACGTTGCCGACGGCGATTGCCTTGAGCCCGGCGGCCTGCAGCATGGATTCGGTCAGGCCGACCGTTGTGGTCTTGCCGTTGGTGCCGGTGATGGTGAGCCAGTCCGCGGTCTTGCGGCCTTGGCGTTCGCGCACGCGCCAGGCGAGTTCAACGTCGCCCCAGATGGGGATGTGGGCCCGGGCGGCCGCGGCGAGCAGCGCCTGGTCCGGGCGCCAGCCTGGCGAGGTGACAATGAGTTCGGGCTTTTCGCCGTCGATCTTCGGCACCGCGGTGACCGCGTCCTCGCCCAGCAACACCGCGGCGGCCCCGACAATCCGGAGCGTGTCCGCCTGGGCCCGCGCCTTGGCGCTGTCCGCAGCTTCCACCACGACCACCCGGGCGCCGAGTTCAATCAGGGTGTCGGCAGCTGCGAAACCGGAGATACCGATGCCGGTCACGACGACGCGGAGCCCGGACCAGTCCGAATCCCAGCTCGTGAGGGTGTCGAGCCTGGGCGAGGTGGCCAGCGGCTCGGGAATCGTTCCGCTCACAGCAGCACCACCCATTCGGCGTAGAAGATGCCCAGGCCGGCGGCCACGAAGAGTCCGCAGAGGATCCAGAAGCGGACCACGACGGTCACTTCGGCCCAGCCCTTCAGTTCGAAGTGGTGCTGCAGCGGGGCCATCTTGAAGAACCGTTTGCCCTTGGTGATCTTGAAGTAGCCCACCTGGATGATGACCGAGAGGGTGATCAGGACGAAGAGGCCGCCGATGAAGGCGAGCAGCAGTTCGGTCCGGGAGAGGATCGCGAAGCCGGCGACGGCGCCGCCGATGGCCAGCGAGCCGGTGTCGCCCATAAAGATCTTCGCCGGCGAGGTGTTCCACCAGAGGAAGCCGACCAGCGCTGCGCTGAGGATGGCGGCGAGAAGCGCGAGGTCCAGCGGATCGCGGACGGTGTAGCAGCCGCTGCCGGCCTGCCGGGGCGAGCCGCAGGACTGGTTGCTCTGCCAGATGCCGATCAGGGTGTACGCGCCGAACACCATCACGGAGGCGCCGGCGGCCAGGCCGTCCAGCCCGTCGGTGAGGTTCACCCCGTTGGTGGCGGCGGTGACGATGAGGTTGGACCAGAGCACGAACAGGATCGCGCCCACCACGGTGCCGCCGAACGCGAGGTTCAGCCATGGGATGTCCCGGACCAGGGAGATCTGGTACGACGCCGGGGTGACGTGGTTCTCGTCCGGGAACTGGAGCGCGAGGACCGCGAAGATGATGCCGACCGCGGCCTGCAGGATGAGTTTGGCTTTGGCGTTGAGGCCCAGGCTGCGCTGCGCGGAGATCTTGATGAAGTCGTCCAGGAAGCCCACGAGCCCCATGCCGACCATCAGGAAGAGCAGCAGCAGGGCCGAGGCGGACGGCCCCGGCGAGAGCGGGTTCATCATCCACATGATGAGGTGGGTGATGCCATAGCTGGCGAGCACTGCGGCGACCACGACGGTGCCGCCCATGGTGGGCGTACCGCGTTTGGTGTGGTGCGAAGTGGGTCCGTCGTCCCGGATGAATTGCCCGTAGCTCTTGTGGACCAGGAACCGGATGAAGAGCGGGGTGCCCAGGAAGGAGAGCAGCAGGGCCAGCCCGGAGCCCATCAGCAGTGCGATCACGGCAGCGGGCTCCCTTCAGTGGCGGTTGCGGATAATGCTATCCGATCCCCCAGATGGCGCAGGCCGATGCTGTTGGATGACTTGAAGAGGACCAGGTCGCCGGGCTCCAACGCGGAGCGAAGGATCTCGTACGCCTCGTCAACGGTCTCGGCGAAGAGGCATTCGTCGCCCCAGGACCCCTCGTTGACAGCAGAGACGTACAGGGCGCGGGCCTCGCGTCCGATCACCAGCAGTCGGGAGATGTTGAGCCGGACCACCTGGGTGCCGACGGCGGTGTGCTCGCGGATGGAATCCTCGCCGAGTTCCAGCATGGCCCCGAGCACTGCCCAGGTCCGGCGGCCTCGGCCCAGGTCGGCGAGGGTCCGCAGGGCGGCCCGCATGGACTCCGGGTTGGCGTTGTAAGCGTCGTTGATGATGGTCACGCCGTCGGGCCGCTCGGTGCGTTCCATCCGCCAGCGGCTGGCAGCCGACTGGGCGCTGAGGGAGGCTGCGATCTGCTCGCCGGGGATGCCGGCGGCGTGGGCGGCCCCGGCAGCAGCAAGCAGGTTGGCCACGTGGTGGGCGCCGATCAGCTGGGATGCCACGTGGTGGCGGTCGCCGCCGGGAAGGCGGAGCTCGAACTCGGGGTTGCCCCCGGCGTTCAGTTCAACGTCTTCGGCCAGGACCGGGGCCGACTGGCCGGCCTTGTCCGGCTGGGCGGAGAACCCCAGGACCGTCGCCCTGGTGCGGCTCGCCATGGCCGACACGCGGGCGTCGTCCAGGTTCAGCACTGCCGTGCCCTCGGCGGGAAGTGCTTCGACCAGTTCGCCCTTGGCCACGGCGATGTTCTCGACGCCGCCGAATTCGCCGGCGTGGGCCGTGCCGACGCCAAGCACCACTCCGATATCGGGGCGGACCAGTTCCGCGAGGTAACGGATGTGGCCGACGCCGGTGGCGCCCATCTCGATCACGAGGTAGCGGGTGTCGAAGCCGGCTTTGAAGACGGTCAGCGGCACGCCGACCTCGCCGTTGTAGGAGCCCTGTGGCGACACCGTTTCGCCGTGTCCGGCCAGGATCCCGGCCAGCAAATCCTTCGTGGTGGTCTTCCCCGCGGATCCGGTGATGCCGATGACGGTGAATGCCTGGCCGGCGTCGGCCCGGCGGGCACGGATCCGGCGGACCGCTTCGGCGGCCAGCGCACCCATTGCCAGCACGGAGTCCTCGACAACGACCGCCGGGTAGGGCTGTCCGGCGGCGTCAGCAACGTCGTGTTGCACGAGGGCCAACACGGCTCCGCGGTCGAAGGCGGCGGCCACGAAATCGTGCCCGTCGGCGGTTTCCCCCGGTTTGGCCACGTAAAGGGAACCCGCCGTGGCTTCGCGGGAGTCGGTCACCACAGAGCCGGGCGTGAGGCCCGGATCTGCGGCCAGCCGGCCGTGGGTAATTTCGGCGATTTCCGCCGCGGTAAATGCAATCATCTCGGTTTAGGACTCTATCCGCTGGTCATCGAGAATGGTGAATCCTCGAGCTGTCAAGGCTGACCGCAGCTCCACCCGGTCGTCGAGGGCAAGGTTGACGCCCTTGACCTCCTGCCAGACCTCGTGGCCGCGGCCAGCCACCAAAATGGTGTCCTGCGGACCCGCGAACTCCACGGCCTTGCGGATGGCGGCGTCGCGGGGAAAGACCTCAAGGACGGTGCAGCCGAGGCCCTCGCCGGCTTTGGCCTCGAGGGCGCCCGCCATCACGTCGGCGCGGATGGCTGCGGCGTCCTCGTCGTGCGGGTCGTCGTCGCTGACGATCACGACGTCGGCGAGCCGGGCGGCAATGGCCCCCATGGCGGGCCGTTTGCTGTGGTCGCGCTGACCGGTGGCGCCGAAGACGATGATCACCTTGGAGCCCGGTTCCGGGGAGCGCACGGCTTCGAGCGCACGTTCGAGGGCGTCCGGGTTGTGCGCGAAGTCGACGACGGCGGCGGGGGCCGTCGCGACCAGCTGCATGCGCCCCGGAACCGCCACCGTGAACGGATCCGCACTGTCCAGCGCGGCCTGTACCTCGGCCACGCCGGTGCCGCCGGCGAGGACCATGACGGTGGCCAGCGCGGCGTTGGCGACGTTGAAGCTGCCGGGCAACCCGGTGTGCACCCGCAGTTCGGTCCCGTCCCGGTGCCGGAGGCCGAATTCTGTGCCGAGCCCGCGCGGCCGCGGATGGACGACGGTCCAGTCCGCGGCCGCCCCGCCCGCTGCGGGAGTGCCCGAGATGGTGCCGGCCGGAGCGGTTGCTGCCGTGGCAAGGGTGGTGACCGGGATGTCGGCGGCGGCGGCCAGCTTTTGGCCCCATTCATCGTCGACGGTCACAACGGCCGCCCGGGCGCGCCCAGACGTGAAGAGCCGGGCCTTCGTCTCGAAGTACTCCGTCATGGTGCCGTGCAGGTCCAGGTGGTCCTGGGTCAGGTTGGTAAAGCCGGCGACGTCGAACACCACACCGTCAACCCGGTGGAACGAGATGGCGTGCGAGGAAACCTCCATCGAGGCGGCGTCGAGGCCGCGTTCGCGCATCAGCGCCAACAGGGCGTGCACGTCCGTAGACTCGGGGGTCGTGAGCAGGCTCGGGATCGCTTCGCCACCGGCCAGGATCTCGATGGTCCCGATCAGCCCGGTCTTCCGCCCGAGTCCCCGGAGCAGGGAGTTGATGAAGTACGTGGTGGTGGTCTTGCCGTTGGTCCCGGTAACGCCGTACAGGGCCGGGGCGGCCGCGTTGTCGGGCCGGCTCCGGTAGATCTGGGCGGAGAGGCGGCCCACCAGGCTGCGCGGCTCCTCGGCCAGCAGCACCGGGACCGAGATGTCGTTGGAGAAGGCCAGCAGGCGCGCGCCGGCGTCGTCCGTCAGCACCGCGACGGCGCCGGCGTCGACCGCCTGGGAGACGAAGTCCGCGCCGTGCCGGGTCGCGCCCGGCAGGGCAACGTACAGGTCACCGGGCTGGACGGCCCGGGAGTTCAGCGAGATCCCGGTGACCGGGACGGCAGCGGAGGCGCCGGGAACCACGACGCCGATCCACTCGCCAATGGATTCCAGCGGCACAGCGGCAACCGTCGCGGGCCGGAAAGCCGCGCTGGAGTCCTGGCCGGTCGGCGCGGTAGCCGCATCCTGGGCATTGAGCTCTGACAAGGGGGTCTCCGTCGTGTGGTGCTTAGGCAGCTGGCGCCGTGCGCGGAGCATTGCCCGCACGCAGGCCCGGCTGCGTGAAACTGGTTGTTTCTGCTGACTCGTAGTGCTGGGTGTTACTTGGCGTACTGCGGCAGCCTGGCCGGCTCCCCCGTGGACGGCTGGACGTTGTAGGTGCGAAGCGTCTGGCCCATCACCGAGCGGAACACCGGTCCGTTGGTGATGCCGTAAATATTGCCCTTGGGCCGCTGCAGGACCACTTCAACAATAAACCGCGGATCGTCCATCGGCGCCATTCCCACCATCGAGGCGGTGAAGCCGCAGTACCCGGACTTTCCGTCATCGCACGGCGACTGGGACGTTCCGGTTTTGGCCCCGACCCGGTAGCCGTCGATCGCCGCTTCCTTGATCTCGCCCTCGGTCACTGCACTTTCCAGGATGTCGCGCACCTGCTTGGCGGTGTCCTTGGAGACGACCTGCCTGCTGTCCTTGGCGGGCACCTTTTCCTCGGTGCCGTCGGGGTTGACGTAGCTGTCGATCAGGCGGGGCTGGAGCATGACGCCGTCGTTGGCGATGCTCTGGTAGGCGCGGACTGTCTGCAACGTCGACTGGGCAACACCCTGGCCGAAGAGCACCGTGTACTCCTGCCGGCCGTCCCACTGGTCGGCCGGCGTCAGGATGCCCTTGGCCTCGGCGGGCAGGCCGATGTCCGGGGTTTCGCCGATGCCGAACTTCTGCAGCCAATCGTGCCGCTGGTCCTTGCTCAACCGCTGGCCCGCCATGACGGTGCCGGTGTTCATGGAGTACCCCAGGATGCCGGCCAGGGTGCGCTCCTCGGTGCCGTGCTCAAAAGCGTCGGTGAAATTCTGGCCGTCCACGGTGTAGGAAGGCGGGATCGTGAACCTGTCCAGCGGGCTGGACCTGCCCTCTTCGATGAGTGCCGCGGCCGTGATCATCTTCTCCACCGAACCCGGCTCATAGGCGGCGGTCACGGCACGGACGCCCCGGTCCTTGGCGTCCACCTTGCCGGGGGCGTTGGGGTCCGGAGCGTTGGTGTCCGCCATTGCCACGATGTTGCCGGTCTTGACGTCCGATACGACGATGACGCCCCATTCGGCGCTGAGCTTGTCCTTCTGGCTCTGGATGGCCTGCTGGGCGAAGTACTGCAGGTCGGAATTGAGCGTGAGCTTGATGTCCTTGCCGTTCACGGCCGGCGTGAACTGGTCCACGCCCACCGGGATCCGCAGCCCGTCGGCACCGATTTCGAAAAGCCGCTTCCCGGCCGTGCCCTTGAGCACATCGTCCTGGGTCTGTTCGAGCCCGGCCTGGCCGGTGGTGCCGTCCTTGAGGAAACCGACGATTCCGCCGGCCACGGAACCATTGGGGTAGACCCGTTTGCTGGTGCCCTCCGTGACGATGCCGGGGATTTGGAGCTTCGAAATTCGGTCTTCGACGTCGGGCCGGATGTCTTTCGCCACGATGTAGTAGCGCTGCTTGCCGGTCAACGCTTCCTTGAGGTCGTCCTTTTTCATCCCGAGGACGTTCGCGAGCTCTTCGATGCCCTGGTCGCGCGGGATTTTGACGATCGTGTCCTTGCCGTCGACCTGTTCGAGCCGCGGGAAGGATTCGGTTTTGGTGTTGACGGTCTGGTCCACGATGACGTTGTAGCGGATCACACTGCTGGCCAGCACCGTGCCGTGGGCGTCCAGGATGCTGCCACGCTCCGCTGGCAGCTCAATGGGCTTGAGCCTGTTCTTGAGCGCCGCCTCGGCCATGCCGCCGGCGTCGAGGCCCTGGACCAGGAACAGTTTTCCACCGACGACGAGCAGGAGCGAGAGCATGATGCCCAGCCCGAGCCGCAGCCGCCGCGTGGCGCTGGGCGTCTTGCCCGCGCGTGCCTTGCCGGTGTTCTGCGCCACGATGTTTCCTTGCTGCTTGGCCTGGCTGGTCGTTGGTCCCGTCGGCTATTTTCCGGGGATCTTCTGCGCAGGGGCCGGGATGGAGCCGCCGTGCAGGTTCACGGCGGGCGCGGGCGCCGGCGCCGGGACGGCCGGAACGGGAACCGCCGGTACCGCGGCGGCCGGCATACTCTCGGCTGGCTTGCGGTTGGCGAGCGGGTCCTTCGCCGAAGCTGCCGGAACCACGTTGACCTGGCCGGCCACGGCCGGCGCGGCAATCACGGCACCGGGTGTATCGCCCTTGACGGCCGGTTTGGCCTTTCCGGTCACCGCCAGGGTGGACAGGTCGATCTGGCCCTTGCTCGTGGAGGCCACCATGCCCAGCTCCGTGGCCTTGGCGGCCAGGTTCTGCGGGGCGTCGAAGTTTTGTACCTGCTGCGTGAGGTCCTGGTTCTGCTTGGCCAGGGTGGACTGCTTGGCCCGCAGCTCCACCAGCTGGTACTGCGCCGAGGAAACGGAGATGTTCAGGACCAGCACCGCCATCAGCGCCACTGCCAGGATCCCGAAGCACATCACGACGAAGGGCGCCCGGCGCTTGCGCGGGGCGGTGCGCACGACGGACAGCGGGGTGCGGGTCTTGCGGGCCGGCGCACCCGGCTGCAGCTCCGGCAGCGCACGGGCTGTGGCTGCGGTGGCAACGGGGAACCTGTTGACGGCGGCGGTGCTCATGCGACTCTCCTGGCTTTGATGCGTTCCACGGCGCGGAGCCTGGCGGAGGCGGCCCGTGGGTTTTCTGCGATTTCTGCTGCGGTGGGCACCTCGGTGCCCTTGGTCAGCGTCTTGAGTTCGGCCTTGTGTTCCTCAAGTTCCACCGGGAAGCCGAGCGGGGCCGAGGACTTGGAACCGGCCTGGAAGACGGCCTTGACGATCTTGTCCTCCAGCGAGTGATAGGACATGACAACAATGCGGCCGCCGACGGCGATAGAGGCCACGGCTGCCGGAATCGCGCGCTCCAGGACGTCGAGCTCCTCGTTGACCTCGATCCGGAGTGCCTGGAAGGTGCGTTTGGCCGGGTGGCCGCCGGTCTTGGCCGCGCCGGCGGGAACCACGGCGCGGATAGTCTCGACCAGTTCCCCGGTGGTGGTGAACGGCTTTTCGGCGCGGGCCGCCACGATCCGGTTGGCGATCCGGCCGGCGAACTTTTCCTCGCCCCACTTGCGGATGATCCGGACGAGGTCTTCTTCGCTGTAGTTGTTCACGACGTCGGCGGCGGTCTGGCCGCGGCTGGTGTCCATGCGCATGTCCAGCGGCGCGTCGAAGGAGTAGGCGAAGCCGCGTTCGCGCTCGTCCAGCTGCAGTGAGGAGACGCCCAGGTCCATCAGGATGCCGTGGACCTCGGTGAAGCCGAGGTCCTCGAGGACCTCCGGGATTTCGTCGTACACCGCGTGGACCAGGTCGATCCGTGAGGCGAAGGGCTTCAGCCGCTCCCCCGCCAGGGCGAGGGCTTCCTCGTCGCGGTCGATGCCGATCAGGTGCAGGTCGGGGAACCGCTGCAGCATGGCTTCGGAGTGTCCCCCCATGCCGAGGGTCGCGTCGACGACGACGGGCGTCTCGCCCCGGCGTCGGGCCGCCTCGAATCCCGGTGCCAACAAATTGATGCACCGATCCTTGAGGACCGGTACATGGCGTTCGGACGTAGGCTTCGCCTGGTTGGAGTCGTCGCTCATGCCTGCGTCCTTTCGTTGGAGGGGGTGCCTGTCGGGTGGTGCTGTGCTTCTTGGTCCAGATCCCCATCCGCGCCTACCCTGCGGCCCGCCTGGCTCCGGGGAAGTGAGCCAGGTGAACTGCCGGATGGGCGGCTGGAGATCTCGATCAAGAAGCGGGTGGTGCTGACGGTGCCGCCGGGCTTCAGAGAATTCCCGGGATGGCGTCGTCGGTTTCCGAGAAGGCGGTTTCCTTTTCGGCCAGGTACTCGTTCCAGGCTTGGGCGTCCCAAATCTCCGCCCGGGTGCCTGCGCCAATGACGGCCAGCTCCCTGCCGAGACCTGCGTATTCCCGGAGCGCCGGCGGAATCGTCACGCGCCCCTGCTTGTCAGGTACCTCGTCGGAGGCTCCAGAGAGGAAAACGCGGATGTAGTCACGAGCCTGCTTGGAGGAGATTGGAGCCTCCCGCATCTGTTCGTGAACCCGGCCGAATTCCGCCTCACTGAAGACGTAGATGCAACGTTCCTGGCCCCTTGTGAGAACCAGTCCGCTGGCAAGTTCCTCGCGGAACTTCGCTGGGAGGATGATTCGACCCTTTTCGTCCAGACGCGGCGAATGAGTGCCGAGAAACACGGCCCACCGCCTGTCTGTTGTAGGAAGTCCAACGTCCCCTGTGCTGCCACTACCCTCTTACGTCCTCCACATTACTCCACTTCACTCCCCCGTCAACGACATTCGGCGTGTTTTTGGGCAAATTTGGTGCATCTTTGACTCAAAAGTTCCTTGTGAATAAAGGAAAGCGAGAAAAGTGGTGCGCAGTGGAGGGAATTTCGGCTCCCCGGCGCCTGGCAGCCCCCAAGCTGCCCCCCACCGCTGACGTGGGCCCGGCTCGGCAGCGGTTGCTCCATACGTGCCCTTTTGGCGCCCCACAACGGCAACAACGGAGCAGCGGATGCGGGTTAGATGCGGGTTAAACGGCAAAAGACCCGCCGAAGCGGGTCTTGAGTTGCCTACCGGAGGCCTGGGTGGTGCGGAATGGAGCGGCGGCCCTGGCGGCCGAACGGAAACGCCCGGTCAGGAGTCCCCGCGGTGCCGTTCCTCCCAGCGCTCTTCAAGGTTGCTCATAAAGGAACTGCGCGGCTTGCCGGGCTTTCGGCCGGCGCCGGCAGCCCTGCCTCCCGAGTTGCGCATTGTCGCGAAATAGACGCCGGCACCCATCACAATGAAGCCCAGCACCCCGACGATGATGCTTTGCAACGAAACGCCCAGCAACAGCAACAGGATCCCTGCCAGGGCGCCAAGGACCCCAATGACCAGATGCCGGGTAGACCAGGAGCGACCCGGATCCGAGCCCATGGAACTGGCAAACTTGGGATCGTCCTCGTGCAGCTGCTTCTCAAGTTGCTCCAGCAACTTCTGTTCGTGCTCCGAGAGCGGCATCACGACCTCCTTAAGTCGGCCAACGTCCAGACTTGACGCGGCCCTTGTCCCTAAATCCCTAACGTCCGGGATTCCCGCCTGGTTCCCATTCCCCCGCCATTGGACGAAATGTGGATTCCGGGTTCCCCGAAAGGTGTTTAGTTGGCATGGCCGGCAGCCCGAACGTTTGATCCGGTCGTTCGAAATCTACGTATATCTAGGATAGTTTGTTGCGCCCTGTTCTGAAAGACGCTCCCACCGGCTTCGCGGCTCAGCCGGAGCCGCGCCCGGGGTCCAGCAAGCGGGCCGGGAGCACGGATTTGTTGCCGAACTTGCGGGTGACCCGGTCCAGGGCCTGCTCGGCGGCACGCCAGTTGTCATCCCTGCGGTCCAGACTGAGCTGCAGCGGCGCCTGGGCGGCCTCCTCGAGCTGCTCAGCCCGGATCCCGACGAGCCTGACCGTCATCGGCCGGTCGCCAACCGACTCCAGCAATTGCAGGGCGACGCCGTAGAGCAACTGCGCGCTGTCAATCGGGGTGCTGACCGTCCGGCTGCGGGTAATCGTGGAGAAGTCCGCGTAGCGCAGCTTCAGTGCAACGGTCCGGGCATGCATGCCGGCGCTCCGAAGCCGTTCCGCCGTCCGGTGCGAGAGCCGCAACAGCTCCCGGTGCAGCAGCGCGTCGTCGGCCGTGTCCACCGCAAAGGTCTCTTCCGCGCCGATGCTCTTTTCCAGCCGGACCGGCGTCACCGGCCGCGGGTCGATCCCCCACGACAGCCGGTAGACATGCTCCCCCGTGGCGCCGAGGATCTTCCGCAGCGACGGCAGCGGCGTCGCCGCGACATCCGCGACGGTCCGGATCCCCATCCGGGCGAGTACCTCGACCGTCTTCGCGCCGACCCCCCACAGCGCCCCGACCGGCAGGGTATGAAGGTAGGGCACGGTCTCCTCGGGGCCGATCAGCAACAGGCCGTCCGGCTTGCACCGCGTGGAGGCGATCTTGGCGACAAACTTGCTGGCGGCAATGCCCACTGACGCCGTGATGCCGAGCTCGCCGGCCACCCGGCGGCGGATCAGTTCGCCGATGTCCCGGGGTGGCCCGAGCCGCCGGATGGCGCCACCTACGTCGAGGAAGGCCTCATCAACGCTCAGCGGCTCCACCAGGTCCGTGACCGAGCCGAAGATGGCCATGATCTGGCCGGACACCTCGTAGTAAAGCTTGTGGCGCGGTTCAATGATGACGGCGGAAGGGCACATCCGGGCCGCGACAGCCATCGGCATCGCCGACTTGACGCCAAACTTGCGGGCCTCGTAGGAGGCCGACAGCACCACCGAGCGGTCCGCGGGATAGCCCACGATAACCGGCCGGCCTTTGAGTTCTGGCCGGCTGCGCAGTTCCACGGAGACAAAGAAGGCATCCATGTCCACGTGCAGGATGCTGCTGCGCCGGAGCTCGCGAAGGCCCGCTTCGCCGTACTGTTTTCCGCGCTGGTTCTCGCTCTCCGGCCCCACACATCAATCCTATGCGCAGGGACTGACTAAACTGGAGGCTGAATCCGGCATCAACACCAGGAGGAATGTCCGCGTGAAGGTTTTTGGAGCGCACAATCGTGCCGTCGCGGCTGTGGCCGCCGCAGGCGCCTTGCTGGCCCTGGCCGCTTGCAGCCCCGGACAGGGGGCGCCGGCAGCATCGTCTCCCGCGGCGTCGGCAGTAGCCACCACACAAGCCTCCACGACGGCCCCTCCGAGCCCGTCGGCCGAACCCGGCACCTCCGCGACCGTGGGCGCCCTCGTGGCGGGCTTCCCGCAGAAGCTGCTGCCGGTAATGCCCGGCGCCAAGGTGGAGTCAAGCAGTTTCGACAAGTCCGGGGCCCCGGCAACCGTGGCCCTTGTGGGGAAGATCACCTTACCGTCGGCCGGAGTTGTGGCGTTCTATACCAAGGAACTGGAGAACCAGGGCTTCAAGGCAGTGCCCGGCGAGACCGTCGGGGCGGTGGCTTCCAAGGACTTCCTTCGCGGCGACAATGAAACCGTGAACCTCGCCGTCGTGGAGGCCGCCGGTGTCTCCACCTTCACGATCGGTGCCAACGTCGCCGCTGAGTCCGTCAAGTGAGCCTGGCCGAACAACTCCGGGTTGAGCAGACGGAGTTCGTGGCAGCCGTGGCCGGCAAGCTGACAGACTTCCTGGTCGACCGCACCACGGTGATGTCCACCATCTCCCCGGACATCGACCCGCTGATGGGATCGATCTCCAACCTCGTCACGGGCGGCAAGCGCCTCCGAGCCCTGATGTGCTACTGGGGCTGGCGCGGTGCCGGCGGCGCCGCCGGCGCCGTCGAGGTGGTCACAGCAGGCTCGGCGCTCGAGCTGTTCCAGGCCGCGGCGCTGATCCACGACGACATCATTGACCGGTCCGACACCCGCCGCGGCGGCCCGAGCGTGCACCGCCGCTTCAGTGAACTCCACGCGAGCCAGGGCTGGGCCCTGGATCCGGAGCGCTTCGGCCACGCCGCCGCGATCCTGACCGGCGATCTGTGCCTGTCCTTCAGTGAGGAATCGTTCACGGAGATCGGCGACCGTGCGGCTTCCGGAAGCCGCGCGCGTCTCATCTTCAACCTGATGCGGGCCGAGGTTATGGCCGGGCAGTACCTCGACATCCTGGAAGAGGTGGCGGGGCCGCACCGGGACCGCGCCGGCGCCGTCAGCCGCGCCCAGTCCATCATCCGCTTCAAATCCGCCAAATACTCCACTGAGCACCCGCTGGCCCTCGGTGGCGCCCTGGCCGGGGCGCCGGACGAGCTGCTCCGCGGCTACTCGGCCTTTGCCCTCCCCCTGGGTGAGGCCTTCCAGCTCCGGGACGACGTGCTGGGCGTCTTCGGCGATCCCGTCACCACCGGGAAGCCGGCAGGCGATGACCTCCGTGAGGGCAAGCGTACGGTGCTCGTGGCCTTCGCCCTCGACCAGGCCGCTCCGGCCGAATCGGCTTTCATCGACGCCAAGCTTGGCAGCCCGGACCTGACCACCGGCGACGTCGAGGAAATCCGCCGCATCATCGTCGACTGCGGTGCGCTTCAGGCCACCGAGGTCTTGATCGAGGACTTCGGCCGGGCAGCTTTCGAGGCCCTGGAGCTGCTGCCCCTGGAGGAACTGCCCAAGACTGCGCTCCGCAAGCTGGCCGAGGCCGCGGTCAGCCGCACCGCCTAGCTCCGCGGCCCCACCGCCGCCCACTCCACAAGAGCGCGCGCACACAAAAGGCCGCGCACACAAAAGGCCGTGCACAACGCTTACGCGCCATGCACGGCCTGGGCCGCAGTGCTGTTACCAGGCCATGGTCTGGGCCCGGCGCCGGATCTCGGTCTTGCGCCCCTCGCGGAGGGCGTCGATCGGCCGGCCGCGCAGGGAGTCGTCCGGGGTAAAGAGCCAGGTGATGAGTTCCTCGTCCGAATAGCCGGCGTCCGAAAGCACAACGATCGTGCCCTTCAGGCTCTCCACGGCGTGACCGTCCTGGATGAACGCGGCCGGCACGGAGCGGATACGCCGGTCGCCGATCCGCACAGCTGCGAGAGCACGCTCGTCCAGCAAGGCATGAACCTTGGTGATGGACACGTCCAGCAGCTTTGCTACGTCGGGCAGGGGCAGCCATTCGCCTACAAGGCTTTCTACAGTACTCACGGATCAAGATTGCCACGCCGGACCGGATTGCGCCTAGTCAGCCACGATCGAATAGTGCGACCCCTTAGTACAACCGCCCACGGGCCGCCGCGCGGGCGCCCAACCGGCCGCCTTCATGCCACCGTTGGCGACACTCCAGCATGCCGGGTTTGCGGAATATCAAACAGTTCTTGTGCTATTTCACAATTCATGAGAGATTCGCATAGATCACATTTGTAACTGCAGTATCTTTAGTCACACTGGTAACACCAGTAACACCGGCCTGACTTGCAGCGTTCGCCGCTGAGAAGAGGATTTTTCCCATGACGACGTCACGTTCGCCGAAGCCCAACACGAGGCCAGGCCTCCCGCTGATCGCGGCGACGACGGCGGCCCTGCCTGCCGTCGTGCTGTCGTCGTTGGCGATCGCCCAGCCCGCAGCGGCCGAACCGCGCCCCCGCGCGATTCCGGCGACGCTCGCGGCGGCCATGAAGGCCCAGGCCCAGGGGCTGGCCGCCACTTCGCTGCCCTCGCTGCTGATTCCTGCGGCTTCCGTCCCGGCAACGATTCCCACCGCATTCCGCCCCGCACAGGTCTCCGCGCCGGCCGAATACACCATCGCGCGCGGCGACACGATCAGCGCGATCGCCGGCAAGTTCGGCCTGGACACCTATGCGATCCTCAAGCTGAACAACCTTCAGGCCAACACCGTGATCTACCCCGGCCAGAAGATTAGTCTCACCGGCTCCTCTCCCGCCCAGGCCGCACCTGCGACGCCGGCACCCGCGGCTCCGGCTGCCGTCCCGGCAACGGCCGGCGGGGCGGCCTACACCGTCAAGTCCGGCGATACCCTGAGCGCCATCGCCGCCCGCCACGGTATCGGGCTCTCCGAGGTGCTCACCTGGAATGGACTGAACATGCGCTCGGTGATCTACCCGGGCCAGCAGATCAAGGTCGGCGCCGGCGCGGCAGCGCCCGCCGCTCCTGCCCCCACGGCTCCGGCCGCCCCGTCTCCCGCCCCGGTCAGTTCCGGGTCCTACACCGTCAAGTCAGGCGACACCCTCTCCGGCATCGCCGCCAAGAACGGGGTCAAGCTCTCCGACATCCTGTCGGCGAACCAGCTGACCATGAGCAGCATCATCTACCCGGGCAACAAGCTGGTGATTCCCGGCTCAACCCCCGGCGCAATCAACCCGTCCTCGAGCCAGCCGCCCGCCACCGTGACCCCGCTCGTGCCCAGCACGTTCCTGGGTTTCAGCTACCCGGCGGCCGTCGTCGACTCGGCCAACCAGAACAAGGCGCTGCTCAACGCTTCGCCGGTTCCCAGCCGCGAACAGATGAAGCAAATCGTGGCCGACACCGCGCGCCGAATGGGCGTGGATCCCTCCCTGGCACTTGCCTTCGCCTTCCAGGAGTCCAGCTTCGACCACCGCTCGGTCTCCCCCGCCAACGCCATCGGCACCATGCAGGTGATTCCCTCCTCGGGCCAGTGGGCCTCGGACCTGGTAGGTCGGAAGCTGAACCTGCTGGACCCGTACGACAACGCCACGGCCGGCGTCGCGATCATCCGCCAGCTGGTCCGCACCAGCAAGGACCTGGACAACGCGATCGCGGGCTACTACCAGGGACAGTATTCGGTGAGCAAGAACGGTATGTACGACGACACGAAGGCCTACGTGGCATCGATCAAGAAGCTGCAGAAGCAGTTCAGCTAAACCGACAGCATCGCGCGGGGCTGAGCCCTCCGTCGCGTAACGATACGGGTCCGGATTGCATGTCAATCCGGACCCGTTTCCGTGCAGAGCTTAGGATCAAATGGTGCAGGAATACACATCGGACGCTCTTGTCGGGACCCTGGTGGACAACCGGTACCTGATCCGTTCCAAGCTGGCCCGCGGCGGGATGTCCACGGTTTACCTCGCCACGGACCGCCGGCTGGAGCGGGATGTGGCGCTTAAGGTCCTGCATCCGCACATGGCCGGGGACCCGCAGTTCCTGGACCGGCTGGGCCGCGAAGCCAAGGCCGCCGCCCGGCTCTCTCACCCGCACGTGGTGGGCGTGTTGGACCAGGGCGAGGACGGCCCGCTCGCCTACCTGGTGATGGAGTACATCAAGGGCCACACCCTGCGCGACGTGATCAAGGACAAGGGCGCGCTCACCCCGCGGCTGGCTTTGGCCCTGATCGACCCGGTCGTCGAAGGCCTCGGAGCGGCCCACGCCGCCGGCCTCATCCACCGGGACGTCAAGCCGGAGAACGTTCTCATCGCCGACGACGGCCGGATCAAGATCGGTGACTTCGGGCTGGCCCGTGCCATCTCCACGACCACCAGCACCGGGGCACTGATCGGGACCGTGGCCTACCTCTCCCCCGAGCTCGTGATGGGCCGGCAGGCCGACGCCCGAAGCGACATCTACTCTTTGGGGATCATGCTGTACGAGATGATCACCGGACGGCAGCCGTTCGACGGTGAAGTCCCCATCCAGGTCGCCTACCAGCACGTGAACTCCACCGTGGGCGCACCCTCGGAGCTGGTTCCTGGCCTGGCCGACGAACTCGACGAGTTGGTGCAGTGGTGCACCGCCAACGACCCCGAGCAGCGCCCGGTGGATGGCAACGCCCTGCTATCCGAACTGCGCCACATCCGGACCAACCTCAGCGACGCCG
Organism: Arthrobacter sp. T2-23; assembly: GCF_055398325.1. NCBI lineage: Bacteria > Bacillati > Actinomycetota > Actinomycetes > Micrococcales > Micrococcaceae > Arthrobacter > Arthrobacter sp. T2-23. Next base: position 687,782 of record NZ_AP027917.1, read on the forward strand.
AGCTTGACTTGCGGCCTCCCGCGGCGCTGCCCAACGCCAGCACTCCGGCGGGAGCGGCTGCGGGCTCCATTGCAGGCGTGGCCGGCGCACGGCCCGGAGCACAGCCCGACGCGTCCGGGGAGGCCCACACCGAACTGCTCGGCGGTATCCAGCGGCCCACCGAAGTCATCAGCCGGGACAGCCACCACCCGACGACGGTCCTCTCCGGCACGCCGCGGCCCGGCGCGTACGGCCCGCTCTCCGCCCCGGACGAGCCCGGGTTCGGCGCCACGGCGGAGGAACCGGTTGGCACGCCGGCCCCGGCCAGCAAACGCGCCCTGCGGAAACAGGACCGGGATGAGGAGAAAGCCCGGCAGCGAGCGGCGGCAACGCCCAGCCGCAGCCTGCGTCCGGGCAACCCGCGACGCCGCGGCCTGGTCTGGATCCTGGTTCTGGTTGTGCTGGCGTTGCTCGCGGCCGGGGCCGGCTGGTTCTTCGGCATGGGCCCGGGGTCCCCCGGCACCATCCCGCAGCTGGCCAACAAAACCGTGGCCGAGGCGCAGCAGTTGCTCCGCACTGCCGGATTCCAGTCCACCACCCGCGATGTCTTCGACGACGACGTCTCGCCGGGGCTGGTGGTGGGTTCGGAGCCGAGCGCCGGGCAGGTGGTCCGCAAGTTTGAGTCCGTCTCGCTCGCCGTGTCCAAGGGCCCGGAGCTGTTCCCCCTGCCGGAACTGGCGGGCAAGTCGCTCGACGACGCGAAGGCGGCCCTCAACGGCGCCGGAATGGCCCTGGGGCCCGTCACGGAGAGCTATGACGACGCGGCGGCCGCCGGTACCGTACTGTCCCAGACCCCGGCGAAGGGCACTGCCGCCAAGCACGGGACGCCGGTGGCGCTGACGGTCTCCAAGGGCCCGCAGCCGATACCGGTGCCGGATATGCGCGGCAAAGACCAGGACGCCGCGGTCAAAGCCCTCGAAGCGGCAGGCCTCAAGGCCGTCGTCGCCCCGGAACCGGTGTTCGACCGCGCAGTGGCCAAGGGGAAAGTCGCCGCCCAGGACCCCGCCACGGGCAACCTCACCAAGGGCGGAACAGTGACCTTGACCATCTCCAAGGGGCCGAAGTTCGTCCAGGTCCCGGACGTGTTCCGCAAGCCCGAGGCGGAGGCGGTCAAGGCCCTCAAGGACGCCGGCTTCGAGGTGAAGGTCAGCTACGCCTTTGGCTCCTCCGTGCTGGGCCTCGTGGCAGGCCAGGACAAGACCGGGCGGCAGCCGGAAGGGTCGCTCATCACCATCACCGTGACCTGACCCCCCGCGGCGCCGCCTAGCGCTTGGAGAGGGCCCCCGCCACCAGGAACGCCATCTCGAGGGACTGCATGTGGTTCAGGCGCGGATCGCAGACGGACTCGTAACGGTCCAGGAAGGCGTCCTGGTCGATCGGGTCGGCGCCGCCGAGGCATTCGGCAACGTCGTCGCCGGTCATTTCCACGTGCAGGCCGCCCGGGACGGTGCCCAGGCCGTGGTGCACTTCGAAGAAGCCGCGCACTTCGTCGATGACGTCGTCGAAGTTGCGGGTCTTGTAGCCGTTGGGTGAGGTCACCGTGTTGCCGTGCATCGGGTCGGTGACCCAGAGGACCTGGGCGCCGGAGCCGGTGACCCGTTCAACAATGGAGGGCAGCTTCTCCCGGATGTTGCCGGCACCCATCCGGGTGATGAAGGTCAGGCGGCCCGGCTCGCGGTTTGGGTCCAGCTTGTCGATCAGCCGGAGCGCGTCGTCGCCGCTGGTGGACGGGCCAAGCTTCACGCCGATCGGGTTCCGGACACGGGAGAGGAAGTCGACGTGCGCGTGGTCCAGCTCGCGCGTGCGCTCCCCGATCCACAGGAAGTGCGCGGAGGTGTCGTAGGGCAGGCCGGTGCGCGAGTCGATGCGGGTCAGGGCGCGCTCGTAGTCCAGCAGCAGGGCCTCGTGGCTGGCATAAAACTCCACCCGCTTGAGGGCCTCGAAGTCCGCTCCGCAGGAGGCCATGAACTTGATGGCCCGGTCGATGTCCCGTGCCAGCGACTCGTAGCGCGCGTGCGCCGGGTTCTCCGTGAAGCCCTTGTTCCACTGGTGCACCAGCCGCAGGTCCGCGAAGCCGCCCTGCGTGAACGCGCGGATCAGGTTCAGGGTCGACGCCGAGGTGTGGTAGGCCTTGAGCATCCGGCTGGCGTCGTGGGCGCGGGACTCCGGGGTGAAGTCGTAGCCGTTGACGATGTCGCCGCGGTAGGCCGGCAGCGTGACGCCGTCGCGTGTTTCATCGTTGGAGGAGCGCGGCTTGGCGAACTGGCCCGCCATGCGTCCCATCTTGATCACGGGCATGGCCGCGCCGTAGGTGAGCACAACGGCCATCTGCAGGATGGTCTTGACCCGGGCGCTGATCTTGTCCGCCGTGGCGGCTTCGAAGGTCTCCGCGCAGTCCCCGCCCTGGAGCAGGAACGCCTTGCCCTGCGCCGCAGCGGCGAGCCGCTCGCGCAGGATGTCCACTTCGCCGGCGAAGACCAGAGGCGGCAGCACAGAGAGTTCCTTCACGGAGGCCTCAAAGACCGCCGGATCGGACCAGCGGGGCTGCTGCGAAGCGGGGAGTTCCCGCCAGTGGTCGAGACCGGGATAGTTCGCGGCACCGCTCTGGGCCGTGCTGGCGAAGGGGGTGCCCGCCAGCACGGAATTGTTCAGCGAGGAATCGTTCAGCGAGGAATTTTTCGGGGACGTCGAAGGCGCAGATAGCTCAGTCACCCTCTAAGGATAGTTGCCCCCGCGCTGAACAGGGGCGCCCGGCGTCATTGACTGCCGGCGTTCCGTCACACAGTTCCGGGAGTCTCCGGACCCTGGCCGGCACCCGCCTCCGGCACCTCGGTGGCCTTTCCGGCGAGCCGCAGCTTGACCACGGCGGCGTACTCGTCGACGTACTCCTGGCCGGAGAGCCTCATCAGCTCGTACATGATCTCGTCGGTCACGGAGCGCTGGATCAGCCGGTCATCCTCCATGCCGTAGTAGCGGCTGAAGTCCAGCGGTTCGCCGAAGATCATCCCGATGCGCCGGATGTTGGGCATCCGCTTGCCGATCGGCTGGACCTTGTCCGTGCCGATCATCGCGACCGGGATCACCGGGACCCTGGCCTGCAGGGCGAGCCGCGCCACGCCGACCTTGCCGCGGTACAGGCGGGCGTCAGGGCTGCGGGTGCCCTCGGGGTAAATGCCCAGGAGCGAGCCGTTCTTCAGCACGTCCATGCCGGCGTCAAGCGAGCGGGCGGACGCGGCCCCGCCGGACCGGTCCATTGGCAGCTGGTTGGTCAGGCGGAAGAAGGCCGCGGTGAGTTTGCCTTTGATTCCCTTGCCCGTGAAGTACTCCGATTTGGCCAGGAACACCACCGGGCGGGGCACCATGAGCGGCATAAAAATCGAGTCGGAGAAGGAGAGATGGTTGGAAGCCAGGATCGCCGCGCCCTCGGCCGGAACGTTGTCCATGCCCTTGACCCACGGCCGGAACAGTGTTTTCAGGACCGGCCCAAGGACGAAGGTCTTCATGAACCAATAAAACACGTGGTGAACCTCTCCGGCAGGCGTCTGGCCGGCCCTCCTTCGGGCCCGGCCAGGACTTCAATGACACCCTACTCTAGTGAGTTTTGTCGCGAACAGTGACACGATGGGCACATGAGCGAAAGCAGCACTCCGATGGCGCCTGCCGCTTTCAGCTACCCCGGCCACGGCGCCAACGCGGGCACCGGCGTGGCCATCTGCCACGGCTTCACGGGAAGCCCCCTGAGCGTCCTGCCCTGGGCCGAACATTTGGCGGCCCTGGGCCACGCCGTAACCGTCCCGCTGCTCCCCGGACACGGCACCGACTGGCGGGACCTTGCCCGGCACCGCTGGCAGGACTGGTACGGCGCCTTCGAGGCCGCGTACCTCGACCTCGCGGCCCGAACCGACGCCTGCTTCGTCGCCGGCCTGTCCATGGGCGGGACCATCGCGCTGCGGACCGCGGCGCGCCACCCCGTGGCCGGCGCCGCGGTCGTCAACCCCGGATTCAGCTTCTACGACCGCCGGGTGCGCTACATCGGGGTCCTCAAGCACCTGCAGCGCACCACCGTCCCCGTTCAGGAGACGGAGTCCACGGCGGCGCCCACCCAGGACGGGGATTACGCGCTGACCCCGCTGAAGGCCGTCCATCAGCTGCGCAAGCTGTTTAACGCCACCCTGCGGGAGCTGCCCGCCGTCGACGCTCCCGTCCTGGTCTTCAAATCAGACACCGACGCGGTGGTCCCGCCGACGTCCCTGGCGCTGCTCCGCGAAAGGCTCGGCTCGCCCGAGCTGGCCGTGGTGCCGCTCCCAGACAGCGGCCACGTTGCCACGCTCGACGTCGACGCGCCGCTCATCTTTGCCCAGTCCGCCCGCTTCTTTGCCCGCCACGCGGCGCCGCACACCGTCCAGTCCACCGTTCCCGCAAACCCAGAGCAGTCAAGAAACCCAGAGCAGTCAAGAAACCCAGAGCAGTCAAGAAACACGGAGCACGCATGAGCACAGCCCCCGACCACTCACCGTTCAGCATCCCGTTCACCGGATCGGGTCCGCGGACCGGCGTTGTTGTCTCCCATGGTTTCACCGGCAGTCCGCACGGCGTGCGGGCGTGGGCCGAGTCCCTGGCCGCGGCCGGCTACGCCGTGCGGATGCCGCTGCTGCCGGGTCACGGCACCAGCTGGCAGGAACTGGCCCGGACACGCTGGCAGGACTGGCATGCGGGCCTCGACGCCGCCTACCTGGAGCTGGCAGCCGAATGCGACCACGTCGTGGTGGCGGGCCTGTCCATGGGCGGCGCACTCGCCCTTCGGCTTGCGGCCACCCGCCCGGTGGCCGGGGCGGTGCTGGTGAACCCGGGCCTGGTCATCGACGATCCGCGGGCCCCGCTGGCGGGCATCCTGAGGTTCGTGCTCAAGAGCACCCCGGCGATCGCCAACGACATCCTCAAGGCGGGGGTGGATGAAGGCGCCTACCCGCGGACCCCGGTTGCGGCGGCCCATGAGCTGAACAAGATGTTCAAAGACACCCTGCGGCTGCTGCCGAGGATCACCGCCCCGGTCCGGGTTTACCGCTCCACCGTGGACCACGTCGTCTCCGACACCAGTCTGGCGGCCCTGCGCCGCGGCCTGACCAACGCCCCGCTGGAGGTCATCCGGCTGGAAAACAGCTACCACGTGGCTACCATGGACAACGACGCGCCCCAGATCTTCAGCGGCACGGCCGAATTCATCCGGTCGGTTGTGGAAGGCCACACCCCGGGCACAGCCGGCGCCAGCCAGAAAGAAACGGCAGATGACTAAATCCGACCCCGGCTCCCCCGACCCGGATTCCCCGGACTCCAGCGCCAACCAGGACGACGCCGTCTGGCGTGACCTGGTGGCCAGGCTGGAGGGCACCGATTCGGGTCCCGCCGCCGGGCCCGGCGGCGGGAGCGCCGCCGCGCGAACGTTCCGCGACTTCGACCCGTTGGGCCTGTCGGCCCCGCCGCCGCTGGGTCCCCCGGCCGGGACGCGGCCGGCCCCGGACACCGGCGTGGACGACGACAGCGCCCGGCACGCCGTGTCCGGCCCCCGCGACTACGAGGCGGACGACGACGAAGGCGCGTTCGTCCCGGAAGAACCGCCCAGCCTGGCTTCGGCGGACCCGATGACGGTGCTGGCATGGCTGGGCGCTGTCGGCGGTCCGATCGCCCTGCTCCTGTCCGCCATCTTCTGGCGCTCCGCACCCCTGCTGGCCGTGGTCGGCATGGTGGTCGCGTTCGCGGCGTCGGTGGTGTTCCTGATCATGAAACTGCCGCACGAAAAAGACGAGCACGACGACGGCGCCAGGGTTTAGCCGGTTGTGGACCGGATGGCTGTGGCGTAGCCGGCTGCGGTTTGGCTAGCTGTGCATGCGGCTGCTGACCCGGGAGAGGTCCGCGGCGCCGATTAGGCCGGCATTGGGGCCGAGAGCGGCCAGCTCGATCCCGGCCGCCGGACGGAAGCCGCGGCCGGTCAGGTTGCGGGCGAAGGCCTTCCGCGCCGGGGCCACGAGCAGTTCACCGGCATCGCACAGGCCCCCGCCGATGACGAAGGTACCCGGGTCCAAGGCCGCGGCCAGGTTCGCCAGCCCCAGGCCGAGCCACTCCCCTACGTCCTCGAGGAGTTCCCGGGCGGTAGCGTTGCCGGCCTTGGCGAGTTCGGTGACGATCACTCCGGTGATCAGGTCGGCACGGCCGTCGACTGCCTTCAGAAGTTCCTGGGCCACCGGCGAGTTGGCACTGGCAAGTTCCCTGGCCTCGCGTCCGAGCGCATTGCCGGAGGCGTACTGTTCCCAGCAGCCGCGGTTGCCGCACTCACAGCGGTGGCCCCCGGGCATGATGATCTGGTGGCCGAATTCGCCGGCAACGCCGAAGCGGCCCCGTTCCAGCCGTCCGTCCATCACCATGGCGCCGCCGATCCCGGTGCCCAGTGTGATGCAGACCAGCCGGCTCTCGCCGCGCCCCGCGCCGAAGCGCCACTCCGCCCAGCCGGCGGCGTCGGCGTCGTTCGTCAGGAGCACCGGCCGGCGCAGCAACCGCTGCAGGTTCTCCCGGAGCGGCTCGTTGCGCCAGGCAAGATGGGGGCTGAACAGCACGGTGGCGCCGTCGAGGTCCATCCAGCCGGCCGCCCCGATGCCGACAGACCAGATGCGGTGCCCGCGGCCCAGCTCCTCGACGAGTTCGACGATCACCTGTTCGACAGCTCGCGGGTCGTTGCCCGGCGTCGACCGCCTGGCCTCGCGAAGGATGCGTCCTTCGGCGTCGACCACTCCGGCCGCTACTTTGGTGCCGCCGATGTCCACGCCAATCGCCAGCCCCTTGCGGCCAAGGCGCAGGTGTTCGCGCAGGCGGCCGGCCCGGGCGGAACCGGGGCGGCCCGGAGTGCCGCGGCGCCAGGCGGCCCTCCGGGGCTGCGGACCGGGCTGCGAACGGGGCTCCGGACCGGGCGTTGGAGTATGCATCGTTCCCCATTCTAGGCCCGCCCGAACCGGTGCGGCGGAGCATCCGGCCCCTCCCGAAAGTGGCGCCGCCAACCGGCTTCACCGTAAAGTTACTCGCCAGTAGGTGAAGTGGAACACACCCCGCGGTGGCCACATACTACTGTTAGTCGTACCCCCTAGCGGGTCTATGGATATCAAAGGAGCTATCGTGCGAGAAATCAGTGTCCCGCCCCTGGTCACCGTCCCTCCGGAAACGAACATCACAGACCTGGTGCTGCGCCAGGCCGCCAAGGCATCGAACCCTGCCCTGTTCTCCCGGCTCGACGCCGCCGGGCAGTGGCAGGACATCCGGGCAACCGATTTCCTGGCCGATGTGTCCCTGCTCGCCAAAGGCCTGATGGCCAGCGGCGTGGCGGCCGGCGACCGCGTCGGCATCATGTCCCGCACCCGCTACGAATGGGCCCTCATCGACTTCGCGATCTGGTTCGCCGGAGCCGTCTCGGTCCCGATCTATGAGACCTCTTCCCCGTCCCAGGTGGCCTGGAACCTCGGCGACTCGGGCGCCGTCGCCGCCTTCGGCGAGTCGGCCCACCACGAAGACATCATCCGGCAGGCTGCCACGTCGGAGGGGCTGACCGCGCTGCGGCACGTGTGGCAGCTCGAAGGCGACGCGCTCGACGAGCTCCGCGCCGCCGGCACCGGGATCGGCGATGAGGAGCTTGAGGCCCGGCGCAGCCAGGCCTCGCTCTCTGATCTCGCCACGATCATCTACACCTCCGGCACCACCGGGCGTCCCAAGGGCTGCGAACTGACCCACGGCAACTTCGTGGAACTGTCGGACAACGTGCTCGCCACCTCGCTGGGCCAGACCGTCCACGAGCACGCCCGGACCATCATGTTCCTGCCCCTGGCGCACGTCTTTGCCCGGTTCATCTCGGTGCTCGCGGTGGCGGCCGGCGTGACCGTCGCGCACACCCCCGACATCAAGAACCTGCTGCCGGACCTGCAGAGCTACCGGCCGACCTTCATCCTCGCGGTGCCGCGGGTCTTCGAAAAGGTCTACAACTCCGCCCTGACCAAGGCCGAGGACGGCGGCAAAGGCGCCATCTTCCACCGCGCCGCGGAAACCGCCATCGCCTACTCGCGGGCCCGGCAGGCCGGCAAGGTGGGCCTGGGCCTCAAACTCAAGCACGCGGTGTTCGACAGGCTCGTCTATGGAAAGCTCCGCGCCGCCATGGGCGGCCAGGTGGCGCACGCGGTCTCCGGCGGCGGTCCGCTCGGCGCACGGCTCGGCCACTTCTTCCAGGGCATCGGGCTGCAGATCCTCGAAGGCTACGGCCTGACCGAAACGACCGCCCCGATCACCGTTAACACCCCGTCGCTGATCAAGATCGGCACCGTCGGCGCACCGATTCCCGGCAACGCCGTCAAGATCGCCGACGACGGCGAAATCCTCGCCAAGGGCGTCTGCGTCATGCGCGGCTACTTCAACCGCGATGACCTCACGGCCGAGACCTTTGTGGACGGCTGGTTCCGCACCGGCGACATCGGCCAGCTCGATGAGGAGGGCTTCCTGACCATCACCGGCCGGAAGAAGGAGATCATCGTCACCGCCGGCGGCAAAAACGTGGTGCCGGCGTTGCTCGAGGACCAGATCCGCGCCGACGCGCTGGTCTCGCAGGTGCTCGTGGTCGGCGACAACCGTCCCTTCATCGGCGCCCTGGTGACCCTCGATCAAGAGGCCCTCCCGGGCTGGCTGCAGCGCCACGGCCTGCCGGCGTCGACGTCCGTGGTCGACGCCGCCGAGAGCCCGGCCGTGAAGGCGGCGGTCCAGGAACTGATCAACCGGGCCAACCAGTCCGTGTCGCAGGCGGAGGCGATCAAGTCCTTCCGGATTGTGCCGTCCGATTTCACCGAAGCCTCCGGGCACCTCACCCCGTCCATGAAGGTCAAGCGCGCCCAGGTGATGAAGGACTTCGAGAATGTGATCGAAGAGATGTACTCCGCGAAGCGCGCCAACGTTTAGGCTCCCGCCGCCAGCAACACCAAAGGGCTCCCCCGGCCGTGGTTCACGGCCGGGGGAGCCCTTCTTGCTGTGGCGCCCGGGTCGAGGCGGCTGTCGCTACTCCACGACCAGCAGCAGGTCGCCGCCCTGGACTTGTTCGACGGCGCCGACGGCGAGGCGTGCGACGGTGCCGGCCACCGGCGTCGTGATGGAGGCTTCCATCTTCATGGCCTCGATGGTCGCGACGGTGTCCCCGGCCTTGACCGCGTCCCCGGCCTTGACCGTCAGGGTGACCGCACCGGCGAACGGCGCCGCAACCTGGCCCGGCTGGGAGGCGTCGGCGCGTTCGGCCGCCTTGACGTTGCTGACCACGGAACGGTCGCGGACCACCACGGGCCGGGACTGTCCGTTCAGCGTGCACATCACGGTGCGCATACCCTTCTCGTCCGGCTCGGAGACGGCTTCCAGCGACGCGATCAGGCGCACGCCTTTCTCGAGCTCAATCTCGTGTTCCGCCCCGCGCTGCAGCCCGAAGAGGTAGTCGCGGGTATCCAACACCGAGAGGTTGCCGTACGCCTCGACGCTCTTCTGGTAGTCCTTGGTGGGGCCGGCGAAGAGCAGCCGGTTGAGGGTCTGCTGCACCGTCTTGGAATCGCCCTTGAGCGCCGCGCTGTCCTCGGCGCTCAGCTCGACGTCGCGGACCTTGACACTGCGGCCCTGGAGGGCCTTGGTCCGGAACGGCTCGGGCCAGCCGCCGGGCGGGTCGCCGAGTTCCCCGGAGAGGAAGCCGATCACGGAGTCCGGGACGTCATACTTTTGCGGGTTCTCGTTGAAGTCCGCCGGGTCGGCGTTGAGGCCCACCAGGTGCAGGGCGAGGTCGCCCACCACCTTGGACGACGGGGTGACCTTCACGAGCCGGCCCAGGATGCGGTCCGCCGCGGTGTACATGTCCTCGATCGCCTCGAAGCGCTCACCAAGGCCCAGCGCGATGGCCTGCTGGCGCAGGTTGGACAGCTGGCCGCCGGGGATCTCGTGCTGGTAGACCCGGCCGGTGGGGCCCGGCAGTCCCGATTCGAAGGGGGCGTAGACGCGGCGCACGGCCTCCCAATAGGGTTCCAGGGCGCACACATTGGCCAGGCTCAGGCCGGTGTCACGCGGGGTGTGGGCCAGCGCCGCGACCAGCGCGGACGCGGACGGCTGGCTCGTGGTGCCGGCCAGCGACGCCGATGCGACGTCCACGGCGTCCACCCCGGCGTCCACGGCCGCGAGCAGGGTGGCCAGCTGGCCTCCCGCGGTGTCGTGGGTGTGCAGGTGGACCGGGAGGTCGAACTTCTCCCGCAGGGCCGTGACGAGGCGAGCGGCGGCCGCCGGACGCAGCAGCCCGGCCATGTCCTTGATCGCGAGGATGTGCGCGCCGGCGTCGACGATCTTCTGCGCGAGCTCCAGGTAGTAGTCGAGCGTGTACAGCTTCTCGTCCGGGTCGAGCATGTCCGCCGTGTAGCAGAGCGCCACCTCGGCGACGGCGGTCCCGGTTTCGCGCACGGCGCGGATCGCGGGGGCCATCTGGTTGACGTCGTTGAGGGCGTCGAAGATGCGGAAGATGTCGATGCCCGCAGCGGCGGCCTCGTTGACGAACGCCACCGTCACCTCTTCCGGGTACGGGGTGTAGCCGACGGTGTTGCGGCCGCGGAGCAACATCTGCAGGCAGATGTTCGGCAGCACCTTGCGCAGCGCTGCCAGGCGGTCCCAGGGGTCCTCCCCCAGGAAGCGCAAGGCGACGTCGTAGGTCGCGCCGCCCCAGGCCTCGACGGACAGCAGTTCCGGAAGCATCCGGGATACGGCCGGTCCGGCCGCCACCAGGTCACGGGTGCGGACCCGGGTGGCGAGCAGCGACTGGTGCGCGTCGCGGAAGGTGGTGTCGGTGACGGCGACGGCGTTCTGCTCGCGCAGTGCCCGGGCAAAGCCCTCCGGGCCGAGCTCGAGGAGCCGCTGGCGTGACCCTGCGGGGGCCTCGGTGTCCGCGAGGGCGGGCAGCTTGTCCGCCGGGTCGGTGTGGACCGTGAGCTCGCCGTTGGGCTTGTTGACCGTGACCTCGGCGAGCCAGGTCAGCAGTTTGGTACCCCGGTCCGCGGAGACGCGGGCCTTGAGGAGTTCGGGGCGCTCGTCGATGAACGAGGTGGCCACGTCCCCGGCGACGAAGTCCGGATCGTCCAGGACGGCCTGCAGGAAGGAGATGTTGGTGGAGACGCCGCGGATCCGGAACTCGGCGAGGGCGCGCCGGGCCCGGGCGACAGCGGTCGGGTAGTCGCGGCCGCGGCAGGTCAGCTTGACCAGCATCGAGTCGAAGTGCGGGCTGATCTCGGCGCCGGAGTACACGGTGCCGCCGTCGAGCCGGACGCCCGCGCCGCCGGCCGAACGGTAGCCGGTGATCTTTCCGACGTCGGGCCGGAAGCCGTTGGCCGGGTCCTCGGTGGTGATGCGGGACTGCAGCGCGGCGCCGTTGAGCTTGACGGTTTCCTGCGAGAGGCCCAGGTCCGCAAGGGTCTCCCCGGAGGCGATGCGCAGCTGGGCCTGGACGAGGTCGACGTCGGTGACTTCCTCGGTGACGGTGTGTTCGACCTGGATGCGGGGGTTCATCTCGATGAAGACGTGTTGGCCGGCCCGCTCGCCCACGGTGTCGACGAGGAACTCCACGGTGCCGGCATTGACATAGTTCAGGGCCTTGGCGAACTTCACGGCGTCCCGGTAGAGGGCCTGCCGGATGCCTTCGTCGAGGTTGGGCGCGGGCGCAATCTCGATCACCTTCTGGTGGCGGCGCTGGATGGAGCAGTCGCGCTCGAAGAGGTGCATGACGTTGCCCTCGGCGTCCGCGAGGATCTGCACTTCGATGTGCCGCGGCCGCAGCACCGCCTGTTCCAGGAACATGGTGGGGTCACCGAAGGCGGCGTCAGCCTCGCGCATCGCGGCCTGCAGGGCCTCGGGCAGGGCCTCCCGCGTGTCGACCCGGCGCATGCCGCGTCCGCCGCCGCCGGCAACGGCCTTGGCGAAGATCGGGAACCCGATTTCGTCCGCGGCGGCGATGAGTTCGTCCACGTCCTTCGACGGGGCGCTGGACTTGAGCACCGGGACGCCGGCCTTGCGCGCGGCCTCGAGTGCGGCGACCTTATTGCCGGCCAGTTCGAGGACCTCGGCCGGGGGCCCGACGAAGGTGATGCCGGCGGCCGCGGCGGCGCGGGCCAGGTTGGGGTTCTCCGAGAGGAAGCCGTAGCCGGGGTAGATCGCATCCGCGCCCGCCTCCTTCGCGACACGGACCACCTCGTCGACGTCGAGGTATGCCCGGACCGGGTGGCCCTCCTCGCCGATCAGGTACGCCTCATCCGCCTTCTGGCGGTGGATCGAGTTGCGGTCCTCGGTGGGAAACACCGCAACGGTCTTGGCACCCAGCTCGTAGCTGGCACGGAAGGCGCGGATGGCAATTTCGCCGCGGTTAGCCACCAGAATCTTGGAAAACATACTTCTCCTGCATCATCGCGGGCGGTTCGGTAAGTCGTCACAGTTTCTAAGACTGGTGTGCGCAAACACAAATCATTGTGTCCCCCATCACAAGATTATGCGTCATTTCGGCCGAAGAAGGCAGATCGCCGTGGTTCCGGGGGTTCCCGCGCGGTTCCCAGCCGTCCGGGCGGCCGCCGGGCCGGATGAGACGGGATTCGCCTGCCGGTCAACATATGATGAGGTGGTGGGTGGCGCATGCTCGCCCCGGTCCGAAGGAACGCACGGGCCGGCATGACCCCGTCTCGGCAACCGGCGTTAGGTATTGGTTTTTCAAGTGCAAGTAGTCAGCATCAGCAGCCTCAAAGGCGGGGTCGGCAAGACCTCCGTGACAACCGGACTGGCGTCGGCAGCACTCGCCGCCGGTATCCCCACCCTCGTCGTCGATCTCGACCCGCACGCGGATGCCAGTACGGCCCTCGGCGTCCGGCCCGACGAACAGCTGGACATCGGCCGGATGCTCAAAGCCCCGCGCCGGGCACGCCTGGCCGACAACGTGGTCCCCAGCGGCTGGATGGAGCACGTCAACGGTTCCTCCCGCAACGGTTCCTCCCGCAGCAGCAGCGTGCCTGTCCTGGACGTTGCCGTCGGCTCCGCCTACACCGGGATCTACGACCGGCCGGACCTTGGCCGCCGCGACCTGCGCCGGCTCTCCGCCGTGCTCGCGGGCTCCGGGGACTACGAGCTGGTCCTGATCGACTGCCCGCCCTCGCTCAACGGGCTGACCCGGATGGCCTGGACGGCCAGCGACAAGGTCACCCTGGTCGCTGAGCCCGGACTGTTCTCCGTGGCGGGCACCGAGCGCACCATGCGCGCCATCCAGCTGTTCCGCCAGGAATTCGCCCCGGGGCTCTCCCCCGCCGGCATCGTGGCCAACCGGGTGCGGACCGGTTCCTCGGAGCACAGCTTCCGCCTGGCCGAGATGGAGTCGATGTTTGGCGAGCTGCTGCTGAGCCCGCACATCCCGGAACAGGCCAACTGGCAGCAGATCCAGGGCGCGGCCCATCCTGTCCACCACTGGCCCGGCGAATCCGCCAAGACCGCCGCCGCCTTGTTCGACTCCCTGCTCGCCAACCTGATGCACAGGGGCGACGCCAACGGCGACGCGGCGTCCCCGCTCAGGGTCCGGAGCCGCAGCCAGCGCTAGCGTGACTGGGCCGGCCCCCCGGGGGAAACTTCCCAAACACAGCAACGCGGGGTCGCTTCCCGCCGATCCTGAGGTTCAGGTTAGGCGCGAAGTAACCCCGCGTTGCACTTTGCTGAGGAGCTAGGGTTGCGCTAGCCGATCTTGCGGGCCGCGCGGCGCTTGCTGAGTTCGTCGTCGGGGAACGACTGGTCCGCGGCGTGTTCGCTCGGAAGGGCCGCGAGGCTGCCTTCCACTTCACGCCAGACGCGGCCGACGGCGATGCCGAAGACACCCTGTCCGCCCTGGACCAGGTCGATGACTTCATCCGCCGAGGTGCATTCGTAAACGCTGGCGCCGTCGCTCATGAGCGTGATCTGGGCGAGGTCCTCGACCCCGCGCTCCCGGAGGTGTTCGACGGCGGTGCGGATCTGCTGCAGCGAAACGCCGGTGTCGAGGAGCCGTTTGACGACTTTGAGGACCAGAATGTCGCGGAAGCCATAGAGCCGCTGTGAGCCGGAACCTGCGGCGCCGCGCACCGCGGGCTCGACGAGTCCGGTGCGGGCCCAGTAGTCCAGCTGGCGGTAGGTGATGCCGGCCGCTTTGCAGGCCGTCGGTCCGCGGTACCCCGCGTCCTCGTCCAGCACAGGAAGATCCTCGGTGAAGAGCAGGCCCTGAGCACCGCTCGCGGGCACAGCAACGCCTGCCGTCGAGGCCTGCTTGAGCTCGCCTGCTTCGCCTTTCGGACTCACGTGGATCCTCCTTGTCATGAGTTCCCGCGGGAACTTGCAGCAACAGCGCGCCGATTTCCAGTGTGACTTGCGCGGCTGTCGTATGCAATGGGAACTTGTACCTCTGACGTTAGGCCTGCCGGAGGCCAAGGTCAAAGACGCTGGGACTATTGCCGGGGCGTGTCGAAACTTTCGACCTCGACTTTAAGCTTTAAGCCGTTTCAGCCGGCGAAGTCCTCGGGTTCGACGTCGTCCAGGAACTCCCGGAAGCGGCGCAGCTCCCCCTCCTCGTCGACGGCGGGACCGGGCTGGGCTTCCTCGCCGTCGTCGTGCTCGGTGATCCGCACACCGGCTTCCTCCATCACGGCGTCCGCGCACCAGATCCGGCACTTCGCGCGCAGGCCTAGGGCGAGGGCGTCCGAGGCCCGCGAGCTGACCGTGGTGCCGTCTTCGAACTGCAGCTGGCCGTAGAAGATGTTGTCCTCGACGGCCACAATGTTCACGCTGACGATCGAGTGGCCCAGCGCCTCGACGACGTCCACGAGCAGGTCATGCGTCATCGGCCGCGGCGGGACCACGCCCTGCTGCGCCAGTGCAATCGCGCTGGCTTCCGGGGTGCCGATCCAGATCGGAACGTGGCGCTCACCGTGAATCTCCTTGAGCAGGACCAGCGGCTGGTTGGACGGCAGTTCGATCCGCACGCCTACAATTTCCACCTCAATCATCAGCTGTCCATCCTCGAGATGCGGTCCTGCACCAGGGCGCGGTGCAGCGAGAGGCAGAGTTCGCTAATTTCCCGCGCGGCCTCGGCGGCGCGGGCCTGCGAGGCGGCGTCCTTGCGGGATGTCAGCGTGGCTACCGCGCGTTCCACTAGACCGAACTCACGGTCGGCTGCGGCTTGGAACGGCCGCAGGTGCCGGGGCTCGAGGCCGTGGCTTTCCAGCTGAACGCAGGCGCGGGCGACCTGCAGGGCGTGGTCGTCAAACTTGTCGTTGACGTGCCCGATCAGGCCGAAGCTCAACAGCGACTCGAGCAGCGGGACGCTGGCCCCGGACTCGGTGCGGAGCTGTTCCTCGCTGAGCAGTCGCACCCGGTTGTTCAGCTCGGAGGCGAGTTCGTCGGAAACGATTCGCGGCGAAACCGTCACGCCCGGCGGCAGGCTCTCCGGCCGTTCGCCGCGGTCGATCGCGTCGAGATAGTCCTTGATCACCTTCAGCGGCAGGTACTGGTCCCGCTGTAGCGACAACACAAAGCGCAGCCGCTCGACGTCCCCTTCGGAATACTGCCGGTAGCCGGCGGGGGTCCGCTGCGGATTGATGAGGCCCTTTTCTTCAAGGAACCTGATTTTCGACGCGGTCATGGAGGGGAAGTCGTCGCTCAGTTGAGCCAGGACCTCCCCGATGTTCAGGACCTGGGGTCCGCGCCGTTCGGCTTGTGCCATGGCCACCGGCAATTACCCCGATATCAGACGTTGCCTGCGGTACGGGCAGGGCTGAGGTAAAAAGTGAGCCGGAACTTGCCGATCTGCACCTCGTTACCTGACTTCAGCTCCACGCTGTCGACACGGTCGTGGTTGACGTAGGTGCCGTTGAGGCTCCCGGTGTCCACCACCTCGAAGCTGCGCGCCGTGCGGCGGAATTCGACGTGGCGGCGCGAAACCGTCACGTCGTCGAGGAAGATGTCGGCGTCAGGGTGGCGGCCCGCCGTCGTGACGTCCGAGTCGAGCAGGAAGCGGGCGCCGGAGTTGGGGCCGCTGTGGGCCACTAGCAGGGCAGACCCGGCGGGCAGCGACTCGATCGCCGAACGTTCCTCGTTCGAGACCTTGGGGGTAATGGTGGGCTCATCGCGCACGGGGGTGAGATGGATCGACGTGGTCTCCGAGGCTTTCACTCCACCCGTGCCGTATTCACCGGTGTCGTTCTGTCCGTGCCCAACCATTGAGTCCTCCTCATTCGTTGCAGGTGTCCCCCCTGCAAACAACGGATGCGTCCGGAAAAGCCTGGCAGATCCGGTAGTCAATCCCCTGGCCGGCCACTGTGTCCACTAAGTGTGTCCAGTAACACGGCCCGGAGATCTTCCCATTAGCCTACCTGCTGTTCGTACTCCGATGCACTCAGCAACGACTCCACGGCGTCAGCCTCCGCAAGCTTGATTTCGATCAGCCAGCCCTCGCCGTACGGATCCGAATTGATCAGGGCCGAATCGGTGTCCAGCGCCTCGTTGCGGGCCACCACTTCGCCACTCACGGGGGCGTAAATGTCGCTGACGCTCTTGGTGGACTCCACTTCCCCGACGACGTCGTTGGCCTTGATATCGGTGCCGACCTCCGGCATCTGCGCGTAGACGACGTCCCCGAGGGCGTCCTGGGCAAAATCCGTGATCCCCACGCGCACGACGCCGTCGGCATTCGGTGCGGAAACCCATTCGTGTTCGGCGGTGTAGGACAGTTCTTCGGGAATGATGCTCATGACGGGCCTTTCGTCGGGTCAATCACCAAGGTCGACGGCAGCCGATCGATCGAGCCGCCGCTGAAAGTATAGGCATATCCGCCCGGCGCCCGGGAGGACTCTGACATGATGGGGCCATGGCAGCACCTGCACCCGTTCCGGACGGATTTGCCCATGCCTGAGCTACCGGAAGTGGCGGCCCTGGCGGACTTTCTGGACGCCCGCCTGCGCGGAACCGTCCTAACCAAGGTCCAGCTCGTCTCGTTCGCCGTGCTCAAGACGGCGGATCCTCCCGTCTCGGCCTTGGAGGGCAGGACCGTGACGGGCGTGCGCCGGCACGGCAAGTTCATGGATCTCGACGCCGGCGGGCTGCATCTGGTCTTCCACCTGGCCCGGGCAGGCTGGGTCCGTTTTACCGATTCCCCCACCGGCGCGGTGCTGAAAATGGGTAGCGGGCACATTGCGGCGCGGCTGTCGTTTTCGAGCGGGGACGGCCCGCTCGACCTGGACCTGACCGAGGCCGGCACGAAGAAGAGCCTGGCGATGTACGTGGTCCGCGATCCCGCAGACGTGCCCGGGGTCGCGGCCCTTGGCCCGGACCCGTTCAGCTCCGGGTTCGACGTCGATGCGCTGGCCCGGATCCTGGCGGCCAGCTCCCAGCAGATCAAGGGTGTGCTCCGCAGCCAGGGCATCATCGCCGGCATCGGCAACGCGTACAGCGACGAGATCCTGCACGCGGCGAAGACATCCCCGTTCGCCCTTGCCAGTTCCCTCGACCGGGCGGCGGTGGAACGCCTCTACGACGCCATCCACGACATCCTTGGCACGGCGCTGGCGGAAGCCGCCGGGAAGCCGCCCAGCGAGCTCAAGGACACGAAACGGAGCCACATGCGGGTGCACGGCCGGACCGGTGAGGCGTGCCCGGTCTGCGGTGACACCGTGCGCGAGGTTTCCTTTGCGGACACCGCGCTGCAATACTGCCCAAGCTGCCAGACGAAGGGGAAAATCCTGGCGGACCGGCGGACGTCGCGCTTCTTGAAGTAGGTGCTTCCTGAAGCGGGCGGTGCCTGAACCGACGTGTGCCGGGAAACAGAAAACCCCGCCACTCCGTTGCCGGAATGGCGGGGTACTTTCTGTTGGTCGGGCTGACAGGATTTGAACCTGCGACCCCTTGACCCCCAGTCAAGTGCGCTACCAAGCTGCGCTACAGCCCGCTGGTTCCGCCGTTCTCCGCTCCCGATGCTTCGTTTGGAAATCCAAAGGAATTCATCTGAGCAGTCCGGCCGAACCACCTCCAAAAGCTTACACGATTCCGGAGGGTGCCCGTGACACTTTCACTTGAGTCACGGGAACATTTTCCCGCGGCGGGCGCGTTCGGAACTAACGCTTCTTGCCGCGCTTTTCCCGGACCCGCATGTTGACCTCGATCGGCGTGCCCTCGAAGCCGAAGGTTTCGCGGAGCCGGCGGGTGATAAAGCGGCGGTAGCCGGGATCCAGGAAGCCAGTGGTGAAAAGCACGAACTTCGGCGGCCGGCTCGAGGCCTGGGTGCCGAAGAGGATGCGGGGCTGCTTGCCGCCGCGGACCGGGTGCGGGTGCGCCGCCACCAGTTCGCCGAGGAACGCGTTCAGGCGCCCGGTGGGGATGCGCTTGTCCCAGCTCTCCAGCGCGGTGTCCAGGGCCGGGACCAGGCGGTCCTTGTGCCAGCCGGTCTTGGCCGAGATGTTGACGCGCGGGGCCCACGCCACGTGGGCGAGGTCCTGCTCGATTTCCCGTTCCAGGTAGGTGCGGCGTTCGTCGTCGAGCAGGTCCCATTTGTTGAACGCCAGCACCAACGCGCGGCCGGATTCGATCGCCAACTGCAGGATGCGGACGTCCTGCTCGCTGAGCACCTCGTCCACGGCGAGGAGCACGACGGCGACCTCGGCCTTTTCGAGCGCGCTCTGGGTGCGCAGCGAGGCGTAGAAGTCCGCGCCCTGGGCCATGTGCTGGCGGCGGCGGATGCCCGCCGTGTCCACGAAGCGCCAGGTGCGGCCGCCGAGCTCGATGAACTCATCGACAGGGTCGCGGGTGGTGCCGGCAGTGTTGTCGACGACGACGCGCTCGGAGCCTGCGAGCTTGTTCAGCAGCGAGGACTTGCCGACGTTCGGCCGGCCGATCAGGGCGATGCGGCGGGGGCCGCCGCTGCGCTCGAGGCCTTCGATCGTGGAGAACTCCGGGAGCGTGTCCATCACGTGGTCGAGCAGGTCGGCGACGCCGCGGCCGTGCAGCGCTGAAACCGGGTAGGGCTCGCCGAAGCCGAGGCCCCAGAGCGCGGCCGAGTCGGCTTCCTGGGCGAAGTCGTCGACCTTGTTGGCCACCATGATGACCGGCTTCTTGGACTTGCGCAGCATCTTCATGACGCCCTCATCCGTGGCGGTCGCGCCGACGGCGGAGTCCACCACGAACAGCACGGCGTCGGCGAGCTCCACGGCCATCTCGGCCTGCTCGGCAACGCGGGCGTGGATGCCGCGGGCGTCGTGCTCCCAGCCGCCGGTGTCGACGACGGTGAAGTTCCGGCCGTTCCAGTTCGCCGAGTACATCACGCGGTCACGGGTGACACCGGGGGTGTCCTCGACCACGGCTTCGCGGCGGCCCAGGATGCGGTTGACCAGGGTGGACTTGCCGACGTTGGGCCGGCCGATGATGGCCAGGACCGGGTCAAGCTTGACCGGGCCGTCGAAGTCCTCGTCCTCGTAGCGGCCGCTCAGCAGGGCGGCGTCTTCCTCGTCCAGCTCGTAGTCATCCAGGCCGGCGCGGAGCGAGGCCGCGCGGAGTTCGGCTTCCTCGTCGTCCAGGGCGGCAAGATTCTCCGCCACCTGGTCCGTGCCGGTGGGCGTGTATTCGTCTTCGCCGGCGCCGAAGTGGCCGGGGGTTTGAGTCGTATCGCTCATTGCACTTTCCTTAGGTGGTGATCTGCCGGCGTCCCGGCTACTGCTGTCTGGCGTTCTTGCGGGGAATCCGCGTCGGGCAGGCTCTGCCCGCTGCACTGAATGGTGTCTTGGACGTGCCGCGCAAGGGCGGCGCGGATCTCGGTTCCCACCCTGTCCATTGAAGCACGCCCGGTCTCCCCGGGCCTGCGGCTGAGATTGAGGGCGCCGCCGAAGCTGACATGCAGCCGGCGGCCGGGCCGGGGAACCGCGTTGAGGTGCTCGCCGCCGATCCTGGTGCCCAGGATGGCGACCGGGATCACGGTGGCGGCCGAGTTCAGCGCGAGCCAGGCCACCCCGTTGTTGATCGCCGCGGCTTCCCCGCTCCCCCGGGTGCCCTCGGGAAGGATCCCGACGCACCGTCCGGCGTCGAGGACGCTCTTGGCCCGCTGCAGCGCCGTCCGGTCACCGGACCGGTCCACCGCCAACTGGCCGGAGGCCTTCAGCACCAGGCCCGGGAAGCCCCGGAACATCTCCTTCTTGACGAAAATGTGCATCGGCCGCGGCGCGGCCCCGAACATGACCGGGCCGTCCAGGAAACTGATGTGGTTTCCGGCAAAAATAACCGGGCCGGCGTCCGGCACGTTGGAACGGCCCCTGACGGTGGTCCGGTAGACCAGGTGGTCCAGGATCCAGCCGACCGGCCGGCTCCAGGCCATGGTCCCGTCGAGGAACCAGCGGCCGGGGTGCTCCGCCCCGGCTGGGCGCTCAGTCACGGTTGATGGCCGTGTGGTTGATGACGCGGTGCACGATCCCGAGGGCCGCGTCGACGGTCTGGGCGAAGTCCAGGTCCGAGGAGTCGAGGGTGACCACGCCGTCGGCCGCCTGGGTGAAGTTCACCACGGTGGAGTCCTTCGCGTCACGGGCTGTGACCTGCGCCGCGAGCTGTTCGGCGCTCTGGCTGCCGCCGAGCTGGATGCCGCGGCGGCGGAGGCGTGCCTCCTCGCTGGCGGTGAGCAGCATGCGTACCTCGGCGTGGGGTGCGACGACGGTGGTGATGTCCCGTCCCTCGACCACCATGCGGCGGTGGTGCTTTTCGATCAGCTCGCGCTGCCGGCGGATCAGTTCGGTCCGCGCGCCAAGCGTGGTGGCGATGGCGCTGACCGCGGCGGAAATGGCCGGTTCGCGGATGGCGTCGGTGATGTCGGTCCCCGCGACCCGGACATATTCTTCCTGAGGGCTGGTGCTCATCTCGAGCTGGAGTCCCTCGGCGGCAGCTTCAATGGCTTCGCCGTCGGCAAGGTCCGTGCCGCTGTCGAGGCAGAACCAGGTCAAGGCCCGGTACATCGCGCCGGTGTCGAGGTAGGCCAGCCGGAGCCGGCGTGCCACCTCTTTGCTGACGCTCGATTTGCCGGAGCCGGAGGGTCCGTCGATTGCGACGACGAGGCTCTTGCCGGGGCGGACGACGTCCACCATTTCAATGAGTTCCTGGGTCATTACTGGAGTACCCGCCATCCACGGTCGTTGAGGGCTTCGATGAGCAGCTCGTGCTTGTTGGGCAGCACGGAGATTTCCACCATGCCGACATTCTGTCCCGAGGAGTGGTCCAGGCGGAGGTCCTCGAGGTTGACGCCGATTTCGCCAATCTCCGTCAGGAGCTTCGCGATCTGGCCGGGCGTGTCGTCCACCAGCACGGTCAGCCAGGAGTAGGCCTGCGGCGGTCCGCCGTGCTTGCCCGGGATCCGGGCCTGGCCGGCGTTGCCTTCGCTGATCAGCTGGGCAAGGTCCAGCCGGGCGCCCGGCGCCGTCGGATCCTCGAGGGTTCCGATCAGCCGGTTCAGGTCCTCGCGGACGCCGTAGAGGATCTCCACGATCTTGCCCGCGTTGGCGCCGAGGATCTGCACCCACAGCGTGGGGTCGCTCGCGGCGATCCTGGTCACGTCGCGCAGGCCGTTGCCGGCCAGCGAAAGGGCGTGCAGCGGGGTTCCCTGCAGCCTGCTGGCCACGAGCGAGGACATGACCTGGGGCAGGTGCGAGACCAACGCCACGGCTTCGTCGTGCTCCTCGGCGCCGAATTCGGAGACGACGGCGCCTAGGTCGCCGGCCAGAGCGCGGGCCGCCTGCAGTGCCTCGGGCCGGGTTTCAGCCGAGGGGCAGAGCACCCAGGGCATGGAGGTGAACAGTTCGCCGCGGGCGGCCACCGGGCCGGACTTCTCCCGGCCGGCCATCGGGTGCGTGCCAACGTAGCGGGCCAGGTCGGCGCCGCGGGCGCGCAGTTCTGCCTGGATGGACGCCTTGACGCTGGCGATGTCGGCCACTACGGCCTGCGGGTAGTCCGCAAGGGCCTTGGCGACGACGTCGGCAGTCACGTCCGGCGGCGCGGCGACCACAACGAGTTCCGGCGCTTCGCCCTCAAGGCGAGCCAAAGGCAGGCCGGCGCCGATGTCGACGGCGACGGCCTGGTTGGTCGGCGAAGGGTCGGAGAGGAACACGGCCACTCCCCGGCCGCGAAGGCCCAGCCCGATGCTGGTGCCCAGCAGCCCGGTCCCCAGGACCACGACCGGCCCGTTCAGGTGGCCGCGGCCGTGGGTGCGAAATGCGGACATGCCTACAGCCCCACGGATGCCAGCAGGTGGCCGACTTCCTGCTTGCCGAGGTTGCGGATGCTGCCCTGGCGCTGGTCGCCCAGGCCGATGGGTCCGACCTTGACGCGTACCAGGCGCAGCACCGGGAAACCAACGGCGTCGAAGAGGCGCCGCACGATGCGGTTCTTGCCCGAGTGCAGCACAACCTCGATCAGCACGTGGCCCGGGGTCGAGTCGACGAGCTTGAAGGAGTCCACGGAGGCGATGCCGTCTTCGAGTTCGATGCCGGCCTTGAGCTGGGCGCCGACGCCCTGCGGGAACGGCCCGCGGACCTGGACGAGGTACGTCTTGGGCACCTCGTAGGACGGGTGCGTCAGGCGGTTGGCGAGCTCGCCGTCGTTGGTCAGCAGGAGCAGGCCCTCGGTGGCGACGTCGAGGCGGCCGACGTGGAAGAGGCGTTCGCCGTGGTGGTTGCGAACGAAGTCGCTGATGCACGGGCGGCCGTCCGGGTCCTCCATGGTGGAGACAACACCCTTGGGCTTGTTGAACACCATGTAGACCATGTTTTCGTCCAGCTGGATGCGCAGGCCGTCGACATGGATCACGGCGGTCTTGGGGTCGACGCGCACGCCGAGCTCCGTGACGACCTGGCCGTCGACCTCGACGCGGCCTTCGGCGATCATTTCCTCGCAGACGCGCCGCGAGGCGACGCCGGCGGAGGCCATGACCTTCTGCAGGCGGACACCGTCGGCGTCGTGCAGCTCGGACTGCGGCACGGCGCCGCGGGGTCCGCGCTTGCGGGCCGGCTTGCGGACGGGGCCGAGGCTCTGGCCGAAGCGTTCGCTGCCGAAGGCGCGGGACCCGACTGCCTTGGCCGCACCGGCGCCGACGCGCGGTTTGGGCTTGAGCGCGCCCGGGGTGCCGGGGACCTTGCCGGCGCCCGGCTTGCGGGCCGCGGGCTTGCGGGCGGCGGGCTTGGCGCCGGCCTTCCGGTCAGCCTGGTCCGGCGCTCCGCCGCCCGGGTTCAGATCCGGGTCAACAAAAGCCTCTTCGCGCGGCTTGGGGCGCTTGAAGGGGCGGTCGCCGCCGCCTTTGGAGACGTCGCGCTGGCCTCGGCCTGCGCCGCCCGCACCCTGGGTGCGCGCTGATTGTTGTCCGGCGCTGGTGCGTCCCGAACTGTTACGTGGTGAACCCTGGCGTCCCGCCTGTGTCATGACCCGTCCTTCGTTTGGTGGCCCGTGACGGCTGCCTCACGGCAGTCCCCCACCGGCCGGGCAAATGGTTCTGCCCTGGTGGATACTCTTACGCAGGCAGCATTCCTGCCTACATTCTTCCTGCGTCGTAAAACTCTGCTATGCCTTCGAGCCCTGGAAGATGGGGTGAAAGCTGAGGCAACTCAGCCACCGAGCCGATTCCCATGCGTTCGAGGAAATACGACGTCGTGCGGTACAGGATGGCCCCGGACTCGGGATCGTTTCCCGAGTCCTCGATCAGGCCGCGCTGGGTCAGCGTCCGCACCACGGAGTCAACATTGACCCCACGAATTGCAGAGACCCGCGCCCTGGAGACGGGCTGGCGGTAGGCGATGACGGCGAGCGTTTCGAGCGCCGCCTGCGTCAGCCTGGCCGTCTGGCCTTCCAGCACGAATCCGCCTACGACGTCGGCGAACTCAGCGCGGGAATAGATCCGCCAGCCACCGGCGATATTCCGCAATTCAAAACCCCGGGGGGCGGCACTGAAGCTAGCAGTAGGTAAAGATGTGCTGGCGTCATCCGCATCCGGGGCATTACCAGTATAGCCGTTATACTCCCGCTGCAGTTCCCCGAGCAGTCCTTCGACGACGTCGACCGTCAGGTTAAGGCCGGTGGCGAGTTCCGTGGCGGTGGCTGGCTCGTCGATCACCATGAGCACCGCCTCGAGGGCCGCGCGGGCGCCCCCGGGCAGGCCGGCGAGGTCAGGAATCCCGGGCTCTCCGGCGTCTCCGGGGTCGGCGTCGGGTTGGGAAAGGTTCCCTGCGTCGCTCACGGCTGTTCCTCGTATTCTTCACTCAGGTTCTCGCTGCTCCAGTCCGCGTCGTCGGCGGTCCAGTGCACGGACAACTCGCCGAGGGGCAGCAGCTGGTCGAATGCGACCGCTTTGTCCCGGAACATCTCCAGCAGGGCAAGGAACCGCGCCACCACCACGAGGGTTGATTCGGCGTCGGCGATCAGGGACCTGAAGGTGAGCGGTTTGCCGAGCCGCAGGCGCAAGCCGAGGATTTCCGCTTGTTCCTTCACACTGACCGGCGTCCCGTGCAGGTGGGCGAGGCCAACCTCGGTGGGGGCCGCTTCCTTGGGTTTCAGGGCCTTCTCGGCGAGGGCGGCGAACTCCGCCGGGCTGTGCTTCCAGACCAGTTCGGGCAACAATGCAGCGAAGTGGCCCTCCAGGGCGACCTGCCGCGGGTAGCGTCGGCCCTCCAGTTCCAGAGTCGAGCCGAGAAGTCCGGCCACGTGTTTGAAGGCCTTGTACTGCAGCAGCCGGGCGAACAGCAGGTCGCGGGCCTCGAGCAGGGCGATGTCCTCGTCGTCCTCGACCTCGCCGGCGGGTAGCAGCCTGGCCGCCTTCAGGTCCAGCAGGGTCGCGGCGATGACCAGGAACTCGCTGGCCTCATCCAGCGCCCAGTCTTCCCCCAGCCGCTGCAGCCCTTTGATGTACTTGATGAATTCGTCGGTGACCGTTGCCAGCGCCACCTCGGTGATGTCCAGCTGGTGCTTGGAGATCAGGCCCAGCAGCAGGTCGAACGGACCGGTGAAATTGGCCAGCCGTACCTCGAAGCCGGGTTTCTTGGCGGACGGCGACAGTTCCGCCGTCGGGGCTGTCGCTACCACGGCCTTGGCTAGGGCGCGCCGCCGCGCGAGATCAGCTCTTTGGCCAGTCGGCGGTAGGCGTCGGCGCCGGCGTGGTTCCCGGCGTAGCTGGTGATGGGTTCGGCGGCGACGGTCGCGTCAGCGAACTTGATGGACCGCTTGATAACGGTCTCGAAGACCTTGTCGCCGAAGGCTTCCACGAGTCGGGCGATGACTTCGCGGCCGTGCAGGGTACGGGCGTCGTACATCGTGGCGAGCACGCCGTCGACCTGGAGCCGCGGGTTGAGCCGGTCTTGGACCTTGTCGATCGTCTCGACCAGCAGCGCCACCGCGCGCAGCGCGAAGAACTCGCAGATCAGCGGGATGATGACGCCGTGCGCCGCGGTCAGCGCGTTCACCGTGAGCAGCCCCAGCGAGGGCTGGCAGTCGATCAGGACCACGTCGTAGTCGTCCTCGACCTTCTTCAGCGCCCGGTCCAAGACCTGTTCGCGAGCGACCTCGTTCACCAGCTGGACTTCAGCGGCAGAGAGGTCGATGTTGGCCGGCAGCAGGTCCACGTTCTCGACGCCGGTCTTCTGGATGGCGTCGCGGATATCGACTTTGCGGTCCATCAGGACGTTGTAGACCGTCAGGTCCAGTTCGTGCGGGTTGGTGCCCAGTCCGGCTGAGAGCGCGCCCTGCGGATCGAAGTCGACCAGGAGTACACGGCGTCCGTATTCGGCCAGGGCCGCGGCCAGGTTGATGGTGGACGTGGTCTTGCCGACGCCGCCCTTCTGGTTGACCATGGCGATGACCCGGGCCGGGCCGTGCGAGGACAGCGGCGCGGGTTCCGGGAAATCGCGGTAAGGGCGCCCGGTGGGGCCCATCACGGCGTCTTCCAGGTCGAGTTCGGTGCCTTCCAGAGTGGCTGAACCCTGTTCGCTGCTCACGTATCTATCCACACTTTCGATGACGGTGATTTTCCTGCCGGATCCGGCTGGTTCGGCGCTGCCTGCTGAGGCTGGCGCCGCCCGGGACGGATCGTTATTCCTCCCAAGGTTACAGCCCCCGACACGGTATTCGACGGACCTTGACAACCGCCGCCCGGCGCGTCTGACCCTCTGGTAGAGGTCGAGGGTTGCCGGCCGGCGGATCCCTGGACCACGCAAAACCGCCCGGACGCGGGTTGCGCGTCCGGGCGGTTTAGTTGTGATCTGAGAGTACCGCTGCTGGTGCTTAGGCGTTGGCCGGGACCGGCTGTGCCGGGTGGGAGGCCGGCTCGGCTGCGGGCTGCGCGGCGCTGTGCCCGGCGATCATGGTCTGCTCGTCGAAGGGCGCGGCGCCGGAGAGCACGCGTTCGACCTGCCCGCCGTCGATCTCCTTGACCCAGGTGCCGATCAGGACGGTCGCGACGGCGTTGCCGGTGAAGTTGGTCAGCGCACGGGCCTCGGACATGAAGCGGTCGATGCCGACGATCATACCGACGCCGCCGAGCAACTCCGGCCGGTGGGCCTGGAGGCCTGCGGCCAGGGTAGCCAGGCCGGCGCCGGTGACACCGGCGGCGCCCTTGGAGGCGATGATCATGAAGATCAGCAGCGAGATCTGGGCGCCCAGGTCCAGCGGGGTGCCCATGGCGTTGGCGACGAACAGGGAGGCCATGGTCAGGTAGATCGCCGTGCCGTCCAGGTTGAACGAGTAACCGGTGGGGACGGTGACGCCGACGACCGGCTTGGACACACCGAGGTGTTCCATCTTCGCGATCAGGCGGGGCAGAGCGGCTTCGGAGGAGGACGTGGAGAAGATCAGCAGGTACTCGCGGGCCAGGTACTTCATCAGGCGGAAGATGTTGACGCCCGAGACGACCTGGAGGAGCCCGCCGAGGATCACGATAATGAAGACCGCGCAGGTGATGTAGAAGGCGACCATGAGGGTGGCCATGCTGATGATGGCCTGGACGCCGGTGGCGCCGACGACGGCGGCGATGGCGCCGAAGGCGCCGACCGGGGCGAGCCACATGACCATGATCAGGATGCGGAACACGAGGGCCTGGCCGTGGCCGATGGCCTTCAGGATCGGGGTGCCCTGCGGGCCCATCTTCTGCAAGGCGAAACCGACCAGGATGGCGGCCAGCAGGGTGGGCAGCACGGGGATGTCACCCGGGATGATGCCGAGCAGGAAGTCGACGGTGCTGTCCGTGGCGGCCTTCTTGTTCGGGTCGTACGGGGCAAGCTTGAGGCCTTCACCCGGGTGGATCAGGTTGCCGACGACGAGGCCGATGGCCAGGGCGAACGTCGACATCACGATGAAGTAGCCGAGGGCCAGGCCGCCGACCTTGCCGACCGTGGCGGCCTTGGCGATGGAGCCGATGCCCAGCACGATGGTGCAGAAGATGACCGGGGCGATCATCATCTTGATGAGCTTGATGAAGCCGTCACCGAGGGGCTTCAGGGACTTGCCGACCTCCGGGAACATCAGGCCGACAACGGCGCCGAGGATGACGGCGGCGATGACCGCGATGTAAAGGTAGTGGGACTTGTCCAGACCCTTGCGCTGCTTGACCGGCGCCGCGGCCGGCGCCGCTGACTCTCCTCGTTGAGAGGCCATGTTGTTCTCCTTGGATAGGCTGGACTTTGATGCGGCTTGGGATGCGCATCACGTCCGTTCTGCGTGTTCCTCCATCATTGGGGATGAAGTGATGCGCATCACCGTTGCGTTCATATTGGTCATGGAAGGTGCAGTTGATCCATCACTGGAGCATCGCCCGCAGGCTGTTCGTGGCTCACCTGCTGTTCATGCTGGCCCTGACCGCCGTCGTCGGCACGGCCACCTTCGTGGACGCGCGCGACCACGCCTACGAGGAAGCGGGCCGGCGGATGGCCGGGATCGCCACCGCCGTGGCAGACAACCCCCTGGTCCTGCAGGCGGCGGGCTCCCCCGATCCGTCCGCGCTGCTGCAGCCCTACGCCCTGCGGGTGATGCGGGACGCCCGCGCGGACTTCATAACGATCATGGCGCCGGACCGGACCCGGTGGACCCATCCCCGCGACGAGGAGCTGGGCAAGCCGTACATCGGCTCGATCGACGCCGCCTTGAAGGGCCAGGTCTTCACCGAGATTATGGCCGGGACGCTCGGACCCTCGGTGCGCACCATCGCCCCGGTCAAGGACGCGAACGGCACGGTCCTGGCCCTGGTGGCGGCGGGCGTGACGGTGGGGACGGTGGATGTGGCGTTTTCCGGCCGGCTGCCCGCCCTGCTGGCGATCGCGGTCGCCCTGCTGGCGGGCGGATCGGTGGCCTCCTGGCTGCTGGGCCGGTACCTCCGCCGGGTGACGCGCGGCTGGGGGCCCGAGCAGCTCGCCCAGCTGTTCGCCTACTACGAATCGGTGCTGCACTCGGTCCGCGAAGGCGTGATCCTCGTCGATCGCAAGGGCAAAGTGGTGATGTACAACGACCAGGCGGCCGCGTTACTCGGGGTCCCGCCCCGCGCGGTCGACGGCGGCTTCCCGCGCGGCCGCGGCGCGGCGGCACCGTCGCTGGCCGAACTGCCGCTGGCGCCGAGCCTCAAGGAATTGTTCGAGTCCGGCCGGACCGCGCAGGACGAAATCCACTTGACCGGAGAGCGCGTGCTGGTGGTCAACCAGGGCCCCGCGGTGGGGCCCCGCTCCCCCGCATCCCGCCAGCGCCAGACGGCGGGGTCACCGGTCTACGGCACGGTCGCCACCATCCGGGACCGCACCGAGATCGAGTCGCTCGGCAGTGAACTGGAAACCATGCGCACGCTCTCGGACGCGCTTCGGGCCCAGACGCACGAGCACGCCAACCGGCTGCACACCATGGTGTCCCTGATGGAGCTGGGCCGCGGCGCCGAGGCACTCGACTTCGCGACCAAGGATTTGGAGCTGAGCCAGCGGCTGACCGACGACCTGGTCAGTTCTCTCGACGAACCGGTGCTCGGCGCGCTGGTCATGGGCAAAGCGGCCGAGGCCCACGAACGCGGCGTCGAACTCATCCTCACCACCGGCGGCTCCACCGCCGTCACCGGGCTTGCCGTCCAGGACCTCGTGGCCATCCTGGGCAACCTGCTGGATAACGCGATCGACGCGGCCGCCGATGCGCCGCCGCCGCGGCTTGTTGAACTCTCGGTCGCGTCGGAGGGGGGAGCCCTGCAGATCTCGGTGGAGGACAGCGGCCCGGGCATCGATCCGGACGCGGTGGAGGACGTCTTCCGGCACGGCTTCAGCACCAAGGCACCGGGGCCGTTCGGGCGCGGACTCGGACTGGCCCTGGTGCGCCAGGCCGTGCAGCGGCTGGGCGGTAGCATGACAATCACCAGCCCGGCCGGGGCACAGTTCCGGGTCACGCTGCCGACGGCGCCAGCCGCCCCCGCTTCAGGCCCCGCAGCCGGCAGCCCCGCAGCAGCAGACCCTGCAGCAGGCTCCCAGGAACAACCAGCCGGGACAGCAAAGGAACAGCAATGAGCGAGATCCGCGTACTCGTGGTCGAGGACGAACCGATTGCCGCCGCGGCCCACGCCGCCTACATCGGCCGGCTGGACGGGTTCACCCTGGCCGGGTCCGCCCCGGACGGGCAGTCGGCCCTCCGCCTGATGTCGGACCTGTCGGCCGCCGGCCAGCCCGTGGAACTGGTCCTGCTGGACATGAACCTGCCGGACCTGCATGGGCTGGACATCGCCCGCCGGATGCGCGCCTCCGGCCTATTCGCCGACATCATTGCCATCACGGCGGTGCGCGAACTGAACATCGTCCGCAGCGCCGTGGCGACCGGCGTCGTGCAGTACCTGATCAAACCCTTTACCTATGCCACCTTCGCGGACAAATTGCGCAGCTACCGGCTGTTCCGTGAGCAGTTGGCTTCCCCCGGGCCAGACGGTGCCGGGCCGGGCGCGTCCCAGAGCGACGTAGACCAGGCCTTCGCCAGCCTGCGGGCGCCCTCGGAGCTGCCGCTGCCCAAGGGCCTGTCCGGGTCCACCCTGGGCTCCGTACAGGACTTCATGAAGCAGCAGTCAGGTGCCGTATCGGCCAGCGAGGTGATGGAAGCACTGGGCATGTCCCGGGTGACCGCCCGCCGCTACCTCGAGTACCTTGCCGACGCCGGCACCGTCTCCCGCACGGCGCGCTACGGTGCGCCCGGCCGGCCCGAAAACGAATACCGCTGGAGTCGGGCCGGGTCCTAGGCCGGCCGCTCCCCCGCTGCATCGGGCCGCAGCGCCTCCAAGAGCTGGTCGATCACCCCGGCGTCCTCGATGGTCGAGGGCACCACGTAGTCGTCGCCGTCGGCGATCTGGCGCATGGTCTTGCGCAGGATCTTGCCCGAGCGGGTCTTGGGCAGCGCCTCCACCACGGTGACGTGCTTGAAGTCCGCCACGGCGCCGATGTCCCGCCGGACCAGGGCGATCAGGTCCTTGACCAGGATTTCCTCGGGCACGTCCACCCCGGATTTGAGGACCACATAGCCGCTGGGGCGCTGGCCTTTGAGCGGGTCGGCGAGGCCGATCACGGCGCATTCGGCGACGGCCGGGTGCTGGCCGATCACCTGCTCCATGGCGCCGGTGGAGAGCCGGTGGCCGGCGACGTTGATGATGTCGTCGGTGCGGCCCATCACGAAGAGGTAGCCGTCCTCATCCCGGTAGCCGGAGTCGCCGGTGGCGTAGCAACCTTGAAAGGCCTGCAGGTAGGAGGAGATGTAGCGGTCGTCGTTGCGCCAGAGCGTGGCCAGGGTGCCCGGCGGCAGCGGTAGCCCCAGGACAATGTTCCCCTCGGTGCCGGCTTCGACTTCCTCTCCGGCCCCGTCAAGGATCCGCAGTTTGAAGCCGGGCATCGGCACGCTCGGCGAGCCTGCCTTGATCGGCAGCCCGTCCAGGCCGCGCGGGTTGGCGCAGATGGCCCAGCCCGTCTCGGTCTGCCACCAATGGTCCACCACCGGGACGCCGAGGATGCGGGATGCCCAGTGGAAGGTGTCGGTGTCGAGCCGCTCGCCGGCGGCAAAGAGGGTCCGCAGGCTGGAGATCTCGTACTGTCCCAGCAGCTTCGCCTCGGGGTCGGCCTTCCGGATGGCCCGCAGCGCCGTCGGGGCGGTGAACAGCACGTTGACCTTGTGGTCCTGGATCACGCGCCAGAATGCACCGGCATCCGGGGTTCCCACCGGCTTGCCCTCGTACATCACGGTGGTGGCGCCGGCGAGCAGCGGCCCGTAGACGATGTAGGAGTGCCCTACTACCCAGCCGACGTCGGACGCTGTCCACATCACGTCGCCGGGTCCTACGTCGTAGATGTTCTCCAGCGTCCAGCTCAAGGCGACGGCGTGGCCGCCGTTGTCCCGCACCACGCCCTTGGGTGCGCCGGTGGTACCGGAGGTGTAGAGGATGTAGAGCGGGTCCGTGGCCCTCACGTCCACCGGCGCGGCAGGCTCGGCGGATGCCATCACCGTGTCCCAGTCCAGCCAGCCCGCATGGTCCGCCGCGGTCGCCCCGAAGCCGTCCCGCGCCTTCACCAGCACAGGGATGTCGGGGGTGCCGGCCAGCTCGAGGGCTTCGGCGACGGCCGGTAGGTATTCGATGCGGCGGGAAGGTTCGATTCCGCCGGAGGCTGTGACCACCGCGGCGGGCGCGGCATCCCGGATCCGGGCGGCGAGTTCCTTCGGCGCGAAGCCGCCGAAGACCACCGAGTGGATCGCGCCGAGCCGGGCCGTGGCCAGCATGGCGATGGCGGCTTCGGGGATCATTGGCATATAGATCACGACGCGGTCGCCTTTGCCCACCCCCTGGCTGCGCAGAACGCCTGCGAAGCGGGCCACCAGCTCGGTGAGCTCGGCGTAGCTGAAGCGCTGCTGCGTGCCCAGCATGGCCGAGTCGTAAATCAGTGCGTCCTGGGCGCCGCGGCCCGCCGCCACATGCCGGTCCAGGGCGTTGTAGCAGGTGTTCAGCACGCCGTCGGGAAACCAGCCGTAGAGCGGCGCGCGGCTGGAGTCGAGGGCCCTGCTGGGCGGCGTGCTCCAGTCGACTTTTCCGGCGGCTTCAAGCCAGAAGTCCTCCGGCTGCTCAACGCTGCGCTGGTAACTGTCCCGGTAGCTCTTGGTGACCATGAAGTATTCCCGTCCACGACGTTGTGATGCAGCTCATGGTAGCCCTGCAGGAGTCCCGCCACAAGAGCTGTGTATACAGTGGAGAGTGAATTTTCCCCTTTCCGCCTAAAAAGCTGGGCTGCTGGGCCAATTGTGTATACACTGATGGGGTCAGCTAACGAAGGAGTCAGGATGCGCGCCAGCGACAAGGCCTACGCGGCCCTGCGCGAGGACATCATTGAATGGCGCCTGGCACCCGGAACAGTCCTCGCCGAAGTGGAGCAGTCCGAGCGGCTCGGCATCTCGCGGACCCCGCTGCGTGAGGCCCTTAGCCGGCTCACCGCGGAAGGGCTGACCACGACGGCAGGCGGCCGCGGCGTCGTCGTCACCGACATCTCCCTCGAGGACATCGACGAACTCTTCGAACTCCGCGAAACCCTCGAGGGCAAGGCGGCGGCGTTGGCGGCCGAGCGCGGCGACGCCGCGACCTTCGAGCAACTGCGGCGTGAGCTCCTGCGAGCGCCGGAGATGATTAGGGGTGCGGACCCGGCACGGCACGACTACTACAGCCTGGTCGGCCGGCTCGACTCGGCCATTGATGCCGCGATCTCCAATTCCTACCTGGTCCAAGCCATGCGCAGCCTCCGCGTTCACCTGGTCCGGGTGCGCCGGCTGGCAGCCGACGACGCCGAGCGTCTCACCGCAGCTGCCGCCGAGCATGCCGCCATCGCCGAAGCCATCGCCGCCGGCAACCCGCGGCTGGCCGAGGCCGCCACCACGCTGCATCTTCACCGCAGCCTTTCCCACGTCAAAGCCACCCACGTACCTCATGAGAAGGAGCACCATGGTTAAGGAACACCACGTCCGCGTTTACAAGAGCGAGGAAAACCTGGCCCGCGAGGACCAGCTCGCCTACAAGATCGCCAAGGTCGCCGCGGATCCCGTCGCCGTCTCCGACGAGGTCACCGACATGGTGATCAACCGCGTCATCGACAATGCTTCGGTGGCCATCGCCTCCCTGAACCGCGCCCCGATCGTCGCCGCCCGCGCCCAGGCACTCACCCACGGTCCCAGCACCGGCGGGAAGGGCTCGAAGGTGTTCGGAATCGAGGAGCGCGTGGCTCCGGAATGGGCGGCCTGGGCCAACGGCGTCGCCGTCCGCGAACTCGACTACCACGACACGTTCCTGGCCGCGGACTATTCCCACCCGGGCGACAACATCCCGCCGATCCTCGCCGTCGCCCAGCACGTCGGTTCTAGCGGCAAGGACCTGATCCGAGGCATCGCCACCGGCTACGAGATCCAGGTCAACCTGGTCAAGGCCATCTGCCTGCACAAGCACAAGATCGACCACGTAGCGCACCTGGGCCCCTCCGCCGCCGCTGGCATCGGCACCCTGCTGGGCCTCGACGTCGAGACCATCTTCCAGTCCATCGGCCAGGCACTGCACACCACCACCGCCACCCGCCAGTCCCGCAAGGGCGAGATCTCCACCTGGAAGGCCCACGCCCCCGCGTTCGCCGGCAAGATGGCTGTTGAATCCGCCGACCGGGCCATGCGCGGCCAGACCTCCCCGGTGCCGATCTACGAAGGTGAAGACGGCGTCATCGCCTGGATGCTCGATGGCCCCGACGCCAACTACACGGTGCCGCTGCCCGAGGACGGCGAAGCCAAGCGCGCCATCCTGGACACATACACGAAGGAACACTCCGCCGAGTACCAGGCCCAGGCCTGGATCGACCTGGCCCGCAAGCTGCACGGCGAACACCCCGAGGTCACCGACCCGGCCAACGTCGAATCGGTGCTGATCAAGACCAGCCACCACACCCACTACGTGATCGGTTCCGGCGCCAACGACCCGCAGAAGTACAGCCCCACGGCCAGCCGCGAGACCCTGGACCACTCCATCCCGTACATCTTCACGGTGGCGCTGCAGGACGGGGCGTGGCACCACGTCGATTCCTACGCCCCGGAGCGCGCGGGCCGCCCGGACACGGTGGAACTGTGGCACAAGGTCACCACGGTCGAGGATCCGGAATGGACCCGCCGCTACCACTCGCTCGACATCGCGGAGAAGGCGTTCGGCGGCTCCGTGGAGATCACGCTCAAGGACGGGACCGTCATCACCGACCAGATCGCCGTCGCCGACGCGCACCCGCTGGGCGCCCGGCCGTTCGCCCGCGAGCAGTACGTCAACAAGTTCCGCACCCTCGCCGCCGGCCTCGTGGCCGAGGAAGAGATCGAGCGCTTCCTGGCCGCCGCCGCGAGGCTGCCCGAACTGGCCGCCGGCGAGCTGGACCAGCTCAACATCAAGGCCGCCGACGGCGTGATCGACCTGGCGTCCGCACCGAAGGGACTCTTCTAATGCTGTATTCGAAGACCACGCCGGAGCAGAAGCGCATCCGTTTCCGGGAGCTGCTCGCCTCCGGCACCATCCAGCAGTTCCCGGGCGCGTTCAACCCGCTCTCTGCCCGGCTCATCGAGGAAAAGGGCTTCGCCGGGGTGTACATTTCCGGCGCAGTCCTCGCCAATGATCTTGGTCTGCCGGACATCGGCCTGACCACGCTCACCGAGGTGGCCACCCGTGCCGGGCAGATCGCCCGGATGACGGACCTGCCCTCGATCGTCGACGCCGACACCGGCTTCGGCGAGCCAATGAACGTGGCGCGCACCGTCCAGGAACTTGAAAACGCGGGCCTGGCCGGCCTGCACATCGAGGACCAGTTCAACCCGAAGCGCTGCGGCCACCTCGATGGCAAGAACGTCGTGGACCTGGAGACCGCCACCAAGCGGATCCGGGCCGCGGCCGATGCGCGCCGGGATCCGAACTTCCTGATCATGGCCCGGACCGACATCCGGGCCACGGATGGCCTGGAGGCGGCGCAGCAGCGTGCCAAGGCCCTCGTGGAGGCCGGCGCGGACGCGATCTTCCCGGAGGCCATGAAGGACCTGAGCGAATTCCAGGCGATCCGCGACGCCGTCGACGTGCCGATCCTGGCCAACATGACCGAGTTCGGCAAGAGTGCGCTGTTCACGGTGGACGAGCTGGCCGGCGTCGGCGTCAACATGGTGATCTACCCGGTGACGCTGCTCCGTAGTGCCATGGGCGCTGCTGAGCGTACTCTGGAATCGATCAAATCCGACGGCACCCAGGAGGCGCAGGTTTCGAGCATGCTGACCCGTGCGCGGCTCTACGACCTCGTGGACTACGAGGCCTACAACCGCTTTGACACCGGGGTCTTCAATTTCCAGATCCCCGGCATCTGACACCCCCACCGGACTGCCGGCCCCGGCCGGTCAACAGGCGTTAGGAACAAAGGAGTTTCAGCATGGCTGAAAATGAGATTAAAAAGGGCCTTGCCGGCGTCGTGGTGGACTACACCGCGGTTTCCAAGGTCAACCCGGACACCAATTCGCTGCTCTACCGCGGCTACCCCGTCCAGGAGCTGGCCGCCAAGTGCAGCTTCGAGGAAGTGGCGTACCTGCTGTGGAACGGCGAGCTGCCCACCGAGGAGCAGCTGGCGGAGTTCACCGCACGGGAACGCGCGGGCCGCGCGCTGGATCCGGTGGTCAAGCAGGTCATCGATGCGCTGCCGCTCACTTCGCACCCGATGGACGTTTGCCGCACGGCGGCTTCGGTGATGGGTGCCCGGCATCCGCTCGCCGAGGACTCCTCGCGGGAGGCCAACATGGCCAAGGCAGTGGACCTGTTCGCCGCAATGCCGGCCGTGGTCGCCTACGACCAGCGCCGCCGGCACGGTCAGGGTGTGGTGGAGCCCCGGGAGGACCTGGGCTACTCGGCCAACTTCCTGTGGATGTCCTTTGGCGAGGAGCCGGTACAGGAAGTTGTGGAGGCTTTCAACGTCTCGATGATCCTGTACGCCGAGCACTCCTTCAACGCCTCGACCTTCACGGCCCGGGTGATCACCTCGACGCTCTCCGATCTGCACTCGGCCGTCACGGGTGCGATCGGGGCGCTCAAGGGCCCCCTGCACGGCGGCGCGAATGAGGCCGTGATGCACACGTTCGACGAGATCGGCATCCGGCAGGAAGAGTCGCTGGACGAGGCGGCGGTGCGGGCGAAGGCCTGGATGGAAGACGCGCTGGCGCACAAGAAGAAGGTCATGGGCTTCGGCCACCGCGTCTACAAGCACGGCGACTCCCGGGTTCCCACCATGAAGGCCGCCCTGGACAAGATGATCGCGCACTACGGCCGTCCGGAGCTGCTGGGGCTCTACAACGGGCTTGAGACCGCGATGGACGAGGCGAAGGCGATCAAGCCGAACCTCGACTACCCGGCGGGTCCCACGTACCACCTGATGGGCTTCGACACCCCGACGTTCACTCCCCTGTTCGTGGCCAGCCGGATCACCGGCTGGACCGCGCACATCATGGAACAGCTGGACTCGAACTCGCTGATCCGCCCACTGAGCGAATACAACGGTGTGGAGGAACGGCACGTGCCGTAGTTCCTGCCAACAGCAAATAGCGCGGGCCGGCCACCTATGACTGGTGGCCGGCCCGCGCTTTTTGCTTGCTGGGGTCGCGGCTACCCCGCGGTGATCTTCAGCGAGGTGATCATGCGCTTCGCGTTCAGGTACTCCGGGGTCTGCATGTAGGCCCGGGCAGCGTCCATCGAAGGGAAGGTCTTGGCTCCCTTGTGGGCGGGGGTTGGCTGCGTGTCACCAACCCGGACCTCGAAAGTGTCGGCGAAGGAGTACATCGGCGGATCGGCGGGGCCCGTAACAACGTTGTAGAACATGCAGGTGGTGCCGTTCTGCCCGGCCGGGGAGTTCGTCAGTCCGTAGGAGGCGGTGATGTGGTCCGCTTCCTGGAGGGCGCGGAAGACAAACCTCGGCGTGACAGACCCCTTCGAGGCCTGGTACGGGAGATCGACTTCAACCGTGTCCAGTACCGTGTACGGAACCGCGCCCTGGCACGCGCCGCCGAGGCCGCCTGCCGGGCCAAAGGTCAGGGAGGCCACCACCACACCGGCCTCATCGGCGACGTCGACTGCGGTGCCCGTGTAGGCCGAGGATCCCGGTGTCGGGGATACACGCCAGGCGGCCGGGTACTCGAAACTCGCCCTCGAATCGGCGCTTGTGAATGTCTTCCAGTCCCCAGCGGCAGCTGCGGCGGTTGCCGGACCGGACGCGTTGGCCGCCGAGGGCGTCGCAGGCACCGACGGCGCGGCGGTGGGCGCAGACTTCGTTGTCGAAAGGCCCTCGGATACCGTGGGGGATTACTGCGGGCGTCGAAGCTGCCGCCGGGACCGGCTTCCCGGACCCCATGGTTCCGGCCAAGGCAACGCCCCCGGCCACGGCCGCCAGGGCGAGGACGACGACGGCCGCCGCCCACACCCGGCGCCGTCTGGCCCTGGTGTTTGCGGACGGATCGTCCTCGTTAGCTTCTCCGTCATAACGTTTGGCGTCGCGATTGCTCGAGTCCATGCCCTGCCCCAAAGTGTCCGTGTGCGCTCCCGACTTCACCAAGGAAGAGCCCGGATTGCCGCGCATGAGAGTCGATCCCTAGGCTACCGGTCTGACGCCGGCATTCCGGGCAACACGATTCCGCGTCGCTAACTTAGACGGCGCGAGGACGCGGTTCACCCGGGGAAGAGGAGTGCCTGATCGACGCGACGGTTTCGTTGTCCGCGTTGAGGACAACCATGACGTCGATCGTCTCCCCTGCCAGCGCCGGCGGCAGCCAGTGCTCCGCGTCCTGCCACATCCGCTCCAGCGGCAAGGACGCGGCCTCGAACCACTCGGGCGTGATCTCCGGGCTTTCGGACGGCTCGCCTTCCCAGCGGCGGGTGGTGAACAGTCGGCAGGTCATGTTCCACTCCGGCCGGGCGGGAAAGACGAACTCGACGACGCCGGCGTGGTCCAGGTCCTCCTCGAGCACCACGATGCCGGATTCCTCACGGACTTCGCGGACCACGGCCTCGGCGTCGCTCTCTCCGGGCTCCACGTGGCCGCCGATGCCAACGATCTTGCCGAGGCCGAAGCCGGTCCGCTTCAGGCCCAACAGCACCTCCGTACCGCGCTCCGACTCACGGAGCAGGAAGCAGAGGGTGACTGGCGTGGACGTCATGTGTTCAACCCTATAGCCGGCGCGGGGAGCCGCGGCTATCCGGCTGCCGGCCCGTCGCCCACGAGCTGAGGACGCAGCTCGACGGGTATGCCCTTCTGCGCGAATTCCTTGTCCATGGCCTGCTGCGGCGCGAGGCCCTGGTTGTTCGAGGCCTGGAACTCCCGGTTGAAGACGCTGGACCACTGTTGCCGGACGTCGCAGAGGAACCGCCCGTTCTGCAGTTGGGCGATCTTGAACCAGGCGTTGCCGCCGTCGAGCTGGAGTGCCCGGACCCCGTCGTCGGAGATGGAGTAGGCGAGCCAGCCGCCGGCGCAGCCCAGCACCGTGTAGTAGCTAGGAGCCACCCGCTACCGGGCGGCTCAGGTAGCTGTTTCTCCCAGGCGATCCTGAAGCCATCGGCGGCAAGTTCTTCGGCCCGGTGCCCGTCGTTGATACGGCACGCGATGTAGGCGTACACCCGCGCGGAATGCTGGGTGTGCAGGTCAATGAAATGCTTGCTCTTTCGCAGCCAACATGGCGGTTCCCCCGGACATCGGATGACTTCTTCCTGAAGACTAAGTGTCCCGGCAGGGCGTTTTTCTTACACATCCCACTAGGTACTTTCAGGAAACGGTCTTCAGGCAGAATAAACCGATGACCATCACTCTGCGCGAGCCCACACTCCCCGATGCACCCCGGATCGCTGAACTGCACGTGGCGACGTGGCGGGAAGCTTACTCGCACCTACTGCCGGCAGAGTTCTTCACCGAGGACCACGTCCACGGCAGACATGTCATGTGGCAGCGGATCCTCGCGAATCCACGCCAGGATTGGAATATCCACATCGCGGAGCACAAGGGACGGATCGTCGGCTTCGCCTTCGCTGGCGCCAGCTACGGAGCGGAGGGCCAGGACCTCCCCCGCGATCGTCAATTGTTCAGCCTCTACGTGTCGGCCGCGTTCCACGGCACCGGTACCGGGCAATCCTTGCTTGATGCGACGGTGGGCGATGGTGGGGCCATGTTGTGGGTCGCGAAAGACAATCCCCGCGCGGTCGCGTTCTATCGTCGGAACGGCTTTGCCTTCGACGGTGTGGAGCAGATCGACCCCGGAGCTCCACGGATCGTCGACGCCCGGATGGTGAGGTAGGAAATTCGTTGAGGTTGGACGCTCCTCGCGGCGGCCCTCAGCCCAGCGCCCTCGGATGCGCGGCGGCGTAGATCTCGCGCAGCGTGTCAGCTGTCACCAGGGTGTAGACCTGCGTGGTGGTCACGGATGCATGGCCAAGCAGCTCCTGCACTACCCGGACGTCCGCCCCGCCTTCCAGCAGGTGCGTGGCGAAGGAGTGCCGCAGGGTGTGCGGCGAGACGTCCTTGGTGATGTTGGCCTTCTCTGCTGCCGCCTTGAGGATGGTCCAGGCACTTTGCCGGCTGATCCGGCCGCCCCGGGCGTTCAGGAACAGCGCCGGCGTTCCCTTTCCCTTGCCGGCCAGCAGCGGCCGCCCACGGACCAGGTAAGCGTCCAGGGCCCGGGCCCCGAAGGATCCCAGCGGCACCAACCGCTCCTTGGAACCCTTGCCGAACAGGCGGACGATGGCAGGGCCCGGCTCGTCGTCGCCCTGCAGCGCGATGTCATCGACGTCCAGGCCCACGGCCTCGCTGATGCGTGCGCCGGTGGAGTAGAGGAACTCAAGCAGGGCGCGGTCGCGCAGGCCGGTGGCTGTGTCGGTGCCGGCCGCTTCCAGGATGCGGGTGACCTCGTCCACCGTGATGGCCTTGGGCAGCCGCTTTCCGGGCATCGGCGGGTGCACGTCGCTGGCGGGATCGGTGGGCGTGACACCCTCCAGCGCCCAAAACTTATGCAGCCCGCGGACTGCGACCACCGTGCGGGCCGCCGAGCGGACGCCCAAGGCCGAACCGCCGTCGGAGCCGTCGGAGAGTGCCTGCACGAAGCCGGTCACGTCGCGCCGGGTGATCTCCTCGGGACGCCGGCGGCCTGCGGCGGACAGGTGCCGGGCGTAGCGGGCCAGGTCGCGGCGGTAGGCGGACAGGGTGTTGGCGGCCAGACCGCGTTCCACGCCCATGTGCTGCAGGTAGTCCGTGATGGCCCGGTCGACGGCGGTCAGCGGCCGGGCAGCCGGTTCGGCGGGCGAGGCGGCGGGCGAGGCACCAGGTTCTGAGGCGTCAGGCCCTGAAGCTCCCGGCTCGGCGGCGGGCCCGGCCGCCAGCAGTCCGGTCATCAGCGCTGGCTGGGGTGGGCGGGCCACGGCGCGCCAGCCGGGCGGAGGCCTTCGAAGCCGTCGGCTCGCGCCGCCGCGGCGGCCAGGATCCCGACGACGGCGGACGGGTTGTGCAGGCGGCCCTCCAGCACTGCCCGGACCGCATCGTCGAGCCGGATCCAGTGCAGCTCGATTTCCGCTTCCTCGTCGGTACGTTCGTGCAGCTCGTGGCCGGGGACGTCGCTCAGGCCACGGGCCAGGTAGATGCGGATCGCCTCGCTGGAGGAGCCCGGCGAGTTGAAAAAGTCGGCCAGCACGTTCCAGCGCGCAGCCACCAGGTCGGCTTCCTCCGCGAGCTCCCGGGCCGCCCCGGCCACGAAATCCTCGCCCTCGACGTCGAGCAGTCCTGCCGGAATCTCCCAGAGGGCCATGCCCACCGGGTGGCGGTACTGCCTGATCAGCAGGATCTCGCCGTCGTCGTTCATCGGGAGCACGGCAACCGCCCCGGGGTGGTCGATGTAGTCGCGGACCAGGGGCTCGCCGTCGTCGCTTAGCTGGAAGCTGTCGCTGACGACATCCCAGATCCGGCCCTGATAGACCTTCTCTGAAGACAAAAGACGGCGCGGGCTCGGCTCGTCCGAAACCTGCCGTGCAGCATTGGGGGTCTCAGGCTTTCCGGGCATCGCGCCGTCCTTTGATTCAGTTGGGAGTTACTTCGACGCTGCCGGGGCGGTCTTGGCTGAGGCCTTGGCAGTCGCAGCGGCAGGCTGGCCCGCGCCGTGCTGGTGGTCTAGGGCGGCCTTGACCAGCCCGGCGAACAGCGGGTGCGGGCGGGTGGGCCGTGAGCTGAGCTCCGGGTGCGCCTGGGTGGCCACGTAGTACGGGTGGACTTCGCGGGGAAGCTCCACGTACTCGACCAGCTTGCCGTCCGGTGAGGTTCCGGAGAACACCAGGCCCTCGGCGGCGATCTGCTCGCGGTACTTGTTGTTGACCTCGTAGCGGTGCCGGTGGCGTTCGCTGACCTTCGTGGTGCCGTAGGTCTCGGCGATAACGGAGCCCTCGTCCAGCTTGGCTTCGTACAAGCCCAGGCGCATGGTGCCGCCCAGGTCGCCCTTGCCGTCGACGATGTCGAGCTGCTCTTCCATCGTTGCGATAACCGGGTACTTGGAGTCCGGCTCGAATTCGGAGGACGACGCGCCCTCGAGGCCGACCACGTTGCGGGCGTACTCAATGACCATGCACTGCAGGCCCAGGCACAGGCCCAGGACCGGGAGCCTGGTTTCGCGGGCGTACTTCAGGGCGCCGAGCTTGCCCTCGAGGCCGCGAATGCCGAAGCCGCCGGGAACGCAGATCGCGTCCACACCGTCCAGAGACTTGACCGCACCCTCGTGGGTTTCGCATTCGTCCGAGGGGACCCAGCGGATCTTGACCTTGGTGTTGTTCGCGAAGCCGCCCGCGCGCAGCGCCTCGGTCACGGAAAGGTAGGCGTCCGGCAGGTCGATGTACTTGCCGACGAGGGCGATCTCCACCTCGTGCTTGGGGTTATGCACAGCATCGAGGAGCTTGTCCCAGCTGGTCCAGTCGACGTCCTTGAACGGCAGGTCGAGGGCGCGGACGATGTAGGAGTCCAGGCCCTGGGAGTGCAGCGTCTTGGGGATGTCGTAGATGCTCGGTGCGTCCGGGCAGCCGATCACGGCGTCGATGTCGACGTCGCACATCCGGCCGATCTTCTCGCGCATGGCCTGCGGAACCTCACGGTCCGAACGGATCACGATCGCCTCGGGCTGGATGCCGATAGAACGCAACGCGGCAACGGAGTGCTGCGTCGGCTTGGTCTTGAGCTCCTGCGAGGGGCCGATGTACGGCACCAGCGAGACATGCAGGAAAAACACGTTGTTCCGGCCCACGTCTTGGCGGACCTGGCGGGCAGACTCGAGGAACGGCTGGGATTCGATGTCGCCGACGGTGCCGCCGATTTCGGTGATGATAACGTCCGGGGCGTTCTTGCCCTCGGCGGGCAGCCGCATCCGGCGCTTGATTTCATCCGTGATGTGCGGGATGACCTGCACGGTGTCGCCGAGGTACTCGCCACGGCGTTCCTTGGCGATGACCGTGGAGTACACCTGGCCGGTCGTGACGTTGGCCGAGCCCTCGAGGTTTTCGTCGAGGAAGCGCTCGTAGTGGCCGATGTCGAGGTCCGTCTCGGCGCCGTCGTCGGTCACGAAGACTTCGCCGTGCTGGAAGGGGT
Organism: Arthrobacter sp. T2-23; assembly: GCF_055398325.1. NCBI lineage: Bacteria > Bacillati > Actinomycetota > Actinomycetes > Micrococcales > Micrococcaceae > Arthrobacter > Arthrobacter sp. T2-23. The sequence goes on from NZ_AP027917.1 coordinate 730,567, forward strand.
TCATCGTGCCCGGATCCACGTTCAGATAGGGATCGAGCTTTTGCATTGTTACAGACAGGCCGCGTGCCCGCAGGAGGTGACCGAGGCTCGAAGCCGTCAGTCCCTTACCGAGCGAGGACGCCACACCACCGGTTACGAAGATGTGTTTGGTCGTCTTGGACGAGCCCGGGAACCGGGAATTTACACGGGAATTTGATCGCTGCACCACGGAGTTCGAGCCTATCATCAATTCGGTCTTCCTAGGGTCGGTAAAACGCCGTTGTGATGGTCATCCCAGTCCCGGCGCGGCGACCGGAACTGTCAGGCGCGTTGCGGCAACAGCCGCGCGTCATCCAGCAACTCCTGGGCGTGAGCCCGCGCCGATTCGGAATCTTCCTGGCCGGCCAGCATGCGGGCCAGTTCACGGACGCGTTCCGCCTCGTCAAGGAGCTGGACGTCGCTGGAGGTGAAGCCCGTGGCCGTCGCGCCGTCGGCCCCGCGGACCGAGGTCTTGGTGACCCGGATGTGCTGGTCGGCGAAGGCCGCCACCTGCGGCAGGTGGGTGACCACCAGCACCTGGACATGCCGGGCGAGCATGGCCAGCCGGCGGCCGATTTCGACGGCGGCACGGCCGCCGACGCCGGCGTCGACCTCGTCGAAGACGAAGGTCGGCACGGGGTCGACCGCAGCCAGCACTACTTCGATGGCGAGCATCACGCGGGAGAGTTCACCGCCGGAGGCGCCCTTGCCCAGCGGCCGGGCCGGCGCGCCGGAGTGCGGCTGGAGCAGGAAGGAAATCTCGTCCGTACCGAACGGGCCCAGCTGCTCACCGGGGTCCACGTTGATCACCAGTGTGGCGTCGGCCATGGCAAGGGCCGTCAGCTCGGCGCTGACGCGGGCGGACAGGTCCTTGGCGGCCTTCTTCCGTGCCTTGCTGATGGCGGCGGCCTGCTTGCGGAGATCGGCCTCGGCGCGGACGACGTCGGCGTCCAGCGCCTCGATCCGGGTGGAGTCGTCCTGGAGCTCCTCGAACCGTGCCCGGGCCTGCTCCGCCCAGGCCAGCACCTCGTCGATGCTGGGAGCATACTTGCGCACCAGTTTGGCCAGGGCGGCGCGGCGGTCCTCGATTTCGGCGAGGCGTTCCGGGCCCTCCGTGTCGAGGGAGGCCTGGTAGCTGGCCAGCTCCGCGGCGATGTCGTTGAGCAGGAAGCCCACCTCCGCCAGCCGGGCGGCGGCGGAGCCGAGTTCCCCGTCGTGTTCGGCCACGTGCTCCAGGGTGCGTTTCGCGGCGTCCACCAATGTGGTTGCGTCGGCTTCTTCGCCGAAGTCCTCGGAAATGAGGGCCTGGTGCGCGGTGCTGGCGGCGATCCGGAGCTCTTCGACGTTGGCAAGCTTGACTGCCTCGGCCTTGAGAGACTCGTCCTCGCCGGGCTGCGGATCGACGGCGTCGATCTCGGCCAGCGCGGCCTCGAGGGATTCCGCCTCGCGCAGCCGTTCGCGGGCGGCGCTGCGGAGTTCGTCCAGCTCGGCCTGGCTGGCCTTCCAGTGCCCGTGCAGCTCCTGGTAGGCGGCCAGGGAACCGGCGAGCGACTCCCCCGCGAACTTATCCAGGGCCTCGCGCTGGGCCACCGGGCTCTTGAGCCGGATCTGGTCGGACTGTCCGTGGACCACCACCAGCGTCCCGCCGATCTCGGCGAGGACGCCGACCGGCACGGTGCGGCCGCCGAGGTAGGCGCGGCTGCGCCCGTCGGCACCGACGCTGCGGGCGAGCAGCAGCTCGGCGCCCCCGTCGAACTCCTCGACCTCTGCCCCGGCCTCGCGGGCACGGCAAACCGCGGCGTGGCCGGCGTCGAGCTTGAGGACTGCCTCGGCCGAGGCGCTCTTCGCACCGCTGCGGACGGCGCCGGCGTCGGACCTTGCGCCGAGCAGGAGGCCGACGGCGGTGACCACCATGGTCTTGCCGGCGCCGGTCTCGCCGGTCACTACGCTCAGGCCGGGGCCCAGCGGGAGCGTCGCGTCGGTGATGACGCCGAGGTCGCGGATTCTCAGTTCTTCAAGCATGGGTCACTTCGCAGTCGATGGATCGGTGGGTGCGCCAGGGGCCGCGTGCTGCGGTTCTACCTGCGGCGGCGTTGGCAGGGGCGGCATGGGCCGCGGGGTGCGCACCACCGGCAGGGGTCCGGTGTGGATGGCCTCGGGCTGCGGAACGGGGCCGCGCCAGCCCTGGATGGGAAGTTCGAACTTACGGACCAGCCGCCCGGAGAACGGGGTCTGGTGGGTGCGCGCGAGCCGGACCGGGGTGGCCGAGCGGGTGACTTCCACGCGGGCGCCCGGCGGCAGGTCCACGGAGCGCCGGCCGTCGCACCACAACACACCCTGCGCGTCGGTGCGGTTCAGGATTTCGACGGCAAGCCGGGACCTGGGCGAGACCACAAGCGGCTTGGCGAAGAGCGCGTGCGCGCTGATGGGCACGATCAGCAGCGCCTCCACTTCCGGCCACACCACCGGGCCGCCGGCGGAAAAGGCGTAGGCGGTGGATCCGGTGGGGGTGGCAAGGACAACGCCGTCGCAGCCGAAGGACGTCAGCGGACGTTCGTCGACTTCTGTGACCACCTCGAGCATCCGTTCCCGGTTGCCCTTCTCGATGGCGGCTTCGTTGAGCGCCCAGGTGTGCCAGATCTTCTGGCCGCGGACCCACACCTGAACGTCGATGGTCATCCGCTCCTCCACCGTGTACTGGCGGCTGGCGATCCACTCCACGGTCTGGGCAAGGTCCGCCCGCTCGCTTTCGGCGAGGAATCCGACGTGGCCGAGGTTGACGCCCAGCAGCGGCACGTCGACCTCCCGGACCAGTTCTGCGGCGCGCAGGATGGTGCCGTCGCCGCCGAGCACCATCACGAGCTCGACGTCGGGAAGTTTGACGTGGTCATGCAGCACCTCAACGGGCTGGTCCAGCCGCCCGTAGAACCGGACCATGTCGCCGAGTTCGGATTTCTGCATCACGGGGACGATCCCGGAGGCATGCAGCTGGGCGCACGCTTCCCAGGCGGCCTTGAGGGATTCCTCGCGGCCGGTGTGGGCAAGGATGAGGACACGCCTGCTCATCGGGTTCCGCCTTCTAGTGCTTCTCGTGCTGCTTGTGCTTTCAGTACTACGGCCAGATTGTTCCGAGTAACGCAGCAACGGCTGCGTCCCGCTCTTCGATCTTAGGCAGGTCTGCCCGGTTTCCGCGTTTTATCCACAGGAAGTACTCGACGTTTCCGTCCTGGCCCGGCAGCGGGCTCTGCGCCAGGCCCTCCAATTCCAGGCCCGCGTCCATCGCCGCGGCTGCGACCTTGGCAACCGCCATCCGGCGTTCCCGCTCGGAGGTGACCACCCCGGTGCGGCCCAGGCGGTCCTTGCCGATCTCGAACTGCGGCTTGACCATCAGGACCAGGTCTCCGCCGGTCGCGGTGCACGCCGCCAGCGGCGCCACTACGAGGGTTAACGAGATGAAGGACAGGTCCGCCACCGTCAGCGCCGCAGGGCCGCCAATCACATCCGGGGTGATGTAGCGGACATTGAGGCCCTCATGGACCGAGACCCGGGCATCGTTGCGGATCTGCGGCACCAGCTGGTCATGCCCGACGTCGACGGCCACCACGTGCGCGGCGCCACGCCGGAGCAACACCTCGGTGAAGCCTCCGGTAGAGGCTCCGGCATCGAGGCAGCGTTTGCCGGCAACCGCGACCGCGGGAAAGGCGTCCAGGGCGCCGGCGAGTTTGTGGGCCGCACGGCTGACGTAGTCGTCCTCGCTCGTAGTGGCGACATCCAGGGCCATGCCGTCCTGGACCTGCAAGGAAGCCTTGGCCAGCACCTCCCCCGCCGAGCTGACTTTGCCTTCGCTAATCAGGCGCGCGGCGTGGGTGCGGGACCTCGCCAGCCCGCGGCTGACGAGGGCCTGGTCGAGCCTGGTCATCGTGGGGTGTCCCCCGCTCCCTGTCCAGCCACGTCCTCGTTGAGGGCCGCGGCCAGCTCGTCGTGCAGGCCGGCGTAGACCTCGCCGTGGGACGCGACCGGCAGCTCCGGCACGTCGCCAAGGCGGAGCAGCAGTGCGTCGACGGCGGGGTCGCCGGCCGCGGGGTCGACCGCGGGTGCCGGCCAGTCGATCCGCGCTTCAGCGCGGTCGGGGCTATCCGGCTGGGCGTCGGTGGAGGGGTTCAGCTCGGTCATGCTCTCCAGTCTAGTGATCCAGCCATTCCAGGCTCGGTGCCTTGGCGATGGGTTCCTCCGGGTTCGCGGCCCACCAGGCGGCACAAGCCGCACGCCACGAATCGATGTCCGCGGGATCCCCGTTGACGCGCAGGCTTGTACCGAGCACCTCGGCCGAGGCGCCGCCGCAGCGGTAGCGCCCGCCGCCGTCGTCCTCCACCGCCGGGTAGGGCTGGTAAAGATCGGTGAGGTCATTGATCAGGAACGTGGGCCGTTCCATGGTGCGGGCGGCGAGGATGGATTCCCGCGTGTCGACGCCCGTCAGCACGGCGACGGTGGCGAAGCCTGCGTTGTTGCCGCCGAGAATATCGGTATCCAGCCGGTCGCCGACCACCAGGGGACGGTCGGCGGCCAGCCGCTTAGCGGCGGCGTGGAACAGCGGGGCCTCGGGCTTGCCGGCCACCAGCGGCTGACGGCCGGTGGCGGCAGCGACGGCGGCCACCAGGGTGCCGTTGCCGGGCGCCATGCCGCGCGCCTGCGGAATGGACATGTCCGTGTTGGTGGCCACCCACAGGGCGCCGGCCGCGACGACATAGGACGCCTCCGCGAGGTCCTTCCAGCCCACCTCGGGGTGGAAGCCCTGCACGACCGCGACTGGGTCTTCTGCCTCGGTGCGGACCGGTACCAGGCCCACGAGCTCGACCTCGCGGGCGAGTGCCTCGCCGCCGGTGATCAGGACGCGGGCACCGGCGGGCAACATGGAAGCGAGCAGCTCGGCCGCCGCCTGGGAGGAGCTCACCACCTGCTGATCCTCGGCGGGGGCGCCGAGCTCGCGCAGGTGCTGCGCTACCTCGGCGGGCGACCGCGAGGCATTGTTCGTCACGTAGCCCAGCCCGACGCCGACGCCGGCGAGGCGCTGAAGCGACTCCACGGCGCCGGGAATGGCCTGCGGGCCGGCGTAAACGACGCCGTCCAAATCGGCCAGGAGCGCGTCGAACCGGGAAATGAGGTGAGCTTCGGCCATGGTTGCCTAGTCCTCGCCGCGTTCCGGCACGCGGGACTCTTCATTGTGGGCGTCTCCACTTTCCGCGTCGCCGGCCTCGAGTTCGTCCGCTTCAACGGAATCTTCGTCGGATTCGGCGTCGTCGGACTCGAAGAAGTCCGGCTCTTCGTCGTCGGAGCCGGCCTCAAGCTCGTGAGCAGCGGACTGGGGTGCCGCGTCCTCCGGGAGCCCGGCTACCGCTTCGGCGCTGGCGGCGCGCGGTACGCGCTCACCCGCGGCCCCCTCGGCCTGCTCCGCGGACTGCTGGTGCAGGGTCCGGCGGCGCCGCTGTTCCTCGCGGGCTTCCTCTTCCTCGTCCCAGCCGAGGTCGATGATATCCGGCTCCTCGTCGATGCCCAGGCCGAGGGCGTTTTCGGCGACGACGGCCTGGCGCTGCCACTTCGCGGCTTCGGTTTCGCGGCCGACCGCGGTCAAGGCATCGGCGTAGGCTCGGAAAAGCCGGGGGCTGTAGGAGAAGGCGCGGTTGATGTCCAGCTGCGCGATTTCCAGCTCGGAGACGGCGGCGTCGAGCTGGCCCAGGTCGGTGCGGGCGCCGGCGGCGACGATTGCGAGCTCCACCTTGCCGGGAGCGTCAAGGTCCTTGGCTTCTTCGGAGCGGGCCATGTCCAGTGCCCGGTCAGGGCGGCCCAGGCCGCGTTCGCAGTCCGCCATCACCGGGAGGTGCATGTTGGATCCGCTGATCCGGCGGTAGGTCCGGAATTCGCGCAACGCTTCGCCGTAGTGTCCCGCCGCATAGGCGGTCAGGCCGACGGCTTCGCGGACCGCTGCGAGGCGGCCACCTCGGCGGCTGGCGGCAAGGGCGTGCTGGAAGGCGAGTTCCGGCTCGTCGTCGATGAGGCGGCCGGCCATGACGAGGTGGCGTGCAACCCACTCGGCGCTGTTGTCTTCAAGGGTCTTGATCTGGTGCTGCGTGGCGCGGTCCAGTTCCTTGCCCGTGACGTCCTCATCGATCTGGGGTGAACGCTCGCGGTCCGGTCGGTTGGCACTGCGCAGGTCCCTGGCGTTCGGTTCGCGGACGGGACGATCCTCGGCGCGGTCGCGGCCGAACTGTCGGGGACCTGAGTCGCCGCGGTCGAAGCTGCGGGCCGGACGGTCCTCGCGGTTGCCGAAGGGCTTGCGGTTGTCGCCCCCGCTGAACGGCTTACGATCACGATCGCCACCGAAGCTCCGATGCTCGCCGCCCTCACGCGACGGACGATCACCAAACGGCTTACGGTCACGATCGCCACCACCACTGAACGGCTTACGATCACGATCGCCACCACCACTGAACGGCTTACGATCACGATCGCCACCACCACTGAACGGCTTACGATCACGATCGCCACCACCACTGAACGGCTTACGATCACGATCGCCACCACCACTGAACGGCTTACGATCACGATCGCCACCGAAGCTCCGACGCTCGCCGCCCTCACGCGACGGACGATCACCAAACGGCTTACGATCACGGTCACCGCCACCACTGAACGGCTTACGATCACGATCGCCACCACCACTGAACGGCTTACGATCACGATCGCCACCACCACTGAACGGCTTACGATCACGATCGCCACCACCACTGAACGGCTTACGATCACGATCGCCACCACCACTGAACGGCTTACGATCACCTTCGCGAGACGGACGATCACCAAACGGCTTGCGATCCCGGTCGTTGAAGGACGGGCGCGATCCGTCCGAACGGTCATCCCTGGCGCGGAAACCGCGCGGGGCTCCGCCGGAGTTGTTCGCGCCGCGGAAACCCCCGCCGCCGGAATTCCGTCCGCCGCCGAAGTTGCCGCGGTCGTTGCCGCCGCGGTTGCCATCGTTGTGCTCAGCCATGTTGGATTCCTCCTGTTATGAGCTGACCACTGGCGCAATCGCAGCCGCTCTGTTTCCGTGTTTCGTTCGCTACGCAACCCGAAATCAAGCGCTTCGAAGTCCGTACATCTCAATCAATTCTAGGCGAGTCGCTCCCGCCCGGCTAACGGCGGCGGGCATTTGGGCGCCGCGGTGTCAAGTCTCACAGGACGGTCCGACCGCCACTCGTTAGCAGTCCATCTCGACGCCTGCCTCGAAGGTTTCGGCGGATCGTGTTTTGGGTGTTAAATGGCGCAGGCCCCGACATTGTGTGTCGGGGCCTGGCTGTAATGGTTGTCCGGCGGTGACCTACTCTCCCACACCCTCCCGGGTGCAGTACCATCGGCGCTGTGGGTCTTAGCTTCCGGGTTCGGAATGGGACCGGGCGTTTCCCCCACGCTATGACCGCCGTAACCCTGTGTCCGCACCCTGGGGGCTGTGAGAGCCGTTCCCTGGGTGGGAAATCTGGTGGTTACAACATCTGTGGTGTTGTATTCAGTTGTTTTGGTTCCTTAGCAACGGGTTTGTTGTTTGGGAACCACATAGTGGACGCAAGCGTATCTTGTTTCTTTGTACCCTCTTCCATGGTGTGAACGTCTTTTGAATCCGTTCACGGAAGGGGGTGTGTGGTGTAAGTTATCGGCCTATTAGTACCGGTCAGCTTCACGAGTCGTTAGTCCTCGCTTCCACATCCGGCCTATCAACCCAGTGGTCTGGCTGGGGGCCTCTCACACACAAGGTGTATGGAAATCTCATCTCGAAGCGAGCTTCCCGCTTAGATGCTTTCAGCGGTTATCCCATCCGAACGTAGCTAATCAGCGGTGCACTTGGCAGTACAACTGACACACCAGAGGTTCGTCCGTCCCGGTCCTCTCGTACTAAGGACAGCCCTTCTCAAATTTCCTGCGCGCGCAGCGGATAGGGACCGAACTGTCTCACGACGTTCTAAACCCAGCTCGCGTACCGCTTTAATGGGCGAACAGCCCAACCCTTGGGACCTACTCCAGCCCCAGGATGCGACGAGCCGACATCGAGGTGCCAAACCATGCCGTCGATATGGACTCTTGGGCAAGATCAGCCTGTTATCCCCGAGGTACCTTTTATCCGTTGAGCGACGGCCATTCCACAATGTACCGCCGGATCACTAGTCCCGACTTTCGTCCCTGCTCGAGATGTCTCTCTCACAGTCAAGCTCCCTTGTGCACTTACACTCGACACCTGATTGCCAACCAGGCTGAGGGAACCTTTGGGCGCCTCCGTTACTTTTTAGGAGGCAACCGCCCCAGTTAAACTACCCATCAGGCACTGTCCCTGACCCGGATTACGGGCCGAAGTTAGATGTCCAAAGTGACCAGAGTGGTATTTCAACGATGACTCCACCCGAACTGGCGTCCGGGCTTCAACGTCTCCCACCTATCCTACACAAGCCACTCCGAACACCAATACCAAACTATAGTAAAGGTCTCGGGGTCTTTCCGTCCTGCTGCGCGTAACGAGCATCTTTACTCGTACTGCAATTTCGCCGAGTTTATGGTTGAGACAGCGGGGAAGTCGTTACTCCATTCGTGCAGGTCGGAACTTACCCGACAAGGAATTTCGCTACCTTAGGATGGTTATAGTTACCACCGCCGTTTACTGGGGCTTAAATTCTCAGCTTCGCCTTGCGGCTAACCGGTCCTCTTAACCTTCCAGCACCGGGCAGGAGTCAGTCCGTATACATCGTCTTGCGACTTCGCACGGACCTGTGTTTTTAGTAAACAGTCGCTTCCCCCTGGTCTCTGCGGCCCCTGCACGCTCCGGACAGCTAGTGTCCATCACGATAGGGGCCCCCCTTCTCCCGAAGTTACGGGGGCATTTTGCCGAGTTCCTTAACCATAATTCTCTCGATCGCCTTAGTATTCTCTACCTGATCACCTGTGTCGGTTTGGGGTACGGGCGGCTAAAACCTCGCGTCGATGCTTTTCTAGGCAGCATAGGATCACCGAATCCCCCCATACGGGGGTCCCGTCGGGTCTCAGGCATCATGAACGGCGGATTTGCCTACCGTTCGCCCTACATCCTTAGACCGGGACAACCATCGCCCGGCTCGGCTACCTTCCTGCGTCACACCTGTTAATACGCTTGCCTCCCAGGATCAGGTCCCGCGCTCCACCAAAACCCTTCACCCACAAGGGGTGTCGGGCAGGTCTCGGGCGGTTAGTATCCCCTGTTCAGCATGGGCGGTTTTTCGCCGGTACGGGAATATCAACCCGTTGTCCATCGACTACGCCTGTCGGCCTCGCCTTAGGTCCCGACTTACCCAGGGCAGATTAGCTTGACCCTGGAACCCTTGATCATTCGGCGGACGGGTTTCTCACCCGTCTTTCGCTACTCATGCCTGCATTCTCACTCGTGTAGGCTCCACCGCTGGTTTCCACCGCGACTTCACTGCCCACACGACGCTCCCCTACCCATCCAGACGCCTGAACCACAAGGGCTTAGCTAATATCTGAATGCCACAACTTCGGCGGTGTACTTGAGCCCCGCTACATTGTCGGCGCGGAATCACTTGACCAGTGAGCTATTACGCACTCTTTTAAGGATGGCTGCTTCTAAGCCAACCTCCTGGTTGTCTTCGCAACTCCACATCCTTTCCCACTTAGCACACGCTTAGGGGCCTTAGTTGGTGGTCTGGGCTGTTTCCCTCTCGACTATGAAGCTTATCCCCCACAGTCTCACTGCTGCGCTCTCACTTACCGGCATTCGGAGTTTGGCTGACGTCAGTAACCTTGTAGGGCCCATTAGCCATCCAGTAGCTCTACCTCCGGTAAGAAACACGCAACGCTGCACCTAAATGCATTTCGGGGAGAACCAGCTATCACGAAGTTTGATTGGCCTTTCACCCCTACCCACAGCTCATCCCCTCCATTTTCAACTGAAGTGGGTTCGGTCCTCCACGACGTCTTACCGTCGCTTCAACCTGGCCATGGGTAGATCACTTCGCTTCGGGTCTAGATCACGCCACTGCAACGCCCTGTTCAGACTCGCTTTCGCTACGGCTTCCCCACACGGGTTAACCTCGCGACGTAACACTAACTCGCAGGCTCATTCTTCAAAAGGCACGCCGTCACCCCTACACAGCAAGCTGCGGAGGCTCCGACGGATTGTAAGCACACGGTTTCAGGTACTGTTTCACTCCCCTCCCGGGGTACTTTTCACCTTTCCCTCACGGTACTGGTCCGCTATCGGTCATTAGGGAGTATTTAGGCTTATCAGGTGGTCCTGACAGATTCGCACGGGATTTCTCGGGCCCCGTGCTACTTGGGATACTTCCCAGGCGGCACACTACATTTCGGTTACGGGGCTCACACCCTCTCTGGCCGGCCTTTCAAGACCGTTCACCTATGCACATGCTCTCACCCCACTGTCCCGGCAGAGACAGAACGGAAAGTCCCACAACCCCGACCATGCAACGCCCGCCGGCTATCACACATGGAACGGTTTAGCCTGATCCGCGTTCGCTCGCCACTACTGACGGAATCACTATTGTTTTCTCTTCCTGCGGGTACTGAGATGTTTCACTTCCCCGCGTTCCCTCCACGCACCCTATGTGTTCAGATGCGGGTCACCAGATCACTCGCGCGTCTGGCGGGGTTTCCCCATTCGGACACCCTGGGATCACAGTCCGGTTATCGACTCCCCCAGGCTTATCGCAGATTCCTACGTCCTTCTTCGGCTCCTAATGCCAAGGCATCCACCGTGTGCTCTTAAAAACTTGACCACAAAAGATCAAGGAGTAATTTCGAGAGAACCACAGAAACCACCCCCACACCCAAAGGCGCAAGGACAGATCCAGGTTCATATTCTTGGAAATTGCTTCTTATAAAAGATGCTCGCGTCCACTATGTAGTTCTCAAACAACAACCCCGTACCACACACCCCACACACATCACATGCGCGCTCGGTGCAGCCAGGAAACCAGAAACACAAGCCCCGGAAAGGAAAACCCTCCCGGTCCTGTTGTCTCAGGACCCAACAGTGTGCCAAACACTACCCAACGGTTCATTCCGGCGAGCGTTCCAGGACAGGGACCCCGAAAGGACCCATCCGTACTTGCTGCCGGCCTGTGCCGCCAGGCACCTATTCGTTGATATTCCACCCGTGAGCACCCGCCGCAGAACTTACGTCTGCGCAACGGGCGTACTCCTGACAACCCCGACACACAGGCATAACGCCCGGCACGGTGATTGTAGGTGCTCCTTAGAAAGGAGGTGATCCAGCCGCACCTTCCGGTACGGCTACCTTGTTACGACTTAGTCCCAATCGCCAGTCCCACCTTCGACAGCTCCCTCCCACAAGGGGTTAGGCCACCGGCTTCGGGTGTTACCAACTTTCGTGACTTGACGGGCGGTGTGTACAAGGCCCGGGAACGTATTCACCGCAGCGTTGCTGATCTGCGATTACTAGCGACTCCGACTTCATGGGGTCGAGTTGCAGACCCCAATCCGAACTGAGACCGGCTTTTTGGGATTAGCTCCACCTCACAGTATCGCAACCCTTTGTACCGGCCATTGTAGCATGCGTGAAGCCCAAGACATAAGGGGCATGATGATTTGACGTCGTCCCCACCTTCCTCCGAGTTGACCCCGGCAGTCTCCCATGAGTCCCCGCCATTACGCGCTGGCAACATGGAACGAGGGTTGCGCTCGTTGCGGGACTTAACCCAACATCTCACGACACGAGCTGACGACAACCATGCACCACCTGTGAACCGGCCCCAAAGGGGAAGGACTGTTTCCAGCCCGGTCCGGCCCATGTCAAGCCTTGGTAAGGTTCTTCGCGTTGCATCGAATTAATCCGCATGCTCCGCCGCTTGTGCGGGCCCCCGTCAATTCCTTTGAGTTTTAGCCTTGCGGCCGTACTCCCCAGGCGGGGCACTTAATGCGTTAGCTACGGCGCGGAAAACGTGGAATGTCCCCCACACCTAGTGCCCAACGTTTACGGCATGGACTACCAGGGTATCTAATCCTGTTCGCTCCCCATGCTTTCGCTCCTCAGCGTCAGTTAATGCCCAGAGACCTGCCTTCGCCATCGGTGTTCCTCCTGATATCTGCGCATTTCACCGCTACACCAGGAATTCCAGTCTCCCCTACATCACTCTAGTCTGCCCGTACCCACCGCAGATCCGGAGTTGAGCCCCGGACTTTCACGGCAGACGCGACAAACCGCCTACGAGCTCTTTACGCCCAATAATTCCGGATAACGCTTGCGCCCTACGTATTACCGCGGCTGCTGGCACGTAGTTAGCCGGCGCTTCTTCTGCAGGTACCGTCACTTTCGCTTCTTCCCTACTGAAAGAGGTTTACAACCCGAAGGCCGTCATCCCTCACGCGGCGTCGCTGCATCAGGCTTGCGCCCATTGTGCAATATTCCCCACTGCTGCCTCCCGTAGGAGTCTGGGCCGTGTCTCAGTCCCAGTGTGGCCGGTCACCCTCTCAGGCCGGCTACCCGTCGTCGCCTTGGTGAGCCATTACCTCACCAACAAGCTGATAGGCCGCGAGTCCATCCAAAACCACAAAAAAGCTTTCCACCCCCCACCATGCGATGAGGAGTCATATCCGGTATTAGACCCAGTTTCCCAGGCTTATCCCAGAGTTAAGGGCAGGTTACTCACGTGTTACTCACCCGTTCGCCACTAATCCCCCAGCAAGCTGGGATCATCGTTCGACTTGCATGTGTTAAGCACGCCGCCAGCGTTCATCCTGAGCCAGGATCAAACTCTCCGTTGAAGTAAAACAGACACAACCAGGAACCACGGGAAAACGCGGAAACCCGGTTGCACAAAATTTGAAACCAGCTAAAAACACCAGACCACACCACGGGGTGGCGGATCCGGCACAATCAACCAATTCAATACAAAAAATTGGTATCAACAAACTTGGCACACTATTGAGTTCTCAAACAACAGACACATTCGAATATTTGCCGAAACAATTCATTTAGTGAATTTATTTGTCTCGCTTTTCTTCGCTGCGATGTATTTAGCTTATTTCATTCATTTCCACTTTGCAAACCCGGAAGTTCTTCCGGAATTCACCTCGTGGAGGCGAATCCGCCCAGCAAGATTCGAAGCAATTTCGATTTCCCGCGGCGAGCGCCGGAAGAATTGCTTCTCTTGTTGGGGGGTTTGTCACCACTCAGCGGCGGCGACTCAGAAAACAATACACGCTCCTCTCCGGCCGTGCAAATCGGCTGGAGAGGAGCGTGCGGGAAGGGTCGCCGGCGGTCCGGCAGGCAGCGGGTGCGGGCTAGACGCCGGAAACCTCGACCGTCGCCAGGTTCTTCTTGCCGCGGCGCAGCAGCAGGAACCGGCCGTGCAGGAGCTCCCCCGGCGCGATGACGGCGTCGGGGTCCGAGATCTTGGTGTTGTTCACGTAGGCGCCTCCCTCTCCGACAGTCCGCCGGGCCGCGGACTTGCTTTCGGACAGCCCGGTGGCCACCAGTAGGTCGATGATGCCGAGGCCGGAGCCATCCACAGTGGCAGAGGGCAGCTCCGCCGTGGCGGCCTGCAGGCTCGCAGCATCAAGGACCGTCAGGTCTCCCCCGCCAAACACGGCAGCCGAGGCCGCAATGACTTTCTCCGTCGCCTCCACGCCGTGCACCAGCGAGGTCACCTCGTACGCGAGTTTGCGCTGGCCTTCGCGGGCGAACGGCCGCTCGGCGACCGAGGTTTCAAGGGCTTCGATCTCGGCCCGGCTGAGGAAGGTGAAGACCTTGAGCCGGGCCGCGACGTCCGCGTCGGCAGTGTTGAGCCAGAACTGGTAGAAGGCGTAGGGGCTGCACATGTCGGCGTCCAGCCAGATCGCGTTGCCCTCGCTCTTACCGAATTTGGTGCCGTCCGAGTTGGTGATCAGCGGCGTGCCCAGTGCGTGGACGTGCTTGCCCTCCACCTTGCGGATCAGGTCCGTGCCGCTGGTGAGGTTGCCCCACTGGTCCGAGCCGCCGGTCTGCAGGACGCAGCCGTAGTCGCGGAACAGCTGCAGGTAGTCCATGCCCTGCAGGATCTGGTAGCTGAACTCGGTGTAGCTGATACCCTCGTCGGAATTCAGGCGGGTGGCCACAATGTCTTTTTTGATCATCGTGCCGACGCGGAAGTGCTTCCCGATGCCGCGCAGGAAATCGATGGCGCTCAGCGGCGCGGTCCAGTCGAGGTTGTTCACCATCCGGGCCGCGTTCTCGCCGTCGAAACTGAGGAAGCGCTGGACCTGTCCCTGTAGCCTGCCGACCCATTCCGCCACCGTCTCCGGGGTGTTGAGCACGCGCTCGGCGGTCTGCCGCGGGTCTCCGATCAGCCCGGTGGAACCTCCCACCAGGCCCAGGGGCTTGTGCCCGGCCAGCTGGAGCCGGCGCATCAGCAGCAGTTGCACGAGGTTTCCGAGGTGCAGGCTGGGCGCGGTGGGGTCGAAGCCGCAGTAGTACGTCACGGGGTCGCCGGCGAGCAGTTTCTCCAGCTCGGCCTCATCCGTGGACACGTGGACAAGACCGCGCCACTTCAGCTCCTGCCAAATGTTGGCGAAGCCGGGGTCGTTCTGCTGGGACTGAAGATCATTTAGCTGGGACACGGAATCTAAGTTAGCAGGAACGCCGGGGCTGGACGGCCCGTCCCCGGCACGTGACGGAACAGCAGCTCCCGCCACGCCCGATGCCGCAACACCAGGGTGCTAGGTCCGTGGTCCGCGGGCTTCGTCTTCGATGCCGGCCGGCACGCCGGCGGCCGCGATGAGGCGCAGCCGCTGGGTGGGGCGGGTCATTGCCACGTACAGATCCCCCACCTTGCCGTGCTCATGGTTGAGCATGGCAGACGGTTCCAGCACCACAACGCCGTCGAACTCCAGCCCCTTGGCCTCGCGGGGGCTGATCACCACGATGTCCTGCTCGTAGCTGCCGGCGCCGGTGCCGACGCGGCGGCCGTAGGCGCCGCGCAGGGCGGCGGTGGCTTCGGGCAGGAGTCCGCCGTCGGCAATCACCGCCAGCAGGCCGCCGTCGAGCGCGTCCAGCTCTTCGGGAAGGACCTCCAGGAGCCGGTCGACGATCGTGCCGGGCTCGACGCGGTCGATCACCGGCGACCAGCGGCCGTCCCGGACGGCCTTGGGGGCGGAGACGACGAGTCCGGCGGCGTTGGCCATCCTGGCTGCCGCCTCGGCGATCTGGGCGGGGGTGCGGTAATTGACGGTGAGTTCCTCGAGCTGCCAGCGGTCCCCGAACATCGGGGCCAGGGCGCTCTGCCAGGATTTGGCCCCGGCCACCGAGCTCGTCTGGGCGATGTCGCCGACGATCGTGAAGGACTTCAGCGGGCAGCGGCGCACCAGCAGCCGCCACTGCATCGGCGAAAGCTCCTGCGCCTCGTCCACCACAATGTGCCCGAAGGCCCAGGTCCGGTCGCTGGTGGCGCGCTCGGCCGCGGTCAGCCGACCCTCGCGTTCCTGGTTCTGGTCCACCAGTTCCTCGGCCGAGATCAGCACATCGACACCGGCGGTTTCCATATTGACCAGCGTCTGCTTGGCGTTGGCCAGGTCACGGGCACGGTCGTGTTCCTGCTGGGCCAGGCCGCGGCCGGCAGCCGGGTCCAGTTCACCAAGCAGTTCCGCGGCCTCGTCCAGCAGCGGCACGTCCGCCTCCGTCCACGGCGAACCGGCCGGCCGGAGCAGCAGGGCACGCTCGGCCGGGCTGAGGTTCGGGGTGCAGGCCTCCAGGATGGCTGGCTTGCTCAGCAGCTCCCCCACCAGCTGTTCCGGGGTCATCGGCATCCAGCACAGGTTCAGGGCCACGCGGACGTCCCGCGCCGAGCGGACGTCCTCGGCGAGGTAGGAGCGGTCGGCGTTGTTGCCGATGCTGCCGGCCTCGACCAGCTCGGTCATCTGCTCGGTCAATTCGCGCAGCAGGATCTTGACGAAGGAGACGCGGGCCTCGTTGTGCGGCTTCCCGGTGGCACGTGCCTTGTCCCGGGCACGGCGCACCTGCCGGGGGGTCAGCACAAGTTTGCGGCCGTCAACCTCGAGGATCCGGTTTACCGCCGGGATCCGCTGCCGGTTGGCGACGGCGTTGGCCACGACCTCGGCCATGTCGAGCCGGCCCTTGATCGCCGCGACATCGGCGTCGTCCTCGGCGACGGCGTGGACGCCGGGCATCAGCCGGCCCAGGCTGGCCATGACGACGCCGGTCTCACCCAGGGACGGCAGCACCCGTTCGATGTAGTTCATAAACGACGAGGACGGGCCCACCAGCAGCACGCCCGCCGTCTTGAGCCGGTCCCGGTGGGTGTAAAGCAGGTAGGCGGCACGGTGCAGGGCCACGGCGGTCTTGCCCGTGCCGGGGCCGCCCTGGACCACCAGCGCGCCGGAGATGGAGGAGCGGATGATCCGGTCCTGCTCGGACTGGATGGTGCCCACGATGTCCGACATCCGGCCGGTGCGCTTGGAATTCAGCGCGGCGAGCAGCGCCCCTTCGCCCTGCAGGGAGTCGTTGTCCGCCAGCAGGTCGGCGTCGAGCACGTCGTCCTCGATGGCCTTGACCTCGCGGCCCTGCAGGATCAGGTGCCGGCGGCGGCGAACGCCTTGCCGGTCGAAGGCTGTGGCCTGGTAGAAGTGGCCGGCCTCGGGGGCGCGCCAGTCCACCATCAGCCGCTGCAGGTCCTCGGTGGTCAGGCCGATGCGCCCGATGTACTGGGCCTCTCCGGAGTCCAGGTCGAGGCGGCCAAACACGAGGCGGTCGTCGACGGCGTCGAGCTGGGCGAGGCGGTCCTCGTAGAGTGCGGCAAACGCGTCCCGCTCCGAGACGTTCTGCATAGTGCCCACGGCGCCGGCGCGGCGGACCTGGGCCAGCTGGGCGCGCTTTTCCGCCCGCAGCTCATCCAGCCGGGCGTACAGGCCGGCCACATAGTCGCGTTCATGGGCCAAATCAGCGTCGTGCATCGAGCGTTCCCCTATCGAAAAAGACAGACCAACCATTCTACAGCGATTTCGGTGATCTCTCCCGAAATATGTCGGTTTTCTTCCGGCCGCACTTTTTCAGGCATTCTACCGAGGCGGCCGCCAGGGTCCAGCCAGTGGGTCCAGCCAGCGGTCCCGCCGTCCAGCCGGCGGGCGCCGCCGCCCGGCGTGCCCGGGTTAGAGGCTGAGCAGGGAGTGCACGCGGTGTCCGTCCAGGGCGTCCCGGCCCTTCAGTTCGCCAAGCTCCATCACCACGCCGACGCCGGCCACTTCGACGCCGCAGCGTGCGAACAGCCGTGCGGCGGCGCCCAGGGTGCCCCCGGTGGCGAGGACGTCGTCGAGGATCAGCACCCGGGTGCCCGGGGCCAGGTCCGCCCTGTGCAGTTCCAGGGTGGCGGTGCCGTACTCCAGCGAGTAGTCCTCCGAGACGACCTCGCGGGGCAGCTTGCCGGCCTTGCGGACGGTGACGACGCCGGTGTCCGTGGCGTAGGCGGCCGCCGCGGCCAGCAGGAAGCCGCGCGCTTCCACACCGGCGACGGCGTCGAACTGCCCGCGGAAGGGCTCCACCAGGGCATCCACCATGGCCTTGAGCGCGGCGCCGTCGGCGAAGACCGGGGTCAGGTCCTTGAAGACGATGCCCGGCTTGGGATAATCCGGGACCGTGGCGCACAGGCTGGCAATCAGCTCCTGCACCGGCACGCTGGTGGCGGCCTGCTGGCGGTGTTCTACTGGACTGGCTTGGGGTTCGCGTCGGCTTGGATTCACCCGTCCACCTTACGCGGTGGCGCCAAACCGCAGGCGGGGACCGGTCTGCACTGAGGCCACCCGGGCGTTGCCAACTGTTCATGCTGAGGGCGCCGTTTTTCCGTTTCCCAGGGCATTCCGCGGTGATTCAATACTGCAATGCAACACGAAATTGCCTTGTCCGGACACGGCGTTTGCGCGGTACCGCTCTCGCCGCGGCACGCGTCGGCGCTCTTTGACTTTGTGGATCCGGAGATGTGGGCCGGCATGGCCGCGCCCCGGCCGCTCGACGCGGCGGGGCTGGCCGATTTGTTCCGTGCGCGGCTGGAGGACCCGTCCGTGCTCCCGTTCGCCGTGGCGGACCAGCGGACCGGGGCGCTGCTGGGCACCACCTCGCTGTGCGACTACGTCCCCACGCAAGATCGGATCGAGATCGGCGGCACGTTCTTCGGCCGCCAGTTCTGGGGCAGCCACGTCAACGCGGCGAGTAAGACCATGCTGCTTGGTTACGCCTTCGAGGTGCTCGGAGTGCACCGCGTCGGCTTCCGCTGCGACGCCACGAACCTGCGCAGCGCCGCCGCGATCGAGCGCCTGGGCGCCCAGTTCGAGGGGGTCCTGCGCGGGCACCGGACCGCTCAGGACGGCGGGCGCTCGAATACCGCCGTCTTTTCGATCCTGGCCGGCGAGTGGCCCCGGGTGCGGGACGGCCTGCGGTCCCGGCTGGCTCCCTTTGAAGTTCCTGCCGGCTATGACGTTCGGACTTTCGCGGCCTTGTAACGGGAGACCGTCGGGTCCCCGCTGAGCCAAAAGCGCCAGGGGTAGTCATCGGTGCCGCCTGCGCCGGAGACTCCGACCCGGGGCCCGGAGCTGATACCCGACGCCGGTTCGTCCGGCAGCTCGAGCCGGAAGGGCGGCCCGAGCGCGTCGCGACCGCTGTCCGCCGTCGTCAGTCCCAGAGCGGTGGCGAAACGGGCGGGGCCACTGGCCAGGTCCTTCGGGGATTTCGACGTCGGGCGCCGGACCAGGGCCAGCTCCTCCCCCGCCACCACTTCGCCGGCGCGCAGCAGCAGGGCGGAGGCGACCCCCTCGGGGCCGCAGACGATGTTGGCGCAGTGGTGCATTCCATACGTGAAGTACACGTAGAGATGGCCCGCGGGGCCAAACATCGGGGCGTTCCGCCGGGTCTGGCCGCGGAACGTGTGCGAGCCGGGATCCGGATGGAGCGAGTCCTCCGGCCCCAGGTAGGCCTCCACCTCGGTGATCCGCACCGCCACCGGCCCGCCATGGCTCTCGTGCGTGAGCACCGCGCCGAGCAGCAGCGGCGCCACGGTGCGGGCGTCGGCGGACAGCAGCCCGCGCAGGGCCTCAGGGGTCAGCCGCGAATCCATCCTCCGACTTTAACAAACCCGCGGCGGCGGGCTGCGGCCAGGCCTCCACGGCCGTGTCCGATTTCCGCTAGCAGGGACTGGTTCGAAGCTGGCAGGATGGAGCCATGGACTTCTGGCAGCGCTACCGGGCAATCGACGCCCGGGACACCCGTTTCGACGGGCAGTTCTACACCGCTGTCCGGACCACTGGCATTTACTGCCGTCCTTCGTGCCCCGCCCGGACACCCAAGGCGGACAACGTCACGTTCTATGAAACGTCCGCTGCCGCACACGACGCCGGCTACCGGGCCTGCAAACGTTGCCTGCCCGAGGCCGTGCCGGGCACGCCGGCGTGGAACGTGCGCTCGGACATTGCGGGCCGGGCCATGCGGCTGATCAACGACGGCGTGATCAACCGCGACGGCGTCGAAGGGCTGGCGTCCCGGCTGGGCTACTCCTCGCGCCAGCTCAACCGGATCCTCAGCCACGAACTCGGCGCCGGTCCGCTGTCCCTGGCACGGGCCAGCCGCGTCCAGACCGCCCGGACACTTTTGGTCTCCACCCCGATGAAGGCCGCCGACATCGCTTTCGCCTCGGGGTTCAGCAGCGTGCGCCAGTTCAACGAGACCATCGCCGAGGTCTTTGCCATGACCCCCTCGGAGCTGCGGGCCACGGCCCGGCACCAGCACGCCCCGGGCCGGGCAGCGGTGTCCTCCACGGCCCTGATGCTGAATCTGCCCTACCGGGAACCGTTCGATCACGGCGTCTTCGAGTTCCTGGCCGTCCGTGCCATCCCCGGCATTGAGGAAGGCACGTCAACCTCCTACGCCCGGACGCTTCGGCTGGCCCACGGGGATGCCCGTTTCCGGGTGGAGTACTGCGCCGATGCTCCGGGACGCCCGATCAGGCTCAGCATTGGCGCCGTGGACCTACGGGACCTGGCCTCGCTGCTGAGCCGGGTCCGCCGTCTCTTGGACCTCGACGCTGACCCCGTCGCCATCGATGGGGCGCTGGGGCCCGATCCCCGCCTGGCGGCCAGCGTCGCAGCTGCGCCGGGGATGCGGATGCCCGGCGCCGTGGATCCTCAGGAGCTGTTGATCCGAGCCATGGTCGGCCAACAGATCACCGTGGCGGCAGCCAGGACGGCCCTGGTCCAACTCTCCGAGTGCGGCAGCGGAAGCCTGGTTCCCGCGGACGGACTGCACCGGATCTTCCCGACGCCGGCCGAAATCGCGGACACCGGATTCCAGTTGCTCCGCGGACCGCAGCGCAGGATCGATTCCATCCGCGGCGCCGCCGCGGCGATGGCCGCCGGCGAGCTGGATTTCGGCTACGGCGACGACCTGGCCGGGCTGCAGGCCAAGCTCCTGCCGCTGCCCGGCGTCGGACCGTGGACGGTGGGATATCTCGCGATGCGGGTGATCGGCGCGCCGGACGTGTTCCTGGCCAACGACGCCGCGGTCCGCAACGGCATCCGTTCACTGGCCGAGGCGGCCGCGCAGGATTCGCCGTCGCCGGATTCGATACCTCCGGATTCTCCCTCTCCTGATTCGCTCTCCCCCGATTTTCGGGAGCTCAGCCCCTGGCGCTCGTACGCCACCATGCACCTGTGGCGCGCGGCTGCCGCGGCCCAGTCCAGAGACCGGACCAGGCCGGTCCGCACCACATCAGCCCGGACCAGCACACCTGCCCCGAAGAAAGTAACGCAATGAACGCCCAGTTATTGACCATGGACACACCCGACGGCCCGTTCACCATCATCGCCCGCGACGGCGCCGTCCTGGCCTCCGGCTGGACCGCGGTGCCCGGCGAACTCACCGGCCAGATCCACGCGGAGCTGCTGCCGGGCGGCTACGAACCGGTCGCGGAGCTGGGCGGGATCTCGGCTGCCGTCGAGGAGTTCTACGCCGGCAACCCCGGGGCCGCCATGGAGGTCCCGGTGCTGCAGAAATCCGGGCCGTTCCGCAGCCACGCATGGGACATGCTGCGGACTGTTGCCGCGGGACATCCGGTGACCTACACCGAGTACGCGGAACTGTCGGGCAACGCCAGGGCTGTCCGGGCGGCGGCAAGTGCCTGCGCCTTCAATGCGGCCGCTTTGTTTGTGCCGTGCCACCGGGTGATCCGGACCGACGGGAGCCTGGGCGGCTTCCGCTGGGGACTGACGATTAAGGCGAGCCTGCTGGACCGCGAACGGCAGCTGGCCCTGGCCGCGCAGGCCTAATCAAGCACGCCTGCTTCGAGCGGGCCTACTTGGTCACGGGGACACCCGCGGGCCAGGGCAGCAGCGCCGGCAGCTCAACGCCGTCGGCTGCGGCCGTGGCGCGCAGGCTGCCCAGGGTGGGCGTCCGCCCGGCGAGCCACGCCGCGATGTCGGTGAGCATGCCGTTGATCACGGTCGAGCGCCCGCCCGCGGCGCCGAGAGCGACGGACGGCAGGCCGAGCGGCTGCAGCACGAATCTCTCCCCTCCGGGCACCCGGGCGGCGAGGAATTCGAAGAGGTGCTCGCAGAACGGCCGGCTCCAGGTCTCCGGGCCCCGGCCCGTGCCGAGGTCGGTGGCGTGGATGGTGAGTTCGCGCCAGAGTGCCAGGCCGCCGTCGAACACCACGCCGTCGCGGAAGGTGATCGGCGCCTGCCAGCCTTCCTCGTCGAGGTAGCCGAAGGCGGCCAGGGCGCGGTCGATGGCTGCCCCCACGGCGGCGCGGTGCTGCTCGGCGCTATGGCCGGCGGCCAGCTCGATGGCGCGGTTGCGGCCTTCGAAGCCGCCGTCGTAGAGCTCGATGCGTTCCCCGTGCGTGGAGTACTCCACCTGGCGGCCCATGGCGTTGGCGATCCCGGTCACGTGGGCCAGGACGTGCCCGCGGGTCCAGCCGGGCAGTTCCGACGGCGCGGCCACCGCGGCGTCGTCCAGGCTGGCGGCGATTCCGGTCACGACGTCGGCGGCGCGGCGGAGTTCTGCCAGTAGATTTTCTGGGGTAATGGAAGTCATGGCGCCCATCCTAACCGAGCCGTTTGATTAATCGAGATTAACCGGAGCCCCGCGCCGCGGACGCCGGGAGCTCCGCTTATTGCGGCCCGTAGCGGTGCCGGATGTGCCGGCGGTCGTGCCGTGCCTGCCAGAATTCGAGCTCCCTCGGACGCAGCGCGTAAAGCTGCCAGGCTGAGTTCTCGCTCCCGTCGGCGCCGGGCCGGGCGCGCCAGTCAGCCGCGGACGCCGCCGCGGAGAGCTCCACGACCTCCCCGGCCACGCGGACCTGCCGGCCCTGCTGCTGCCAGAAGAAGTTCAACGCGGCGTTCGGGTTGGCGCTCAGCTCCCGGCCCTTGCGGGACTCACGGGAGGTGGCGAAATGCCAGCCGTCAGCGTCAATGTCCTTGAGGATCAGCATCCGCGAGGACGGCCGGCCGTGTTCATCGGCCGTGGCGAGACTGCCGGCGTTGGGCTGCGGGACCCCGGCGGCCAGCGCTTCGGCGAGCCACTGCCGGAACAGTTCCGCGGGGTCCTCGGGCGCCGCCTCCGGGTCAAAGTCCGGGAGAACGTCCGGGAAATCGGGCAGGGCACGCAGGAACTGGCGGAACGATTCGCTCATGCACCCAGCCTAAGCGCCGCGAGATGACCCTTCGCGGCAGTGTTTACGAAAAACATTGCCGCGAAGGGTCCCCACCCGCCCCCTAACCTCGCAAGCTCGGTCAGGGGACCCTGCGGGCGTGGGCAGGCCCCGTCTCGCGGTGTCGAAGTCCTACCCGGCGTACCCGCGCACGGCGTCGAGCTCCGCCTCGAGCGCCAGCAGCTGGCGTTCGACGGCGGCCGGCGCGGTGCCGCCCTGCGAGTTCCGGCTGTTGAGCGAGCCCTCGGTGGACAGGACCGTGCGGACCTCCGGCGTCAGGTGCTCCGAGATGGCAGCGTATTCCTCATCCGTCAGGTCCCAGAGTTCGACGTCGCGGCTTTCCGCCTGCTTCACGGCGGCGCCGGAGAGCTCGTGCGCCTCACGGAACGGCACGCCCTGGCGGACCAGCCATTCGGCGATGTCCGTGGCCAGGGCAAAGCCCTGGGGTGCCAGCGATTCCATCCGCTCGGTGTTGAACTTCAGCGTCGCGATCATGCCGGACACGGCCGGAAGCAACAGCTCCAGGGTGTCGGCGGCGTCGAAGACCGGTTCCTTGTCCTCCTGCAGGTCGCGGTTGTACGCGAGCGGCAGGCCCTTGAGGGTGGCGAGCAGACCGGTGAGGTCGCCGATCAGCCGGCCGGCCTTGCCGCGGGCCAGCTCGGCCACGTCCGGGTTCTTCTTCTGCGGCATGATCGAGGAGCCGGTGGAGTAGGAATCGTGCAGGGTCACGAAGGAGAACTCCTTGGTGGCCCACAGGATCACTTCCTCGGAAACCCGGGACAGGTCCACGCCGATCATGGCCGAGACCCAGGCGAACTCGGCGAAGACATCGCGGGAGGCGGTGCCGTCGATCGAGTTGTGCGTGGCCGAGTTGAAGCCCAGGTCCGCCGCGACGGCCTCCGGGTCCAGGCCGAGCGAGGATCCGGCGAGGGCACCGGAGCCGTAGGGGGACACCGCCGCCCGCTTGTCCCAGTCCGCCAGCCGCTGCACATCGCGCAGCAGCGCCCAGGCGTGGGCCAGCAGGTGGTGGCTGAGCAGGACCGGCTGGGCGTGCTGCAGGTGGGTGCGGCCCGGCATGGCCACGCCCTGGTGGGCCTTGGCCTGGCCGATCAGGGCGTCGATCGTGGCAAGCACGCCGCGGGCGATGATCCGGGCATGGTCGCGCAGGAACATCCGGCCCAGGGTGGCAACCTGGTCGTTGCGCGACCGGCCGGCGCGGAGCTTGCCGCCGAGCTGGGTGCCGGCGCGCTCGATCAGGCCGCGCTCCAGCGAGCCGTGCACGTCCTCGTCCGACTCGGCCGGGGTGTACGCCCCCGATGCCACGTCCGCGTCCAGCCGGTCCAGGGCGTCGAGCATGCCCGCCAGTTCGGCGTCGTCCAGCAGGCCGGACGTGTGCAGCACGCGGGCGTGCGCCTTGGACCCGGCGATGTCGTAGCGGGCCAGCCGCCAGTCAAAGTGCGTGGACTTGCTCAGCGCGGCGAGGGCGTCCGCGGGGCCGCCGGCGAACCGGCCGCCCCACAGCGCACCCGTGTTGGTCGCCTCCGATTTTTGCTCAGCCACAGAGACTACTTCCCCGCGACGCGGATGTCGCGGCCGGAGGCAACCTTGGCGGACATGCCCCACAGCTCGATGAAGCCTCGGGCCATCGACTGGTCGAAGGTGTCGCCGGTGTCGTAGGTGGCGAGATCGAAGTCGTAGAGCGAGGTCTCCGAGCGGCGTCCGTTAACGATCGCCTGGCCGCCGTGCAGGACCATGCGGATGTCACCGGAGACGTAGCGCTGCGTGTCCATGATGAAGGCGTCCAGGGAGCGCTTGAGCGGGGAGAACCACTGGCCGTCGTAGACCAGTTCGGCCCAGCGCTGGCCGACGGTCGCCTTGAAGCGGGCCTGCTCGCGCTCGATCGTGATGTCCTCGAGGTGCTTGTGCGCGGTGATCAGCGCCATCGCACCGGGGGCCTCGTAGATTTCGCGGGACTTGATGCCGACGAGGCGGTCCTCGACGACGTCGATCCGGCCGACGCCCTGGGCGCCGGCGCGGCGGTTGAGTTCCTTGATGGCCTGCAGCGGGGTGACCTTGACGCCGTCGATCGCGACCGGGATGCCGGCTTCGAAGGAGATGGTGACTTCATCCGGGGCCGGCGGGAATTCCGGGGTGGCGGTGTAGTCGTAGATGTCCTTGGTGGGGGCATTCCAGATGTCCTCGAGGTAGCCGGTTTCGACGGCGCGGCCCCAGACGTTCTGGTCGATCGAGTACGGGTTCTTCTTGGTGGTCTCGATCGGCAATCCCTTTTCCTCGGCGAAGGCAATGGCCTTGTCGCGGGTCAGGGCGAGGTCGCGGACCGGGGCGATGCACTTCAGGTCCGGGCCCAGGGTCTGGATGCCGACCTCGAAGCGGACCTGGTCGTTGCCCTTGCCGGTGCAGCCGTGCGCCACGGTGGTGGCGCCGAATTCGCGGGCGGCCTTGACCAGGTGCTTGACGATCACCGGGCGGGAGATGGCGGAGACCAGGGGGTAGTGGCCCTGGTAGAGGGCGTTGGCCTGCAGCGTGGGCATGCAGTATTCATTGGCGAACTCATCCGACGCGTCGGCCACGTAGGCCTCGACGGCGCCGCAGCCGAGGGCACGCTGGCGGATGGTCTCCAGCGACTCGCCGCCCTGTCCGACGTCGACCGCCACGGCAATGACCTCGGCGCCGGTTGCTTCTCCGATCCAGCCGATGGCTACGGAAGTATCCAGGCCACCGGAGTAGGCCAGCACAATACGCTCAGTCACTTCAAATGCTCCTTAGTTGTTGGGTTCTTGGTTGTCTGTTGGAAGTTGTCAGTAAGTTCATTGGCCGGCCTCTTCGGCCAGCTGCAGGAAGCGGGCGGCGACGGCGGCGCCACCGGCTGGGTCGCGGGTGACCAGCAGCACGGTGTCGTCCCCGGCGATGGTGCCGAGGATCGAGGGCATCACCGAGTGGTCGATCGCGAGGGCCAGGAAGTTCGCGGCACCCGGCGGGGTCCGGAGCACCACGAGGTTCGCGGACGCCTCGGCCGTGACGAGCAGTTCGCCGCAGAGCCGCGCGAGGCGGGCGTCGAGGATTTCCTGGGTCACCCCGCTCTTGGCGCCGCGTTCGCCGCCCTCCCCCGGCACGGCGTAGACGAGCACGCCATCCTTGCCGCGGACCCGGACGGCGCCGAGCTCCACGAGGTCGCGGGACAGCGTCGCCTGGGTGACCTGGACGCCGTCGTCCGCGAGCAGCGCCGCGAGCTCCGCCTGGGAGCGGACGGACTCGCCGGTGAGGATCGCGGTGATCCGTGCCTGCCGGGCCGTTTTGGTGGCCGGACTGGCCCCCTGGGCGGCGGGCTGGACGGACATCAGTCCAGCCCGTCCACCGGCGCGAGCCCGTCCACCGGCGCGAGCCCGTCCACCGGCGCGAGCCCGTCAACAACGGCCAGGCCGGAGCGGTGCATGAGCCACGCCATCAGGGCCTTCTGGGCATGGAGCCGGTTCTCGGCCTCGTCCCAGACCACGGACTGCGGGCCGTCGATCACGCCGGCGGCAATTTCGTAGCCGCGGTAGGCGGGCAGGCAGTGCAGCACGACGGCGTCGGAAGCGGCGAGCTTCATCGCGGCCTCGTCGACGGAGTAGTTGCGGAACAGCTGCAGCCGCGCTTCCTTCTCGTCCTCCTGGCCCATCGACACCCAGGTGTCGGTGGCTACGACGTCGGCACCCCGGAGCGCCTCGGCGGCGTCGACCGTGACGAGCACCGAGCCGCCGGTCTGGGCGGCGCGCTCCTCGGCGGCGGCGACGATCTCGGCGGCGGGCAGGTAGCCCTCCGGGCCGGCGATGCGCACGTGCATGCCGGCGGTGACGCCGGCCAGCAGGTAGGAGTTGGCCATGTTGTTGGCCGCGTCGCCGAGGTAGCTCATGGTCAGGCCCGCCAGCTCGCCCTTGTGCTCTTTGACGGTCAGCAGGTCGGCCAGAAGCTGGCAGGGGTGGTAGTCGTCGCAGAGGGCGTTGATGACCGGAACTCGGGAGTTTTCCGCCATCGCGACGAGGCCGGCGTGCGCGCCGGTCCGCCACACGATGGTGGAGACCATGCGCTCGAGGACCTTGGCGGTGTCCTCGACCGACTCCTTGTGGCCGATCTGGGCCTCGCCCGGGTTGATGATGAGCGCGTTGCCGCCCATGTCCGCGATGCCGGTGGCGAAGGAGACGCGGGTGCGGGTGGATGTTTTGTCGAAGATCACGGCCACGGTCTTGCGTCCGCTGCCCTCCGCGGCGAAGGGCTGGACGCTGTACGGCGCGGCCTTCATCCGGACGGCGAGGTTCAGGACCTCGGCCTGCTCTGCCGGGGTGAGGTCCGTGTCCTTGAGGAAGTGGCGGGTGGTCACAGGTGCAGTCACTGGGCGTCCTTTGCGGTCTGGAGGAGGGCGGGCAGCGCGGCGAGGAAGCGGTCGGCCTGCTCCTTGGAAAGGATCAGCGGCGGCGCGAGCCGGATGGTGCGCGGTCCGGGGCTGTTGACGATAAACCCGGCGTCGAGTCCCGCGGTGACGACGGCGGGGGCGACGTCGGCGTCGAGGTCGAAACCGATCAGCAGTCCTTCGCCGCGCACCTCGGTGACGCCGTCGATCGCGGCGAGGCCGGAGCGCAGGTGCTCCCCCACCTTCCGGACGTGGGCCAGCACCTGCTGGCTTTCCAGCACGTGCAGGGTGGCCAGTGCCGCCGCGGTGGCCACCGGGTTTCCGCCAAAGGTCGTCCCGTGCTGGCCGGCGGACAGCAGGGCGGACACCTCCGGGCCAAAGGTGAGCAGTGCGCCGATCGGGAACCCGCCGCCGAGGCCCTTGGCAAGGGTCACCGCGTCGGGGACGATCCCGGCGTCCTCGCTGGCCAACCACTTGCCGGTACGTCCGATGCCGGTCTGGACCTCGTCCAGGATCAGCAGCGCTCCGGCCGCGGTAGTGGCCTCGCGGGCCGCCTGCAGGTAGCCGGCGGGCAGCGGGCGGACGCCCGCTTCGCCCTGGATCGGTTCGAGGAAAACGGCGGCGGTGGTGTCGTCGATCGCGGCGCGCAGCGCCTCGATGTCGCCGAACGGCACGTGCACGACGCCGCCGGGCAGCGGCGCGAACGGTGCCCGGTAGGCCTCCTTGGAGGTCAGTGCCAGGGCGCCCATGGTGCGGCCATGGAAGGCGCCCTCGAGGGCGATGATTTTGGTGCGGGGCGCGTCCAGCGAGCCGGCGTTCCGCCGGGCCAGCTTGAACGCCGCCTCGACGGCCTCGGTGCCGGAGTTGGCGAAGAACACCCTGGACCCGGCCGGCGCGTTGCTGATCTCCAGCAGCTTCTCGGCCAGGGCCACCTGCGTGGGGCTGGTGAAGAAGTTGGAGACGTGGCCCAGGGTGGCGAGCTGGCTGGAGATCACGGAGGTGACGAACGGGTGTGCGTGGCCGAGCGCGTTCACAGCGATCCCGCCGAGCAGGTCCAGGTACTCCTGGCCGTCGGCGTCCCAGACGAGGCAGCCGGCGCCGCGCACCAGGACGCGCTGCGGGGTGCCGAACACGCCGAGCAGCGCCGAGGAATAGCGGGACAGCCACTGCGCGCCACTGGCGTGGCCGTGCGGCTCGACGATTTCGGTTAGTTCGGGTGACGCTTCAATTTGGTTCATTTGTTTTCCTCGTCGGGGACGACCTGTGTGCCGATGCCGGCGGTCGTGAAGGTTTCCAGCAGCATCGAGTGCGGCAGGCGCCCGTCCACGATGTGCGCGCGTTCAACGCCGTCGTCGATGGCTTTCAGGCAGGCCGCCATCTTCGGGATCATGCCCGACTCCAGCCGGGGCAGCATCTCGCGCAGCTCCGAGGCCGTCAGGGAGGAGATCAGCGAGGAGCGGTCCGGCCAGTTGGCGTAGAGGCCTTCGACGTCGGTGAGGATAACCAGTTTGGAGGCGCCCAGGGCGGACGCGACGGCGGCGGCGGCGGTGTCCGCGTTGACGTTGAGCACTTGGCCGGTGGTGGAGCCGTCGTCGTGGATTTCCGGCGCGACGGTCGAGATCACCGGGATCCGGCCGGCCGCGATGATGTCCAGGATGCCTTCGGGGTTCACGCCGACGACTTCGCCGACGAGGCCCAGGTCCACCTCTTCGCCGTCGACCACGGTGCCGGTCCGGACCGCGCGCAGCAGGCCGCCGTCCTCGCCGGACATGCCGACGGCGTAGGGGCCGTGCGAGTTGATCAGGCCTACCAGTTCGCGGCCCACCTGGCCGGTGAGGACCATGCGGACCACGTCCATGGCTTCGGGCGTGGTGACGCGCAGGCCGCCCTTGAACTCGGATTCGATGCCGAGCCGGCTGAGCATGGCGTTGATCTGCGGGCCGCCGCCGTGCACCACGACAGGGTGGATGCCCACGTGGTGCAGGAAGACGACGTCCTCGGCGAAGGCGCGGCGGAGCTCGTCGTTGACCATGGCGTTGCCGCCGTACTTGATCACCATGGTGGTTCCGGCGAAGCGCTGGATCCAGGGCAGCGCCTCGATCAGGGTGCCGGCCTTGCCCCGGGCATCTGCCATGGAGGTGGTTTCGCGGGTCTGCGTGTTCATGCTGTTCGTCCCTGCTGTTGTTTGTCCCTTCGGGCGGATTAGCTGGAGTAGGCGCTGTTTTCGTGGACGTAGTCGTGCGTGAGGTCGTTGGTCCAGATCGTCGCCTCGGCGGCCCCGGCCTGCAAGTCGATCTCGACGAGGACTTCGCGCGGTTCCAGGTCCACGAGGTTGCGGTCGTCGCCTATGCTGCCGTTGCGGCAGATCTGCACGCCGTTCATTGACACATTGAGCTGGTCCGGTTCGAAGGCCGCGTCGGTGGTGCCGACGGCGGAGAGCACCCGGCCCCAGTTCGGGTCCTTGCCGAAGATCGCCGTCTTGAAGAGGTTGGAGCGGGCCACGGCACGGCCGACCACTTCGGCGTCCTTTTCGCTGGCGGCGTTGAAGGTGCGGATGGCAATGTCATGGCTGGCGCCCTCGGCGTCGCCGATCAGCTTGCGGGCCAGGTCGGCGCAGACCTGGGTGAGGCCCTTGCCGAAGTCGGCCGCGGACGGGGCGGCGCCCGAGGCGCCCGAGGCAAGCAGCACCACGGTGTCGTTGGTGGACATGCAACCGTCCGAGTCGGCCCGGTCAAAGGTGACGCGGGTGGCGTCGCGGAGCGCAACGTCGAGCAGTTCGGGCTGCACGTCCGCGTCCGTGGTGAGGACGACGAGCATGGTGGCCAGACCCGGGGCGAGCATGCCTGCGCCCTTGGCCATGCCGCCGATGGTGAACTCCCTGCCCTCGGCATCGGTGCCGGTGAAGAGCGCCTGCTTGGAGACCGAGTCGGTGGTCATGATCGCGGTGGCAGCTGCCGGGCCGCCGTCGGCGCTCAGCTCCCCGGCCGCGACGCTGATGGCCGGGACCAGCTTGTCCATCGGAAGCTGCTCGCCGATCAGGCCGGTGGAGCAGACGAAAATGTCCGTCGCGGAAGCGCCAAGGGCCTCGGCGGTCTTTTCCGCGGTGGTGTGGGTGTTTTGGAAGCCCTGCGGACCGGTGCAGGCGTTGGCGCCGCCGGAATTGAGGATGACGGCGTCCACGCGGCCGTCCTTGATGACCTCGCGGGACCAGTGCACGGGAGCTGCGGCCACCCGGTTGGAGGTGAAGACGGCGGCGGCGGCCTTGTTGGGGCCGTCGTTGACCACAAGGGCCAGGTCCGGGTTTCCGGAGGCCTTGAGGCCGGCCTTGACGCCGGCGGCGCGGAATCCCTGGGGGGCGGTGATGCTCACGGTGCGACTCCCTGCAGTTCGAGGCCGGCGGTTTCCGCCAGGCCGAGGGCAATGTTCATGGACTGCACGGCGCCGCCGGCGGTCCCCTTGGTGAGGTTGTCGATGGCGCAGGTGACGATCACGCGGCCGGCGCGGGCGTCGAGGGCCAGCTGCATCACGGCGTGGTTGGAGCCCTGTACGGACTTGGTGGAGGGCCACTGGCCTTCCGGCAGCAGATGGACGAACGGCTCCTCGTCGTAGGCCTCGGCCCACGCGCGGCGCAGTTCCTCGGCAGTCACGCCCGGGCGTACCTTCGCCGTGGCGGTCGTGAGGATGCCGCGGCTCATCGGGGCCAGGGTGGGCGTGAAAGAGACGGTGACCGGGGCATTCAGTGCCTTGGAGAGGCCCTGCTCGATCTCCGGGGTGTGCCGGTGCCCGCCGCCGACGCCGTAGGGGCTCATCGAGCCCATCACCTCGGCGCCGATCAGGTTCACCTTCGCGGCTTTGCCGGCCCCGGAGGTGCCGGACGCGGAAACGATCACGACGTCGTCGGCCTGGAGCAGGTGGTTGCTGAAGCCCGGGGTGAGGGCCAGCAGTGCCGACGTCGGGTAGCAGCCGGGCACGGCGATCCGCTTGGCGCCGCGGAGAGCCTCACGCTGGCCCGGAAGTTCGGGCAGGCCGTAGGGCCAGGTACCGGCGTGCGGCGAGCCGTAGAACGTCTCCCACGCCGCCGGGTCCTCCAGCCGGTGGTCCGCGCCGGCGTCGATCACCACGGTACCTTCCGGCAGCTGCGCTGCGATCGCCGCGGACGCGCCGTGCGGCAGCGCGAGGAACACGACGTCGTGTCCGGCGAGGTTCTCCACGGTTGTGTCCTCGAGGATCCGGTCCGCCAGACCATGGAGATGCGGCTGCAATTCCCCTAGTCTGGAACCGGCGTTGCTGTGGGCGGTGATGGCGCCGATGGTGACGTCGGGATGGCCGGCCAGGAGCCTCAGGACCTCGCCGCCGGCGTAGCCGCTTGCACCGGAGACGGCAACAGAAATAGTCATAGCCCCGAGTATACAGCAAGACTATGCATAGAACCCGATATTTATGCATGCGGTTGACCGCGCCCTGCGCCCCCGGCCCTCACTGCGCCAACCGCCCGCGTATGCTGGGTAGAGGGTGATCCAGACCGTGCCGCTGCAAATGTCAGCTGCAGCGTTGCCCGTAACAGTTACGAGGCATGCGTTCCATGACCCCCACCACCACACTTTCCGCCGAAAAACCGGCGCGCCCGCAACCGCGGGTCCGGCAACCGAACACCGTCGTCCTGAGCTATTCCGAGCTGCTGAAGCGCGTCAAGGCCGAAGGCCTGCTGGAACGCCGCACCGGGTTCTACCTCACGGTGTTTTCCGTTTTGGCCCTGCTGATGACCGCCACCTGGTTCGGGTTCGCCCTGATCGGTGACAGCTGGTTCCAGCTCCTGATCGCCGCCGCCCTGGGCATCCTCTGCACCCAGCTGAGCTTCCTGGCCCACGAGGCCGGGCACCGGCAGATCTTCGCCTCACGCCGCGCCAACGACTGGGCCGCGCGGCTGCTCGCCACCTCCGTGGCCGGCATCAGCTACTCCTGGTGGGAGCAAAAGCACGGCGCGCACCACAACCACCCCAACGTCATCTCCAAGGACCCGGACATCGCCACCGGCGCGATCGCCTTCTTCCCGGAAGCCGCCGCTACCCGGCAGGGGCGGTTCTCCTTCCTGACCCGCAAGCAGGGCTGGTTCTTCTTCCCGCTGCTGTTCCTGGTCGGCCTGGGCCTGCAGATCGATTCGGTCAGGTTCATCTTCCAGCGCGCCAAGGTCACGCACCGCTGGGTGGAGATCCCCATTCTCGTGGCCCGCCTGAGCGTGCTGCCAGTCCTCGCCTTCACGTTCCTGCCCTTGGGCATGGCGTTTGCCTTCATCGGTGTGCAACTCGCCGTCTTCGGCTTCTACATGGGCGCCTCCTTCGCACCGAACCACAAGGGCATGCCGGTGCTGCCCGCGGACAGCCGGGTGGACTTCTTCAGCCGCCAGGTCCTGACCTCGCGAAACATCTCCGGCGGCCGCTTTATGGACATCCTGCTCGGTGGCCTCAACCGCCAGGCCGAGCACCACCTCTTCCCGGACATGGCGCGCCCGCAGCTGGATAAGGCGGCAGTGATCGTCCGCGAGTTCTGCGCCAAGCACCAGGTCCCGTATACCGAAACCACGCTGCTTCAGTCCTATGGCATCATCGTGCGCTACCTCAACGACGTCGGCCTCGCGGCGGGCCGTCACTTCGAATGCCCGATGGCCACCGTTACCCGCCGTTACTAGCCTCCTGCCGGGCATGGTTCGCCCGGCGCTGCCCTGTCCCTAGGATGGTCTCAGGATCCGGGCCGAGAAACCCTTCTCCCCCGGAGCGCTGATAATTCGGTGCGCTGATGAATCGCAGCGCTGCACTTCAGAAGGAGACACATGACGCACGCAATTGTGGCCCGGCAGTCCGGCGGACCCGAAGTCCTCGAACTGGCAGAAGTCGACCGTCCCGTTCCGGGCCCCGGCCAGCTGCTGATCAAGGTCGCCGCCGTGGGCGTGAACTTCATCGACACCTACAAGCGCAGCGGCGTCTACAAGGTGCAGTATCCTTTCACCCCGGGTTCCGAGGCCTCCGGAACCGTGGAGGAAACCGGCGACGGCGTGACCGGCTTCTTTGCCGGTGACCGGGTGGCGACGGCCGAGGGCGTCAACTGCTACGCCGGGTACGCCCTCGTGGACGCGGACAAGGCGCTGCCGGTGCCGCGCGGCGTCGACGACTTCACCGCTGCCGCGCTCCCCCTGCAGGGCATCACCGCGCACTACCTGATCAACTCCTCCTTCAAGGTGCAGGCGGGCCACACGGTGCTGCTGCACGCCGGCGCCGGCGGAGTCGGCCTGCTCCTGATCCAGCTGCTCAAGGCCCGGGGCGCGAACGTCATCACCACGGTCTCCACCGACGAGAAGGAAGCGCTGGCCCGCGAAGCCGGCGCCGACCACGTGCTGCGTTACGAGGGCTTCGCCCCCAAGGTCCGCGGACTGACCGGCGGCGCCGGCGCGCACGTGGTGTACGACGGCGTCGGGAAGGACACCTTCGACGGATCGCTGGCTGCCCTCCGGATCCGCGGCACGCTGGTGCTCTTCGGCGCGGCCTCGGGTCCGGTGCCGCCGTTCGACCCGCAGCGGTTGAACGCCGGGGGCTCGCTGTACTTGACCCGGCCGACGATCACGCACTTCCTCCGGGACGCACAGGAACGCCGCTGGCGCTCCGACGAGCTCTTCGCCGCCGTGGCGGACGGCAGCCTCAAGGTCCGGATCGGCGCCCGCTACGACCTCGCCGACGCCGCCACGGCCCACACCGACCTGGAGCAGCGGCGCACCACCGGCAAGGTCATCCTGGTCCCTTGATCCCGCACGGGAGCGACGCCGAATTCTTCCGTTCATCTGCCCCGAGGAGAATCACGCTGTGATCGAGCAGCCACCGCCCGCCGGCGGAACTCCCCCGGCCAGCCCCGCCTACCAGCCGCAACTGCCGGGCGCCTTCGCTGCACCGCCGGAACGGACGCTGATTGATGTCCTGCAGGAGACTGCCGCCCGCTTCCCCGACGCCTCCGCGCTCGACGACGGCCACCGGTCGCTCAGCTATGCCCAGCTGATGGACGAGGTCCGCGCCGCCGCGCGGAAACTGCATCTCGCCGGGCTCGGCGCCGGCGACAAGATCGGCGTCCGGATCCCTTCGGGCACCAACGAGCTCTACATCTCGATCCTGGCCGTGATGTTCGTCGGGGCGGCGTACGTTCCGGTGGACGCGGACGACCCCGACGAGCGCGCCAAACTGGTGTTCGGCGAGGCCCGCGTCTCTGGCATCCTGCGCGCCGGCGGAACCATCGTCGCGGATACCGGCCGCCCCCGGCCGTTCCCGGCCGCCAGGCAGCCGGTCACCGCCGACGACGCCTGGGTCATCTTTACCTCCGGATCCACCGGCACCCCCAAAGGCGTCGCGGTGCGGCACAGCTCAGCGGCCGCGTTCGTCGACGCCGAGGCGCGGATCTTCCTGCAGGCCGAGCCGGTCGGGCCCCAGGACCGGGTGCTGGCCGGACTCTCCGTGGCCTTCGACGCCTCCTGCGAGGAAATGTGGCTCGCGTGGCGGCACGGGGCATGCCTGGTTCCGGCGCCCCGGGCCCTGGTCCGGACCGGAATGGACCTCGGCCCCTGGCTGATCAACCACGGCATCACCGTGGTGTCCACGGTGCCCACCCTCGCCGCGCTGTGGCCCGCCGAGTCACTGGAAAGCGTCCGGTTGCTGATCTTCGGCGGCGAGGCCTGCCCGCCCGAACTCGCCGAACGCCTCGCCGTGGACGGACGCGAGGTTTGGAACACCTACGGGCCCACCGAGGCCACCGTCGTCGCCTGCGCCGCGCGGCTGGGCGGGCCGGGACCGGTCCGGATCGGGCTGCCGCTGGACGGCTGGGACCTCGCCGTCGTCGGCTCCGACGGGGTGCCGGTCGCCGAGGGCGGCATCGGGGAGCTGATTATCGGCGGCGTCGGGCTCGCCCGCTACCTCGATCCGGCCAAGGACGCGGAAAAGTATGCTCCGCTGCCGGCCCTGGGCTGGTCCCGCGCTTACCGCTCCGGCGACCTGGTCCGCTACGAACGGGAGGGCCTGATCTTCGTCGGCCGCGCCGACGAACAAGTCAAACTCGGCGGCCGCCGGATCGAGCTCGGCGAGATCGACGCCGCGCTCCAGTCCCTGCCCGACGTCGCCGGCGCGGCGGCGGCAGTCCGCACGACGGCGGCCGGGAACCAGGTGCTGGTCGGTTACCTTTCCCCGGTCGACGGCCGCGAGCTGGACCTCCCGGCTGCGCGGGCCCTGCTCGCTTCCAGCCTGCCCGCCCCGCTGATCCCGCTGCTCACCGTTGTGGACGCCCTGCCGACCAAAACCAGCGGCAAGGTGGACCGGCATGCCCTGCCGTGGCCGCTGGCCGGGGCCGGCGCCGCGGACGCCGAGTCGGCGCCGTTGAACCTGCCCGACGACGCCCGCTGGATCGTCGAACAGTGGAGTGCCGTGCTGGGCGGGCCCGTAGCGGACCTGGACGCCGACTTCTTCGCCTTCGGCGGCGGTTCCCTGGCCGCGGCCCAGCTCGTCTCCGCCCTTCGGGTCCGCTACCCGACGATCACGGTGGCGGACATCTACGCCACACCCCGGATCGGCGCCTTGATCGACGCCGCGCGCCAGTCCCTGCCGGAGGGCGGGGCCGCCGCTGCCGGCGAGCGGTCCGTGCGTCCCACCTCCCGCCGCGCCCAATGGGCCCAGACGCTGCTGGGTGTTCCGCTGCATATCCTCGTCGGCATGCGCTGGCTGACGTACCTGATGGTGGCAAACAACCTGCTGTCGTCCCTGGCCGGTTTCACCGCGGCGCCGACGGTGTCCTGGTGGTGGGTGGCGGCGTCCTGGCTGGTGTTCGTGAGCCCCGCGGGGCGGATGGCGATCTCGGTCGCCGCGGCACGGCTCCTGCTGCGCAACGTCGCCGCGGGAAGCTACCCCCGCTCAGGCAAGGTCCACCTGCGCCTGTGGCTGGCCGAGCAGATCCAGGATCTCGCGGGCGCTATCAGCCTGGCCAGCGCGCCGTGGGTGCCGTACTACGCCCGGGCCCTCGGCGCCACCATCGGCACCAACGTCCAGCTCCACTCGCTGCCGCCGGTCACGGGAATGCTTTCGCTCGGCAACGGCTGCAACATCGAACCCGAGGTCGATCTCTCCGGCTGGTGGATCGACGGCGACTCGGTCCACATCGGCGCGATCCGCATCGGCGCCGGGGCCGTCGTCGGCGCCCGCAGTACCCTCATGCCCGGCGCGAGCATCGGTGCCGGGGCGCAGGTGGAACCGGGCTCCGCTGTCCTCGGCCGGGTCAAGGCCGGTCACTTGGTCGCCGGGTCCCCCGCGGAACGCCGGGGCAAGGCAAAACAAGGCTGGCCGGACACCCCTCCGGAGCACCACCTGATCGGCCGGCTCTGGTTTGCCGGCTTTGCCTCCGCCTCCGCCGTGCTGGCCCTGATCCCTTACGTGTCCGCCGCGGCCGCCGCGCTGGTGATGTTCGGCTTCATCCAGGGCCGGGACTCACTGGCCGAGGCCCTGCCGCAGCTGACCGTGTCGCTCCCGCTGGCCGCCCTGGCGTGGTTTGGCACAAACATCTTGCTGGTCCTCGCCAGCACGCGGCTCCTCGGGATCGGCCTGCGCGCCGGCTATTACCGGGTGCGCAGCCGGATCGGCTGGCAGGTCTGGGCCACGGAGCGGGTCCTCGACCTGGCCCGCGACCTGCTCTTTCCGGTCTATGCCAGCCTCTTCACGCCTGTCTGGCTGCGGCTGCTCGGCGCCAGGATCGGCAGGAACGTGGAGGCGTCCACGGTGTTGCTGATCCCGAAGATGACGACCGTGGGCGAGGGCGCCTTCCTGGCCGATGACACGTTGATCGCGTCCTACGAGCTCGGCGGCGGCTGGATGCGGATCGCGCCGGCAAAGGTGGGGAAACGCTCCTTCCTCGGCAACTCCGGGATGACGGCCGCGGGACGGAACGTCCCCAAGAACTCCCTCGTGGCCGTGCTCTCCGCGACCCCTGCCAAGGCGAAGTCCGGCACCTCCTGGCTGGGCAGCCCGCCGGTGCGGCTGCGACGGACCGCCATCGCCTCCGACGACACGCGCACCTTCCAGCCGCCGAGGCGGCTAAAGCTGGCGCGTGCCCTGTGGGAACTCTGCCGCTTTGTCCCGGTGATGCTCACCGTCGCCGTGGCCGCCGGCGTGCTCGTGGCCCTGGACTGGCTGGCGGGCACCTTCAACTACGCGGTGGCGGCGCTCCTGGGCGGTGTAGTGGTCCTGCTCGCCGGCGCCGTCGCCGCCGGAAGCGCCGTCGTCGCCAAGTGGCTCCTGGTGGGACGCATCCGCCCCGGCGAGCACCCGCTCTGGAGCTCCTTCATCTGGCGGAACGAGGTGGTGGACACCTTCATCGAGATGGTCAGCGCCCCATGGTTCGCGCGGGCCGCGTCCGGCACTCCTGCGCTGGTGTGGTGGCTGCGCGCCCTCGGCGCCAAGATCGGGGCCGGAACGTGGTGCGAAAGCTACTGGCTCCCCGAGGCGGACCTTGTCACCCTGGGCCGCAGCGCCACGGTCAACCGCGGCTGCGTGGTCCAGACCCATCTGTTCCACGACCGGGTCATGAGCATCGACACTGTTACCCTCGAAGACGGGGCCACGATGGGCCCGCACGGAGTGATCCTGCCGCGCGCCCGGATCGGCAACGGGGGCACGGTCGGCCCTGCATCACTGGTGATGAGGGGTGAAACGGTGCCGGCCGCCACGTACTGGATGGGAAATCCGGTCAGCCCGTGGGGCGGCCCGGACGTTCCGGCGCCCAAGCCGAAGTAGCCCCGCCCCGTCCGTGCAGGACACACCGAGAGCACCACGCCCACCGCAACCACTAAGGCCAACTGATGAGTCCAACCGCTTCAGCCGCCGAGGAATTTCCCGCTGAATTGCCTCCCGATCATCCAGCGGAGGCCCCGGACCCGTACATGCCCGGCCACGGCACCGAGGTCTACCGGGTGACCCGCTACGAGCTCGAGCTCGACTACCGGATCAACAGCAACCACCTCGCCGGCCGGGCGACGCTGCACGCCGTTGCTCGGCGCCAGAGCTCCGCCATTGTCCTGGACCTGACCGGACTCCGGGCCACCAAGGTGCTGATGCCGGGCCGGAAAGTGCGCAAGTTCACGCAGCGGGCCGAACGCCTCGTGGTGGTGCCGGACGCGGCGCTGCTGCCCGGCGACGAATTCACCCTGGACATCCGCTACGACGGCAATCCGGCCCCGCGCCGCGGACTCTGGGGCGAGGTCGGCTGGGAGGAGCTCAGCGACGGCGTCCTGGTCGCCGGGCAGCCTAACGGCGCGGCGTCGTGGTTCCCGTGCAACGACCACCCACGGGACAAGGCCAGCTACCGGATCGCGGTCACCACGGATGCGAACTACCGGGCCGTCTGCAACGGTGTGCTGGTCTCCCACCAGGCCCGGTCCAGCCGCGAAACCTGGGTTTACGAGCAGTCCGAACCGATGGCAAGCTACCTCGCCACGGTCCAGATCGGCCGGTACGAATTGCTTCCCCTCAACCCGGAGCGGTCTGCCGGCGACGTTGCCCAGGTGGCAGCGGTGCCGGCGGAGCTCTCGGCCGAGGCCCGCACCGGGCTCGCCCGCCAGCCGGAGATGATGCGGACCTTCACCAGTTGCTTTGGGCCGTATCCCTTCGCCGGCTACACCGTGGTGGTCACCGAAGATGCCCTGGAAATCCCGCTGGAGGCGCAGTCCCTGTCCATTTTCGGCCGCAACCACCTGGGGCAGGACTGGGAATCGCAGCGGCTGATCGCCCACGAACTGTCCCACCAGTGGTTCGGGAATTCGCTGACTGCGGCCTCGTGGAGGGACATCTGGCTGCACGAAGGCTTCGCCTGCTATGCCGAATGGATCTGGTCCGAGGAGGCGCGGGTCATGACCGTGGCCGACCGGGCCCGGGCCGCCTGGAGGATGCTCAACGGGGAGGACCAGGACCTGCTGGTCGGTGATCCCGGGCCGGAATTGATGTTCGACGACCGCGTCTACAAACGCGGCGCCCTCGCCCTGCACGCGATCCGCCTCAGTTGCGGCGATCTGGCGTTCTTCGCACTCCTGCACGACTGGACCGGGGGGCGCCGGCACGGCTCGGTCACGACGGAGGACTTTATCCTGGCAGCGCAGCGGGTCACCGGGATCGACGCCGAGGCCGTGCTGCACCCCTGGCTCTATGAAGAGGCGCTGCCGCCGCTGCCCGCCGGCTGACCACCGCTTACGGCGGTTGGCGCGCCGGTGGTCCCGGCGGTGGTCCCGGATGGGAGGCCGTCCGGAGTGCCGGCCAAGGCGACAGCGGCGGCAAAGTGCGCGGGGAGCCCGGATTCGGCGGGCGGCAGGTCCCTGATGCCGGGGTGCTCAAGCACCTCCACGCTGTCCGGCGCGGTCCGCAGCCCGGTACCGCACAGCTTGAGCCAGGCCTCCTTACGGGCCCAGAGCCGGGCCCGTTCGGCCAACAGCACGGTGCCGGCCAAGCTGCGCAGGCCCGCGCGTTCGGCCGGGCCGAGCACCAGCTCGTCGAAGCCGGCAAAGTCCGTGCCCGCAGGTTCCTGCACGTCGACGCCGAGCCGGAGTCCCGGTGCCGGATCCGGCACTGCTGCCAGCAGGACCCAGCCTGCGCTCCGCGAGAGGCTGAGCAGCAACGGCGCCGGCATACCGTGCAGCGTGTAGCCGGGTCGGCCGTGCGGACTTCCGGGGCCGCACTGCGGACAGTCGTAGGCCGCACGGAGGTCCGCCGCCGGCACACCCAGCAGTTCCGCCGCAAAGCTCCGCAGCGCCAGCCGGCCGGCCAGGAAGTCCTGCCGCGGACGGGGTTCCAGCGCCCGCGCACGGCCGAGTTCGACGTCGTCCAACAGCCCACGGGCTGCCGCCTCCAGGGATCCCGTGGCTCCGGGGACTTCCGCGGCGCCGGAAACGCGGAAGGGCGGGACCGACCGCACCATTAGCTGCGATGTCATATCCCGCCCTCCCGTGTTTACCGCCGGTGGTTAGCTCCGGAGGCTATGTGCCGTTAGCGCTGGACCGCACCGAACCGCTCATGGGCGGCGGCAACCGCGCTGTCCCGGGCCGCCGAGGCCTCGTCGGCGGTCAGCGTCCGGTCATCGGCGCGGAAGCGCAGGTTGAAGGCCAGCGACTTCTTGCCCTCTTCGATGCCCTTGCCCGCATATACGTCGAACAGTGCGACGTCCTCGAGCAGCTCCCCTGCACCTTCACGCAGGGCGGCGAGCACCTCGTCCGCGGCAACCTCGGCCGCCACCACGAGGGCGACGTCCTGGGTGGCCACCGGGTAGGTGGAGATGTGCCGGGCGACGATCACGTCGGCGGCGGCTTCGAACAGTGCGTCGGCGTTCAGTTCCAGCGCCACCGAGCGGGCCGGCATGTCGTGCGCCGCGAGAAGCTTCGGGTGCAGTTCGCCGGCGTAGCCCAGGACCTCACCGTTGCGGAGCGCCAGCTGAGCGGCCCGTCCCGGGTGGAAGGCCTGGTGCTGGCCCTGGCTGATGACGATCTCGACGCCGAGGACGTCGCCGGCGAGCCGGGCGATGTCCAGCGCGTCAGCCCAGTCCCAGGCGCGGGGCGCATGCGCCGGTGCGGCAGGCGAATCGTGGCCGGTCAGCACCGCGGCGAGGTACAACGGCTGGTCCGGGACGCCGTCGTACAGGCCGTCCAGCACCTCGTCGGCGGGCTTGGCGCCCAACGGCGGGATGGAGGCGGTGCCCAGCGTGTCCCCGGGCAGGAAGACCAGCCCGGACTCGAACAGCGCCAGGTCGCGGAAGCCACGGGAGTGGTTGCGCTTGGCGACCTCGATCAGGCCCGGCAGGATGGAGGTCCGCAGGTAGCCGTGCTCTTCGCTGATCGGGTTGGCCAGCTTGAGCGCTTTGCGCTCCGCGCCGGCCTCCGGGGTCCCGAAGGTGTCGTTGGCGGCCTTGGAGACGAACGGGTAGGCCAGCACTTCGGTGAGGCCGGCGTCCGCCAGGGCCTGGACGAGCCGGCGGCGCTGCTGCTGCACGCGGGTCAGTCCGCGTCCCGGAGGGGCCACGGGCAGGGTGGCGGGGATCTTGTCGTAGCCGACCAGGCGGGCGATCTCCTCGGAGAGGTCCTCCTTGGTTTCCAGGTCGGTGCGCCAGCTCGGGGCCGTCACGGCGTAGCCGGTGCCGGTCTTCTCGACGACGGCGCCGAGGTCCTGCAGCGAGGTCAGGATCTGGTCCTCGGTGAAGTCGATGCCGATCCGCTCCGCGGCGAAGGCCGCGGGGAGTTCGACGGCGACGGCGTCCGGTGCGGTGCCGACGTCGGTCCCCTCGGCCATGGCAGTGCCGCCGGCGAGCTCGACCAGGAGGTCAACAACCCGCTGGGCGGCCACCGGGGCGATGTGCCAGTCGACGCCGCGTTCGAAGCGCTTGGAGGCCTCGGACGGCAGTTTGTGGCGGCGGCGGGAGCGTGCGATCGACACTTCGTCGAAGTGCGCGGCCTCGATCAGGACGTTGGTGGTGGCGTCGGACACCTCGGTGGCGGCGCCGCCCATCACACCGGCGATGCCGATCGCGCCGGAACCGTCGGTGATGAGGAGGTCCTCGACGTCGAGCGTGCGTTCCTTGGCGTCCAGGGTGGTGATCTTTTCCCCGGCCACCGCCCGCCGGACCACAATGTCGCCGGACAGCGTGTCGAGGTCGTAGCAGTGGGTGGGCTGGCCGAGTTCCAGCATGACGTAGTTGGAGATGTCCACCGGCAGCGAGATGGAACGGATGCCGGCGAGCCGGAGCCGGGAGCTCATCCACGGCGGGGTCGGCCGGGTGGCGTCGACGCCGCGGACGGTGCGGGCCACGAAACGGTCACAGCCGGGCTTGCCGTAGATGGGCGCGTCGTCGTTGAGCTTGACGCCGTAGCCGCCGGTGAGGTCCGCGGGCGCCTGCACCTTGGACGCCGGGTCGGTGAAGGGCGTGCCGGTGGCGTGGGCGTACTCCCTGGCCACGCCGCGGATCGAGAACGCGTAGCCGCGGTCCGGGGTGACGTTGATTTCGGCGGCCTGGTCGTAGAGGCCCAGCAGCTCCATGGCGTCGGTGCCGATTTCCGGGTCCAGTCCGATCCGGGAGAGCACCAGGATGCCGTCGTGGTCCTCGCCGATGCCGAGCTCACGCACGGAGGCGATCATGCCGGCGGAGAGGTGCCCGTAGGTTTTGCGGGCGGAGATGCGGAAGTCCCCGGGCAGCACGGCGCCGGGAAGGGTGACCACCACCTTGTCACCCTCCACGAAGTTGTGGGCGCCGCAGATGATGCCCTGGACGCCCGAGGGGTCGATGCCCTCGCCCGTCAGGGTCTGCTGCTGGCCTTCCGGGACCACCCGGACCTGGCACCAGTTGATGGTCTTGCCGTTGGTCTGGGGTTCCTTGACGATGCTCAGCACCTGGCCCACCACCACGGGGCCCTGGAGGGCGTCGGTGGGACGGTGGACTGCTTCTTCTTCAAAGCCGACCTTGACGAGGTCCGCCATCACGTCTTCGGCGCTCGCTCCGGCCGGTACGGCTGCAAATTCACGCAGCCAGGAAAGTGGGATACGCACTGTTAGATCTCCATCCCGAAGTGCTCGCTGAAACGTACATCGCCTTCGATCATGTCGCGCATGTCGCCGACCTCATTGCGGAACATGAGGGTGCGTTCGATGCCCATGCCGAAGGCAAAACCTGAATAGACGTCCGGATCGATGCCGGCTGCGCGCAGCACATTGGGGTTGACCATGCCGCAGCCGCCCCACTCGATCCAGCGCGGGCCGCCCTTGGCGCCCGGGTGCCAGATGTCCAGTTCCGCGGACGGCTCGGTGAACGGGAAGTAGTTGGGGCGCAGCCGGATCTGGGCCTCGTCGCCGAACATCTGGCGGGCAAAGTGCTCGAGGGTGCCGCGCAGGTCGGCCATGGACAGCTTCTTGTCGATGGCCAGGCCCTCGAACTGGTGGAACACCGGCGTGTGCGTGGCGTCGAGTTCGTCGGTGCGGAAGACCTTGCCCGGGCACAGCACGTAGATCGGGACGTCGCGCTC
The DNA here is from genome assembly GCF_055398325.1 of Arthrobacter sp. T2-23. Lineage (NCBI taxonomy): Bacteria > Bacillati > Actinomycetota > Actinomycetes > Micrococcales > Micrococcaceae > Arthrobacter > Arthrobacter sp. T2-23. The sequence goes on from NZ_AP027917.1 coordinate 773,801, forward strand.
GAGCATGGAGCGGACCTGCACCGGGGAGGTGTGGGTGCGCATGAGCAAGTGCGCCTCGGGCGGCTCCACGAAGAACGTGTCCTGCATTTCGCGGGCAGGGTGGTCCGGCTTGAAGTTCAGCGCATCGAAGTTGAACCACTCGGACTCGACCTCGGGACCCTCGGCGATTTCCCAGCCCATGCCCACGAAGATGTCCGCGACGCGGTCCTGCAGCGTCGACAGCGGATGGCGCGCACCGGCACGACGGCGGCGCGGGGCGGCGGTGACGTCCACCGTCTCTTCCACCAGGATGCGGGCGTCATTCTCCGCTTCGAGCTCGGCGGTACGGTCCGCGAGCGCTTTGTTGACGCGTCCGCGGGAGGCGCCCATGAGCTTGCCGGCTGCGGCCTTCTGGTCCTTGGGCAGCCCGCCGATTTCCCGGTTGGCGAGGCTCAGCGCGGATTTTTCCCCGGTGTGGGCGAGCCGCACGGCCTTGAGTTCATCGAGCGTCGAGGCCGCGGCAATGGCGGCGACGGCCTGGTCTACGGCGGCGGTGATGGCGGCTTCGTCCAGAGGGTTCGGGACGGCGGCGCCCGGCAAAGTTTCAGTCATCTACTGTTCTTAGCTACGAGTCGGTTCATGCCAACGGCACAGGACCTTCAACAGGAGCAGGGACCAGTGCGTTGACAAAGGGCAGGGCTCGCCAAAATCGTTCCGGCGGGCGCTCCCCTCAGTCTAGTTGAAGGCACTCAGGTGCCCGAACGTGACGGCGCTGCGGCCGCCGGCCTCCCGCACCGCGTCATATCCCGGAAGCGGGTGCCCCGCTAGCATGGCCTCATGACTCCCGGACAGCGGCTGCGGCAGCTTGCCAACGTGGTGAATGCCTCGACCCCGCTGGGGCTGTTGCTGGCCGCCTGCGCACGGACCAGGCTCCGCCGCGGCCCGCGCGGCCTGCTCCTGGCCACCGGCTACCGCTGGCGCCTGCCGTTCGCGGCGGCGTTTACCGTGGGCAATGTGGTCCTCTTCCGCGCCGGGCCGGACGAGGCTCTGGCCAACCCGGCACTGCTGGGTCATGAAGAGCGGCACGCCACCCAGTACGCCTGGTGCCTCGGGGTGCCGTTCCTGCCGCTGTACTTCCTGGCGGCGGCCTGGTCCTTGATCCGGACGGGCAACCCCGGATCCGCCAATTTCTTCGAGCGGCACGCCGGTCTCCAGGCCGGCGGCTACCCGCAGGCACTCCCGACCCACGAACGGAACGAGGCATAACATGACGGAAAATCCCAGGTCCATTTCGGTGACCGGCTCCGCCACTGCGGAAGCGGCACCGGACCTGCTCACGCTCTCCCTCGGCGTCGAATGCAGGCGCCCGGGCGTGGACGCTGCTTACCGGGACGCCGCCCGCGCCTCGTCCGCGATCACGGCCGTGCTCCGCGATCACGGCGTCGGAAATCCGGACATCACCGCCTCGGGGCTGAACGTCCGGGCTGAGGTCAGCTGGCAGGAGGGACGGGGCCACATTGTGTCCGGCTACCTGGCCTCCAGCATGCTCACGGTCCGGCTTCGCGACCTTCCGGCGTCCTCCGGGCTCATTGCGGCCGCCGTCGAGGCCGCCGGGGACGACGCCCGCCTCAACGGACTCGAACTGGGCTTCTCGGATCCTGCTGCGGTCGAAGCCCGGGCCCGTGAGGCCGCGTGGAACAATGCCCGGGCGGCCGCGGAACATTTCGCCGCACTGGCCGGAACGCGGCTGGGCAAGGCCCTCTCCGTTACCCAGCAGCCGGGGACCGCTCCGCCGCTGCCGCTGGCCGCAATGCAGCGCGCCGTGGCGTCCGAGCCGCTGACCGTCGAGGCGGGCGCGGCCGGTATCATCGCGACCGTCGGCGTTGTCTGGGAACTGCTGGACTGACCGGTACCGGCGCGGTTTCCGGCGCCCGCGGGGGTGCTAGTGGGTGGCGCCTGCTGCGAGCTTGAGGTGCGCCGTCGTCGCCAGCGCGGTGCGGACGACGACGGCGAGCGCCTGCGTCATGTGCTCCAGCGGCAGCGACGCCAAGCCGCTCCCCGGCGGAACCTGGTCCGGTGCGTACGGGACGTGGACGAAGCCGCCCCGGGTGCCGGGGGTAAGCCGCAGGGCATGCATCAGGCCGTAGAAGACGTGGTTGCAGACGTAGGTCCCCGCGGTCTGGGACACCTCCGCCGGAATGCCGGCCGAGCCCAGCGCAGCCAGGGCCGCCTTGACCGGCAGGGTGCTGAAGTAGGCCGCCGGGCCGCCGGGGACCACGGGCTCGTCGACTGGGGCGTTGCCGGCGTTGTCCGGGATCCGCGCGTCGTCGCAGTTGATCGCGATCCGTTCCAGCGAGATGCGGGCCCTACCTCCGGCCTGGCCCGCGCAAATGACGAGCTCCGGACCGTGCTCGGCCATGGCGGCCTGCAGGACGGCGATGGCGTCGCCGAAGACACAGGGCAGCTCCACCGCCGCTACCTCGAGCCCTTCGGATTGAAGCAGGGCGGCGGCTCCGCGCGCCGCGGCCCAGGACGGATTGGTGGTTTCGCCGCCAAACGGTTCGAACCCGGTCAGGAGAATCATGGGCCCAGCCTAGCAACGCCGCGTTCTTCAGCCGGACGGCTGTGCGCCGCGCCGCAGCCGTTACGGCCGCGGCATTTCCTTCCCCGATCACCGATCCTTCCCTAAGCACCGAGCGGAAGCCGGCGGCGTCCTGTCACCCCCGAATATCAACCAGCCCCAAGGCGGCGGCCGGCAGGAGCTCAGCCACAGCGATGCCCGTGAGGAGCGCCAGCAGCAGCGCGGTGTTCCGGTCGAAATGGCGTTCCTCCAGGACAAAGAGGGTCTCCATCAGCAGCAATGCGGCGGCCGGGGCCGCGAGGAGCCGCAGGGACCGGATTGGTTTGAACATGCCTTCACCCTAAGGGGGCTCCGTCACCATAGAGCGACCATTCGGGTGAGCTCCAACCCGATGATGAGGAAGTTCCCCGGAGGGGGTGACTTCTCCGTCGACCCAAGGCTGGCACCGCTGACTAGTGGCGCCACGTGCGATGCGACATCCTTGACTTATGATCGAACATATATTCGAATATAGTCATGAGATGGGACGCGCAGGCACTCAGGCCAGCTGACACCACAGCCGACGGGCAGGAATCCGGGGATGCCGCCTCCGGCGCGGGCCCGGCAGCTCCGGCGTTGCTGCCGCTGGCCGGATTGGTGCGCTCCGTCTCCACCCCTGAGTTTGCCGGGGTCACTTTCCATGAGGTCACTGCCAAATCGGTGCTCAACAAGGTGGCCGCCGGTTCCCGGATGCCCTTCGAGTGGACGGTGAACCCTTACCGCGGCTGCAGCCACGCCTGCGTGTACTGCTTCGCCCGCAAGACCCACACCTATCTGGACTTCGACGCCGGCCTGGACTTCGACAGCCAGGTGGTGGTCAAGATCAACGCGGCCGAGGTCCTGCGCAAGGAGCTCGCCAAGCCGTCCTGGCAGCGCCTTCACGTCGCCCTCGGCACCAACACGGACCCGTACCAGCGAGCCGAGGGCCGGTACCAATTGATGCCCGGCATCATCGGCGCCCTGGCCGACTCCGGCACTCCCCTATCCATCCTCACCAAGGGCACGCTGCTGGCCCGCGACATCCCGCTGCTCAAGCACGCTGCCGCCCAGGTCCCCGTGGGTGTGGGGATTTCGCTGGCAATGACTGACGAAGGGCTCTCAGAAGCGGTGGAGCCGGGGACTCCCGGACCGCGGGCAAGGCTGAAGCTGGTATCCCGGCTGCGTGAGGCGGGGCTTCCCTGCGGTGTGATGGCGATGCCGATCCTGCCATGGCTCTCCGACTCCGACGAAGCATTGGACTCCCTCTTCGGCTCGCTTGCCGCCGCCGGCGCCACCGGTGTCACAGCCGGGGCGCTCTACCTCAAGCCTGGAACCCGGGAATGGTTCATGCAGTGGATTGCCAAGGAACACCCGCAGCTCGCCGGCAAGTACCGCCGGTTGTACGGCGGCGGGTCGTACGCCTCGAAGGAATACCGGGCCTGGCTGGCCGGGCGGATCCGGTACTTCAAGTCCCGGCACGGGTTCTTGGGTTCCTCGGGATTCAGCCACCGGGACCTCGACGACGATCCCCGGGAAGAGGAAGCCCAGTACCCGGCCGGCAGCATCCCCGACCCGGCGGCGCAGCGCGCGTTCGCGGGTGGAACGTCGGCGCGCCATGCCGCTGCCAGCGCCGCTTCCGCAGCCGGGGCCGCGCAGCCCACGTTGTTCTGAGCAACGCGGTTTGGACCCGGCCTCTGGCCGGATCCTGCCCCTGCCCCTGCCCCTGCCCCTAAAGGATCTTGACCGCGCCGAGAACCCTGGAGAGCGAATCCTTGGCGTCGCCGAACAACAGGGTGGTCTTCGGATCGTGCAGCAACTCATTTTCGATGCCGGCAAAACCCGGGCGCATCGAGCGTTTGAGGAACACCACCTGCTGGGCCTGGACCACTTCCAGAATGGGCATCCCGAAGATCGGTGACCCCGGGGACGTCTTGGCCGCCGGGTTGACGACGTCGTTCGCGCCCACCACCAGGACGATATCCGTGCTCGCGAACTCCGGATTGACTTCTTCGAGTTCCCGCAGCGACTCGTAGGGCACGTTCGCCTCGGCCAGCAGCACATTCATGTGCCCGGGCATCCGGCCGGCGACGGGATGGATGGCGAAGACGACGTCGACTCCCCGGGCGGTCAGGGCGGTCGCCAGCTCGGCCACCGTGTGCTGGCCCTGCGCCACGGCTAGGCCGTAGCCGGGCACGATCACGACGCGCTGGGCATACCCGAGCTGGACGGCGACGTCCTCGGGCGAGGATGAGCGTACCGGCCGGTCGCTGAGGGTGGTCGAGCCAGCCGTGGACCCGCCCCGGAAGGCGCCGAACATGATGCCGGCCACACCGCGGCCCATCGCGGAGGCCATCACCTTGGTCAGGATGGTGCCGCTGGCGCCGACGAGCGTCCCGGCGACGAGCAACAGCACGTTGCCCAGCACGATCCCGGACGCCGCGACGGCGAGGCCGGTGAAGGCGTTCAGCAGCGAGATCACAATGGGGACGTCGGCACCGCCGACCGGGAGCACGAGCAGCAGCCCCGCGGCCAGTCCGAGCACCAGCAACGCACCGGCCCAGCCGGGCGAGCCCGTCCCCACAATGAAGCCACCGGCGGTGAGCGCGCCGGCCAGCACGACCACCATCACCGCGGGCATGCCCGGGAACAACAGCGGGCGGGTGCTGATCAGCTCCTGCAGCTTCCCAACCGTGACGGCCGAGCCGGCGAAGGACACCGCGCCGACCAGCATGGTGAAGACGACCGCCAGCCGGACCCAGGAATCCCCGCTGTGCCCGAGTTCCAGCACCGCGACCAGCGCGGCCGCGCCGCCGCCGACGCCGTTGAACAAGGCCACCAGTTGGGGCATCTGCGTCATCTGCACGCGCCGGGCGACCGGAACTGCGAGGGCGGTTCCGACGGCAATGGCGGCCAGGATCAGCGGGATGTTCTCCAGCCGGGCCGAGAGGAACACGGTCACGACCGCCACCGCGGCGCCGGCGGCGCCGATGGCGTTGCCGCGCCGGGCGGTCCGGGGAGAGCTGAGGCCCTTGAGCGCCAGGATGAAGCACACCGCCGCCACGAGGTAGAACAGCGCGGTCCAGGCGGGGGCGAGGATGCTCACGGGCGCCCCTCCCCCGCCCGGCCGGGCGCTTCCGACGTGCCGGCCGGGGTGCCGGCACCGGCCGCCGGGTGCGCGGCGGCTGCTTTCCGCGGGCTGAACATTTCCAGCATCCGGTCGGTGACCACAAAGCCGCCCACCAGGTTGACGGTCGCGAGGGCCACCGCCAGCAGGGCAACGGCCAGCAGCCAGGGGTCGTCGGCCTGGCCCGCCACGATGATCGCGCCGACCAGAATGATGCCGTGGATCGCATTGGCCCCGGACATCAGCGGCGTGTGCAGCTTGCTAGTGACCTTGGAGACGACTTCAAAGCCGACGAAGACGGCGAGTACCACCACCGTGAGTAACGTGACCGCATCCATTAGTTGTGCGCCTCCATAGCCGCGGCCGTCCCGGCGTGCCGGACGGCGCCGTCGTGGGTCAAGCAGGCTCCGGCGACGACGTCGTCGTCGAAGTCGGGTGCCACCGTACCGTCCGTGGTCATCAGGGCGAGCAGGTTGGCGACGTTCTTGGCATAGAGGCGGGACGCGTCGGAGGCGACGGCGGATGCCGCGTCCTGCATCCCCACCAGTGTCACGGCGCCGCCGGGGACCGGCACCAGGACGTCCCGGCCGGCGATGACACCCTCGACGTTGCCGCCAGACTCGGCGGCCAGGTCCACGACGACGGACCCGGCCCGCATGCCGGCCACCATGTCGGCGGTGACGAGCAACGGGGCGGCCCTGCCAGGGATCGCCGCCGTTGTGATAAGCACGTCCGCGGCGGCGACGTGCGGCGCCAAGAGCGCGCGCTGCCGGGCGGCGCGGTCCTCGCCGAGTTCCCGGGCGTAGCCGCCGCTGCCCTCGGCGGACATGTCTGCGGCCCGCGTGTCGAGGTCCAGGTTGATGAAGGTGCCGCCCATCGACGCGACCTCGTCCGCGGAGGCCGCCCGGATGTCGTTGGCGGAGACGCGGGCACCGAGCCGTTTGGCGGTGCCGATCGCCTGAAGGCCCGCGACGCCGGCGCCAAGGACCAGCACCCGGGCCGGCGGGATCGTGCCGGCGGCGGTCATGTAGAGCGGGAAAAACCGCGGATACCGCAGGGCTGCCTCCAGGACGGCGCGGTAGCCGGCGACGAGGGACTGGGAGCTGAGGGCGTCCATCGACTGGGCGCGGGAGATCCGGGGAACGAGTTCCAGGGCGAAGGATGTGACGCCGGCGGCGGCCAGGGCGCCGACAGACGGCAGTTCCGAGGCCGGCGAGCCGAAGCCGATGGTGACGGCGCCCGGCCTCAGCGCGGCGGCGGTCTCAGGGGTGAGCGGCCGGACGTGCAGCAGGACATCCAGTGCCCGGAGCGGGAGGTCCGGAACAAGGGCGGCCCCGGCCGCCTCATAGTCGGCGTCGCCGTAGCCGGATTCGAGCCCGGCACCGCATTCCACCAGCAGCGCCAGGCCGAGGCCTGTCAGTTGCCGCACCGTCTCCGGTGTCGCCGCAACCCGGCGTTCCCCCGCACGCTGTTCCCGCCTGACTCCGACCTGCACGTCCTGCTCCTCCCAGTTGGGCCCAGCGTAGACACACGGGGCTCAGTTTGGCGAGGGTTCGCCCGCGACGGCCGCCAGCAGGGCCTCGACGATCGGAAGGTCCGCCGGGATCCAAGGCAGGCCAAGCACCTCCGCCGGGTCCGCCAGCGCGACCCAGCGCAGTTCATCGTGATCCTCCAATGGCTGGGGGGTGCCTGCCGCCAGCTCGGCGAACCAGACCCGCATCGCCGCCCGGCCGTTGAGCGGCCAGCCCGTCGGGGATTCGGCCGGCAGTTCCGTCCCCAGCCGGACCTCCACCCCGAGTTCCTCGTACAGCTCACGGTGCAGGGCACGCTCCGGGGCCTCGCCCGGATCCACCTTGCCGCCGGGGAACTCCCACATGCCCGCGAACTGGGGCGGCGCCGTCCGCCGTGCCACCAGGAGGGTCCGGGGTGCGGCCAGGGAATCCACTACTGCGCCGCCGACGACGCTGATGAGTTCAGTCACGTCCACCAGTCTAGGGGCGCCCCGCCGTCCCTGCCGGGGGACAATGGTGGGACGCACCACGTCAGGCACCGGAATACCAGGGCCCGCGCGCCGCGTTCCCCCCACTGACAGCAAGAGCCGATCCACCACGCCGCATTCTCCCGGCCCCGGCCGGGATCGATCCCGAAAAGCAGACGGATGACCATCACTAAAGACGCCCCCGCGACGCCCAAAACCGGCACCCGCCACCTCGCCCTCGCCATCATCTCGCTCGCCATGGGCGGATTCGGCATCGGCACCACGGAGTTCACCATGATGGGCCTGCTCAAGGAGGTGGAGCAGGGCCTGGGCGTCGGCACTCCGGAGGCCGGGCACCTGATCTCCGCCTACGCCCTGGGCGTGGTGGTCGGCGCGCCGGTGCTGGCCGCGGTCGGAGCCAAGCTGCCGCGCAAGTACCTCGCGCTGGGGCTCATGCTGTTTTTCAGCCTCGCCAACCTCAGCTCGTTCATTGCCCCGGACTACGGCACCATGCTGGTGTCCCGCTTCGCTGCGGGGCTTCCGCACGGCGCCTTCTTCGGGGTTGCCGCTGTCATCGCCTCGTCCCTCGTGGCCCCGACGCGGCGCGGCTGGGCGATCTCGATGGTGATGGCAGGCCTGACCGTCTCCAATGTGATCGGTGTGCCGTTCGGGACCTGGCTGGGCCAGAACTTCGGCTGGCGCCTGCTCTTCCTGCTGGTGGGCCTGATCGGCATTGCCACCATGGCGATGCTGTGGAAGTTCGTGCCGTTCCAAAAACCGCACGCCGACGCCAGCATCCGGCGCGAACTCGGTGCGCTGAAACGTCTGCAGGTCTGGCTGGCCATCCTGATCGGCATTGTCGGTTTCGGCGGGTTCTTCGCCACGTACACCTACATTGCCCACACCATGACCTCGGTGGCCGGCATCCCCGCGGAATGGCTGCCGCTCGTCGTCGCGCTCTACGGTGTGGGCATGGTGGCGGGCAATATCGTCGGCGGCCGCATCGCGGACAGGTCGGTCATGGGCACCATCTACTGGGTCCTGCCCGGCGTAGCCGTGGCGCTCGTGGTCTACGCGGTGGCCGTGCACTGGCCCTGGTCCGCCTACGTGATGGTCTTTGTTGTGGGCGCGGCCGGTTCCATGCTCGTTCCGGCGCTGCAGACCCGCCTCCTGGACGCCTCCCCCGATGCGCCGTCGCTGGCGTCCTCGCTGAACCACGCCGCACTGAATGTGGCCAACGCCCTGGGCGCGTTCCTCGGAGGCCTCGTCATCGCGTGGGGCTGGGGCTTCGTGGCCCCGGCCCTGGTGGGAGCCGTGCTGGCCATCCTGGGCCTCGGCGTCGCGCTGCTCAGCGGTGCGGTGGAACGCAAGAGACCGCTGGTCCGGTAGCCCGCGAAATACGGCCCCGGCCCAGCGGCCTCGGTGCGACGCCCGGCCCTAGCTGGCGTTGACGCGCTCCAGGTCCGGCTCCAGGTAGATGACCCGCGCTGTCGGCACGGCGTCCCGGATCCGGGTCTCGGCGGCGTCGATTGCCGCCGCCACCTCCCGGCCGGTATCGGAGTGGCCGATGCCGATCTTGGCCGCGACCAAGAGTTCCTCGGGGCCCAGGTGCATGGTCTTGAGGTGGATGATGCGGGTGCCGTCGGATTCGATGGCGCCGCGGATCTTCGCGACGTCGGCCTTCGTGGCGGACTCGCCGATGAGCAGGGACTTGGTTTCCACGGCCAGCACGGCGGCGATTGCCACCAGCAGCAGACCGATCATGGCAGTGCCCAGGGCATCCCAGATGCCGTTGCCGGTGACCAGCGTCAGGCTCACGCCGAACAGCGCGAAGGCCAGCCCCAGCAGCGCGCCGAAGTCCTCCAGCAGGATCACGGGCAGCTCGGGCTGCTTGGCATTGCGGATGAAGTGTACCCAGCCCTGCTTGCCGCGGATGTGGTTGGACTCAATGATTGCCGTCCGGAACGAGAAAGACTCGGCGATGATGGCGCCGACGAGGACCGCCAGCGGCACCCACCAGAAGTCGCCCTCGATGCCGTGGGGGTCCTGCAGCTTGCCCCACGCTTCGTAGAGGGCAAAGAGGCCGCCAACGCTGAACAGCACGATCGAGACGATGAACGCGTAGATGTACCGCTCGCGCCCGTAGCCGAAGGGATGCTCGGGGCTTGCTTCCTTCTTGGCGCGCTTGCCGCCCACCAGGAGCAGCAGCTGGTTGCCGGAGTCGGCGAGGGAGTGGATCGCTTCGGCCAGCATCGATGAGGAGAACGTCAGGATGTACGCGACGAACTTCAGGACGGCGATCGTCAGGTTGGCGGCCAGCGCCGCGACAATCGCCTTGGTACCGCCATTTGCAGCCAAGAGAGCTTCTCCTTTGGAGGTTTTTCGAGGGAATCGCGGACACCGGCAAGGACCTGTATCCGCAAGCAACACCGTACCCGTTCCGGGCCAGCTCCCGCACCGCGGCGGGGCCTCCGGAAGCACGTAACGATTGGGGGTGATGTTGCTGACATGGGATGACGCCGTGTGTTAGCTTGAAGCCATAATCGGGATTCCTAAGGTGAATGCCGACGAATATGTAGGAGGAGAAATGGGCTTTCTAGGCTGGATCATTCTCGGACTCATTGTAGGTGCAATCGTTAAGGCAATCATGCCTGGCAAGGTCGGTGGCGGCTGGGTCACCAGCCTCGTGCTCGGCGTCGTCGGAGCCATTGTCGGCGGCTGGATCGGCGACCTGCTGTTCGGCGGCGGCAAGATGGAATTCTGGAACCTCGGTTCCTGGCTCCTGGCCATTGTCGGCGGCCTCGTTGTTGCCGGCATCTACGGCGCAGTCACCGGCCGCAACCGGACCACATAATCTCTCAAGCCACCGCCCCGGCAGCAGTGCCGCAGCGGTGAAAGGACGACGGCGGGGGCCCACGGATTGGTGGGTCCCCGCCGTCGTTGTTTTTGCGGACGTCCGCTATGAAGAGGCGGCGGGCTGCTGGGACCGCGCGCTGGCGTACAGGCACACCGTAGCCGCGGTGCCGAGGTTGAGGCTCTCGGCGGCCCCGTAGACCGGGACGGCAACCCGGTGGTCGGCCAGGGCGAGTTCCTCCTCGGACAATCCCTGCGCCTCGTTGCCGAAGAGCCAGGCGGTGGGCTGTTCCAGCGCGAAGGCCGACTCTACGGCGGAGGCGCCCAGGCGCCGGGCCACGTTCTCGTCCTGGAGGCGGTCCAGGTTCAGCTGGCCCTGGCCGTCCGCCGCGAGGATTCCGATGCCGCGTTCCTTGCAGCGGGCCACCAGTTCCTCGACGTCGGCGCCGAGCACCACGGGCAGGTGGAAGCGCGATCCGGCCGTCGAGCGGACGGCCTTGGGGTTGTAGATGTCGACGCTGGAGGCGGTCAGGATGACGGCGTCCGCGCCGGCGGCGTCGGCCGCCCGGAGCACGGTCCCGGCGTTGCCGGGGTCGCGGACCTGGCACAGCACCGCGATCAGCTGCGGGTCCGCGTCCAGGACCTGGTCGAGCCCGACGTCCAGGAAACCGCAAACCGCGAGAATGCCCTGCGGGGTGACCGTGTCCGCCATGGCGGCCAGCACTTCGTCGGTGGCGAGGTACGCGGCGGTGCCCTCCGCAAGGGCCTCCAGGTCGGGGTGCCGGTCGAGGCAGGCCTCGCTGGCGTAGACCTCATAGACGAGCCCGGGTTCCCCGGCGGCGATCCTCTTCTGGTGCAGGACCAGGGCCTCCCGGACAGCCTGCGGGCCCTCCGCCAGAAACTCGCTGCGCTTTAAACGGGCCGGGCGCCCGGCAAGCTGTGCCACCTTCCTCACTCGATCGGCTCGAGGATTGGAAAGTGGTGAGTCTTGCGGGCGCCCGGTTTCGTTCATATAAGAACCTTAGTTGCTTTCGCAGCTGGTCCTTGAACTGCGCTGTCTTTCGACGGCGGCAGGGACTACTTTGCGGCCTCGGCGTCAGCCTTCTTGGCAGCAGGCTTCTTCGCGGGAGCCTTCTCGGCGGCCTTCGGAGCCGGAGCGGCTTCAGCCTGGACGGCCGGAGCGGAGGTGTCTGCCGGCAGCGAGTCCTTGGCGACCTTGACCAGTGCGGCGAAGGCGTTGGCGTCGGAGACGGCCAGCTCGGCCAGCATACGGCGGTCAACCTCGACCTCAGCGGCCTTGAGGCCCTGGATCAGACGGTTGTAGGTCAGGCCGTTGGCGCGGGACGCAGCGTTGATGCGCTGGATCCACAGGCGGCGGAAGTCGCCCTTCTTCTTCTTGCGGTCGCCGTAGCTGTACACAAACGAGTGCAGCAGCTGCTCTTTGGCCTTGCGGTACAGGCGTGAACGCTGTCCACGGTAGCCCTTTGCGCGTTCGAGGATAACCCGGCGCTTCTTGTGGGCGTTGACCGCCCTCTTCACACGTGCCACGTGCGTACTCCTTCAGAATTCTGATCCCAAGCGTCTACTGCCGGAAAACCCGGCTGGCCTGAGAAGCCTTTTTGGTAGTGGACGGCTGCCAGGTGGCAATCGCTCCGAGAACTTGGAACTTAGATGCCGAGCATCTTCCGGATGACCTTGGCGTCGCCCTTGAAGACGATCTTGTCGCCGGCGAGGCGGCGGGTCAGCCTGGAGGACTTGTGCTCGAGGTAGTGGCGGCGGTTGGCCTGCTGGCGGCGCAGCTTGCCGCTACCGGTCAGCTTGAAGCGCTTCTTAGCACCGCTGTGGGTCTTCATCTTCGGCATGGGAACCGATCTCCTTACGTATCCGCAGACTAGGTCTGCAGTCTTTCGTGCAGCCACCCCTGCGGGCGGCGTGCTGGTTGCTTGCTGCCGGACATTGCTGTCCGGCAGCCCTGAACTAGTTGGTCTTCTTACTGCCCGGCTTCGGGGCGGCCTTGGGGGCCGGCCGTGCCGCAGGCTTCGGCGCTGCAGGCCGGGCTACCGGCTTCGGAGCCGCGGTCGGCTTCGGAGCAGGCTTCTCGGCGGCCGGCGTCGCGGCGGGGGCCGCAGCAGCGGGCGCCTTCGGTGCAGCCTTGGGGGCCGCGGCCTTAGGGGCAGCCGGTGCCTTGCTTACTGCCGGCTTCGCATCGGCCTTGGGGGCCGCCTGCTTCGGAGCTGCCGCCGGGGCCTTGGGGGCTTCCTGCTTGGGCTCTACCGCGGCGGGGGCTTCGGCGGCCGGAGCCTTCTCGCCAGCGGCTTCCTCGGCCTTGGGCACCTCGACGGCGGGAGCTTCCGTCGCCGGAGCCGCTGCTTCGGCTGCCTCAGCCTCGGGCGCCTCTGTCCGGACCTGGTAGCCCTCCGGAAGGAGGTCCGCGAGGGACTGGGTCAGGGGTGCCTCGGGGCCGGACGTGTCAACGCGGCCTCCACCGGACGCCTTGGCTTCGTTCTCGGCCTTGGCTTCTGCGCGCTGCGTTGCACGGCGGGCTTCTGCCTTCGCCTCGGCCTTGTTCTTCAGCGGACCAACCACCATGACCATGTTGCGGCCATCGATACGCGGGCTGGACTCCACGACGCCCACTTCGGCAACGTCGTCGGCGAAGCGCTGGAGCAGGCGGATGCCCATCTCGGGGCGCTGCTGTTCGCGGCCGCGGAACTGGATCATGGCCTTGACCTTGTCACCGGCGCCGAGGAACCGGAGCGCGTGGCCGCGCTTCGTCTCGTAGTCGTGGGTGTCGATCTTGAGCCGGAACCGGATTTCCTTCAGTACCGTGTTGGTCTGGTTCTTCCGGGCCTCACGTGCCTTGACGGCGGCTTCGTACTTGTACTTGCCAAAGTCCATCAGCTTGCACACCGGAGGCTTCGCCTGCGGTGCAACTTCAACGAGATCAAGATCGGACTCGGCAGCCAAGCGCAGGGCATCCTCAATACGGACGACTCCTACCTGTTCACCTGCAGGGCCGACCAGCCGCACCTCGGGGACGCGGATACGCTCATTGATTCTTGGCTCGCTAATGTTAAAGCTCCTGTGATCGTGGGGGTACTTCGCCGGAAAATGAAGAAGGCCTCCAATTGCCGGAGCAATCGAAGGCCTCGAAGATCGGAACTGCCCTCCCCCGTGAGGAGGCGACATGCGTCCCCCGCCAGGCGTAACGCCCGGGAAGGATGCCCGACCAGGTACCCGGCAACCTTGATTCCGTGAGGAATACGCGCGGCTGGCGCGGGTGGGAGAGAACTCCGCTTGCAAACTGAAAAGCCATTCTACAGAAAGGCACCCGGTCAACGCACATGTGCGCCGGCGGGTTCCACGTGGTGTGTCTCAACCGGTGTTTCTCAACCGGTGATCCTTAACCCTGCAGAAATAACGACATTCAGTCGGTCTGTGACAAGCTTACCAGCATGAGCACTTCAGATAGTAATTCACACGTTTACCAGCCGGCCGAGGCGCAGGCCGACGTCTCCCAGCAGATCCGCGACATCTCCGAGGTCCCCGCGATCGAGGTCATTACCACCGCCGCCGTTCACCTGATGAGCGCCGCCGCCGTGAAGCTCGGCCTGGCCGCCGAGGATAACGCCGAAGAGCTCAAGGACCTCGACGAAGCGCGCAAGCTGATCACGGCCCTGGCCGGACTCGTCACATCCGCGGCACCCGAAATCGGTTCCCAGCACGCCGGGCCCTTGCGCGATGGCCTGCGCTCCCTGCAGCTCGCTTTCCGCGAGGAATCCGTCATCCCGGACGCACCGGGCAAGGGCCCGGGCGAGAAGTACACCGGCCCGGTCAACTAAGCAACAGGCAGCGAACCAGCGGCCCACAGCGACGGCGGCGGGCGGACCAGAACGGTCCGCGCCGCCGTCGTCGTTTAACCGCCTGGCTGGCCGGAGCGGCCTGCGGGATCGGCGCGAGCCGGTCAGGCCGGGCCGAGCCGCCGCCGCCGGCGGTGCTGCAGGACCAGCCCCACCAGGCACAAGACGACGCCGGCCACCCCCACCGCGACGAACCCCGCGCCCGGGCCCACGCCGTCGATGAAGATCCCGGCCAGCGGGGCGCCGAGTGCCACGCCGCCGGTGAGGGCCGAGCCGTACCAGCCCATCGCCTCGCCGCGGCGGCCCTCCTCGACCAGTTCCGCCACCTTCTCCGACGCCGCGGAGAGCACTGGCGCGCAGAGCAGGCCCGGCAGCAGCGAGAGTACCGCGAGGGTCCAGGTGTCGTGCGCGAAGGCCATCGGAATCGTCAGTGCGGACATGCCCAGCAGCAGCAAGAGCGGGGACACCGGCCGGTGCATGGCGCCGTAGACCAGTCCGCCCAGCACGGATGCCGCGCACCAGAACAGGAAAACGATGCCGATTTCGGCCTGGTGCCCTCCTCTCTCGAGGGCCGCGACGATGCCGACGTCGGTGCCGCTGAGCACCATGCCCGCGCCGGCCGCGACGGCGAAGACCGCCGCCACGCCTGCCGTGAACCAGGCGAAGTTGCGGACGACTTTGTGCCGCAGGCCGAGGCGGCCCTGCCGCCGCTGCTCCGCGGCGGCCAGTGGTGCCAGCTCGGCAGCGGCTTCCTGGACGTGGGGTGCCGCGGCCACCAGGGCCGTCTCCGCGCCTTCCTGCTGGGCCGCCTCGAACGCTGTGTCCGGCTCAGCCCCGGAGTCGGCGCTGCGGGTGGGCGGGTTGATCCACATCAGGAACAGGCCGGACAGGGAGGTGGCAACGCCCACCACGGTCAGCCCCAGCGCGGAGAAGCCCGCGGTGGCGACGACGGCGCCGGCCGCGGGTCCGATCATAAAGACCAGTTCGGTGCTGATCGCGTCCAGGGCGAAGGCCGTCCGGCGTTGCTCCCCGCCGGCGAGGATGCCCAGCGATTGGCGCACGACGCTGAAGATCGGCAGCGTCAGCAGGCCTCCCACGAAGACCAGGGGCAGCAGCAGTTCGTAGCCGACGTGCGGCACGATCGACCAGATCACGGTCTCCGAGACGACGGACGGGATCAGCGCCCGGCGCAGGCCCACGGTGTCCACCCGGCGTCCGCGCCACGGGGCTCCGACGGCGATGCCGATCGTCATGACGGCCGCGGCAGCCCCGGCGGCCGCGTAGCCCTGTCCCAGGGTGAGGACGATGTGCAGTGTCAGCAGCACGCCGGCCGCGGAGTGCGGGATCCGGGCGACCATGCCAACGAGCAGGAGGTTCCTGATGGGCCTCACGGCCAGTAGGTCCCGGTAGAGCGCGAAATTCACGAAACTGCTTTCCTTTGTGTACTGCCGTTGGCAGCACCCGGAGGCCTTCGCGCCGGCTTCGGCTAGGGTGCTGCGCGCTGCAACTTGATGTCGATCGAGTCAACCCGTTCGGCAAATGTTTCATTCCGGGCCAAGGCGTTGTTCAGCCCGGCCACGAGGGACTGCACCGCGGCGGCGTCGAGCCCGTCTTCAAGGTACAGCACCATCCGCAGCTCCGGACCGGCGCCCCCGCCGGGAAGCTGGCCCCCGCCGGCCTGCGCCGATGCCACTCCCCCGCCGGGGTGGATTTCAACGCGCCGGAGCGCCGGAAGGCCACCCGCTGCGGTTGCGACAGCTTCGGCCACCGCCGGATCGCTGTAGCTGGGCGTCCAGGCGTGCTGCCGGGCCAGGGCCCAGACGGCGGGCCGGCGCACCACAAAGGTGGCAGCCGAGCCGGGGTCGAGGACCAGCAGTTCGGCCCCCTCGGCGACGGCGGAGAGCGCGGCCCGCGCCGCGTAGACCGCCACGGGCCTCGCCTCCGCGTGCCAGGCCGCCAGGGCCCCGGCAGAGGTGAAGACCGGCAGCGCGGTCCGGCCGTCGGGGGCCTGCAAGGTCACGAGGGCCATGTCCGCCTGCTTGTCGCCGTGCAGGTCCTCCCCGTGCTGTTTCTTGCCCTCCTGGCCGGCTACGCCCTCGCCTTCTTCGGCAAGCCGGGCCACGATCGGCACGAAGACGCGCGCGGTAGCCAGCGATGCCACCACGGCTGCCTCGTCCCCGGTGCCGGCGGCGAGGGCGTCCAGCGCGGCCAGGTAGCCGGCGTCGGCGGCGCCGTCGTCGTCCTCGAAGTTGTGGATCTTGGCGTCGTCACCGCTGAGGCTGCGGCCGGCCCAGGGCTGGCCGGCGGAGTCCGTCGCGCCCCCGGCGCCCGCGAGGGCGGCGGCGATGTGGCCGGGCAAGGGGCGCCCGCCGGGCTGGCTGTGCTCGGGCAATGTTCCCTGAGGCGGGGGGTTGTGCTCCATGGCCGGGACTTCCCTAGCGGCGGCCGGCGATGTCGAGGGCTTCGGGCAGCGTGAAGTTGCCGTTGTAGAGGGCCTTGCCGATGATGGCGCCCTCGACCCCGAGCGGCACCAGGGAGCGCAGGACTTTGAGGTCCTCGAGGCTGGAGATGCCGCCGGAGGCCACGACAGGCTTGCCGGTCTTCTCCACCATTTGGCGCAGCAGTTCGACGTTGGGGCCTTGCAGGGTGCCATCCTTGGTGACGTCGGTGACGACGTAGCGGGCGCAGCCGGCTTCCTCGAGGCGGCCGAGCACGTCCCAGAGGTCGCCGCCCTCCTTGGTCCAGCCGCGGCCGGCGAGGGTGGTGCCGCGGACGTCGAGGCCGACGGCGATCTTGTCCCCGAAACGCTCGATCACACGGGAGGTCCAGTCGGGGTTCTCCAGCGCGGCGGTGCCGAGGTTCACCCGGGCCACACCGAGGTCGAGGGCCTTTTCCAGCGACTCGTCGTCGCGCAGGCCGCCGGAGAGTTCGACCTTGATGTCCAGCCGGCCGACGACCTCGCGCAGCAGTTCGGCATTGGAGCCACGGCCGAAGGCTGCATCGAGGTCCACGAGGTGGACCCATTCGGCGCCCTGTTTCTGCCAGTTGAGCGCCGCCTCCAGCGGAGTGCCGTAGCTGGTTTCGCTGCCGGCTTCGCCCTGGACCAGGCGCACGGCCTGGCCGTTGACGACGTCGACGGCGGGGAGCAGCTCTAGTACCGGCAGCGGGGTTTCGGTGGTCATCGTTGGGTCCTCACGTATCGGGGTGGCGGTCGGGGCGGGCTGGGACGTGGTGGTCAGGTGCCCGGCAGGGTCAGTTCCCCGGCAGGGTTAACAGCCAGGCGGCCAGCAGCGACATGCCGGCCAGGATGTAGAACACGATCTGGACCCAGAGCGGGCTTTTCTGCTGCCGGAAGGACAGGGCGCCGCCCACCAGCAGTCCGGCGAGGCCCATCAGGACTATGGACCACATCTAGGCGGTCTGTTCCGGGGTGCCAGGCTGGACTGTACCGGCCTCGGCGGCACCGCTGGTGGCGGCGCCGCTGCGCAGACCGTCCACCCAGTTGCGGAGCAGGCGCGCGCCGGCGTCGCCGGACTTTTCGGGGTGGAACTGGGTGGCGCAGAGCGGACCGTTTTCCACCGCTGCGATGAACGGGGCACCGTGTTCGGACCAGGTGACGAGCGGCGCCTTCATGCGCGGCTGGATCACATCGAAATCCCAGTGCTGTACACCGTAGGAGTGCACGAAGTAGAAGCGCTCGTTCTCGACGCCGGCAAAGAGCCGGGAGCCCTCCGGAACGGTGACGGTGTTCCAGCCCATGTGCGGCACCACGTCGGCCGGCAGCAGCTCGACCTTGCCGGGCCACTCCCCCATGCCCTCGGCAACGGTGCCGTGTTCGACGCCGGCCTCAAACAAGACCTGGAGTCCGACGCAGATCGCCAGCACGGGCCGGCCGCCCGCGACCCGGCGTCCGATCATCCGGACGGCGTCGACCGCCTTGAGCTCGTTCATGACGGTTTCGAAGGCCCCGACGCCGGGGACGACGAGTCCGTCGGCGTTCAGCACGTCTTCCGGCCTGGCGCTGAGGATGACCTCGGCGCCGGCGCGCTCGAGGGCGCGCACGGCCGATCGGACGTTACCCGAACCGTAGTCCAGCACGGTGACCGTGGGCTTACCCTCGGGCGACACGGGCTTCCGGTAGGCGTCAGGGTCGATGATCGCGCCGTCCTGGAGAACTTTGCCGGTCACAGCGCACCCTTGGTGGAGGGAATACCCTCGACCCGGGGATCCGGCTCAACAGCCGCGCGGAGGGCCCGGGCAAAGGCCTTGAACTGCGCCTCGACGATGTGGTGCGGATCCCGGCCGGCGGTGACGTTCATGTGCAGGCAGATTCCGGCATGCAGGGTGATCGCCTCGAAGACATGCCGGGTCAAGGACCCGGTGAAGTGGCCGCCGATGAGGTGGTATTCCTGGCCCGCAGGTTCTCCGGCGTGCACGAGGTAGGGCCGACCGGAGACGTCGACGACGGCGTGTGCGAGCGCCTCGTCGAGCGGCACGGTGGCCTCGCCGAAGCGGCGGATGCCGGCCTTGTTCCCCAGGGCGGTGCGCAGGACCTCCCCGAAGGTGATGGCGACGTCTTCCACGGTGTGGTGGACATCGATGTGGGTGTCACCGGTGGCCTTCACCGTCATATCGATCAGGGAGTGCTTGCTCAGCGCCGTCAGCATGTGGTCGTAGAACGGCACCGAGGTGCTGATGTCCGAGACGCCGGTGCCGTCCAGGTCGATCTCGACCAGCACGGACGACTCGCTGGTGGTCCGTTCGAGGCGTGCGGTCCGGGCCTCGGCAGCGGCAGATCCGGTGTTGCTCATGTGGGGTGTCCTTTGGATGAGGCGGGCGCCCGGCGAACGCCGGCGGTGTGCGTGGGTCCTGGCTTAAGTCTAGGCGGACTGTGCTTCGTGGCCGGTCAGGATGCGTTCGAGCGCGTGCAGAAACGCTGTGGTTTCCGTCTCAGTACCTGCGGTCACACGCAGGTGGCCGGGGATCCCGACGTCGCGGATCAGCACACCGGCGTCCAGCAACCCCTGCCATGTCTCATGCGGGTTCTCGAGGCCGCCAAAGAACACATAGTTGGAGTCGGAGGCCGCCGGTTTCAGCCCCATCCGGGTCAGCTCGGAGACGATCCGGTCCCGCTGGCGCTTGATGTCTTCAACATCGGCCATCAGGGCCACGCGGTGGCGCAGCGCGGCCAGCGCCGTGGCCTGCGTGATGGCGGACAGGTGGTACGGCAGCCGGACCAGACGCAGGGCATCGGTCACCTCCGGCGCAGCCGCCATGTAGCCCAGCCGCGCGCCGGCCAGGGCAAAGGCCTTGCTCATGGTCCGGGACACGATCAGCCGCTCGCGTCCGGGCAGCAACGTCAGGGCGCTGGGCGTTCCGTCATGGGCGAACTCGTGGTACGCCTCGTCGACAATCACGATGGTCTGGCTGGCTTCCCCGGCCTCGTAGACGGCCTCGACGACGTCGAGACCCAGGCCGGTGCCCGTGGGGTTGTTCGGAGAGCAGAGGAAAACAACGTTGGGTTTTAGCTCCCGGACCTGCCGGGCGGCCGATTCGGCACTGAGCCCGTAGTCGTCGGCACGCACCCCCACGATGTACTCGGTGTCCGTGCCGGCGGCCAGCAGCGGGTACATGGAGTACGTGGGAGGGAACCCGAGCGCAGTGCGACCCGGACCGCCGAAGGCCTGGAGGATTTGCTGGAGGACTTCGTTGGAGCCGTTGGCGGCCCAGATGTTGGCGGCGTCGAGGCCGTGGCCGAGGTACTCCGCCAGCCCTTCCCGCAATTCGGTGAACTCGCGATCAGGGTACCGGTTCAGTCCGGCGGCAGCCTCGGTCACTGCCTCTGCGATGGCCGCGCGGACGTCGTCCGGGACGCCATGGGTGTTTTCGTTGACGTTCAGCAAGATCGGAACATCCAGCTGGGGCGCGCCGTAAGGCCGCAACCCCCTCAGATTGGTCCGGAGGGGCAGTCGGTTGAGGCGCTCTAGCTGGTCGGTCACGTGCCTAGTTTAAGTGAGACCACGCCCGGCCCCGAAACTGTGACCCCCAGAGGGCGGCCGGGGCCGTATTACTTGGAGGGCACGTAGAGCTGCTGGCCGGGGATAACGCGGGCGGCATCGAGGTTGTTGAGCTGCACAATGTCGGCGACCACGTCGCGGGGGTCGCGCTGCGGTGCCACGGCGCCGGCGATGGCCCACAGCGACTCCCCCGGCTGGACCGTCACGGTGACCGTAGGGGTGAGCGAGAGCTCCGCGGTCGAGTCGGCGGCTTTGGCCGGCGCGTTCAGGAAACCGGCGAGCGAAAGGACGAGCGCAGCCAGCAGAATCAACGGCAGGCCGAAGAAGACGAAGCGGCCCCGGCGGGTCAGCCGCAGCGGCGCCTGCCTGGGCGCGGCGGCAGGCACAGCCCGCTGCCCGCGGCCCGCTTCCTGCCCGTCGAAGATGCCGTGCGGGCCGAAAGCCTCGAACCGTGACGCCTGCACGGGAACGGAAACCAGTGAACCGGAAATAGCGCTTACTGCTGACATGAACTGAGCCCTCCTGGACTTATCTGTGCCGCCCGGCGTACTCCACGTACTCGCCGCCAATCGGCCGAACCATCTAAAGCAAACCTGGACCGCAAATCTTGATCACTACGTTCGAACACAGAACCGAACCGCATGATCCCGCTCCTGCGACTCACTTCGAACACATATTCGAACTTTGTAGTTTCTGTTTTAGCACTTATGAACGAACATTGTCGAGACTCGCTAGAACAAATGTTTGAAAAAGCGTGTCTGCTGGCCTACTTTTGAACCAGCAGAACCACTTGTGGTGATCAACAGCAGTTGATCAGCGGGGTCTGACATTTTCAGACCAGTTGGTCCCGGCAGCCCACGGCGGCCGGGCGGATCGGAAAGGCGTGGCGAACATGGCAGCACAAGCCGCCGGCGGGAGGGCCGCCCAGCGGAGCCCCCAGACCGGCCGGGCGCCGAAGGGCCTCACCGTCCGGCAAAAGAAGATCCTGGAGACCATCCAGCGGTCCGTGACGGACAACGGCTACCCGCCTTCGATGCGCGAGATCGGCGACACCGTCGGCCTCGCCAGCCTCTCCAGCGTCACCCATCAGCTCTCGCAGCTGGAAAAGCTCGGTTACCTGCGGAGGGATCCCAAAAGGCCCCGCGCCATGGAAGTCCTTTTGCCTCTGACGCTCGACGAGGGCGCTACCAAGGTCTCCGGGGTGGCGAAGTCCACCGGCCTGCGGGCCGTCGGCGGCGTTGCGGTCTCGGAACTCGCCAGCGCCACCGACACCGCAATGGTGCCCTTCGTGGGCCGGATCGCCGCCGGAGGCCCGATCCTGGCCGACCAGGTGGTGGAGGACGTGATGCCGCTGCCGCGCCAACTGGTGGGCCACGGCGAATTGTTCATGCTCCGGGTCGCCGGCGACTCGATGATCGACGCCGCCATCTGCGACGGCGACTGGGTGGTCGTCCGGCGCCAGAACGACGCCGTCAACGGCGACATTGTCGCTGCCCTGCTCGACGACGAGGCAACGGTCAAGACGTTCCGCCAGCGCGACGGCCACACCTGGCTGCTCCCGCAGAACACCCAGTACGAACCGATCCTCGGCGACCATGCCGTCATCATGGGCAAAGTCGTCTCGGTGCTTCGCTCCCTCTAGCGCCGCCGGCAGGCTGCGCCCGGCACAGAGAGGCCCCGTCCGAGTTTTCCGGACGGGGCCTTCGTCGTTGGGTGACCGGGGCTAGGTGGCCGTCTCCTTTGCCGGGGCTTCCTTGGCCAGGCGTGCGAGGGCGGCCAGGGCCACCGCCGGGTCGGTGGTGGGCCAGAACGGCGGCAGCGCGGCGCGCAGGAACCCGCCGTAGCGCTCGGTGGACAGCCGGGAATCCAGGACAGCCACCACGCCCTTGTCCGACGTCGAGCGGATCAGCCGGCCGGCGCCCTGGGCGAGCCGGATGGCCGCGTGGGTTGCAGATACACTCATGAAGCCGTTACCGCCGGCTTGGGCCACGGCCCGGGAGCGGGCGGTCATCAGCGGGTCATCCGGCCGCGGGAACGGGATCCTGTCGATGACCACCAGCCGGCAGGAGTTTCCGGGCACATCGACGCCCTGCCAGAGCGACATGGTGCCAAAGAGGCAAGTGTCAGGCTCGTCGGCGAACTGCTTTACGAGTGCCGTCATGGTCGACTCGCCCTGGCAAAGGATATTGAGGCCCAGCCGTGGCCGCATGGCCTCGGCTGCTTCTTCAGCGGCACGCCGGGAGGAGAAGAGGCACAGCGCGCCGCCGCCGGAGGCCCGGATCAGTTTTTCGAGCTCGTCGAGGGCTTCGGGGGACGTCCCGCGGCCCGGCTTGGGCAGGTGCTTGGCGACGTAGAGGATGCCCTGCTTCGGATATTCGAAGGGGGATCCGACGTCGACGCCGGTCCAGCTCGGTGCGCCGGGACCGACCAGGCCCAGGCCTCCGGCCGCCGGTTCGAAGGCCGAGCCGATGGCGAGGGTTGCCGAGGTCAGCACGACGGTGTGGTCGGCGAACAATCCCTCGCGCAGCCGCCCGGCGACGCTGAGCGGGGCGATGTTGATCAGCGCCGGCGCGGAGTCATCAGGCTGCGAATAGCCCTGTTGCGGGTCGAAGCTGCTGTTGCGGGAGAACCAGACCACCTCGCGGTTCTCCTTGGCCGCCAGGAGCCGTTCGCAGAGTTCCAGGATCACCATCAGGCGGGAGCGGGCGAGCTGCCGCCCGCCGTCGGCGGTGTTGGCGCTGTCCCCCTTGGAGTCCGAAAGCGCGGCGCGGCAGGCGTCACGCAACTGGTCCACGCAATCGAGTTGTTCGCTGTTCAGACCGTTCGGCATCAGCCCGCTGGGCACGCCCTCAATGGCGAGTTCGAGGTTGGACGCGGCATTATTCAGCGCGTCCACGGTGATTCCGGCGTGCTTGCGGGCGCCCGACGCGGCAGCGTGCACCATGGCGACGGACAGCTGTCCGGACACGGCGCCGGTCACCCGGTCCTGCAGTTCGTGGGCCTCGTCCACCACCACGACGTCGTACTCCGGCAACACCGCGAGGCCTTCGAAGGCGCTGACGGCCAGCATCGCGTGGTTGGTGACCACGACGTCGGCGTCGGCGGCGTTCTGCCGGGCCAGTTCGCTGAAGCATTCGGCGGCGAGCGGGCACTTCTGCGCGCCCAGGCACTCCATGGAGGTGACGGAGACCTGCCGCCAGGCGCGGTCGGTCACCCCGGGCATCAGTTCGTCGCGGTCCCCCGTCAGGGTGTCCTCGGCCCAGTCGCGGAGCCGGACCACTTCCTTGCCGAGCTGGGACGACGGTCCGCCCATCGCGGCCGCGAAGTGCGGCACGGAGGTGTCCTCGCCGAGGGAGAACAACTGGCCCTCGGACGGTTCCTCGGACGGGAAGCCGCCTTCGAGCTTGTGGCGGCACACATAGTTGGAGCGGCCCTTGACCAGGGCGACCTTCACCGGCCTGTCCAGGGCCGGGGTGATGGTCTTGAGCAGCCGGGGCAGGTCGCGGCCAACAATCTGGGTCTGCAGAGCCAGGGTGGCGGTGGAAACCAGGGTGGGCTTGTCGCTGACCAGCGAGTGGGCGATCAGCGGAATCAGGTAGGCCAGGGACTTGCCGGTGCCGGTGCCAGCCTGGACCAGCAGGTGGTCGCCGGTCTCTATCGCGCGGGCCACGTGTCGTGCCATTTCGTGCTGGCCGTCGCGGCTCTGGCCGCCCATGCCGGCGACCGCCCGGTCGAGCAGTTCAACCACGAACTGCTCGCCGGACGGGCTGCTGCCGGACGGGCGACTCTCGGACGGCGCGGCCTCCCCTTCGGCCACCGCTGGTTCAGTCATTGCTGACGAAGGAATCCAGTTCGGCGGCGAGCCCCTCGCGCACCATCACCACGGCACGGGTACCGGTCTCCTCGTGGTCGAGGCTGATGATCTCCGCGTCGGTGTCATGCAGCTTGCTGAGCAGGTCCCCACGGTTGTACGGGATCATCAGTTCCAGCTTCACGCTGGGCCGCGGGATGCCCTCGCTGATGGCCTTGAGCAGTTCCGGGATGCCTTCGCCGGTGCGGGCAGAGACCACAACATGGCGGGGCTCGCGCTGCTTGAGCCGCTCAATCACAAACGGGTCGGCGGCGTCGGCCTTGTTCAGGACGATGATTTCGGGCACCTTGCGCGCGTCGACTTCGCTGAACACCGCGCGGACGGCCGCGATCTGACCCTCCGGGTCGGGGTGGGAGACGTCGACGACGTGCAGGATCAGGTCCGAATCCGCGACCTCCTCCAGGGTGGAGCGGAAGGCCTCCACCAGCTGGGTGGGCAACGAGCGGACGAATCCGACGGTGTCGGCGAGGGTGTAGCCCAGCCCGTCCGAGGTTTCGGCCTTCCGGACGGTTGGATCCAGGGTGGCGAACAGCGCGTTCTCCACCAGGACGCCGGCGTCGGTCAGCCGGTTCAGCAGCGAGGACTTTCCGGCGTTGGTGTACCCGGCGATGGCCACCGACGGAACGGCATTGCGACGGCGGTTGGCCCGCTTCGTCTCCCGGGCCGGCTTCATCGCGGCAATTTCCCGCCGCAGCTTGGCCATCCGGGTGCGGATCCGGCGGCGGTCCAGCTCGATCTTGGTTTCACCGGGGCCGCGTGAACCCATGCCCGCTCCGGCGCCGCCCACCTGGCCACCGGCCTGGCGGGACATCGATTCACCCCAGCCGCGCAGGCGCGGAAGCAGGTATTCGAGCTGGGCCAGTTCCACCTGGGCCTTGCCTTCGCGGCTCTTGGCGTGCTGGGCGAAGATGTCCAGGATCAGGGCCGTGCGGTCGATGACCTTGACCTTGACGATGTCTTCGAGGCCACGGCGCTGGGAAGGGGCCAGTTCCGCGTCGACCACGACGGTGTCGGCGCCGGTGGACATCACGATGTCCTTGAGCTCCTGGGCCTTGCCGGAGCCGAGGAACGTGCCCGGGTCCGGCTTGGCGCGGCGCTGGACGAGCCCGTCGAGAACCTCGGAACCGGCGGTTTCGGCCAGGGCCGCGAGCTCGCGCAGGGAGTTTTCGGCGTCGGCGAGGGTGCCTTCGGTCCAGAGCCCTGCCAGCACGACGCGTTCGAGGCGCAGCTGGCGGTATTCGACTTCGGTGACGTCTTCGAGTTCCGTCGACAAGCCGGCGGTGCGGCGGAGCGCGTGGCGCTCCTCGAGGTCCTGCTGGTCGCCGTCGTAGCTGCCGTGTTCCTCGTCCAGCCGCGAGATTGCTTGCGCCTTGCCGAACACCGCCTTCGACTCGCCGGGGTGCCCGGTGCCGGGGCCGGCCTTGGGGGCGGGGGCGTCTTTGGAGAGGATCCGGTCGATGACAGCCTGAATTTCCGCAGGGGTCATGTCCTGGGAGGCTGAATCGGGTCCGGTGTTGGGCTGACTGGTCATGGTCTCCTTTGAAGGGTTTGCCCTTCCAGAATAGTGCTGTTCGGTGTCTTGTGGCGCGGTATTCGCGCTGGGCTGACGGCTGGGGGTCATGCGTGCCTCCTGGCGTGCCTGCGGCGGCGGTGCTGCAGGCTGGGGCGTTCTCCGAGTAGGAGCGCTGGGAAAAGGGAAAGGAACAGGCGTGGTGGCGCCGTGGGGAGGGAGAGACTGTCCGCCCGGCCGGGCTCGGGTGAGCACTGCCAAACTCCAAGGTTCGGGCGCCGTCGGTGGGTCCAGTTGAGGACGATCACGGGGGGCGCACAGAGCGGAAGGTGACTACCTGCGTCGCTGCGGGGACGGGACCTCGGCGAAGATGGGAGGCCCGTGCCGGCTACTTGAAGTTCAAGAACATGTCTTTAACGTTAGCAGACCATTCCCTCGCCCCGGACGGGCCGGGCCGCGGGTGACCGGCGTGTCTCCGGCGGGTCAGGGCCGGTTTCCCATACCGCCGGAGGGCCAACTAATCTGGCCAGTTATGGAGTCTGCACACTATTTCAGCGCCCAGCCGGCCGGGCCGTTCACCCGCAAGCCCTTGACCGTGGAGCTGGCCGGCGCGCAGCGGACATTGCAGACGTCCTCCGGAATTTTCAGCCCGGACGGCATCGACAAGGGAACCGCGGTCCTGCTCGCGGACGTCCCGGCCCCCGCGCCGCAGGGGAACCTGCTGGACATCGGGTGCGGCTGGGGTCCGATTGCGCTGACCATGGCCCTGAGGGCACCGCATGCCCGGGTCTTCGCGGTGGATGTGAACGAACGCTGTGTCACCCTGACGAATGAAAACGCCGCCCTGTTGGGGCTGGAAAACGTTACCGCCAGCGCCCCCGGGGATGTGGATCCGGAGCTGCGCTTCGACACCATCTGGTCCAACCCGCCCATCCGGATCGGCAAGGACGAACTCCACGCCCTGCTGCTCCTGTGGCTGCCGCGGCTGGCGCCGGGCGGTTCAGCGTGGCTGGTGGTGCAGAAGAACCTTGGTTCGGATTCGCTTCAGCGCTGGCTCGCTGCCGAGCTGGACAGCAGCTTCACCGTCACCCGCGAGAGCACCTCAAAGTCCTTCCGCATCCTGCGGGTCAGGAAAGCATCCCGCTAGCGACGATCACGGCGGGGCCGCTAAGTTCCACGTGCTCATGGCCGTCCGCGGCCATGAAGAACTTCACGCCGACGACGCCGCCGGGAACCTTAACGTTCCAGGCGTCCGGAGCGCCCGAGCCGGCCCAGTGCCGGATCGCGACGGCGGCGGCGCAGGCGCCGGTGCCGCAGGACAGGGTCTCCCCCACTCCCCTTTCGTGCACGCGCATGGTGATGGTCCCGACGCCGTCGTGGACGAGCGGTTCGGACGGGACAACGAATTCCACGTTGGTGCCGTGCGGCGGCGCGGGATCGACGCGGGGCGCCCTGAACAGTTCCGTCGAGTCGAGCTCGGCCAGCTCGGCCAGTGCGACGACGGTGTGCGGGTTGCCCATGCTCACGGACAGCGCGGGCCTGGCGACTTCCAGTCCGTCTGCGCTGACCAGTGAGTCCATGGCGCGGGCGGTGGCCTCGCCCGGGAAAATGAATTCCCAGGGTCCCATGTCCACGGCGTAGCCGGACGCGGTGCGCACCACGGTCTTGACGCCGCCGCGGGTTCCGATGGTCAGCGACTCCCCCGCCGGCAGGTCCACGAGGCCCTCATGGATGAGGAAGTGGACGAAGACTCGGACGCCGTTGCCGCACATTTCCGAGAGTGAGCCGTCACCGTTGCGGTAATCCATGAACCATTCCGCCGCGGGGTGCTGGTCGAGCAGCTCCCGTCCTTCCGGAAGCAACCGGGAGGGCACTGCGCGGATGAGGCCGTCCGCGCCGATGCCGCGGTGGCGGTCGCAGATGGCGGCAACCTGCTCCGGGATGACGGAAAGGGCGCCGTGCGGATCCGCAATCAGGACAAAGTCGTTGCCCGTTCCGTGCCCTTTCGAGAACTTCAGGCCGCCGAGTCCGGCGGTGTCTCCGGCGGCAGGGTGGTCAGCGGCCGCGGCAAGGGTTTCGTCCATGCTCCAAGGTTACCGGTCCGGCCGTGCCGGAACGGAAACGGCGGCGCCGGGCTCAGCGGCAGAGCGCCACGGACTTGGCCAGCAGCTCGGGGTCCTGCCAGTCCAGCCAATTGATTCGCGGGTCGGCGCGGAACCAGGTGAGCTGGCGGCGGGCGAACTGCCGAGTCGCGACGATGGTTTCCTCCGCGGCCTGCGCCACGTCCGACTCGCCGTCGACGACCTTGAGGAACTGCGCGTAGCCCAGGGCCCGGGAGGCGGTCTTGCCGCGGCGCAGGCCTTCGGCGTCCAGCCGCTGCACTTCCGCCAGGAGCCCCTGCGCCACCATGGTGTGGACGCGGGCGGCGAGGCGCCCGCGCAACTGGTCGCGGTCCACCTCAAGCCCGAGCTGCACGGCGGGCCGGAAGTACTCGCGGGAGGGCATAAGAGAGCTAAAGGCCCGCCCGGTGAGTTCGAAGACCTCCAGGGCACGGATCACCCGGCGCGCGTCACCCAGCCGGCCCGCGGAGATCGGATCCACTTGTTCCAGCCGGGCCCGCAGGGGGGCGAGACCGGCCGTGGCCTCCTCTTCCTCGAGGCGCCGCCGGATCGCCGGGTCGGTGCCCGGGAACTCGAGCACGTCGAGGGCGGCACGGACATACAGGCCGGAGCCGCCGGCGAGGACGGCCCGTTTGCCCCGGGCATGGATATCCGCGATCACGGCACGGGCGCGCTGCTGGAAGTCCGAGACGCTGGCCTCTTCGGTCACGTCGAGGATGTCGAGGAGGTGGTGCGGCACACCCCTGCGCTCAGCTTCGGTGATCTTCGCGGTTCCGATGTCCATACCGCGGTAGAACTGCATGGCGTCGGCGTTGACCACTTCCCCGTCGAGGGCAAGGGCCAGCGACACGGCGAGATCCGATTTTCCGGATCCTGTGGGTCCGACGACGGCGATGACCGGAGCTGTGGAAGTGTCCACGGACTAGCGGGCGCGCAGGGGCAGGCTTGGCATGCCCAGGGAAACGCCGGAGGTGCCACTGGACCTGCCGCCGGCTCCGGCTCTGGCTCCGCCGGGTGCCGGGGCGCCGCAGGAGTCGGCCTGGGACCTGTCCCAGGCGTCGCCGGCGCGGGAGCGGCGGAGGCTGTAGTCCTCTACCGACGCCGGGTCGGCGACGAGGTGGAACGCCGCGGCCTCGGTGATGGTCACGGTGACGAGGTCCCCGGGGCGGGGCGTTTCGGCGCCGGCCGGCACGGAGAAGTGCACGAGGCGCTGGTCCCGGGCGCGGCCGGAGAGCCGGTGGGTTTCCCCCGCCTTGCGGCCGGGCTGCGCGGTGACCATCACCTCGACTCGGCGGCCGAGCTGGCGGGCGTTCTCCTCGGCGGCGATCCGGTCCTGCAGAGCGGTGAGCCGTTCGAAGCGTTCCTGCACCACGGCCTTGGGCAGCTGGTCCGGGAGCTCAGCGGCGGGGGTGCCGGGCCGCTTGGAGTACTGGAAGGTGAAGGCGGTGGCGAAGCGGGACTTTTCCACGACGTCGAGCGTGGCTTGGAAGTCTTCCTCGGTTTCGCCGGGGAATCCGACGATGATGTCGGTGGAGATCGCCGCGTGCGGGATCTTCTCCCGGACTTTGTCGAGGATGCCAAGGAACTTGGTGGACCGGTAGGACCGCTTCATCTCGCGGAGCACCTTGTCCGAGCCGGACTGGAGCGGCATGTGCAGCTGCGGCATGACGTTGGGAGTTTCGGCCATGGCGTCGATGACGTCGTCGGTGAAGGCCGCCGGGTGCGGGCTGGTGAACCGGACGCGTTCCAGGCCGGGGATCTCGCCGCAGGCGCGCAGCAGCTTGGAGAACGCCTGCCGGTCGCCGAACTCGACGCCGTAGGAGTTCACGTTCTGGCCCAGCAGGGTGACCTCGATGGCGCCGTCGTCGACGAGGGCCTGGATCTCGGCAAGGATGTCGCCGGGCCGGCGGTCCTTTTCCTTGCCCCGCAGCGCCGGAACGATGCAGAAGGTGCAGGTGTTGTTGCAGCCGACCGAAATGGAGACCCAGCCCGCATAGACCGAGTCGCGTTTGGTGGGCAGCGTGGAGGGGAAGACGTCGAGCGATTCGAGGATTTCCAGCTGCGCCTCGTTGTTGTGGCGTGCCCGTTCCAGCAAGGCCGGCAGGGCCCCGACGTTGTGGGTCCCGAAGACCGCGTCGACCCAGGGCGCCTTCTGAAGGATCGTCTCGCGGTCCTTCTGCGCGAGGCAGCCGCCGACGGCGATCTGCATTCCCGGGTTGGCTTCCTTGACCGGGCGGAGAATGCCGAGGTTGCCGTAGAGCTTGTTGTCGGCGTTTTCCCGCACCGCGCAGGTGTTGAAGACAACGACGTCGGCCAGCTCGCCGTCGGAGCGCACGTAGCCGGCGGCCTCGAGCATGCCGGCCATCCGCTCGGAATCGTGGACGTTCATCTGGCAGCCGAAGGTCCGCACCTGGTAGCTGCGGGCCGGGGCCGTCTCATCCGGGAAAGGGTTTCCGCCGGGGGCTGGGGTAGGAATGGTCAGACTCACCTGTTAAGGGTACCGGGTCGCTGCGGCCGCTTTCGCGGGCCATGCTGCCGCTGGCGCCCTCAGGCCTCGCCGTCCCGTTCTTCGAGGGACGCGTCGACGGCCGCACCGACGATTCGGAAGGCCTGGGAGGGCTGGTAGCCCTTGCGTGCGAGCATCGAGGCCAGCCGGCGGACGGCCTTGTCCCGCTCCGCGCGGTCTTCCAGGCCCCGGGCGTTGCGCAGCTTGCGCTCCACGAGTTCCCGGGCCGCGGCTTCCTCGTCCTCATCGCTGAGCTGCTCGAGTGCGCCGGCGGCAGTCTCCTGGTCGATGCCCTTCTCAGCCAGCTCGCGGCGGAGCGCACCCTTGGCAAGCTTGCGCGTCTGGGCCCTGCTGCGGACCCACATGTCGGCAAACTCGGCGTCGTCGATCAGGCGGACCTCTTCGAAACGGTCAAGGACAGCCTCGGCGACGTCTTCGGGGATGTTGCGCTCGGCCAGCTTGCGGGAGAGCTGCAGCCGGCTCTTGGGCGAGTTGGTCAGCTGCCGCAGCACGACGGCTCGGGCGACAGCGGCGGGATCCGCGTCGGCATCCTGCTCCGGTGCCGGCGGAGCCGCCGGGGCGAACGGGCCGGGGTCGCCGGGGCCGTCAACGACGCCGGGGCCAGGATTCCGGGAAGGGAATCCTGACCCCTTGCGGCGTCGCGCGGCGGAGGCCCGGCTGTTAGAAGCCGTCAACGGCCTTCAGCTTCGGTGATTCCTCCGGGTCCGCGGCCTTGACCCCGACGCCGAGCTTTTCCTTGATCAGGCGCTCGAGTTCGGCAGCGAGCTCCGGGTTGTCGCGCAGGAAGCGGCGGGAGTTCTCCATGCCCTGGCCCAGCTGGTCGCCGTCGTAGGTGAACCACGAGCCGGACTTCTTGATCAGGCCGTGCTCGACACCCATGTCGATGATGCCGCCCTCGCGGGAGATGCCCTGGCCGTAGATGATGTCGAATTCGGCGATCTTGAAGGGCGGAGCCATCTTGTTCTTGACGATCTTGGCCTTGGTGCGGTTGCCGACGGAGTCCGCGCCCTCCTTGAGGGTCTGGATACGGCGGACGTCGATGCGGATCGAGGCGTAGAACTTCAGCGCCTTACCACCGGTGGTGGTTTCCGGCGAGCCGAAGAAGACACCGATCTTCTCGCGGAGCTGGTTGATGAAGATCGCGGTGGTCTTGGTCTGGCTCAGCCGGCCGGTGATCTTACGCAGCGCCTGGCTCATCAGCCGTGCCTGCAGGCCGACGTGGCTGTCGCCCATGTCGCCTTCGATTTCGGCGCGGGGCACCAGGGCCGCCACGGAGTCGATGACGATGACGTCCAGCGAGCCGGAGCCGATCAGCATGTCCATGATTTCAAGCGCCTGCTCACCGGTGTCCGGCTGGGAGACGAGGAGCGCGTCGGTGTCGACGCCGAGCTTGGCGGCGTATTCCGGGTCAAGCGCGTGTTCGGCGTCGATGAAGGCGGCGATGCCGCCCTGGCGCTGCGCGTTGGCCACGGCGTGCAGGGCAACTGTGGTCTTACCGGAGGATTCGGGGCCGTAGATCTCGACGACGCGGCCGCGGGGCAGGCCGCCAATTCCGAGGGCTACGTCCAGCGCGATGGAGCCGGTTGGGATGACCTCGATGGGCGCGCGGACTTCATCGCCCAGGCGCATGACGGAGCCTTTGCCGAACTGCTTGTCAATCTGGGCAAGCGCTGCGTCGAGCGCCTTCTGGCGATCCGGGGCTGCGGCCATGATTCACACCTCTAATACTTTCTCGCTGGAGAGTGGCCGTCGTGGCCGTTGCTATGTCATCACTGACGCTAGTGGCAGCCACTGACAAAGTTGCTGCCGTCGTCGCGTATGTGGAAAACGCTCTGAAAAAAGCATAGCCGGACCCGAACAGATATTCGAACAATCCTGCGGCGTGTCAGGCGGGAACCCGGGCGGGTCCGGACCTAGCCGCGCGGCTTGACGTCGCGGCCGAGCCGCCGCTCGGCAGGGACGTCCTGGACGTCGCAGAGCGCCAGCCAGACCTGCCGGGGCGGCACCCCGTCGCTGAGGGCCTGGTCCGCGGTGCGCCCACCGACGCCGGCGAGCACTAGGGAGCTGCTCAGGACACGGGAATATCCAGCCCCGAACTCGTCGTCCATCAGCCGCCAGAAGTCACTCAATCTCACCGGTCAAGTCTCTCACGGGCGCGGACCCTAGAATGGTTGCTATGAGCACCCCACGCGACGCCGCCCCGGACCCGGCGCGAATTTCCGGGACCGGCGAGGCCTCCCCCGAGGAGGCCCTGGCTGCCGTCGAACACCAGTTGAGCCTGCTCTGGCGGCGTGCCCGTTCCATGTCGCAGCAGCTCTCCCGGCAGGTCCACCCCGAGATGGAGCCCGCCGCCTACGGCCTGCTGTCCGTGCTGCGCACCAAGGGTCCGATCCGGCTGACCGAGCTGGCGTCCTGCATCGGCGTCGGCAAGCCTTCGGTGAGCCGCCAGGTCGCGTTCCTTGAAGGCCTCGGGCTGGTCTCGAAGCAGGCCGATCCGCTGGACGGCCGGGCCCAGGCCATCAGCCTGACGACCAAGGGCGAGGAGAAGATGCACCTGGTCCAGGATGCCCGCCGCGAGGTCTTCCGCGAGCGGCTGGCGGAGTGGCCCGCCGGGGAACTTGAAGCCTTTGCCGCCTACATGGCGAAGCTGAACGCCACGTACGAGCGCGACGGCTTCCCTCGGGACGAAGCCCTCTAAACAGCTCCGGCCCTTCGACAAACCGGCCACAACACGGAAAAGGTCCCCGGCACACCGCCGGGGACCTTCCCTTTGAAGGTAATGGACTGGGGCTAGCGCGCCCCGGAGAGCAGGCCGGTGGCCAGCTCGTCGTTCAGCTCGGTGTTGAGCTCACGGTCGAGGTCACGGCCATAGCGCTGCGCGAATTCCTGGGGCACGGTGTCCGGTACAGCGACACCCTCGGCCACGGCAACGCGGTCGCTGACTTCGCGGAGCATGCTGGACAACGGGACGTCGAGGGCCGAGCAGATCGAGGAGAGCAGCTCCGAGGAGGCTTCCTTCTGGCCGCGTTCCACTTCACTCAGGTAGCCCAGGGATACACGGGCACTGTGCGAGACTTCGCGGAGGGTACGGCCTTGGCGTTGGCGGACATCGCGCAGGACATCACCGATTTCGTGACGAAGTACAACCATCTTGCGCTCCTTCTGTTCGCTCTTAGCCTGATCGGCGAGGCCCACATCCTTCCAGCGGACAACGCCGTTTACGGATACGGGCTGCTTTACCATCTGTATCGCCTTGCTCCCTCGTATGTTTGGTTCGCTGTTGAGGGCGAACATTGTAATGACTTCATCCTAGGCGCCACCCTTATTCCGGGGCGACACAATGTAACAACTATTCGGAATCAACTTTTGTTCCCGGCAACTTTACCCGCGGTAGCTTGCCGCGGACAGGGCTTCGAGCAGGCGTTCCAGGGCGGCGCCACACGCCAGCGCCCGGATCTCCTGGCGGGATCCCTCGAAGCGGTACGCGAACGACGTCGCGCCCTCAGCGGTGGCGAGGCCGATGTAGACGGTGCCCACGTCCTTGCCGTCGTGCGGCTCCGGGCCGGCCACGCCGGTGGTGGCGATCCCGA
Organism: Arthrobacter sp. T2-23; assembly: GCF_055398325.1. Lineage (NCBI taxonomy): Bacteria > Bacillati > Actinomycetota > Actinomycetes > Micrococcales > Micrococcaceae > Arthrobacter > Arthrobacter sp. T2-23. Next base: position 807,829 of record NZ_AP027917.1, read on the forward strand.
CGTCGGCTCCGCACGCGGCGCGCGCGCCGGCGGCCATCGCGGCGGCGACCTGACCGTCCACCGAGCCGGCCGCGTCGAGGATGTCGCGGGACACCCCGAGGACGTCTGCCTTGACCGAGTTCGCGTAGGCAACGACGCCGCCTTGCAGCATCGCCGACGCACCGGGCGTGTCGGCCAGCACTGCGGCCACCATACCGGCGGTGAGGGACTCCGCCGTGGCCACCGTCAGTCCGTGCTCAATGGCGGTGGCCACGGCCTGTTCGGCGAGGCGGTGGAGATTGGGGTGGAGCCCCGGGTGGGGGCTGGGCTGCTGAGTACTCATGGCGTTCCCTCCTGGACCTGCTGCTTGCGGGCCCGGATGCCGCTGGCACGCAGCTTGAGGGCCTCGATGACATATTCGCCACCGGTCCAGACCGTGATCGCCAGGGCCGCCATCATGACCGCGAAGGCCACGAATCCCAGCCAGGGCGCGATTGCGGCGAGCGGCATGACGTAGAGGAAGATCGCGGCGGTCTGGACCACGGTCTTGAGCTTCCCGCCGCGGGAGGCGGGGATGACGCCGTAGCGGATGACGAAGAAGCGCAGCGCCGTGACGCCCCACTCGCGGACCAGGATCAGGACCGTGACCCACCACGGCAGCTCGCCGAGCAGGGAGAGCATCACCAGGGCCGAGCCGATCAGCAGCTTGTCCGCGATCGGGTCGGCGATCTTTCCAAAGTCGGTGACGAGGCCGCGGCTGCGGGCGATGTCGCCGTCGAGCTTGTCGGTGTAGATCGCCACCGCGAAGGCGACGACGGCGGCCCAGCGCCACGGTCCGTTCTGTGCAGTCAGGCCCGGAGCGTCGGCGACGAGGAACCAGACGAAAAAGGGTACCAGCGCGATTCGCAGCATCGTGAGGATGTTGGGCAGGTTCCAGATCCGCGGGGCGGACCCGGCGTTGGTTTCGGCGCTAGTCACCTTCCTAGGCTACCGTCTTCGCCGGTTACCGTCCGGTGAGCGACCAGGCATCCTCGGAGCCGTCCTGGTCATCGGAGCCGCCGTCAGCGCCGTCGTGATAATCGATCGACTGGGTACGGTTGTCCAGGTCCGCGGCGACCAGGTCCTCCGCATAGCCGCCCTGGGCGATGTTGGCGTTGGCGTTCTCGCTCAGCGCAGCCGTCTGGGAATCCGCGGCGACCGGTCCGTCCTGGCCCTTCATGGCGGCCAGGACCGCTGCCAGGTCGTCCGGCTTGACGAGGACGTCGCGGGCCTTGGAGCCCTCGGAGGGTCCCACCACTCCCCTGGACTCCAGCAGGTCCATCAGGCGGCCGGCCTTGGCGAAGCCGACGCGCAGCTTGCGCTGCAGCATCGACGTCGAACCGAACTGTGTGGTGACCACCAGCTCGGTGGCCTGCAGCAGCACCTCGAGGTCGTCCCCGATGTCGTCGTCGATCTGCTTCTGCTGCGCCTCGGGCGCGACGTCGTCGCGGTAGACGGCCTTGAGCTGGCCCTTGACGTGCTCGACCACCTTGTGGATTTCGGACTCGGTGACCCAGGCGCCCTGCACGCGCATCGCCTTGGAGGCGCCCATCGGCAGGAAGAGCGCGTCGCCCTGGCCGATCAGCTTCTCGGCGCCCGGCTGGTCCAGGACCACGCGCGAGTCCGTTACGGAGGACGTCGCGAACGCCATACGGGACGGCACGTTGGCCTTGATCAGGCCGGTCACCACGTCCACGGAGGGCCGCTGCGTGGCGAGCACCAGGTGGATACCGGCGGCGCGGGCAAGCTGGGTAATGCGGACGATGGAGTCTTCGACGTCGCGCGGGGCCACCATCATCAGGTCCGCGAGTTCGTCCACGATCACCAGCAGGTACGGGTACGGCCGGATGACGCGCTTGGAGCCCTCCGGCGGGTGGACCTTTCCGGCCCGGACCGCCTTGTTGAAGTCGTCGATGTGCTTGAAACCGTAGTTCGCGAGGTCGTCGTAGCGGGCGTCCATTTCGCGGACCACCCATTGGAGGGCCTCGGCGGCCTTCTTGGGGTTGGTGATGATCGGGGTAATGAGGTGCGGGACACCCTCGTAGGCGGTCAGCTCCACCCGTTTGGGGTCCACCATGACCATGCGGACCTCGTCCGGCGTGGCGCGCATCAGGATCGAGGTGATCATCGAGTTCACGAACGAGGACTTGCCGGCACCGGTGGCGCCGGCCACGAGCAGGTGCGGCATCTTGGCGAGGTTGGCCACGACGTAGCCGCCCTCCACGTCCTTGCCGACGCCCATGACCATGGGGTGGTCGGTGCGGCGGGCGTTCTGGCTGCGGAGGACGTCGCCGAGCGAGACTGTCTCGCGGTCAGTGTTGGGGATCTCGATGCCGATGGCGGACTTGCCCGGGATGGGGCTGAGGATTCGCACGTCGGAGCTCGCCACGGCGTAGGAGATGTTCTTGGACAGGGCGGTGACGCGTTCCACCTTGGTGCCCGGGGAGAGTTCGATCTCGTACCGGGTGACGGTGGGGCCGCGGCTGAAGCCGGTGACCTGCGCGTCCACGTTGAACTGGTTCAGCGTCTCGGTCAGGGAGGCGACGATCGCGTCGTTGGCCTCGGTGCGTTCCTTGGGGATGGAGCCGGGCGTGAGCATGTCCGACGCCGGCAGGGTGTAGGTGACGTCGCCGGCGAGCGAGAGCTGTTCGGTGCGCTGCGGGATCGGGGTCGGCAGCGGGGCGGGAGCGACGGGGTTCGCCGGCACCTTCGGAGCGGCTGCGCCGGCGTTTGCAGAAGGGTTCAGGGAGCCGGCGGCAATCATGCCCGGGGTGACCAGGGGAATCGCCTCGGTGGCGTCCCCCACGGCGCCGGCAGCGCTGGCTGCCGCGCTGCCGAGCCCCTGGGCCGCCTTGATCTTCTCGACGGCGATCTCGGCCTGGGTGGGCCGCCGCACGCCCGGCGCCACGGCCTTGGCGCCCTTGCCGGGTCCCTTGGCGCCGCTGCCGCCGCCCTTCGCGTCGCCGGGCTCGTCGCCGTCGACGACGGCGTGTTCGAAGGCTTCGTCGCCGACGTAGCCTTCCAGCCGGGCGTCGGCGTCGTCGTCCTTGCCGAAGAGGCGCCTGCGCTTCTTTTTGGGCGCGGGGGCGTCGTTTTCGTACAGGTAGCTGCGGTCGTGGCCGCCCTGGTCTTCGTCGTACTCCTGCAGGTCGATGCCCATCAGGTGCTCGTAGGCGCCGCGGATGCGGGACGGGATGGCCCCGAACGGGGTGGCCGTAACGATCAGAAGCGAAGTGAAGGCCAGAAGGGCGTAGAGGGCAAGCGGCACCGCGGCGTGGATGGTGGCCAGCGGTGCGGCGGCGAGGTAGCCGAGCATGCCGCCGGCCCGGCGCAGGCCGTCAAAGCCGTCGGCGACGGTCGGCTGGCCGCCGATGACGTGCGCCAGGCCGCAGCCTGCGACGGTCATGATGAGGAAGCCGATGCCGATCCGGTTGTTGCCGCGGCCGTCGATCGGCTGGCGGAAGAGCCGGAAGGCGCAGACGAAGAGCATCAGCGGCAGCAGCAGGGACATCCAGCCGAAGGTGCCGTTGACGATCCCGAAGACCGCGTCGGGGAACCAGCCCTTGAAGCCCCACCAGGCGAAGGTGGCAATGAACGCGCCGAGGGCGAGGTTGAACAGCGCGGCGCCGTCGCGGCGGTCCGCGGGGTCGAGGTCGCTGACGTCATGGCCGATCCGGCGGACGCCGGCGCCCACCACGTGGCCAATCCCCAGCCAGGCCCCGGCCACCACCCGCACCAGCCAGGGCTGCCGCGGTTCGACGGCGGCCATCTGCCGGGTGCGCGCGGTCCCCTGCGTGCGGCTGGTCTTGGACGCAGCTGCGCCGGAGCTCCGGCCGGAAGAACTGCCGGTGTTGCCCTTTGAGCTGCCGCTTGAGTTGCCTCTAGGCGCGGAGGAGGTGCGTGTCGCCATACCCGCAACGGTACCGGACACCGGGCGGAAAACCGCGGATTTCCGGGGCGGGCGGGGATCATGTTGAACCCCCGGCCCGGGCGGATCCCGGCCGCGGGGCCGGGGCCTACAACGGAAACGGCCTCCCCCGTCGGCTCCGCGGAAGGCGGGGCCGGCGGGGAAGGCCGGTTCGGGCGGTGAATCTTGCCCGGGCTGGTGCCGGGGCTGGTGCCTAGGCTTCCAGGACCACCGGGATGATCATCGGCTTGCGGCGCAGCTTGCGGTTGACCCAGGTGCCGACGACGCGGCGGACAACCTGCTGGAGCTGGTGCGAGGTGTGGTCCCGGTTCTGGACGGCTTCCTCGAGGGCGGCGTTGATCTTGGGGATGATCTCGTCGAAGACCGAGTCGTCCTCGGCCACGCCGCGGGCGTGGATTTCCGGCCCGGAGACAACCTTGCCGGTGGCCCGGTGGATGACCGTGATGATGGAGATGAACCCTTCATCGCCCAGTGTCTGGCGGTCCTTGAGGTCCGCTTCGGTGACTTCGCCGACGCTGGAGCCGTCCACGTAGACGAACCCGACCTCGACCTGGCCGACGACGTCGGCCTGGTGGTCGCGGAGGTCGATGACCGTGCCGTTGTCCGCCAGCAGGATGCTCTCCTCGGGAACGCCCGATTCGAGGGCGATCTTGCCGTTTGCGATCAGGTGGCGGGTCTCGCCGTGCACCGGCATCGCGTTGAGCGGCTCGAGGATGTTGTAGCAGTAGAGGAGCTCGCCCGCGGCGGCGTGGCCGGAGACGTGCACCTTAGCGTTGCCCTTGTGGATGACGTCCGCACCGAGCTTTAGCAGGCCGTTGATGATGCGGAAGACGGCGTTCTCGTTGCCCGGGATGAGGCTGGAGGCCAGGATCACGGTGTCGCCCTGGCCGACGACGACGCGGTGGTCGCCGTTCGCCATCCGGGACAGCGCGGCCATCGGCTCGCCCTGGGATCCGGTGGACATCAGGACCACGCGGTTGTCCGGCAGGTTGTCGATGTTCTTGATGTCGACCAGGATGCCGGCCGGGACCTCCAGGTAGCCGAGTTTCGCGGCGATGGCCATGTTGCGGACCATGGACCGGCCCACGAAGGCCACCTTGCGGTTGTGGTTCGCGGCGGCGTCGAGGACCTGCTGGACGCGGTGGACGTGCGAGGAGAAGGAGGCCACGATGATGCGCTTGGAGGCCTGGCCGAAGAGCCGGTCCAGGGTGGGGCCGATCTCCTTTTCCGCGGTGGTGAACCCGGGGACGTCGGCGTTCGTGGAGTCGGACATGAACAGGTCCACGCCTTCTTCGCCGAGCTTGGCGAAGTGGCGCAGGTCGGTGATCCGGCCGTCGAGCGGAAGCTGGTCCATTTTGAAGTCGCCGGTGTGCAGCACGGTGCCGCCGGCGGTGCGCAGGAACACGGCGAGGGCGTCCGGGATCGAGTGGTTGACGGCCACGAATTCGCATTCGAAGGGGCCGAACGTCTGGACCTGGCCCTCGCTCACGATTGTGGTGTTCGGCTTGATCCGGTGCTCCTGGAGCTTCGCTTCGATCAGGGCCAGCGTCAGCTGGGAGCCGACGACGGGGATGTCGTTGCGCAGGCGCAGCAGGTACGGGACCGCGCCGATGTGGTCCTCGTGGCCGTGCGTGAGGATGACGGCGAGGATGTCGTCAACGCGGTTCTCGATGTAGGAGAAATCGGGCAGGATCAGGTCGACGCCGGGCTGCGTCTCCTCGGGGAAGAGGACGCCGCAGTCGACGATGAGCAGCTTGCCGTCGATTTCGAAGACGGTCATGTTGCGGCCGATCTCCCCGAGGCCGCCGAGCGGCACGATCCGCAGGGTGTTCTTGGGCAGTTTCGGCGGCGTGACAAGGCCGGGAAGGGCGGTTTGGGTCATAGTGCACTACTTTCCAGGCGGAGCAGGAGGTGTCGGTTCCTGACCAGGCATGGCTGCCGGATCAGGAGTAGACGAGTCCCGCTTCCGCCAAGTCCTCGCGGATCGTTTCGATCTCGGCTTCGCCCGGCTCCACGAGGGGCAAACGGACAACCGAGTTGGGCAGGACTCCCTGCCACTTAAGAACTTGCTTCGCAGCAACAGCTCCCTGGATATGGGTCATCACTGCACGGACCACGGGGTCCAGTTCGAAATGTATGGTGCGGGCGGTGGCAAAATCGCCTGCAAGTGCGGCATCGATCATCGCACGGAACTGCTTGGTGGCCACGTGTGCCGAGACGCTGACGAGTCCGACGGCGCCGGCGGCCATCCAGGGCAGGGTCAGTCCGTCGTCGCCGGAGTAGACGTCCAGCTCGGTGTTCGCCATCACACGGGTGACGGCGGCAAAGTCGGCCTTGGCATCCTTGAGCGCGACGACGCGGGGGTGGTCCGCGAGCCGGATCATGGTTTCGGGCAGGATCGGCACACCGGCACGGCCCGGGATGTCGTAGACCATAACGGGAAGGTCTGCCGCGTCGGCAACGGCTTCGATGTGGGCCTGGATACCGGCCTGGCTCGGCTTGTTGTAGTACGGGGTGACGATCAGCTGGCCGTGGGCGCCGGCCTTGGCGGCACGCTTGGCCATCTCGATCGAGTGCGAGGTGTGGTTGGTGCCGGTGCCGGCGATGACCTTGGCCCGGTCCCCCACGGCCTCGACGATGACGCGGAAGAGCTTCTCTTTTTCGTCGTCTTCCAGCGTGGAGGTTTCCCCCGTGGTGCCCGAGATAACGAGGGCGTCGTTGCCGTCGTCGACGAGCTTGGTGGCCAGTTCCGCGGACTGCTTAAAGTCGACCTCGCCGTCGTTGGTGAACGGGGTGACCATGGCGGTCACGAGGGTTCCAAACGTGTAAGAGCGAATGTCAGAGTCGGCCATAGGAAAAACGTTACCCTGTCCCCGGCTTGTTAGGACAATGGCGGCGGCGTGATGCGCGTCAAATTCGGCCCTCCTGCGCTGTGGCTGTCGGTGGTACGGGATGCGACGGCGGAACGGCGCAGTAACGGCTGACGGCGTCTTCCCGCAGGGCCTCCGCCCAGGCCGACAGCCGCTGGGCGGCGCGGACGTAGTGGAACAGTTCCGTGGGGGTGAGCGCCTCGAGGTCCGTTTCCGCTAGCCGGCGGGCCAGTTCTGCGCCGGGAACCTGAACGGACAGGGCCGTGCCTTCCTGGTGCCATTGGACGTCCTCCGCCGACTCCCCCGCGACCAGCCGCCGGAAGAGGAAATCGACGACGCCGGGGCTCATCGCTTTGAGGACGCCGTTCGCCTCGGCGGCGCCGGGGGCGCCGCCACCCTTAGCGCTGCCGGCCGGGTTCGAAAAGGCGTCTGGCTTTGAGAAACGGTCTGTATTTGAAGAACCGGTGGGAGCCGGCCCTGATGTGTGGTTCATGGTGCCATGCTATTCGAACATATATTCGAATACAAGATGTTCGAAGCGTCAGCCCGGTTCCACCCGGACAGCCCTGGCGGCTGTTCGAAGCCAAACATGCGCCCTGCACTTTCAGGATATGGCCCGGCAGGGGGCTTGCCGCAAGGGCCCTCCCACCGGCCACAATGGGTGGCCCGGCAAACGTGCGGGAGACGTTCAGTCCCGGCGGCGCCGCCAGCGAATCTGCCGGGCGCAGCGGCCGGGTCTGGAAGTGACTTTGAGGATAAGGGGTGGCGCATGGTCGACGTGATCATTAGCGGTGGCGGGCCCACGGGGATGATGCTGGCAAGTGAGCTGCGGCTGCACAACGTGGATGTGCTCGTGCTGGAGCGGGACGCGGAGCCGAGCCAACAGGTCCGCTCGCTCGGCCTGCACCCGCGCAGCATCGAAATCATGGACCAGCGCGGGCTGCTGGAAAGGTTCCTCGCGCACGGGAAGCAGTATCCCGGCGCCGGCGGCCGCTTCGCAGGCATCGACAAACCCCCGCCGGAGAACCTGGACACCGCACACGGCTACGTCCTCGGCCTGCCCCAGCCGGTCACCGACCGCCTGCTGGCCGAGCGCGCCGTCGAGCTCGGCGCACAGGTCCGCCGCGGCTGCGAGGTGGCGGGTTTCGAGCAGGACGCGGAGGGGGTGAGCGTCGACCTCGCCGATGGCACCCGGCTGCGCTCGGGCTGGCTGGTCGGCTGCGACGGCGGACGCAGCCTGGTGCGCCAACTGCTCGGTATTGGTTTCCCCGGCGAGCCGGCCAAGACCGAGTGGATCCTCGGCGAAGTGGAGGTGACCGCGCCGCCGGACGAACTCGCGAAGGTCGTCGACGAGGTCCGCAAGACCCACAAGGGTTTCGGCGTCGGCCCGGCCGGAAACGGCCTGCAGCGCGCCGTCGTCCCCGCGGCGACCGTTGCCGAGGACCGCTCGGTCCCACCGACACTGGCGGAGTTGCGGACGCAGCTGCGGGCGTTCGCGGGCACGGACTTCGGCGCCCACTCACCGCGCTGGCTCTCGCGCTTCAGCGACGCCACCCGGCTCGCCGACGACTACCGGCGGGGCAGGGTGCTGATTGCCGGCGACGCCGCGCACGTCCATCCACCGCTCGGCGGGCAGGGATTGAACCTCGGTATCCAGGACGCCTTCAATCTCGGCTGGAAACTCGCCGCCGAGGTCAACGGGTGGGCACCAGACGGGCTGCTGGAGAGTTATGGGGCCGAGCGCCGCCCGGTTGCCGAAGATGTGCTGTCCATCACGCGGGTCCAAAGCGAGCTGCTCTCTGCCGACCCCGGCCCGCGTGCTGTGCTGCGGCTGCTGACCGAGCTGATGGACTTTGAGGACGTCCGGCGCTTTGTGGCCGAGAAGATTACCGCGATCGGGGTGCGCTACGACTTCGGGGCGGGGCCTAGCCTGCTGGGCAGGCGCCTGCGCGACATACCGCTGCGGCGGGGCCGGCTTTACGAACTCACCCGGGAAGGCCGCGGTCTCCTGTTGGACCAGACCGGCGGGCTCTCGGTGACCGGATGGACGGACCGGATCGACTACGTCGCGGACGTCAGCGCGGAACTGGACTCGCCGGCGGTCCTGCTCAGGCCGGACGGCCACGTGGCATGGATCGGCGCCGACCAGGACGAGCTGCGCCGCCACCTGCCGACGTGGTTCGGATCCGCCACGGAGGGACGATAGGGCCGCCTGCGCGGCGCCACCCGTCGTCGTCGCGGCGCCATCCGTCGTCGGCGCCGTCGCCGGTCCGGCCGGACATGAGACGATCGTCAGATGACCTCGCGCGGAACGGCTCCAAGCTCCAGGACCGCCAGGGCCAAGGGCGCCGCGGCCCGGCTTGCGGGCGTTGATGCAGCCCGGGGCCTCGCGCTGCTGGGCATGATGGCGACCCACGTGCTCCCTACGTTCGAATCCGATGCACAGCTCACCCCCACCTGGATCGGCTTGACCTTCTCCGGACGTGCGGCGGCCCTCTTTGCCGTACTCGCCGGAATTGGCCTGGCGCTGTCAACCGGGAAGGAACGTCCCCTCGAGGGGCCGGAGTTGTGGGCGGCCCGCCGCGGCATCGCGCTCCGGGCCCTCGTGGTGGGGGCGGTCGGGCTCTCGCTCGGCGGACTGGACATCAACATCGCGGTCATCCTGGTCCATTACGCCCTGCTGTTTCTCTGTGTGCTGCCTTTTATCGGGCTGCGTCCGAGGCGGCTCTGGGCGCTGGCCGCGGGCTGGCTGCTGGCCACCCCGGTCCTGGCCTACCTGCTGCGGCCGTGGCTGCTGGCCGCCGACCCGCCCCTGCAGCTCGGCCACAACCCCGATTGGGAGGACCTGGCCACTCCGGCCCGGCTGCTCGGCGACCTGTTCCTGACCGGTTATTACCCGGTCCTGCAGTGGCTCGCCTACCTGCTGATCGGCCTGGCGATCGGCCGGCTCGCCCTCTCGACGACGGCGGTTCCGGCGCTGCTGCTGGCGGCCGGGACCATCACCGCGGTGCTCGCCAAGTGGTTGGGCGTCGTGCTGATGGAGGATTTGGGCGGCAGGGCGGCGTTGCAGGCAACGCTGGGCGACCCGGCGTATCCGCTGGAGAGCCTGTTGCAGGTCAATCTCGCGGGCATCGACCAGTCCGGTTCCGCCTGGTGGCTGGCCTCAAGTGCCCCGCATTCGGGCACTACGCTGGACCTGCTGCACACCTCCGGGGTCGCCGCAGCGGTGGTGGGCCTCTGCCTGCTGCTGGGTCGGCTCGGCGGCTGGATCCAGCTGGACCTGCTGCTTCCCATGCGCGGCGCCGGTGCATTGACGCTGAGCCTCTACGCGGCACACCTGTGCGTGATGGCATCCCTGTACGGGCATCCCCTCCCCGCGGGCTGGACCGTGGACGGGGTGTACTGGGCACAGGCCATCGCGGTACTGGGCCTGGGCGCCGCCTTCGCGGCGCTCTCCTGGCGCGGACCGCTGGAATGGCTGGGGCACGCGGCAAACCAACTGGGGCGTGGCCAACCGGGCCGAGGCCAACTGCGGAGTGCCCGGCGCGCCGGTTAGGTGCGCAACGCTGCTAGGCGCCGGCCGCTGGTGAACCGGCGCGGAAGAGACGGACGGCGTCGCGCATGGACGCGCGGGCCCGCTTGCGGTCTCCGGCGGCGTCGTAGGCACAGCTAAGCCGGAACCAGGATCGCCAGTCCCCGGGCGCCGCTTCGGCTTCCGCCCGGTACTTCTCAAACTCCAGGTCCGCGGCTTCGCGGATAATCCGGCCGGCCGGGGTGCGCGGCAGGGTGTCCTCGGGCAGGCCGCCTTCCGCCTCCAGGATCTTGGCCAGCCGCTCGGTCCGGGCGCCGAAGAGGAGTTCGCGCACCAGGGCCCAGGCTCCGACCATGGGCAGCACCAGGTAAGCCAGTCCGAGGGCTTTCGCCACCGGATTGGCATCGGAGAGCAGCAGCAGGGACCGCTGCAGGGACACCACCAGGTAGAACACCAGCAGGAGCGTCACCGCGCCCACCCAGATCTTGGTGCGGTTGGCCTTGAAGGACGACAGGACGTTGGCCATCAGAGACCCAGGTCCAGGTAGCCGTCCAGGCCCACGGTGAGCCCCGGGTGCGCCGCGACGTTGCGGACGCCCAGCAGCACGCCGGGCATAAAGGAGGCCCGGTCGAAGGAATCGTGGCGGAAGGTCAGCTGCTCCCCCGGGCCGCCCAGCAGGACTTCCTGGTGCGCGACCAGGCCCCTCAGCCGCACGCTGTGGACGCGGACGCCGTCGACTTCGCAGCCGCGCGCCCCCGGGCGTTCGCTCGTGGTGGCGTCAGGGCTCGCGGCGACGCCGGCACCGGCGCGCTCCGCGGCGATCAGCTGGGCGGTGCGCACGGCGGTTCCGGACGGCGCGTCGACCTTGTCCGGGTGGTGCAGCTCAATGATTTCGACCGATTCGAAGTACCGGGACGCCTTCGCGGAAAAGGCGGAGGCCAGGACCGAGCCGAGGGCGAAGTTCGGGGCAATGAGGACACCCACGCCGGACCGGCCCGCGAGGAGCGCCTCAAGGCGTGCCAGCCGCTCGGCGTCCCATCCGGTGGTGCCAACGACGGCGTGCATGCCGTGGTCGACCGCGAAGTGGACGTTCGCTTCGGTGCTTTCGGGCACCGTCAGGTCCACCACGATGCGGGCGCCGGAGTCCACCAGCGTGTCCAGCGAGTCATTGCGGCCCAGGGCGGCGACGAGCTTCAGGTCAGGGGCGGTTTCCACGGCTTTGACGGCCTCGGCGCCCATGCGCCCGTTGGCGCCCAGGACGGCGACGGCGAGTTGTTCGGTCATGCCACCAACCCTACCGCCGGGGCCCGCTCCCACCGGAACCGGGACGGCCGCGTTACCGCCTGCGGAGTCGGCCAGGTGGAGGTTACCCGCCGGCGCCGGCTGGTCTTACCCGCCCGCACCGACCCACTCAACGGTGCCGTCAGCGAAGAACTGTTCCTTCCAGATCGGCACCTGCTCCTTGATCCGGTCCACGAGTTCCGCGCACACCGCGAACGCCTGGCCGCGGTGCGCCGCCGAGACGGCGCAGACCAGGGCGGGGTCGCCGATCTCCAGCGTGCCGGTCCGGTGCGCGGCCCAGATCCGGACCGGCTGGGCCGGCCCGTCCCCCGCCGCGGGAGCGTGCTCGGCGACGAGCTGCGCGACGACGTCGGCCATCACCTGGTGTGCCGTGGGATGGGCGCTGTAGCCGAGCCGGACCACCGGTTTGCCGCCGTCGTGGTTGCGGACGACGCCGCTGAAGCTGACCACGGCGCCGGCCGTGTCCGATTCGACCGCGGCGATCGCCTGGTCCACCGAGATGGGCTCGGCGCTGAGGACGGCGTGTACAACTTCAAATACGGATTCAGTGCCCATGGCTGCCTTCCAGCTGGTCGCAGAGGTGTCCAATGATCGGGTCCAGCACGCCCAGGCCGTCCATAACGCCCTGAGGGGATCCGGGGAGGTTGACGACGAAGGTGCTGCCGGCGGCGCCGGCGTGGCCGCGGCTCAGCATGGCCATCGGCGTTTTGGCCGTGCCCGCGCTGCGCAGCCCCTCCATAATCCCGGGAATCTCCCGGTCCAGCAGCGGCAGCGTCTGTTCCGGGGTGGCATCGGTGGGGCTGAGGCCGGTGCCGCCGCTGGTGATGATGACGGCCGGGCGCTGGGTCAGCAGGGCGCGCAGGGCGGCGCCGACGGGCTCGCCGTCGGGCACCACGAGCGCGGGGAAGACCTCGAAGCCGTGTTCGGTCAGCCAGTCGACGATGACGGGGCCGGTGAGGTCTTCATAGACCCCGGCGGCGGCGCGCGTGGAGGCGATCACGATGCCGGCCTTCCGGCCGGTCGCCTCGCCGTGGCGGTGCGGTTCAGCGGTGCTCACAGTGTCCAGTCCCCGCTCTTGCCGCCGCTCTTGGCCAACACCTTGATGTCGGTCAGGACCGCGTGTTTGTCCACGGCCTTGATCATGTCGTACACGCTCAGGGCCGCGACGGTCGCCGCGGTGAGGGCTTCCATCTCCACCCCGGTCACGCCGCGGGTCTTGACCGTGGCGAACACGGTGACCGACGCGGCGTCGAGCTCGAAGTCCACGGTGACCTTGGCGATCGGCAGCGGGTGGCAGAGCGGAATGAGGTCCGGAGTCTTCTTGGCGGCCAGGATTCCGGCGACCCGCGCGACGGCCAGCGCGTCGCCCTTGGGCAGCTCGCCGGCGCCGAGCAGGGCCAGGACCTCGGCGGTGCTGTTGACCGTGGCGGTGGCCGTGGCCTCCCGCGTGGTCTCGGCCTTGTTGGACACGTCGACCATCTGGGCGGTGCCGTCCTGCCGGAGATGGGTCAGCACGGGTTTGTCGGGGGTATCTGCTTCGTTCACAGGATCCATACTTCCACCTCGTCGCCCTCGGCGAGCGCCGCGGTTCCCACCGGCACCTGCACCAGGGCGTTGGACAGGGCCAGGGCGTGCACCAGGTGCGATCCGGCGCCGCCCTCCAACCGGACCGTGCCGTCCGGGCTGAGGGTGCCGCGCCGGACCTGATGTTTGGCTTCCGGGGAGGTCAGTGCCTCGGCAAGCCGGGCCCGGACCACGGTGCGGGGCGCCGGCGAGCCGAACAGTTCGGCCAGGACGGGCCGGAGGAACATTTCGAAGGAGACAAGGCAGCTCACCGGGTTCCCCGGGAAGCCGAGGAAGGGCACGCCGTCAAAGCTGCCGATGCCCTGCGGGCCGCCCGGCTGCATCGCCACCGGGCCGAATTCGACGTCGTGTCCCGCCAGCGCCTGCCGGACCACCTCGTAGGCGCCCTTGCTGACGCCCCCGGTGGTGATCATCAGGTCCACGTCGGGCGCGTGCCGGTGCAGCAGGGCCGCGAGTTCCTCGGGGTTGTCGGCGGAGATGCCGGTCCGCGTCACGCGCAGGCCCGCCTGGCTCAGCGCGGATTCGAGCAGGGTGCCGTTGGCGTCGTAGATCTTCCCAGGCTGCAGCGGGCTGCCCGGTTCCACCACCTCGTCGCCGGTGGTGACCAGCAGCACCGCCGGCACGGCGTGCACCGGTACCTGGGTCAGGCCCAGCGCGGCCAGGAGCCCCAGCTGCCCCGGCCCCAGGAAGGTCCCGGCGGCCAAGGCGGGCTCCCCGGCGGCGATGTCGCTGCCGGCGTCGCGGACGAAGGTGCCCGCCGCCGCCGCGGGCAGGCGGACCGTGGCGGCTGCCCCGGGCTGGGGGAAGGAATCGGGCACGGCCTGCTCGATGGGGACAACGGCGTCGGCGCCGGGCGGGATCATGGCGCCGGTCATGATGGGCGCGGCGGTGCCCGGGCGCAGGGGCGCGGGCTCGGCGCCGGCCGGGACGGGGGCAACAACGCGCAGCTCCGCGCCGCCGTCGGGAACATCAGCGCTGCGGATGGCGAAGCCGTCCATCTGTGAGTTGGCGAAGGGCGGCAGGTCCAGCGGGGCCGCGACGTCGGCAGCCAGTCCGCGGCCCAGCGCCTCGCGGAGCGGGACCGTGTCCATGCGGGCGGCGAGCGGGGCCAGCAGCGCCCGGACCTTGTCCCGGTGCGCTTCGACGGTGGCGGGCCTGTTCGCGGTGCGGTGCATACGGTTCGTGACCTTCGGCTCGGCGGGCTAGGACTTCACGTCAACTGTAACCGTGTGGTAGCCGGTGGCCCCGCTGGGCGCCGCCGGGGCGCGCTCCTCCACCTGCACGGCGCCGTCCAGGTCGGTGGCACGGACCTGGACCTCGTACTGCCCCGGGCCCAGCGGCAATGCGAGCTTCCACTGCCGCCAAGTGTCCGTAGAGATCGCGGGCGCCAGTTCGGCCTGCTTCCAGTCGCCGCGGTTGACGCGCACTTCCACCCTTGCGATGCCGCGGTGCTGGGCCCAGGCCACGCCGCCAAAGTCCACCTTCCCCGCGCCGACACTCCGCCCGGACCGCGGCACATCGATCCGCGACGACGTTTTGATCGGTCCGCGCGCGCTCCAGCCGCGCGGCGTCCAGTAGGCGACGTCGTCCGCGAACCGGGTCACCTTCAGCTCGGTCACCCATTTGGTCGCCGAGACGTAGCCGTAGAGCCCCGGCACAACAAGGCGGACCGGGAAGCCGTGTTCCAGCGGCAGCGGTTCCCCGTTCATCCCCCCTGCCAGCAGCGCGTCCCGGGCGTCGGTCAGCACCTCCAGCGGGGTTCCCGCCGTCCAGCCGTCGGCGCTGCGTGAGAGCACCATGTCCGCCCCCGGCTTCGGCCCGGCCTGCGCCAGCAGTTCCCGGACCGGCCAGCCGAGCCAGCGGGCGTTGCCGATCAGGTCACCGCCCACCTCGTTGGAAACGCAGGCGATGGTGATGTACCGCTCGGTCAGGGGCTTGGCCAGCAGGGCCGCGAAGTCCAGTTCGACTTCGCGGTCCACTAGGCCGGTGACTTTCAGCTTCCAGTCGCGCGGATCCACCAGCGGGACGCGCAGCGCGGTGTCGATCCGGTAGAAATCCTTGTTCGGGGTCACCAGCGGGCCCATCCCGGCCAGGGACAGCTCGGCGCCTGCCGGTAGCGGCGGCGCGCCCGATGCCGGGGCCGGGAGCACGACTTTGCCGCGAAGCTCCGCAACGGCGGCCGCCGCCCCACGCACGGTGGACGCCAGCACTCCCCCGACGGCGACGACGGCGCCGGCGACCCCGAGGGACTGCAGGAACCGGCGCCGGGCGGGGCCTTCCGTTAATCCGGACCCCTGCCAGTCCCGCAGCTTCCGGATCAGCCAGCGCAGCAGCATCATGCCCGCCGCGGCGTCGAGCAGCGGAACGGGCACGGCGATGGGAGTGGCCTCCGCCCGGCCCAGCACGGCCGCGGCGCCCGCCAGCCCGAAGACCGCGACGACGGCCAGTCCGGCGAAACGGCGGCGCCACTCCAGGACACCGGCCAGCGCCGCCACCGCGGCGATCACCAGGGACATACCGACGAGCAGGGCGAGTTTGTCCGCCGTGCCGAACAGCGAGACCGCCCAGTCCTTGACACCCGGCGGAACGGCGTCGATGACTGCCCCGCCCACGGCTGTCACGGGTGAAACGGAAGGGCTGACCAGCGCGGCCGCCAGTTCGCCCAGCACGAGGCCGGAGCCGACGGCGGACACACCGGACGCGGCGGCCCACAGTTGCGGGCGCCGCCGGGCCGGCCGCGGGGTTCCGCTGGGGGCCGCTGCCGGAGCGGCCCGGGACGTGTTCACCCTTCCAGCATAAGTTCGCAGGGCCGCGGGCGTGATGCCGGGCCCGCAGTGGCGTAGCCTGACTTTATGAGTGTTCAGCTTGGCATGCCCCAGCCCCGCGCAGAAGGCGGCCCCGGCGCGCCGGCGCCGCAGCTGGCCGGACGCCCGGCCGGCCTCCCCGCCGGGCTGCTCGACCGCTACGGCCGCCGCGCCACCGACATGCGCCTCTCGCTGACGGACAAGTGCAACCTGCGCTGCAGCTACTGCATGCCGGCCGAGGGCCTCGAATGGCTGTCCAAGCAGGCCGTCATGACCGCGGATGAGATCGTGCGGATCGTGCGGATCGGGGTCGACATGCTGGGCGTGCGGGAGCTCCGGCTGACCGGCGGCGAGCCGCTGGTCAGGGCCGACCTGCTGGACATCATTTCCGCCCTCCGCCAGGGGCACCCGGACCTTCCGATCTCCATGACCACCAACGCCGTCGGACTGGACAAGAAGGCGGCAGCGCTGAAGACGGCCGGCCTCACCCGGATCAACGTGTCCCTGGATTCGCTGCATGAGGAAACCTTCACCAAGCTGACCCGGCGCCCGTTCCTGGACCGGGTCCTCGCCGGGGTCGACGCCGCCTGGGCCGCCGGCCTGGGCCCGGTGAAGCTCAACGCCGTCCTGATGCGCGGCATCAACGACGCCGAATCCCCCTCGCTGCTGGCCTGGGCGCTGGACCGCGGCTACGAGCTTCGCTTCATCGAACAGATGCCCCTGGACGCGGACCACGGCTGGACCCGCCGGAACATGATTACCGCCGCGGAGATCAGGTCCCTTCTCTCCGTCGACTATGTGCTCGGCACGGATCCGCGGGAGCGCGACGGCGCCCCGGCCGAGCGGTTCGAAGTCCGCGCCCGCGTACCGGGCACGGACGAGGCCACCGGCCCGGTGCTGGGCACCGTGGGAATCATCGCCTCGGTCACGGAGCCGTTCTGCTCGGACTGCCGCCGCACCCGCATCACCGCCGAAGGCAAGATCATGAGCTGCCTCTTCTCCCGAGAGGAAGTCGACCTGCTCGGTTTGCTCCGCGAGGGCGCCAGCGACGAACAGCTCGCCGAGCGCTGGCAGGACGCCATGTGGCTCAAGCCCAAGGCCCACGGCATGGACCACGTCGGGCTGGACGCTCCGGACTTTGTCCAGCCGGACCGCAGCATGAGCGCCATCGGAGGCTGAACCGCCCGTGAACGTACGCTACTTCGCTGCCGCGCGCGCTGCCTCCGGGATGGATGAGGAGAAGTTCGACCTCGCCGACGGCGCCACACTGGCCAGCCTGCTGGAGGCGATCCTCGCCGTCGAGCGTCCCGAGCCGCCGGCCGGGACTCCACCGCTGACGCGCATCCTGTCCCGGTCCAGCTTCCTGCTCAACGAGGTGGCGGTCCGGAACCCGTCGGCGGCATTGTCCCCGGACGACGTGGTCGACGTGCTGCCGCCGTTTGCCGGCGGCTAGCCTCCCGCAGCCGACCGGAGTTTTGGGATACCGCACGCCCCCTGCCGCGCGTAGCTTGGAAGCATCCCGTCAACCCCGGGACCTGCAGCCGGAAGGATAGATAGCGATGTACACCTTGCAGATAGAACACGCAATTACGGACTTCGACGTGTGGAAGGCCGCGTTCGACCGCGACCCGGTGGACCGTGCCGCGTCTGGAGTCACCGCACACCGGGTCAGCCGCCCGGTGGACGATCCGCACTCCGTGGTGGTCGAACTTGATTTTGAGCAGCGCGCCCAGGCTGAGTCGCTGCTCGCGAACCTGCAGACCAAGGTCTGGAACTCTTCCGAAGCGGCACCGGCGCTCAAGGGTGCCCCGAAGACCCGGATCCTCGAGTCCGCCCCCTGACCCGTCAACGATCCAGCTTCAGCGCACGTCCACTACGCTACGGCAAGCGCCTCCCGGACGGCGTCCGCGACGGCTCCGGCGCCGGCCTCGCCCATCACGATCGTGTAGTGGTTGACGTCCGGCACCTCGCGCACCCGCAGGGACCGCAGCTTCTCCGCCCAGGCGTCCAGGTAGCCGGGCGCGTAGAGGGCGGCCGGTTCGTTGAGCAGGCCGCGCGGTGCCCGGAGGACCACGGTGTCCACGGCGAGCTCATCCAGCGCCTTCAGCAGCGAGGCGCCGCGGTGCAGTTCCGCGGTGTCTTCGGCCATCGCCTGGTAGCGGGTGGCGGGCCGCAATTCCGGTTCTTCACCGGTGAGGTCGTAGTCCACGTAGGCCTCGATGAGCGGACTCCAGTCGCCGCTGAAGGCCGGGTGCTGCCGCCAGAACGAGCGGTACACCTCCCGGCTCGGGAACGTGGCGTTGAGGCGCTCGGCCGCAGGCCCCAGCACCGAGGAGATGACCTCGGCGTCGGAAATACCCTCCGGGACCTGGAGCGGCAGGCCTCCGTCCACCAGCACGAGCGAGCGGACGCGCTCCGGGAACATGTTCGCGAGGACCAGCGAGGCGAAGGCGCCCATCGAATGGCCCACCACGACAACCGGCCCGGACGCCAGCTCCGCGAGCACGGCCGCGAGATCTTCAGCGTGCGAGGGCATGCCGTACGGCGCGGGCAGGCCATTGCTGCGGCCGCGGCCTCGTAGATCCGGGGCGATGATCCGCACGTCCGGCAGCGCCTCGGCCAGGTACGGCCAGGCCTTGTGCGAGGCGGTGACCCCGTGGACGGCCAGGATGGTCGGCGCGGCGGGGTCGTCCGGGCCCCAGATCGCGGTGTGAAGTGTGCCGCCGCGGACCTCCACTTCGGCGGTGCGGTAGGTTTCCTTGCTGGCTGTCTGGGTCATGGGGCTGTCCCTTCCTGGGGCGGGGTGGGGTTCGCGGGGGTTGCTGTTGGTGCTGGCGATGCCGGCGGTGCCAGGGCGGGCGCGAGCGCCCGTTCGATGAACTGCATCATTTCCTCGAAAACTTCTTCCGGCACCTCCGGCCGGGGGCCGGCGGCGGGTTCGGCGCCCTCCTCGTCCCAGAGGACCCAGCGCATGCCGATCAGCTCGCCGATGCCCATCAGGGCCCAGGCTGCCACGGTAGGGTCCATCTCCCGGACCTCGCCGCTGAGCTGGGCCTCCTTCAGGCCCTCGATGTAGCCGTTGACGATCCGGGTGTAGTGCAGCCGCAGGGCACCCGGCGAGACGAACTCGGCCTGGCGGATGATGCGGTACAGGGCGGGGTGCTGGGCGGTGAAGCGGAAGAACGCACGGAAGCCGGCCCGCTCCGCCTCCAACCGGGTGCCAGCGCTCCTGGCGGCGTCGGTCATGGCGTGGCGGACCCGCCGGTTCAGGTCCTCGACCACTTCGTCGAAGATGGCCTGTTTTCCGTCGAAGTACAGGTAGAAGGTGCCGAGGCCAACACCCGCGGCTTCGGTGATCTTGACGATTGAGGCCTCGTGGTAGCCCACGGACGCGAAGACCGACTCCGCGGCCTGGAGGAGCTTGGCGCGGGTGCGGGTCCCCCGGGCGGTGCGCGGTGCGGCGCTCATGCCCGGCCCCTTTCTGCCGATACGCGACCGGCGAGATCCTGGCGCAGCTTGGCCCGGAGCACCTTGTTCAGCGCGGTGCGGGGCAGCGCCGGGACCATCTCGATCCGGGCCGGAACCTTGAACCGGGCCAGCAGGGAGGCGCAATGCTCCAGCAGTTCCTGCTCGTCGGTGGCCATGCCGGGACGGATCACCACAAAGGCCATCCCGCTTTCACCCCAATGCTCGTCTTCCACCCCGACGACGGCGGCCTGCGCCACCGCGGGATGGGCCAGCAGCGCGGCCTCGACCTCGGACGGCGCGACGTTCTCGCCGCCGGAAATGTAGATGTCTTTGAGCCGGTCCACCACTTTGATGTACCCCTCGGCGTCGCGCTCCACAAGGTCTCCGGTGCGCAGCCAGCCGCCGGCGAGGACAGCCGCGGTGGCGTCAGGGTCACGGAAATAGCCGGCAAAGACGCCGGGTCCTCCCACCAGCAGTTCCCCGGTGGCGGCGCCGTCGAGGATTTCCCCGGTGACGGGATCCGCCACGGCGACGGCGACGTGCGGGTAGGGCTTGCCCGAGTACCCCACCATCCGTTCGGCATCCTCATTCGGCAGACACAGCACATTCGGGGAGGCCTCGGTCAGGCCGTAGCCCTGGCTCAGCGCCACTCCCCTGCGGTGCCAGATCCGCAGCAGCGGCGCCGGCATCGGCGCGCCGCCGACCACCGCGTGGCGCAGGCTGCCCAGTTCGGCGGGGGCAAAGTCGGGGTGTTCGGCCAGCATCAGGTACTGGGTGGGGACGCCCATCAGCATGGTCACGCCACGCTCAGCGATCAGCTGCAGGACCCGGCCAGGATCGAAGCCGCGCTCCAGCACCACGGTGGCTCCGGTCCACCAGGCCAGCAGCGGCTGGATGTTCCAGCCGCCCACGTGGAACTGCGGCAACACGGCCAGGACAACATCGCTGCTGCCCATATCCAGGGTGCGGGAGAGCGAAAGGTTGTTCCAGAAGCAGTTGGCGTGGGTCAGGACGGCGGCCTTGCTGGCGCCCTCGGTGCCCGAGGTGAAAATCATCAGGAGGGCATCGTCGTCGCGCACCTCCCGGCGCGGAGCGGCGGATCCGTCGAGCGGCTGCGGCGCTGCCGGGTGCACGCGGGTGGGCGGCGGCACCGACTTTTCGACGCCGCCGGGTCCCAGGGCCGCTGTCCGGGGCCGGTGCGGCAGCAGCGCGCACGCGGCCGCGCCGAGCCCGTCGAGCTCGCCCTCGACGAGCAGCAGCTGGGGTTCGGCGAGTTCCAGCTGGGCGGCGAGTTCCGGGGGTGAGAGCCGCCAGGACAGCGGGACCAGGACGAGCCCGGCCTTGGCGCAGGCGAAGAAGGCCACCACGTGGTCCGAGCTGTTGCCGGTCAGGCTCGCGATCCGGTCCCCGACCCCGTACCCGGCGGTCCGGAACCCGGCTGCCAGCGCCGAGGCACGGCGTTCGAGCTCGCTGTAGAGCAGGGTGCAGCCGCGGTCGTCGATGGCGACCCGGTGCGGGGTGGCGAGGCTGCGGTCCGTGGTCCAGCGGCCCAGGGTGTGCAGTCCGTCGGCGGCCCCGGTGCCGGCCGGCCCGCTCATGCGGCGTCCTCGAGGAGGTCGCCCGGGGTGCGGGCATCGTGGGTCGCGGCACGCTGGCCACGGTTTCGGCGTTGCGCCAGCCGCTCGGCGGTTCCCGCGATGCCGCCGGGCAGGAAAATCACCACGAGGATGAACAGCGTGCCGAGGATGAACAGCGGCTCGGACAACGGCACCCGCAGGACGTCCGGGAGGGACTTGACTGCCTCCGAGTTGGCCAGCGTGGTGAGGCGCTGGTCCAGGATCGTATAGAACACGCCGCCGATGACGGCACCCCAGCGTGAGCCGACCCCGCCCAGTACCACCATCACGAGCAGGGTGACAGTGAGGTCCGAGGACACTGCCCGGGGCACCGCCCCGCTCTGCAGCAGCAGGAAGACCATCCCGATGATGCAGACCAGCACGGCGGAGACCACGAAGATCAGCAGCTTCACGAGGTACGGCTGGAGCCCGAGCACGCGGACCCGCAGCTCGTTCTCCCGCACGGCAGCCGCGGCGTGGCCGGCCCGGGAGGACTGCACCCAGGTGACGACGAGGAAGACCGCCACCAGCACGGCCAGCGCCAGCCAGTACAGGTTACGGGTGTTGACCACGCCCACCAGCACGTCGGGCAGGTTGTCGGTGCGCAGCGTCAGCCCTTCGTCCCCGCCGGTCTTGCCCTCGGGGTTGCGGCCCACGATCACCGAGCCGGCCTGGGCGAAGGCGAGGGTGACCATGGCGAACGGGATGCCGCTGACCCGGAGGCTGATACTGCCCACCACGTGGGCCAGCACGATCACGATCAGCAACGTGAGCCCCATGGCCGGCAGCAGCGGGATGTCCAGGTTCTGCAGGATGATCGCGAGCCCGTAGACGCCCGCGCCAAAGTAGAGGGCGTGACCGAAGGACAGCAGCCCGGCCACGCCCAGCAGCAGGTGGTAGGTCAAGGCCGCGGCGGCCATCAGCATGCACATGGCGAGCAGCTGGAGGGACCCGGGGGTGTAGCTGGGGCCAGGGAGCACACCGGGCAGCGAGATGTTCAACAGCGGCAGCAGGACCAGGAGCAGCACGCCGGCCGCTCCTGCAGCCCACGCCGCGAGCCGGCGGCCGGTGATGCCGGCGCGGGCGGGGCGCGGTGCGCTGCCGGGTGCTCCGTGCCCGTCGTGCTTGCGGGGCCGGCGCCCGCCGTCGGCCCCCGGCCGGTCCTGGCTGGCGGTGCCGTCGGTGCTGGAGGTGTCGGTTTCGGTGGTCATGCGGTTCTCCCGAGCAGGCCGGTGGGACGGAACAACAGTACGAGTGCCAGGGCCAGCACGACGACGAAGTCGCCGGTGCCGCCGAGGTAGAAGTTCGCGAACTGCTGCAGGACGGCTACGGCGACGGCGGCGATGGCAGCTCCGGTCAGCGAGCCGAGGCCGCCGATCACCGTGACGATAAAGGCGAAGATCAGCAGCGAGCCGCCGAGCATGGGCGAGACGTAGCCGAAGTAGTGCGAGGCCAGGACGCCGCCAAGGCCGGCCGCCGCCCCGCCGATGGTGAAGACGAGGGTGAAGGCCTTGCGGACGTCAATCCCCAGGGCCGTGACCATGGACCGGTTTTCCACGCCGGCGCGGATGATCATGCCGTAGCGGGTCTTCTGCAGGAAGAACACCAGGGCCAGCAGCACCAACACCGCGGCAACGATGCAGACGAACCGGTCGTTCGGGATCCGGGCGCCCAGGATTTCCGTCGTGTCCTTGAACCAGGCCGGGCCCTGGATATACACCGGATCGGTGCCCCATACGCCGTCAAAGAGTGCCACGGCCGCGAGCGAGAGGCCCACCGTGACGAGCACCTGTTCAATGTGCCGCTGGTAGAGGCGGCGGATCAGCACGAACTCGGTAAACGCGGCGAATGCGGCGCCGGCGGCGGCTCCGATCACGAGCGAGAGCAGGAATGTTCCCCAGTTATCGGAGCCGGTGCGCCGGGCGACTTCCCAGCCTGTGAAGGCCCCCAGCGTCAGGAAGGCGCCGTGCGCGAAGTTCAGCACGCCCATCAGCCCGTAGATCAGGGACAGCCCGGCGGCCACCAGGAAGTACAGGGCTCCCAGCCCGAGGCCGGTGAACAACAACAGGACCAGGGTGCTCACAGGGCAGCCCCTTTCTCGACCGGATTCCCGGAGGGGGCCGAGTCCGTGGACACACCAAGATGGCGCTGGATCAAGCCGGCGTCGTCGAGGAACTCAAGGGCCGGGCCGGTGTGGACCACCCGCCCGCCGGAGAGGACGACGGCGCCTTCGGCCAACTGGCGGACGACGTGCAGGTTTTGCTCGACGAGCAGGATAGGGACGGTCTTGGCTGCCTCCGCCAGGGTCTCCGCCACCTCGCCGACAATCTTGGGCGCCAGGCCCTTGGTGGGCTCGTCGACGAGGAGGATCTTGTTGGTGTTCAGCAGGGCGCGGGCCAGCGAGACCATTTGCTGCTGGCCGCCGGAGAGCGTTCCGGCCATTTGCGCGGACCGGGCCAGCAGGTCGGGGAAGAGCTCCTCGACCAGCTGCCGGCGGGGCGCGGCGTCGCGCTCGGCGAGCCGGAGGTTCTCCGCCACGGTGAGCTTGGAGAAGACCTCGCGGTCCTCCGGGACGTAGCCCACGCCGCTGCGGATGATCTTGAAGGTGGCTTCCTTCTCGATCCGCACGCCGTCCAGTTCCACGGTGCCGGTCCGGTCGATCAGGCCGATGATGGCTTTGATGGTGCTGGTCTTCCCGACGCCGTTGCGGCCCAGCAGGGCGGTGATCCCCGTAGCCGGAACGCTGAAGGAAACGTCCTCCACCACCTGCTGGCCGGCGATGGTGGCGAACAGGGACTCGACCCTGAGGACGGGCCGGGGTTCGGTGGCGCGGCTTTGCGCTGCGGTGCTCATACGGGGTCTCCGAGGTAGGCGCTTTGCACGGTGGGGTTGGCCATGACGGCGTCCGGGCTGTCCAGGGCCAGCAGGCTGCCGTGGTGCATCACGGCCACCCTGTCCACCAGGCCAAGGACCACGTCCATGTGGTGCTCCACCATCATGATGGTGCAGCCGCGGTCCCGGTGCATTCCGCGGATGATCGAGGTGAGGGACGGGACGTCCCCCGACGCCACCCCGGCCATCGGCTCGTCAAGCAGGACGACGGCGGGATCCGTCGCCAGCAGCACGGCGATCTCCACCTTGCGCTTCTCACCGTGCGAGAGGTCCCCGGCCGCCGTCGTGAGCTGGCTGGTGAGCCCGACCTCGGCGATGGTGCCGCGGGCAATGCGGGAGGCCTCATCCGAGGCCGAGGGGAAGCGCAGGATGCTGAAACTGCCGCCGAGTTTCGCTTGGGCGGCGAGCCGGACGTTTTCCAGCACGCTCAGCCTGGGAAACAAGTTGGAGGTCTGGAAGGTCCGTCCCAGCCCTGCCCGGGACCGGCGGTGGATGGGCGCGGCCGTGATCTCCCTGCCGTTCAGCATGATGCTGCCCGCGGTGGGGCGCATGACGCCGGAAATCAGGTTGAACAAGGTGGTCTTGCCGGCGCCGTTCGGGCCGATGACGCCGATCATTTCACCGGCGCCGACCTCGAAGCCCACGTCCTGGAGGATGCGGGCACCGCCGATCTGCAAGCCGAGGCCGTCCACCGCGAGGGCGGGCAGGGCTGGGGTATTCATACGGGTCCTTCGTTTCTCGCGAGCTGGTTCAGGAAGCAGGCCTGGAGCTGACGCTCCGGGCGGCTACTTCTTCTCCGGCGGCGCGACGGTGTCGCCGGGAACCACCTTGATGAGCTCGGGAGCCCAGGTGTCGCCCTTCTGGACAAGCTTGGCCTGGTACATGTCCTGGATCAGCGCGTGGTCCGAAGCCCGGACGGTTTCCTTGCCCTTGGGTCCGTCGAAGCTGAAGCCTTCCAGCGCCTTGACCATGGCGTCGGGATCGGAGCCGCCGCCCTTGATGGCCTGGACGATCATCTGGCCGGCGACGAAGCCGTCCGGGGTGAACAGGTCGGCCTTCTTACCGGCCTTTTCGACGGCGGCGATCATCTTCTTCTCAACGTCCGTGCCTGAGGCGCCAGGGAAGTAGTGGTTCAGGAAGCTGATCTTGGAGCTCGCTGCGCCGTAGGCACCGAAGCTGGACGCGTCACCGAGTCCGGTTACCACCGGGGCCTTGTCAAAGACGCCCTGCTGGCTCAGGGCCTGCCACATGCTGCCGGTCGTTGCCCCGGCCCAGGCCACGAAGACCATGTCCGGCTTGGCGTCGATGAGCTGGCGCGCGAACGGGGTGAGCTCCTGTCCGTCCGCCACGAGGATGGACTCCACCGTCGCGCCCTTGGCGCCGAGGACGGCCTTGACCGCGGCGACGTTGCCCTGGCCGAAGGCGTTGTCCTGCGCGAACACCAGGATCTTCTTGCCCTTGATGTCGATAAAGCTGCCGGCGGTGGCAACATCCTGCAGGCTTTGGCGGCCCGAGCGGAAGGTGTACTTGTTGATGCCCTGGATCGCGTCGGTGGCGGCAGGACCGGAGATGTACAGCACCTTGTTCTGCTGGGCCTGCTCCGCGAGCTTCAGGGCGATGCCCGACGACGCGGTTCCGCCGATGACCTTGTAGCCCTTGCCGATCAGGTCTTTGGCCGCGGTGACGGCCTTGTCCGGGTCGCCGCCGTCGTCGGCGTAGGTGAGGTTGAGCTTGGCGCCGTTGACCTCGCCGGTTCCGCCGGTGGCGTAGTCGATGCCGGCTTGGAGGCCCTCGTAGTAGGTGGCGCCGTAGGCTGCCAGCGGACCGGTCTTGGAGTAGATGATGCCGACGTTGACCGGTTCGGCTGCCTTGGTGCCACCGGAGCCCGCCGGCGCGGCGGAACCGGCAGTGGGCGCACAGGCGCTGAGGGCGAGCCCGGTGGCCATCACGGCGGCCATCAGGAACTTCTTTGTATCCTTCACGGGATGCCTTTCGTTGAGAATCCGCGGAATCTGGCAGGAGATCTGGGTAGAACCTGAAAGGTGATTCAGATTACGGCAAATCTATGATGCGGATCACACCATGTCAACGGGCCTCTTGGGAAGCTGTGCAACGAATCGGCAACGTTTTCGGGTGGAGTGGCCGCCGCGTGTGACCATCCCGCGGGCCAGAGCGGGTGCGATCCTTTACAGCCACGGGACACGGCGTGATGATGGTGGCGGGGTGAGTCGGACGGAATCCCCCTCGGAGGAAGCATGGATCGACCGTTGCCAGGCAGCGCACACGAGGCCCTGGAGTCGTTTCTGGGGCATTGGAGCGGCACCACCCAATGGGAGGCCACGGCTTGGGGCCCGGCCCGCACGGCCGCGGCCGAGGTTGTTTTCGCCCGCGCGGCTGCCGGTTTGGCGGTGACCATGAGCTACCGCCACACGGACGCAGGCGGCGCTAAGACCGAGGGCGTCGGCGTTTTCACCATGGACCCGGACCGTCCCGACACACTCTGGTACCACGTCAACAGCATGGGCCTGCCCCCGGAGGCGCCCGCCCGCGCCAGCTGGCACGACGGCACGCTGACCATCGAACGGCGCAGCGACCGCGGCACCGCCCGCCACACCCTGCGGGTCGAGGACGGCCAGCTGACCCATGCGGCCGGGCTGCGGCTCGGGAGCGCGAGCGAGTTCAGCCCCTTTATGACCACGGTGTGCCGCCGCGTCCCCGAACCCGCACCCGTCCCCGCCTGAGCTGCGGGAGCGTCGGCAACTCCCCCGCCGGATCTGCGGGAGCGTTCTGAGGGCTATTTAGAGGCCGAAGGTCTCGGTTTCTTCGAACGGACCCACTACCGTGACGGTGCGCGGGGCGGCGGCGAGTTCGCGCGCCAGCTCCTGGACCTCGGCAACGGTCACGGCCTTGATCTGGCGCAGCGTCTCGTCGATGTCCTGGTATTCGCCGGAGACCAGCTCCGCGCGGCCCAGCCGGGACATCCGGGAGCCGGTGTCCTCGAGGGCCAGGACGATCCCGCCGCTGAGCTGGCCGACGGCCTTGCGCAGTTCCTCTTCGGTGATGCCGTCCTCGGCCAGTTTGTCCAGTTCGGCGCCGAGCAGCTCCAGCACCTGCCGGACCTTCGACGGCGTGCAGCCGGCATACATGCCGAAGTAGCCGGCGTCGGCATAGGAGGAGGCGAAGGAGTACGTCGAGTAGACCAGGCCGCGCTTCTCGCGGACCTCCTGGAACAGCCGGGAGGACATGCCGCCGCCCAGCACGGCGTTCAGCACGCTCATCACGAAGCGTCGGTCATCGGTGGCGACCAGGGACGGGCAGCCCATGATGATATTGGCCTGCTCCACCGGGCGTTTGACCACGTGCAGGCCTGCGGTGCCGGTGATCGAGGCGCGCTCGGTCGGGCGGCGCTGCACCGGGGCGGCGTCGTGCTCGAGCTGCCAGCCGGCGGAGTGCAGGGCGTCCACCACAAGCCCGCAGACGACGTCGTGGTCCAGTCCCCCGGCGGCGGTGATGACGAGCTCGTCCGGGCGGTAGTAGCGGCGGTAGTGGTCCCAGACGGAGTCGCGGGCGACGGCGCGGATGGCCTCCGGGGTGCCGCCGATGGGGCGGCCGAGCGGGTGGGTGCCCAGGACGGCGGCGACGAAGTGTTCGTGCGCAACGTCGGTGGGGTCGTCGCTGTCCATCGCGATTTCCTCGAGGATGACGTCCCGTTCCTGCTCCATCTCCTGAGGGTCCAGCACGGCGCCGGTGATCATGTCCGCGATGACGTCGATGGCCATGGGCAGGTCCGTGTCCAGCACCCGGGCGAAGTAGCAGGTGCTCTCCTTGGCGGTGGCGGCGTTGGACTCCCCGCCGACCTCGTCGAAGGCCGAGGCGATTTCCAGCGCGGTGCGCCGCTGGGTGCCCTTGAACAGCAGGTGTTCCAGGAAGTGGGTGGAGCCGTGCTGGCCGGGGGCCTCGTCGCGCGAGCCGACGCCGACCCAGAAGCCAATGGTCGCCGAACGCTGCCCCGGCATGGCCTCGGTCAGTACCCGTACGCCGCCGGGCAACACCGAGCGCCGCACCTCCGAGCCGCCGTCGGCGCCGTGGATGAGGGTGTCAGCGTGCTGGTTCTGCTCAAGCGGCAGGGGGACGACAGTCATTAAGGCCTTTCAATAAAACCGTCACAGGAAGTGTGCCAAATCTGCCTGCAATCCTACCTGCCTTTAAAGGCAGCGGGGCCGGTGGACGAATCCACCGGCCCCGCTGCTTGGGTCAGGAAAGACTACTCTGCGGCCTCCGCGGAGACCTCAGCGTTGTCCGCGTCAGCGACCCCCGCCTCGTCGGCCACGACGGGCGAGAGGGAGAGCTTTCCGCGGTCATCGATCTTGGTGATTTCCACCTGGATCTTCTGGCCCACGGAAACGACGTCCTCGACGTTGTCCACGCGCTTGCCGCCGGCGATCTTGCGCAGTTCGGAGATGTGCAGCAGACCGTCCTTACCCGGGGTCAGGGAAACGAAGGCGCCGAAGGTCGTGGTCTTGACGACCGTACCCAGGTAACGCTCGCCGATTTCCGGGACCTGCGGGTTGGCGATGGCGTTGATCGCGGACCGTGCTGCGTCGGCAGACGGGCCGTTGGTGGCGCCAATGTAGACAGTTCCGTCGTCCTCGATCGAGATGTCGGCTCCGGTGTCTTCCTGGATCTGGTTGATCATCTTGCCCTTCGGGCCGATGACCTCGCCGATCTTGTCTACCGGGATCTTGACCGCGATGACGCGCGGCGCGAACTCGGAGAGCTCGTCCGGGGTGTCGATCGCGGAGTTCAGGACGTCCAGGATGTGCAGGCGGGCTTCGCGGGCCTGCTTCAGGGCGGCGGCCAGGACAGAGGCCGGGATGCCGTCGAGCTTGGTGTCCAGCTGGATGGCCGTGACGAACTCGGAGGTACCGGCAACCTTGAAGTCCATGTCGCCGAAGGCATCTTCGGCGCCGAGGATGTCGGTCAGCGCGGCGTAGCGGGTCTGGCCGTCAACCTGGTCGGAAACCAGGCCCATGGCGATACCGGCAACAGCGGCCTTCAGCGGCACACCTGCGTTGAGCAGGGACAGTGTGGAGGCGCACACGGAACCCATCGACGTCGAACCGTTGGAGCTGAGAGCCTCAGACACCTGGCGGATCGCGTAGGGGAATTCCTCACGGGACGGCAGCACCGGCATGATGGCGCGCTCTGCGAGGGCACCGTGTCCGATTTCGCGGCGCTTCGGCGAACCGACGCGGCCGGTCTCGCCGGTGGAGTACGGCGGGAAGTTGTAGTTGTGCATGTAGCGCTTGCGCGTCACGGGGGACAGCGAGTCGATCTGCTGTTCCATCTTGAGCATGTTCAGCGTGGTGACACCCATGATCTGGGTCTCGCCGCGCTCGAAGATGGCCGAGCCGTGGACGCGAGGCAGGACCTCGACCTCCGCGGTGAGCTGGCGGATGTCCGTCAGGCCACGGCCGTCGATGCGGATCTGGTCCTTGAGGATGCGCTGGCGCACAACCTGCTTGGTGACGGAGCGGAAGGCTGCGGACAGTTCCTTCTCGCGGCCTTCGAACTGGCCGGCCAGGGAGGAGGTGACCTCGTCCTTGAGCTCGTCGGAGGCGGTGTCGCGTTCCTGCTTGTCGGCGATCTGGAAGACAGCAGCCAGCTTCTCGGCGGCGGCGGACTCCACTGCGGCGTAGACGTCGTCCTGGTAATCCAGGAAGACCGGGAATTCGACGGTCGGCTTGGCGGCGCGGGCTGCCAGGTCGGACTGCGCTTCGCAGAGTGCCTTGATGAACGGCTTGGCGGCTTCGAGGCCCTCCGAGACAACCTCTTCGGTCGGGGCGGTGGCGCCCTGTTCCTTGATGAGGTTCCAGGAGTTGTCGGTCGCTTCGGCTTCAACCATCATGATCGCAACGTCGTCACCGGCGATGCGGCCGGCGACGACCATGTTGAAGACGGCGTTCTCCAGCTGGGAGTGCTTCGGGAACGCAACCCACTGCGAGCCGTGCTCGTCGGCGACGAGGGCAAGGCGGACGCCGCCGATCGGACCGGAGAAGGGCAGGCCGGAGAGCTGGGTGGACATCGAGGACGCGTTGATCGCGACGACGTCGTAGAGCTCGTCCGGGTTGATGGACAGCACGGTGACAACGATCTGGACCTCGTTGCGGAGGCCCTTCACGAAGGCGGGGCGCAGCGGGCGGTCCATCAGGCGGCAGGCCAGGATGGCTTCCGTCGAGGGGCGGCCTTCGCGGCGGAAGAACGAGCCCGGGATGCGGCCCGCGGCGTACATGCGCTCTTCGACGTCGACGGTCAGCGGGAAGAAGTCAAAACCTTCACGCGGGTGCTTGCCGGCGGTGGTGGCGGACAGCAGCGCGGTCTCTTCGTCGATGTAGACCATGGCTGCGCCGGCTGCCTGCTTGGCAAGACGGCCGGTTTCAAAGCGGATAACCCGCTTGCCGAAGCGGCCATTGTCAATGACGGCTTCTGAGAACTGGATTTCGGGACCCTCCAAGAGAGTCACCTCCGTTTCTTGTTTCACGGAGCCCAGCCGCATCAACCCAGCCCAGCATCTGTCTACTGGCCTGCACTGCACCCGGTCATCGATCGAGACCCACGGGCCACGGCTTCAGTCCTTGAAGCCGTTCCCGGAGATCACTACCGAGGACCGCGAATGCGTGATGCGGTTGATCCTCCTGT
Organism: Arthrobacter sp. T2-23; assembly: GCF_055398325.1. Taxonomy (NCBI): domain Bacteria; kingdom Bacillati; phylum Actinomycetota; class Actinomycetes; order Micrococcales; family Micrococcaceae; genus Arthrobacter; species Arthrobacter sp. T2-23. The sequence continues at coordinate 838,542 of NZ_AP027917.1, forward strand.
TGAGTTTTGTTTGAAGAAGGCGGCCCTTTCCAGAGGGAAAGGGCCGCCCCTTAGAGCTGACTAGCGGCGCAGGCCGAGGCGCTCGATGAGCGCACGGTAGCGGTTGATGTCAGTGTTCTTGAGGTAGGTGAGCATGCGCTTGCGACGACCAACCATGGCCAGCAGACCGCGCTGGGTGTGGTAATCGTGCTTGTGCTCCTTCATGTGCTCCGTCAGATCCTTGATCCGCTGGGTCAGGACAGCAACCTGGACCTCCGGCGAACCGGTGTCGCCCTCGGACGTTGCGAAATCCTTCATGATGGACTGCTTTACAGCGGCTTCAAGTGCCACGTTAACTCCTAGAGATGTGCCGTGAGGCCCGAGTCAGTAATTCACTGCCGGGGGTGCCGCGCCGGAAATCCCAGCCCCTTGGGAGGGCCTCCACAGCACAACAAGAGCCAGCCGCCACGGACTGCAGCCGGATCCAACGTTTAGTTTACTGGCACGCCGCCGAAGTTGTCTAAACCATGCGGCGCGGCGGCCGGCTACTCTGAGCCGACGGAGCCGGCCAGCAGCCCGCGGATCGCCGCGACGCCCTGGTACAGCTCGGCAAACGAGGTACTTAGCGGTGACAGCCCGATCCGGATGCCCTGCGGCGCACGGAAGTCCGGGATCACGTCCTGTTCCCACAGCGCCGCCGTCATTTCACGGAAGGCCGGGTGGTCCACGGTGATGTGGCTGCCGCGCTGTTCCGGGTCCCGCGGGGTGGACAGCCGCACCCCCGCCGGTTCCAGCCAGGCGTCATGGAGTTCGACGGCGAACGCGGTCAGGAGCCTGGACTTCTCCCGGACGGCGGCCATGCCGACTTCCTCAATCAGGTCCAGGGTGCCACGCATGGCCAGCATGCCGAAGACGGCCGGCGTCCCGCTGAGGAAACCCCGGATGCCGGGGGCGGCCTCGTAGCCGGGACCCATTTCGAAGGCGTCCTTGCGTCCCATCCAGCCCCAGATGGGCTGCCGCAGCCCGGCCAGGTGCCGGGCGTTGACGTAGGCGAACGCGGGCGAACCCGGGCCCCCGTTCAGGTACTTGTAGGTGCAACCCGCCGCGAAGTCGACGCCCGCGGCGTCCAGGCCGATCTCGACCGAACCGGCGGAGTGGCACAGGTCCCACACGACCAGGGCGCCGGCGTCGTGCACCGCGGCGGTGATGCCGGGGAGGTCCGCAAGGAAGCCGGAACGGTAGGCGATCTGGCTCAGAACCACGACGGCGGTGGCCGGGCCGGTCGCGGCCCGGACTTGCTCGACGGTCACGCCGGAGACAGGGTCGGCGTCGATCCAGCGGAGTTTGAGGCCTTCCTCGCGGGCGATGCCTTCGACGAGATAGCGGTCGGTTGGGAAGTTGTCCGTGTCCAGCACGATCTCGGTGCGGGCCGGATCGGTGACGGCGGCCAGCGCGGCGCGGATCAGTTTGTAGAGCACCACCGTGGTGGAATCGGCGATGATGGTCTGCCCCGGGCCGGCGCCGAGCACGGCGCGGCCCAACTGGTCCCCGATGGCCTGCGGCAGTTCCAGCCACTCCTCGTCCCAGCCGCGGATCAGGCGGCCGCCCCAGCTGTCCTGGATGAAGGTGCTGATGTCCGTGACGGTGCGCTTCAGCGGCCGGCCCAGGGAGTTGCCGTCGAGGTAGGACAGCGCCGTGTCCGTGCCGATGAAGTGCTCCCGGTAGCTGGCGAGGGGGTCCGCGGCGTCGAGGTCCCGGGCGCGCTGCCACAGGACTGCGTTCTCGCCGGCGGTGCCCGCGGAAGCCTCGGACGCCTGCGGGTTGGGGGCGCTCATTGGCCGATCTCCGTGCGGACCGCGAAGAGCTCGGGGAAGAAGGTCAGCTCAAGGGCCTTTTGCAGGAACGCGGCACCACTGGATCCGCCGGTCCCGGCCTTCATGCCGATGGTCCGCTGCACCGTGCGCAGGTGCCGGAAGCGCCAGAGCTGGAAGTTGTCCTCGAGGTCCACGAGTTCCTCGCAGGCCTCGTAGGCGCCCCAGTTGCTGGCCGCGTTTTCGTAGATGTGCTTGAACACCGGGACCAGCTCGGGGCAGAATTCGTGGGCCTGGCTGACATCGCGGCCCAGCACCGACGCCGGAACGTCGAAGCCCTGGCGCTTGAGGTAGGCGAGGAAATCGTCGTAGATGCTCGGGGCTTCCAACAGCTCCAGCAGCATCGCGTGGGCTTCCGGGTCGGATTCAAACACCGGCAGCATCTTGCGGTTCTTGTTGCCCAGCAGGAATTCCACTGCCCGGTACTGGCTGGACTGGAATCCGGAGGAGTTGCCCAGGAAGCCGCGGAACTGGGAATACTCGGTGGGCGTCAGGGTGGCGAGCACGGACCACTGCTCGGTCAGGGTCTTCTGGATGTGCTTGACCCGGGCGATCGCCTTGAGCGCTGAGCCGAGGTCGTCGGCACGGAGCCAGGCGGCCGCGCTGCGGAGTTCGTGCAACACCAGCTTGAGCCACAGCTCAGTGGTCTGGTGCTGGATGATGAACAGCATTTCGTCGTGGTGCTCCGGCGCGCTGACCGGCTGCTGGGCGCTGAGCAGCGTCGGCAATTGCAGGTAGGAGGCGTAGCTCATCCGGGAGCTGAAGTCGCGGACGATGTCCTTGTCCAGCTCGCGCGTGTTTTTCTCAATGGTCACGGGTCGTGCCTTTCCTTAGCCTCAGCGCGCGGTCAGGATGTCGTGGGCCTGGACAACGTCCAGCCGCATCTGCTCGACGAGCGCTTCAGGGCCACGGTACGCGACCATGCCCCGCAAACGGGCCACAAACTCGACGACAACTGTCTGGCCGTAGAGATCGAAGTCCTCGACTGCCTCTTCCGGGCGGTCGATTACATGCGCCTCGACCTGCCGGCTGACGCCGTCGAAGGTCGGGTTGGAGCCGACGGAAATGGCGGCCGGCCAGCGGGTGCCGGCCTGGTCAACGAGCCAGCCGGCGTAGATGCCGTCCGCCGGGATGTATCCGGTGGCGTCGGCGGAGAGGTTGGCGGTGGGGAAACCGAGGTCGCGGCCACGGGCGGCACCGTGGACCACTTCGCCGCGCATCCGGTGCGGCCGGCCGAGGACGGCGGCGGCGGTGGCGACGTCGCCCTCCCGCAGCGCTTCCCGGACCCAGGTTGAGGAGCAGCGGCGGTCCCCTGCGCCGGCGGCGGGGGCGTCCCCGGGGTGGCCGTGCAGCGGGTAGCCCTCGGAACCGAACTCGCTGATGACCTGGACGTCGAAGCCCAGCTTCTCCCCCAGCTCCTTCATGGTGTCCAGGTCCCCGGAGTTGCCGCGGCCGAAGCGAGCGTCGTGGCCGATGACGACGTGGCTGGCCTTGAGCGCGTCGACGAGCACAGAGGATACGAACTCCTCCGGCGTGAGGCTGGCCAGTTCCAGCGAATACTTCATCACCAGGACGGCGTCCAGGCCCACTTCGCCGAGGGCAACGAGTTTGTCCTCCAGCCCCATGATGAGCTCGGGGGCGGAATCGGGGCGGTGGACCTGTGCCGGGTGTGGGTCAAAGGTGATGGCGACAGCGCGGGCGTGGTTAAGGCGTGCGGTGCGGATGAGCTGCGAGAGCACCTGCTGGTGGCCGCGGTGCACGCCGTCGAAGTTACCGAACGTGACCACGGACGGGCCGAAGTCCGCCGGGACTTCGGACGGATCGTTCCAGATGTGGACCATCTACCTCGCCTTTTGCTGCCTGCCATGAACTCCTCCGGAGGGGCAGGGCCGGCTCCGGAACTCTCTAAGATTACCCGCAATCGTCCCGGTTCCCGGACGGCGCCGGGGCACGTCGGGGGCGCCGGCAGGCGCCTTCCCGGCTGCCCCTCCCCCACCGCGGGGCACCGGGCTACGATGCAAGGGCAGCAGTTCGGCGACGGCAATGCGGCCGGCGCCGCCACGAATGTCCGCGGCGCGGTTCGCGGGTGAAGGAGAACGCCATGACTGAGCTCCAAGACATCCTCGGGGAGATCCCGGTGGACCAGATCGCCGACCTGCTCGGCACCGACCGGCAGAGCGCCCAAGCCGCAGTGGAGGCCGCCGTGCCCACGCTGCTCGCCGGGCTGCACAGCAATGCGCAGGCGCCCGAGGGCGCGGCCGCGCTGGAGTCAGCCCTGGGCCAGCACCGGGACGGACTGGTCGACGGCGGCGTCGACGCGGCCCAGGTGGACACCGCCGACGGCGAGAAGATCGTGAACCATGTCTTCGGCGGCCGGCAGGACCAGGTAGCCAACCAGCTGGCAGGCACTGCGCAGCTGGGCGGGGTCGGCGGCGACCTGGTCCGCAGACTCCTTCCCCTGCTGGCCCCGATCGTGATGTCGTACCTCGCCAACAAGGTCCTGGGCGGCCGCGGACAGGCCGGCGGCGGTGCGGGTGGCGGCGGCCAGGGCGGCGCCGGGGGTATCGACCTGGGCGGCATCCTCGGCGGGATTCTGGGCGGGGGTGGAGCCGGCGGCGGCCTCGGCGACGTGCTGGGCGGCATCCTGGAAGGCCGGCAGCAGCGGACCGCCGATGAGGGTGCTGCCGCGGACTCGGTGACCCCTGATTCCAGCACAGTGCCGGAGCCCCTGCCCCAGGCTGTCCCGCAGGGGCAGCAGGGCGACGGCGCACCGCGCCCCGGCGAGCTGATCGACGTCGATCTCCCGGGGCAGCAGGAAGAAGCGCCGGTGGACCGGCAGGAAGACCCGCGGAAGAACGAAGGAGGCCTCGGCGGCCTGCTGGGCGGCCTGTTCGGGAAAAAATAGGGCCTGCGAACGTCGGCGGACCTTCGGATCGATGATGGTGGACGCCTTCAACCGCGGGATCAACGATGCGGGCCGGGCGGCCAAGCTGAGGGAGTGGAATCACAACCCCGCCTGACCGGATCACTCCGTCGTCATCATCGACACGGCGACGAATCGCGTGATCGCGGATTTCCGCGTCGACGAGCGGGGCGAACCGGTCCGCTGATGCAGGATCCGGCGCCGGTCCGCCGCCCTACCGGGTGGTTTGGGGATCCCCCTGTGGGAGCCGCTGAAGCCACGCATCGAGTTCGCGGGGCCGGCGGAAGATGAGGACCTCGGCCGTGCCGGGGGCGCTCTTGAGTTCGCGCATGACCCGCCGTTTGCGGCTGAATGAGCGGAAGTGCCAGCCGATGATTGAGTCGGGGGCGATGAGGCGGCCGAACGTTTCCCGGTTCCCGTTGCAGACTTCCTCGCGGGCAACGACCCGGCGCAGGGAGCGGCGCACCAGCCTGAGCAGCGAGAGCCAGCGCGGGTAGTCCAGCCCCACGATCAACTCGGCGCGCGGGACCACCAGGTCGCGCCAGACACCGTAGGCGCTGTCGAGCACCCACTGATCCTGGCCGGCGATACGCGCCGCGAGCTCCCGCTGCTCCTCGGTGCTCGGCTGACGCCAGCCCGGAAGCCAGCCAATGTCGTCGTCTGCGGAGTACTCAGGGAGGCCCGTCCGGGCCGCGTAGGCGCGGGCAGCCGAGGACTTGCCGCTTCCGGTGACACCGTAGAACAGGACGCGCGACGGGGCTGCGGGCGGGTTCACGGGTTGCACGGGATTCAGCATGCCACACTGATTCGATGCCTGGGCACCCTGCAGCGGGCAGCGTGTCCGCAGTCCATGGACGGCGATCCTGCCGGCGGCTAGGGTTCGATCATGCGGAGACTCGCGGAGTTGACGACCATCGGAGTTCTGCTGTGTGGGCTGCTTTGCGGTTGCTCGCTGCTGCCGGGCTCCCGCACGGACACCTGCGTTGATTGGGTCCGGTTCGAGACGATGCAGCAGCGCTTCGACCACGCCGGCGCGGTTCTGGTTGGCACCCCGCTGAAGCGCGACGGTGAGGTCCGGATTTACGGGTACCAGGCCAATGTCCATGTGGTGGAAGTGGAGCAGGTGCTCAAGGGCGGTCTTGGCGAGGGGACCGTGCGCATCGCATCGATGCCGGTCACGTGCGGGGCGTCCTACCCCGACGGCGACCCGCTCGACGCCGGCGGCCGCCAGCTTTTCTTCCTCACGCAGCAGAACGGCGGATGGTTCACCATGACGCCGGACCAGGGCGCCGTTCCATTCCCGGAGGGCACCCCGATCCCCTTCACGACGGGCTGAGCCGGACCGTCTCCTTGGCTCAGCCGCCGGTGATCCTGATCCCGGCGACCGCCCCGGTCCAGGCTTCCGTGGGGTCGCGGCGCCCCAACAGCTGAGCGGCGATGTACCCCGTCTGGAGCTGGATGACTTGCGTCCGGGTTCCCGAGCAATCGACTTCGAACACCTGATGATCGGTGTCGCCGGGGATCCCTTGGGAGAGGTAGATCTGGGCGCGCGGGATGCCGAGGCACGCCGTGGTGACGGTGTATGGTCCGGCAGTCGTGACGGGGGCAGCTTTGCGGAAGCCGACGCCGGGCCCGTCGGCGGGGCCGGCATCGGCCAGCAGGACTGATCCGGGGGCCGTACCCAGGCGCTGTTCGAGTTCTACATAGTTGCGTGCTTCCGCGGCCAGCACGTCCGGGTCCTTGGCGGGGAGGGTGGGCGCGGGCCGGGGGCCTTCGCTCGCTGCCGTCGGCTGCGGATCTCCTTCGTCCTCGTACGCGCAGGCGGCCAGGCTACCGGCCAACGACACGCCCATCATGAGCACCACAACGCAGCGGACTGTTTTCGCTCCCCCAAGACCAGACATGTGGCCGATTCTATGGCCCGCCTGCCGGATGGCAAGTCATCCGCCTTCATTCCTGCACGAGTTTAATCCTGCCTGAGCCGGTACACCGAAACGTGGCTGCGGGAATCCGCGGTGAATTCGCTGCGGTCCCAGTCCGCCCATCTGGATTCCAGCTCGAACCCGGCCAGCCGGGCCATCAGGTCGAGCTCGCTCGGCCAGATGTACCGGTGTGGCGTCCGTCCGATCCGGGCCTCCCGCCCGTCGGAAAGGTCCGGGCCGAACCGCACGTGGTGCGAGACAACGTGCTGATGCAGCACATCGTAGGTATCGACCAGCAGGTACCCGGGCCGGCTCACCTCAACCGTGCCCCCGTGTCCGTGTGGCAGCGATCGCAACTGCGGCACCCAGAGCTCAATCACGAAGCGGCCGCCGGGCGCCAGGTGACGAGCGGCGTTCTGGAAACACCGATCCTGCTCATCCTGTGTCAGCAGGTTCGCGATCGTGTTGAACACCAGGATCGCCAGCGAGAAATCCTCGCCCGCAACTTCCTCGGTCATGTCGCCCTGGACGACGGGAATCTGGTCCTCGGTGACCTTCTCACGCAGGCGGGAGATCATCGCATGGGACAGTTCGATGCCGCTGACCTGGACCCCGGCGTCCCCCAGGGGGATGGCCACCCGGCCCGTGCCGATGGCGAACTCAACGGCCCGGCCCTCGCCTGCGAGTTCTGCCAGAACTTTGACCGTCGGACCGATTACTTCGGGCGAGAACATTCCCTCGCCCGGAGTGTCGTAGTGCCTCGCGGCCTCGTCGTCCCAGAGCTGCTGCTGGTTGATCATCCGGCCACTATTGCATCCGATGCGCCGATCACCTACCTCCGGGGCCGGCCCGGGGCGATTCCTCGACTTCTCTGACGCGCCTTTTTGGCTGCCCGGACCGGCTCATCGCCCGAATGAGCGCCACGATGCGTTCGATAAACCGAGGAATGATCGTCCTCGGAGCTCCCTGGGGCGGCATCATAGCCATCGTGGCGGGCACCGACACGGCGCTCTGGGCGGCCGCAGCCTTCCTGCTGCTGGCCTCTCTCGTGCTGCTCTTGACCGGGTTCCGAGTCGCGCGGATCGACGAACACCAACCTTCCGACGAAGGAGCACTGATTCCCTGGTCGGTGCCCAACCGTTTCCGACCGGCATCCCCCAGTCGGCTGGCAGCGTCCTTCACGATCTGAAGTAGGGGTTTCGCCGCGGGGTCTGGTGTGGGTCGAGGTGGGGTGGCGGGATGAACCACGAGATCCCGTTGCGGGGCCGGATGGTCCATTGTTCCTTGTGGATCAGGTGGTGATGGTGTGAACAAAGTAATGTCCCGTTGTCCGTGCTGGTGGTGCCGCCGCGGGACCAGTAGTCGATGTGGTGGGCTTCGCACCAGGGGACGGGGATGGTGCAGCCGGGGAACGCGCAGCCCTGGTCGCGGGCGGTGATGGCTTTGCGGATGTGCGGCGGGAAGATGCGGCTGGTGCGGCCGATGTCCAGGACCCGGCCACGGGATCCGAGCACAACGGGGATGATGTCGGCGTCGCAGGCAATTTTGCGGATGGTCGCGGCGGTGACGGGCCCGGTGAACGCCAATGTCCCGGTGCCGGTGAACCCGAACGGACCAGCACGCAGGATTTGCCCGGCCGGGTCGGGGTAGGTGCTGGCAGTGTCGGTCCGGCCGGGCGCGCCGGCCTCCACGGTGTCCCCGTAGCTGCGGAGCCGGTCGAGGAGGTCGCGGTAGTCGATGGTGACCATGACCTGGGGCCGGAGTCCGCCCGCGGCGGGCAGTCCGCCGGAGGCGAGGGCGACTTTGCAGCCGCCGACGAGGCCGTCGAGGAGTTTCTGCGGCCGGGACCGCCGGTCCAGCTGGTTCGGCACGAACCCGTCCGCTGTAGTGCCCGCCTCCGCGTCCGCGGCGGTGTCGCCGCCGGCTGCCGCCCTCTCACTGCCGCCCAATTCCCCCTCGGCTCCGCCAACACCACCGGCGGCCGGGGTGCGGGGGTTGGTGGCGGTGTTCATCACGGTGAGGAGATGTTCGAACTGTTCGGTGGTGGCGAAGATTTCCAGGTGCTGCAGGCCGTGGCGGGGTTTGCGGATGAAGGCGCCCTGGAGTTGGCGGAGGAGTTCTTCGGAGGGTTCGGCGCCGTCCTGGTCGATCGCGTCCACCCAGCGCCTCGCGATCCGGGCCAGGAAGTCCGAGTCGTGCTCGGCCGCGGTGCGGGTCAGGGCGTGTTCCATCCGGGCGGCCGTCTCCGCGTCGCAGACGCACCGCACCCGGCCCAGCGCCTGCGTGATGATGGTCGCGGACCGGGACTGCACGGACCCGCCGGCTACGGCGGCGGCGAGTTCCTCGTGCACGGGCGGGAGCGGCTGGCCGGTCATCCCGGTGCGGGGCAGCACGTCCCCGGCCAGGGACAGGCGCCGGTGGGCTTCGGCGGCGTTGATCTGCAACCGGTCCCGCAGAAACTCGGAGCTCTTGCGGTAGCCGTCATCGAGCACCGGGGCACTGCCGGCAGCGGCGGCTTCCTTGCGGGTGCGGTCCACGGCCCCCGCGGCAACCAGTTGCAGGTACTCCACGGCCCGGGAGATTTCCTCGACTTGGCCGGCCAACTCCGCCGCCTCGCCGAATCCGAACAGCGCCGCATCCTGCGCCGCCGTCGCACTCAACCGCTGGAATCGGCCGAGGATGTCACCAAGTTCCGGTGCGTGGCCGCGGCGGACATCATCATCCGGCCGAATGGCCGGAGCTAAGGTGACCGCTGCACTGGTTCCCATGAATCAATCCAACCAGGGACCTACGACATTATTCGCGGCAGCAGAACAGCCTGCGGCAGGCTCATCATGCAGGCGCGGGAGCAGCCGGCCGGTGATACTGGCGGGACGAGTCATGAGAGCTGCACTGATTCCCATGAACCAATTCAACCGCGGGGCTCAGACATTATAAGGTGCGCCAAACGCGGGCGGCCAGGGAGCACACCAACCCCAGAAATGGCAGACTATCGGGATGGACAGCCCAGTCTCCCCGCAGCCAGCCGGAACGCCGGCGCAGGACGAATCACCACGGGAGGAGCCGCAGCGCAATCCGTACCTTGAGCCCCGCCGCCCGCTGGGACCGCGCGATCCCGGCGATGCCTGGGTTGAGGGCGCGCAGGGCCGTTTCTGGGGGCGCTTCGGCTCCGCCGGCCTGCTGGTGCACGACGCCGAAAAGGGCGTCCTGCTTCAGCACCGGGCTACGTGGAGCGACCACGGCGGCACGTGGGGACTTCCCGGAGGTGCCCTGCATCAAGGTGAAGACGCCGTCAACGGCGCGCTCCGGGAGGCCAACGAGGAAGCGGCCGTCCCGTCCGCAGCGGTCCGGGTGCTGTTCACCTCGGTCTTCGACGTCGGCTACTGGTCCTATACGACGGTCGCCGCCCAGGTCATCGAGCCCTTCGAACCGGCCATCAGCGACCCCGAGAGCCTTGAATTGCAGTGGGTCAGCCTTGAGGGCGTGAGTAAGAAGGAGCTTCACCCGGGCTTCGCGGCAGCCTGGCCCGCCCTGCGGCGCAGGCTCCAGGACCTCGCCGGCGAAATCGACAGGTAGCCGGTTTCGGCACCCGCACTCCCGCACGGAACGAGCCCGTTCAGAACCGGCCCGGGACCTCGAAAGCGGTAAGAATCCTGGCCAGGTCGTGCTGCAGGGTGGTCCAGCCCTCCAGATCCTCGGGCAGGGCATTGCACTCGATCTGGTGCGCGCTGGCCAGCGCCTCGCGGCCGGTCGACGTCAGGGACACGGAAAACTGCCGCCGATCCCGCTGATCGCGGGTGCGCGTGACGAGGCCCGATTCTCCCAGCCGTGCCAGCACCTTGCCCAGGGATTGGCTTTGCACCGCGATCCGGCGCGCCAGCTGCTCCTGGTTAAGCGGCCCGGCTGCAAGCCCCTGCAAGGCGATGACGGCGGCATGCGTAAGGCCCAGTGCGGCAAGCGCCTGGTCCTTGCGCCGCTCGACCACCCTGGCTGCCATAGACAGCATCTGGTCGGTCCGCCACTTCTTGGTCTCCGGGCTGTGGCTCATCGGCGGCACCCGTTCCGGCGCCCCGTGCCTGCTGTCTTCGGTTCCCATGTTGCTCGGGGAACGGCGTTCACAATGCTCATGATGCCTCCCTCGCTCCGGTGGACAAACGTGGGTGCGCCGCTATCCGCGGCCGCACCTAAGTACTACAATAAGCATGCTTACTATACATTTGGCAAGTTTGCTTACTATCGAGTGCCGCGGGGCACGCCAAAGAAAGCCCCGGTCCAGGGCTGACGGGTCGTGCGGGAGGGTTCTTCAGGAACGCCGGGGCGCGGGACGGCGGCGGTACAGCCAGATGAGGCCGAGGATCGGCAGCAACAGCGGGATGAAGCCGTAGCCGCGTCCAAACAGGGACCAAACCGTCTCGTGCGGGAAGTTGACCGCATCGAAGAGGCTGAGCGCACCGACCACCAAAACACCGATCAGCTCGACCAGCACGGCGGCCACGGATACCTTGAACCAGGTCCGGCCGGCCTTCGCGAGGGAGACGGTTGCCACGATGTAGACGACGGCGGCGAAGGCGGACAACAGGTAGGCAAGGGGCGCCTCGGAGAACTTGGTGAGGATCTGGTATCCGGCCCGGGCGGTGGCCGAGAGGGCGAAGACCGCATAGACAGCTATCAGCAGCCGGCCGGGGCCGGTATTGCGGGTATCCCGCGGCGCCGGGACGGCAGTGGGAGTGGAGGTGGAATCGGCGGTCGCGGCGGCGTCGCCCGTGCCCTGCTGTGGAGCCGTCATGTCGTTCTTTGCCTCTTCCATGTCAGTACCAGATCTGGTTCATTCGGGCCGCCATCACCAGGGCGGTGACACCGACGGCGGCCAGCACGAAATTGCTCCAGCGCGTGCGTTCCAGGATGGCCCAGTACACCGCCCCGACCGGAAGCATCAGCGCCGTGATGAGGTAGCCCCAGAACTCCCAGGGCTCCCCCGCAATGTGTTCCCCGGACGCTACGCGGACAATCGAGCCGACCAGGTACACCAGCAGGGACAGTTCGACGGCGGCGACCGAAAGGATGGTTGCGTCGTTGGGGGCCTTCTTCAGAATGCCGGCCCCGGCGCACAGGAGGGTGGAGAGCAGCCCTACCACCAGGATGATGTAGAAATACGCGTCCACTGCTAGCCCGCCGGCTTCTCATTGTCCGGCGCGAAGACCAGCACGGGTTTGGCATAGTTGCCGGCGTCGGCCAGCAGCGCCACCAGCGAGCCGTCGGGCGCGAAAGCGGCGGCCGGCTTCTCAGGGGTCGCGGCGTCCGGCGTGCCCGCGGCGGCGCCGGCCGCGATCCGGCGGCCGAAGGACAGTTCGGTGGTCTCCTCCTCGCTCAGCTCGCGGTTGGGCATCAGCGCCCGGGCGGCCTGCGCCATTTCCAGGACGTCCAGCTCTTCGGCCAGCTGTTCCAGAGTGCGGGCCCGGTCAAGGGTGTAGGGGCCCACTTGGGTCCGGCGGAGGGCGGTGAGGTGGCCTCCGACTCCCAAGGCGTCGCCGAGGTCCCGGGCGAGTGCACGGATGTAGGTGCCGGAGGAGCACTCGACGGTCACGTCCAGGTCCAGGGCTTCCCCGTCCTGCGAGCGGCGGAGTTCGTGGATCTCGAAGCGGTGGATCGTCACCGGCCGCGCAGCGAGCTTGACGTCTTCGCCGGAACGGACGCGGGCGTAGGCACGCTCACCGTTGACCTTGATCGCACTGACGCTGCTTGGCACCTGCTGGATCTCCCCGGTCAGGGCGGCTACACCGGCCCGGACGCTGTCCTCGGTGACCGCGGCGGCACTGCGGGTGGCCGTAACTTCGCCCTCGGCGTCGTCCGTGACGGTCGACTCGCCGAGGCGGATGGTGGCGGTGTAGGTCTTGGAGGTTCCCACGATGTAAGTCAGCAGACGGGTCGCCTTGTTGATGCCGAGCACCAGCACACCCGTCGCCATGGGGTCCAGGGTTCCGGCGTGGCCAACCTTTCGGGTACCGGCGATCCGCCGCATCCGCCCAACCACATCGTGGCTGGTCCAGCCTTGCGGCTTGTCCACTATCACCAGTCCAGAAAGCACGCCTCCCAGTATATCCGCGCCCGGACCTGCCCCCGGCGCGGCGGCTGCCGACCGCCGGCCGCGGACTAGGATGGCAGACATGCCAGAGCTAGCCGCCCACGTCCGCGACGTCCCCATCAACCAGATCCGCGAGATCACCGAGGCCGCCTGGCACACCCCCGGCGCGATCGTCCTGAGCATTGGCGAACCCGGCTTCGCCCTGCCCCGCCACATCCTGGAGGCAGGCATGGCGTGCCTCGACCGGGACGAGACCAACTACACCCCCAACGCCGGGATTCCGGCGCTGCGCGAAGCTTTCGCGGCACGGTTCCGGGAGCACAACGCGACGGACGTCGGCGCAGACCGGGTGTACGTCGTCGACGGCGCACAGCAGGGCCTGCACTTCGCGATGAGCCTGCTGCTCTCCCCCAGCGACGAGATCCTGATCCCGAACCCCGGCTACCCGACGTTTGCGATGACCTCCAGCCTGCTGCACGCCGTCCCGGTGAGGTACCCGCTCTACCCGGAGCACGCCTTCCAGCCGCGGATCGAAGACATCGAGGCGCTCATCACGCCTCGCACCAAGGTGCTGATCCTCAACTCGCCGTCCAACCCGCTCGGGGCCGTGCTGGGCGAAGAGCTCACCCGCAGCCTGGTGGAACTCGCCGTCCGGCACGATCTGTGGATCATTTCGGACGAATGCTATGAGGCCTTCACCTACGATGTCCCGCACGTGAGCCCGGCGCGCTTCGACAGCGACGTTCCCGGCGAGGCGCGGGTGTTCACCTCGCTGACCCTCTCCAAGACCTACGGACTCACCGGGCTCCGGATCGGGGCGCTGATCTGCCCGCCCGGTCTCGAGCAGCAGATGAACAACGTGATGGAGGCGATTGTTTCCTGTGTCGCCTCGCCCTCGCAGTACGCGGCCCTGGCCGCCCTGACCGGTCCGCAGGACTACGTCAGCCACGCCCACGCGCACTACCGCGCCAACCGGGACGCAGCCTCCGCCGTACTGGAGTCCAAGGGCATCCCCTTCCTCACCGCGCAGGGGGCGTTCTACCTCTGGGCCGACGTCTCGCACGTCAGCGGCGGCGACGTCCGGGCATGGGTCCGGCGTTTCCTCGCCGAGGCCGGGGTGGCCTTCGCCCCCGGGACCGCTTTCGGCTCCATCGGCGAGGGCTGGATCCGGATCGCATTGTGCGGCGCCCAGGCCGACCTCGTGGAGGGCCTGGGCAGGCTTCCCGCCCGCGACGCGGACTCCGGGTCCCTACCGCCCGAACACGCCAGGCAGTAGCCTGACCACACGCAGGTGCGCGGATTCACGGCGCGGACGCGGGTGGCGGCGCAAGGAGGAACCTCATGTGGTGGCAGGACTTGTTGTGGGGCATCTGGAACGGGCTCACGGCCTGGATCGTGCTGATCGTCCACGTCTTCGGGGCGTGGAGCGAGTTTCCGTTCTACAACACCGCGCGCTCCGGCAACTGGTATGACTTCGGCTTCCTGCTGGGGATGGGTTCCCCGCTGCTCGGGGGTCTGGGCGCCCGACGGCGGCGCTGACTCATCGACCGGCCGGTCCCCGGCAGCGGCGCTACTGAATCCGGCGCCGGCTCAGAGCCGGATTTCGTCTTCCGGCGACGACGGCGGCACCGGCGGCGCGGTGAAGGACATCTTGACGATGAAGTGACCCTCGGCGCAGTTGCGCGCGATGATGGCCCCGGCCTCGCCGGCCAGCTTCACGCCGAACTGCAGCTCCAGGTGCTCGGGGGCCAGCTCCCGCATCACCTCGGCGGCGGCCCTTGCCGCCGGCCGCACCGCGGCCAGGGCATCTTCGAGCCGCCGGCCGGCGTCGAGGATGCCAAGTTCGTTGCGGGCGGGCCGCTCGACGCCGAAGCTGCCCTCGTCGACCTCGACCAGCACCGTTCCCGATCCGACTTCGTAGCGCAGGATTTCGGTCATGGCTTGCTCCCTTCGCGCCGGGCTGCCAGCGCGTCGTCCAGCCAACTGCGCAGGGCGGCAGCCGGCGGCGCTCCGGCCTGACGCGCCACCACTGTGCCGTCGGTGATAACGAGGAGGGTTGGAATGGCCTGTACGTCGAAGCGCCGCGAGAGACCCGGCGACTTGTCCACATCCACCTTGACGAGCTTGACCCGTCCCGCCCGCTCCTGCGCCAGTTTGTCCAATACCGGACTAACCATCCTGCAGGGCCCGCACCAGTCTGCCCAGAAATCGACCAGGGCGGGAACCGGCGATTGCTCCGCGACCCCGGCAAAGTCCGCGTCGCCGGCCTCGACGACCCAGGGAAGATCCCGGCGGCATTTCCCGCACCGCGGGTGCCCGGCCGCCGCCGCGGGGATGCGGTTGGTCGTGCCGCATTGCGGACACTTGGTCAGGGCGGAGGTCACGGCCGCCCGCCGCCGTTCTGTTCGCCCGCAGTCATGACTCCATGGGACGCCCCGGCCAGGGCTGGGCATAGGGCCCAAAGTCCCCACGGGCGCGAACGGCCCCGCAGACGGCACTGGCCGGGCCCGTTTCCGGGCCCGGCCAGTACTGCAGGTGCTTGGTGCTACTTGTTGCTGTCCTCGTCGACGTCGCGGTCGACACTGAGGTCAGTATCCTCTTCGTCGAAGTCGTCTTCGTCGAGTTCGACGTCCTCGGGGACATCGCTCTTGTACGGATCGGCGTCGCCGGCGTGCGTGGCGCTGGCCGCGAGGGCTGCCACCTCGGCGTCGCGCTTCTTGGCTTCGCGCAGCAGTTCCTCAAGGTTCGAGGCCACCACGGGGATCTGGTCGGCCACGAATTCCAGCGTCGGCGTCAGCCGGACGGTGATGTTGCGGCCGACTTCCTGGCGCAGCACACCCTTCGCTTTCTCCAGCCCCTTGGCAGCATCGGCCTGCGCCACCTCATCGCCGAACACCGTGTAGTAGACCGTGGCGTGCTGCAGGTCATTGGTCACACGCGCATCGGTCACGGTCACGCCTTCCAACCGGGGATCTTTCACCCTCCGGCCCAAGGCCTCAGCGACGACAACCTTAATCCGCTGCGCCAACTTGGCAGCCCGTGCGGGATCAGCCATTTCCACTCCTAAAAAATTTGGATGTACGGCGACGCCTGAACGGTCGCCGGACAAGTTCCGGTCATTGATGCCACGCCTTGAAGCGAGTTTACGACGGACGGAAGGTTCGATTCCGCCGTCCCCTGGAGCCGTTGTGGGGGCCCGGGAGTGGCATCGGGCCTGCCGGAGCTGGGCGGCCGACGTCGTCAGACGTTGGCCGCCCAGCGCAGGGGCGGGGCCCCCACAACGGCGGAAGGGGCGGGGCCGCCGGAAAAAATCCAACGGCCCCGCACCTGTGTAACGCTAGCTCAGACTAGACGCGCGGCTTTTCGCGCATCTCGAAGGTCTCGATGATGTCACCTTCGTTGATGTCGTTGTACGAGCCAAGACCGATACCACACTCGAAGTCCGTGCGGACCTCGGTGGCGTCGTCCTTGAAGCGCTTGAGCGTCTCAACGGTGAGGTTGTCGCCGATGATCTTGCCGTCGCGGCTGATGCGGGCCTTGGCGTTGCGCCGGATAACACCGGAGCGGACGATCGAGCCTGCAATGTTGCCGAACTTGGAGGAACGGAACACTTCGCGGACCTCGGCGGTGCCAAGCTGGACCTCTTCGTACTCCGGCTTGAGCATGCCCTTGAGGGCTGCCTCTATGTCATCGATTGCTGCGTAGATGACGGAGTAGAAGCGCATGTCCACGCCTTCGCGGTCTGCCAGTTCGGCAACACGCTCGGCGGGCTTGACGTTGAAGCCGATGATGACGGCGGAGTCGACCGTGGCCAGGTTGACGTCGTTCTGCGTGATGGCACCGACGCCGCGGTGGATGACGCGGAGCTGGACACCCTCGCCGACGTCGATCTTGAGCAGCGCGTCTTCGAGGGCTTCCACGGCACCGGACACGTCACCCTTGAGGATGAGGTTGAGGGTGTCGATCTTGCCATCGGCGACGGCCTGGTCGAAGTCTTCCAGGCTGATGCGCTTGCGGCGCTTGGCCAGGGCGGCGTTGCGGTCCGCAGCTTCACGCTTCTCGGCGATCTGGCGGGCGGTGCGCTCGTCAGCGGTCACGAAGAAGGTGTCGCCGGCGCGCGGGACGTTGGACAGACCCAGGACCTGCACGGGGCGGGACGGGCCTGCCTCGGTCAGGGCGCTGCCGTCGTCGTCGAACATCGCACGGACGCGGCCATGGGCCGTGCCTGCCACGATCGTGTCGCCGACGTGCAGGGTGCCTGACTGAACCAGGACGGTAGCAACCGCGCCGCGGCCCTTGTCCAGGTTGGCTTCAATCGCGATACCGCGGGCGTCCTTGTTCGGGTTGGCGCGCATGTCCAGGGCTGCGTCTGCGGTGAGCAGGACAGCCTCGAGCAGCTCGTCGATGTTCAGGTTCTGGCGGGCAGAGACCTCCACGAACATGGTGTCGCCACCGTACTCTTCCGGGACCAGTCCGTACTCGGTCAGCTGACCGCGGACCTTGTCCGGGTTGGCGCCTTCCTTGTCGATCTTGTTCACGGCCACGACGATCGGCACGTTGGCCGCCTGTGCGTGGTTGAGGGCTTCGATGGTCTGCGGCATAACGCCGTCGTCCGCCGCCACCACGAGGATGGCGATGTCGGTGACCTTCGCACCACGGGCACGCATGGCGGTGAACGCCTCGTGGCCCGGGGTATCGATGAAGGTGATCTTGCGATCCGTTCCTTCGTGGTTGTGCGTGACCTGGTAGGCACCGATGTGCTGGGTGATGCCGCCGTGCTCGCCGGCCATAACGTCCGACTTGCGGATGGCATCGAGCAGGCGGGTCTTACCGTGGTCAACGTGACCCATGACGGTGACGACCGGAGGACGGGCCTCAAGTTCCTCGTCGCCTTCGGCTTCCAGCTCGGCGTCGAAGTCGATGTCGAAGCCGGAGAGCAGCTCGCGCTCCTCGTCTTCCGGGGATACGACCTGGAGCTTGTAGCCAAGCTCCTCGCCCAGCAGGGCAAACGTCTCCTCATCCAGCGACTGCGTGGCGGTAGCCATTTCGCCGAGGTGGAAGAGGACGGTCACCAGTGCTGCGGGGTTCGCCTCGATCTTGTCGGCGAAGTCCGTGATGGACGAGCCGCGGCGGAGCCGGACTACGGTGTTGCCGTCGCCGCGGGGTACGCTCACGCCACCCAGCGACGGGGCACTCATCTGCTCAAGTTCCTGGCGCTTGGCACGCTTGGACTTGCGCTGCTTGCCGCGGCCTGCGCCGCCCTTACCGAAAGCACCCTGGGTGCCACCGCGACCGCGGCCACCCTTGCCGAAGCCACCGCCGGCCGGAGCGCCGCCGCCGGCGCCGGGAGCACCGGTGCCAGGAGCGCCACCCGGGCGGCCCGGGCCACGACCGCCGCCGCCGGGACGGCCTGCACCAGCGGGTGCGGGACGTTCGGTGCGGTTGGGCATCATGCCGGGAGTCGGACGGTTTCCGCCGGCTCCGGGCCGGGCGCCGGGTGCGCCGGCCGGACGCGGGGCGCCCGGACGTGCACCGGCAGCGCCGGCCGGACGCGGAGCGCCGGGACGGGGACCGCCGGCGCCTGCTGCGGGACGCGGGCCGCCCGGGCGTTCGCCCTCGGTGCGGCTTCCGCCCGGACGCGGCATGCCCTGGGAAGGAGCGAACGGGTTGTTGCCCGGACGCGAGGTACGTTCGTTGTCGCCGCCGCGGCCGCGGGGCATGCCCTGGGACGTGGCGAACGGGTTGTTGCCGGGGCGGGGCCCGCCCGGACGAGGCGCGGAGCCGCCCTGGCGTGCCGGAGCAGCCGGGGCCTCAGCCTTCGGTGCCGGGCGGGCGCCGGGCTTGGCGCCGGCGGACGGGGCCGCGGGTGCCTCGGCAGCCGGTGAGGCAGCCGGAGCCGCTGCAGGGGCCTCGGCCGGAGCGGGTGCCGGTGCCGGTGCTTCAGTCTTGGGTTCGGCGGCCTTCGGCGCAGCCGGAGCCGGCGCGGGCGCCGGTCGTGTCGCTGCGGGGCTGGCCTTGGGGGCGGACGCGGGTGCTTCGGACTTCGGAGCAGCTGGCGCGTCGGGGTAGGCGTTGCGGAGTTTCCGCACCACCGGGGCCTCAATGGTGGAAGAGGCGGAGCGAACGAATTCGCCCAGTTCCTGCAGTTTGGTTACTGCATCTTTGGAAGTAATACCGAGCTCTTTAGCAAGCTCATGTACGCGGACCTTGGCCACATTTCTCCTGTCTCGGTCCGCACCGAGCCAGGCACGAACCGTCTACTTCTTACTGCGGGCCTCCGCCGCGAGTGCAGCTGAAAGGCCCATTGCAGAGCGCAACAAAGTTGTCATCGTTGCGCACTCATCGCTGGGAACTCATCGGGTTTCCATCAGTTTTCTGACCCGCTTTCAGGTTGGACGGTTGTTGCTGCGGCCACCGGGGTGCCCACTGCTTGCGTGCCTGCCAGGATCTGGCGTTCGACGTCGGGGGTGACGGAGGCCCCGCTAAGGGCGCGTCCGAACGCTCGACGTTTGACCGCCAGTGCCAGGCACTTTTCGCTGGGGTGCAGCCATGCTCCCCTGCCAGCCATCCGGCGTCGTTCGTCCACCACGACAGCGGATGAACCGCTGGCGCCGGCGACGAGCCGGAGAAGCTCCGACCGCGAACCTTTTTGCCGGCATCCGATGCAGGTACGTTGCGGTTGATTCTCGAGGGGTTGCACTTGTGCCACGTCCGAGTATCTTCCTGCCTGTACCTGACTGCATGCCCGAGGGCACGCGGACACCGGCCCTTAGGCGCGGTCATGTCTATTCTAGCCCCTCCGGCGCCCGGACCCCGAACTTGCAGGGATCCGGGTGCCGCCGGACGGGGCGCTGGTGTGGCCTATTTGTCGCGGTTCTCCGCGGCGTCGGAAATGATATCGATCCGCCAGCCGGTGAGCTTGGCGGCGAGGCGGGCGTTCTGGCCTTCCTTGCCGATGGCGAGGGACAGCTGGTAGTCCGGCACGACAACGCGGGCGGACCGGGCGGCCTCATCCGTGATGGTGACGGAATTCACGCGCGACGGCGAGAGGGCGCTGGCGATGAATGTCGCCGGATCGTCGCTGTAGTCCACGATGTCGATCTTTTCGTCGTTCAGCTCGGTCATCACGGCGCGGACCCGCGAGCCCATTTCGCCGATGCACGCGCCCTTGGCATTGACGCCGGGGGTGTTTGCCTTGACCGCGATCTTGGTGCGGTGGCCGGCTTCGCGGGCCAGGGCCACAATCTCGACCGAACGGTCCGCGATCTCCGGGACCTCCAGTTCGAAGAGCTTACGGACGAGTCCGGGGTGGGACCGGGAGAGCGTAATGGAGGGGCCCTTGGTGCCGCGGTGGACGTCGATGACGAACGCGCGGAGCCGGTTGCCGTGGAGGTACTTTTCGCCGGGGACCTGCTCGGGCGGGGGCAGCAGCGCCTCCACGGTTCCGAGGTTCACCTGGATCATGTGCGGGTTGTTGCCCTGCTGGATGGTGCCGGCAACGAGTTCGCCCTCGCGGCCCTTGAACTGGCCCAGAACGTTGTCGTCCTCGGCGTCGCGCAGGCGCTGCAGGATGATCTGCCGCGCGGTGCTCGCCGCGATCCGCCCGAACCCGGCCGGGGTGTCCTCGAATTCGCCGATGGGGGCGCCGTCGTCGTCGATCTCGGTGGCCCAGATGGTCACGTGGCCGCTCTTGCGGTCCAGCTCGGCGCGGGCCTTCTCAAAGGCCCCCGGCGTCTTGTGGTACGCCACCAGGAGGGCCTGTTCGATGGTCGGAATCAGGAGATCCAGCGGGATTTCGCGCTCACGCTCCAGGAGTCTCAGTGCGCTCATGTCAATATCCATTAGGCCTCCTCGGAAGGTCCATTGTCGTTCTCCAGACCGGCCTCTTCGAGGTGGCTGAACTCTATCTCGACTTTTCCACTGCGGATCCTGTCGAAAGGAAGCTTGACGGGTTCGCCCTGCTTGGGCTTCATCCCCTTTTTGACGGTCAGTTCCGGGACCAGGGTCACGCCGCTGTCGTCCACGGACTGGATGCGGCCCGTGACGTTGTCGCCCTGGATCACGTTGACCGTGACGAGGCGTCCGCGGGCGCGGTGCCAGTGCCGCTCTTCGGTGAGCGGACGGCCGACGCCGGGCGAGGACACCTCAAGGTCGTAGGGCCGCGAGTCGGTGCTCGGGTCCGTGTCCAGGATGTCGGAGAGGGTCTTTGAAATCTCGGCGATGACGTCAAGACTGACGCCGCCGGTCTCTTCCTGCGGCAGGTCCACCACCACGTGGACCACCCTGTTGGCACCGGCAACATGGATGGAAACGTCCTCCAGGTACAGCCGGTTGGCCAGGACTGCAGGCTCAAGGAGCGCGTACAGGCGCTCGGCCTCCAGATTGTGAGCGGGTGCGGCTTCAGCCTTCCCCGTCCCGGTCCGGTCTGTTGAAGTCGTGGCTTCTGCGTTGGTCATGATGCCGCCCGCCTCCCGCTAGATGATGTTGTGTCTACTAGCCTAGCGATATTCCCGGCGACGTGGTGCATGGAGTTCCCGGCCGGCATCCCAACCATGACAAAATGGTCTGTTGTGAAAGATGACAGCAGGGAAAATCGACGGCGGACCCGGCTGGCACGGCACCTCCCCCGCCTCGCACTCCTCGCCTGCCTCGCCCTGGTGGTGGTCAGCCTGGGCATGGTGTTGAAGCCCGGAAAGCCGCCGGAAACACAGGAACCACCGCTGTCCGAGCGCGCCCGCGCCGCCGCCCTGGCCGATGCGCTCCACCTCAAGGCCGCCGGCGAACAGCTCGGCGCCGCCCCGGCCGACTCGGCCGTTCCCGCCACGGCGGCCGCCGCCCTGCCGGCCGTGACGCGCACTGTGAGTTTGCTGACAACCCAGGCCCGGGCCCTGCTTCCGGGCTCCGCCACGGAAACCGCACCCGCAAACGGAGCACAGGCGACCGCCACGCCGTCGGCTTCACAGGCGGCGGCCACCCCGTCGGCCTCTTCGGCGTCGCCCACCCCGGCGCCGCCCACCGTGGACCGGCTGGCTGCGGACCTGGCACGGAGCGGCCGGCAGCGGCTCGCCGATGCGGCAGCCGTCGACGGCGGGATGGCCAGGCTGCTGGCCGCCGTCGGCACCGGGCAGTTGCTGCAGGCCTCCTCGCTCGCTGCCGCGGCAGGCGTCCGGGACCCGGCGGCCGGGCAACAGGATCCCGGACCGGCCGGCGCGAGTACGGGTGCCGCATCGTGCCCTGCCGCGCCCGCGTCGCCGGCGGCGGCCGGCGCGACCGGCACCGGGACGGGTGCTGGGAAGGCCGATCTGCCCGGCGCCCTCGCAGCACTCATCCGCACCGAGCTGGAAACCGTCTACGAATACCAGGTGGCGTTGACCCGCCTGGACGGGGCGGCGGCAAAGTCGGCCGCCGAGGACCTCGCCCGGCATGAAGCCCTCGTCGCTGGCGCGGAATCCCTGAGCCGGGGGCACTGCGCCCCGATCCCGCCGCGGGAAGCCGGCTACGCCCTCGACCCGGCGTTCCTGGCCTCCCCGGGACCCGGACTGGCCGCGCTGGAAACCGCAGCGCTGCCCGCCTACGGCGATCTGGTGGCCTTCAGCGACGGTGACACCCGGCAGTGGGCCATCACCGGGCTCCTGGGGGCGGCGCGCCGGGCTGCCTTCTGGGGTGCCACTACGGACGCAGCCCCCGGCCTGGCGGCCGATCCGGCGTCGTTCCCCACCCTGCCGGCGGGCTGACACCGCCCGCAGGCAAGGTCCGGCTTACCTTGCTTAGCCTTCCAATACTGGCCAGCCATGGCCGCTGGTGATTTGCTGTAGACATGGAAACCACCGGCGCAGCAGCCCTTCATGACAACGAGCCCCACCACAACGACATTGCGCACCGCCTCAACTGGCTCCGCGCGGGCGTTCTGGGCGCCAACGACGGCATCGTCTCGGTCGCCGCGGTCGTCGTCGGCGTCGCCGGTGTGACCACGGATTCGGGGCCGATCCTGATCGCCGGCGCCGCCGCCGTCGTGGGCGGTGCGATCTCGATGGCCTTGGGCGAGTACGTCTCGGTCAGCAGCCAGAAAGACAGCCAGCAGGCGCTGGTCGAGAAGGAACGCCGCGAGCTGGCCGAACAGCCCGAGGAGGAACTGGCAGAGCTGGCCGCCATCTACCAGGGCAAGGGGCTCAGCCCGGAAACCGCCCGCACGGTGGCCACCGAACTGACCGCGCACGATGCCCTGGCCGCGCACCTTTCGGCCGAGCTGCACATTGACGAGACGGACATCGTCAGTCCCTGGCACGCGGCCTTCGCCTCCGCCGTCGCCTTCCTGATCGGCGCCATCCTGCCCATGCTGGCCATCCTGCTGCCGCCGGAAAACATCCGCGTCCCGCTGACCTTCGTTGCCGTACTCGTGGCCCTCGGGGCGACCGGGGCCATCGGCGCCTGGATCGGCGGAGGTTCGAAGATGAAGGCGGCCATCCGGGTGGTTATCGGTGGCGCCGCCGCGCTGGTGGCAACCTTCCTCATCGGCAGCTGGCTCGGCGCGAGCGGCATCGTCGCCTAAGCCTTAGCAACTACGCTGGAGTCGATGATTACGCCTCCAGCCGTTCCGCTTCCGCCCGGGCTGACCCGCCGCTTCGGCGGAAGTGCCGAGGGGCGCGCCTGGCTGGCTTCACTCCCCCAACTGATCGCGCGCTGCCTCGCACAGTGGCAACTGGTCGCTGACGTCGCTCCGGGCAGCTTGCCGTGGCACGGCCATGGCGCCGTTGTGGTCCCGGTCCGCCGTGGCGCGGCGACGGCAGCCCTGAAGCTCGCCTTTCCGCATGAGGAAGCGTTGGTCGAACGGCACGCCCTCGCGTTGTGGGGCGGCCGCGGCGCGGCCCTGGTCCTGGCCGACGACCCCGTCGCCGGCGCCCTGCTGCTCGAGCGGCTCGATGCCGAAAGGCCGCTGCAGGACGTACCCCTGTCCGACGCCGTGGACGTCTGGGGCGGCCTGGTCCGCCAGTTGAGCCTGCTGCCTGACGGGCGGCCGGAGTGGCGCGAACTTGGCCAGGTCGCGGCCCGCGCCGAGCAGTGGAGCGACGAACTGCCGGAGAGCTGGGAACGCCTGGGCAGGCCCTTCCCGCGCTGGCTGCTGGAGGCGGCCCTGGAGGTCTGCCAGACCCGGGGCGCCGTCGGCCGGCGGTCCGGCACGGACGTGCTGGTCCACACCGACCTGCACTTCCTGAACATCCTCGCCCGGCCCGGGACTGACGCGCGTCCCGGATGCTTCACGGCGGCGCAATTCAAGGCGATCGATCCGCAGCCCCTGGTGGGCGAGGCGGAGTTCGCGGTGGCACCGCTGCTATGGAACCGGCTCGCCGAGCTGCCCCGCTCCGGCCCCGGCGAGGCCCTGCTGGAGCGCTGCTTCGACTTCAGCGCTGCCGCGGGTCTCGACGGCGAGACCGCCCGGCAGTGGGCCGTGGCCCGGGAGGTGGACAACGCCCTGTGGTACGCGGCCAGGCGCAACCACGGCGGCGACCTGGCCCGCTCGCTGTGGGTGGCCAGCACCCTCGCCGGCAACACGCTCGACGGCCTCCCGGCGCCGCAGGAGCTGCCCGTACCGGGGGCGTCGGCCAGCCCGCCGGGCTAGCCGTCTCCCTGGCCCCGCACGGCCGCCAGCGCGTCCTGCACGGCGCCGACGGCGGCTGCCACGTCGGCGTCGTCCGTACTCCAGTTGCTCACCGATATCCGGAGGATGTCCCTGCCCTGCCAGCGTGAACCGGACATCCAAACGCGTCCGTCGGCGATGATGCGCTCGGTGACCGCGCGGGTGGTGGCGTCCTCCCCGAAGGCCAGCGAGACCTGGGTGTAGTCGACGTCGTTGAGCACCTCGACGCCGTCCAGCGCCGACAAGCGTTCCGCAAGCTGCCTGGCATGCAGCACGAGCCCGCGCACCTGGTCGGCGACGCCGTCCCGGCCCAGCGATTTCAGCGCAGCCCAGACCGGCACCCCGCGGGCGCGTCGGGACAGCTCCGGGACCGTCTCGAAGGGGTCCGCCGCGCCGTCCGCGGCCTGGATCAGGTAGCTGGTGTGCACGCCCATGGCCGACCGCAGCGCCTGCGCGTCCCGGACCACCGCGATGCCGCAGTCGTACGGCACATTGAGGGTCTTGTGCGCGTCGGTGCCCCAGGAGTCAGCGCCCTGCAGCCCGGCGGTCAGGGCGGCGAGTTCCGGGACCGCGGCGGCCCAGAGCCCGAAGGCACCATCAACGTGCACCCAGGCGCCGTGGGCCTTGGCAACCGCTATAGCCTCCTCGAAGGGGTCAAAGGCGCCCGAGTGCAGGTTGCCCGCCTGCAGGCAGACCAGCAGCGGGACACGGGCCGATCCGGCGCCGGCCGTGGCGCCGGCCAGGGCACGGTCCAGTTCCGCCGGGTCCACGCGGCCCTGACGGTCCGCGGGGACAACCGCGGGCCGGCCCAGCCCCAGGTACCGCAGGCCCAGGTCGATCGTGTCGTGCCGTTCCTGGCCCACGAAGCAGCGGATCCGGGGCGCGCCGGCGAGGCCGTCGGCGTCGAGGTCCCAACCGGCGTCGGCCATCAGGCGCCACCGCGCCGCGGCCAGCCCGGTGAAATTCGCCATGGTGGCACCGGTGGCGAAGCCGACGTCGGACTCCGCGGGGAGCCCCAGCAGTTCGAGCAGCCAGTTGCCGGCGGCCTCCTCGATGGCGGCTGTTGCGGGAGTGGCGAAGCGCAGTCCGGCGTTCTGGTCCCAGGCGCTGACCAGCCAGTCCGCGGCCAGCGCGGCCGGCAGGGTGCCCCCAATGACCCAGCCGAAGAACCTCCCGGAGGGCATGGCCATCAGGCCTGGTTCGGCTTTCGCGGCCAGGTAGTCCACCACCTCTGCGGCCGGCATGCCGTTCCGGGGCAGCGGCCCGCCGAAGTCGGCCGCAAGCTCCGCTGCCGACGCGCGCGGGCCGACCCGCCGCGTTTCCTGGCTCTCGAGCCAGTGGCGTGCATGCCGGGACGCGGCCGCCAGGGCCTCGCTATAGCGTTCTTCGGGAGCTGACATAGCTGCATGCTACGCCGGCCGCTGCGGCACGGGGAGTCCCTTGGCGGCCGCGGACGGGATGCCTGAGCCGGGGCGTGTTACCTGACGACGTCCTGCCAGACGTCGGAGCCCAGTTTGATGATCAGGGCGCCGACCACCACGAGGAACACGATCCGGATGAACTTGCTTCCCCTGCTGACGGCGGTGCGGGCGCCGAGGTAGCCGCCGGCCATGTTCGCGGCGCCCAGGACCAGGCCCAGGCCCCAGAGCAGCGAACCGTGGGGCAGGAAGAACATCAGGGCGCCGGCGTTGGTCGCCATGTTGACGATCTTGGCCTTGGCGCTGGCCTCCAGGAACGCGTACCCCATTGCGGACACCAGGGCGATGATCAGGAAGGAGCCGGTGCCCGGGCCGATCATGCCGTCATAGAAGCCGATCACGGCTCCGATCAGGCAGGCCACGACGTAGTGCCGGTGCCCGTCGTGCCGCAGTTTAGTCAGCGCGCCCACGTTCGGCCGGAACGCCGTGAACAGTGCGACGGCGACCAGCGCCGCCACGATGATGGGTTTGAAGACGCTCGCCGGCAGGGTCGCGGCGAGCACAGCCCCGCCGAAACTGCCGGCCAGCGCGATGACCGCCATCGGCACGGCGGTGCGCAGGTCCGGACGGACCCGCCGGTAGTAGGTGACGGCGCTCGTGGTGGTGCCGAAGATGGAACCCATCTTGTTCGTCGCCAGCGCCTGCACCGGGCTGATTCCGGGGACAAGCAGCATGACCGGGAGCTGGATCAGTCCCCCGCCGCCCACCACCGCATCCACCCAGCCGGCGGCGAAACCGGCCACCACCACCAGGATCAGCGTGGCGAGCTGCATTGATTCGAGACCTGAGACCATCCTCGGTAAGGCCGGCGGTGCGTCAGTTGTTGCGGACGGCGTTGACCACGTAGGCCACCGCCTTGTCCACGGCCACGTTCTCGGCTTCGCCGCTGCGGCGGTCCTTGATCTCCACGACGCCGTCCACCAGACCGCGCCCGACGGCGAGGATGGTGGGCACACCAACGAGTTCGGCGTCGCCGAACTTCACGCCCGGAGAGACCTTGGGGCGGTCGTCGTAGATGACCTCGAGGCCGGCGGCCTCCAATTCCAGGGCCAGCTTCTCCGCGGCGGCGAAGATTTCCTCGCCGCGGCCCACCGCGACGACGTGGACGTCGGCCGGGGCGACGGCGCGGGGCCAGACGAGCCCCTTCTCGTCGTGGTTCGACTCGGCCAGGGCCGCGACCGCGCGGGTGACGCCGACGCCGTAGGAGCCCATGGTGACAACGACCTGCTTGCCGTTCTGGTCCAGGACCTTGAGGTCCAGGGCCTCGGCGTATTTGCGGCCGAGCTGGAAGATGTGGCCCATCTCGATCCCGCGGGCGGTCTCCAGCGGGCCCGAGCCGTCGGGGGCCTCGTCGCCGGCGCGCACCTCGGTGCACTCGATGACGCCGTCCCAGCCGAAATCGCGGCCGGCGACCAGGCCGAAGACATGCTTGCCGGCCTCGTTGGCGCCGGTGACCCAGGCGGACCCGCTGACAACCCGGGGGTCCACGAGGTAGAGCAGCTTCGCGGCGCCCTCGGAGCCCAGCAGGGGCGCATCCAGGGACAGGCCCGGGCCGAGGTAGCCCTTGACGATGAGGGGCTGCTTCTTGAGGTCTTCCTCGTTCGCGGCCTCGAGCGTGATTTCGCCGGCGATGGGCAGGAAGGAGCCGATGTTCGCTTCGACGCGCTTGAGGTCCACGCCGCGGTCGCCCGGCACGCCGATGACGACGAGCTGGCGCTCACCGGTGGGCAGCGTCACGGCGAGGACGACGTTCTTGAGGGTGTCGGCGGCGGTCCAGGCGCCGCCGTCGGCCTCGCTGCGGGGCAGCAGGGCGTTGGCGGCGTCGACGAGCGTGTCGATCGTCGGGGTGTCCGGGGTGTCCCGGACTTCCGCGGCCGGGGCGTCGGAATAGTCGATGTCCGCGGGGACCACCGTGGTGACGGCCTCGACGTTGGCCGCGTAGCCGCCGGCGGAGCGCACGAAGGTGTCTTCACCGATTTCGGTCGGGTGCAGGAATTCCTCGCTCTTGGACCCGCCCATGGCGCCAGCCGTGGCTGTGACCGGGACGACCTCCAGGCCGAGGCGCGAGAAGATCTTCAGGTAGGCGCTGCGGTGCGCGGCGTAGCTGGCGTCCAGGCCGGCGTCGTCGACGTCGAAGGAGTAGGAGTCCTTCATGATGAACTCGCGGCCGCGCAGCAGGCCCGCCCGCGGACGGGCCTCGTCGCGGTACTTGTTCTGGATCTGGTAGATGCTCAGCGGCAGGTCCTTGTACGAGGAGTACAGGTCCTTGACCAGGAGCGTGAACATCTCCTCATGGGTGGGGGCCAGCAGGTAGTCGTTGCCCTTGCGGTCCTGGAGCCGGAAGATGCCCTCGCCGTATTCGGTCCAGCGGTTGGTCGCCTCATAGGGCTCCTTGGGCAGCAGCGCCGGGAAATGGACTTCCTGGGCGCCGATGGCGGTCATTTCCTCGCGGATGATCTGCTCCACCCGGCGCAGGACGCTCAGGCCCAGTGGCAGCCAGGTGTAGATGCCCGGGGCCGCGCGGCGGATGTAGCCGGCCCGGACCAGCAACCGGTGGCTGGCCACTTCGGCGTCGGCGGGGTCTTCACGAAGGGTGCGCAGGAACAGCTTGGAGAGTCGAAGGACCACTGGAGGGGTATCCGTTTCTGAGGAAGTGCGGGGCGTGCTGGGTGTTTACGAAATTGTCCAGCTACTAATCTACCGTCTCGCCGCGCACCGGATTCCCGTCTCAAATGGAAGAGCCACGCCATGACGCGGAAGCCCCTGGCCGTTTCCGGCTGGTCATCCCGTGATGGCGTGGCCCCTGCGTCCCCAGTGCCGCTAAGTCCAAGGCTGCCGGTCTAGCTGATCCTGCCCTTTCGGACGGTACCTGCAGCCAATGGTTCGATCCTCCCTGAGACCGCACGCGCCTGCTCGGCGCGGCTAGCTAGAACCTATGCGATCCGGGCCGTCAAAACAAGAGTTTGCAACCACATTTCTGTCAACATTGTGTGTCAAGAAGGTGTCTAAAAAAGCACGGTTGCGAACGTTCCCACCTGGTGGAAGCCAACGCGCTCATAACTGGCCCGGGCACGCGTATTAAAGTCGTTGACGTAGAGGCTGGTGACCGGCGCCAACGTCTGGGCAAGGACCACCACAGCGGCCATGTAGCCGGAGCTCAGGCCCAGTCCGCGGAACGCCGGGTCCATCCAGACGCCCTGCACCTGCGTCACTTCCGGAGTGACCGCACCGAGTTCGGCCTTGAACACCACTTCGCGGTCCTGGCCCAGATGGACCAGCGAGTGGCCGGCCCGGATCAGGCCTTTGACCCGGCGGCTGTAGTACTCGCGGCCGCCCAGGTACGGGGAGTAGCCCACTTCCTCCTCGAACATGGCCGCGCAGGCTGGCAGGATCCGGTCGAAGTCAGCGAGGTGGCCGAAGCCAAGAGCGGGGTTGGGCTCCAGCAGGGGCGGCCCGGAGATGGCCAGGAGCGGCTGGTTCCCCCGGATTTCCTGGGCGTCGTGGCCCAATTGCTCCATCGCCGCGTAGATGGCCTGGACCGTCTCCGCCGGTCCGAAAATCGAGGCGTAGCGGCGGCCCGAGCGGTGGGCCGCCGCCGCCACGAGGCCGGCGAACTCCGGATCCAGCTGGACCGGCACCAGGTTGGCGCCGGCCCAGCAAGCCCCGAGCAGCACCCCGCCGTCGAACACGCCGAAGATGCTGGCGCCGCCGGCGGTGGGAGACGCCGTGCCGGCGGTCTCAAGGTGGGACAGGATAAAGACGTTGGCGACGGCGTCCTGCCGGGCGAGGTCCAGCAGGGCACCGGTGTCCGCGCCGGTCAGGATCCGGACGTCTTGTCCGGCAGCCGCGCCGGCGCCGTCCCTACGAGACGCTAACCACGGGGCTACCCTGGACAGCATCTTCGCCATCAGACTCCCCCATCTCTTCTGCGAGACGCATGGCCTCTTCGATCAGTGTCTCAACGATCTGGTCCTCGGGGACGGTCTTGATGACCTCGCCCTTGACGAAGATTTGCCCCTTGCCGTTGCCGGACGCCACGCCGAGGTCCGCTTCACGGGCTTCCCCGGGACCGTTGACCACGCAGCCCATGACGGCGACGCGCAGCGGGACCTCCATGCCCTCGAGGCCTGCCGTGACTTGCTCGGCGAGCGTGTAGACGTCCACCTGGGCGCGGCCGCAGGACGGGCAGGAGACAATTTCGAGCTTGCGCGGACGCAGGTTCAGTGACTGCAGGATCTGGTTTCCCACCTTGATTTCCTCCACCGGCGGGGCCGAGAGCGAAACCCGGATGGTGTCGCCGATGCCGCGCGAGAGCAGCGCGCCGAAAGCGGTGGCGGACTTGATGGTGCCCTGGAACGCCGGACCGGCCTCGGTCACGCCGAGGTGCAGGGGCCAGTCGCCCTTCTCCGCGAGCATCTCGTAGGCCGCGACCATGATGACAGGGTCGTTGTGCTTGACCGAGATCTTGAAATCGTGGAAGCCGTGCTCTTCGAACAGCGAGGCCTCCCAGACTGCGGACTCCACGAGGGCTTCCGGGGTGGCCTTGCCGTACTTCTTGAGAATGCCCGGCTCCAGCGAACCGGCGTTTACGCCGATCCGGATCGAGGTGCCGTGGTCCTTGGCGGCGCGGGCGATTTCCTTGACCTGGTCATCGAACTTGCGGATGTTGCCGGGGTTGACGCGGACGGCCGCGCAGCCCGCCTCAATGGCGGCGAAGACGTACTTCGGCTGGAAGTGGATGTCCGCGATCACCGGGATCTGCGACTTCCGGGCGATGATCGGCAGCGCCTCGGCATCGTCGGCGGACGGGCAGGCGACACGGACAATGTCGCAGCCGGACGCTGTCAGTTCGGCGATCTGCTGCAGGGTGGCGTTGATGTCCGTGGTCGGAGTCGTCGTCATCGACTGCACGCTGATCGGCGAGTCGGAGCCGACGCCGACCGAACCCACCTTGATCTGGCGGGTCTTTCGGCGGGGGGCAAGAACGGGGGGCGGTGCCGATGGCATTCCCAGGCTGACCGAGGTCACGTGGACTCCTCTTTGGATCGAATTCTAGGTCGAAGATCGATGGCGGGTGGGCGGAGCGGGCTAGGCCGCGTGCTCGGCCAGCAGGCCGGTCAGCGGGGCCCAAACCATCGTGCGGGTGCCGGAGATGGCGCCTGCACCGGCGAAAGGGTCCTGCTTGAGGATTTCGTTGAGGGCTTGTTCGTCGGCCGCCTTGAAGATCAGCAGCGCGCCGGCGCCGTCCGAGTACGGACCGCTGGCCAGGAGCGTGCCTTCCTCGGCTAGTCCCGCGGTCCATTCGCGGTGGGCGGGCCGGGTGGCGTCGCGGGTTTCGGCGGATTCGGCGTCGTAAACGTACTCAACAGCAAAAACAGTCATACGGATACCCTATCGCCTGTCCGGGGCGTCAGCCGAGGAGGAGCACCTTGGCCAGGGCGGCGACCCCGGCCGCCCAGAGCAGCGAGGTGAGGGTGCCGATGATGAACCGTTCGGCCGCCACCGGTGTTTCCTTGAGCTCGGCGAAGCGCCCCAGGCCCTTGATCGCGACCACATAGGCGATGGCGACAGGCTGGCCCGTCAGGACGGCCACGCAGACCGCCAGGCGCTCGAGGACGCCGATGATTGCGCCGCCGCGGAGTATCCGGGGGCTGCTGACGGAGGCGTCTGCCGCGCCGGCTGTCCCGGCCGTGGTGGTGACAGCGGATCCGGCGGTGACAGCGGGGTCAACGGGGGCATCGGCCGCAGGGTCAGTGGCCGGGTCCGCTGCGCTGGCGGCGTCGGCGGCGTCGGCCCGGTCGTCGATGGTCCGGGCGAGCCTGAAGACGAGGGCGGTCACCGGCCAGCCGGCAAAACCTGCAGTGAGCAGGGCCAGGGTGATCCAAAGAGCGTTCACCGGTCTCCTTCTGTGCTGTCCCGGGGGCGGGGATCCGGCTGCTCCGCGGCGTCGGGGTTGCCGGTGATGAGTCCGTGGGCCAATGACAGCAGCATTTCCACCGCCGGCCTCGCGGCCCATTCTTCCTGCCAACCGGAGCGCAGCAGCGCACGGCTCACCGATTGCTCGGTGATTCCGAGTTTTTGGGCGGCGATTTTCTGCGTGCCGTGCGTGCCGGCATGGCCGTGCTGTACGGAACGCAGCGCATCCACCACCTTCCACTGGGCGGCGGTCCGGTCCTGGACGAGCCGGCCGATCAGGCGCAGCACGGCCTCGGCATTGGCGCAGGCGCGAGCGCCGGCTGACCCGGCGGGCTGCACAGCCTCTCCCCTGCGCAGCCCGCCGGAGACGACGGCGACCGGCACATGCGCGGAGCCGGACTTGGCACTCTCGACGGCCGCCCGCGCCGCCACGAAGGCAGGACCGGAACCCTCCCGGGGGCTGGCCGGCAGGGGCAGGTCCACGGCACCCACCCCGATTCCCACATACCAGCGGCCGCTCCGGAGGGCGTGCAGGGCAATCCCGACGACTTCCTCGGGCCGCTCCACGACCCCCTGGACCTCGTCGCCCACCGAGCGCTCAAAGCGCCCGGCCGTGGAGAGCCCCTTCAACTCGGCGAGCAGGCCCGGGACGCGGTCGATGTCGGCGCTGCTGCCGCGCTGGTCGATGGTCATCACGTACATAGCCCCCACCTTAGGGGGCTGATCCCAGAGAATCAATCGTTTTAAACTGATTATTCAAAATAAGCCTAAAAGGGCTGATACTTCAAACTCACCCTGCCGGGGTTGCCCGGGGCGCCCGGCTTAGCCGAAGAGGTTGACCGGTTTGACGATGTCCGCGTAGATCAGCAGCGCGGACATGCCCATCAGCAGCACGGCCACGACGTAGGTGACCGGCAGCAGCTTTGCGATGTCGAAGGCGCCCGGGTCCGGCCGGCCGAGCAGCTTGGCGATCCGTCGGCGCGCCCCCTCGTAGAGCGCCCCGGCGACGTGGCCGCCGTCGAGCGGCAGCAGCGGGACGAGGTTGAACACGGCCAGGGCGAAGTTCAGCCCGGCGAGCAGCCCCACCAGGGCGGCCAGCCGGCTCTGCAGCGGCACCTGTTCCATGGCAGCGACCTCGCCGGCCACCCGGCCCACGCCGACGACGCTGATGGGACCGTTGGGGTCGCGCGGCTCCTCGCTGAAGGCTGCCTGGGCCACGCCGGCCACGCGGGCCGGGAGGTTCACGACGACACCGGCGATCTGCTTGATATTCTCGCCGGCCAGCGGCAGCACGGCCGTCGCCGGTTGCTGCACGAGGGCCGTCTGGGCCCCGATCCCGAGGAAGCCGACGTCCTGGTAGCGGGGCTTGCCCGCGGCATCCTTGGCCTGCCGGCCGTCCTCGCCAACCACCGGCCGGGCGGACAGGACAGGAGTGACCGTGGTGGTGACGGGGGCGCCGTCGCGCTCCACGATGATAGTGACCTGCTTGCCCGCCGAGGCGCGGATCCAGCCGGTGAGCTCGTCCCAGCTGGTGACGGCCCTGCCGTCAAACGAGGTGATCCGGTCGCCCGGCTTGAGGCCGGCGGCGGCTGCGGGGGTGAGTTTGCAGTCGGCGGAGTTCGGGTCGACGGTCTGGCCGGCCTGGACCTGGCATTTGGAGACGTCGGCGATGGTGGTGGTGGAGCTCGCCACGCCGAAGCCCATCAGCAGCACGGCGGTCAGCACCACTCCGATCAGCAGGTTCATCGCGGGGCCGCCCAGCATGATCATGATCTTCTTCCAGACCGGCAGCCGGTAGAAGACCCGGTTCGCGTCCTCGGGGCCGACTTCCTCATGCGCCAGGGAGCGGGCGTCGGTGGCGAGGGACTGGAACATTCCGGTGCTGGAGGGCCGGACGCTGCCGTCGGTCTTGTTCGGCGGGTACATCCCGATCATGGAGACGAAGCCGCCGAGCGGGATCGCCTTCAGGCCGTATTCGGTTTCGCCCCGGCGCCGGGACCAGACGGTGGGCCCGAAGCCGATCATGTACTTCGTGACGCGCACCTTGAAGAGCTTGGCCGGGACCAGGTGCCCGACCTCGTGCAGGGCAATGGACACGGCGATGCCGATCGCCACGAAGACGACACCGAGGATAAAGAGGACAACGGGGCTCATGCTGGGCTTTGCTTCTTCCTGGGCACGGGTGGGCTACTTCTTAGGCACTTCCAACGGCCAAACGTTCAAGGGTCCGCGCCCGTGCCCATTGTTCAGCATCCAGCACGGATTCGACCGTCAGCCCGGAGGATCCTGAGTGCCCGCTGAGGACGGCTTCGATCGTATCGACAATCTCGGTGAAGCGGATCCGGCCGGCGTGGAAGGCCATCACCGCCTCCTCGTTCGCGGCGTTGAACACGGCGGGGAAGGTGCTTCCCTGCCGGGCGGCCTCCTTAGCCAGACCGACGGCGGGGAACGCCCGGGTATCCAGCGGCTCGAAGGTCCAGCTGGTGGCCTTGGTCCAGTCGCAGGGCTGCGCGGCGCCGGCCACCCGGTCCGGCCAGCCGAGGCCGAGGGCGATCGGCAGGCGCATATCCGGCGGGGAGGCCTGCGCAATGGTGGAGCCGTCCACGAACTGGACCATGGAGTGCACCACCGACTGCGGGTGCACGACGACGTCGATCCGGTCCAGCGGGATGTCGAAGAGCAGGTGGGCTTCGATGAGCTCCAAGCCCTTGTTGACCAGGCTCGCGGAGTTGGTCGTGACCATCAGGCCCATGTCCCAGGTGGGGTGCGCCAGCGCTTCCCGGGGCGTGACGTCGCGCAGTTGCTCCCGCGTCATGCCGCGGAACGGGCCACCGGACGCGGTCAGCACCAGCCGGTCCACCTCGGCGGCCGTGCCGGAGCGCAGGCACTGGGCGATCGCGGAGTGCTCAGAGTCGACCGGGACGATCTGGCCCTCGCGGGCAGCGGCCTTGACCAGGGACCCGCCCACGATCAGGGACTCCTTGTTCGCCAACGCCAGCGTGGCGCCGGATTTCAGCGCTGCGAGGGTGGGGGCGAGTCCGATCGAGCCGGTGATGCCGTTGAGCACAACGTCGGCCGGGACTTCAGCGATCCGGGTGGAGGCGTCCGGGCCGGCGATGATCTCCGGCCGGTAGCCGGCGACGCCGGCCGCGCGGGCGGCGTCTCCGATCAGCTGTTGGAGGGCGGCGGCGTCCCCGTTGGCGATGCCGACGGCGCGGGCCCGGGTGTGCACGGCCTGCCGGGCCAGGAGTTCGAGGTTGCCGCCGCCGGCGCTGAGGGCCACGATCTCGAAGAGGTGCGGGGCGCCGTCGACGACGTCGATGGCCTGGGTGCCGATGGAACCGGTGGATCCGAGGAGGACGATTGTGCGCGGCTGCATGGTTCCAGTATCCCGCACCGGAGCGGCCCCGCGTTTCCGTGCGGTCCATCCAGGCACGGCGGCAGGCCGCGGCAGTGTTTCGTTGAGAACACTGCTGCTGCGGCCTGGCGCTGTGGTGGCTAGACGGACACCTCTTCCTTCTCGGTCACCGTTTCCAGGGCGGCCTGCCGGCGGCGCAGCCAGCCACGGCTTCCAGGACCGTTTCCAGTCCTCGTTGGACAGCCAGGCGTTCTTGCCCTTGCTGACCGGGATGACCTCGACCGGGCCGTGCCGGAGCTTGGAGTCGACGTCCAGCGCCTCGCCGAGGGCGAAGAGGCCCACCGCCACGAGGACCATATCGATGCCGTCCACCAGGTTGGGGTTGTCGAAGGTGAACCGCTGCTGGGCCGTGCTGTCATCGATGCCGATCAGGCCGATGAACAGCCCCAGCGCCAGGGACGCTAGCCCGCGCAGCACCGAGGCCCCCAGCAACACGCCCACGGACAGGGGGCAGCGCGGGGCATGTCCAGCTTCGAGCGGCGGCATGGAACATGCTCATTCTTCGGTTTCGTGCACTCAGGCCGCGAGCCACGACGCACCCATTTGACGGACGTGGCCGCTATCAACCCCGCCATAGCGGCCATTCCTGGCGAATCGACGAAGGTCGAACCTCCGGCCCCCAACCCCCTCCCGCGGAATAGGCCAGGGCGCCCCGGAACTCGGCTTGTGCCCAGCGTGCACCCGCTTGACACAGATGGCCGTCATGGGACCCGCCATAGCGGCCATCTGTGGCGAATCGGCGAGCTCCCGGCAGCCAAAGCCCGCCCAGCACCAAGCCAGCGCCCGGCGGACGCCCGGCCTGGGCCCAGCCCACCCCAAGCGGCCGCCTGAAAGCTACCGCCCGGCGCGGCGGAGCGTGGACTCGGCGTGTTTGAGGATGGGCCCGTCGATCATCTTGCCGTGGTACTGGAACACGCCCGTGCCGGCGGCGGCGGCAGCGTCGAGCAGTTCCGTGGCCGCGGCGACGTCGGACTCGGACGGGGCGTAGGCCGCGCGGACCACGGCCACCTGGTTCGGGTGGATGCAGGCCTTGGAGCCGAAGCCGGAGGCGACCGCGTCCCGGGACTCGAGGGCGAGTCCATCGAGGTCCGGGATGTTGACGTACACCGAGTCAACCGCCTCCTTGCCGAAGGCCCGGGCGGCCAGCAGCACTGTGGAGCGGGCGTGCAGCGCCACGGCCCGGTAGCCGCCGTCGTCGTGGCGGCTGGAGGTGCCGCCGAGCGAGGCGAGCAGGTCCTCGGCGCCCCACATCAGGCCCACCACGTTGGGTTCCGCGGCGATCGCGGCGGCGTTGACGATGCCGGCAGCCGTCTCGCACAGAGCGATGACGCTGTAGCCCTCGAGCTCCTTGAGCTGGGCGGCGCTTTCGGCCTTGGCGAGCATCACGTGCCGGTAGGGCGTGTGCTTGAGGCAGTGCAGGTCCTTTTCGAACTCCTCGGTGCCGGCCGGGTTGATCCGGATGATCGTGCGGCTGGGGTCCAGTTCGGGGACGTCCCCGGCGGAGCCGAGCTGGGCGAGGATGGCGCCGCGGGCGCGCTGCTTGTCCGCCGGCGCGACCGCGTCCTCGAGGTCCACGATCACGGCATCGGAGCGCTCGGCTGCCTTCTGGTAGCGCTCGGGGCGGTCGGCGGGGCAGAACAGCAGGGCTGGGCCCATCAGGAAACTCATGACCCTATTGTCCCCTTTTGCGCCGCTTCCGGTGCGGCGGCGTGCGCCTCGCGCGTCCACATCAGACAGCTGCGCGTCGCGAGGGCCACGACGGTGCCGTCCTGGTTCCGGCCGGTGTGCTGCATGGTCACGATCCCTTGGCCGGGCCGGGAGGAGGACAAACGCTTGCCGGTCACCTCGGTCTCCGTGTAGAGCGTGTCCCCGTGGTACAGCGGGTGCGGGAAGGACACATCGGTCAGTCCGAGCTGGGCGATGATGGTGCCCTGGGTGAGCTGCGGGACGGACTGGCCCACCAGGGTGGCGAGGGTGAACATCGAGTTCATCAGCCGCTGCCCGAAGGGCTGCCCGGCGCTCCACGCGGCGTCCAGGTGCAGGGCCTGGGTGTTCATGGTCATGGTGGTGAACAGCACGTTGTCGGTCTCCGTCACGGTCCGGCCGGGCCGGTGGGCGTAGAGGACGCCCTCTTCGAGTTCGTCGAAGTACAGGCCGCGCTGTTCGATCACCCGGCGGCCGCTTCCGGACCCGGGCGTTGCATTCGTTGTCATACCGTCAGTTCCTGGTCTTCCTCGAAAAGTTCGGCACCGGTGGCCGCT
Source organism: Arthrobacter sp. T2-23 (assembly GCF_055398325.1). Lineage (NCBI taxonomy): Bacteria > Bacillati > Actinomycetota > Actinomycetes > Micrococcales > Micrococcaceae > Arthrobacter > Arthrobacter sp. T2-23. The sequence continues at coordinate 876,027 of NZ_AP027917.1, forward strand.
GCCACGTCCTCGGCGGTGACGTCGGGGGCCAGCTCCCGCAGCACCAGCCGGGACTTGTCGCCTTCGGTCACGATGTCGATCACGGCGAGGTCGGTGATGATCCGGTCGACGCAGCCCTTGCCCGTCAGGGGCAGGGTGCACCGTTCCACGATCTTCGGATTGCCGTTGCGGTCCACGTGCTCCATCATCACGATGACCTTCTTGGCGCCGAAGACCAGGTCCATCGCCCCGCCCATGCCCTTGACCATCTTGCCGGGGATCATCCAGTTGGCGAGGTCGCCGTTCTGCGCCACCTCCATGGCGCCGAGGACCGCGACGTCGACGTGGCCGCCGCGGATCATGCCGAAGGAGGCGGCGGAGTCGAAGAACGCGGCGCCCTTGTTGACGGTGACGGTCTCCTTGCCGGCGTTGATCAGGTCGGGATCAACCTGGTCCTCCGCCGGGTACGGCCCGACTCCCAGGATGCCGTTCTCCGAGTGCAGGACCACCTCGACCCCGGCCGGGATGTAGTTGGGAATCAGGGTCGGCATGCCGATGCCGAGGTTGACGTACTGGCCGTTCTGCAGCTCCTTCGCCACCCGGGCGGCCAGTTCGTTGCGCGTCCAGCCTTTGCGCTGCTCACCGCCGGCGTGTTCGACGACAGAGCGCCGGTATTCGTGGCGGACCGCCTCGGGCCGGGGCGGCGCGCCCTGCGCGTTGTTCGTCTCCACGGCTAGGCTCCTGACTGCTCTGATGTGCTGGAGGTGGTGCTGGAAGGGATACCGGCAGCGGGAGCTGTCGACCCGGCGGCGGTCACCGCGACCGTGCGTTTTTCGATGCGCTTCTCGGCGTGCGGCGCGAGGACCACGCGCTGGACAAAGATCCCGGGGACGTGGACGTGCTCCGGATCCAACTCGCCGGGCTCCACGAGTTCTTCGACCTCGGCGATGGTGATCTTCCCGGCCATGGCGCAGAGCGGGTTGAAGTTCATCGCGGTGGCGTGGAAGACCAGGTTTCCGTGCCGGTCGCCCTTCCAGGCGTGCACCAGGCCGAAGTCCGGGGTCAGGGCCTCTTCCAGCACGTAGTCGGCGCCGTGGAAGCTGCGGACCTCCTTGGCCGCGGAGGCGATCGCGACGTTCCCGTCGGCGTCGTACTTCTGCGGCAGGCCGCCGTCGGACACCTGGGTGCCGACGCCCGCGGGGGTGTAGAAGGCCGGGATCCCGGCCCCGCCGGCACGCAGTTTCTCCGCGAGCGTGCCCTGCGGGGTGAGGACCACCTCGAGTTCGCCGGCGAGGTACTGCCGCGCGAATTCCTTGTTCTCCCCCACGTAGGAGCTGATAGTGCGGCGGATCCTGCCGTCCTTGAGCAGGATCCCGAGCCCCCAGTCGTCCACGCCGCAGTTGTTGCTCACGGTTTCCAGGTCCGTCGCGCCGTTCTCGTGCAGGGCATCGATCAGGGCCACCGGGATGCCGCACAGCCCGAAACCGCCGACGGCGAGCGAGGCGCCGTCGCGGATGTCCGCGACGGCCTCGGCGGCGCTGGCAACAACTTTGTTGATCATCCCAGGATCCTTCCTGCCGGCTACAGTCCCAGTTCGCGGGCGATCAGCATCAGCTGGACCTCCGTGGTGCCCTCGCCGACTTCAAGGATCTTGGAGTCGCGGTAGTGGCGCGCCACGGTGAATTCGTTGATGAAGCCATAGCCGCCGAACACCTGGGTGGCGTCCCGCGCGTTGTCCATGGCTGCCTCGCCTGCGACCATCTTAGCGATGGCGGCCTGGGTCTTGAACGGCTTGCCGGCGAGCATCCGGGCGGCCGCGTCGTAGTACGCCAGCCGGGCGGTGTGGGCGCGTGCTTCCATCCGGGCGATCTTGAACGCGATGGCCTGGTATTTGCCGATGTTCTGGCCGAAGGCGCTGCGTTCCTTGGCGTATTTCACGGCTTGGTCCACGCAGCCCTGGGCGGCGCCGACGGCGAGTGCGGCGATCGCGATCCGGCCCTCGTCGAGGATGGAGAGGAAGTTCGCGTAGCCGCGGCCGCGGGTGCCGAGCAGGTTTTCCTCGGGGACGCGGACGTTGTCCAGGGTCAGCGGGTGGGTGTCGGAGGCGTTCCAGCCGACCTTGTTGTACGCCTTCTCCGCCGTGAATCCGGGGGTGCCGGCGGGCACCAGGATAGTGGAGATCTCCTTTTTGATGCTGCCGTCCGCGCGTTCCTCCTGGCCGGTCACCGCGGTGACAGTGACGAGCTTGGTGATATCGGTGCCGGAGTTGGTGATGAACTCCTTGTTCCCGTTGATGACCCACTCCCCGCCTTCGAGGCGTGCGGTGGTCTTGGTGCCGCCCGCATCGGACCCGGCCTCGGGCTCGGTCAGGCCGAAGCCGGCGAGCGCCTTGCCGGAGGCGAGCAGCGGCAGCCATTCCTGCTTCTGGGCGTCGTTGCCGAAGCGGTGGATTGGCATGGCTCCGAGGGAGACGCCGGCCTCAAGAGTGATGGCGACCGACTGGTCCACCCGGCCGAGCTGCTCGAGGGCCAGGGCCAGGGCGAAGTAGTCCCCGCCCATGCCGCCGAATTCCTCCGGGAACGGCAGGCCGAACAGGCCCATGTCCGCCATCTGGGAGACGACGTCGTAGGGGAAGCTGTGCTCTTCGTCGTGCTTGGCGGAGACCGGGGCCACCACCTCGTCGGCGAATTCGCGCACGGTGTTGCTGAGGTCCTGGTAGTCCTCGCTGAGTTCAAAATCTGGCATGGGGGTGACTCCTTGGTCGGTGTGTCTATGAAGCTGTGGCTGAGGTCTGGTGCTGAAAGTTGGGGGGTGCTAGTCCGCGGCGCCCATGGCGATCACGGATTCCTCGACGGTGTCCTCCGCTGCGTTGTCCGGCGTCGCCGGCTGGTGCGGGTGGATGGTGGCGAGGACCTGGTCCGCCTTGACGAGGTCGCCGGAGACGACACTGATGTGCACGGTTCCATCGAGGGGGGCCACCAGCTGGTGCTCCATCTTCATGGCCTCCACGGCAAGCAGGACCTGGCCGGCTTCGACGGCGTCGCCGTTGTTGACCGAGACGGAGACTACGGTGCCCGGCATCGGCGAACGCACCGCCGGGTCCGCGGCGCCTTCCTTGCGTTCGACGGCGGCCAGCACCCGGGCGAGCCGGGTTTCGCGGTTGAGCACCTCGAGCCGGCAGGACCAGCCCTCGTTGCCGAGGTAGACGAATCTCGGCGGGTCCTCCCGAGGGAAGTCCTGCCCGGACTGGGCGTGCGCGAACCGCTGCTCGACGCCGTCGAGGTCGAAAAGGATGTTGTCGCTGGAGAGTCCGATCACGGCCACGTCGTGCTCGGGGCCGTCGTCGACCCGGACCCGGGCGCGGCCGAGGTCGATGTTCTCGACGAACGTCACCGCCACTGTGGCGAGCCCACCGCCCGGGGTGCCGAAGCTCATGGTCCACGCTGCGGGGGCGCCCAGGCGCCAGCCCCGGGTGGTGTCCCAGGGGGACCCCACCGTTTGCGGGCCCTCGGCGAGGACCCAGAAGGGCATGGCCGCGGCGATGAGCTCTTTGTCGCCGATGCGGCGGAAGGTGAAGTCCGGCATCTTGCGCTCGATCAGGCCGGTGTCGAGCCGGCCGGCGCGGACGTCGGCGTCGTTGATCAGCATCCGCAGGTATTCGACGTTGGTGTCCACCCCCAGAGCGGTGTATCGGGAGAGGGCCGTGTCCAGCTTCGCCAGGGCCGCGGCCCGGTCCGCGCCGCGGGCGATAACCTTGGCGATCATGGGGTCGTAGTCGCTGGAGATCTCGAGACCCGTAATCAACGAGGAATCGATCCGGATGTCCGGGTCCGCGGCGGGCGGGGTGAAGGACTCCAGGTCATCCAGCGCGGTAAAGATCGTGCCGCGTTCGTCCAGCAGCAGAACCTCTCCCCCGGACGGCAGGAAGTTCTTCTCCGGCACCTCGGCGTAGACGCGGGCCTCCACCGAGTGGCCGGTCAGCACGACGTCGTCCTGCCCGATGGTGAGTTCCTCGCCGGCGGCGATGCGGACCTGCCACTCGACCAGGTCGATGCCGGTGACCATCTCGGTGACTGGGTGCTCGACCTGCAGCCGGGTGTTCATCTCCATGAAGAAGAACTCGTCCGGGGCGTTGTCGGAGACCAGGAACTCCACGGTGCCGGCGCCGGAGTAGTTGACGCTGCGGGCGGCGTTGCAGGCCGCCTCGCCGAGGCGGGCACGGATCCCGGCGCCGTCGGGCAGAGACTCGAGCAGCGGCGACGGTGCTTCCTCGATGACCTTCTGGTGGCGCCGCTGCAGCGAGCACTCACGTTCCCCCAGATGGATGACGTTGCCGTGGTTGTCCGCGAGGACCTGCACCTCGATGTGCCGCGGGGTGACGACGAGCCGTTCCAGGAACAGCGTGTCGTCGCCGAAGGCGCTGGCTGCGACCCGGCGGGCCGTGGCCAGGGTGGCTTCCAGGTCCTCGGCGCGTTCGACAATGTGCATGCCCTTCCCGCCGCCGCCTGCGGAGGGCTTGATCAGGAGCGGGTAGCCGACGCCGGCTGCGGCCCCGATGAGCTGCGCGTCGCTCATGCCGGGTTCGGCGATGCCCGGGACCACGGGGACGCCGTAGCCGGTGACGTGGTTCTTGGAGCGGATCTTGTCGCCCATGACGTTGAGGGATTCGACGCCGGGGCCGATGAACGTGATGCCGGCCCGCTCCAGGGCACGGGCGAAGTCGACGTTCTCACTCAGGAAGCCGTAGCCGGGGTGCACGGCCTCCGCGCCGGTGTCACGGCAGGCCTGGATGATGGCGTCGATCTTGAGGTAGCTCTCGGTGGCGGCCGCCGGGCCGATCCGGACGGCGACGTCGGCCTCCCGCACGTGGCGGGCGCCGGCGTCGGCGTCGGAATAAACGGCCACCGAACGGATCCCCAGGGCACGCAGGGTGCGGATCACGCGGCAGGCGATCTCGCCGCGGTTGGCGACCAGGACGGTGCCGAAGAGCGGCTTCGTGGGTGAGGAAGTAACAGTCACAGTGTGGCTCACATCCGGAACAGGCCGAAGGAGGTCTCCGGCAGCGGGGTGCGGGAGACGACGTCGAGCGCCAGTCCCAGGACGGTGCGGGTGTCCGCGGGGTCGATTACGCCGTCATCCCACAGGCGCGCGGTGGAATAGTACGGGCTGCCCTGGTCCTCGTACTGGGCCTTGATCGGGGCCTTGAAGGCTTCCTCGTCCGCGGCGGACCATTCCTCGCCGCGGGCCTCGTACTGGTCCCGTTTGACGGTGGCGAGCACGCTGGAGGCCTGGTTGCCGCCCATTACGGAGATCCGGGAGGCGGGCCACATCCAGAGGAATCGCGGCGAGTAGGCCCGGCCGCACATCGAGTAGTTGCCGGCCCCGAAGGACCCGCCGATCACGACGGTGAGCTTGGGCACCCGGGCGGTGGCGACGGCCGTGACCATCTTGGCGCCGTTTTTGGCGATCCCGCCCTGCTCGTAGTCCTTGCCGACCATAAAGCCGGAGAGGTTCTGCAGGAAGATCAGCGGGATGCCGCGCTGGTCGCAGAGTTCGATGAAGTGCGCGCCCTTGAGCGAGGACTCGCTGAACAGCACGCCGTTGTTCGCCACGATGCCCACCGGGTGGCCGTGCAGCTTGGCGAAGCCGGTGACCAGGGTGGTGCCGTAGTTCTTCTTGAACTCGTGGAAGCGGCTGCCGTCCACCAGCCGGGCGATGACTTCGCGCACGTCGTACTGGGCGTTCACATCCGTGGGGACGGTGCCGTAGAGCTCGTCCGGGTCGGCCACGGGTTCGACGGCGGTGTCCACGTCCCAGACGGGCGCCGAGGGCTTCGGCAGGGTGGAGACGATGTCGCGGACGATCTGGAGGGCATGCTCGTCGTTCTCGGCAAGGTGGTCGGTGACCCCGGAGATTTTCGAGTGCACGTCCCCGCCGCCGAGTTCCTCGGCCGTGACGATCTCGCCGATGGCGGCCTTAACCAGCGGCGGGCCGCCGAGGAAGATGGTGCCCTGGTTGCGCACGATCACGGTTTCGTCGCTCATCGCGGGCACGTAGGCGCCGCCGGCGGTGCAGGACCCCATGACCGAGGCGATCTGCGGGATCTTCGCCGCCGACATCTTGGCCTGGTTGAAGAAGATCCGGCCGAAGTGCTCCTTGTCCGGGAAGACTTCGTCCTGCTTTGGCAGGAAGGCGCCGCCGGAGTCCACGAGGTAGATGCAGGGCAGCCGGTTCTCCAGCGCGATTTCCTGCGCGCGAAGGTGCTTCTTCACTGTCATCGGGTAATAGGTGCCGCCCTTGACCGTCGCGTCGTTGGAGATGACCAGTACCTGGCGGCCGTGGACCAGGCCGATCCCGGCAATCACGCCGGCGCCCGGTGAATCGCCGTCGTACATGCCGTCGGCGGCCAGCGGGGCGATTTCCAGGAAGGGGCTGCCGTCATCGAGCAGACGGTCGATGCGTTCGCGCGGCAGGAGCTTGCCGCGGGCCACATGGCGTTGCCGGGACTTTTCCGGTCCGCCCAGCGCGGCGGCGGCGAGCCGCTCTTTCAGCTCCCGGGCCAGGCCGAGCTGCGCCTCGCGGTTCGCGGCATAGCCGGCGCTGCCGGCGTCCACCTGGCTGGCGATTGTCTCCATTGACTGCTTCCGTCCTCGGCCGTCGTGCCGGTGCCCGCACTCGGGGTCCGGCGATTTCGGTTAGTACCGCATAACTGAGATTTAGGTTAGTCTCTATTAACTGTGATGTCCAACACAGCACAGTTAAAACGGGACATTCGAGAAGAGGGAGACGCCGGTGACCGAGTCCAGCCAGACCACCCAGCGAAGCCAGGCCAAGGAGAACCGCCGCAAGGCGCTGCTCACCGCGGCCGCCGCCCTCTTCGCCGCCGACGGCTTCAACCGGGTTTCGCTGGAGGACCTCGGCGCCGCGGCCGGAGTCAGCGGCCCGGCCGTCTACCGCCACTTCGCCGGCAAGCAGGCCGTCCTCGGCGCGCTGCTGCTCAGCGTCAGCCAAGACCTGCTGGAGGGCGGCCGGAGCGTGGTGGAGGGGTCCGCCGGCCCCGCCGCGGCCCTCGCCGGCCTGGTTGAATTCCACGTCGACTTCGCCCTCAGCAACCCGGACGTCATCCGGGTCCAGGACCAGGACTTCAGCAGCCTCGACGAGGACGACGAGGCCGAGGTCCGTACCCTGCAGCGCAACTATGTGGAGCTCTGGGTGGACGTCCTGGCCGGCCTGCATCCGGACACCGACCCGGCCGAGCTGCGGATGCGCGCCCATGCCACCTTCGGGCTGATCAACTCCACGCCGCACTCGGTGCGGAACCACGGACGGCGGATGGCGCTCAAGCGGGCCCGGCCGCTCCTGGAAAGCATGGCGCTGGCCGCCCTGATGGCGCCGGCCACCCCCCGCCCCCTCGGCTGACTGCCCGCTGCTTGCCCTGGCAAGCGCACGCCGCCGCTTGCTCCATCGCGGTGCGGGACGTTCCGTCGCGCTCCGGGGGCACTTTGGCGCGGAAACGCCGACAACCAGCGCCCCGCCATCGAAAATTGCCCTCAAAGTGCCCCCGGACGGCAAAGGCCGGGCACCCATGACGTGGATGCCCGGCCCCTTTGTGGCTAGACCATCGCGAGCGCCATGCCGGGATCGGCGAGGATGGCTCCCAGGTCCTGCAGGAACCGGGAGCCCTGCTCGCCGTCCACCAGCCGGTGGTCGAAGGACAGGCTCAACGTCATGACCTGGCGCAGCGCCACCTCATCCTGGTACTCCCACGGCATCTTCCGCACCGCGCCGAGGGCCAGGATGGCGGCCTCGCCGGGGTTGAGGATGGGCGTGCCGGAGTCGATGCCGAAGACGCCGATGTTCGTGATGGAGATCGTCCCGCCGGAGAGGTCCGCCGGGGCGGTCTTGCCGGCCCGCGCGGTCTCGGTCAGCTCGGTCAGCGCCGTGGAAAGCTCCAGCAGCGACATCCGGTCCGCGTCCTTGATGTTCGGCACGGTCAATCCCCGCGGTGTTGCGGCCGCGATGCCCAGGTTGACGTAGTTGAACTGGACGATCTCCTGGTTGGCTTCGTCCCACCGCGCGTTGAGCGTCGGGTGGTTGCGCAGCGCGATCAGCACGGCCTTGGAGACCAGGGTCAGCGGCGTCAGCTTGTACCCCGCGAAGGCCCGGCTGGCCTTGAGCCGGCCCAGCAGTTCCATGGTGGGCGTGACGTCCAGGGTCAGGAACTCCGTGACGTGCGGAGCGGTGAAGGCGCTGGACACCATGGCCGCAGCGGTGAACTTCCGCACGCCCTTGATCGGGGTCCGGGTTTCCCGCTCGCCCGGGCCACGGGCCGGGGCGGCTGCCTGGCCAGCCAGTTCCTGCGGTGCCACCGGAAGGTCGCCGCCGCCAACGAAGTTCCGCACGTCATCGCGGGTGATGAGGCCGTGCTCCCCCGTGCCGGTGACGGCCGCGAGGTCGACGCCGAGGTCCTTGGCGAGCTTGCGCACCGGCGGCGTGGAGCGTGGACGCTCGGCTCCGGCGCCGTCGGCGGATGCCGGCGCCTGGGGCTCGGCCGCAGGCACTGTTGCCGCAACCGGGGCCGGGGCAGCCTCGGCGGCGGGTGCGGCCACGGGGGCTGCCGCGGCGGCGAAGCTGCGGGCACGGCGCGCCGGCCGGCCGGAGCCTTCCAGCACGGCGCCGTAACCCACCAGGTTCGGCTCCCGCTTGGCGGGGGCTTCCCCGGAGCCGGAGGCACCGTCGTCGCCCTCCACCTCGAACGAAACGATCGGCTTGCCGACCTCCACCACGGTGCCCGGCTGTTCATGCAGCGCCGTCACAACCCCGGCGAACGGCGAGGGCAGCTCGACGACGGCCTTGGCGGTTTCCACCTCGGCGATGATCTGGTTGAGCGTGACGGTGTCCCCCACGCCGACCTTCCACGCGACGATTTCTGATTCCGTCAGGCCTTCGCCGAGGTCCGGAAGCCGGAATTCCTTGATCATGGTGGCGGTCATCCTTCCAGCCCGCTAAGGGAGTTGGGGCGGCCCAGGGCCCGGTCGACGCCGTCGAGGATCCTGTCCAGGCCCGGCAGGTGGTGCATTTCAAGCTTTGAATATGGGTACGGGACGTCGAAGCCGGTCACCCGGACGGGCGCGGCCTCGAGGTGGTAAAAGCAGCGCTCAGTGATGCTGGCGGCCACCTCAGCGCCGAGGCCGCCGGACTGGCTGGCCTCGTGCGTAATGACGAGCCGCCCGGTCTTCCGGACCGAGGCTTCCAGGGTCGCGAAGTCCAGCGGGGCCAGTGAGCGAAGGTCGATCACCTCGATGGAGACGCCCTCATCGGCGGCCGCGAGGGCGGCGTCGCGCGCGGTCTTGACGAGCGGGCCGTAGGCAACCAGGGTCACGTCGGTGCCCTCGGTGACCACGCGCGCTTTCTCCATGGACAGGGCGGCGGAGAGGTCGAGCGACTCGTCCACCTCGCCCTTGTCGTGGTAGCGGCGCTTGGGTTCGAAGTAGAGCACCGGATCGTCGGAGGCGATAGCCTGCTGGATCATGGTGTGGGCGTCCTGCGGGTTGGAGACGCTGATGACGCGCAGGCCGGAGGTGTGCGTGAAGTAGGCCTCGGGCGATTCGGAGTGGTGTTCCGGTGAGCCGATGCCGCCGCCAAACGGGACGCGGATGGTGATGGGCATCTTCACGGCGCCCTGGGTGCGGTAGTGCATCTTGGCGACCTGGCTGACGATCTGGTCGAAGGCCGGGTAGATGAAACCGTCGAACTGGATTTCCACCACCGGGCGGTAGCCGCGGTAGGCGAGGCCGACGGCGGTGCCGAGGATGCCGGATTCGGCCAGCGGGGTGTCCACCACGCGGTGCTTGCCGAAGTCCTTTTGCAGGCCGTCGGTGACGCGGAAGACGCCGCCGAGGGCGCCGATGTCCTCGCCCATGAGGATCACCTTGGGATCGTTTTCGAGGGACTTGCGCAGGCCCGAATTAATGGCTCGGGCAAAGGTCATCTGCGTCATCAGCGTGCACCTTCTTCGGAAGCGGCTTCTGCGGGATCGCCGAAGGAAGCCAGGTAACGGGCGTAGTGGTCCCGCTGGCGGTCCAGCGGGGAGTTGGGCGTGCTGTAGACGTGCTTAAAGATGTCCAGCGGCTGCGGCTCCGGCATGTTGATGGTGCCGGCGCGCAGTTCTTTGGCCACCGCGTCGGCCTTGGCGGCGACGGCGGCAACGAGGTCGTCGGTGAGCAGCCCCTTGCGCTCGAGCAGCTTCTTGAGCCGTTCGATCGGGTCCTTGGCGGCCCAGTCCTCGAGCTCGTTGGCGTCCCGGTAGCGGGTGGGGTCGTCCGCCGTCGTGTGCGGGCCCATCCGGTAGGTGACGGCCTCGATGAAGGTGGGTCCGCCGCCGTGGCGGGCGCGGTCGATGGCGATCCGGGTGGCGGCCATCACGGCCAGCACGTCGTTGCCGTCCACGCGCATGCTCGGAATGCCGAAGCCGGAGGCGCGGTCCGCGATCTGGATGTGGGACTGCAGCATCACCGGCTCGGAGATGGCCCAGTGGTTGTTCTGGCAGATGAACACGACGGGCGCCTGGAAGCTCGCCGCGAATACCATGGCCTCGTTGACGTCGCCTTCGCTGGTGGCGCCGTCACCGAAGTAGGCCACGGCCACCGAATCGGCGCCGTCGTTCTGGATGCCCATTGCGTACCCGGTCGCGTGCAGCGACTGGGCGCCAATGATGATCTGCTGCGTCGCCACGTTCACGGTGTAGGGATCCCACCCTGCCAGGGCGTTGCCGCGCCAGGCCTTGACGATGTCCGCCGGCTGTACCCCGCGGACGTAGGCGACGCCGTTGTCCCGGTAGCTGGGAAAGACGAAGTCGTCGTCCCGGAGGGCCCGGGCCGAGCCGATCTGGGAGGCTTCCTGGCCCAGCAACGGGGGCCAGAGGGCCAGCTCGCCCTGGCGCTGCAGGGCGGTGGCCTCGGCGTCGATGCGGCGGATCGCCACCATGTCCTCGTAGAGCGCGGCGAGCTGTTCGTCGCTGACGTCCTGGACCCAGGAGTCGAACTCCGGATTGCTTACGCGTTCACCCCCCGGGGTGATGAGCTGGACGAGATCGCCGCCCGAGCGCCTGTTTGATTCTGCACTGTTCCCGGGGCCGCCGGCGGCAATGCCGCCCTTGCCCGCGTCGTCGGTAAACACAGTTTGTCCGCAACCTTCTGACGTCGTCTGACCCTGCCCGCGGGACTCGTGATCCCTGCGCGCGACGGCCACCCGGGCGCCGTTGCCCCGGATAATTGTGACCCTACTCACAACAGCCATTGGGTACAACCACCCTCGAAAAAATTGAGCATTCTGCCCTGCCAGCCACGTTTGGACCGTGCTAATCTTGCGCATTATGCAACCCTTGGATGGCACCGACACCCGCCTGCTTTCGGCCATGGCCCGGGACCCCCGGCGGACCGTCGTGGCGCTGGCCCAGAAGCTCGGCTTGTCGCGGAACACGGTGCAGGCCCGGATGGCCCAGCTGGAGAAGAAACACGTTTTCCTCTCCTTCGAGCGGCGCATCAATCCGGCCTCGCTGGGTTACCCCTTGATGGCGTTCATCTCCGTGCACGTCCAGCAACAGAAGCTCGGACAGCTGGCCGTGGATCTGGCCGGCATCCCGGAGATCCTGGAGGGCTACGGCCTCACCGGCTCGGCCGACCTCCTGCTGAGGGTGGTGGCGCTCGACGCCGAAGACCTGTTCCGGATCAACGGCAAGATCCTCTCCTGTGACGGCGTGGACCGCACCGACACGGCCCTGGCCATGAGCGAGCTGATTCCGTTCCGGATCCAGCCGTTGCTGGAACGCGGCCCGGCGGACGCCTGACGAACAGCGCCGGAGCCCGCCGGCAGTCAAGACTTAACGCGAAGGAACCCCCGCGCAACGGCGCGGGGGTTCCTCGTTGCCAGTGCCGGCGGGACCGGCCAGGGCCCTAGTGGCTGGTGGCCTTTTCGGCGCCGACCCCGGTCAGGGAGCGGACTTCCATCTCGGCCTGCTTCGTGGTGTCTTCGAGCTTCTTGTCCAGGACCGTGCCCAGCCAGCCCAGGAGGAACGCGAGCGGGATGGAGACGATGCCGGGGTTGCTCAGCGGGAAGATCGCGAAGTTTGCCCCCGGGATCATCGAGGTCTTGGAGCCGGAAACCACCGGGGAGAGCGCGATCAGGATGATAGCGGAGCCGAGGCCGCCGTACATGCTCCAGATGGCGCCCTGGGTGGTGAACCGCCGCCAGAACAGTGAGTACACGATCGTCGGCAGGTTGGCCGAGGCCGCCACCGCGAAGGCCAAGGCCACGAGGAAGGCGACGTTCTGGCCGTTGGCGAAGATGCCGCCGATGATTGCCAGGATGCCGATCACCACCACGGTCCTGCGGGCCACCTTGACCTCGGTGTCCGCGTCGGCTTTGCCCTTGGCGAGGACGTTGGCGTAGATGTCGTGCGCGAAGGACGCAGCGGCCGTGATGGTGAGGCCGGCGACCACGGCCAGGATGGTCGCGAACGCCACTGCGGAAATGAAGCCGAGCAGCAGCGGACCGCCAAGGTGGAAGGCGAGCAGCGGGGCGGCCGAGTTGACCCCACCCGGGGCGCCCTTGATGGTGTCGGCGCCGACCAGCGCCGCCGCACCGTAGCCCAGGACGAGGGTGAACAGGTAGAAGATCCCGATCAGCCAGATGGACCACACCACGGACTTGCGGGCTTCCTTGGCGGTCGGAACCGTATAGAAGCGCATCAGCACGTGCGGCAGGGCGGCGGTGCCCAGCACCAGAGCCAGGCCCAGGGACATGAAGTCCAGCTTGGACGTGTCCGACTTGCCGTACTGCAGGCCCGGGTTGAGGACGGCCGGGTTCTTGGCCGTTTCCGCGGCGCCGCCGAGCAGGTCGGAGAGATTGAAGCCGTAGATCGCGAGGACCCAGAAGGTCATCACGGCCGCGCCGGCGATCAGCAGCATGGCCTTGATGATCTGGACCCAGGTGGTGCCCTTCATGCCGCCGATCAGGACGTACATGATCATCAGGGCGCCGACGACGATGATCACCAGCGCCTGGCCGCCCCAGTCGCTGATGCCCAGCAGCAGCGAGATCAGGCTGCCTGCGCCGGCCATCTGGGCCAGGAGGTAGAAGAAGCAGACCGCCAGGGTGGAGATGGCAGCGGCGATGCGCACCGGACGCTGCTTGAGCCGGAAGGACAGCACGTCGGCCATGGTGAACTTGCCCGTGTTGCGCAGCAGTTCGGCCACCAGCAGCAGCGCGACGAGCCAGGCGACGAGGAAGCCGATGGAGTACATGAAACCGTCGTAGCCGTTGATGGCGATGGCTCCGGTGATGCCGAGGAAGGACGCGGCTGAAAGGTAGTCGCCGGCGATCGCGGTGCCGTTCTGCGAACCGGTGAACGAGCGGCCGGCGGCGTAGTAGTCGGCCGCCGTCTTGTTGTTGCGGCTGGCGCGGAACACGATCACCATGGTGACCGCGACGAAGAGGGCGAAGATGCCCATGTTCAGCAAGGTGGTGTCTTTGAGGGCGGCGACGTTGACCGCGGGGACCATTAGTGTCATTTTGCCGTTCCGCTCACTGGGTTGCCGTGCTTGTCGAACTCGTGGCCTTCGATCTCATGGCGGATCTCTGAGGCGATCGGGTCCAGTTTCCGGTTCGAGTAGCTGACGTACCAGCCGGTGATGGCGAACGTGGACACGAACTGCAGCAGGCCCAGGATCAGGCCGACGTTGATGTTGCCCCAGACCTTGGTGGACATGAAGCCCACCGCGTAGTCGGCCAGCAGGACGTAGGCGAAGTACCACAGCAGGAATGCGATGGCCATCGGGAAGACAAAGCTGCGGTGACGTTTGCGCAGTTCCTGGAACCGCTCCGTCGACTGGACTTCCTTGAAGTCCACGGGCGCCGCTGCGTCCGCATGTTGGGCGTCGTGACCCATCGTTCCTCCTCATTGAGACTGGCGAGCCACCGCCGGGTACCCCGGGCCCCGGAAAATAGCCCTCCGGCGCTGTGTGACTGCAATCACTGTGCATCGTGACGCGCATTACATTCCAGCACCGCCGGCCTTCCCGTCGCTCAACGGCTGCGATGCTGCGCTCAACGGCGCGCTACGCTGGCAGCATGCCGGACTCCCCCCTGTTTACCGCCGCGGCGATCGCCGTGATCGCCCTGGCGATCGCCGTCGTCGTGGCCGTCGGACTCAAGGTCCTGCGTTCCTTCCGCGAACTGGGCACCGACGTCGAACGCGCCACCTACAAGACTCTGCACGCCGCCTCCCGGGCCGGGCAGTATCTGCGCACCGGCCTCAACCCGGTGGGCGCGGCGAAAGCGAGCCGGCAGCTGCGCAGCCTGCTTGGCTGCGACGCCCTGGCGATCACCGATACCACGGGCGTGCTGGCCTGGGACGGCGCCGACGAGGCGCTCAAGCCCGCCCTGATGGGACTGGCTGCCAAGGTGCTCGAGGGCGGCCACACCGCCGTGATTCCGGCCGGGGAACTGCAACTGCTCGCCGCAGGCGGGGCATCCCGGCCGCTGGCGGAGGGCGTGGAGCGCGCCGTCGTGATCGCCCCGATCAAGGCCGGCACCCGGGTGGTGGGCGTGGTGGCCGCCTTCGCCCCGGCCGCGGGCGCGGGGCTGGTCCGTGCCACCGGCGAAGTGGCCGACTGGGTGGCGACGCAGGTGGAGCTGGCCGAGCTGGACGCCTCCCGGACCCTGCTGATGGAGGCCGAGGTCCGTGCGCTCCGGGCCCAGATCAGCCCGCACTTCATCTACAACTCGCTGAACGCGATTGCCTCCTTCATCAACACCGATCCGGTGCGAGCCCGGGAACTGGTGGTGGAGTTCGCCGACTTCACCCGCTATTCCTTCCGCCGGCATGGCGACTTCACCACCCTCGCGGAGGAACTGCGGTGCATCGACCGCTACCTGTTGCTGGAGCGGGCGCGTTTCGGCGAGCGGGTCCAGGTGAGCCTGCGGATCGCGCCCGAGGTGCTCAGCACCGTCATCCCCTTCCTGAGCCTGCAGCCGCTGGTCGAGAACGCGGTCCGGCATGGCCTGGAGGCCAAGGAGGGCCCGGGACACATCACCATCACGGCGAACGATTCGGGCGCCTTTGCCGAGGTGACCATCGAGGACGACGGCGTCGGCATGGATCCGGAGAAGCTGCGGGCCGTCCTCGCCGGGCATGGAGAGGGCGACCATGTGGGGCTGCGGAACGTCGACGCCCGGCTGCGTCAGGTCTACGGCGAGGACAACGGCCTGGTCATCGAGACGGCGCCGGGCGAAGGCACGCTGATCACCATGCGGGTGCCCAAGTCCCAGCCGCGGCATGACGCCTGAGCCCGGCACAACGCCCGGCCCCGCCGGCGCCGGTGGCGCGCGCTGCGGCGGTACCCTAGGACCATGATTAACGTCCTCGTCGCCGATGACGAGCTGCCTGCCGTCGAGGAGCTGGCCTTCCTGCTGGGCCGGGACGACCGGATCGGCGCCATCCACCGCGCTTCTTCCGGCGCCGAGGCGCTGCGCGCCCTGGAGGCCGAGGACGTCGACGCCGTCTTCCTGGACATCCACATGCCGGCCCTCTCCGGTCTCGACATCGCCCGGGTGATTTCCCGCAGCAGCCGGCCGCCCGCCGTCGTCTTTGTGACCGCGGACGAGGACTGCGCCCTGGAGGCGTTCGAACTGGCCGCCGTGGACTACCTGCTCAAGCCGGTTCGCGCCGAGCGGCTGGCCAGATCGATCGGCCGGATCAGCGAGCTGATCCGCGACGGCGCCCCGCCGCCGGAGATGATCACCGTGGACCTCGGCGGGACCACCAAGATGATCCGGCGCGACGACGTCACCTATGTCCAGGCGCAGGGCGACTACGCCCGGCTGCACACCGCCGACGCGAGCTACCTGATCCGGGTGCCGCTGGCGGACCTCGAACAGCAGTGGGCCGACGCCGGCTTCCTGCGCATCCACCGTTCCTACCTGATCGCCCTGAGCCACCTCAGCCACATGAAGCTCGCCGCGGCGCGTCCGAGCGTGACCGTGGCCGGCGCCGAGCTGCCGATCAGCCGCCGGCACCTGCCGTCCGTCCGGGAGAAGCTCGAGGCGACCCGGATCCGGCCGCAGGCATGACCCGGGTCCGGGTCACCGCGCCTCGCAGCTTTGAGGCAGCCGGCAGCAATGGCGGCAGCATTGCCGCCGGCCGCTCGGCCATCGACGCGCGCGAGGCCGCCGAGGAGTCCGACGCCGGACAGGTGTTCGTCCGCTCGCTGATCCGTTCCCAGCTGCGGCTCGGCATCGTGGTGGCGGCGGGGTTCCTGCTGATCCTGTTGTCCTTTGCCCTGATGCTCGGGCTGGTGCCGGGCCTGGCTGAGCTGCGGATCGCCGGGCTGCCCTTCGACTGGGTCCTCCTGGGCGCCGGCATCTACCCGGTGATCGGGCTCAGCGCCTGGCTCTACGTCCGCACAGCGGCCCGGAACGAATCCCGTTACCGCGATCTCGCCGGGGACAAGTGAGGCGCGGGTGAACCCGGTCGTCGGCATTGCGGCCTTCGCGGCCGTCTCCTTGGCCACTGCCGTGATCGGCTTCTACGGGCTGCGGATCTCACGCACCACCGGGGACTTCTACGTCGCTTCCCGCACGGTGCGGCCCTGGTGGAACGCCTCGGCGATCGGCGGCGAGTACCTCTCCGCGGCCAGTTTCCTCGGCGTCGCGGGCCTGATCCTGCTCTCCGGCACCGACGCGCTGTGGTACCCGGTGGGCTACACCGCCGGGTACCTGATGCTCCTGCTGTTCGTGGCCGCGCCGCTTCGGCGCTCCGGCGCCTACACGATTCCCGACTTCACCGAGGCCCGGCTGGATTCCCGGGCCGTCCGGAGGGTGACGAGCTTCGCGGTTGTGGTCGTCGGCTGGCTCTACATCGTCCCGCAACTGCACGGGGCGGCGCTGGCCATCCGGATCACCACCGGGCTGCCGGCCTGGGTGGGGCAGGTGGCCGTCGTCGCCGTCGTCTGCGTGACCGTGGTGTCCGGCGGGATGCGCTCCATCACTTTCGTCCAGGCGTTCCAGTACTGGCTGAAGCTCACCGCGCTGGCGGTGCCGGTGCTGTTTATCCTGTTCGTGCTCGCCGGCAACGGCTCTCCGGCGGTCGCCGAATCGAACGTGAACCCGACGGCGCTGGCCCCCGCGGGGCCGTACCAGAACATCTCCCTGCTGGTGGCGCTGCTGTTCGGGACCCTCGGCCTGCCGCACGTGCTGGTGCGCTTCTACACCAACCCGGACGGGCAGTCGGCGCGCCGGACCACGCTGATCGTACTGGGCCTGCTCTCGGTCTTCTACCTGTTCCCGACGGCGTACGGGCTGATCGGGCGGATGTTCGCCCCGGGCCTGGCGCAGAGCGGGCAGGCGGATGCCCTGGTCCTGCTGTTGCCGGGACGGCTGGTCGGCGGCGCGGCCGGGGACCTGCTCTCCGCGCTTGTGGTCGCCGGGGCGTTCGCCGCCTTCCTCTCGACCACCTCGGGCCTGGTGGTCTCGCTGGCGGGCGTCATCAGCCAGGACATCCTGGGCGGCAGCGTGCGCGGGTTCCGGCTCGCCGCACTGCTCTCGGCGGTAGTGCCGCTGGGGATTGCGGCCATGACGGATTCCACGGCGCTGGCCGGCAGCGTGGGCCTGGTTTTTGCGTTCACGGCCTCGACCATCTGTCCGGTGCTGTTGCTGGGCATCTGGTGGCGGGGACTGACCGACACCGGCGCGATCGCCGGGATGCTGACCGGGGCCGTGTTGTGCGGCGGGGCCATGCTGGCCGGCGCCGTGCTGGGCCCCGCTGGAACACCACCATGGCTCGCGCAACCCGCCGCCTGGACGGTTCCGGCGGCCTTCGCGGTGATGGTGCTGGTTTCCCGGGCCACCCGTGACCGGGTCCCGCGGACCATCACCCGGCTGATGACCCGGTTGCACACCCCGGAACGGCCGCTGGCGACCGAGCGGTGAGGCGTTGGGAGGTGGCGCGTCAGTCGATGGCGGCCATGAGTTCGACGACGCGGTCCAGGAAGGCGTCGACCTGGCTTTCCTCGTAGCCTTCGCGCCCGACGGCGGGCCGGAAGGTGGCGCGGCGGACGTTGTCCACGCTGAGCGGCTGGTCCTCTTCGAGGTAGCCGATCAGCTCGTGGCAAAGGTCGTCGACGTCGGTGGTGTTGTAGCTGCGCACCTTGCCCTTGGCTGGGCGCCGGAAGCGCTGCCCGTCAGGGCGGTGCAGGCGGCCGCGGAGTAGGCCGGCGAGGCGGCCGATGTCGCGCAGCCAGGCGTCTTCGCCGCGCTCCGCGATGAGTTCATCGCGTTCCCGGCGGGCCAAGGCGTCCTCCAGGCGGTCCAGGGCCGCGTCCACGCCGGCGGCCGCGTAGCCACCCTTGACCGGGTCGAAGGACACCGCACGGACGTCGGCGCTCTTGATCGCCCGTGACGCGGCGTGCGGTGTTTCAAACGATACCCGTGCGCGCTGCAGGAACTGGTCCACCTGCTTGGCGTTGTAGCCGTACTGGTTCCGCTGCACGCGGTCAAAGGAGGCAGGGATCTGCCGGTGAATGTCCACTGTAACTATGTTTCCTTCGAGGCCGTTCGGCTCTGGTAGCGCCAACTTCGGGGTGTTTGCCCGGCACTATTCTAGGTGCCGGGCGGGGGCGGGTGCTCCCCTAGCCGCCGGCGGCGGCGAAGATCATAAACGCCACCGGAGAGGCGAAGACAATCGAGTCGAGTCGGTCCATCACTCCCCCGTGGCCGGGCAGGCTGTTGCCCATGTCCTTGATGCCGAGCTCGCGCTTGACCATGGACTCGGCCAGGTCGCCGGCCGTGGCTGCGGCCACCAGTCCCACGGCCAGGGCCGCACCAAACCACCACGGCTGACCGAGGAAGAAGATGCTGGCCAGGACGCCGACCATCACGGCGCCGGCAACCGACCCGCCGAAGCCCTCCCAGGACTTCTTTGGACTGATCTTCGGCGCCATCGGGTGCTTGCCCAGCGAGGCGCCCACGAGGTAGCCGAAGGTGTCATTGGAAACGACCAGCAGCAGCAGGGTGCCGATCTGCCAGGCGCCGACGGGTACGACCCCGCCGGGCCACGGCCCGATCGGAGCTGCCCCGCCGGTGGCGTGCAGCGGCAGCACGGCGAAGCTGATCAGGAACGGTACCCACGCCAGCGTGAAGACGCCGGCGAAGATGCTGCGCGCGGACCCGGCCGCCCCCTCCAGGGAGCGCCACAGGAGGACCGCGACGCTGCTGAGCAGCAGCGCGAAGAGGAGGCTTTCGGTGCCGCCGAAGTAGGCCGCGAGCGGCATCGCCACGGTGCCCGTCATGGCCGGGATGATCGGCAGGCGCGTGCCGGATGCCTCCAGCGCCCGGAACACCTCCCAGACGCCGAAGATGGCGAAGGTCGTGACGATCAGCACAAAGGCCAGGGGCAGGAACAGCAGGCCGCCGAGCACGGCGAAGAGCATGGCAAGGCCGACCGCCGTCGCGGCAGGAAGGTTCCTGCCGGCTTTGGGCGTCGGGTTCTTCCGCTCTCTCCCCCGCGCACGGACGCGCGGTCCGGACGCCTGCTGTTCGTCCGCCATCAGACCTCGAGCAGCTCGGCTTCCTTGCGCTTGAGCAGCTCGTCGATGCCGTCGACGTGGGCCTTCGTCAGGGCGTCGAGTTCCTTCTCGCCGCGGGTACCCTCGTCCTCGCCTGCTTCGCCGTCCTTGACCAGCTTGTCCAGGGTTTCCTTGGCCTTGCGGCGGATGTTGCGGATGGACACCTTGGCGTCCTCGCCCTTGGACTTGACGATCTTGACGTATTCCTTGCGGCGTTCCTTGGTCAGCTCCGGGATGGTGATCCGGATGACGTTGCCGTCGTTGGAGGGGTTGGCGCCCACCTCGGAGTCGCTCAGCGCACGTTCGATGTCCCGCAGGGCGGTCTTGTCGAACGGCGTGATGAGGATGGTGCGCGCATCCGGGACGGCGAAGGAGGCCAGCTGCTGCAGCGGCGTCGGTGATCCGTAGTAGTCCACTAGGACTTTGTTGTACAGGCCCGGCGTCGCGCGGCCGGTGCGGATCGAGGCGAAGTCTTCCTTGGCTACCTCAACCGCCTTGTCCATCTTGTCCCCGGCTTCGAGCAAGGTTTCTTCGATCACGTTCTCTCCTCAGAAATTGGTGCGCGCCCCAGTGCCCGGGGAGCTGAACTGTCCTAAAAACATCCTAGCCGCAGCTAGGGGGTGACGACGGTGCCCAGGTCCTCGCCCCGGATGGCCCGCGTGACGTTGCCTTCACCCTCCATGCCGAACACCACCATGGTCAGGTTGTTGTCCTTGCACATCGTCATCGCGGTCTGGTCCATGACCCGGATGTCGCGCCGCAGGGCCTCGTCGTAGCTGAGGCGGTGCAGCTTCTCCGCGGTGGGGTCCTTCTTCGGGTCGGCCGTGTAGACGCCGTCGACCCCGCTCTTGGCCATCAGGACGACGTCGGCGTGCACCTCCATGGCGCGCTGCGCCGCGACGGTGTCGGTGGAGAAGTACGGCAGTCCGGCGCCGGCGCCGAAGATCACGACGCGGCCCTTTTCCATGTGGCGGATGGCGCGGCGCGGAATGTAGGCTTCGGCCACCTGGCCCATGGTGATGGCACTCTGCACCCGGGTCTCCACGCCGGCCTGTTCCAGGAAGTCCTGGAGGGCGAGGCAGTTCATCACGGTGCCTAGCATCCCCATGTAGTCGGCGCGGGAGCGGTCCATGCCGCTCTGCGACAGTTCGGCGCCGCGGAAGAAGTTGCCGCCGCCGACGACTATGGCCACCTCGACGTCCGGGACGGCCGCCGCGATCTGCTTTGCTACCCCGCGGACGGTGTCCGGGTCAACGCCCAGTTTGCCGCCCCCGAAGACCTCGCCGGAAAGCTTCAAGAGTACGCGGCGCCTGGTCTTCTTTGGCTGGGCAGAATTGTTGACGGTATCCATGGTGCCTTCCCGTTGGTGAGCTCTGAAAAAGGGTATCGTGCCGGGGACCAAAGGCAGCATTCGGCCTGGGTGGCCCGCGTTTTGCGGGTGCATGCAAAAGGGGCGGCCACCGCAGTGACCACCCCTTCAGCGGAGCTTAGTTAGGAACCAACGCGGAAACGCGTGAATGCGGTTGCCTTGACGCCGGCCTCTTCGAGGACCTGCGCGACGGACTTCTTGGCGTCCTTGGCGAACGCCTGGTCAACGAGGACCTCGCCCTTGTAGAAGCCGGTAACGCGGCCTTCCACAATCTTGGTCATCGCTGCTTCGGGCTTGCCCTCGGCCTTGGCGGTTTCCTCGGCGATGCGGCGCTCGGACTCGACCAGCTCGGACGGAACGTCCTCGCGGGTCAGGTAGTTCGGGGACATCGCGGCGATGTGCACGGCGACGTCGTGGGCGGCGGTTGAAGCAGCTTCACCTTCGCCGTCAACAGCGAACAGCACGCCGACCTGGGCCGGGAGGTCCTTGGAGGTCTTGTGCAGGTACGCGTCGACCGTGGGGGCCTCGATGCGGGCGATGCGGCGGACGACAACCTTCTCGCCCAGCACTGCGCCTTCTTCGATGACAACCTCGGAGAGCGGCTTGCCGTCTACCTCGGTGGCCAGCAGGGTGTCGAGGTCGGCAGCGCCGGACTCGACAGCAACAGCGAGCACCTTGTCGGCGAGCTGGATGAACTTGTCAGCCTTGGCGACGAAGTCGGTCTCGCAGTTGACCTCGATCATCACGCCGACGCCGCCGTCGACCTTGGCAGCAACCAGGCCTTCTGCGGTGGAGCGGCCTTCGCGCTTGGTAGCGCCCTTGAGGCCCTTGATGCGGATGATTTCGATGGCCTTCTCGGCGTCACCGTTGGCTTCGTCAAGAGCCTTCTTGACATCCATCATGCCGGCGCCGGTGCGCTCGCGCAGAGCCTTGATATCAGCGGCAGTGTAGTTCGCCATGTGAACCCCTCTGTCTAGAAATTTGTGTGGTGTACGGACTGACAGGACGGCCGCTCACCGTCGGTGAGCCGCCATCCTGTCAGTACCCCGTCCGCTGCATGCAACGGTTGGGGAGATCCAGATTTATTTGTCTGACTACTTGGCTTCGTCGGCGGCCGGAGCAGCCTCGGCAGCGTCAGCGGCCGGAGCCTCTTCGGCGGCGGGAGCCTTGGCGGCTTCCGGAGCAGCAGCTTCAGCGGCGGCCGGAGCGGCGGCCTCTTCGGCCTTGCTGCCTTCGAGGAGCTCGCGCTCCCACTCGGCCAGCGGCTCTTCCGGAGCTTCCGTAGTGCCGGTGGCGCGCTGGTTGCGGGCGATGAGGCCCTCAGCAACGGCGTCGGCGACAACGCGGGTCAGCAGGTTGACGGAGCGGATGGCGTCGTCGTTGCCCGGGATCGGGAAGTCGACTTCGTCCGGATCGCAGTTGGTGTCCAGGATGGCAACAACCGGGATGTTCAGCTTCTTGGCCTCGTCAACGGCGAGGTGTTCCTTCTTGGTGTCGACAACCCAGAGGAGCGAAGGCGCCTTGGTCAGGTTGCGGATACCGCCGAGGTTGGTCTCCAGCTTGGTCAGCTCACGGCGAAGGAGCAGCAGTTCCTTCTTGGTGTACGCGGAACCGGCGACGTCGTCGAAGTCGATCTCTTCGAGTTCCTTCATGCGCTGGATGCGCTTGGAAACCGTCTGGAAGTTGGTCAGCATACCGCCGAGCCAACGCTGGTTGACGTAGGGCTGGCCGACGCGGGTGGCCTGCTCGGCAATGGCTTCCTGTGCCTGCTTCTTGGTGCCGACGAAGAGGACGGTGCCGCCGTGTGCAACGGTGGCCTTCACGAACTCGTAGGCACGGTCGATGTAGGACAGCGACTGCTGCAGGTCAATGATGTAGATGCCGTTGCGCTCCGTGAAGATGAAACGCTTCATCTTCGGGTTCCAACGACGGGTCTGGTGTCCAAAGTGGACGCCGCTGTCAAGCAGCTGGCGCATAGTTACGACGGGCATGCCGACGCTCCTTCCGGCAGGTCATTCATGAGAGGGCCCAAAGGCTCTCTTACCCTGCCAATAGTTGACGGTTATTTAGCAACACCCGGTCGGGCGTTCCTCCTGGCATCCACCGCACCCCTCATCCGGACCCTGGGGGCCGGACCGTAAGAGGCGCAGTCCTCCGCACCCGGAAGCCGGGCTTCGGACAGGGAGGGCTGGATACGCGTAGTCAGCCACTGCTCCCGCACTCCTGAATGAGACGTGCTGCCCGTCCATATGAATGGAAGTAGGCATGAGGGCACAGCAAACTGCTCCACCAAGTGTACTACAGCGGACCCGCCTGTAAGGACGGTTCTCATGTCTCCAAGGGGGTGGAAATCCACGGCGGAAATCCACATAGGCCAACCGGGATCTACCCCGTCACGACCGGCCGGCCGAAGCTGGCGGCATGAGGGTTTCAATCGTCCCGGCAGCAGTGCTGCTCATCCTGGCCCCTGCGCAGGCGGCTCCACCAGAATCCCCGGCCGGAGGCTGGAGCTGGCCGCTCTCCCCCAGGCCTGCAGTGCTCCGCTCGTTCGCGCCACCGGACCGCCCGTGGCTCACCGGCCACCGCGGCGTGGACCTGCGGGCGGCGTACGACGGCGCCCCGGTCACCGCTCCGGCGCCGGGCCGGGTCAGCTTCGTGGGCGTGGTGGTGGACCGCCCGGTGCTCACCATCGACCACGGCAACGGCCTGCGAAGCAGTTTCGAACCCGTGGAAAGCACCCTCCGGCCCGGCGACGCCGTGGCCGAGGGTGCGGTGCTGGGACGGGCGCTGCCCGGCCACTGCGGCGGGACGCCTTGCATCCACTGGGGCGTCCGGCGCGATGATGCGTACCTCAATCCGCTGGCCTTCGTGATGGACCTGCGGCCCTCCATCCTGCTTCCGCCCGTGGACCCCGGCTCGGGGCTGGGCGGCTCCGGATGAAGGGCCGCAAGGGTGCTGCGCAGAACGGCCTGTGTGGTCCGCCCGGCCGCCGGCAGCTTAGACGAGTACCGCCTACACGATGGCCGAGATACCGGTGATGGCCCGGCCGGTGACGAGGGTGTTGATCTCGTGCGTGCCTTCGTACGAGTAGATCGCTTCGGCGTCGGAGAAGACTTTGGCCATCTCGTAGTCGGTGACGATGCCATTGCCGCCGAGGAGGCTGCGACCGATGGCGACGCTTTCGCGCATCCGCGCCGTGGTGAACGCCTTGGCCAGGGCGGACTGCTCGTCCTTGGCCTCACCGGCGTCCTCGAGCTGGGACAAGCGGACCATCATGCCCATCGAGCTGACGGCGTTGCCGAGCATCTGGACGAGCTGGTGCTGGACCAGCTGGAAGGAGGCGATCGGGCGGCCGAACTGGCTCCGTTCGACGGCGTAGCGGCGGGCGACGTCGAACGCGGCGAGCTGCTGGCCGACGGCCTGCCAGGCGACGGCCAGGCGGGTGACCTTCAGGACCTTGTTGGTGTCGCGGAAGCTGTTGGCATTGGCCAACTTGAAGAAGTCGGGCACCACGACGTTGTCCAGGGTGATGTCGGCGTTCTGGACCGTGCGCAGCGAGATCTTGTTTTCGATCTTGGTGGCACTGTAGCCCTCGGTCTTGGTGTCCACGAGGAAGCCCTTGACCTGGTTGTCGGCAAGGTCGCGGGCGTAGATGACCACCCAGTCGGAGAACGTTGCGTTGCCGATCCAGCGCTTGGCGCCGTTGAGGATCCAGCTGTCGCCCTCGCGCCGGGCCGTGGTGCGGGTGCCGCCGGCGACGTCGGAGCCGCCGAGGGGTTCGGTCAGCCCGAAGGCGCCGATCTTCTTCAGCGAGTAGATGTCCGGCAGCCAGGCCTCCTGCTGCTCCTGCGACGCGAGCGCCTCGATCGAACCGGTGAAGAGCCCGTCGTGCACACCCATGAAGGTGGCGATGGAGGTGTCGGCGCGGGTTGCCTCCGCGTGCAGGATCCCGGCGAAGAGGTTGGAGTAGCCCTGGCGCTTGACCGGGCTGACCAGGTCGATTTCCGCCAGCTTGGGAATCAGTTCCATCGGGAACTCGGCGCGGTTCCAGCAGTCCACGGCGATCGGCTTGACCTCGCGGGCCAGGAACTCGCGGACCTCCGCCAGCCGGTCCTGTTCCTTGCCGCTGAGCAGCTGCTCGAACGCGAAGAAGTCGCCGTCCGCGTAGGGCAGGTTGTTGATGTCGATTGCAGCTTTGGACATGTCGTTCCTTCACTCGTGATCAGCAGCGATCAAAAGGGCGCGGGCAGCGCGCCGCAGTTATGTTACTCATGAGTAACTTACCGCAGTATTCGGCCGGGTGGCAAGTGACGGGGCACACGCCTTGCACAACGCACAACGGGCCACGGCCGGCGCGTTAACGCCTGCGGCGGCCCCGTGGACGCGGACTGTTCGGGAGATTCCACGGACATTCCGCGGATATTCCCCAAGGGGGGGTAGGGCTACTCGGACTTGAACCGAGGACCTTAGGATTATGAGTCCCGCGCGGCATGCAGCAGGCGGATGGCACGCTGTCCAGTACCCGCAAGAACATTAGCGACCTGGCGTTCACCGGCGATGGATGGTACCGCACAGCGCAACCTCACCGACAGAACACTCTGCAGTGACACCGTAGTGACATGGAGAGCTGGTGTCGGGTTGGCTGGACGGGACTGGACTACCGGTGCCGCGTTGATGCCTTCGGAAACGTCTGACTCTGGCTTTCCCGGCGTGCTGTAGCTGGCAGCCCCGCGTTGCTGCTCTCCGGGCTTAGCTGTGCCGTTGCGCAGCTCGCGTCACTCCAGTGCGCGATAGTGCCTTAGAACGGTTGTCAGCAGCATTGTTATGACTGTTCCATGAGGACTAGTATGACCGCATCACCCAGCTTCCTCATTATTGAGGATGAGGGGCACATTTCCCGCTGAAACGCGCTCAAGTCTCTCGTCTGAGAGCAAAAACACCTGCGAGGGGCAGGCATCAGCCTAATCGGCTCATGCACGGAATAATCCGCAAATATTGGGGCTACCTCTCATGACTCGCTCACTGCGCCATGTTATTGATGCTCTCGCAGCATCAGTTTCTGCTCACATTCTTGTGATGGCAGGCAACCTTCAATGGTTGCCACGGCGGCAAATTGTGACCGAAACCGTGCGGCACGCGACAGACATCCTTTCTGAAAGCGGAAGAAGGCAAAGCTTCACTGCTGTCATTGTTCTGTCCGGGAACGGCAAACCATCCTGAACGGGCGTCGTGCCGGAGGTCAATGACCCGCACCGTCGCCAGTGATGAAAGAGGATCACGATGAGACGCAAAATCACTACCGCACTGATCTCCCTGGCAATGCTGGTTCTAGGGACGGTCGCCATCGCTCCACCAGCCAACGCCTCGTCCAAGAACTTTTACTGCCTCGTGAACCAAGACGGAACCCCATATGCAAACCTGCCCGCGACTGTCCAAGTGAGCTGGGACTACACCAATTGGGATGGCGTCTTGTCCATGACAACAGGGGCAAACGGATGTGGTTCGTACACGCTCTCTGGAAGCTACATGAACATGTACTCCCGCGTGATGGCGTACACCGACTTGCCTACCCCGGACGGACAGGGCGGAGCAATGATGTACTGGCTTGGTTACAGCCAGTGGACCGCATATCCGGGAGAAGCTGCTGCTGACTTAGGGACCGGCATCGTCGTCTGCACAAGTTGGGCGACACAATGTTGACGAACCGTAGGTATCCTGCCCGTCTCACCGCGCTGGCCACATCTTGGAGCAGGGGTCTCAAGCGAAGAATTACTACGGCGCTGATTTCCTTAGCGATGGTTGTGCTGGGAACTGTTGTCGTGGCACCACCTGCTGACGCGGCAGCAGGTGGATATTTTTGCTTCAGCTACTACAACGGGTACGCCTATTACAACGAGCCCGTCTATATCGAGGTAAGTGCCGACACGGTGAACTGGACCAGCATCTTGACCATGCAGTCCGATACCAATGGGTGCGGCGGCTTCATCCTTTCGGGCGATGACGTCAACATGTACGTCCGGGCAGAAGCGGCGCAGAGCATGGCGGGTCCGCTCGGAGGAGTATCGGCGGTCTGGACCGGCGTCAGCCCGAACATTGGGAATCCGGGCGTGGGAGTGGCGAACCTCGGATGGGGAGTCGTCGTCTGCACGACCCGGACGGTGTACGCCTGCCAGTCGTAAGGCGAATCTAAAACTCACGGCTTGGGGGTGGTGGCGCCTACCGCCAGGTCGCTGCGACGTCCACCTTCGGTCTACCCAGGCTCCCAGCGCCCGCTCCAAGCTAGAGGGCAAGCATCTTCTCTTTGCAGTCCCCCCGATGTGCGTCCTTGAAATCCAGTCCCCCACAGCAAATCGCCCGGAGGCAAAATGACTCCGGGCGATTTGCCGCCTGACTATCGCCGGAACAGGACGCGTGCAATTCTTCGTATGCCTGAAACTCCCGGATAGAAGCGCAGGAAGTCAACAAAGGCGACAGTCACAGGCACCAGGGTGGAAGAGCGGTTGTTCAAAGTAGCCACCGAAGACGCGGCATGCCACGAGTCATATACCAAGAAAGCACCCGCCCTCATGACTGGGTCAGAACGGGTGCCTTACCTGTGGATAACTTCGCGTAGTGACAAGTTAGTGCCACGAAGTCCCACGGGATGATCCTGAGACAGGCTGAAACCCGCAGGATCTAGGTGTAGGGCTACTCGGACTTGAACCGAGGACCTTAGGATTATGAGTCCCGCGCTCTAACCAGCTGAGCTATAGCCCCGTAGGCCCGGACGGCCGGCCCTTGCGGGCCGGTCCATGCCGGGCAAAAACACTCTAGCAATAGTAGTCGCCCCGCCCCGGCGGACGGGCGCCGTGGGCGACGCGCCGGCCTGTGCCGCGAGTGCCGCGTGCCGCCTAGACGACGAGGTCGTCGTAGCTGGCCCCGCGGTAGATGTCCTCGAAGGTCTGCAGGGTGCGCTCGATGCTGTGGCTTTCCACCATGCTCCGGCTCGCCTTGCCCATGGCAGCACGCTCGGCGGCGGGAAGCGACAGCACACGTTCGATCTTGGCGGCCAGGTCGTCGCTGTCGTTCGGGGTGAACAGGAAGCCGTTCTCGCCGTCGCGCACCAGGTGCGGCAGGGCCATGGCGTCGGCCAGCACCACCGGGGTGGACGCGGACATGGCTTCCAGGGTCACGAGCGACTGGAGCTCGGCGGTGCCGGGCATGCAGAACAGGTCCGCGCTCAGGTAGGCGCGGCGCAGGTCCTCGTCGCTGGCCAGGCCAAGGAATTTCACACGGCCCTGCAGGCCGAGACGCTGGACCTGGGCCTCGAGGGCGGGCCGCACCTCGCCGCCGCCGACGATTTCCAGGTGGACGTCCAGCGCGGGCGGAGTCTTGGCCACGGCATCGATCAGCACGTCGATGTGCTTCTCCTCGGCGAGGCGGCCGACAAACAGCACGGTGGGGCTGGCATGCGGCGCGGCTTCCTCGCCGGGCTGCAGTTCGTAGGCGGCCGCGTCAATGCCGTTGGAGAGCGGCAGCACCTTACGGAGGAAGGCGTGCTCGTGCATGGCCTTCGCGGCGAGCGGCGTGGGGGTCGTGACGACGTCGGCCTGGCCCATGACCTTGCCCATGTCGCGCCAGGACACCCGGCCCACGATGTCTTTAAACCACTGCGGGAACGGCAGGAACGGGTTCAGGTTCTCGGGCATGAAGTGGTTGGTCGCGACAATCCGGATCCCGCGCTTCACCGCCTCGTAGAGGACGTGCTCGCCGATCATGTAGTGGCTCTGGATGTGCACGACGTCGGGCTGGATGCGGTCGAACAACAGGCCGATTTCCTTCTTGATCTCCCACGGGAAGGTGATCCGGAAGTACTCATGGGTCGGGACCGAGTGCGAGCGCAGGCGGTGCACGGTGGCCTCGTCGCGGAACTCGCTAAAGCTCCTGCCCTTGCTGGGCCGGCACGCGAGGACGTGGACGTCATGCCCGCGCCCGGTCATGCCCTTGGCCAGGCGGTAACCGAACTGAGCGGCACCGTTGACGTCCGGTGGGTAGGTGTCCGCGGCAATCAGGATGGTCAGTCGTTTGCCGGGTTTGTCGTTCTGGGGCATGGTCACGGGGATAGCTCCTGGTGGTCACGGTGCGGTCAGCGGGTCCTGTGGTGGCCGGCTGGCCGTGGGCGCAGGCGCCGGGCCTGCGCCTGAAGTCTGTGGCGCCGCCCTAGGACGGCCGTCCCGCGGCCTTCCGCGCATCCTTCTTGCGTTTGGTGACCTCGGGGTGGTGCCGGGAAAGGGCGATGACTCCCACGATAGCAAGGGAAGCGGCCGCGCCCATGGCAATTGCCGTCACGGCGTGGACGTCCGGGCGCAGTTCGCCCAGGATCACGATGCCGATCGCGATGCCGATGATCGGGTCGATCACGGTCAGTCCGGCGATCACGAGGTCGGGCGGGCCCCCCGAGTAGGCGCTCTGCACGAACCACGATCCCAACCCGCCGGCTGCTGCCATCGCCAGGAGCGTGTACCACTGCACATTGAGCAGGAACAGCCCGTTCGGGTCCAGCAGGTGCTTGCCGATGATGCGGGTCAGGACGGCAACGAAACCGAAGAGGACACCCGCCCCGAGGATGTAGACGAAGGCGCTCATCCGGTGTTTGAAGAGCAGCGCCAGCGTTCCGAAAAGGCTCACGGCCAAGGCGAGCAGCAGCACGATGGTCAGTTCGTCAGAGCCGCTGACGTGGTGGTTTTCCTGAGTGACGGTCACGGCGAGGATCACGAAGAGGGCCGAGCCGGTGACGCAGGAGCTGATGGCCACCACGGTGGCCCGGTTCATGCTGAGCCCTTGGTCCTTGGCATTGATGATGGTGGTGATGACCAGGGCGATCGCGCCGATCGGTTGCACCACGGTGAGGGGCGCAGAGACGAGGGCGACGGCGTTCATCGCCGTCCCGACGGCCAGCAGCAGCAGGCCCAGGACCCAGCGGGGGTTCCTGATCAGGCGGAGCAAGCCGTGGGAGCTGAGCGCCAGGCCGCCGGTATCGGCCTTGACCGCACTCCCCTGCCGCTGGGCGCCGAAGGCCAGGAAGAAGGCGCCGGACACCGCCAGCAGAACTGCGAACCAGACCATCAGCTGAGGCCGCCGTCGTCGGTGTTCCGCGCCGTGGAGTCCGCTGCGGCCGGCGCGGCGGCAGTGGCGCCGGCCTTGCGCTCCCGGCCCTTGCGGATGATGGCCCAGAAGTAGTTGTAGGCCGCGATCCAGTGCCCGACCAGGCCCAGTCCCAGGCAGATCCAGGCGGCGACGAAGTAGGCGCCGGTCCCCGCGACCGGGAGCTTGGAGAGCACCAGCAGCGGCGTGCCGAGCAGCAGCAGGCCGGTGCGGATCTTGCCGATCCGGCTGACCGGAAGGTCGGGGTGGCTGTGGAAGTAGAACAGCGAAATGGAGAGCAGCACCAGGTCCGGGACGAGGAGGGCGGTCAGGTACCACCACTCGACGACGCCGGCGATCACCAGCGTGACCGCGACCGCAATCAGGGCCAACCGGTCCGCGATGGGATCCATGATGCGGCCCAGGTTGGACATCTGGTTGAAGCGGCGGGCAATGTAGCCGTCCACCCAGTCGGTGCTGCCCATCACGGCCAGCACGAGCGCGGCGGTGCCATACTCCTGCTTGGCCAGGACGAGCCAGATGAAGAGCGGGACACCCAGGAAACGGACCACGGTCAGCAGGTTGGGAACCGTGAAAACGACGTCGTGATGGGTCTGGGGCTGCCCGGGGCGTGCCCCGGCGCCGATGAACTTCATCAGTTCCCCCTTTCCACAGCCGGCAACGGGTGATCGTTTGAGTTCAGGGTGTTGCCTAGCCCTTGAGCAGTCGGCGCAGCAGGAAAACGAGGGCCGCCGTCGAGGCGGCCAGGGCGGCCAGCGGCTTCCAGCGCTTGCCGAGCTCGGCCGCGGCACCGGATTCGCCCGGCGTGCCGGTCGCGTCGGCGGTCTTCGGCGCGGCGGAAGCGTCTCCGTGGCTGCGGAAGGCGGCGATACGGTCGTCCACGAGGTCCTTGCCGTCCTCCAGCCGGTGGGCGGTGGCGGCGAGCAGGGCCTGGGCCTGCTTCTTGACGTCGAGTTCCTCGCCGAGTTCGTCGCGGACCCCGGTGAGGTGGCGGCGGCGCTGGTCGAGGCGGCGGCGCAGATCGGCCTCGGTCGGGGCGGGGCCGAGGTCGGGCTGCTCGGCGGCCTTTTTGGCTTCCTTCTCGGCTTTGGCCTTGGCGGCGGCCTCTTCCTTGGCCGCCTTGGCGGCTTTGGCCTGCGGGGACTTGGGGTCCAGGACGGCGGCGTCGAACGAGGAGCCTTCCTTCGCGATGCCGAGATCGTACTTGAGGCCCCGGATCGTTTCCTCCGGCATCAGCGGCATAGCTTTCTTGAACCGCCCGTAGCCGATCAGGCCCACGATCAGGGCGATCACCAGGAAAGCGGCGCAGACCAGCAAGGCAGCGAGCCAGGCCGGCATGATGGTGGCCAGACCCATGATGGCGGCCACGATGAGCCCGATCACGAGGAACGCGACAAAGATCAGGGCGACGGCGAAGAAGGCGGCCGCGACGCCGAGCTGGATGCCCTTGCGCTTAAGTTCGGCCTTGGCGAAGGCAATCTCGTCATTGAGCTGCCGGGGTGCGAGCTTGAAGATCAGTTTCAGGGTCTTGGGCAACGCGGAAAGGCGCAGCCCTCCGTTGGTCCTGCCGGTGTGCCGTCCGCTCATCTGTGCCGCCTCACTGGTTCCATCTACGATTGCGCTGGATTGCCGGGCCTGCGCGGCCTCACGCATCCCCAAGGGTCAAAACTATCATTCAGCGTCCCGCCGGTGTCCCGCACTGGCGCCGCGGCGGACGTGGCGTGCCTGCCGGCTGTGCTGAGGTGTGGCTGCGGCGGGGTGGGCCGTGCGGGCCTAGGATTGTCTCCTGTGCATACACGCAGCAATCCCGGGGATTCCCTCAGCCGCCGCCGCAAGCTCCTCTACATTCTGATGCTGGGCGCCCTGACGGCCCTTGGGCCGTTCACGGTGGACCTCTACCTGCCGGCGTTTCCGGCCCTGGAGGCGAGCCTGGGCGTGAGCGAGGCCGCAGTGCAGCTGACTCTGACCGGCACAACGGTCGGTTTCGCGTTGGGCCAGCTGGTGGTGGGGCCGCTGAGTGACAAGTTCGGACGGCGCCTTCCGCTGATCCTTGCCACCGCCGTGCACATCGGGACCTCACTCGGCGCCGCCTTGTCCACGGACATCGGCACGCTGGGCTTGTTCCGGGTGCTCATGGGCATCGGCGCGGCCGGCGGAGGTGTGGTGGCGATGGCGATGGTGCGGGACCTGTTCAGCGGCTATGCCATGGTCAGGATGTTCTCCCGGATGGCGCTCGTCAACGGCATGGCCCCGATCCTGGCGCCGTTGATCGGGTCCCAGCTGCTGCTGCTGATGCCATGGCCGGGGATCTTCTGGTTCCTCGCCGGCTACGGGAGCTGCGTAATCATCGCGGCCGTGTTCGTGGTGCGCGAGACCCTGCCGCGTGAGCTGCGCGGCACCTCCGGACTGACGGTCCGCCAGCGGTACGGTGTCCTCTTCGCCGACCGGATCTTCGTGGGCATGCTGCTGCTGGCAGGGATGAACTTCGGCGGCCTTTTCACCTACCTCTCCGCCTCCCCGTTCCTGTTCCAAAACGTCTACGGCTTCTCGCCGCAGCAGTATGGCCTGCTGTTCGGGATCAACTCGCTGGGGATCGTCACGGGCGTGCAGACCAGTTCCCGGCTCATCAAACGTGTCCCGCCGCAGTGGATCCTGGCCTGCTCGACGACGTGGATGGTCCTGATGGCCTCGCTGATCGTGGCCTTTGACCAACTCGGCTTCGGCCTGTGGGGCGTGATGGTGCCGCTCTGGCTTTACATCCTGGGGGCCGGGTTCACCTTCCCCTGTGTGCAGGTGCTCGCACTGGCCAAGCACGGCGCGCAGGCCGGGACCGCCGCTTCCCTGCTGGGCGCGGCCACGTTCCTGATGGCCGGCATCATCTCCCCCGTCGTCGGCTGGCTGGGCCTCGGCTCCGCAACGCCGATGGGCGCGGTCCAGGCCGGCTGCATTCTGCTCGCCGCCGCGGCGCTGTGGCTGGTGGTCCGGCCCCGGACCGTGCCGTCCATCCACTGACCCGGGCCCGGCAGGTTCCTCGCCGGGCCCGGACCCGCAGCGGCCTAGGGCTTGCGGTGGATGGACTTGTAGCTCAGGTAGGCGGCCAGGCCCTCGACTCCATACTCGGTGCCCAGGCCGGAGTCGTGCCGGCCGCCGAAGGGGGCGGCGTGGTTGGAGGCAAAGAAGTTGATACCCACGGAGCCGGTATCCATCCGATCCGCGACGGCCAGCGCCGCCTCCGGGTCCTGCCCGAACACCAGCCCGCCCAGGCCAAACTCCGTGTTGTTCGCCAGTTGAATGGCTTCCTCAACACTGCCGCCGGCGTCGTCGTATCTCAGGATGCAGATCACCGGGCCGAAGATCTCCTCCCGGGAAATCCGCATTTCCGGGGTGACGTCGGCGAACACGGTGGGTTCGACGAAGTAGCCGCCTTCGAGGCCGCCGCCCAGGGTCGCCGCCCGTCCGCCGGTGGTGGCGCGGGCGCCCTCGGCCAGTCCCGATTCAACGTATTCGAGCACCGTCCGGTACTGGGATTCCGTGGCGCAAGGCCCGAAGACCGTGTCCGGGTCCAGCGGGTCGCCCTGCTTCCCCGCCGCGATGGTCCGGGTGACCATGTCCACCACTTCCTCGTACCGGCTGGCGGGGGCCAGGATGCGGGTGGAGATGTAGCAGGTCTGGCCGGTGTTGCGCATAGAGGAGCGGATCAGGACTTTGGACATGGCGTCCAGGTCCGCGTCGGGCAAGACGATCGCGCTGGATTTCCCGCCAAGTTCCAAGGTGACGGGGCGCAGCAGCTCGCCGCAGGCCGCCGCGATCTTCCGGCCCACGGGGGTTGAGCCGGTGAAGGCGACCTTGTCCACGCCCGGGTGCTTCACCAGCGCATCGCCCAGCCGGCCGGACCCGGTGACGAGGTTGACGACGCCGGCCGGAACGCCGGCGGCGGCCACCGCGTCGATGATCACCCGCAGGGACAGTGGCGTGGGCGACGCCGGTTTGATGACCACGGTGCAGCCGGCCAGCAGCGCGGGGGCGAGCTTGATGACCACCAGGTTGATCGGGAAGTTCCAGGGCGCGATCAACGCGCACACGCCGATCGGTTCTCGCCGGACCACGGATTCGCCGCCACCCTTGGGGAAAGCCCGCACGTCCTCGCGCTCAAGGTAGTCGGCCAAAGTGGCGAAGTAGCGGAAAATGCCGGCGGCGTTGGCGGCGGCGCCGCCGGATTCGGACACCGGCGAGCCGTTCTCGCGGGTGTTGGTCAGCGACAGTTCCCCGGCACGCTTCTCGACTTCCTCGGCGATGCGCAGCAGATAGGCGGCCCGCTCGGACGGGGCCAGCCGCGGCCAGGCGCCGCCGTCGAAGGCCGTGCGGGCGGAGGCGACGGCGGCGTCGACGTCGTCGAGGGTTCCGTCCGGCACCGAACCCCAGACTTCGCCGGTGGCGGGGTCGGTGACCGGGTTGCGGCCGGTTCCGCGCGCCGGGATCCAGGCGCCGTCGACGAAGATGTCGTCCACGTGGGTGTACGGCAGGCTCAGCGCGGCCCGCGCTGCGAGGGCGGCCGCGTCGTGCGTGGCGGCCGTCACCGGATCACCGCCGTCTTCAGCAGGGCGGTGGAACGGTTCAGGTCCGCCGCGGCCATGTCGTGGGCGGCCTGGGTGATGAGCTCGGGAACGATTTCCGTGGCCAGCCGGTCGGTGTACGTCGCCGGGTCCATCCCGAACCAGGAGGAAGCCAACGCGATCCCGGCGTGGTCGAAGCGCCACAGCCGGTCCGCGTCGCGCATCAACGCGTCTTCGAGGGAGTGCGCCTCCGGGCGGGTGTCGTGGCCGTCGATGATGGCGCAGATCCGCTCGACGAAGTCCGCGTCGTAGCCCAGGTCCGGCAGCACCCTGCGGGCGACCTCGCAGCCTTGCTTTTCGTGTTCGTAGCGGATGGCGGCCTTGCGCCAGTCCCCCGCGAAGCCCTCGGAAATGATCCGGGATTCGTCCACGTGGGCCCAGCCGGTGTCGTGCAGCAGGGTGGCGACCCGGACAAGTTCGGCGTCGGCGTCGGGGTAGGCGCGGCACAGCCGCTCGGCGAAGGCGAGCGAGATCGGCAGGTGGATGTCGTTGCCGCGGGTGCGGGTCTCGTGCACCACGGCCCGCCAGAGTCCGTCGAGTTCCGCGAGCGCCGCCGGGGTGGTGGCGATCGGGGCAGTGTCCACCGGTCCCGTCGCCGGGACGGGCCGGACCGGGTACGCGGCGGCGAAGCGCGCAGCCGCGGGATCAACAGTTGCGGAATCAGGGGCCTCGGGATGGTCGGATGCCGGGTTGGCAGGGCCGGCCTCGGCAACCGGGGTCTTGGGGGTGGTCATGGTGCTCCTTCGGGTGGGGCCGACTGACAGTTTGAGTGCAGTTAGCTGTCCGTAGTGATCGTCTTGAGGGGTGTGGCCGGGTCAGCGGCGGCGTCGGCCGGGATGTTCTGGCCCTTGGCCAGCGCGTTCTTGACGGCCATGAAGTCCAGCGGGGCGTTGACGCAGTCCGCGGCGATGATCTGGCCCTTGCGGTAGTAGAGGACGCTGAATTTCCCGCGGTCCTCGTCCCGACGCAGCACCGTCTGGTCATAGCCGTTGCAGAGACCTGCGATCTGAAGTTTGAGGTCGGCCTGGTTGGACCAGAACCACGGGATGCCGGCGTATTCCTCACGCCGGCCGGTGAGCGAGTAGGCGGCCACCTTGGCGTGTTCGATCGCGTTGTTGACGCTCTCGAGCCGGATCCGCTCCCCCGGTTCCGAGCCGGGCACCGGGTTCGGCATGTTGGCGCAGTCGCCGATCGCCACCGTGGTACCGTCCGAGGCCAGCGCGAAACGGTCCACGACGATCCCGTTGTCCACGGCCAGGCCGAGCTGTTCGGCCAGCTGGGTGTTGGGGATCACGCCGATGCCGACCAGCACGATCTGCGCCGGCAGGACCGTGCCGTCCTGGAGCTCGACGCCGGCGACTGCCCGCCGGCCGTCTTCCGGAGCGCCGTCTGCGGTGAAGCGTTTGGCGCTCGTATTGAGCCGGATGTCCAGGCCGCGGCTCCGGTG
The DNA here is from genome assembly GCF_055398325.1 of Arthrobacter sp. T2-23. Taxonomy (NCBI): domain Bacteria; kingdom Bacillati; phylum Actinomycetota; class Actinomycetes; order Micrococcales; family Micrococcaceae; genus Arthrobacter; species Arthrobacter sp. T2-23. The sequence continues at coordinate 912,201 of NZ_AP027917.1, forward strand.
GGCCTGGAGGAAGTATTCGGCGGTCTCCTCGCCGACAGCGCGGCCTACCAGCCGCGGGCCGAATTCCAGCACCGTGACGTTCTTGCCCATCTTCTGCAGGCTCGATGCGGCTTCGAGTCCGATGAACCCGCCGCCGATCACCACCACGTCCCGTGCGTCCCCCACCCGGGCCTTGAGGGCCAGGGCGTCGTCGGCGTTGCGGAGGTAAAGCACACCCTCGAGGTCCCCGCCGTCGATCTCCAGCTTCCGGGCGCGGGCCCCCACGGTGAGGGCGAGCCGTTTGAAGGGGAACTGCCGACCCGAAGCCGAATGCGCGACGCCGGAGCCGTCCGGGTCCTTGTCGACCCGGACGATGTATTCGCCCTTGACCAGCTCCACGTTGTGCTCGGCCCAGTATTCGTTGGAGCGGAAGATCAGCGATTCGCTCTCCACCGTGCCCTGCAGGAACTCCTTGGACAGGGCCGGGCGCTGGTAGGGCCGGTGGTCCTCGTCGCCGAGCAGGGTGATGTGCTCATCGAAGCCGAGCGCCCGGAGGGACACCGCGAGCTGGACGCCTGACTGGCTGGCGCCAATGATCAGCAGGCCGGTGCGCGTGGGGACCGCCGCGGGCGATCCTGGGCCGGCGGACGTCTGCTCCGCCGCGGCAGCATGGGCGCCCATCGCTACACCTGCGTTTCCGGGGTGGTGACGAACAGTTCAGTCTCGTCCGTCAGGCGGAGCTGGCAGGACAGCCGGGAGTTGTCCTCGCGGTCCACGGCGGTTCCGTAGAGCATCTCATCCTCCATGTCCTCCATCGGCGGGAGCTGCGCGAGGCAGTCCTCGCGGACGAACACGTGGCAGGTGGCGCAGGACAGCGAGCCGCCGCATTCGGCGACGATGCCGGGCACGCCATTGCGGACCGCGGTTTCCATGACGGAGTCGCCGGCGTTGCCCTCGACATCGCGGACAGCGCCCTCGGCGTCGGTGAAATGGACGGTTGGCATAGGAACTCCTTGGGTAAATCGGTACGTAGTGAGGTAGCGGGACGCGCTCAGATGAACTGGCGGCCGCCGTCGACCACCATGGTCTGGCCCGTGTAATAGGAACTGTCGGGCCCGGCCAGGAAGAGCGCCGCACCCACGATGTCCTCCGGCTGGCTGGCCCGCTTGATCGCGCCGCGGTCCACACCGTAGTTCTCGGCGTTCTCCATGAGCCCGTAGCTGGCTTCGGTGAGGGTGAAGCCGGGGGCGATCGCGTTGACCGTGATCCCCCGCCGGCCCAGCTCCTTGGCCATCACCCGGGTCAGGGCCACCACGCCGCCCTTGGAGGCGACGTAGTGCAGCCACTGTTCCGAGCCGCTGAAGATGGTGGCGCTGGAGAGGTTGATGACGCGACCGCCCTCACGCAGATACGGGCTCGCGGCCCGGGTGATCAGCCAGGGGCCCTTGAGGTTCACGTTCATCACGAGGTCCCATTCGGCCGGGTCGATGTCTTCGAACGGGCTGCGGGTCACCCCGGCGTACACGGCGGCGTTGTTGACGACGACGTCGATGCTCCCGTTGCCGAACTCCGCGCAGTTCGTGGCCAGAGCCTCGGTGGAGTCGAGGTTGGTGACGTCCACCTCGAAGGCGGCCGCTTCGGCACCGGCTTCGCGGACGAGCTTCGCTGTTTGTTCGGCGCCTTCGAGGTTGATGTCGGCAACCGCCACGCGGTAGCCGCGGCGGCCGAAGCCGAGCGCGAACGCCCGGCCCAGGCCGCCGGCGGCACCGGTGATCAGAACGACTTTCCCGGCTGGGGACATCATCGGTTCGGGCAGGATGGGATCAGACATGGCTGTGGCTGTGGCTGTGACTATGGGCGCCAGGCCCGGCGACCAGCAGTTCAGGTTCGTCGTCGAGGATCTGGACGGTGCCCTTGGTGCCGTCCACCCGCAGCCGCTGGCCGGTTTTGATCGTGGTGGACCCCGAACCGGTCCCGGTGACGGCCGGCAGCCCGTATTCGCGGCACACGATGGCCGCGTGGCTCATCATGCCGCCGATGTCGGTGACGGTGGCCTTGATCTTGCCGAAGATCGGTCCCCAGGACGGTGCCGTGACGGTGGCGACGAGGATCTCGCCCTGTTGTACCTCGGAGAGCTGATCCGCGTCGGTGACGACGCGGGCCAGGCCCTCGACGACGCCGGGTGAGGCTGCCATACCGCGCAGGCCGCCGCCCTCAACCTCTTCGCCCGCGCCCAGCCACTGCTGGACCTGCTCGGTGGTGATGCCCCAGAGCATCCGGGTGAAGGGTTCGGTGATGATCTCCGGCGGCGTGTTCAGCGCCGGCGCCGGCCGGGCGGTCTTGAGCGCGTCCACGATGCCGCGGCGGCGTTCGATCTCCGCCGGCCAGTAGTCCGGACCGATCGGTTTGGCGCCGACGCCCCACCCCGTCACGAGGTCGAACAGAGCGTCGCGGACCTCGTTGCGGCCCAGGTAGAGCAGGTCGTCCGGTTCGGTCCAGAAACCCTCGGCCTGCATCATGCGGGACAGTTCACGGATCTTGCGCCAGAAGACGCCCATGGTCCAGTGCTCGATGTAGAAGTTGTGGTTTTCCACGTACGGGTAGGCGGTGGCGGCAAGCCCGCGCTTGGCGTCGAAGAGCGCCTGGTTTTCGCCTTCGAGCAGCTCGCGGTATTCCTCGATGATGCGGTCACGCTCAGCGATCAGGGCCTCGACCGGGCGCATGATCTCTTGGCCGTCATCCACGCGGCGGATGTAGTCTGCGATGTAGCCCAGCGGGATTTCCTGGTGTTCGTTCCAGTACTTGTCGTGGCCGTAGAAGCCGTTGCCGACCGTGAAGTTGAACCACGGGTCCTTGGCGGCCTCGTACTGGGCCGTCCAGCGGTCCCCACCCGGGGCGGCGGCGATGGCAGCGAGGGTGGCGTCGACGTCGTCGGTGTTCGCGAAGTGAGGCTGCAGGCCCAGGTCGACGGCGAGCTTGGCGAGCTGCTTGAGCTCGTCGTCCGGGCGGAAGAGTTCCATGTCCACGCCCTGCACCATGGTGGCGATGGACTGGTCGGGGATGTTGGGGAACACCTGCTTGCAGAAGTTGAAGAAGTCCAGGTAGGCGATGTAGCCGAGGTTGAGGAACTCGAAGTGGTACTGCCAGTTCTGGTAGGCCAGCTGGATCAGCCGGTCGTAGCTGTCCAGCAGCTTCTCAGAGCCGTCCTTGCCCTTGCCGGAGAGGATGTCCTCCATCGGGACCATGTCCGGGAGCCTGGGAAAGGAGATGGTTTCCATCTCGTCGATGGTTCCCTTGACCTTGACGTGCCACTGCTTCAGGAGCTGTTCCCAGTTCTGGAAGTAGTGGCCCACGCGCTGTTCGAACAGGGGGACGCGGGCGGCGATCTGGTCCTCCGGGACGGGAATGGGCGACATGTACAGGTAGCCAAGGTGCACACGGAATTCGATCCCGTTGGCGTTGGGGATCATCAGGTGCCGGGCGTTGTACTGGCCCAGGCACTTGACTGCGAACTCGCCGCCGATCGTCTCGAAGGGCTTGAACACGGTGGGCCAGTGCTGGCTGTCGCAGAACCAGAACTTGGCGTCTTCCTGCTCCTTGAGCTTGTCCTGGAAGACCAAGTAGTACGGGTAGATCTTTTCCCAGCCCTCGGCTCCGGCGGGAACCGGAAGCTCGGAGGGCTTGGGGAAGGACTTCAGGGACATGGCGGTCCTTTCAATTCGGGCTCGGCGTTGAGCCTGGGTGATGGAGCGGGTGAAAATCTTGTTGGCTTAGCTGGCGGGGCTGAGTCCGCTGAAGTAGCCGCCGCCGGCGACGGCAGACGGCACAGTGGGCTTGGAGGAGTGCACGGTTTCGGGCCGGGACTGCAGCAGGAGCAGGTTCTCGCCGTCGGGCAGGTCCGCGTCGAGGGCCCATTCGATGTCCTGCGGGCACTTGTAGTGCTTCTCGGCGCGCTTGGCCATCTGGGCGACGGCGGTAAGCTCGGCGTCGCTGAGGCTCCGCCGACCGCGGCGTTCGGCATCAACTTCGCGCTCCACCAGGCGGCCGGCCGCGGCGTCCGGGACGAGCTCGGCGTGTTTGTCGCCGAGGTGGTCGGAGACAACGGCCAGCGTGACCTTGTCCAGCATGATGTTGTCTGGGGTGACCTGGCCGGAGACCACCATCTCGCCGACGCCATAGGAGGAGTCGATCGTGATTTTGGAGCGGTCGCCGTTGGTGGGATCCATGGTGATCGCCACGCCGGAGACGCGGGCGTTGACCATCTTTTGCACCACGATCGCCATCGAGAGGCCTTCGTTGGGGATGCCGTTCTTGAGCCGGTAGATGATGGCCCGGGAGGTAAAGAGCGAGGCCCAGCACTGCCGGATGTGCTCGGTGACGGCCTTGACGCCGTCGAGCCAGAGGTAGGTGTCCTGCTGGCCGGCGAAGGAGGCCTCCGGGAGGTCCTCGGCGGTGGCGCTTGAGCGCACGGCTACCGGAACGGGTGCCTCGAAACGCGACATCAGGGATTCGTAGGCGGTGATGGTGAGCTCGCGCAGTGCCGGCGGAACCGGGCGGGAGCAAATGTCCTCGCGGATGGCGGCGGAGACCTTGTCCACCTGGGCCATGTCGTCGGGATCAAGGCCGGCGAGGAGCTGGTGGATGTGCTTGGTGATCCCGGCTTCCTCCATGAAGGTGTCGAACTGGGCCGTGGTGACCACAAAGCCCGGCGGGACCGGCATGCCGGCGGAGGTCATGGTCACCAGGGACGCGCCCTTGCCGCCGAGGTTTTCGAGCTTGGGTTCGATGCCGCCGTCGAAGAATTGGATGTATTCGTTACTGTGCATAGTTATCAGGCCTTCCAGCTGACGGGGACGGTCTCGGGGACGCGGAAGGAGAGGTTTTCGCGGAAGGCGATGGCTTCCGGGTGCTCCAGCTGCAGTCCCGGGGCGAGCCGTGCCACTTCCTCCAGCGCGATTTTGGCCTGGAGCTTGGCGAGCATATTGCCCAGGCAGTAGTGGATGCCGAACCCGAAGGAGAGGTGCTCGCGGGCGTTGGGGCGGGTGATGTCGAAGTCCTCGCCGGCGTCAAACTTGGTTTCGTCGCGGTTGGCGGAGCCCATCAGGAGCAGCAGCTGGGATCCCTTTTCGATGGCGACGCCGCCGACTTCGGTGTCCTTGAGCGCTTTGCGGCGCCAACCGACGATGGAGCCCGCGTAGCGGAGGACCTCGTCGATGGCGGCGGGGATCTTTTTGGGGTCTTCCACGAGCTGGTTCCACTGCTCGGGGCGGGCCAGGAGTTCGCGGAGGGCGTTGGAGATCAGCGTGGTGGTGGTCTCGTGGCCGGCAAAGAGCAGGCTGTAGAGGACCGACGCGATCTCGTGGTCCGAGATTTCTGCGCCGTCCTGCTGTGCCTTGACCAGGTCCGCGGTGAGGTTGTCGCCGCCTTCCTCGTGCGCCACCCGGACCAGGCGCAGGCATTCCTGCCAGTACTCGACCAGGTTGTGGGCGTGCGGAATCTGTTCCTCGTCGCTGAGGTCGCCCCAGGTCATCGCCGCGCGGGAGTCGCTCCAGCGCTTGAACGTGTCCACCTGGGACACGTCCGCGCCGATCAAGGTGAGGATGGTGATGGTGGGGACATCGTAGGCGAGGTCCTTGACCATGTCGCCGCGGCGGTCCGGCCGGGAAAGCATCGTCTCGAGCAGCCCGACGACGTTGTGCCGGATGAAAGGTTCCAGCGCCTTGTAGCGGCGGGGTGTGAAGGCTTTCTGGACCACGGCGCGGATCCGGGTGTGCTCCGGCGGGCGCCGGGCGGACAGGCCCGAGTAAGCGGTGAAACCGCCGTCCTCCATGATTTTCTTGGCCGCGGCACCGCGTTCCCGGACCGGGGCCTGGGCGTTCTCGCTGGAGAAGGTCTCCCAGTCCTCGAAGACGGCCTTGATGTCGTCGTAGCGGGACACAACGTAGAGGCCCGTCCGCTCATCAAACATGACCGGCTGCTCGGCCCGGAGTTCGGCGTAGGCGCCGAAGGGATCCTTCATCTGGAACGGCTCGTAGCCGTGGTGACCGGCGGGGGCTTCCGCGCCGTGGCCAAACGGACAGCGTCCGGCCGTTTCAGTCGACGATGACATGAGGTCTCCTAGTGAATTGCTCCGACCGGCGCCGTCAGGTGCCGGGGCTTCTTGTCACCAGTGTGGTCCAGATCACCAGCCGTGCACAGGCGTTACTTCCGCTCAGCGGAAGTGATGTGGTGGCCGCGGGGACCGCCGTCGGCGTTCCCGGTGTTCGGGGCCGCCCGGTGGACCCCGATGAGGGTTTCCAGCGGGATCCGGGCGGTGGCGCGCTCGATTTGGCCGGATATCCCTTTCAGGACCGGAAGGTGCCTGGTCATCGAAGCGGCCTGGGACGTGGGCAGCACCAGGCCGATCGCGGCCCCGATCCTGCCCGTGTGGAAGACCGGGACGGCGATGGAACACGAGCCCAGTCGCACTTCCTCCAGGGTGGTGGCGTAGCCGTTCGCGCGGATCTGTTCCAGTTCCGCGGCGAGTTTCCTGGGGTCAATGTGGGTGTGGGCCGTGGGCCGCTCCAACTCCCGGTGCAGGTACGCGTCGCGGACCCAATCCTCCTCGAAGGCCAGGATGACCTTGCCGACGGCGGTGGCGTGCATGGGGAGCCTGCCTCCGACGCGGGATGCCCGGGGGACCCGCTTGGAGCCGTAGACCCTGTCGATGTAGAGCACGTCATGGCCGGCCCGGACCGCTAGGTGCGCGGTCTCGCCGGTCAGCGAGAACAGGTCCTGGACAAACGGCCGGGCGGCGTCGCGCAGCTGCCGTCCGGTGTTCTGGGCGAGTTCCCACAGCCGGATGCCGAGCTGGTACCGTCCGTTGGGCTCGCGCGAGAGGAAGCCCCAGTCCGTGAGTTCGTTGACCAGCCGGTGCGCGGTACTCAACGGGAGGCCGGATTTCTCCGCGATGTCCGTCAGGCTCAGTGCGCCGCGGGACGTCTCAAATGCCTCCAGGATGGCCAGCACCTTTGACGTGACGGTGCGTCCGGGGTCGCGGCTGCCGCCTGCCATGGTGACCTCCTCAGTTCCGTGGCGCCCCCAGGGCGTCCGGAATCGAGTCTAGACCGGCATGGACGCCTCAGCGGCTGCTCCCGGTACCTTCGCGGGCGGGCCCGTCCAGCAGGCGCTGCCGCTGCGGCCAGAGGGTCACCGATTCCAGGGCGGACAGGGCTCGCGCGATGGACCGGGCCTCGGCGGTGAACAGGTGGCCATGGACGCGCTGGCTGCAGAGCCGCAGCGCCTGCCCGCGGTCCAGGCCGAACCAGTCCATGACCGTGTCGATGCCGTGTGGGCTGAGCCGCCAGGTCTTGTCCGCGTCCTTGACTAGGGCGTCCTCGATGGAAAGGGCCTCACGGCGGGAGTCGTGCCCGTCGATGATGTCCAGGATGGCCGGGACCTTTCCGGGATCGTAGCCGCTCGCCGTGAGGATGCCGGCCGCCAGCCGGGCCCCCTCTTTCTCGTGCAGCAGCACCAGGTCCGGCCTCCCGCCGCCCGGGGCGATCGCCTGCAGGACGTCCTCCGGGGGAACCTGGGACCAGCCCACGTCATGGAGCATGATGGCCGGCAGCACGACGGCGGCGTCGGCCTCTGGGTGCGAGTCCAGCAAGGCACGGGCGAGCCCGAACGCGTAGAGCGTGTGGGCGTCGTTGTCCCGAACCCGGAGAAAAGCGGCCGCGCGGTCCCAGATCGCGGACAGTTGGGGGTCCAGCGAGATCACTCCGTCCGGATCGGCCCGGACACTGTCGCCGACGTCCCGCCCGTAGTGGTTGGCGGCGGCCCTCATTTTCGTCATACCTCCAAGAGTGGCTGATAACTGGCCCCGGACACGAACAATCTTCCACTCACCGGAACAGGCTGGGAATTGCGGGACATGCCCAGCCCCCGCAACCCCGGATGGACATCACGGGCATATGTCCATCGGCGGGCTTGAACGAAGGGCATGTCCGGTTGCGGCCGGGCCCGGACCGCGGGGCCGTGCTGCCCTGTTCGCAGCAGACGGCGGGCGATAAAGTTGTTGTGTGCCTGACTGGCAGGACCCTTCTCCCCTACCGGCCACGTGGCAGCGGTGCGACGACGGCATTCTGCCTCTGTGGTGGGAGCGGCTGTGCTCCCAGACGAGCCCGCAGTCGGCGGCGCTCTTCGCGGCCGGGCTGTTCACCGAGGACCGGCGCAGGCCGATCGCCCAGTGGTACAACCCCGCCTACGACTCGGCGCTGCTGGTAGCCCCTGAAACTTCCGCCGAATGGCCGGTACAGCGCTTTGGCATCTTCTACGCTCCCCCGCGCGGCGGCTTCACCCGCGTGCACTCCTCCGCCCACGAGTGGCACCCCCGGGAGCCCCGGCAGTCCCCCACGGAGGATGAGGCGTTCCGGGCGGCTGTGGCGGAAGCAGAGCGCTTCCTGCAGGTCGAGATGTTCTTCGTCTAGGCGGGCAGGCACGCACCCGGAAACGCCGGCACCATCCAGGCAAGAAAAAAGGCCCCGCGGCCGGTAGATTACCGGCCGCGCGGCCTGTGCGCTCCTCCTGCTGGACTTGAACCAGCAACCCTTCGATTAACAGTCGAATGCTCTGCCAATTGAGCTAAGGAGGAATGAAGCAGGTATGACATTAGCAAAGGTTTTACCGCTAAGGAAATCGACGGCCCGGGCGTCCCCGCGCCCGGGCCCTGACCCCTTCGGATACCCCTGGCGGGTATACAAAAAGTCCCCGTTCCGGTGACCCGGAACGGGGACTGTGCGCTCCTCCTGCTGGACTTGAACCAGCAACCCTTCGATTAACAGTCGAATGCTCTGCCAATTGAGCTAAGGAGGAATGAAGCGGCTATAAGCCTAGCAAACACCGCGCCGGGAAGTGAAATTGGCCTCCGGCTGGACCCCGGGCGGGAGGCTCAGGAGTCCATCCGGAGCGAGCGCCGCTGCATCTCCAGTTCCATCAGCTCACGGTTCAGCCGCTGGAATTCCTCCGGGTCCGCCGCGGCGTCCAGGCGCTGCAGCTGGCCCATCTTGTCCGCCTTGACGCGGGTGATCTGCAGCTCGAACAGCCGCGCCAGAATGTCGCGGCAGTACCGCTGGACCGCCTCGGCCGTGCTGGCGGGCAGGGGTACGACGGCGAGTTCGGACACCAGCGGCCGGAGCGGCTCAGGGACTTCCTGCAGCAGCTGCTCCACCCACCGCGCAGGGTCGCCGATGGAACCCTGTCCGGTGGCCCGGATGGCCTCGTGGATGGCGAGGTAGGCCGGGGTGGAGAACCGGGCATCGGCGAAACGCTGCCAGGTGGCCCCTTCGAGGATTGCCGGCTCCTGCAGCACCACCTCGAGGGCCTGGCGTTCCATCGCGGCCACCGGGTCACGCGGGTCCGGCCGGTTGAAGGCCGGAAGCGCGGGCGACGCCGGCAGGGGCGCCACGCCGGGCGCGGACCCCTGGCCCGGTCCGGCGGGGCGGCCCGGGTTCTGGTTGTAGCCTTGTCCGGCGCCTCCGGACGGGGCCTGGGCGAGGCGTTTGGCTGCGGCGCCGACCGCACGGCTGACCTCCTCGACCGGCATCCCCAGCCAGCCGGCGAGCTCCCGGGCATAGGCCGGCCGGATGCCGGCGTCCCGGATTTGCGCGACCACGGGGGCCGATTCGCGCAGTGCCGCGATCCTGCCCTCCACCGTGTCCAGGTTGTGCCGCCGCAGGGTGGCGCGAATGGCGAATTCGAACAGCGGGCGGCGGGTTCCGATCAGGTCCCGGACGGCTGAGTCGCCTTTGGCCTGGCGCAGCTCGCAGGGGTCGGCTCCGCCGGGTTCCACTGCGACGTAGGTTTGCGCCACGAAGCGCTGGTCCTCTTCGAAGGCGCGCAGGGCGGCCTTCTGACCCGCGGCGTCGCCGTCGAAGGTGAAGATCACCTCTCCCCCGCTGCCGTCGTCGGAGAGCAGCCGGCGGGCGATCTTAATATGCTCGGTACCGAACGCCGTGCCGCAGGTGGCCACCGCCGTGGTGACCCCGGCCAGGTGGCAGGCCATCACGTCGGTGTAGCCCTCCACCACCACCAGCTGGCGTTCCTTGGCGATGTTCCGCTTGGCGAGGTCGATTCCGTAGAGGACCTGGGACTTCTTGTAGAGCGCGGTCTCGGGGGTGTTCAGGTATTTGGGGCCCTGGTCGTCCTCATAGAGTTTGCGGGCGCCGAAGCCGATGGTGTCGCCGGCGATGTCGCGGATGGGCCAGATCAGCCGGCCGCGGAAGCGGTCGTAGATCCCCCGGCCGCCTTCCGAAAACATGCCGGTGAGTTTGAGCTCGGGGTCGGTGTAGCCGCGGCCGCGGAGGTGCTTGAGCAGCGAGTCCCAGCCCTGCGGGGCGTAGCCGACGCCGAACTGCTCCGCCGCCGCCCGGTCGAAGCCACGGCCGTAGAGGAAATTCCGGCCCTCGGTGGCGCCCGGGGTCAGGAGCTGGGCACGGAAGAATTCGTCGGCGATCTTGTGTGCGTCGAGCAGGCGCTGGCGGCGGCCGATCTCCTCGCGGTTGGGGCCGGATCCCCCGTCCTCGTAGCGCAGCTCGTAGCCGATCCGGGCCGCGAGCTTTTCCACCGCCTCGTGGAAGGTGGTGTGGTCCAGTTTCTGCACGAAGGAGATGACGTCGCCGTCCTCGCCGCAGCCGAAGCAGTGGTAGCGGCCCACCTGGGGGCGCACGGTGAACGAGGGCGAGCGCTCGTCGTGGAAGGGGCAGAGGCCCTTGAAGGACCCCAGCCCGGCGCCCTTGAGGGTCACATAGCCGTCGACGACTTCCTTGATGTCGGTGCGCTGGCGCACTTCGTCGATATCTTCACGTTTGATCAGGCCGGCCACAGAGCCATCCTAGTACCCGGGTACGACGCCGGACGGCGGCCTATGGCACCCGTCACCACCGCCGTCACCACAGCGACGGCAGGCTGCCGACGAGCCGTTCGTACATGGCCAGCGCGGAGCCGTCCGTCAGCGAGGCGACCTGGTCAATGACAACCCGCAACCGGGCGCCGTCGTCCGCCGCGGCGCGCCAGTCGGCGGCGAACATCGGCTCCAGGTGGCGGTCGCCGCTGGCGTTGAGCGCGGTCACCAGCGCGTGCAGGACCTCGCGCTGGCGTTCATAAATCGGCTGCCGGTGTTCGGTGGTCATCACGAAGGTGGTGGCCAGGCCCTTCATCACGGCGATCTCCATCACGGTCTCGTCCGGGACGATGAGTTCGGCGTTGTACCGGGTGAGGTTCTCCGGACCGTAGACGGCGCGGGTGGTCTCCAGAGCGCTTTGGCAGAACCTGCCGATCAGCTGGCTGGTCATGTCCTTCAGGGCCGCCATGGACCGGCGGCTGCCGTCGGCCTCCCGTACCCACACGCTGGTCGCCTCCAGACGCGCGAGGGCGGCATCGATGGCGGCCGGGTCGTTGTGCGGCAGGTACCACTGCTTGGCGTAGCCCACCACCCGGGCGCGGTGGTCCGGGTTGTCCATCCAGCGCAGCTGGAAGTGCCCAGCGACGATCGCGTCCTCGACGTCGTGCACCGAGTAGGAGATGTCGTCAGCGAGGTCCATGACCTGGGCTTCGAGGCAGGAGCGGCGCTCGGGCGCGCCTTCCCGGATCCAGTCGAAAATGGGCAGATCATCCTGGTAGGCGCCGAACTTGCTGGTGCGCTGGCCATGGATCACCGGGGCGTTCTCCGCCGACCACGGGTATTTCGCGGCGGCGTCGAGGCTGGCGCGGGTCAGGTTGAGGCCGGCGGGCCGTCCGTCCGGGGCGAGGACCTTGGGCTCGAGCCGGGTCAGCAGGCGCAGGGTCTGGGCGTTGCCCTCAAAGCCGCCGATCGCGTGGGCTACCTCGTTCAGGGCCGACTCGCCGTTGTGCCCGAACGGGGGGTGGCCCAGGTCGTGGCTGAGGCAGGCCGTGTCCACAACGTCGGGGTCGCAGCCCAGGGCGCGGCCGAGTTCCCGGCCCACCTGGGCCACTTCGAGGCTGTGGGTCAGCCGGGTGCGGACGAAGTCGTCCGTGTCCGGGGCGACCACCTGGGTCTTGGCGCCGAGCCGGCGGAGCGCCGAGGAATGCAGCACGCGGGCGCGGTCGCGTTCGAAGTCGGAGCGGTAGGTGCTCTTGGGCGGTTCCTCCACCCAGCGGGCGCAGTCCCGGTCCACGTAGCCGTCCAGCACGGGCGCCGTCGTCCTGGTTTCAGCCACCGGAGACGTCCAGTTCCGCGTGGCAGATCTCGCGTGACTGCTCGGCGTCCATGCTGCGGTCCAGCAGCCAGTCCTTAGGCAGGGCGGGTTTCTTGGGCGAGCCCGCGCGGCCGCGGGGGCCCTCGGCGTCGATGCCGGGGTACGGCGAGTCCAGGTCCAGCAGGTCCAGCGTCGCGCGGAGCACTTCGAGGCTGGTCACCATGGCCAGTTTGGTCCGCAGTTCGCTGCCGACCACGTAGCCCTTGAAGTACCAGGCCATGTGCTTGCGGATCTCCCGGAGGGCCTTGCCTTCGTCGTTGCCAAAGGTTTCCACCATCAGCTCGGCATGGCGGTATACGCCTTCGGCTACCTGTCCCAGGCTCGGCTTGTGCCGGACGTCGCTGCCCTCGAAGGCGGCCATGAGGTCGCCGAACAGCCACGGCCGGCCCTGGCAGCCTCGTCCCACCACAACGCCGTCGACGCCGGTTTCGCGGACCATGCGGATGGCGTCCTCGGCGGACCAAATGTCGCCGTTGCCGAGGACCGGGATATCCGGGAGCGCTTCGCGCAGGCGGGCGATGGCGGACCAGTCGGCCTGGCCGGAGTAGAACTGCGCGGCGGTGCGGCCGTGCAGGGCGACGGCGGCGACGCCGGAGTCGCGGGCGATCCGTCCGGCGTCGAGGTAGGTGAGGTGGTCATCGTCGATGCCCTTGCGCATCTTGATGGTCAGCGGGATGTTGCCCTTGGACGCTTCTTTGACCGCGGTCTGGACGATCGAGGTGAACAGGTCGGTCTTCCAGGGCAGCGCCGATCCGCCGCCTCGCCGCGTCACCTTGGGCACCGGGCAGCCGAAGTTGAGGTCGATGTGGTCCGCACGGTCCTCCTCGACCAGCATCCGCACGGCCTGGCCGACGGTCACCGGGTCCACGCCGTAGAGCTGCACCGAACGGACTTTCTCGTCCTCGTCGTGCGAGATGATGCGCAGCGATTCCGGCGTGCGTTCGACCAGGGCCCGGGAGGTAACCATCTCCGCGACGTACAAGCCGCCGCCGTATTCACGGCACAGCCTGCGGAACGCGGAGTTGGTAATACCCGCCATCGGGGCCAGGATCACGGGGGTGTCCACCGTGAGGGGGCCCAGCTTCAGGGGCGGCAGTTCCAGCTTGGGGGCAGGAGGCGTTGCTACAACAGTCACCCGACCATTGTCTCAAAGCCGGGCAAATCGGCGGGACCGCGGCCGGCTATGTGGAAACCGCGGCGGTCCGGATGTGCCGGACCGGCCCGTCAGCCGGGGACGGCGGCCCGGCGCCCGCGGCGGCTCTCCGCCGCCGGGCCGGCACGCCCGTCGGAAGTGTCATTGTCGGAGGTGTCATTGTCGGAAGTGCCGCCGGCGGCCCGGACGACGTCGTCTGCCGTGGCCGCGTCGCCCCTGAGGCCCGTGGCCTTGACCACGAGCACGGCGATCAGCGTGGTGACCGGAATCGCCAGGACGAGCCCGATGGAGCCAACGAGCGTGCGGACGACTTCCTCGGAGAGTTCGGCGCTGGTGAGCGCGTCGCCCAGCGGGCGCTCGTAGAGCATCACGATGATCAGGATGGGCAGCGCCGCCCCGGCGTAGGCGAACGCGATGGTGTACACGGTCGAGGCGATGTGGTCCCGGCCGATCCGCATGGCCGAGGCGAAGAGTTTCCGCGCGGACGTCCCGGGGGCGAGCTCCCAGAGCTCCCACACCGCGGAGGCCTGGGTGATCGTGACGTCGTTGAGCACACCGAGGCCGGAAATGATGAGCCCGCACAGGATGATCCCCGAGATGGAGATGTGGTCCGAGACGTTGGCAAGGGTGGCGGCGTCGTGGTTGCCGACCCCGGCCAGGTTGGCCGCATCGGTGGCCCAGGCCGCGAGCGCGGCGGTGATACCCAGGCCGAACATGGTGCCCAGCAGCGCCGTCGAGGTCCGGGCGGTGAAGCCGTGGGCGAAGTACAGCACGCCGATCATGATCACCGTGGAGCCGACAAGCGCCAGCAGCAGCGGCGGCTTGCCTTCCACGAGGCCGGGAAGCATAAAGGAGACCAGGACGGCGTAGGCGCCGGCCAGGCCGATGAGGGCGCGCAGCCCGCGCCAGCGGGCCACCGCGATCACCAGGACGGCGTACAGGACCGCGAGCAGGATGATCGGCAGGGTCCGGACGAAGTCGACGAACACATAGGCGGGCGTGCCGCCGGCGTTGGCGCCCTGGGCCTTCGAGAGGTTCAGGTAGCGGATGTTGTCGCCGACCTTGACGCCGTGGGACTTGGCGACGTCGGGGTTGATCACCACCTTCACCGGGTTGCCGCCCTTGTCCGGCTCGGTGTAGGCAAAGGTGCACTGTGACCCCTGCCCGGCGCCGGCCTCCGGTTGCGTCCCGGTCTGGGCGCCCGGTTGCGTGCCTGGCTGTGCACCTGGCTGTGCAACGCCCTCCATGCAGTTGCCAACGACGACGCGCTGAATCTTGCCGGTGTCGAAGGTGACGCCCGGGGCGGCCGCATAGGGGCTGGACAGCGTGATGCCTTCCTTGCTGCCCGAGGGCCACAACAGCACCATCGCGGCAATGGTCAGCAGGGTCAGCGGGACCAGGACGGCCGCCAGGATCCAGTTGGCCTTCTTCCGTGCCGCGAGCGCCCTGGGGGTGGGTTCGTGGTGCCCCTGGGTCGTGTGTGAATGTCCGGCGCCCATCAGCAGTTCAACCTCATGCCGAAGACTTTACGGTGTCCGGGCGGGCCGTCGCGCGCGGACGCCTCCGCGCCCGCCCCGCGCCCGCCAGCAGCCCACCCATCCGCCCACCCATCCGCCGGCCGCACGGCAGCGAATGCCGTGTGGGAATGCGCGCAGTCAGCACGGGCAGCAAACCGGCGACAGAAGCTGCCGGGAACGCCGGCGGGCACCTTATTGTTGGTAATTGCAGGGACAAAACGATGTGGAGGACACGAGCCGTGGCCAGACGCAAGACCGACGAACGGGAGCACGGGACAGCCTTAGCCGGGCCCGCGGCCCGGGCCGAATTGAGCATCGCCGACGCCTCCCGGCAGACCCGCGGCGTCGCCCTGGTGCTGCACGGCGGACGCGCGGACAGCTTTGAGGTGGTGCGCGCCCGGCATCTCAGCCCGGCCCGGATGCTGCCCTTCGCCCAGTCGCTCCGCAACCAGGGCGGCCCGCACGGCCTGGCCGTCTGGACCCTCCGCAACCGTTACCGGGGCTGGAACGGGCCGGAGATGTCCCCTGTCCAGGACGCCCGCTGGGCGCTGTCCCAGATCAGCCTCGAGCACCCCGATGTCCCCATCTTCCTGCTGGGCCACTCGATGGGCGGCCTCACGGCACTCTGCGTCGCGGACCACCCGCAGGTGGAGGCCGTCGTCGCGCTGGCCCCGTGGCTGGACAGCTCCACCCCGGTGGACCGCGTCGCCGGGCGCCGGATCCTGATTGTGCACGGCAGCGAGGACCACTGGACCAGCCCGAAGAATTCCCTGGCCTACGCCCGCCGCGCCGAGGGCATCGCGGCATCGGTGGACTACGTCTCGCTCACCGGCGCCGGCCACTTTATGTTCCGCCGGGTGCGGCTCTGGAACTCGCTGGCAAACGGCTTCATCCTGGACGCCTTCGCCGGCAGTGCCGGAACCGAACTGCGCGGCACGGACACGCTCCGGCAGGTCCTGCCGCCCGCGGCCGCCCTCCCGGTGGTGCTGTGATGGCCGCCTTCCCGTTGGACGCCTTCCTCGCCAGCCTGCCCTGGGTCGCCCTGGGACTCGTGGCGCTGCTGGCCGGGACGTTCGCCGTGGCCGTGCGGCAGCACCGCCACTCCGTCATCGACACCGTGTGGGGCCTGGGCTTCGTGGTGGCCGTGGCACTCTCCTGGGCCCTGTCCGCTGGCCACGGCGACGCCGGACGCCGCCTGCTGCTGCTCGCCCTCGTTGCGGTCTGGGGCATCCGGCTGGCCATCCATATCGGCCTCCGTGCCCGCGGTGGCCATGAGGATCCCCGCTACGTGGAGATGCTCTCCTCGGCGCCCGGCTCGCGCAACACCTACGCGCTGCGCCGCGTATACCTGCCGCAAGGCATCGTGATGTTCTTCGTCTCCCTCACCATCCAGGTCGGCATGTTCAGCAGCGGCCCCCTGGGCTGGCTGGCGCTGCTCGGGGTGCTGCTGTGGCTCGTCGGCTTCGTCTTCGAAACCGTCGGCGACTGGCAGCTGGCCCGGTTCAAGGCGGACCCTGCCAAACGCGGCACCGTCCTGAACACCGGGCTCTGGCGCTACACCCGGCACCCGAACTACTTCGGCGATGCCGCCGTGTGGGCCGGGCTCTTCCTGGTCGCGGCCGACTCCTGGCCGGGCGTGCTGACCATCCTCTCCCCCGCCCTGATGATCTGGACGCTGGCGGGCAAAACCGGCAAGCCGCTGACGGAGAAGGCCATGTCCGCTAGGCCCGGGTATAAGGAATACGTCGAATCCACCTCCGGTTTCCTTCCCTGGCCGCCCCGCCGGCCGGCGGGGCGCTGAGATGCGCGGTTGGGCATGATCTGGCGGCCGGCGCCCAGCGACCGCTTCTACCGCGTCATCGTCAGGACCGGCCAGGCGCTCCGCTGGCTGTTCCGGATCCGCGTGATCGTCACCGGACGAGAGCACCTCCCCGCCGCGCTGCCGGAGAATACCCGCAACGACGGCCCGCTCGGCGGCTCGCGGCGAGCCGCCCCGGGTGCCGGCGCCGTCGTGGCGATCACCCACTTCGGCTACCTTGATTTCGCGTTTGCGGAGCTGCTGCTGTGGTGGCACAACCGTGCCCAGATGCGCTTCCTGATCACCCAGGGCGCGGCCGACCACTGGTTCGCCGGTCCCGCCGTCAGCGCCGCCGGCCACGTCGTCGTCGGCTATGACACCGGCGCCCATGCCTATGACGCCGCCGTGCAGAAGCTCCGTGACGGCGATTACATCGCAATCCTGCCCGAGGCCGGGGTGAGCCGCAGCTTCGAGGTCCGGGAATGCAAAACCGGTGCCGTTCGGATGGCCGCAGAGGCGGGTGTCCCCATCATCCCGGTCTCCGTGTGGGGCGCGCACCGGATCATGACCCGGCACCACGGCTTCTCCCCGCTTCGGGCCTGGCGGGCACCGGTGCGCGTGCACGTGGGCGAACCCTTCACCCCGGACCCCGGGCTGGACGTCCCGGCGGCCACCGAGGCCCTGCGGAGGGCACTCCAGGCGGGGATCGACGCCGGCATCGCGGACTTCCCGCTGAAACCTGCGCCGGGCGCCTGGTGGATGCCGGCCGCGCTTGGCGGCGGGGCACCCACCGAGCAGGAGCGGCAACGGCTGGACGAAGCCGAGGGGCCGCGGCGCGCACGCGGCAGGCGCCGATAAGCACGTCCCCCGCCGCCGTCGTGGCTAAACTCCATCGGGTAGAAAAATGCACTCAATGGAGAGGTACCCCTCTGTGGCAAACACAGTCCTGACCAAAAGCGGCATCGGCGAAGAACGCGGCCTCGCCCGGATAGCCCAACGAATGGCGGCGTGGACCGAGAAGTGGTTCCCGGACGCTTACATCTTCGCCCTCGCCGGCGTCATCATCATCGCCCTCGCGGCGCTGGCCATTGGCGCGTCGCCGCAGTCGATCGCCGATTCCTTCGGCAATGGCTTCTGGGACCTGACCGCCTTCACCCTGCAGATGGCCATGGTGGTGCTCACCGGCTACGTCGTGGCGACCTCGCCGCCCGTGGCCCGCCTGATCGGCCGGCTCGCCCTCGTTCCCGCGACCGCCCGCACGGCCGTGAGTTTCGTGGCGCTGATGTCCATGTCGGTGTCCTTCCTCAACTGGGGCCTAAGCCTGATCTTCGGCGGCCTGCTGGCCCGGGCCATCGCCCGCCGCAAGGACCTCACCGTGGACTACCGCGCCCTGGGCGCGGCCGCGTTTATGGGACTGGGCGCCGTCTGGGCACTCGGCCTGTCCTCCTCCGCCGCGCAGCTGCAGGCGACGGCGGCCTCGCTTCCGCCGGCCCTGCTGAAGATCACCGGCATCCTGGACTTCGGCACCACCATCTTCACCTGGCAGTCGTTGCTGACCATGGCCATCCTGATGCTGCTGACCACGGTGATCGCGCACTTCTCGGCACCGCAGGGCGGCTCGATCCGCACGGCCGAGGACCTCGGCGTCGACCTCGACGACGAACCTAGCGAGCCGGCGCCGCGGTCCCGCCCGGGCGAGTGGCTCGAATACAGCAAGATCCTGCCGATCCTCGCCGGCCTCCTGACCCTGGGCTGGCTGGTTTCGCAGTTCCTCACCAAACCGTTCCTGACCGTGGTGAGCAGCCTCAACGGCTACCTGCTGGTGTTCCTCATCCTGGGCCTGGTGCTGCACGGCACTCCGCGGAACTTCCTGCAGGCCGTCACGAAGGCCGTCCCGGCGACTGCCGGCATCCTCGTGCAGTTCCCGCTCTACGCGGCGATGGCCGCGATCCTGACCAAGGCGACCGGGCACGGCGGGATGACCATCTCGGCGCACCTGGCCGAGTTCTTCTCGGGCATCGGCAGCGGCGGTGGCTTCGCCGTCGTTATCGCGCTGTACACGGCCGTGCTGGGCTTGCTGGTTCCCTCCGGCGGCGGCAAGTGGCTGGTCGAGGCGCCGTACGTGATGCAGTCCGCCACCGATGTCCAGATGAACCTCGGCTGGACCGTGCAGATCTACAACATCGCCGAGGCGCTGCCGAACCTGGTCAACCCGTTCTTTATGCTCCCGCTGCTCGCGGTGCTGAAGCTGCGCGCCCGCGATCTGGTCGGCTTCACTTTCCTGCAGTTCGTCTTCCACCTGCCGGTGGTGCTGCTGCTCGTCTGGCTGCTCGGCATGACGTTCGATTTCGTCCCGCCGGTGATGCCCGCGGGCAAGTAGCCCCTTAATCCAACTGACCCGCAGTTGTTGTCGTTATCACGCGTGAAAACGACAACAACTGCGGGTCAGTTGCGTTGGTGGACTAAGCGGCGTCGGAGACGATCAGGGTGTCCGCGCCCACCTGCCGGGCCTTGCCGCTCTCCAGCAGCGGTTCGACGACGGCGCGCAGCGCGGTCATCGAATCGTCCAGTTCCAGCAGGACCGGGTACTGGTACGCGATCAGCGCCAGCAGGTCCCGGACCGCGGCCCGCGCGTCCTCGGCGGACAGTTCGGGGTCGTGGCCGAGGAACACGTCCGACGGTCCGCCGGCCTTGGAGGCAGGGCCATCTTCCGGGCCGCCCATTTCCGGGCCGCCCTGGGCGTAGCTGACCGCAAACGCCTGGAGCCGGCCCTTCTTGCTCGCCGGCACGCCCGCACCGAACGCGCTGGCTTTGGGCGCGCGCAGCACAATGGCCCCGTGGGCGCCGCTGAGGTCGTCCAGGAAGAGCCGCTGCACGGTGGCGATGCTGAGTTCGCCGGGGCTGTCCCAGTCGTGCACGGCGGTGTAGTAGCGGCCCACGACGTCGCTGAGCTCCACCGAGCCCGTGGCCAAGTCCTCCACCTGCTCCGAGGCGGCAGCCTCCGAACCGTCGCCGAAGACCGGCAGCTTCAGGGCGCCGGGTTCCACAACGACGAGGCGGGAACGCTGGATCGGGGCCAGTCCGGCGGCCTCGGCGAAGGCGGCGCCGGGTGTGCCCGGCTCCACCTTGGTCCGGAGCCGGGACACTCCCGACGGCGACTGTTCGGCCTCGTGCCGGAGCATGGCCAGCAGAGTGGAGCCGATGCCGGACCGGCGGTGGTCGCGGGAAACTTCGACGTACACCCAGAGGCGCTCCGGATGCAGCGAGGCCTCATGGACCACACCGGCCGCGACGGGGATGGCGACGCCGTCCACGACGTCCTCGGCCACGATGCAGCGGCGCCACGGGGCGTTGCCCGAGGGGGCCAGGGTGCCGCGGAACTGCCGGGCCTGCTCGGTCTCCGGGCCGCCCCACATTTCCAGCAGCGCGAGGTCGTCGCCGTCGCGCCATTCACGGTATGCGATCGCCATGGTCAGGCGCCGATCAGCCGTGCGGCCAGGTAGCCCTCCACCTTGTCCAGGGCGACGCGTTCCTGGCTCATGGTGTCGCGTTCGCGGATGGTCACGGCCTGGTCCTCGAGCGTGTCGAAGTCCACCGTGATGCAGAACGGCGTGCCGATCTCGTCCTGGCGGCGGTAGCGGCGGCCGATCGCGCCGGCGTCGTCGAACTCGATGTTCCAGTTCTTGCGCAGCTGCGCGGCGAGGTCCTTGGCCTTGGGCGACAGGTCCTCGTTCCGGCTCAGCGGGAGGACGGCAGCCTTGACCGGGGCCAGGCGCGGATCGAGCTTGAGCACGGTGCGGACGTCGACGCCGCCCTTGGCGTTTGGTGCCTCGTCCTCGGTGTAGGCGTCGATCATGAACGCCATGAAGGAGCGGGTGAGGCCGGCGGCGGGTTCGATCACGTAAGGGGTGTAGCGCTCGTTGGTGGCCTGGTTGAAGTAGCTCAGGTCCGCGCCGGAGGCTTTCGAGTGCGTGGACAGGTCAAAGTCGGTGCGGTTGGCGATGCCCTCGAGCTCGCCCCACTCCGAACCGTGGAAGCCGAAGCGGTACTCGATGTCCGTGGTGCCCTTGGAGTAGTGGCTGAGCTTCTCCAGCGGGTGCTCGAAGAAGCGCAGGTTTTCCTCGCGGATGCCCAGGCCGGTGTACCAGGCCATGCGCTCCTTCATCCAGTACTGGTGCCACTGCTCGTCAGTGCCGGGCTCGACGAAGAACTCCATCTCCATCTGCTCGAACTCGCGGGTGCGGAAGATGAAGTTGCCCGGCGTGATCTCGTTGCGGAAGGACTTGCCGATCTGGCCGATGCCGAACGGCGGCTTCTTCCGCGAGGTGGTGAGCACGTTGGAGAAGTTCACGAAGATGCCCTGGGCGGTTTCGGGGCGCAGGTAGTGCAGGCCCTCTTCGCTGGCGACGGGACCCAGGTAGGTCTTGAGCAGGCCGGAGAATTCCTGGGGCTCGGTCCATTCACCGCGGGTGCCGCAGTTGGCGCAGGCGATGTCCTTGAGGCCGTTCTCGGCCGGACGGCCCTTCTTTTCCTCGTACTCCTCCTCGAGGTGGTCCGCGCGGTAGCGCTTGTGGCAGGAGAGGCACTCCACCAGCGGGTCGGAGAAGACCTCGACGTGGCCGGAGGCTTCCCAGACCTGGCGGGGCAGGATCACCGAGGAGTCCAGGCCGACGACGTCCTCGCGGCCGCGGACCACGGACTGCCACCACTGGCGCTTGATGTTTTCCTTCAGCTCGGCACCGAGGGGACCGTAGTCCCAGGCAGAACGGGAGCCACCGTAGATTTCACCGGCCTGGAAGACGAAACCCCGTCGCTTGGCGAGGGAAATGATCTGGTCGAGTACGGATTTTGCTGCCATGGGAACTCCAGTTTCTGCAGGGCCGCTGGGTGCGGTCCGTGCTGTCAGCCCCGGGCCACCGGCTGGTTGCCGGGCGGGGTGTTGCGGACGGTGTGATGCAAACTCCTAGCCTACCCGGGCTACCGCCGCTTGAGGGTGCCGCGGGACCAGGGCAGGCTGGCCAGGACGATGGCGGCCAGGGTCAGCAGCGTGCCCAGCACGGTGGGCAGCGCGACGACGGTTCCCGGTGCGGGCAGCACCAGGTCGAGGGCCAGGGATCCGAGCAGCTGCCCGGCGATCATGCCGAGCCCGGTGACCAGCACGCCCAGGCTGCGGACCAGGAAGGCGGCGACGGCGATGAACACGCAGCCCATGGGGCCACCCAGGTAGTACCACCATTCGGCCGGGAGCGCGTGGCCGGGTCCGGCTAGGGCCAGCTTGATCAGCCAGGCGAGCCAGAGCACGATGCTGCCGGCGACGAAGTTGACCAGGGTGGCCGTAATGGGGGTGCGGTAGTGCACCGTGGCCGTGCCGTTCATCGCCTGCTGGAAACTCATCAGGAATCCGGCGAGCACCGGGAGCAGCACCGGCAGCACCAGCGCCATGGGGTCGGACCCGCCCGAGCCGCCTGCGCCGCCTGCACCGCCGGACGCGAAGCGCGGCGATACGGCCCACGCCACGGCGGCGACGGTCAGCACGCTGCCGAGGACCCGGATGCCGGTGATGGGCCGCTTGCCCGCGGGACCGATGCCCATCCGGTCCACCAGCAGTCCGCTGAGGGTTTGGCCGGTAACCGCGGCGACGGTGAACAGGGCGACGCCGAGCAGCCCGACGGTGAAGGACTGGGCAAAGACAAAGAGCGCGCCGATGCCGCCGGCCAGCACGTAGTAGCGCGGGAAGCGGCGTTCGCGCAGCGCCGGCAGGACCTCGGCCAGCCCGGCGCGCCCCTTGGGCAGGAGCAGCGAGATGGCGATCATCAGCGCCAGGCCGGTGCTGAAGCTCACCACGGCGGCGGCGAGGCCGTCGGCCAGGGTTGTTCCGAGGGCGCCGTTGATCCGGCCCTGGACGGGGACGAGGAGCCCGGCCGAAACGGCCAGGAGCAGTCCGACGGGCAGTGGGAGCCGCGGTGCGTGGGTCATTGGTGCCACCTTTGGTCAGGCATTATTGCTTGTATGAGCAACCCGGAAATCGAAGACATCCCCATCCGCGACGACATGATCCGGCTGGGCCAGCTGCTGAAGCTGGCCAACCTCGTGGAGGACGGGGTGGAGGCTGCGGAACTGATCAAGAACGGGCTCGTGAAGGTCAACGGCGAGATCGATGACCGCCGCGGCCGCCAGCTCCACCACGGCGACACCGTCACCGTGAACGGCCAGACCGTGCGGATCAGCACTCCCGCCGGCGGCGGAGCCTAGCGACGGCGGCCGGCGCCGTCGTCGGCCCCTATTTGGCGAGCACCTCGTGGGTGAGGAATTCGCCGACGTGGCCGATCTCCTGCTGGTTGATGCCGTGCCACATGCCGGTGTAGAGCACCTTGGTGAGCTTCACGTGCTTGCGCACCCAGCCCATGGTGAACTCGATCTTGTCCGGCGTGATCACGGGGTCCTGCTGGTCGCGTCCCCAGAACATCGGCACGGTGCCGTCCAATTCCGCGTCGCGGAAGCTCGGGTCACCGCCGGCGTCGACGGCAAAGCCTGAGAGCCCGACGACGGCGGCGTACCCGTCCGGCCGCTGCCGCAACAGGGTGGTGGCCATGGCCATGCCCATCGAGAAGCCCAGCAGGGTGACCGAGGGGTGGTTGGCCCGGACTGAGTCGATCCAGTCCTGCACATACGCCGCGGCCTGCTTGACGGCCTCAAGTGAATAATCGATGGATGCCGTCAGCGGGAACCAGGTGAACCCCGGTCCGGAGACGAGCGGTGCGCGCACCGACGCCACCACAAATTCCTCCGGCAGCATGTCCGCCAGGCTCAGCAGATCCTGTTCGTTGGCCCCGTAGCCGTGCAGCAGCACCAGCAGGGGTTTGCCGGCACGGGCTTCTTCGGGCCGGGACCAGAGGACGACGGGGTCGGGGAACGCAGCGGGATAGCGGGCGGCTTCAGTCATGGCTCCATTCTTGCAGTTACCAGCCGGTAACAAGCTACGGTGGCGTAGCTTTGCGGGGAGAGTGCAGGATATGAAGGTGAGCGAAACAGAAGCCATGGAGAATTTTCCGGACCGCACCGTCAACCACCCCTGGACCCGCTATGTCGCGATGGGCGACTCCTTCACCGAGGGGATCGGCGACCCGGAACCGGCGAGCCCCGGCGGCCACCGCGGCTGGGCGGACCGGGTGGCCGAGGAATTGAGCCGGGGCCACGACGACTTCGCCTACGCCAACCTCGCGGTCCGGGGCAGGCTCCTGCAGCAGATCGTGGACCAGCAACTGGCGCACTGCCTGTCCCTGAAGCCGGACCTCGTGACCCTGTCAGCCGGCGGGAATGACCTGATCCGGCCCGGCGGCGACCCCGATGTCCTTGCCGAACGGCTGGACTCGGTGGTGCAGATCCTGAGCCTGGGGGGCGCCACCGTGGTGCTCTTCAACGGCCCCGACACCGGCTCCACCGTGCTGGGCCGGATCCGCAGCAAGGTGGCGATCTACAACGAGAACCTGCGCACCGTGGCGGCCCGGCACGACGCCATCATCGCCGACATGTGGTCCCTGCGCCAGCTCAACGACCCGCAGATGTGGGACGTGGACCGGCTGCACTTTTCGCCGCTGGGCCACCACACCATCGCGGCCATGGTGCTGGATTCGCTGAATGTGCAGCACACCCTGGAGCCACTCGCCCCCAAGCCGCTGCCCCAGCGCGGCTGGCGGGAGGCCCGCACCGGGGACCTCATCTGGGCCCGCGAGCACTTCGTCCCGTGGGTGGTCCGCCGACTCCGGCACCGTTCCTCCGGCGACGGCATCACCGCCAAGCGCCCGCTGGCCGGTCCGGTGTTCGGTCCAGGGGTGCCGCTCGGCTCGGGCGAGGGACCTCCCGGCTCGGGCGAGGGCCTGCCCGGCGCCGAGGACGCCCTGCGCTCCTGAGCCGGGCGGTCCGGTCCGGCACCCTTGGGGGTGCGTGCGCGTTAAGCTGGAAGATCACCTTCTGAGAGGCCCGGTACCGTGAGTATTTTCTTCTGGATCATCATCCTGTCCCTGCTGATTCCGGCCGCGATGCGCTACTACCGCCGATCGGTGCAGAACAAGAACCAGGGCCAGGATCCCTATCAGGGCACGCCGGGGGGCTTCCCGGGCATGTTCCCGGGCCAGGGTCCAGGGCAGCAGAGCAACCAGCCGCGGGACGGCTTCACCCAGCGGGACTACTATGGCGGGTTTGGCCAGCTTGGCGCCCCGCAGCCGCCGGTCAACCAGCAGTATCCCGTGCCGTACGAGGACAGCCCGGACTACCTGAAGAACCCGCCGCAGGCCGGGCCGCCGCAGCAGTGGCAGCCGCAGCCACCCGCGGCTCCGGACGTTCCGCCGGTGCCGCCGGTGCCGTCCGGTCCGCAGGGCTACCGTGCCCGCAAGCTCGCCGAGCTGGACCAGAAGTACAGCAACGGCGAGCTCGCGATGGAGGACTACATGGCCCAGCGCGCGGAGATCATGAAGGGCTAACGCCGGGGCACCTAGTCGACCTGCGGGAAACCGAGGTCGATCACCGAGGTGGACGGATCCGGCCAGCGCGTGGTGACCACCTTGCCGCGGGTGTAGAAGCGGATGCTCTCCGGGCCGTACATGTGGGTGTCTCCGAACAGCGAGTTCTTCCAGCCGCCGAAGGAGAAAGTTCCCACCGGTACCGGGATCGGCACGTTGACGCCCACCATGCCGGCCTCGACGTCGAACTCGAACTGCCGGGCGGCGCCGCCGTCGCGGGTGAAGATCGCCACGCCGTTGCCGAATTCGTTGTCGTTGACGAGCTTGACGGCGTCGGTGTAGCTCTCGACCCGGACCACCGAGAGGACGGGGCCGAAGATCTCGTCGTCGTAGACCTTCATGCCGGGCTTCACGTGGTCGATCAGGCTGACGCCGATGAAGAAGCCGTTGGAGTCGAACTCCTGGTCCCGGCCGTCCACCACCACGGAAGCGCCCTCGTCCGCGGCGCCCGCCACGTAGGAGGCGACCCTGTCGCGGTGCTCGGCGGTGATCAGCGGCCCCATCTGGGAGGCCGGGTCGGTGCCGGGGCCGATCTTAAGGGCGGCCATCCGGGTCTTGATCGCGTCCACGAGTTCGTCCGCGATGTTCCCGACGGCGACCAGGACGCTGACAGCCATGCAGCGCTCCCCCGCGGAGCCGTAGGCGGCGGAGACGGCGGCGTCGGCGGCCATGTCCAGGTCAGCATCCGGGAGCACAACCATGTGGTTCTTGGCCCCGCCGAGGGCCTGGACCCGCTTGCCGTGGTCCGCGGCGCGCTTGTAGATGGACTGGGCGATCGGCGTGGAACCCACAAAGCTGACCGCTTTCACGTCGGGGTGCTCCAGCAGCACGTCGACGGCTTCCTTGTCCCCGTGCACCACGTTGAGCACACCCGCGGGCAGGCCGGCCTCGGCGAAGACCTGGGCGATGAAGACCGCGGAGGACGGGTCCTTCTCGCTCGGCTTGAGCAGGACGGTGTTGCCGCACGCCAGGGCGCTGCCGATCATCCACAGCGGCACCATGGCCGGGAAGTTGAACGGGGTGATGCAGGCGACGACGCCGACCGGCTGGCGGACGGAGTGGACGTCGACGCCGCCGGAGACCTGCTCGGACCGTTCGCCCTTGAGCGCGTGGGACAGGCCGGTGGCGAATTCGATGTTTTCCAGGCCGCGGGTGATCTCGCCCTCGGCGTCCGAGAGGACCTTGCCGTGTTCGCTGGTCAGCAGGGCCGCCAGTTCGGGGCGGCGCTGCATCAGCAGCTCGCGGACCTTGAAGAAGATGCTGGTGCGCTTGGCCAGGCTGGTGGCCCGCCAGCCGGGGAGGGCGGCGCGGGCGGCGGCGATGGCCTCCTCGACGCGGGCGGCGGAGGCGAGGGCCACCTCTTTTTCCTGCTCGCCGGTGGCCGGGTTGAAGACGGGGCCGTAGCGCTCGGCGTCGGACACCAGGGCGCCGTCGATGAAGTGCGGGATGCGTTCCATGGAGTGGGTCTCTTTCGAAAAAAGTTGGGGGTTACTTGGCGGACTCGAACGAGCCGTCGACGAGCTTGACGATCGCGGAGCAGTCGCTGCCGGACTGGCCGCCGTCGATAAGCCGCTGGAAGAGCTGCTGGACGTGCTCGCCGATTTCGAGCGGGGTGCCGGTGTCCTTGGCGGCGCTGATGGCCAGGCCGATGTCCTTATTGGCGAGCTCGGCCGTGAAGGTCGGCGCGAAGTCGTTGTTGGAGGCGGCGGTCGGCACGACGCCGGCCACCGGGTACCAGGTGCGCAGCGCCCAGCTGTCGCCGGAGGAGACGGAGGCGATGTCCCAGAAGACCTGCTTGTCCAGGCCCAGGCGGTCGGCGAGCACGGCGCCCTCGGCCGTGGACGCGAGGTTGATGAAGAGCATCAGGTTGTTGCAGATCTTGGCGGCCTGGCCGGTGGTCGCGCCGCCGGTGGGGATGATGTTCGCGGCCATCGGGCGGATGAATTCGGTGGCGTCGGCGACGGCGCGGGCCTCGCCGCCGATCATGAAGGTCAGCGTGGCGGCCTTGGCGCCGCTCATGCCGCCGGAGACGGGCGCGTCGACAAAGCGGAAGCCGGCCGCGGCGGCGGCGTCGTGCAGGGCCTGGGCGGAGGCGATGTCGATCGTGGAGGAGTCCACCAGCAGGGTCCTGGTGTCCGCGTGGGCCAGCACGCCGTCCTCGCCGAGGTAGACGGCGCGGGCGTGCTCGCCCTTGGGGAGCATGGTGAAGACGACGTCGGCGCCCTCAACCGCCTCGGCGATGCTGCCGGTGGGCTTGACTCCCCCGGCCTCGGCGGTCGCCACGGCCTCGGGGTTCAGGTCAAAGCCGCGGACCTCGTTTCCGGCTTTGGCGAGGTTCACCGACATGTACCCGCCCATGTTTCCCAGTCCGATCCAGGCGACAACTGCCATGGCATAAGCTCCTTTGCTTTGCATTGTGTCCGGCGAAAACTGCCGGGTTCCGTGTCCAGCATCACACCCTGCTACAGTGCAATCAAGGTAAAAAAGCACAGACGGTATGTGCATGGATGCACACACCAACAGCCCAAGGAGTCAATGTGGACTTAAAGCGGCTCCCCAGTCCGGATGACCTGCTGATCCTGCTGACCGTGGCCCGGCTGGGCAGGTTCAACGCCGTCGCGGAGACGCTGGGCACCACGCACACCACCATCTCCCGGAGGATCCTCGCCCTGGACAAGCAACTCGGCGGGCGGACGCTGGAGCGGAGCCCGCACGGCTGGGAGCTCACCGAGCTGGGGTCCGAGGCGGTGGCGGCGGCGGAAGCCATCGAGGGGACGCTGGGCGCGTTGTCCGGCCGGATCGCCCGATCGGAGGACGTGCTCTCCGGCCTGGTGCGGATCAGCACGCCGGACGGCTTCGGCGCGGAATTCGTCGCCCCCGCCCTGGTCCGGCTGCAGCAGGAACATCCGCACCTGAACGTGGAGATGCTCAGCGCCACCCGCAAGGTCAGCCAGAACCGCTCAGGGGTGGATTTGGAGGTGGTGGTCGGCAACCTTGACGTCAGTAACGCGCAGACCATTTTCCTGTCCAACTACTTCCTCCGGCTCTACGCGAGCCCACAGTACGCTCGCGAGCACGGCCTGCCGGAAACGCTCGACGACGTCGGGCGGCACGGCTTTGTCTCGTACGTCGAGTCGGCGCTGCAGGTCGCGGAACTCGGCCACCGCTACACCCAGCTGCCGATGCCGCGCTCCAGTTTCCAGGCCACGAGTATCTTCGCCCAGCTTGAGGCCGTCCGCCGCGCCGCCGGGATCGGCCTGCTGCCCAACTTCCTGGTTGTCGGAAAGCCGGGGTTCGTGCCGGTCCTGCCGGACGACTTCCAGCGGCAGCTGCCGATCTGGGCGGCGGCACGGGCGGAGTCGCTGCGCTCGGCCCCGGTGCAGGCCGTGCTTGCTGCCATCCGGACAGAGATCGCCGAACGCCAGGACGTGCTCACCGGCTAAAGCGGGCGCTGCTCAGAGCGGCTAAGCCCGGGCGCGCCCGTGGTGGTCAGCCACCCAGACGCAGGATGATCACCAGGCCAATGAGCGCCACAACGCCGGCCAGAAGCATCGCCGCCCTGGGATTGCCGAGGTTCAGGGTCCATCCGAGACCGAAGCGGCGCGGAACCAAAAGTTTGTGGTCCTCGCGGTTGATGTAGACCAAACCACCGCGCCAATATTTGTCGTCATCCAGGTGTGTCAGGCCCGTGTTTTCTTCGGCCCCATCCCGCTCACGGTTATTCCGGGCCAAGACCACAACGGTTACGACGACGGCGGCCAGGATCGGCGCGGCGACCATCAGCGGCGCCCACGGCGTGACCGTTCCGGTCCACATCAGCAGCGATGATCCCAGCATCGCCAGGTCGATCATGGCGACAAGCCCTAGCAGCGCCCTGGCGCCCAGGGATATGTAGTGCCGGGACCAGCGCGCGGAGCCTACCGGCCGTGCCGGGTCGATGTCCGGCCGGCTTCGGACGATAGCCGCCGCCATGCCCCCGAGCAGCGCGGTCATGCCGATCTGCACGAACACCAATGAGAAAGCCGCGCCGACCGACTTGACGACCACCCGGTCCGGCATGCCCTTCGCGCCGTAGTGCACCGCGAGCACACCGGGCATCGACGGGTAGCCGACCACGCCAATCACCGCCGTGGCGACGGTGATGATCACGGCGGGCGCCAGCCAAAGCCAGGGGAACCGGGGCGGATCGGTCCGCAGCTCGGTGTCCACCGCGATGCCCTGGTGCAGGCCCCGGAACCAGCCCCCGGCGGCCTTGGCGGCCCGGATCTCCTGGTTGGCCAGGAAGAAGCATCCATACCAGGCACCCACAAGCGCCAGCACCGACAACGGCAGCAGCAACGGTTCGCCGCTCACAGCGTAGCTGCCAACGCCGGCTCCGATGACGACGAGCCCGATGGTGAGTACCCGCCACCGGTAGATGCGGGCCCGCCTGATTACTGCCCTGTCGGCGGAATGTTGGGCCGGCACCCGGACCCCGAAAGGCACAAAAGGACTGGTGACCGAGGGCAGCACCAGGGCGAGCAGGAGCACCAGCCCCAACAACACCAAGCTCAGAACGATGGCAACGCTCATGGCTCCTCCTCTCGCGCTGCGGCGAATGAATCGAGCACGGACCGGCAGGTCTGGAGAACCTCGTCGGCCGGCAAACCTCTAACGACTGCCTCCGCCAGCAGGGTCCGGGCTCTTGCGGTCCACTCCGCGGGGAAGGGAGGGGCCGCGACCGTCGTCGTCACCACCGCGCCTGTCTTGCGGTTGAGCCGGATCAGGCCCTGCTGACGAAGGAGGTCATAGGCCTTGTTCACGGTGTGGAAGTTGATCCCGAAATCCGCGGCGAGCGTCCTGGTGGCCGGCAGCGAACTGCCCTCGGTCAGCACGCCACCGGCAATCGCCTCAACGATCTGGTCACGCAGCTGCTGGTAGATCGGCACCTCACCGGACAGGTCGATGTTGAGGATCATGCCTTCCTACCTCCCGTCTTGTTCTATAAGTTATAGAACAAATGGCGAATCGGTGACAACAGGCTTTTGGACTTGGGACTGAACTCCGGGTGCAGCGCAAGGGCCGGACAGCCATGACTTGGCTGCCCGGCCCCTGGGACTGGCGGATTGATTCGTTAGGCAGCCGGCGCCGCTGCGGCCTTCTTCCCGAGGGCTTGGGCAACTTTCTGGATCCGGGTACCGTATCCGCCATTCAACGCGGTCTCCTTGATCTTGTTGGCCTGGGTGTCCAGATCGGCCGGCGCAGCCCCCTTGAGGGTCTTCAGGTCTGCCTGCAGGTTGGCCGGAAGCTTGGCGAAGAGCTTCGGGTGGCTGATGACCTGGTCAGCGATCTTCTGCAGCCCTGCCCCCGGGTTGGCCGAGGTGAAGACCGTCCGCAGTTCCTGGCGCAGACCGGCGGCCTCGGTCGCGGTCTTCACCAGCTGCTCGGCGCGCTTCTGGACCTCAACGCCGTAGCCGCCCGACAGGGCCGTGGTCTTGATCTTGTAGGCGTCCTGCACGCGTTCAGCCGGAGCGGCGTCCTTGAGCGCCTTCACGTCGGTCTGCAGCGCCGGGGGGAGTTTGGCGAAATGCTTCGGGTGGTTCACCAAGGCTGCCGCTGCCTTCGCGGCCCGGTCCCCGACTGCCTGCGGACTGTCCGCGTTGAGCTGCAGGAATGCCCCGAGCCCGCGCACACCTGCATGAGCGCCTGTCTTGGCTCCGGCAGGCGCACCCGCCGTCGAGGTCGCCGCCGGGTGCGGGGAAGAGGGGGACGCAGAGGCGGCACCGACACCCACGGCGGCCATGGCGCCAGCGGCCAGAACCGCTGCTGCTCCCACACCTAAACGAGTCTTCAATGATGGAGTTGTCGGCATTGCTACCTGGTCCCTTCCGCTGGAATTTAATGACCGGTTCGGCCTGCCCGGCCCAAGTGTGGTTCCACTCTAGAAGCCGACGCTGGGCAGAAGCTGAATATCGGCCCAGAAACGCGACTCGCCGGGCAGGCACCACGACAGCAGCCCCCGTCCCCGCAGTGGGGGGACGGGGGCTGCCTATTGCTGAACTTGTGCGACTGCCTGCCGGTTACCGCTTGCCTGCGGCGAGCAGGTCGGCAGTGCCCTGGGCGTCGGCGGCGTCGACGTCGTGGAGCGAGATGCCGCGGGTTTCCTTCAGGAAGAACACGGCGACGGCCGTGATGGCGCAGGCGATCAGCAGGTAGATGGCCACCGGAACGGAGGACTTGTACTGGCCCAGCAGCGCAACGGCGATGATCGGCGCCAGCGAACCGGCCACGATCGAGGTCACCTGGTAGCCGAGAGAGACGCCGGAGTAGCGCATCCGGGTCGGGAACATCTCGGCCATGATGGCCGGCTGTCCGGCGTACATCAGGGCGTGGAACAGCAGGCCGATGATGACCGAAGCCAGGATGATGAAGTCATTTCCGGTGTCCATCATCGGGAAGGCGAAGAAGCCCCAGGTGGCACCCAGAACGGCGCCGGCCATGTAGACGGGCTTCCGGCCGAACCGGTCCGAGAGACGACCGACCACCGGAACCACGGCGAAGTGGATAGCGTGCGCCACGAGCAGCAGGAGCAGGATCTTGGCGGTGTCGGCGTGGACGACGGTCTTCAGGTAGGTGATCGAGAAGGTGACCACGAGGTAGTACAGGATGTTCTCCGCGAAGCGCAGGCCCATGGCGGTGAAGACGCCGCGGGGGTAGCGGCGGAAGACCTCCGCGACGCCGTAACCCTTGTGGCCCGCCTCAACTTCCTTGCGCGCCTCGAGGAAGATCGGGGCGTCGCTGACCTTGGTGCGGATGTAGTAGCCGATCAGGACGATCACGGCGGACAGCCAGAAGGCGACGCGCCAGCCCCAGCCCAGGAAGTCCGCGGAGGACAGCACCGAGGAGAGGATGAACAGCACGGCGGTGGCGAAGAGGTTGCCCAGCGGAACTGCGGACTGCGGCCAGCTGGCCCAGAAACCGCGGGACTTGCTGGGGCTGTGCTCGGCGACGAGCAGGACGGCGCCGCCCCATTCACCGCCGACGGCGAAGCCCTGGGCGAAGCGCAGGAAGACCAGCAGGGCCGGAGCCCAGTAGCCGATCTGCGCGAAGGTCGGGAGGCAGCCCATCAAGAAGGTGGAGACGCCAACCAGGATGATGCTGAGCTGCAGCAGCTGCTTGCGGCCGAACTTGTCGCCGAAGTGGCCGAAGACGATGCCGCCGATCGGGCGGGCCACGAAGCCCACCGCGTAGGTGAGGAACGCCGCGAGGATGCCGTCCAGCTCGGTCTGGGAATTGGGGAAGAAGGCCTTCCCGAAGACCAAGGTGGCGGCGGAAGCGTAGAGGAAAAATTCGTACCACTCCACCACGGTGCCGGCCATGGAGGCCGCCACTACCTTCTTAAGACCGGACGCCTTGACGTCGGTCTCGTCTGCGCGCCTTGCGGCGGCGTTTTCCGTGCTCATGAGAACTCCTTCGGTGTCGCCTTCGACACCCTGTGGACCATTAAGGTTGACAACGCGTGTGTGAGTTGGGACACACGGCGTCATTCTCCACGAGTATGGACGTCCCGCGGCGCAGGCTCAACGACTAATCGCGCAGAGCGCGTCTGCAAAAATGCACAAAGCGCGGTCGCGGCTAGGCGAAGAAGTAGCCCCGGAGCTGCTCGCTAAGCTGGCCGATTTCGGTGAGGAAACCGTCGTGGCCGATCGGGGCCTCGATGACGTGGACCGGCACCTCCCCCGGCAGGGCGTCGGCGAGGGCATGGGACTGGGCGGGGAAGTACAGCCGGTCCGAGTCCACGGCCGCGACGAAAAACTCCGCCGTTGCCCGCGAAACGGCCTGCTCAAGGCTGCCGCGGCCGCGGGCGACGTCGTGGCTCATCAACGCCTCGGTGATCGCGATGTAGCTGTTGGCATCGAAGCGGCGGACCAGTTTATTGCCCTGATGGTCGAGGTAGCTCTCCACCTGGTAGCGGCCCCGTCCGGCCAGCGACCCTGCTTCCAGCGGGGCCTCGGCCGCCTGCGCGTTCCGTCCGAAGCGGCCGTCCAGCTCGGCGGCGGAGCGGTAGGTGATGTGCGCGATCCTGCGGGCCAGGGCCAGTCCGGCGTCCGGCTCCGGGCCGCCGTAGTAGTCGCCCCCGTTGAAGTTTGGGTCCTGGCGGATGGCGAGCGTCTGGGCCTGGGCAAAGGCGATCTGCTCCGCGGTGCTGCTGGCACCCACGGAGATGACGGCGCAACGCCGGACTCGGTCCGGGTAGCTGACTGCCCATTCCAGGGCGCGCGCTCCGCCGAGTGAGCCGCCGAGCACTGCGTACCAGCTGGCGATCCCCAGGGCATCGGCGAGACGGGCTTCGGCGGCGGTGCTGTCCCGGAGTGTCACCAGCGGGAAGCGCGAGCCCCACGGCCTGCCGTCCGGGCCGGGCGTCGAGGGCCCGGTGGAACCGTAGCAGCCGCCGAGGATGTTGATGGAGACGACGAAATACTTGTCAGTGTCCACCGGAGCACCGGGGCCGGCCAGCTGCTCCCACCACCCGGGCTCCTCGCCGGCGCCCCGGGTGACGTGGGTGTCTCCCGTGAGGGCATGTTCGATCAGCACCGCATTGGAGGCGTCCGCGTTGAGGGTTCCCCAGGTCTCGTAGGCGAGGGTGACCTCCGGCAGGGTGGCACCGGACTCCAGCGCCAGTGAACCGATCGGCAGGTACTGAACCGTCCCGTCGGGGACAGTGGAAAGCTTGTTTTCGGGAACTCCCGTACGGGAGACGGCAATCGTCATGTGTGGACCTAACCTCGCGCTTGCCCGCCGCCAGCTGACCGGCAGGCCAGGTCTTCACCCGGGGCACCCCGCCGCGGAAGGAGGGTTGCCGGCCAGCAAGCCGGGGCTGTCACTGGCACTCATGACCTGCGTCGATTCTACGAAACCCGTCGGCGCATTGGCGAAGATTGTGACTTCCATGTGACAGCCGGGCCCCTAATCCCCACGGCGCCGTGTGGACCTCAGGCGTCCTTGGCCGCCCGGAAACCGGCGTCGAGGTCGGCGATGATGTCGTCGATGTGTTCAAGTCCCACCGACAGCCGCACCAGTCCGGGATTGACGCCGGCCACCGCCTGCTGTTCCGGCGAGAGCTGGCTGTGGGTGGTCGACGCCGGGTGGATCACCAGCGAGCGCACGTCACCGATGTTCGCCACGTGCGAGTGCAGTTCGAGGGCGTCGACGAAGCGCTTGCCGGCCTCCGCTCCCCCGGCGAGGTTAAAGGAAACGACGGCGCCGGTCCCCTTCGGACCGTACTTGCGGCCGCGCTCGTACCACGGGCTGGACGGCAGCCCCGCGTAGGCGACGGATTCGACGTCGTCCCTGGCTTCCAGCCATTCGGCCACCTTGACGGCGTTGGCGACGTGCCGCTCCACCCGCAGGCTCAGCGTCTCGATGCCCTGGGCGATGAGGAAGGCGTTGAACGGGGACACGGCGGAGCCGAGGTCGCGCAGCAGCTGGACCCGGGCTTTGAGGATGAAGGACAGGTTTGCCCCCAGCGCCCCGTCCGTCCCGAGGTCCCGGGCATAGACCAGGCCGTTGTAGGTGGGATCCGGGGTGTTGAAGCCGGGGAAGCGCTCCGGGTCCTTGCCGAAGTCGAAGTTGCCGGAATCCACAATCACGCCGGCGATCGCGGCGCCGTGGCCGCCCAGGTATTTGGTGGCCGAGTGGACCACGATGTCGGCGCCCCACTCGATCGGCCGGATCAGGTACGGGGTCGAGAGGGTGTTGTCCACGATCAGTGGCACCCCGGCCCGGTGCGCCACGTCCGCGACGCCCTCGATGTCCAGCACGTCCTGGCGGGGGTTGGAGACCACCTCGCCGAAGAAGAGTTTGGTGTTCGGCTGCACGGCGTCGCGCCACTGCCGCAGGTTGTCCGGGTCTTCCACGAATGTCACGGAGATGCCGAACTTCTTTAGTGTGTGGGCCAGCAGGTTGTAGGTGCCGCCGTACAGGCTGGGGCTGGCGACGACGTGGTCTCCGGCCTCGGCGATGTTCAGGATCGCGAAGGTCTCGGCGGCCTGGCCGGAGCTCAGCAGGAGGGCCCCGAGGCCGCCCTCGAGGCTCGCCACCCGCTGCTCCACCGCGTCCTGGGTGGGGTTGCCGATCCGGGTGTAGATGGGGGCGAGTTCGGCGAGCGCGAACCGGTTGGCGGCGCTTTCAGCGCTGGGGAAGACGAACGACGTCGTCTGGTAGATCGGCAGCGACCGGGCGCCGGTGGCGGAGTCCGGCTGCTGGCCGGCGTGGATCTGACGGGTTTCAAAGGACCAGGCGTTGGACATTGGAGAACTCCTGTGTGACTGGGCACAGGCCGCCCTGGCCTCGTGGGGCCGGGCCGGCTCTGGCGCCGCGCTTGCCTTCCGGCGGTTGCCGGAGGGCCAGGTCTTCACCCGGGGCACCCCACCGCGCATGGAGGGTTGCCGGCCAGCAAGCCGGGGCTTGATGCTGGCGCTCATGACCTGGCTTCAGTCTAGGAACGCGGTCCGGCGGCTGGATAGCTTTGTGACGAATATGAATTTGTCCCGCCGGCCGGCCGCAGGGCGTCCGCGGCCGGCGGCAGGCCCCGGGAAACCGCCGCGGTTCCGGGCGGATTTGCCGCACGGCGGGCAGGCAAACTGGACATCCTATGATGGTTAGGAGAGCCTAAGCTGAGAGCTCCATCACAAAGTGCCAAGATGAGGGCATGCGCATGGATCACGTCTCTTACGCCTGTGAACAAGATGGCCTCGCGGCCACCACCGAACGTATTGCGTCTGCCCTCGGCGTCGAAGCCGTCAAGGGCGGAGTACACCCCCGATTCGGGACCCGCAACATGATTATCCCGCTTGCCGGGCACAAGTACCTGGAGGTTGTGGAGGTTTTGGACCACCCCGCCTCGGACAAGGCGCCTTTTGGCCAGGCCGTGCGTGCCCGCTCGGCTGCCGGCGGCGGCTGGATGGGCTGGTGCGTCGAGGTGGACGACTTGGCCCCCTTCGAGGAGCGCCTGGGCCGGTCCGCCGTCAATGGCAACCGCAAGTTCCCGGACGGCCGCGAACTGGTATGGAAGCAGATCGGCATCCTGGGCCTGATCGCGGACCCGCAGGTCCCCTACATGCTCAAGTGGGAGGGCGACCCGGCCCTGCACCCGTCCAACGCCTACGCGAGCAACGTCAAGATGTCCGCGCTCACCATCGCCGGCTCGGCCGAGCGCGTCACCGAGTGGCTGGGCGAACCGGTGGAGAAGCCGCTGGAGGATGTCGACGTGCACTGGCTGGCCCCGCACGGGACGCCGGGAATCATGTCCGTCACCTTCGAAACCGATTCCGGAGCCGTCACCATCTGACATTTCCGGTCCGTAAACTTCGGCCGCCAGCAGCGGGTGCCAATGATGCCACCCACCGCTGGCGGCCGAATTCCTTTAGGAGGCCCATGGCTAAGACGGCCTCCGGGCGCCCATACGGGGTGCCCCCCCCTCAGCCCCCGAGCAGGTCCGGGTGGTGGGCTTCGACGACGTTGGGGTGGGCGCGCAGCCGGTAGCGCAGGGCGTTGTCCCCGTAGGTCTCCAGGATCGGGCTGTTGCTCGGGTCGACCGACAGCCCGCGGGCCTTGGCCCGGAACTCCGGGCTCACGGCGAGCCGGGGCATGGTCGCATCCAGCGCCGGGTTGTAGAAGAACGGAAGGGAAATCCGGTCCGTGCCGCGCAGGGGTGAGATCACCCGGTGCAGGGTTGCCTTCAGGTAGCCGTCGGTGGCCAACTCAAGCATTTCGCCGATGTTGACCACGAAGGTCCCGGGTACCTGGGGCGCGTCGATCCAGTTCCCCTGGTACTCGACTTGGAGTCCGCCCTTGCCGGGCTCGACCAGGAGAAGGGTCAGGACGCCGCCGTCACGGTGGGATCCGACGCCCTGCTTGGGTTCCGGATCGGACTCCCCCGGATACCGCACGATCTTGAGCAGCGGGAAGGCCCGCGCGGCGAACGCGGCATCGAAGGTATCCTCGGGCGCCCCGAGGGACACGGCGAGGGCCCGCAGCAGGTCCAGGGAGATGGCGCTGAGCCGCTCGGTCCATTCGGAGACGATTCCGCGCATCTCGGGCAGCGCCTCCGGCCAGAGGTTGGGTCCCTCCAGCCGCCAGTAGTCGGCGACGCCGGGTCCGGGCTCCACGGCGGCGCGCTCGACGCCGATGTCGATCTGCTCACGCCAGTCCACCGCGCCGTCCGTAATTTCGCCGCCCACGCGGGTGTAGCCGCGGAACTGCGGGCTGCGGACGTTCTCGATCGCGAGCTTCTGGTCTTCGGGCAGTTCGAAGAAGCGGCGGGAGACGTCAAGCATGGCGTCGGTGAGCTCCGGCGGGATGCCGTGGCCGGCCAGGTAGATGAAGCCGACCTCCCGCATGGCGTCGCGCAACTCGTCCCGGAACCGGGAGGCCTCTTCAGGGCCTGCGTTCAGGCGGGAGAAATCCAACACGGGCAATGATTCGAGCGTCAACTTCGCATAGTCCTTTGCAGCGGGTTTGGCAAGCCGGGGCCTGTAATAGCTCCAATGTTACGGACCCGTCCGCCGTAGGGAGAGTCCCGTGTCGAAATAAGTCATTCGGCTTGCGGCGCCCCGGGCTGGCCCCGCGTTGCCTCGTGCGGCGCTAGCCCAGGCCGATCGCCTTGCCGAACAGGCTGAAGCCGACGAACGCAACGATGTCCAGCAGCGCATGTGCGATCACCAGGGGCATCACCCGGCGCGTCCTTGTATAGATGAGCGCGAAGATGACGCCCATGATGGCGTTGCCGATGAAGGGTCCGAAGCCCTGGTACAGGTGGTAGCTGCCGCGCAGCATGGAACTGGCGAAGATGGCCAGCGGCATGCCCCAGCCGAACTTGCCCAACCGGTCAAGCAGGTAGCCCACCACAATCACTTCCTCCACGATCCCGTGCCGGATCGCGGACAGGATGAGGACCGGCACCGTCCACCAGTAGGAGTCCAGCGCACTGGGGATGATCGCCGTCGTAATCCCCAGCGCCCGGCCGGCCGCGTAGAGGCCCAGCGACGGGATCCCGATCAGCGCGGCCAGGCCCAGGCCCTGGAGCAGGTCCTTGCCGGGCCGGGCGAAGTTGAACCCCAGTTTCCGGAACGCCGAGGTGCCGGTGCTGCCTCTGAAAGTGCCGCCGGCCGGGTCGGCGGGCCGGTGTTCGGTGAGGAAGTAGATCACCAGCACCACGGGGACCAGGGCGAAAATAATGTCCAGCAGCTGGTAGGTCAGGTCAAAGTACTCGCGGTTGCTCTGCGAGCGGTTCAGCGTCGAGGTCCCCTGCGCCAGCGGCGCCCTGGTCATCTTGTCCAGCAGCTGCACCACCGAGTACACCGCCGATTGTCCGAGGGACAGCCCCAGGACAATCCAGACTTCAAGCCGCAGCCGACGGCGGGAGGGAACCAACATGTTTCTATCTTGCCTGCCGTTCCCGGAAGTTGGCTGCACGTGCCTATGCTGGGGCTGTGAGCGCGCCCGGGAGAATCTTCATGGTCCGGCATGGCCAGTCCGCAGCCAATGCCGACACTTCCATCTACAACCGGGTGCCCGACTACCGCATCCCGTTGACCCCGCTCGGCGTTGAGCAGGCCACGGCCGCCGGCGAGCAGCTGCGGCGCCAGCTGGACGGCCAGCAGGTCTGCATCTACGTCTCGCCCTACCTGCGTGCCTACCAGACCCTCGAGGCGCTGAGGCTGGGCCCGCTCACCGAGCGCGTGATCGAGGAGCCGCGGCTGCGGGAACAGGACTGGGCGAACTTCCAGATCGCCGGCGACATCGAAGACCAGAAGGAGCTCCGCAACGCCTACGGGCACTTCTTCTACCGCTTCCGCGAGGGCGAGTCCGGTTCCGACGTCTACGACCGGATTTCCTCGTTCATGGAGACCTTGTACCGCCACTGGTCCAAACCGGACTACGCGCCGAACGCCCTGTTCGTGACCCACGGCATGACCATGCGGCTGTTCTGCATGCGCTGGTTCCACTGGTCGGTGGAGTACTTCGAGTCCCTGAACAACCCGGACAACGCCGAGATCCGCACCCTGCTGCGCTCTGCCGAGGGCAAGTACGAGCTGGACAAGCCGTTCAGCCAGTGGGAACAGCGCGAGGTGGACGAGACCGTGCTGGATGCGCCGCCGATGGTCTTCTAGGCCCAGGGCCGCCTAAGCGACGGGTGGCTCTTTCAGGGCGATCACCTGGTGGAACTTTCCGCTGGCGCCGCCCTGTTCCGGGGCTTCCTCCGCACGGACCAGCTCCACGTTCGCCAAGCCCTGGCCGGCCAGGAAGCCGGCCAGCTTCGCCGCCACGTCCTGCCACACCGCGTCCGCCGAGGCGCCGGGCTCCGGCTGGAGCCGGACCCGCAGTGTCGCTGGGCCGGTCTGGACCAGCTGGCAGCGGTGGACGCCCGGCGCGTCGTCGACGGGGGCGGTGATGGCCAGCGGCAGCACGCTCACCGTGGCTCCGCGGCCGTTGTCCAGGTGCAGGACGTCATCGTGCCGGCCGGCCACCCGGATGGCGGGCAGCGGGTTGCCGCATTCGCAGGGGCCGGGCTTGGCGACGACGGAGTCGCCGAGGTCGTAGCGGATCAGCGGCTGGACCCGGTTGGCGAGGTTGGTCAGCAGCACCGTGTGCGACGGTTGCCCGGCGGGTGTGGGACGGTAGTCCGCCTCGACCGGCTCGAGGATGACCCAGTCACTGTTGACGTGCAGCCAGCCGCGGGGGCAGTCCAGGGCGATCGGGGTGAACTCCGAGGCGGCGTAGACGTTGTGCACTGCGCCGCCCAGTGCCGCGGCCAGGCGCTCCCGGTCCCCGACGGATTCGCCGCTGGACTCCACGATCACCGGACGGATGTGCAGCCGGCCCGCGTCCTGTTCCCCGGCCAGCAGTTCGAGGGCGCTGGGGTAGCAGATCAGGAGGGCGGGGTCGAAGGCGTTGAGCGCCTCCACCAGCCGGTCGAGCGGTTGCTGCACGGAGAACAGTCGGTAGGCGCGACGGCGGCCCCGGCTGCGGCGCCGCTCGGACTCGAGCCAGACGACCCCGGCGAAGTGCCCGCCGGTGCCCACCACGACGGCGGCGCGGATTCCCCTCCGCAGCATCGCGAGCAGCCGGCGGCCATCGAGCACGGTCCCGACGATCCGTACGCCCTGGGCCCGGTAGCAGCTGACCGCGGCCTCGTCATGCACGAACAAACCGGGGTGGCCCGTGGTTCCGGAGCTGGTGCAGGCGAAATAGCGGCCGCGGTAGCGGGTGCCGACCAGGGAAGGGTCGGCGACGAAGGCCTCGAGGTCCGCCCGGGTGATGGCCGGATCGGTGACCCAGTCGTCAAAGTGCGCCATCAGCTGCGGCTTCGTGACCGGTGGCAGGTCCCGGAGTGGCACGTCCTGTGCCGGGAGCCCGCGGTAGAGCGCCCGGTAGAACGGCGAGCTGGCGCGGGCGTGGGCGACGAGGGCGGCCAGCCGGGCGTCCCGGCGCCGGGCCAGGGCCTGCGCCCCGCCGTGCTTGGCCCGCACCAGATCGATCATGATGGCGAGTTCCCTGGCTAAGCCGGCCATGGCGTTCCTCCCTGGTCTCCTGTGCGGGCGGCTCAGCGGGCGCGTCAGCGGGCGCGGACCCCGGCGCGCCAGACGGCGTGGGTAAGCGGCATCCCCGGCCGGTACGCGAGGTGAGTGGCGGACGGGGCGTTGAGCAGGTGCAGGTCCGCCCGGTGACCCACGGCGATCGAGCCCACCGCCCGCTCGCCGTTCACGTCGTTCCCGGTCTCCCGGCCCAGCGCCAGCGCACCGCCGTAGGTCGCCGCGCGGACCGCTTCGTGCACGCTGAGCCGCATCTGCAGTACGGCGGTGGTGACGCAGAATGCCATCGAGCTGGTGTAGGAGGTGCCCGGGTTGCAGTTGGAGGCCAGGGCCAGCTGGACGCCGGCGTCGAGCAGTTCACGGCCGGGTGCCAGTGGCTGCCGGGTGGACAGGTCGCAGGCCGGCAGGCAGGTTGCCACCGTGCCCCGTTCGCCCACGCCGGCCGCAGCCTCCCAGCCGGACCAGCTGTCGGCGAGGGCGTGGACGTCCGCGCGGGAGAGGTAGTTGACGTGGTCCACGCTCGCCGCACCGAACTCCACCGCCAGCCGCACGCCCGGCCCCTCGCCCAACTGGTTGCCGTGCACGCGCAGGCCCAGTCCCGCATCCCGGCAGGCCTGGAGTACGCGGCGGGACTGTTCCTCGTTAAAAGCGCCCCGTTCGCAAAAGACGTCGGCCCAGCGGACGTACGGCCGGACGGCGGAAAGCATCGGTCCGCAGACCAGGTCGGTATAGTCCTCTGCGTCCAGTCCAGCCGGGACCAGGTGCGCGCCGAGGTAGGTCACCTCGTCCGCGACGGTGGACGCGATCCGGGCGCTGCGGGCCTCGTTGTCCACGTCCAGGCCGTAGCCGGTCTTGGTCTCCAAATAGGTGGTGCCCTGCGCGACGGCCTCGGCGACACGGCCCAGCGCAAGCCTGGTCAGGTCGAAGTCGCCGGTGCTCCGGGTGGCGCCGGTGGTGACCGCGATACCGCCTGCACCGTAGGCCTCCCCCGCCATCCGGGCCTCGAACTCCGCGGTCCGGTCGCCGGCGAAGATCAGGTGCGTATGCGAATCCACCCAGCCGGGCAGGAGCGCGCGGCCGGCGGCGTCGACGGCGTCGTCGGCCGCCGGGGCATCGGCGGCGGCACCGATCCAGGCGATGCGTTCGCCCTCGATCACGATGGCCGCATCCTTGAGGACCCGGTGCTCCGTGTCCTGGGTCATCAGTTCGGCGATGTTGGTGATCAGGGTGCTCATGGGTCCATTCTTCAGCCCCGGATCGACATCCGCGTCGCGGCGAGTGCTGCGGCTGTCCGGGATGCCGGACTGTCGGCCGGGAACGGCGCGCCGGAGCCCTGCCCGGCGAGGATCAGTTCCGAGGCCAGCTCCGCGATGCCGGAGGAGGTCTGGAAGCCGTAGCCGCCCTGGCCGGCGAGCCAGAAGAAGCCGGCGGCCTCGGCGTCGAACCCCACCACGGGGATGCCGTCGGCGGCCTCGGTCCGCAGCCCGGTCCAGGCCCGGCTGACGCCGCCGATTCCCATCGTGGTGACGCTGTTGAGCCGGGTGATCAGGGCCTCGACGTCGCCGGGGTACGGCTGGGCGTCCTCGGGGCCGCTCGGCACGGTTTCGGACGGCGAAATAAGCACCTGCCGCCGCCCGTCCGGCCGGAAGTAGAAGCTGCTCGACGCCACCATCGGGCACCCCTGCGGGAGCGGGTGTTCGACGTCGACGATCGCTGCGGTGCGCCGGTAGGGCTGCAGTCCGAGCTTCTCGACGCCGCTGAGCACGGCGAACTCGTCGGCCCAGGCGCCGGCGGCATTGACCACGACGGCGGCCTCCAGGCCTTCCTGACCGGCGCCGAGCTCCCAGCCGGAGCCGAGGCGCTGCGCCGAGTGGACCCGGGCCCCGGTGATGATGTCCACGCCGCCTTCGACGGCCCGCTCCCGGTGGTCTTCCAGCAGCAGGGAGGCGTTGCAGGCAAAGGATCCGGAATCCAGGCCGGCCGCCGTGAAGGAGTCCGGCTTGAGCGCGGGACAGATCGCCAGGGCCTCGGCGTGGCTGATGAGGTGCATAAAGCCGCTGGCCTGCTGCCGGACGGTTTCCTCGTCCCCGATCAGCATGAAGCGGCGCGGCGAGAGCACCGGTTCGGGCCGGGTGCCCTCGTGCGTTCCGATGAGTTCCAGGGTGCGCATGGTCAGCTCCTGGACCACGGGCGGGCCGTAACTGGGGATCAGCTGCCGGGCCGAGCGCGAGGAGGTGTGGTAGCCCAGCGACTGCTCGGCTTCGACCAGGGCCACGCTGCATTTGCCGGCGAGGGCGGAGGCAAGGGACAGGCCGGCAATGCCGCCGCCCACGATCACAACATCGTATTTAGCTGACATGCCTCCATCCTTGCACCCGGCGGGAGGTCGCGTCAGTACTTTCCGGCCCCTATGCGGCGGCTGCCACCGTCTCGCGGCTGCGGACAAAGGCCTGGACGCAGCGCTCGACGTCGTCCGTGCTGTGCGCGGCGGAGAGCTGGACGCGGATGCGGGCTGCGCCCTTAGGCACCACGGGGTAGCTGAAGGCCGTGACGAAGACGCCGTTGGCGAGCATCGCGTCCGCGACCTTGGCAGCCATCACGGCGTCGCCGAACATGACCGGGACAATGGCGTGTTCACCCTCGAGCAGGTCGAAGCCTTCCTCGGCCATCCGGCGGCGGAAGAGTTCGGCGTTGGCGAAGAGCTTGCTGCGGAGTTCGCCCGAGTTCTCCACGAGGTCCAGGGCCTTGAGCGTGGCGGCGACAATGGCCGGTGCCAGAGAGTTGGAGAACAGGTAGGGGCGGGCCTTCTGCCGGAGCATGGCGATGACCTCGCGCCGGCCGGAGACATAGCCGCCGGAGGCGCCGCCAAGGGCCTTGCCGAAGGTGCCGGTGTAGATGTCCACCCGGTCCGAGACCCCGGCGTGCTCCGGGG
The DNA here is from genome assembly GCF_055398325.1 of Arthrobacter sp. T2-23. NCBI lineage: Bacteria > Bacillati > Actinomycetota > Actinomycetes > Micrococcales > Micrococcaceae > Arthrobacter > Arthrobacter sp. T2-23. Next base: position 955,928 of record NZ_AP027917.1, read on the forward strand.
TACCGGCTCCGGTGGAACCCATAAAACCGACCGCGTGCGAGTCATCCACCATGACCATGGCGTCGTACTTCTCCGCGAGGTCGCAGATCGCCTCGAGCGGGGCCAGGAAGCCATCCATCGAGAAGACACCGTCGGTGACGATGATCTTGCGGCGGGCCGGGTTTTCCTGGGTGGTGGCCTCGATCAGCCGGGCCTCGAGGTCGGCCATGTCCTGGTTGGCGTAGCGGAACCGCTGGGCCTTGCAGAGCCGGATGCCGTCGATGATCGAGGCGTGGTTCAGGGCGTCCGAGATGACGGCGTCCTCCGGACCGAAGAGTGACTCGAAGACGCCGCCGTTGGCGTCGAAGCAGCTGGAGAACAGGATGGTGTCCTCGGTGCCAAGGAACTTCGAGACGCGTTCCTCCAGGGCCAGGTGCAGGTCCTGGGTGCCGCAAATGAAGCGCACGCTGGCCATGCCGAAGCCGCGGGAGTCCATGGCATCCTTGGCGGCGGCGATGATGTCCGGGTGGTCGGCGAGGCCCAGGTAGTTGTTGGCGCAGAAGTTCAGCACGTCCGCGCTGCCCTGGCCGAGCTGGCCCGCCTTGATGTGACTGGCCTGCGGCGAGTCGATGTGCCGCTCGGTCTTGAACAGGCCGGCGGCGCGGATCTCGTCGAGTTCGTGCTGCAGCTGGTCCTTGATGGCTGAATACATGTGCGGTGCGCTCCTCAGCTGGGGTGAATTTTTGTACGGTACCGGAAAACGGGCGGGGCCTAGAAGCGGGTCCAGTCGAGCACGACCTTGCCGCCCACGCCGGCGCGGGCGATCTCGAAGCCCTTTTCCCAGTCCGAGGCGGGAAGAGTGTCCGTGACGACGGCGGAGATGTTGGCGTGCAGCACCGGGTTGGAGGACAGCATGGCGCTCATGGCGTACCAGGTCTCGAACATCTCGCGGCCGTAGATGCCCTTCATGGTCAGCATGTGCGTGACGACCTTGCCCCAGTCGATGTCGATGGACTGGCTGGGCAGTCCGAGCATCGCGATCCGGCCACCGTGGTTCATGTTGTCGATCATCTCAGGCAGGGCCGTGGGGTGGCCGGACATTTCCATGCCGATGTCGAAGCCTTCGCGCATGCCCAGTTCGCGCTGCGCGTCCTTGACGCGCATCTTGGAGACGTCGATCGCGAGGTCGACGCCGAGGCTGCGCGCCAGTTCCAGGCGCGGGGCGGAGACGTCCGTGATGGCGATTTTCCGGGCACCGGCGTGGCGGGCGACGGCGATGGCCATCAGGCCGATGGGTCCGGCGCCGGTGATCAGCACGTCCTCGCCGACCAGCGGGAAGCTCAGGGCGGTGTGGACGGCGTTGCCGAAGGGGTCGAAGATCGCGCCGAGCTCCGGGGTCACGGACGGGTCGTGGTGGACCCAGACGTTGGTTTCCGGGATGACGACGTACTCGGCAAACGCGCCGTCGCGCTGGACGCCGACGCTGACGGTGTTGATGCACATCTGCTTGCGGCCGGCCCGGCAGTTGCGACAGATTCCGCAGACGATGTGGCCTTCGCCGGAGACCCGGTCGCCGACCTTGACGTCCAGGACGTCCTCGCCGATCTCCACGACTTCACCGAAGAATTCGTGGCCCGCGATCAGCGGGGCGTTGATGATCCCTTGGGCCCAGGCGTCCCAGGACTGGATGTGCAGGTCCGTGCCGCAGATTCCGGTAGTGACGACGCGGATCTTGACGTCCCCGGCACCGGTCTCCGGCTCGGGGCGGTCGACGAGCTCGAATCCCGCGTGGGCGCCGGACTTGTAGAGAGCCTTCATGGGCCTGCCTAACTATGTGGGTTGCTACTGTGTGGGTCGCACCAGTGCGGGGCAATCGTGTGGGGCAACTCACCTCATTAGACCGGGCGGAAAGCATTAGCACAACCGAGTTTTTCTCAATCGACGATTTAGGAATGTCTTACCTCTAGGATGAGGGGCATGGAAATCCACCAGCTCGAAATGCTCCGAGAACTCGGGGCCCTGGGCAGCGTCAAGGCCGTCGCGGAGACGCTGCTTGTCACGCCGTCTGCGGTGTCGCAGCAACTGGCCGCCCTGCAGAGGTCCGTCGAGGTCCCGCTGACCCGGAAGGAGGGCCGCAACCTGGTCCTCACCGAGGCGGGGCAGGTGCTCGCGGATGCGGGGGCCGCCGTCGTGAGCGCCATGGCGGATGCGAGGACGGCGATCGGCGCGTACCACGGCTCGCCGGTGGCGCCTGTGACGCTGAGCGGGTTCCACAGCGCCGGCCAGGCGTTGTTCGCGCCGCTCGCCCGGCTGCTGGCGGAACCGGGGCAGCCGCGGATCCAGCTCTCCGACGAGGACGTGGCACAGCAGGATTTCCCGGCGCTGACCGCGCGGTATGACCTGGTCCTCGCGCACCGGATGGACCACAGCCCGCGGTGGCCGGTGGAACGGGTGGCCGTGGTCCCGCTGGCGCACGAACCGCTGGACGTGGCGCTGCCTGCCGGGCACCGGCTCGCCGGCCAGCGGGCGGTGACCGCGGACGACGTCGTCGGCGAACCCTGGGTGACCAGCCACACCGGCTACTCCCCCGCGGACGTGCTCTCCGCCGTCGCCGCCGTGGCCAGCCGCGAGCTGAACATCGTGCACCGGATCAACGACTACTCCACGGTGGCGGCCCTCGTCGCCACCGGCAGTGTGATCGGGCTGCTGCCCCGGCACACCGCGCGGCCCGTGCTGAACCCGTCGATTGTGCTGAAGCCGCTGGAGGGGATCAGTACCCGGCGCAGGATCGACATCCTGGCCCGGCCGGAGAACCTTAAACGCACATCGGTCATGATGGTCTGCGAAGCGTTGCATGACCGATTTGGTGGGTGGCGACCCCAAGTAGCTGGCAGATCAGGCCGTTTTGAGCGCTCAAAACGGCCTGATCTGCGAGTCAGTTGGGCAGGGGCTAGCCTTCGACGCCCAGACGCTCGAGGATCAGCTCCTTGACGCGGCCGGCGTCGGCCTGGCCGCGGGTGGCCTTCATTACGCCGCCGACGATGGCGCCGATCGCCTGCAGCTTGCCGGCACGGATCTTGTCCGCAACGCCGGGCTGGGCGGCGAGGACCGCGTCGATGGCCTCGAGCAAGGGTCCGTCGTCGGAGACCACGGCGAAGCCGCGCTTCGCGACGATTTCCGCCGGGGTGCCCTCGCCGGCGAGCACGCCGTCCAGGACCTCGGAGGCCATCTTGTTGTTGATCTTGCCGTCCTCGACCATCTGGTTCAGTTCCACGATGGTGGCCGGGGCGACGCCGAGCTGGCCGGGGTCGACGTCGGCGTTCTTGGCGCGTCCGACGATCTCGCCCATCCACCACTTGCGGGCCACCGTGGCGGTGGCGCCGGCGGCGATGGTTTCCTCGATCTCGTCCATCACGCCGGCGTTGACGACGTCGCGGAACTCAAGGTCCGAGTAGCCCCAGTCGGCCTGCAGGCGCTTGCGGCGGGCGGCCGGCGGCTCCGGCAGCGTGGCCCGGAGCTCTTCGACCCACTCGCGGGAGGCGACCACGGGGACCAGGTCCGGTTCCGGGAAGTAGCGGTAGTCGTCCGCGTCGGACTTCGGCCGGCCCGAGGTGGTGGAGCGGGTGTCCTCGTGCCAGTGCCGGGTCTCCTGGATGACCGGCTGGCCGGACTCCAGCACGGCGGCATGCCGCTGGATTTCGTAGCGGACGGCGTGTTCGACGGCGCGCAGTGAGTTGACGTTCTTAGTCTCGGAGCGGATGCCAAAGCGTTCGCGGCCGTGCGGGCGGAGCGAGACGTTGGCGTCGCAGCGGACGTTGCCGCGTTCCATCTTGGCGTCGGAGACGCCGAGGTTCTTGACGATCTCGCGGACCGCGGCCACGTAGGCCTTGGCCAGTTCCGGCGCGCGGCTGCCGGCGCCCTCGATTGGCTTGGTGACGATCTCGACCAGCGGCACCCCGGAGCGGTTGTAGTCCACGAGCGAGTAGTCCGCGCCCTGGATGCGGCCGGCGGCGCCGCCCATGTGGGTGAGCTTACCGGCGTCCTCCTCCATGTGGGCGCGTTCGATCTCGACGCGGAACACGGTGCCGTCGGAGAGCTCGATGTCCAGGTAGCCGTCGTACGCGATCGGCTCGTCGTACTGGGAGGTCTGGAAGTTCTTCGGGGTGTCCGGGTAGAAGTAGTTCTTCCGGGCGAAGCGGCAGGTCTCGGCGATCTTGCAGTTCAGCGCCAGGCCGATCTTGATCGAGGACTCAATCGCGGTCTTGTTCACCACGGGCAGCACGCCGGGCATACCGAGGTCCACCTCGTTGACGTTGGTGTTCGGCTCGTCGCCGAAGACGTTCGGCGCGGAGGAGAACATCTTGGTCTTGGTGTTGAGCTCCACGTGGACCTCGAAGCCCAGGACGGGATCGTACTTCTCCATCGCCTCTTCGAAGCTGAGGGTTGCGTCAGTCATTAGTGTGAACCTCCGTGGCTCGAAGCGGCAGCGTCAACCGCCGGTGCGGAATCGGTCAAAGAAGGAGCCGTCAATGAAGGAGCCTTGTCCAGCAGCGGTCCGCCCCACTGCGCCTCGAGCAGCGATTCGAGCACGGCGCCGACCCGGTAGAGCCGGGCGTCCTGGCGGGCCGGGGCCAGCAGCTGGACGCCCACCGGCAGGCCGTCCTCGTCGGCGAGGCCGCCGGGCAGGGACAGCCCCGGGACCCCTGCCATGTTGGCCGGGATGGTGGCGACGTCGTTGAGGTACATCGCCAGCGGGTCGTTCAGCTTCTCGCCGAGCTTGAACGCCGTGGTCGGGGCCGTCGGGGAGATCAGCACGTCGGCCTGGGCGAACGCGGCGTCGAAGTCGCGCTGGATCAGGGTGCGCACCTTCTGGGCCGAGCCGTAGTAGGCGTCGTAGTAGCCGGCGCTCAGGGCGTAGGTGCCCAGGATGATGCGGCGCTTGACCTCGTCGCCGAAGCCCGCGGCGCGGGTGGCGCCCATCACGCGTTCGATCGTCAGCGGGCCCTCTTCGGGCAGCACCCGCAGGCCGAACCGGACGCCGTCGAACTTGGCCAGGTTGGAGGAGGCCTCCGAGGGCATGATCAGGTAGTACGCGCCGAGGGCGTACTTGAAGTTGGGGCAGGAGACCTCGACGATCTCGGCGCCGGCGCCCTTGAGCAGTTCCAGGGCCTCGTTGAAGCGGTTTTCGACGCCGGCCTGGTAGCCCTCGCCGTGGAGTTCCTTGATGATGCCGATCTTCATGCCCTCGACGTTGCCGGTGCGGGCCGCGGCCACGAGGTCCTCGAGCGGGTCCGGTAGCGAGGTGGAGTCGCGCGGGTCGTGGCCGCCGATCACCTGGTGCAGCAGGGCCGAGTCCAGCACGGTGCGGGAGACCGGGCCGATCTGGTCCAGCGAGGAGGCCATGGCGATGGCGCCGTAGCGGGAGACGCCGCCGTAGGTTGGCTTGACGCCGACCGTGCCGGTGACGGCGCCGGGCTGGCGGATGGAACCGCCGGTGTCCGTGCCGAGGGCCAGCGGGGCTTCGAAGGCCGCGACGGCGGCAGCCGAGCCGCCGCCCGAGCCGCCGGGGATGCGGTCCAGGTCCCACGGGTTGTGGGTGGGCCCGAACGCGGAGTGCTCAGTGGAAGAGCCCATGGCGAATTCGTCCAGGTTGGTCTTGCCCAGGATCGGCATCTTGGCGGCGCGGAGGCGCTCCACCACGGTGGCGTCGTAGGGGCTGTGCCAGCCTTCGAGGATTTTGGAGCCGGCCGTGGTCGGCTGGCCGATCGTGACGATGAGGTCCTTGACGGCGATCGGGACGCCGGCGAGCACATGGAGTTCCCTGGCGGCGGCGCCTCCCGCTGCGCGGATGGCGTCCACCTCCGCGGCGACGGCGAGGGCTTCCTCGGCGTTGACGTGCAGGAAGGCGTTGACCTTGCCGTCGACTGCGGCAATCCGGTCCAGGTACGCCTGGGTGACCTCGACGGCGGTGACCTCGCGGGCGGCGAGCTTCTCGGCGAGCGCGGCGGCGGAGAGGCGGATCAGTTCTGTGTTCTCAGTCATGGGTCTTAGTCCTCATCCAGGATTGCCGGGACCTTGAAGCGGCCCTCATACGCGTCGGGGGCTCCGGAGAGTGCCTGCTCGGCCGTGAAGGTGTGGCCCACCACGTCCTCGCGGAACACGTTCGTCAGCGGGATCGGGTGCGACGTGGCCGGGACGTCATCACCGGCGGCTTCACTAACGGACTTAACCGACTCCACGATGACGGCGAGTTCGCCGGCCATCCTGTCCAGCTCTTCAGCACTCATCTCGATGTGCGCGAGACGCGCGAGATGCGCGACGTCGTCGCGGTTGATCGCAGCCATGGATCTCCCCTGCAAGGTTCGGATTATTTTCCGTCCCAGTCTACGTGGGTTGAACGGTTGTCACCGTCCGGCGCCGAGAGGGACAACGACAAACAACGCGGGTACTAGAGGTCCAGTCGGTAGACCAGGAGTTTGATGTCGGTGTCCGGCACGAACCAGTCGCGTTCGGGAACGCGCTGGAAGCCGGTCTTCCGGTACAGTCCGTGGGCGCTTTCCCAGGTCATCCCGGTGGTCAGGGCCACGCCCGTGATGCCGGGCAGCGACCTGGCGTGTTCGATGATGGCCTGCACCATGGCCTTGCCGGCGCCGCTGCGCTGGACCGCCGGGTGCACCACGAGCATCCGGAATTCCAGCTCGTCGGGCCGGGCGATGTCCGCGTAGGGCTCCCCCGCGACGGCGAGGGTCACGGAACCAACAACCTGGCCGGCACGTTCGGCCACCCAGATGGTCGCGTTCTCGTGCCGCCGGGCGACCTGCTGGATTTGCTGCATATAGGGGTGGTCCGGGTCCTCGAAGTGGCCCGCGGCCAGGTAGGCGTCCCGGGTGATGCGGGCGACGGCGTCGTAGTCGGCCGGGACGGCGGGACGAATGAGGATCTGCGAATGCACCTGTCTATGGTACGGGCGCCGGCGGCGGCCCTCCGCCACAGGGGGGTTTCCGTGATCGAACTATCAGAGCGGGAACTTGCCGGAGAGCTCCAGGGGTCCCGCGCAGGTCCAGGCCGCGAGCCGCTCCTCGTCGGAGGGGCCGCCGTCGAGCACGCTGGTGAGCCTGGGACGCCGCACCCAGCAGCCGGCCTCCTCCGCGATCAGGGCACCGGCGGCGAAGTCGTGTTCGTTGAGGCCGCGTTCGCCGTAGGCGTCGTGGGTGCCGTCGGCCACGAGGCAGAGGTCCAGCGCCGCCGATCCGAGCCGGCGGACGTCCGCGAACCCGTCCATCAGTCCGGCCAGCCCGGACGCCTGCTCAGCGCGGACGGACGGGTCGTAGCTGAAGCCCGTCGCCAGGATCTGCCCGGTCCGGCCGGGCACCGGGCCGTTGAGCGGCGTGCGCCGCCCGTTGTCCTCAACCCAGGCGCCGTGGCCGCGCGAGGCGTAGTAGACCCGTCCCAGCGCCGGGGCATGGACGACGCCGGCCAGCCACGCGCCGTCCGGGCCGGCCACCGCCACCGAGGTGCCGTAGTAGACGATGTTGCGGATGAAGTTGGTCGTCCCGTCGAGCGGGTCAACCGACCAGCGGAAGCCGCTGACGGTCTCGGGCAGCGCGGTGCCGCCCTCCTCCCCGGTGATCGTGTCCTCGGGCCGGGCGCGGGTGATGACCTCGCGGACGGCGGCCTCCGCCGCAAGATCGAAGGCCGTCACCCAGTCCCCCGAATCGCCCTTGTTGCTGACGTCCAGGGCGCCGGCGCTGCGGCCGGCCAACACCGCGGCACCGGCGGCGGCGGCCTCCCGGGCCAGCTCAAGGAATGCGGATGCCTCCGGGAATTCGGCTGGTCCGGAGGTCACTCGGCCGCCTCCTGGTGGTCCTCGCCGTCCTCGGCGTCGGCGGCGACGGCGCCGTCGAGGCCGGCCGGCCCGTGCGCGAGTAGCGCGCGGAAGCCGTCCTCATCCAGCACGGGCAGGCCCAACTGCTCGGCTTTGTCCAGCTTGGTGCCCGCGTTTTCGCCGGCCACGACGTAACTCGTGTTCTTGGAAACGGAGCCGGCCGCCTTGCCGCCGCGGACCAGGATCGCTTCCTTGGCTTCGTCCCGGCTGAAACCTTCAAGGCTGCCGGTAACCACCACGGTCAGGCCCTCGAGGGTCCGCGGGGTGGACTCATCGCGCTCGTCCTCCATCCGGACGCCGTCGGCCGCCCAGCTGTCCACGATGTCGCGGTGCCAGTCCTCGGCGAACCATTCCTTGAGCGCCACGGCAATCACCGGGCCCACACCGTCGACGCCGGCGAGCTCCTCCTCCGAGGCCTGCCGGATGGCGTCCATGGTCCCGAAAGCGGTGGCCAGGGCGCGTGACGCCCGTGGCCCCACGTGCCGGATGGACAGCGCGACGAGGACGCGCCAGAGCGGCTGGGTCTTGGCCTTTTCAAGCTCACTGAAGAGCTTCTCCGTGGTGGCGGTCGGCTTGGACGGGCTCTTGGCGGTGCCCTTGGTGTAGAAGTACGGCACGAGTTCGAACTCGCCGGTCGCCACGCCCTTGGACCGCTTTTCGCGGCGGATCCGGACGCCGGCGAGGTCCTCCGGCTTGAGCCTGAACAACGTCGCCTCGGTGGTGAGCGGCGCGACGGCGGGCTCGGCCGGCTGGGTCAGGGCGATGGCTGCTTCCCAGCCGAGCGCCTCGATGTCGAAGGCGCCGCGGCCGGCGAGGTGGAAGACGCGTTCGCGCAGCTGCGCCGGGCAGGACCGGGCATTGGGGCAGCGGATGTCGACGTCGCCCTCCTTGGCCGGCGCCAGCGGGGTGCCGCAGGCGGGGCATTCGGTGGGCATCACGAAGTCGCGCACCGGCGGATCCTGGGCGTCCCGGAGGGCCAGCACGGGTCCGACGATTTCCGGGATGACGTCCCCGGCCTTGCGGAGCACTACGATGTCGCCGATCTTGACGCCCTTGGCCTTGACGACCTCCTGGTTGTGCAGGGTGGCCATCTCTACCGTGGATCCGGCCACCTTGACCGGCACCATCACGCCGTACGGGGTGACGCGGCCGGTGCGGCCGACGTTGACGGCGATGTCCAGCAGCTTGGTGTTGACCTCTTCCGGCGGGTACTTGTAGGCCACGGCCCAGCGCGGCACGCGGGAGGTGTAGCCGAGGGCCCGCTGGGTGGCGAAGTCGTCCACCTTGACCACGATGCCGTCGATCTCGTGGCTCAGGCTGTGCCGCTTGTCGCCGTAGCGCCGGATGAAGTCCAGCACCTCTTTCAGGCCGGGGAGTACCTCGAAGTAGGGGCTCGTGGGCAGGCCCCAGTCGGCGAGCTGGCGGTAGGTGTCCGACTGGCTGCCGGTCTCGAGGCCTTCGCGGGCGCCGATGCCGTGCACGTACATCTTCAGCGGCCGCTTGGCGGTCTCCGCCGGGTCCTTTTGGCGCAGCGAGCCCGCGGCGGCGTTGCGCGGGTTGGCCAGCGGCGCCTTGCCGGCCGCGATCAGCGCCTCATTGAACTCCGCGAACGCCTTGGACGGGATAAAGACCTCGCCGCGGATTTCCATTTCGGCCGGGAAGTTGCCGCCTTTGAGCTGCTGCGGTATTTCCTTGATGGTCAGGACGTTGTGGGTGATGTCCTCCCCGGTGAAGCCGTCTCCGCGGGTGGCCGCCCGGACCAGGACGCCGTCGCGGTAAAGCAGGTTGACGGCCAGTCCGTCGATCTTGAGTTCTGTGAGCCACGACGGCGGGGTGCCGCCGTTGCCGAGCTTGGCGATGCCGGCCTCGGCTTTGAGGATCCAGGCCTCCAGTTCCTCGAGCGAGAACACGTCCTCCAGGCTGTACATCCGGGTCAGGTGCTCGACGGCGGCGAAGGCAGCCGACACTTCACCGCCGACCTCCTGGGTGGGGGAATCGTTGGCCACCAGTTCGGGGTGCATGGCCTCGATGGTCTCCAGCCGCCGGAAGAGCTCGTCGAACTCGGCGTCGGAGATGATCGGGGCGTCCTCCTGGTAGTACGCGAAGCGGTGCTTGCGGACTTGCTCGACCAGTTCCTCGTACTCTTCGCGCACGGCCTCGGACGGGACCAGTTCCCCGTCAGGGCTGTGGGTGTCGGTTTCTGTTGCAGTCTTCCCTGTACTCACAGACCTATCCTGCCCTAGATCACCGGCGTTGTCCGGTCATCGGCGGCCTACTCGTAGATGGCGATGAAGCGTCCCACCACGCCGCCGGCGCGCAGCTTGTCGATCGCGCCGGGGATGTCCGCGTGCCTGATGAGGTTCATCGGCGGGTTCAGCTGGCCGGACTTCATCAGGTCGTAGATGCCTGCGAGGTCTTCCTTGGTGCCGGACTTTGAGCCCTTGATCGAGAGCTGCTTGATGATGAGGGGGTAGGTGTTGATGGTTGCCTCGAGCCGGCCCATGCCGACCTGCACCAGGGTGCCGAATTCGGCGAGCGTCTCGACGGCTGCGGCCGTCGTGCTCCCGAAGCCTGCGTAGTCCACGATCAGGTCGAGGTTCTTGTCCTTAAACGCCTCGATCGAGTCCGCGACGCCGGCCAGTCCGATCTCGTCGGCGAGTTTCTGCGTTTCGGGATTGACCTCGGCGCCGTAGACCTCCGCGCCGGACAACACGGCCACGCGCGCGCCGATGTACCCGAGTCCGCCGAGCCCGATCACGCCCACCTTCATCCCCGCTGTGGCCCCGCCGACCGCCATGATGGCGTGGTAGGCCGTCAGGCCGGCATCGGTCGCCATCGCGCCGAGGTCGAACGGCACCTCGTCCGGAAGCCTGACGAGGTTGTCAGAGGTTGCCAGCAGCCTCGGTCCGAAGCCGCCGTCCCATTTGCCATAGCCGATGGCATCGCCGTCGGCCATCACTGGGGCGAGCCCCACCCGGTCGCCGACCGCCCACTGCTCCATCCCTTCGCCGACCTCGGTAATGACCCCGGCGTTCTCGTGCCCCATGGTGCGCGGGAGGTGCGGGAAGAGCGGCATCCAGCCTGCGTCGTCGAGCGCGGTGACGTCCGAGTGGCAGACGCCCGCGGCCTTGACGTCGACGACGACCTGTCCCGGCCCCGCGTGCGGTTCCGGGACCTCGTTGAGCTCCAGCGGATTGTTGGTGCCGGTGAACTGCCATGCCTTCATGCGGCGTCTCCTTCGGTGGTTGCGCGGTCGAATGCTCGCGCCGGCACCGGCAGGGATCTGTGCCGGACGTGATACCCGCACTCTACGCCGGGGCCCGCTGAACCGCTCCCCTTAAACCACAGGTTCCCGGCGTATAGCTGACGACGGCGCGGCGGTCAGCGGGCGCCGTGGGGCTCCTCGCCCGGGGCTCCCCCGGCGACGTTGCTCGCGTCCACCACGATGCAGGTCACGTTGTCGCGACCGCCGCTGCGCAGGGCTGCCTGGATCAGCTGGTCCACGGCGGCCTGCGGGTCCGGCTCGGAGACCAGGATCCGGGCGATGTGCTCGTCGTCGAGCTCGCCGTTGAGCCCGTCCGAGCAGACCAGGATGCGGTCGCCTTCCTCGACCGGCACCAGCCAGTAGTCGGCTTCCGTCTCGTCGCCGGTGCCAAGCGCGCGGGTCACGACGTTGCGGCGCGGATAGACTGCAGCCTCGGCCGGGGTGATCTCGCCGGCGTCCACCAGTTCCTGCACCTCGGAGTGGTCCACGCTGATCTGGCTGAGCCTGCCCCGGCTGAGCCGGTAGGTGCGTGAGTCGCCGATGTTCAGCACCAGCCAGTACGGGATGCCGGCCTGTTCCACCACGACGACGCCGGAAAGAGTCGTTCCAGCGCGGGAGCCGGTCGCCTCGCGGATGTCCGCGTCGGCTTGCTGCAGGGCCTGCTGGACGATCGCCGCGGTGGCGTCCCGTTCCCCCGTGGCGAGCTGGGGAACTTCGGCGAGGGTGCGCACGCAAATGCCGCTGGCGATCTCGCCGGCCTCGTGGCCGCCCATGCCGTCGGCGACGGCGAAGACCGGGTCTACGGCGATGAAGGAATCCTCGTTCATCTCACGGCGCAGGCCGCGATCCGTGCCGTAGCCGGAGTTGAGCCGGAGGCTGGGGGCACCGTTAGGCGCAGTTCCGGATGGAGCTGCAGCACCGGCTGGAGGAACGGAAGACGGTTGGGATGTCATGCCTGTCCTAGGTCGAAGGAACGGCCACCGAAGTGCACGGTGAACCCGGGGGTGCGTGGGTGGGTTCCCCGTGCGCCGGTGCGGCGCGGAGGGCCTCCACGCGGAACGCGCTACCGGGATAGTACCGGGTTCTGAGCTTCCACGGCGGGTTGCGCGCCGCAGGGTCACCACGGTGTGGAACCGCCCTAGTCCAGGACCAGGCCCTTTCCGCTGCCGCGCTGCAGCTCCACGGGGTGGATCTCGCCGAATCCGCGCACGTTCTCGGCGTCCCGTGGAAGCAGCACAAAGCGTTCGTCGTGTTCCAGCGCGGCGGCCGTCATGGAGTCCACCAGCACCGTGCCGGGGTCGGCCAGCGCCGTGAGCCTGGCGGCCAGGTTCACGGTGGGACCGTAGATATCGCCCAGCCGGGAGAGGATGCGGCCCCAGACCATCGCGACGCGGGCCTGCGGCAGGATCTCGTCCTCGTTGAACGCCTGGGCGAGGGCCAGCGAGATCTCGGCCCCGGCCGCGGGGGTCTCGGCAATGTAGAGCACTTCGTCGCCCACCGTCTTCACCAGGCGCCCACCGCCGACGGAGATGATTTCGGCGCACTTGTTTTCGAAGCGCTGCACCAGCTGGGCGAGTGTCTTTTCGTTCATCCGGCGGGAAAGGCTGGTGTAGGAGACCAGGTCCGCGAAGCCCACGGCGCGGGCGAGCGGCAGCGGCGCGTCGTCCTCGTCCCCTTCGCGGCCCTCCTCGCTGGAGGCGAGGCCCGCCTCGGCACGGACGGCGAGCCGCTGCACGCCGGCGTTGAGCTGGCGGCGCCAGGAGTAGACCAGCATTTCCTCGAGCGCGTCCACGAGGGACGGCAGCTCGGCGACCAGCCGCTTGCGGGCCACGGCGTCGGTGACCCCCTGCTGGTGGACCATGTCCTCGACGAGGGCCTCGATCTGCCAGACCACCATGCGGTCCGTCATCTGGCCGATGGCGCGGGTGACCGAGATGGCCGCTTCCTCGGTGAGCTTGCCGGCGCGGACCAGGTCCACCACCGTGCTCAGGGCTGCCTGGTCCCTTTCGGTGAACGCCACGTCCTCGTCGCCCAGGTTGGGGAAGCCCAGGGCGCGCCAGAGTTTCCGGGCGGACAGCAGCGAGAGTCCGGCTCCGGCGGCCACCTCGCGGCGGCGCAGCTTGCGTTCGCCGCCCAGCAGCCGTTGTTCCAGGGCCTTGGTGGCGAGGCGTTCGGCGGACATGGTGCCGGTGGCGGGCGCCGCCGGTGCGGCGCCGTCGGGGGCGGATTCGGCGTCGTCGGCGTCGTCGGCGGACAGGGCGGCGTCCACGGACAGGGAGGAGTCGTCTGCTGCGGCTGCCTCGGCGGCTGCAGAGTCCAGCACGGCAACTTCCAGGGCGGAGACGTCGACGACAGCTTCGGGGACGTCCGAAGGCTCGGGGGCCAGGAGTCCGGTGTCGGGGTGCGCGTTCTCAGCGTTCATCTCTTCCACCTTCCCTTATGTCCAGTGGCCAATCGCCGGTGTCGTGCGTCGTGTCGTCGGCCTCAATCAGTTCACCCTCCGGAATGTCGTCAATCGCGTCGAGGATGAAGTTCCGGAACGTCATGACCTCGGGGACATCCGGAATCACCGTGCGTGCGGGGTACCCGGTTTCCAAGGATATATTCCCCGAGCGCAATGACCGCTGGAGCAGGGTCTGTTCAACGAACACATTACGGACTGCGGCCAGCGGAACCTGCTGGTCGCGCCGTCGCAACATGCCGTAACGGGCAATCAGGCGGCGGCTGGTCAGGGTGTAGCGGCTGGCGTTCCAGGTCACCACCTTGGGCAGGCAGTAGGCAACCAGGACCCATGCTCCCAGTGCGAGGCTGGCGCCGAGCAGCCATGGCGTCCAGGCCGGGGTGACGAGCGGAACCAGCTTGGCCGGCCCGCCCTTCACGATCCAGGCGCAGGCGAAGGCGGTGAGGGCGCAGACCAGAATGAACAGCAGGGCCGGACCAATCAGCATCCGGGGCTGGGGGCGGGTAACGACAATCACTTGCTCGCCCGGGAGGAGCTCCTTACGCATAGCCGCTTTCGCCGCCGGCCTCGCCGGGAGGGGTCCAGGGGCGCAGGTGCACGACGTCGCCGGCGGTCACCAGGTGCTCGTGTCCGCCGGCGTCGACCACCAGCAGGGAACCGTAGTCGTCCAGCCGGGAGGCGTGGCCGATGATCTCGTGGTCACCGGGGAGCTGGGCCCGGACCTGCTTGCCGAGCGTGGTCAGCACGTGCTCCACCCGCTTGTGCAGCGAAGGTCCGCCCGCCATTCCCGCGGCGGGGTCGCCGTCGGCGTTGCAGAAGCTGCGGTAGAGCGTGGCGAAACGGGAGAGGTAGCTCTTGAGCAGCGCGGTCCGGTCCACCGTGGCGGGCTGTTCCAGCAGCACCGACGTGGCGGTGGGGACGGGCAGCTCGGACGCGGTGAGGGTGACGTTCAGGCCGGTGCCCAGCACGACGGGGGGCACGGCGCCGTCGCCCAGGGGGCCCAGCTGCGCGAGGATGCCGGCGATCTTCTTGCCGCGGACCAGGACGTCGTTGGGCCACTTGAGCTCTGCCGGGATCCCTGCCGTCTCCAGCAGGGCCTCCCGCAGTGCCAGGGCGGCCAGCAACGAGAGCCAGGAGTAGCTCTGGGTGGGCAGCGGCCGGCCCTCGGCGTTGACCGGCCTGAGCACGATCGAGACGGACACGGAACTGCGGGCGGGTGCTTCCCAGTGCCGGTCGAGGCGGCCGCGGGCGGCGCTCTGGTACTCGGCGGCGAGCACGGAGAGGTCCGGCCACGCCCGGGGATCGACGGTCACGCCGCGCAGCAGATCCGCGTTGGTGGAGCCGGTGGACTCCACCACGCTCAGCTGCGGAATGCCGTTGGCCGAGAGGAACGCGGCGTCGCCGAGGGCGCCCCGGTCCAGGGGTGGACGATCCGGTGTCTCCTGAGCGGCTTCCATGCTTGAATCCTACCGAGTTACCGCTCCGCCGGCGCCGGGCCAGTCACCGCGGAACGTCCCCACGTTTGGACGCCGCCGCCGGCGGGTTGGGCCGAAACGCCGCGGATTTCCGGCGTCGAACCCGCAAAGGTGGGGAGTTTCGGCGGCCGCGGTCCGTTCCCGGGCCGTGGGAAACCGCCGGAAACTCAGAGGAAAATGTCAGGGACCAGCCGGTCTTCGGGCGCACCCAGGCTGTACGGCGCGAAGTCGGTCACGCCTGCCGCGGCCAGGACCTGTTCGTCGGTGTAGAAGTTGCCGCTCCAGCTGCCGGATTCGGGGACCGCGTTGCTGGCGGTCAGCACCGCGTGCGCCGCGTCGGCCATGATCTGCGGGCCGCGCGCACCGCGGACGATCTGCTCGCCGCCGGGCATGTTGCGGATGGCTGCCGTGTCGATCAGCGTGCAGGGCCACAGCGAGTTCACGCTGATGCCGTCCACCTTGAGCTCCTCGGCCAGGCCCAGGGTGGTCAGGCTCATGCCGTACTTCGCCATGGTGTAGGCCAGGTGCATCCCGGCCCACTTGGGATCCAGGTTCAGCGGCGGTGAAAGCGTCAGGATCTGCCCGGCGTCGGAGTCGCGCAGCGCGGGCAGGGCGAGCTTGCTGAGCAGGAAGGTGCCGCGGACGTTGATGTCCTGCATCAGGTCGTAGCGCTTCATGTCCAGGGCGTCGGTCTTGGACAGGTCGATCGCCGAGGCGTTGTTGATCACGATGTCGATCCCGCCGAAGCGTTCGACCGCGGCGGCGACCGCGCCGGCGACGTCGGCGTCCTTGCGCACATCGCCGACAAGCGGCAGCGCCTGGCCCCCGGCCGCCTCAATCTGCTCCGCGGCGGAGTACACGGTGCCCTCGAGCTTGGCGTGGGGCTGGCCCGTCTTGGCCAGCAGCACGATGTTGGCGCCGTCCCGGGCGGCCCGGATTGCGATCGCCAGGCCGATCCCGCGGCTGCCGCCGGACATCACTATGGTGCGGCCCTGGAGGGAACCCGAGGCCTGGTAGGGGCTGTGCTGGTGCGGGGACGTGCCGGAAGCGCCGTTGCTTGAAGTCATAGGGACACTTTAGCCGATGTTACTGGCCAGTAACATCCACATTTGCGGGCCGGTCGTGACGCTCCCGCCCGGTTACTGCCGCCGTGGCTCCCGAAATGCGGCCGGCACCCGCGGAATTCCGGGGCCCCGCCCCGCTGCAGCCCCGAGCAACCGGGCTGGAACGCAGCCGCCGGCGGCGAGGGGTCTAAGTGAGGGGTCGCGGCGAAAATTGTAGGTTTTCTACAGCGGCGTGTGCGAATACCGTCACTAGACTTGCCAGCACGGCCATGTTTTTGTGTGGAATCCACTTAAGCTCCACACGGGCCAGCGACATTGCCACAACCGCAGAGAACACCAGCAGAGAACAACAGAGCCGGAGACACTTGATGAGCCACGATCTGACCACGACCGCGGGGAAGATTGCCGATTTCCGCGACCGCCAGGCCCGTGCCGAGCAGCCCTCCGGTCCGGAAGCGATCGAGAAGCAGCACGCCCGCGGTAAGAACACGGCCCGCGAGCGCATCGACCTGCTGCTCGACGCCGGTTCCTTCGTGGAGTTCGACGCCCTGGCCGTGCACCGGTCCACGGCCTTCGGCATGGAAAAGAAGAAGCCGCTGGGCGACGGCCTGGTTTCCGGCTACGGCACCGTGGACGGCCGGCCCGTGGCTGTCTACAGCCAGGACTTCTCCGTCTACGGCGGCTCGCTCAGCCAAGTCAACGGCGAGAAGATCGTCAAGGTCCAGGAGTTCGCACTGCGGAACGGCTGCCCGGTCGTCGGCATCCTCGACGGCGGCGGCGCCCGCATCCAGGAAGGCGTCGCCTCGCTGGCCATGTTTGCGGACATCTTCCGCAACAACGTGCACGCTTCCGGCGTCGTCCCGCAAATCTCGCTCATCATGGGCCCCTCCGCCGGCGGAGCGGCCTACTCCCCCGCCCTGACCGACTACGTGGTCATGGTGGACAAGACCTCGCACATGTTCATCACCGGCCCGGACGTGATCAAGACCGTCACCGGCGAAGACGTGGACATGGAAACCCTGGGCGGGGCGCGGCAACACAACGCGAACACCGGCACCTCGACCTACCTCGCCGCCGACGAGTCGGACGCGGTGGAGTTCGTCCGCGAACTCCTGGACTTCCTGCCCTCCAATAACCTCGCCGAGGCCCCGGTGCTGGAGCACTCCCAGGAGCTGGAGCTCGACGACGACGACCTCGCCCTCGACGTGCTGATCCCGGACTCCGCCAACCAGCCCTACGACATGCGCAAGGTGATCGAGCAGATCGTCGACGACGCGCACTTCTTGGAGATGCAGTCGCTTTACGCACCGAACGTCATCATCGGCTACGGCCGGGTGGAGGGCCACACCGTGGGCATCGTGGCCAACCAGCCGATGCAGTTCGCCGGCACCTTGGACATCGCCGCCTCGGAGAAGGCCGCCCGCTTCGTCCGGCACTGCGATGCCTTCAACATCCCGATCATCACGCTGGTGGACGTGCCGGGCTTCCTGCCGGGCAAAGACCAGGAGTTCCAGGGCATCATCCGCCGCGGCGCCAAGCTGCTCTACGCCTACGCGGAGGCCACCGTGCCGAAGCTGACCGTGATCACCCGCAAGGCCTATGGCGGGGCGTACATCGTGATGGGCTCCAAGAAGCTCGGCGCCGACCTCAACCTGGCCTGGCCCACCGCGCAGATCGGCGTGATGGGCGCCCAGGGCGCGGTGAACATCCTGTACCGCCGCGAACTCGCCGCGGTCGCGGAGGCCGGCGGCGACGTCGAAGCCAAGCGCGCCGAGGTCATCCGGCAGTACGAGGAGGAGCTGCTCAACCCGTACCAGGCCGCCCAGCTGGGCTACGTTGACGCGGTCATTGCCCCGTCCGAGACGCGCCTGCAGATTATCAAGGGCCTGCGCGCGCTGCGGGACAAGCGGGCCAGCCTGCCCGCCAAGAAGCACGGGAACATCCCGCTGTGACGCCAGAGAAGGGCCCTGTTGACCCGGAAGCCACTCAGCCTGCAGAGCAGCCCTTGCTGGCCGTCGTCAAGGGCGAGCCGACCGCGGAGGAACTGGCGGCGCTGACCGCCGTCGTCCTCTCCCTGGGCAGCGGCGAGGCGGGTGCACCGGAGAAGCCCGGTGCACGGCACTGGATCCGGCGGCAGCAGCTGCAGCTGGCGCCCAAGCCCGGCCCCGGTTCGTGGAAGCGCAGCCGCGGCTAATAAAAGTTCAGTAACCCTTTCATAACTGGCGCTGCCCGGCTAGTCTCGTTCGGGTGACTACCGAAACGACTGAGAACACCACGCCCGACAACCCGGTGCCGCCGCGCCCGCAGACCGCGATCGACGCCGTCGCCGACGCCTTCACGGACACCCTGATCCGGCTTAACCCGAGCTTCGCCACCGAACTTGGCCTGCCCGGCCACGAAACCGAGTACCCGGACTTCTCGCCGGCCGGGCACGAGGAGTTCGCCGACGCCGCGCGGGAGGCCCTCGCCGCGCTGGAGGGGCTCGAGCCCGCGGACGACGTCGACGCCGTCACCCTGGATGCCATGCGTGAGCGCCTCGGCCTGCAGCTGGAAATCCACGAATCCGGCTGGGACCTGGCCGAGCTGAACAACATCGCCTCGCCGCCCCAGGAGATCCGCGCGATCTTCGACCTGATGCCGACCGACACCGCGGCGCAGTGGGACCACATCGCGGGCCGGGCGCACAATGTCCCCGCCGCCCTGGACGGCTACATCGTGTCCCTGCGCACCGCCAAGGAGGACGGCAGGGTAGCCGCCGCCCGGCAGGTGCGGATCGTGATCGAGCAGGCCACCAAGCACACCGCGGACGACGGATTCTTCGCGAAACTGGCCGCCGAGGCAAAGACCGCCGAGGGCGCGCTGCCCGAGGACGTGCAGGCCAAGCTCGACGCCGGTGCTGCCGCCGCCCGCGCCGCCTACGCCCGGCTGTCCGGCTTCCTCGAATCCGAGCTGCTCCCGGCCGCCCCGGAGAAGGACGCTGTGGGCCGCGAGCGCTACGCCCTGGCCTCACGCTCCTTCCTCGGCGCCACGGTAGACCTCGAGGAAACCTACGCCTGGGGCGTGCAGGAACTCGACCGGCTGATCGCCGAACAGGAGCGCGTGGCCAACCAGATCCGCCCCGGCGCCACGGTGGAGGAGGCCAAGGAGATCCTGAACAGCGATCCGGCCCGCCAGCTCAAGGGCACCGACGCCCTCCGGGCCTGGATGCAGGAGCTCTCCGACAGGGCCGTGGCCGACCTCGCCGGCGTGCACTTCGACATCCCGGACCCCATGAAGACCCTCGAATGCAAGATTGCCCCCACCCAGGAAGGCGGCATCTACTACACCGGCCCATCGGACGACTTCAGCCGCCCGGGCCGGATGTGGTGGTCGGTGCCGCCGGGTGAGGACACCTTCACCACCTGGGCCGAAACCACCACGGTCTACCACGAGGGCGTTCCGGGCCACCACCTGCAGGTCGCCACCGCCACCTACCGACGCGAACTGCTGAACAAGTGGCGGCGCAATGTCTGCTGGACCTCGGGCCACGGCGAAGGCTGGGCCCTCTATGCGGAAAAGCTCATGCAGGAGCTGGGCTATTTGAAGGATCCGGGCGACCACATGGGCATGCTCGACATGCAGCGCATGCGGGCGGCCCGGGTGGTGTTCGACATTGGCGTACATCTGGAGTTGGAGGTGCCCGAGCGTTGGGGGTCGGGCACCTGGACTCCGGACACGGGGTACGAGTTCCTGAAGCAGAACCTTGCGATCAGCGAGGGCCAGCTGAAGTTCGAGTTCACCCGCTACCTCGGCTGGCCGGGGCAGGCGCCGTCGTACAAGGTGGGCCAGCGGCTCTGGGAGCAGATCCGTGCCGAGCTCGAGTCCCGGCCGGGCTTCGACCTCAAGGCGTTCCATACCAAGGCGCTCAACATGGGCTCCGTGGGGCTGGACACGCTCAAGCGGGCGCTCCTGGGGTAGGGGTTCCCGGCCAGGGGCGGACATCCCCTGCCCTGTCCCGGGGGACAGACATCCTCTGCGTGCTCGCTCGTTCCTCGCTTAGACGCACGCTGCCGGATGCCTGCTCCCCCGGGCCATACGCACTTTCCATGCCTGGTCCCGCGCGGCGGGCTGCCGACGAGAGACAATCACCACACTGTGCGTTGGAATAACTTCACAAACGGGTGGTCTTTCGGCGTCGTGGCGGGGATCTTGTGGGCGGCGGTGAAACCGGGGGGCGTAATATTTCTCAACGTTCGTTCGTCGTGTTATGGACGGCGGTCCTAGCGTGTTCGGGTGACCACTCAGACAAGCACCCCCGCAACCGCAGGAAAGCCCGGTTTCCAGCTGCCCAAATGGGCCGGCTCTTTTGGCTTCCAAATCATCGCCGCGCTGATCGTCGGACTGGGCCTTGGTCTGCTCGCAAAATACACGGGCAGCACCAAGACCAACCCGAACGCCCTCGGCGCCACGCTGCAGACCATCGGCTCGAGCTACGTCTCGCTGCTGCAGACCGCCGTCGTGCCCCTCATCTTCACCGCCGTCGTCAGCTCCATCTCCAACCTGCGCGCCGTCTCCAACACGGCCCGGCTGGCTTGGAACACGCTGCTCTGGTTCGCGATCACCTCGCTGATCGCCGTGCTGATCGGCATCGGCCTGGGCGTGCTGCTGCAGCCGGGCGCCAGCACCGGCATCACCCAGCAGGCCAAGTACGCCGGCAAGTCCGGTGACTGGTGGGCCTTCCTGATCGGCCTGTTCCCGAAGAACTTCCTGGGCCTCGGGGCGAGCACCACCGTCACCGACGGCGTAGCCACCACCGCCGTAAGCTTCAACGTCCTGCAGATCCTCGTGATCGCGATCGCCGTCGGCATCGCCGCGCTGAAGGTGGGTAAGGCCGCCGAGCCGTTCCTTAACCTCAACGCCTCCGCCCTGGCCGTGATCCAGAAGGTCCTCTGGTGGATCATCCGGATCGCCCCGCTCGGCACCGTGGGCCTGATCGGCAATGCCGTCGCCGTTTACGGTTGGGACACCATCGGCTCGTTGGGCAAGTTCACCTTCGCCATCTACGTGGGCCTGGCCCTCGTGCTGTTCGTGGTCTACCCGATCCTGGTCCGAAGCCACGGCCTCTCCATCAAGCAGTACTTCTCCGGCGTTTGGCCCGCCGTGCAGCTGGCCTTCGTGTCCCGTTCCTCGGTGGGCACCCTGCCGCTGACCCAGCGCGTGACCGAGCGCTCCCTGGGTGTACCCCGCGCCTATGCCTCCTTCGCCGTGCCGCTGGGCGCTACCACCAAGATGGACGGCTGCGCCGCGATCTACCCGGCCATCTCCGCGATCTTCGTGGCGCAGTTCTTCGGCATCCAGTTGGACTTCACCCAGTACCTGCTGATCGCCCTCGTCTCCGTGCTGGGCTCCGCCGCGACCGCCGGCACCACGGGCGCCGTCGTGATGCTGACCCTGACGCTCTCCACGCTGGGACTGCCGCTGGCCGGCGTCGGGCTCCTGCTGGCGATCGACCCGATCCTGGACATGGGCCGCACCGCGGTCAACGTGGCCGGCCAGGCCCTGGTCCCCACCATCGTGGCCAAGCGCCAGGGCATCCTCGACGAGGCGCTCTACAACGCCCCGCGCAACGGCGACCCGTTCAGCGACGACGTCGTTGACGCCCCGGCTGCCGCCGCTGCGGTTGACGCCGACGCCCCGGCTGCCGACAGGCGCGAACTGGCCGGCGCTAAGGCGTAGGCAAAAAGGCCCGGGCATTGGCCCAGGCACCGAACACAAAAGTAGTCCCCGGGAACATCCCGGGGACTACTTGTTTCCTCTGGCCAGGCGGGGCTAGTGGCCGCCTCCGCCGATGACGCCCTTCTCCACGGCCTTGGTGACCGCGTCGGCCTCGGCCTGGGTCAGGGTGCCATTGCTGACGGCCTTGTCCAGCCGGGTCTTCAGCGCCGCAGCGTGCTCCGACTGTTCGGCGGTCCGGAGCTCCTCGAGGGCCGCGGTGACCTTGGCCTCGTCGATGCCGAGCGACGCGGCAAGGGACTTCGCCAGCTCCGCCTCCATCGCGGTGCGGTCCGGCTTGGTGCCTTCGGCCGGCGGGGTGGTCGGCTTGTGCGCGTCGCGGAAGGCCTTCAGGGCCGCGGTGACCTTGGCTTCGTCGACGCCGAGCTTGGTAGCCAGCTCGGAGGCCTCCGCACCGCCGAAGCCGCCGCGTTCGCCGCCGTGGCCGTGGCCGCCGCGCATGCCCATGCCGTCACCCGGCGTCGTGCTGCCGCCCGTCGGGGCGCTGGAGCTGGCACTGGGGGCGGGGGACGGCGTCGTCGTGGCGGAAGCCATCCCGGCCAGTCCGAGGCCGGCGCCCAGGGCGATGGCCGTGGCCGAAACGCCGAGCGTGATTCTCTTGGTACGTGACATCTGATGTCTCCTGGATCTGCCGCGCGGTGACGGCTCGGTTCTGTTTTTGCTGCGCTGTCTTTTTCAAGACGTGAGTTCATTCTGCTCCGGCGGCCTCGGCTGGAGCTGTCCACAACCTTTCATCTTCCTGTGAAAGATTCCGGTCGGACTTTTTCGTTGCCTCGGCCGGCAAAATGGCTAGGCTCAGGACATGCTGATTGTCACCTCGAACGACATCCCCGGCCACCGGATCGACGCCGTCTTCGGCGAGGTCATGGGACTCACGGTCCGCGCGCGGGACATCGGCGGCCAAGTGGTGGCGGGGCTGCGGTCGCTGGCCGGCGGCGAGCTCCGCGAATTGACCCAGGTCCTCTACGAGAGCCGGCAGGAGGTGATGGCGCGGATGGTCGCGGAGGCGGCACAGCGCGGCGCCAACGCCATCGTCGCGATGCGGTTCGACACGGCGCACATGGCCAATAACTGGACGGAAATCTGCGCCTACGGCACGGCCGTGTTCGCGATCCCGCTGGGTGAGGGCGAGGCCGGCGCCACCGGCCAGTCCCTGCAGTTGGCCCGGCGATCCGACGGCGGCTCCGTCATCAGCGAATAAAGTTGCCCGGAGTGCAAACATGCACATAGTGTAAGTGCATGCCCACCCCTGCCCTTTCCGAGCCCGACGTCGACTCCGGGTCCGCTGCTGCCGCATCGGCCGCCCCGTCGCGGCGCGAGCTCAACAAGGCGGCCACCCGCCATGCCATCACGGAGGCGGCCCTCGGCCTGCTCCGCTCCAACGGCCCGGGCAACTTCACCGTGGAGGACATCGCCGACGCCGCCGGCATCTCCCGGAGGACGTTCTTCAACTACTTCAGCAGCACCGAGGCGGTCATCGCCTCGGTGACCCACGGCTTTCTTGACACGGCGCTCCAGCAGTTCCGGCTCCGTCCGGCCGACGAGCCGATCCTGGAATCCGCCCGCGCCGCGCTGGTTGAACTCGCGGACCCGATGACGGTGGCGCCGCTGGCCGAGCTCTACAGCCTGGGCCAGTCCAACCCGCAGCTGAACCGCTCCGAGCTGGAAGCCTGGGACCACTGCACGGCGGAAATCATTGATGCCGCCCGGGTGCGCTTCGCCCAGGGCGCCGGCGTCGAGGTCGACGAACTGTACCTCAGGGCCCTCGCCGGCTCGGTGATCTCCTGCGGCAAAGCCGCCATGGATCTCTGGTTCGCCCGCTGCGGGGGTTCCCTCTCCCCCGCCTCACTCTCTACCCTGCGCCAACTCCTGATCGACTCCATGAGCCTGCTCGGCTCCGGATTCTCCTCGCCGGCAGCCGCTCCCGCCGCCACCACCGCCCCTTCCCCAGATCGGTTCTGACATGGCACTTCTGCTGTACCGCCTCGGCAAATTCTCCTACCGCCACCGCTGGCTCGTCATCTCGCTGTGGCTCGCCGTCATGGTCGCCGTCGGCGGTGCCGCGGCCGCCTTCCACGGCACCCTGTCCAACAACTTCCAGATCCCGGGCACCGAAACCCAGCAGATGGCGGACAAGCTCGAGAAGGAGCTCCCGGCGTCCTCGGGCGGCTCGGCGAGCATCGTCTTCGAGGCCAACGACGTGCGGTTCAGCCGGGCCGGCCAGGAGGCCGTGTCCGCAGGCCTTGCGAAACTGAAGACCATCCCCGACGTGCAGGGAACTGTTGACCCGTTCGCGACCCAGGCGCAGCTGGACAAAGCCGCCACGGACCTCGCCGCCGGCGAGCAGCAGGCGGCCGCCGGCAAGGCCCAGCTGGACGAGGCCGCCGCTGAGCTCGACGCCGGAAAGGCCCAGCTGGCAGCTGCCGAACAGCAGATGACGGCCGCCGGCCTGCCGACGGCTGCCATCGACGCCCAGCTCGGCCAGCAGAAGGCCGCCCTCGCGGCAGGCCAGGCCAAGCTCGACGCGGGGACCAAGGACCTTGAGGCCGGCAATGCCAAGCTGGCCCTCGGAAAGCGCCAGCTGGAGGCTTCCCGCGGCCTGCGTTTCGTCTCCGAGGACGGCAAGGCTGCCATTGCCCAGGTCCAGTTCAAGACCTCGATCAACGGCCTGAAGCCGGAGGTGCGGCAGGAAGTCCAGGACATCGTCAAAGAGGTGTCCGACGCCAACGTGACCGCGCTGCCCAGCAAGGAGATCAGCGAGGACATCTCGGAGATCTTCGGCACCGCAGAGATCATCGGCATCGCCGTCGCAGCCCTGGTCCTGGTGGTGATGCTCGGCACGCTGATTGCCGCCGGGCTTCCCCTGCTGATGGCAATCGTCGGAGTGGCCGTCGGCGTCGGCGGAACCATCGCACTCAGCGGTGCCGTGGACATGAGCTCCATCTCCCCGATGCTTGCCCTGATGCTCGGCCTCGCCGTCGGGATCGACTACTCCCTGTTCATCGTCAACCGGCACCGCGGCCAGCTGCTCGCCGGGATGGACCATGAGGAGTCGGTGGCACTGGCCACCGGCACCTCCGGCAATGCCGTGCTCTTCGCCGGCCTCACCGTGATCATCGCCCTCGCCGCCCTCGTGGTGCCGGGCCTGCCCTTCCTGGCCGTGATGGGCCTCTCGGCCGCCGCCACGGTGGCTGTCGCCGTCGTCGTCGCCCTGACGCTGACGCCTGCGATCCTGTCCCTGGTGGGGCGCCGGCTCGTGTCCAGGCGGGCATGGGCCAAGGCGGAGCGGCACAACGCCGCACCGGACCACACCACGGCGGACCTGGCCAAGGACGAATACCGCAGTACCCACGGCTGGGGCGGCGTCGTCACGCACCATCCGTGGCTGGCCCTGCTGGCCGGTGTGGCGCTTTTGGGCGTGGTGGCGCTGCCCGCCAGCCAGCTCCGGCTCGCCCTGCCCGACGCCAGCTCCGAGCCCGTGGCCTCGCAGGCCTTCCAGGCCTACGACGTCACCAAGCGCAGCTTCGGTGAGGGCATGACCGGGCCGATCATCGTCGTCGGCGACCTGCCCGCGGGGTTGAGCGAGGCCGATGCGAAGGCCAAGCAGTTCGACGTGGCGGACATCCTGCGCAGCACGGAGAACGTTGCCGCCGCCGTGCCGCTGGCTCTCAGCGAGGACCGCCGCACCGCCGTCTTCCAGGTCCTCCCGAAGGAGGGCCCGGCCAGCGCCAGCACAGTCAAGGTGGTGGCCGAGCTGCGCGCCGAGAAGGCCCAGATCAAGGACTCCACCGGGGTCGGCATCGGCCTCACCGGACAGACCGCCGGGAACGTGGACGTGTCCAGCAAGCTCGGCGACGCGCTGCCGCCGTACCTGGCGATCGTCGTCGGGCTCTCGCTGATCCTTCTGCTGCTGGTGTTCCGCTCCATCGTGGTCCCGCTGCTGGCTACCGGCGGCTTCCTGCTCTCGCTCGCCGCAGCGTTCGGCGGCGTCGTCGCGGTGTACCAGTGGGGCTGGCTGGGTAGCGTGTTCGGGGTCGAAAACCCGGGCGCGGTGCTGAGCTTCCTGCCGATCATCCTGATCGGCGTGCTGTTCGGCCTGGCCATGGATTACCAGGTGTTCATCGCCTCCGGCATGCGCGAGTCCTACATGCACGGCGAAACCGCCAAGCACGCGGTCCGCTCCGGCTTCAGCCATGCGGCCGCCGTAGTCGCGGCCGCCGCGATCATCATGGTCAGCGTGTTCTCCGGCTTCATCTTCTCGCACCTGAACATGGTGCGGCCGCTGGGCTTCGCGATGGCCTTCGGTGTGCTGGTCGACGCGTTCGTTGTCCGGATGACGATTGTCCCGGCCGTGATGTACCTGCTCGGCAGCAAGGCCTGGTGGCTGCCGCGCTGGCTGGACCGCATCCTGCCTGACGTCGACGTCGAGGGCGCCAAGCTCCGCAAGCCGGCGGCGGACGCTGCGCATGACTCAGCTGCCGAGCCCGAAGGTGAGCCGGAGCAGGTGGGCGCGCGCTGACCTCAACCGGCCGACCCGACCCGCTAACGCGGACCCGCCGCCCGCGCGGACCCGCCCACGCGGCCCCCGCCCACGCGGCCCCCGCCCACGCGGCCCCCGCCCACGACGGTTCACCTCCAGCCGCCCGCTGATCTTTCCGGATCGGCGGGCGGCTTTGTGGTGCCGGCAGGTCTATCCGTGGTGGACTCCGCCTCTCAGGCCGCGAGCACACGGACCTGACGGGTTCGCTTGAGGCTCTTGGCGCGGTGCCGGATTTTTCGTCGGTGGTGGCCTGGGTCGATGCCGGGCCCGGCTTCGACGGGCAGTGGCGGGCCAGTATGAGGGGTGCCGGTGATCGGGGTGCCCGGCAGCGGCGGTGCCATCGACCGGTAACTGTGACCGGCAGGGGTTGTGGTTTCGATTGTGTGCCGGGGACCGGGCCGGGGTCTAACGCTCCAGCCCGGAGCTTCCTTGGTGTGGTTGCAGGCTTCGCAGAGCCCCGCGCCGTTGCTCTGGTTCGTGGCACCGCCGCTGTGCCACGCGACAATGTGGTCGAAGTGGCGAATGGGCGCGTCGCAGTAGGGAGTGCGACACGTCTCGTCCCGAACGGCCAGGAAGCGCCGAAGTCCAGGCGGGAAGAGGCGCGCGCGGGAGTCCAACGCAATGAGCTCGCCGGCGCCAGGGGACGTGTAGAGCCGTCGAAGCCAGATCCTCAACGCGTGGTCTGTGCCGCCGCCCGCATCCGGTGCCTGGCCGGCGCCGGGCCTGCCGCCGGAACCGGACAGCAACTGCCGTGCCCAGCCGGCGGGGACGACGCCGTAGCCCGGGAGACGGGCCGCTTCGCCGTCGCCCTGGAAAAGGGTCCGGTCGGTCATCACGAGCTGGATCTCGATCCCGCTGATCCCGCCGGGCGTGCCGGTGGTGCGTTCGACGAGGGCATCGGCCATGAGCTGCCCGCGGGTTCGTGGGTCTCCGGCGTTGCGGGCGCTATCTGCCTGGCGGGTCAGGGCCGCGTGGACGGCCACGCCCGCGGCAACGGGAAGCAGGGCCGTCAAGTAGCACATGGTGTCGGGGGCCGGGCGGAGACTAACGTGTCGCTCCGTGGCGGCGTGGCTGGCCCGCTGCGTGACCGTGCGCGGATCCCGGCGGTACGCCGCGGCCCGGGCGGCGGAGACGATGCGGCGGTCTCCGGCGCCATCAAACGTTCCGGTGTCGGGCGCGAGTTCCTCGTCGACAGCGGCCCGCTCCTCCGCGGACAGGCACGCGGTTTCCCTCACGAGCAGCGTGGCGCGCCATTCGTTGAGCTGCCCGGTCTCCAGTGCGGCGAGGGTGTGGGGCATTTCGGT
Organism: Arthrobacter sp. T2-23; assembly: GCF_055398325.1. NCBI lineage: Bacteria > Bacillati > Actinomycetota > Actinomycetes > Micrococcales > Micrococcaceae > Arthrobacter > Arthrobacter sp. T2-23. The sequence goes on from NZ_AP027917.1 coordinate 983,673, forward strand.
GACAAGGGCCTTCGCCAAACCCAGGAGCCGTCCGCCGCGGGCCGGTGATTCACGCCGGGCCAAGGCGATCTGCGCGGCAATCCCGGCGCCCAACTCTGAGGCGGGCGTGCCGTCCTCGGCCTGTTCACGCCGCTGGAGTAGCTCAAAGGCAACGGCCAGCCGTGCCTGACGGGCGGCCAGGGCAGACTTGCGGTCTTCCAGGGCCCGGATCTCGGCGATCAAACGGGCGCCGTCCAGCTCCACTGCTGCCGGGGCTGCCGCGCCTGACTGAATACCGTCCATAGCTCAAGTCTCCCGGAGGGGTGAGACATTATTGCCTTCCACCGGACGCTGCTCAATCGCCGAGGCGGCCATTGGTCTGCTCCCCGCAAGATCACCTAAGACGGTTCGTTTACCATCCATGGCCCCACTCTTCCAGCGGCCTCTGACAGAAAGGGCTCAGCGCCGACCAGCCCCAGGAACTAGGCTGGTGGCGTGACCCGCCTGATTCTTGCCTCCCAGTCCCCCGCCCGCACCAAGCTGCTCAGCAACGCCGGCATCGCCCACGAGGTCCTCGTCTCCGACGTCGATGAGGACGCCGTGCAAGCCCGCTACGGCGTGACCGACCCGCACGACACCGCCCTGCTCCTGGCCCGCGCCAAGGCCGAGGCCGTCGCCTCGCTGCCGGAGGCCGAGGGCGCCCTGGTGATTGGCTGCGACTCGGTCTTCGAGTTCGACGGCGAGGCCCACGGCAAGCCGTACACCGCCGACGTCGCCAAGGAGCGGATGCTCCGGATGAGCGGCGGGATGGGCGTGCTGCACACCGGCCACTGGCTGGTGGACTGCCGCGACACCGAACCGGGCAGCGACGGCGGCACCGGCACCGGCGCGACGCTCGGCTCCGTAAACTCCGCCGAGGTGCACTTCCTGGAGATGAGCGAGGACGAAATCGACAGCTACATCGCCACCGGCGAACCGCTGCAGTGTGCCGGCTCCTTCACCATCGACGGCTACGGCGGGGCGTTCATCCGCAAGGTCGACGGCGACCCGCACACCGTCGTCGGGCTCTCCATCTCTACCCTCCGGGCCCTCCTGGGCCAGGCCAAGGTGGGCGTCACCGAGCTCTGGACGGGCGGGGCCGCCAACCCCGCCGACATCCGCGCCGAGTGAGCCATTTCGCACGGCCTTGTAGGAACCCCACAAAGGATGGGCCGTTTACGCGCGGGATCCGCAAGTAATATCGGCGGAACCCACAAAACCGCGCTAGGCTCCCTGAAGGAAAGAAGGAGACGCCTTGTCAGCAAATTCGGAGCAGTCCGCAACGCCCGTGCCCGCCACCACCACGCCGGGCACCCGCCCCCTGAGCAAGGTGCTGATCGCCAACCGCGGCGAAATCGCGGTGCGCATCATCCGCGCCGCCCGCGATGAAGGCATCGCCTCCGTGGCCGTCTACGCGGATCCGGACCGCGACGCACTGCACGTCAAGCTCGCCGACGAGGCGTACGCCCTGGGCGGCAACACCGCCGCCGAGTCCTACCTCGTCATGGACAAACTGATCGAGGTGGCCCAGCGCGCGGGCGCCGACGCCGTCCACCCCGGCTACGGCTTTCTCGCCGAGAACGCCGACTTCGCCGCCAAGGTGATCAAAGCCGGCATCACCTGGATCGGCCCCTCCCCCGAGGCCATCTCCGCCCTCGGCGACAAGGTCCAGGCCCGCCACATCGCCGAGAAGGTCGGCGCCCCGCAGGTCCCCGGCACCGCCGACCCGGTCGAATCCGCCGAGGAGATCCTCGAATTCGTGGACAAGTTCGGCCTGCCGGTCGCCATCAAGGCAGCCTTCGGCGGCGGCGGACGCGGCATCAAGGTGGCCCGCACCCGCGAGGAAATCCCCGAGCTCTTCGAATCAGCCGTGCGCGAGGCCACCGCCGCCTTCGGCCGTGGCGAATGCTTCATCGAGCGCTTCCTGGACGCCCCCCGCCACGTCGAGACCCAGTGCCTCGCCGACGCGCACGGCAACGTCGTCGTGGTCTCCACCCGCGACTGCTCGCTGCAGCGACGCAACCAGAAGCTCGTGGAGGAGGCCCCGGCCCCGTTCCTCACCGAAGAACAGAACCGGCGGCTCTACGAATCGTCCAAGGCCATCCTGAAGGAGGCCGGCTACCTCGGCGCCGGGACCTGCGAGTTCTTGGTCGGCCAGGACGGCACCATCTCCTTCCTCGAGGTCAACACGCGCCTCCAGGTGGAGCACTGCGTCTCCGAGGAAGTCACCGGAATCGACCTGGTCCGCGAGCAGTTCCGGCTGGCCCGCGGCGAGGAGCTCGGCTACGGCGACCCGGAGGTCCGCGGCCACTCGATCGAGTTCCGCATTACCGGCGAGGATCCGGGCCGCAACTTCATGCCCGCCCCCGGCACCATCACCAAACTGTTGAACCCCACCGGCCCCGGTGTGCGGATCGACTCCGGCGTGGAACAGGGCGACGTCATCAGCGGCAACTTCGACTCGATGCTCTCCAAGTTGATCGTCACCGGCGCCACCCGCGGCCAGGCCCTGCAGCGCTCCCGCCGGGCCCTCGAGGAAATGGTGGTGGAGGGCATCCCCACCGTCATCCCGTTCGACCTCGCGGTCGTCACCAACCCGGACTTCGCCCCTGCCGAAGGCCCGTTCAAGGTGCACACCCGCTGGATCGAGACCTCCTTCGTCAACGACATCCCCGCCTGGACGCCGACCGGTGCCGGGGCTGAAACGCCCGACGCCGGCGACCGCCAGCGGGTCGTCGTCGAGGTCGGCGGCAAGCGGCTCGAGGTGGTGCTGCCGGCGTCCCTGGGCAGCGTCTCCGGCGGCGGCAAGCCGGCGAAGGTCAAGAAGCGCTCCCGGAGCGCCGGCACGGCGGCGCCGGCCGGCGGCAACGCCCTGACCTCCCCCATGCAGGGCACCATCGTGAAGGTGGCGGTCGCCGAGGGCGAGCGGGTGGCCGAGGGTGACCTCGTCGTCGTGCTGGAGGCCATGAAGATGGAGCAGCCGCTCACCGCGCACCGAGCCGGCATCGTGATTGGGCTCTCCGCGTCGGCCGGCGAGACCGTCTCCGCGGGCGCCGTCATCGCGATGATCGAGGACGGCGAGGCGGCCGAATAGCGGCAGCGGGCCGCGGGAGGCAGACTTAGTTACGTGAAGCCCTTCCTGCTGCTCGCCTCCCGCGCCGAGGACGCCGCCGCCGACGACGAATACCTCGCCTACCTGCGCTACACCGGGCTGGCCGAGGCCCAGCTGCACCGCATCCGGATGGAGGCCGCGCCGCTGCCCCGGCTGGAGCTCAGCGAGTATTCCGGCGTGATCGTGGGCGGCAGCCCCTTCACCTCCAGCGATCCTGCAGAGCACAAGAGCGAGGTCCAGCACCGGGTGGAGCGCGAGCTGTTCGCGCTGCTGGACCGGATCGTGGCCGAGGACTTCCCGTTCCTCGGCGCCTGCTACGGCGTCGGCACCCTGGGACTGCACCAGGGCGCCGTGATCGACCGGACCTACGGCGAAGGGCTCGGCGGCGTCACCGTCAGCATGACCTCGGCCGGGCAGCAGGACCCGCTCCTGCGCGGGCTGCCGGAACGGTTCACGGCGTTTGTGGGCCACAAGGAGGCGTGCACCGTGTTGCCCGGCGGCGCGGTGCTGCTGGCCAGCTCCGAGACCTGCCCGGTGCAGATGTTCCGGATCCGGACCAACCTCTACGCCACCCAGTTCCACCCGGAGCTCGACGTCGAGGGCCTGACTACCCGGATCGACATCTACCGCCATGCCGGGTACTTCCCGCCCGACTCGGCCGAGGAGCTGATGGCACAGGCCCGCCAGCACAACGTCACCGAGCCGATGGCCATCCTGCGCAACTTCGTGGAGCGCTACGCGCGGTAACCCCGCCGCGCCGGTTCGGGCCGCCGCCGTCGCCTTCCCCGCCGTCGCGTTCCCGCCCAGTTACTCAGCCGCCACCGCCCCGCGACACGGAAATGCCCGGCGTGTTCACCAAACACACCGGGCATTTCAACCAGTAACCGGGCTGGAGCGTCAGGCGACGTTGTTCTCGTAATCCAGGTCGCGGGTTTCCTTGCTCACGAACAGGGCGATCAGCGTCAGCACGGCCATGGCGGTGAGGTACACGCCCACCAGCACCGGGCTGCCCTTCGCCATTTCCCAGAGCCAGACGGCGATGAACGGTGCCACGGCCGCGCCCAGGATGGACGAGACGTTGTAGCTGATGGCCGACCCGGTGTACCGGACGTTGGTCGGGAACAGCTCGGGCAGCAGCGCACCCATCGGACCGAAGGTCAGGCCCATCAAAGAGAAGCCGATGATCAGCAGGCCCATGGTGCCTGCGAAGCCGGCGCTGAAGAGCGGGACAAAGAGCAGGCCGAAGACGAAGATGCCGGCGGTGACCGCGATCAGCATCTTGCGGCGGCCGTACTTTTCGGCCAGCGGGCCGGAGACCAGGGTGAAGATGCCGAAGAACACGACGCCGGCAATGAGCATCCAGAGGAAGTCGTTGCGGGTGTAGCCCAGGCCCGGGACAAACGCGGCGGCTGCGGCTTCACTCATCGGCTTGCCGGCCTTCTCGGCGGCGGCCTGCGCGCCGGCCAGCGTCGGCTTGGTGCCGTAGGTCAGCGTGAACGTGGTCATCAGGTAGAACAGCACGTAGGTGGCCAGCATGATGAAGGTGCCCAGGATCAGGGGGCGCCAGCTGGTCTTGAAGACGCGGCCCAGCGGCAGCTTGGCAACCTCGTTGGACTCCAGGACCTTGGTGAAGGCGGGGGTTTCGATCAGTTTGAGCCGGACGTACAGGCCGATGATGACCATCACGGCGCTGACCAGGAACGGCACGCGCCAGCCCCACTCGGCGAAAGCCTGCGGAGCCAGCGTGTAGCTGAAGACCAGGAACAGCACGTTGGCGATGATGAAGCCGATGGGGGCGCCCAGCTGCGGGAAGGTGCCGTAGATGGCGCGCTTGTTGGCGGGTGCGTTCTCGGTAGCCAGGAGGGCCGCGCCGCTCCACTCGCCGCCGAGGGCCAGACCCTGTGCGAAGCGCATGACGACCAGCAGGGCCGGCGCCCAGAACTCCCAGCCGGGGACCAGGGCAGTGGGGAGGCAGCCGATCAGGAAGGTCGCGATACCCATGGTCAGCAGCGACGCCACGAGGGTGCCCTTGCGGCCAAACTTGTCACCGAAGTGGCCGAAGACGATCGAGCCGAGCGGGCGGGCGATGAACGCGACGCCGAAGACAGCGAAGGAGCTCAGCAGCTGGGTGGTCTCGTTCTGGCCCGGGAAGAAGAGCTTGGGGAAGACCAAGACGGCGGCCGTGGCGTAGACATAGAAGTCGTAGAACTCAACGGTGGTGCCGATCAGGCTGGCGACGATCACGCGGCCGCGCGAGTTCACCTGCTGGGCAGACCCTGGCTCCGCTGAAGTGGCAGTGGATGACATGTAGTGACGCTTTCATGAAGACCGGACCACCCTGTGGAGGGAGGCCGGCTAAGGAATGTATATAAGTCCGATAATAGTTCCTCGCGTCCACCCAATGGACAAATGTTCCACTATTTGGACGCAAAGTGTCGTTCTGCCCGTCTCGGCCGCGGACGCCCCCAGCCAACTTCGCCGCCAACTTCGCCGCCAAAGTCGCCCGCCACAACCCTGCGCGCTGACATGATGAATACGTGACCATTGCAAAAACAATCGTGCTCTTCATCCTGGCCGCCGCCGCAGAGATTGGTGGCGCGTGGCTCGTGTGGCAGGCGGTCCGCGAGGGCAAGGAATGGTGGTGGGCCGGCCTCGGGGTAGTCGCCCTGGGGATCTACGGTTTTGCCGCGACCCTGCAGCCTGACGCCCACTTTGGCCGGATCCTTGCCGCCTACGGGGGCGTGTTCGTGGCCGGGTCCCTGGCCTGGGGCATGGTCTTCGATGGCTTCCGGCCCGACCGGTGGGACATCGCCGGCTCGGCGATCTGCCTCATGGGGGTGGCAGTGATCATGTTCGCACCCCGCAACGCCGGCTGACGGCTCGTCGACGGCGAGGAAGATTTCCGCCAGATACTCTGCGACGCCGCGAAGCGCGCCTTGAACGGACAGGAACCTGAACGCATGCACATTGAACTGCTCCACATCGCTGACTGCCCCAACACAGCTCTTGCGCTCGAACGGGTCGAAGCGGCCCTGGCCGGTCTGGGGCGCGACGACGTCGCGGTCCATTTGCGGCTCATCGAGTCTGCGGCGGACACCGCCGGAACCGGATTCGCCGGTTCGCCCACGATCACGGCAGACGGCGTCGATCTCTTCCCCAGCGGGGCGCCCAGCGACGAACTCGCCTGCCGGATCTACCCCACGCCCGGCGGCCACGCGGGCGCCCCTACCGTCGACCACGTCATCGAAGCTCTGAAGAGCCGCGGCCTCACGCCGTCACAAAGGCGCCGATAGGCAAACGTCACAGCACGTTAACAAAGCGCGAGGGTCCCGGAAACGCGGCGTCCCTAGTTTTGAGGGACACCCCGAAGGAGGTCCCCGTGACTGAACGCATTGCCGACGCCACCACCGGCGTTTCCCCGAACCACGACGCCGACACCGCACCCACGGCGCCCGACCGCACCGCACCCGCCGCTCGCACCGCCGTCGGCGGCCCGGCGCTGGAATACCGCCCCGGACGCTGGATCGCCAACTGGGACGCCGAGAACAAGGACCAGTGGGAGTCCCTGGGCCGCGGCATCGCGCGCCGGAACCTGAACTGGTCCATCTTCGCGGAGTTCCTGGGCTTTGTGGTCTGGCAGCTCTGGTCGATTGTGGTGGTCCAGCTTCCCTCGGCCGGCTTCCGCTTTTCCACGAACGAGATCTTCTGGCTGATTTCGATGCCCAGCCTGGTCGGCGCGACGCTCCGGATCCCCTACACCTTTATGGTCCCGCGCTTCGGCGGCCGGAACTGGACCATCGTTTCGGCCCTGCTGCTGCTGATCCCCTCGACCGGGCTGGCCCTGTGCGTCGGGAACCCCGGCACCCCGTTCGGCGTCATGCTGCTCGTGGCCGCCCTGGCCGGCTTCGGCGGCGGCAACTTCGCCAGCTCGATGGCCAACATCACCTTCTTCTACCCGGCCCGCGAAAAGGGCTGGGCGCTGGGACTGAACGCCGCCGGAGGGAACCTCGGCGCCGCCGTCGCCCAGCTCGCCGTCCCGATCGCCGTCACGCTGCTCGCCGCGGGTGCCGTGAACCTGCCGGTGGCCGGCTTGATGTGGATCCCGTTGATCCTGCTGGCCGCATTCGGCGCCTGGAAGTACATGGACAACCTCACCAGCGCCAAGGGCGACGTCGCAGGCTCGCTCGCCGCCGTCAAGGAACCGCACCTGTGGGTTATGGCCCTTCTTTACATCGGCACCTTCGGCTCCTTCATCGGCTTCGCCGGCGTGTTCCCGAAGCTGATCAAGGACTACTTCCCGGCATTCTCCTCGATCGGCGTCGGCACCGTGGCGTTGTCGCTGGCGTTCCTGGGCCCGCTTGTCGGCTCGCTGGCCCGGCCTTTCGGCGGCAGGATGGCGGACCGGCTGGGCGGGGCGCGGATGACCGTCACCGCGTTCGCCGCGATGGCCGTGATCACCCTGACCATGGTCTGGACGCTGCCGCTGGGGAACTTCTGGCTCTTCCTCACCCTCTTCCTGGCGCTGTTCACGGCCAGCGGCTTCGGCAACGGGGCCACCTACCGGATGATCCCGGTGATCTTCGCCCTGCACAGCCGCGCGGCCCGCTCCGGTGCCAGCACCGTGGCCACCCAGCGACTGGCCTCCTCCGCGCTGGGCCTGATTTCCGCGATCGGCGCCTACGGCGGCTTCGTCATCCCGCAGGTCCTCAACGCCTCCAACACCGCCAGCGGCTCCTACACCCCGGCCTTCTACGGCTTCGTCGCCGCCTACCTCGTGATGCTGGCCGTCTGCTGGGCCTGCTACCTGCGCCCCGCCACCCGCCACGGAAAAGGACACGTCTAAATGACCGACGGCGCCGCCACGCACTGCCCCTACTGCGCGCTCCAGTGCGCCATGACGCTGACCGCTCCGGCCGCCGCTCGGCGGGAGGAGGCCCCGTTGGAGGTGGCCGGCCGCGACTTCCCCACCAACCGCGGCGGGCTGTGCCGCAAGGGCTGGACCTCGGCGTCGTTGCTGGAGCACCCGGGGCGCGTCACCGAGCCGCTGCTCAGGGGCCCCGACGGCGTGCACCGCCCGGTTAGCTGGGAAACGGCCCTGGAACGCATCGTCGCCGCGGTGAAGGCCACCCGCGCCCGCTACGGCCCGGACGCCGTCGGCGTGTTCGGCGGCGGCGGGCTCACCAACGAGAAGGCCTACCAGCTGGGCAAATTCGCGCGGCTGGCCCTCGGCACCTCGCGGATCGACTACAACGGACGGTTCTGCATGTCCTCCGCCGCCGCGGCCGGCATGCGCGCCTTCGGCCTGGACCGCGGCCTGCCGTTCCCGCTCGCGGACCTCGACGCCGCCAGCACCATCCTGCTGCTGGGGTCCAACGTCGCCGAGACCATGCCGCCCTTTGTCCAGCACCTGCAGGGCGCACGCGACGCCGGCGGCCTGATCGTCGTCGACCCCCGCCGCTCCGCCACCGCGGCGTTCACCGCCGACGGCGGCGGCCTGCACCTGCAGCCGCTGCCGGGGACCGACCTGGCCCTGCTGCTGGGCCTGTCGCACGTGGTCATCCACGAAGGGCTGGCGGACAGCGGCTACATCGCGGAGCGCACCACCGGCTACGCGGCGGTGGCCCGCAGCGTCGCCGGCTACTGGCCCGAGCGGGTGCAGTCCCTCACCGGCGTCCCCGCCGGGCTGATCCGTGACACCGCCCGCCGGCTGGCCGATGGTGCCCGCCGGGGCGGCAGCTACATCCTCACCGGCCGCGGCGTGGAACAGCACGTGGACGGCACGGACACCGCCACCGCCGCCATCAACCTCGCCCTGCTGCTGGGCCTGCCGGGCTCGGCACGCAGCGGCTACGGCACCCTCACCGGCCAGGGCAACGGCCAGGGCGGCCGCGAACATGGCCAGAAGGCGGACCAGCTCCCCGGCTACCGCAAGATCACCGACCCCGCCGCCCGCGCGCACGTCGCGTCCGTCTGGGGCGTGCCGGAGGCGTCCATTCCCGGCCCCGGCGTCCCCGCCGTCGAGCTGCTCACGTCGCTGGGACAGCCCGACGGCGTCCGCTGCCTGTTCGTGCACGGCGCCAACGTGGCGGTCTCCGCACCCGATGTGAACGCGGTGATCTCCGGGCTGCGCAGCCTGGACTTCCTGGTGGTCTGCGACTTCTTCGTGTCAGAGACGGCGGCGGAGGCGGACCTGATCCTGCCGGTCACCCAGTGGGCGGAGGAGGAAGGCACCCTCACCAACCTCGAGGGCCGGGTGCTCCGCCGGCGCCGGGCCATCGCTCCCCCGCCCGGGGTGCGCAGCGAACTCTGGATCATGACCCGGCTGGCCGCGCTGCTGGATGCACCGTCGACCTTCAGCGAGGAACCGGAGACGGTGTTCGAGGAACTCCGCCGCGCCTCCGCCGGCGGACTCGCCGACTACTCGGGAATCGACTACGCCCTGCTGGACCGCGGCGAGGAAGCCTACTGGCCCTACCCGGCCGGCAGCACCGGCACCCCGCGGCTGTTCCGGGATTCCTTTGCCCATCCGGACGGCCGGGCGGTGTTCACCCCGGTGGCGCCCCGCCGCCGGACGTTTGCCGCGGTTCCGGAGGCCGCGGGTACGCCGATGACCCTAATCACCGGGCGCCTGCTGGAGCACTATCAGTCAGGCGCCCAGACCCGCCGGGTGGCCGCCCTTGCCGCGGCCCGCCCCGAGGCCCGGCTGCAGCTGCACCCGGCGTCCGCCGCGGCGCAGGGCATCGCCGAGGGCGACGTCGTCGCGGTCGCGAACGGGCGGGGCGAGGTCCTGTGCCGGGCCGAGCTCAGCGCGGCGATCCGGCCGGAGACCGTGTTCCTGCCGTTTCACTTCCCGGGGCTGGAGAGCGCCAACCGGCTCACCGAGGCGGCCACGGACCCGGTCTCCGGGATGCCCGAGTTCAAGTCCAGCAAGGTGTGGGTGAGGCCGGCTTCGGCCGGCGCCCGCGCGGAGGTACTGCAGATGGAGAGTGCGCCATGACGGAGCGGATTGTGGTGGTGGGCTTCGGCCCGGTGGCGGCGCGGCTGATCGACGAGCTGCTGCCGGCGGTGCGGAGCGGGCTGGTGCACCTGACCGTCGTCGGCGAGGAAGCTGAGGCCGCATACAACCGCGTGCTGGTGGCCGACCTCGGCGTCGGCCGGACCACGGCGGGCGCCCTGGCGCTGGCCGACGCGGCCGCACTGGTTGCCGACGGCGTGGACGTCCGGCTGGGGGTCCGGGTCCGCCGGGTGGACCGGGCCCGGCAGCGGGTCCTGCTGGGCGACGGCAGCTCCCCGGGCTACGACCGGCTGGTCTTCGCCACCGGGTCCAGGCCGGTGATCCCCAACCTCACCGGGCTGAACCCGGATCCGGCCGCCCCCGTGCTGCCCGCCGGCGTGACGGCGCTGCGGGACCTGGCGGACGCTTCGGCGTTGCAGGCGGCGGTGGCGGGCGGTAAGCGCGTGGTGGTCCTGGGCGGCGGCGTGCTGGGCCTGGAGACGGCGCTGGCCGCGGCCGAGGAGGGCGCCACCGTGACCGTGGTGCACAATGGCCCGCACCCGCTGGGGCGCAATATCGACCGCGGCGGCGGTGCCGTGCTCGCGGCGTCCCTGCGCAACTGCGGTGTGCGGGTGGCCGGCAACGCCCGCTCGGTCGCCGTGGAGACCGGGACCGACGGCGGCTTCTCCGCGCTGCTGCTGGACGACGGTTCCGCGATCGACGGCGAGCTGCTGGTGCTCTCCTGCGGGGTGCGGCCGCGGACGGAACTGGCGGAGGGCTGCGGACTGTCGACGGCGGCCGGCATCCTCGTGGACCACCGTTTGAGGGCGCACCACGAACCCCACATTTTCGCGATCGGCGACTGCTCCGAGGTCCGCTGCCCCGACCCGGACTGCCTGGCCTGCCGGAGCGCCCGTGGGCCGGCCGGGCTGGTGGGCCCGGGCTGGCGGCAGGCCGAATGGCTGGCCGGGTACCTGACGCTGCTGGCATCCGGAGCTGATGCCGAGGCCGTAGCCGTGCCGCAGCTGCCGGCGGAACAGCCGGGCGTGGTGGTGCTCAAGGCCCGCGGACTGACCATGGCCGTGGCCGGGGACGTGTCCGCCGAGCCGTGGGACGAGGAGGCTTTGACCGCCGGGGCCGTGGGCGGGCGGCCGCGGCTGCAGGTGGCCCAGTGGTCGGACCCCGAGCACGGCCGCTACGTCAAGATGACCACCCGGGCCGGCGTGCTTGAGGGCCTGGTGGCCGTGGGCATGCCCCGCACCGCAGCCGAACTGGTGCAGCTCTTCGAACGTGGCGCGGAGTTGCCGGCGGACCGGTCGCTGCTGCTGCGCCTGGACGGCCCGGACCAGGCTCCTCCTACTGCCGCTGATCCCGAGCGGACCGTGTGCCGCTGCGCCGGGGTGAGCGGGACGTCGATTGCCGCCGCGGTGACCGGCGGGTGCGGGACGGTGGCCGAGGTCTCCCGGGAAACCCGCGCCGGCACCGGCTGCGGCGGCTGCCAAGAAGACATCAAGGGGATCATCGAGAAGCACTTCCAGGGCGCCGTCGCGTAGGGGTTGCGTGCCCTGAAGCTGGGAAGGCCGGACTTGAGCGCAACCTGACGGCTGTTGTTGGCGCCTGTAAACCCCACGCGGGCCTTTCTCCCCTTGGCCGCACCTCGCCCGCCGGGCTTCAATGGGCACAGGTTCTCCCCATCTCCAGGAGGCAAGATTGTCCGTCCCCATCATCCTGGCGGTCGCCGCCGTCGTCGTGGTCGCCGTCGTGCTGGGGGTTGTCGCCAACCGGCAGAAGGACCCGCGGCGGCGGTCCGCGGCCCTGGTAAAAACCGGCGCGGCACTGATGGCGGTCTTCACCGTGTTCGGCGGGGCGTTCATCGGCGGTTACGCCATGGTCGAGCCGGGCGGCACCCCTGGGGTGCTGATGATCTTGGCCTGGGCTGCGCCGATGCTGATTCTCGCGGCCCTCGCCTGGTTCTGGCCGGCCGGGACCGCTCCCCTGCTGCTGGCGCTGACCGCGGCGTTCGTCGCCATCTGTGTGTGGTTCGCCCTCGACCCGACCACGGCGCGCAGCTTCCAGAACGCCAACGGGCCGGTGCTCGCCGTCGGCGTCGTCGCCTTGGCGTTCCCGGCGGCAGTCCTCGGGCTGAAGCGCACCGGCCTGGCGGGCTGGCTGCTCCTGGCCCTTGGGGCGCTGCCGCTCCTGATCACGATCATCGGCAGGTCCGGCCCGGCGGTCTCGCTGGCCGCGGCAAGCGTGGTCCCGCTGATCACCGGAGCCGTCTACCTGATGGCGGCCCGGATGGCACGCGGGAGTTCGACGCCGGACACCGTGCGGGCCGCAGCGGCCTAGGTGTCCGCGGCGGGAAGCCCGGCCAGGAAGTCCTCGGCGAAACGCCGAACGCCGTCCCACTCGGTGTAGACGTAGTCGCGGGACAGGTCCGTGTCCGGTGAGCCTTTGCTGCTGGTGATCCTCTTCATCATGTGCCGCTTGAGGAAGCCGTACTGGGTGTAGGGCAGCGCGCCGGCGAAGAGGCCGACGTGCGACGGTCGCCAGCCGGTTTCCTCCTCGAACTTCTCCACGTAGCCTTCCGCGCTCTCCTCGTCCCCATGGGCGGCGAGGCTGACCGAAAACAGCGCCGAGGGCAGCCGCTCCAGCGCCGCCTTGTTCGCGCGGACGAAATCCGTGACAAACCCCTCGTGCTTGCCCATGTGGACCGAAGCGCCGACGATGACGCCGTCGCAGTCGTCCGGGAGGGCATCGCCGGCGCTCTGCAGGTCGACCGCCCGGGCCTCGTGGCCGTGCTCGCGAATCACATAGGCGATGTACTCGGCGATCCGGGCCGTCTGTCCCTCGACGGTCCCGAAGGGAATGTAGATGTTGGCCATGGTCCACCGTGCCCGCCACCCGCGGCCCGGGGCTAGGGTCGAATGTCACCGGACGGGGTTGAAAATGGGCGGGTCTTGACGGCGACGGCGGCACGGCATGTGATGGACAGGGCCGCACCCTTCGCATTCGGGTGAGGCCAGACGCCTCCGCACGCCCAAGGCAGCACCACCATGAAAGGACAGGACATGTCCCTGCTCGACTCCGCCCTCTGGGAGGGCAAGATCTACCTCAACGGCTGGCGCACCGGCGGCGGCGGGACCGGCACCAGCGTCGAGCCGGCCACCGGCGAGACCCTGGGCAGCTACGGCGTCGCCTCCGTAGCGGACGTCCGCGAAGCTGCCACCACCGCCGCGAAAGCGCAGAAGGAATGGGCCGCCCGCAATCCCGAGGAACGGGCCGCTGTGCTGCGCCGTGCCGGCCAGCTCTGGGAGGAGCACGGCGCCGAGATCCAGGACTGGATCGTCCGTGAATCCGGCGGCATCCCGCCCAAGGCCGGGCTGGAGACGCACATCGCCGCCAACGAATGCTACGACGCCTCCGCGCTGCCCTCGCTGCCGGCCGGGGACGTGCTCACCTCGAACGAGAACCGCTGGTCCTTCGCCCGGCGCCGGCCGGTGGGCGTAGTCTCCGTGATCGCGCCGTTCAACTTCCCGCTGATCCTCTCCATCCGCGCGGTCGCCCCGGCCCTGGCCCTCGGCAACGCCGTACTGCTCAAGCCGGACCCCCGCACAGCGGTCTGCGGCGGCGTAAGCGTGATGCGGATCTTCGAGGAGGCCGGGCTCCCGCCGGGGCTGCTCTCGCTGCTGCCCGGCGGCGCGGACGTCGGCGCCGCCGTCGTCGAAGCCCCCGAAGTCCGCGTGATCGCGTTTACCGGCTCGACGGCGGCCGGCCGGAAGGTCGGCGAAGCGGCCGGGCGGCTGCTCAAGCGCGCCCACCTGGAACTCGGCGGAAACAACGCGCTGATCGTCCTGCCCGGCGCGGACCTGGCCAAGGCCGCGTCCGCGGCGGCGTTCGGATCGTTTATGCACCAGGGCCAGATCTGCATGGCGGCTGGCAGGCACATTGTGCACGAGGACATCTACGAGGACTACGTCGCCGCGCTGTCCGAGAAGGCCGGTCATCTTCCGGTGGGAGATCCGAAGAGCGGCACCGTGGCGCTGGGCCCGGTGATCGACGAAAGGCAGCTGCAGCGGGTGGACGGCATCGTGCAGGACGCGGTGCAGGCCGGGGCCCGGCTGGCCGCCGGCGGCACCCACGACGGCCGCTTCTACCAGCCCACAGTGCTGGTGGACCTGGCCGAGGACAGCCCGGCCTGGAAGGACGAGATCTTCGGCCCGGTGGCGCCGGTGATGAAGTTCTCCACCCTCGACGAGGCCGTGGCGCTGGCCAACGACAACGAATACGGACTCTCCATCGGCATCCTGGGCGACGTCGGCATGGCCATGACCATCGCGGACCGGCTGGACTCCGGCAAGGTCCACATCAACGAACAGACCGTCTCCGACGAGGCGAACTCACCCTTTGGCGGAGTGAAGAACTCCGGCAACGGCTCACGGATCGGCGGCCACCACGCCAACATGGAGTCCTTCACCGAGATCCAGTGGCTCACGATGCGCCCGGACATCGCACCGTACCCGTTCTAGGACCGGGGCGCGCGCGATCCGGCGGTCTGTAAGAGGGCCTCCAACCAGTGCTGGTGCTGCTTTTCGATGCTGCGCTTCACCACCGGTCCAAGCAGCCGTGCGATGGTTCCGCCCTGGACCTCTTCGGTGACGATCAGCGTGCCGCCGTCGGCCGTGCGCTGCAGATCCCAGCGGTGGTAACCGGAGGACCCGCGCCCGGCGCCTTCCCAGCCCAGCCGCCTGCACGGCTCGAATTCGCGGACCGTGCTGGCGACCCGCAGGCCAAAGGTGGTCCAGCTGAAACGGGACGCACCATCCAGCCGGGATCCCCCGCCGTCGAGCACCACGTCCCGGGCGTTGCGGTACCAGCTGGGCCACGCCTCCGCTTCGATGAGGACCGGCCAGAGCTGTTCGGGCGAAAGCTGGGTGTGGAGCTCGTTGTAGGCGTAGACCCGGGCCGCGGCGGGCTCGAAGCCCGCGGGCCAGTCGGTGGTTTGCTTCACTTGGTGCTCCTGAACTGTAGGCGGAGGTAGGCGTCGAAAAGACCCGACCCCAGGAACCGGCGGGACTGGACGATGGCTTTGGCGGCAGGGGTGACCGTGTACCGGGTGTGGGGGCGCCGGGCCGTTGCGGCGTGTTCGACGGCGACGGCGACGGCGTCGGGTTCTGCGGCCAGGACGGGCGAGGCGTAGGAGACGGCCATCTGTTCATCCGCCGCCGCCCGCAGTGCCGCATACGGGCCCGCCGCCGGTCCGGAGGACGCGAGGGTCCGTGCGGCGGTGGCGCCGAAACCGGTGCGGATCAGGCCCGGGGCGATCAGGGAGGTGTGGATCCCGAAGGGCGCGGTTTCGAAGCGGAGCGCGTCGGTGATGGCCTCCACGGCGTATTTGGTCGCGTGGTAGTAGCCGCCGACCGGGAAGGTGACCCGGCCGCCCATCGAACCGATGTTGATGATGCGGCCGGCCCCGACCGCGCGCATGCCCGGAAGAACCAGCTGGATCATCCGGGAGAAACCGAAGACGTTCGTCTCGAACTGGCGCCTGACGGCATCCAGTTCAGCCTCCTCGATGGTTCCGTACTCGCCGTAACCGGCGTTGTTGACGAGCACACCGACGCTGCCGTGACGGTCCTCCACGGTGCGAACAGCCGGGGCCATCGAGGCTTCGTCCGTGACGTCGAGCGCCAGGACGGTCGCCCCCGCGTCAGCCAGGCCGGCGAGGGCCTCGGTCCGCCGCCCGGTGGCGTACACGGTGAACCCAGGGCGCTTGAGCAGGCGTTCGGCGGTGGCCCTGCCAATTCCGGAGGATGCGCCCGTAATCAGGACTGCAGTGGTCATGGTTGTTCCTTCTCGGAGGTGAGGTGGGTGAAACCGGCGACGAAGATGTCGACGCCCCGGCGTAGGCGGTCGGGCAAGTCGGAGGGGTTGGACGCTCCCGCTTCCAGGCCACGGGTGAAGGCCAGCAGCATCTCGGCGGCGTCCCTGGCATCGGCTCCCGGGTAGGACTCCTGGACCGTCCGCGTAAGCAGGCTGAGCATCGCCTCGTCGTAGCGGCCCAGCACGTCCGGAGACAGTCGGGTGTCCACGCCCAGGAGCTCGGCCGCGTGCGCCGGACTGTCCCGCCAGATCTGCAGCACCAAGGCCAGTTTTGCCAGCAGGATTCCTGCCAGCCGCTCCCCCGGGTCCGCGCCGGCGGCGGCCGCGCCCTCGGAGGCTTTAAGGGCATCCGCCAGCAGTCGTTCCACCAGCGCCCGGAACACGTCCTCCTTGCTGCGGAAGTACTGGTACAGCGCGGGGCGGGAAATGCCGGCCTGCTCCGCCAGGTCGTTCATCGTCGTCCGCCGGGCACCGTGCCGGGTGAAGCACACGTAGGCCGCGTCCACGATTTCCTCGGCTCGATCACTCATGCTGACAATATATGCATAAAGTGTCAGAATGTAAATTGATCTCCGTTCCGATGGGACCGAGCGCCTGCTTAAACGCCAAGCGCCGACGCCCCGGGGGCATCGGCGTGCCGCTTCCGACAGTCGCGAAGACGGGAACGCTACATGTGGACGTGCAGCCGCCGTGCTGCTTCGGAGATGGAGCCGCTCAGCGACGGGTACACGGTAAAGGTGCTGGCGACGTCGTCGACGTGCAGTTTCTGCGTGACCGCGAGGGAGATCGCGAAGATCAGCTCGGAGGCGTTGGGTCCCACGACAACGCCGCCGATCACGGTGCCGGAGCCCTTGCGGGCGAAGATCTTGATGAAGCCGTCCTTGTGGTTGCGCATCTTGGCGCGGGCGTTGCTCTTCAGCGAGAGCTTGACGACGTCGCCCTGGTACTTGCCGGAGTCGATCTCGGCCTCGGAGACGCCGACGTTGGCGATCTCCGGCGAGGTGAAGATGTTCGACGCGACCTGGTGCAGCTTCAGCGGGGTGACGCTGTCGCCGAGGAAGTGCGCGATCGCGATGCGTCCCTGCATTGCCGCGACGGAGGCGAGGGCCAGCACGCCGGTGCAGTCGCCCGCGGCGTAGATGTTCGGCGCGGTGGTGCGCGAGACGCCGTCGACCTTGATGTGGCCGCTCTCGGTCAGCGCGACACCGGCCTCCTCGAGGCCGATCCCGGCGGTGTTGGGGATGGACCCGACGGCCACCAGGCAGTGGCTGCCGGCCACCTTGGAGCCGTCCCCGAGGGTGACCACAACGCCGTCGTCGGTCCGCTCCACTGTCTCGGCGCGCGCCCGGGAGAGCACCTTGACGCCGCGGCGTTCGAAGACGCCCTCGAGCACCTCGGCGGCGTCCGTGTCCGAGCCGGGCAGCACGCGGTCGCGGGATGAAATCAGGGTGACCTTGGAGCCGAGGCCGTTGTAGGCGGAGGCGAACTCGGCGCCCGTGACGCCGGAACCCACCACGATCAGCTCTTCGGGGAGCTCGTCCATGTTGTAGATCTGCGCCCAGTTCAGGATGCGCACGCCGTCGGGGCGGGCCGTGGGCAGCTCGCGCGGGTGGGCGCCGACCGCGAGCAGGATGGCGTCGGCTTCAACGGTCTCGGTGCCCTCGGCGGTGAGGACCTCGATCGTGTGGTTGTCCAGCATCTTGCCGGAGCCGAGCAGGATGCGGACGCCCTGGCCCTCCAGGCCCTTCTGGATGTCGGCGGACTGCTGCCGGGCCAGGCCCAGCAGCCGGTCGTTGATGTGCTTGAGGTCCGCGCGCATCGTCGGGGTGCAGTCGCCGCCGTCGAGGTCGAACTTCACGCCCAGCTCCCCGGCCTCGCCCACGCGGGTCATCAGGTCCGCCGTCGCGATCAGGGTCTTGGACGGTACGACGTCGGTCAGCACGGCTGATCCGCCGAGTCCGGCGCGTTCAATGATGGTGACCTGCGCCCCCAGGGAGGCTGCGACCATGGCGGCTTCGTAGCCGCCGGGCCCTCCGCCGAGAATCGCGATACGGGGGGCGCTGAAATCGGGATGCGTAGTCACAATCATCCATTGTCCATCATCCTGTCCGGCGCCACCAATAAGGATGCTGGGCAGCACGGTGCCGGCACGGTAGCTTGTACCAGTGAGTAATACAGAATTCCTGAACACGGACCCCTTCGACGCCGCCCGCGCCGCCGCCGACTACATCGCCGAAGAGACCGGCGTTGACAGCCACGACGTGGCGCTGGTGCTCGGCTCGGGCTGGGGCGACGCCGCCGAACTGATCGGCGAGACCACCGCGACGCTCTCCGCGGACGAGGTCCCCGGGTTCTCCTCACCCTCCGTGGTGGGCCACGTCGGCACCATCCGCTCCGTGCTGACCCGCGAGGGCAAGCGCGCCCTGGTCCTGGGCGCCCGCACGCACTACTACGAAGGCAAGGGCGTCCGCGCCGTGGTGCACGGAGTGCGCACCGCGGCCGCCGCCGGCTGCAAGACGCTGGTCCTGACCAACGGCTGCGGCGGACTGAACGAGGAGTGGGCGCCGGGCACCCCGGTGCTGATCAGCGACCACATCAACCTCACCGCCACGTCCCCGCTCGAGGGCGCCACCTTCGTTGACCTCACCGACCTCTACTCCTCGCGGATCCGCGGCCTGGCCCGCGAAGTCGACCCCAGCCTCGACGAGGGGGTCTACGCCCAGTTCACCGGCCCGCACTACGAGACCCCGGCCGAGGTGCAGTACGCCAAGCGGATCGGCGCGTCCCTGGTGGGCATGTCCACCGCGCTTGAAGCCATCGCCGGACGCCACGCGGGCATGGAGGTCTTCGGCATCTCGCTCGTGACCAATCTGGCCGCCGGCATCAGCCCGGTGCCGTTGAGCCACGCGGAGGTCCTCGAAGCCGGCCAGGCCGCGGGCCCGCGCATCTCCAAGCTGCTCGCGGAGATCATCGCCAAGCTTTAACCCGGGGCGTCAGCACCGTTGACCGGGGCCGGGGAGTCAGCCGGCGGCGGCGCTTAGGTGCCGGACGGCTTTCTCCCGGTCCCCGGGGAACCGGCGCTCCATGGACTCGGCGATTCCGGCGATGGTCTGCCGCGCCAGCGCCTGCCGCCACACCAGTTCCGCCTGCCGCATGGTCTGCGAGATCAGGCAGGTCCGCGCAAAGTTCTCCTGCCGGTCCGCTTCCGGGACGCTGCCCAGGATGCCTTCACAGCGGAACGCCGGTTCCTGTCCTTCCAGGGCCAGGACCACATCCAGCACCGTGATGTTCTCCGGCCTGCGCGCGAGGTGGAAGCCGCCGCGGGGGCCGGAGACCGAGGTCAGGATGCCGGCCCGGACCAGGGCCTGGAGCTGCTTGTTCAGGTACGCCGCGGGCAGCCGGTAAAAAGCCGCGAGCCGGGCACTGTTCACGGCCTCCCCCGGCGGCGTCCAGGACATGTTGACGCAGGAGTGCAAGGCCCATTCCACCCCACGTCCCATTTTCATATTCAAGACGTTACGTGTCCGGAAAAATCGGTGTCAATGACCCGCCGCTCCGCCGGCCGCGGTCTTGAGCGGATCCTTCGGAAGTCCTGCGCCGGGTCCGAGTGTGACGGAACTGTAAGCCCTGACCGCGCTTGTCGGGGCGCGCCGGGTCGAAGTTTGACGCTAGTTTGGTACCCATGACGTCTTCCGATGCCGCATTCACCCAACTGTTGAGCGAGGCCCGCACCTGGGCCGCCCAGGACCCGGATCCCGCGACCGCCGCTGCGCTGACCGAACTGGTCCGCCTCGCCGACGACGGCGTCGCCGGAGCCCGGCAGGAACTGGCCGACAGCTTCAGCGGCACACTCCAGTTCGGCACCGCGGGACTGCGGGCGGCCCTCGGCGCCGGCCCGAACCGGATGAACCGCGTGGTGGTGCGCCGCGCCGCCGCGGGCCTCGCCGCCTTCCTGGTCGGCACCGTCGGTCAGGCGGCACCGGGAACCCGGCCGCGCGCCGTCGTCGGCTATGACGCCCGCTACAACTCGGATATTTTCGCCGAAGAGACGGCCGCGATCTTCACCGCCGCCGGCATCGAGACGTTCCTGATGCCCTCCGCACTGCCCACCCCGCTGCTCGCCTACGCGGTCCGCGCCCTGGACTGCGACGGCGGCGTGATGGTCACGGCCAGCCACAACCCGCCGCAGGACAACGGCTACAAGGTCTATCTGGGCCGGCACGCCGTCGAGGAGAGCGGACAGGGCGCCCAGATCGTCGCACCGTATGACGCCCTGATCGCCGCGGAAATCGACGCCGTCGGCGCGCTGGATTCGATCCCGCTGGCCGGCGACGGCTGGACGGTGCTGGATCTGTCGATCGTGGCCGACTACGAGGCCGCCGTCGCCGCCCTCGCCGCCCGGGACCGCTTCCCCGCCCGGGACCTGAAAATCGTCCTGACCCCCATGCACGGCGTGGGCGGCGAGACGGCCGTGGCGGTGCTCAACGCGGCGGGCTTCGCGGACGTCACGTTGGTCGCCGAGCAGGCGGAACCGGATCCTGACTTCCCCACCGTGAACTTCCCGAACCCCGAGGAGCCCGGCGCCTTGGACCTCGCGCTGGAAACCGCGGCCCGGGTGGGCGCGGACATTGTGATCGCCAACGACCCCGACGCCGACCGCGCCGCCGTCGCCGCCCAGGACCCGGACACCGGCGCCTGGCGGATGCTGCGCGGCGATGAGGTGGGCGCCCTGCTGGGAGCGCACGTCGTGGCGCGGCTGGCCGCCGGGGACGGCAGCGCGGAAACAGCCGCCGGTGTCTTCGCCAATTCGATTGTCTCCTCACGGCTGCTGGCGCGGATCGCCGCCGTTGCGGGCTACGCCCACGAGGAAACCCTCACCGGTTTCAAGTGGATCGCCCGCGTGCCGGGCCTGCTCTACGGCTACGAGGAGGCGCTGGGTTACTGCGTCGCTCCCTCGCTGGTGCGGGACAAAGACGGGATTTCGGCCGCCGTGCTGATCGCCGAACTCGCGGCCGCGGCGAAGGCCGAGGGCAAGACCATCTTCGACACCCTGGACGAGCTGTACCTGGTGCACGGGCTGCACGCCAGCGACCAGCTCAGCATCCGGGTGGCGGACCTGGGCCTGCTGGACGCCATGATGAACCGGCTGCGGGTCAGCCCGCCGGACTCCTTCGGCGGCTCCGCCGTCGAAACCGCGGCGGACCTGGCGGCGGGCAGCGAACAGCTGCCGCCCACCGACGGACTGCTTTATCTGACCAAGGACAGCACCCGCGTCATCATCCGCCCCAGCGGCACCGAACCGAAGCTCAAGTGCTACCTCGAGGTGATCCGCAGCGTGGGATCCGCCGCCGAACTGCCGCAGGCGCGGCTCGAGGCGCGGGCGGCCCTGGACAGTGTCCTGGCCGACGTGCGCGAGGCGCTGGGGCTCTAGAGCTCCACCTCGATGTAGCCGTCCGCGATCCGGGCGGCGAAGGTGCCAAGGCGCAGCTCCGGGTTGCCCAGGCACTCCCCCGTGCCCAGGTCGTAGACCTCCTTGTGCAGCGGGGACGCCAGCGTCGGCCGGGGGCCGCGGGAGCCGGTGATGCCGCGGGCCATCACGTGCGCCCCGGTGGCCGGGTCGGCCTGCTCGACCGCGAAAACCCCACCGGCGGCGGTGCGGAACAGCGCCACCTGGCGCCCCGCAACCAACGCGGCTTCGCCCCAGCCGGGCTCCAGGTCCTCGACGGCGCACACCCGGTGCCAGGCGGTTCCGGCTCCCGCTATGCGCTGCACAAAGCTGCGGGCTGCGCTTTCCAGTACGGCGGTCATGTTGGCCCCTCTCAAAGTTGCCTGACTCAAAGTTTTCCGGGCCACTGCTGCGGCCACAATCCCACGCTAGGACCGCGGTGTTTCAACGGCGTGCGGCCAATGTGTCCGGCCGGTAAAAGAGACCTCACACCGCCGGAAACGCGTCCGTGATGCAGAAGTTAAGATCACGAAACAAAAGGGAAACTGAAGCGAAACTGCCGGTCCCTAGGCTGAACGGACCAGCTGATCCACCGGGCTCATGAACCGAACTAATGAACCTGGCGGATCACCACAGCTGGATCGACCCGTTGCAGAGCACCGCCTGCGGCCCAACGAAAGGCCACCCGTGACCGGACAGACCGCCAGCCCCGAAAACGCCACTCCCCGCACGGCCTCCGGGCAGAACGCCCGCCGCGTCGTCGTCGCCGGCGGCGGACCCGCAGCGCACCGCTTCGCCGAGGCCATGCACGCCCGCGGCCTGGACGGCTGGCAGGTCACCGTCCTCACCGAGGAAGCCCACCTGCCCTACGACCGCGTCGCGCTCAGCAAGGCCCTCACCGACCCCGACGTCGACCTCACGCTCGGCAGTGCCGCCATGTGGGAGCACGAGGCCCTCACTCTCAGGACCGGCGAGCGAGTCACCGGCCTGGACGCCATCGCGAAAACCGTGCACACCGCGGCCGGCACCGCCTACCCGTACGACGAACTGGTGGTCGCGACCGGCTCGGACGCCGCCCGCCTGCCCATTCCCGGCGCCGAACTCACCCACGTCTACCGCACGCTGGAGGATGTCCGGGCCATCAACCAGGCAATCGCGGAGCTCACCGAGAAGTTGGGCCGCAAGGTCAACGCCGTGACCATCGGCGGCGGGCTGCTGGGACTGGAATCCGCGGCCGGCACCGAGCAGCTCGGAGCCACCCCGATCGTGATCAACGGCTCCCCCTGGCTCATGAACACCCAGCTGGACGAGGGCGCCGGGCAGGCCCTGGGCCGGCTGATCGAGGCCAAGGGCTTCACCGTCCACGGCGGCGTCTTCCCCGCCGAAGTCCTCGCCGACGACGACGGCCAGGTCACCGGCGTCCTGATGGCCGACGGCCGGATCATCGACGCCGACCTCGTGATCGTCGCGATCGGCGTGAAGCCCCGCGACGAGCTGTTCCGCGCCGCCAACGAGGCCGGACCGGCCGGGGACCAGCTCTTCGAGCTCGGCCCGCGCGGCGGCGTCGTGATCTCAGACGATTGCTCCACCGAGGTCCCTGGCATCTGGGCCATCGGCGAGGTCGCCAACTTCGGCGGCATGTGCCTGGGACTCGTGGCACCGGCCAACACCATGGCGGAGATCGTCGCGGACCGGCTGCACGGCGGCGCGGCGACCTTCCCGGGGTTCGACACCGCCACCAAGCTCAAGCTCTCCGGCGTCGACGTCGCCAGCTTCGGCGATGCCTTCGCCAGGGCGGAACACGCCCTGGAAATCGTCTACGCCGACCCCGCCCGCGGCGTCTACCAAAAGATCGTCACCACGGACGATGCCAAAACCCTCCTCGGCGGAATCTTCGTCGGCGACGCGGCCCCCTACACGTCCTTGCGCCCCCTGCTGGGCCGCGAACTGGCCGCCGAACCCGGCGCCTACCTCACCGCGGCCGGCGGCGGGGACGTCCCGGATACCCAACTCCCGGACGACGCCATCCTGTGTTCCTGCAACAACGTGACAGCCGGATCCATCCGCGACGCCGTCAACGGCTGCGGCGCCTGCGACGGCGAGGCCCCGGTCCGGGAACTCGGCGAGCTTAAGGGCTGCACCCGCGCCGGAACCAGCTGCGGATCCTGCGTCCCGATGCTCAAGAAGCTGCTCGAAACCGAGCTGACCAAGTCCGGCGTCGAGGTCTCCAAGGCACTCTGCGAACACATCGAACTCTCCCGGCAGGAACTCTTCGAGACCATCCGGGTCCTGGAACTGGCCTCTTTCGAGGAGGTCATGGCCCGGTGCGGCACCGGGGACGGCTGCGACATCTGCAAGCCGACGATCGCCAACATCCTGGCCAGCCAGAACAGCGCTTACGTCCTGGACGCCGGCCGCGGCACGCTGCAGGACACCAACGACCGCGCCCTGGCCAACATGCAGAAGGACGGGAGCTATTCCGTGGTGCCGCGCATCGCCGGCGGCGAGATCACCCCGAAGAAACTGGGTGTGATCGCCGCGGTGGCCGAGAAGTACGGGCTCTACACAAAGATCACCGGCGGCCAGCGGATCGACATGTTCGGTGCCCGGCTGGAGCAGCTGCCGGAGATCTGGAAGGAACTGGTGGACGCCGGGTTCGAATCCGGCCAGGCCTACGGCAAGAGCCTGCGCACCGTGAAGTCCTGCGTCGGCTCCACCTGGTGCCGCTTCGGGGTGCAGGACTCGGTGGCCATGGCCATCGCACTGGAGCTGCGCTACCGCGGCCTCCGCAGCCCGCACAAGCTGAAGATGGGGGTCTCCGGCTGCGCCCGGGAATGCGCCGAGGCCCGTGGCAAGGACGTGGGCGTGATCGCCACCGCCGACGGCTGGAACCTGTACGTCGGCGGCAACGGCGGCGCCACCCCGGCGCACGCGCAGCTGCTGGCCAAGGACCTCGACGACGAAACCCTGATCAAGTACATCGACCGCTACTTCATGTACTACATCCGCACCGCCGACCGCCTGCAGCGCACCGCGCGCTGGCAGGAGGAGCTCGACGGCGGCATCAAGCACGTCGAGGACGTGGTGGTGCACGACACCCTCGGCATCGCCGCGGACCTTGAGGCCGCCATGGCCAAGCACGTGGACACCTACATCGACGAATGGGCCGACACCCTGAAGGATCCCGAGCGGCTGCGCCGCTTCCGTTCCTTCGTCAACGCCCCGGACCAGAAGGACGATTCCATCACCTTCGTCCCCGACGAGCGCGGCCAGATGCGACCGGCCACCGCAGAAGAAAAGGCCCGGGCCGGCCAGCAACCGGTACTCATCGGCGCCAGCATTCCGGTCCGGTCCAGCAACGAGAACGAGGTTTAGCCATGCAGCTCACCATTGACCTCACCGGCCGGGAAGTCCTGGTCACCGGCGCAGACCCCGCCGCCCGGCAGGCCGTCCGCCGCTACCGGGCCGCAGGGGCCGTCGTCTCGCGGCTCAGCTCCCCGGCCGGCTCACGGCCCGACGGCCCGCTGCCGGAGCGCCCCTTCCTGGTCGCCGCCGTCGAGGACGGCCAGCCCGGCTGGGCGGGCCTGCTCCAGCGCTGCCGCGAAACCGGCATCCCGGTGGCAGTGGAGCCCGCCGCGGGCCCCGCCGGCCACGTCACCCTGGTGGGCGGCGGACCCGGCACCGCCGACCTGCTCACCGTCGCCGCCGTGGCGGCCCTGCGCGACGCCGACGTCGTTTTCTACGACCGGCTGGCCCCGTACCAGGACCTGCCGTCGCTGACCTCGGCGGAGCTGGTCGACGTGGGCAAGCAGCCCGGCCACCACAAGGTGGCCCAGTCCGACATCGAGACCCTGATGGTGGACGCCGCGCTTGCGGGCAACAACGTGGTCCGGCTCAAGGGCGGCGACCCGTACGTGTTCGGCCGGGGCGGCGAGGAAGTGGCCGCCTGCGTGAAAGCCGGCGTCCCGGTCCGCGTCGTCTCCGGCGTCAGCAGCGCCATCTCCGTGCCGGCCGCGGCCGGGATCCCGGTCACGCACCGCGAGGTCAGCCACCTGTTCACCGTGGTCTCCGGCCACGCCCCGCTGACCGAGAAGGAACACCTGCACCTGGCCGGCCTGGGCGGAACCATCGTGGTCCTGATGGGCATCGGCACGCTGCACCAGCTGGCGGCCGGCCTGCGCCGGGCCGGGATGCGCGCGGACATGCCGATGGCCGTCGTCGAACGCGGCTACCGGCCCGGCCAGCGGACCACCATCGCGGACCTCGGCACCATCACGACGGCGGCCGCGGACTGCAGCAACCCCGCCGTGCTGGTGATCGGCGAGGTGGTCCGGGTGGCCGAAGCCAACCGGGGCGGCGCGGAAGCCGAAGCCGAACTCGACCGTCTGGCCGCGTCCCTGATGGGGGCGTGAGGGCCGTGAGTGCACTCAACGCCGTCGCCCCGGCGGCCACCCCGGAGACCGCCCCCGGACCCGTCCCCGACGCGGTGGAGCTCCCGCTGGAAGGGTTCCGGATCGGGGTCACCTCGCATCGCCGCTCCCAGGACCTGATCGAGGCCCTGGAACGGCGTGGCGCCGAGGTGCTGCACGCCCCGGCGCTGAAGATCGCCCCGGTGCAGGAGGACCTGCGGCTGATCGAGGACACCCGCGCCATCATCGAGGCCCGGCCGGAGCTCTGCATCGCCACCACTGCCTACGGCATGCGCCGCTGGTGCGAGGCGGCGGACACCTTCGGCATCGGCGAGCAGCTGCTGGACACCCTGGGCGCCACCCGGATGTTCGTCAGGGGCCCGAAGGCCCGCGGCGCCGTGCGCGCTGCGGGGCTGGCCGACGTCGGGATCAGCAGCGACGAGACCACAGCGACCCTGGTGGACATGCTGCTGTCCGAGGGGGTACGCGGCAAGACCGTCGCGGTGCAACTGCACGGCTACACCGATGTGCGCCAGCTGGAGCGCCTCCGGATGTCCGGCGCCACGGTCATGACAGTCACCCCGTACCGCTGGGTCAAGCCCGACGGCGCGGACCGGCTGCCGAAGCTGATCGAGGCGGCCTGCAGCGGCAACCTGGACGTCCTGACCTTCACGTCCGCCCCCGCCGTCGACGCGCTGTGGAGCACCGCGCATGAGATGGGCCTCTACAAACAGCTCGTGGAGAGCCTGAAGACCACGGTGGCCACCGCCGTCGTCGGGCCGGTCACCGCCCAGCCGCTGCTCGACGCCGGGGTGCAGCCGCTGATCCCGGAACGGTTCCGGATGGGCGCCCTGATCCGGCTGGTCTGCGAGCACCTGGCCCTGAACCACGTGCGGCGCCTGGACACCGCTTCCGGCGCCGTGGAGCTGCGCGGCCGCTCGCTGCGGATCGACGGCGAAGCCGTGGAGCTGGCCCCGGCGCCCCTGCTGCTGCTGCGGGCGCTGTTGGGTGCCGGCGGGGCGGTGCTCTCCCGTGACGCGCTCTCCGACCTCCTGGAACTGCGGGGATCGGTCCACGCCCTGGACATGACCGTCAGCCGGCTGCGTTCCGCGCTGCCGGACGGCAGCCTGGTGGAAACGGTGGTGAAGCGCGGCTACCGGATCCGGGTGTGACCCACGCCATTACCAGCTGGTAACAACTGCCGAACGGGCCGGGAAAATACCGCAACAACACGGTAACCTGTCCGAAAAATCGGCCCCCTACGCTGGGGAACATCAAGAACACGGGCCACATCCGGCCCACCAGCGAAAGGGCCAGCACATGTCCGTTACGGAAGCGTCCGCCATCTCCACCGTGTCCGCCACACCCCAGACCCGGCCCCGGATCGTGATCGCCGGCGCCGGACCGGCGGCGCAGGCGCTGGTCCGCCAGCTCACCCGCACCCCGTTCGCCGGCGGCATCACGGTGCTCAGCAACCGCGACGACGCCCCCGAGGAACTGCTCGAGCTCGCCGCCCTGCCCCAGGTCTCGGTCCGCTTCGGGCAGCCGGCCAGCTTCATCGACGCCGCGGACCGGCGGGTCACGACGGCGGACGGCCTCGAATTCAGATACGACCAGCTGGTGATCGCCACCGGCTCGGCCCCCGTCCTGGCCCCGATCGAGGGCGCGGCCCGGTGCCTGAGCTACTCCACCATCGACGACGCCACCCGGCTCGGCGACGCGGTCAAGGACGTCACCCGGGTCCTGGGCCGCAGGCCGCTCGGCATCCTGGTGGGCACCGGCACGGCCGCGGGCCAGGCCGAGGCCGTACTGCGGGCCCGCGGCGTCCGCCCGGTCCGCACCACACAGCGCCCCTCCGCCGTGGTCCCCACCCTCGCCGGCTCGGCGCTGCCGGCCGCCGGCATTGTCTTCGACGACGGCGCCCGGATGAGCGGTGACCTCGTGGTCCTCGCCGAAGAACGCGTCCCCCGCGACAGCCTGGCCCGCACGGCAGGCCTGGCCACCGCGCCGCAGGGCGGGATTGTGGTGGGCACGGATTACCGCACCTCGGTCCCCGGAATCTGGGCCATCGGCGACGCCGCGGCATACGACGGCGTCCGGCTCGGCCTGCTGGTGGCTGCCGGTTCCGCCGCCGGCGTCTGCGCTTCGCACCTGCTGCAGGCCTCCCTCGCCGCGCCCCTTCCGCAGGCGGCGTAGGGCGGATCCCCGCCGTTCCCGTTATGGCAAGATGGTTCACGGAGAAGCCACGACATACGCCGTGTCAGCAGGGTGGGCCGGCCACGAACCAGGCCCGCCAGGAAAGGGACCACCATGAGCAACGAAGCCACCACGGGCGGCACGGCCGCCGGCACCGCCAGCCACTCGGCGGGCACCATTGCCTCGTACATCGACCACACCCTGCTCAAGCCGGAGGCGAGTGAGGCCGAGGTCCTGAAGGTGTGCGCCGAGGCGGCCGAGTACCACTTCAAGTCCGTCTGCGTGAACCCGATCTGGGTCAAGACCGTCAAGACGGCGCTCAAGGGTACCGGCGTATTGACCTGCTCGGTGATCGGGTTCCCGCTGGGCGCCACCCCGAGCGATGTCAAGGCCTTCGAGGCCCGCGGCGCGGTGCTGGACGGCGCGGACGAGATCGACATGGTGATCAACATCGCCGCGGCCCGGGCCAATGACAAGGGTGCCCTGGTCGATGACATCAGCGCGGTGGCGGAGTCGGTCCACGCCGGCGGGGCCATCCTGAAGGTCATTATCGAGACCGCGCTGCTCGACGACGCCCAGAAGGCCCTCGCCTGCGAGGCCGCCGTCGAGGCCGGAGCAGACTTCGTGAAGACCTCCACCGGTTTCAACGGCGGCGGAGCCACCGTTGAGGACGTCGCCCTAATGCGCCGCACGGTGGGTCCCGAACTCGGGGTCAAGGCCTCGGGCGGCGTGCGGTCCCTCGCCGACGCGCAGGCTATGATAGCTGCAGGTGCAACACGTATTGGCGCCAGCTCCGGCATCGCGATCGTCAAGGGTGAACAGGGTTCATCCGCGTACTGACCGCACACCGGTAACAGCCGCTGCCGCCACAGTTTTTTGAGCCCCGCGGGGCCGAGGAGGAACGAATGTCAAACAACACCACCAAGACCCGGCAGGGCGAGAGCAGCCTGGCATCCAGCGTCGTGCTGTTTGTCCTGATGATGGCCCTGTTCTTCGGCGCCCTCTACTCGCTCTCCTTCCTCAGCCTGGGCAACCCCTGGCCGATGGCCGCCTGCCTGGCCCTCTTCGCCCTGGCGTTCTGGATCCCGCAGACCATCACGGGCCGCTCGGATTCCGCCGGCGAGAACTAAGCGTATTCGCTGAAGCCCCGGTTTTCCGGGGCTTCAGTCGTTTAACCGGCCGGTTCCGGAAAAGCGCGGCGGTTTCGGACCGGGGCACCCCGGACCCGGTCCGCGCGCGTCCGAAACCGGGGCGGAAACCGCGCCGCGCCGAGCCGCGGGCCGCCGTCGGCCCTAGCCTCCGACGGCGGCCAGCAGGCGGTTGACCAGTGCGGTGCCCAGCGCGAGCGCGGCCGGGAAGTGCCCCTTGGCCAGGGCCAGGCCGGCGAAAAACATGCCGACCATGGCGTAGGCGCTGACCGGGATCAGCACGAACCATTCCCGCCGCGAGCCGGCCCGGCCCAGCAGCGGGATGGAGAATGCCCCGTTGGCCTTCCAGACGTCCTTGACCAGCGGCAGCCTGCGGAGGATCTTGGGCGGCTTGACCACCAGCGGCCAGAGCAGCGGCACTCCCCCGGTGGTGATCATGTCCCCGACGATGTGCACGATGACACCGGCGAGCATGGACACCGGCAGCCAGGACCGTTGGTGCGGAGCGAACCAGGTCACCAGCCCGGCCATGGCCAGGGCAAAGATCCAGTTGCTGATCCAGCCGTACTTGGGAAACAGCTTCAGCGCCTTCGCGGCGATGTTGATCATGAACATGCACAGCAGGCCGGCGCCGACGGACAGCAGGCCCCAGCCGGTCTGCACCTGGATCTGCCCTGCCATGGCCGCGAGCAGCACGAAGAACGCCGCGCCGAGCACCGAGTGGGTGCCCTGGCGGTGGCCTCCGGAGGCGTTTTCGATCCCGACGGCGATCAGGTTCGAGAGCGGCGGCAGGGCATGCGCCACGGTGGATGAGCGGTGGTCCCAGTCGCAGACCAGGGCCGTGCCCGCCGTCGCCATCCCGCCGATCAGGATCCCGGTGGCGTCCAGCGGGTACCAGCCCAGCGTGTATGGCCCGGTCGAGGCAATAGCAACCCACACCGCGGCCCCGGACGCGGCGTGGTGTCCTCCCATCACGGGGCTAGCCCACTGGGAGCGGGGCGTCGGAGAAGATCGCCTCGATCACGCCGTTGGCCCAGGCCAGGATCTCGGCGTCCTGCAGGTCTCGGCCCCCGACCCTGGCCGTCTTGGGCTTGGGGATCAGCACCGCGTCCAGGGCCGGCTTCGCCTGCGAACCGGGGTACATCCGGGCCAGCCGCATCAGCTTGGATTCCGGCAGTTGGGCGGGCGAGAACTTGATGAAGTTCCCCTGCAGGGCGACGTCGGTCAGGCCGGCCTCGCGCGCGCCGACCCGGAACCGGGCCACGGCCACGAGGTTCTCCGCGGGCAGCGGCAGCTCGCCGTAGCGGTCCACGAGTTCGGCCTCGACCTCGTCGATGGCCTCGTTGCTGAGCGCGGCGGCCAGCTTCCGGTAGGCCTCCAGGCGCAGCCGTTCGCCGGGCACGTAGTCGTGCGGCAGGTGCGCGTTGACCGGCAGCTCGATCTTCATCTCCGCGGCCTTTTCCTCGGCCTCGCCGCGGTAGTCGGCCACGGCTTCGCCAACCAGCCGGATGTAAAGGTCGAAGCCGACGCCCTGGATGTGGCCGGACTGTTCCCCGCCCAGCAGGTTGCCCGCGCCGCGGATCTCGAGGTCCTTCATGGCCAGCTGCATGCCGGCGCCGAGCTCGTTGTGGGTGGCGACCGCCTTGAGCCGTTCCAGGGCCACCTCGCCCAGCGGCTTCTCCGAGGGGTACAGGAAGTAGGCGTACGCCCGTTCCCGGCCGCGGCCCACACGCCCGCGCAGCTGGTGCAGCTGGGAGAGCCCGTATTTGTCCGCGCCGTCCACGATCAGGGTGTTGGCGTTGGAGATGTCCAGGCCGGTCTCGATGATCGTGGTGCAGACCAGCACGTCGAAGCGCTTCTCCCAGAAGTCCACGATGATCTGCTCCAGCCGGCTCTCGGACATCTTGCCGTGCGCCACCTCCACGCGCGCCTCGGGGACCAGTTCGCGGATCTTCGCCGCGGTCCGGTCAATCGTGGAGACCCGGTTGTGCACAAAGAAGACCTGGCCCTCGCGCATCAGCTCGCGCCGGATCGCGGCCGAGGTCTGCTTGTCCGTGTACGGACCCACGTAGGTCAGCACCGGGTGCCGCTCCTCCGGCGGGGTGGCCAGCGTGGAGGTCTCGCGGATGCCGGTCAGGGACATCTCAAGGGTGCGCGGGATCGGGGTGGCGCTCATGGCCAGGACGTCCACGTTGGTGCGCATCTTCTTGAGCGCTTCCTTGTGTTCGACGCCGAAGCGCTGCTCCTCGTCCACGATCACGAGGCCGAGGTCCTTGAACGCGAAGTCCTTGGACAGCAGCCGGTGCGTGCCGATCACGACGTCGACGGTGCCGTTCTTCACGCCCTCGGCCGTCTCCTTGGCCTCCTTGGCGCCCTGGAAGCGGGACAGCGGCTTGACCCGCAGCGGGAAGCCGGAGAAGCGTTCCGTGAAGGTCTCGTAGTGCTGCTGCGCGAGCAGGGTGGTGGGCACCAGCACGGCGACCTGCTTGCCGTCCTGGACGGCCTTGAAGGCCGCCCGGACCGCGATCTCGGTCTTGCCGTAGCCGACGTCGCCGGAGACCAGGCGGTCCATCGGGATCTCCCGCTCCATGTCCGCCTTGACCTCGTTGATGGTGGTCAGCTGGTCCGGGGTCTCCACATAGGGGAAGGCCTCTTCGAGTTCGCGCTGCCACGGGGTGTCCGGGCCGAAGGCGTGGCCGCGGGAGGCCATCCGGGCCGAGTACAGCCGGATCAGTTCGCCGGCGATCTCCTTGACGGCCTTGCGGGCCTTGGACTTGGTGCTGGCCCAGTCGGAGCCGCCCATCTTGCTCAGCACCGGGGTGTCGCCGCCGACGTAGCGGGTGACCTGGTCAAGCTGGTCGGTGGGGACAAAGAGCCGGTCACCCGGGGCGCCGCGCTTGGACGGCGCGTACTCCAGCACCAGGTATTCGCGCACGCCGTCGCCGCCACCGGCGACCTTGCGCTGGATCAGTTCCACGAACCGGCCGATGCCGTGCTGTTCGTGCACCACGAAGTCACCGGCCAGCAGCTGCAGCGGGTCCACGGCGTTGCGCCGCTTGGACGGCATCCGGCGCATGTCCTTGGTGGAACCGGCGGAGGTCCGGCCCAGCAGGTCGGCCTCGGTCAGCAGGGCCACTTTGAGCGCGTCCAGCACAAAGCCGCGGCCGACGGCGGCGGTGGTCACCTCGATCAGGCCCGGCTGCGGGTCCGCGTCCAGGGCTTCGACCCGGGCGCAGGGAATGTCATTGTCGTGGAAGAGCTCGGCGAGGCGCTGCGCCGGCCCGGGGCCCTCGGTGGCGACGACGATCCGCCACTGTTCCCGCACGTGCGAGCCGATGAAGTCCATCATCTCGGCCACGTCGCCCTGGTAGCCGCGCGGTTCGCGGGCGTGCAGGTTTAGCACGTCGATCTCCGGCAGCAGCTCCTCGTCGCTGGCGAGCGAGCTGATGGACCACCATGACACGCCGTGCGCGAGCGCGGTGGAGCGGGTCTCGCCCAGCGAGCGGAAGCTCGCCGAGTGCAGGGCCGCGGACGCCGCGGAACTCAAATCCAGCGGGGCGGTTCCGCCGTCGGACGCCGTGGACCAGGCCGCCTCGAGGAACTCCTCGTTGGTGGCGGCGAGGTCGTGGGCGCGGGTGCGGACCTTTTCGGGTTCGATCACGACGGAGATGGAGCCCGCCGGGAACTGGTCCAGGAACGGCACCATGGAATCTACCAGCACCGGGGCCAGTGACTCCATGCCTTCGACGGCGATGCCGCCGGCGATTTTCTCCAACATGTCCGCCGCGGCCGGCAGCTGGGCCTTCAGGGTCGCGGCCCGGGACATCACCGAAGGCGTGATCAGGATTTCGCGGCAAGGCGGGGCGTGCAGTTCGGTGGGGTGGTGCACGCCTGGTGCGGTCAGCGAGCGCTGGTCGGCGACGGCGAACCAGCGCATCTGCTCGACCTCGTCGCCGAAGAACTCGACCCGGATCGGGTGGTCCTCGGTGGGCGGGAAGACGTCCAGCATGCCGCCGCGGACCGCGAACTCGCCGCGGCGGGTGACCATGTCCACCCGGGCGTACGCGGCGTCCGCGAGGTTCTTCACGACGTCCCCGAACGGGGCGTCCTGGCCCACCGAGAGGGTCACCGGGACCAGCTCGCCAAGGCCCGCCACAATCGGTTGCACCACGGCGCGGACCGGGGCGACAACCACGCGGAGGGGCCCGCCGCCGGCGGTTTCCGGGTGCGCGAGGCGGCGGAGCACGGAGAGCCGGCGGCCCACCGTGTCCGAGCGCGGCGACAGCCGTTCGTGCGGCAGGGTCTCCCAGCTGGGGAACTCGGCGACGGAGTCTGCCGGCAGGAAGGCGCGCAGGGCGGCGGCCAGGTCCTCGGCCTCGCGGCCGGTCGCGGTGACGGCCAGGACGACCGGCGTCGCGCCGCCGGACGGGCCGCCGGACGGGCCACCGTCGGACGGGACCACTGCGAGGCCGTCGGCCATCTCCGCGAGGAGCGCGGCCCGCATCCCGGCCGGCGCGCTGAGCTGGTAGTCCTCGCTGCGCGCCGTAAACGGCCGTGACGCTTCGGCCTGCACACGGGCGAAGGTCTTGTCCTCGGCGAGGACACGCCGCAGACCGGTGAGAGAGGGGCCGTTGAGGCTCATGGCTGGAACTCCTGAAGTGATCACGGGAATGCAGGCAACACGAATACCCGAAATTCGCAAGAATCCCGGGTCCTTCCAGCCTACCGCGACCCGGCGGCGGCCCGGCACCCGAGGCTAAGCTGGCAGCACGGACTTCGGCCAGGGCCGTACAGTCCGGGGCCGTGCAGTCGGGGGCCGTGCAGTCCGGACGGGGCGCCGCTCCGAATGGCTTGTATCCGCCGGCTGATATCCGCAATGAGTCCGCAATGAGTCCGCAATGAGAAGGAGCCACCCATGAACGGCACCCCCAAGGCTGCGAAGACGAAGACGGTGCTCGTGACAGGCGCCACCGGGTACATCGGCGGAAGGCTGGTCCCCCGCCTGCTCGAGGCCGGGCACCGGGTGAAGGTCCTGGTCCGGACCCCGGCGAAAATCGCCGGGGTCCCGTGGCTGGAGCAGGTCGAGGTGATCCAGAGCAGCCTCGATGACGGCGCTGCACTGCGGGAGGCGCTCGAGGGCGTCGACGTGCTCTACTACCTCGTCCACTCAATGGCGGGAGGCTCCGGGTTCGAAGCCAAGGAAAAGGCCATGGCAGAAACGGCGGCACAGGCAGCCGCCGGGGCCGGCGTCGATCGGATTGTCTACCTCGGCGGCCTGCACCCCTCCGGTGCCGAGCTCTCCACGCACATGCGGTCCCGGGAGGCCGTGGGCAAGGTCTTCCTGGACGGCCCGGTCGATGCGATCGTGTTCCAGGCGGGCGTCGTGATCGGCTCCGGCTCGGCGTCGTTCGAGATGATCAGGCACCTGTCCGAGACCCTGCCCGTGATGCCCGCCCCCAGCTGGGTGCGGAACAAGATTGAGGCGATCGCGGTGCGGGACGTGCTGCACTACCTCGTCGGGGCCGCAGCGCTCGAAGGGCCGATCAACCGCACCTTCGACATCGGCTCCCGGCAGGTTCTCAGCTACGCGGGCATGATGCAGGAATATGCCGCGGAGGCCGGGCTGCCGCACCGGGTGGTGTTGGCGCTGCCGATCCCCGCGCCGAAACTTGCCGGGATGTGGGTCGCGTTGACCACCCCGATCCCGTTGTCCATGTCGCTGCCGCTGGTGGAGTCGCTGCAGCACGACGCCGTATCGCGGGAGCATGACATCGATTCCTACATCCCGCAGCCAGAGGGAGGGCTCACCCCCTACCGGCGCGCGGTGGCCCTGGCCCTGGGCAAGGAGCGCGACGGGCAGGTGGAGACGACGTGGGCCAACGCCGGGGCCGACGCCGATCCGCTGCCGAGCGACCCGGACTGGGCCGGCCACCGGGTCTATGTCGACGAGCGCGCCTACTCCAGCCCGGTGGACCCGAAACACGTCTGGACCATCATCGAAGGCATCGGCGGACGCAACGGCTGGTATTCGCTGCCGCTGGCCTGGAGCGTGCGCGGCTGGCTGGACAAGCTCACCGGGGGCGCGGGGCTGGCGCGCGGCCGGCGGCACCCGCGCCTGCTGGCCGAAGGCGAGGTGGTGGACTGGTGGCGGGTCGAGCGGATCGACCGCGGCCGGCTGCTGCGGCTGCGCGCCGAAATGCGGGCGCCCGGCCGGGCCTGGCTGGAATTGTCGGTGGAACCGGAGGGCACCGGCAGCCGCTACCGGCAGCGGGCGATCTTCTTCCCAAAGGGGCTCAGCGGCAAGCTCTACTGGCTCGCCGTGCTGCCGTTCCACAGCCTGATTTTCCCCGCCATGTCGCGGAATATCGCCGCGGCGGCGCAACGCCTCGCAGAGACAGAGCGGGAGACGGAGACGGCGGCCGAATCGAAACCCGCCGGGCCCACCGCGTAGGATGTTGGGAGCCCGAAACGTCCAGTCCCACCCCATGGAGGACCCCCAATGGCCCTGAGTGCATCCACCACCCTTCCGCACAACGTTGAGAGCGTCACGGCAGTTTTCGTCAACGAGGACTTCCTGCGCCACACCAGCGAACTCGTCGGCGGAACCCTCGAATCGTTTGCCGTCGACGGCGACCCGGCCGGAGCGTTCAACACCACGACCGTCCGCACCATCCCGACCACCCGGATGCCGGACCTGGCCCGCAAGTTCGTTGGCGAGAGCCTCAAGGTGACGCAGCTGGAGAGCTGGGAAGCCCCGGCCGCCGACGGTTCCCGCCAGAGCAGCATCTCGCTCAAGGTCGCCGGCGCCCCGCTGGATGTCAACGCCGTGCAGCGCCTCGTCGCCGACGGCGGCAGCACAAGGATCGAGCTGGAGGGCACCGTCACCTCCTCGGTGCCGCTGCTGGGCGGGAAGATCGCCGATGCGGCCGAGCCGATGGTCGGCAAGGCCCTCAACATCCAGTCCACCCAGGCCCAGGCCTGGCTCGAAAGCCACTAGCCGATGGAGCTTCCCGCTTACCTCGCCGTCGTGCTGGTGGTGGCCGGCGTCTGGTCCCTGGCGGTCTGGCCGCAGTTCCTGCGCCGCGTCATGAAGGACCCGCGGGCCCGCGACGCCGGCGGCAAGGCCACCCGTTTCCTCACCGTCCACGTTGTACTGGTCAGCATCTCGATGCTGCTCGGCGCGGCGACGGCGGCCATCGGGATCGCGGGCCTGGTCGGCTGACCCCGGCGCGGGGCTAGAATCAGGAAAATGCCCGCCCACTGCTGAAGGGGGATGCCTGTGAGGCCCCATCGCGTGGCCACCTGGGGGCTCGTCGCCTACGTCGCGGTGCTGGCGGGGGTGGCCCTGTGGCCGCAACCGGTGGACCGGCCCATTTCAGGGCTCCTGGAGCGGGCACTCCGGGCGCTGCACCGCCGGGGAGTCCCCGACTGGATCGACTACGGTTTTGTGGAATCCGCCTCCAACGTGCTGCTGTTCGTGCCGCTGGGCGCACTCGTTGCCTGGATCATCGGCCGCGTCTACTGGTGGGTGGGCGCGGCCGCCGGCCTGCTCGCGTCCTCCGCCATCGAGCTCGCGCAGTTCCTCTTCCTGCCCGACCGCTACCCCACCCTCGCCGACATCGTGGCCAACAGCCTCGGCGCCCTCCTTGGTGCCCTTCTCGCGCTGCCGATAATGGCGCGCCGCAGGCCTGTCCGAAACCGGGTGCCGGCACGTACTCTGTGATCACACGCTTGGCGGAAGGACCTCGGAATGCGGATCTCGGTTATCGGCTGCGGCTACCTGGGCGCGGTCCACGCGGCGTGCATGGCGAGGCTGGGCCACGATGTGGTCGGCATCGACGTCGACGCGGACAAGGTGGAGCAGCTGTCCCGGGGACGGGCCCCGTTCTATGAACCCGTGCTCGACGAACTCCTGTCGGAACTCGAAGAATCCGGCCGGCTGCGGTTCACCACCGAGATGTCCGCCGCCCGCGGGGCGGAAGTCCACTTCATCTGCGTCGGAACCCCGCAAAAACGGGGCGAAAACAGGGCGGATCTGCGCTTTGTCGACGCGGCCGTGGAAGCGCTGGCAGGCCAGGTATCCTCGGGCGACGTGATCGCCGGGAAATCCACGGTGCCGGTAGGGACGGCCGCCCGGCTCGCCGAGCTCATCGCGGAGACCGAGCCGGGCGCCACCCTCGTCTGGAATCCCGAATTCCTCCGCGAGGGCCACGCCGTCACGGACACCCTGAACCCCGACCGGTTCGTCTACGGCGTCCCGGACGGCAGGGAGGACGACCCAGCCGTCGCCGTCCTGGACCGGGTCTATGCGACGCCGCTGGCGGGCGGAACGCCGCGGCTCATCACCGACTACGCCACGGCCGAGCTGGTCAAGGCCGCCGCGAACTCCTTCCTCGCCACCAAGATCTCCTTCATCAACGCGATGGCCGAGGTCTGCGAGGCCACCGGCGCTGACGTCACCCGGCTGGCCGACGCGATCGGCATGGATGAGAGGATCGGCCGGAAATTCCTCAACGCCGGGATCGGCTTCGGCGGGGGCTGCCTGCCCAAGGACATCCGTGCGTTTATGGCCCGCGCGGGCGAGCTGGGCGCGGACCAGGCCCTGACATTCCTGCGCGAGGTGGACGCGATCAACATGCGGCGGCGGACCCGCGTTGTCGAGCTCACCCGGGAACTGTGCGGCGGATCCCTGATGGGGCAGCGGATCGCCGTGCTGGGCGCCGCCTTCAAACCCGAGAGCGACGACGTCCGGGACTCGCCGGCGCTGAGCGCCGCGGCCCAGCTCCAGCTCCAGGGCGCCGTGGTGACGGTGACCGATCCGCAGGCGTTGGCAAACGCCGCCAAGCGTTTCCCGGAACTCCCGCTCGAGCCGGACCTGGACGCCGCCCTGCACAAGGCCGACGCCGTGCTGCTGTTGACGGAGTGGCGGCAGTACCGCGAGCTGGACCCGCACGACACCCTGGCCCTGGTCTCGGCGCCGCGGATCCTGGACGGCCGGAACGTGCTGGACCCGGCCAAATGGCGCGCCGCGGGCTGGACCTACAAGGGCCTCGGCCGGCCCTGAGGTCAGGAGCGCTGCCGACCTAGTTCGCGGGATCCCGGTGTGACTCCACCTGGCCGAGGGCGTCCTCGGCGGCCACCCAGGAGAGCATGGCGCACTTCACCCGGGCGGCGTAGCGGGACACGCCCTCGAAAGCCGCCGCGTCGCCCAGGATCTCGGGGTCGGCCGGCACCTTCCCGCGGGAGCGCAGTACCTCGCGGAAGCTGTCGATCACGCGGTGCAGTTCTGCCGGCTCCAGACCCTCGGCGAGGTCCGTCAGCACGGAGGCGGACGCCATCGAGATGGAGCAGCCCTCGCCGTCCCAGCGCAGTTCGCTGACCTTGCCGCCGGCCACGGCGACCCGTAGCGTGATTTCGTCGCCGCAGACGGGGTTGAGCTGGTGCGACTGGCCGCTGCTGGCCCCCTCCGGCACACCGGCGTCGGCCAGGCCGCTGCCGTGCCGGGCCTTGGAGTGCTCCAGGATGATCTGTTGGTATAGCTGGTCAAGACTCATGCAGGGCCGTCCTCAGGCTTGGAAGTATCCGCGGACACCGGCGACGGCGTCGAGGAACGCGTCGACGTCGTCGGTGGTGTTGTACAGGTAGGTGCTGGCCCGGGTGCTCGCCGTGAGCCCGAGCCGGCGGTGCAGGGGCTGGGCGCAGTGGTGGCCCACCCGGACGGCGATGCCGCGGCTGTCGAGGAACTGTCCGACGTCGTGGGCGTGCACCCCGGCGACGTCGAACGCGGCCAGGCCGATCCGCTCCTGGCCGGCGGCCGGACCCAGCACCCGAATCCCGGGGATGGCCTCCAGCCCTTCCACCAGCCGCCGGCCCAGCTCGGCTTCCCAGGCGTGGATCCGGGCGAGGCCGGTTTCGCTCAGGTAGTTGGCGGCGGCGGCCAGCGCCACGGCCTGCGAGATCTTCTGCGTGCCGGCCTCAAAACGCTGCGGGCTGGGCAGGAATCCGGCGCGTTCCATCGTGACGGTGGTGATCATCGAACCACCGGTCAGGAACGGCGGCATCGCGTTGAGCAGCTCCGAGCGCCCGTAGAGCCCGCCGATCCCGGTGGGGCCGAGCATTTTGTGGCCGGAGAAGACGGCGAAGTCCACGTCCAGGGCCTTGACGTCAAGGGCCAGGTGCGGGGCGGACTGGCAGGCGTCCAGCACCACCAGGGCCCCGGCGGCGCGGGCCAGGGAGACCAGCGCGGGCACCGGGTTGATGGTCCCGAGGACGTTGGAGGCATGGGTGAAGGCGAGCACGCGCGTGCGGCCGCCGATCAGCCGGGCGGCCGCGTCGAGGTCCAGGGCGCCGGCGTCGTCGACCGGGATGAACTTCAGCGTGGCGCCGGTCCGTTCGGCCAGCTGCTGCCAGGGAATCAGGTTGGCGTGGTGCTCCATCTCGGTGACCACGATCTCGTCGCCGGCGGTGAGCGCGAAGCGGGCCGCCGCCGCGGGGGCGCCCGGCAGGGAGGCGTTCAGGAAGGAGTAGCTGAGCAGGTTTAGTCCCTCAGTGGCGTTGGAGGTCCAGATCAGCTCATCCGGGTCCGCGCCGATGAAGGCGGCCACGGTCTCGCGGGCATCCTCGAAGGCTTCGGTAGCCTCCACCGCGAGGTGGTGCGCGCCGCGGTGCACGGCGGAGTTCCGCTGCTCGTAGAACTCCTGCTCCGCCTCCAGGACGCTGAGCGGGTTCTGCGAGGTGGCCCCGGAATCCAGGTAGACGAGCCGGTGCCCGTTGACGGTCCGGTTCAGGATGGGGAAGTCGTTGCGGATCCTCATGACCTCCTCGTTGCCCAGCGCCGCGGCTGAGCTGAGGAGATGGGCTGGTGTAGCAACCATGGGCAGGAACTCCTGGATCGGCAGTCGCTGCGGCGCAAGAGGGCCGCCCGCCGGGGGCGGGAACCTATTACGTCACGCAGATTAGACCTAATTATCCCACGTTCGCGCAACGCTCGGATGCGGCGGCGTCGCGGGGGGCCGGCCGAGGTCCCGCTGGCAGATCGTCGGCTATCCCGATGCGCGCCGTCTGGCGCTGACAAAAACGCCGCAGAGCCCATCGGTGGTCCAGACACACGTAAGAGCCCCGCCTGCGGGCCGTAGGACCCGGGCGGGGCGTCGATGCCAACAACTGCCTCTTTTTCTCTAGCCGGTGCGGTGTTCGTCTACCGCGATCAGGGCAGTTCCACATCTCTCAGTGGTGCGGACCGTTTAAGGGAGCCGGCGGCGGCTGGGGGGAGAGCCTCGGTCTCAGAAGGCTCTGACGCCGCCGGCTCCGTCTTGGGGGTACGGCTACCGGTTGGGGCACCGTACGGTTCCATTGAAGGAGTTCGGTTATGGGTGGTGTCGACACGGCCACGTTTGCGCGTGGCTCTGGCAATTGCGGCGCTGGAACTCAGGCTTGTGGCCCTGCTCCTCTGCGGGCGCTGCCTGCAGTCGGTTATCACCCTGTAGTTATTCATCTTGAGAAATTACTCATCTTGAGACCCTTGTGAGTCGTTCCTGGGACTGACTTAAGTCAATCGCGGAGGCCGGATCTGCACACGAGTAGGGGTTACCCGACTTCTCTTGGGGACTACGCTGGCGTACTACTTGGGCATACTCCCGGATGGTGTCCGGGGCACGCAGGCGATACGCGGGCTTCCCCGCGGTGGCGTCAAAAAACGCTTGCATTTCGCACTCAGGCCCCGCTGCCGGCCCGGCCGCTGTCAGGGTTGCGGCAAATCACGCTGGACGTCCACGAGCTCGCCCCGGCGGCTGACGCCGAGCTTCCCGAAGATGCGGTAGAGATGGCCCTCGACGGTCCGTTGCGACAAGGTCAACCGGGCGGCTATTTCCGCGTTCGTGGCCCCGCCCGCCACGAGCTTCAGGATCTCGGTTTCCCGGGCGGTGAGGTCGGCGTGATGCTCGCCGCGGACGATGTTCATCTGAGCGGACATGCCGGCGGCGACCATCCGGTGGTGCACCTTGCGCTGGACCGCGGTCAGTTTCCATTTGTCCGGGTCATGTTCGAGCAGATGCGCGGCCTGCTGGGCGGCCTCGAGCGCCAGCAACAGGTATCCGGCGCTCAGAGCCTGATCGCTCACGGCCATCAGCTCGGTCGAATCCGAGGCGGCGACCGCGAGCGCGTAGTCCCGCAGCAGCCGCGCCTCAGGGCCTTCGACGGCACTGCTGCTGGCCGCCAGGGCGGCCGCGGCCGCCGTGTCCCCGCCATGCAGCGCGAGCCGTCGAATATCGGTTTCCACGCCCCGCAGCCCCTGCCGCTGCGCTTCGTCCGCGAGCCGGTCAAGTTCGCGCCGGCCGTCGTCGCCGTCCCGGCCAGATGCGACCTCCGCAGCGGTGCAGTAGGCCGCCGCAAGGAGCCCAAGCGTTGCCGGCTCGCGGTAGGCGGTGCTGCGGAAGGCCAGCGCCTGTTCGGCTGCGTCGCCGGGGTGTCCGGCGGCGGCGGCGGCGTAGGCCGCCACGGCGTGCGCGAAGGCCAGCAGTTCCCAGGGGTCCGCGATCAGGAGTTCTTCCACTCCGAGCAACAGTTCGGCGAGGCTTTCCGGGAGGCGGCCCTGCCGCAGCCTGGAGTAGCCGCGCATCACGTGCAGCATGCCCCCGCTGTACAGCAGCCGTAGGGACAGGCCCGCGGTGTAGTCGTCCAGGGCGGAGGCGAGTTCAGCCCATTCGCCGGCGCGGATCAGGTTCAGACAGTGCCTTGCCAGCACGTCTTCGTAGACCAGGGGAAGTGCCAGGCCGGCGTCCTGCACGCCGTGCCAGGCCTCCCGGTCGATGCCCAGCCCCGCCAGCACCCGGCCCTGGGCGGTGAGTACCTCCGCCAGGCGAGACACCGCCGGGATGCGGATTTCCGGGTTGCCCTCCGCGGCCGCGACGAGCCCCTGCAGCCGTTCCTGAAGCTCCGCGGTCCGGCCCTCCCAGCGCTCCAGCAGGAGGCCGGTTGCCACGCCCGCGGTTGGCCCCGCCCAGAGCGGCTCGTCCGGGCCGACGGCGTCCGGTCCCCCGTCGCCCGCCTCGCGCGGAAGTTCGAGGGATGCCGCCACGGTTCCGAGCCGCGCGGCCAGGAGTGCGGCGAGGTAGGAGGCCCGGCCGTAGCGGACCGGCTGCGCGGCTTCGAGGTAACCGGCCGACGCCTCGCTCCGGCCGAGGATGTAATTGGAATAGGCCAGCTGGATCCTCGCCTCAGAAAGGAAGTGCTCCTCCTTGATGGCGCCCGCGGCCCGGAGCGCCGTCGCGGTGTCCAGCTGGACGTTCGCTGCCGTGGCGGCCCGGAGCAGTTCCGCGGCGGGGACCTCGGCCCCGGAATCCAGCGACCAGCGCAGCTGGTTCAGGAAGGCATCCGGGTGCACCGCGCCCACCCAGGGCAGTGCCAGCAGGCTGGCCCGGAGACTGGCGCTCCGTCCCGCGGGCACGCGGCGGCGGATGATCTCCCCGATAAGCGGGCTGGCGGGCTTGACGATCCGGTCGCGGTCCCGTGAAACGGTGATGATCCCGGCCATCTCGAGGGCGTCGACGGCACGGGGGCTGCTGAACCTGAGGATCTGGCCGAGCGAGAGCGGCCCGGCCAGGGCGACAATGGCAGCGGCCGTCTTTTCCTCCGGGGACATCGAGCGAATTTGGTGGTCGAGCAGATCAGCGGCCGGAACGCTGCCCAGATCCGGCGCCGCGAGGAGGAACCACGCTCCACGTCTCAGCCCGATGGCTCCGGTCGCGCGGGCGTGCTCGATCAGGGACATCAGCCTAAACGGATTGCCCTCCGTCAGTTTGGCGAACACCTCGCTCACCCACGGGGACACCTCGGCGCGCAGCACCTGTTCGCAGAGTTGATGCACCTCGGAACGGCTGAGGGGCGCCAGATCGAATTTCGCGATGATCCCGTCATCCCACAGGGCCAGGAACTCCTCGGGAATCAGCGGCCCGGGACGGCAGGTGGCGAGCAATCGGGCCGCGCCGGTGGCGACGGCCTGCGCCACCAACTGGACAGTCCCCCGGTCCAGACTTTGGGCGTCGTCGATCACGAACAGGGCCAGCTTTGGCTCAGCCCTCAGGCTGGCTGTCACGGCCGCCAGCACGGCAGCGTATGAATCGAGGTCGTGCGCCGGGAGACCCGCCAGATACGGTGCGAGCGCGCCGAACGGGACGGCGGCGAGCGCCGGGGTCCCTGCGAGCCTGATCACCGTTCCCTGCGGGTGCAGTTCCGTAAGGACAGCCTTCACGACGGCGGTCTTACCGGACCCCGAACTCCCGACAATCACAGCCCCGGCCCTGCCCTCGTCACGGAGGCAGCGGACCACCTCCTTGACGACGCCGGAGCGGCCGACCAGGGTCACGGCATCAGTCAGGCTTTCCACTCAGGGCCACTCCCGCCGCCGTCGACCGCGTCCGGGCCCCGGTGGGTTCGGTGCGGGTCAGCCGATGCGGGCGCTGGCCGCCGGTCCCGAGATGACATCTTTGAGCTCCGATCGGCTGGCGACATGGAGTTTTGCGTACACCTGGTACAAGTGGCCCTCGACCGTGCGGATCGAGACGTGCATCTGTTCGGCGATTTTGCGGTTGGACGTTCCGGCCGCAGCCCGGACGGCGACTTCGCATTCCCTGGCGGTCAGGGTGGAGGTCGTCAGCGAATGCAGGCCGTTTTTCGGGCTGCCGAACCTGTCGTCCAAGGACTGTTCCGTGCGCTGCGAGACGCGGAGCGCGATACGGTTCCCGGCCTCGTTGGCGCAGTAGACCGCCCGGCGGGCCACGTCGCGGGCGAACACTGCGTTCCCCGCAGCGTCGGCGTCCTTGGCGACGGCCAGCAGTTGTTCGCTGGCGCAGTCCTTCACGCCGTCGGCGAGCCGCAGGCAGAGCAGGGCAAACTGCCCGGACACCCGGCCCGCGAGGCCGGCGAGCTTCTGGCACAGCTGCCGGTCGCCCAACCTGGCCGCCGCGGAAAGGAAAAGCAGCCCTACGGCTGTGGCCCCGGCGTCCGCGTCGCTGTCCGATTCGGCGGTGAGGGTGCGGATTGCCGCCGGCCGCTGGCCGAGTTCGGCGAGCGCGCACAGCTCGAAGTAC
Source organism: Arthrobacter sp. T2-23 (assembly GCF_055398325.1). Lineage (NCBI taxonomy): Bacteria > Bacillati > Actinomycetota > Actinomycetes > Micrococcales > Micrococcaceae > Arthrobacter > Arthrobacter sp. T2-23. The sequence goes on from NZ_AP027917.1 coordinate 1,027,965, forward strand.
CGTGTCATCCGGGCCACCAGCCAGGAGCTGGCACGTTGCGGCTGCACCAATTCGGCGAGCAACAGGCCGGCTCTTTCCTCGTCACCGGCGAGCCCGGCGGCATAGGCGCAGGCCGCGGTGGCCAGTCCGGACAGGGCATCGGGATCCAGCATCCGCAGCTGCCACATGCCGGCCTCGAGCCACGGGCCGGCGCCGTCCAGGTTCCCGGCATGCAGGTCGATGACACCTTGGACAATCTCGAACATCCCGCCCAGCCGGGCCTGCGGCTCCGGCGTGCCCGACGTTGCCGTGAGGAAGTCCGAGGCCTCGCGGAACTTCGCCGACAGCAGCATGAGCAGCAGGAAACGCCCCCTGACCTCGCGCACAGCCCGGTCGGACATCGGCACGGCGGCGGCCGCGGCGATGATTTGCTTTCCCAGTGCCATGGCGCCAAGGACGTTGCCGGTGACGGACATGGCCTCGCAGAACAAGCTAGCGGTAAGGAGCCCGGTTTCGGTTCCCAGCTCGGCGCCCACATCCTCATGGACAGCGAGGACATCACCGTAGCGGCCCTCGAAGGCTGCCAGTTTCAGCTCGGCCAGCCGCAACTGCTCGCGGGCGGCCCCCAACTGTTCCGCCTCTTCCGCGGACGGGGCGAAGAGGCGGTCGCGGACCCGGTCCAGCCTGGACCGGGCGGCGGCTGCGGTGGCGGTGCTTCGCAGGTCCAGATCCACCCGCAGCAGTTGCAGGGCGGCCCACTCGGCCAGCGGACGCCCAATGGAGGCGTCAAGGCCTTTAAGCAGGCTCCGTGCGGACGCGTCGTTGTTGACTGCAAGCTGGGCGTGCACGGATTCGATGGCCACCTCGGTGAGCGCCTCGCCGCCATCGATTTCGTGGATGAACCGCAGCGCCGAGGCGGGATCGGAGGCGTTGTTGGCCAGGTGCGCCGCGGCGAGCGCCGTCGCGGAGCTGATCTGTTCCCCGCAGTCCAGGGCCCACGCGACGTTCGAGGACCCGGTGGGTTCGCCCTGCTCGGTGTCCGCCAAGACCGCGGTCAGGCGGCGCCGGAGTTCGGCGCTGCGGCCCGGAGGCACGACGCTGGCGACGATGGCGGCGGTCACCGTGTTGGCGACGCTGACCATCGGCGGATGGTCGTGGCTGACCTGGATCAGGGCCCGCTCCTGCAGGTTGTCCATATCCTGCGGATTGAAGATCCGCATGAGGCTCTGGAGCGGAACGGCGCCGGCGAGGGAAAGGAGTTCGAAAACGTCGCGCTGACCGGGGCTGAGCCGGTTCAACCGCGCCTTCACGACGTCGCGGACTTCCCCGGTCAGGGCGATGGAGCGGCCGCTCTGGACCCAGGCGCCCTCCCGCCGCACGATGGTGCCGAGCTTGATCTGTTCCCGGGCCAGGGAGTGCAGGAAGAGCGCGTTTCCGCCGCTTGCACTCCAGAGCGCGCGGGCGGCCGTATGCGAGAAGTGACCGCCGTATTCCTGGTTCAGCGTGGCTGCCGTCTCGGCGAAATCGAACGGCTCCAGGTCCACGCGGCGCAGCAGGTCGTCCTTCCAGAGCCCCATGATGTCGCCGCCCACGTGGGGCAGGTCGACGCACGCAGCAAGCAGTGTCACATGGCCCCCGGCGCTAAGCTGGGCCACCATCATGCAGGACAGGTCGTCGAGGTCGTGGGCGTTGTCCACGAACAAGACGATGACGCGCCCTTGGGCTTTTGTGTGGAGGAGTTGGGTGAGCCCGCGCAGCACCATCAGCGGGTGTTCCAGGTGGGAGGCATCGAGATCGTTGAGCAGCACGCTCAGGGCGCCGTACGGGAGTTTTGATGAAATGGAACTGCCCCGGACCTGGACGACCAGGTAGTCGTCGCCGAGTTGTTCAAGGGTGCGCTGGGCGATGAAGGATTTTCCGGCCCCGTGCTCCCCCACTAGGACGACGCCGCAGCCGGATCCTGATGTCAGGGTTTCCAAGACGTCGGCGACGACATGCTGGCGGGTGAAGGGTTTTTCCTGCCGCCCCTGAGGGGGGCGTTGCGCTGGTGAAATCGCGTCCGTTTTGCCGCTGCCCGCGGGCACGCCGGCTTCTTGCTGAAACATGGGAGAGACCTTCGCAATCAATGTTTAACCAGTGATAGCTCCACGCTATGGACCGGAGGTCGCGAAGGCATCCGTAAGTAGTACTCGATTGCCGGGCGGGTAACGCTCCGGTGTCTACGCGGCTGTACTCGGATTCCGCCAAGCCCCCGGTGCGGCAAACCAAGTAGTTCCGAACCGACTCCAAGTGTCCCCGGCCGTAATTGCGATCCGGCCGAGCACGGAACACCTACTCCCCGGACATTTGGCGGAGTTCCTCGCGTCCCTTGATGTTCAGCTTGGCATAACTGCGGTACAGGTGGCCCTCCACGGTCCGGACTGACACCTGCAGTTCGGCTGCGATTTGCCGGTCGCTCAGGCCACGGACCGCCAGCCCCACGATGTCACGTTCGCGACGGGTCAAGAGTCCGAGCGTGTCGTCCTGGCCGGCCGGTTCGTCCCCGGCAGCGCTGTCGGCACGGTCACGGCACCGCTGCCGCTGCGCCGTGGCCATCCGCTCCCGCAACGTGTCGCCGGCGGCGTGATAGGCGGTGGCGGCGTCGCCGTACGCCAGCGCGGCGAAGCCCCACAGTTCGGCCTCTTCGCAGGTCTTTGCCGCGTCAATCAGCTCACCGGGCTGCCCGGACCCGATCGCGGCGGCGTACCCACAGACGGCCCCGGCACGGCGGCCCTCCAGTTCCGGTGCCAGTTCGCGCAGCCGCACGGCCGCCTCCCTGTCCCCGAGGGCCAGCCTGAAGGCCAGCGCATCGAACTCCAGTCCCGCGGTGTTGCCGCCGCCGTCTGGCGTTCCGAGCCTTTGCAGTTCCTCCGCCGCACGGCGGTAGCCGCCGAGCCGGGCCTTCCCGTACACCACGGCCATGGCGGACAGGGCACGCAGGTAGCGGGAGACGGGGGGCCGGGCGGATTCGTAGTCCGCCAGGAACTCGGCGGCCTTCTCCGTGGCACCGGCGTCGGCGGCGGCGGCAAACGCCATCGCAGCGGTCAGCGAAAACAACTGTTGCGGGTCGGCGAGCCGCAGCGCTTCGAGGGCTGCCCGCAGCGTCCGCTTGGCCTCGACTGACCTGCCCTGATACAGCAGCACGATGCCGCTCGCCGTGTGGACTCCACCACCAAACGAAATCAGGCTGGGTCCGTACCTGGCCACGAAGCGTCCGAGCAGGCTTTCCGCGGCTGCCCAGTCACCGCCGTGGATCACCGCCGTCACGGCGCGGACCGCCAGGAAGTCCGAGAGAAAGTACAGCTCGTCGTGCTCGGTTCCGGCGGCCGCCAAGGCGGCGGCCGCCGCGGCGGAGGCGCTGTCCGGTTTGCCCTGGACCAGCAGTTGTTCCGCCTCCAGAGCCAGGCTGAAAGCCCGTTCAAGGCTGCTGGCCGGCAACCGGTCGGCGTCCGGGCCGGCAACATCGCTGCCGGCAGCCTCCGCGTCGCCAGCGAGTGCCAGCACCATGGTGCGGATGGTCTGCACCCGTTCCCGCGTCGCGGCAAGGATGCCGGCGGCCTCGTCGGGGCAGTCACCGGCCAGCCGCTCGCCGGCACGCAACAGCGCCTCGGCCCGCTGCATGATGTCGGCCGGCGTGTGTCCGAGCGCGGAAAGCACCGCCGCCCACAGCAGCGAGCCGGTCAGCAGGCTGGCCAGAGTGCGTCCCTTGGCGAAATCCGCCTCCAGGATGTCCCGTGCCGCCGCGTGGTTTGAGGTGTTGTAGTACGTCCGTGCGATCACCGACCGGGCCGCGATCTGCAGTTCCGGGTCCTTGACCTGGGAGGCGGCCTTGCGCGCGAGTTCGTCTTCGAAGAGTCTGCTGGCAAGGATCGCGGCCCGGAGTAACTGGCGGTCCTCGACCTCGACGCCGCATTCGATTGACCAGCTCACCTGGCGCAGGAGTCCCTCGGCCGAGGCCGGTTCCCGGTCCATCAGCCGCAACAGGCTCTGGCGGAGCTGCAGGCTGCGGGCAGGAGAAACCAGGTTCCGCAGGGTATCGCCGTACACGGAGTGCCACAGCCGAAGTTCGGGTTCCGGCCCCTCGGAAATGCGGAAGAGTTCCTGTTCGATCAGCCCCGTGACGGTGGCTTCGTCCACCATGGCTTCGATCAGGGCCTTGGGCACCGGCTCGGCCAGCGCCACGAGGTTCAGCGCCTTCCGTTCTTCGGCGGGGCGCCGGAGCAGCTGGCGGCGGACGACGTCGGTGAGCCGTTCGCCGTGGCTGTTCAGCGGGCGGGCGAGCAGCCACACCCCATTGCGTTGGAGCAGCGTGCCGTCGCTCTTTGCGTCGTCGACCAGGCAGCCCAGCAACAGCGGGTTGCCGCCGGAGGCCTCCCAGAGCACTTCAGCGACATTGGGCAGAACTTGGGGTCCGAGCTGGTGCGCCAGGATTTCGGTCGTTTGTTCCCGGCTGAGCGGGCGCAGGTCGTGCCGTTCGGCAATTCCCTCGAACCAGAGCTGCAGGAGCGGCTCGGGCAGTCCAGGGCGGGACGCCGCGCCGACGAGCAGCTTTGCCCAGCCGGCGGCGGCGAGTTCCGCCAGGACCCCGGCCGTTGCCTCATCCAGGTCGTGGGCATCGTCGACGATCAGCAGCAGCGGCTTCTGGGTCGACCGCCGCTGCCCTTCGAGGTAGCTCCAAAACGTCCGAAGCACGGCCAGCTGGGACGTGGCGTCCTCCACCGGCAGGTCAACGATGAACGGCGCCAGCACGCCGTAAGGCACATGGCTCAGGGCCGGGCTGCCGTGCAGCCGCACCGGCGTCACCTGGCCGCGGAGCTCCTCGGCCACGGCCTCCATCAACCGCGATTTGCCGATCCCGTGGTCGCCGAGCAACAGCACAGCGACGTGGGTGCCGCCCTGGAGTGCCTCCACTGCGGATGCCAGGTCTTCCGACCGTCCGGTCAGGACGCCCTGCTGCACATCGCCGGGAGCGGCTACGCGCACCCTAGATGAGTCCAAGCAGATCACTCCGCGAGGACACTCCGAGCTTCGTGAATACCTGGTACAAGTGCCCCTCCACTGTCCGAACCGAGATGCCCACGTCCAGGGCGATGTCTTTGTTGGAAACTCCGTTGCCGGCGAGGGCCGCGATTTGCCGCTCCCGCTCGGTCAGCAGCGGGCCCTTGGTGTGCGGCACGACCGGCAACGCCGGGACCGACTCGGACAAGGACTCCAGCATGCTGTGCGCCGCCGTGGCGCTGCCGGCGAGCCCGGCGGCTTTGGCGAAATCGAAGGCGAGCGCCGCGCATCTGGCCTGCACGGCGTCGAGCTCCAGGGCGGCGGCGAGTTCGGCCGCTTCGAGCATCGTCACGGCGTCCTTCGTGCGGCTGCCGACCGCCACCACCCGGGACAACTCTGCGAGGGGGCCCTGCCGCAGCCCGGCGATCTCCTCCATGAACTGGAAGTCCTTCACGGTGCCGTTGACGGTTGCGCCGAGCATGCAGATCCCGGCCAGGGTATAGAGACCGTTCCGGAAGTGCCGCTCGGCGGCGCGGACCAGCCGGTCCTTCGCGTCGGGGTCGCCCAGCCAGCGGGAGGCCATGTCCATGCAGAACTCGGCCGAGCTGCTGACAACGAAGCGGGCCGGCCCCTCCGCGGACCGTGCGCGGTCCAGGTAGACGGTAGCCTGCACGGAGTTGCCCATCTGTGCATAGGCAAAAGCGGTGGCGGCGTATGCCTGGCGCAGCGCGTGCAGGCTGGTCCGGACTTCGAGCTGGGCGATCGCGGCGAGCAGCGGGTCCAGGGCCAGGTAGCCGCGGCCTGCATATACATAGGCGAGCCCGACGGCGAGGTCGGTGGCAGCGCTGCCCGAGTGCAGGCCGTGCCCGGCGCGCCCGCTGGCGTCTTTGAGCATGTCGATACTCTGCCGCCAATGACCGGAGAGAAGCAGGACATTGAAGGAACGCCAGGCGAAGTTCTCCCTGATCCGCGGGACATTGGCCCACTCACCGAGTCTTCCGCCGATGTCTCGCATCAGCTGGCGGGCCTCCAGTTCCTTGCCGGTCATGCACAGGGCTTCCATCAGGATGATCGAAGTCCGCAGCCGGTGGACCGGGTCGAGGGCGTCGGTGTCGGCACTCGCGGCTGCGGCGAGCCGGTCCATCATCGGCCGGTAGTCGCCGATGAAGGAGAGGTAGTTGAACTCGCAGAGGTCAAGGCACAGGCCGGCGCGGGCCAGCCCGTCCGCGTTGCCGTCGGCGGCGTCGGCCTCGCCGGCGGCGTCGGCCTCGCCGGCGGCGTCGGCATCGCCGGCGGCGTCGGCCTCGCCATGGCGGAATTCCTGCAGCCGCAACCGCGCCTGCCGGATCAGCTCGGGGACCTTCCCGGAGCGGTCCTCCAGCCAGGCCATGCAGTCGGCCTTCGCCGCGATCAGCTCGGCAAAGGGCTCCGGGGCGAGGGCGTTGGTCTGCTCCTCGGTGACGTCGTCCAGGGCGGACATCGCCTGCAGGGGAAGGCCCAGCTGCAGGTACGCGGCAGCCTTCTGCAGCTGTCCCTCGGGCCATTCGGTGTCGCCGGGGACGATGCTGGCCGCGCACTTCAGTGCGAATTTCGGGTCGAAGAGGCGGACGGCGGCCTGGGCGGCGGCCAGCGCGTGGGCCGCCGCCAGCTCGGCGTGGCAGTCGTGCGTCCAGGCCGCGTAGGCGAGTAGGTCTTCCACGGTGAGTTCGCCCAGTTCGTGTTCCTGGTGGCCGGGAACCTTGTCGCGCAGCTCCAGCCGGCGCTCCACACTGAGCCAGTTCCGCACGATGTCGCCCAGGTACCGGTCCCCCAGCGTCACGAAGTGCCGGTCGGTGCGGTCGACGACGATCTGGCCGGCTTCCTCCATGTCCGCAATCAGGCCCGGGCCGTACATCCTCGCCAGCCGGGACAAGGACATGCAGCGGGCGCAGGAGAGCACCTCGATCACTTCACGGGCCTCGGGCGTTTCCCGGGCGTACCGTGCCCTGACGATATCCTCCAGCGCGGTCTTGCCGTCCAGCACCACCTCGTCGACGAGGGTCCAGACCGAGCCGGACAACACCAGGTTGCCGCGTTCGATCTGCTCGGAGACGACGGCCTGCAGGAGGGTAGGGCTGCCGCCGACCAGCTCGTGCATCTGCGTTGCCAGGGCGGTCGACACCCGGTGCCCGAGCGCCGCCTGGAGCACCTCCTGCGTTTCGATCGCCGTCATGCCGGCGAGCCGGACTTCCGCCAGCTGCCCGGAGGTGATGAGCCAATAGAAGTCGGGCGGGAGGTCGGTGGCGCGCTGCGCGGTGGCGATCAGCCGCGCGGTGCCGGTCTGCAGCAAGTTGAGCAGGACCCCGGTGCTCTGCTCGTCGAGGGATCCGGCGTTGTCCACCAGGATCACGCATTTGCGTCCCGCGGCGTCGTTGCGGATCAGCGCGGTGATTCCGTGCAGGATCGCCGTCGGCGAACCAAGCGAGCTCTGCGGGAGGCGGGCGAGGGTGAAGGCCAGGCATCCGTAGGGGGTGGCGGCGCCTGGCCCGGAGGTGCGCAGCTGGAGGGTATAGACGTCCGGGCCGAAGCCGGCGAGGGCGCTGCGTCCGACCAGCGATTTCCCGACGCCCCGATCCCCGGTGATGACGGCGCCCATGCTCTCGGGCGCGGTGAGGGCCGTCCGGACACGGTCGGCGTCGGCTCCGCGGGCCAGGCCAGACCACGCGTGTCTGTGCGCCGGCCCCGCGGCGTGTTGTTCTTCGGCGGGCGCCAATGTAATGGAAACATTCCCCCAGCCCAGCGAATCCCTCGACATCTAGTTTCCTTTGTACCGCTTTGCGGACGGCAAACCCCGTCACCGCCCGCCTAGAAGTAGCGTAACCCTATCCCCCGACAAGAGAGTAGACAGATCATAGCGGCAACGCGCGACGCTTGGAAAGGAAACCGGGACCGGCGCCGGCTATGTTGCCTTCGCGGGGTGGAACTTCTGCTGGGCCTGCTGGAGCCCGTCGCGGACGAGCGCCTCAACGGCGTCGGCGGCGGTGTCGATCAGGAACGGAAGTTCCTTCTTCTCCGTTGTGGCGAAGTCCCGCAGCACGAAGTCGGCGGTGTCCATCCGGCCCGGCGGGCGGCCCACCCCCACGCGTACCCGCAGGTAGTCCTTCGTGGCCAGCGCCTTGGAGATGTCGCGGAGGCCGTTGTGGCCGCCTTCACCCCCACCGATCTTGAGTTTGACCGTATTAAAGGGAATGTCGATCTCATCGTGAACGGCAACGACGTGGGCGGGCTCAACATCGTAGAACTTCGCGAGCGCGGAGACCGGGCCGCCGGAGACATTCATGTAACTCAGGGGCTTGGCCAGAACCACCCGCGGGCCGCCGATGCCAAGCCGCCCTTCCAGGACCTGGGCGCGGGTTTTGTGCGACTTGAAGGTTCCGCCGACCCGGGCCGAGAGTTCGTCGAGCACCATCTGGCCGACGTTGTGCCGGTTGTGGGCGTACTCGGTGCCCGGATTGCCAAGGCCTACGATCAGCCAGGTGTCAGTCATGGGTCCATCCTTCGGGGGGCGGCGGGTCAATGCGCCGGGAACTGGGGCGGCGGGAGCGGAGACGACGGTGGCCGGGCCCCATCGGGACCCGGCCACCTGAGAATACGCCGGAATTACTCGGCAGCAGCCTCGGAGGTCTCTTCGGCAGCGGCGCCTTCGGCCGGGGCAGCCTCTTCCGTGGTCTCTTCCTCTTCGAGGATTTCAACGGCCTCGGAGATGTTCACGACCAGGGCGTCGGCGTCGGCCAGCAGGACGGTGCCCTTCGGCAGCACGACGTCGGAGGCGTGAATGTGCTCGCCGGCGGCGCGGCCTTCGATGCTGACCTCGACGGCGGTCGGCAGGTGGGTTGCCTCGGCCTCGAGCGAGATGGTGGTCATCTCGAGGTTGTGCACGTTGCCCGGGGCGACATCGCCGGTGACGTGGACGGGGACGTCAACGGTGACCTTCTCGCCCTTGCGGACGGTCAGCAGGTCGAGGTGCTCGATGATCTGCTTGATCGGGTTGCGCTGGATGTCCTTGACCAGGGCCAGGTGCTCTTCGCCGTTGATGTCCAGGGACAGCAGGGCGTTGGCGGTGCGGACGGCCAGGGTGGTGGCCTTTGCCGGCAGGGTGATGTGGATCGGCTCGGCGCCGTGGCCGTAGATGACAGCCGGGATCTGGTTGGCCATGCGGGCGCGGCGGGCAAAACCCTTGCCGAATTCGGTGCGTACTTCTGCTGCGAGCTTCTGCTCAGCCATGGAAATCTCCTCTGGGACGAACGGTGTTCAGCAAGGGCGGAGGTCTGTCAGCGACCTTCAACGCCGGGCGGCCGGGCCGCCCCTCAGAAGGGAGATTCAGACCCAGTCGATTACGGAGACCAGCAGTCCGGCTGTCAAAGCCGGCGCTCTCCCTCGCCAAGGTATCGGATCGAGTTTAGCAGTGCCGGGCCCCGTCGCGAAAACGGGGCCCGGCCGGGCGGCTGCTATGCGTTGCCGTCGAAGAGGCTCGTCACGGAGCCGTCGTCGAACACTTCACGGATCGCGCGGGCGATTAGCGGCGCGATGGAGAGCACGGTGAGCTGCGGGAAGTGCTTGTTCGCGGAGATCGGCAGGGTGTTGGTGACCACGACTTCGCGGGCGCCCGACTCCGCGAGGCGCTGCGACGCCGGGTCGGAGAACACCGCATGGGTGGCGGCGATAATGACGTCCTTGGCGCCGGCGTTCTTGAGCACCTGGACGGCGCCGGAGATGGTTCCACCGGTGTCGATCATGTCGTCGATCAGCACGCAGGTGCGGCCTTCGATCTGGCCGACGACGGTCTTGGAGACCGCCTGGTTGGGGACCGTGAGGTCGCGGCTCTTGTGCACGAAGGCCAGCGGGGCGCCGCCGAGGCGCTCGGCCCACTGTTCGGCGACGCGGACGCGGCCGGTGTCCGGGGAGACGACGGTGATGTTGTCCGAGCCCACCCGGGTGCGGATGTAGTCGGCGAGGAGCGGGATGGCCATCAGGTGGTCCACGGGGCCGTCGAAGAAGCCCTGGATCTGCGAGGTGTGCAGGTCCACGCTCATGATGCGGTCGGCGCCGGCGGTCTTGTACAAGTCGGCGACGAGGCGGGCCGAGATCGGCTCGCGGCCGCGTCCCTTTTTGTCCTGCCGGGCGTAGGGGTAGAACGGGGAGACCACGGTGATGCGCTTGGCGGAGGCCCGCTTGAGCGAATCGATCATGATCAGCTGCTCCATGAGCCAGTTGTTCAGCGGGGCCGGGTGCGCCTGGATGACGAAGGCGTCGGTGCCGCGGACACTCTCGCCGGCCCGGACGTAGATCTCGCCGTTGGCGAAGTCGTAGGCGTCCAGCGGCAGCAGCTCGGTGCCCAGCTCCTTGGCGATCTCGCGCGCCAGCTCCGGGTGTGCGCGCCCGGCGGCAAGTACCAGCTTCTTCTCGCCGTGTGCCGTAATTTCGCTCATGATTGCTAGCCCTGTTCTGTCGATGCCGGAGTAGTGGAGGATGTCGGGGTGGCGGCGGCCGCCTCGGCCAGCGCGGCGGAGAGGGAGCCCGGACGGTTTGCCGCGACCCAGCCTTCCGAGTTCCGCTGCTTGGCCAGGGACACTGCGAGGGCGCCCGCGGGCACGTCGCTGCGGATCACGGCGCCGGCGCCGCTGTACGCGCCGTCGCCGACCCGGACCGGGGCCACGAAGACGGTGTTGGAGCCGGTGCGGACGCCGGAACCGATCACGGTGCGGTGTTTCTTCTCGCCGTCGTAGTTGGCCGTGATGTTGCCGCAGCCGATGTTGGTGTCCTCACCGATTTCCGCGTCGCCGGCGTAGCCGAGGTGGGAGAGCTTGGAGCCGCGGCCGATCGTGACGTTCTTCGTCTCGTAGAACGCGCCGATCTTGCCGGTTTCACCGAGGACGGTGCCGGGGCGCAGGTAGGTGAACGGGCCGACGCTGGCGTTCGCGCCGATGGCGGAGCCGGAGCCGTGGGTGCGGATCACCGTGGCGCCCTCCCCCACCTGGACGTCGATCAGGGTCGTGTCGGGGCCGACGACGGCGTCGCGCGCCACTGTCGTGGCGCCGTGCAGCTGGGTGTTCGGCAGCAGCCTGACGTCCTCGTCCAGCGTCACGGTGGCGTCGATCCAGGTGGTGGCGGGGTCGACGACGGTGACGCCGGCGCGCATCCAGGCCTCGACGGTGCGGCGGTTGTGCTCGGCGCCGAGGGCCGAGAGCTGGACGCGGTCGTTGGCACCTTCGACCTGCCAGCGGTCTTCGGTGACGACGGCGGCGACCCGACCGCCGGCGTCACGGGCCAGGGCGAGGACGTCGGTCAGGTACTTCTCACCCTGGGCATTGTCGGTGGTGACGTGAGCCAGCGAGTCCCGCAGTACGGCGGCGTCGAAGGCGTAGATGCCGGAGTTGATTTCCCGGATCCCGCGCTCGGCGTCACTGGCATCCTTGTGTTCGCGGATGCCGGTCACGGTGCCGTCGTCGGCGCGGAGGATGCGGCCGTAGCCGGTGGCGTCGTCGAGGACGGCGGTGAGGACGGTGGCGGCATTGCCTTCCGCCTCGTGGGTGGCGACAAGCTCGGACAACAGTTCGCCGGTGAGCAGGGGCACGTCGCCGTAGGTCACGACGACGGTTCCGCTGAGCTGGGCTTGGGGATGCAGTGCGTCGAGAGCCTCGAGCGCGGCTTCGACGGCGCGCCCGGTGCCGGGCACTTCGTCCTGGTCAACGATGAGCGCCTTGGGGTCGAGCGCTGCGATGTGAGCGGCAACCTGGTCGCGTTCGTGCCGGACCACGAGGGCAAGTTCGCGCGGGTGGAGGGCTCGGGCGGCCTTAAGCGCGTGGCCAACGAGGGAGCGTCCGCCGATTTCGTGGAGGATCTTGGGGGTACGGGATTTCATCCGGGTACCGGCACCTGCAGCTAGGACAATGACGGCGGCGGGGCCGGTGTTCTCGGGGCTCACGTACGGGCTCTCCTTGCTCAGTGGCCTGACTCAGTGCCGCTGCTCGGTGGATCTCGGTTGGCCCGTGGACGACAGCCAGGTGGTCTACCTCGTTGCCGGCTCCGCGCGGCCGAGCCGGACCACATTCCGGTCGCGGCATCCTCTTCATCCTACTGGACTCCCGCCGGCACCAGCCCGCCGGGCAGGTTCCTCCGGCAGCGCCGCCCAAGGAAGTTCCGCCCATAGGACTCGAACCTATACTCCACGGCTCCAAAGGCCGGGGTGCTGCCATTACACCAGAGCGGACCGTGCCCGGGCGTCAAGCCAGTGGCACAAGAGACAATTCTGCCACGAAGGATGTTGCTCGTGCGACTCAGTGCCCGGGGACCTGCGGGCCGGTAAGGCATGATGGTGCTGTGAGCAAGAGCGCAGGCGTGTCCGGAGGGGCGGACCACTTCACCGGCAGGCCGGTGCGGTCCCCCGGCCACATCCCCAGGGCCCGGATGACCGGCCCCCAGCGCCGCACCCAGCTGATCGGCGTCGGCCGGAGCCTCTTCGCTCTCCGCGGGCTGGACGGCACCACCATCGAGGAGATTGCCTCCGCCGCGGGCGTTTCGAAGCCGGTGATCTACGAACACTTCGGCTCCAAGGAGGGCCTTTACACCCAGGTGGTGGAGTACGAGTTCCGGATCCTGCTGGGCTCCATCAACGACGCCCTCTCCGCGGAAGCCAAGCCGCGCGTCCTGGTCGAACGGGCCGCCCTGGCGCTGCTGGGCTACATCGAGGACCGGACCGACGGTTTCCGGATCCTGATGCGCGACGCTCCGCCCTCGCAGCCCGAAGGCGCGTTCTCCACGCTGCTCTCCCAGGTGACCGCACGCGTGGAGTACATCCTGGCCGACGAGTTCGCCCGCCGCGGGTTCAGTGCGGCCGACGGCGCCATGTACGCCCAGATGCTGGTAGGCATGGTCGCGATGACCGGCCAGTGGTGGCAGGACAGCCGCACGCCGGACAAACGCGACGTCGCCGCGCACCTGGTGAACCTCGCCTGGAACGGCCTCACGGGTCTGAGCAAGGAACCGGAGCTCAAGACCGAGGACTGAGGCTTCGGGTCTGTCTGCCTGTGGTTGTCTTCGCGGCTGGTTACTTACGCGACCCAACCCGGTCACCTTCGCGGCGCAGTGGCCCTTCGCCGTCGCTTAGACACGGCGCAACAGGCCCCTGCGGTCGCTGGGCGACCTTCGGAGCCCGTTGCACCGCGATGCGCGACTACGCGAAGAACCCCCGCGCCGCTTGCGCGGCAGAACCACGCGGCGTTGAGCCGCGTAGTCGGAGGCGGTCCTTCCGAAAGGAGCGCATCGCAGCGCATCGGAGCCCGGAGGTCGCCCAGCGACCGGAGGGCTCCGAAGTGCTGTGTCTAAGCGACGCGGAAGGGCCGGCTCTGGCACCCAACCCAGCCACCGCCGAGGGCTTATTCGCCGAGGACTTCGAGGGCTTCGAGCCATTCCAGTTCGAGGGCTTCGCGTTCGGCGGCGAGTTCCCGGAGTTTGGCGTTCAAGGCCGCGAGCTCGTCGAACTTGCTGGCGTCGCCGGCACCGGCGGTCATCTGGGCGTGGATCTTGTCTTCCTGCTGCTGCAGCTTGCCCAGCTGACGGTCGATCCGGTTCTTGGCCTTGCGGGCATCGCGCTTTTCGGCTTCCGAGGGGCCGGAGGCTGCCGGGGCGGAACTGCCGCTGGCGGCGGTGACCGGGTTGCCGCCGCCGGTGATCGTGGAGCCGGCCATCGCCGCCTCGCGCAGTTCCAGGTACTGGTCCACGCCGCGCGGCAGCGCGCGGATCTTGCCGTCGCCCAGGAGGGCCATCTGGTGGTCCGTGACACGTTCGAGCAGGTAGCGGTCGTGGCTGACCACCACGAGCGTGCCGGGCCAGCCGTCCAGCACGTCTTCGACGGCGGCCAGGGTGTCGGTGTCGAGGTCGTTGGTGGGCTCGTCAAGCATCAGCACGTTCGGCTCCCCCACGAGCAGGCGCAGGAGCTGAAGCCGCCGGCGTTCGCCACCGGAGAGGTCCTTGACCGGGGTCCACTGCTTCTCGTTGGTGAACCCAAGCTGCTCCACGAGCTGGCCGGCGGTGAATTCCTTGCCGCCGACGTTGAAGGAGCGCTTTTCCCGCTCGATCACCTCGATCACGCGAAGGTCCGAGACGTCGTCGAGCTCCTTGACCTCCTGGCTGAGGACCGCGGTGACCACGGTCTTGCCGCGCTTGACCTTCCCCGAGGTCGGCTGGATCTCGCCGTTGAGCAACTTGAGCAGGGTGGTTTTGCCGGCGCCGTTGACACCTACCAGGCCCAGACGTTCGCCGGGCGCCAGCCGCAAGGTGATGTTGTCGAAGAGCTTCTGCCCGGCTGAGCCGCCGAGGAAGTCCAGCGAGACGTTTTCCAGGTCCAGCACGTCCTTGCCGAGCCGGGCGGTGGCCATCTTGCTCAGCGCCGTCGAGTCGCGCGGCTCCGGGACATCGGCGATCAGGGCGTTGGCCGCCTCGATCCGGAACTTGGGCTTGGCCGTGCGGGCCGGGGCGCCGCGGCGCAGCCAGGCGAGTTCCTTCTTGACGAGCTGCTGGCGCTTGCTTTCCATCACGGACGCCGACCGGTCGCGTTCGGCACGGGCCAGCACATAGGCGGCGTAGCCGCCGTCGAACGGGTCCATGATGCCGTCGTGGATTTCCCAGGTCTTGTTGCAGACTTCGTCGAGGAACCAGCGGTCGTGGGTGACCACCAGGAAGGCGCCCTGGTTGGGCCGCCAGCGCGTCTTCAGGTGCCGGGAGAGCCAGGCAACGCCTTCGACGTCGAGGTGGTTGGTCGGCTCGTCGAGCATGATGACATCGTGGTCCTCGATCAGCAGCTTGGCGAGCGCCACCCGCCGCTTCTGCCCGCCGGAGAGGGCATGGACGTTTGCGTGCCAGTCGACGTCGGACACGAGGCCGCCCATGACCTCGCGGATCTGTGGATTGCGCGCCCATTCATAGTCGGCCTGGTCGCCGACGATCGCGGCGCCGACGGTGAGGTCGCCGTCGAGCACGTCGCTCTGGTCCAGGTAGCCGATGTTGACCTCGCTGCGCTTGGTCACCCGGCCGGAGTCCGGGGTGGCGCGCATGGCGAGCAGCCGCATGAGGGTCGACTTGCCGTCGCCGTTGCGGCCCACCATGCCGATCCGGTCGCCCTCTTCAAGGCCGAGGGTAATGCCATCGAGGACGGTACGGGTTGCGTACGAGACCGTGAGGTTCTCGCCGCCGAGCAGGTGTGCCACGGGGAACTGCTTTCCTAGAGGTAATGGTCGAGCTAGAGGCGCTGTTGGCCTCGGGTGGTTCTGCCGTCGATGCGGCCAAAGCTATTAAAGGAGCGTATCGGAGATGATGCGGGCACCGTGCACCGGACCGTGGACGGCCATGGCGTCCAGGCCGTGATGCCGGAGTTCCCCGGCGAGCCCCTCCGCGGCGGCCGCGCCGTGCGCCAGCAGCGCCACGGTGGGCCCCGACCCTGAGACGATGCCGGCGATCGCGCCGCAGGATTCGCCGAGTCCCAGTACGTCGCGCAGCCCCGGCGCCAGCTCAATGGAGGCGCGCTGCAGGTCGTTGACGAGGACACGGCTCAGCGCGTCCGCGTCGCCGCTGCGGAGGGCGGCAAGGACCCGCGGATCCACCGAGGTGGGCTCCTCGATCTCCACCCCTTCGGCGGCCCGCAACCGGTCCAGGGTGCGGAAAACCTCCGGAGTGGACAGGCCAAAGTCCGCGGTCACCAGCACCCAGTCGGTCTGCGCCTTGACCAGGGCAGGCGACAGCTCGTCGCCCACGCCCAGTCCGACGGCGGTTCCTCCCAGCAGCGAGAAAGGCACGTCCGCGCCGAGTTCGGCGGCCAGGTGGGCCAGCTCGTCGCGCGAGAGGCCGCTGTTCCACAGGGCGTCGCAGGCCAGCAGGGTCGCTGCGGCATCGGCCGAGCCGCCGCCCATGCCGCCGGCAACCGGCACGCGTTTGGTGATCTCCAGGTGGACGCCGGTGGATTGCTCCGAGACGTCGGTCATGATGGCCGCCGCCTTGTACGCAAGGTTGCGCTCGTCGAGCGGAATGTCGACGCCATCAAGGTCCAGGGTGCTGGCCGGGCTGATGCTGACCGTGATCTCCCCCGTGTCCGTGCTGGTGGCCGCGACTTCTTCATAGAGCGAGACCGCCAGGTAGACGCTGGCAACCGAGTGGTAGCCGTCCGCGCGCAGCGGCCCGACATCCAGTGAGACGTTGACTTTGCCCGGTGCCTTGACCCGGACGGTCCTCGCGGAAAAGCGCCCTCTCACTGCGTTCATGGCTCCACGCTATGGCATGGCGGCCCGTGGCTCCAAGCAGGAGGGGCACTCCCGGGCAGGAACAGCACAAGCGCGGCAGGGCTCCCGCGGCGGCGGCTCCGGTCAGGAAGACGGCTGGGCGTGCGCTTCTGCGATCCGGGCAAAGGCGGCAATGTCGAGGACTTCGCCGCGGGCACTGGGGTCCACACCGGCGGCCCGGAGGCAGCGCTCGGCCTCGGCGGCGCTCCCGGCCCAGCCGGCCAGGGCGGCCCGGAGGGTCTTGCGCCGCTGCGCGAAGGCCGCGTCGATGACGGCGAAGACCGCTTCCCGGGTGGCGGTGGTGGCCGGCGGTTCCCGGCGGGTGAAGGCGACGAGCCCGGAGTGGATCTTGGGCGCCGGCCAGAAGACATTCATCCCGATCACGCCGGCCTTGCGCATGCTGCTGTACCAGGCCGCCTTCACCGAGGGGACGCCGTAGGTCTTGGAGCCCGGGGGCGCCGCGAGTCGGTCGGCAACCTCGTCCTGGACCATGACCAGGCCGTGCTGCAGGCTCGGGAAGTGCTGCAGCAGGTGCAGGACGACCGGGACGGCCACGTTGTACGGCAGGTTGGCGACCAGCGCCGTCGGCTGCACCGGCAGTTCAGTGACCTTCATCGCGTCGGCGAGGACCAGGTGGAAGTTTTCCCCGGCCTCGGGGCGCCACCGGCTGACGGTGGCGGGGAGCTTGCCGGCCAGCACCGGGTCGATTTCGACGGCGACGACCGCGTTTGCGGCGTCCAGCAGGCCCAGGGTCAGCGAGCCGAGACCGGGTCCGACCTCGAGGACCGTTTCCTCCGCGCCGATGTCCGCCGCGGCGACGATGCGCCGGATGGTGTTGCCGTCGATGACGAAGTTCTGGCCCAGCGTCTTGGTGGGGCGGACCCCGATTTCCTCGGCCAGCCTGCGGATGTCGGTGGCGCCAAGCAGGGGCGCGGGGGTGCCTGCGGGCAGCTTCCCGGCAGGCTCGACGGCGGCGGAGGGGGTCGGTTCAGTCACCTAGGTATCCTATCCCGCGGCGGCAACGGCGAAGACCGGCCCCGGGGGTCCGGGACCGGCCTTCGACAGCCAGTTGAAGAGTCCTGCGCGGCGCAGGTCAGGCGCCGCGGGATTTCTTAGCGGGATCTCTTAGCGGGGTTCCTTAGCGGGACGCTGCCCAGCCGCAGCCCCAGGGCGACAGGCCGCGCTGGGCGTAGACCCGGTTGGCGATGTCGATCTGCTGGGCCTTGGTGGCCTGGCTGGCGTTCGGGGCGTAGGCGCCGCCGCCGGAGCCCACCCAGGTGCGGACGTCGAACTGCAGGCCGCCGTAGTAGCCGTTGCCGGTATTGATGGACCAGTTGCCGCCGGACTCGCACTGGGCGATCTTGTCCCACATGGCTTCGTTCATCATCGCCGGGGCTGCGGCGCCGGTGTTCGCGGCTGCGGCGACGTCGGCCTTGGGCTTCTCCTTCGTGCCGACCGTGACCTTTTCGGTCACCGGCTGGAGGGTGATGTTCTGGGAAACGAGGGTCCGGGAGGCCTCGCGGCCGTCCACCAGCACCAGTTTGAAGCTCTTGCTGATGCTTCCGGGGGCACCGGCCTGGGTGACCGTCTTCTCACCCTTGAGCATGGTCGCGTCTTCGGTGGTGAGGGTCTCGAACGGGATGGCCTCGGTGGCGTCCGCGGTCTTGGTGGCGTCCACCCGGGACACCTTGACGGCCATGTTGTTGACGACGGGGGCATTGGCCGGCTGGGAGGTGCGGTCGCTGGCGCCGAGCTTGATGCCGGCGTCGGCGAGCAGGTTCCCGACGGTGGCCGCCGTCGTGGTGGTCTGGGTGGCCTTGCCGTCGGCGACGATCGTCACGGACTTCGGCGTCGAAATGCTGACGAAGGAGCCGGAGACGGCGAGCTGCGCGTCCTTGGGGGCGGAAACTTCCGAGGCGCTGGCGACGCCGAGTTCGCTCACCAGGGACGCCACGGTGGGTGCGGTGGTGTTAATCGTCCGCTCCGCGCCGTCCACGCTGACCTTCACGGCCTTGGCGAGGTTGACGTTGATGACGGATCCGTCCTGCACATGGGAGTCGGCCGAGGGCGAGACCTTGTCGGCGGACTGCAGCTCCACCTTGGCGGCCCGGACCACCTGGCCGACGGTGCCGCCGAAGGTCTGGACGGAGCTCACTTTGCCGTCGACGTTCAGGGTGACCGTCTTGTTGTTGCCGACGAAGGCGACGAGGCCCAGCACGAGTGCCAGGAGCACCACCAGCTGCGCGCCGACCTTGACGAAACTGACCTTGCCGTCCGATGTGAAGAACTTGACCACGATTGCCCATATCTCTTGGACCATCCGGGCACGGGGATAAGCGCACACGTTTCCACGACGCAAACACCCCCAGGGCAGCTCCGGACGGGTCCGGATATTTGCGGAAAACGCGAGCACCGCCACACCCCCAAACGAGAGCGCACACGTGGATTCATTACCGCAGTGCGCGCCCGGAGGGAGTGAAATTATCCGAAGGCCTTCCCCGACCCCGGCTAATAGTTGACCACTGTAACCGTAGCGTTATAAACCAACCAAGATTTTGTGCATACTCGGTATGTTGCCACAGTGACGCCGGGGGATGGATTTAGTCCCAGGAACCGTACGCTTTAAGCGTGTTTTCGGCCAACTGGGCACACAGCCCGGACAGCTCCCGGCCTGTCAATTCCGCCATGGCCCGGACCGTGTACGGAACCATGTAACTGGCGTTCAGCCTTCCCCGGTGCGGGTGCGGGGTCAGGAACGGGGCGTCCGTCTCGACCAGCAGCCGGCCGGGTTCGGCGATGGCCAGCGCGGCGCGCAGGTTCGCCGCATTCTTGAAGGTCACCGTGCCGGCGAAGGACATGTACCAGCCCTCGCTGTTGCAGGTGCGGGCCAGTTCCTCTCCGCCGGAGAAGCAATGGAAGACCACGCGCTCAGGCGGGCCCTCTTCGCGGAGCACCTGCACCACGTCCTCGTGCGCGTCGCGGTCATGGATCTGCAGCGTCAGGCCGAGCCGCTTGGCGATGTCGATGTGCCGGCGGAACGAGTACCGCTGCTGGACCAGCCCCTCCCCCTCGGTGCGGAAGAAGTCCAGGCCGGTCTCCCCGATGGCCCGGATCCGCGGGTGGGCCGCGAGGGCCTCGATTTCCGCGAGGGCCTCCTCGAGTTCGCCGCGGGCGGCGTAGGCGGGGGCGTCGTTGGGGTGCAGTGCGACGGCGCCCAGCAGCCGGGCGTCCTGCTCCACGGCCTGCACGGTGAAACGGGACGATTCCAGGTCGCAGCCCACCTGCACGGCGCCCCGGACCCCTACGGCCTCGGCGGCATCGAGGGCGTCCTTGATACTGACCGCCGGACCCCCACGGGACGAATCAGCGTCCGGGAAATCCAGGTGGGTGTGGTTGTCCATGACCGGGACGGGCAGGGGCTCCGGCGCGGGCGGGTACCCTTTCCGGCCGGAGGAACCGGGTCCGGAGGGACCGCCGTCGGCCGCGTCGCTGCCGGTCGCGCGGAAGGGGGCGGGAGTGAGCGGATTGCACATTCATCCAGCCTAGCCGCGGGCTGCTCGGAGAATTACCCGGAACTCTCTGTCTGCATCGTCAGTTGTGTTAGTACGCTGTTAGGCATACAGGCGTGCACGAGATGGGGTTCCCGGCAGACGCTGCCGCTCCGCCCGGGCCGCACCAGGGCTGAAAGGCTGCCGATGGACTACCACCGACGCACCTCCGTAGACGAAGCGCTGCCGGAACGGCAGGGCTTCCCGCACGATACGGCTACATCCGGGTCCACGGCCGGAAGCGCCTCCGGAACCCCGGCCGCCGGCGGCAACGGCAGCCGGAGGCAGCCGGGACCGGCCCTGCCCGCGCCGATGGAGGCCGAGGCCTTCCACACCGCCAGCGAGCGCATCCTGCGCGCCATCAACACCGTGATCGACGGCAAGGCCGAGGCGGCAAAGCTGGCCCTGACCGTGCTCCTCGCCCAGGGCCACCTGCTGCTGGAGGACGTCCCGGGCGTGGGCAAGACCCTGCTGGCGAAGACCCTGGCCCGCACCATCGACTGTTCGGTCAGCCGGATCCAGTTCACTCCCGACCTGCTGCCGTCCGACGTCACCGGGGTCTCCATCTACAATCAGGCCTCACGGATGTTCGAGTTCCGGCCGGGCGCGGTGTTCGCGAACATCGTGATCGGCGATGAGATCAACCGCGCGTCCGCCAAGACCCAGTCGGCGCTGCTGGAGTGCATGGAGGAGCACCAGGTCACGGTGGACGGGAACTCCTACAAGCTGGATGAGCCGTTTATGGTGGTGGCCACCCAGAACCCGATCGAGATGGAGGGCACCTACCCGCTGCCGGAAGCGCAGCGGGACCGCTTTATGGCCCGCATCTCGATGGGCTACCCGGACAAGGACTCCGAGATGGAGATGCTGGAGACCCACCAGGCCACGTCCCCGCTGGCCCGGGTGACGGCCGTGGTCACCGCCGACGAGGTGGCCGCCATGATCGCCACCGTCCAGCAGGTGTACGTGTCGCAGTCGATCAAGGAGTACACGGTCGCCCTGGGCCGTGCCACGAGGGAAAGCTCCATGCTCCGGCTGGGCGCCAGCCCCCGCTCCATGCTGCAGCTGTTGCGGGCCGCGAAGGCCACCGCCGCGCTGGAAGGCCGGGATTTTGTGCTGCCGGACGACGTCGTGAGCGTCGCCGAATCGGTGCTGGCGCACCGGATCATCCTAGACCGCAAGGCGGCCAGCACCGGCGAGACGCCGCAGAGCGTCATCCGGTCCATCCTGGCCAAGGTGCCGGTCGGGCAGGACACGTCCGCGGCGTTGTCCCGGGCCGGCCGCGACAACGGACGGCCCCGCTCCGCCGCGCAGCCCGCCGCGAACCCCACAAGCCGCTAGGGAGCTGGCGCGGCCGTGGCGTTGCTGGACCGGTTACCGAGGCACATCTTCAGCTCCCGCGGCTGGGGCCTGCTCGGGGCGGGGATCCTGTCCCTGCTGGCAGCCCAGGTAATGGGACGCCGCGACCTGCTGGCGCTGGCCCTGCTGCTGCTGGTCCTGCCGCTGCTCTCCCTTGCCGGGACCCGGGTGCTGAAGCCCCGGTTCCAGGTCTACCGGGAGTTCAACCCCTCCCCGGTGGAGACATCCGCCACCACCACGGTCCGGCTGGCGGTGGCGCGCACCGGCCCCGGGACCGGCCACGCCCTGATGGAGGAGCAGCTGCCCTCGCGGTTCGGGCAGTCTCCGGTCTTCCGTTTCCCGGCGCGGACGGCCACCGCGGGGTCCAGCCGTTACGAGTACCAGTTGCGGAGCGCGAAGCGCGGCCAGTTCCTGATCGGGCCGGTCACGGCCGAGTTCAGCGACCCGTTCGGGCTCTCCGTGCACCGCCACGCGATCGACGCCGGCGACATCCTCACCGTTACCCCGGCCGCCGTCGAGCTTCCCGAAACGGGGCTGGCCGGCGCACGCGGCCACGACGGCGTCACGGCGACGCGGATCCGCGCCAATCCCAGCGACGACGACGTGATGACCCGCGAGTACCGGAACGGTGACCCGATGCGCCGGGTGCACTGGGCGGCGACGGCCCGCCACGGTTCGCTCATGGTCCGCCAGGAGGAATCCGTCACCACGCCGGAGGCCACGATCATCCTGGACCAGCGGTTCCTGGCCTACTCCCATGGCGCCGGCTACGTCGCCGGCGGCAGCGCGGCCGACGCGCACGAACTCGTCACCACCGACGCGTTCGAGTGGGCCGTTACCGCCGCCATGTCCATCAGCACCCACCTCGGCGAGCGCAACTACGCGCTGCGCTGCCTGGACCCGGCCGGCGACCCGGCGTTCCTGCATTCCCCGTCGGCGCCCGAACCGGAAGCCGACGAATACTCCGGTGCCGGCGGCCTGCAGTCCATCGCGGAGAGCCTGGCGGCGATCCAGCTCACCGGGCCGCGCCACCCGAGCGCCGACGCCGGTCCGCAGCCGTTCGACGACCGGCTGATGGACAAGCTCTCGGCACACCGGCTCCGCGGGCCCATCCTCGCGATCCTGGGGCGGCTCTCGGCGGCCGAGGCGGGGGCCCTCGCCCCGGCGGCAGGCTTCGGCGCGAATGCCTTCGCCCTCGTCATCACCGACCGCGCGGCTGACACCGACCCGGTCCTGGAAACCCTTCGCCGCGGCGGCTGGCACGCCGTGGCCGTCTCCGCGGCCACCCCGCTCCCGGCCGCCTGGTCGGCCTTCGACCAGGGCGGATCCCCGGGGCTCACGGCTGCTGCCGATGTGCGCCGCGGCGCGGGAGGCCGGCGATGACCCTGGCACCGCACCGCGGCCCGGCCGCCGGGAGCCCGGCGTCCGACGACGACCGGCGGGCCGCCCCGGCACCGGAAGGGGCCGCCCGGCGGAACCGGGCCGTCGTCGAGCCCTGGGCAATGGGGCTCGCCGTCGCGGTTGCGGTGGCGGGTGCGGCGCTGGGCCTCAACGGTGTACTGCGCGGGTGGGCGTGGTACCCGGCCGTGCTCACCACGGTCTTCACCGTGGCGATGACGATGGCGGGGCTCCGGGCACTGCGGCTGCGCGGCGTCCTGGTCGGCGCCGGCGGCTTCCTGGCGCTGGCCTTGGTCCTCACGTTCACCTTCTTCCGGCAGCACAGCATCGCCGGTTTCATCCCCTCCGGCGACACCCTGGTCCAGCTGCAGCGTTACCTGCGGCGTGCCAGCGAGACCGTCCTGGCCGAGAGCACGCCGGTGGCGCCCAACGCCGGCATCGTGCTGCTGATCTGCGGGGTGCTGGGCCTGCTCGTGATCCTGATGGACGCGCTCGCCCTGCCGCTCTCGCTGCCGGCAACCAGTGGGCTCGGGATCCTGGCCATCCTGGTGGTCCCCGCCATGGTCAAGCCGCAGAGCGTCGGCTGGCTGGGTTTCACCGGGGCGGCTGTCGGCTACCTGATGATCCTTGCCTGCAGCCACTGGTTCCATCCGGGCTCCGGAGCCCGGGCGGACACGGCGCACAACCCGGGCCAGCTGAATCGCGCCGCCCTGACCGGGGCCATGGCGCTGGCCCTCACACTCCTGCTCCAGCTGGTGGTCCCGGGCTTCGACCAGGGCACTTTCCCGCAGGGGTCCCGGCTAAACCCCTGGGGCACCGCCAACGGACTGAATCCGATGATCAGCCTGGGCAACAGCCTGCGCAGCCCCACCGGCACCGGCCGGATCACGTACGCCACCAACGCCGCGACGGCGCCCTACCTGCGCTCGGTCACCGTGGACAGCTTCGACGGCGATTCCTGGTCGCCCGACGACCGCGACGCCAGCCGCAGGCTGGGCACCGGGAGGATCGACCCGGGAGTCGATTCGACCGTCGACGAGCAGGTTCGGGTGGTCACGGCCGTCAACGCCGGCCAGTTCACCAGCCCGTACCTGCCGGTGCCCTACGCGCCCGAGGCGGTCAACGGGCTGACCGGCCGGTGGAGCTGGGATCCGGCGACCCTCAGCATCAAGGGCGTGGACCTGAACTCCCGCAACCAGCAGTACGTGGTGATGTCCGTGGCGCCGAAGCTGACGGCGGCCACGCTGGCGCAGGCCTCCGCCCCGGCGCGCGGCATTCCGGACACCTTCACCCGGATCCCCGGCAACGTCCCACAGATCGTGCGCCAGACCGCCGATGCGGTCACGGCCGGGAGCAGCACCAGTTACGCCAAGGCGATGGCGATCCAGAAGTACCTGCGCTCCGCGGAATTCCGCTACTCGCTCCAGTCCCCCGTCCAGGGCGGCTACGACGGGAACGGGCTGTCCGTACTGGCGGATTTCCTGGCCCAGAAGAGCGGCTACTGCATCCACTTCGCGTCGGCCATGGCCGTGATGGCACGGCTGGAAGGGATCCCAAGCCGGATCGCCGTCGGCTACGCGCCGGGCCGGCCCACCGGAGCCACGGTGTCGATCGCGGGCCAGGGGGCACTGCCGGAGTACGAGGTAGATGCCCGCGACGCGCACGCCTGGCCCGAGCTCTACTTCCAGGGCGTCGGCTGGGTGGCTTTCGAGCCGACGCCGTCCCGCGGTGTGGTGCCGGCCTACGCCGTCGAGCCGGCCGCGCCCAGCGGCGCCAGCACCAACCAAAACAATGACGGCCTGATCCCCAAGGACGACCCGAAGCCCAGCGCGGCGCCGGTGCCTGCCCCGCTGCCGCTGCCCGGCCCCGGCGGCGAGGCCGGGTCGGGCAACCGGCTGGTCCCGCTGCTGTACGGAGCCGGCGGCGTGCTGCTGGTGATTCTGCTGCTGGCAACCCCGGCGCTGGCGCGCGGTGGCCTCCGGCGGCGTCGGCTGAAGCTGGCCGGAGCCGGCGAATCCGGGGCCGCGGCGCCGGCGTGGGCCGAGCTGCTGGACCTGGCCACAGACTTCCGCGTTCCGCCGCGGGACAGTGAATCCCCGCGGCACTTCGCCGCACGGCTGCGCGGGTCCTCAGCCCTGGGCGGCCCGGTGGTGGGCCCGGACGCGCCGGGCGGCGCTGGTGCGGGGGCGCACGCCGCCGTGGCGGAGCTGACCGCTGACTTTGAACGCCAGCAGTACGGCCGGCCCGATGCGGGTGCCCCGGCCGGCGGCGCCTCCGCGGACCGGATCGCCGCGGTCCGGGATGCCCTGCGGGAGAACGCGTCGTGGTGGACCCGACTGCGCGCCACCTGGCTGCCGCCCTCGCTGCTGGCACACTGGCGAAGCCGGGCGTCGAGGCCGTTGCACGCGGCCTCGGGCCCGGCGAAGAGCGTCGGGCGGGTCGCCGCGGAGTCCTGGTCCAGGCTCCGCGACGCCGCCCGCAGGCTCCGGCGCGGCTAGCTGGCGTAGGGGTCGGCGATGCCGATGTACTGGGTGTAGAGGTACTCCTCGATGCCTTCGAGGCCGCCCTCGCGGCCCAGGCCGGACTGCTTGACGCCGCCGAACGGGGCGGCCGCGTTGGACACCACGCCGGCGTTCAGGCCCAGCATGCCGGTCTCCAGCCGTTCACCCATCCGGATGCCGCGGTTCAGATCCCTGGTGAAGACGTAGGCCACGAGGCCGTATTCGGTGTTGTTCGCGAGCCGGACGGCTTCGTCCTCGGTGTCGAAGGTGATGATCGGGGCGACCGGGCCGAAGATTTCCTCGGACAGGATCCGGGTGCCCTCGGTGACGCCGGTGAGGATCGTGGGCTGGTAGAAGTAGCCGGGGCCTTCGACGGCGGAGCCGCCCAGCACGGCAACCGCACCGGCGGACACCGCGTCGGTGACGAGTTCGTGGACCTTGTCGCGGCTCTTCGCGTCGATCAGCGGGCCGACCTTGGACTCCGGCTCGGTGCCGCGGGCCGTCGTCATCTCCGACATCTTCGCGGCGAACTTCTCCGCGAATTCACCGGCGACGGACTCGTGCACGATGAACCGGTTGGCCGCGGTGCAGGCCTCACCCATGTTGCGCAGCTTCGCCAGCATCGCCCCGGCCACGGCGGCGTCGACGTCGGCGTCCTCGAACACGACGAACGGGGCGTTGCCGCCGAGCTCCATCGAGGTCCGCAGCACCGTCCCGGAGGCGTCCGCGAGCAGCCGCCGGCCGACCTCGGTGGAACCGGTGAAGGAGAGCTTGCGGAGCCGGGAGTCCTTGATCAGCGGGCCGGTGGTGGCGCCGGCGGTCGAGGTGGGGATCACGTTCAGCACGCCGGCGGGCAGGCCGGCTTCGAGCATGACGGCGGCGAAGAGCTGCGAGGTCAGCGGCGTGAGGTTCGCGGACTTCAGCACCATGGTGCAGCCGGCCGCGACGGCGGGTGCGATCTTGCGGGTGGCCATGGCCAGCGGGAAGTTCCACGGCGTGATCAGCAGGCAGGGGCCCACCGGCTTCTTGGTCACCAGCAGCCGGGTCTTGCCGTCCGGGGAGACGGAGTAGCGCCCGAAGGCACGGACGGCTTCCTCGGAGAACCAGCGGAGGAATTCCGCCCCGTAGGTGACCTCGCCACGGGCTTCGGCCAGCGGCTTGCCCATCTCCAGGGTCATCAGCAGCGCGAAGTCATCGGCCCGTTCCGTGACGAGGCCGAAGGCGCGGCGCAGGATTTCGCCGCGCTCCCGCGGCGGGACCTTGGCCCAGGACTCCTGCGCGGCGGCTGCCGCGTCGAGGGCGGCGGCGCCGTCCTCGGGACCGGCGTCGGCCAGGCTCAGCAGCACCTTGCCGGTGGCGGGGTCCTCGACGTCGAACGTCTTGCCGGATGCGGCCGGACGCCACTGTCCGTCAATCAGCAGGCCGGTCGGCACGGAGGCCAGCAGTGCGGCTTCGCGCTCCGCGGTAACGGTGGGCTGGGCAGTTACAGTCACAATGACTCCCTCGTCAGCAATGGGTTCGGAAATTTCTGATCGGCCCCGCGGCGGCTTGGCGCCGCGGGCCCCGGACTACTGCCACGGTACTGCCGGATTCTCCGGAGTGTCTACGCATCCGCGCACTAGTGCACGCGGGTTTCGCTGTGCAGCTGCACAAGGGCGTGCGCGGCGCCGGGGGCCGTGTTTCAGCGCGCGGCGAGCACGGCCGAATAAAGTTCGCGTTTGCTGACCTTCGCGTCCTCGGCGACGGCCGCGACCGCCTCCTTCAGCCGGATGCCCTGGGCAATGAGCGCGTTGACGGCGGCGACCTGATCCTCCGGTTTGCCCGGCTCCCGTTCGGGGGCGCCTCCCACCACGACGGCGATCTCGCCGCGGACCTCATTGTTCTCGGCCCATTCGAGGAGTTCGTGGACGGTCCCGCGGATGACCTCTTCGTAGGTTTTGGTCAGTTCCCGGCAGACGGCCGCGCGCCGCTCGGCCCCGAAGCCTTCGTGCAGGGCGCGGAGCATGGGCTCCAGCCGGTGCGGCGCCTCGAAGAACACCATGGTGCGCCGTTCGGCGTCGAGGTCCGCAAGCCGGGAGGCCCGCTCCCCGGCCTTGCGCGGCAGGAAACCTTCGAAGCAGAAGCGGTCCGTCGGCAGCCCGGAGAGGGCGAGCGCGGTCAGCACGGCCGAGGGCCCGGGCACGGCCGTGACGGTGAGCCCGGCGGCTACGGCGCCCTCCACCAGGCGGAAGCCGGGATCCGAGACCGAGGGCATGCCCGCGTCGGTCACCATGACCAGGGTCTTCCCGGACCGCACCTGGTCCAGGAGTTCGCCGGTCTTGGCGGCCTCATTGTGCTCGTGGTAGCTGATCACCCGGCCGGCCACGGTGATGCCGAGGCTTTGCACCAGCCGGTGCAGCCGCCGGGTGTCCTCCGCGGCCACGATGTCCGCCGTCTCCAGGAGTCCGATCAGCCGGGCGGAGGCATCCCCGACGTTGCCGATCGGGGTGGCGGCCAGCACGATCCGGCCCGGGCCGGCGGCCGTCCCCGCTGCCGGAACGGCATCGGCGGGGGCAGGGGGCGGGGAACTGCTTTGCTCGGGATCCACACCACCAGCCTACTGCCGGCGGGCGCGCGGGACCGACGATCCCCTGCCGCGAAAGGTAGCATGGGCAACGTGACGCAGACCCCCATGCGGCCTGCCGAGGCCGGTTCAGCCGCATCGGCGCCCGACGATGCCAGCCCCGACCGTGCCCGCCACACCGGAAGTCCGGGGCCCGCCGGGACCGCCCGCAACCTTGAGGGCCACCGCTGGATCAGCCGGCCCGACGACGCATTCAGCGCCGAAGCCCTCACGCAGCGGCTGATCGGCAATATCCGCAGCTGGCGGGACTACCCGGCCTCGCTGCGCCTGTGGTTCTGGCTCATCCCCGCACTGACCGCGGTGCTCGGCGGGATCCTGCGCTTCGTGCGGCTGGACGACCCGCACAACCTGGTCTTCGACGAAACCTACTACGTCAAGGACGGCTATTCGTTCCTGGTCAGCGGTTACGAGCGGGCGTGGCCGGACAAGGCCAACGACGCCTTCATCGCGGGCAACCCCGGCGTGCTGCTGGAGAGTCCGGAGTACGTGGTCCATCCGCCGGTAGGCAAGTGGATGATCGCCGCCGGCATGTGGCTGTTCGGGCCGGAGAGCTCGTTCGGCTGGCGTTTCGGCGCCGCCCTGACCGGCACCCTGTCCATCTTCCTGCTTGCCCTGATCGCGCAGAAGCTGTTCCGCTCGCTCACCCTGGGCGCGGCGGCCGGCGTGCTGCTGGCGGTCGACGGCCACCACCTCGTGATGTCCCGCACCTCGCTGCTGGACATCTTCCTGATGTTCTGGATCCTTGCGGCCTTCGGCGCGCTGCTGATGGACCGCGACGACGGCCGGCGCCGGCTCGCGGCGCGGCTCGGCCGGCAGGCCGCGGCTTCCCCCGGCGGGGTGCCCTCCCGGTTGCAGCTCGCCGCCGGGCCGTGGCTGGGAATCCGCTGGTGGCGGCTGGCCGCCGGCGTCTGCCTGGGCCTGGCCGTCGGCACCAAATGGTCCGCCCTATTCTTTATGGCCGGCTTCGGGCTGCTAACGGTCCTCTGGGACCTGAGCGCGCGCCGGATCGCGGGGGTCCACGGCTGGATCACCGGCGGCATCCTCAAGGACGGCATCACCGCCTTCCTCAGCATCGTCCCGGTCGCGGCCCTGGTCTACACGGCCACCTGGACCGGCTGGTTCCGCTCCAGCAACGCCTACTTCCGGCACTGGGCCGAGACCAACCCTTCGGCGGAATGGGGCTGGCTTCCGGATTCGCTCCGCTCCCTGGCGCACTACCACCTGGAGGCGTACAAGTTCCACCAGGGCCTGACCGCGGACCACCCGTACGAGGCGAGCGCCTGGAGCTGGCTGGTGCTGGGCCGGCCGACGTCGTTCTTCTACGAGTCGCCCAAGCAGGGAACAGGCGGCTGTGAACTGCCCAGCTGCACCTCGGCCATCCTCTCGGTCGGCAATCCGCTGATCTGGTGGAGCGCGGCCATCTGCCTCGTTGTGCTGCTGTTCTGGTGGGCCGGCCGCCGCGACTGGCGTGCCGGGGCCATCCTGGCCGCAGTAGGCGCCGGCTACCTGCCCTGGTTCCTGTACCCCGAACGCACCATGTTCTTCTTCTACGCGGTGTCCTTCGAACCGTTCCTGGTGCTGGCACTCACCTATTGCCTGGGACTGGTGCTGGGCCGGCGCACGGACCCGCTCTGGCGGCGCCGCTCCGGCTTGTTCCTCGTGGCGCTGTTCGTCGTGGCCGCCGTGCTGCTCTCGGCATTCTTCTACCCGGTGTGGACCGCGGAGCTGATTTCCTACCAGGACTGGCGGTTGCGGATGTGGATGCCGTCCTGGATCTAGGGCAGGATTACTAACGGAGTCCGGGGCCGCCGGGCCACGGACCGGAACGGGAGACGTGGGTTGTGAGAGAAGCTAGCACCGGGCTGCTCGTTGAGCTGGACCCGGAAAGCAATGTGACGGACCTGCTGCTCGAGCAGCACGCCAAGGACCCCGTGCACGCGCTCTACTCCCGCAAGGGACCCTCCGGCTGGACCGACATCCCGGCCCAGCAGTTCCTGGACCAGGTCCGGGCCCTCGCCAAGGGCCTGATCGCCGGCGGCCTGGCCCCGGGTGAGACGGTGGCCGTCATGTCCGCCACCCGCTACGAGTGGACCGTGGTGGACTTCGCCATCTGGTTCGCCGGCGGCGTCACGGTCCCCGTCTACGAAACCTCCTCCGCCAGCCAAGTCGAATGGATCCTGCACGACTCCGGCGCCCGGCGCGTCTTCGTTGAAAACCAGGAGAAGGCCGCCCTGGTCCAAGGCGTCCTGGATGGCTCGGGCCTGCTGGGCGACCGGCTGCTCGGCGTCGTCCGGATGGACTACGACGGCGCCGCCCCGAACCTCGCCAGCCTCGCTGCCGCCGGCTCGGGCGTCAGCGACGCCGAGCTGGAGCGGCAGCGCTCCGCGGCCGGCCTCGCCGACGTCGCCTCCCTCGTCTACACCTCGGGCACCACCGGCCGGCCCAAGGGCTGCGAAATCACCCACGGCAACTTCGCCCTCGTGGCCAAGAACATCGTCCTGTTCCTGCCCGAAATCCTGCTGCAGCCCCACACCCGGACGCTGATGTTCCTCCCTCTGGCCCACGTCCTGGCCCGCGCCGTCCAGGTGATCTGCCTCAGCGCAGGCACCACGCTGGGCCACACCTCCAACGCCAAGGAACTGCTGGAGGACCTCGGCACGTTCAAGCCGACCTTCCTTCTCGTGGTGCCCCGGATCTTCGAAAAGGTCTACTCGGGCGCCGCGCACAAGGCCGCGCTGGCCGGCAAGGACCGGCTCTTCCAGGCGGCCGCCGCCGTCGCCGTCGAGTATTCCAAAGCCCTCGACGCCGCCGCCCGCGGTGCCGGTGCCGGCCCCGGATGGGTCCTGCGCGCCAAGCACGGCGTCTTCGACCGGTTGCTGTACCCGAAGCTGCGGCAGGCGTTCGGCGGCCGCCTGGGGTACACGGTCTCCGGGGCGAGTCCGCTGAGTGACCACGACGCGCACTTCTTCCGCGGCGCCGGCATCCCCGTGCTCGAAGGCTATGGTCTGACCGAAACGACGGCGCCCTGCACGGCCAACACCCCCACCCGCACCCGGGTGGGTACCGTGGGGATCCCCGTGCCGGGCACCACCATCAGGATCGCCGACGACGGCGAGATCCTGGTCAAGGGGATCGGTGCCTTCAAGGGCTACCACGCCAACGAGGCGGCCAACGCCGAGGCGTTCGTCGACGGGTTCTTCCGCACCGGCGACCTGGGTTCCCTGGACGCGGACGGCTTCCTGACCATCACAGGGCGCAAGAAGGACCTGCTGGTCACCGCGGGCGGCAAAAACGTCGCCCCGGGGCCGCTGGAGGAGAAGATCCGCGAACACCAGCTGGTGGCGCAGGCCGTGGTGGTCGGTGACGGGCGGCCGTTTGTCTCCGCCCTGGTCAACCTGGACCCGGAAGGCCTGGAGAACTGGTGCGCGGCGCAGCGCATTCCCGCCATGGGGACAGCGGAAGCGGCAGTGAGCCAGCAGGTCCGTGCCGCCATCCAGGCTGCCGTCGACGAGGCCAATACCTTGGTATCCAAGGCGGAGTCGATCCGCACCTTCGTGGTCCTGGACACCGACTTCACGGTCGAGTCCGGGCACCTGACCCCGTCCCTGAAGCTCAAGCGCTCCGCCGTCGTGCGCGACTTCGAGGCGCAGATCAACCGGATCTACGGCTAGCGCCGCGGCGCCCGGTCCCTCGGACGCAAAAGCGGCCAGCACCTGTGGGTGCCGGCCGCCCTGCTGGCGGTACTCCTAGGACGTGCTGTCGCGGCCCGTCGGTGCCCCGTCGCGGTCTGCTGCGGGCGCAGGGTCGCCGTCAGCGCTGTGAACGGCGCTGGCATCGCGGACGGCACCGGTGTCCCGTCCGGTGTCCGCGCCGTGGCCGGCCGGGATTTCTGTCCGGCCGTTCCGTCGCTTGAAGCGACGGCCCTTGAGCTCGGCGGTGTCCGCGGCGCCCGCCTCGTCCTCTCCGGATTCGCTCTCCCGGGCGGCGGCCCGGGGCGGCAGCCCGCGGCGTTTGCGGGTGGGCCAGGTGAGGACCAGGGTGAGCAGGGCAGCCAGCAGCACCAGGGCGCCGATCACAATGCCGGAGTCCACCCAGAACTGGCCCGGGAACAGCCGGATCAGGGTGTCCTGCAGCGAGAACGTCCAGGTTCCGTTGGCGAAGAAGACGCGGTGGAACTCGGTGAAGAACTGCTCCCAGCCCAACGCAGCGAGCACGCCCAGGCCAATGATGATCACCAGGGTGGCGATGGAACCGGCGAACAGGCCGCGGCGGACGCCTCCGGTGCTGCGGCGGCGCAGGTAGAGGATGGCGGCCAGGCTGAACAGGGCAAGCAGGGCGCCCGCTCCGAACGCGGAGAGGATAACGAGCTTGACGTCGGCCATGTGGCTGACTTCGCCGTCCTTGTACAGCTTCTCCCCGGCACGGTTGACGAGCTCGCCGAGATAGCGCGGGCCGGACCAGTTGCTCAGGTAATCCACGGCGTAGGACCCGTAGGTCATCCGGTCGTCGGTGCTGAAGCCGTATCCGTCGCCCGGGAAGCCCGGACGGTTGTACTCCACCCAGAGGAACAGGGGGCTGGTCACGGCACGCACGGCCAGGACCAGCAGGATGACCGGGTAGCAGACCGCGAGCAGGACCTGCATGACCCGGGGGGCCACCGGCTTGGCGTTGGCGGCGTGCTCGCGTTCGGCGTTGCGGCGCTCCACCTCTTCCCGGGGCGGCCGGACCTGCAGCGCCGAGGTGGGCAGCGACTCGTGGAAGCCTTCGCCCGTGGCCCGGCGGCCGGTTGCCTCGGTGGAGGCGGCCGTGCCTGTGCCTGTGCCTTCGGCGGAGCCCGTGCCGGCGGCAGTGCCTGCGCCTTCGGCGGCGGCCCTCCGCTCGGCGCGGCGGCCCTGGCGTTCGGCGGCGGCGGGGGCTCCGGACGCATCCCCGGCGTCAGGGGTCGCGGCGCCCCGGCCGGCGCCGGCGGTACTGTCGGCCCGCTGGCCCGCTGCCGCCGGCTTCATCCATTCGAAGGCGGGCTCGTCGGCGTCCTCGGCCGGATCCAGGGGCGGATCCTGCCGATTCGGAGGGGTGGGACTTTGTTCAGTCACTGCTGCTTCGCTTCCGTAGGCTCTCACGCCGCCGGGCCTTGGGTCCGGCGGCGCCACATATCTGACTCCGAGCCTACCGTTAGGGCCTGAGCACCGGCGAGGTGCCACCCCGGAGCCGGGCTGATTCAGGCGGCAATTTCGGTGTACCCGGCGTCCGCGCTGCCAAGGTCGCCGCCGGCACCGGCGGCGACCCTCGAGCGCGAGCGCCTGCGAACGGCGGCGCGGCCCCAGTTCACCCTGTAACAGCCGGACGGCTCAGTTCGCGTACTGCGCCCAGGGGATGTTCCAGTCCCCGAAGCCGTCGTCGTTCGCTGCGTAGTCGCCGTCGGTGTTGACCACGTTGACGACGTCGCCGGCGGTCATGTTGTCGAAGACCCACTGGGCGCCGTCCGGGCCGAGGCCGATGCAGCCGTGCGAGAGGTTGGCCTTGCCGATGAAGGGCAGGGCGGAGTCCGTGGCCTGGTGGATGAACTCCCCGCTGGGGGTCAGCCGGGTGGCGAAATTGACGTCCAGTTCCCCGTAGTAGGCCGGGTCGCCGGGCTTGAGGCCGATCGAGGCGGCGCTCATGTGCTCCACCCGGTACTTCTCCATCAGGACCAGGTAGCCCCGTGCGGACGGGAACCTGGTGTCGCCCATCGTGGCGGGCCACTCGCCCACCTGCTTATCGTTGATGAAGGCCTTGAACGTGTGTGCGGTGGCGTCGGCGACGGCGACCTTCTTGTCGCCGATGTGCACGGTCACCTTCTTGTTGAAGTTGCCGATCTGCCCCTTGCCGAGATCGACGCCGAACAGTTTCATATCCATCGTGATGGTGCTGTTGGCCGCCCAGAAGTTCTCCGGGCGGTACCGGACCATGGTGTTGCTGAACCAGTGGAAGTCGCCCACCTGGCCGGAACTGGAGCTGATCTTGATCGCCTTTTCGACGGCGTCACGGTTCAGCACGGGCTCGCTGAAGGTGATCTGCAGCGGCTGCGCCACTCCGACCTTCATGCCATCCAGCGGGTAGATCGCGGCGTCGGCTTCGTTGGCGGTCGAGACCGTGGTGAAGCTGCGTGTGGTGCTCGTGCTGCGCCCGACGCCGTCCACGATCGAGTACGTGTAGTTGTAGCGGGTGTTGAATTTCAGCGGCCCGGCGGCGGCCCAGCTGGAGCCGTCGGCGCTGAGCGTTCCTTCCACGGTGTCCCCGGAGGCGCTGGTGAGCGACGCCCGTTCGATCCGCCCATTACCCACCTTCAAGGTCACCGGGGCAGCGGGGTTGACCTGCGTGGCCGCGTCCGCGGGGGCGGCGGTCAGCTGGACCGGCGGCACCACCGGGAAGGCCAGGCCCTGCGTGGAACGCTCGGGCGAGGCGGACTCGGAGGCAAAGGACGGGTGGGCCAGCGGACCCGCCGCGGCGAAGACGCCGCCGCCGGCCGCCAGGGCGCACACCGCGGCCAAAACGGCGGCCTTCCGGCCGGCGCTCCAGCTTTTTGGGGCGATCACGATACTCGGGTCCTTCCAGACGTTACCTTGAAAGCATAGGTGAATTTCCGTCTCGCCCCGCCGTCACCCACGCCACGATACGGTCACAAAAGGGGCCCCGGACGGTGACGTCCGGGGCCCCTGGCTGCACGCCGCGGTGCTTCTAGTAGCGGTAGTGCTCCGGCTTGTAGGGGCCGGAGGCGTCGAGGTCCAGGTACTCGGCCTGTTCCTTGGTCAGCTCGGTGAGCTCAGCGCCGAGGGCGTCCAGGTGCAGCCGGGCCACCTTCTCGTCGAGGATCTTGGGCAGCACGTAGACCTGCTTTTCGTACTCGCGCTCCCCCTCCGGCTGGCCCGCCTTGGTGAAGAGTTCGATCTGCGCGATGGTCTGGTTGGCGAAGGAGTTGCTCATCACAAAGGAGGGGTGGCCGGTGGCGTTGCCGAGGTTCAGCAGCCGTCCCTCGGACAGCACAATGATGGAGCGGCTGTCCTTGACAGTCGCGGGATCGGCCTCGAAGACCCACTCGTGCACCTGGGGCTTGATCTCGACCTTCTTGATGCCCGGGATCCGGGCCAGCCCGGCCATGTCGATCTCGTTGTCGAAGTGGCCGATGTTGCCTACGATCGCCTTGTCGCGCATCCCGGCCATGTGCTCGGCCATGATGACGTCCTTGTTGCCGGTGGTGGTGATGAAGATGTGGCCCTCGGCCAGCACGTTCTCCAGTTTCGCCACCTGGTAGCCGTCCATGGCGGCCTGCAGGGCGCAGATCGGGTCAATCTCGGTGACAATCACCCGCGATCCCTGGCCGCGGAAGGCCTCCGCCGCGCCCTTGCCCACGTCGCCGTAGCCGCAGACGACGGCGACCTTGCCGCCCATCAGCACGTCCGTGGCGCGGTTGATGCCGTCCGGCAGCGAGTGGCGGATGCCGTACTTGTTGTCGAACTTGCTCTTGGTCACGGAGTCGTTGACGTTGATCGCCGGGAACAGCAGCTTGCCCTGCTCGGCGAGCTGATAGAGGCGGTGGACGCCGGTGGTGGTCTCCTCGGTCACGCCGAGCAGGCGCGAGCCGATCCGGGTCCACTTCTGCGGGTCTTTCTCGAGCGAGGCGCGCAGGACGGACAGGAAGACGCGGCCTTCCTCGGACTCGTCGTCGCCCGTTGCGGGAACGGCGCCCAGGGCCTCGAACTCGACGCCCTTGTGCACCAGCATGGTGGCGTCGCCACCGTCGTCGAGGATCATGTTCGGGCCCAGCTCCGGGTCGCTGTCCGCGCCGGGCCAGGTCAGGATCTGTTCGGCCGTCCACCAGTACTCTTCGAGCGTCTCGCCTTTCCAGGCGAACACCGGAACACCCTGCGGGTCCTCTGCCGTGCCTTGGCCGACCACGACGGCGGCGGCGGCCTCGTTCTGGGTGGAGAAGATGTTGCAGGAGGCCCAGCGGACCTCGGCGCCGAGGGCGGTGAGCGTCTCGATCAGCACGGCCGTCTGGACGGTCATGTGCAGCGAACCGGCGATCCGGGCGCCCTTGAGCGGCTGGCTCGCACCGAACTCCTCGCGCAGGGACATCAGTCCGGGCATTTCGTGCTCCGCGAGGCGGATCTGGTGCCGGCCGGCCTCGGCCAGGGAAATGTCGGCAATTTTGTAGTCGAAGGTCATGGGGATCCTTTGTGGTAGCCGGAATGGAGCTGAAGGGACTGCAAGTGCTTCGGCGCCGGGGCGCCCGCCGATGGGCCGGCACCGGGAATTCCCTCGGCCGCCTGCCCTTGCAGGGGCGGGACTACTCCGCGGCGTGGCGCGGCGCGCCGCCGGAGCGACCGCCGTCGTGGTTGCCGCCGTCGTGCTGATCGGAGCGGGCAGCGGTGGCAGCGGCCAGCAGTTCCGGCGGCAGCAGCAGGGGGATGCCGTCCTCGATCGCGTACCGAAGCATCTGCCCGTCCTCGCCGGGGCTCGCTGCGACGAGCTCGTCGCCCTCCTGCACCAGGGCCGAGCCCGTGACCGGGCAGCGCAGGACAGACAACAGCTCGGGACTGATCAACGACATGGTAAGACCTGGCATGATGAAGGCTCCCTGGGTGCGACGCAGCAGGCGCCGGTGGCGTACGGAAATTTCAGTTCCCAGCCTACCGCCAGTTCGCGCCTCAGGAGGGTTCGCGCAGCACGCGCAGGTGTCCGCGGCGTGTGCCTTCGGCGCCGGCCGGGGCTTCGAGGGCCGGATGCGCGGTCCGTTGTCCATGGACGGGCTCCGTCGACGCGGGCCTGGCCGCAGCGGCCTCCCGGACGGCGTGCGCAAGGGCCAACAGGTCATCGGGGCCCGGCCCGGCAGGGGTTGCGGGCATCGCGAGCCGCAGGACTTCCCAGCCGCGCGGCACGGTCAGCGAACCGGCATGCTGTTCGCAGAGGTCATAACAGTGCGGTTCGGCGTAGGTGGCCAGCGGGCCAAGGACGGCCGTCGAATCGGCATAGACGTACGTCAAAGTCGCCACCGCCGAATTGCGGCAGGCGGACCTTGAACACTGACGAATTGCACCCACGACACCACAGACTACTCCCTCCGGCCTGCGGCGCCGCGCATTGAAACGCCCCCTCCGTCCCGGACGCCGCGTGCGGGTGCGGAGTCCGGGGCCGGCCAAGGGGCACGCCGATGGCTGCCGCGGATGACGGCGGCGGGGCGCGGGGGCGCCATCTCGCAGAAATCCAGCGCCGGGTTTAGAGTCAAGATATGCAGTCATCGCACCACGTTCCCGGCTTTACGGTCCGGTTGGCTGACCCCGCCGCCGGCGGCACCGCCACGGGCAAAGGCTTCCGGCAACGCCGCAGGAACCGTCATGGCCGCGGCCTGCGCGGCGAACTGATGCTCCCCACCTTGCCCGGCTACCGGACCCGCTCCGACC
Organism: Arthrobacter sp. T2-23; assembly: GCF_055398325.1. NCBI lineage: Bacteria > Bacillati > Actinomycetota > Actinomycetes > Micrococcales > Micrococcaceae > Arthrobacter > Arthrobacter sp. T2-23. The sequence goes on from NZ_AP027917.1 coordinate 1,065,159, forward strand.
GGTTCGATGACTTTGTCCTGGACTCCGCCCAGCGCCTGCACGACATCTGGGGCAAACCGCTGGACGGTGTCCGCTTTGCCGTGGAGGAGATCCCGCCGGGACTCGAGCAACTCGTGGCCGAGGCCACCCCCGCGCCGATGGGCAGCTACACCCCGGCGACGCCGGAGGACGGCCCCGTGATCACGCTGTACCGGAGGGTCGTGGAGCAGGCCTGCGGCAGCCGCGAGGAACTCCAGGACCTCGTGCACGACGTCGTCGTCGAACGCACGGCGGAGATGCTCGGCGTCCCGCCGGAGTCGCTGGACCCGGTGTACCGCCGGCGCTACTAGGCCGCCGCGGGTCTTCCTCGGGCGTGCCGGGCTAGTACCCGAGGACGACGGGGACCTGTTCCTGTCCGGCCGCGCCGGGCGCCACCGGGATGGTCGAGACGTCGGACTTGTTGTCCTGTTCCAGCAGGACGGACCCGTAGGCCGCGCCACCTGCCGCCGACACCAGGTACCCCACCAGCGGTGAGCCCTCCACGTCGGCGGGGATCCGGACGGACGCGGTGGTTCCGCCCGCGATGTCGGCGGTGGCCGCGGCGCGGACCTTGCCGTCCGCGGTGATCGGCGTGTAGGAGATCGTGGCCCGGCCGTCCGGCACGCCGAACATCAGGAAGCGGGCGCCCGTGGCCGGCACCGGGACCACGTGTTGGCTTCCGAGCCGCACCGAGGAGGGCGCCCACGCGAAGTCGGCGGCGTCCTCGGCCTTGAGCCCGCGGGTGACGCGGGCGGCGGCGACAAAGGACACGTCCGAACTGGCCGTGAGCGTGTAGTGGCCCGCCGGAACCCCCGCGAGCGAGACTTCCGTCACGGCACCCGCCTTTGCCGTCACCACGCCGCCGCCAGGCAAGGGCTTCTGGCCGTCACGGCCGAACAGCTTCACTTCCACCACGGCGTCCGCGGCGCCCGGGACGGTGATCTGGAGGGCGGGTTTGGCGTCGGCGAAGCCGGGTTTGGCTGCCAGTGCGGCCAGCGCGGCCGGGTCCTCGACGTCGAGACCCGAGATGGCCTGCCGGGTGGCCGGGGCGGTTCCGGGCGAAATGAAGTCCACGCCGCCGGCGGTCAGTCCGCGGAGCACGCTTTGCTGGATGACAGCCGATACCGGTCCGCCGGTGCTGCGCACGCGCACGCTCAACTGCTCCTGCCCGGGCGCCAAGCCGGCGAGAATGACGGACCGGGTGGTGCCCGGCGCGACCAGCAGCCCGCGGCTTCCGGGCGCCTGGATGGGCCCCTTGGCGCCGTAGAGATCCAGGCTGACGGTGGCCGGGGTGCCGGAGGCGTTGCTGAGGTTCAGGACCGCGGTCCGGCCGACGGCGGTGTTCGCCCCGACCAGCCAGAGGTCGTTGGCCGGACGCTGGCAGGCGGTGGCGGCGGTGCCGCGCAGGTCACCGTCGGCGGCGGTGTAGCTCATCACGGCCCCGGCGGACGGTTGCCGGTTTCCCTGCGCATCGGCGCTGAGGACAGTGACGGCGTCGACGGCGCGCTGCGGGACCACGCCGGCACGCAGCGCCGGGGCGCCGCGGGCGGGGCTGGGCGTTGCGGAGGGCGCAGGGGCCTTGGCCAGTTCCACCAGCGCGCCGCCGCTGAGCGCAGCGAGGCGGCTTCCGGGGAGTTCACCGGCGCTGGAGCTGAGCACGACGGCGTTCACCGCGCTCTTGGCGGTGGCCGATTCCGGGCTGAACTGCGGGTCGGTGCCCACGGGCGCACCTTCGAGCAGCCGCGCGGGTCCCGGGCAGACGCCCAGGCTGCTCCCGGCGGGCACCGCGGCCAGGGGTGCCTCGAGCGGGCGGCTGCCAGGACCCTGCGGGGAAAGTGCCGCCGCCGCGACGAGGCCGCCGCCTGCCGCGACCAGCAGCGCGGCGGAGAGGATGCCGCCTACGGCACCCCAGAGGCTTTTCACCCGGGCCAGGGCCGGGACCGGGGCGCTGCGCGTGCTGCTGCCGCGTCCGCTCCTGTCCCGTTTTGCTTCCGCCGCGGCGGCCGTGGCCGGCCGGGTGGGGTTGGGCCGGTCCGGAGGCATTGGGCGCTCGTTCTCGTTCTGGTCATGCATCCTGATGTTCCTTACGCAGGGAGCCTTCGTCCCTGGAGAGCCCGGTGTTCGGGCGGCGGGCCGGCATGGGGATGGCCAGCAGGACGGTCAGGCCGATCACGACGGCCTGGGCGATCCCGGTCCACAGCGCCCACGGGTTTTCGTAGCGGAGGGTGAGCTTGCCGCCCTGGGCCGGCAGGGTGAACGCCTGGGCCCAGTCCGAGGAGGTGGCGGTCAGGCGCCGGCCGTCGACCCAGGCACTCCAGCCCGGGTCGGAACGCTCGGCCAGGACCACCAGGCGGCCTTCCGGGCCGGCGGGCACGGCCGCGTCGGCCGTGACGGCCTCGGAGGGCAGCAGACCGACGGTCGCTCCGGCGCCGTCGACGATCCGCACACGGTGCGCGACGTCGGCGGCGCCGATCACCGGCTGGTTCAGCGGGCTGATCCGCCACAGCCAGCCGGCATCGGTCTGGCCGACGGCGACGAGGCCGGGGACCGCGTCCATCCGACTGGCCGTCAGCTGGGCCGCGCTGTCGGAGGCCTCCAGCACCACAAAGCCGACCCCGAGCTGCTCCAGCTGCCCGCGGGGGTCCACGCCCTGGCCGGCGACGATGGTGGCGACCACTCCGCGCAGTGACGCGGCCACGGCGTCGTCATCTCGCACCGTTTCCTCCCCCGGTGCCCCGATCACGGTGCGGGCGGAGGCGACGGCGGAAAGGGCGTCCAGCCGTGTGCCGGCGCCGCGCATGAGGGAGGCCGCGAAGATTCCGTTCTCCCCTGCGGTGATGACCAGGGTCCTGGCCTGTTCCGGGCCCTCGGCGCGATCGATGGCCGTCGCCGGCAGGGTGCGGGCCTTGCTGGCCTGGACCAGCCGGCGGGTGCCCAGGTCCCCGGTTCCGGCCGTGTCGGTGGCGGAGCCGGTGCCGGGGATGGCGTCCGGGGAGCTGCCGGTGGCACCCGCAGCGGCGGTGGGGTCGGTTGCTGCGGTGGGCGTAGCGGAGGCCGGAACGGTCTGCAGCACGTTGTGCGCGGCCCAGGCTGCCAGTCCGGCCAGCGGCCCGGCGAGCAGCAGCACCATGGCGGTGACGGCGGTGCCGCGGACCAGGATCTTGCGGGCCAGGACGTGGCGGCCCGGCGCGGTAGCCGCTGTCGCGTCGGCGGCGTCGAGCAGGGCTTCGGCGCCGACCAGGGCCGCTCCGAGCAAGGTGAACGCCGCGGCGGAGACCGCGGGACCGGTGAACGGGGTGACCAGGACCTCGGCGCTGGCGCCGGTGGCGACGTGCCCCGCCAGCCAGCCGCCTGCCAGTATCAGCGTGCCGGCAGCCCAGAGGCAGCGGGCCAGCCGGGCCCGCCGGCCGGCCGCGTGCCGGCCCGGTAGAAAGAGTGCCGTCAGGGCCAGCAGCAGCACGGGCAGGCCGAGCAACAGGGCCAGCAGGAGCGCCCACGGCACGGCCCCCGGCCCGAAGGGGGCCAGTCCGGCAACGCCTGCGCCGGCGTCGAAGCGCAGCGGCTGGCCCAGTACCTGCTGCCAGAGCGGAGCCGGGTCGAAACCCAGCGGCAGGCCAGGATCGGCGAGCAGGGCGCGGGGCCGGTCCAGCACGGAGAGGGCAAAGGGAAGGAACAGGGCCAGGCTGGGCAGCAGCGACCACCAGACGGTGCGTCCGCGGCGTCCCAGCAGCACGCCGCAAAGCGCGACAACGACAACGGCGGGCAGCAGCAGTGACGGCGCCGCCGCGGTGACGACGGCCAGCGCCAGTCCGGCCGCGGCTGCCGCGGTCCAGGACGGGGTTCCGTTGATGCCGGGCTTGGCCGGAGGTTTCTCCGTGAAGCGCCGCTCCCCCGGGCCCGGCACCGCAAAGCGTCCGCGGCCCGGGACCGAGCCGGTGGCGCGGAGGAGGGCCAGGACAAGCAGCGGCATCATCACGTGCGCAACCAGCGGGCCGAGGCGGCCCTGGTTGAGGGCCACCTGCAGGGCCGGCGCGCCGGCCCAGAGCAGCGCGGCCGCGAGCCGCAGACGGCGCCGCTGGGTCAGGGCCCCGGCGGCAAACCAGGCGCCCAGGGCGGACAGCGGCATCGCGAGGACCAGCAGCCACACCACGGCGCCGCTGGCGTTGCCGGCCCCGAGGACGCCAAGCAGCCACAGCACGTAGCCGAAGGGGTCGCCGTGGCCCGGGAGTCCGGCCCCGAGCGCAATCCACCAGCTCGAAGCATGGTTCCAGACGTCGCCCAGGCGGGCTGAGACCGGCATCAGCGCCCCGCCGGTGACGGCGTCGGCCCGGAACAGGTTCAGCAGGCCGATGAGCGAGGCCGCGGCGGTGACCAGCAGCGCCAGGAGGGCCCCGTTGCCCACCCAGGCGCGCCCGGTGGTGCTGAGGGCCGCGAAATCGTCGGTGGAGTCCCCGCTCGGCTGATCCGCGAGCGGGTCGTGCCCGCCGTCCGGGTCGGAGTCGTCGGAGCCGATGGCCTCAATCAGGGAGCGGCGGTGGGCCCAGACCTCGCGCCGGGGCGTCTGCAGGCCCTTGATCACGGAGCGCCGGATGCGCCGGGTGCGGGCCGCGTTGCGGCGGCCGCGGAGCACCGCGGCGGGCCGGCCCAGCGCGCCGAGGGTTGCCAGCAGCTGCGAGAATCCGTGCCCGGGATCCTTGACGGCGATGCTGAGGACAAGTTTGAAGAGGCTGCCAAGGAGGGCGCCGACCGCATGCAGCGGGACTTTCCACGCCGAGGCGTGCTTGAGCCGAAGGTGGACCTGGGCCTTGCGGGCCGCCGTCGCGGTCCCGAGGGCGTGCGGCCGGTGCGAGACGTGGAACATCCTGGCGCTCGGGACCACCACCACACGGTGGCCGGCGAGCCGGTTGCGCCAGCAGAAGTCGACGTCGTCGCCGCTGCCGGGCAGGGCCGGGTCGAAGCCCCGCAGATCTTCCCAGACGTCGCGGCGGATCAGCATGCCGGCGGAGTTGACGGCGAAGGTGTCGCTGCGGCCGTCGTACTGGCCCTGGTCGAGTTCGTCGGCTTCGATCAGCGTCAGGCGTTCGGCCCACCGGCTGGTAGAGAGCCCGACGTCGATCAGGCGGCGACCGGCGTGCCAGTCCAGCTGTTTGCAGCCCGCTACGGTGACCGAGGGCGCACGCTCCACGGCATGCAACAGTTCGGCGAGGGCCTCCGGGGCGGGCGCGGCGTCGTCGTGCAGCAACCAGATCCACTCGGCGGCCGCGTCCGCGGCGCCGCCGCTTCGGGGAGCAAGGGCGTTGAGGCCGGCCTGGACGGCGGCGCCCATGCCGGTCCTGGCCTGCTCGAAAACGGTCACGTTGGAGGTGCCGAGCGCCTGGCCCAGCAGCGCCGCCGAGTGGTCGCGGGATCCGGTGTCGACCCCGATCACCGCGTCCGCCGGCCGCGTTTGCGCCGCCAAAGCCGCCAGGGTCCTGGGGAGATAGTCACCGCCGTTGTGGGCTACCACAACGGCGGTGACTCGTACTTCTTGAAGAATTAGACTGCCCGCTTCCTAAGCCGGCGGCGTTCCCGCTCGGAGAGGCCGCCCCAGATTCCGAAGCGCTCGTCGTTGGACAAGGCGTACTCCAGGCACTGCGAGCGAACGTTGCATGCACCGCACACTTTCTTGGCATCGCGGGTGGAGCCGCCCTTTTCCGGGAAGAAGGCCTCCGGGTCGGTCTGCGCGCAGAGCGCGTCCGTCTGCCATCCCAGTTCGCCTTCGTCATCGAAGTCCTGCCGGGACGGCAAGCCGATCCACACCGGCTGGGCGGTGGTTCCGGAGTGCAGGGTCTGCAGTTCCATCGGCGGGTCCAGCGGATCGTCCTGCTCCGGGTTGCCCGCCAGGAGTGCTTCGTGTGCTGCGAGGAAGGCCGTGGCCTGGTCCTGCAGGGAATCCTGGGTGTGTTCGTTGTACCGCTCCGCTGCGTCCGGATCGGCCGGGTCGACGTACCAGTCGCTCGGCACTCCGCGTGAACGGTATTTTGCCGTCGCCTGACCCGCGACGACTTCATCTTCATGGATACGCTCTGCAAGCCCCATTGGCGTTCCCTCTCTGATTTTGCAGCCCCTGACTGACCCTCGGACACTCGGTTGTGTGCCGGCTGTTGCGCAGTGGCTTTCGATACCTAATTACACGTGTGTAAGTATCCGGGAGTCAAGCCGCAGCGGAGATAATAATCAATTTCGATCGGATTGCCGGGGCACGCCACGCCCGGGATTTTTCGGCAGCCTTCCGCGCCTTTCCCCGGAATTGACAGCATACTGAGCAGTTTCCTGCGCTTTTCCTGCGACCACGCTGGGATTCTCTTGCGTTTTCGGCGTTTTTGCGTGCCGGCCCTCCACCGCGGCGCGGCGCTCCCCCGCCTCCCGCCGGACCTGCCGTGACGGAGATCACGCCGGGACGGCCGTGGCAAGATGAACGCATGAGCATCCCGGCAATCGAACTGATGACGGCCCTGCGTTCGGGCCAGTCCACCTCCCCGCGGCTGACCTGGTACGGACCCGACGCCGAACGGGTGGAACTCTCCGGCCGGGTGCTGGACAACTGGGTGGCCAAGACCAGCAACCTCTTTCAGGACGAGCTGGACGCCGAACCGGGGACGCGGCTCCGGCTGGACCTGCCGGCGCACTGGAAGTCGGTGGTGCTCGCCCTGGCCGCCTGGCAGCTGGGCATGGAAGTGGTGCTCGACGCCGCGGAAGCCGAACTGATCGCCACCGCGGAGCCTGATCGGGCGGCCGCCGGGGGTGCCTTCGAGACCGTTGTGGCGGTGGCGCTGCCGGCACTGGCGATGCGGTGGCCGGGCGAACTGCCCTCCGGCGTCGTCGACTATGCCGCCGAGGTCCGCTCGCACGGCGACTTCTTTATGCCCCACGTGGATCCGGAGCCGGACCGCCCTGCCGTCCGGACCGCCGCGGGCCCGGTGCACACCCACGGCGGATTGCTGGCCGGTTTCGCTGCGGCAGGGCAGGCCTCGGAGGCGGGGCAGCGGCTTCTGGTCCGGGCCGCCGACGGGCTCGAACCGGTCCTGGCCCAGGCCCTCGCGGCGTGGCAGGGGGACGGCTCCGTGGTGTTGGTGCACCCGGACGTGCCGGTGACGGAGCGGCTTCTCAGCGACGAACGCGTCAGCCGGAGCTGACGGGCCGGCTCAGCGGCGCTCGGGGTTGGTGCCGGGTACTTCGGGTTCCTCGGCCGGCTGCCCGGGAACCGTGACGGGCGCCTCGCCGTGCGGGTGCCGTTCGATGATCTCGTGGTCGTGCGAGAACTCCGGCTCGTCGTCGAGTTCCTTGTTGAAGACCAGGAAACGGTAGGCAAAGAAGCGCACGACGGTGGCGACGAGGATGCCGACCACGCCGGCCAAGAACAGCATGTTCTTGTCCGTGATGCCCATGCTGTACTTGGCGAGTGCGGTGAGGCCGGTGGAGATGCCGATGCCGATGCCGTTAATGAGGACGAACATCGCGAACTCACGCAGCACGTTTTCCTGCCTGCGGTGGCGGAACGTCCAGAAGCGGTTCGCGATCCAGGAGAAGATCGTGGCGACGGTCGCACCGACGAAGCGGGCCTTGGCCTCGCTGTCGGACATGGCGCCGTGCATCAGGTAGTACGTCAGGCCGTTGTCGATGACGAAGGCAACACCGCCGACGGCGCCGAACTTCGCCACTTCGCGCCAGAAGAGCGAGGCAAGCCCGCGCACACGATCTGCAAGTGTGTTAATCATGACCCTCCGCGGCCCTCGTGAATCTGTCAGCCAACCGGCCAACGGCCCATTTTAGCGCCGTTTCCCGGGTGCGCGCCCCCGGCCGGTGCAAATCCGGGGCCCGCACCCGGCATTCCCCGCCGAAAATTGCTGCCGATTCGGTGGCCCGGGCGCGCGGGGGCCGGTTCCGCGCAGGTTTTCGGTAGGCTGGGAGATGTGACTTTTCCTGTAATCGGTGTGGTTGGCGGCGGCCAGCTAGCCCGCATGATGGCCCCGGCCGCGACCGCACTCGGCTTCGAACTCCGTGTCCTGGCCGAGGGCGAGGACGTCTCCGCCGTCGCCGCCGTGGCCAAGGCCCCCGTCGGCGACTACACCGACCTCGACCACCTGCTGGAGTTCTCCCGCGGACTGGACGTGCTGACCTTCGACCATGAGCATGTTCCCACCGGGCACCTCCGCGCCCTGATCGAGGCCGGCGTCAACGTCCACCCGGGCCCCGACGCCCTGGTCAACGCCCAGGACAAGCTGGTGATGCGTGCGGCCGTCGACCTGCTGGAACTCCCGAATCCGCGCTGGGCCGCCGTCGCCGATGTGGACGCCCTCATCGCCTTCGGCGACGACGCCGGCTGGCCGGTGGTGCTGAAGACGCCGCGCGGCGGCTACGACGGCAAGGGCGTACGGATCGTGGACTCCGCCGAGGACGCCGCGGCGTCGGCGGACTGGTTTGAGGCCATGTCCCCGCTGTTGGCCGAGGCCAAGGTGGAGTTCAGCCGTGAGCTCTCGGCGATGGTCGCCCGGACCCCCGACGGCGAATCCCGCGCGTGGCCGGTGGTGCACACCATCCAGGTCGACGGCGTCTGCGACGAAGTGATCGCCCCCGCCCTGGACATCCCGCTGGAGGTCGCCGCCGCGGCCGAGGACGCCGCCGTCCGCATCGCCAACGAACTCGGTGTCACCGGCGTGATGGCCGTGGAGATGTTCGAGACCCCCGGCGTCGGCGCCGGTTTCCTGATCAACGAACTCGCCATGCGCCCGCACAACACCGGCCACTGGACCCAGGACGGCTCGGTCACGAGCCAGTTCGAACAGCACCTGCGCGCCATCCTGAACCTGCCGCTGGGGGCCACCGACCTGCTCGGGCCCGTGGTGGTCATGAAGAACTTCCTCGGCGGAGCGAACCAGAACCTGTTCTCCGCCTACCCGGCGGCCCTTGCCAGCGAACCGGCCGCCAAGGTCCACTGCTACGGCAAGGCCGTGCGCCCGGGCCGCAAGATCGGCCACGTCAACCTCGTCGGCACCTCAACGGCCGACGTCGATTCCGTCCGGCAACGGGCCGGCACCGTCGCCAACATCATCCGGGACGGGCGGGCCCCGGCCGGCACCGGCCCGGGAACCACCGAGGAGACCGCGTGAGCGCCAGCACCGAAGCCCAAGCTTCCGGACCCCGGGCCGCCGGCAACGGCTCCGCCCCGATCGTGGGGCTCGTCATGGGCTCAGATTCCGACTGGCCCGTGATGGAGGCCGCCGCCGAGGCGCTGGCCGAATTCGGCATCCCGTTCGAGGCCGACGTCGTCTCCGCGCACCGGATGCCCACCGAAATGATCCGCTACGGGCAGACCGCCCACGAACGCGGGCTGCGCGTGATCATCGCCGGCGCCGGCGGCGCCGCGCACCTGCCCGGCATGCTCGCCTCGGTGACGCCGTTGCCGGTCATCGGCGTCCCCGTGCCGCTGAAAACCCTCGATGGGATGGACTCGCTCCTGTCCATCGTGCAGATGCCCGCCGGTGTCCCGGTCGCCACAGTCTCCATCGCAGGCGCCCGCAACGCCGGACTGCTCGCGGTGCGGATGTTGGCCTCAGGCACGGATGCCTTCGCCGAGCAGCTGCGGTCCCAGCTCCTTGAGTTCGCCCAGGAGCTCAACGACGCCGCCACGGCCAAGGGCGCGAACCTGCGCAGCAAGGTGGCCGAGGTGTTCTCCGACGAAAACAGCGTTCCGCGGGGCGGCCGGTAAGGATCCAGTACATGAGCAAGAGTTTCGCTGCTGCGCAGGACAAGAGGCAGCCGACAAAGGGCGCCCTCACCGACCCGGTCCGCTACCCCTCCGGGGCGGGCCCGCGGGTCCTCGCCAAGCGTGCGTTCCTGCTGATCCTGCTCACCCTGCTGGTACCCGGCAGCGCGCAGACCGTGGCGGGCAACCGCCGGCTGGGTCGGACCGCGCTCCGCGTGACGCTGACGGTCTGGGCCCTGATGATCCTGGCGCTTGTGCTGCTTCTGGTCTCCCGCCCGACCCTGATCAACCTCGTCGCCAATCCCGCCACGTCCCTGCTTCTGGTCATCGTGCTCACGGCGCTGGCCCTGGGCTGGGCGGTGCTCTTCGTCAACACGCTGCGCCTGATCCGCCCGGCGATGCTCGAGACCCGGGCGCGCGCCGCCGTGGTCGTGACCCTGGTCCTGGCCATGCTGCTCAGCAGCGGCAGCCTGGGCTACGCGGCCTACCTGCTGAACGTCGGCCGGGACGCAATCGGCACGATATTCGCCAGCGGACCCGCGATGGAGCCCTCCGAGGGCCGCTACAACTTCCTGATGATGGGCGGCGACGCCGGGGCCGACCGCACCGGACGCCGGCCGGACAGCCTCTCCGTGATCAGCGTGGACGCCAAGACCGGCCAGTCCGCCATTATCTCGATCCCGCGCAACCTGCAGAACGCCCGGTTCAGCGACGACTCGCCGATGCGGAAGATCTACCCTGACGGCTACGACTGCGGCGATGAGTGCCTGATCAACGCCATCAACACCGAGGTCACCAACAAGTACAAGGACCTCTACCCCGGAGTGGAAGACCCGGGGGCGCAGGCCACCCTGGAGGCGGTCTCCGGGACGCTCGGAATCAAGGTCCAGGCCTACGTTTTGGTGGACATGGACGGCTTCGCCAAGCTCATCGACGCCATGGGTGGCATCCGGATCAAGGCAGGCGGCTGGGTCCCGATCAGCGGCGAGACGATCGACGAGGCCAACGGCATCCACGGCATGCCGCTCGGCTGGATCCCGGCCGGGGACAACACTCTGGACGGCTACCACGCCCTCTGGTACGGCCGTTCCCGGGAGTTCGTCGACGACTACGCCCGCATCGCACGCCAGCAGTGCGTTCAGCAGGCGATGCTCAAGCAGCTGGATCCGGCCACCCTGCTGACCAAGTTCGAGGACATCGTCAAGGCCGGCACCAAGGTGGTCGATTCCAACATCTCCGCCAGCCAGCTCGGCAGCTTCGTGGACCTGGCGATGAAGTCCAAGGGCCAGCCGGTGAGCCGTCTCACCATCGGTCCGCCCGACTTCGATGCCTCCTTCTCGACGGTTCCGGACTTCGACAAGATCCACCAGGCCGTGGACAAGCTCCTGGGGCCGGCACCCGCGGCGGGGGCGGCCGACGATTCGCTCCGCCAGCCGGCCGCGGCTCCCGGGCCGATCTCCGCCGGCGCGGTGCCATTGGCGCAGCCGGGCACCAAGCCCGCGCCGTCGCCGTCGTCGTCTGACTTCACCCCGGTGACGACGACGCCCCAAGGCGAGCCGATCACCGAGGAAATGCTCAACGGCTTCAAACGCAAGGGCGATGAGCAGTCCATCCGCAACCTGGTAGCCACCAACGGCCAGTGCGCCCCGCTCTAGGCCCGGGCGCCCGGCCACCCGTAACTCCGGCAGGCTCCAGCAGCCAGTCGCTCACCATGAGCAGATAGGGACCCCGTGTACGAACTTGAGAACGTCCTCCGGCCCTACGCCTGGGGGTCCAAGACCGCGATCGCCGGCCTGCTCGGCCGGCCGGCCTCCGGCGGTCCGGAGGCCGAGCTGTGGGTCGGTGCCCACCCCGACTCGCCCTCCGTGGTCGTCACCGCGTCTGCCGCTGCGGGAGCCGTTGCTGCCGCTGGCGCCACGGGCGACGGCGACCGGCTGGCGCTCGACGCCCTGATCGCCAGCGACCCGGTGCACCACCTGGGCGGCGACAGTGTGGCCGAGTTCGGTCCGCGGCTGCCGTTCCTGCTCAAGGTCCTCGCCGCCGAGCGGCCGCTGTCCCTGCAGGTGCATCCGACGCTGGAGCAGGCGCGGGCCGGGTTCGCCCGCGAGGAAGCTGCCGGCGTCGACCATGCCGCCGCGACCCGCAACTACAAGGACGACAACCACAAGCCGGAAATGATCTTTGCCCTGACGGACTTCGAAGCGCTGTGCGGCTTCCGGCCGGCAGCGGCGTCAGGGGCCATCTTCCAACACCTGGCGGGCTGTTTCGAGCTGGCAGGCCTGGACCTGCCGCCGCTGATCCCGCAGCTGCTGGAGGACCTTGCGCAGCCGGACGAACCGGCCGCGCTGCGGTCGGCCTTCGAGCGGCTGATCGCCGGCGGTGAGGAGGTCTCCGCGGCGACGGCCGCGGTCGTCGCTGCCCTTGTCTCCGGCGCCCCGATGGGGGCCCACGTGGCGGAGCTGACCACCGTGGTGAACCTTAACGGGGACTACCCCGGAGATCCCGGTGTGCTGATCTCGCTGCTGTTGAACCGGATTTCGCTGGCCCCCGGCGAGGCCGTGTACCTGCCTGCCGGCAACGTGCACGCCTACCTGCGCGGCCTGGGCATCGAGGTGATGGCCTCCTCGGACAACGTGCTCCGTGGCGGGCTGACGCCGAAATTCGTGGACGTCCCCGAGCTGTTGAAGACGGTCGCTTTTGAGGCCGTTGGCGTGCCCATGCTCTCCGCCGAGACCACGATGCTGGGCCAGGAGCTCTTCCGCCCTCCGTTCCGGGAATTCGCGCTCCAGCGGGTGGAACTGCTTCCGGGCGCGGAGCCGGTCCCGCTCGCACAGGCGGGGGCCGCCGTGATCATCGTGGTCACCGGCTCCGTCCTGCTGGACTCCCCCAAGGGCGACCTGCAGCTGGATCACGGGGCATCCGCGTTCCTGCCGGCCGCCGAGGCGCCGGTCAACGTGCACCCCGTCGCCGGTGCCACCGGGCCCGCCGTGGCCTTTGCCGTTACTACCGGAAGGAAGGCCTGAGCCGTGGACTACTTCCTGCAGGGCCCGCACTGGGCCGACGTACAGCGCGCCCTGGGCCGCACCGTCCACGAAGACGCGGGACCGGGCTGGCGATTCCTGGCCATCGAGGAAAGCAACCCCGCCGGCAAGCTGCTCTACGTGCCCTACGGTCCCCTGGCCGATTCCCTCGCCGCCTTCGACGCCGCGCTTGAGTCCCTGACCGCACTGGCACGCCGGTGCGGGGCAGTGTTCGTCCGGGTTGAACCGGTCGACGCGGGCTTCACCAGCGCCGACGCCGGCACCCTGCTGCGCAGCCGCGGCCTGTGTCCCGCCCCGGCGAACCTGCAGCCCGAACTGAGCTGGATCGTGGACCTGGACCGCGACTTCAAGGACGTCCTGGCGGACATGAAGCCGGTCAACCGCAACCTGTACCGCAACATCCACAAGAAGGGTGTGACGTTCCGGTCCAGCCAGGACCCGGCGGAGATTTCCGTGCTGCTGACGTTCCTGCACCTGACCGCGGCCCGCAACGGCTTCAAACCGCAAAGCGACGAGTACCTGAGCCAGGTGGCACGGTCGCTGATGCCGGCCGGCGCGGCCACCCTGTTCATCGCGGAACTGGAGGGCGAACCGATCGCCGCCGCCCTGGCGTACGACTCGGCGGACACCCGCACCTACGCCCACGCCGCTTTGGACGACACCCACCGGAAGCTCAGCGCGGGAATCCCGCTGCTTGTGACGCTGATGGCCGACGCCAAGGACAAGGGCCTGCAGCATGTGGACCTTTGGGGCGTGGCTCCGGCCGACCAGCCCGACCACAAGTGGGCTGGTTTCACTTCGTTCAAGAAATCCTTCGGCGGCCGCGAAATCGCCTACCCGGGGACCTGGGACCTGCCGGTGAAGAAGCTCCGCTACGGCGGCTACCAGCTCGCCCGCAAGGCCACCCAGGCAGGGAAGAAGCTCGTCAACTCCCTGCGCGCCCGCCTGCGGAAGTAACCCCAGACTTAACTCCCGGCAGCCGCGCGCTTTTGTGCTTCGTAGGCGCTGGCCACCATCTCTTCCACAGTGTGGCGCATTTCCCAGTCCAGGTCGCGCGCGGCCAGGGTGCCGTCGGCGACGATCCGGTCGGGGTCCCCGGCTCGCCGTGGACCGATCTCAGGCTCGAAGTCGATCCCCGTCACCTGGGCCATTGCCGTCATGATTTGTCGAACGGAAAGCCCGTCGCCGGAGCCGAGGTTGTAGACGCGTTCCAGCGCGGTGCCGGCAGCGAGGGCCCGCGCTGCCGCGACATGCGAGGTAGCGAGGTCGGCAACATGCACGTAGTCACGCACACAGGTGCCGTCTTCGGTGTTGTAGTCCGCGCCGTTGATCCTAGGGGTCTTGCCGGAGGTCAGTGCACGCAGGACGATCGGGAAGAGGTTATGGGGACTCGTGTCGTAGAGCTCGGGCGCGCCGGAGCCCACGACGTTGAAGTAGCGGAGCGAGGTGTGTTGCAGGCCGCGGGCCAGGCCCTGGTCCCGGATGAGCCACTCCCCGATGAGTTTGCTCTCGCCGTAGGGGGATTCGGGTTGGGTCGGCGTGTCCTCGGTGACGATGTCTGCCCTCGGAGTGCCGTACGTGGCAGCGGAGGAGGAGAAGACCATCTTGTCCACCCCGGACAGCTCCATCGCTTTCAGCAATTGGGCCGTTCCGGTCACGTTCTGCTCATACGTGAGCAACGGCTCCTGCACGGAAACGCCGGCGTATTTGAAGCCCGCCAGATGGATCACGCCGGTCACAGCATGGTCAACCATGGTGCGGGCCACCAATTCTGCGTCGAGGATGCTCCCATGCACGAAAGGCACGTCCGCCGGGACGAACTCCCTGTGCCCGCTCGAGAGTGAGTCCACCACCACCGGCTGCATCGACGCCGCGCGCAACGCGGCAACCACATGAGAACCGATATATCCCGCACCGCCAGTAACAAGCCAAGTCATGGCTCCACCCTATCCAATACCGGCGAAGCAACTCGAAAGCGCCCAGCGCTGCTCCGGAAAACACAGGATCCCGGGGCGCAAGCGCGGCCCGGGATCCTGTGAATACGTGGCGGCTAGTGCTTGCGGGCGTAGCCCTCCCACTTGCTGGCCTGGTGCTCGCCGTCCACAAAGCGGATGGTGCCGGACTTGGAGCGCATCACGATGGACTGGGTGAGGACCTTGTCCTTGGAGTAGCGCACACCCTTGAGCAGGTCGCCGTCGGTGATGCCGGTGGCCGCGAAGTAGCAGTTGTCGCTGGAGACCAGGTCGTTGGTGGAGAGCACCCGGTCCAGGTCATGTCCGACGTCAATCGCCTTCTGCTTCTCCTCGTCGCTGGTGGGCCAGAGGCGGCCCTGGATGACGCCGCCAAGGGACTTGATCGCACAGGCCGCGACGATGCCTTCCGGGGTTCCGCCGATGCCCATCAGGGCGTCGACGCCGGTGCCGGCACGGGCCGCCGCGATGGCGCCGGCCACGTCGCCGTCCATGATGAACTTCGTGCGGGCACCGGCTTCGCGGATTTCCTCGACCAGCGGCCGGTGCCGGTCGCGGTCCAGGATCATCACGTTGAGCTGGTTGACCTTGACGCCCTTGGCCTTGGCGATGAGGTGCAGGTTCTGCTTGACCGGCAGGCGCAGGTCAACCATGTCGGCGGCTTCCGGCCCGGTGACGAGCTTCTCCATGTAGAACACGGCGGAGGGGTCGAACATGGAGCCGCGCTCGGCCACGGCCAGGACGGCCAGGGCGTTGTTGATGCCGAGGGCGGTCAGCCGGGTCCCGTCGATCGGGTCGACGGCGACGTCACACTCGGGGCCGGTGCCGTCGCCGACACGCTCGCCGTTGAAGAGCATGGGGGCTTCGTCTTTTTCGCCTTCGCCGATGACCACGACGCCGTTGAAGTGGACGGTCTGCAGGAAGGAGCGCATGGCGTCGACGGCGGCGCCGTCGGCCTTGTTCTTGTCGCCGAATCCGACCCAGTGGCCGCCGGCGATGGCCGCGGCCTCGGTGACGCGGACCAGTTCCAGGGCAAGGTTGCGGTTAGGCTCATCGATTCCGACGGCGAGCGACGGCGAGAGCGTGGAGTACTTCTGGGTCATGGACGCTGGTGACACGTGAACCTCTTCTTCGAGTGGCGATCGTTGAACCAGCGGCATCCGGTGTCCGGCTGCCGCTGGGATCCGTCTGTTACTGATCATAGTCGCGGCGGCCGTGATCGGTGCTGGAATGACGCCACCATGAACGGCCCCGTCCCGGCCGGCGCCGTCCGGCCGAATGTGAGATCGGCCCGGAATGGGCGACTATAGAGGGGTGAATGAATTGCAGGACACCCCGCCGGAGGCCGCCGGATCACCGGCCGGCGGAGCAGCACCCGACGCCGAAGGCGCCGCCGGCGGCCAGCCCGTGAAGCCCGTCATCCGCGCGGCCGCCGCGAAGCGGGCCAATGCCTCGGTGATCGGCATGATTATCGCCCTGGTCCTGAGCATCGGCGCCTTCCTGCCCGTGGTCCTGATGAACCCGTCGCCGAAGAGCGACGGCTACCATCCGGACATCAACGTCAGCGCCATCGCGAAAAACGCGGCGGGTGTGGCCGGATTCACACCGGTGGCCCCGGATACCGGCGACACATTCCGTTCGAATTACGCCCGCTGGGAGTCCGGCTCGGGCAGCGGCGTGGCCACCTGGGAAGTCGGCTACCTGACGCCCAAGGACTCCTTCATCGGGCTGGTCCAGACCCGCCAGTCCAATCCGACGTGGCTGCAGCAGCAGACCAAAAGCGCCTCGGTGACCGGGACTCGGACCGCCGGCGGACGCGACTGGCAACTGCGTGACACCGGCAAGGGCGAGAAGTCCATGGTGCTCGACTACCGCGGGACCACCGTGGTCCTGAGCGGCCCCGCTCAGCTCGAGGAGTTTTCCGTGCTCGCGGCGGCCGTCGTGAAGGCGCTGGACGCAAGCCCGGCAGCAACAGTTTCACCCTCGGCCACCCCCACGCCGTAAAGTAGGGGCCGTGGCTACTTACCTGACTCCCGCCCTCGCCTGGCGCCGGCTGCGCGAAGGCAACGAACGTTTTGTCGCCGGCGAATCCTCGCACCCGAACCAGGACGCCTCAAGGCGGTCCTCGCTCGTGGAGAACCAGCATCCCTTCGCCGTCATCTTCGGCTGCGCCGACTCCCGACTGGCCGCCGAGATCATCTTCGACCTGGGCCTCGGGGACGCATTCGTCGTCCGGACGGCCGGCCAGGTGATCGACGACGCCGTCCTCGGCTCGCTCGAATACAGCATCGGCGTCCTCGGCGTGCCCCTGATCGTTGTCCTCGGCCACGACAGCTGCGGCGCGGTCATCGCCACCAAGAACGCCGTGGAGACCGGAGAGATGCCGGCCGGGTTCATCCGCAGCCTGGTCGAGCGCATCACGCCCGCCGTGCTGACCTCGATTCGCAACGACCAGCATGACGTCAACGACATGGTCGTGGAGAACGTCAAGCAGACCTCGCAGCGCCTCGTGGACAGCTCCCGGGTGATTTCCGACGCCGTCGAGGGCGGCCGCGCCGCCGTGATCGGATTGGCCTACCGCCTCGCCGAGGGCCGGGCGGACCTGGTTTCCGGCATCGGCGAGCTCCAGTAGCCCCGCTTTACCGCCGGTTCACGGTTTTCGGTGGGACGCTTGGGCCGAATAAGCTAGCCCCATGACTTCCACAGCAGATTTGAACACTGAAGAGTTCCGCATTGAACACGACACGATGGGCGAAGTCCGCGTCCCCGTGAACGCGCTGTACCGTGCCCAGACGCAGCGTGCGGTCGAAAACTTCCCGATCTCCGGCAAGACCCTGGAGCGCGCCCACATCGAGGCCCTCGCCCGGGTCAAGAAGGCTGCCGCCCAGGCCAACGCGGAGCTGGGGGTGCTCGACGGCGAGCTGGCCCAGGCGATCGCTGACGCCGCCGACGAGGTCGCCGCCGGGAAGTACGACGGCGACTTCCCGATCGACGTGTTCCAGACCGGATCCGGGACCTCCTCGAACATGAACACCAACGAGGTTCTGGCCGAGCTCGCCTCCCGTGCGCTCAAGGCCGCCGGCAGCGAGAAGGTGGTCCACCCGAACGACCACGTCAACGCCTCGCAGTCCTCCAACGACGTTTTCCCGACCTCGGTCCACGTGGCTGCCACGTCCGCCCTGATCAACGACCTGATCCCGGCACTGGGGTACCTCGCGGAGTCGCTGGAGCGCAAGGCCGTCGAGTTCAAGGACGTCGTGAAGTCCGGCCGTACCCACCTGATGGACGCCACCCCGGTCACCCTGGGCCAGGAGTTCGGCGGCTACGCCGCGCAGGTCCGCTACGGCATCGAACGCATCAACGCCTCCCTCCCCCGCGTCGCCGAGGTCCCGCTCGGCGGCACCGCCGTCGGCACCGGCATCAACACCCCGGCCGGCTTCCCGGAGCGTGTCATCGAGCTCCTCGCCGCGGACACCGGGCTGCCGTTGACCGAAGCCCGCGACCACTTCGAGGCCCAGGCCAACCGCGACGGGCTGATCGAGGCGTCCAGCCAGCTGCGCAACATCGCGATCTCCTTCATGAAGATCAACAACGACCTGCGCTGGATGGGCTCCGGCCCTAACACCGGCCTCGGCGAAATCGCGATCCCGGACCTGCAGCCCGGCTCCTCGATCATGCCCGGCAAGGTCAACCCGGTCATCTGCGAGGCGTCCATCATGGTCTGTGCCCAGGTCATCGGCAACGACACCGCCATCGCCTGGTCCGGCACCAACGGCGCCTTCGAGCTCAACGTCGGCATCCCCGTGATGGCCGCCAACCTGCTCGAGTCCGTCCGCCTGCTGGCGAACACCAGCCGCGTTATGGCCGACAAGATGATCGACGGCATCACCGCCAATGTCGAGCGGGCCCGCTTCCTCGCCGAGGCCTCGCCGTCCATCGTTACGCCGCTGAACAAGTTCATCGGCTACGAGAACGCCGCCAAGATCGCCAAGAAGGCCGTCGCCGAGGGCCTGACCATTCGCGAGACCGTCGTGGCGATGGGCTTCCTCGAACGCGGCGAGCTGACCGAAGAGCAGCTGGACACCGCCCTGGACGTCATGTCCATGACGCGGCCGCCGCACAAGGCCTAGCCCCCGCCGCCTGCTCCCGCGGGCACAGGGTTCGACGGCGGCCGGCACCTTTCCAGCGAAAGGCACCGGCCGCCGTCGTGCTTTAACCGGCGCCGCGCCGGTCAGTCCGTCCGCAGCTCAGCTGCGGAAGTGCGCCGCCCCGTCCGGTTCCCGCGCCCGCTCAATGGCCTCCAGATGGCCCCGCATCAGCTCGGGAAACTCCTCGGGCCCGAACCAGCCGACGGCGAGGGATTCGTCGTCGTTGACGCGAGCCTCCCCCGAGACGAAGCGGCAGCGGAAGACCAGAGTCAGGAAGTGGCAGACGTCGCCGTTGGGATAGGTGGTGGGACCGACGGCATCCACCGAGACAAGCCGTTCGGCCACCGCCACCACCCCGGTTTCCTCCAAGACCTCCCGCAGCAGCCCCGGCGCCGGCTCCTCGCCCGGTTCCAGGATCCCGGTGATCAGCCCCCATTGGCCGTTGTCCGCCCGCTGGCCGAGCAGCACCCGGCCGGCGTCGTCGAAGACCACCGCCCGCGCGCCCGGAATCCACAGCGACTCGTGGCCGATCTTCTCACGCAGTTTCAGGATGAAGTCGGGAGTGGCCATGCCGCCAGCCTAGCCTGCGGGCAGCAGCAGCATCGCGGCCGCCGTGCCCGCCAGCATGAAGGGGCCGAACGGGATGTCCGACTTCAGCGTTCCGCGCCGGGTCAGGAGCAGGGCCACGCTCCAGAGTCCGCCGAACAGGAAGGCCGCGAACGTCCCGGCGAAGACGTGGGCCCAGCCGAGGAATCCGAGGTAGAGACCAAGCACACCCGCAAGCTTGACGTCCCCGAAGCCCATCCCGGGCGGGTAGACGGCGCGCAGCAGGAAGTAGAACAGCCAGAGGACCGCGGCGCCGGCCAGGACCCGGAGTCCGGGCACGCCGAACAGTCCCGCGCCGCCGTCGGCCGCCGCGCCGCCAAGCAGCAGCACACCCGCGACCGCGTAGGAGGGAAAGATGATCCGGTTGGGAAGCAGGTGGTGCCTGATGTCGATGACGGTCAGCCGCGCCGCCATAACGGCGAAGTACGCGCACGCCAGCAGCACCAGCCAGAAGGCCAGCGGGGCGGCTCCCCCAAGTTCGCCGAGACGATGAATCACCCTCGGATGGTACCGGTTTTTGCCGCGCCCGCGCCGCTCCCCGCCGGGTTGATGTGACTGGCGGCCCCTGCTCCCCGCCGCTAGGCTTCCCGGATGACTGAACTCGCCCGCTACTGGCCGCCCTTCGGCCTCACCCTGACCACCCCCCGCCTCACGCTCCGTCCCATCCGCGACGAAGATATCCCGGCGGCGGTGCAGGCAGCCCGGAGCGGCATCCACGAACCCGGCCGCAGCCCCTTCAGCACGCCCTGGACCGAATGCCCCGCCGAGGAGCTGGGGCCGAACATGGCGCAGTGGTACTGGCGCTGCCGCGGAACCATGTCGCCGCAGGACTGGACCCTGCTGCTGGGCATCTGGCGCGACGGCGAGTTCATCGGTTGCCAGGACCTCGGGGCCAAGGACTTCGCCACCTTGAAGACGGTCAGCACCGGCTCCTGGCTCACCCAGCGCGTGCAAGGCCAGGGACTAGGCAAGGAAATGCGCGCCGCCGTCGCCCTCTACGCCTTCGACTGGCTCGGCGCCGAGGTCGCCGAATCCGAGGCGGCCGCCTGGAACCAGCAATCCCAGGGCGTCTCCCGCTCGCTCGGCTACGAACTCAACGGCACCACCCGCGCCAACTGGGGCGGCAAGCTCCGGGAAGTCCAAAAAGTCCGCCTCACCCCGGCCACCTTTAAACGCCCCGACTGGACCCTGGAAGTCGAAGGCCACGAACCCACGGCAAAGTACCTGGGCATCGGCCTGTAGGACCCCGCGAGCGGGGCCACGGCGCCCCGCCGTCGCTTAGACACCTCCCGTCGCTGCTCGGCGGTCGCTGAGCGACCTTCGCTTCGCTCTGGTCGGCGATGCGCTCCTACGCGGGACACCGCGTCCCCGCGACCGTGAGACGCTCACTAGCCGTGCCGCGGTCCCTCCTCAAAAGGTGACGAACGCACACGCCGCGCCGCGGGCCTTTCGTGTAGTCGCGCATCGCGGCCCATCGGTCTCCAAAGGTCGCTCAGCGACCGCAGCGGGCGGCAACCGTCGAAGCGGCGTCCCGAGGGCCCCGAGGCGAGCTGGCGAGTCTCGGGAAGGGACCGCCGCGCTAAGCGACGGCGAAGGGGCCGCGGCCCGGCGAACCCAACCACGACGAACCCAGCCACGGCCCCAAACGGACGGCGGACTGAAAGCGAGCCTTAGATCTCCGCCCCCTCGAGCATGTCCGTCACCAGAGCCGCAATCGGCGAGCGCTCGGAGCGGGTCAGGGTGATGTGCCCGAAGAGCGGGTGGCCCTTGAGGGTTTCGACGACGGCGGCGATGCCGTCGTGCCGTCCCACCCGGAGGTTGTCGCGCTGGGCGACGTCGTGGGTCAGCACGATCTTGGAGTTCTGGCCAATCCGGCTCATCACCGTGAGCAGCACGTTCTTCTCGAGGGACTGCGCCTCGTCCACGATCACGAAGGCGTCGTGCAGGGAACGGCCGCGGATATGCGTGAGCGGCATAACCTCGAGCATGCCGCGGTCCATGACCTCCTCGACCACCTCCTGGCTGACCAGCGCCCCGAGGGTGTCGAAAACGGCCTGGGCCCACGGGTTCATTTTCTCGGACTCGGACCCGGGCAGGTACCCGAGCTCCTGGCCGCCAACGGCGTACAGGGGCCGGAACACGATGACCTTGCGGTGCTCACGGCGTTCCAGGACCGCCTCGAGGCCGGCGCACAGGGCCAGGGCGGACTTCCCGGTGCCGGCGCGGCCGCCGAGGGAGACAATCCCCACGGACGGGTCCATCAGCAGGTCGATGGCCAGCCGCTGTTCGGCGGAGCGTCCGTGCAGGCCGAACACGTCCCGGTCCCCCTTCACCAGGCGCACCTGCTTGTCGGCCCCGACGCGGCCCAGGGCCGAACCGCGGCTGGACAGCAGGACCAGCCCGGTGTTCACGGGCAGCTCGGCCGCGGCCGGGATAAAGACCGGCTCGTGGCCGTAGAGGGTGGCCACCTCGTCCTCGGCGGCGTCGATTTCGGCGATGCCGGTCCAGCCAGAGTCCTTGACCAGCTCGTTGCGGTACTCGTCCGCGAGCAGGCCCATGGCGGAGGCCTTGACCCGCATCGGCAGGTCCTTGGAGACCACGGTGACGTCGCGGCCCTCGTTGGCGAGGTTCTTGGCGACGGCGAGGATCCGGCTGTCGTTGTCGCCGCCGCGGAAGCCGGCCGGCAGCACCTCGGCCGAGATGTGGTTCATCTCGACCATGAGGGTGCCGCCGTCGCGGCCCAGCGGGATGGGGCGGTCCAGGCCGCCGTGCTCCACCCGGAGGTCATCAAGGAGCCGCAGCGCCTTGCGGGCGAAGTAGCCCAGCTCCGGGTCGTGCCGTTTGCTTTCAAGCTCGGTGATGACCACGATCGGCAGGATGACTTCGTGCTCGGCGAACCGCAGCAGCGCGCGCGGGTCCGAGAGCAGCACGGAGGTGTCGATTACGTAGCTTCGGGCGGTTTCCTGTCCTGCTGTTCCTTCCTCGGAAACAGCAAGACCGGCCGCAGCGTCGGGATTCGCTGCGCCGGCCGTGGAAGTGGCTCGCTTGGCGCGAGAGGTAGCCTTCTTGCCCTGATCGGAAATGACGTCGGGCAATACTTCAGAAATAGCCACATCGACTCCAGCCCCGGGCCGCCGGCCCGGAATTGTTATTGGTGAGGCGGCTCGGCCGTGAGGCCGGACGCGGCCTCCCATACATCCGGTGCGAACTTCCGCTCCATGTACTGGCCTCCCCGATCAGCCGGCGGTTTGCCTGCTGATGGGATTAACGTACGTCCGCGGCGCGACGATTGCCGGACTATTTTTCGGCGATTCTTGAAGACATCAGGTGACGCGCGGATTAACCGTTCACGCGCCGAAGCGGCGCTGCCTGCCGGCGTAGTCGCGCAGGGCGCGGAGGAAGTCCACCTTGCGGAACGCCGGCCACAGGGCTTCGCAGAAATAGAACTCGCTGTAGGCGCTCTGCCACATCAGGAACCCGGACAGCCGCTGCTCCCCCGAGGTACGGATCACCAGGTCGGGATCGGGCTGGCCGCGGGTGTAGAGGAAGCGGGAGATGTCGTCCACGCTGAGTTCGTCCGCCAGCTTGCCGATGTCGGCGCCGCGGGCGACGGCGTCGTGCAGCAGTTCGCGGACGGCGTCGACGATCTCCCGGCGGCCGCCGTAGCCGACGGCGACATTGACGTGGATCTTCTCGTGCACCGGGGTGCGGGCCGTGAGTTTGTGCAGCCGCTCGGCGAGGTAGTCGGGCAGGAGCTCCGGCGCGCCCATGGCGTGCACGGAGATGTCGGCGTCTTCGTCGAGGCGGTCCAGGGTGTTGGCGATAATCCCCATCAGCAGATCCAACTCCTCGCCCGAGCGGTTCATGTTGTCGGTGGAGAGCATGTACAGCGTGACGACCTTGACCCCAAGCTCCTGGCACCAGCCGAGGAATTCGTGGATCTTGTCCGCGCCCGCCTGGTGGCCCTGGCTCGTGGGGGCGTTGAACTGCCGGGCCCAGCGGCGGTTGCCGTCGACCATCACGCCGATGTGCCGGGGGATCCGCTCCGGGTCAAGGGACCGCTGGAGTTTCCGCTCGTAGAAGCCATACAGGAACCCGGGCAGTTCCATCCGGAGATTCACCTGGCTTCCTTGAGGTCTGACGGCAGTGCATTCCTAGGCTACCCGCCGGAAGGCCCCTGCCGTGCATACCGCAGGCGTCATTTTCCGGCACACAGTTTGTTACTGACGGGTAACTTACTGGACCGTAGGTTATTATGGCGGCATGGAGAGCACCAGTCCGGAGCCCGGATCCGAGCGGTCCGCGCACGATGCACCTGGCCCCTCGGGCCGCGGCAACAGCCCGGTGGATGACGCCGCCGTCAGGATCGCCGAGCTGCTGATGATCAAGCCGAAGTGGCGGGGCTGGATCCACACCGTCACCGCGCCGCTGGCCTTGGCCGCCGGCCTGGTGCTGGCGCTCCTCGCCCCCAGCCCGGATCTGAAGATCGCATCGGCGGTCTACGCCTTCACGGGGGTGCTGCTCTTCGGCGTCAGCGCCGTCTATCACCGCGGAAACTGGTCCCCGCGCGTCAAGATCGTGCTGAAACGGCTGGACCACACCAACATCATGCTGGTCATCGCCGGCAGCTACACCCCGTTGGCCTGGGCGCTCCTGGACCGGCCCAAGGCCGTGCTGCTGCTGTGGGTGATCTGGTCCGGCGCGGTGCTGGGGGTGCTCTTCCGGCTGCTTTGGACCCACGCCCCCCGCTGGCTCTATGTGCCGATCTACATCGCCCTGGGCTGCGGCGCGCTGTTCTACCTGCCCGACTTCTTCGCTGCCAGCGTCCCGGCCGCCGTGCTTATCTGCGTCGGCGGCGCGCTGTACATCGCCGGCGCCGTCTTCTACGCCCTCAAAAAGCCGAACTTCAGCTACGAGCATTTCGGCTTCCACGAACTGTTCCACGCTTTCACGGTCTTTGCCTTTGCCGCGCACTACATCGGGATTGCGATCGCCGTCCTGGGCTGAGGCCTCCTGCCGTACGCCCCGGGCCGAAGCTGCGCGGATTCTCCCCACGTTTGAAGGCCCGACGCCGGGACCCGCCGGGACTCCGCCCCGACACACCGTCCGCCGACGTCGGACCCGGGGAAAATCCGGCGACAAGGTCGGCCCTTAGCCCGGCCGTCCCGCGGCGATCAGTTCCGGGAGCTGGCGCATGTCGCGGAACACGGTCGTGCCGGGGCCTTCCAGCCGGCCTGCCGGGGTCACGCCGCCCGCGTAGGCAAAGACATGCATCCCCGCGGCCCGCGCCGCCTGGACGCCGTACGCGCTGTCCTCGACGACGGCGCAGCGCTCCGGGGCGGCTCCGAGCGTTCCGGCCGCGTGCAGGAACAGGTCCGGCGCGGGTTTGCCGTTGGCAACTTCGGTGGCGCTGAAGATGCGGCCGGCGAAACGGTGCAGCAGCCCCGTCCGGCCCAGGGTGCGCTGCATCTTCGCGTGGCTGCCGCTGGAGGCAACGCAGTGCGGAAGCCGGAGCCGGTCCAGGGCCTCCTCGATGCCGTCGACGGCCGCGAGGTCCCGTTCGAAGGCCTCGTGGTACCACTGCTGGTAGGTCCGGTCCCAGCCGTCGGCCAGTTCGATGTCCAGCTCCCGTTCGATGGTGGCGATGAAGTTGGCCTCGCTCTTGCCGACAAAGCGCTGGACGATTTCCTCGATCTCCAGCTCCCAGCCGAGATCGGCCAGCACCCGCTGGTCTACCCGGACGGCGATCACCTCGGAATCCACCAGGACGCCGTCGCAGTCAAAAACCACCAGTTCAAAGGCGTCCGTGGCCACCCGGGAAGAAGTCATCCAGCCATGCTAGCCAGTTGTTCCCGGAGCGCCTCGACAGAACGCGCCGGCAACCGGCAGACCATGCCGCGGCACAGGTAGGCCTGCGGTGCCCCGTCCGGCGCGGCCTGTCTGCCGCGCAGCAAGGGGACCGGGCCGTCGTCGGACTCCCCCGACGGATCCTGCAGCGCGATCACCAGTCCCGGGCTCGGCGATTCCAGCAGTGTCCGGTGCAGCGCCGTCCGCTGCGGCGTGTCGGGCCCGACGACGGCGGCCTCCAGCGGGCCCGCCAGTGCGGCCTGCGCAGTGGCCAGCAGCCAGCCGGCCACGCGGGGTGCACGGACGGCAAGAGGCGGCAGCAGGGACACGATGTTCCCGGCCATGGCTCGGTACTCCGCAGATCCGGTGAGGGCGGACGAGGTCAGCAGGACCCCGGCAAACGCGGCCGCACCGCTGGGGGTGGCGTTGTCGAACGGATCCATTCCCGCTCGGCGGCCCTGGGCGTTGAAGACCTGCGGTGATTCGCCCGCCGTGTCACGCAACATTCCGTCGGCGGCGAACCGGGAGCCGGCGGCCGCCACGAGGGCTTCGGCCAGGCCATACCAGCGGGTCCGCCCGGTGACGGCGTAGAGCGCGAACAGGCCCTCGGCGCAGAAGGCGTAGTCCTCGAGCAGGCCGCCGATACCGCGGGCCGTCCCGTCATGGGAGACCCGGACCAGCCTGCCCGGTTCCGCCCCTTGGCCGGGGGTCCAGTGCACCCGTTCAAGGTAGCCGGCTGTCCGTTCCGCCGCGTCCACGAGTTCTGGCCGGTCCAGCACGGCGCCGGCTTCGGCCAGGGCCGCGACTGCCAGCCCGTTCCACCCGGCCACCACCTTGTCGTCCCGGGCCGGCTGCGGCCGCGCCGCGCGGGCTCCGCGAAGCACGGGCCGCACCCACTGCCACAACCCGGTGTCCGGACCGTCCAGGGCCCGGCCGGGATGCAGCGGCGACCCCGCCTCGGAGACGGTAGCCGTGGGATGCACGTGCATCAGGCGCGCCACCGCGGCACCGTCCGCCGGCCCCAGCAGCGCGGCCAGTTCGGCGGGGGTCCAAAGGTAGCTGGCGCCCTCGGCATGCACCCCGTCCACCACGGTGTCCGCGTCGAGCGATGAACCCAGCGCCGCGGGGGCCGTTCCGTCCTGTCCCTCGGTTCCGCCGAGCCCCAGCGAGGCAAGCATCCAGTCCGCGGTGCTGCCGGCGACGGCGGCGGCCTCCCCGGCCGGGTACCCTGCGGTGCCGCCGAGACGGATCCAGTGGACGTAGACCCGCAGCAGCTGGGCATTGTCGTAGAGCATTTTTTCAAAGTGCGGCAGGGACCAGTCCCGCGTAACGGAGTAGCGGGCGAAGCCGCCGTCGAGCTGGTCGAACAGGGCCGAGCGCGCCATCGCGGCGAGCGTGCGCCCGGCCAGGTCCCGGGCCGCCTCCGCCGTCGCGGACGGCACCGCAGCGTGGCGGACCAGGAACTCCAGGACGGCCGACGGCGGAAACTTCGGCGCCGCGCCAAAGCCGCCCGCCGCGTCTTCGGAGCGGGCGAGGGCACGTACCGCTTCGGAAAGCAGTTCCGGCTCCAGGTCCGGCGCCGGCGCGTCCAGCCGGACGGCCGTGCCGTCCTGCGCGGCCGCGATGCCGCGTGCCAGCGCGTCGGCGTTCGCTTCGACGGCGCTGCGGCGTTCCAGCCAGGCTTCGCGGACCGCGCCGAGCACTTGGCGGAAGGACGGCCGGCCGGGCATTGGCCGGGGCGGATAGTAGGTTCCGGCGTGGAAGGCCCGGCCGTCCGGCAGTAGGAAGACGGACATCGGCCAGCCGCCCTCGCCGCTGATGGCCTGCGTGGCAGCCATGTAGACGGCGTCGACGTCCGGACGCTCTTCCCGGTCCACCTTCACGGCGACGAAGTTGGCGTTCAGGAAGTCGGCGGTGTCCTGGTCTTCGAAGGATTCGTGCGCCATGACGTGGCACCAGTGGCACGCTGCGTAGCCGATCGAGAGGAATACCGGGACATCGCGGGCCGCGGCGGCGGCGAAGGCTTCGTCGCCGAAGGGGCGCCAGTGCACAGGGTTGCCGGCGTGCTGGCGCAGGTAGGCAGAGGGTTCCCCGCCCAGGGCGTTGGACGCCCCCGGCCAGGCTTCGGAGGAGCCGCGCTCAGCGGGTCCCGGGTCCGGCGTCACCGTTGGCTTCCGGCCGGGCGTCCGCGCCGCCGCTGCCCGGCCGGTCGCTGCCCGGCCGGTCGCCGCCGGTCCGGCCGCCGTCTCCGGGCCGCCCGGAGTCGCCGCCGGCACCGTGCTGGGCCGCCTCAAGCTGCGCGGACTCGTCCGCCGCGGCTCGTTCTTCTTCTACCTGCGCGCGGTACCGGACCCGGCGGATCCTGCGCACCATGTCCACAATCAGCAGTGCCGTGAGCACCACAATGAATGCGGTCAGCAGGAAGCCCAGCAGGCCCGGGGTGACCTGGTCCTGGTCGAGCCCGGGGCGCAACGACGGCGACGGTGCGGGCGACGGGGATGTCGCCAGGGCGGTGAGCAAGGAATGCACGGTGGAAACCTTCTATGGGGAGCGTCTTTTGCGGAACTTCCCTGCCGCATTTCTACGCGGCATAGAAGTCCCTGCTGGATCTATCTTAGCCCGGCGAAGAAGTCCGTTTCGGGCACCTCGGTGGGGACCCGGGACTGGATCAGCGAGTAGTCCTCCCACGGCCAGGTCTGCCGCTGCATCTCCGGCGATACGGCGAAGAAGAAGCCTTCCGGGTCGATCTGGGTCCGGTGCGAGCGCAGGGCGTCATCGCGGGCCTCAAAGTAGTCCCCGCACTCGATCTGCGTGGTGGTGGGATGGGTGGGTGCCGGCGGGGTGTGGCCCTCGGCGTCGGCCTCCAGCCAAGCGGCGAGCCGTTCGGCATAGGGCGACTGCAGCCCGGCCTCCTCCAGGGCGTAGTGCAAGGCGCGGAAGCGTTCCGGGCTGAAGGCGCGATCGTAGTAGAGCTTGGCCGGGGCCCAGGCCTCCCCCGTGCCCGGGTACCGCGCGGGGTCGCCGGCGGCCTCGAAGGCCTCAACGGCGACCCGGTGCGCCATGATGTGGTCCGGATGGGGATAGCCGCCGTTCTCGTCATAGCTGAGGATGACCTGCGGCTTGAACTCACGGACGAGCCGGACCAGCGGCGCCGCTGCCCGCTCCAGCGGCAGCGTCGCGAAGGAACCGACCGGGAGCGGCGGCAGTGGGTCTCCCTCCGGAAGGCCCGAATCGACGAAGCCAATCCAGCGCTGGCGGATCCCGAGGACCCTGGCCGCGTTCGCCATTTCCAACCGGCGGGCTCCGGCCATGTCCCGTTTGGGGTGCGGTGCACTCTCCATCGCCGGGTTCTGGATGTCGCCGCGGGATCCGTCGGTGCAGGTGGCCACCATCACCTCGACGCCGGAGGCCGCGTACATGGCCATCGTCGCCGCACCCTTGCTGGACTCGTCGTCGGGGTGCGCATGGACGGCTAGCAGCCGGAGCGGGGCCGGCTGGCTGGGGGACGCTGTCATCGTCGGACGGCTCCTCTTTCTACTGCGGATGTCTACTGCGGATTTCTTCTGCGGCTTCGGTGCTGGACCGGGTGCCTTGGCGGAACATGGCTGCGGATTTTCTCCGGCCCGATCCACACTAAACTGGACTGGTGACTTCCGAGGAGCAGCCTGCCGCGCCCGCGCCGGCACCTACCAGCCTAGCCAATCGTTACGGCGGCCAAAAGCGCGCCTTGGGCGGCAAGGCAAAGCGGAACCTCCTGATCGTTGCCGTGGCCGCCGGGATCGGCATTATGGCCTGGATCTCGACGTCGGCGGCCACCGAGTCCGTCGGGTTCAAGGACATCGGCTACAGCACCCCCGACGCCACCCTGGCCGAGATTGATTTCCAGGTCACCAAGAACCCGGGGACGTCGGCCAAGTGCGCCGTCAAGGCCCTCGACTCGAAGTTCGCCGTGGTCGGCTGGAAGGTCCTCGACGTCGGTCCCAACGCCGCCGATGCGGGCACCGACGGCGGCCGCACCACGGTGCACCGGGTGAGGCTGCACACCGAATCGCAGGCCGTGTCCGCCGTCGTGGGCAACTGCTGGATCCCGGACGCCGCCAAGTAGCGCCGCCCCGCAGTTAACCCGCCGTCAAAAAGGGCGGCCGCCGTAACACGGTGTGACCTGCACCGCAGCGGTTCTTGGGTTTATCCACAGCATTGACTACAATGGATCAATACCCCTGCCCCGCTGAGCTGGTTACTGAGATCCATAAGTGGCCACCGTGGCGGGGTCTTTGCTTGTTTGACCAGCTTGTTTGACCATCAAAAGGAGAAGTCCGTGTCGACCACCAACAGCGCAACTGCAGCTTGGCTCACCCAGGAAGCTTTTGACCGCCTGAAGGCAGAGCTGGACCACCTCTCCGGCGCCGGCCGTGCAGACATCGTTCAGAAGATCGAAGCTGCCCGCCAGGAAGGCGACCTCAAGGAGAACGGCGGCTACCACGCAGCCAAGGAAGAGCAGGGCAAGATCGAGGCGCGCATCCGCCAGCTCACCGTGCTGCTGCGCGACGCGCACGTTGGCGAAGCCGCGGCCGACGACGGCATCGTCGAGGCCGGCATGATCGTGGTCGCGAAGATCGCCGGGGACGAAGAGACGTTCCTGCTCGGCTCCCGCGAAATCGCCGGCGACTCCGAGCTGGACGTCTTCAGCGAGAAGTCCCCGCTGGGTTCGGCCATCGTCGGCCACAAGGAGGGCGACAAGCTCAGCTACACCGCTCCGAACGGCAAGGACATCACGGTGGAGATCATCTCCGCCAAGCCGTATGTCGGCTAGTCTCACCAGCTCCCGACGCCGGTCCTCCCCTGCGGGAGGGCCGGCGTCGATGTTTAAGCCGGCCGGCGCTGGCTCAGCAACAGCGCCGCCACCACTCCGCCGACGGCCCCGCCCAGGTGCGCCTGCCAGGAAACATAACCGGCCACGGTGGGCAGCACCCCGAAAAGGATCCCGCCGTAGGCCAAAAAGAGCACGACGGAGAGCAGGATCTGCCCCCAGTGGCGGTTGAAGAAGCCGCGCACCAGCAGGAACGCGAAGAGCCCGAAGACCAGCCCGGACGCGCCCACTGTGATGTTGTAGCCGCCGATCAGCCACACCGTCACGCCCGATCCCAGCCAGCTTGAGGCCAGGGCGGTGGCAAAGACGCGCGCGCCGGACAGGAAGACCAGGAATCCGAAGATGATCAGCGGAAGCGTGTTCGAGAGCAGGTGGGCGAGGTTGGCGTGCAGCAGCGGAAACGTCAGGATATCCAGCAGCCCGTCGAGGGTGCGGGGGCGCAGCCCGAAGGTTCTGTTGAGTGAATGCAGCATCAGCGCGTTGAGGAACTCGATCGCGTAAAGCAGCAGCACGAATGAACCGACCACCTGCAGTCCCCGGCGGGCACGGACGGCGGGGGTGTCACCGCGCCGTTCCCCCTTGGACGCGTCGAGCACCGCGACCGCCTAGTGCACCACGATCGGCTGGAAACCCTCGGCCCGGAGCGCGCCCAGGACCTGTTCACAGTGCTCGTGGCCCTTGGTTTCGAGGTTGACCGTGATGGACACGTCGCCCATGCTGATCGAACCGCCCACCCGCGTGTGGTCCAGACCGGTGACGTTGGCATCGTTTTCGGCGATGATCCGGGCGATCGTCGCCAGCGAGCCCGGCCGGTCATCAAGCATCATCCGCACGGTCATGTAGCGGCCGGCAGCCGAGAGGCCGCGCTGGATGACCTTGAGCATCAACATGGGGTCGATGTTGCCGCCGGAGAGGACCACGGCGGTGGTTCCGGGGTTCTCGATCTTGCCCTCCATCAGGGCAGCCACGCCCACGGCGCCAGCCGGCTCCACCACCATCTTGGCCCGCTCGAGCAGGAAGATCAGCGCGCGGGCCAGCGCGTCTTCGCTGACCGTGACGACGTCGTCCACGAGCTCGCGGATGATGCTGAACGGCAGCTGCCCCGGCCGGCCCACGGCGATGCCGTCGGCCATCGTGGAGACGCGCTTGAGCGGCACGAGCGCGTCCGCGGCGAGCGAGGGCGGGTAGGCTGCGGCGTTTTCGGCCTGCACGCCGATGATCCGGATGTTCCGGCCGAGTTCCTTGGCCCGGGCTTTGACCGCGACGGCGACGCCGGCCAGCAGCCCGCCGCCGCCGACGCCCATCAGGATGGTGTCCACGTTGGGAATCTGTTCGAGGATTTCCAGGCCGACGGTCCCCTGGCCGGCGACGACGTCGACGTCGTCGAAGGGGTGGACAAACACGGCGCCCGTTTCGTCGGCGTAGCGCTTGGCCTCGGCGAGCGCCTCATCGACGTTGTGCCCGTGCAGCACCACCTCGGCGCCGTGGCTGCGGGTCGCCGCCAGCTTGGGCAGGGCGACCCCCAGCGGCATGTAGATGCGGGCCTTGATGCCGAGGGCCTTCGCCGCGACGGCGACGCCTTGGGCATGGTTGCCGGCCGACGCCGCCACGACGCCGCGCTTTTTCTCCGCGGCGGAGAGCTTGGCCATCCGGACATAAGCGCCGCGCACCTTGAAGGAACCGGCGCGCTGCAGGTTCTCGCATTTGAAGTAGACCTCGCCGCCGGCGATGCCGCCGAGGGCCCGGGAAGACTCCACCGGAGTCCGCGTAATAATCCCGTCGAGCAGCTTCTGCGCCTCCAGGACATCGTCCAGCGTGACGGGCAGGCTCTCGAGGGTATTCACGAACTAGTCTCCTTTGGGGGTTCCGGCATCGGCGCCAGGGAGGTGGACCTCCCTGAAGCCCGGGTCCTCGCCGGCGCCGGCGAGTGCAGGGGATCCCTGGGGGCTCGCGGCAGCCAGCTCTTCATCATGTTCCCACGTTCTGCCCGCAATGTACCGAACGGCCGAGTTTGCTACGGCGAGGATTGGGACCGAGAACAAGGCTCCCGGGATCCCGGCGAGGTAGGAACCGGCGGCCACGGACAGGATCACGGCCACCGGGTGGAGCGAGACGGCCTTGCCCATCACGAGGGGCTGCAGGATGTGGCTTTCGAGCTGCTGGACCAGCAGCACGATGCCGAGCATCACGAGCGCGTTGACCAGTCCGTTGGCCACGAGCGCCAGCAGCACGGCGATGGCGCCGGTCACGAGCGCGCCGACGACCGGGATAAACGAGCCGATGAAGACCAGCACACCGAGCGGCAGGGCCAGCGGGACGCCGATGATCGCGGCACCGACGCCGATCCCGACGGCGTCCACGAACGCGACGAACATCTGGATCCGTGCGTAGCTGACCATCGAGGTCCAGCCGCGCCGGCCGGCGCCGTCGGCGGCCCGGCGGGCCTTCCGGGGCATCAGCCGGACCAGGAAGCCCCAGATCCGTTCGCCCTCGAGCAGGAAGAAGATCAGGACGAAGAGCGCCAGCAGGAGCCCGGCGGCGAAGTGCCCCGCGGTGCTGCCGAAGGTGAGCGCCCCGCTGAGGATGCTGCTGCTGTTGTTCTGCAGCGCCGCGGCGCCTTCCTTGATGTAGGTGTCGATCTGGGCTGCTGTCAGGTGCAGCGGGCCCTCGGCCAGCCAGGCCTGGACCTGCACCACGCCGGTGAGCGCCTGGCTCCAGAGCTCCCCGAAGCCGGCGGTGAGCTGGCGGCCGACCAGGGCGAGGGCGCCCGCGATGAGCCCGATGAAGCCGAGCACGGTCAAGGCCACGGCGGCGCCGTTGGGCACCCGGCGCCGCCGGAGCCACCGTGTGATGGGGCTGAGCAGCCCGGCCAGCAGCGCGGCGACCATCACGGGGATGATGAGGAAGGTGATCTTGCTCAGCAGCCAGATGAGCGCAGCGGTGACGACCAGAATGAGTCCGATCCGCCAAGCCCACGACGCCGCGATCCGCACCCCGTATGGGATGTCCTCGTCCAGTTGCCGGTCGCTGCGGGGCCGGTCGCTGCGGGGCACGGATGCGGGCACGGTCCCGGCAACCGCCAGTCCGGGGGCCGCGGCGGGGGCGGAGAGCCCGGGGGCGGCATACCCGGGGAGCTCGGAGTCTAAGCGGGGGGTGGCGTCCTCAGCTGGCGTCATAGCCCCATAATTCCCCAGTGCGCCGCCGAAGTGAAACGGCAAGGGCAAACGCAGCTAGCCCTCAAGCGCGGCGGTGATTCCCCAGCTCATGGTGAAGGACTCCCCCGCCGGCAGCCAGGCCAGGCCGTCCCCGCTGTTGAAGGCATTGGCCGGCCCCGTCATGGGCTCGAGCGCCACAGCCCTGGTGCGGCCGGGGAACGTGTCGGTGACAAAAACGTGGACGTAGCGGCAATACTCGTCCTGCCAGAGGCACACGCTGCGGCCGTCGGGCGCGCGCAGCGTGCTCCGGGCCACGCCGCCGTCGAAGTCCAGGTCGGTGTAGGCGCAATCCAGCACGAGGCCGTCGATCTTTCGGCCGGACCGGAGGTCGAAGTCGCCGCCCACCGGCTCGGTGCTGCGCGGGATCAGGCGGTCGTCCGTCACCAGCCGGGTGCGGCCGCTGACCGTCACGGCAAGGTCCTCGCTCGGGACCTCGCCGAGGCGCAGGTACGGGTGGGCGCCCAGCACAAACGGGGCCGGCGCCTGGGAGTCGTTGACCAGCGTCTGCCGGACCGTGAGCCCCAGGTCCCCGTCCAGTTCGTAGCGCACCCGGTGCCGGAGCAGGAAGGGGTAGCCGTGCTGCGGGAACACGGCCGCTTCCAGGGTCACCGAGAATTCCGTTTCATCCACAAGTTCGTAGGACGCGTTGCGCAGCAGCCCGTGGCTGGCGTTATTGCGCGACACCTCGGTGATGTCCAGCTGCTGTTTCTTCCCGTCGAGGTACCAGAGTCCGTCCTCGACGCGGTTTGCCCACGGCGCCAGGGTGATTCCGGCGGCGCCCGGGGAAATCTGCTCGTCGCCGTAGCTCTCCGTCAGCTGGACCCCGGCGTGGCTGTACAGCCGCAGTCCTGCCGCCAGTTCGGTCACGATGGCCAGGGCGTCGCCCCGGCGCAGCTCGTACTGCCGGCCGGTCGCGTAGCGGCGGGCGGAGGCGTCGGACGGGGATTCGGGGGAAGCGCTGCGGTCCATGGGCACCACGGTACCGAACCGGGCCTGCACCCGTACACGGCGGGGCTTTGCCGGAAGCTCGCGAAGTCTGATCGAATGATGGAATGCGCGCCCACAGCATCAGTCAGGCCACCCTCGCCGACGGCCGGGAACTCTTTTACTTCGATGACGCCGACGGTGGGTCCGGCGGCACGGATGCGGCTGCGCAGCGGCGGGGCGGCCGGCGGCCGGTTTTCGCCGACCTCAGGGCGCCCGGAGCCCGGAGTGCCGCCGGCGAGCTGCGCTTCGACGCGCTCACCGGTGAATGGGTGGCCATCGCGGCGCACCGCCAGTCCAGGACGCACCTCCCGCCCGCCGATGAGTGCCCGCTCTGCCCCAGCACCCCGGAAAACCCCTCCGAAATCCCGGCGCCGGACTACGACGTCGTGGTGTTTGAAAACCGTTTCCCCTCCCTGGGGCCCGACGTCGGACGGCTCCCCGCGCAGCCGGGTTGGGGAACCACCGTCCCGGCGTACGGCCGCTGCGAGGTGGTCTCCTTCACGCAGGACCACACCGGCTCCTTCAGCGGCCTCGGCGAGGTCCGGGCCCGCACTGTGGTGGAGGCCTGGGCCGCCCGCACCGCGGCGCTCAGCGCGCTGCCCGGGATCCGCCAGGTGTTCCCGTTCGAGAACCGTGGCGCGCAAATCGGCGTCACGCTGCATCACCCGCACGGCCAGATCTACGCGTACCCCTATGTTCCGCCGCGGGCCGCCGTGCTGGCCGTGGCGGCCCGGAAGTACTACGACGACGCCGGCGGCCGGGACACCCTGACCGGATCGCTTTTGCGCGCCGAACGGACCGACGGCAGCCGGATGGTGCTTGAGGGCCGGCACTTCAGCGCCTATGTCCCTTTCGCCGCCCGTTGGCCGCTGGAGGTGCACCTGGTCCCGCACCGGCAGGTGGCCGACCTCGCGGGCCTCGACGGCGGCGAGAAAGACGAACTCGCGCGGCTGTACCTGGACCTGCTCCGGCGCCTCGACGCCCTCTACCCGACTCCCACGCCCTACATCGCCGCCTGGCAGCAGGCGCCGCTGGATAAGCTGCTGCGTCCGGCCGGCTACCTGCACCTGCAGTTGACCTCGCCGCGCCGCGCCGCGGACAAGCTGAAATACCTGGCCGGCTCCGAGGCGGCCATGGGGGCCTTTATCAACGACACCACCCCGGAGGCCGTCGCGGAGCGGCTCCGCGGCGCCGCAGACACCACTGCCGCCGGCACCACCGGCACGGAAGGCAGCACACGATGAACGTCCCGCTCGGCACCACGGAACTCCGCTCCAGGTTCGAGGCCGTCTTCGGGGCCGCCCCCGACGGCATCTGGCAGGCCCCGGGCCGGGTCAACCTGATCGGCGAGCACACCGACTACAACGAGGGCTTCGTGCTGCCGTTCGCCATTGACCGGGCCGCCAGGGTGGCCGTCCGGCTCCGCCCCGACTCCACCGTGCGGATGCTGTCCACCTTCGGTAACCAGGGGCTGACGACGGCGGACGCCGTGGCATTGGAGCCCGCCGCGGCCAAGGGCTGGACGAAGTATCCGCTCGGTGTGCTCTGGGCCCTGCAGCAGCAAGGCCTCGCCGTCCCGGGCCTGGACCTGCTCCTCGACTCGGACGTGCCACGCGGGGCCGGTCTCTCCTCCTCGCACGCCATCGAATGCGCCGTCATCCTGGCCCTCAACGAGCTGACCGGCGCGGGCCTCAGCGCGCAGGACATGGTCCTGGCCACCCAGCGTGCGGAGAACGATTTTGTCGGCGCCCCCACGGGGATCATGGACCAGTCGGCCTCGCTCCGGGGCGCCGCGGGCCAGGCGGTGTTCCTCGACTGCCGCGACCAGGGCGTCCGACTGGTGCCGTTCGACGCCGAGGGCGCCGGCCTGGTGCTGCTGGTGATCGACACGAAGGTCTCGCACTCGCACGCCGGCGGCGGCTACGCGGCCCGGCGCGCGTCGTGTGAACTGGGCGCCGACGTGCTCGGCGTCCGGGCCCTGCGCGACGTGGGGGTCGAGGATCTCGAGGAAGCGGCCGGCCTGCTGGACCCGGAGACGTTCCGCAGGGTCCGGCATGTCGTCACCGAGAACGACCGCGTGCTGCGGACCGTGGAGCTGCTCGAGGGCGCCGGGCCGCAGGCGATCGGCCCGCTGCTGGACGCGTCGCATGCCTCGATGCGGGACGATTTCGAGATCTCCTGCCCCGAGCTGGACCTGGCGGTTGACACGGCCCGGACCGCCGGCGCGATCGGCGCCCGGATGACCGGCGGCGGCTTCGGCGGCTGTGCGATCGCGCTCGCCCCGGCGGGCGCGGAGGAAAGGCTGAGGGCCGCCGTCGCAAGCGCCTTCACGGGCGCCGGCTACGCGGCACCGGACATTTTCCGCGTCCGCCCGGCCGCGGGAGCCCTGCGGCTGGCCTGACCTGCTTCGAATGGACCTGGGCCGCGCCCGACCTGCTCCGGCGGTCCCGGCGTAGGCTGTGCGCATGCCTGAAGCTGTCATCGTTGCCACCGCCCGAAGCCCGATCGGCCGCGCATTCAAGGGATCGCTGAAGGACGAACGCCCCGACGACCTGGCCGCCGCCATGGTGGCCGCCGCCCTGGCGAAGATCCCCGCCTTCGACCCGAACGACGAGGGCCGCGGCCTCGACGACCTCTATCTGGGCTGCGCCGAGCCCAGCGGCGAGGCCGGGTCCAACATGGCCCGGGTGGTCACCATCCTGGCCGGGCTCGACAACGTGCCCGCCGCCACCGTCAACCGCTTCTGCGCCTCCAGCCTGCAGACCCTGCGGATGGCGTTCCACGCCATCAAGGCCGGCGAGGGCGAGGCCTTCGTCGCGGCCGGGGTGGAAGCGGTCTCGCGGTACCGGGACTGGGCCGGGGCCGGGGAGACCGACGCCGGCACCCACAACCCCCTGTTCGAGGCGGCCCGGCAGCGCACCGCAGCCCGCGCCGCGTCCAACACACCCTGGACGGACCCGAGGCTGGGCGGCCGGATGCCGGACATCTACATCTCGATGGGCCAGACCGCGGAAAACGTCGCCACCAGCTACGGCATCAGCCGCGCCGAGCAGGACGCCTGGGCGGTGCAAAGCCAGAACCGGGCGGAGGCGGCCCTCGCCTCCGGGTTCTTCGCCCGCGAGATCACCCCGTACACGCGCCGGGACGGCACCGTCATGGACCGGGACGACTCCCCCCGCGCCGGCGTCACCCTGGACGCGGTGAGCGCCCTGCAGCCGGTCTTCCGCGCCGAGGGTACCGTGACGGCCGGCAATGCCTGCCCGCTCAACGACGGCGCCGCCGCCGTCGTGGTGATGAGCGATTCGCGCGCCAGGGAGCTGGGGCTGGAACCGCTGGCCCGCATCGTCGCCACGGGAGTCAGCGCCCTGTCCCCGGAACTGATGGGCATGGGCCCGGTCGAGGCGACGCGGCGGGCGCTGAAGCAGGCGGGCCTTACCATCGGCGACATCGACCTGGTGGAACTCAACGAGGCTTTTGCGGTGCAGGTGGTGGCTAGCTGTACTGTCCCGGCACGTTAGTGACACGGGGACTGATTTGACGCAATAAGAGGACCTCCGGGTGTTGTGTGGTGCTTGTCGAGAGCGAACACAACCCAGGAGGTCCTCGTGTCCCACCGTAACGCGTTTTTGGCTCACTCGTGCCGTCTTCGGCTGG
Organism: Arthrobacter sp. T2-23; assembly: GCF_055398325.1. Lineage (NCBI taxonomy): Bacteria > Bacillati > Actinomycetota > Actinomycetes > Micrococcales > Micrococcaceae > Arthrobacter > Arthrobacter sp. T2-23. Next base: position 1,103,260 of record NZ_AP027917.1, read on the forward strand.
CTCGCTGCATCGTTGATGATGGTTGGCCGTTGCGCCGGGCGGCTGAACGGTTCAGTGTCTCCGTGCCGACCGCAGCCCGTTGGTCGCAGCGGTACCGTGATTTCGGCGAGGACGGGCTTCAAGACCGTTCAAGCCGACCGGCTGCCTGTCCGCACCGGACCCGGGTGCGCTCCGAGCGGCGGGTGTTGGGTCTGCGGGTCAACAGGCGCTGGGGTCCGGCCCGGATCGCGTATCACCTGCACTTGAACATCTCCACTGTTCACCGGATCCTGGCTCGTTACCTCTGTCCCCCGCTGCGGTTCACCGATCCGGCCACCGGAGTCAGGACCCGGGGCCGGGACCGCGCCCGCCGATATGAATACGCCTGGCCCGGCGAGATGGTCCACATCGATGTCAAGAAGCTCGGCCGCATCCCCAACGGCGGCGGCCACCGGATCCACGGGCGCGTGCAGGGCGAGGCGAATGCCCGGGCCAGGAACCTCGCCGAAGGCCGCCGTAAAGACCGCGGGCAGGTCAGGGGCTACTCCTTTATTCATCACGCCGTCGATGACCATTCCCGGTTCGTCTACTCCGAGATCCTTCCCGACGAAACCCAAGCCACAGCGGCCGCATTCATGCGCAACGCCATCGCCGCTTTCCAAGCCCAAGGCGTTCGGATCAAGCGGGTGATGACCGACAACGGCTCCTGCTACCGGTCCAGAGCTTTCGGCAAAGTCCTTGCCGAGGCCGGCATCAGCCACAAACGCACCCGGCCCTACCGGCCCCAGACAAACGGCAAGGTCGAACGCTTCAACCGAATCCTCAAAGAGGAATGGGCCTACGCCAGGGCCTACCGCTCAGAAACGGAACGCCAAGCCTGTTACCAGGACTTCATCGACTACTACAATCACCACAGGCCACACACCGCCCTCAAAGGCGCCTCACCCGCCAGCCGTGTCACTAACGTGCCGGGTTAGTACAGCTAGCGCGCGGGAACTGGGGATTGACCCGGACCGGCTCAACGTCCACGGCGGCGCCATTGCCCTCGGACACCCCTTCGGTATGACCGGCGCCCGGATGACGACCACCCTGCTCAACGGGCTGCAGGAGCGGGACGGCAGCCTGGGCCTGGCGACCCTGTGCGTGGGAGGCGGCCAGGGCATGGCGGTGCTCCTGGAACGGCTCGGCTGAGGCCGACGACGAAAAAGCGGCCCCGCCTTTCCGGCGGGGCCGCTTTATTGTCGTGCTGTTTTTTCTCGCGGCTGCTAGTCGTCGCCGCGGAGGATGGCCAGCAGGCGGATGATCTCAACGTAGAGCCACACGAGGGTGACGGTGAGGCCGAACGCCGCGGTCCAGGAGAAGCGCTGCGGTGCGCCGGCGCGGACGCCGGCCTCGATGCTGGTGAAGTCCATGATCAGCGAGAACGCGGCCAGGCCGATCGCGAGCAGGCCGATGAAGACGCCCAGCGGGATGCCGAAGATCACGAGGCTGGTGCGCAGGCCGAAAGGGGAGCTAACCGCCCCGGTCCACATCATCACCATGTTGATGAGGGCGAACACGGCGTAGCCGGTCAGCGCGATCATAAAGAAGCGCATGGCCTTGGGCGTGGCCCGGACCTTGCCGCTCTTGAACAGCACCAGGGTCGCGGCGAAGACGGAGAGCGTGCCGATGACGGCCTGCAGGCCGACGCCCGGGAACATTCCGTCGAGGATCCGGGTCAGGCCGCCGAGGAACAGGCCTTCGAGGGCGGCATAGGCCAGGATCAGCGCCGGCGAGGGCTGCTTCTTGAAGGTGTTGACGAGGGCCAGGACAAAGCCGCCCAGCGCGCCGACGATCATCAGCATGGAGGCCAGGCCCTGGGCCACCACGAGGGTGACGGCTGCGCCGGCGATCACGGCGCCGAGGCAGGCCGCGGTCTTCATGATGACGTCGTCGAAGGTCATGCGGCCGGTGTCCGCCGGTCCCGCGGCCGGGCGGTTGTACAGGTCCTGCAGTTGGTCGTTGCTCATCGCCTGCTGTGCCGGGTTCCAGCCGGCCTGGGCCTGGCCGTAGCCGTTCTGGCCGTAGGGTGCCTGGCCATACGCTTGGCCATAAGCGTTCTGGCCGTAGCCCTGCCCGTAGGCGGCCTGCGGGGCAGGCGGTGCCTGGATGGCTCCACGGAAGTTCTTTCCGTTGAAGATCGGGTTTCCGCCAAGTGCCATTGCTGGTGTCCTCCAGGTTAAGGGGGTAGGTGATGATAGCTCGTGAAGATCGGTACGCTTCACGCTACCAATTCCCACGCCCGGGCGGCAGGGATAGTTCCCGCCGGGCTCCGGCCGCAACACAACCGTGATCTGGGCGCGCCCCGGTTCAGGTGGCGTCGGCCTGCCTGTTCCATCCCTGCCAGCCCCCGGCCAGGAACCCGGAAGGCGACCCGCTGTCGACTTCCGGCCGCTTCAGGATGCCGGGTTTGGGTGCGGGGAGGACCCCGGGGATCGGCACAGGGTCCCCCCTGCCGCCGTTGACCACCAGGTCATCGACGTAGATGTCGCCCTTTTGCTGGTCATGCTCGGACCCCAACTGCACCGTGTCGGCCGTGGTGGCGCTGATGTCGACGGAGTTCGATTCAAAGACGGACCGGCCGTCCCACCAGATCTGGACGCCGGTCGCGGGCCCGTTCGGAACCACGTGCATGACCAGTCGGTGCCAGATTCCGTCCCGGACGTTCGGCGCCAGGCTGGTGTAGGAGAACCCCTGCGGCGACGTGGTCCGCAACACGAGTTCGTGCGAGACGTTCTGCCGGAAGACATCCATGATCCGGACGCCCCCGGAGAAGATCCGCAGGTACGGGACGTTGTTGCCAACGGGACCCTCGGTGGCAATGCTGAACCAGCCATCGGCATAGATTTCCCGCGTCCCGGCGTCGAGTGCCACACTCACCTTCGCAAGGGATCCCGGGTCCGTGGTGGTGTGGAGCCGGATTGAGCAGGTGCCGGAGTGGGCGGCGGCAGAAGACAGCGTCACCGCCCCCGTTTCCGCCGTGACCAGTTGCAGCCCCCCAAGCGAACCCGTCTCGAAGTTGGCTGCAAGGGCCGTTTTGCCGGGGTAGGGATCCACGGCCGACGCCGCTCCGCTCACACAGGCCTGCGCCCCGGCGGTTGACGGACCCGACACCAGCGCCGGCACAAGCAGTAGAGCCAGCGCGGCTGCGCCGGCGACTACGTATCTGGACCACCGTTTCATCGGTCGTCCCTCCGACTTAAGCGTTGAAATCACACCAACAGCACCAACCTCAGGACAGGCACCCCCGGGGCGCCTTGGACGAACCATACCCCGGGGAAACTTGGGTAAACCTTGGGTCCCCGGCCCTGCCACCGTGCGGCCGGGGGCTGGAATGTTTAGGAATCCTCGGGAACAACAAAAGTTTTCTTTAGCTTGGCTAAAGCGGTGATCATGACCGGCTTCACGGTTGTTACGCGATCGCGACGTTCTGCCTGCTCGCGACGGCATTGGATGCACCGCCCGGGCTGTAACATGGGGCCAACAGGGTGACGGAGGTCACAGGCAATACGACTCCATCGCATCGCAGTACCCGTTCCGCCTTCGTCCCCCTGAACGTTCGCAGCGGTTGCAATGGCGCAACCCAGACCACCCCCATGTGGAGGTTTTCAATTTGAGAAGCACACCGAGAGGCCTGTCGCAGAGACGGCGCGGCAGGATCCTGAAAGCTGTGGGGGCCGTTTTCGCCGCCGTGGCCGCCCTCCTGCTGATTGTCGCCCCGGCATCGCAGGCCGCGACCCCGTCGCCGACACCATCCCCGTCGAGCACCACGTTCCAAAACAGCATCAGCGGCTTCCTGCGCGGCGACGACCGCGCGCCGCTCGCTGGTGTCACCATCACTGCCAAGAGCGGTGACTTCACGGGAACAGCCAAATCGGGCGCCAACGGCGCCTGGAACATCGGCGTCCCCACCCAGGGAACGTATGAGGTGGAGCTGGACGTCAAGACCCTTCCGGAAGGCATCAAGCTCGCCGAGGGCCAGGAAAACCCCCGCAAGGTCACGTTCAGCCAGACGTCCAACCTCTCGGTGATCTTCGCCTTCGGCAAAGGCATCGTTGTCCAGCAGCAGGATTTCGGCCAGAACCTCCTCAACCGCCTGGTGGCCGGCCTGAGCTTCGGCCTGCTCCTCGCCCTCGCATCGGTGGGGCTATCGCTGATCTTCGGCACCACCGGCCTGACCAACTTCGCGCACGGCGAGATGGTCACGCTCGGCGCCGTCCTGGTCTTCGGCTTCAACGCCATGAACCTGCCATTCTGGCTCTCCATCATCCTGGCGCTCCTCGGCGGCGGTCTCTTCGGCTACGTCCAGGACGCCGGCCTGTGGAAACCGCTCCGGCGCCGCGGCACCGGCCTGGTCCCGATGATGATCGTCAGCATCGGCCTGGCCCTCGCGGTGCGCTACGTCATCCAGTTCTACTTCGGCGGCGCCACCCAGCAACTGCCCTTCGCCCAGAGCGCGGAAATCCAGATCGGGCCGGTCTCCATCTCGCCCAATAACCTCTGGTCCCTGCTCATCAGCGTTATTGTCATCGCCGCCCTCGGCCTGGTGCTGCTCAAGACCCGGCTGGGCAAAGCCACCCGCGCGGTGGCCGACAACCCGGCCCTGGCGGCCGCCTCCGGCATCGACGTCGACTCGGTCATCCGGATCGTCTGGGTTACCGGCGGCATGCTCGCCTCCCTCGGGGGCATTCTCTGGGCGTACTACCGGCCCGGCGTCACCTTCGACATGGGCTCGCAGATCCTGCTGCTCATCTTCGCCGGCGTGACCCTCGGCGGCCTCGGCACGGTCTGGGGCGCCCTGTTCGGATCCATCATCGTCGGCATCTTCGTGGAGCTGACCACCGTGTTCGGCCTCGCCGCCGACCTCAAGTACGTGGGAGCACTGTTCATCATGATCGTTGTCCTCTTGTTCCGGCCTCAGGGCATCCTGGGCCGCCGCGAGCGCGTGGGTTAGGAGACAGACATGGACTTCGGATTTATTCTTTCCAGCGCTGCCGGTGAACTGTTCAGCCCGACGACGGCGGCGTACGCGCTTGCCGCTCTCGGCCTGGCCGTCCACTTCGGCTACTCCGGCCTGCTGAACTTCGGCCAGGCCGGCTTCATGGCGGTGGGGGCTTACGGCTTCGCCATCTCCACCCTGACCTTCCACGTTCCGTTCTTCGTGGGCCTGCTGATCGCCGTCGTCTGCTCGGCGATCTTCGCCCTGCTGCTCGGTATCCCCACCCTCCGGCTCAGGGCCGACTACCTGGCCATCGTCACGATCGCGGCCGCGGAAATCGTCCGCTACATCGTCACGACCAACCAGCTGACCTCGGTGACCGGTTCGGCCAACGGCCTTGCCGCCTTCGAGGGCGACTTCTACGCCATGAACCCGTTCCCCGCGGGATCCTACTTCGGCATGAACAACCGCGACTTCTTCATCCGAGTGGTCGGCTGGGCCCTGGTCATTGTCTGCTGCCTGCTGGTCTGGCTGCTGATGCGCAGCCCCTGGGGCCGCGTCCTCAAGGGCATCCGCGAGGACGAGAACGCCGTCCGCTCGCTCGGCAAGAACGTCTACTCCTACAAAATGCAGGCACTCGTCATCGGCGGCGTGCTTGGCGCCCTCGCCGGCATGGTCTTCACCCTCCCCCGCGGCGCGGTGCAGCCTGCCAACTACGGCACGGAGCTGACGTTCTTCCTCTACACCTGCCTGCTGCTCGGCGGACTCGGCACGGTGCTTGGCCCCGTGGTGGGCGCGATGATCTTCTGGGTTGTGCTGTCCCTCACCCAGGGCGTGCTGTACGGCCTGATTGAATCCGGCGCCGTCACGTGGCTGAACACGGTCCAGGCCGGCCAGCTGCGCTACATCCTGGTCGGCATCGCACTGATGCTGCTGATGATCTTCAGGCCCCAGGGCGTCTTCGGCAACAAGAAGGAGCTGGCGTTCGCATGAGCATGCACAGCGAAGAACCCAAGGTGGCGGCCGGAACCCCCGGCGAGGCCATCGACTACATGACGGACTCGCGTCCGATTGCCGCCGGCGAGATCGCGCCCGGCTGCAAAAAGCGCGATCCGATCCTGGTGGCGGAGGACGTGACCCGCAGCTTCGGCGGCATCAACGCCGTCGACGTCCAGTACCTGGAGATCCCGCGGCACAAGATTACGGCGCTGATCGGCCCCAACGGGGCCGGCAAGACCACGCTGTTCAACCTGCTGACCGGCTTCGATACGCCCAACACGGGCAAGTGGCAGTTCGAGGGCAACAGCCTGGCCGGCGTCTCCTCCTACAAGGTGGCGCGCATGGGCATGGTCCGCACCTTCCAGCTCACCAAGGTCATGGGCAAGCTCACCGTCATGGAGAACATGCGCCTCGGCGCCTCCCAGCAGTCCGGCGAGAAGCTGTCCAAGGCCCTGTTCAAGGGAATCTGGGGGGGCCAGGAGAAGAAGATCACCGAGGAAGCCAACGTGCTCCTTGAGAAGTTCAAGCTCGACGCCAAGAAGGACGACTACGCCGCGTCCCTCTCCGGCGGCCAGCGCAAACTCCTCGAGATGGCCCGCTCGCTGATGGTACGCCCGAAGCTCGTCATGCTCGACGAGCCGATGGCAGGCGTCAACCCGGCGCTGACCCAGTCACTGCTGGACCACATCAAGAACCTCAAGGCCGAGGGCATGACCGTGTTGTTCGTCGAGCACGATATGCACATGGTCCGCCACATCGCCGACTGGGTGGTGGTGATGGCCGAGGGCAAGATCGTCGCCGAGGGCCCGCCCGCCGAGGTCATGAAGAACCCGGCAGTGATCGACGCCTACCTGGGTGCCCACCACGACGTGGATCTGGGTGACTCGGAAGGCATCAAGGTGCTCGCGGCCGAACTCGAGGCCGACGAGGAATCAATTGTCGGCACCGACAACGCCGGCATCATCTCCACCGATGTCCTCGTGGCGGAGTCGGCAGAGCCCGATACCGCCCACGGGGCACCGCACGGCAGGCGCAGCGCCGAGGAACCGACCCGCGGCGAGCCGACCCGGACAGAGAAGGACACAGAATGAGCGCCACCAGCGCGGCAGCAACCGCCACGAACGCCTACGACGGCGACTCGGTCGTCAAGGTCACCAACCTGGTTGCCGGCTACATCCCGGGCGTCAACATCCTTAACGGCTGCAGCATTGAAGCCCGCAAGGGTGAGCTGATCGGCATCATCGGACCCAACGGTGCCGGCAAGTCGACCCTGCTGAAGGCCATGTTCGGCCTCGTCAAGGTCCACTCCGGGTCCGTGGTGGTCCGCGGCCAGGACATCACCGGGCTGAAGGCCAACAAGCTGGTCAGCCGGGGCGTGGGCTTCGTCCCGCAGACCAACAACGTGTTCGCGGCCCTGACCATCGAAGAGAACCTGCAGATGGGCATGTTCCAGCGGCCGAAGGACTTCGCCGAACGGTTCGACTTCGTCGCGGATCTGTTCCCGGAACTGGCCAAGCGGCGTGCCCAGCGCGCCGGTTCGCTCTCCGGCGGCGAACGCCAGATGGTCGCCATGGGACGGGCCCTGATGATGGATCCGGCCGTGCTGCTCCTCGACGAGCCCTCGGCCGGCCTCTCTCCCGTCAAGCAGGACGAAACCTTCCTGCGGGTGCATGAAATCAACCGGGCCGGCGTCTCCGTCATCATGGTGGAGCAGAACGCGCGCCGCTGCCTGCAGATCTGCGACCGTGGCTATGTCCTGGACCAGGGCAAGGACGCGTATACGGGTACCGGACGGGAGCTCATGAAGGATCCCAAGGTCATCCAGCTGTACCTGGGCACCTTGGCCGACACCGTCGACTAGAGCGCCACAGCAGTCCAGGAAGGGCCGTCACCAAGCCGGTGGCGGCCCTTCTGTGTGGTCGGACGCGTCCGGGACGTGTGCAGGGCGTGAGGCCGGCTCGGGGCGCGCGGGAGCCCGTAGGGCTCTTCCCGGAGCGGGCCTTCGCCGGGCCTCTCCCGACTCCCCCACCGACCCCCTGCCGGGCTGCCCCACCGGGTTCCGAGCTCCGGGAACAGCCACTTGCTCGGCGCCTGCGCTCGTACCTCGCGCAACAACGGAGCTCTCGCAAGCACCTGCCCCCCGTCGCCCTTCCCTCAGGCCACACTTCCGCACCGATTCCGGACAGATGCACCCCGGATCCGAGCAGCATTGGTCCGATTCCGTAGCGTCCATCCGTTGCTGTAGCCCCGGCGGGCACATGGCGCCGTCGGTACCCCTCCCCGGCTATGCGACAGCGTCACGCGCAGCAGAGTATCAGGCCTGCGCCCGGCGGGTTGGGCCGGTTCTGCGGGGTCGAGCTGAACGGGGCGGCCCAAAACTCTGCCGTGCGTGACGCGTGGGTCCCGGTCTCGTCCTTCGCCCCCATCCCGCGCACAAAAGACCCCCGTCCGGACTGGGCGGGGGTCTCTTGTTTGTGTAGGGGAATGCGGCTTTACAGCTTGCCGAACTCTTCCTTGACGGGCTTGTACGTGTTGTCATCCTGGAACTCGTAGATGCCGATGTAGGCTTCCGTCGGGTCACCGGCGTCGGAGAACGTTACGGGGCCGGACTGGCCGTCGTAGTCGATGTCCTTGCCGTTGCGGAGCAGGGTGACGCAGCTGGCGAAGTTGTTGCACTTCTCGCCGCCCTCGGAGACATCCTTCAGGTGCTTGGCGATGTCCACACCCTTGGTGCTCTTGGCTTCCTCAGCCGCCAGTGCGATCAGGTTCACGGCATCGTACGACTCGCCTGCGTAGCTGTAATCCTTGAGCGCGGGGTCGATCGCGAGGAGCTTCTTCTTGAAGTCATCCTTGGCGAAGGTGCCCGGGATGGTGCCCTGGGCGCCCTTCAGGGTGCCGGGCTTGAAGTCCTTGCTGTAGTCGGACATGTTGCCGTCCACCATGAAGATCTGGGTGGGCTTGACGCCCTTGCCCGTCATCAGCGGAACGATGCTCTTGGCCTGGTCGAAGGTGATCAGGGCAATGGCATCCGGCTTGGCCGCGAGGACCTTGTCCACCTGGCTGGAGAACTGCGAGTCGCCTTCGTTGAAGAGTTCCTGCGCCACAACCTTGCCGCCAGCAGCTTCAACCGCCGCCTGCACGTTCTTGGCCAGGCCGGTGCCGTATGCGTCGTTCAGGACGATCATGCCGACGGTCTGCGCCCCACAGGTGGTCATGTAGTTGCCGAGGACCTTGCCCTGCAGCACATCGGAGGGGGCGGTGCGCCAGTAGAGGCCCTTGTCGTCCCACGTGGTGAAATCCGGCGAGGTGTTGGCCGGTGAGAACTGGATAACGCCGGCCCCGGTGATCTGGTTGATCACGGTCTTGGAGACGCCCGAGGAGGCGGCGCCGACGATGGCGCTGACGCCCTGGCCCAGGAGCGCCGAGGTGGACTGGGTGGCGATGTCAGTCTTGGTATCGCCGGAGTCGCGGTGGATCACCTCGACGGGCTTGCCCAGCACGCCGCCGGCGTCGTTGATCTCCTTGATACCGAGGTTAACGCCCGCGATTTCGGGCGGGCCAAGGAAGGCGAGGGAGCCGGTGGTCGGCAGCAGCGAGCCGAGCTTGAGCGGGGTCTCGGTGGTGGTCGAGGAAGCAGGCACCGAACCCGCCGCGCCGGCCGAGCTGGTGGCGCCACCGGTTGCACTGGGAGCCGGGCAAGAGATACCGCCGGCCTGCGCTGATGCCGAACCCGAACCGGAAGACGACGGCGTGGACGAACCGCCACAAGCCGTTGCCAGAAGGGCGACGCCGATGCTAAGCGCTGTGAGCTTAGCGATGCGCGGCGCCACCTGGGGGAGTGAAGTCATAAAAATCTCCTCGATCGAAAGGTGCGAACGGCCTTTGACGCGAAAGATCAGGTGTTCCTGATTTAGATTCAAGCTAGTGCAAATTCCGTGCGAAAATAAGTGACTACGGTCACATCCTTATAACACTCGTTGCATGGGGGGAATCAGGCGGGGAATGGGCGACTCCCGTCGCCTCAAGCGCCTCCGAAGGCCGACACCGCCTGCCACTACTGGCCTGGGGGACGCGGCCCTCCTCTGGCCCGCTGGCCTGCCTTAGCTAACCGCGAAAACGCCCCCGCACCGGTCATTGCGACCATGGTGCGGGGGCGTCTTTGATGTTCCCCTGCCGTTGGGGGGATTGGGAGGAACTGCACAAACATATGTGGCGAAAATGTGCAAGTCAAAAGCGCCGCGTGAGACGGATGCTCACGGTGTGTGCCCCAGGTGGGACTCGAACCCACAACACGCGGATTTTAAGTCCGCTGCCTCTGCCAATTGGGCTACTGGGGCGCCCGGTCAATGGTATCCCGGGCAGGGCCGCTACGCGGCGGCTGGCGGTTCGCCAAAGGGCTTGGCGTAGCGGAAGGCTCCACTGACGCCGCCGGGCCAGAGGGCCAGCGGCAGGAGCTGGAAGTGGTCTCCCCAGGCCGGGTCCGGTGGCTGCACGCCGAGGGAGGTGGAGGGCACAAAGCCGAACCGCGCGTAGTACTCCGGGCTGCCCAGCAGGGCGATGCCCCGCTCCCCCGCCGCATTTGCCCGAACGATGGTTTCCTTCATCAGCGCCGACCCGATCCCGTGGCGTTGCAGCCGGGGGGTCACCCCGATAGGCCCCAGACACAACAGCTCCAGCTCCCCCGCCCGGCCCCGGGTGCTGATCACGTGCCCTACGATCTCGCCGTCGAGCTCCGCCACGATGCTGAACTCGGGCAGATACTCCGCACAGTCAAAAAGCCGCCGCAGCAGCTCGACCTCCTCCGGCTCCCCTTCGACCGGCAGCCCCGTGACGGGCGAGATGGCGAAGGCCGCCGCGGTGAGCGCCAGGAGGGCAGGCCGGTCAGCCGGCTCCTCGGTCCGGAGCACGAGGGTCGGCGCGGGCTGCTGGCCACCGCCGTTCGCGGTGCGGCTGCCCGCGGAGAGCTCGTGGAGGACCTCGAGCGCACGCTCGGCGTCGGCCACGGGAACCAGCAGGTGGTCGTGGTGGAACCCGGCCAGGACGTTGCAGCTGATCTTTGCCTCGGTCAGGGCTGCGCTGACGGCGGCGGTGAGCCCGACGGCCTCCAGCGAGGAGTGCACCTGCAGGGTGATCCAGGCGGCGACGAAGTCGTACTTCAGGCCCAGGGCATCGGCGTCGTCCCGGGGCAGCACCACCGTCAGGCCCTCGGCTTCACGGACGGCCGCCGCGATGTGGCCGGCCAGCGGTTTCCCGTGCGGCCAGAGGGCATAGACGTATTCGCCCTCGCGGATTACCGGCCGCATGGTTGCGAGCAGCGTGTGCAGGTCCTTCTCAGCAGGAGTCATGGGCCAAGTCTAGGGGGGGCGGCCCGCCCGCCGGCCAATCCGGGCCACCACCAATGACAGCGGCGCCAACGACGACGGCGGCCGTTCCCGCAGAAGGGAACGGCCGCCGTCGTCGGGCTGCTGGCGACTACTTGGCGTCGGCCACAACAGTCTGCTTGGCGGGTGCCTCGGCAGGCTTGTCGGCCGCCGGCGCAGCCGGAGCCGCAGGCGGAGCCTCAGACGGCTTCGGAGCCGGCTTCGCCGCGGCCTCGAAGGCGCCGCGCGGGTTGTCGAGGTCCATCAGCTGGGTGGTGTCGCGGCCCAGGAAGAGCTGCCAGAACCAGCCGGAGATCACGCGGATCTTGCGCTCCACGGTCGGCATGGCCAGGCCGTGGTAGCCGCGGTGCGCCAGCCAGGCGAGCGGTCCCTTGAGGCCGATCCGGCCGATGAGGTTGATATTGGCAACACCCTTCCATTCGCCGAAGCCGGCGACGGCGCCCAGGTTCTTGTGCTTGTAGTCCTTGAGTTCCTTCTCCCACCGGGAGGCCCACAGGTTCTTGGCGAGGCGCTTGGCCTGGCGCAGCGCGTGCTGGGCGTTCGGGACGCAGGTGCCGTCGGGCAGGCCGCTGCCGGTGAGGTCAGGCACGGCGGCGATGTCGCCGGCGGCCCAGGCGTTCTCGATGATGCCTTCGTCGCCGGAGATGCGGAGGTCGGGGAGAACGCGGACGCGGCCGCGGGGCTCGAGCGGGAAGTCGGTGGAGCGGACCATCGGGTTGGCCTGCACGCCGGCAGTCCAGACGAGGGTGTCCGATTCGAATTCCTGCGCGGGCGTCTTGTCCGGGAGGTTGATGAGCTTCAGCGAGCCCTCGGCGTTGTCCAGCGAGGTGTTGAGCAGCACCTCGATGCCGCGGCTGCGCAGGTGCTCGACAACCCATTCGGCCTGCTTGGCCGTGACCTCGGGCATGATCCGGCCCATGGCCTCGACCAGGACGAAGCGGACTTCCTCCTGCTTGACGCGCGGGTTGTTCTTGACCGCGGCCCGGGCCAGGTCTTCCATTTCGGTGATGCATTCGATGCCAGCGAAGCCGCCGCCGACGACGACGAAGGTCAGGGCGCGGGCGCGTTCGACCGGGTCGGTCATGAGCGAACCGGTTTCGATGCGCTCCAGGACACCGTTGCGCAGGGCGACGGCTTCCTCGATGGTCTTCAGGCCGATGCCCTTGTCCGCGAGGCCCTTGATCGGGAACGTGCGGGTGATCGCACCGGCGGCCAGCACGACGTCGAAGTAGGGAATCTCGAAGTTCTCGCCGCCGTCGGACGGTGCCACCACCGCCGTGCGGTTGGCGTGGTCGATCGAGGTGACGCGGCCCTGGATAAGTTCGGTCTGCTTGAGGTGCTGGCGGTGCGAGACGACGGCGTGGCGTGCCTCGATGTTGCCGCCGGCCACTTCGGGGAGGAAGGGCTGGTAGGTCATGTAGGGCAGGGGATCGACGACGGTGACGATGCCGCCGGCGTTCGCGATCTTCTTCTGCAGTTTAAGGGCTACGTACAGGCCGACGTACCCGCCGCCGACGACGAGTACCCTGGGACGGTCCTGGAGCTGAGGGGTGGATGCCATGCGTCAAGAATACCGTAGTTTGTGAAAAACTTCACTAACTCCCCGGGCTCCCCGAATCCACCGAATCCAGGGCGCTCGTTTCGGGGCCGCCGGGCCGCGCGGAGGCCCCGCGGGCTACCCGCCGGAGCTGGATGGCGGCCCCGGCGATGATGCATACAAAGAGTCCGCCGAAGCCGAGCACCACCATCGCCGGGACGGCGCTGTCGGCCGGTGACGGAGCCTCCGCGACCGGCATGGTCGCCTCGGGCAGCGTCGGCGCCGCGCTGGAGGGGCTGGGCAGGGCAGCGGGCGCGGAACTGACCGGATTGCCGCGCCGGTGGACCCGGATCCAGTCCGAGATCGACCCCAGCGGGTTGACAGCGCTCTCCGGAACATCGGCTTTGAGCGCGGCCTCGGCGTCAAGCACACCGAAGCCGTACAGCGGGTCCTTGCCTGGAAGCCCGGCGTCCTTCGCGGTGCTGACGATCCGGTTGATGACCTGGCTGGCTGACATGTCCGGCCACTTGGAGCGGATCAGGGCCGCCACGCCGGCCACGATGGGGGTGGCGCCGGAGGTTCCGGCCCACTCGGCGTAGCCGCCGCCGGGCATGCCGCCCACCAGGTTTTCGGCCGGGGCGGCGACGCCGATGCTGATGCCCTGGGAGGACGAGTCGATGCTGGCGAAGCCCTTGCGGTCCAGGCCGGCCACCGTCAGCACACCGGGAATGGTTGCCGGCGCCCCCACCTGGATGTTCCCGCCGACGCGGTTGCCGGCGGCGGCGACGATCACCACGTCCTTTTGCTCGGCGTACAGGAACGCCGCGTCCCAGCTTTGTGGCCACTCCGGGGCGGTGCTGCCGAGCGAGATATTGATGATGCGGGCCCCGTTGTCCACGGCCCAGCGGACCGCGGCGGGAATCTGGTCCTGGTCGCTCTTGCCGCCCGGGTTGGCCGAACCCAGCCAGGTGGACACGGACAGGATTTGGGCCTCCGGGGCGACACCCACGATCCCGTCGGAGCCGACGCCGGTCCCGGGCGACGGGCTGGGGCTGGGGCTGGCACTGGCTCCGGCCGGCTGGTGTCCGCGGCCGGCCAGCATCGTCGCGACGAGCGTGCCGTGTTCGGGCTTGGCTCCGATGCTCTTCTGGCCGTCAGCGGCCCCCGCGCCGGAGACGTCCGCTCCCCCGGCCAGCACGCCCTTGAGGTCCGGGTGTTTGCCGTCCACGCCGCTGTCGATCACGGCGACCTTGACGTTGGCGCCCTTCGAGACGTCCCAGGCTTTGGTGATGCCGGATTCGGCGAGCCAGTATTCCTTGTCCCGGGTGGCGTCCGCGTGGGCCGCCGGGGCCAGCGACAAAGCTCCCGCGGTGCTGCACCCGGCCAGGGCCAAGGCCATCAACGCGGAGGCGGTCCGGCGGTGCCGGGCTGTTGCTCTGGTCATTCGGGTCCAATCGGCGGTATGGCTGCGGGCGCGGCAGTCGGTGGCGGCTGCCTCCGGCGGCGGTGGTGGCCGGCACTGCCTGGGTGGGCGCTGCGCTGGTAGACGCTGCCGGTCCGGGCGCGAAGCTAGCTGATGCTCAGGGCAATTCCGTCAAGAATATCGTGTTCACTGGTAATGGCCGACGTGATCCGGCCGTTGGTGGCGTCCGCCATCCGTTCCAGCACGCGCCGCCAGACGAGGCCGCCGGCACCGATCACGTCAACGCGCCCGGGGTGCATGTACGGCAGGGCGGCCCGGTGCTGGCGGGTCATCTCCAGCAGGGAGGTGCATGCCTCCCCGGCGGTTGCGAGGTCCAGTTCCGTGCCGTGGATGGCGGCCGGGGAGTACTCCGCCAGCTTCAGCGCGTGGGCGGTGATGGTGGTGACCGACCCTGCCACGCCGATCACGGCGGTGGCGCGGTCCAGCGGAACCGTCAGCGCCGCGTGGCTGATGGCGGCGTCGACGTCGGCCTCCGCGGCGGCGATTTGCCCCGCCGTGGGCGGGTCGCCCACCAGGTGCCGTTCGGTCATCCGCACGCAGCCGACGTCGACCGACTTGGCGGCGATGACGCCGTCCGCGTCTCCGAGTACGAATTCGGTGCTTCCGCCTCCCAGGTCCACCACGAGCACCGGGTCCTTGCCCCGCGACGGCAGGACGCTGCTGGCTCCCGCGAACGACAGGGCGGCTTCCTCGTCGCCGCTGATCACTTCGGGTTCGATGCCGAGCAGTTCGCGGACGCCGTCGATGAAGACCTGCCGGTTGCGGGCGTCCCGGGTCGCGGAGGTGGCCACGAAACGGACCTTGCCGGCGCCGTGCCGGCGGATCAGCTCTGCATAGTCGCGGGTCGCGTCGAGCGTGCGCTCCAGCGCTTCCTGGGCGAATTCCCCGGTGGCGTCGACGCCCTGGCCGAGCCGGACCACGCGCATCTCGCGCACGACGTCGGTGAGTTTGGGCGAGGTGCCTGCGGAATCCGCCACGTCGGCGATCAGCAGGCGGATGGAGTTGGTGCCGCAGTCGATGGCGGCCACGCGGCTCACTGCCCGGCCCCGGTGTCGGTTGCAGCGTCCTCGCCTGCGGCGGGGGTCTCTGCGCGGCCCTTCCGGATCGGGGCGGGCCGGCCAACGATGTCCGGAAGCCCCTGCGGTCCGTGCCGGCTCAGGTCCCGCGAGGGGGCCTCTCCCCCGGTGTCCCAGGCGCCGTCGCAGTAGCAGCGCTCACGCGTCCACCACTGGCTGATACCGGCGATCGCCTCGTCGCCGAGCGGGTTGACGCCGGGTCCGGCCGCGAGCGAGTGGCCCACCAGGACGTGCAGGCACTTGACGCGGGTGGGCATGCCTCCGGCGGAGACACCATCGATCTCCGGCACTGCCCCGATGCCGGACCGGGCCCCGATCTCGGCGCGGGACTGCAGGTAGGCTTCGTGCGCGGCGCGGTAGCCGGCTGCCAGTGCGGCGTCGGACCCGAGCCGGTCGTTCATCTCGTTCATCAGCCCGGCGGCTTCCAGCCGAGACACGGCGGAGGTGATGACCGGATGGGTCAGGTAGAAGGTGGTGGGGAAGGGCGTGCCGTTGCTGAGCCGCGGCGAGGTGGCCGCCACGAGGGGGTTGCCGCACATGCAGCGGGCCGGGATCTCGACGACGTCGCGCACCGGCCGGCCCAGCTGTCGGCTCAGGACGTCAAGATCGCGGGCCGATGGTCGGCGTGAAGCCTCAGCCGCAGTGTCCGGTGCCGCCTCGACGGGGTTCCGGGTTTGGGGGGTGTCCACTCGGTTCTCGTCCACTGGCGCGGCACCTTCCTGCCCTGTTGGGATTACCGGCTTGCGGTAATCGGCGGCGGGCGCCGCTCCTAGTCTGTTGCCGACCGTTTGATGGAGTCCCAGAGGGAATCCACCCACGGCAGATTGGCGGGGTCTGTGGCTGTTCCTGACGCGGCACCGGCGCCGGGCGTTCCGGCAGGAAGATCGCTGCCGAAAACCCAGTAGCCGGTTTCGCCGGGCATAACCATGTTAATGCGGTCGCGGGCCTGCTGCTTGACGTAGTTCGGGTCCTGCCAGCGCGAGACCTGTCGCTTGAGGTCCGTTTGCTTCGCCTGCTTGGCCGAGATGTCGGCCTCCAGCTCCGCGATTTCGGCGCGCTTTTCGAGGAAGATCTTGACCGACGGCGCCAGCAGGATGGTGATCGCGATCATCACCAGGGCCAGGGCCAGCATGCGGCCGGAGAAGGCCTTGGCCGGGACGGGATCGACGTCCTCCGCTGCGCCGGCGGGTTCCCCGGACTGGCCGGCCCTGGCCGTGGCGGCTGTGGCCGCCCGGCCCGCGGCGGCCCTGGCGGATCCCGCCGCTGCGCCGGCGGCGGCGCGGCCGGAAGCCGGGGCACTGGGTGCCTGCGGACCGTGACCGGGACGGGCAGCTTGCGTCTCCGGTGCGCTGCCGTGCCGTGAGCCACCGAAATCAGCCCGGATGACGTCGCCGCCGTCGGCTTCCCCCCGGCCGGCGGCCGAAGACTTCGTGGCCGCGGCAGCGGCCCGGGGAACCTTGGGACGGCGGGTTGCCATGTCACTCCTTCAAACAGGCCAACAAAGTACCGGCCAAAAGGGACCGGCCAAAACAGAACCGGTGGCCATGGTCATTCCACCATAGCCACCGGTTCGGGGGTTTTTCGGGTACTAGCCCTTGAAACGCGGGAACGCGCTGCGTCCGGCGTAGCGTGCGGCGTCATCGAGTTCCTCTTCGATGCGCAGCAACTGGTTGTACTTGGCGACGCGCTCGGAGCGGGCCGGCGCGCCGGTCTTGATCTGGCCCGCGTTGGTGGCGACCGAGATGTCGGCGATGGTGGTGTCCTCGGTTTCACCGGAGCGGTGCGAGGTGATGGTCGTGTAGCCCGCTCGCTGGGCGAGGGACACGGCATCGAGCGTCTCGGTCAGCGAACCGATCTGGTTGACCTTGACCAGGAGCGAGTTGGCGGTCCGCGAATCGATGCCGGTCTGCAGGCGCTCCGGGTTCGTAACGAACAGGTCATCGCCGACGATCTGGACCTTGTCGCCGATCGCGTCCGTGAGGGCCTTCCAGCCCTCCCAGTCGTTCTCGTCCAGCGGGTCTTCGATCGAGACCAGCGGGTAGTCGGCCACCAGCTCGGCGTAGTAGGCGCTCATGTCGGCGGAGCTGAGGGACTTGCCCTCGAACAGGTAGGCGCCGTCCTTGAAGAACTCGGAGGAGGCGACGTCGAGGGCCAGGGCGATGTCCTTGCCCGGGGTGTAGCCGGCGTTCTTGATCGCTTCCTGGATCAGGTCCAGGGCCGCGCGGTTGGACGGCAGGTTCGGGGCGAAACCGCCCTCGTCGCCGAGGCCGGTGGCCAGTCCCTTGGACTGCAGCACCGCCTTGAGAGCGTGGTAGACCTCGACGCCCCAGCGCAGGCCCTCGGAGAAGGTCTCGGCGCCGAGCGGGACAACCATGAATTCCTGGATGTCGACGTCGGAGTCCGCGTGCGAGCCGCCGTTGAGGATGTTCATCAGCGGTACCGGCAGGACGTGAGCGTTCGGGCCGCCCAGGTACTTGTACAGCGGCAGGTCGGCAGACGCGGCAGCAGCGTTGGCGACGGCGAGGGAGACGCCCAGGATTGCGTTGGCGCCGAGCTTGCCCTTGTTGGCGGTTCCGTCGAGGTCGATCATCGACTGGTCGATGCTGCGCTGATCGGTGGCATCAAAGCCGATCAGGGCGGGGGCGATCTGGTCGATGACCGCGTCAACGGCCTTCTGGACGCCCTTGCCGAGGTAACGGCCCTTGTCTCCGTCGCGGAGCTCTACGGCCTCGTGTTCGCCGGTGGAGGCGCCGGAGGGAACTGCCGCGCGGCCGATCTGGCCGTCGGAGAGCAGTACTTCAACTTCTACGGTCGGGTTGCCACGGGAATCGAGGATCTCGCGGGCGTGGATGGCATCGATAAGCGCCATGAATATGCTCCTTTGGGTGAAGCGATCTGCTGGGAATCTGACTGCTGGGAATCTAGCGGTGGATCAAGCCTAAAACCGACGTCCTCGTCGCCTCTAGCCTAGTCGAGAGTGGGATAAGTTACGGAAAGCTATCCAGTCCCCGGACGCTGCCCCGTACCGCCGGTGCCGCTGCTCGGAGTGTCCTCGAAGCGGCGGTTGGCCGCGCGCAGGGCACGCTCGGCGTCCAGGCCGTTGCGGCGGGCCGCCGCGACGATGCCGAACAGCAGCTCGCCGAGCTCCTGTTCGGAAGCGGGTGCGGGGGGCGGGGCGGCCGCCGGTGCGGGCCCGGGCGGGACAGGCAGTCCGGCGCGTTCGGCACGGTCCAGCAGCTTCTGCGCCCGGGCCAGGGCCGGAAGCGCAGCCGGAACGCCCTCGAAAGCGTGCTCGCGCCCGGGCTTCTCGGCCCTTTTCACGGCGTCCCATTTCAGCACGATCTCCTCGACCGTGGCCGGGAAGGTGTCCTGCAGCGAGCCGTCGGGGCGGAAGACGTGCGGGTTGCGCCGGATCATCTTCTCCCGCAGGCCCCGGGCGACATCGTGGAAGTCGAAGGCGCCGCGTTCCTCGGCGAGCCTGGCGTGCAGCACCACCTGCAGCAGGACGTCGCCGAGTTCGGCCCGCAGCTCGGCGTCGCCGCCGTCGGCCTCGATGGTTTCGGCCACCTCATGGGCTTCCTCGAGGAGGTACTCCACGAGGGATTCGTGGCTGAGGGCGCCCATCCAGGGGCAGTGAACGCGCAGCTCGGCGATTGTTTTCAGCAGCTCTCCGAGCTGCGCGTCCGTTGCGTGAGGGTCCTTAGCCAAGGTCGGCGTAGGCCTCGTTGATGTACTCGACCAGGGCTTCCTTCTCCTCGAGCGGCAGGAACGCGGCTTCGGCGGCGTTCAGGGTCAGCTCGAGCAGGTCGTCCAGGTCGTAGTCGAAGGTTTCCACCAGCAGCTCGAACTCGTCGGTAAGGGTCACGCCGCTCATCAGCCGGTTGTCCGTGTTGATCGTGACGTTGAAGCCGAGCTGGTAGAGCATGTCCACCGGGTGGCTTTCGATGCCCTCGCCGAAGCCGGCGATCGCGCCGGTCTGCAGGTTGGAGGACGGGCAGATTTCCAGCGCGATACCGCGGTCCCGGACCCAGCTGGCGAGCTCGCCGAGGGTCACGAGGCCGATGTTGTCGTCAACGTCGTCGCTGTCCGGGTCGATGGCGGCAGCCTCTGCCGACTCGGCGTCCTCGAACTCGACGGTGACGTCCTCGGCGATCCGAACGCCGTGGCCCAGGCGCAGCGCCCGGCCGTCAACGAGGGCGGACTGGATGCTCTCCAGGCCGGCCGCCTCGCCGGCGTGGATGGTGGCCGGGAAGTTGTGCTGGGCCAGGTAGGTGAAGGCGTCCTTGAAGCGGGAGGGCAGGAAGCCGTCCTCGGCCCCGGCGATGTCGAAGCCAACGGCGCCCTTGTAGCGGTGGCGGATGGCGAGTTCGGCGATCTCCTGGCCGCGGTCGGCGTGGCGCATGGCGGTGATCAGCTGGCCGACCTGGATTTCCCGGCCGGTCTCGGCGACGGCGTCGACGCCGGCGTCCAGGCCCGCCTGGACGGCTTCGACGACGTCGTCCAGGGACAGGCCCTGCTGCAGGTGCTGCTCGGGCGCCCAGCGCACCTCGCCGTAGACGACGCCGTCGTCGGCGAGGTCCTCGACGAATTCCTTGGCGACGCGGAACAGGCCCTCCTTGGTCTGCATCACGGCGATTGTGTGGTCGAAGGTCTCGAGGTAGCGGACCAGGGAGCCGGAATCGGCGGACTCGCGGAACCACTCCCCAAGCGCGACCGGGTCGGTGGAGGGCAGGGTGTGGCCGACTTTTTCGGCAAGTTCAATGATGGTGGCCGGACGCAGTCCGCCGTCCAGGTGGTCATGAAGGGAGACCTTGGGGAGGCCCTTCAGGTCGAATTCGAGGTCAGGGGCAGCGTCAAGAATAGTCTCAGTCACGTTCCCACCATAGGGTCGGACGGCGCCGTGCGCTACTTGCGGGAGGCGTCGGTCGACGCGGCGTCTTCGGCCGTTGCGTCCCGGGACACGGCTTCTTGTCCGCCCTCTTGCCCGGCTTCTTGCCCGGCCGCGGGCTCCTCAGCGGGCTCGTCGTGCCGTGCCAGCCGTTTGTGCCACCAGCGCAGGACGTGGTCGACGGCTATGCCGAGGACAATCGCGAAGACGACGGCGATCCCGGCGCTGAGGAGCGGGTTGTGGTGCAGCCAGGGGAAGGAACTCGCCAGGACGCCGATCCCGACGGAGTAAATCACCCACGTGAAGCACGCGAAGGCGTCCAGGACGAAGAACCTGCGGTGCGGGAATCCCGTGGTGCCAGCGACGTAGTTGACAGCAACGCGGCCCCAAGGGATGTAGCGGGCGGTGAAAATCAGCACGGCCCCGCGCTTTTCGAGCTCATAGCGGGCCCAGCCGAAGGCCCGTTGCACCTTGGGCTTGCGCATCCAGCGGAACCGCTCGAGGCCGATCTTGCGGCCCAGCAGGTAGGCCATGTTGTCCCCGGCAATGGCGCCAAGCAGCGCCGTGAGGCCGAGGAGCCAGAGGTTGGGCTGGCCACTGTGCCGGGAGTAGGCGGCGAGGGCCACGATCAGCGTCTCACTGGGGACCACCATGGCGAAGCCGTCGATGAAGAAAAAGAGCAGCAGGAGGGGGTATATCCACCACTGGCCGGCTGCATGGAGCACGGCCTCATTAATGAACTCCACGCGGGCTGTGCTCCTAGGCGACTGAAGGGGTGTGCGGACTACGGAAACGGGTGCGGAAAAGTGGTGCTGGCCACCGGCGTCGGCGCCGTGACGTGAATCGCATCTAAGTGTCCCACGGCCGGTCCATCCGGCGCTACGCGGCTCCGCCACGGGGGCCACCGTGACGTTCGGTTACCTGGCGGCGTAGATTCTAGCCTTCCGCCGGCGGGACCGGCTGGTTCTCAGCCGCCGGCAACGGCTTTGCCGGCGCCTGCCGCCGCAGCCTGTTGAGCGTGACGTCAACGGCGATGCCGAGGAGCACCGCGCAAATGATCGAAATGGTGGCCGCGAGCAGGTGGTTGTGGTCGAACCATTGCCCGAAGAACAATCCGATACCGACCGAATACACGGACCACAGCACCGCGGACAGTCCCGTCAGGCCGACGAAGCGGGACCGGGTGTACCGGGTAGCGCCAGCCGTCAGGTTCACGGCCACCCGGCCGATCGGAACGAACCTGGCCACCATGATCAGGGACGCCGGCCGTTTCCGAAGCTCGCGGGCCGCCCAGCCCAGGGCGCCCTGGGTACGGTAGCCACGCATCCAGCGCCAGCGCTCGGTTCCGGCGGAGCGGCCGATCCAGTAGGCAACGTTGTCCCCGCAAAACGCGCCGGCGGCGGCAGCCACCAGCAGCAGGACCGGGCTCGGGATGCCGGCCGTCGCGGACACGGCGGCCAGCCCGACCACCACGGATTCGCTGGGCACCGGTGGGAAGAAGCCGTCGATCAGACAGCAGGCGAACACCAGGAACAGGACCCAGGGCTGGCCTGCGGCTGCCAGGATGAAGTCGTTGATTTCCTGCACGGTTTCCTAACGCACGGCGGGACCCGGTTTCTCCCGGAATGCTTTGGTGCCAGTGTACTGCCCGGCCGCGGCCCGTTGCCCTATCACCTGTGGCTGCTAAACCAGGGTCGGGGCAGCCATAAGTGATAGGGCAACGAGGGGCCTTAGGCGATGCGGTCGATGATGAGCTGCTGTGCCGGGCGGGAGCCTTCCGGAGCGATCACGGCGGCGTGTTCGAGCGCTTCCTTGGCACGGCCGAACTTCTCCGGGGTATCCGTCAGCAGGGTCATCAGGGGTTCCCCGGCGCGGACGGTGGCGCCCGGCTTGGCGTGCATCCGCACACCGGCGCCGGCCTGGACCTGGTCCTCCTTGCGGGCACGGCCGGCGCCGAGGCGCCAGGCGGCGACGCCGACGGCCATCGCGTCGAGTTCCACCAGCACGCCGTCCGCCTGGGCGTAGATGGTCTCGGATTCCTTCGCGACCGGCAGCTTGGCGCGCGGGTCGCCGCCCTGGGCCTCGATCATCCGGTTCCAGACGTCCATGGCACGGCCGTCCCTGAGCGCGGCGCGCGGATCGGCGTCATGGACGCCGGCGCAGGCCAACATCTCCTCGGCCAGCCGGACGGTGAGTTCGACGACGTCCTCCGGTCCCCCGCCGGCAAGGACCTCCACAGATTCCTCGACTTCGATCGCGTTGCCCGCGGTGAGGCCCAGCGGAGTGTTCATGTTGGTCAGCAGGGCCACCGTGTTGACGCCGGCGTCCTTGCCCAGGGCCACCATGGTCTCGGCCAGCTCGCGGGCGCGCGCCTCATCCTTCATGAAGGCGCCGCTGCCCACCTTGACGTCCAGGACCAGTGATCCGGTGCCCTCGGCGATCTTTTTACTCATGATCGAGGAGGCAATCAGCGGGATCGCCTCGACCGTGCCGGTGACGTCGCGCAGGGCGTAGAGCTTCTTGTCGGCCGGGGCCAGTCCGGCGCCGGCGGCGCAGATCACGGCGCCCACGTCCTGCAGCTGGGCCAGCATTTCCTCGTTACTCAGCGCTGCCCGCCACCCGGGGATGGCCTCAAGCTTGTCCAGGGTGCCGCCGGTGTGGCCGAGGCCTCGGCCGGAGAGCTGCGGCACGGCGACGCCGAAGACCGCCACCAGTGGTGCCAGCGGCAGGGTGATCTTGTCCCCCACGCCGCCGGTCGAGTGCTTGTCCGAGGTGGCCTTCACACCGCCGTCGGGCCGGCGCAGGCTGGAGAAGTCCATCCGCTCGCCGGAGGCAATCATCGCCGCGGTCCAGCGCGAAATCTCGGCGCGGTCCATGCCGTTGAGCAGGATGGCCATGTTCAGTGCCGCCATCTGTTCGTCGGCGATGGCGCCGCGGGTGTAGGCGTCGATCGTCCAGTCGATCTGGGCGGGGCTGAGCACGCCCTTGTCCCGCTTGATGCGGATGATGTCGACGGCGTCGAACTCTTCACTGTTGCTGGTGTTCTGGGTCACCGGGTTTCCTCCAGGTGTTGGGGGCCAAATGCGTCGGGGAGCACCTGGTCCATCGTCTTGATGCCCTGTGTGGTCATGAGCTCCATGTCCGGGGCCCGGAATTCGTAGAGCAGTTGGCGGCACCGCCCGCACGGCATCAGCACGTTGCCGTGCGCGTCGACGCAGTAGAAGGCGCGCAACAGGCCGCCTCCGGTCATGTGCAGGTTGCCCACCAGCGCGCACTCGGCGCACAGCGTGAGCCCGTAGCTGGCGTTTTCGACGTTGCAGCCGCTGACGATCCGGCTGTCCGCGGTGAGGGCGGCAGCCCCCACCGCGAACTTCGAATACGGCGCATAGGCGTTTTCCATCGCCGCGACGGCCGCCTCCTCGAGGGCGGCCCAGTCGACGGCGGTGCCCCCGGTGGCTCCGGTGGCTCCGGTCGCGCCCGAAGCGCCCGAAGCGCCCGAAACGCCGGGAGAATTGCTGTGGGTCACCTTCGTCACCCCTTGACGTACGGGATGCCGTCGGCCGCAGGCGGCCTGGACCGTCCCACCAAGCCGGCCACCGCGATCACGGTCAGGGCGTAGGGCAGCATCGCCATGAACTGGCTGGGCACGGGCGAGCCGATGATGGTGATGACGCTCTGCAGGTTGTCGGCGAACCCGAACAGCAGCGCGGCCAGGAACGCCCCGATGGGATTCCAGCGCCCGAAGATCATGGCGGCAAGGGCGATGTACCCTCGACCGCCGGACATGTCCTTGCTGAACGCGTCTACCGACACCAGAGTGAAGAAGGAACCGCCGATTCCGGCGATGGCACCGCCCATGAGGACGTTGATGAAGCGGGTCCGGTTGACGTTGATGCCTACCGTGTCCGCCGCCTGGGGGTGTTCGCCGACGGCACGCACCCGCAGGCCCCACTTCGTGTGGAACAGCCCGACGTAGACCACGATCACGGCCACGTACATGAGGTAGCCGACCAGGGACTGGCGGAACAGGATGGGTCCGATGATCGGAATGTCGGCGAGGAACGGGATATCGACCGCCTGCAGCCGGCCGGGCTTGTTCAGGTGCTCGGGGTCCGCCGTAAGCAGGGTGGAGAACAGGAAGCTGGTCAGCCCGCTGATCAGGACGTTGAGCACCACGCCGACGATGATCTGGTTGACGAGGTATTTGATGCTCACTACGGCCAGGACCAGGGAGACGAGGGCGCCGGCGACGGCCGCCGAGATGAGCCCCAGATAGACGTTGCCGGTCACGGTGGCCACGACGGCGGCGGAGAAGGCGCCGAGCAGGAGCTGGCCCTCGATGGCGATGTTGACCACGCCGGCCCGCTCGCATAGCACACCGGACAGCGAGCCGAACACCAGGGGTACGGCGAGGGTCACGGCACCGGCCATGAGCCCGCCGAGGGAAATGGAGGGCTCGGGGTCACGGCCGCCCGCAACGATCCAGATCATGAAGCCGACCAGGAAGACCACTGCGAAGGTTCCGCCCAACCATCCCGGCGTGCGCCTGCGCTGCACGGTCAGGAAGCAGGCGTACCCGGCGAGGGCGAGCAGGAGAACGGAGCAAATCCAGCCCAGCGCCATCGAGGGCACGGTGATCTTCTCCACCCGGGCGACGCCCAGGGCGGCGAGGCCCAGAACGACGACGGCCGCGATGGCGGTGGCGGGAATCCAACGGTCCACTGCTCCGCCGTCGCGCCGCTGGCTGATCCAGCGGTAGCCGACGTAGGCGGCGGCGGCCAGCGCAACGGCCAGGGTGATCCATGCCGCCGCGGAGGAGGCGTTGGGGTCGCGGGCCTCGGCGATCCGGAACCCTGCCGATTTGGGGTTGGCGAGGAACCCGAACAGGACGGTGCCGAGAATGGCCAGCAGGCCCAGCCCGATGCCGGCCTTCCAGCTCACCAGTTCCGTTGCGCTTGCCGGCGCGCCGGTCCGGCCGTCGCCGGGAGCGGCTTCGGTGCCCTGTCCGTGGCGCGGCTGCTTGCTGGCGGGAGATTGTGTTGTGGCGCTCATGCTGCCGCTCCGCTCTTAACGCCGCCGGTACGCGAACCGGCGGTCCCACTCGTGGTGGTTTTCTTCTTACGGGGATTGAGTCCGAATATCGCACGGACCAGCGGCGGTGCTGCGATGAAGAGCACGATCAGG
Organism: Arthrobacter sp. T2-23; assembly: GCF_055398325.1. Taxonomy (NCBI): domain Bacteria; kingdom Bacillati; phylum Actinomycetota; class Actinomycetes; order Micrococcales; family Micrococcaceae; genus Arthrobacter; species Arthrobacter sp. T2-23. The sequence goes on from NZ_AP027917.1 coordinate 1,128,765, forward strand.
GACTGGATGACGAGCACAATGTCGATCGGCGTCTGCGTCTGCGCCTGCATGGCCACGCCGCCGGCGCGGAAGGCGCCGAACAGCAGGCCCGCGAAGAAGGTTCCCCACGGCGTCGAGCGTCCCAGCAGTGCGACGGTGATGGCGTCAAAACCGATGGAGGCGGCGACGCCGCCGGACAGGTACTTTTCCGTGCCGGACACCTGGGCCACACCGGCCAGGCCTGCCAGCGCACCGGCGATCGCCATCACCAGGATGGTGCTGCGGGCGACGTTGATGCCGGCGGTGCGGGCCGCATTGGGGTTCGCGCCGACAGCCCGGAACTCAAAACCGATCGTGGAGCGGTTCAGCAGCCACCAGACGAAGACGGTGGCCACGATCGCGGCGAGGAAACCTGCGTGCAGGCGGAACTGCGGTCCGAGCAGTTCGGGGAACAACGCGGTGGAGTCCAGGAACGGGGAGATCGGGTTGGTGGAACCTTTGCGTTGGAAGGCCGGGGTGGTGAGTAGGAACAGCAGGAGGAAGTTGGCGATGTAGTTGAGCATGATCGTCACGATCACCTCATGCGCCCCGGTGCGTGCCTTCAGCAGGCCGACGACGCCGCCCCAGACCGCGCCGCCGACCAGGCCAGCCACGATGACAACCAGCAGGTGCAGTCCGATCGGCAGGTGCCAGGCAAAGCCGGCGTAGGCGCCGAAGAGCGCGCCGAAGACGATCTGCCCCTGAGCGCCGATGTTGAACAGGCCGGCACGGAACGCCAGGGCGACGCCAAGCCCGGCGCAGATCAGGGGGGTGGCGACGGTGAGGGTCTCGGTGATCGGGTAAAGCTGTGCGCCGAGGTCGGCGCCGGCCCAGTTGAAGATGGAACCCTGCACCAGCGCGGTGTACGGACGGATGACTTCGGTCAGGAGGTCCCCGGGCTGCGCAAAGAAGTAGCCGGCGGCGGCAGCGACCTTGGGGTTGGTCACTGCCATCAGGATGCCGCCGAGCACGATGGCGAGCAGCACGGAGAGCACGGACACCATGGCGTTGCCGCTGAAGATCTGGTGCAGCACGGACCCGCCGTCACCGTCCCGGTCCCGGCCGCGGCGTTGGGTCGCTGCGGGAACGGCGGACGGCGGCATTTGGCCGCCGGCGGTGTCAAGGACGACGTCGGAGGCCACAGCCTCCGGGCTGGTGCCGCCGGGCACCCGGGTTTCCGCGGGCTCGGCCGTGTCCTGGTGCCCCGGAGCCTGCGGCTCCGGGGTTGTCTTCTCAGACATGGGATTCTCCTTCGTGGCCGGCAGGCTCCGATACGGTCGCCGTCGTCGTGCCGCTGTGGGCGTGGGCGGAGGCGCTGGCTTCGGCTTCTGCGGCCGGGACACCGGCCATCATCAGGCCCAGCACGTCGCGGGACGTGGTGGCGGGTACGATCCCCACCAGCCGTCCACGGTAGAGCACCGCGATACGGTCGGCCAACTGCATCACTTCGTCCAGTTCGGTGGAGACGATCATGACGGGCGTGCCGTGGTCACGTTCGGCGATGACGCGCTTGTGCACAAACTCGATCGACCCGACGTCGAGGCCGCGAGTGGGCTGCGACGCGATAAACAGGCGCAGCGGACGCGAGAGCTCGCGGGCCAGGACGACCTTCTGCTGGTTGCCGCCGGACAGGGTGCCCACCGCGGCCGACACGGACGGGGTGCGGACGTCGAACTCCTCCACCTTCTTGGCGGCGTTCTCCGCGATTACGCCCGGCTTCATGCCCACGCCGCGCGCGAAGGGAGCCTTGTCGTAGAGGTCCAAGATCATATTCTCGGAGATGGTGAACGCCCCGACGAGCCCGTCGAGGGTGCGGTCCTCGGGGACGAAGCCGACGCCGGCGCCGAGGACATGCTTGACGCTCTTGCCCAGCAGTTCCTCGCCGTCGAGAGTGATGGATCCGGCCACGTGCGGCTGCACACCCAGGATCGCCTCGGTCAGTTCCGTCTGGCCGTTGCCCTGCACGCCGGCGATGGCGAGAACTTCGCCCTTGGCGATGTCGAACGACAGGTCATCGACGACGTGCTGGCCGTTGTGGTCAGTGACGGTCAGATTGCGGACTTTGAAGGTCACCTCACCGGTTTTGGCCGGCGCCTTGTCCAGCGTCAGGCTCACGGCACGGCCCACCATGGCGGAGGCCAGCTCGGTGGGAGAGGCCGTGGGGTCGGCCTGGCCGACCACCTTGCCGCGGCGGATGACCGTGATGGTGTCCGAAATGGCTTTGACTTCACGCAGTTTGTGGGAGATGAAGACGATCGACTTACCGTCCCGCTTCAGCTGCCGGATGATGTCGAGGAGTTCATCGGTCTCCTGCGGCGTCAACACGGCGGTGGGTTCGTCCAGGATCAGCACCTCGGCGTCGCGAACCAGGGCCTTGATGATCTCGACGCGCTGCTGGACGCCGACGGGCAGGTCCTCCACCATGGCATCGGGGTCGACGTCGAACCCGTACTCGTCCGAGATCCGGCGGATCTTCTCGCGCGTGGCTTCCAGGTTGAGCAGGCCGGCGGCTTTGGTCGTCTCGTTGCCCAGCGCCACGTTCTCGGCCACGGTGAAGACCGGGATGAGCATGAAGTGCTGGTGGACCATGCCGATTCCGGCGGCCATCGCCTCGCCGGGGTCCTTGAAAACGACCGGTTTGTCGTCGACCAGGATTTCGCCCTCAGTCGGGTCGTACAGGCCGTAGAGTACGTTCATCAGGGTGGATTTCCCTGCGCCGTTCTCTCCCAGCAGGCAGTGCACCTGCCCCGGTTCGACGACCAAATCGATGTGGTCATTGGCTACCAGGGACCCGAATCGCTTCGTGATCCCTTTCAGTTCGAGTTTCAAAACCCCAACCAATCTGTGTGTGTATGGATCTGCTCCGGCGCCTTGTCGGCGGCAGGGCAGCGGGTAATCCCAGCCTAGTGTCACCAGTGGTTCCTGGGCAGGGCAACGCTGCAGGCAAAAGAGGCGCCGGCAGGCCGCTGCTGGCGGGACGAAGCCAGCAAAACAGAACGCGCCGCCCTTCGGCCGAGACAACGGCGGAAGGGCAGCGCGCCCCGCGGTTCGGTGCTTACTTGGTCGGGCTGGACTTCGACTCGACCTTGACGGTGCCGGAGATGATGTCCTTCTTGAGCTGGTCCAGTTCGCTCTTCAGGTCTGCCGGCACAGCGGAATCGAGATCGTGGAATGGAGCCAAGGCCACGCCGCCGTTTTCGAGGGTTCCGATGTACGGTGTGGCGTCGAACTTGCCGTCCTTGTCGTCCTTGATGACCGTCTCCACAGCGGTGGACATGGTCTTCTGCACGGAGGAGAGGATCACGGACTTGTAATCCGGAGCGGTCAGGTAGCCGTCCGAGTCAACCCAGATAAGCTTGGCATCCTTGCCCTTGGACTTGGCGTCGAGGATCGCGCTGCCCGCGCCGCCTCCGACGGGTCCGGCCACGGGCAGGACGATGTCGGCGCCCTGGTCCAGGAAGCCCTGGGTCAGGACCTTACCCTTGTCGACCTGCTTGAAGTCACCAACGAAGGTGCCGTCCTGCTTGTCCTTGTCCCAGCCGATGAGCTGGACGTTCTTGCTCTTCTTCTGGTTGTAGTACTTCACGCCGTCGGCAAAGCCATCCATGAAGATGGTGACGGTAGGGATGTTGATGCCGCCGAAGGTGGCGACCTTGCCGGTCTTGGAGGTGCCCGCCGCCAGGTAGCCGGCCAGGAATGCAGCCTGGGCAGTGTTGTAGACGATCGGCTTGACGTTCTTGGGGAACGCAGGGTCGTTGTAATCGATGATCGCGAAGTGGCTGTTCGGGTTGGCCGTCGCGATGGACTTCGTGGCGTCGCCGAGCAGGAAGCCGACGGTGACGGTGAGCTTGCAGCCCTGCTGGACCATGGAGCGAAGGTTGGGGTCGTAGTCCGTGTCAGCCTTGGACTGAACGTGCTTCTCCTGGATGCCGAGGTCCTTCACGGCGCTCTGCAGGCCCTCGTAGCCGGACTGGTTGAAAGACTTGTCGTCGAATCCACCGGAGTCGGAGACCATGCAGGCGGTGTAATCCGATTTGGTCGCTGAACCTGAGGCGCCGGACGAGGACGGGGCAGCCCCGCAACCGGTGAGCAGCAGGGCGGTCGCACCCGCGGTGGCGACGCCGGCCATTGAACCGCGCTTAAGGGTGGCGCGCAGTGAGTTCTTCAAAGTTCCTCCAGGAAGAAAGAGATAGGCGCTACGACGGGAGTTCAATGAGTGTCTGCTTCCGGTTTTCCCCCGAAACACTGTTGTCACTGACGGATTCGCAGCACTGCGCCGAGGCGCACTGATGGAAGCTACTTTAGTGTCATGGAACACGTCGAGTAACACACTTCACAGCTGTTTCCCAGATTGTTGAGAACTTGTTACCAAGCGGTACCCCACCTGCGCGAACGTATACGTGAGGCCCCGAAATCGTGGGAAATCGGGGCCTCACGTGTACGTTCGCGCGTGCTGGACGCGGAGCTAGCTCAGAGGCGGACCAGCATCTTTCCGGTGTTGGCGCCCTCGAGCAGGTCCATGAAGGCCTGCGGGGCGTTCTCCAACCCGTCCACGATGGTCTCGTCGTAACGGACGGTGCCGTCGGCCAGCCAGCCGGAGAGCTTCTCGACGAACTCGCCCATGTACTGCCAGTAGCCGCCCACCAGGAAGCCCTTGAGGGTCAGCTGTTTGCCGATGGCCAGCATGAGGTTCCGCGGGGCCGGCGTCGGCTCGGTGGAGTTGTACTGAGCGATGGCGCCGCACATGGCGACGCGGCCGCCGACGTTGAGCACGGACAGCGCGGCCTCGAGGTGCTCGCCGCCGACGTTGTCGAAGTAGACGTCGATGCCCTTCTCCCCCGCGGCCTCCTTCAGCAGCTCGCGAACCGGGCCGTCGTGGTAGTTGAAGGCGGCGTCGAAGCCGAGCTCCAGCAGGCGGGCCACTTTCTCCGGGGTGCCGGCGCTGCCGATCACCCGGGAGGCACCCATGGCCTTGGCAATCTGCCCCACCAGGGAGCCGACGGCGCCGGCTGCGCCGGAGACGAAGACGGCCTCGCCGGGCTTAAACTCGGCGACCTTGAGCAGTCCGGCGTAGGCGGTCAGCCCGGTCATGCCGAGCGCGCCCAGGAAGGCGGACGTCGGGGCCAGGTCGGTGCGGGCCGGCGTCGTCGCTGCGGCGTCTAGGACGGCGTACTCACGCCAACCGAGGCTGTGCACCACAGTGTCCCCCACCTCACGGTCGGCTGAGCGGGAGGCGATGACCTCGCCGACGGCGCCGCCCTCCATGGCGGCGTCCAGGGCGAACGGCGCGGAGTAGGACTTGACGTCATTCATCCGGCCGCGCATGTAGGGGTCCACGGAGATGTAGAGGTTGCGGACCAGGACCTGGCCGTCCTGCGGTTCCGGCAGGGCCGACTCGGCGAGGCGGAAGTTCTCCGGCACGGGGCGGCCGTGGGGCCGAGAGGCGAGCTGGATTTCCCGGGTGGTGGCGGGGAGAGAGATGGTTTCGGTGCTCATGCGGCGACCTCCAGGATCTTGATGTCTACGGTGATGTTGCCTCGGGTGGCGTTGGAGTAGGGGCAGACCTCATGGGCCTTGGCGACGAGCGCCTCGGCGGTTTCGCGGTCAACGGCCGGCAGTGCGATCTCGAGTTCGGCGGCGATGCCGTAGCCGGAGCCGCCGTCGAGGGCGCCGAGGTGGATCTTCGCGGCGACGGCGGAGTCGGTCAGGTCCGCCTTCTGCTGGCGGCCCACCAAGCGCAGGGCAGAGTGGAAGCAGGCGGCGTACCCGGCGGCGAAGAGCTGCTCCGGGTTGGTGCCTTCTCCGCTGCCGCCGAGTTCCACCGGGCTGGCCAGGGCGACGTTGAGCTTGCCGTCGGACGTCTGCGCGTTTCCGTCGCGTCCTTCGCCGGAGGCCAGTGCCTCGGCCGTATAGAGGGTCTTCATAAGGGTCCGATCTGTTGGAAATTCAGGGGAAAACTGGGAGGGGTGCCGAGCGGCGCGGGTCAGCGGCCGGCCTGCAGCGCAGCGGTGAGCCGGCCCAGCGTCTCGCGGAGCTGGTCGAGCTCCACGGCGGAAAGTCCGGCGGCATCGGCGAGCCGCTGCGGAATGCCGGTGGCGCGGGCGCTGAGGGCGGTGCCGGCCGCGGTGAGGAATACCTCCACGCGCCGTTCGTCCGCCGTGGACCGCCGTCGTTCGACGTAGCCGAGGGACTCGAGCCGCTTGAGCAGTGGCGAGAGCGTGCCGGAGTCGAGGCCGAGCTCCTCGCCCAGCTCGCGGACGCCGCGCGGCTGGTCCTCCCAGAGCACCATCATCACGAGGTATTGCGGGTAGGTCAGTCCGAGCTCGTCCAGCATCGGCCGGTAAGCAGCCGTGGCAGCCCGCGAGGCCGAGTACATGGCGAAGCACACCTGCCTGTCCAGGCGGGGAACATCCCCTGGGGGAGCGCCAGGTTCGGGGGCGTGGCTGGAAAAGGTTTCGGTCACCCACGAACAGTAGCCAACAATTCAGTTGTGCACAACCCATTCGCCCGAAGCCAGGGCGCGAAATGTCCGTTCGCGCGGAGGGCCTAGAGGTCGCGGAGGGTGCGGAGCGCGGCGGCGGTTAGTACCCGGACGCCGAGGCCCAGGGCGCGCTCGTCCAGGATGTAGTCGCCGCGGTGCAGGTCGTACTCTTCGCCGCCGGGGGTCTTCGTGCCCAGCCGCATCATCGCCCCGGGCAGGTCGGCCAGGAACCAGGCGAAGTCCTCGCCGCCCATCGACTGCGGGGTCAACACCACCGAGCTCTCGCCGATCTCGGCACGCGCGGCGGCCTCGATCAGCGCGGTTTCGTGTTCCGAGTTCACCACCGGCGGCACGCCGCGGGTGTGTTCCAGATGGACGTCGACGCCGTAGGGCGCCGCGATCTGCTGCACCACCTCGTCGAGGATCTCCCCCGCGCTGTGCCAGGCCTCGCGGTCCAGGCAGCGCATGGTGCCGGCCATGTAGCCGCTTGCCGGGATGGCGTTCGGGGCCGAGCCGGCCGAGATGTGTCCCCACACCACGGAGACGCCGCTGCGGACGTCGACGCGGCGGGACAGCACGGCCGGGACATTGATGGCGATCTGGGCCAGCGCGAAGACCAGTTCCTCGGTCAGGTGCGGACGCGACGTGTGGCCGCCCCGGCCGGTCAGTTCAATCTTGATGGTGTCCGACGCCGAGGTGATGGCACCGATCCGGGTGCCGATCTTGCCCACTTCGATCCGGGGGTCGCAGTGCAGCGCCAGGATCCGGGGCACTCCCTCCAGCACGCCTTGCTCGATGCACGCGTGCGCGCCGCCGGGCATGGTCTCCTCGGCCGGCTGGAAGATAATCCGCACCGTGCCGCCCAGCGGCGAGGACTCATGCATCTGCTGCAGGACCAGGGCGATGCCCAGCATCGTGGTGGTGTGGACGTCGTGCCCGCACGCATGCGTCACGCCATGGTTCTTGGACGCGAACGGCAGCCCGGTCTCTTCGATGATGGGCAGCGCGTCAATGTCCCCGCGCAGCGCCGTCGCAATCGGGCCCTCGCCGACGTCGACCGTCAGCCCGGTGCCCTCGAGTCGGCGGGGTTTGAGCCCGGCAGCCTCGAGCCGCTTGGCGAGCTGGTCGGTGGTGCGGAACTCCTTGAAAGAAAGCTCCGGGTGCGCATGCAGGTCGCGGCGGAAAGCGATCAGCTCCGACAGGAGTGGCTCCAGCCACGGCCCCACCAGGGTGGTTGGCTCAGCTTCAGTAGTGTAATTGCGCACACAATCACTGTAGCGAGAGTCCAAAAATTAGCGGCATCGCCGACGGCGCGTTACGGTTCCCGGACAGCGCCGCGTCCCCGGCTAGCGCCCCGGCACCCACGCCAGCCCTCGGAGGTGACCAGAGCAGGAGCGGGCTAGATGTACTAACCCGGCACGTTAGTGACACGGCTGGCGGGTGAGGCGCCTTTGAGGGCGGTGTGTGGCCTGTGGTGATTGTAGTAGTCGATGAAGTCCTGGTAACAGGCTTGGCGTTCCGTTTCTGAGCGGTAGGCCCTGGCGTAGGCCCATTCCTCTTTGAGGATTCGGTTGAAGCGTTCGACCTTGCCGTTTGTCTGGGGCCGGTAGGGCCGGGTGCGTTTGTGGCTGATGCCGGCCTCGGCAAGGACTTTGCCGAAAGCTCTGGACCGGTAGCAGGAGCCGTTGTCGGTCATCACCCGCTTGATCCGAACGCCTTGGGCTTGGAAAGCGGCGATGGCGTTGCGCATGAATGCGGCCGCTGTGGCTTGGGTTTCGTCGGGAAGGATCTCGGAGTAGACGAACCGGGAATGGTCATCGACGGCGTGATGAATAAAGGAGTAGCCCCTGACCTGCCCGCGGTCTTTACGGCGGCCTTCGGCGAGGTTCCTGGCCCGGGCATTCGCCTCGCCCTGCACGCGCCCGTGGATCCGGTGGCCGCCGCCGTTGGGGATGCGGCCGAGCTTCTTGACATCGATGTGGACCATCTCGCCGGGCCAGGCGTATTCATATCGGCGGGCGCGGTCCCGGCCCCGGGTCCTGACTCCGGTGGCCGGATCGGTGAACCGCAGCGGGGGACAGAGGTAACGAGCCAGGATCCGGTGAACAGTGGAGATGTTCAAGTGCAGGTGATACGCGATCCGGGCCGGACCCCAGCGCCTGTTGACCCGCAGACCCAACACCCGCCGCTCGGAGCGCACCCGGGTCCGGTGCGGACAGGCAGCCGGTCGGCTTGAACGGTCTTGAAGCCCGTCCTCGCCGAAATCACGGTACCGCTGCGACCAACGGGCTGCGGTCGGCACGGAGACACTGAACCGTTCAGCCGCCCGGCGCAACGGCCAACCATCATCAACGATGCAGCGAGCCAGCCGAAGACGGCACGAGTGAGCCAAAAACGCGTTACGGTGGGACACGAGGACCTCCTGGGTTGTGTTCGCTCTCGACAAGCACCACACAACACCCGGAGGTCCTCTTATTGCGTCAAATCAGTCCCCGTGTCACTAACGTGCCGGGACAGTACAGCTAGAGCACGTCCGTGTCGCCGCTGGCCTTGAGCGCGTCCACCGCGGCCTTGACCCGCTGGGAGTTCGCCTTTGTGGTGACGAGCAGCGCATCTGGGGTGTCCACGATCACGACGTCTTTGATGCCGATCAGTGCGATCACGCGCTTGGTGTCGGTGACCACCACGCCGCTGGCGTTTTCGGTGAAGACGCGGGCGCCCTCGCCGATCACGGTGACGTCGTCGACTTCCTTGGCGCTGTTGAGGCGGCCCACGGAGGCGAAGTCTCCGACGTCGTCCCAGCGGAAGGTGCCGGGCACGACGGCGACGTCCCCGGCCGCGGCGGCCGGCTCGGCGACCGCGTAGTCGATGGCGATCTTGGGCAGGGTGGGCCAGACGCGGGAGGTGACCTCGTCGCGCAGCGGGGTGTCCCAGGCCTTGGCGATTTCCTGCAGGCCCGCGAACAGCTCCGGCTGGTTGGCTTCCAGGTGCTTGAGCATGAGCGAGACCGGCGCGACGAACATGCCGGCGTTCCAGACGTACTCGCCGCTGTCCAGGTACTGCTGGGCAACTTCCTCACTGGGCTTCTCGACGAACTCGACGACCGTGTGGGCGCTCGGGGCTCCGGCCACGCTCAGCTTGTCGCCGGCGCGGATGTAGCCGAACCCGGTGGAGGGGTGGGTGGGCTTGATGCCGATCGTCACGATCTTGCCGGCGGCCGCGGTGTGGATGGCCTCGCGGACGGCGTCCTGGAACAGTTCGTCAGGGCTGATGACCTGGTCCGCGGCGAAGGACCCCATGATGGTGTCCGGGTCGCGCTCATACAGGATGGCGGCGGCTAGCCCGATGGCCGCCCCGGAATCCTTGGGCTCGCTCTCCAGGACGAGGTCCGCCTCGGACACCTCGGGCAGCTGTCGGCACACGGCCTCGCGGTGCGCGGTTCCGGTGACGACCAGCACGCGGCTGCCGGCGAGGGGTTCCAGCCGGTCATAGGTGGCGCGCAGCAGCGTGCTGCCGGACCCGGTGAGGTCGTGCAGGAACTTCGGGGCAGCGGCCCGGGACAGCGGCCAGAGCCGGGTGCCCACTCCGCCGGCAGGAATCACCGCGATAAAGCGGTCCAGCGGGGAGTCCGCCGCAACGCCCTCGGGTGAACCGTGGCTGGTCATTTTGTCTGTAGTCATCACGGCTACTTTAGCGGAACGCCGCCCAGACGCCCCGGGACACGAGTGTAGGGACGCGCACGGGGCCTGCGGGCAGGAGGCATAGAGCACCCGCGCACCGATCCGCCGCCGGCGCCAGCCAATGTGGCGTTCGTCTCAAAACTGGTTGAAAACCGCGCCGGGCGCCGTCACCATCGATCCGCTGAATTGAATAAGCTGAGAGCGAAGCCTAGATTTAGGCTTGAGCTTACGAGTGCTCTCGCAGCAGGCGTTCCCCCCGCGTGGATCCCATGCCAGCGCCGCTGTGTTGCAGGGAGGTTTATTCAGTGCCGACAAAACCAGCTGGCACCTTGTACCGCGGCCGTGAAGGCATGTGGTCTTGGGTTGGACACCGCGTTACCGGTGTAGTGATCTTTTTCTTCTTGTTGGTCCATGTGCTGGACACCTCATTGGTGCGTGTGTCCCCCGAGGCCTACACCGCCGTGATCGGTGCCTACAAGAACCCCCTTATGGCCCTGGGTGAAACGGGCCTTGTCGCAGCGATCGTGTTCCACGCCTTCAACGGCCTGCGGATCATCGCCGTCGACTTCTGGAAGAAGGGCGCGAAGTACCAGCGCCAGATGCTGTGGACGGTCCTGGCCCTCTGGGTCGTCGTCATGGTCGGCTTCTCCATCCGCCACCTGTCCCTCGCCTTTGGAGGTCACTAAGCCATGACTGCAACCATTCAGAGTCCCCGTAGCGGCAGGATTGCACCGCAGTACCGCCGCAACGGCACATCCAAGGGCAACTTCGAGATGCTGGCATGGCTGTTCATGCGGCTTTCCGGCGTCGTCCTCGTGGTCCTCATCTTCGGCCACCTGACCGTCAACCTGCTGGTGGGCGAAGGCATCCACGCCATCGACTTCGGCTTTGTCGCCGGCAAGTGGGCTGACCCGTTCTGGCAGGTCTGGGACCTGGCCATGCTGTGGCTCGCCATGCTGCACGGCACCAACGGCGTGCGCACCATCATCAACGACTACGCCGAAAAGGACGCGACGCGCCTTTGGCTGAAGATCGTGCTCTACGCGGCCGCCGCGGCCATCATCATCCTCGGCACCCTGGTGATCTTCACCTTCAACCCGTGCCCCGTGGTTGACGGCGTGCAGCTGCCCGGCGGGTTCTGCCCCGCCCCGTAGCGGCCCCTGCCTTCGGGCGCTGGTTCTTGCCTGCCTCGCGGAACAAGGATCAGGAGACTTCACTGCGCAGGCTCCGCCGGCGGTGTATTACAGCGAATTTTGAGAGAAAGAGCATCTGGTATGCAGGTCCATAAGTACGACGTCGTCATTGTCGGTGCCGGTGGCGCTGGCATGCGCGCCGCGATCGAATCCGGTCAGCGTGCGCGAACAGCAGTACTGACCAAGCTTTATCCCACGCGCTCCCACACCGGCGCGGCGCAGGGCGGCATGTGTGCAGCCCTGGCCAACGTCGAGGAAGACAACTGGGAGTGGCACACCTTCGACACCATCAAGGGCGGCGACTATCTGGTGGACCAGGACGCCGCGGAGGTCATGGCGAAGGAAGCGATTGACGCCGTCCTGGACCTGGAAAAGATGGGCCTGCCGTTCAACCGCACCCCCGAGGGCCGGATCGACCAGCGCCGCTTCGGCGGCCATACCCGCGACCACGGCAAGGCCCCGGTGCGCCGTGCCTGCTACGCCGCGGACCGCACCGGCCACATGATCCTGCAGACCCTGTACCAAAACTGCGTCAAGCACAACGTTGAGTTCTACAACGAGTACTACGTGCTGGACCTGCTGACCGTCGAGGAAGACGCGGTCCGCGAGGACGGCACCCCGTACAAGCAGAAGCGCGTGGCCGGCGTCGTGTCCTACGACCTCGCCTCCGGCGAGCTGCACGTCTTCCAGGCCAAGTCCGTGGTGTTCGCCTCCGGCGGCGCAGGGAAGGTCTTCAAGACCACCTCCAACGCCCACACCCTGACCGGCGACGGTATGGGCATCGCGTTCCGCCGCGGCATCCCGCTGGAGGACATGGAGTTCTTCCAGTTCCACCCGACCGGCCTCGCCGGCCTGGGCATCCTGCTCTCCGAGGCCGCCCGAGGCGAGGGCGCGATCCTGCGCAACTCCGAGGGTGAGCGCTTTATGGAGCGCTACGCCCCCACCATCAAGGACCTCGCCCCGCGTGACATCGTGGCCCGCTCCATGGCCAACGAGGTCCGTGAAGGCCGCGGCTGCGGCCCGAACAAGGACTACGTCCTGCTGGACCTGACCCACCTCGAGCCGGCGCACATCGACGCCAAACTGCCGGACATCACCGAGTTCGCCCGCACCTACCTCGGTGTGGAGCCGTACACGGAGCCGGTTCCGGTTTTCCCGACGGCGCACTACGCCATGGGCGGCATCCCCACCAACATCAGCGCCGAGGTCCTGCAGGACAACGACACCGTTGTCCCCGGCCTCTACGCCGCCGGTGAGGTCGCCTGCGTCTCGGTGCACGGTTCCAACCGCCTGGGCACCAACTCGCTGCTGGACATCAACGTCTTCGGCAAGCGCGCCGGCATCGCCGCTGCGGAATACGCCAAGACCGCGGACTTCGTCGACCTTCCTGCCGATCCCGAGGCGTACACGCTGAACCTGCTGGAGCACGTGCGCACCTCGGACGGCACCGAGAAGGTGGCCCAGATCCGCAAGGAACTGCAGGACACCATGGACGCCAACATGCAGGTGTTCCGTACCGCCGACACGCTGAACCAGGTCCTGAAGGACATTGCGTCCTTCGAGGAGCGGTACCAGCGCATCAGCGTCCAGGACAAGGGCAAGCGCTTCAACCTGGACCTGCTCGAGGCCGTGGAACTCGGTTTCCTGCTGGAACTGGCCAAGGTCATGACCGTGGCTGCCCTGCACCGCGAGGAATCCCGCGGCGGACACTTCCGCGAGGACTTCCCCGAGCGCGACGACGAAAAATTCATGAAGCACTCCATGGCGTACAAGGATGACCACGCACCGGCGGACGGTTCCGCCGAGTCGATTGCCGGCATCCGGCTTGCCACCAAACCGGTGGTCTTTACGCGCTACGAGCCGATGGTGAGGAAGTACTAAGATGACCGCTGAACTCGCTGAGCCAGCCTCCAAGATCGAACTGCCCGCCGGCGTCGGCGGCGGCGGGGACATCCCGTCCTTCGACGTCCACCTGCGCGTGCGCCGCTACAACCCTGAGGTCTCCGACGAGTCCACCTGGGACGACTTCCACGTCACCATGTACGGCACGGACCGCGTCCTGGATGCCCTGCACAAGATCAAGTGGGAAATCGACGGCAGCGTCTCCTTCCGCCGCTCCTGCGCCCACGGCGTCTGCGGCTCCGATGCCATGCGCATCAACGGCCGCAACCGCCTCGCCTGCAAGACCCTGTTGAAGGACCTGGACACGTCCAAGCCCATCACCGTTGAGCCGATCAAGGGCCTGCCGGTGGAGAAGGACCTGATCGTGGACATGGAACCGTTCTTCCAGTCCTTCCGCGAGGTCATGCCCTTCCTGATCAACCGCGGCCACGAGCCCACCAAGGAACGCCTGCAGTCCGCCGAGGACCGCGAGCGGTTCGACGACACCACCAAGTGCATCCTCTGCGCCGCGTGCACCTCGTCCTGCCCGGTGTTCTGGACCGACGGCCAGTACTTCGGCCCGGCGGCAATCGTGAACGCACACCGCTTCATCTTCGATTCCCGTGATGACGCCGGCGATATGCGCCTGGAGATCCTCAACGACAAGGAAGGTGTGTGGCGCTGCCGCACCACCTTCAACTGCACCGAGGCCTGCCCCCGCGGCATCCAGGTCACGCAGGCCATCGCCGAGGTCAAGCAGGCCATCCTGGCCCGCAAGATCTAGCACCCTTTTTCACCACCAGCAGTTCCAGACGACGACGGCGCCTCCCACCTTCCGGTGGGGGCGCCGTCGTCGTCAGCCCTTTGACCGAAAGGCTCCCGTGTCCCGCTCCGAGAAAGTCTCCTTCGAAGGTTCCACCGGGGAGCTGCTCTCCGGCGTCGTCGACCTGCCCGAGGGACCGGTGAAAGGCTGGGGCGTGTTCTCGCATGGCTTCACGCTGGGCAAGGACAGCCCCTCGGCCTCGCGGATGTGCAAGGCGCTGGCGGACAACGGTGTGGGCATGCTGCGGTTCGACAACCTGGGCCTTGGCGAGTCCGCCGGGCTCTGGTCGGAGGGTTCTTTCAGCCACAAGGTGGCGGATACCGTGAAGGCCGCAGAGTTCATGCGCGAATCCGGCCGGCCCGTCTCACTGCTGGTGGGGCACTCCTTCGGCGGTGCCGCGGTGCTGGCGGCCGCACGGGAGATCCCGGAGCTCGACGCCGTCGCTACCGTCGGTGCCCCGTTCTCGCCCAAGCACGTGGCCCACGTCTTTGACGCGGCGCTGGACCGGATCCTGAGCGAGGGCAGCGCCGAGGTGGACCTGGGTGGCAAACGGGTGGAGATCAGGCGGCACTTCGTGGAGGACCTGGAAAACGCGGACCTGACCGACTGCATCCGGCAACTGCACAAGCCGCTGATGGTGCTGCACTCCCCCACCGACAACACGGTCGGCATCGAGAACGCCAGCAGCATCTTCCAGACCGCGCGGCACCCGCGCAGCTTCGTCTCGCTGGAGGGCTCCGACCACCTGCTGACGGGCAAGGGCCAGGCCGCCCGCGCGGCGAAGATTATTTCGGCGTGGGCCGATCAGTACCTCGACGCCGGAAACTAGCTGACGGGCGGCGGACGGCCCGGGGCTCGGTCGGCGTCCTCCCCGGCTGCACCTGGCGGGCGCCCCAGCCGTTAGTCTTCGCCGACGGAACGGATTTCAAGTCCTCCTCGCGGACGGTGGACCACGCCGCCGAGACGAGGTACACCTGGCTGACCAGGTTGAACCAGATGAGCAGCCCGATGATGATCGCAAACGGCGCGAGGATCGGGTTTCGGCCGGCGCTGGCCAGCAGTTCCGCGCTGAAAATCTGCAGCACGCTGGTCCCCACGGCGGCGAGGATGGTTCCTTCCAGGAGGGCCCGGCGCTGCAGTTTCAGCCCGGCGGCCAGCCGGAACATGATTAGCGCGGTCGCCCAGCCCAGCACAAGCGGCACGGCGATCTTGATGGACGTGGTCAGCGGGCCGGCCACCAGCGGGTCCAGCTTGAGCTGTTCGGCGACCCAGCCGGCGGCGGTGCCGAACACCAGCGAGGCTCCGGCACTGATCACCAGCGCGACGCCGAGCAGCAGCAGGGTCCCGACGTCGTGCAGTTTGAGCAGGATCGGGTTCATCTTCAGCGGCCCGAGCCGGAGCACCCCGCGCAGCCCGTCCCGCAAGCCCGCAATCCAGCCCAGCGACGTCACCACGGTCACGACGGCGGCAATCACTGCCGTCCATCCCAGCCCGTTGGGGTTCAGCAGCTCCTGCGGGTCCACCAGCCCCTCCCGGCCGTCGACCTTGAGCAGGCCGGGGGCGCTTGAGGCGACGCTGCCCACCACCCGCTCCAGCAGCGCGGGCTGGCCGCCCAGCAGCAGGCCGGCCACCGAGAAGCCGGTGGCCAGCAAACCGGTGATGGAGAAGAACATGTTGAAGCCGATGCCGGCGCTCATCAGCGGGCCGTGCTGCAGATTGTAATGCTGGAAGGCGCGCATCGGCCGGAAGGCGTTGAGCCGGGCCAGCTGCCATTGGACCATCGCCAGCGGCGCGGCCAGGCCCCCGCCGGAGGCGCGGCTCGCCTTGCTCCAGTCGACCCGTTTCCGGGTCACTTCGAGCCGCAGCCGTGCCAGCTCGGTGGGAAGGGGAGGATCAGCGGGCGCCTGCTGGGGCGGCCGGGCCTCGGTGGTCGTCAGATTCGGTGCCAAAGTCAAGCTCTTCCCGTAGCTGCCAGATGCCGTTGTCGTCGTGCTCGTAAAGTCCCATGCTAGCCACCGGGAAGCTGGCCCTGTAATCCTTGAGCACCGCTTCGGCCTCGTCGAGGCTCTCCGGGGCCACGTCGTGGGCCACCGTCACGTGCGGGTGGTAAGCGAAGGGCAGCTCGCGTTCCAGCGGCCCGGACTGCAGCTGGCGGTGTAGGCTGACGCACTCGCCGAAGCCGGCCTCGACGTTCAGGAACACCACCGGCGAGACCGGCCGGAAGGTCCCGGTGCCCGCAATCGTTACGGTAAACGGCTCCTGCTGGCGGGCCACCTCACGAACGTGGCTGCGGGTGGCCTCCCAGTCCTGCGTCATGGTGGTGGTCACGAGCGTGATGTGCGCCGGCACTGTCGCCGCCATCGGATCGCCGAAGGAGGCACGCCAGCGCTGCAGTTCCTCGGCGATCTCCGGCGGGAAGCCCAGGATGACGCCGATGCTGATGCCCTCGTCCGGGGTCTGCCCGTTGCCAGACGCCGGGCCCTGGTGGGGTGCGGCGGCTGAACCCTTGCGTCCGCCGTGGTGGGCGGCGCGTCCGGTATCGCTGGCGGTGACTTTGCTGACGGAGGACATTGCGCTAGTGGACTCCCCGCGTTCCCGCGTAGGGCAGGAAGCCAACCTTGGCGTAGACCTCCCGGAGCGTCACCGAGGCGATCTCCCGGGCCTTGTCCGCCCCCACGGCCAGCAGCCGGTCGAGCTCCGCCGGGTCGGCGAGCAGCTCGTTGGCGCGGTCCCGGATCGGCGACAGGTGCGCCGTCACGGCCTCGGCCAGGTCCACCTTGAGGTGGCCGTACATCTTGCCCTCGTACGCCGCCACGAGCTGGTCAACGCTCTGGCCGGTGATGGCCGAGTAGATCGTCAGCAGGTTGGAGACGCCCGGCTTGTTCTCGCGGTCGAAGCGGATTTCGGTTTCCGCGTCCGTGACGGCGGACTTGATCCGCTTGGCGATCAGCTTGGGCTCGTCGAGCAGGTTGATGAGGCCGGCCGGTGATTCGGCGGACTTCGACATCTTCGCCGTCGGGTTCTGCAGGTCGTAGATCTTGGCCGACTCCTTCTGGATGAAGGGCTGCGGCACCGTGAACGTCTCGCCGAAGCGGGAGTTGAAGCGCTGCGCAAGGTCGCGGCTCAGCTCCACGTGCTGGCGCTGGTCCTCGCCCACCGGAACGCCGTGCGGCTGGTACAGCAGGATGTCCGCCGCCTGCAGGATGGGGTAGGTGAACAGCCCGACGCTGGCCTGCTCCGACCCCTGCTTCAGGGCCTTGTCCTTGAACTGGGTCATCCGGGAGGCCTCGCCGAAGCCGGTGATGCAGTTGAGCACCCAGGCCAGCTGGGCATGCTCGGGAACCTGGGACTGGACGAACAGCGTGCACTTGTCCACGTCGACGCCGCCGGCAATGTACTGAGCGGCGGTGACACGGGTGCGGTGGGCCAGCTCGGCGGGGTCCTGCGGCACCGTGATGGCGTGCAGGTCCGGGATAAAGAACACGGCGTCGTATTCGTCCTGCATCCGGACCCAGTTCACCAGGGCGCCCAGGTAGTTTCCGAGGTGGAGGGAGTCCGCGGACGGCTGCATGCCCGAGAGGATGCGGTGTCGGGTGCCGGCAGCGGCAGGTGCCCGGCCGGCGGTCGAGAGGGCGGCGTCAGGGGTGGCGACGGCGTCGGCGACGGTCGACGCGGTGGAAGGAGAGGTCATCAGGGGAACCTTAAAACTAGAGCCGGTAGTCCACTACCAGCGGGGCATGGTCGGAGAAGCGGGTGTCCCAGGACGGCGCCCGGTCAACAACTGCCGACACCGCCGCGGCGGCGAGGGCGGGCGTGGCCATGTGGTAATCAATGCGCCAGCCGGTGTCGTTGTCGAAGGCCTGTCCCCTCTGCGACCACCAAGTGTAGGGGCCGTCGACGTTACCCGCCAGGCCCCTGTGAACATCCTTCCAGCCGATTTCCTCGCCGAAGAAGCGGTCAAAGTAGGCGCGCTCCTCGGGCAGGAAGCCAGCACGTTTGACGTTGCCCTTCCAGTTCTTGATGTCCAGCTCCGTGTGGCCGACGTTGAGGTCGCCCACCACGAGGGCGTGGTCGCTGTGCTTGGCCAGTTCCGGCAGGCGGGTCGCCATCACGTCCAGGAAGCGGAACTTGTCGTCCTGCTTCGGGGTGCCGGCCTCGCCGGAGTGGACGTAGGCGCTGGCCACGGTCAGCTGCGAGGCCCCGCCGGCGGCGTCGCGGACGATGTAGTCGGCCTCGACCCAGCGGCCGGCGGTGGCGAAGTAGTCGTCGCCGATGCCACTCCGGGTGGCGACGGGTTCGGTGCGGGAGGCGATGGCAACACCGGCACGGCCCTTGGCTTCGGCTTCGGCGTGCAGGATGTGCCAGCCTTCGCCGAGCAGTTCCCGGACGATCGCGTCAGGCGCGCGGACCTCCTGCAGGCAGAGAATATCCACGTCCCGCGGCGCCAGCCATTCCGCCATGCCCTTTTTGTATGCAGCGCGGAGGCCGTTGACGTTGACCGATGCGATGCGAAGGTGGTCCTTCTTCAATGCCGAGCTCACCCGCTCCACTCTAGTCGATGATGGTTCCGCTGACCGGTTCGTCGGAACCGCCGGCGGTCTTGATCATGTCTCGTGCATTGGTGGCCGTGATCTCGATGGTTTCCAGCGCGCGCCGGATGGTGTCCTGGTCCGAGGCCTCGCCCTTGGCGCGTTCCTGCTCCACCACACGGACCTGCACCTGCACGATTTTGAACGAGTGGTCCAGTTTCATGTCGCGGATGTCGTCGGCTTCGCGGCGGTCGCCGACGAGGCGCGTGCCGCCGTGGTCCCTGCTGCCGGACGACGGCGCGCGGCCCACCGCTGAGTTGAACGCGTTCTGCGCCTCGTTCAGCTTGGCCCCGGCCTTTTTGGCGGCCCGCTGGATGCTGAACACGACGAAGGCTGCCAGCGCGAGCCAGCAGGCGGCGATGACGGCGACGACCCAGCCCACGACGTCGTTCTGGTTCGCCGCGAAAATGACGGCCACGAGGAAGGCGATGATAAAGACCGTCATTCCGAGTCCGCCGATGCGGAACATCGAGAACTTTCCGGTGGCGGCATTGAACGCGGACGGATTGGAAGTGGGGTTGCCCAGGGATCGCATGTGCCTATTATCGCAAACCGGCCGGACACCGGGTCCCGCTTCCACCCCCGGCGAACGGGGCCGGGAGCCCTACTTCAGGAACAGCCGGCGGAGCCGTCCGGTGGTGAGCGCCACGCCAAGGACGATCATGACCAGGTAGTAGCCGATGTGCACCGCGGTGGCGGGGGTGAACACGCCCACGCTGATCTGGCGCAGCAGCTCCACCCCGTGCCAGAGCGGCATCGCCTGGATCATCCACTGGATCCACTGCGGGTAGACGCTCAACGGGTAGAAGGTCGCGCTGAACAGGAACATCGGCAGCATCACGAAGTTGATCCAGTCCATCTGCTGGAACGTCTTCATGAAGCTGGTGATGCCCATGCCGAAGCTCGCGAAGCCGAAGGCGATGAGCACCGAGGCCGGGATCATCACAATGGCCCACGGGGTGGTGATCAGTCCCATCACACCCATCACTGCGGTGAAACCGGTGGCATACATGGCACCGCGGAGCAGGGCGAGGAAAATCTCGCCCATCGCGACGTCGACCGGCCCCAGGGAGGTGTACAGCATGCCCTGGTAGAGCTTGGAGAAGTTCATCTTGAAGAAGACGTTCCAGGTGGAGTCGTAGACGGCCCCGTTCATCGCCGATACCGCCAGCAGCGCCGGCGCGATGTACGCGGCGTAGCTGATCTCCTGGCCGCCCGGGCCCTGGACGGACCCGACGATCGCCCCGAGGCCCACGCCCATCGAGATCAGGTAGAGCACGGGTTCGAAGAAACCCGAGAGCATGACCATCCAGTTGCTGCTCTTGGTGGCCATCAGTCCGCGGGCGACGACGGCGCGCACGTTGCGTGAGTAGAGCGGGCCGAAGCGGCGGTTGCGGGCAGCCTCGGTGACGCTGCGGCCGTCGACATTGTTTCCCGAATCGTAGGGTCCGGCGAGCAGGCTCATGATGCCATCCTTTTGGCGAACAGGCGCCTGGACAGGACCCAGCCGATGACGGCGAGGCCAACCAGGAAGACGACGTGGGCCACGGTCAGCAACGGCGCCTCCTCGTAGCCGTAGCTGAAGACGCGGCCGAGCTCGGTGCCGTGCCAGATCGGTGAGATCCAGCCGATCCAGCGGACCGCCATTGGCAGGGTGTCCAGCGGGAAGAAGGTGCCGGAGAACAGGAACAGCGGCATCACTATGAAGCGCATCACCATCGCGAATTGGCCCTTGTCGGTGGTGACCGTGGCCGCGTAGGCCATCAACGGCAGGCCGAAGGACAGCCCCGCCAGGGTGGCCACCGGGATGGAGACCCAGCCCCAGGCGCCCGGGGACGCCCCGAACAGGGCCACGACGCCGAAGTAGATCGCGGACTGCAGCACGAACCGGATCGTGACGGCGATGATCTGCCCGGCGGCGATCTGTTCCGGTGTCAGCGGCGAGGCGTGCGGCCCGTAGTAGACCCGGCGCCACTTGAAGCCGTCCATGACCGGGAAGGTGAACTCGTTCGCGGCGGTCATGACGGCGGCGGAGATCAGCAGTGCGGGGGCGATGAACGTCAGGTAGCTGACGCCGCCGAACACTGTGGCGGAGTTGGTGTCCACCAGGGTGGCCAGGCCCACGCCCATCGCGAAGAGGTAGGCGACCGGCTGGCCGACGCCGTACATGACGATGGTCCAGCCGTAGCCCTTCATCACCCGCAGGACCTGCTCGGCGTAATAGAAGGCACCCCAGCGGCGGGCCCGGGCGGCCGAGACGGCCGGTGAATGCGCGCGCAGGGCCGGGGCCGCCGCCGTCTCCGGGCTAGTCAACGAGGCTCCGTCCGGTCAGGCGCAGGAAGACGTCCTCCAGCGAGGAGCGGCGCACCAGGGACGTGACCGGGCGCAGTCCCCGGGCGGAGACCTGCTCCAGGGCGGCCTCGCCGTCGTGGGCGTAGATGAGGACGCGGTCCGGCAGGGTTTCGATCCGTTCGCCGATGCCCTCGAGCTCGGCGGCGACGGTGGCGTTGCGCTCGGAGCCGAAGCGCAGCTCGAGGACCTCGCGGGTGGAGTAGTCCCGGATCAGGCTCGCGGGGGAACCCTCGGCCATGATCTTGCCCTTGTCCACCACGATCAGGCGGTCACAGAGCTGCTCGGCCTCGTCCATGTAGTGGGTGGTCAGGATCAGGGTGACGCCCTGCTCCTTCAGCCGGAACAGCCGGTCCCAGAGGATGTGCCGGGCCTGCGGGTCCAGGCCGGTGGTGGGTTCATCCAGGAGCAGAATCCGGGGCTCGTTGATGAGGGAGCGGGCGATCGTGAGGCGGCGCTTCATGCCGCCGGAGAGCGCGTCCACCTTGGATTTGGCCTTGTCCGTCAGCTGCGCGAATTCCAGCAACTCGTCGGCCTTGGGCTTGAGGTAGCTCATCGGCAGGCCGAAGTAGCGGCCGTAGACCAGCAGGTTGTCGCGGACCTTCAGCTCCTCGTCCAGGTTGTCCTGCTGCGGCACCACACCAAGGTGCGCGCGGACTTCCGGGCCGTGCTGCTCCGGGTCCAGCCCCATGATGCTCAAGCTGCCGGAGGTGCGCTGCGCGACCCCGCCGATCATTTTCATGGTGGTGGACTTGCCGGCCCCGTTGGGGCCGAGCAGTCCGAAGGCTTCGCCGGCGGGCACGCGGAAGGAAATGCCGTCGACGGCGGTGACGTCGCCGTAGCTTTTGGTGAGGTTTTCGGCGGTGATGACGTACTGAGGTTCGCCATTGTCGGCGGGGCTGCTCACGGGAGCTTCTTTCGAGACAAGTTCAGACACCCGGAACACGGTAGTCCATCCCGGCAAACTATGAAAGAGTCTCTTCGTAAAAATATCCAGACGTTTGCCAATTCGTGATGTGGCTTAACCGCGCAGGGGCGCCGCTCCCTGAGGAGGGGCGTCCCTGGCGCCGGATCTCGCACCCGTGGCCCTAGGCGGTGGCCCTTTCCAGGTGGCGTTCGGCGGTTTCCACCACGTTGGCCAGCAGCATAGCGCGGGTCATCGGCCCTACTCCCCCGGGGTTCGGCGAGAGCCAGGCTGCGACGTCGGCCGCAGCCGGCTCCACGTCGCCGGTGACCACGGCTTTGCCGGAGCCGTCATCGACGCGGCTGACGCCGACGTCGAGCACGATGGCGCCGGGTTTGAGGTCCGCCGCCTTGATCATGTGCGGCTGGCCGGCCGCGGCGATCACGACGTCGGCCTGCCGGAGTTCGGCGGGCAGGTCCACGGTGCCGGTGTGGGCCAGGATGACGGTGGCGTTGACGTCCTTGCGGGTCAGCAGCAGGCCCACGGGGCGGCCGATGGTGACGCCGCGGCCCACCACCAAGACGCGTTTACCGCTGAGGCTGATGCCGTGCCGGGTCAGCAGCTCCACGCAGCCCTTGGGCGTGCAGGGCAGCGGGGACGTCATAGGGCCGCTGACGTTCGCCACCAGGCGGCCGAGGTTCATCGGGTGCAGGCCGTCCGCGTCCTTGTCCGGATCCATGGCCTCCAGGATGACGTCCTGGTCGATGTGCGCCGGAAGCGGCAGCTGGACGATGTAGCCGGTGCACTCCGGGTTCTCGTTGAGCTCCCGGACCACCGCCAGCAGTTCCTCCTGGGTGGTCTCTTCCGGCAGGTCGCGGCGGATCGAGGTGATGCCCACCTCGGCGCAGTCCTTGTGCTTGCCGCCGACGTACCAGGTGCTGCCCGGGTCGGAGCCGACCAGGATGGTGCCCAGGCCCGGGACGATCCCCTTGGCCTTGAGCGCCGCGACGCGCTCGGTCAGTTCGGCCTTGATCTCAGCTGCGGTGGCCTTACCGTCCAGGATGCGGGCGCTCTGCGCCCGGTCCGGAGCGGCTTCCGTGGTTTGGGAATTGGTGGCGGTCATAGAATCACCACTGCTCGTGCTGCGGGTACAGCGGGAAGTCCTCGGCGAGCTTGTCCACGCGGGTCTGGAGGGCCTCGACGTCGGTCGCGGAGCCCGCCTTCAGGGCGGTGGCGATGATCTCGGCCACCTCGGTGAATTCCTTGGCGCCGAAGCCGCGGGTGGCCAGGGCCGGGGTGCCGATGCGCAGTCCGGAGGTGACCATCGGCGGGCGCGGGTCGAAGGGCACGGCGTTGCGGTTGACCGTGATGCCCACCGAGTGCAGGAGGTCCTCGGCCTGCTGGCCGTCCAAGTGGGCGTTGCGCAGGTCCACCAGGACCAGGTGCACGTCGGTGCCGCCGGTGAGGACGGAAACGCCGGCGTCGGAAAGGTCGGACTGGTTCAGCCGGTCCGCGATGATCCGGGCGCCTTCCAGGACGCGTTCCTGGCGCTCCTTGAATTCCTCCGTGCCGGCGATCTTGAAGGCCACGGCCTTGGCCGCGATCACGTGCATCAGCGGGCCGCCCTGCTGGCCGGGGAAAACGTTGGAGTTGATCTTCTTGGCCCACTCCTGCTTGGCCAGGATGACGCCGGAGCGGGGGCCGGCCAGGGTCTTGTGCACTGTGGAGGTGACGACGTCGGAGTACGGGACCGGGCTCGGGTGCAGCCCGGCGGCCACGAGGCCGGCGAAGTGCGCCATGTCGGTCCAGAGCAGCGCGCCGACCTCATCCGCGATCGAGCGGAAGGCCTCGAAGTCGAGGTGGCGCGGATACGCGGACCAGCCGGCGATGATGACCTGCGGCTTCTCGGCGAGCGCCTGCGCCCGCAGCTTGTCCATGTCGACCCGGAAGCTGCCTTCCTCGACCTGGTAAGCGGCGACATCGTAGAGCTTGCCGGAGAAGTTCAGCTTCATGCCGTGGGTCAGGTGGCCGCCATGGGCCAGCGAGAGGCCCAGGATCTTGTCCCCGGGGGTGATCATGGCGGACAACGCGGCGGCGTTGGCCTGCGCGCCGGAGTGCGGCTGGACGTTGGCGAACTCGGCGCCGAAAAGCTCCTTGACCCGGTCGATCGCGAGCTGTTCCGCGATGTCGACGTACTCGCAGCCGCCGTAGTAGCGGCGGCCCGGGTAGCCTTCGGCGTACTTGTTGGTGAGGACGGAGCCCTGTGCCTCCATGACGGCGCGCGGCGCGAAGTTCTCGGAGGCGATCATCTCCAGGGTGCCGCGCTGGCGGCCGAGCTCCTGGGCCAGGACGGCGGCGATTTCGGGGTCAAGTTCAGCGAGGGGCTGGTTGCTCACGGCTGCTGAGGAAAGGCGAAGGGAAGTAGTCACGAAGAACTCCTGGCTTGGCAACGGTCACTGCTTTAAGGTCAGGTTACCGGCTGGCCCGCAGCAGCGCCGCAAAATTACGGCTCCCGAAAACGGGGCCGGGCTGCGGGCGCGGCACCCGTCAGGGACACCGCCTGCGGGCCGGCAGCGGAGGCTGCCGACCGGAAAAACGTGACCCTCGGCCCAGGCGTACGATCCGTGGTCTGCGTGCGTGCCGCTCCCTGGTGGTAAGCCACCCAACGCCAGTTGCGACTCGTCCAGCCTATCCCAGCCGCGGGTAGGCTTGTCTTTCGTGACTGAAGACCAGCTGACTGCTTCCTACGTTTTGACCCTCTCCTGCCCGGACCGGCCCGGAATCGTGCATGCTGTGGCCGGCGCCCTCCTGGTGGCGGGCTGCAATATCACGGACTCCCAGCAATACGGCAGCCAGGGCACCGGAACCTTCTTTATGCGGGTCGAGGCAACGACGGCGGCCCCGCCGGCCGAGCTGCACGCCGCCCTAGAGCCCGTGGCCCAGGCTTTCGGCATGCAGTGGAGCCTCAACCCGGCCGGCCGGAAGGTCCGCACGCTGCTGATGGCAAGTACCTCCGCCCACTGCCTCAACGACCTCTTGTTCCTGCAGCGCTCCGGCACCCTGCCGATCGAGATCCCGGCGATCGTTTCCAACCACCGGGACCTGGCCGGCCTGGCCGAGTTCTACGGCATCCCGTTCCACCACATCCCGGTCACCAAGGACACCAAGGTCGAAGCCGAAGACGCCCTGCGCAAGCTCATGGCCGAGCACGACATCGAGCTCACGGTCCTGGCACGGTACATGCAGATCCTCTCCGACGAGCTGTGCACGGAGCTCACCGGCAAGGCGATCAACATCCACCACTCCTTCCTGCCCTCCTTCAAGGGCGCCAAGCCGTACCACCAGGCCCATGCCCGCGGCGTGAAACTCATCGGCGCCACGGCACACTACGTCACCGCTGCCCTGGACGAGGGCCCGATCATCGAACAGGAAGTCATCCGGGTGGACCACCGGCGCACCGCCGAGCAGTTCGTCCAGATGGGCCGCGACGTCGAGGGGCGCACCCTCGCCCAGGCCGTGCAGTGGCACGCCGAACACCGGGTGCTGCTGGACGGCAACCGCACGGTTGTTTTCAGCTAAGGGCGTCCAGCCAGGCCCTTGCCTTGGACGACCGCCCGCCTTTGACTGGGACCATGGGTGCAACGCCGACGGATGAACTGACGGGCTTCCTGGACCTGCTCAAGGCCGAGGGCCGCCGCGGCGTGCTCGGCCTGGACTGCGGACAGGGAGCGGACGGACTCCTTTTTGTCCGCGCCGGGATCCACTTCACCGGCGTCGACGCCTCGGAGGAAAACATCCACGCTGCCCGCGCCCGGGGGCTCTCGGCCTCGGTCGCGGCCGGGCCCGCCCTGCCTTTTGCCGACGCCGCCTTTCCGGCCGTCTGGGCAGTGGACGCGCTGGCCGGCCTGCCGGCCGGGGAATGGGACGACGTCGTCCGCGAACTCCGGCGCGTGGCGGAACCGGGCGCACCGATCGCCGTCGTCCTCCCCGACCCCGGACATCCCCAACTGGGCCGCGGCTTCACAGTCCTCCGCTCCCCCGCCTGAGCCCCCGAAAGCCGTCAGGGACGCCGGACGCTGCGCATGTAGCCGCCCAGGAAACCGCCCACGATCAGCAGGACGGCGCCGGCCCGCGCCAGGCGCACGCCCAGGCGGTGGCGATCCTGGCGCCGGGCGCGCCAGGAGGTCAGGAAGATCAGCGTCGCGGCCAGGTTGGCGGCGGCATGCACGACGCCGATGCGCCGCGTGGCCGTGTCCGCCCGTGCCCACTCGGCCCAGCCGCTGAGTCCCGTCGGCGCCGCAGCAAGGACGCCGAGTCCCACCAGCCGGCGCGCTGCCCGGCGGGACCCGTCGTCGGGGAAGAAATCCAGGAACATCGCCATGAACCACGCCCCGAAGGGCACGTCGGTGAGGATCACGTGCGGCGGAATGCCGGTGGCGTCGCCGTGAAAAAAGCGGCGGAGCCGGGGCTCGGCAATCAGCCGGGCGGCCAGCGGCTCCGCTGTCCGGACGGCCGGGTCGAGCGCGTCAGCCTCACCCAGGCGTTTCATCAACTGCAGGAACATGGCAGCCACCTCCGGAAATGCGTGGGAATGGCCCCGATCCTACTCAGCGACGCCGCCCGTGCAAGAGGCGTGTGTCCTAGGCTGGTCGCATGACTCCCGTTTACGCTTTCGCCGGTGATACCCCGGCTGTCCACGAATCCGCCTTCGTCGCCCCGAGCGCCTCGATCATCGGCCGGGCCAGCCTGGCCGAGGACTCCAGCGCCTTCTACGGCGTTTCCGTCCGGGCCGACACCGCGGCGATCACCGTGGGAGCCGGCAGCAACCTGCAGGACAACGTCGTGCTGCACGCGGATCCGGGGTTCCCCTGCAGCGTCGGCGCCCGGGTCAGCATCGGCCACAGCGCCGTGGTCCACGGCTGCACCGTCGAGGACGACTGCCTGATCGGCATGAGTGCCACCATCCTCAACGGCGCAGTGATCGGCGCCGGTTCGCTCGTGGCGGCCGGCGCGGTGGTCCTGGAGGGCACGGTGATCCCTCCCCGCTCGCTCGTGGCTGGGGTGCCGGCCAAGGTCCGCCGGGAGCTGAGCGACGAGGAGTTCGCGGGCGTCCGGCGCAACGCCACCCACTATCAGGAACTCGCCCGCGCGCACCGCGAAATTCACAGCTGACTCACAGGGATCATCCATGATTACCGCCGGACAGGGGCGTCACGGGTTGCGTTAACTTCTTGACTACAACGCCGTGATGGGGCACTCTTCATTGCATGCCCTCACCAACGCGCTCAACGAGGAGCCGCACCAAAAACCCCGGGTCGCAGTCCGCGCTTCGGCATCTCAACCAGCAGCGGATCATCGAATGCCTGCTGGCAGGTCCCTCCACCCAGGCGGAACTGGCCCGGCAGACCGGACTTTCCACGGCCACGGTCTCGAACATCGTCAAGATCATGCAGGACGCCGGGCTGGCGTCCACGGAGCCGATCACCAGCTCTGGACGCCGCGCCCTGAACGTCCGGCTCAACAGCAACGGCGCCGTCGCCGTCGGCATCGACTTCGGCCGCCGCCACCTCCGGGTGGTCCTGGCCTCGCTCAGCTACCACGTGATCGCGGAAGAATCGGTTCTGCTGCCGCTGGGCCACCACGCTGAGGAGGGCATCGCCGCCGCCGTCGCCGTGCTGGACCGGCTGCTGGCCGGGAGCGGTGTGGAACGCAGCGCCCTGGTGGGCGCCGGCGTCGGCATCCCGGGCCCGATCGACCGCCGCACCGGCACCGTGGCGCAGGGGGCCATCCTGCCCGAGTGGGTGGGTATCAACATCCTCCAACGGCTCGAGGAAGCGCTGGATCTCCCGGTCTTCGTGGACAACGACGCCAACCTCGGCGCCCTGTCCGAAGTCACTTGGGGCCCGCACACCGGCATCAGCAACCTGATGTTCCTGAAGATTGGCTCGGGCATCGGCGCCGGGCTGATCCTGAACGGCATGCCCTACTACGGGAACGTTGGCATCACCGGCGAAATCGGCCACGCGACGATCCACGAGCATGGCCTCGTCTGTCGCTGCGGCAACCGTGGCTGCCTGGAAACGATCGCCTCCACCACCACCATGATCGAGCTCCTGGGCCGGGGCGAGGACAAGCCGCTGACCGCCGAGGACATCGTCCGCAAGGCCCTCGCCCGGGACTCCGCCACCCTCCGCGTCGTGGACGACGCCGGCCTCGCCGTCGGCCGCGCGCTGGGCAATGTCGCGAACCTCATCAACCCTGAAGTGATTGTGGTGGGAGGCCCGCTGGCGGGGCTCGGCGAGTTGCTGCTGGACCCCATCCGGCGCGGTCTGGTGCGCCACGCGGTGCCCGTCATCGGCGAGACCACCACTCTGACGATGTCCTCGCTCGGAGACCGGGCCGAGGCCCTCGGGGCGACAGCCCTGGTGTTCCAGCATGCCGGAATCCGGCGAAACTAAAGCAGCCGTTATCTTGCTGTTGCGTTAAAGACTTGACGACAACGGCGTGATCCAGTTTACTTTTCCATCAGACGGCCCTGCGGTTTGCAGGGGCGGACAACGAAGTCATGCATTGGAGGCGTAAGGGCAGATGACGTCCCTCAACACGCACAGCGATCCGGTAATTCTCGAGATGCGCTCCATTACCAAAGAGTTCCCCGGCGTTAAAGCATTGGCCGAGGTGAACCTGCGGGTGAAGGCCGGCGAGATCCACGCCATCTGCGGCGAAAACGGCGCCGGAAAATCCACCCTCATGAAGGTGCTCTCGGGCGTTTACCCCTACGGCAGCTACACCGGCGACATCGTCTACCAGAGCGAAGTCCAGCAGTTCAAGGACATCCGCGCCAGCGAGCACGCCGGCATCGTGATCATCCACCAGGAACTGGCGCTCATCCCGGAACTGTCCATCATGGAGAACATCTTCCTGGGCAACGAGCCGACCAAGCGCGGCGTGATCGACTGGGCCGAGGCGCGGATCCGCTCCACCGAACTGCTGGCCCGGGTGGGACTGCGAGAGGACCCGGACACCCCGGTGAAGGAAATCGGCGTCGGCAAGCAGCAGCTGGTCGAAATCGCCAAGGCGCTCAACAAAAAGGTGAAGCTCCTCATCCTCGACGAGCCCACCGCGGCCCTCAACGAGTCGGACTCCCAGCACCTGCTGGACCTGATCCTGGGCCTGAAGGGCCGGGGCATCACGTCGATCATCATTTCGCACAAGCTCAACGAGATCGAGCAGATCGCCGACTCCATCACGATCATCCGCGACGGCAAGTCGATCGAGACCCTCGACGTCAAGGCCGACGGCGTCGACGAGGACCGCATCATCAAGGGCATGGTGGGCCGGACCCTGGAATCCCGGTTCCCGGACCACGAGCCCAAGATCGGCGAGAAATTCTTCGAGGTCAAGAACTGGAACGTGGGCCATCCGCAGATCCAGGACCGGCTGGTCTGCAAGAACTCGAACTTCTTCGTCCGCCGCGGCGAGATCGTCGGCTTCGCCGGCCTGATGGGCGCCGGCCGCACCGAGCTCGCACGCTCCCTCTTCGGCCGCTCCTACGGCCGCTTCATCTCCGGCCAGGTCTACAAGGACGGCAAGGAACTGCACCTGAAGACGGTCAAGCAGGCGATCGACGCCGGCCTCGGCTACGTCACCGAGGACCGCAAGTCGCTGGGCCTGAACCTGCTGGACGACATCAAAGCCACCACGGTCTCGGCCGCGCTGAAAAAGATCAGCAAGCACAACGTCGTCGACGCGGACAAGGAATTCACCGTCGCGGAGCAGTACCGCAAGTCGCTGCGCACCAAGACGCCGTCCGTGGAGGAAGGCGTGGCCAAGCTGTCCGGCGGCAACCAGCAGAAGGTGGTGCTGGCGAAGTGGATGTTCACCGACCCGGACCTGCTGATCCTGGATGAACCCACCCGCGGGATCGACGTCGGCGCCAAGTACGAGATCTACGGCATCATCCAGCAACTGGCCAACCAGGGAAAGGGCGTCATTGTCATCTCCTCGGAGCTTCCCGAACTGCTGGGTCTCTCCGACCGCATCTACACCATCTTCGAAGGCGCCATCACCGGCGTGCTGAACAAAGAGGAAGCCAGCCAGGAAAGCCTCATGAAGCTCATGACTTCCGCCCGCAAGACCGCCTGACCCTCTGGACCATCCAGAACATTCCGGACAACAAGGACTGACAAAATGAACGCGCTCAAGAAGCTCTTTGGCGGCAACACCCGCCAATTCGGCATGATCTTCGCCCTGGTTGCATTGATCGTCTTCTTCCAGATTTTTACAGAGGGCCGCACGCTCACCCCGGGCAACGTCATCAACCTCTTCAATGGCAACTCCTACATCCTGATCCTCGCGATCGGGATGGTGCTGGTGATCATCGCCGGCCACATCGACCTCTCGGTCGGCTCGGTCGCCGCGTTCGTCGGCGTCAGTGTCGCCCTGATGATCCGCGACTGGGGCATCCCGTGGTATGCGGGCATCCTGCTCGGCCTGCTGCTCGGAGCCCTGATCGGGGCCTGGCAGGGCTTCTGGACCGCCTACGTCGGCATTCCTGCCTTCATCGTCACGCTGGCCGGCATGCTGCTCTTCCGCGGCTTCAACCAGTTCGTCGGCAAGTCCAACACCATCCCGGTGCCGAACGACTTCCAGTACATCGGTTCCGGCTACCTGCCTGAATTCGGGCCCAACACCGGCTACAACAACCTCACCCTGCTGCTGGGCCTGCTCGGCGCCGCCTTCGTCGTGTTCAGCGAGATCCGCTCCCGCCGCAAGGCCAAGTCCCTGGGCGCCGAGGTTCCCGAGACCTGGGTCACCGTCACCAAGCTCGTGCTGATCTGCGGCGCCATCCTCTACGCGACGTACCTGTTCGCGACCGGCCGCCCCGGCACCTCATTCCCGATCCCGGGCCTGATCCTGGCTGTCCTCGTCCTGATCTACGGCTTCATCTCCTCCAAGACCATCATCGGCCGCCACGTCTACGCCGTCGGCGGCAACCGCCACGCCGCCGAACTCTCCGGCGTGCAGTCCAAGAAGGTCAACTTCCTGGTGATGATGAACATGTCCATCCTGGCCGGCCTCGCCGGCATGATCTTCGTCGGCCGCTCGACCGCCTCCGGCCCGTTCGACGGCGTCGGCTGGGAACTCGACGCCATCGCGGCCGTCTTCATCGGCGGCGCCGCGGTGACCGGCGGCGTCGGCACCGTGATCGGCTCGATCGTCGGTGGCCTGGTGATGGCTGTCCTGAACAACGGCCTCCAGCTCCTCGGCGTCGGCGCCGACCTCACCCAGATCATCAAGGGCCTCGTGCTCCTGATCGCCGTCGCTTTCGATGTTTACAACAAGACCCAGGGCAAGAAGTCGATCATCGGCATGATGATGAAGAACTTCGGCCGCAGCAGCGAAAACAGGCCCGACGAGACCACGTCCACCAAAGAGGTCATCGCCAAGGAATCCTGAACGGCTCCCTGGCCCAGGAACCCCGATTCTCCGAACACCATCTATAGAAAGTGAACCAAGCAATGCAACTGATTGGTAAAGCAGGAAAGGCAGCAGCGATCGCTGCTATTGCGGCACTGGCGCTGACAGCCTGCGGCCGTTCCGACAGCGGAACGTCCGGTGGCGCAAGCAGCGGCGGCGAGGCGTTCCCGAAGAATTCCTCGATCGGCGTGGCTCTCCCGCAGAAGACCAGTGAAAACTGGGTGCTGGCAGAGAAGCTGTTCAACGATGGCCTCAACGGTGCTGGCTTCAAGGCAGATGTGCAGTTCGCCAACGGCGGCGTCTCGGAGCAGCAGAACCAGATCAGCGCCATGGTCACCAAGGGTGCCAAGGTCATCATCGTGGGCGCCATCGACGGCGCCCAGCTGGGTACCCAGCTCAAGCAGGCCAAGGATGCCGGCGCCACCATCATCGCGTACGACCGTCTGCTCCTGAACACCGACAACGTCGACTACTACGTCGCCTACGACAACTTCAAGGTCGGCGTCCTGCAGGGCCAGGCCCTGCTGGACGGCATGAAGGCCAAGAAGCCGACGGGCCCGTACAACATCGAACTGTTCGCCGGTTCCCCCGATGACGCCAACGCCAAGGTCTTCTTCGACGGCGCTATGAGCGTGCTGAAGCCGAAGCTTGACGACGGCACCCTCAAGGTTGTCTCCGGCCAGACCTCCTTCGAGCAGGCCGTAACCCAGGGCTGGAAGGCTGAGAACGCTCAGCGTCGTGCCGACACCCTGCTGACCGGCAGCTACGGCAGCGCCACGCTCGACGGCGTGCTCTCCCCGAACGACACGCTGGCCCGAGCGGTCCTGACCTCGGTCAAGGCAGCCGGCAAGCCGCTGCCGGTCATCACGGGCCAGGACTCCGAGGTCGAGTCGGTCAAGTCGATCCTCGCCGGTGAGCAGTACTCCACCATCAACAAGGACACCCGCAAGCTCGTCGAGCACGCGATCACCATGGTCAAGGACATCCAGGCCGGCAAGAAGCCTGAGATCAACGATGACAAGTCCTACAACAACAAGGTCAAGACCGTTCCGGCGTTCCTGCTGGCGCCGGTCATCGTGACCAAGGAAAACGTTAAGACGGCCTACGTCGACGATCCGGTACTCGGACCGCTGACCAAGTAGTCTCAACGCTCCACCATCAGGGCCCCGGCTCTCCCGCTGACCAGTTCGGTCACGGGAGGCCCGGGGCTCTTTTGTCCGCCGCGGGGGTGAGAAGATGACACCATGTCTGCCCCCATCGCCACCCCGTGGCTGTTCAGCCAGCCGGACCAAGACCCGCGGACGGCCACCGGCGCCAGGCTGCGGTGGGGCGTGGTCGCCACCGGCGGCATTGCCGCCGCGGTGACCCGGGACCTTGAGCTCCTGGCCGATGCGGAGTTGTACGCGGTGAGCTCGCGCAGCCAGGCCGCGGCCGACGCATTCGCGGCCGACTACGGCTTCGCCCGGGCCTACGGCGACCAGGACGGGTCGGCCGGTTACGAACGGCTACTGGCCGACGACGCCGTCGACGTCGTCTACGTCGCCACACCGCACGCCCAGCATCACACGATTGCGCGAGCGGCCCTGGCGGCCGGCAAACACGTGCTGTGCGAGAAGGCCCTCACCATCAATGCCCGGGAGGCCTCCGAGCTCGTGGAGCTTGCGCGGGACAAGGGCCTGTTCCTGATGGAAGCCATGTGGAGCCGGTTCCTGCCCAGCATGCAGCGGGCGTTCGAAATCGCCGCCTCGGGCGAGATCGGCGAGGTCAAGTGGGTCGCCGCCGACCTGGGCTTCCCCGCCCCGTACTCCCCCACGTCCAGGCTCTGGGCGCCGCGTGACGGCGGCGGCGCCCTGCTGGACATCACGGTCTACCCGCTGCTGTGGGCGCTCGGGACGCTCGGGTTCCCGCAGACGGTCAGTGCCACCGGCTGGCTCAACGACGACGGCGTGGACGCCCAGAACGCGCTGACCCTGGGCTACCACCACGGCGCCCAGGCCCAGCTCACCTCCTCGCTCCTGGCCCACGGCCCCCGCGCTGCCACCGTGGCGGGCAGCGGTGGCTTCCTGCAGAGCCTGGGGTCGGTCAACAACCCGAAGGAACTCCTGGTGCGGGTCGGTTTCGACGAGCCGCGCACCGAGCGGTTCAGCGTGGTAGGGCGCGGCTACAGCTATGAACTCCGCGAGGTCACACGTTGCATTCAGCAGGGCCTCACCGAAAGCCCGGTCATGCCGCTGGAGGATTCGCTCAACACCATGCGGCTGTTCGACGGCGTCCGCGCACAGCTGGGCGTGAGCTACCCGAACGACCTGCACTGACTTGGGTCTGTGGGGGCGGCCGGCGGCTCCGGCGCTGGATTCGCGGTGCCGAAATCACGGCTCTGCGGCGGCCAAATTGCCGTCCGCTATGGACTAGCCCCGGCCCCCGGACTTAGGCTGTAGACCAATCGTCGATAGATTTCGGGGAGGGGTGTTGCGCATGCAATCAGCAGCGAGCCCCTCCCCTGCGCGCCGCATCGTGCGGATCGTGTTGCTTGCCATGGCGGCCGCGCTGACGTGGTTGGCGCTGTCTGCCGCAGCCGCGAGCGCCGACGGACTCACGGTCTCCAGCACGGCTCCGAGTGCCTCGAGTACTTCGATCGCGGCCATGATCCAGTTGCCGATGACGGACGACGTGACGGAGCCCAGTTTACCGGCTCTGCTTCCAGTGGCGCCCGCCCCGACGCTGCCGGCCATCGTCCCGGACCTGCCACCGGCGCCTATGCCTCCGGCCCCGCCGCCCCCGCCCGTGGCGCAGCCGGCCCCGCCCGTCGCACCGGTGACCTTGCCGGCACCGCCCGCAGCCCCAGCGCCGGCCCCTGCCCCGCCCGCGGCTGAAAGCCCGCCCCCGGTCCCGCCGGCAACCGGCCCGGTGGCCACTCCGCCTGCGGTGCCTGGCCCCATGCCCGCGCCTGCCCCTACCCCGTCACCTGCCCCGGCCCCCGTTCCTGCGCCAGCACCGGCGCCAGCCCCCGTCCCTGAGCCCACACCCGCGCCGCCGGTCGTCGACCCTGCCCTCCCGGCCCCGGATCCGGTGACCGACCCGGCCCGGCACCCTGGCGGCCTGCCAGGTGTCCCGGTGGTTCAACCGGCCCCGAACCCCACGCTTCCGGTGGGCCAGCCCGCAACGGGTACCACGCCGACGGCGCCGTTGCCCGGTGGGGTCCCGGCAGTGCCGGCTCCCGGGCCCGCAGTGCCCGGTACGCCGCCGACGGTCCCAGTCCCTGCGCCCGCCCCCGGGACCACCCCGGCACCGGCGTCGCCGGCGCCGGTGCCTGTTGTCCTGCCGATGGAAACGGTGGCGGCCGTGTTCCCTGCCGACCCCGCGCTGGCCTGCGGCCCCGGGGCGGCAGCGCAGCCCCCGCCCGGCATGGCCAATTCGACCGGATACGCGACTGTACGCCAGGCCTATGTTCCGCTCATGGTCCTGCCGGAACCTCACGACGCGGGCAGTCCGGCCGGCGCCCCGCCCGCAGAGAATCCAGTACCCGCCAGCCCCGTCCCGGCCGGCGGCAACGCCCCGGCCGCGCCGACGGCGCCGGCCGGGGGGAACGACGGCCCGCGCCCTTGGGGTGGCGGAACCGGCCTCCCGGCGCCCAGTGCCCTGCCGCCGGTTCCGGGCTCGGGTTCTGGCAGCGGAGCCGCCTCCAGCGGCACGTCCGGCGCCCTGGCCTGGCTGCCGGGTTCACTGTTCTTCATTCCCCCCATGGGCGCCGACCCCATCAGCGGCCCGCTCCAGCACGTCCATCCTGCCGACGCCGCCGATCCCGGATCTTCTCCTGACTAGAAGGGCCGTTCTCTGCCAATTTTCTGCGCAGAGCACGGTCCTTCGGGCTGCCATGTGCGCCCGCCGTCAGTCATTCAGGAGAATTTCCCATGGATCTCACCGTCCGCGACCGGATCACCGGCACCCCCGTTTCGCCTAGGCGCCCCGTCTCAGCGCCGTCCGCGAACCGGCCCGCGCTGGCCCCGCGCGCATCCCTTCAGCTTCGCCGCATCCAAGTGATACCCCCGCACGCAGAACGTCCGCCGTAGCGCGTGGCCGCTCCTGTCCTGGTCCCTTAACCGCCGGAGCGATGTCGTTGGGTCCGCTGGGGGATCCAACGGCCTCACAGGCAACGGCGAAGCCTCTTCCCTACGAGCGAAAGGTGGATACATCAACCCCTATGCCAAGTGGGCGGAACAGCGCCATGCTGGACCGCGATACCCGTACCCGTACCCGTATTATTCTTTAGGGGCGCCACCACGGCGCCGATGAGAGGGACGGGGTAACATCGTGGACGCTTCGCCCAGCGGGGTCACGACAGAGATTCTGAGCGGCCGCTACCGGCTTGGGGAAGTGGTCGGCAGGGGCGGCATGGCCTCCGTGTACTCGGCCCGGGACGAGAACCTGGGCCGGGACGTCGCGCTGAAGCTGTTCGCTCCGCAGTCCGCCGATGCCGATGAGCTCAAGCGGCAGCAGGCCGAAATCGAACTGCTGGCCACGTTGAACCATCCGAGCCTGGTGACGCTGTTCGACGCCGGCACAGACACGCGGATCCCGGAGGAGCCGAGGCCCTTCCTGACCATGGAACTGGTGGACGGCCAGGACCTCCGGAGCCGGATCCGGCACAGTCCCGTGCCGCTCGACGAGCTTGCCGTCATCGGGGCGGGACTCGCGGACGCCCTCGCCTACGTCCATTCCCTCGGCATCATCCACCGCGACATCAAGCCGGCGAATGTCCTGCTGGTGCAGGTCCGGCCCGGCGAGCCGCTGCGGCCGAAGCTGACCGATTTCGGCATTGCCAGGATCGTGGACGGAACCCGACTCACCGCTACCGGGACCATGGTGGGTACGGCGGCGTACCTGAGCCCCGAGCAGGCCCGCGGCGCAGACATGGGTCCGGCCAGCGACATCTACTCGCTCGGCCTGGTCCTGCTGGAGTGCATCAAGGGTTCGGTCGAATACCCGGGAAGCGCCGTCGAGTCCGCGGTGGCCCGGTTGCACCGTGCCCCTGTCATTCCGGACAGTGTTCCGGCGGAGTGGGCCGCGCTGATCCGGGCGATGACCGCGCTGGACCCCTTGGACCGTCCGGCGGCCGCCGAGCTGGAGACGGCCCTGCGCCAGGCGCTGATCTCCCCCGACTCGCTGCCGGGTGCCCTGGCCGAAGAGCGCACCCGGGTGCTGCCTGCCCCGCCCGCCCGGGCACCGCGGTCGGCGCAGGACACGGGTCCCGGAACCGCACGGAACACCGCCCAGACCGCCGCCCAGGATTCCGTCGACGCCGCTCCCCGCCTGGACGGGCAAACGCACCCCCGCTACGCCCTGAACCCCGACGTCCCGGCTGCTGGCCGTGCAGACGGCCGGGGTGTCCCCTCCCGCTGGCTCGCCCGGTTCCGTGCGAGCCGTCGGCGCACCAAGGTCGCCCTGGTCCTGGCCATGCTCGCGCTCCTCGCGGCAATCGCCGTCGCCGCCACCATCCTGGCCGCCCCGAAGCCGGCACCCGTCGTCGTCCCCTACCCCGCCGTCACCGGCGACCTGGGGGAACACCTGAAACAACTGCAGAAGAGCGTGCAACCATGATCGGCAAAAGCACACGGCGTTGGAGCCCGGCACTGGCCGCGCCCGTGCTGACGGCCTTCCTGGTCGCGGGCTCGCTCTCCGGCTGTGCCGGGGCGGCGCCCGAACTGGACACCGCGGCGGCCACGCAACTCCAGTCCCAGGTCCTCGCCGTCACCGAGGCGGCGGCCACCGAGGACTCCGCCGGCGCGCTGAAGCTCCTGGACGAACTTATGGCCAAGCTCGACGCGGCCGCCGCGGACGGAAAGGTGTCCTTCAAGCGCCACCAGAGCATCAAGGCGTCGGTTGATGTCGTCCGCGCCGATCTCACGGCCAAGATTGCCCAACAACAAGCGGCTGCGGCCGAGGCCGCGAAGGCCGCGGCGGCAGCCCAGGCCGCCGCCCAGGAAGCGGCAGCGAAGGCGGCGGCGGATCAGGCAGCGGCCCAAGCGCCGGCGCCCGCACCGGCGCCCGCACCGGCGCCCGCCGATAACGGCAAAGCTAAGGGCAAAGGCAAAGGCGGCGGCTAGCCACTCCGGGCTTTCCCTCTCGGCCGGTTCCGGCTAGCTTGGTCAGTCAGGCCGAAACCGGCCTGCCGGCCGCCGACTGAAGGAGTGAAACAAACATGGCAACAGTCCAGGAATCCATCAATGTGAACGTTCCCCTGAGCCAGGCCTACAACCAGTGGACCCAGTTTGAGGACTTCCCGCAGTTCATGAGCGGCGTCGAC
Source organism: Arthrobacter sp. T2-23 (assembly GCF_055398325.1). NCBI lineage: Bacteria > Bacillati > Actinomycetota > Actinomycetes > Micrococcales > Micrococcaceae > Arthrobacter > Arthrobacter sp. T2-23. The sequence goes on from NZ_AP027917.1 coordinate 1,166,467, forward strand.
GCCGTCAGGCAACTCGATGACACCACGGTCCACTTCCAAACCAGCATCGGCGGGGTCAAGCGCGCCTACGACGCCCGGATCACCAGCCAGGACCCCGACCGGCAGGTGTCGTGGGAGAGCCTTGACGGTCCCCGCAACGCAGGCACGGTGCGGTTCGCGGAACTCGGACCGGCGGAAACCAGGGTCGACGTCGAACTCAGCTGGGAGCCCGGCTCGGCGACCGAGAAAATCGGCGCCGCCGTCGGCCTCGACTCCCGGCAGGTCGGCGCAGACCTGCAGCGGTTCAAGACTTTCATTGAGGGCCGGGACTTCGAAACGGGTGCCTGGCGCGAGCGCGTGAGCGGCGGCGAGGTGGATGGGCAGCTGCCCGCGGCGCCGCTGCTGACCGACACCGGCTACGACGTCGTCGGTGCCTCCGGGTCGCTGAACACCGATCCGGACATGGCCACCGAACCGGCCTTCGACGGCGGCACAACCGGCGACCGCCGCAACCGCAGGGCCTCCGACCGCTGACGCGGAGGCCGCTTAAACGCCCAAGGGCGCACCGGGTCCTCCCGGTGCGCCCTTGTTATTGCGGCGTTATTGCGGAGTCGTTGCGGTGGCTAGCCCAGCAGGGAGAGCACGTCGCTGAACTTGGCCGAGGGGCGCATCACGGCGGAGACCTTGGCCTCGTCCGGACGGTAGTAGCCGCCGATGTCGACCGGGGATCCCTGCACGGAGAGCAGTTCGCCGACGATGGTCTCCTCGTTGGAGCTCAGCGCGTCGGAGACCGCGGCGAAGGCGGCGGCCAGCTCGGCGTCGTCCTTCTGGCGTGCCAGCTCGTCGGCCCAGAACTTGGCGAGGTAGAAGTGGCTGCCGCGGTTGTCCAGCTCGCCGGCCTTGCGCTTGGGCGACTTGTCCTCCAGCAGGAACGTGCCGGTGGCGCGGTCCAGGGTGTCCGCCAGGACCTGTGCGCGGGCGTTGCCCGTGGAGGTCGCGAGGTGCTCGAAGCTCACGGCGAGGGCCAGGAACTCGCCCAGGCTGTCCCAGCGCAGGTGGTTTTCCTTGAGCAGCTGCTGGACGTGCTTGGGAGCGGAGCCGCCGGCGCCGGTCTCGAACAGGCCGCCGCCGTTGATCAGCGGGACGATCGAGAGCATCTTGGCGCTGGTGCCGAGTTCGAGGATCGGGAACAGGTCCGTGAGGTAGTCGCGGAGCACGTTGCCGGTGACCGAGATGGTGTCCTCGCCCTTGCGCAGGCGTGCCAGGGTGAAGGCCGTGGCCTCATCCGGGGACATGATTTCCAGCTGCAGGCCTTCGGTGTCGTGGTCCTTGAGGTATTCCTCGACCTTGGCGATCATCTGGGCGTCGTGGGCGCGGGTCTTGTCCAGCCAGAAGACGGCGGGGGTGGCGGAGGCGCGGGCGCGCGTGACGGCCAGCTTGACCCAGTCGCGGATCGGCACGTCCTTGGTCTGGCAGGCGCGCCAGATGTCGCCGGGGGCAACCTGGTGCTCGATCAGCACGGCGCCGGCGTCGTCGGCCACCTGGACGGTGCCGGCGGACTGGATCTCGAAGGTCTTGTCGTGGCTGCCGTATTCCTCGGCCGCCTGGGCCATCAGGCCGACGTTCGGGACGGTGCCCATGGTGGTCGGGTCGAAGGCGCCGTTGGCACGGCAGTCGTCGATGACGACCTGGTAGATACCGGCGTAGCTGCTGTCCGGCAGGACGGCGAGGGTGTCGGCCTCCTGGCCGTCGCGGCCCCACATGTGACCGGAGCTGCGGATCATGGCCGGCATCGAAGCGTCGACGATCACGTCGGACGGCACGTGCAGGTTGGTGATGCCCTTGTCCGAATCAACCATGGCCAGCTCGGGGCCGTCGTTGAGCCCCTTCTGAATGGCCGCCGCGACGTCGCCGCGGATTTCCTCCGGCAGGTCCTCAAGTCCGTTGAGGATGGAGGCCAGGCCGTTGTTGGGGCTCAGGCCGGCCGCGGCGATCTGCTCGCCGTAGGTGGCGAAGAGCTCGGAGAAGTACGCCTTGACGACGTGGCCGAAGATGATCGGGTCCGAGACCTTCATCATGGTGGCCTTCAGGTGTGCGGAGAAGAGCACGCCCTCTTCCTTGGCCCGGCCAACCTGGGCGGCGAGGAAGCTGTCCAGTGCGGCGGCGCGCATCACGGTGCCGTCGATGACCTCGCCGGCCAGCACGGGGAAGGCCCGCTTGAGGACCTTGACCGTGCCGTCTTCCTTGACCAGCTGGATCTTGAGGTTCGTGTCAGCCTCGATCACGACGGACTTCTCGTTGGAGCGGAAGTCGTCGGCATCCATGTGGGCGACGTTGGTCTTCGATTCGGGGGACCAAGCGCCCATGCTGTGCGGGTTCTGGCGGGCGTAGTTCTTGACCGAGAGCGGCGCGCGGCGGTCGGAGTTGCCCTCGCGGAGCACCGGGTTGACGGCGGAGCCCTTGATCTTGTCGTAGCGGGAGCGGACGTCCGTCTCCTCGTCCGAGGCGGGGTTGTCCGGGTAGTCCGGCAGGGCGTAGCCCTGGCCCTGCAGCTCGGCAATGGCTGCCTTCAGCTGCGGCACGGAGGCGCTGATGTTGGGGAGCTTGATGATGTTGGCCTCGGGCGTCTTGGCGAGCTCGCCCAGTTCGGCCAGGGCGTCGCTGACGCGCTGCTCTTCGGTGAGGTAATCGCCGAAGACGGCGATGATGCGGCCGGCTAGCGAAATGTCGCGGGTCTCCACTTCCACACCGGCCGTCGAGGCGAACGCCTCGACAATCGGCAAGAACGAATAGGTGGCCAGCATCGGCGCTTCGTCGGTGTGGGTATAGATAATCTTGGCCATTGCTCGGGCGTCTCCCTGAAAGTCTGCGGAAATCTTTGTTATCTCAACGGCTCTAACTTACCCGAGTTGGCCACATCGGCGGCTATCCGGGACGGGCGCCCGGGCCAGCGTGACATCGAAATCGCAGTAACTCTGCGGAAATCTTGCGTGACAAATGTTGACAGATCGGTTTACCCATTCGTCAAGTTGGCGTAGTTTCTAACCCATCACAGCGGCCGGCCCCGGCTGGCCGCCCCGCATTCCTCCCGGTTAGGACACCCATGACAACACCCAAGACTCTGGCCACCAGTCTCCTCAGCCTCTCCGCCGCCGCACTCCTGGCGGTCTGCGCGGCCGGCCCGGCGTCGGCCACACCGGCCCCCGCCAATACGGTGGTAGGCGCGTCAGACGTCAGCAGCCACACCGTCGCGGAGAGCACCGGCGCCGATTACTGGACTGCGGAGCGCATGCGCAGCGCGATCCCAGGCGACGTGCTGGCGGCCAAGGCCATGGATCGTGGCGCCGCAAAGACTGACGCCGGCAAGCCGGTGGAGGTCGGCGCTCCGGCGAAGGTGGGGGGCACCACCCCGACGCTGCAGTCCAAGCAACTGCAGACCAAGACCAACGCCAGCGAGAGCCCCGTCCCGCACATCGGCAAGGTTTTCTTCACCCTGGCCGGTTCCAACTACGTCTGCTCAGGCAACTCGGTGACTTCCTCGAACAAGAGCACCGTCTCCACGGCCGGGCACTGCGTCAACGAGGGCCCTGGCGCCTTCGCCACTAATTTCACCTTCGTCCCGGCCTACCTCAATGGCGCCGCACCCTACGGCAAGTGGACGGCCAAGGCGCTGTACGCTCCGACCCAGTGGAGCTCCGGCGGTGACATGACGTATGACACCGGCTTCGCCGTGATGAACTCGCTCAACGGCAAGTACCTCGCCGACGTCGTCGGTTCCTCCGGCGTCCAGTTCAATGCCGCCCGCGGCCTGAGCTACAAGTCCTTCGGGTATCCGGCGGCCGCGCCGTTCAATGGCGAATCGCTGAAAAGCTGCAGCGGCAAGGCCACAAACGACCCTTACAACCCGCAGTTCAACACCCAGGGCATCCCCTGCAGCATGACCGGCGGATCCTCCGGCGGGCCCTGGTTCATCGGCACCAGTTCCGCCGGCTACCAGAACTCCATCAACAGCTACGGCTACGGCAGCAACTCGACCACCATGTACGGACCGTACTGGGGCTCGGTCATCCAGCAGGCCTACACGACCGCCGCAGCCTCCTAAGCCCCTCATCCCCGAGAAACCCTCAACCCAGGAAAGGAAAAAGCAACGCGGGGTCACTTGCCGCCCGTCCCCCTCGACAGGGCGGCGCATTGACCCCGCGTTGCTGTGTGCTTGCGGTTGCTGGGTGCCGGGCCGCTGGCCCCGCTGATGGACATGCCCATCGCTGGGGCCGCCCTGCACCGGGCATGCCCATCGCTCGGGCCGACCGGTGGACATAATGTGCATATGCCCACGCCTGGGCGCGAAGAATGAGCATGTCCGTCGGCCCTGAAACCCATGCCCATCCCTAGGCGCGAAGAATGGGCATGCCCGTCGGCGTCGCTGGCCCGGACCCCGCAGCATCACTCCACGCGCTTCCCCCACAACCCAGCACCCGGACACGCCACAAAAAACGGACATGCCCTCCCGGAAGGAAGGGCATGTCCATTCTTCGGAGCAGCCGTTGAGCATGTCCCCTAGCGGAACCTAGTGGAAGAAGTGGCGCGCGCCGGTGAAGTACATCGTGATCCCCGCGGCGTTGGCGGCGGCAATGACTTCCTCGTCCCGGACGGAGCCGCCGGGCTGCACGACGGCGCGGACACCGGCGTCGATCAGGATCTGCAGGCCGTCGGCGAACGGGAAGAAGGCGTCCGAAGCAGCGACGGCACCGCGGGCCCGTTCGGGGGCGCCGGTGGCATCGGCGTTGGAGGCCCCGCCGGCGCCCTCCACATCCGAGCTCACCGAAACCCCGAGGGTGTTGGCCCGTTCGACGGCGAGCCGGCAGGAATCGAGCCGGTTGACCTGGCCCATGCCGATGCCGACGGCGGCGCCCTCGGCAGCGAGCAGGATCGCGTTGGACTTGGCCGCCCGGCACGCGGTCCAGGCGAAGGCGAGGTCGGCCAGCGTCGCGGCGTCCGCGGCGTCGCCCGCGGCGAGGGTCCAGTTGGCCGGGTTGTCGCCCTCGGCGTCGACCTTGTCCGTGGCCTGGACCAGCATGCCGCCGGAGACCTGGCGGAACTCGGTCGGGTAGCGGCCGTAGCCCTCGGGCAGGGTCAGGAGGCGGATGTTCTTCTTCTTGGAGAGGATTTCGACGGCCTCGTCCTCGAAGCCCGGGGCAATGACGACCTCGGTGAAGATGCCGGCCACGGTCCGGGCCATGCCGGCGGTGACGGTGCGGTTGGCCGCGATCACGCCGCCGAACGCGGAGACCGGGTCGCAGGCGTGGGCCTTGGCGTGAGCATCGGCGATCGGGTCCGCGGCGGAGGCGGAGCCAACGGCCACGCCGCAGGGGTTGGCGTGCTTAATGATGGCGACGGCGGGCTCGTCGAAGTCGTAGGCGGCGCGCAGGGCGGCGTCGGCGTCGACGAAGTTGTTGTAGCTCATCGCCTTGCCGTGCAGCTGGTCGGCCTGCGCGATGCCGGCCGGGGCGGCCTTGTCCACGTAGAGGGCGGCCTGCTGGTGCGGGTTTTCGCCGTAGCGGAGCACCTCGGAGCGCTCCAGGGCAAGACCGGCGTAGGCGGGCCAGTCGATCACGCCGTCGCCGTCCCCGTCGAGGAACTGGCTGGCGGTCCAGGTGGCCACGGCGGTGTCGTAGGACGCGGTGTGCGCAAACGCCTTGGCGGCAAGCCGGCGCCTGGTCTTCAGGTCAAAGCCGCCCGAGGAGGCTGCCGCCACCACGTCACCGTAGGATGACGGGTCCACCACGATCGCGACGGCGGCGTGGTTCTTCGCGGCCGAACGCACCATCGCGGGGCCGCCGATGTCGATCTGCTCGACGACGTCGTCCTGTGCGGCGCCGGACTTCACGGTCTCCACAAAGGGGTAGAGGTTCACGACGACGAGGTCGAACGGCTCGATCTCCATGTCCTCGAGGGTCTTCATGTGCTCCGGGACGCGGCGGTCAGCGAGGATGCCGCCGTGCACGCGCGGGTGCAGGGTCTTGACGCGGCCGTCCAGCATTTCCGGGGAGCCGGTGACTTCTTCGACTTCCTGGACCGGGATTCCGGCGGCGGCGATCTTCTTGGCGGTGGAGCCCGTGGAGACGATCTTGACCCCGGCTTCGTGCAGGCCCTTCGCGAGTTCCTCCAGACCGGTCTTGTCGTAGACCGAAATGAGGGCCCGGCGGATGGGAACACGGTCGATGGATACACGGTCAAGCTGCGTAAAGCTCACAAAAGTCTCCGTCTTATATCGCGGCGGGGCCGCGGGTGGTGGGGATGCGGCCAGTTTATCGCGTCGCGGCTGCGGGGCTGCCCGCGCGCCGGAGTGTGAAGCTTCACCGCCGGCGCGCCCCGGGACGTAGAGTTTTCACAGGAGGCCGAGATGAATACGTACACCACTGTGCCCAGCGGCGAACAGGTGGTCCAGGAACTGCCGTGGCGGTGGAAGGTCCAGGGCAGGATTTTCCTGATCGGCGGCCTGGGCTTCATGTTCGATGCCTGGGACGTCACGCTCAACGGCATCCTCATTCCCCTGCTGTCCAGACACTGGTCGCTGAGCCCGGGCGACGCCGCGTGGATCGGCACGTCGAACCTCATCGGCATGGCTCTGGGCGCCTTCGTCTGGGGCACCATTGCGGACACCATCGGCCGCAAAAAGGCCTTCACCGCCACCTTGCTGATCTTCTCGATCTTCACGGTCCTCGGTGCCTTCTCCCCCGACTTCCTCTGGTTCGTGGTGTTCCGGTTCATGGCCGGGTTCGGCCTGGGCGGCTGCATCCCGGTGGACTACGCGCTGGTGGGCGAGTTCACCCCCCGCAAACAGCGCGGCAAGGTCCTGACCGCGATGGACGGCTGGTGGCCGATCGGCGCGGCGCTCTGCGGCTTCGTCTCGGCCGGACTCGTCGCTGCCTTCGCGGACTGGCGGCTCACGATGCTTGTCATGGTGCTGCCCGCGCTGCTGGTGTTCTGGATCCGCCGCAGCGTGCCGGAGTCGCCGCTGTTCCTGATCCGCAAGGGCCGCCGCGAGGAAGCCGCCAGGGTGATCGACGACCTGGTCGAGGCCACCGGCGCCGAAGCCCGGGTCTACAGCCTGCCCGAACCCCAGGACGCACCCCGGCTCTCCGCCGGCAGCGCCTGGACCCAACTCCGCGCGCTCTGGCAGTTCAACTGGAAGATCACGACGGCGGCCTGGGCCCTGTTCTTTTCCATCCTGCTGGTCTACTACCTGTCGCTGACCTGGATGCCGCGGATCCTGATCGGCGCCGGCTTCGAGGAATACAAGGCGTTCCTCACCACGGCGTCGATGGCCGCCGTCGGCCTCCTGGGCGTGGTGGTCGCCGCGCTGCTGGTGGAGCGGACCGGCCGCAAGTGGATCCTCGCCGTTACGGGCCCGCTCTCGGCGCTGACGCTGGTGATTGTCGCCGTCGTCGTGGACATCCCGACGGCGGCCGTCTTCTGGCTGCTTGTGTTCGGCTTCGTGGTGCAGGTGGCGATCCCGGTGCTCTACGCCTACGTGTCGGAGCTGTACCCGACGGAGCTGCGCGGCTCGGGCTTCGGCTGGGCCTCGACGTTTTCCCGGCTTGGCGCCGGCTTCGGGCCGCTGGTCTTCGCCGCCTTCCTGTGGCCCGAGCTGGGACTGGCCACGTCCTTCGCCCTGGCCGGCGGCCTGGTGCTTCTCTCGGTGCTGTGGATGGCGTTCTTCGCCCCGGAGACCAAGCAGCGCCGCCTGGAGTAGCCGGCCGCCGGCCCAGCCCAACTGACCCGCAGTAGCGACCGGACTGAGCGTTCAGAACGGCCCCTACTGCTAGTCAGTTGGGGCAGGCAGGGCGGGCGCCGCGGCGGCGAGCGCCTTGAGGGTCGAAACCAGCAGCCGCCGTTCCACGGTCTTGATCCGCTCGTGCAGGGTTTCCTCGGTGTCTCCGTCCGCCACGGTCACGGCCTCCTGCGCGATGATCGGTCCGGTGTCCACGCCGGCGTCGGCCCAGTGCACCGTGCACCCCGTGACCTTCACACCGTAGGCCAGGGCGTCGCGGACGCCGTGCGCGCCGGGGAACGCGGGCAGCAGGGCCGGGTGGGTGTTCAGGTACCTGCCCCCGAACGCCTCAATGAAGTCCGCGCTGACAATGCGCATAAAACCCGAGGAGACGACGACGTCGGGCCGGTACTCGGCCACGGCCCGGATGAGCGCGGCGTTCCAGGCGGCGCGGTCCGGGTAGGCCTTGAAGTCCACCACGAAGGTCGGGATTCCGGCTGCGGCGGAGCGCTCCACGCCGTAGGTTCCGGGCCGGTCCGCCCCGACGGCGGCGAGCTCAACGTCCAGCTCGCCGGTCTTGACGGCGTCGATGACGGCCTGGAGGTTGGAGCCGGTGCCGGAGACGAGGACAACAATGCGCATTGCCTTAGCTTATGGGGCCGCTCGCGTACGCTGGAAAATATGAATTCACCCCACGTCCCCGGCGGAAGCCCGCGGAGCCAGAATCCGCGGAGCGAGGCGGCAAAAGCGTCGCTGCTCAGGACGCACAACCTGTTCCGCATGTTCATCGTGGCGGTGCTCGGGGCGTTCTTCGTGTTCCAGTTGGACGTCAACTACCTTTGGCTCGCCGCGCTCCTGACCGTCGCGGGGCTGGTGCTCGGTGTCCTGCTCCTGGTCCGCGCCACGAAACTGCGGGAATCCCGCCTCGTGCTTTTTGGAACCATCTCCGGCTTGGTGGTCACCGTGGTGATGGCCCTGATGATCATGGTGTCCGCGGTGTTCTTCAACCAGATCCGGGACTACCAGCAATGCGCCCGGCATGCGCTCACCCAGCAGGCCGCCTCGGCATGCCGGACGGAGCTGGAAAAGTCGATGCCCACCCAGCTGCGCTAGCGCAGCTGCCGGATCAGTCGGACTCGGCGGCCAGCTCCAGGTCCGCCTCATGCAGTTTCTGCCGCCGTTCGAGCCACGGCCCGGCCGCGTAGCCGATCACGACGCCGATGCCGGCTTCCACCGCGACGAACAGCGCCGTCATCAGCGGGTCCGGACCGATGTCCGTGAGCCTGCCAATCCCGGCCGATCCCCGTGCCAGCCACGCCAGCGCGGCGGCCAGCAGCCCCGTCACGGCGCCGGTCATGGCACCCAGGACCAGGGTGGAAACCGTGGCGGTGAACCAGCGCGCCTTGACCTTGATGGAGAGCCATTCGTCAAAGTGGTTTTCGCCTTCGCGCAGGAACCACCAGCCCGCCAGGACACCGGCGAGGGCCGGCACCACCAGGGCGACAAACCCGTACTCCAGTGCGCCGGAAGGCAACGCCGCGAACACCGGGATGGAGGGCAATGGCCCGACGGCGGTGTCCAGCGGCCCGGCATGGGAGCCGACGCCGAGGGCGAAGCCGGAGCCGGACGTCCAGGCGAGCGCAAACACGGCCAGGTTGGGCAGGTAGCCCAGTTGCGCGATGGTCAGGGCGGCACCGCCCACGGCGCCGGCGTCGAGCGCTTCGTAGACCGCGATGACGAGGTTCCAGTGAATGAGGAGGTCGACGGCGAGCAAGGTGGCGGCCATCGCCAGGCTGGCCATCACCGCCACGAACCCGGCCTTGAGGACGGAGCCGAGGTAAGAGCCGGCCCAGCGCGAGTGCTGGCTGGTGCGCGAGAGCCAGGCGACGGCGTCGACGCCGATCAGCCGGCTCCAGGAACCCGCCTCGCGCCGGGCCCCGATCACCATGCCGAGGGCAAAGGGGATCAGCGGGACGATCGAGGCGTACCAGAGGCTGACGCCCACCTCTGCGGTGCGGCAGACGAAGCCGGTGGCGAACCCGAAGGCGCCGTACATCAGCCAGGAGCCGAGCAGCGCCTGCCAAAGCTGGTCGGTGTAGGAAGCCCTGGCCAGACGTCGGCCGGCGCGCCAGGCGAGCAGGAACGGGATCAGGGTGAGCCCCAGCGGGACCAGCGAGAGGACGCCGGATTCAGGCCGGGCTGCGGCGCCATCGCCGACGGTGTCCAGCAGCAGGGGTACTCCGTGGACCACCAGCCACGCCTGGCCGGCGAGCCGTGCGAGGAATTCAAAGCCGCTGTCCCGGAAGCCGGCCGTGGCCCAGACCGCGACGATGGGTGCCACCACGGCGAGCGCGGATATTACTGCCGCCTGCGCGGACTCAAGCGCCCCCTGCAGCCACAAAGGCATCGGAAGGCCACGGTCCCCGGTCTGATCAGCGCGCAGTTTCATCGTGATCCATCGTGCCACGCGCCGGGCCGTGTCCGGCGTTCCGACAGGCTTTCTCCCCCGCATTTCCAAGCCGCCGGGGCGGCCCGCGGCGGCGCTTTTTCCCCTACCCGGCCGTAAAATTTAAAGTGTCCGCAATCACTGGTTGGAGGCAGAAAATGACTACCGCATCTCCACATGCGCACGGCGTACATTTCGGACGGACAGATGTCCAAAACGTCGGCATGGGTGTGGGTATTGTCCTAATTGTCGTGGGCGTCCTGGGGTTCATCCCGGGCATCACCACGCAGTACAGCGAGCTGAGGTTCTTCGGGCCCGATTCCCGGGCCATGTTCCTCGGCCTGTTCCAGGTGTCCATGCTGCTGAACATCGTCCAGCTGGCCATCGGCGCCACCGGCTTGACCATGTCCCGCAACGGCATGGGAGCTAGGAACTTCCTTATGGGCTTTGGCCTGCTGTACATCATCTTCAGCGTTTACGGGCTGATCGTCGGCGTAGGGTCGGCGGCCAATTTCCTTGCGTTCAACACCATGGACAACTGGACCCACCTGGTGCTGGGCGTGGCCATGATTGGCGCCGGCTGGCTGCTTTCGAGGCATCTGGCCGATGACGCACAAACCCGGTAAGCGAACACCGGGAAAAGGGAGCCGCGAATGAGGACCGTTTCATAGCAATCCAATAATTCGTACTACCTGCTGGTGCGGACGCTGCGAGGTAACTCAGGCGTCCGCACCAGCTTTCTCTTTTCCCCGCGTCCGCGGGCAGGGCTTTGCCCCAAATGCTGGACTTATTCGACGGCGGCACCCCAGACTGGCCTGACGCACCGACCTGAAAGGTTTTCCATGCCGGACTTCTCAACCTTTATCCCGTTCCTCGCGATCCTCGCCGGGGCGCTCCTCGTCGTCGCAGTCGTCTGGGTGGCGATCAAGCTGATGTGGAAGGTGGCCGAGCCGAACGAGGCGCTGATCATCTCCGGCCTGACCCGCGGCACCCTGGAGACCAGGGACGGCATGGACTTCAAGATCGTCACCGGCAAGGGGGCCCTGGTGTTCCCCGGCCTGCAGACCGTGCGGACCCTGTCCCTGACCTTGAACGAGACCGAACTAAAGGTCTCTTGCGTGACGTCGCAGGGCATCCAGGTGATTGTCGAGGGCGTAGTGATCTACAAGATCGGGGACGCCCCGCCCTTCATCGCCAATGCCGCGCGCCGGTTCCTCGGCCAGCAGCCCAAGATGCAAAGCCAGGTCTACAACGTCTTTGAGGGGCACCTGCGGTCCATCATCGGCAGCATGACCGTGGAGGAAATCATCCGCGAGCGCGACAAACTCGGCTCGCAGGTCCGCAGCGCCAGCGGGGTGGAGATGGAGAAGCTGGGCCTGGTGGTCGACTCACTCCAGATCAAGGACCTCCAGGACCCCACAGGCTACATCCAGAACATCGCCAAGCCGCACATCGCGCAGGTCAAGATGGAAGCACGGATCGCCGAAGCCACCCGCAACCGGGAGGCGGCCGAGCGGGAGGCGGAGGCGGCCGCGCAAATCGCCGACGCGCAGAGCCTGTCCGCGATCAAGCAGTCGGAGGCGCAGGCCAACGCCGAACGCGCCCGGGCCAACGCCGCCCAGGCCGGCCCGCTGGCGGAGGCGACCGCCCGCCAGCAGGTGGTGGTGCAGGAAACCGAAGTCGCGAAGCTCGAAGCGGACCGCGAGGAACAAAAACTCCAGACCACCATCCGGAAACCCGCGGATGCCAAGGCCTACGCAAAGCGCACCGAGGCCGAGGGCCAGAAATCCGCCGACATCAGCGCGGCCGAGGCGCTGGCCCGCCGCACCGAGCTTGAGGCCCAGGTCAACGCCCGGCGCACCGAGCTCCAGGCGCAGGCCAACGCCACGGCGGCCGCGGCCGCAGCCGGGGCCACCCGCGTGACCGGCGAAGCGGAAGCTGCCGCCACAAAAGCCCGCGGTGACGCCACGGCGTCGTCGATCAAGGCCAAGGCGCTGGCCGAGGCCGAAGGCATCAAGGCCCGCGGCGAAGCGCTCGGCACCAACCAGGACGCGGTCATCTCGCAGCAACTGGCCGAAAACATGCCCGCCATCATCGCGGCGGCCGCCGAGCCGTTTGCCCACGTCGGGCAACTCACCGTCCTCAACGGCGGGGAGGGCATCAACCGGATGATCGGCGGCATCCTGGCCCAGGTGGGCGACTACCTGCCCGCGCTGCGGACGGCGCTGAAGGACGGCCGGCAGGCAGCCAAACAGCCGCCGAAAGCTCCGGATGCCTAGGAACGTCGACCGCAGCCTCACCGGCAGGATCGGCCGGGTCACGGGACGGGTGGGGCCGGGCACCATCGGGGAGGTCATGCTGCCCTTCCGCGGCGGCACCAGCGCGTTCCACGCCCACCCCTTTGACAAAACGAGCGTCTTCGCCATCGGGGACGAGGTGCTGGTGATCTACTTCGAACCGCCCCAGACGGTCTATGTGGACGAACTCCCGGACGTGCTCCGGCACGAACCGACCGAGCAGCGCCGCTGACCACCCGGAGGTCAGGGCGGGTCGATCCCCGCGTCCGCTTGCCGCAGGTGGCCGCTGCGAGGCCCGCCTGAGCGGCCGTCTCCGGCAAATGGGCGACAACGGGCTGGATGGCGCCTGAGCCCGTGGCCGCCTGTTAACCCACTCTTCCCCCACAGGCCACACCGGTGACCCCGCGCCGACAGCCGCCGCGGCCACGGTGGAGGCGTGAGGATCGCACTAGTCGCCGAATCATTCCTGCCCCAGATGAACGGGGTCACGCACTCCATCCTGAGGGTCCTGGAGCATCTGCAGGACCGCGGGGACGAGGTGCTGGTGATCGCGCCGTCGACGCAGGACACCGCCGTCCCCGGCGAAGTTCACGGCGCGCAGGTCCACCGGCTGCCCTCCGTGCCCCTGGCCGGCTACACGAACGTACGGGTGGCGTTGGGCGGTGTGGCCCGGGTCAAGCGAATCCTTGCCGACTACGCCCCCGACGTCGTCCACCTCGCCTCACCGTTCGTGCTCGGCTGGCGGGCAGTCCAGGCCGCACACCAACTCGGCATCCCCAGCGTCGCCATCTACCAGACCGAGGTCCCCGGCTACGCGGCCCGGTACGGCGTCCCGTTCCTGGAGAACTGGGCCTGGAACCGGGTGGAACAGATCCACCTGCTCGCCTCGCGCACCCTGGTCCCGTCCACGTTCGCGCTGAACCAGTTCCTGGGCCGCGGCATTCCACGTGTTCAGATGTGGCGGCGCGGGGTGGACACCACCCGCTTCAGCCCGGAAAAGCGCGACGGCGCGTGGCGGGCCGCCGTCGCCCCCGGCGGCGAGCGCATCATCGGCTACGTTGGCCGCCTCGCGGTGGAAAAACAGGTTCAGGACCTGGCGGTGCTCGCCGGCGTGCCCGGCACCAAGCTGGTGATCGTCGGCGACGGTCCGCAGCGCGACGCCCTTGAGGCCGCACTCCCGCAGGCCGTGTTCACCGGCTTCCTCGGCGGCGAGGAACTGGCCCGCGCGGTCGCCTCCTTTGACCTCTTTGTCCACCCCGGCGAGTTCGAGACCTTCTGCCAGACCATCCAGGAGGCCATGGCATCCGGTGTCCCGGTGGTCGCCACCGGCCGCGGCGGCCCGCTGGACCTCGTGGAGAATTCACGGACCGGCTGGCTCTACCCGCCCGGCGACCTCGCCGCGCTGCGAGCCCGTGTCACGGACCTGACCGGCGACGACGCCAAGCGCCGCGCCTTCGCCGCCGCCGCCCACGCCTCGGTCCAGGGCCGGACCTGGCACGCACTCGGCGAGGAACTGGTGCTGCACTACCAGGCGGTCCAGGCCAGCCCCACCACACCCGGCCCAACCAGCACGAGCCCAACCAGAGGAGCAACCCTGTGAAGATTTCTGTGATCGGCTGCGGCTACCTCGGCGCCGTACACGCGGCCACCCTGGCCTCGATGGGGCACTCGGTCGTGGGGATCGACGTCGACGCCGCCAAGGTGGCCCAGCTGGACCGCGGCGCCGCACCCTTCTACGAACCCGGCCTGGACGAGCTGCTGCGCGACGGCCGCGCCAAGGGCCGGCTCGCCTTCTCCACCAACTTCGCCGACGCCGCCGGCGCCGAGCTGCACTTCCTCTGCGTCGGCACGCCGCAGTCCAAGACCTCCGACGGCGCCGACCTCAGCTACCTGGTCGCCGCCACCGAGGCGCTGCTGCCCTTCCTGGCGCCGGGCGCCGCCGTCGTGGGCAAGTCCACGGTCCCGGTGGGAACGGTGGACATGCTCCACGGTGTGCTCGCCGGTCGACCCGATGTGCTCCTTGGCTGGAACCCCGAGTTCCTGCGCCAGGGGACGGCCGTCAAGGATTCCCTGGTGCCGGACCGGCTGGTGTACGGCGTACCCGGCGGCGCCGATTCAGCCCTGCATCCCGACAGCGCCGGCGCGGCCGTCACGGCGGCCCTGGACACGGTGTACGCACCCCTGCTCTGCGCCGGCATCCCCCGGATCATCTGCAACTTCGCGACGGCGGAACTGATCAAGTCGGCGTCGAACGCCTACCTGGCCACCAAACTGAGCTTCATCAACGCCATGGCCGAACTCTGCGAGGCCTCCGGCGCGGACGTGACGGAGCTGGGCGAAGCGATGGGCCTGGATCCGCGGATCGGCGGCCGCTACCTGCACGCCGGCCTCGGCTTCGGCGGCGGCTGCCTTCCCAAGGACATCCGCTCACTCCGGGTGCAGGCCGCCGCGCTGGGCGTGGACTCGGTGGACGCCTGGATGGCCACAGTCGACGGCATCAACCAGGGCCAGCGCTCCCGCACGGTGGAAGCCGCCCGGGAGCTGTGCGGCGGCCAGCTGGGCGGCCGGAGGGTGACCGTGCTGGGAGCGGCGTTCAAACCGGACACCGATGACATCCGCGACTCCCCTGCCCTGGACGTGGCGCAGCAACTGGCGGACGCCGGTGCGCACGTCACCGTCACGGACCCGGCCGCGATCAACAACGCGTGGTTGCGCTACCCGCAGCTGCGCTTCGAGGCCTCCACCGAGCAGGCGCTCGACGGTGCCGAGCTGGTGCTGCTGCTGACCGAATGGGAGGCCTACCGGGGCCTCTCGCCTGCGGCCGCCGGGGACCTGGTCCGGCGTCGGACGGTGCTGGACGCCCGGAACGCACTCGACGCCGCAGCCTGGGCGGCTGCGGGGTGGACCGTGCGCGGGCTGGGCAGGGCAGCCCAGGCCCCGGCCGCAAGCCGGGCCGCCGCTGCACCCGGCAGGCCCGCCTCCGCTGGCTGAATCCCGCGCCGTGGCGCCCGGGCCGCGCTGCGCCCCCTATGATTTCTGAGGGGAGGATTTAGCATGCAGCATCGTTGGTCTCAGATTCATCCGGTCGTGTCCGGGTGAGCACTTCAGCGCGCACCGAAGAGGACGCCCGGCTCCGCGAAGCCATGTCCCTGCTCTCAGCCACGCTGGAGTCCACCGCGGACGGCATCCTCGTAGTCAGCACGGAGGGCCGGATCTCCTCTGTGAACAATAAGTTCCTTTCCATGTGGGCCATCCCGCGCGAGCTCGTGGACGCCGGCGACGACGATGCGGTGATCGGCTCCGTGATGGGCCAGCTTGTGGATCCCGATGCCTTCGTTGAGAAGGTCACCGCCCTCTACGCGGACCCGGATGCCGAGAGCCACGACGTGCTGCGCTTCCGCGACGGACGCACCTTTGAACGCTATTCGCGCCCGCAAAAGGTTGAAGACCGGGTGGTGGGCCGCGTCTGGAGCTTCCGCGACGTCACCCAGGCCCGGCGCGACCAGGACCAGATCAACCGGGTGATGGCGGATCTCGCGGCGCAGGCCAGCCAGCTGAAGCGCCTCGCATTCCAGGATCCGCTGACCGGGCTTTCCAACCGCCAGCTCTTCAACGACCGGTTGGCGCACGCGCTGGCCGGGCCGTGCGGGACCGCCGTCGACGTCCTCCTGCTGGACCTGGACGACTTCAAGGAAGTCAACGACGTCCACGGCCACCACGCCGGGGACCAGATGCTGATCGAGGTGGGCCGCCGGCTCCGCGCCTGCGTCCGGCCCAGCGACGTTGTAGCACGGCTGGGCGGCGACGAGTTCGTGGTCCTGCTGGTCGGTTCGCTCGACGCCGACGCCGCCGCCGAGCGGATCGTCGAATCCCTGGGGGTGCCGGTCTGGCTGGACGGCACGATGCTGCGGCCCAGCCTCAGCCTGGGCCTGGCCTCCATCGGCGACGGCGCCGACGACGCCTCCGAGCTGCTGCGCCGCGCGGACATCGCCATGTACGCGGCCAAGGCCGCCGGCAAGAACCGCTACCTGCGCTTCCGCCCGGAAATGATGGCGGCCCTGCTCGAACGCACCGACCTCGAAACCGGGCTGCGGGCCGCCGTCGACGGCGGGGAGATCACCGTGCATTACCAGCCGATCGTCTCGGCCCGGCTGGGCACCGTGGTCAAGGTTGAGGCGCTGGCCCGCTGGGAACGCGACGGTGTCCTGGTCCCGCCGCAGCAGTTCATCCCCACCGCCGAACGCAGCGGCCTGATTGTGGAAATCGGCACCGAGGTCCTGCACCGCGGCTGCACCGAGCTCGGGTCCTGGCTTGCCGAGGACCCCACCCGGTCGCTCGCCATCAACGTCTCCGGTGTGCAGCTGCAGCAGGGCAGCTTCCCGGAGCTGCTGTTCGCGACGGCCGGCTCCTGCGGCGTCGATCCGCACCAGCTGGTAGTGGAGGTCACCGAGAGTGTCTTCTTCGACGACGACTGCCTGGTCCAGCGCCAGCTGGTGCAGCTCCGCAGCGCCGGAGTCCGGGTGGCGCTGGACGACTTCGGCACCGGCTACTCCTCGCTGGGCCGGCTCCAGGACCTGCCCGTGGACATGCTCAAGATCGACCAGTCCTTTGTCGCCATGATCCGCACCGGGGACGAGCGCCTGCCCATCCTCAACTCCATGATCGACATGGCCCACGGCCTGGGCCTGACCGTCACCGCAGAGGGTGTCGAGACGCCGGAGCAAGCCGGATACCTGATCAAGCGCGGCTGCGATTCCCTGCAGGGTTTCCTGTTTTCCAAGCCAAGGCCGCAGGGCGAACTCCCCGACGCGCTCTCGGCGTCAGCGCGGACCATCACCGCGCTGCGCGGCGACACTGCCGCCCAAAGGCAGCCGGTGCTGTGATTTGAGTCTCATGGCCCTATGATGCTTGAAGTTTAATGACCACCGCCCTGTCGGTGGAATGGAAAATCAAGCGCCCGGGGGCTGGCATCGACGTGGAACAAGGACTGGCGGAGACCCTGCTTGAGCAGGGCCCCGACGGGTTGCTGCTGCTCAACACCGATGGAACCATCTCCTTCCTCAACCCGGCCGCCGAACGCCTGTTCGGGTACACCTCGGGGCAGCTGGTCGGTCTGGTGCGCACCCGCCTCCTGGTGGAGGATGACCGCGGCGGGTTCCTGCGGGTCCTGAGCCGCCTCGGCCGCGCGGGCACCTACGGCACCAAACCGTTTCCCGCCGTCGGGCTGCACCGCAACGGCACCGAAATCCCGCTGGAACTGACCTGTTCCCTGGTCACGACACGGGCGAAAACCTCGATGGCGGTTGCGGTGCGGGAGACCACCCACCGCGTGGACGACGACGCCGGACGCCGCCACGCCGTGTCGCTCCTCGACGCGACCCTGGAGACGACGGCGGACGGCATCGTCGTGGTGTCCAACACCGGCCAGATCACCGGCGTCAACGAACAATACCTTCGGCTGTGGGGCATGCCGCGCGAGATCCTGGCAGAAGATGACGCCTCCGCACTGGTCAGGTTCATCGCCAAGCAGCTGCTGGACCCAGACTCCTTCAAGGCCAAGGTTGGCGAGCTCTACGCCAACCACGAGCTGCACAGCCAGGACCTGCTGGAGTTCAAGGACGGCCGCACCGTGGAACTGTATTCGCGCCCGCAGAAAGTCGCGGACGAAGTGGTGGGCCGGATCTGGAACTTTCGCGACGTGACCACGCGCATCATGGCGCAGGACCAGGCCCGGCGCGCCCTCGACGAGCTGGCCCAGCAGGCCGACCAGCTCAAGGCCCTGGCCTTCCAGGACCCGCTGACCGGGCTGGCCAACCGCATGCTGTTCAACGAACGCGCCACCGCAGCACTGGAGTCCTCGGGCCCGGTGGCGGTGCTGCTGCTTGACCTGGACGACTTCAAGGAAGTCAACGACATCCTGGGCCACCACGCCGGAGACCAGATGCTGGTCGAAATCTCCCGCCGGTTGCAGAACTGCGTGGGACCGCACGGCACCGTGGCCCGGCTGGGCGGCGACGAGTTCGTGGTCCTGCTGGTGGGCTGCAACGACTCCGACGCGGTGGCGCAGCGGATCGTGGGCACCCTGAATGCCCCGGTCTCCATCGAGGGGACCCTGATGCGCCCCGGGCTGAGCCTGGGCGTGGCGACGCGCGGAACTGAGGTCATGTCCTCCTCCGAGCTGCTGCGGCAGGCGGACGTGGCCATGTACGCCGCCAAGGAAGCCGGCAAGAACTGCTACGTGCACTTCCAGCCGGAGATGCTGGCCACCCTGCTGGAACGCACCCAGCTGACCGCGGGACTGCGCCGCGCCGTCGAACTCGGCCAGATCACCGTCTTCTACCAGCCCGTGGTTTCCACGAACCGGCGCGAGGTGGTGCAGTTCGAGGCCCTGGCCCGCTGGGAACGCGACGGCGAGCTCATGGCCCCGGACACCTTCATCCAGACCGCAGAGCGTAGCGGCCTGATCCGTGACATCGGGGCCGAGGTGCTCCGGCAGAGCTGCACCGAGCTGCAGTCCTGGCTGGCCGAGGACCCCGGACGGACCCTCGCCGTGAACGTCTCCGGCGTGCAGCTGCAGCACAAGGACTTTGCCGAGCGGGTGCTGGACATTGCCGCGTGGAGCCGGGTCGATCCGCACCAACTGGTCATCGAGGTCACGGAAAGCGTGTTCTTCGACGCCGACTCGCACGTGATCCAGCAGCTGATCACCCTGCGTGCTGCCGGGATCCGGGTGGCGCTGGACGACTTCGGCACCGGCTACTCCTCATTGGGACGCTTGCAGGAACTCCCCGTGGACGCGGTGAAGATCGACAAGTCGTTCGTCTCCATGCTGCACACCGGCGAGGAGCGGCTTCCCATCCTGACCTCGATGATCCACATGGCGCACAGCCTGGGCCTGCGGGTGACGGCGGAGGGCATCGAAACGCCCGCCCAGGCCCGGTACCTGATGGAGCACGAGTGCGATGCCCTGCAGGGCTACCTGTTCTCCCGCCCGGTGCCGGAGGCGCACCGGGCGGCGGCCGTGGCCCAGTCCTCCGAGGCGATCGAGACGCTGCAGGAAGCAGCTGTCGCGCTGTAGTCGCGGGCTGTATCTGGCGCTGATTCTGGGGCCGCAGCCCGGCACCAGTCTGGGTGCCCAGACGACACATTCGGACGCTTTTGCAAATACCGTCGGGGCGGCGTGAGAGTGTGCTACCGAACACATATGATTTCAGCAGTCGCGGTCCGCAGCGAACCCCCTAAGGGTGTCGCGCGGCGCGCCACCATTCACAGATCCATCGCTTTTGGGGGCAGTACACATTATGGACGCAGCATTCGCACAGACGGTGCTGGAGCACAGCCCCGACGCCCTCGTTCTGCTTGCCCCGGATGGATCCATCGCTTTCTTGAACAATGCCGCAGAACAGCTGTTCGGCTACTCCCGTGCGCAGTTGCTCGGTGCCGACTACAGCCTGCTGCTGGCCGAGGCCTCCCGGGAGGACTTCCACCAGATGCTCACCGGGCTGGCGGCCGAGAATTCCGGCGTCGCCCGCCGCGGTGCCAGCGCCACACGGCTGCCCTTCGCTGGCGCGGGCCGACGCGGGGATGCCTCCGAGTTCGCCTTGGAAATCACCTGCGCGGCGCTCCCGCCCGCGGCCGGGACCACCGGGGGCGACGCCGCCGTCGCACTCTCCGTCCGCCCCGCCACCGCCGGGCCCTCCGTCACCGGGCCCTCTGTCGCCGCGGCTCAGTCCGCCGCGACTCAGCCCGCAGCCGCGGCAGCCGCCGCCGCCCCCCGCCGTCGGACGTCCCCGCTGGAGGCCGAACTGGTGCCTGGCACCACCGGCGTCCTCCCCCGCCTCACGCCCGCCGAGCAAGACGACCAGCTGAAGGCGGCGGTGCTGCGCGACACGCTGACCGGGCTGCCCAACGGCACGCTGTTCAACGAACGGCTCGCCGCGGCGCTGCGCCGGCCGGATCCGGTGGACGTGCTGCTGCTGAACGTCGACGACTTCAAGAGCTTCAACGACATGCTGGGCCGCTCCGCCGCGGACGAACTGCTGGTCGAAGTGGCCAGCCGGCTGCGCAACTGCGTCCGCCCGCACGACACCGTGGCGCGGCTGGGCGGCGACGAATTCGTGGTGCTGCTGACCGAGTGCCTCAACGCCGGCGCCGTCGCGAAGCGGATTTCCGAGTCGCTGTACGTCCCGGCACGCATCGGAGGCTCCACGGTGCGGCCCGGGGTGAGCATGGGCCTGGCATCCAAGACACCGCAGACCCACGACGGAGCCGAACTGCTGCGGCAGGCGGACTCGGCCATGACGGCGGCCAAGGCGGCGGGAAAGAACACCTGGCTGCAGTTCCGCCCGGAGATGTTGAACACCCCCGCGCACAAGGCCCAGGGCGAGACCGGGCTGCGGCAGGCCGTTGAGCTGGGCCAGATCTCGGTCCACTACCAGCCGGTGGTGTCCCCCGGGCTGGGCGCCGTGGTGCAGTTCGAGGCGTTCGCGCGCTGGGAGCGGCACGGCAAGCTGGTTCCGCCGAACCAGTTCCTGCCCGTGGCCGAGCAGAGCGGGCTGATCCGCGAGATCGGCGACGAGGTCATGCGCCGCGCCTGCGCCGAGATCCGGCCCTGGCTCGCCGGCGATGCGACCTACAGTGTGGCCGTGAACGTCTCCGGCCTGCAGTTCCAGCACCGCGACTTCGCCACCGACGTCCTTGGCATCGTCGCCTCGACCGGGGTGGACCCGCGCCAGCTGATGCTCGAGCTGACCGAGAGTGTGTTTTTCGACGCCGATTCGGACGTGCTCCGCCAGCTCCGGCAACTGCGCGAGGCCGGCGTACGGATCGCGATGGACGACTTCGGCACCGGGTACTCGACGCTGGGCCGGCTCAAGGAACTCCCGCTGGACAAGGTCAAGATCGACCGGTCCTTTGTGGCGATGATCAAGACCGGCAAGGAACACCTGCCCTTCTTCCGCACCATGATCAACGCCGCCCAAAACCTGGGCCTGAAGGTCACGGCCGAGGGCATCGAGACGCCGGCGCAGGCCAAGTACCTGATGGACCTGGGCTGCGACTCGCTGCAGGGCTACCTGTTCGCCAAGCCCGCCCCGGCCAGCGACCTCGCCGGCACGATGGAAAGCGCCCTCACCGCGATCGACAAGGTCGAGGCCGAAGGGTAGGGCCGCCCCGACGGTCCCTCAGCTCCGGCGGCGCGGTGTGGCCGCGGGCTGACGTTCCAGCCCGGTTATTACGCTCCGCGGCACTCCCGCAGCCCGATCCACCGCGAGTGGCGCGGCGTTCGCCCCCTGCCGACGGCAACAACTGGGCTGGAACGTCGCGATCCTGCGCCTGTCAGCCCCGGGGATCGATGGTGTCGAGCTGCTGCGCCACCATGGCCGCGCTACGCTCCCACAGCTCCTTGGCCAGCCAAGCGTCGTACGCCTGCTTGTTAGCCTTCGCCAGGGCCCGCTTGGCGTAATACGCGCCGGAGGCCCACTCCTGGACCGGCGTGGCCGTCGCGAGCCACACCAGGGTGTCTGCGCCCTGCTCCGGGGACAGCATGAACCGGTTGAGGAAGCTGCGGTACATGAAGCGGAAGGGGCTCGTGGTGTCGGCGGCGAAGTTGGTCGCGACCACCCCGGGGTGGAACGCCGCCGTGGAGATGCCGGCAGCGTGGTACCGGTGGTGCAGCTCGGCCGTGAAAAGGATGTTCTCCAGCTTCGCGTTCCCGTAGGCCAGGTTGGCGGAGTATTTGTTTGCGACCTCGAGATCGTCGATGTCCAGCCGGCCATAAAGTGAATTGGCGGCGCTGGCGGTGTTGATGACCGTGGCTTTGCCGGTGGTGAGCACCTCCAGCAGTTCGGTGGTGAGCAGGAACGGGGCCAGGTGGTTGATCTGGAACGTTTTCTCATGGCCGTCCACCGTCAGCTCCCGGGCGCCCATGATCCCGCCTGCGTTGTTCGCCAGGACGTCGATCCGCGGATACTTCTCCTTCAGCTGCGCTGCGAGCCCCCGCACCTGCGCCAGTTCGGCAAAGTCGGCGACGAAATAGTCGGCTCCTAGCTCCGCCGCGATCCGTTCCGTCTTCTCCTTCGAGCGCCCCACGAGGACGACGTTCTCCCCTTGGGCGGCGAGCGTCCGGGCTGCAGACGCCCCAATGCCGTCGCTGGCGCCGGTGATAACGATGGTCCGTGCAGACATGGGATCTCCCGTGGTCGTTGCTTCAATGGGTCAGGCTACTCAAGGGTAATCAACGCTGAACTGCCGCCCGGTGTTCCGTTCGAACCCGGCCTCTCATTGGGGTGTTAAATGGCGCAGGCCCCGACATTGAGTGTCGGGGCCTGGCTGTAATGGTTGTCCGGCGGTGACCTACTCTCCCACACCCTCCCGGGTGCAGTACCATCGGCGCTGTGGGTCTTAGCTTCCGGGTTCGGAATGGGACCGGGCGTTTCCCCCACGCTATGACCGCCGTAACCCTGTGTCCGCACCCTGGGGGCTGTGAAAGCCGTTCCCGGGTGGGAAATCTGGTGGTTACAACATCTGTGGTGTTGTATTCAGTTGTTTTGGTTCCTTAGCAACGGGTTTGTTGTTTGGGAACCACATAGTGGACGCAAGCAGTCTTGTTTCTTTGTACCCGCCCCTGGTGCGAACTCCTTTTGAATAAGGTTCGCGGGGTGGGTGTGTGGTGTAAGTTATCGGCCTATTAGTACCGGTCAGCTTCACGAGTCGTTAGTCCTCGCTTCCACATCCGGCCTATCAACCCAGTGGTCTGGCTGGGGGCCTCTCACACACAAGGTGTATGGAAATCTCATCTCGAAGCGAGCTTCCCGCTTAGATGCTTTCAGCGGTTATCCCATCCGAACGTAGCTAATCAGCGGTGCACTTGGCAGTACAACTGACACACCAGAGGTTCGTCCGTCCCGGTCCTCTCGTACTAAGGACAGCCCTTCTCAAATTTCCTGCGCGCGCAGCGGATAGGGACCGAACTGTCTCACGACGTTCTAAACCCAGCTCGCGTACCGCTTTAATGGGCGAACAGCCCAACCCTTGGGACCTACTCCAGCCCCAGGATGCGACGAGCCGACATCGAGGTGCCAAACCATGCCGTCGATATGGACTCTTGGGCAAGATCAGCCTGTTATCCCCGAGGTACCTTTTATCCGTTGAGCGACGGCCATTCCACAATGTACCGCCGGATCACTAGTCCCGACTTTCGTCCCTGCTCGAGATGTCTCTCTCACAGTCAAGCTCCCTTGTGCACTTACACTCGACACCTGATTGCCAACCAGGCTGAGGGAACCTTTGGGCGCCTCCGTTACTTTTTAGGAGGCAACCGCCCCAGTTAAACTACCCATCAGGCACTGTCCCTGACCCGGATTACGGGCCGAAGTTAGATGTCCAAAGTGACCAGAGTGGTATTTCAACGATGACTCCACCCGAACTGGCGTCCGGGCTTCAACGTCTCCCACCTATCCTACACAAGCCACTCCGAACACCAATACCAAACTATAGTAAAGGTCTCGGGGTCTTTCCGTCCTGCTGCGCGTAACGAGCATCTTTACTCGTACTGCAATTTCGCCGAGTTTATGGTTGAGACAGCGGGGAAGTCGTTACTCCATTCGTGCAGGTCGGAACTTACCCGACAAGGAATTTCGCTACCTTAGGATGGTTATAGTTACCACCGCCGTTTACTGGGGCTTAAATTCTCAGCTTCGCCTTGCGGCTAACCGGTCCTCTTAACCTTCCAGCACCGGGCAGGAGTCAGTCCGTATACATCGTCTTGCGACTTCGCACGGACCTGTGTTTTTAGTAAACAGTCGCTTCCCCCTGGTCTCTGCGGCCCCTGCACGCTCCGGACAGCTAGTGTCCATCACGATAGGGGCCCCCCTTCTCCCGAAGTTACGGGGGCATTTTGCCGAGTTCCTTAACCATAATTCTCTCGATCGCCTTAGTATTCTCTACCTGATCACCTGTGTCGGTTTGGGGTACGGGCGGCTAAAACCTCGCGTCGATGCTTTTCTAGGCAGCATAGGATCACCGAATCCCCCCATACGGGGGTCCCGTCGGGTCTCAGGCATCATGAACGGCGGATTTGCCTACCGTTCGCCCTACATCCTTAGACCGGGACAACCATCGCCCGGCTCGGCTACCTTCCTGCGTCACACCTGTTAATACGCTTGCCTCCCAGGATCAGGTCCCGCGCTCCACCAAAACCCTTCACCCACAAGGGGTGTCGGGCAGGTCTCGGGCGGTTAGTATCCCCTGTTCAGCATGGGCGGTTTTTCGCCGGTACGGGAATATCAACCCGTTGTCCATCGACTACGCCTGTCGGCCTCGCCTTAGGTCCCGACTTACCCAGGGCAGATTAGCTTGACCCTGGAACCCTTGATCATTCGGCGGACGGGTTTCTCACCCGTCTTTCGCTACTCATGCCTGCATTCTCACTCGTGTAGGCTCCACCGCTGGTTTCCACCGCGACTTCACTGCCCACACGACGCTCCCCTACCCATCCAGACGCCTGAACCACAAGGGCTTAGCTAATATCTGAATGCCACAACTTCGGCGGTGTACTTGAGCCCCGCTACATTGTCGGCGCGGAATCACTTGACCAGTGAGCTATTACGCACTCTTTTAAGGATGGCTGCTTCTAAGCCAACCTCCTGGTTGTCTTCGCAACTCCACATCCTTTCCCACTTAGCACACGCTTAGGGGCCTTAGTTGGTGGTCTGGGCTGTTTCCCTCTCGACTATGAAGCTTATCCCCCACAGTCTCACTGCTGCGCTCTCACTTACCGGCATTCGGAGTTTGGCTGACGTCAGTAACCTTGTAGGGCCCATTAGCCATCCAGTAGCTCTACCTCCGGTAAGAAACACGCAACGCTGCACCTAAATGCATTTCGGGGAGAACCAGCTATCACGAAGTTTGATTGGCCTTTCACCCCTACCCACAGCTCATCCCCTCCATTTTCAACTGAAGTGGGTTCGGTCCTCCACGACGTCTTACCGTCGCTTCAACCTGGCCATGGGTAGATCACTTCGCTTCGGGTCTAGATCACGCCACTGCAACGCCCTGTTCAGACTCGCTTTCGCTACGGCTTCCCCACACGGGTTAACCTCGCGACGTAACACTAACTCGCAGGCTCATTCTTCAAAAGGCACGCCGTCACAACTACAAGGCTGCTCCGACGGATTGTAAGCACACGGTTTCAGGTACTGTTTCACTCCCCTCCCGGGGTACTTTTCACCTTTCCCTCACGGTACTGGTCCGCTATCGGTCATTAGGGAGTATTTAGGCTTATCAGGTGGTCCTGACAGATTCGCACGGGATTTCTCGGGCCCCGTGCTACTTGGGATACTTCCCAGGCGGCACACTACATTTCGGTTACGGGGCTCACACCCTCTCTGGCCGGCCTTTCAAGACCGTTCACCTATGCACATGCTCTCACCCCACTGTCCCGGCAGAGACAGAACGGAAAGTCCCACAACCCCGACCATGCAACGCCCGCCGGCTATCACACATGGAACGGTTTAGCCTGATCCGCGTTCGCTCGCCACTACTGACGGAATCACTATTGTTTTCTCTTCCTGCGGGTACTGAGATGTTTCACTTCCCCGCGTTCCCTCCACGCACCCTATGTGTTCAGATGCGGGTCACCAGATCACTCGCGCGTCTGGCGGGGTTTCCCCATTCGGACACCCTGGGATCACAGTCCGGTTATCGACTCCCCCAGGCTTATCGCAGATTCCTACGTCCTTCTTCGGCTCCTAATGCCAAGGCATCCACCGTGTGCTCTTAAAAACTTGACCACAAAAGATCAAGGAGTAATTTCGAGAGAACCACAGAAACCACCCCCACACCCAAAGGCGCAAGGACAGATCCAGGTTCATATTCTTGGAAATTGCTTCTTATAAAAGATGCTCGCGTCCACTATGTAGTTCTCAAACAACAACCCCGTACCACACACCCCACACACATCACATGCGCGCTCGGTGCAGCCGGGAAACCAGAAACACAAGCCCCGGAAAGGAAAACCCTCCCGGTCCTGTTGTCTCAGGACCCAACAGTGTGCCAAACACTACCCAACGGTTCATTCCGGCGAGCGTTCCAGGACAGGGACCCCGAAAGGACCCATCCGTACTTGCTGCCGGCCTGTGCCGCCAGGCACCTATTCGTTGATATTCCACCCGTGAGCACCCGCCGCAGAACTTACGTCTGCGCAACGGGCGTACTCCTGACAACACCACCACACAGGCATAACGCCCGGCACGGTGATTGTAGGTGCTCCTTAGAAAGGAGGTGATCCAGCCGCACCTTCCGGTACGGCTACCTTGTTACGACTTAGTCCCAATCGCCAGTCCCACCTTCGACAGCTCCCTCCCACAAGGGGTTAGGCCACCGGCTTCGGGTGTTACCAACTTTCGTGACTTGACGGGCGGTGTGTACAAGGCCCGGGAACGTATTCACCGCAGCGTTGCTGATCTGCGATTACTAGCGACTCCGACTTCATGGGGTCGAGTTGCAGACCCCAATCCGAACTGAGACCGGCTTTTTGGGATTAGCTCCACCTCACAGTATCGCAACCCTTTGTACCGGCCATTGTAGCATGCGTGAAGCCCAAGACATAAGGGGCATGATGATTTGACGTCGTCCCCACCTTCCTCCGAGTTGACCCCGGCAGTCTCCCATGAGTCCCCGCCATTACGCGCTGGCAACATGGAACGAGGGTTGCGCTCGTTGCGGGACTTAACCCAACATCTCACGACACGAGCTGACGACAACCATGCACCACCTGTGAACCGGCCCCAAAGGGGAAGGACTGTTTCCAGCCCGGTCCGGCCCATGTCAAGCCTTGGTAAGGTTCTTCGCGTTGCATCGAATTAATCCGCATGCTCCGCCGCTTGTGCGGGCCCCCGTCAATTCCTTTGAGTTTTAGCCTTGCGGCCGTACTCC
The DNA here is from genome assembly GCF_055398325.1 of Arthrobacter sp. T2-23. NCBI lineage: Bacteria > Bacillati > Actinomycetota > Actinomycetes > Micrococcales > Micrococcaceae > Arthrobacter > Arthrobacter sp. T2-23. Next base: position 1,193,897 of record NZ_AP027917.1, read on the forward strand.
CCAGGCGGGGCACTTAATGCGTTAGCTACGGCGCGGAAAACGTGGAATGTCCCCCACACCTAGTGCCCAACGTTTACGGCATGGACTACCAGGGTATCTAATCCTGTTCGCTCCCCATGCTTTCGCTCCTCAGCGTCAGTTAATGCCCAGAGACCTGCCTTCGCCATCGGTGTTCCTCCTGATATCTGCGCATTTCACCGCTACACCAGGAATTCCAGTCTCCCCTACATCACTCTAGTCTGCCCGTACCCACCGCAGATCCGGAGTTGAGCCCCGGACTTTCACGGCAGACGCGACAAACCGCCTACGAGCTCTTTACGCCCAATAATTCCGGATAACGCTTGCGCCCTACGTATTACCGCGGCTGCTGGCACGTAGTTAGCCGGCGCTTCTTCTGCAGGTACCGTCACTTTCGCTTCTTCCCTACTGAAAGAGGTTTACAACCCGAAGGCCGTCATCCCTCACGCGGCGTCGCTGCATCAGGCTTGCGCCCATTGTGCAATATTCCCCACTGCTGCCTCCCGTAGGAGTCTGGGCCGTGTCTCAGTCCCAGTGTGGCCGGTCACCCTCTCAGGCCGGCTACCCGTCGTCGCCTTGGTGAGCCATTACCTCACCAACAAGCTGATAGGCCGCGAGTCCATCCAAAACCACAAAAAAGCTTTCCACCCCCCACCATGCGATGAGGAGTCATATCCGGTATTAGACCCAGTTTCCCAGGCTTATCCCAGAGTTAAGGGCAGGTTACTCACGTGTTACTCACCCGTTCGCCACTAATCCCCCAGCAAGCTGGGATCATCGTTCGACTTGCATGTGTTAAGCACGCCGCCAGCGTTCATCCTGAGCCAGGATCAAACTCTCCGTTGAAGTAAAACAGACACACCATGCGCCCCCGGGAAAACGGGATACACACAATGCACAAAATTTGAAACCAGCTAAAAACACCGGACCCATCCACGGGGTGGCGGATCCGGCACAATCAACCAATTCAATACAAAAAATTGGTATCAACAAACTTGGCACACTATTGAGTTCTCAAACAACAGACACACCCGGCACCACCACAACCACAAAACCAGTCGAGGATCGCTCCGGAGCAACTTTTCAAACTTACCCGCTCACACGGTCCTTAGCAAATCAACGTTTCCGCGATTACCAGTCCCACACAGCAGGCCCCCGACCGAAATCAGCACGCAAATTTGCGAACCATTTTCCAGGCCGTTTAGAAGGGGGTCGGTCGCTATCTTTCCGCATCAGCGGCGGCGACTCGAACTACTTTACACACCAAACCGACCCCAAACAAAATCGACCCCCAGGGGTGCCTCATGGCGTCATATTCGCCGGAATTCCGCGGGTTCGGGGCGCCGCAACAGCCCGCAACCAGCGAGGCGGCCGACGTCGGACCTCTGTGGAGTGGGTCACACCGGGCAGCGCCGGTGGAAGCGGCGCCCGCCCCCGCGGCTTACTACCTGTCCCCCAGCGTTGCCTGCACCTGGAGCAGGAACTTGAGACCGCCGTCGGACAGTTCCCGCTCCTGCAACCGGAAGTGCGCTCCCGGAATCGTGAGCTGGAGGCTGCCCAGTGACTGCCGCACCGTCCGGTCGATGTCGCGAATCCACTCGGCCGGGATCGGGTCACCGGAACGCGTCACAAAGCCGGAGGCCTCGAGCGCCCTGATGATGACCTCGTCGCGGATGGAATAGGAGGGCTCGAATCCTTGGACGGACCAGTGCGCCGCCAGCCGGGTCATGAGTTTCACTGCGTCGTGCTGCGGGGCGCCGACGGTCTGCACCAGGTAGTCCCACAGCTTGTCCGGATTGGCCAGGCCGAGCTTGCCCATCGAGCCGAGCACCAGTCTGCCGTTGCGTTTGCGGAGCAGTTGCCACGTGAGCAGCTGCAGACGGAGGTCGAGCACCTCGGGCGTGTGCGACTCCCGGTTGCCCTTGCCAAGAGTCTCGTCCACCCAGCCGAGCTCTTCCAGCGTGCGGCGGACCATGGCCGGTTTCAGGTAGCCGTCCTTCGTCAGTTCCAGCCCCTCCCCCGCGGCATTTTCCAGGAGCCACAGGACCGGGCGGAGCACGGCGTCCCGCTCCGCCGGGGTAACCGGCCGCGGCCAGAGCTGCAGGCTGAGACGGCGGAGGCTCCGGTTGACGGCGTCGAGGTCAAATGCGGTGACGTCGAACCTGGACGTCCACTCGCCGGTGACCTCGTAGAACCACACGGCCGCGTCGTGGTGCTCCGGGTGCTTCTCATTCGCGAGCACCTCGGCCAGGTGCCGGTACCCGCCCGGGCCGCCGGAGTCCTCCACCGGCCCGCGGTTGGCACCCGCCACGCACCTGATGGTGCCCTCGGGGAGCAATGCGGGCCCCACCAGTTCCACCGTGTGAATCCAGGAATCGCCGAAGTCGTATTCGTACTCGAACAACTCGGGCGACGGGCCCGCTGCATCCAGCAGTTCGAACAGGACGACGCCGGACGCCGGCTCCGCGCCGACGTCCTCCGCCGTCTCGTCAGGGCCGAGAATGATGCGGCCTTCGCCGTGACGGTCGACGCAACGGATGCCGTACAGATGCTGGTCGTGCCAGCCGAAGGCCCGCTGGATGGCCTCATGGAACTGCGGGACGGTGATGGTTTCCGGGACGAGGAGGCGCCGCCAGATCTCCGGCTCCGTGCCCTGGATGCTGATTCGGAAGTCGACGGCGGGGACGGGGTTCGGGAGGCTCGGGTCCATCGGCTGCATGCGGGCCATTGTGCCAGAGGCATGGCGGGGCGGGACCTGCCCGAACCAGGCCGCGAACCCGGCACCGAAGCCGTGAGGTGTTCCGCCCCGGTCTCCGGCCCCAATGCTTCGGCCGCAGCGCTCCCGCCCCACCCAGCTGCGCCTACCGCTGCGGCTGCAGCGCCTTGCTCCAAAGCACGGCGCCGTTGGCGTCGCGCAGGCTGACGGTGAAGACGTCGTCGGCGCCCAGGTCCACGTGGCCGAAGTACTGGCTCTTGCCGCTGCGCGGGGATTCGTTGGCGTAGGCGCCGGCCTTGAAGAACGCCACCTCCGGCCCGAACGTCCCGTCCAGGGCGTTCGGGCCGAAGCTGCCGGCGTTGATGGGCCCGGCAACGAATTCCCAGAACGGGTCGAAGTCGGCGAACCCGGCGCGCTCCGGGGAGTAGTGGTGCGCGGCGCAGTAGTGCACGTCGGCGGTCAGCCAGACCACGTTCTTAACCCGGTTGCGCTTGAACGCGGAGAGCACCCCGGCGATCTCGAGTTCCTTGCCCAAGGGGGCGCCGGCGTCGCGGTTGGAGAGCGACTCCTCGTTCACGGGTCCGTCCGGGACCACCAGCCCCAGCGGCAGGTCGTTGGCAATCACCTTCCATGTGGCCTTGGACTTGCTCACCTCGCGGATCAGCCAGTCGGCCTGCTCCTGGCCCAGGATGTGGGTCAGGTGCGTTTCCTTGCCGTCGGTATTGGGGTCCTTGAAGCTGCGCATGTCCAGGCAGAAGATGTCCAGCTGCGGGCCGCGGCTGATCTTCCGGTAGATCCGGGCGGGCTCGAAGCCGGTGCCGCCGGCGCTGACGCCCGCGATGGGCTGGTACTCCTGCCAGGCCTGCCGGCCGCGGGCGGCGAGCACATCCACGCGGCGTTCGGTGTAGCGGCTGTCGGTGAGGATCTGGCCGGGGTACCAGTTGTTGTGCGTCTCGTGGTCGTCCCACTGCGCGATCACCGGAACCTGCGCGTACAGTGCACGGACGTTCTTGTCCATCATGTTGTAGCGGTGCCGGCCGCGGAATTCGTTGAGGGTTTCGGCCACCTTGGAGACTTCCTCGGTGACGAGGTTGCGCCAGAGGCGGCCGTCCGGCTCGGTCACCTGGGCGCTGATGGGTCCGTCGGCGTAGATCGTGTCGCCGGAGTGGATGAAGAAGTCGGGCGCCGTGGCGTGCATGGCCGCGTAGCCGCGCATGCCGCCGATCTCCTCGTTGATGCCCCAGCCCTGGCCGGCGGTGTCACCGCTCCAGACGAAGCTTTGGCCGCCGGCGTCGCGGCCGTGGCTGAGCTCCCCCGTTTTCGGTGCGGTGCTGAAGGAGCCCTGCGCGGTCTCGCCGGCGTTGCCGTCGGCGTCCTCGAAGTGCAGGCTCAGCGCGAAGCGGGTGCCGGCGGGCAGGTGCTCGGCGTTGATCTTGGCGGTGAAGTCGGTCGCCTCGGACGCGGCACTTCCGCGCAGCACGCGCTGGAAGGCGCGGCCGCCTCGGAGCGGTGACCCGTCGTCGTCGACGGCCAGCAGGTTCGCCACGAGGGTGCCCGGGCCCGACGCGCGGGACCACAGCACGCCGGAGCCGGTGGTGACATCGCCGGTGGCAATGCCCGACGGCAAGGTCAGGCGGTTGCGGACCAGGGCGACGCCGGCGGGCCGTGCGGCGCTGGCCGCACCGGCCGTTGCGGGGACGACGGCGGCGGCACCGGCGGCGGCCAGGGCACCTTTGAGGACATTGCGTCGGGTGAAATCAGTCATGGTTTTCATCCTTGACTGCCCGCGTAAACCTCCGGTGGCGGGGGCGTGAACAGCGCCGGGCCAGTGGATTGAGTCCGGCAAGATGCTTTTCAGCGGGAGGCGGCGTCGACAAAGGGGACTTGGCCGGCGTACTGCTGGTAGAGCTTGACCGCCTCGTCGACGTCGATGTTCCCGATGTCGAGGGAGACGGCGAGGCCCTCCAACTGGGCGTTGGACGTTTCTGCGGCGCTGACCCGGTCCGCGACGGCGCGGGAGGTTGCGAAGTTGGTGGCGAGGGCCGCGGCGACAGAGAGGATCACGGCGAGCAGGCACAGCACCCGCCAGACGATCGAGTCCTCGCTGAGCGAGAAGACGCCGGCAACGGCGTTGGTGAACCCGGTGCCTCCCACCGCGGGGCCGGCGGTGAGCGCGGCGGCCAGGCCGCTGCCGACGATGCTGATGTTGGAGAGCCGGTTCCGGCGGGGTCGTTCGCGGGCCAGGTAAGCGCGGATGGCTTGCTGCTTTTCGTCGATCCGGGCGGACAGCCGTTGCCGGGCGTCTGGTGTTTCGCTCATGGTGTCTGCCAGCTTCCCTCGCCGATCCCTGGGGCTCCGCGTGGTGGCGAACGCGGACAGCAACAGGATGCGCCCGGCCGGGGTTGGTGTCCAGAGGGCTGGCCCAGCACACCCGGGTTAAACAAAAGCAGGGCCCGTCCGAAGACGGGCCCTGCTAGAAACCTAACGGTCCCGGGTATCTAGGAAATTAGATAGCCTGGATGTTGGTGGCCTGAGGACCCTTGGGGCCCTGCTCGGTTTCGAAGGAGACCTTCTGGTTCTCTTCGAGGGAGCGGAAGCCGGAGGAGTTGATCGCGGAGTAGTGCGCGAAAACGTCCTGCGAGGAGTCATCGGGGGAAATGAAGCCGAAGCCCTTTTCAGCGTTAAACCATTTGACGGTACCAGTAGCCATTATTTTTGTCCTTCGTGAAGGTGGAGGAACTGTCCCGACTTTCGGGTCCTCCTGTTTGGGGTGCTCAAAACCGCTGCTTCAGAAGAACACGGGCTTTCGACCGTGCGTACTGCCTGAACTACGAACTGCATAAACACAACAACAAGATCTACTCTACAGGACGGATGGGCAGGCGGTTTACCACGCGTCATAAAGGGGCTTAGGAGACGGGCTGCTTCTCCCGGCTCAAGTCCGCAGCCGACGACGTCGTCCCCGCCTCGCGCCCAACGCCCGGCTCCGCCGGGCTGCCAACGCGGGCCCGACCGACGCGTCGTTCAACGGCGCGTCCGGCGGCGATGGAGAGCCGGTGGGCGGGCCGCTCGACGGAGCGGTAGAACAGTTCAGCGGCCAGAAGCGAGGCCGCGGCGGACACCGCGAGCGCCAGGGGCAGCGAGACGTGCCGCAGCAAGGTGACGCCGGCCAGGATGATCGGCAGGTGCACCAGGTAGAGGCTGAAGGAGACGCGGCCCAGCCATTGCGCCGCGGCGGTGTCCCCGAGCCTCTTCGCGGAGCCGCACAGCAGGAATACCAGGACGATCAGCGTCGCACCGACGGTAATGAGCGCCTCGACGCCGGCGATCGGCTGTGCGCGACTGACCCATTCGGCGTTCGCCAAGAACAGGCCGGCGGCGGTGACCGGGAGCCAGACGAGCCGCGGCCAGGAACGCGTCAGCCTGCGGATCCCTTCACGTTCGGTGCCCAGGATCGCGCCTATGGCGAAAATCGGCAGATAGGTCAGGGCCTCCACGTGCAGCACCCCACCCACCACGGTGAGCATCAGCAGCATGCCGAGCTTCAGGTGCCAGAAGCGCCGCCAGCGCAGGGCAAGGAAAACGTAGGCCGGCAGCAGCAAGGAGAACAGGACTTCCCACCGCAAAGTCCACAATGGAGTGTTGAGGGTGCTCGCGCCCAGCAGCAGCAGGCTGTCCTTGGCCGCCCGCGCGAGGCTCGGGTCCACCACGTACATGTCCGCCCAGGAGCTCTGCAGCGGCGACGCCGTGCGCGGAATGAGTGCAATCAGCGCGACCGCCAAAGCCAGGGCCGCCCAGGCGGGCACGTAAAGGCGAAGCAGCCGCTTGGCGTAGTACGGCGCCCAGCTACTGGCGGCGCCGGCCCCTGTGAACGGCAGGATCAGTACGAAGCCGGAGAGTACAAAGAAGACGTGGACGGCCGGGGTGCCGTTCCAGAGCAGGTGCAGCGGGGAGAACACCGCCCACGCCCCGCCCGTGTCGAGCGGCGCTGACCTGTGGTCGAAGACCACTTCCCCGATTTTCGGGAGCGTGGAGATCAGATGGCAGGCCACCACCACCAGGGCGGCGATCCCGCGGAGGCCGTCCAACTGCGTGACTCGGGTTTGACCAGACTGATTCCGCATCCGTTCCATGTTACCAGTTCGTTACATTTGGAGAACGACGGCGTCCGAGCCGCCGTGAAGTGGTGGTGCCGTTCCGGTCCCCGGGCTAGGCGTCAATATTGGCAGTGCTGGACTCGGCGATCCGTTTGATCGCGGCGAGCGTCCTCGGTATGCCGTCGAGTGCCTGCTGGGTGCGGTCCGCGATTTGGGCGTCTGCCCCGTCGCCGAATTTCTCACCGAACATGGCGATCCCCTCCGGCAGGAATTCCCACGATTCGCTCAGGACGGTTCCGGCGTCGGACTGGGTGAGGGTGAAGCCCCAGCGGACATACTTGCCGCCTACCACCCAGGCGAACTCGCGGCCGCGTTCGGCAGCCACCACCTGCGACCGGGTCTCCCAGGACCGCGTGGGGAGCTCGTTACGGCCGGTGAACCAGGCACCGATTTGGCCGGCGCTGCCCTGGTCGTCCCACCAGCATGACGTACAAACCGGGCTCCACTCACCCGTGCGAGTGATGTCGGAGACCAGGTCGTAGAGGGTCTCGGCGGATGCGTTGACCGTGACCGAATCCTGGTATTGGCGGATGCTGCGCTGATTCATGAGGTCCATCCTTACAGACGCATCCCTCTTCCGCCGCTGGTTGCCGCCGAAGGTAGCCACTGCCCGCGTCAGGAAGATCTGATCCTGCCGCGAGCAATCCGCAGCTCTGTGTTCTCCGAATTGCTGGCATAAGCATCGGAGCGGCCGCACACCGGCCGGCCCGCCACCGCAAGCCCGCACCCAAGGAGCAACGCATGACCACCACGACCCACACCAGGACCACAGCCCGCACCACCGTCCAGAAGGCAAGCCTCGCCGTCGGCGCCGTCTTCCTGCTGGTCGGCATCCTGGGCTTCGTCCCGGGGATCACCACCAACTACGAGTCGCTGCAGTTCGCCGGCCACCACTCCGAGGCCATGCTGCTGGGCCTGTTCCAAGTCTCGGTCCTGCACAACGTCGTCCACCTGCTCTTCGGCGCTGCCGGCCTGTTGCTGGCCCGCTCCGCCACCGGTGCCCGCTCCTTCCTGCTCTACGGCGGCGTCATCTACCTGGTCCTGTTTGTGTACGGCCTGGTGGTCCCGGAAGATTCAGCCGGCGACTTCGTGCCGCTGAACAGCCTGGACAACATCCTGCACCTGGTGCTCGGCGCCGGCATGATCGCGCTGGCAGTCATCCTCACCAAGGGCCGCGCCAAGGCCCGCAACTAGGCGCGCGCCGCACGCAAAACCACACCTCTCAACAACCGCGCCCACCGGACTCCGGTGGGCGCGGTTGTTCTCCGTCGGGGGAAGAACGGCAAGCCCTAAGCTGGGTGCCATGACCACCGTCCCGGCGAAACGCAACTCCCTCGGCTCACGCGTCTCGCGAGCGGTGCAGACCCTCACGCCGGGGTACTTCGCCCTCACGATGGCAAGCGGGATCATCTCGGTGGGGCTTGAGCTCGAAGGGTTCGGCGCACTCTCGGCCGCACTCCTGGTGGTCTGCGCGGCCTCCTACGCCGTGATCCTGCTGCTCAGCCTTGCGCGGCTGATGAGGTTCCGCGCCGATATGCGCAGCGACTTCCTGGACCCGGGCCGGGCGTTCGGCTTCTTCACCTTCATCGCAGGAACGAATGTGCTCGGCGTGCGCCTGGGGATGGCGGGGTGGCCCGGTACGACGGCGGCGCTCCTGGCCCTCGCGGTGCTCGCCTGGGTGGTGCTCGGCTACGTTGTGCCGTGGACCGCGGTGCTGGGCCGGGACGAGCGGCCTGTGGTGAAGGACGCCAACGGCTCGTGGTTCATCTGGTGCGTGGCCAGCCAGTCCGTGGCCGTCGCGGCGGCGTCACTGGAACCCCTCGCTGGGCCGGACTGGCGCGCGGTCCTGGCGCTGGCCGCCGTCGTCGCCTGGTCGGTGGGGCTCATCCTGTACGCGGCGGTGGGGATCTTCGTCTCGCTGCGGCTGATGACTTACCCCATCCGGCCCGAGGACCTGCGCCCGCCGTACTTCGTGGCCATGGGCGCCATGGCGATCAGCGTCCTCGCCGGGGCGCGGATTGTGGAAATGGCCGGCGCGCCGATGGTGGATGCGACGCGCGGGCTGGTGGCCGGCTCCTCCGTGGTGTTCTGGGCCTTCGCCTCCTGGCTCTTCCCGGTCCTCCTCGCCGCCGGCTGGTGGCGGCACGTGATCCACCGCGTGCCGCTGCACTACGAACCCGCCCTCTGGAGCGTCATTTTCCCGCTGGGCATGTACGCGGTGGCGGGGATCTACCTGGGGCGCGCCGACCACCTGCCGCTCGTGGCTCTGATCGGCCGCACGGAACTCTGGCTGGCTGTCGCGGCGTTCCTTGCCACCTTTGCCGCGATGCTGTGGCACCTCTGGGTCACGCTGGTGCGCCCGGGGCGGTGACACCAAGGTGACGCGGCCGGTACTGGGCGTGGGGGCGGGTTGGTGTGCGGTAATGCCGCCATCCCGCCCCTTAGGGATCATCCTGCTGACCCTGGGCGGTACGATCTGTTTCATCGACGGCGCAGCAGCGCTGCCGACTGGAGCTCGCATGTTCGACGGCGTTCTGGCTGCGGTCGCACTCCCCGGACTGTTAGTGGTGGTTCTGACGGTTGTTGCGGCCGTCATCCACGCCAGAGACATCAAACGCCGGGATCCGGTCCGGCGTTTCAGCCGCCAGCAGCGCCGGGAGGGTATGGCCCGCGCCGGCGGCCAGTGCGAGATGGAGGCAGGACTCCGGCAGCGGTGCCTGCTGCCCGCTGAACACGGTGACCACTTCTATCCGTGGTCCAAGGGCGGATCTACCAGCCTGCAGAACTTCGTCGCGGCCTGCGCCAGATGCAACCGGACTAAGGGCGCGCGGGTCCCCTCGCCCGGTCAGCAGGCAAGGATGGAACGACGACGGCGGGAGTACGTAGGGCCGGTCGGTTCCGTCAGCGTCGGCGCGCGGCAGCCGCTCTCCTGAGCGGGCCGGGACCGGGCGGTTCCTCGCTGAACGCAGTTGGAAATCCGGCGCAGGCGTGGCAGGAACCGGGGAAGAGAAGGCGCGGCCGTTCCGTCAATGCGCAAGGTGCGCATAGTGCCAGACTAACGGTCAGGGAACTCTCGCAAGGAGACAGGTTATGAAGTTCCAGCCATACCGTTCACCGTCAACCGGGTGCGAGGTACGCGCCGTCCTCTTCGACACCTTCGGCACAGTGGTGGACTGGCGCGCTGGCGTCGCCCGGCAGGCGGCCGCCTTCGCCGCGGCGCACGGGCAGGATCTCGACGCCGAGGTGTTCGCCGATGACTGGCGCGCCCTCTACCAGCCGGCGATGGAGGCCATCCGCTCCGGATCCCGCGCATTCGCCACCCTGGACACACTCCACCGCGAAAACCTGGATCCGGTGCTCCGGCGCCACGGCTTCGACCCGGACGGGGTGGAGGCAGGAACCCTTGACGAGCTGAACAAATCCTGGCACCGGCTGCCGCCGTGGCCGGACAGCTTGGCGGGGCTGGCCGCCATCCGCCGTAGCTACATCGTGGGCCCTCTCTCCAATGGCAACACCTCGCTGCTGTTGGACATGGCCAGAAACGCCGGCCTTCCGTGGGACGTCATCATCGGCTCGGACATGACACGCACCTACAAGCCGCTGCCCACGGCCTACCTTCGGACAGCGGAGTTCCTGGACCTCAGGCCTGGTGAAGTGATGCTCGTGGCCGCCCACAACAAGGACCTGAACGCTGCCCGGGAGGCCGGGCTGGCGACAGCCTTCGTCCCCCGCCCCACCGAATACGGCCCGGGCCAGACCGCGGATCTGACGCCAGAGAGCGATTGGGACCTTTCGGCGTCGAGCATCGCCGAACTTGCCCACGAGCTCGGGGCCTGAACTGGCCACCGCAGGTTGCGCCGAGTTGCCCAGCTATGCCTGAATCACCCAGCGGGACCGTGCTACCTCAGGTAGGCGCCCGGCCCGGCGAGGCTAACTTGCGCCCCAAGCTCGGCGTCCCTGAAGGCCTTGTCCCAGTCGTCCTTGTCACCGGCGACGTACCGCCGGCGCTGGACGGACCACCGGCGCAGATAGGCAGATGCCGGGGCGGCGATCGGCGCCGGGCGCGGTGAAAGGTGCGGGGTGGGTGGACGGTGGAGCTTGGCTGCCATGGCGGCGCGCTGGGCGACCCGGGGCCTGCCGCGCACATGTCTGACGACCGCCACTGTAATGACGAGCGCGACGACGAACAGCCAGGTTGCCACGATCACGTAGGCCATGACTGCCAGGAATAACAGGAACCCGATAATCCGTGCCATGCCGACATTGTTCCAAGCAGGACCGGTTATGGGAACACCCCGACCGTTACCTGGGCCGTCGACGAACCAACTCGCGACCTGCAACGCGGCTCTGGAGCGGCGCAACGCAGCCGAGCAGTCTCCGGCGAGATTGCCTCCAAAACTTTCGGCGAGGCATTACTGACGACGGTCACCGCGACGACGCTGGCAGCCACCATGCCCAGACGGGCCTCTGCCAACTGCGAGCCCATTCCATGGACGAGGATGAGTGCCAACTGAGGAGCCGCGGCCGACCGGGAGGGCGAAGTAGGGGTTGGTGATCTTTGGTGGTGAAATCGCAAGGATTGATCTGCGGGTTGTACTCCGCGGCCGTACTCCTGTTGGTGGTGCTAAAGGCAAACAATGTCACGCCGCCAACCACCAGCAACAGGACGACGGCACCAACGAAGATTTTGGTTCGTGGATTCATGACCCCCTTCCCACTCCTTCGAACAGGCCGGCCGCCGGCGTCACGGACCTCCTAAAGAAATATTCCCGCATCACCGGTTCGGATGCTCCCCGCGGGTCTAGGGTGAGACGGTCGGCACCCGCCGCGAAAACCCTCAAGGAGGGTGCATGACTCCCAGCCAGTCCAGCTCCGAACAATTCGGCCAGCATTTGAAAAGCGTCGGCGGCTCAGAGGCCGACGCCAACGGTTCCGCCTACGTCGTCACGGAGGAAGACACCGTGGAAAGCGTCGTCTCGGGCCTGCGGATGAAACAGCAGGAGCACGGCAATCAGGCCAGCGAGCCCTCCATCCTCCATGCCTCGGCCCAAGTCCTCATCAGCAGGCGCGATGAGCAGGATCCGGCCCATCACGCGGGGACCTCCCAACAGGGGACGTACCAGTTGGACATTCACTTCGGCGGCGGCCACAGCACCCGGGAACCCATCCCCGAAAAGGACCTGGAAACCGCCCAGATCTGGGCCCAGGGCCGGATCGACGCCCAAGGTGCAGACTTCGGTGCCATCTATTTTCCCTCCGGCGGCGGCATTGCCCCCGGAACGGGTGCACTGGAGTGCAGCTACGACCGCGCGGTGGGCTGGTACCGGTAGGCTGCGCGTCCGCGGGTTTATCCTGCAGAAAGACCCATTCGCTGGCCATCAGTTCCCGGAGGTACTCATGGAAATGCCCAAAGCGTCCGACGGCGACAAGGAGCGCTTCCGCGCTGTGGTGCCGGAGACTCCCGAGGTGATCATCAAGCCGATGTTCGGGAACCTGGGGGCGTTCGTGAACGGCAACATGTTCGCCGGCCTGTTCGGCCCCACCATCGGCGTGAAGCTGTCCGAGTCGGACCAGGCGGCGCTCGAAAGTACCGAGCGGACCGTTCCGTTCGGGCCGGCCGAGCGGCCCATGGGCGGCTACACCGGCTTGCCGGAGGTCTGGAACGGCGAGGGCGACGGCGATGAGGCGCGCGCCAGGGCCTGGGTGGAAAAGGCGTTCGAGCACGTGGCCGCGCTGCCGCCTAAGCCGCCCAAGGCACCCAAGTCCCCCAAGGTACCGAAGAAGTAGTCATGTCCTCCCCCGGCGCGGGCCCAGCCCAGAAGGTCGATACCCTGGTGATCGGCGCGGGGCAGGCCGGCCTGGCGACGAGCTACTGGCTGAGCCGGCACGGCGTCGACCATCAACTGCTGGAACGGCGCGACACGCTGGGCGGCGCCTGGCAGGACCGCTGGGATTCGTTCTACCTGAACACCCCGAACTTTTCGTTCCTGCTGCCGGAGCTGAGCTACGACGGCCCCGAGCCGGACGCCTTCCTCCCCCGCGACGAGGTGATCCGGCTGTTCCGCGACTACGCCGCGCGGATCAAGGCGCCGGTCCGGCTCGGCACGGAGGTGACCCGGGTCGGCGTTGCCGACGCCCGCTTCACGGTCGAGACCAATCAGGGCCGCTGGGACGCACGGAACGTCGTCCTGGCGAACGGCGCCTTCCAGCGACCGCGGATCCCGGCGTCGGCCGCCAAACTCCCCGGGCACATCCGCCAGCTGCACAGCCACGACTACCGCAACGCGCAGCAGCTTCCCGACGGCGCCGTGCTGGTGGTGGGCACCGGGCAGTCCGGCGGCCAGATCACCGAGGACCTGCTCGACGGCGGCCGGGAAGTCCATCTGTCCGTCTCCACCTGCCCCGAGGCTCCGCGCCGGTACCGCGGCCAGGACGTTTTCCACTGGATCCTGCAGCTCAACCTGCACGGCCCCGAATTCGGCATCAACGGCCTCCAGGCGGACCAGCTGCCCTCGCCGGCCGCGCGCTTCATGTGCAACCCGCTGATCTCCGGCAACGGCGGCGGCCACGGCATCCACCTCCGGGACCTCGGCCGCCGGGGCGTCCGCCTGCACGGCCGGTTTGAGGGAACGGACGACGGCGCCCTCGTCTTCAGCGACGACCTCCCCGCACGCCTCGCTCTGGTGGAGTCGGGGTTCCGCGAGCGGCTGGGGCGGATGGCCGACGCCTACATCGCCGCGGGAGGCATCGACGCGCCGCTGGCGGAGCCCATGCCGGCGGACGACTGGCTGCCCGCCGACTCGGGGGCGCGGCTCAACCTGGCGGCCGAGGGTGTCACCTCGGTCATCTGGTGCACCGGCTACGGCTTGGACTTCGGCTTCCTCGACGTGCCAGTGCTCGACGAGTGGAACTACCCGCGGCACAACCGCGGCGTCACCGAGGTCCCGGGCCTGTACGCCGTGGGCCTCCCTTGGCTCACGAAACACCTGTCGGCCACGCTGTCCGTGGTGGGCGACGACGCGGAGTTCGTGGCGGGGCATATCGCGGGGCGGTGACGGGGCGGGTCCACAGAAGGTGTGCCGACGCTGTTGTGGGCCGCCGGCGGGTCCGTGCTACGTCCTGTAGGCCACCGATCCGGCCCACCAGCATGCAGACCTCGTCGCCGCCTGCGCGAAGTGCAACCGGGCCAAAGGCGCCAGGATTCCGTCGCCCGGTCAGCAGGCACGGATCGAACGACGACGGCGGGAGTACGCGTCGACGGTGGACTTAGTCGGCCCCCGTGAGCGGCGACGACTAGTCTGAACGGTACGCTTTCGGCGCTTCACCGCCCATCGCGGCTTCCCAGCAAGGCTTGTCTCCGTCGAAGATTGCCATCGCGCCGTTCGGAGCAGGTTGGCGCCAACTTCGGACTTTACTGACGCACCCGGGCTGCTTTCATTAATCAAATCTGGGGATTACTAGCAACTAAGCGGCATGTTCAGAATAATTTGGACCGTCAGCGGGGTGGGTATCCGACAGCAACTCGGTAGTCATAGAACACCTGTCCAAACGTCCAAAATAAGCCGCTCTCTATGCTTTCCCGCTGCTGTGCAATACTCTAATTCCACATCTAATTCCTGGGGGAAATCATGGTCTCAATACAACGGGCGCGGCGTCTTGCCGGCGCCTTTACCTTTGTATTCGCGCTTGCGCTGACAGCCTGCGGCGCGCCGACTGCGCCTCTCGCTGCTGCGCCACCCTCTGCGGTGGCGTTAACGCCAAGCAGCCCCACAGCCACCCGAACTCCAGTGACTGCCACTCCGACTCCTTCACCCACAGTTCCGTCCGCGGCACCCGTCATAGCGGCGCCCGTTCCTGCACCGTCAGCTCCACCAGTTCCCGCGCCTGCAGCGGTCGCGGCTCCGCCTATTCCCGCACCTGCACCGGCCGCTGTCGCGGCGCCGGCGCCCGCTTCCAATGTAGTCGCCGGAGTGATCGTGCCCGGCGCGTTTTGTCGCAACGCCGACGTCGGAATGCGTGGTCTGGCAGCCAATGGCAGGACCTACACCTGCGGCGGCAAGGGCGCTGACGCCAATGGCCATTACCACTGGAACGTCTAACTAGCGCGGAGTGGTTCCGCTTAACGGAAGCGGATCCTCGTCGGGACAACCGAGGCTCCGAGCCTTTCAAAGTCATTGAGATAAGTCTCGGAGGAGATATGGCGCCTCACCATAAGTGTGGCAGCATTTTCTGTGGCTTCCAGCCGCCCTGATTTTCCGATTTTACGGGAACAAACGCCGACAAGGGACGACAGCCGCGCCGGACGCGGCCCATCCCGTAGGCGCGTTTTGACGAATATTAGTAAAGCCGGCAATGAAAGCAGCACCGACCAGGGTCGCTTCTACCAGTCTCGAAATCGCGTTCCTGCCTTCTTTCGGACAGCGGCGCGGAACGGGTTCATCCTCCCGGCGTCCGGGAGGACCTATTCGCCACCACGCCCGGCACTCTCGAACGCGCATCTGAAGAACGCCCCTTGGCGCTTGAGGTTCCGTTCCGGTTCGCCGAGTTCCGCTAAGAGGGACTTCGTGGAGCCTGAGAATGGCAATGAGCCTGTTTTCTCAGAGCGCCACCGCAGCCGCCGTCGCAAACACATCAGCCGGCATTGGCCGGTTCAGCTTCCAGGTAATGGCAATCGGTTTCTCCCCCGCGTGCTGCACATAGTCCACCTGGCCGAGGCACGTGTAGGGCAAGGTCAGCCCGGTCTCGTCCTCTGACGTGTCGCGCGTGAAGATCAGGATCTTCGAGCCGTGCGCGGCCCGGTCCAGGTAGCGCCTGCCCGTCGGGCTTCCGGGCGAGGTCGCGTTCTGCGATTCCCAGTGGAACAGCTCCGGGCTGACTGCGTAGTCCTTGTACATGGTGGTGGCCGAGTGCTTTTTGTCGTCCTTGTTAAGCGTGACAAAGAAGGCGTCCGTGGATGTGGCTGGGCACCAGGCAACACCCTCGCGGTGCTGTACGTTCTTCCCAAGTTCCAGCGACCCGTATTGCAGGGCCGCCAGGACCTCTTCACGCCGGTAGGTCGCGTGCGAGAGCAGCGGAATGTGCTGCAACCCCCCACCCAATCCCTTTGCAGCATGCTTTGACGCGGCCACTCCGAGCTTCACCACCTGGCGGATCTCGCTGCAGACAAACTGGTAACCGCGCAGGTAGTCAAGGCCGGCGTCGTACGACTGGAAGCCGCCGCCATCGTCCCAGAGCGTGTAGAAGAGCATGCGGGCGAACGTCTGCTCCCGCATGCCGAGCTCCGCGTAGCGGGGCGCGTCGGCGCCGACGAGCATCGAGTACGCCTCGGCGCGTTCCGGATCGTCCACATGGATCAGCGCGGCCATCCGGCCGAGGAGCTTCTTTTCGTCGGCGTCGGAGAGTTCCCGAATCCTGCCGCTGAGCACCGTCTCCAACGGTGAGAACCCCTCGATCAGCCCGGCCTGGCGGAGGTAGCCGGTCCATGAATCCCTGGTGGACCGGTAGATCGACTTCACGTCGTTCCCAGACCGCTCCAGGTAGGTCTCCAGCTCCGTCTCCGCGTACGAGGCGATGTCCCGGACCAGTTGCGCACGGTTGAACCGCAGCTGGGCCTTGATGTTGTCCAGCACTACTATCTGCGCCACCCGGTCCAGCACAATCTGCGAGCCCGACGGCAGGTAGGGGAACTCGTCCTCGACAGCCCTTTCCAGCTCCTTGCGCCCAAAGCCGGTGAGCGCCCGGTAGCGCAGGTCGAAGCGGAATTCACGGTGCTGCTGGCCGATGAAGTCCATAACAGTCAGCACCGCCTTTCCCTCGGCGCGGCGCAGCCCGCGTCCCAGTTGCTGGAGGAAGATCGTGGCGCTCTGCGTGGGCCGGAGCATCAGAATGGTGTCCACCTGCGGTAGGTCCAGGCCCTCGTTGAAGAGGTCAACGGCGAAGATGCAGTTTATCTCGCGTGCGGCGAGACGCTTCAGCGCCGCCGCCCGGGCGGCGTCGTCGGTGCTGCCGTCCACCGCGACGGACGCGATGCCGGCGCGGTTGAAGACCTCCGCCATGTAGTGGGCGTGCTGGACAGAGACGCAGAAGCCGATGGCCCGCATCTGCTCTGTGCTGGTGACCTTGTCCCGGAGTTCGCGGATCACCTTCGCGGCTCGGGCGTCGTTGCCGGTGTACAGCTTGTTCAGCTGCGCGGTGTCGTAGTTGCCGCGCTTCCACTCCAGCTGGCTCAGGTCGACGTCGTCGGAGACACCGAAGTAATGGAACGGCACCAGCAGATCGGCGTCCAGGGCATCCCAAAGCCGAAGTTCACTGGCGGTGCGGCCGTCGAAGAACTGCTGGGCGACGTCGACGCCGTCGCCGCGTTCCGGCGTCGCGGTCAGTCCGAGGAGCTGCTGCGGCTGCAGGTGGTCCAGCAGCCGGCGGTAGGTGGGCGCCATGGCGTGGTGGAATTCATCGATGACGACGACATCGAAGAAGTCCGGTTCCAGCTGTTCGATACCCAGGGACGCGAGCGACTGGACCGAGGCGAAGATGTGCTTCCACTGCTGCGGTTTGTGCTCTCCGACGTAGAGTTCGCCGAAGGCGCCGTCCTGCATGACGTCGCGGTACGTGCGCACAGCCTGCTTGAGGATTTCCTGGCGGTGGGCGACGAAGAGCATCTTCAGATCTTTGCCGGACGCTTCGCGGAGCCGCTTGTAGTCCAGCGCCGCGATGACGGTCTTGCCAGTGCCGGTGGCGGCGACCAGCAGGTTGTGGTTGAAGCCCTTGAGCCGCTCGGCTTCCAGGTCTTCAAGCATCTCCTCCTGGTGCAGGAAGGGCTGGAGCTCGAGGCCGGTGCCTGCCCCGGGGATTGCTGTTCGCCGGCCGCCGTTGCGTTCGAGTGCGGCGCCCAGCTTTTCGCCGTCGCGTTCCGGATCGTAGCTCTGGAAAGCGCGCTGTTCCCAGTAGCTGTCGAAGGTGACCTCGAACTTCTGCAGCAGGGTGGGCGTGCCGACGGAGCTGAGCCGCACGTTCCATTCCAGGCCGTCCAGAAGCGCGGCCTGACTGAGGTTGGAGCTGCCGACGTAGGCAGTGTCGAAGCCCGAATGGCGGCGGAACAGCCAGGCCTTGGCGTGCAGGCGGGTGGCCTGGGTTTCGTAGTTGATCTTCACTTCGGCGCCGTAACGGTTGACAAGTTCGTCGATGGCGCGGCGTTCCGTGGCGCCCATGTAGGTGGTGGTGATGACGCGGAGTTTGGCGCCGCGTTCCCTGAGCCCGGCGAGGGCTGGTTCGAGGAGCCGCAGTCCGGTCCACCGGACGAAGGCGCAGAGCAGGTCAACTGTGTTGGCTGATTCGATCTCCGTCCTGAGCTCCGCGGCGAGGTTGGGATCGTCCTTGCTGTTGGTGAGCAGGGCCGAGTCGCTCAGCTTGGTGGTGGGGCGGCGCAGGTTGCGCCGCTTGAGCGTGTCCGGGCGGTGCAGGGACTGGAGCTGGGTGGGGCCGGGCGCGATGCGGTCCGTGGTGTCCAGTTCCTGGAGGAGCTTGTTCGCGAGGGCTACGCGTTCTGTTGGCTTGGCTGCGGCCAGGACCCGCCGGACTGCGTCTCCTACGTGCCGGGAGAGGACGTCCGGGGAGTCTTCGTCTTCTATGTCCGCGAAGATCGGTTGCAGTTCTTCCACTTGGCTCAGATGGTCGCCGAGGGCATCCGTGTTAAGAAGTTCGTACAAACCCTCGGGCAGTTGCTCCGCTGCCACTCCCCCAAAGAAATTAGTCACTGCGCCAGGCTATTTTGTACGCGGCCGAAAGGCCAGCTGCGTACCTGGAAAAGGACCGACCAGTATAGAGTCGCTGCCTCAACTTAGAATCACGGCATTGGCAGGACACTTGAATTTTCCGTGTTTATGGAGGGGATGAACATGCAGCAAGATCATGCAGAACTTGTTCTTGCGGGGTCTAAGCAAGACGCCGTGTTGTGGGACGCGCCAGAGGGCCGGATCTTCAACGTCCATCGAGAAGAGGACTGGCGGTTCATACGCGGATCCAAACCAATACTCAAGTGTCCTGTGCGGACTTGTGACGTCAAGCTCGTAGCCGTAGACCGAAAGGGAACCCGCCATTTCCGGAATTCACCCGGCTCAGTTGACTGTCGGCATTTCACAGCTCGCCCAGATGACCACTCGACACGGGGGGCGGTCCGATGTCGCCAGAGCATCTCTGGTATCAACGGGAGATCGCTAAACAGGCTCAGAAACGCCCACACATGCGAGTCATCATCGAGGATTTCGAATCCAATGCCGATGTTCTTATCACCAATACGACGACTAACCGCTCAATTGCTGTAGAAATTCAGCGCTGGGACACCGATATTGAGGAACGAACTGCGCGTCGGATGTCGCTCGGGCACGAAGTTATATGGCTCATCACCGACTCGGCACAATTAACTCCCGAGATGAAGCACCGCGTTTTCACCTCCCGTGGTGCTTTCGTACGCGTCAGGTCATTCGATCTTCCTCACAGAACTCTGGCACCGTGGGACGGCGAACCGCCGCGATCGATTCCGGTTATGGAGGTCTCAGGAACAACAGCGCGCCTCGATACCCAAACAGGGAAAATCCGGTCCGTCAGGATGCCACTGATGAAGGTCTTAGACGAGATTCTGGACGGCAAACGTGAATGGATGTTTCCCGGGGAGACCATCTACAAGACAGTCAGTGGCGCCGGGCGAAAGGGAGGTGCATGGGCCCGCAACATCGACTACGTGAACGCCCTCATTCTCAGTTCGGGATTAGACATTCCATTAGCGCCGGAAACCTCCCGATATGGACGACTCAGCGAACCGGTCGATCGCCCGCCCTACTACCCTGAAATATTTGAGATCGATTGAGCGGTCGATCACGTATGGCGGGGCGCCGGATGATGCCGGGAAGCCCGGGCACCAAGTCCGGCGAGATTGCCGGCTACCTGCGGACCCTGTGCACCTATCGGGCGCCAGCGTCATCCTCATCTCAGCGGTGATCACTCCGGAGAAGAGGCAGATCCTGCGGGCCGAACGTCCCCATCATCCCTGCCGCCACGTGGCGGCCCCTCCGCCTCCGCCCTACGACCGCTGGGCGATGTTGAGGATGTTGCCCTCGCTGTCCAGGAACCAGGCGGCCTTCCCCCAGGATGCGGTGGCAACGCCGTTCTCGGTCTTCAGGCCGGGAAAGTCGTACTCTTCGAATACGACGCCGCGGCCTCGCAGCTCCTCCATCTCGGCGTCCAGGTTGTCCGTTTCCCAGCCCAACTGGGTGTTCTTGGCCGTCCCGGCATTCTCGGTCTGGTACACGAGGAAGCGGGTTCCCTGGCCGCAGTTGTACATCACGCTGCCCTCCTCCATAGATTCGGAGGGTTCGATGCCCAGCTTGTCCCGGTAGAAATCTTTCGCCCTGTTGATGTCCTTCGCGGGGAGGACAGCCATGATGTTTGAATCCTTGAACATGATGATTCCCTTCAGTGCGTCGATGACCGCAGTGATGGCGTTACTCCCCCCGGTTTGGGTTCCCTGAGTCGTGGCCCGGGAACCGTGACCGCCCCTCGCGCCGAGCCGGGACGGCCACCTGGGACTCTTCGACACCGCGCCACCCACCGCCGGCGCAAGGGGTCCCCGAAGCTTATGTGGCCATTATGGACCGATCCTGCCCTGCGGAAAATGGTTGATCGCGCATAGGGCCCAGCGGCCTGTGCGCGACCAGCCCCAGACCCATAACGCCGCACGGGTGCTGCGCTACGTGCCCGCCCGTGGCAGAGTGCTCGCATGGCAGCTTTCACCCAGTCCGACGACCTCAAGGGTGCGCACTTCACCGACGTGAACCTGCGGGGAGCCCGGTTCATCCGGTCCGACCTCTCCGGCGCGGTGATGCGGGCGGTCGACGTGGCCGGCGCGGACATCGATGCACCGTGGCTGGCCGAAGCCGGGAACACCCTGCACATCAACGGCGTCGACGTCGTCCCCTTCGTCGAGGCGGAACTCAACCGCCGCTTCCCCGGCCGCGCCCAACGGCGCGCCGGCGACCCGGCGGGTCTTCGTGCCGCCTGGGCCGTGTTGGAGCAGACCTGGGCCACAACCCTCGAGCGGGTCGCGGCGATGCCGGCCGGCACGGTCGACATCACAGTGGACGGCGCGTGGTCCTTCGCCCAGACCCTGCGCCACCTGGTCATGGCCACGGACACGTGGCTTCGGAAAGCAATCCTGGAGATCGACGAGCCGTATCACCCGATCGGCCAACCCAACGCCGAGTACGAGACCGACGGTTACGATCCGGCCGTCTTCGCGACGACGGCGCCGCCGTATGCCGAGGTGCTTGAGGTCCGCGCACAGAGGGCCGCCATGGTGCGCGACTACCTCGCCGCGGTCACCGAGGCGGAGCTGTCCGCGTCCCGCCGGAACCCGTGGGGTCCCGAGCAACCGGTGACCATCCGCTCCTGCCTGCACACCATCCTCAACGAGGAATGGGAGCACCACCGCTACGCCGTCCGTGACTTGGAGGTCATTCAGGCGGGATTCGCCGGTTAAGAGGCCTCGGCGTCGGCGGGCTCCGTCGCCGGGCCGGCCGCCCCCGGGGCGGGTTCGCGGCCGGTCACCGTCTTGATGATGGTCCAGCCGACGGCGGTGATCGGAACGGCCAGCAGGGCGCCGATCACGCCGGCGAGCATGGTCCCGGCGGCCAGGGCCAGCAGGATGGCGAGGCCGTGGATGGACAGCACCTTGCCCATCAGGACCGGCTGCAGGAAGTGGTGTTCGAGCTGGTTCACTCCGATGACGACCGCGAGCACGATGAGGGCCGAAACTGGGCCGTTGGAGATCAGGGCCACGGCGACGGCCAGCGTCCCGGCGGCGGTGGAGCCGACGATCGGGATGAACCCGCCGATGAAGACGAAGACGCCGAGCGGCAGGGCGAGCGGGACACCCAGGATGGCGAGCGCAACCCCGACGATGAGCCCGTTGGAGGCCGCGACGAGTGCGGTACCGCGGACATAGCCGCCCAGGACGACGGCGGACCGGTCCGCGGCAAGGTGGGCGGTGCCGCGGTGGGCGGCGGGCAGGAAGCCGATGAGGAAGTCACGGATCTTGGCCCCGTCTTTGAGCAGGAAGAACAGGGTGACAGCCATGAGGATCATGGCCACCAGAATTTCGCCGACGGTCCGCGCCCCGGTGAGCGCCTCGGAGCCGAAGGAACTGGAGGTGAAGAACTTCTGCACGGATTCACGTGTTGTGTTGATCTGCTCGTCGCTGACCGGGATGGGGCCTGTGTTCAGGAAGGTATGCAGTTGGTCGACGCCGGCCACGGCCTTTTGGCTCAGTTCCTTCCACTGGCTGCGGACCAGTAACACGATGCCCGTGACGATGCCGCCGAACACGGCAACGATCGCAAGGAACGAGGCAGCGACGGCCAGGGCACGCGGGAAACCGTGCGCGGCGAGCCACCGGACCAGTGGCGCGATCGCCGCAGCGAGGATGACGGCGATGGTGGCGGGAATGATGACCAGCGGGACCCGGGTGAGGGTCCACAGGACAGCCCAGGCAAAGGCGGCCACCGCCAGGACCTGGAGGGACCGGATGCTGGCGCGGCCAAGACCGTCGGTCCAGATCGCCGGCAGCCCGGCGCGGGTATCAGGCATGTGTTGTCCTCTTTCGCTTGGAGCTGCGGGCGGCCGTCGCCGCACCGCAATCGGCCCTCCGATCATATGTGCGCGGAGCCCGGATGGCCGGGTCCACGCCAGCTCGGGGCACAATGGAACCATGCCCCTGACAACATTTGCGCTCGTCCGCCATGGCCAGACCGACTGGAACGCACAGCGCCGGCTGCAGGGATCCACCGACATTCCACTGAACGACGTCGGCCGCGGCCAGGCGCGCGACGCCGTCGCCGCTCTGGCCGGCAACGAGTGGGATGCGATCGTCTCCTCGCCGCTGAGCCGTGCGGCGGAGACCGCTGAGCTGATCGCCGCAGGGCTCGGGCTCACCGTCACCCGGCGCGTCCCTGAGCTCACCGAGCGCTCCTTCGGCCCCGCCGAGGGCCTGCAGGACGGTCCCGAGCTGGATGCCCTGCGCATCCCCGGCGGCTTCCGCGGCGCCGAAAGCGAGGACGACGCCGCCGACCGCGGACTGGGCACACTGGAAGCGCTGGCGGAGGAGTTCCATGGCGGCCACGTCCTGGTGGTGGCGCACGGCTCGTTGCTCCGGGTAAGCCTCAGCCGGGTGGTTGGCCGCGCCCTCCAGAGCATCGACAACGCCGCGCTGAACCTGGCCCACCACCACGCCGTCGACGGCTGGCAACTCGAGTACTTCAACGGCGAACGGCTGACGGCGGACGCCAGCGTCTGACGCGAAGGCCTGACACGACCGCCTCCGCCTACGCCCGCCCGGGCACCCGCTCCCCCACCAGCCCCGCGAAGAATGCGGCGAGCTCCGCCGTCGCCGTCAGCGGCAGCACGGTGGCAACGTACTGGTCCGGTCGCACCACCACGATGACGCCGGCGCGGTCCAGGCCGCGCTGCTCAAAGATGTCCGCCCGCGGATCCGCGGCATAGACCTTCTCCAGGTAGTCCAGCTGGAACGGGCCCACCTGCGGCTTGAACACGCCCGGTACAGCGCTGATGTCCACGCTGGTGTGGTCCTGCTGGTAGATGACCTTGACGTCGAACCACGCATCACGGTCCAAGCCCGCAGGGGTGGCGGCCAACGGCGAGTCCGGCGCGGTTGCCAGCCAGTCGGCCAGTTCCGTGGTGGGCGACGCGGCGCCGGCCGCGGCACCGTCCGCGAAGACGTAGATCCGCCACCGGCCGTCCGCCGTGGCCTGGTGGCCGAGGTGCAGCGGGTTGGTGTCGCAGACCCGGACCACGGGCGCGGACTTGAAGCGCTTGCCGATGGGGAACCCGGTGGCCAGCTCCTGGTGCGTGGCCTCGCCGATCAGCATGGACGGGGCGTACTGAGTCATAAAGCCGGCGGGGAATTCGGCGGTGCTGACGTAGAAGTCCTCGAGCTGGGAGGGGCTGTCGAATTCCTCCGGCTTCTTGGCCATCAGCGTCGACCATTCCTTGTCGAAGTCGATGAGGTTCTTCGCGACAACCTGCCGCTCGGCCGAGTACGTGGCCAGCAGGCTCTCCGGGCTGCGGCCCTCCAGCACGTGCCCGAGCTTCCAGCCGATGTTGAAGCCGTCCTGCATGGAGACGTTCATGCCCTGGCCGGCCTTGGCGCTGTGGGTGTGGCAGGCGTCGCCGGTGATGAACACCCGCGGGGTGCGGGTTTCGCGCTGCTCCGGGCGGACGTCGTCGAACCGGTCGGTCAGGCGGTGGCCCACCTCGTAGACGCTGTGCCAGGCCACGTTGCGGACGTCGAGGGTGTAGGGGTGGATGATGGCGTTGGCCTTGGCGATGATCTGCTCGATGCTGGTGCTGCGCACCGCGCCGGCGTCGGTCTCCGGGACCACGCCCAGGTCGACGTACATCCGGAAGAGGTGGCCGCCCTCGCGCGGGATCAGCAGGATGCTGCCGCCCGCGCCGGACGTGATGGCGCACTTGGTGCGGATGTCCGGGAAGTCGGTGTTGGCGAGGACGTCCATCACGCCCCAGGCGTGGTTGGCCTTGTCGCCGGCCATGGTGCAGCCGATAGAATCCCGCACCTTGCTGCGGGCGCCGTCCGCGCCCACGACGTATTTGGCCCGGACGGTGCGTTCCTGGCCGGCGTCGGGTCCGGAAGTGTGCGTTAGCGTCACGGTGACGGGGTACTCCCCCTCGCCGACTTCCAGGGCCTTGAACTCGTAGCCGTAGTCCGGCTTCATCCGGGTGGGGGCGTTGGCCATGACCTCGGCGAAGTAGTCCAGGACGCGGGCCTGGTTGACGATCAGGTGCGGGAATTCGCTGATTCCGGCGGGGTCGTCCAGGGTGCGGGCGGCGCGGACGATGCGGGACGGGTCTTTGGGGTCCGGCTTCCAGAACGCCATCTCGGTGATGCGGTACGCCTCGGCGATGATCCGCTCGGCGAAGCCGAAGGCCTGGAACGTCTCCACGCTCCGGGCCTGGATGCCGTCCGCCTGGCCGATGGCGAGCCGGCCGGGCCGGCGCTCCACGATGCGCGTCGTGACGCCGGCGAACTGGGAGAGCTGGGCGGCCGCGACCATGCCGGCGGGGCCGGTGCCCACAATGAGGACGTCGACGACGTCGGGGAGTTCGGCGGGCCGGTCAAGTCCGACGCCGGCGGCCGGCTGGACCCGCGGGTCCCCGGATACGTAACCGTGGTGGTGGAAATGCACGGGCTGTCCTCACTTCTTTGTAGGGCTGGCTGCCGCCGCGATGTTCGATAATAGAACTTCTTGTTCTATTATCGAACCACTGCTTTGACTATAGGCGTCCCGTGAGGGTGCGGGCAACTTTTCTGTGGTTCCGCTCACACTGGACCCGGCCCTCCACCGAGTCAAGGCATCAAGGGCGTCGAAGGAGGCAAGGACGCGCCTTGGGAGGCGGCCTATGCCGTCCTACGCTCCCGCCACAGCAGCGACACAACAAACACCACCGCGCCGAGTCCCAGCATGACAAACACCATCAGCCCCCAGTTCGCCTGGGTCACACCGGTGCCGTAGAAGATGCCGATCAGGACGGTGGCCGTGATCGCGCCCAGGTAGCGGCAGGTCTGGAAGATTCCGGCCGCCACTCCGCGCTCCTCCAGCCGGGTGGACAGGTACATGCCCTGGCTTGAGGCGATGCTGACCACGCAGTACGGGACGCCCAGCAGCGCCGTCATCGCCAGCACCAGCGGGGCGGCCAGCGACGCGGTCAGCAGCCACATGGTGCCCGACGCCGCGATCAGCAGTACGACGCCGGCGATCAGCACCCGCCGCACGCCGAACCGGTCGATGGCGCGGACCGCGAAGGGCGTCCCGACCACCGAGATGGCGGCGAGCGGCAGCATGAGCAGTCCCACGATGCCCGGGTCGTACCCGCCGGCGGTCTGCAGCAGCTGCGGCAGGCCGAAGAACGCGAAGTAGTAAACGCCGTTGAACAGCGCGAAGCCGAGATACACCAGCAGCAGCGGCCGGTTGGCCCCCAGCAGCCGCAGGTCCAGGAAGGGCGGGCTGAAGCGCAACTCCCGCAGGCTGAACAACACGGCGAGCAGCAACCCGCCGCCCAGCAACCACCACCGGTAGTCCGGCAGGACGTTGAGCAGCGCCATCATCACCAGCACCAGCGCGCCGATGAACGCTGCGATGCCCGGCAGGTCCGAGTCCCGCAGCAGTTCCGCCACCCGTCCACGTTCCCGCTTGATGTCCGCCGGGGCGAACCGCCGGACCACAAAGATCGCCACCAGCGCGAGCGGGACGTTGATCAGGAACAGCGCCTCCCAGCCCACCAGGCTCACCAGCAGGCCGCCCACCACCGGCCCGACGGCGGCCGCCGAGGTGTTCGCCATCTGGATCCGGCCCAGCGGCCGCGTGGATCTGACGTTCGCCTGCCGCGCCAGCGCCGCGACCATCACCACGGCGCTGGGATACGCCGTCGCGGTCCCGAGGGCCATAAAGGCCCGCGCCACACAGAGCAGCGCGAAGTTCGGCGCGAACGGGGCCAGGGCACAAGTCACCGCCACGAGTGCCATGCCGAGCAGGAACAGCCGGCGCGGGCCGAACCGGTCCGCCAGCCGTCCCATCAACGGCTGCCCGGCCGCGGAGGTGAGATAAAAGGACGTGACCACCCAGGTGACCGTGGCGACGTCGAGCGCGAAATCCGCGCGCAAGACCACCAGCGCGACGGCGATCATCGAGGAGTTCAGCGGGTTCAGCGACGTGCCGAGGCTGAGTCCTGCGATGGCGACGCCGGTCCGGGAAGAGTTGCTCACGGCAACAGTCTGTCCTACGGCGGCCGCCGGGATCGAACCCACGGGCAGTCCCGGGCGGGTTGGCGCGTCACACAGCGCAGGCCTGTAGCCGCCCTACTGCCCCGGAGCCCGGTACGACGGCGTCTTCGTGGCCGCGTCGTCGATGTCCTCTACCGTCATGAGCGGCTTAAGGCGAATGCTCACGTTGCCGGTGGAGTTGATCATCAGCGAAAGGGCCGCAGCGTCGGCGTCGCTCGGGGCTTCGAGGACGCCGAGAACGTCGGTGTCCCCAAAGGCGTAGTAAAAGCACTCGAGCGCTCCGCCCACGGACTTGAGCGCGTCCACCACGGCGTCGCGGCGCTTGCTGCCGCCCTCGCGCATGAGCCCCTTGATTCCTTCGCCTAGGTAATTGGCTTCAAAAAGATACTTGGTCATGGCAGTTCCTGTCCCGTGAAGTCCAGGACGCGGGCATCCGGGGTGTGCCTGGCACCCCTGCGAGTTAGGGTCCTGGAGCCGGTCCCCGGAGTGGGGCCGTCGGTGCACAGCGTAGGCCTACTCCCCTGCACTGACAATGGGTTTCGGAAAGTCCGGCGGCCACCGCCCTGGCTCAGCCCTGTACCTTCGCCACCGTCATCAGGATCGCCGAATCCTCTTCCGCCATCAGGCTGTGCAGGCCGTCCGGGACGATCAGCAGGTCCCCCGTTTTCCCCTGCCACGATTCGTTGCCCGCCTGCAGCCGGACACAGCCCCGGAGCACAAAGACGGTCGCCTCCCCCGGATTCTGGTGCTCGCTCAACTGGGTCCCCGCTTTGAACGCCATCACGGTCTGGCGGAGCACCTTCTCGTGGCCGCCGTAGACGGTGTCGGCGGCCCGCCCGCTGCCGGCCGCGAGCGCCGCTGTGACCTGCTGACGGGCCAGGGCCTCGATCGATATCTTCTGCATGCGCGCCACCCTACCTACTGCCAAGAGCCCTGCCGAGGGCCATTTGTCCCGACCGGCCGGCCGACGCGTTTCTTGTAACCTCCGCCTGGCCTACCCTGAAGGCAGCAGCCGGAACCGGCTGCCTGAGCCCGCGGAGTCGCAGAGGGAGCCGCCGAATGCGCCACGCCGGCCCGGCCGAGGAAACGTCCGACTCCCCAGTTCCTGACTCCCCGGCGTCCAACGACGCCCTGCGCACCCTCGCCGCCGTCGCCTTCGGCCTGCCCGAACTCCGCGACGGTCAGCTCGCCGGCATGGCTGCCCTCGCCGCGGGCCGGGACGTCCTCGCGGTGATGCCCACCGGCTACGGGAAGTCGGCCCTCTACCAGGTCCCCGCCCTGCTCCTGCACCGGCGGCTGAGGCGGCCCACCGTCGTCGTTTCCCCGCTGATCTCCCTGCAGGAGGACCAGCTGGACGGACTGGCGGGCGCGCTCGGCCCGGACCACGCCGTCGCCATCAATTCCTCGCACAGCCCCGCGGAGCAGGAGCGGGCCTGGCAGGCCGCAGAGCGCGGCGACGCCGTGTTCCTGTTCCTTGCCCCGGAACAGCTGGCGAAACCCAGCACGGTGGACCGGATCGCCGCCCTTAACATCGCCTTGTTCGTGGTCGACGAGGCCCACTGCGTCTCCACCTGGGGCCACGACTTCCGGCCCGACTATCTCCGGCTCGGCGAGGTCCGCGAGCGGCTAGGCCGTCCGACGACGGCGGCCCTCACCGCCACCGCCGCTCCCCCGGTCCGCGAGGAAATCCTGGACCGCCTGAAGCTGACGGATCCGCTGGTCCTGGTCCGCGGCTTCGACCGCCCCAATATCAGCCTCGATGTCGTCCGGCACCACGAAGACAAGGAGAAGCGCCGCGCGGTGGTGCGCCAGGTGGCCGCGCTGGTCGGCGAACTGCACGGCCCGGGCCTGGTCTACGCCACCAAGCGCAAGGACACCGAGAAATACGCCGCGAAGCTGGCGCAGAAGGGACTGCGGGCCGCCGCGTACCACGCGGGCCGAACACCGGCGGAACGCGAGGAGGTCCACCGGCAGTTCCTCGCCGGCGGACTCGACGCCGTGGTGGCCACCACCGCGTTCGGCATGGGCATCGATAAGCCGGATGTCCGGTTCGTGCTGAACGCGGACATCCCGGAGTCGCTGGACAGCTACTACCAGCAGATCGGCCGGGCCGGACGCGACGGCCTGCCCGCCCAGGCGGTGCTGCACTACCGGTCCGAGGACCTGGGCCTGCGCCGCTACTTCGCCACCCACCGGCCGGACGAGTCCGCGCTGCTGGCCGTCCTCGCCGTCCTGCGCCACGCCGGTGGCACCATGGCGCCGGCTGCGCTGGCCGCGGCCACGGGTTACCCGCCGCGCCGGCTCACCGGGCTGCTGAACCAGCTGCAGGACACCGGCGGCGTCACCGCGGCGGACGGCGGGATGCGCCTGGAGCCCGGCGCCGATCCCGCGCAGCTGGTGGAGCGTGCCGTCGCCCTTGCCGCGGCACGGGAACGGGTGGACAAGTCCCGGATCGCCATGATGCGCAGCTATGCCGAGACGCACGGCTGCCGGCGCCAGTTCCTGCTGGGCTATTTCGGCGAGGACCTCCCCGAGCCGTGCGGGAACTGCGACAACTGCGCGGACGGCTCGGCCGGAAGCGGAGCGGCGGATCGTCCGGCCGACGACGACGGCGCCACTGCCGGCGCGTCCGCAGCCGACGCGGAGCCGTTCCCGCTGAACTCGGCGGTGGAGCACGCGCTCTGGGGCCCGGGCCTGGTGATGCGGCACGACGACGGGCTGATCACGGTGCTGTTCGAGCGGGAGGGCTACAAAACCCTGTCCCGGAAGGCGGTGCTGGCGAGCGGCCTGCTCACACTGCGGCCAGGGGGTTGAGCCGCGCTCAGTAGACCACCCGGAAGTTGCTGAACGCCCCGGTGGCCGGGGTCATCCGTTCCTCCACGTGCTCCACCCGCCCGGGCGCTTCAGGCGAGCGCAGCCAGCTCCGGAACTGCAGCACCACCGCCTGCGGACCCTCCACAACGACGGCGACCGTGCCGTCGTCATTGTTCCGCACGGTGCCGCGCAACGACAGCTCCTCGGCCTTGCGCACCGTCCAGTACCGGAAGCCCACGGCCTGCACCATGCCCTCAACCCGGGCCGTGAGCCGCACGGCCGTACCGGTGTCCGCCGCGCCGGAACCATCAGGGAATTCAGCCATGCCTCCAATGTAGTCCCGGTCCGGCGCTGCCCACATCCGGGACTTTCGCCCCTTTCAAGGCTGTTCCGGGCCAAGGAGGGTGTAGGGAGACCTCCGGCACTGCGCGTTCTGCGGACACCCCGCGTCGCCCGCCGGAACGCCTGAAAGGAAAAGACAATGGCAGGACAATTCGAGATCTTCACCGACGCAGAATCGAACGTCCGGTTCCGGCTGCTGGGGGCTGACGGCACAGTGCTCGCTGTCTCAAAAGCTTTCGAGGACAAGCGTTCCGCGGCGGACGGCATCATGGCGGTGCGTGAGTGCGCCGGCACCGGTTTGATCCGGGAAACGCATCCCACCCCCTGGGGCGGCACCACCTGGACCAAGAGCAGCCAGGCGCAGCACCGCCCCACGACCCGGCGGCGGCACCTCCCCGCCGTGTAAGCCGTGCGTTGGCCTCCCGCCGGCCCGACCTCGCGGCCGGCGCGGAGGGTTTACCCGGCGACCTTCGTCGGCCGCAGCGAGGTGATCATCTTCCGGAGCGTTTGGTACTCCTTCGTTTCCGTATACAGCTTTGCCTTCTCCAGGTACGGCAGGGCGGCATCGCCCGGAGTGGCATTGTTCGCCGGGTCGTAGGTCGCGCCGAAGAGCGCCCCGCTGGGCGGCCACAGGACCAGGTGGAACATCGGGCAGGCGAGCGGCCCGGCCTCCTCCGGCATCATCGTGATCCCGTATCCGGCCGTCGTGGTCTGGGTGGGGCCCGGGTCGGTCCCGTCACCGCGGGACTCGAAGACATAGCGCGGCGCAGCGCGGTCCGCGGTGCCCGGTTCCACCAGGGCCTGGAGCGGCTGGGAATCGTAGACCTGGTAGGGGTACTGGGACACGCATTCCGCCCCGGTGACAACGTTGGTGCGCAGCTGGGCCATCGGCTTCCCTTCCGCGTTGGCGACATCCACGAACGCCCCGCCGAGCTTGCTGCCCGGGTCCCGGGCTGTCCAGTCCGGCGGGTAGTCGAAGGACAGCCCGTCCGAGGTGGTGAAGGTCTGCCAGCCCGACGGCGTCACGGCCGACGGCGGCACGGTCCCCGGAGCCGGGGTGCTGGCGGCCGGCAGGCCCCCGGTCGGTGAGCCGGGCACCGTCGTACCCGCCGCCGTCGTACCGGAGGGTGTCGCACCCGGCGCCGTCGTACCTTCCGGCGAGGCCGCCGGGACGCCGCAGCCGCCCAGCAGCACAACCAAACCGAGGGCGGCGGCCACCACCCGGTCCCGCATCACACGCAGCTACTTTCCTGCCGGCCGCAGGGACATGATCATCTGCTTGGCCCACTGGTACTCGGTGGTGTCCTTGTACGCCTCGGGGCTGTCCACATGCATGGGGCCGCCCGGTGTGGTGTCGAAGGGGTCATAGTCGCCGCCAAACGAGGCCCCGCTGGGCGGCCAGTTGAAGACGTGCGTCATCGGGCAGGCCTCGGTGCCGGTGGGTTCCGGCTCGGAGGTCAGGCCGTAGGCGAATGTGGTCGCTTTCGCCGGGTCGCTCTCGGTCCGGTCAGTCCGGGCCTCATAGACGAAGCGAGGGGCCGTCCCCTTCTGGGCCAGGGCCGGCACCGGCGCCGTGTCATATTGCATGAAGGGCATCTTCTCGGTGCACTGGGCCCCCGTGACCACCCCGGTGCGCAGGGAGGCCATGGTCTTGCCGTAATCGGTGAGCACATCCACGGCCGCGCCCCGGGCACCCGGGGCGGCATCATTGATGGTCCACTTCTCCGGGTAATTGAAGGTCAGCGTGCCGTCCCCGGTGGTAAACGACTTCCAGCCCGCCGGCGCGGCGGACGCCGGAGACTGTGACGCGGCGGTCGGCGAGGCGCTCGCCGACGTCGCAGACGGCGACGTCGCAGGCGGCGACACGGAAGACGCTGCTGACGGGTTTGGCGCCGGGGACGAACTGACTGCGGGGGCCGCGGCGGGCGACCCGCATCCGGCCAGCAGGACCACGGCGAAGCATGCGGCAGAACCTACAGTGGCCAATGATGCGGTGCGACGCATGTCACCCTCCCCCGGAGATGCAAGTGGTTGCACAATTCTCGGGGTTTCCGCCGCGAAATACAGGGGCGTAGGTCCCTAATCGGACGCCGGTTGCGCGCGATCCCGGCCCCGCGGCGCCGGCGTGACCAGACCCACCTTGACTTTCCACCGATTTCAGTTGATTCGCGAAGCTTGCTAGACCTTAAAGGATGCAAGACTTCTTATCTTCGGCCATGCCCTTCCTCGCCGTGGCCCTGGCCGTGGCCGCCGGGCTCGTCGCCTCGTGGCTGGTGCGCCGCGTGGTCCTCCGGCTCAACCGCAAGCAGGAGGCCCTCAGGGAGACCTCGCGGGAGGCACGGCTTCCGTTGCGCTTCGCGCTCTGCCTGATCGGGGTCCGGATCGCGCTGGCTACGACCACTGCCGACGCCGAGTGGCGCCGCAACGTGGACCACGGCCTGATGATCGCGCTGATCGGATCCGTGGCGTGGCTGGCGATCGCCGTCCTGCTGGTCATCGAAACCATCATCCTGACCCGCTACCGGGTGGATGTGGCGGACAACCGGCGTGCCCGGCGGCTCCGCACCCAGGTGATCATGGCCCGGCGAATCGGGGTGGCGCTGATCGCCATCGTGGCGCTGGGCAGCATCATGCTGACGTTCCCGGCCATCCAGGCCCTCGGCGCCGGGCTGCTGGCCTCCGCAGGGGTGATCTCGATCGTGGCCGGCCTGGCCGCGCAGACCTCGCTGGTCAACGTCTTCGCCGGCCTCCAGCTCGCGTTCACTGATGCCATCCGGGTGGACGACGTCGTCGTAGTCCAGAAGGAGTGGGGCCGGATCGAGGAGATCACCCTGACCTACGTGGTGGTCCACATCTGGGACGACCGCCGGCTGATCCTCCCCTCCACCTACTTCACCACCACCCCCTTCGAGAACTGGACCCGGCGTCAGTCCGAGGTGATGGGCACGGTGGAGTTCGACCTCGACTGGCGCGCCCCGGTGGAAGCCATGCGGGCCGAGCTGAAGCGGGTCCTGGCCACCACCGATCTCTGGGACAAGCGTGTGGGCATCCTGCAGATCACCGACGCCACGGCGGGCTTTGTCCGGGTCCGCATCCTGGTCAGCGCCGGGGACAGCGCCTCGCTCTTTGACCTGCGCTGCCTGATCCGCGAAGAGCTGGTGCTGTTCCTTCAGCAGGAATTCCCGACGGCGTTGCCGCACGTCCGGCTCGAATCGCTGCCTTCCGCCGCGGCCTCCACGCAGCCTGCAGCCAAGCGTCCGGGAAAACTCGCCGCGTCCGAGGGGACCGCATCGCGGCTTCCGTCCGATCCGCACGACTCCCAGCTGTTCACCGGCTCGGTCGAGGCCGTGCAGCGCTCCCGCGCGTTCTCCGGCCCCGGCGAGGACGTGTTCGAGGACCGGGACAAGTCAGTCGCGGCGCAGAACTAGGTCCCGCTTTCCCCGCCCGTCTTCCCTCTCCGGTGCCGCGGGTCGATAATCGGTGCCATGACCATCCCGCCGCCGCACGAGCCCGATCCCTTCCCGCCCGAACCCGGGCCGAGGTCGCCGGAGCCGCAGCCGGGCGATCCGTTCCCGCCGGATCCGGGGCCCACACCGCCGTCGCCCATCCCCGCACCGGGGCCGAGCCCGACGCCGGGCCCCGCGCCCACGCCTGGCCCGCTACCGATCCCGGATCCCGGACCGGTCCCGCCGCCGCCCGTTCCGCCCAGCCCCAACCCCACACGCTTCTAGAGCAACGATTGGCGCCGAACTGGGGTGCGCCTCGGCTGCTAGCCGAAGACGATGTCCCGGGTGCGGTGGTCGTACCGGATGACCAGCATGCCGCCGCGGTGGTGCACCTCATGGTTGGCGCCGTCGAAGACCCCGAAGGCACCGTAGTTCTCGTCCCAGGAGCGGTTGATCGCGATCTTGAAGCTGTACGAACCGGCCGGCAGGTCCGCGGCGAGCTTCCAAAGCTGGTCTACCTCGTCCAGCTGCATCTGGGACTCGTCGTACTGCGGCGCCCAGTTTGCGGGTGCGCCCAGCAGGACGTTGAAATCACCGGCGACGGCAACCGCTGCCGGCTGTTCGACGGCGGGTGCCGCGGCCTGCGTCTCGGCGGCCATTTCTGCGGGCGCCTTCTCTGCCGCCTTGCGCTTCCGGACCGCCTTGGCGACCGGGGCGACGGCTTCTTCTACCAGCTTGGTCGCCGTGTCGGCCACCTTCTCGGCGACCTTTTCCGCAACCTTGACGGCCTTCGGCGCAGCCTTCGGTGCAGTCTTGCGCGCCGGCTTTCCGGCCGGGGCGGACGGCAGCGGGGTGTCGGCCGGAACCGGGGTACCGGCGTCGAGCGCCGCCGTGAAAGCAGCGGGATCCGCGAAGGCAACCGTGGCGCGCTGGCCGTCCTCGGTGATCGTCCAGCCCGAGCGGCCCTTGACCAGCCAGCCGGCCTTGACCAGCTTGGCCGTGGCGCTGGTGAGTGCCTTGTGGCCGCGGGGGATGCCGCCGCTGAGGAGTTCGCGCTCGTGGTCGTTCAGCGGCACCCGCGCAATCGCCTCTCCCAGCACGACGCCGGCGTTCAGCTTCTCGCCCGACCACACCCCCTCGGTCAGGACGTCCAGCACAGCCTTAAGCCGAAGGTTCGTGTTTTCCGCAGCGTTCGCGCCCATGGGTCTCCTTTAGCAGCAATTGATCCACCTGCATTTTGCCAAGCTTCGCCGGGTTCCGCGACCGGACAAGGTTAACTCTGTGTGTCATGACCCACTGTGACGGGCCGGAGTGCCGCTGTGCGGCTAGATCCGGGGGATCAGGACCGGGGTGTTCTTCTTGTACGCCTCGTAGTCGGCCTGGCCGCCCCACTTAGTGTCGGCCTTTTTTTCGAGATGCGGTACGCCGCTGACCTTGGTGATCAGCAGGGCGACGAACACCGGGGAGATGAGGGCAACCCACTGCCAGCCCTGCAATGTGGGCACGGCAATGATCGCGACACCGACCCAGAGCAAGATCTCGCCAAAGTAGTTCGGGTGCCGGGATTTCGCCCACAACCCTGTCGAGATGAACTTCCCTTTGTTGGCGGGATCGGCGCTGAAGCGGGACTTCTGGGAGTCCGCCACAATCTCGCAGCCGAAGCCGGCCACCCACACCAGGAGGCCGCCTACAGCGAAGCCATCCAGGGCTACCCGGTTCCCGGACGTCATGGCCACCCACGCGGCGGCCGCGGTGAACGAAACCCAAATGCCCTGCATGGTCCACACGCTAAGGAAGCGGACAAAGGAGGGCTTGATCTCGTCAAAACGGTCGTCCTTGCCAGCCCGGCTGATGCGGCGGAACAGGAAGGTGCCCAGCCGGGCGGCCCAGACGAGCACTAAACCAGCGAGCAACAGTCCCCGGGCGTCGATCCCCGGGGTCAGCAGCACCAGCAGCAGGGTGACAGCGATGTAGCTCAGAGACCCGGTGAGGTCGTAAAACTTCTCCGTCTGCGCCAGATACGCCGGAACGAACGCCAGCCACTGGATCAGGAAGGCGGCCCCGACGGCCAGTGCGAAGACCGGGATCCCGCCGGCCACGGCGCCGCCCTGGCTGCCGGCAACCGCCAACAGCGCCCCAATCACAACGACCAGGGGGATGGCGGCGAGGGCCTTGCGCTCCGAGTCTTTCATCAGGTGTTCCTTTCACAGGCATCGCCAACCTCTGGCGCGGGGGGCGGGGCTTCCCCGCCACCATCAGTATTGTTCAATACCCGAGAAATGCAGCACTGACTGGCCGCCGCCTATACTTCGGGGAACGCCAGCCCCTGCCGACACGAGGAGCCACCATGACCGGTCCCACCAAGAAGTGGCTGCTCGCCTACGCGGTGGCCGGCATCATCTTCGCCGGCATCGACGCGCTCTGGATCAGCACCGTAGCGAACAACCTGTACCGCAGCCAGATCGGCCACCTGCTCCCGGCCAGCTTCAACGTCCTGGGCGCCGTCCTGTTCTACCTCGTCTACGTCGTGGGGATCGTGCACTACGGCATCAGGCCCAACGATCCCAGAGCCACGCTCACGAGCCGGATGGCCGGGGCGGCCCTGTTCGGCTTCTTCACCTACGCAACCTGGGCCCTGACAGCGTTCGCCATCCTCAAGGACTTCCCTGCAGTGGTGGCCGTGACGGACATCGCCTGGGGAGCCGCGGTCTGCAGCGTCGTCACCGCGCTCACGGCTCTGCTGATGCGGCTGGGCAAACCCGTTGCCCGCGGCAAGCAAGCTGACTAGAGTGGGTTGATCGCCGCCGCCCGCCGGGCCCCCTCCCGGGCTGACCCGCGGCACTCCATCCCCCTCTGTTCAGGAGATTCCCATGGAAACACGCACCCTCGGCTCGCTCACCGTCTCGGCCCTCGGGCTCGGCTGCATGGGCATGAGCGAGTTCTACGGCCAGGGCGACGAGCAGGAATCCGTCGCCACCATCCAGGCCTTCCTCGATGCCGGCGGAACACTGCTGGACACCGCCGACATGTACGGCCCGTTCACCAATGAAAAGCTCGTGGGCGGCGCCATCGCCGGCCGCCGCGACGACGTCGTGCTGGCCACTAAATTCGGCAACGAACGCCGCGAAGACGGCTCGTGGGTGGGCATCAATGGCAAGCCCGAGTACGTCCGGGCTTCGTGCGACGCGAGCCTGCAGCGCCTCGGCGTCGACCACATCGACCTGTACTACCAGCACCGGGTGGACAAGACCGTGCCGATCGAGGAGACCGTCGGCGCCATGGCCGAGCTGGTCCAGGCCGGCAAGGTCAAGCACCTGGGGCTCTCCGAGGCCAGCGCCGACACGGTGCGCCGTGCCCACGCCGTGCACCCCATCACCGCCCTGCAGACCGAATACTCTCTGTGGGAGCGCGAGCCGGAGACCAAGATTTTCCCGGTCCTGGCCGAACTCGGCATCGGCTTCGTCCCCTACAGCCCGCTGGGCCGCGGCTTCCTCACCGGCCAACTGCGCAGCGAGGAGGACTTCGCGGCGGACGACTTCCGGCGCCACTCGCCGCGTTTCCAGGGCGAGCACTTCACCCGCAACCTCGAACTCGTGGACCGGGTCACGGAACTCGCCACCGAGAAGGGCTGCACCCCGGCCCAGCTGGCTCTGGCCTGGCTGCTGGCCCAGGGCGAGCACATCGTGCCGATCCCCGGGACCAAGAAGCGCGAACGGCTGCGCGAGAACCTGGGCGCCGTCGACGTCGAGCTCTCCGCGGACGACCTGGCCCGGCTCGATGAGCTGGCTCCGGCCGGCGTCGCAGCGGGCGCGCGCTACCCGCACATGGACAGCATCGACGTCTAAGAAGGCGGTGCACCGTTGCCCTATCACTTATGGTTCCTATTCGCCCGTTTTAGCGACCTTAAGTGATAGGGCAACTACGGTTTTAGCGGCCGGATGCCGCCAGTTCGGCCAGCAGTTCCGTCTTGCGTTCCTCGCTGGCAAAGGAGGACCGGATGGAGTTGGCTGCGAGGCGCACGCAGTCGAACTCGGAGAGCCCAATCACGGACTTGAGCTGGGCGAAGTTGTCATCCACGTACCCGCCGAAGTAGGCCGGGTCGTCCGAGTTCACGCTCACGTTGAGCCCGGCCGCCAGCATGCCCGGCAGCGGGTGCTCGGCCAGCGTGTCCACGGCGCGGAGCCGGACGTTGGAGAGCGGGCAGACGGTCAACGGCATCAGCTCGTGGACGAGGCGTTCCACCAGCTCGGGGTCCTCCATGCAGCGGATGCCGTGGTCGATCCGCTCCACCTCGAGCAGGTCCAGCGCCTCGATGATGTACGACGGCGGGCCCTCCTCGCCGGCGTGGGCGATCCGCCGCAGCCCGGCGTCCTTGGCCCGGGCGAAGAGCCGCTCGAACTTCGACGGCGGGTTGCCCACCTCGGCCGAGTCGAGCCCGATGCCGGCGATCGGTGCGTTCATGGCGAGGAGCTGCTCCAGCACGGCGAGCGCCGATTCCTCGGACTGGTCGCGCAGGAACGCGGCAATCAGCAGGGTGGAGATGCCGAACTCCTGCTGCGAGCTGGCCAGTACCGAGGCCACGCCGTTGACGCAGGTCTCCAGCGACACCCCGCGGGACAGGTGCGCCTGCGGGTCGAGCATGATCTCGGCGTGCCGGACCCCCGCTGTCGCGGCCCGGGCCAGGTACGCGCGGGTCATGTCGGCGAAGTCCTGCTCGGTCTGCAGCACCGCCATGTTGGCGTAGTACAAATCCAGGAACGACTGCAGGTCCGTGAACTCGTACCGGGCGCGTAGCTCGTCCAGGTCCGCGTAGGGCAGCGTGACCCCGTTGCGTTCGGCGAGCGCGAAGATCAGCTCCGGCTCCAGCGTGCCCTCGATGTGCAGGTGCAGCTCCGCGACCGGCAGCGCGGCGTGGACTCCTGCCGGGACCTCTGCGAACTCTGGGACGCCCTCAGCCTGAGGCTCAACCTCCTGCTCAACTTCCTGCCCTGCCTGCGGCGCCCCGGCGCCGCCGTCGTAAGTTCTCATTCGGTAAGGATATGCCTGCCGGGAGCGATATGCCGCCGGAGGGCAAGGGCGGATAGAGTCGAACAGATGCATAGTAATCAGCAGGCTTCCGATCTTGCCGGCCTTGCGCCGGACCACCCCACGGATGGCTTCGTCCGGGTCCGCGGCGCCCGGGAGAACAACCTGCGCAACGTGGACGTGGACGTGCCCCGCGACGCGATTGTCGCCTTCACCGGCGTCTCCGGCTCCGGCAAGTCTTCGCTGGCCTTCGGCACCATCTACGCCGAGGCCCAGCGCCGCTACTTCGAATCCGTGGCGCCCTACGCCCGGCGGCTGATCCAGCAGGGCCACAACCCGAAGGTGGAGCTGATCACCGGGCTGCCGCCCGCCGTCGCGCTCCAGCAGCGCCGCGGCACCCCCAGCTCCCGCTCCACCGTGGGCACGGTCACCACGCTGTCCAACTCGCTGCGGATGCTTTTCTCCCGCGCCGGCAGCTACCCCGACGGCGCCGCGCCGCTGGACTCGGACGCCTTCTCCCCCAACACCGCCGCCGGCGCCTGCCCGGAATGCCACGGCCTGGGTATCGCCCACACGGTCACCGAATCCTCGCTGGTCCCGGATACCTCACTGAGCATCCGCGACGGCGCGATCGCCGCCTGGCCCGGCGCCTGGCAGGGCAAGAACCTTCGCGACATCCTCACCCACCTGGGCTACGACGTCGACACCCCCTGGCGGAAGCTGCCCAAAAAGGACCGCGACTGGATCCTCTTCACGGAGGAGCAGCCCGTGGTGGAGGTGACGCCGCAGCGCGACCGGGTGGCCAAGCCGTACAAGGGCCGCTTCTGGAGCGCCCGCAGCTACGTCCTGCACACCCTCGCCGACTCCAAGAGCAGCACCATGCGCGAGAAGGTGCTGCGCTTTATGGAAACCGGCCCGTGTCCGCGCTGCGGCGGCAGCGGGCTCCGGCCCGAGGCCCTTGCCGTAACGTTCGCGGGCAAGACCATCGCCGAACTCAACGCCGTCCCGATGACCGAGCTCGCTGCCATCATCCGCCCCACCACCGAGCTCACGTCTGCGGGGACCGCGTCGCGGAAGCAGTCCTCCGGCGAGTCCAACGAGGTGGCCGTCGCCATCACCCGCGACCTGCTGCAGCGCGTCACCGTGCTCTTGGACCTCGGCCTGGGCTACCTCGCGCTGGGCCGTTCCACGCCCACGCTCTCCCCCGGCGAAATGCAGCGCCTGCGGATCGCCACCCAGCTGCGCTCGGGCCTGTTCGGCGTGATCTACGTGCTGGACGAGCCCTCCGCGGGGTTGCACCCGGCCGACGCCGAACCCCTCCTCGCGGTCCTGGACCAGCTGAAATCTTCCGGCAATTCCGTGTTCGTCGTGGAGCACAACATGGACGTGGTGCGCCGCGCCGACTGGCTGGTGGACGTTGGCCCGCGCGCTGGCGAGGGCGGCGGCGAGGTGCTCTACAGCGGCCCGGTGGCCGGCCTCGCCGAGGTGGAAGCCTCCGTCACCCGGCCGTACCTGTTCCCGGCTGCTGCCGGAAAGAAGCCGTACGACGGCGGTCCGCGCGCGCCCCGCTCCAAGGGCCGCCGGGAGGCGGCCGGGTGGCTCGAGCTGCGTGACATCAGCCGCCACAATTTGCAAAAGCTCGACGCCGATTTCCCGCTCGGCGTCCTGACCGCCGTCACCGGCGTCTCGGGCTCCGGGAAGTCGACGCTGGTCAGCCAGGTCCTCGCCGAGGTGGCCAGCACATGGCTGCACCCCGGGGCGGACGCGGCAGCCTCAGCGGAGGAAGCGGACGAGGACGCCGGCGAGCTCACCGCCCCGCTGACCGTCGGCCCGGTGACCGGGCTGGAGCAGATCGACCGGCTGGTGAAGGTGGACCAGAAGCCGATCGGCCGGACCCCTCGCTCCAACCTCGCCACCTACACCGGGCTGTTCGACGCCGTCCGCAAGGAATTCGCGGCCACGGACCAGGCGAAAGCCAGGGGCTTCGGCGCCGGACGCTTCTCCTTCAACGTGGCCGGCGGCCGCTGCGAAACCTGCCAGGGCGAGGGCTTCGTGGCCGTCGAGCTGCTCTTCCTGCCCGGCAGCTACGGTCCATGCCCGGAATGCCACGGCTCGCGCTACAACCCGGAAACCCTCGAGGTAACCTACCGCGGCAAGAACGTGGCGGAGGTGCTCGGCCTGACCGTCAACGCTGCCGCCGATTTCCTCACCGACGTCCCCGCCGCGGCCCGGGCCCTGCAGACCCTGCGCGAAGTCGGACTGGGCTACCTCCGGCTGGGCCAGCCCGCCACGGAGCTCTCCGGCGGCGAGGCCCAGCGCATCAAGCTCGCCACCGAATTGCAGCGGGCTCAGCGCGGCCACTCGCTCTACCTGCTGGATGAGCCCACCACGGGACTGCACCCGGCCGACGTCGAACTGCTGATGGCGCAGCTGCACCGCCTTGTCGACGCCGGGAACACGGTGGTGGTGGTGGAACACGAGATGGACGTGGTGGCTGCCGCCGACTGGGTGATCGACCTGGGACCCGCCGGGGGCGACGCCGGCGGCAAGATCATCGCCGTCGGTGCGCCAGCCGTCGTCGCGCGCTCCAAAAAAAGCAGGACCGCCCCGTATCTCGGGGCGGTCCTGAAGGGCTGAGCGGCGAAGGCTGCTTAGGCGGCTTTGGGCAGTTCGCGGATGATGCGGACCTTCCACGCGGCGTCGTCGCTGGTGTCCAGCAGGGCCACGGTGCCCTGGGCGAGGTGCAGGGCGACGCGCTTGGCGGCGAGGAGTTCCAGGTAGAGCTGTTCGTTCATCCGGGCCGGGGTGTCGATGACGTACTTCACCGCGTCGCGGACCTTGCGGTAGTTGGCGCTGCGTTCGCGGTGCAGGTGCAGCTCAAGCAGCCGGCGCTGGCGCAGTCGCGGTTCGTGCCGGTTGAGCCAGGACACGGCCGCGTGGACGGCCACCACGACGGCGAGCGAGATCGCGTAGATTTCCCAGCCGCTGGAGAGCAGGAAGAGCGGCAGGTTCGCGATGGCGACGAGGGCGATGAAGAGCCGGAACGCGAGCAGGCGGCGCATGGTCAGGGCTACCGAGGCGAGGGCGGCGCGGAATCCGTGCTGTTCCTTGCGGGCCTCGGCCGGGTCAAGGGTGAATTCCTCAAGGACCAGGATTCCGTTGGCTTCCGGGCCGAGCATTTGTCCGTACTTTGGCGCAAAGGGCGCCGTTGCTTTAGGGGTCATGGCGGGTCTTCCGTGCGGCTGGGGTGGTTGCCGTAAATGATAGATCCCCGGTCTGGGAACTGTCTGTACGTATCCGCGATGTGAACACGCTCACCTGGGACGCCCAGCAATTGGTGATGCGGCCCTGTGGCCCCAAACTGGAGAGATGCAGACTTTCCTCCCCTTCCCCGATTTCCAGCAGAGCGCAGCGGCCCTTGATCCCGCGCGGCTCGGCAAGCAGCGCGTCGAAGCGCTGCAAATGCTGCGCGCGCTGGTGATTCCCGAGTACGGCTGGCAGTCCCACCCGGCCGTCCGGATGTGGATGGGCCACGTGCCGGCGCTGACGATGTACGGTCTGGCCATGGTGGACGAGTGGACCGCCCGCGGCGGCGAAGACACCACCCGCGACAAGATCATGGAGTTCGCGCCGCAGGCGGCCCACCCGGACTACGCCGCCAAGATCCCGATGCCGTACTGGCTGGGGAACCCGGACTTCCACCTCAGCCACCGCTCCCGGCTGCTCGCCAAGGACCCGAAGTTCTACACCGAGGTGTTCCCCGGCACGGACCCGGACCTGGAGTACGTCTGGCCCGAGCCCAAGCACGAACTGCTGCCGGAAGACCCTGCCGGCGACCGCATGTGGGTCCTCCGCCTGCCGCTGGGCGGCACCGACCCGCAACGCCTGGACACCATCAGCCTGCCGCCGGTCCGCGGCTCCGCCGCTCCCGCCGCCGGCGAGGACGACTACGAGTTCGTCTACGCGGACAACGGGTCGCGCCGGCCGGACAAAAACGCCCGCAAGCGCCCGGCCAAGCCGCTCGTGAAGAAGCCCACCCGCAAGCGCCAGGCGCAGGAGGAGGCCTTCACCACCCTGCCGGGGAAGTCCGTGGTGGCCATCCCGTTCGACGGCGGCCAGTCCTTCGCCGTCGGTGAGGTCCAGGGCCGTCCGATCACGGTCGACGGCGTGTTTGCACGCAACTTCCAGGTCAACGAGATCGTTGCGCGCCGGGACTTCGACTACCCGGCACTCCTCCAGGATCCGAGGGTCTTCTTCCCCATCGCTGCGCGGTAGCCGGGCGTCTCGCCACGTCGCCCCGCAATTGCTGGCAGACTGGCGGGTATGACTGTACTGCTGGCCGGTTGCGGCGATCTGGGAACCGAGGCCGGCCTGCGCTTTGCCGCGGCCGGCCACCGCGTGGTGGGCTGGCGGCGCTCGCCGGAGAAGCTGCCGCCGGCCATCGAGGGCATGGCGGCTGACCTGACGTCCGGCGCACTGCCGCCGGTCCCGGCGGATACCACCGCCGTCGTCGTCGCCATTGCGGCGGATTCGCCCACCGAGGAGGCGTACCGGGCCGCCTTTGTGGACGGCCTCGCGCACGTGCTCGACGCCGTGGCGGCCTCCGGAGCGCCCGTCCGCCGGGTGCTGTTCGTCTCCTCCACCGCGGTGTACGGCGACGCCGACGGCGGCTGGGTTGACGAAACGACGACGCCCAACCCCGGAGGGTTCTCCGGCCGCATCATCCGCGAGGCCGAGGAACTGCTCTACAGCCGCCTGCGCGGCACAGGAATTTCGCCCGTGGTGCTGCGTCTGGGCGGCATCTACGGGCCGGGCCGGACCCGGCTGATCGACCAGGTACGCGGCGGGAAGGCCGCCGTCCCGGCGGAGTCCCGCTTTACCAACCGCATCCACCGCGACGACGCCGCAGCCGCGATCGTCCAGCTGTGCACGATGGATGCCGAGCCCGCGCCCTTGTACCTGGGCGTGGATAACGAACCGGCCGAGCTCGGCGAGGTATTGCGCTTCCTCGCCGCCGAACTGGGGCTGCCGGAGGTCGCACCGGCGGAGCCGGCGTCGAGCGCTGAGACCGGAGCTCGCGGCGCCTCGCGCGGCGCCTCGGGCAGCGGCGAGCCGTCACGGGGCGGGAACAAACGCGTCAGCAACGCGCTCCTGCGGGGCACCGGCTTCGAGTTTGAGTATCCGAGCTTCCGCGAGGGCTACCGCGCCATCCTGGCCGGCGTCGGCGTGCGGCATCCCTGACGTACCGTCGACGGCAGACCACGATCCCCAACGAGGAGCAGCATGGACTTTAGAAGCATCATCGAGGCAATCGGCGGCTTCATGGACTTCGCCGGCGTAGCCGTGATGGTCATCGGCGCGCTCGTGTCGCTGCCGATGGCCCTGCGGGGATTCC
This sequence comes from Arthrobacter sp. T2-23, assembly GCF_055398325.1. NCBI lineage: Bacteria > Bacillati > Actinomycetota > Actinomycetes > Micrococcales > Micrococcaceae > Arthrobacter > Arthrobacter sp. T2-23. The sequence continues at coordinate 1,237,674 of NZ_AP027917.1, forward strand.
AGCCGCGGCAACTTCCCGCCGGCGCCGAACCGCTCTCGATCTACCGCTCCTACCGGCAATTGCTGGGCCGCTCCATCCTGCTGGGCCTGGAACTGCTCGTGGCTGCCGACATCATCCGGACCGTCGCCGTCACGCCGACTTTCGAGAGTGTCGGGGTGCTGGCCATCATCGTGCTGATCCGGACCTTCCTCAGCTTCTCCCTCGAGCTCGAAATCACCGGCCGCTGGCCCTGGCAGAAGCAGCCCGCCGGCACCCAAACGGCGTCGACGGCCAGCTGACTCAGCTGATGCCAACGGATCCGTGGCCCAACGCGCCAGAGTTGCCCAGACCGGTCATCATGGACCAGCGCTGGACCGACGCCGTGTTCCTGCACTGGCGTATCCCCGAGGCCGCGGCAGCGGCTTTCATGCCCCGCGGCGTAGTACCGGACGTGTTCGACGGATCGGCCTGGGTGGGACTTATCGGCTTCCGCATGCGGGGCGCCGGTTTGGGCAACGGACCCGGGGTTCCCTACTTTGGCAGCTTCAACGAGATCAATGTGCGGCTCTACTCCCGGGAGCCGGACGGTACCAGGGGCGTCGTCTTCCTCAGCCTGGACGCCTCGCGGCTGGCGGTGGTTCTGGCGGCCCGGGCTGCTGGCATCCCGTACGTGTGGTCCCGGGACCGCTTCCGGGCAGCCAACCGGGCAGACCCGTCCACCGGATACTCGGTGCGGCGTTTTCGGGGCGGCGCGCGGAGCGATTTCGCGGTGATCCCGGAGTTCGACGTCGAAGCAGCGGACCCCTTGTCCGTCCACCTCACCGCACGGTTCGGTTTGCATACCCGTTTCCGCGGCAAAACGCTCTACGTTCCGAATGCCCATGGCCCGTGGCCGCTGTTCCGGGCCCGGGTGACGGTGCTGGAGGACCTGCTCATCGCAGCGGCGGGCATCGGGGTTTCCGGGCCGCCGGAGTCGGTGTTGTTCTCCCCGGGCGTCCGGACCCAGTTCGGTCGACCGCGGGTTCTTGGCGGCGGGCGCTGAGTCCGTGGGCTCGCGTCCATTCCGGTGCTGGTGATGTGGCGTCGGCCGGTCCGGTTGCCGCCAATAATGTCTGACCCCTGCGGTTGAATTGGGTTATGGGAATCGGTGCAGCTCTCATCGCTCGTCCGGCCGGAAGGCCGGGCGGTGATGGGCGCGGCGTAGCCCCTAATTTTGATGGGGTCCTTGGCCGACTTCAGGAGCTGTGCGCGACGGCGGTCGCGGACTCGTCACTGCTGGACTTTGGCGAGGCGGCAGATTTCGCGGGCCGGATCGAGGAAATCTCCCGGGCCGTGGAGTACCTGCAACTGGTGGCAGCCGGGGTCGTGGACCGCACCCGCAAGGAGACCGCCGCCGGCGGTGTCCCGGTGCTCGATGACGGGTACCGCAAGAGCTCCGAGTTTCTGCGGGACAGGCTGCAGATCAGCGCCGCCGAAGCCCACCGGCGCCTGTCCCTGGCCGGGGAGGTGCTGCCCCGCACCGGGATGACCGGCCAGCCCCTCCCGCCCCTGCGCGAGGAACTCGCCGCGGCCCTGTCCGCCGGGGCCGTGCCGTCCCGGTCCGCGACCATCATCACGCAGGCGCTGGGCCGGGTCCGGCGCGTTTGCGACGCGGAGACGGCTGCCCGGATGGAACACGTCCTGACCCGCACCGCGGTCGAGCACGACCCGGACTTCCTGGCCCGGATCGCGAGGCGCTGGATGGACGCGGTAGACCAGGACGGCGCCGAACCCTCCGAAGAACTCCTCCGTCAACTCCAGGCGCCTTCATCCGCCGGCCCCGCCACGGCCTGCAGCACCTGGAAATCTTCGCCACCACCGAACAGTTCGAACACCTGCTCACCGTGATGAACACCGCCACCAACCCCCGCACCCCGGCCGCCGGAGCCGAGGGCGAATCGGGCGGCAGTGACACCGCCGCGGACGAAGGTGCGGGCACGGACGCGGACGGGTTCGTGCCGAACCAGCTGGACCGGCGGTCCCGGCCGCAGAAACTCCTCGACGGCCTCGTCGGCGGCTGCAAAGTCGCCCTCGCCTCCGGCGGATTGCCCGCCGCGGGCGGACTCCGGCCCCAGGTCATGGTCACCATCGACTACCGCGACCTCCTCGACCGGCTCCGCAGCTACGGGGACACCGTGGAGGCCGACGGCCCCGGCGGGACCGACACTGCCAACACCTACCCCGACGCGGCCGGACAAATCGCGGGCCCCACGCCGTTCGGCTTCACCGGCCCCAGCCCGTTCGGCTTCACGGGCCCCGGCCCGTTCGGCTTCACGGGCCCCGGCCCGTTAGGGTTCACCGGCACCGGGGCAATGGCGTTCACCGGACCCGTCACCGCCGCGACCATCCGCAAAATCGCCTGCGACGCCGACATCATCCCCGTCGTGCTCGGACCCCGGGGCCGGGTCCTGGACATCGGCCGCACCAGCCGCATCTTCCCGCCCCACATCCGCAAAGCCATCACCGCCCGCGACCAAGGCTGCGCCTTCCCCGGCTGCACCATACCCGCCCCCTGGTGCGAAGCCCACCACATCACCTACTGGTCCCACGGCGGCACCACCAGCACCGACAACGGAACACTCCTGTGTTCACACCATCACCACCTGATCCACAAAGAACAATGGACCATACAGCCCCGCAACGGGATCCCGTGGTTCATCCCGCCACCCCACCTCGACCCCTACCAGACACCCCGACGAAACCCCTACTTTCGCTGCTGAAACGCAAGAAGCAGCCGGCGAGCAGTTTCGTCCCTTCGACGCGGATCATGCTCTGACGCTGGACGCCAAGGGGCCGACGAAGGAGCGCCTTTCCATGCTTAGCCAATGGGTCTTATCAAAGTTGCAGATCCGTGTTGTGATGACGAGTACGTGGCAATCGGGGGAACTATTCAGAAGGGGAACTCCATGACCGGGATCAGTGATTCCAGTTCTCGTCCTACGTACCGTTCCGGTCTGAGCCACGCGCCCGAGATCATTTGTGGGTTCGCGGCGGTGCTGTTCTGGTGGATCGGCCTGACGGGATATTTCACCGTCGGCGGCCCAGCCAGTGGCGGCGGCGGACTGATTGTTTTTGTCGCAGTACCAGCGCTGACCACCGCCGGAACCTACGTCCTCGCACGTCACACCCGACGTACCGCCTCGTCACCCGCAGCCCCAACCCGCTTGAGGACTCTCAGGACTCGCCGCCTTCCGGTGCGCAACCGCCGGGGGACCCGCGATGCCATCCTCGTCGTCGGTGGGTTGGCAGCGGCGCTGCTCTGGTGGATCGGCCTGACCGGATACTTCGCGGTTGGGGGCGTCGCCAGTGGCGCAGCTGGGGCCGGGCTGTTCCTGGCCGTCCCGGCGGCCGTCACGGCCGGAACCTATCTGGCGGCTCGCCGCCGCCGGGGTCCAGCCTCCTGGACTCCCGGCCACCGCCTACGCTAACCCAAATCCTTCAGTTGAACGGACTCGTCCTACCGCCCCGCGGCATACCCTTGGGCACCGCGCGGGTTAGCCGCGGCCTGCAGCACTCCCGTCGCCGGGTCGCGGACCACGGCCGACAGCCGGCCCAGCGTCCAGCCGCCGGCGACTGTTACCAGGTGTCCGCGGCGCTTGAGGCCCGCGATGACGTTGTCGCCCAGCCGCTCCTCGACCACGGCCCCGCCGGGTTCCCAGGTGCGCGGCCAGAACGAGCCGGGCATCGACGTTGTATGGAAAGTCGGCGCGTCGATGGCCTGCTGCGGCGAGTAGCCGCCCACGATCGTGCGCAACAGGTAGGGCAGCTGCCACTGGTCCTGCTGGTCGCCGCCGGGCGAACCCAGCGCGGTCACGGCGCGTCCCTCCCGGAGGACCAGGGTCGGGGTCAGCGTGGTGCGGGGCCGCTTGCCGGGCGTGAGGGTCGACGGCGTGCCCGGCTCGAGCCAGGTCATCTGCAGCCGCGTTCCCAGGCAGAAGCCCAACTCCGGAATCGCGGGCGAGGACTGCAGCCAACCGCCCGACGGCGTAGCCGAGACCATGTTCCCCCACCGGTCCACGACGTCGATGTGGCAGGTATCGCCCCGGGTTTCCCCGCTCGGCGCCACAGTTGGCTCCCCGACGCCCAAACCCGCAGGGCCGGACTCCGCACCGGCCACGGCCAGTGCAGGCGGGGTGTACTCGGTCCGCAACGCCGGCACGTACGGCTCATGCCCGGGGACGTGGCCGGGCCGGAATTCGTGCGACGCCCGGTCGGTGATCAGCGCCCGGCGGCCCGCGCAGTACTCCTCGGACAACAGGTACTCCAGCGGAACATCCGTGTCCCCGTAGTAGGCTTCACGGTCTGCCAGCGCGAGCTTCTGCGCCTCCAGGATCGTGTGCGCCCCTAGCTCAGTCGACGGATCCAGGAAGCGGTCCTCGAACCCGTCGAGGATGGCGAGGGTCTGCAGCAGCGCCGGTCCCTGCCCCCACGGCCCGGTCTTGGCGATGGTGTGCCCGCGGAACTCGACGGTGGCCGCCGCCTCATAGCCCGCGGCGAAACCGGCGAGGTCGGAGGACGCCAGTACGCCGGCGTGGTCGGTGCCGGAGGAGTGCCGGTGCGGGGTCTGCACCGACTCCACCATCGCGTGGGCGACGAATCCCTCCCGCCATTCCCGCCGGGCGGCATCGATCCGTGCCTCACGGGAGCCACTGGCTGCCCCGGCGGCGATGAGCCTGTCCAGGGTCCGGGCGTAGGCGGGGTTCCGGATGAGCTCCCCCTCGGCGGGGATCCTTCCGCCGGGCATCCACAGCTCGGCCGAGCTGGGCCAGTGCTCCTGAAACAGCTCCGCCACCGAGGCAATCGTGGTGCCGACTCTGCCGAGTATCGGGTGCCCGTCGCGTGCATAGCCAGCCGCGAAGTCCAGCACAGCCTCCAGCTCCCAGGTCCCGTGGTCACGCAGGAGCAGGAGCCAGGCGTCGACGGCGGCGGGCACCGCAGCGGCCAGCGCCCCGGAACCGGGCACCAGTTCCAGGCCTTCGGCCAGGTAGTGCTCCACCGTCGCCGCTGCCGGTGCCGGCCCCTGGCCCATCAGCACCACGGGCTTGCCGGGATCTGACGCCGTCACGAAGACGCCGGTCATGTCCCCGCCGGGACCGTTGAGGTGGGGCTCCACGACATGCAGCACGAAGGCGCCGGCCGTGGCGGCGTCGAACGCGTTACCGCCGCGTTCGAGCACCGCCTGGGCCGCCGCCGTCGCGAGCCAGTGCGTGGAGGCACTCATCCCGAAGGTGCCCTGCAGGGTGGGGCGGGTGGTGAACTGCTCGGGTGCGGTGAACGTCATGGGTCAGCCGAAGAGCGCCGCCACGCGGGTAAGGGTTTCGTAGACCCCGTAGGCCAGCGGCACCCCGACCAGGGCCCACGCCACGGCCAACCTGCCGGTGGACGCTTTCACAGCTGCCTGCGCGCCGGGGGTGTGTGCTGTGCTCATCTCAGGCCTCCATGGCAGGTTCGTTCGACCGCTCGCGGTCTGGGCGGGGTTCGTGGAATCGTGCGTCGACTGGCTTGACCAGCAGGTTGGCGACGAAGCCGATCACCAGCAGCGCCACCATGGTCAGCAGTGCCGGCTGGTAGGACGCGGCGTTCAGCTTGCCGGGCGTGCCCTGCGCGTCCAGGAACGCGTTGACGATCAGCGGCCCGGCGACACCGGCGGCGGACCAGGCGGTCAGCAGCCGGCCGTGGATGGCGCCCACCTGGAACGTGCCGAAGAGGTCCCGCAGATAGGCCGGGGCGGTCGCAAAGCCGCCGCCGTAGAAGGAGATGATCAGGAACGCCAGCGCCACGTAGAGGATGGTGGTGGACGACCCGGCGATGGCCAGCAGGACGTACAGCACCGCGCCGACGCCGAGGTACACCATGTAGATGCGCTTGCGGCCGGTCACGTCGGAGGTGGCGGACCACGCGAAGCGCCCGGCCATGTTGCCGATGGAGAGCAGCCCGACGAAGCCGGCGGCGACGGCGGCGCTGACCAGGGACGCGCCGTCGGACTGGCGGAAGAAGTCCTGGATCATCGGCGCGGCCTGTTCCAGGATGCCGATGCCCGCGGTGACGTTGCAGAACAGCGCGATCCAGACCAGCCAGAACTGCTTGGTTTTCACTGCGTTCTTGGCGGAGACGTTCTCCGTGGTGACGAGCTTGGCGGCCTGGACCTTCGTGGAGTCGAAGCCTGCCGGCTGCCAGCCGTCGGCCGGGACCTTGATGGTGAAGGCCCCGAACAGCATGTAGGCGAGATAGATGACGGCGAGGGTCAGGAAGAGCTTGCCCACGGAGTCGCCGCTGGCCACCCAGCCCTTGGCGTTGGAGTTGGGGTCATACAGCTTAAGCAGGGCGGTGGAGACGGGGCTCGCGATCAAGGCGCCGCCGCCGAAGCCCATGATCGCCATGCCGGTGGCGAGTCCCGGCCGGTCCGGGAACCACTTGATCAGCGTGGAAACCGGCGAGATGTAACCGATGCCCAGGCCGATGCCGCCGACGAAGCCGTAGCCGAGGTAGACGAGCCACAACTGCTGCGTGAAGATGCCGAGGGAGCCGATCAGGAAGCCGCTGACCCAAAACATGGCCGAGGTGAACATCGCCTTGCGGGGGCCGTTCTTGTCCACCCAGGTACCCATGATTGCCGCCGACAGGCCAAGCATCACGATGGCGATGGAGAAGATCACGCCGATTTCAGTGAGGCTGGCGCCGAAGTGCTTGACCAGTGCAGTCTTGTACACGCTCGTCGCGTAGGCCTGGCCGATGCACAGGTGGACGGCGAGCGCCGCAGGCGGCACCAGCCAGCGGTTGAATCCCGGCGGTGCGATGGTTCGGTCCCGGTCCAGCCAGCCCATAATTGCTCCCCTTGATTTGTCTGACGACGTCGATGTCCCAGCGTTCTAGAGGCGAAAGCCCTAAATGTGGGCAGTTGCCTCCGGCAATCATGGAGCAAATCATCAGTAAACGTAGGAATTGTGCGCCGAACGGTAGTCAATCCGCGACGAACGGTGACGCTACCTCCCCAGACCCGCTTTCCGGAGCGCCTCAGCCATCGCCGTGTCGGCCGGCGCCGGAACCGGCTTCGACTTCTCCGTCCGCCCGGCTGCAGCCTGCGAGGCTGGCTTCGCCCGGCTCTGCCTGTCGGGAGACGGCCGTCCCGCGGACGGCACCCGTTGTCCGCCCTCGGCGGCCCGGGCGGCCCCGGCCGGTTCGTCGTCGAGCCTCAGCGTCAGCGAGATGCGCTTCCGCTCCGGATCGGCCTCCAGCACCTTGACCCGGACCACCTGGCCGGATTTGACTACCTCGCGCGGGTCGGCGACGAACCGGTTGGCCAGCGCGGACACATGCACCAACCCGTCCTGGTGCACGCCGACGTCCACGAACGCGCCGAACGCCGCCACGTTGGTGACCGTCCCCTCCAGCACCATGCCGGGCCTGAGGTCGGAGATCTTCTCGATTCCCTCCCGGAACGTCGCCGCCGCAAACGCCGGACGGGGGTCCCGGCCCGGTTTTTCCAGCTCGGCGATGATGTCCCGCACGGTGGGCAGGCCGAACGATCCGTCCACGAAGTCCTGCGGGTTCAGCGCGGACAGGTCCCTGCCCGCGCCGGCGGCGGCCCTGATCTTCCGGGCCACCGGGTAGGCCTCCGGGTGCACACTGGAGGCGTCCAAGGGCTCCGCGCCCCCGGTGATGCGCAGGAAGCCGGCGCACTGTTCAAAGGCCTTGGCGCCCAGCCGCGGCACCTTCTTGAGCTCACTGCGCTTGCTGAACGGACCGTGCTCGTTCCGGTAGGCCACGATGTTCTCGCTCAGCAGCGGCCCGACGCCGGCCACCCGGCTCAGCAGCGCGGGCGAGGCGGTGTTGACGTCCACCCCGACGGCGTTGACGCAGTCCTCGACGACGGCGTCGAGGCTCCGGTCCAACTTCGCCGCCGTCACGTCGTGCTGGTACTGCCCGACGCCGATCGACTTCGGCTCGATCTTGACCAGTTCCGCGAGCGGATCCTGCAGCCGACGGGCGATCGACACCGCGCCGCGCAAGGAGACGTCCATGCCGGGCAACTCGGCGGCGGCGAGCGCCGACGCCGAGTACACTGACGCGCCCGCCTCGGAGACCACCAGCTTCTGCGGTGCAATTTTTTGCGGCCCACGGCCGGCTTCCGAGCCGAGCTGTTTGATCAGCTCGGCCGCGAGCTTGTCCGTCTCCCTCGAAGCCGTACCGTTGCCAATCGCGACAAGCTCAACGCCATGCTTGCGCGCCAGTCCCTGCAACGTTCGCAGCGCCTCATCCCACTTCCGGGCCGGGGCGTGCGGGTAGACCGTGTCGGTCGCGACCACCTTGCCCGTGCCGTCCACCACGGCCACCTTCACCCCGGTCCGCAGCCCCGGGTCCAGGCCCAGGGTGGCCCGGTTGCCTGCCGGCGCCGCGAGCAGCACGTCACGAAGGTTGGCGGCGAACACCCGGACGGCCTCGTCCTCGGCCGCCGCGAACATCCGGCTGCGCAGGTCGCCGCTGAGCCGACTGAGCAGCCGGGAGCGCCACGCCTGCTGCGCGGTCTGCAGCAGCCACGCGTCGGCGGGCCGGCCGCGGTCGGAGACCCCAAGGAACCTGGCCACGGCGGCTTCATACCGTCCGCGCGCGGCCGCCAGGGCGGCGTCGTCGTCCGGTTCCGCCTCGCTGAGATCCAGCTCCAGCACGCCGTCCTTTTCGCCGCGCAGCAGCGCAAGGACCCGGTGCGAGGGCATCCCGGACGGCGCCTGGGAGAACTCGAAGTAGTCCTTGAACTTCTGCCCCTCGGCTTCCTTGCCCTTCTTGACGCGAGAGACCATCCGGCCCTGGGTCCAGAGCCGCTCCCGCAATGTGGCAGCCAGGTCGGCGTCTTGGGCTACCCGCTCGACCAGGATGGAGCGCGCTCCGGTCAGCGCCGCGGCGGCGTCCCCGATCGAGTGCTCGGGGTTCAGGTATTTGGCGGCTTCACGCTCCGGATCCAATTCGGGCCGCTTGAGCAGGGCGTCGGCGAGCGGCTCCAGGCCGGCCTCGCGCGCGATCTGCGCCTTGGTGCGTCGCTTGGTCTTGAACGGGAGGTAGATGTCTTCCAACCGCGACTTCGTGTCGGCAGCCATGATGGCCGCCTGCAGCTCCGGGGTCAGTGCACCCTGGGCGGTAATCGCCTCCAGCACGGTCCGACGCCGGTCTTCCAGCTCGCGCAGGTAGCGCAGCCGTTCCTCCAGTTCGCGGAGCTGGGTGTCGTCCAGGGTACCGGTGGCTTCCTTGCGGTAGCGGGCGATGAACGGCACCGTGGACCCGGCGTCGAGCAGATCCACGGCGGCCTTCACCTGCCAGGGCTGCACCCCGAGCTCTGCGGCGATCTGGGTCTCAATGGGGGCTGTTTTGGCGGGGTGCTGCGGGAGTTGGCTCACCCAGCCCATTTTGCCTTACCCGGCTTCTGCCCCCGGATTTCGCATGGCGGTCTCGGGTTCCAGCACGTCCTGGACCACCTCGTTGTGGCGCAGGAACCACGGCTTGAACGGCGGGTCAAAGCGGGCGAACCGTGGCGGCCCGACGGCGGTCAGCCCCGCGAGGGCGAGCGCCGCCTGCAGCCCGTCGTTCCGCTGTTTGAAGGCAGATTTCGAGCCGCTGCCCGAAAAGCGAACGGCCGCGGCCAGGGACCCCGGGACCGCCCGGATTTTCACGTCGGGGTTGGAGGGGACCGGAGCGGTGTCTGCGGTCAGGCCCGCGGGCAGCACAAAGGCCACCGCAAAGTCAGCGGGAGCGTCGTTTCCCGGCAGCGATCCGCTTTGAAGTACCGGGGCGGTCATCGCGATTTTCTGCGCGGATCCGCCCTGGGTTCCGCTCCCCTGGATGACCGGAGCGGTCATCGCCAGCTTCTGTCGTGCGGTGTTGCTGCCGGCGATGTAGTTGAAGAGGTGCCGGAAGGCGGCGTTTCCGGCACGGTCAAAGGTCGCGTGGACGCGTACCTCGGCCACCACGTGCGCGGGATAGCGGCGCAGCTCGAAGTGCGGGTAGCGCCGGACCAGCTCGTAGGGTTGCTGTTCAGTCATAGTCTTATCGACCATACGCCGGTCCGGTGACAGCGGCCAGAGTCTTCAGTGTCGGGGGGCTTTGATAGCTTGGCAGAAGAAGCACCAACGGCAGCGGACTCACCCAGCGGGACCTCCCGCTGTACGAATCACCAGAGTCAATCACACGGGGGCACAGTGTTTTTTCTCGAACCGGAAGTACCGGGCGCGGCCCCGGACCTGGTCTACTCCGCGAGCGACCTCGTGGTGGCCGTTGACTGCGAGTACCAGCTGCTCCGAAAGCTCGATGAGAAGCTCGGCCGCGCCCCCAAGGCTGACTTCGGCACCGACGAGATGCTCAAGCACGCTGCGGACCTGGGCGACCTTCACGAGCGCAAGGTCCTGAACGGGTTCATCCGCGACTTCGGAACGTGGGATCCGGACCGCCGGCGCGGCGTGTACGACGTCATTCCAGCCAAGGCCATGGACCGCGCCACCCTGCTGGCCAAGCACCACGAATCGATCGAGGCACTGCGCGCCGGCGCCGACGTCGTCTTCCAGGCCGCCTTCTTCGACGGGCAGTTCCACGGCCGTTCCGACTTCCTAGTGCGGCAGCCCGACGGCGGCTACGCCGTGTTCGACACCAAACTCGCCCGCCACGCCAAGGTGACCGCCCTGCTCCAGCTCGCAGCGTACGGTGACCAGCTCCTGAAGGCCGGCATCCCGGTGGACCCTGCAGTGACTCTGGTACTGGGCGCCACCGTACAGCTGGCCGACGGCGGCTTTGACTACGTCCGGAGCCACCACAAACTCGCCGAGATCCTGCCGGTGTTCCGGGAACGGCGCGAACGCTTCCTGGCCTTGACCTCCGCCCACATTGCCGGGGCCGGCACTGTCCGCTGGGGCGCGGAGGGCCTCACCGCCTCCGGCCGCTGCGACTACTGCCAGGAGCAGGTCAAAGCCACCGACGACCTGCTCCTCGTGGCCCGGATGAACTCGGTGCAGCGCAAGAACCTGCACGAACTCGGCATCCACACCGTGAAGGCACTCGCGCAGGCCAAACTCGCCAACCCCACCCCCGTGCTCCTGCGGCTACAGGAACAGGCCCGGATCCAGAGCGGTGTCGGCCCGGCCGACGGGGAGGTGCAGTACGTCAAGGACGGCGAGCAGCACACCCTGCGCTACGCGGTTCTGCCGCACAACACCCTGGCGGAGCTGCCCCCGCCGAGTCCCGGCGACATCTTCTTCGACTTCGAAGGCGATCCGCTGTGGCAGGAGGGCGCCACCGGGGTGTGGGGGCTCGAGTATCTGTTCGGTGTCATCGAGGCGCCGGCCGGCCCGGGCGTTCCGGGGGTCTTCCGGCCGTTCTGGGCACACAGCCGGGCGGCGGAAAAGCAGGCCTTCCTGGACTTCCTGGACTACGTGGAGAAGCGCCGGCGGGACTACCCGGACATGCACGTCTACCACTACGCCGCGTACGAGAAGACGGCGCTGCGCAAGCTCTCGGTGCTGCACGTCGCGGGTGAAGACACCGTGGATGCGTGGCTCCGCGAGGGACTGCTGGTGGACCTCTACCAGACGGTCCGCAACAGCATCCGCATCTCGGAGAACTCCTACAGCATCAAGAAGCTCGAGCCGCTGTACATGGGGACCAACCTCCGCTCCGGCGAGGTGAAGGACGCCGGCGCCTCGGTGGTGGCATACGCCCACTACTGCGAGGCTCGCGATGCCGGCCGGGCCGAGGATGCCGCGGAGATCCTCGCGGGCATCTCGGACTACAACGAATATGATTGTCTCTCCACCCTGGAGCTGCGGGACTGGCTCCTGCGACGTGCCGGGGAACGCGCGATCGAGCCGCGCGGCGGAGGGTCCGGGCCGCTGGGTTCCGTCGGCACCGGCGCATCGGAAGCAGCCGACGACGGCGGTCCCTCCGACGCGGCGGCTGCGGTGGGCCCGGCGGAACTGGCGCTCATGGCGTTTGCCGAGCCCGGAAGCGGCCTGCCCGAGGAGGACCGCAAGGCCGTCGCGATGCTGGCTGCAGCCGTGAGCTACCACCGCCGGGAGCGCAAGTCCTTCTGGTGGGCCCACTTCGACCGATGCGAGCAGGGGCCTGACACGCATCTCCGGGATCGGAACGTCTTCCTCGTCGAGTCCGCCGAGGCCCTGGACGACTGGCAGCAGGACGGCAGGAAGCTCCCGGAGCGTCGGGTCAAGCTGACCGGAACGGTGACCCCGGGCTCGGACCTGCGCGAAGGCAGCAAATGGTTCCGCATGTACGACGTTCCGCTTCCGGCCGGGCTGGAGGGCACCGGCAAGAACGGGATCGGCCGAAACGGTTGGTTCGGCACGGAGGTCCTGGAACTCGGGCACGAGGACGGCAAGGACACCGTCATCATCCGGGACCGCCTGCATCGGAAAATCCCGCCCCACAATGATCTGCCCATCGCGCTGACCGAGGACCAACCGCTCGCCACCAAGAGCCTGGAGCAGGCCCTGGAGTCCTTTGCCGCTACGGTAGCCGACGGTTTGCGGTCCGGGTCCATCCCCCGCCACCCGGCGCTTGACCTGGTCCGGCGGCTGCCGCCTCGGCTGGCCGGAGGCACGGCCCTGCCCCAGCCCGGCGACGGAAAGGACCGTTTCATCGACGCCATCACGGCGGCGGTGCTGGACCTCGATCACTCCTACCTGGCCGTGCAGGGTCCCCCGGGAACGGGCAAGACACACGTGGGCTCCCACGTCATCGCCCGGCTGGTAGACCGCGGCTGGAAGGTCGGCGTCGTAGGCCAGTCCCACGCCGTGGTCGAGAACCTGCTGACCACTGCCGTCGCGAAGGCTGGAGTTGATCCGGCCCTGGTTGCCAAAGACGTCAAGCACAGCAATCCGCTGCCGTGGGCGTCGCGGACCGCCAATGATGTGTCGGCATTGTTGGCAACACCGGGCGGCGCGCTGATCGGCGGCACGGCCTGGACCATGACCGGCGCCGGAGTCCCTGCCGGTTCGTTGGACCTGCTGGTGATCGACGAGGCTGGCCAGTTCTCTTTGGCCAACACGCTCGCGGTGGCCCAGTCCAGCAACCGGTTGCTCCTGCTCGGCGATCCGCAGCAGCTGCCGCAGGTGAGCCAGGGCAGGCACCCGGAGCCGGTCGACGAGTCGGCCCTGGGCTGGATTTCCGCCGGGCACGCCACCCTCCCGCCGGAGATTGGCTACTTCCTGGCCGACTCCTGGCGAATGAATTCCGAGCTGTGCCTGGCCGTCTCCGAGCTTTCCTACGAGGGCCGGTTGCATTCCGCCCCATCCGCGGACCTGCGGCGCCTGGACGGAGTCTCCGCCGGAATCGAGACGGTGATGGTGCCACACAGCGGCAACACGACGTCGTCCCCCGAGGAGGCGGCCGAGGTCGTCCGGCAGGTGCGGCGCCACCTAGGACTGGCGTGGCACACCCCGGAGGGATCGCGGCCGCTGGAGGCGGGTGACGTCCTTGTGGTGGCTGCCTACAACGCCCAGGTGAACCTCATTCGCGAGGCGCTGGACCGGGCCGGCCTGTCCGGGGTCCGGGTGGGCACCGTGGACAAGTTCCAAGGCCAGGAAGCTGCGGTGGTGATCGTCTCGATGGCGTGTTCCGCCGTGGCCGAGGCGCCTCGGGGCATGGAATTCCTGCTCTCGCGCAACCGGATCAACGTTGCGGTCTCGCGCGGGCAGTGGCGCGCCGTCATCGTCAGGGCACCCGAGCTGACGAACTATCTGCCGCTTCACCCGGATGGCCTGGAGCAGCTGGGCGGTTTCATCGGCCTCTGCCAGCGGTCGGTGTCAGTCGCCCGCTAGGGACATGCCCATTCTTAAACGCGAACAGTGGACAGAATGGGATCCTGTCCACTGTTCGCGGCCAACGCTGGGCATGTCCCGGCCAGCACCGGGCCGAGACGACGTTGCTAGTTTTGGTAGGCCGGGTAGTCGGTGTAGCCCTCGGCGCCGTCGGTGTAGAAGGTGGCCTGGTCGGGCTCGTTGACGGGGAGTCCTTCGCGCCAGCGTCGCACCAGATCCGGGTTGGCGATGGCGGGGCGTCCGACGACCACACCGTCGGTGTGGCCGTCCGAGACGAGCGACTTGGCCTCCTCCGCGGTGGTGATGACGCCGAACCCGGTGTTCACGAGAAAGGTGCCAGCGAAACGCGTGCGCAGGTCCTGAACCAGTGCGCTCGTCGGCTCCTTGTGAAGGACGCTGAGGTACGCCAGCTTGAGCGGCGCCAGGGCATCCACCAGGTAACCGTACGTTTCGCGGACGTCGGCGGCGTCCAGTTCCAGGGCCCCCTGGACGTTGTGCTCGGGCGAGATGCGAATGCCGACGCGGTCCGCGCCAATGGCATCGACGACGGCCTGAGCAACTTCGATGACAAAACGCGCACGGTTTTCGGGTGAGCCGCCGTAGTTGTCGTCGCGCTGGTTCGCAGCCGGCGTCAAGAACTCGTGCAGCAGGTAGCCGTTCGCAGAGTGGAGTTCGACGCCGTCGAACCCGGCCTCGATCGCGTTGCGGGAGGCCCGTACGAACTCCTCACGGATGCCGGGCAGCTCGTCTGCCTTAAGGGCGCGCGGAACGGGGAACGCCTGCTTGCCTTTGTAGGTGCGGGTCACGCCGTCGATGGCGATGGCGCTAGGGGCGACAACCTCATGGCCACCGGTGGTGTCCTCGTGCGTGACGCGGCCTGCGTGCATCACTTGGGCGAAGATCCGGCCGCCCTCTTCGTGCACCGCGGCGGTGACGTCGGCCCAGCCCTTGAGCTGCTCTTCGGTGACCAGGCCGGGCTGGCCCGGGAAACCGCGTCCGGCAGGGCTGGGGTAGGTGCCTTCGCTGACAATCAGGCCGAGCGAGGCGCGCTGCCGGTAATGCTCCACTACCAGCGGCCCCGGGATCCCTTCCCTGCCCGAGCGGAGGCGGGTCAGTGGCGCCATGACGAGTCGGTTCGGTGCTTCCAGTTGTCCGATGGTCAAGGGGGAAAACAGCATGCGCAGTTCCTTTCACAGTGGATTGTGTCCAGTAGCGGAAACTTCGCGGCGCCTGCAACTATTCCGATTGAGACTCGGATCACGCCTCGATCAGCGTGTCGGTTGCGGCACGCCCGGGCACCCTTGGCCCTGCGGATTCTTGAGGCAGTCGTCGGCGTAATTACGGGTGATGGACCGCCAGACGCTGACAGTCTGGGGCGGCGAATTGAACTGGCCTTGGCCCGGGATGGGCAGCGGCGGGCCACCGTTGACGGAGTACGTTCCCTGGAAATGGGTGGTCAGCACCACGGAGAAGTCGCCGGTTTGCGAATAGATATGGCTGGTTGCCGTCTTCTCGCCCCACCGGTCCTGCGGCAGCGGACCACCCGGCGTTGTCGTTGGTCCCAGCGAGGTACCGTCGCCGTAGTTCCAGGTGTACTGGACGGGTTTAGCGACGATTGCCACCCGTTGGCCCAGCATGTCGACATTGAACGACTGCTCCACCGCCGCGGCATAGAAATTGGTCTCGGCCCCCTTGAGTGTGTGAGGGCTGGGCTGGATCGCCGAGATCCCGGCATCGATCGGGAGTTGCTCGAATTTGGTCTGGATTTGCCCGGCGATCTTGCCCAAGACGTCATCAGGTTTCTCAAGGTAGACGCAACGATCGGGCGACATCCGAGTCCAATCGTTGGGGCCAGCCACAACGAGCTTCCACCACCATCGAACTGGTCGGCCGTTTTCGCCTTCATCGCATTGAATCGCTCCGCCGAGGCAGGCGATGTCGAAATCGTTGCTATCGACCAGGCACAGGTATTCGAATTTAAACTCAAAGGGGCTCTGCGGAACTGCCGCGGGCGCGTCCACCCATACCCGGTTAACGGAGTCGAAGCGCCACACTCCCAAACCATCAGTATTCCAGAACACATCGGAGGAATCAGCGGCGGCGGTGGAAACCGACGAGATCAAGACAAAGATCAGTGCCACGAGGCTCCCGAGGCGCCTCCCGAGTCGTACGGGAAGACTCTTGGGAGGTTTCATGTGTTGATCCGGTCGACGTCAACAGCGATCCATTGGCCCTCCGTGAAACGAATCGTCATGACATCGGCAAGTACTTGGGCTGCCGGAACCGATTTCTCAACACTCGAGTCGGCTCGATAGAGAAAGCCCGGTGACTGTTCGAGTTGAGTCGTAACTTGGTAGTTGCCTTCGCCCGTCCGGACAAATTCGGTAAAAGCTCCTTTAGCCGTGACGAGACCTCCTGCTATCCAGCGACCGTCCAGATTCCATTTCTGAATTCCTGGGCGGACTTTTTGGCACAATCTACAAGTCGCTTCGGTAACGGCATCCATAGGCCGAAAATCACCGGTCTCGTAGGCGTAGTTAAGAAGCGTGTACCAGTGCTTTGCGAAAGCGATGGCGCCTTCCTTCGTTTCTGCTTTCGCCGCCTCCGGGAGCACGGGGACGGGGACGTTCTGCGCCCTGCCCGAGGCATCGGCCGGCTTGTAGCTCGCGGTCGACGTCGGCATCGGCATCGGCATCGGGGTGGCGGAAGTCGAGGAGGCTGGCGGTCCGTTACTGGGTGTTGCGGCCGGCGAAGCCTGGCCGCTTGTGCAGGCCGTTCCGGTCAGAACGGCGGCGGTGAGCAGGGCGGCAGCGGCAATATGCCTGCGGCTGGAGATTGGAGTGCGAGATGTCATGTTCAGCTAATCCCCCGATAGAAATCAAGACGCCTGAATCCAAACAATGCCTAAGGGTAACTGAGATCACATTCCGGCCGTAAGAGTTATCCACAGTCGGCCTTGTCCGGCACCGTGTTTCCAGCTATCCGGTCCTGGGGCCGGTGCTCAAGCTCCTAGCGCCGCCGGGGACCTTGGAGGCAGCGATATTCCAGTTCCCCTCGCCTCTGGCATTTCTCTACGCCGGATAGAACAATGAGCCCATGATGTTCGAACACGCAGACGGCAGCCCGATCCTGAACCTGACCGAGGATCAAACCTGGAAACTCATCGAAGGGACAAAACACGGCCGCCTCGTGGTCACCGTGGCCGGCGAGCCGGACATTTTTCCGGTGAATTACGTGGTCAACAACCGGAAGCTCTACCTGCGTACGGCGCCCGGCAACAAGCTGGCCGAATTGACCATCAATTCCAAGGTGCTGTTCGAAACTGACGGCATCCTCTCCGAGGAAGCATGGTCCGTGGTGCTCCGTGGCACCGCCCGAGCCCTCGAGCAGTCGTCCGAGATTGCGGCGGCGGAGGCCCTGGGGCTCAAGCCGTGGGTGCCGACACTCAAGGACTTCTACGTCGAAATCGAGCCGACGTCGGTCAGCGGCCGCCACTTCCAGTTCGGCGAACACCCCGAGCGGGAGATCTAGGCAAAAAGCTGCCAGACCGCGGCCCGGATCCGCCGCCGAACCAGCGCCAAACCGCCGCCTAGACTTTAACCATGGCGGACAGTCTGACCCCGGAGCGGCGCAGCTGGAACATGTCCCGCATCCGGGGGAAGAACACCAAGCCCGAACTGCTGGTCCGCCGGATGCTGCACGCCAAGGGCTACCGCTACCGGCTGCACGGAACGGCCGGCGGCGGCAGGCTCCCCGGGAACCCCGACCTGGTGTTCGCTTCCCGTCACAAGGTCATCTTCGTCAACGGCTGTTTTTGGCACTTCCACGGCTGCAGGGTCGGACAGCACGCACCCAAATCCAACGCCGAGTTCTGGGAAACCAAGCGGACCCGCACCCGGAACCGCGACGCCGAACAGCGCCGACTGCTCGAGGGCTCGGGTTGGGAGGTACTCACCGTCTGGGAGTGTGAACTCAAAGACCTCTCGGCCCTTGAGCAGCAGCTCGATACGTTCCTTCGCCGCTAAGCCCGGCGCTGGTCCCGTCAGTTCCGCCACGAGGCGCACATCCCGCACCCCGTCCCGTCCGCAGCGCCGCGCGACGCGACGCGAAAATAATTCCGTCGCGACATCCAAACTGTGATCAGGTCATCCCGGTAATCTCAGCACCGGCGAGACAGCTGAGAATTGGTTGAAACAGTCATCAAAATTGCCTTGCCGCTGACCCGAGACAGAGTGGTCCACCTGGGCTAAACTCGAAACTCGGGGACTAGGACTCTATTGGTCAGTACGTGGGGATACTACGAACTCCGCAGGAGAAGCACGATGCCACACTTGTTGTTGTCCACCGAGACCCGCACACGGCACGCCGTCCGGAGCCCCGAGCCATCAGAGGATCTGGAGCCCCTGCGCAGGCAGGTGTCCGCCATCATCGACGCAATTCTGTCGGAGACCAAGCCGGAGGAGGCCCCTGTCCGGGAACAGCTCCGCTGGCACGTTGCCAGCAATCCCGGCCAGCCGGAGAAGGCGCTGCTGAACCACCTGCTGTCCGTCTCCACGAGCGTGCAGGACGACACCGCCTAGACTCTCCCGCAGGAAGACCGCCGCACTCAGCGGCTGATCGAAGCCTGCCGCACGACTTCGCCCCACGACTGCTGCGCCAGATCCGCCACGGACGCCAGGATCTCCGCTGGCGGCAGGGACAGATCCAGCGGGAATTCCACCACGTCGATGTCCGTGTTGAGGATCCGTCGGAGCTTGATCTCCCCCGCTCCCGCGTAGACCAGCCACGCCGTCGGAACCCGCAGCGAGGTGCAGTACGCCAGCATCCGGTAGTGGTCGCCCGAGAGTGAGGCGCCGACGTCGGACGCCGCCTTGTACTTCGCGTCGTACACCATCACGGGCCGGCCGCCGAGCAGGTGCACCGCGCCCGGCTGCACCATGATCCGGTCGGAATCCCGCACCGCCTCGTTGAGCATCGAGTTGTAGCGCAGCCGCATCTCCCCCGGATAGGCGGCCATGGCCTCCCGCAGTGCGGTGCCGACGAAGTCCTCGAACACCTTGGACATGTCCACCACAAACGACGCCGAGTGCTGCTTGCCGTCCCCGGCCTCGGCCGAGGCGTTGCGCAGGATCACCTCGGACAGGCGCAGGGCCGCGTGGTAGCGGGTATTCATCCGGCCGGCACGCCACTGCGGCAGCGGGGCGCCGGACTGCAGGCGCGTCACGGCGTCGAGCTTTCCCTTCAACCGCCGCAGCCTGCTGAGCACATCGGCCCGCACCCCCGGCACCTGCGACATCCGCTCGAGGGCCGCGCGCAGGATGCGGTTCTCCGGGATATCCTCGGTGAACTCGTCGTAGGAGACCTCCAGCGGCACCAGCATGCCGGGGCGGCGCGAGATCTGGTCCGAAATCCGGATCCGGCCCTTGACGGTGCGGAGCGACTCATCAACGTTCAGGTACCCCTGCAGCACCCCGCGGCTGAGGGCACGGTCCGCGAGCTGGGCCAGCGACTCGGCCAAGGCGCTCCAGAGATCAGTGTCCTCGACGGCGGCAACGGCGTCATCCCGGAAGCCCTGGTTCTCCGTATAGCCCAGCAGGAACAGCAGACGGCCGAGGCCCAGCCGCTCCTTGGGCCGGACCTCCAGCTGTACCGAGGGGGTCCGCACGGAGCCGACCTTGCCGACCGGTTCGATCCGGAACAAGCCCATGCCCAACGGCGAGGCCTTGGCCAGGCCGCTGCCGTTGATGTAGGCGGCGCTGCCGGCGTCGATCCGTTCCACCACTCCCCCGGACAGCTCGTCCAGGACGATGTGCCGGACGGCGCGGTCCAGGGCGGGACTAGACGCGCGCAAGGCGGCCCAACAGCTGCTCCAGACCGAACCGCTCCTCCAGCTGCGCCCGGTTGAGCTGGCCGTGGTAGTGCTCCTCCAGCAGCGGCATCAACTCGTACTTCCAGATCCGGCGCAGCCCGGTGGGGGTCTGGGCCGCCTTCTTCATGAAGTACGACGGCCCGATCATGAGGTCGCGGTCCCACTCGTCGATGGCGTTGTTGAGCTCATCGAGCAGCAACGCCGGGGTGGTGTCCAGGTCGCGGGCCTGCAGGAAGCGCAGCAGCGTTCCCTTGACGGGCTCGGTCTTGGGGTGGAGCTCGATGAACGAGAACCGGCGGCGGATGGCCGCGTCCATCATCGCGATGGAGCGGTCGGCGGTGTTCATGGTGCCGATGATGTACAGGTTGTCCGGCAGCGAGAACGGCTCGGTGGGGCTGTACTGCAGATAGATCCTGTCGTCGCGGTATTCCAGCAGGAAGTACAGCTCGCCGAAGACCTTCGCCAGGTTGGCCCGGTTCATCTCGTCGATGATCAGAAAGTACGGTTTGCTCTCGTTGCCCGGTTTCGCGGCCTCCTCGGCGAGCCGGCGCAACGGTCCGGCGACCAGTTTGAAGGAGACCTGGCCTTCGTCGGTCTTGTCCGGACGGTACCCCTCGAAGAAGTCCTCGTAGGCGTAGGAGGGGTGGAACTGCACCAGCTTCACCCGTTCGTCGCCGGTGTCGCCGGCCAGCTCGGCCGCGAGGTGCTTGGCCAGGTAGGTCTTTCCGGTGCCGGGAGGACCGTAGAGGACCAGCTGGCGGTTTTCCTCCAGGAGTTCGGCGATCTCCTGCAAAGGCTCGAGGTCCATATGCAGCGACGCGGCGAATTCGGCCGTCAGCGGGCGGAATCCTTCACACGGAGGTTCGACGACGGCGTCCGGCTCGGCGCCGTCGTCCGGCTCCGCCTCGGCTTCGGCCGGGAGCAGCGTGTCGAGCGCCTGGATCACCCGGGTGACGTCGACGATCAGGCCGGAGCTGGCTAGCTGGCGCTGCACGTGGCGAGGCAGGTCCGCCGTTGAGTGGACCTCGTCGAACCAGCGGACCTTGCGGCGCAGCCGGCGGTTGTCCTCGTGGTGCTCGGGCTCGCCCAGCACCACCCCTACCCGGACGTGGCCGGAGCTCTGGTACAGCGTGAGGTCGCCCGGTTTCATCACGGTCAGGAACGCGAAGACGGCAGTCTTGGTGTCCTCGCGCTCCACGTAGCTCAGGTGTTTGTAGTCCTCGTCCACGGCGTGCTGCACCAGCCCGGCGGTCACGCCGGGGTCCAGCAGGCGGAGGTGCTCGACGTCGAGCGTCACCGCTTCCTCGTCCTGCCACGCGGCCAGCAGCTCCGTATTGTCGTGGTGGCTGCGCAGCAGCCAGGCACGCCGGCCGGGGTCGCCCACCTTCCGCCACTGGCTGACGAGCTGCCGGGAGTACCAGTCGATCCGCTGGCCTGCCTGCTCGTCGAGGTGCAGCCGGATGCGGTGGATGTCGGCGGAGACTTCCTCGTCCGAGTCGCCCCGGGCGCCTCCGACCAGGGACGCGAAGGCATCCCGGATTTCCTGGCGTTCGACGTCGGCCACTACGGGCTCGAAGTAGCTGGGCCAGACCAGGAATTCGATGCTTCGCCGGATCGCCGGCTGATCCTCGGGCGTGCCTGCGGTGAGTTCGTGGAAGGCCAGCGGGTCCTTGATAGCTGCTTGGACGACGCCGGCCGGCCGCTGGGCGACGTGCTGGACGAACCGGCAAAGCCACTTGAGATGGTCCCAGATGGTCCAGTTGAATTCCGCAGTGCGGTCCCGGATCACACCGTGGTCCGTCATGCCTGCGTACAGTTCGTCGGGGAGCTCCAGCGGCGGCTCCAGCCAGGACGCAGCTTCGGCGACGCGGGCGCGCTTGACCTTAAGTGACTTCACCTCGTGCGCGAGCGGCAGCGACTGCAGGAACAGGAGTTCCACGGCCAGCTGCTTTGCCCCGCGCGTGGCGCCTTCGAGGTTCTCCCGGAGGTTGGTCATCATTGGCGCTTTGGGGTCCGGGACTCCGCGTTCGAGGCGCTCCAGCAATTCCGCGGCCGCCGGCACTGACCACGTCCGGGTGCGGCCGTCCAGCGGTGAGGCCTTCCCCAGCAGCCCAGGACCCAGCACGAACCAGGCCGCGTCTTCGATCTCTTTGGAGATGCCGAGGGCACGGTGCATGGCAGGTTTTTTGGTTGGGGTCATACCCCCAATTTACAGGCTTAAGCTGAACGCCCGCATCATGCAGAGCCCTTAAGCTACCGGAGAGTAGCTCCCGGCCGGAGGAGCCGTCCGCCGCAGCGGGGGCACGGCTGGTTCTACTTGCCGGCCGGACGGCGCTTGACGCCGAAGGTGAAGTACGAGCCCGGGCCGACGAAGTTGATGAGCGTGGCCGCCCGCCACAGCGCCTTGCTACCGCGGATTTCCTCCGCCGGACGGCGGGAAATGTCGCGCTGGGCGGCGACCAGGAGGGATAGCTGGACGACGGCCGCCGTGATAGTGCCGAACTTCGCCATGGGCGAGAGCTCTTTCCAGGTCTTCTTCCGTGCCTTCGTTTTGCTTCGCTTGGCCATGATCCGTGCTCCTTGCTTCCCGAATTCCGGCTTCCCATGCAGGCAGCCCAGTGCCGGCATCCCCAGGCCGGCATCCCCGGGCCAGTTCAGTCTAGGACCGATGCCGGCGGCGAGGTAGGGCCTAGTGGGTCTGGCGGGCCGCCGTAAATGGGGCCAGCTTGGCCTTTTGCTCGGGGGTCAGCCGCAGCACTCGCCCCGTGGCCTCATCGACGAACGCCAGGTGGCTGCTCGCCCTAACGCAGTCTTCGCCGGTGACCGGGTCCTGGACCAGGTAGTGGATGTCGAAGCTGGCGCCCTTGACCGCGCCGATCCAGAGTTGAACGACGGCCGGAACGTTGCGGTATTCCAGTGTCCGGACATAGCGGATCTTGTGCTCCACGACCAGCGCCAGCGTGCCCTCCGGGACCTCGTTGAATAAGGGAACCTGGGGTTCTATCCCGGGCAGGCCGGCCCCCCGCGGCGGTCCGAAAGCGGCGATGCGGGCCTCCTCGAGGATCCGGACGAGCTGGACGTTGTTGATGTGGCCGTAGGCATCCATGTCGCCCCAGCGCATTGGGACTTTCACCTCGAGGCGCCGCGGTTCCGTCGCGCCGTCGGGCTGCCCTGCCGCCGGGACGGACCCGGCTGCCCCGGCGCTCAGCTGTGCACCGCCGTCGGCTCCCCGGCCGTGTTTCCCGACAACGCCGCCTCGGCGTCTTCCCCGGCAAACTGGGACATATACAGGCGGTAGTAGGCGCCTCGGAGTTCGAGCAGCTCCGCGTGCCGGCCCTGCTCGACAATCCGTCCGGCCTCCATCACCAGGATGGTGTCGGCGTCCCGGATGGTCGAGAGTCGGTGGGCGATCACAAAGCTGGTGCGCTCGGTGCGCAGCGCGGCCATGGCCTTCTGGACCAGGACCTCGGTGCGGGTGTCCACCGAGCTGGTGGCTTCGTCCAGGATCAGCAGCGAGGGGTTGGCCACGAAGGCCCTGGCGATGGTGATCAGCTGCTTCTCGCCCGCGCTGACGTTGTTGCCTTCCTCGTCGATGACCGTGTCGTAGCCCTCCGGCAGCGCCCGTACGAAGCGGTCCACGAAGGTGGCCTTCGCGGCCGCCATGATCTGCTCCTCGGTGGCGTCCAGCTTGCCGTAGCGGATGTTCTCGTAGATGGTGCCGCCGAACAGCCAGGCATCCTGCAGGACCATACCGACCTTCGACCGGAGTTCCGCGCGGCTGAGCCGGGTGATGTCGACGCCGTCGAGGGTGATGTTCCCGGCGTTGAGTTCATAGAAGCGCATCACGAGGTTTACCAGGGTGGTCTTGCCGGCCCCGGTCGGTCCGACGATCGCCACGGTGTGCCCGGGCTCGGCGGTGAAGGACAGGTCCTCGATCAGCGGCTTGTCGGCGGAATAGCTGAAAGTGACGTGATTGAACTCGACGTGCCCGTCGGTCTTGGCCGGGAGGTGCTCGGTGGCAGTCTCGGCGTCCTGTTCGTCGGCGTCGAGGAACTCGAAGACCCGCTCGGCGGAGGCCACCCCGGACTGCAGCATGTTGGCCATGCCGGCCATCTGCCCCAGCGGCTGGGTGAACTCGCGCGAGTACTGGATGAACGCCGTCGCGTCGCCCAGGCTCATCCCGCCCGAGGCCACCCGCAGGCCGCCGACGACGGCGATCCCCACGTAGCTGAGGTAGGAGACGAACTGCATGACCGGCATGATCATGCCGGAGACGAACTGGGCGCCGAAGCTGGCCTTGTAGAGTTCCTCGTTCCGCTCGTCGAAGCGGGCCAGCATGTCGGCGTCGCGGCCAAAGACACGGACCAGGTCGTGGCCGGAGAACGACTCCTCGATCTGGCCGTTGAGCTCGCCGGTGTTCTTCCACTGGGCGGCGAAGAGCTTCTGGCTGCGCGCGCCGATGATGCCGGCGGCAACGCCCGACAGCGGCAGCGCAATCAAGGCGATCAGGGCCAGCTGCCAGGAGACGATGAACATCATTATCACGATGCCGACGACCGTCAGGGCGGAGTTCACCAGCTGCGCGAATGCCTGCTGCAGCGCCTGCTGGATGTTGTCGACGTCGTTCGTGACGCGGGAGAGGATGTCACCGCGCTGGCGGGTGTCGAAGTAGCCCAGCGGGAGCTTGTTGAGCTTCTTCTCCGTGTCGTCACGCAGCCGGCGGACCACCCGCATGACGAGTACGTTCAGGACGTAGCCCTGCAGCCACAGGAAGATGTTGGCGACGAAGTACATCACCAGCACCACGCTGATCAGGAAGGCGAGCTTCTGGAAGTCGATGCCTACCCCGGGGACGACGTCCATCCGGGCCAGCATGTCAGCGAAGTTGTCCTGGCCCTGGGAGCGCAGCCCGGCGATGAACTGGTCCTTGGTGGCGCCGGCCGGCAGTTGCTTGCCCACGACGCCGCCGAAGATCACGTCCATGGCCTGGCCCAGAATGCGGGGGGCGATGACGTTGAGGACGACGGCGACCGTCACCATGGCGAGCACGGCAATGATGCCGGTGCGCTCGGGTTTCAGCAGGCCCATCAGCCGTTTAGCCGAGGGCCAGAAATGCTGGGCCTTCTTGGCCGGGACCGCGCCGAACATGCCGCCGTCGGCTTCGCCGGGGGTGAATTCCTCTTCGTAGAACTCGTCGTCCGTTGTTTGCGCGACGTCGGTGGCCTCGTTGGGAGCCTCGTTGGGGGCCTTGCTGAGCTTTTCGTTGGTGCTCATGCGATTGCCTCCGCGGTCAGCTGGGATTCGACGATTTCCTGGTACGTGCTGGAGCTCGCCAAGAGCTCCTCGTGGGTGCCGCGGTCCACAATCCGGCCGTTGTCGAGCACAAGGATCTGGTCCGCGTCGGCGATGGTGGAGACCCGCTGGCCCACGATGATCACCGTCGCGTCGGCGGTTTTGGCCTTGAGCGCTTTTCGCAGCCGGGCGTCGGTGGCGACGTCCAGCGCCGAGAAGGAGTCGTCGAACAGGAAGACCCTTGGTTCGGTGACGAGGGCCCGGGCAATGCAGAGCCGCTGCCGCTGGCCGCCGGAGACGTTGGTGCCGCCCTGGGCGATGCGGGCGCCGAGCGCGTTCTTCTTCTCGCGGACAAAGTCGGCGGCCTGGGCGACGGTGAGGGCGTCCCAGAGTTCCTCGTCCGTTGCTTCGGGTTTGCCGAAGCGCAGGTTGTGCTCGATGGTGCCGGAGAACAGGTAGGGCCGCTGCGGGACCATCGCGACGCGTCCGGTGATCTCGGCGCGGTCCAGCTTGGTGACCGGGACGCCGTCGAGCAGCACCTCGCCCGAGGCGGCGTCGAAGAGCCGCGGCAGCAGGGCCAGCAGGGTGGTCTTGCCGGAGCCGGTGGAGCCGATGATCGCCACGGTCTGGCCCGGTTCAGCAGTGAAGCTGATGTCGCTGAGCACCGGCGCCTCGGCGCCCGGATAGGCGAAGGAGACGTTGCGGAATTCCACCCGGCCGGCCTTGGCAGCGGGGGCCACCGGGGCGGCGGGTTCGTGGATGGAGGGTTCGACGTCGAGCACCTCGCCGATGCGGTCCGCGCAGACCGAGGCGCGCGGGATCATCATCGCCATGAAGGTGCCCATCATGACGGCCATCAGGATCTGCAGCAGGTACTGCAGGAACGCAGTCAGCGACCCGACTTGCATCTCCCCCGCGTCGACCCGCTGGCCGCCGAACCACAGCACCGCGGCGGTGGAGACGTGCAGGATCATGCCGATGGCCGGGAACATCAGCACGAACAGGGAGCCGATCTTCAGCGACACGTCGGTGAGTTCCTGGTTGGCTGCGCCGAAGCGCTGCGCCTCATGCGGCTCACGCACGAAAGCGCGGACCACGCGGATGCCGATGATCTGCTCGCGCAGGATGCCGTTAAGCCGGTCGATCTTCGCCTGCATGGAGCGGAACAGCGGCATCAGGCGGACCACGAGGTAGCCGACCACGACCACCAGCAGCGGGACGGAGACCCAGACAAGCCAGGACAGGTTGAGGTCCTCGCGGAGGGCCATGACGATGCCGCCGATGCACATGATGGGTGTGGCCACCATAAAGTTCAGCGCCATCAGCATCAGCATCTGGACCTGCTGGACGTCGTTGGTGCCGCGCGTGATCAGCGTCGGGGCGCCGAAGACGTTCACGTCCCTGGCGGAGAAGCTGCTGACCTTGCGGAAGACGCCCCGGCGCAGATCCCGGCCGAACGCCATCGCGGCCTTGGACCCAAAGTAGACGCCGGCGATCGCGGTGACCACCTGGACCAGCGCGACGCCGAGCATCAGCGCGCCGGTGCGCCAGATGTAGTCGGTGTCTCCGCGGGAGACGCCCTCATCGATGATTTGGGCGTTGAGGCTGGGCAGGTACAGGGCCGCAATGGTGGAGGCCAGTTGGAAGACGATGACGGCCGCGATATACGGCAGATACGGCTTGGAGTAGCGCCGTATGAGGGTGACAAGCATGCCCGGGGGTCCTTTGGAACGGTTCAGGAAAACGCAGAAGAAGAATAAGAAAAGTATTGGCAGCTGGGGCCGACAGCCTTAGCTGTCCCACTCTACGAAATCCAGTGCCCCGGTGAAACCTCCGACATCCAACGTTCTCGCTCTGTTGGTGAAGAAAAGAGCCTGCGGCCCCCGGTTCGGGGCCGCAGGGCTGATTCCGGGCCGGCTACTCGCCGCGATGCCGGCCGTGCGTGGCGATGTAGTCGGCCGCGGCACGCTGCAGCTTGCGTTCCTTGGCGAGCTGGCGCTTGAGCGTGGTCAACTGCTCGGCAACCCGGACCTGTTCGGCGGCAATCGCGCGCTGCCCGGCGGCCTGCTCGTGGACGGCCCGCAGGGCCTCGGCCAGCTGCACCTGCTGCTCGGCGAGCAGCCGCTGGGTCTCGAGCAGCAGCGGCACGACGTCGGCATGGTCGGCGCGTGCCTCGGCCACCATGGTCCGGGCACGGAGCCGGGCTCCTTCACGCTCAGACCGGGCCTCATTGTCGCGCTGTCGGCTCAGGACCTCGATAAATTCGCGGTCAAGGTCGACGATGCCGGAGGCTGGCGCGGGTGCGGCAGCGAGATCCGCGGCGCGTCCCGTAGCCGCGGCGGCGGCGGCGGTAGCTCCGGCGGCAGCTTCGGCGTCGGCGGCAGCTCCGGTAACGGCGGCGGAGGCCGAAGCTTCCGGACGAATGTCGACGGTGCGGCGCAGCGGCTTTTCCTTGATGAACAGGATGGCTACCAGCGCCACAAGGCCGATGATTGCGGAGATCAGGAAGACCTCTGCGATCGCGTCACCATAGGCGGCCCGCATGATGTCGCGGATCGGTGCGGGCATGTCCTTGAGGTCCATGCTGGCCCCCGTGGATCCTGCCGGGACCTTGATTCCTGCCGCAGCGAGGCCTTCCACGGCGAGATCCTTGACCCGGTTGCCCAGCACGGCGCCGAGGACCGAGACGCCGATGGCGCCGCCGACGGACCGGAAGAAGGCTACCGAGGCGCTGGCCGTGCCAATGTCCTTGGCCTGTACCGTGTTCTGGACGGCGAGGACGAGGTTTTGCATCAGCAAGCCCAGACCGATGCCGAGGATGGCCGTGTAAATCCCGGTCAGCCACAGCTCCGTGGTGTGGTCCATGGTGCCGGCCAGGCCGAGGCCGCCGATCAGCGCGATGGCACCCGCAATCAGGTAGCGCTTCCATTTGCCGGTTCGGGTGATCAGCTGGCCGGAGAGCACCGAGCCGATCAGGTTGCCCGCGATCATGGGCAGCGTGAGCAGGCCTGCTTCGGTGGGGGTGGCACCGCGGGCGACCTGGAAGTACTGGCCAAGGAACGTGGAGGAGCCGAACATTCCGACGCCGACAGCCACGGAGGCGAGGATCGCCAGGGCCGTGGTGCGCTCGGAGATGATCTTGAGCGGAATGATCGGCTGGGCAACCTTGGATTCCACCAGCACCAGCAGGCCCAGAAGCACGATGCCGCCGCCCACCATGGCGACAGTCTGCCATGACCACCAGTCGTAGTAGTCGGGGTTTCCGGCGAAGGAGACCCAGATCAGTAGCAGGCTGACGCCGGAGGTCAGCAGGATGGAGCCGAGCCAGTCGATCTTGGCCGGGCGCTTGACGTGCTGGATCTTCAACGTGACCTGCAGCAGGATCAGGGCGACGACAGCGAGCGGGACGCAGACGAAGAAGGTCCAGCGCCAGCCGAGCGGGCTGTCGACGATGAAGCCGCCGAGCAGCGGGCCGCCCGCGGTACCGACGGCCATGACACCGCCCATGTAGCCGGAGTACTTGCCGCGGTCGCGCGGCGGGATCATCGAGCCAATGATGGCCTGGGCCAGGGCGGTGAGGCCGCCCATCGCGATGCCCTGGATGACGCGGGCGGTCAGCAGCAGCGGGATGGTCTCGGAGAGGCCGGCCATGACGGAGCCGGCGACGAAGATCACGATGCTGAGCTGGACGAGGACCTTCTTGTTGAAGAGGTCCGCCAGCTTGCCCCAGATCGGGGTGGTGGCCGCGTTGGCCAGCAGTGCCGCCGTGATGACCCAGGCGAAGTCCGTCTGGGTGCCCTTGAGCTCGGACATGATGGTAGGCAGGGCATTTGCCACGATGGTGCTGCTCAGGATGGCAGTGAAGAACGCCGCCAGCAGGCCGGTCAGCGCTTCCATGATCTGGCGGTGGCTCATGGCCGCTTGGGGTGCGGGGTGCGAGTATGGGGTCGAAGCCGGGGCGGGCCCGGCGGCGGCAGCGTGGCTAGCCATAGATTTACTCCTCAACAAAGTTGGTCGTGTCGGTGGATCCGGCCGTCTTTGCCCGGGCTGAATTCCTGAGGGATTCAGCTAGTTTTTTCAGGGTGCGCGAGGTCTCTTCGACGTCGTCCTCGCTCCAGTCCTGCAGGAAGCCCTGCAAGGTGGCGGCGCGCTGCGCCTCAATGGAGCGCAGCTTCTCGACCCCGGCCGGCGAGAGCGCAATCAGCTGCGCCCGGCCATCCTCGGGATCCGGCCGGCGGACCACGTAGCCCTGCTCGAGGAGTTCGGCGAGGTGCCGGCTTAGCACGGGAGCGCTGACGCCCAGCCGTTCCGCCAGTTGCGTGGCACGGGTTTCGCCCTCCCCCACAAAGCGGAGGACGCCTTGCAGCGCCACCCCGGTATCGTCGCCGCGGAGGTTGGCCGCGGCCACACACCGGACGGCGCGCTGGAGATCGAAGATCTGGTGGACCAGCTTGGCTGCAGTGGTCGATGCAACTGACATGTTTGGAAGCCCCTTACTTACTTGCCCGAAGCAACAATACTGCAAATTGATTGCTTTGGGAAACTAAGAACTCCGTAGGGTTGGCGCTAATGTACACAACAGGGCCCCTAAACCGTGTGGTTTAGGGGCCCTGTGTACGTTCGCGCTTTCTGGGGGTGGGGCTTAGGTGTCCAGGTGGGTCGGGGCGAACATCTTGAGCAGGGTTTCGACCACGACGACGTTCGGCCCGTCGGCCTCGAAGCCCGCCCTCAGCGCGTCCCCGACGTCCTCCGGGGCCACCCGGACCGCGGGGACGCCGAAGGCTTCGGCCAGTTTCACGAAATCGGGCCGGGCCAGCTCGGTGGCCGTGGCCTTGCCGAAGGCGCCCACCATGTATTCGCGCAGGATGCCGTAGCCGCCGTCGTCGACGATCAGCCAGGTGACCGGGACGTTGTGCTGCTTCGCCGTGGCCAATTCCGAGATCGAGTACATTGCCGAGCCATCGCCGGAGACGGCAAGCACGCGGGCGGAACCGCCGGGCGCGCCGGTGGTTTCCAACCCCACGGCGCCGCCGATCGCCGCCGGGAAGCCGAAGCCGAGGCCGCCTGCGCCCTGGGCCGAGTGGAACTGGCCCTCGCGCGCGTCCCAGCAGCTCCATGCCCAGTAGGCCGAGATGGTCATGTCCCAGAACGTCTGCATCTGCGCCGGGACGGCTTCGCGGATGTCGGCCATGAACTTCAGTTCCTTGGCGAGGTCCTGGGATTCCAGCCGGGCCTTGACCTTGGCCAGGGTCTCCCTGACCAGATCCTCCGGCGAGCTGCCGTGCCAGTCCGCGCGCTCCCCGTGCGGTTCCACCAGAGCCTCATCGAGGGCGGCGAGGGCCTGGCCGGCGTCGGCCCGGATGCCGAGGCCCGGGCGGTTGGATTCGAGGACGCGCGGTTCGGCGTCGATCTGGATGATCCGGCCGCGCGGCTCGAAGGTGAAGTAGTTGGAGGTCACCTCGCCGAGTGACGAGCCGATGACGATCAGCACGTCCGCGTCTTCCAGCAGCTCCGTCATGTACTGGTCCTCGATCCAGGACTGCAGCGAGAGCTCGTGGTTCCACGGGAAGGCGCCGTTGCCGCCGGGCGTGCAGATGACCGGCGCCCGCAGCTTCTCCGCGATGGAGAGCAGGGATTTCTCGGCCCGGCCGCGGCGGGTGCCGCCGCCGGCGATGATGGCGGGACGGCGCGCCTCCGAGAGCCATTCCACGGCTTCGCGAACCAGCTCCACACGCGGCGGATTGTCCGCGGCTTCGGCGAGCGCATCCTCCACCGGCGGGACCATGATCGGGTCCAGCAGCACGTTCTGTGGGATTTCAATCCACACGGGGCCCTGCGGCGAGGAAATCGCCTCGGTCCAGGCATCCTGGATGGCCGAGGGGATGCCGGAGGCGTGCTGGATCAGCCGCTGGCTCTTGGTCACGTTGGCGGCCGAGGCCTTCTGGTCATCGAGCTGGTGCAGCATGCCCTTGCGTCGGGCGCCGAGGCCCTCGAGCGGGATCTGGCTGGCCACGACCACCATGGGCACGCCGGTGGCGTAGGCCTCCTGCAGCCCGGCCAGGGACGTCAGCGCGCCGGGGCCGGTGGAGAGGAAGAGGACGCCGACCTCGCCGGTGGCGCGGGAGTAGCCGTCGGCGGCGAAGGCCGAGTTGTTTTCCACCCGCGACGAGACAAAGTGCAACTTGCCGCGGCCCATCGCGTCGAACAGGCCAAGGGCGTGCTGGCCGGGGATGCCGAAGACGGTCTTGGCGCCGAGCGCTTCGAGGGTTTCGACGACGAGATCGCCGCCGTTGCGCACCCCGGTCACCGGGAGACTCCGGTCTCGACGGGCTGGGACGCCGAGAATCCGGCCGGCCGCCGGGCCTCCCGGCCGAGGGCCTGGGCGGCATAGCCGGTGGGCGCACCGGTCCGGTCGCCGTCGACGGCGCGGTCTGCCAGCAGGGTGACGAGTTCGTAGGCGACGTGGCTCGCCGCCACGCCGGTAATCTCGGCGTGGTCGTACGCCGGGGCGACCTCGACGACGTCGGCCCCCACCAGGTTCATGCCGCGGAGGCCGCGGATGATTTCCAGCAGCTCGCGGCTGGTGATGCCACCGGCTTCCGGGGTGCCGGTGCCGGGCGCGTGGGCCGGGTCAAGGACGTCGATGTCCACCGAGATGTACAGCGGGCGGTTGCCGATCCGGTCACGGACCTTGGCGACGGTTTCCAGCACGCCCTGGTAGTAGACATCGGCGGAGGTGACGATGCCGAACCCGAAGCGGTGGTCGTCGTCGAGGTCCTTCTTGCCGTAGAGCGGGCCGCGGGTGCCGATGTGGCTGATCGCCTCGATGTCGAGAACGCCTTCCTCGACGGCGCGGCGGAAGGGGGTGCCGTGGGTGTATTCGGCACCGAAGTAGGTGTCCCAGGTGTCCAGGTGCGCGTCGAAGTGCAGCATGGCGACCGGCTGTCCGGCGCGTTCCGCGGCAGCGCGCAGCAGCGGCAGGGCGATGGTGTGGTCCCCGCCCAGGGTGACCAGCTTGCTGCCGGCGGCGGTCAGATCCAGCGCGTTCTGCTGGATGGTTTCAATCGCCTCGTGGATGTTGAACGGGTTGACCGCCATGTCCCCGGCGTCGGCCACCTGGATGGTCTCGAAGGGGCTGACGTCCCAGGCCGGGTTGTAGGGGCGGAGCAGTCGGCTGGCCTCGCGGACGTGGTTGGCGCCGAAGCGCGCGCCGGGGCGGTAGGAGACCCCGGAGTCGAAGGGCACGCCGACCACCGTGACGTCCGCCTTCGCGACCTGGTCCAGCCGCGGCAGGCGGGCAAAGGTGGCCGCGCCGGCGTAGCGCGGGATGCGGGAGGAATCGATGGGGCCAACGTTGCCATTGGCCTCGATGCGCAGCTCTTCCAAGAGAGGCGCCTCCTTCGAGGATTGTCCGACGGGTGTGACTGCCATCATACACTCGAAAGTTGCCTGTGGCGCATCAGATGTTTACTTTCTCACCCTGTGCGGGGGGCTGAATCTGCCCTCCCGCCCAGTTAATGTCCACCGGAGCCGACCGGCACTGCGAAGGACCCCGAGAATCCGGGGATCCGGGCCGACGTCGGACGCCGCCGAGTCCGGTAACCGGGCAGGAACGCTGGACCGACTCACCGCGGGGCCTCCCGGGCGCCCCTACAGCTATCCAGATAGCCCAAGTGACTGGTTTCCCCACCGCTCAACAGCCCGTGTACTGGCCTGATGGACCCCTTGGACTATCTCCGGCGGGTGGGCGGCGTCGCACGGACCGGCCAGCTCCTGTCCGTCGGCTTTTCCCGCACGGACGTTGCCCGCCTGCCCGACGCCGGAGTGCAGCAGCTTCGGCGTGGCGTGTTTGTCCTGCCCGGGTGCCCGCCCGAGTTCGAGGCCGCACTCCGGCATAATGCCCGGATTAGCTGTGCCAGCGCCGCCGGACACTACGGACTGTGGCTGCGGGAGCCGCCGGCGCAACACCATCTGGCCTGCAACCATGGCCACGGGGGCGGCTTCATCCGGCACCGGACAATCCGGTTTGGTGGTCACGGGTCCCTGCCCCTGGCGGCGGTCGAGGACGTGGTCCTGCACGCCATGAGCTGCCTCGCTCCCCCGGCGTCGACGGCGATAGCGACTTCGGCCATCCGGCTGCACGGTGTGCCCTTGGAGTTGTTGAAGGGCGAACTCCGCGGCAAGAGGTCCGGGCCGGTGCGCACTGCACTCCACCTCTTGGACCTAAGAGCCGAATCCATTGTTGAGGTCGACGCGCAGCACCTCTTCAAAACCAACGGAATCGGCTTCGACGCCCAGGTCTATCTTCCCGGGATCGGCCGGGTGGACTTCCTGATCGACGGTTTCCTGATCGTGGAAGTGGACGGCTACGCATTCCACTCCAGCCGCGAGTCGCTCCGCCGGGACCTGGGCCGGAATAATGCCTCGACCCTGGGCGGTTTTGCCGTACTCCGGTACATGCCCGAACACATCTGGTACGAACCGGAGCGTGTTGTGGCCGAGATCCGGGCCGTGCTGGCCTCGGGTCCGCGTCCTGCCTGCTGACGTTCCCGCCCAGTTCTACGTCGACGGTCTCCCCCGCTGCCGCGTCGGCCCGCGGAATTCCGGGCTTGGGGGCGGACAGTGGGTGCCTGTGAGCCAAACAACCGGGCCGGAACGCGGCCGGGCCACGGGAACGCAGCCATACCCAGCCAATACGGCCGGGCCCACGCCAAGGGGAAGCTACCGGCTGGCGGCGGGAACCAGTACCCAGAGCACCTCGACCGGGTCGTCGGTGGGATTGATCCAGGTGTGCGGCTCACGGCCGGGGAAGGTCACGGTGTCGCCGGTTCCCAGCTCGAACTCCTCGTTCGTGAGGATGAGCCTGATCCTGCCCTTGACCACATGGAGCACATCCACGTCGCAGTCCACCGCGTACAGCTCGGATTCGCCACGGCCGCGGGGGGCGATCACGGCCTGGATGATTTGGACCCGTCGCTCGGAGCGGGCGGTCAGCAGGCGCTCGACGATCCCTTCCCCGCCGAGCGAGATCCGGGGGCCCTGGCCGGCTTTGGTGAGGTGGGTTTCCGGCGCGGCAAACAGTTCGCCAATCGAGATGGAGAGGACCTGGCAGAGCGTGACCAGCGAGGCGACGGAGGGCGAGGTGAGATCACGTTCAACCCTGCTGAGGAACCCCTTGGTCAGTCCGGTGGCGTCCGCGACCTGTTCGATGGTGAGCCGCTGGGACTGCCGGGCGGCACGGATCCTGGAACCGATGGCAACCGGGACGTTGCTCGGTTCAACGGGTAGAGCCTTCATAAGGGAACCTTTCACGGCCGGCCGCGCGGCCCCATCGTTGGAGCCAATCCTAGCTGGAGGCGGCCCCTAGGGCGCCCAGAAGGACACGCCGGGCGGCCTGTTTCGGTCTCCAGATTCTCAATGGCAGCACGACGGCGGCGCCTCCCGCGCGGGAGGACCGCCGCCGTCGTGCTTTCCGGCGCTGTTGCTGGAGCGGAGCGCCTACTCCTCTTCCTCCTCCGGCGCGCGGAACTCATCCGCGTCGACGGGTTCTATTGGCTGCTCATCGCCAAGGAAATCCTCCGTGTCCAGGGGAACGAGCCGGTCGGCTTCCTCGAGCAACTCCTCGTCCACGGTTTCCGCAGCCCCCACCGGGGCATCCTCGGCGAAATCATAGGCGGGGTCCGACTCCACGGAGTCCCTGGCCGGCTGGCCGGCTTTCGATCCGGTGTTGTCCATGGTGCAACCTCCGTGCGCTCGGGCTGCGGCAGTACTTGCGAGCCGTCCGGACCCGTCGTCGGCGCCCGGGACACTGCGGGGCAGGCCTGCCGGAGAACCCGCCCTGGCCTTTATTCGAACACCGCGCGGGGTGGGGGTCAAGGGCCGTCCTGCCCGCCCTACGGCGGCCCGCGCCGGCCACTTCTTTACGGCCAGCCTAAACTTCGCACTGAGGATTACCGGCCGAAAATCCGCGAAAATACGGGGTACGCTGGATTCGCAATGGGGCCGAACCATGCCCCGTCAAGCCCAGGAGTTTCCGTGTCTCAGCACGCCCCATCTGACCCAAACCATTCCGTTCACGGCCCCGCCGCCGGCTCCCGCATGACCCCCGTGAACCCCGAAGTGCGCCCCGACGTGAGCCCGGCGGCGCGTCCCGCCGATATCAAGCGCTGGCGGCAGTACCTCGCCGACGAACGCGCCGAGGCCCGCGTCTACCGCGAGCTGGCCCAGAACCGCAGCGGCGAGGAACGTGACATCCTGCTGGCCCTGGCCGAAGCGGAGGGACGCCACGAGGCGCACTGGCTGCAACTGCTCGGCGAACATGCGGGCCGGCCGCGGGCCGCCTCGCTCCGCAGCCAGTTCCTCGGCTTCCTGGCCCGGCATTTCGGCTCCGTCTTTGTCCTGGCCCTGGCCCAGCGGGCCGAGAGCCGCTCGCCCTACGCCAACGACCCCGCCGCCACCCCCGCCATGGTCGCCGACGAGCAGATCCACGAGGAAGTCGTCCGCGGGCTGGCGACGCGAGGCCGCAACCGCCTGGCAGGGACGTTCCGCGCCGCCGTGTTCGGCGCCAACGACGGGCTGGTCAGCAACCTCTCGCTCGTGATGGGCATGGCCGCCTCCGGTGTGGCAAGCTCCGTGGTCCTCCTCAGCGGCGTTGCCGGCCTGTTGGCCGGAGCGCTCTCGATGGGTGCCGGCGAGTTCATCTCCGTGCGCTCCCAGCGGGAACTGCTGGCCGCGACCCGCCCCACCCAGATCACGCTCTCGGCCGCGCCGTCACTGGACATCGAACACAACGAACTTCTTCTTGTCTATCTGGCCCGCGGCATGTCCCGCGAGGCCGCCGAGCACCGCGTCGCCGAGCGGATGGGCTTGCTGGACTGCGACTGCGATCCGAGCCTGTCCCTGCGGCCGGAGCTTCCCGAAACGGAGGACCAGCACGAGGCCGTGGGCACCGCGTGGGGCGCCGCGGCGTCGAGTTTCTGCTTCTTCGCCTCCGGCGCGATCGTGCCGATCGTTCCCTTCCTCTTCGGGTTGACCGGGATCCTCGCGCTTGTGGTGTCCGCCGCCCTGGTGGGAATCGCGCTGCTGCTGACCGGCGGCGTCGTCGGGCTGCTCTCCGGCACCTCCCCCGTCACCCGCGGGCTCCGCCAGCTCGCCATCGGCCTTGGTGCCGCCGCTGTGACCTACTTGCTCGGCATGGCGTTCGGGGCGGTGGTCGGCTAGTGGATGATCCCGGGTTCCGGGACCGCACTCCACGGCACAGCAGCGCCGGCAGCGCCTTCCGGGCGGTCCGGAACCTTGCCGTAGTGGTCCTGATCGCCGGCGCCGCCTTCCTGACCGCCGGGCTGGTGTACGGGGATCCCCGGTTTGTCGGGCTGTTCGACTTCAACGGCGGAGCGAACCCGCAGTCCCGCGGCACGGCGAACCATCCGACGGCCGTCGCGGGCAGCAGGCAGGCCGGCCTTCCCGGGGACGGATCGCACATGGCCGTGCCCCCGCCGGGCTTCGAGGAACAGGACCAGCCCCTGGGCCAGCCGCGCAAGCCGACGTCGGAGAGCAAGTCGTATAAGTTCCTGGCCACCAATGCCGACGGCAGCCCGGTGGGCTACTCGCCGTGCCGGCCACTGCACTATGTGGTCAACGCCGCGCTGGCTCCCAAGGGTGGGGAACAGCTGGTGGAAAATGCGATCAAAACGGTCTCCGAGGCGACCGGGATCAGGTTCGTCAACGACGGCGCCACCACCGAGGCTCCGTCCCAGTCACGCGCCCCCTACCAAAAAGAAGCGTACGGGGACCGCTGGGCTCCGCTGCTCATCGCCTGGACGACGCCGGAACAGGCACCGCAGCTCCAGGGTCCGGTGATCGGCACCGGCGGCAGCACCCACTTCAGCTTCGGCGACGGCCCGAAGAGCTTCGTCACGGGCAGCCTGGAACTGGACGCACCGCAGATCACCGAAGACCTGGGCCGCGGGGAAGGCACGGGCTACGCCACCGCGGTGGTCCTGCACGAACTGGGCCATGTGATGGGACTGGAGCACGTCGAGGACCCGAAGCAGCTGATGTATCCGGAAATCGGCGCGCCGGATGGGCTGGCCGACGGCGACTTGAACGGCCTGTACGAGTTGGGCCGCGCCCCGTGCCGCAAGGACCTCTAGGGATCCAAACCGGGCCCGCGCGGCGCTAGCGCTCCAGCACGGCGAGGGCTTCCTCGACGCTGTCCACCAGGAAGATCCGGTTCTCCATCCGCCGTCCCGCGGCCAGGCTCTGCAGCAGGGGCCAGGCCGGGAACCGGCGCAGCCAGTGCTCCTTGCCCACCAGCACCATGGGCGTGATGGTCTCCGGGGCTCCGTAGTAGTTTTCGCAGGCGTCCTGGAAAATCTCCTGCACGGTGCCGCCCGAGCCCGGCAGGAAGATGATTCCGCCGTTGCACAGCTCCAGCAGCACCGCCTCGCGGATGGCGTTGGCGAAGTACTTGGCGATGTGGGTGGCGAAGAAATTGGGCGGCTCGTGGCCGTAAAACCAGGTGGGAATGCCCAATGACGGCGTCCCGTCCGGATGGCGTTCCACGACGGCTGCCGCGGTCCGCGCCCACGCCGACACCGAGGGGCGGAAGCCGGGCACGACGGCCAGGTCCGCCAGGGCCTGCTGGAAGTCAGTCTCGTCCGCCGCGCTGAGGTAGGCGCCCAGATTGGCGGCCTCCATGGTCCCTGGGCCGCCACCGGTGGCGACCACCCGGCCGTTGCGGGCCAGCAGGCGGCCCAGCAGCGCCGCCTCGGTGAAGCCTGCCGAGGCGCGGCTCGCGGCGTGCCCGCCCATCACGCCCACCATGGTTCGTCCGAGGCACAGCTCCGAACGGGTCAGCTCCTCGAGCGCGTCGCCAATTGAGTGGTCATGCAGGGCCGCCGCCAGCGTCGCGTCCAGCCGGTGCCGCTGGCCGGGCCGGATGCTCCACTGGTACACCCGAGCGTCCAGGGTGTCCTCGTACCGGGCCTCCCCCACACCCGCGTAAAGCTCCTGCGGGGTGTAGAGCCGTCCGCGGTACGGGTCGAACGGAACCTTTTCCAGCTTGGGGAAGATCAGCGCCCCGCGGCCGCGCAGCGATTCCTCCACACCGTCGTCGAAGCTGCAGCCCAGGAAGATCGCGCCCTGCGGGTCGAGGGACTTCAACGGCTCACGGCGGCCGCGCAGGTCCAGCGATTGGAGGTGCCAGCCGTGCATGGATCGGGCTCCGCCCGCGACGAGCCGGTCGAAACTGTCGAGGCTCTCGACTTCGAGGGTACGCGGGCTCGGGTGCAGGCTGCGGGCAGCGCTCATCCGGACGGTCCTAGTCCCGGGGGTCGGTTGCGGGGCCCGTGGCGGAGCCCGCCGGACGGCCGGCGCTGCCGAGGTAGGCGTCGAGCTTCGCCAGGGTCTGCTCGAGGTTGGCCGGGTGACGGCGGAGATAGCCGGCCAGCCGCAGGAAGATCTTGCCACGGACCTGCCGTGCGTCCCACTGCTCGGTGACCAGCGTGCCAGGCCGGCCGCCGGCGTCGGTGGCCGGCTCCAGCAGGTAGCGCCACACGTGGCCATAGAAGTGGCGCCAGGCGATGCGGCGACCCTCCTCGAACTCGCAGACGGTATTGAGGATCTTGTAGTCCACTTTGACGTTCATTTCCATGCCGAATTTCGCGCCCGGCGCCAGCCGTTCCGGGCCGCGCGGCTGCGCACCCTTGACCGTGTCCGAGCCATCGATCACGCTGTGCAGGGCCGGCGTGGCGAGCACCTCGAAGATGGTTTCCGGGGCGGCCGCGATGAAGCGGCTGCGGGACACGAGATACCTGTTGTTCATCCGGCAATCCTAGCCCTCGGATTCTGTTGCAGAATAAGCCATGCAGACTTCCCGCAACTCCCCCGATGGCCGGCCCCGCATCGGCATTCCCGTCCGGCTCAGCAGTTCCTCGGACCCGGATCCGCGGGTGGGCGAAGCCAACGCACTCTTCGGCTACATCGTTGACTTGGTGCGCGACGGCGGCGGTGAGCCCGTGCTGCTCACCGCGGCTCCCTCGGCCGCAGAGCTCACGGCGCTCGACGGCGTCGTGCTCCCCGGCGGCGGCGACCTCGACCCCCGGCTCTACGGCGAGGAGCCGGACGGCACCTGCTACGACGTCAGTCCGGAGCAGGACGCCCTGGATCTTGCTGTGGCGCGGGAGTCCATCGACGCCGGGCTGCCGGTGCTGGGCATCTGCCGCGGGCATCAACTGCTGAATGTGCTCTACGGCGGAACCCTGATCCAGGACATGGACCCTGGCACGGTGGCGCACCGGGAGCCCACTCCCCTGCACGGCGCCGGTCCCTGGGCCTGGCACGAGGTCGGGATCACCGCCGGTTCGAAGGTCGCCGGGCTGTACGGGGGTTCCGGCGCCACAGCATCCGGCGGTCCCGCCGGGGTAACCGTCAAGATCGCCTCCGGCCACCACCAGGCGGTGGCCCGGGTGGCCGACGGGCTGGTAGTGAGCGCGGTCGCCGACGACGGCACCGTGGAAGCGCTGGAGGATCCTGCCCGCTGGGTGGCCTCCGTCCAGTGGCATCCGGAGGCGCTGGAGCTCCCCGCCGCCGAACGGTTGGCGCCGTTCCGGTCCTTTGTGGAGATCTGCCGGGCCAGCGCAGCCTGGCTTTAGAGCCGCTGCAGCTCGGCGCTTTCCGCTGCGGCGTCGTCCGGTGCTGCGTCGTCGAGTCCGGCGTCGTCCCCGGCAGCGAGGTGCCGGGTTGCCTTCTTGGCGGCGACGGCGGCGAACACCATCACGCCGAGGCCCAGCAGGGTGATTCCGGCGCCGGCCCAGATCGGCGAGGTGTAGCCGAGCCCGGCGGTGATGGTCACGCCGCCCATCCAGGCGCCCAGCGCGTTGCCCACATTGAAGGCGCCGATGTTGGCGCCGGAGGCCAGGGTGGGCGCACTGTCGGCGTATTTCATGACGCGCATCTGCAGTCCGGGCACGGTGGCGAAGCCGAAGCCGCCGAGCAGCACCATGGACGCGATAGTCATCGGCTGGTTGGCCGAGGTGAGGGCGAAGACCACCAGCACCACCACGAGGGCGGCCAGCACCACGAGCAGGGTGCGATCGACGTTCCGGTCCGCGGCCTTGCCGCCAATGCTGTTGCCGATGAAGAGGCCCACACCGAAGATGATCAAGAGCCACGGCACCGTGGCCGCGGAGAAGCCGGTGACCTCGGTCAGGGTGAACGCGATGTAGGTGAAGGCGCCGAACATGCCGCCGTAGCCGAGGATGGTCACGAAGATGGACAGCCAGACCTGGCCGGACCGGAAGGCCCGGAGTTCACCGCGCAGCCCGCCAGAGGCAGAACCGGGTGCCGAGTCGCCTGCACCGTTTTTGGGCACCAGGGCCAAAATGCCGACCAGTGCGAGCACGCCGATGCCGGTGATGGCCCAGAACGTGGAGCGCCACCCGGCGGCCTGGCCGAGCATGGTGCCGAACGGTACGCCCAGGACGTTGGCCGCGGTCAGCCCGGTGAACATGATGGCGATGGCGCCGGCCTTTTTGGTGGGTGCGACCATGCCGGCGGCCACCACGGCGCCGATGCCGAAGAACGCACCGTGGGCCAGGGCGGCGATGATCCTGCCGACCATCATCAGGGCGTAGTCGGGGGCGGTCGCGGAGACGAGGTTGCCGGCGATGAACAGCACCATCAGCACCGCAAGCACCGGCTTGCGCTCAAAACGCGTCACCGCGGCGGTCAGGAGCAGCGCCCCGACGACGACGGCGAGCGCGTAGCCGGAGATCAACCAGCCAGCTGTGGCTTCGGTGACGTGGAAGTCTGCGGCCACCTGGGGCAGCAGGCCCATGATGACGAACTCGGTGAGTCCGATTCCGAACCCGCCGAGGGCGAGTGCTATCAGGCCGATGGGCATGGTGGCTCCTTCAAAATCTGTACGGGAGGATTTGGGAAGCGTAAGCTAGTAGTTGCATACGCGTTATTTATTCTTGCACACGCAACTATAGCGCGCAAGCAACTACTTTTGTGGGCTCACGTCCCCGCTTGCCGGAGCGTGAACTCACCGGCTGGAAGGAGTACAACTGATGGGCATCAAGGACGACGCCGTCGAGGTCCGGGCGCAAGGCTGGCGGACCCTCGCGGCACTGCACGGGCTGATCGAGGCTGAGCTGGAGCGCTCCCTGCAGGCAGAGGCGCAGCTGTCGGTGGTGGAGTACACCGTGCTGGACGCGCTGAGCCGGCAGGACGGCTGGCATATGCGGATGCAGCAGCTTGCCCGGGCCACCGCACTGAGCGCCAGCGCCACCACGCGGCTGGTGAACCGCCTGGAGGAACGCGGGCTGCTGACCCGGATCCTCTGCGCGGATGACCGGCGGGGGATCTACACCGAACTCACGCCCAGCGGCATCGCCTTGCTCGAGCAGGCCCGGCCAGTCCATGACGCCACCCTGGAGCGCGCGCTGGCCCAGGCCCAGGAGGTTCCGGAGTTGGCGCCCCTGGTGGACGCGCTCCCCCGGCTGCACGCAGGCGTCTAAGCCCCGTGCCGGCAGACCCCTTGCCAGGCTGCGGAGATCGGGCGTACCGTTAAACAACCAGCAGGTTGATCAATGCACCGGTTGATTAAGGCATCGATTGATTAACGCGTCGACTGATGCACCGATGCTGGTAACAGCTACACACATCGGGACTTGACCACATGGCTGACGACGACGAACGCCTCGACAACGCCTTCCTGGCGCTTGCCGATCCCGTCCGCCGCCGCATCATCGCCCGGCTCAGCCGGGGACCGGCCACGGTCAACGAATTGGCGGAACCCTTCGCGATCACCAAGCAGGCGGTCTCGAAGCACATCCAGGTCCTCGAGCAGGCAGGACTCGTCACGCGCACGCGGGACGCCCAGCGCCGGCCCGTCCACCTGAACCCCGCACGGCTGGAGGCCCTCACCGCATGGATCGACCAGTACCGGCTGGTCCGCGAAGGGCAGTTCCGCACCCTCGACGCCGTGCTCCAATCCCAGGCCGCTGCGCGCGGCACCCAGGCAAAGGACTCATCATGAGCAACGCCCTGAAACTCACGGTTCCGGAAGGCCTGCCCTTCATCGACTTCGAGCGGGAGTTTGACTTCCCCGTGGCCGAAGTCTTCCGGGCCCACAAGGAACCCGAACTCGTCGCCCGGTGGCTCGGCCCGCGGCGGCTCACCATGGATGTGGACCACTACGACTTCCGTACCGGCGGCAGCTACCGCTACACGCACACCGGGCCCGACGGCGTCGCCCACCTGTTCAGCGGCGTCTTCCACACCGTCCGGGAGAACGACTTCGCCATCCAGACTTTCGAATACGGCGGCTACCCGGACGTGGTCAGCATCGAGTCCATGACCTTCGTGGACCTCGGCGGGGGCCGCACCCGGCTGATCGCGCACTCTGTCTACCCCAGCATGGAGGCGCGCGACGGCATGGCCCAGTCCGGCATGGAAGGCGGATTGACCGAAGCCTACGAACGGCTCGAGGAACTGCTGGCCGGCGCGACGGTCTGACACGCCGTCGGAAGCTTAAAGAAACAACGCGGGGTCACTTCGAGCCCATCCCAGGGTTGGGACGGGCCGGAAGTGACCCCGCGTTGCTTGTAGCGGTTAAGCCTAGAGCGCCGCGTAGACTTCGCGCAGCAGCTTGGCGGTCTCGGACGGCGTCTTGCCGACCTTGACGCCGGCAGCCTCGAGGGCTTCTTTCTTGGCCTGGGCGGTGCCCGCGGAACCGGAGACGATGGCACCGGCGTGGCCCATGGTCTTGCCTTCCGGGGCGGTGAAGCCGGCGACGTAGCCGACGACCGGCTTGGTGACGTGGGCCTGGATGTAGTCGGCCGCGCGCTCTTCGGCGTCGCCGCCGATTTCGCCGATCATCACGATGGCCTTGGTCTCGGGGTCAGCTTCGAAGGCTTCGAGGGCGTCGATGTGGGTGGTGCCGATGACCGGGTCGCCGCCGATGCCGATGGCGGTGGAGAAGCCCAGGTCGCGCAGTTCGTACATCATCTGGTAGGTCAGGGTGCCCGACTTGGAGACCAGGCCGATGGGGCCCTTGCCCGTGATGTTGGCCGGGGTGATGCCCACGAGGGCCTCGCCCGGGGTGATGATGCCGGGGCAGTTCGGCCCGATGATGCGGGTGACCTGCTTGCCGTTGGCGTCAACCTTGGACTGGGCCAGTGCCCAGAACTCGGCGGAATCCTGGACCGGCACGCCTTCGGTGATGACGACGACGAGGCCGATGCCGGCCTCGATGGCTTCGACGACGGCGTCCTTGGTGAAGGCCGGCGGGACGAAGACGATGGAGACGTCGGCGCCGGTTTCGGCCATGGCTTCCTTGACGGTGCCGAAGACGGTGATTTCGTTATCGCCGTGCAGGACGGTGGTGCCGGCCTTGCGGGCGTTGACGCCGCCGACAATGTTGGTGCCGGCCTTGAGCATCAGGGCGGTGTGCTTGGTGCCTTCGCCGCCGGTGATGCCCTGGACGATGACCTTGGAGTCCTTGTTCAGATAAATAGACATAGTCGGGTCCCTTTACTTCGCTGCGTTGGCGAGCTCGGCAGCCTTGTCGGCGCCCTCGTCCATGGTGGCGGCCAGGGTAACCAGCGGGTGGTTGGCCTCGGCCAGGATGCGGCGGCCTTCCTCGACGTTGTTGCCGTCGAGGCGGACGACCAGCGGCTTGTTCGCGGAGTGGCCCAGCTCGGCCAGTGCGCCGACGATGCCCTTGGCGACAGCGTCACAGGCGGTGATGCCGCCGAAGACGTTGACGAAGACGGACTTGACCTGCTCGTCGCCAAGGATGACGTCGAGGCCTGCTGCCATGACCTCCGCGGAAGCTCCACCGCCGATGTCCAGGAAGTTGGCGGGCTTGACGTTGCCGTGGTTCTCGCCGGCGTAGGCGACGACGTCGAGCGTGGACATGACCAGGCCGGCGCCGTTACCGATGATGCCCACGGAGCCGTCGAGCTTGACGTAGTTGAGGTCCTGCGCCTTGGCCTTGGCCTCGAGCGGGTCCGCAGCGTCCTTGTCTTCAAGGGCGGAGTGCTTCGGGTGGCGGAAGTCGGCGTTCTCGTCGAGCGAGACCTTGCCGTCCAGGGCGACGATGTCGCCGGCGCCGGTCTTGACCAGCGGGTTGACCTCCACGAGGGTGGCGTCTTCCTTCTTGAAAACGTCCCAGAGCTTGAGGATGACGGCGGCGACCTTGCCGCGCAGTTCCTCAGCGAAGCCTGCGGCGGCGACGATCTCGTCAGCCTTGGCCTGGTCGATGCCGACGGCGGGGTCGATCGCG
Source organism: Arthrobacter sp. T2-23 (assembly GCF_055398325.1). Lineage (NCBI taxonomy): Bacteria > Bacillati > Actinomycetota > Actinomycetes > Micrococcales > Micrococcaceae > Arthrobacter > Arthrobacter sp. T2-23. Next base: position 1,281,958 of record NZ_AP027917.1, read on the forward strand.
ATCTTGGCGAGGGCTTCCGGACGTTCGACGGCGAGCTGCTCGATTTCCATGCCGCCTTCAACCGAGCACATGGCCAGGTAGTTGCGGTTGGCCCGGTCCAGCAGGACGGAGAAGTAGTATTCCTCGGCGATGTCGGCACCCTGGGCAATCATCACCTTGTTGACGGTGTGGCCCTTGATGTCCATGCCGAGGATGTTGGTCGCGTGCTCGAGTGCCTCATCGGCAGTCTTGGCGACCTTAACGCCGCCGGCCTTGCCGCGGCCACCGACCTTAACCTGTGCCTTGACGACAGTTACGCCGCCGATCTTCTCGGCAGCTGCCTTTGCTTCTTCAGGGGTGTGCGCCACGATGCCAGCAAGCACGGGTACACCGTGCGCCTCGAACATATCGCGCGCCTGATATTCAAACAGGTCCACGGTTTAGTGTCCTTCTACGTCGAAGTAGTTTCTGTACAGCCGGACCCCACGTACTCGCGGTTACCGGGCTGCGGAATAAACGCACCCTGCGACAAGCTTGGAAACGAGCCACACGGCGCAATGCTCCTCTTTCGAACTCTAGTCCTTCGTTTGGACCAGCCCGACCCAGACTACCGGTTATGTGAGTAAGGACACTATTCTATTGAGCGTAGAAAAACCGCTAGATTACGGGGTTTTTGAGGCCTCTGAGGGTGCCGGGGAAGCCGTCTTGGCGGCTGGCAAGATCAGCTCGTAACGGTCGCGCGCAATGAAGAAGGCGACGTCGGCAGAGATGTTTCCGCAGGCTACCCCGCGGTTATATGCGGAGCCGGCGCCAGCCCGGTCACGCGTCGATCTTGGTGAGCGGGGCGTACCGCAGCAGGAGCCGCTTCTCGCCGACGCCGAACTTCACCTTGGCTACGGTCTTGTCCCCCGCCCCCTCGACGGCCAGCACGGTGCCGTTGCCGAAGCTGGTGTGGTTGACCTTGTCTCCGACGCTGACCGCGACGATTTCCTTCTGCGGCTGGACCCGGTTCTTGGCGATCGCGGCAGGGACGTCGGCGTTGAAGCCCGCCGAGGAGTCCGCCCCGGTGCCGCGGGCGGCGCCCGCCCCCCAGAAGGATCCGCCGTAGCGGCTGGAACCGATCGATCCGCCGCTCCCCCAGCTGCTGGCCTGACGCGTGGATCCTTCGCGCTTCCACTCCACCAGCTCGGCCGGGATTTCCTCGATGAACTGGCTCGCCGGGTTGTACTGGCTCTGACCCCACATGCTGCGGACCTCGGACCGGGTCAGGTACAGCCGTTTCCGGGCCCGGGTGAGTCCCACGTAGGCCAGCCTGCGTTCCTCCGCCAGTTCCTTCGGGTCGGTGGCCGAACGCTGGTGCGGGAACAGCCCGTGCTCCATGCCGGTCAGGAACACCACAGGGAACTCGAGGCCCTTGGCGGTGTGCAGCGTCATCAGGGTGACGACGCCGAGCCGCTTGGCTTCGGCGACGGCGGCGTCGATATCTGCCCCGGGGGCGTCCGGGATCTGGTCGGCGTCGGCCACCAGCGAGACCTGCTCCAGGAAGGCGCCGAGCGAGCCCTCCGGGTTGTCCCGTTCGTATTCACGGACGACGGCGACGAGTTCGGCGAGGTTTTCGACCCGGGATTCGTCCTGTGGGTCGGTGCTGGAGCGCAGGGTGGCGAGGTAGCCGGTCTGTTCCAGGACGGCTTCCAGGGCCGCTGCCGCGCCGGAGCCGGCGGCCACCTCGGCCAGGTCGTCGAGGAGCTTCACGAAGCCCAGCACGGCGTTCACGGAGCGGGTGGCCATGCCGGGCGCTTCGTCGGCGCGGCGGGCAGCGGCCATGAAGGAGATCCGATCGCGCTGTGCCAAGGACGCCACGGCCCCCTCGGCCCGGTCGCCGATGCCGCGCTTGGGTTCGTTGAGGATGCGGCGCAGGTTGACGTCGTCGTCCGGGTTGACCAGGACGCGCAGGTAGGCGAGGGCGTCCTTGATTTCCTTGCGCTCGTAGAAGCGGGTGCCGCCCACCACCTTGTAGGGCAGCCCGACACGGACCAGGACGTCCTCGATGGACCGGGACTGGGCGTTAGTGCGGTAGAAGATCGCGACGTCGCCGGGACGGAGGTTGCCCTCGTCCTGCAGCCGGTCGATTTCCTTGGCGATGAACTGCGCCTCGTCGTGCTCGTTCTCGCCGACGTAGCCAACGATTTTCTCGCCGTCGCCCTCGGCGGTCCAGAGCCGCTTCTCCGGCCGGTTGGGGTTCCGGGAGATTACCGAGTTGGCGGCGCTGAGGATGGTCTGGGTTGACCGGTAGTTCTGCTCGAGCTTGATGGTCCGGGCGTCCGGGTAGTCCTTCTCGAACTCCACAATGTTGCGGATGTCGGCGCCGCGGAACGCGTAGATGGACTGGTCCGAGTCGCCGACGACCGTGAGTTCGGCGGCGCCGGGACCCTCGCCCACGATTTCCCGGACCAGGGCGTACTGGGCGTGGTTGGTGTCCTGGTACTCGTCCACGAGCACGTGCCGGAAGCGCCGACGGTACGAGTCGGCGAGCGCCGGGAACGCCCGGAACATGTAGACGGTTTCGGCGATCAGGTCATCGAAGTCCATCGCGTTGGCCTGCCGCAGGCGCTGGGTGTAGCCCTTGAAGACTTCGGCGACGGCCTGTTCAAAGGGGTCGGTGTTGTTGGCGCTGGAGGCGTAGCTGTCGGCGTCGATGAGCTCATTCTTCAGGGCCGAGATCTTGTGCTGGATGGCCTTGGGGGCGAAGCGCTTGGGGTCCAGGTCCAGGTTCTTGGCCACCAGCGTGATGAGCCGGAGCGAATCGGCGGAGTCGTAGATCGAGAAGTTGGAGTTCAGGCCGACGTTGGCCGCCTCGCGCCGCAGAATGCGGACGCAGGAGGAGTGGAAGGTGGAGATCCACATGGTCTTGGCGCGGCCGCCGACCAGGAGTTCGATCCGCTCGCGCATTTCCGCCGCGGCCTTGTTGGTGAAGGTGATGGCCAGGATCTCCCCGTGGTGTGCCCGGCGGGTGGCGATCAGGTAGGCGATGCGGTTGCTGAGCACCCGGGTCTTGCCGGAGCCGGCGCCAGCCACAATCAGCAGGGCACCGCCGGCGTGCTTGACGGCTTCTTCCTGCTGCGGGTTGAGCCCCTGCAGCAGCTCGTCCGCGTTCGGGAGGCGGGGGCGGTCCCCGTCGTCGTCGTGACCTCCGCCGTTTCCACCGTGGGGCCCGAACATGGGCGCGGCCGCCAGGCCCGGCATGCCGCTGCCAGCCCCCGGGTTTCCGGACGCTTTGGCGGCCGCGGCCGCCTTCGGTGCAGCTTGGAAGGGTCCGTCGGCATAGGGGTCAAACAACATATCCATGGTGTTAACAAGTCTAGGTGGTGCCACTGACAGCACGATCCGCGGCGGCCCCACCCCGACGGACATGCCCATCCTCTGGGCGCAGGCGTGGACATATTGCCATTGTGTCCACGCTTAGGGCCGACGGATGAGCATGTCCATCCGTGCCAGGCTCGGGGAATGGGCATGTCCATCCGTACTGCTCCTGGGGAATGGGCATGTCCCCAAGTTGACTGCTGGCGGCCCGGTGACTTCCTACCCGACGGAGCCTGACTCCAGCGCAGCGCGGAGCTGCCGCACCGCCGTCGTACCTCCGGCGACAAACCACTCGAGGCCGTTGACGCGGACGACGTCGGTGGCGCCCCCGGCGGCGTGCACGATCGCCTGGCCTGGCAGCCAGTCCCACTCCGGGGAGCTGTGCTGGAACCAGCAGTCCAGCTCGCCGTCGGCCACCCTGCCGAGGTCGCACGAGCCCGAACCAAACATGCGCAGCGCCGCCGCCGCGGTCGCCGCGGCATGCCACGGCATGGCGCACATCGGGTCGGAAAGCCACGTTGGATGGATGTACGTGGCGGCTCCCAGCTCCGCCAGCTGCGCCTCGGCCCGGCCGCGGCCGCCGGCGTCGAGGGGCCGGAAACTCGTCAGCGGCTCACCGTTGAGCGTGGCAGCCCGCGTGGTGCCGCCGAGCCAGAGCTTGTCCTCCTCTGGCTGGAAGACGGCCCCGAGCAGCGCTCCGGACGAATCCTTGAGTGCGATCGCCGAGCACCAGTAACTGGAGCCGTGCAGGAAGTTATAAGTGCCGTCCACCGGGTCGATCACCCAGGTGCGGCCGCTGCTGCCCTGCCGAGAGGCCCCCTCTTCGCCGAGGATGCCGTCGTCTGGCCGGCAACGCTGGAGCTGTTCGAGCACATAGGCCTCGGCGGCGTGGTCCGCGGCGGTCACGACGTCGGAGACGGAGGTCTTCTGCTGCCCCTCCAGGCCGCCCTGCCGCATCAGCAGCGCCAGGTTGCCGGCCTCCCGCACCAGGGCCTCGGCCAGCTGGTAGTTGTCCAGTTCGGGGCTGAGTTCCGCCGTGCTGTGCCGGCCCATCCGGTGTCTGCCAAGATCGTTGCTGCCTAGTTCGCTCACGCGTTCAGCCTATCGGGCGCCGTGCGGGGCTGAACAGGCGCCCGGACTCGACGCGGCTCCGGCCCTAGACCGGCCGGCGAGGCTGCGAGGAAGGGCGATAATGGTGCCATGGCCAAGACACCCGCCCAGCGGATCAAGAAGCACGGCGCGAGCGCGGCCGTCCCCCAGCACCACCTGCCCGCGGTGATTAATCCCAGCACCACGCGGTCCCCGCAGAAGGCGCAGGGCAACAGCAACCTGATCCTGATCGCGGGCGTCGTGGCGAGCCTGTTCCTGTTCTGGTACGTCCACCTGCTGACCCTGAACCAGCTCACACAACTCAGCGGCGGGCTCCCGATGCCCGATTCGCTGCTCGGCGGCTTCGACCAGGGCTTTGTGGAGCAGCTGCGCACGGCCATGGACGGCGACGCCCGCGGACAGCTCAACTACGTGCACAAGACTGCCGGGACGCTGTTCCCGCTCATCTTCGGTTTCACCTGGTTGCTGCTGATCGGGACGAATGCGGCCCGGAAGGGACTCCGCTGGGCCCTGTGGGCCGTGCCGCTGATGTTCGCCGTGGTGCGGCTGTGGGGGAACGCGGCGATCGACGCCATGATGTCCGCCGAGACGCTCGACGGCGGCCAGGTCGCCTTGGCGTCCGGGCTCACGCTGGCCGGCTGGATCCTCCTGATCCTGAGCCTCGTGGTCGGCGGCGCGGCTGTGTTCCTGGGCCGGAGGTCTGCTTCGGCGCGGACTGACGCTGCGGGTTCCGCCCGGGCCTAGCGGATCGGGATTCTGCGGGCACGCAGCCCCGAGACTCGCGGCCCGATGGACATGCCCACTCCTGGCCGCGGCCAATGAGCACATGCCCTATATGTCCACTGCACGCCGCGCGCGGAGGGCATGCTCAGTGTGCATGCTGGACGAGGAACAACAGCGCTGATGGACATGCCCACTCTTGGCCGCGGCCAATGGGCACCTTCCCTATATGCCCACTCCACGCCGCGGGCGGAGGGCATGCTCAGGACACGATGTCAGTTGCGGTCGAAGCCAGTGACGCGGACCAGCCAGGACCAGAAGGAAGCCCTGCCCAGTTCGGCTCTAAGGAAGTCACGGGTCTGCTGGGCGCGGTCGGGAGCGCCGGATGCATCAAAGTTTTTGGCTGAGTTGAGGAGGCATTCTCGGGCTTCGGAGTTCTCCCCTATCGCAGCGTATGCCCTGCCCAGGAGCAGGAACGCTTCGCCGGCTCGCTGAGGCATCAGCAGATCTTCAAGACGTCGGACGTCTTGCAAGAGTTCAATCGCTGCCAGCGGCTCTCCTGCCAATAGACTCCAATGCGCCCGGTTCAACTTGAGCAACATGTAGTCATTGGCGCTTCCGCCAATGACATCGGTGGCCAGTTCGGCGCGCTCGATGCAACGAAGTGTGTCGGCGTCTGCGACATTTGCCGCGAGCCGCATTGCCGCTGATGCCTTGTTGAATTTGGCCCAGACATCTAGGTTCTTGGTCGGCGAAAAAGTGGCGGCCGCTAGTTCGTGGTAGCGCAGGCCGTCCTGGACTCTGTCAGAAAGAAACGCAACGTTTCCAATGACCCAATACGCTTTGCCAGCAAGCTGATCCTCAACATCGTCAGAAATCACCGCGGCTAGAAGCTTGCTCTCCTCCCAAGCCTCGGTGAGTTTTCCCCCATCGGCCAGTGCAGCGATCAATGCCTGCCGAGCCTTAATGTTGATTTCGAGGTCCAATTCATCGGCCGTAAGTTCCACAGCTACGAGAGCCGAATCGGCAGCTTCCTCCAGCAGCCCTGCTCCCTGGCGCGCCTTGGCCAACAAGATGAAGCTGCGTGCCCGATCGTGGGAATTCGAGTTGGGCCCCAGAGCCGAAATTAGTTCATCGGCAAGATTCGCGCACGCTTCAAAGCGTTCTGCATCCAAGAGATTCTCGGCTTGTAGAAAGGTCATGTTCCACCACGATGTTGGATCGCCGTCACGCAATGCGATTTCGGCCGCTTGTCGTGCGCTGCCAGCCGCCTCGGCAAAGGCATGGTTACTTCGGTGCTCGCGTGCCTTGAGCTCAGCTTCTGCGTACAACGGCGAGACAAAGTTCATGAACCAATTATCTGTTGCTTCGCCAGTCAATATGACCACGGCGCGCACAGGAGCTTTCGGGATGGCGCAGGACCGGCGCGCGAATAGCACAATGTTCAAACCTACTGGCCGAACTGTTATATTTCGGCGTGGCGATAACCCCTATACTGATCCTGCATCACCTAAGTCACACTAGCCCCTCACGTAACAGGAGTTACACATGAGAAAACCCTCGCAGCACTCCTCGTCGCTGGCGCCTTGGCCGCGGCTGGCCTGTCCGCCGCATCCGTCGTATCCGCCAGTGCGGGAAACTCGGGCCAAAGTTCGGTCGTGGCTGTTGACTGGTGGCCGAACTCCATCACCAAGTAACTGACAGTAGCCGCAAAGGGCGGGGACCGGATTTACGTCCAGTTCCCGCCCTTTGTTATGTCCGGCCCCCAAACCCGCAGGCGGCAAACCCACCGGCCGCACCGCGGTCGTTCTTTCCGTCAGGGCCTTACTCCGAAACCGAGCTCCACTGCGAAAGGGTTTCTTCCACGGCTTCCGCCGGTGCCGGGCGCCCAAAGTAATACCCTTGGCCGCTGCCGCAACCCAACCGGACCAGTTCCTCGGCCTGTTCGGCAGTCTCGATACCCTCGGCCACCGCTTTGAGCCCGCAGGCGTGGATCAGGTGCAGCACAGCCTCGACAAAACCGCCCTGCTCCTCATCCGTCCCCAGCCCCGCAATCAGGCTCCGGTCGATCTTGACCACGTTCACGGGGAGCCGGCGCAGGTAACTGATCGAGGAGTAGCCCGTGCCGAAGTCGTCGATTTCGAGCTGCACGCCGAGCTGGCGCAGCCCGCTGAGCGAGTACTTGTCCACATCGCCGCCGGTGACGGCCATGGATTCCGTCAGCTCGATGATGAGGTTCGACGCATCCACACCGGTCTCGCGGAGGACGTCCTGGACGTGCTCGATAAGTTCGAGGTTTTGCAGCTCGGTGGTGGAGATATTGACCCGCACGGAGAATTCGCTGTCCAGCGGCAGCCGGTCCTGCCAGTCGCGCAGCTGCCGAACCGCGGTGCGCAGGACCCAGTGCCCCAGCTCCACGATCATCCCGGTCTCTTCTGCCAGCGGAATGAACTGGTCCGGCATCAGGAGCCCGCGCTCGGGGTGGTTCCAGCGCACGAGCGCCTCGACGCCCTCGATCCGGCCGGTGGCGAGCTCCACCACCGGCTGGTAGTGCAGGGTCAGCTGGTCCTGGAGGATCGCTTCACGCATCTCGGTGACCATAAGGCTCTGCAACCGCCGGGCGTAGAGCAGCGCCGGTTCGAAGACCTTGATCCCGCTGTGCGGCTGGGCCTTGGCGGCGTACATGGCCGTGTCGGCTTCCATCACCAGGTCATCCACGGACTGCCCGGGCTCGGCCACGCGCACGCCGATGCTCGTGCCGCAGGTGATCCGGAGGTCGCCGATGTCCAGGCTCTCGCTGAGCGCCTTGAGAATCCTGTTGGCGACGCGACGGGCACGCACCAAGTTGGATTTTGGCAGCATGACGGCAAATTCGTCGCCGCCCAGCCTCGCCACGGTATCCGTGGCCCGGACCGCATCCTGGAGACGCCGGGCAATCACACGCAGGACATCGTCGCCCGCGCTGTGGCCCAGCGTGTCGTTGATGCCCTTGAAGGAGTCGAGGTCGAGAATCAGCAGGGCCGGCGGCTGCTCACCGCGGGATGTCTCGGCCAGCGCGTGGCTGAGCACCGAGTTCAGGGCAGTCCGGTTGGCCAACTGGGTTAACGGATCCGTCAGCGCCATCCGTTCGAGCTCCACCTGCGCCTGGCGCAGCATGGCGGTCCGGCTCTCGACGCGCTCCTCGAGCTCCTGGTAAATGGTCTGCAGATCGTCGGCCATCAGGTTGATTCCGGCAATCACCGCCGCGACGTCGTCGCGCGCCCCGGAGTGGGGAATCCTGGTGCTTAGATCACCGCTGGCGATCCGGACAATGCCCTCCACTAGGGTATGGAGACGGGGGTCTGGAACATCACTTTTCACTCGTATAGTGCCTTAACCACTCAAGGGCTTCCGTGCGCGAAAGGAAGAACTCCGCCGGGATTGTTTCGGTTCTTGAGCGCAGCAGGTAGTGCGCGATCACGCGGTCCACGGGGCTTTCCCCCACCAGCGCGAATGCCGAAGCGGCAATCGAACCGGCATAGACCTGGCGGGCTTCCACGCTGACGCCGACGACGCCGGAGATGTTCAGCAGGACGGGCACGCGCAGGCCGTCGGCGAGCGTCCGGACCGCAGCCCCGGCCACTCGGGCTTCGGGGCCCTCGATCTCACGGTTCGGCGGCAACGCGACTTCGATGATGCCGCCCTGGAGTTGACGGACGCCGATGATCGGCTCCGGGGTCGGCTCCGCGGTCAACAATGACTGAGCCGCTGCGGCGGGCGCTGCCGCAAGTGTTCGGGGGTCTTCCGGGATTTTCTCGTCCGGGGCGTCCGGAGCGACCGGCGCTTCAACCGTCATCGGACCACGACCCGGCAGGCCACGAGCCGTCGCAGACGAACATTTGCCGGATCTCCGAAAACCGTTGTCGCTGCCGTGCGCGGCACAACTAGCTGATCAGACATTCGTCCCCAAAGGCTAAAAGTCGGCATTTCGGCGTGCGCTGGAGCCAGCTCCTGCACGAGGCACCGGAAGGTTCCGGCGAATGCCCTCATAATAGTGCAAGCCGGCCCGTGGATGAGACATAAGACACCACCGCGACACGCATTCGCCAAAAGTGGCGGCGGAAAGCCTGCCGGGCAAATTCCACATGACCGGGCGAGGTATTCGAGGCTTGTTAGTTCGATCCCGCGAACGCCCGCTTTCTGGCAACGAGTTCCTGCCGGACGCGTTGCGCCACGACCAGCCCAGCACCGCCATGCCGATGGTGATGGGGTACCCCATCAGCCGTTCCAGCGTGCCCGGTTCCGGCACCTGCATCCCCGTCAGCCCGCCCGTGGCCAGCGCGGCCAGGGAAACGGCGCCGCAGCCAAGGATGAACCAGCCCAGGGGTGTCTGGTGGCGCCACAGCCAGCCGACCAGCAACAAGGCCACCCCGCCGGCGGCGAAATACATCAGCGCGCCCACCAGATGCCAGCCGGAGCCGGCGTCCTCCGGCACCAGTCCCACCACTACGGTGCCCGCGCCGGCGGTCACGCTCAGCGAGCGCACGGCAAAGGCAGCGCGCGACGGCGAGCGCCGCCCGGGGGCAACGGCCAGGCGTGCCCCGGCCCGGGCCGCCACGCCGAGGACGGCGGAGCTGAGCAGCAGCGCGCCGACCATCATTCCGATCCCCTGGACCACGAACGAGGCGTTCATCAGCAGGTGTGCTGGCGAGCAGACGTCCCGGCCGGAAAACTCGCCGCACCGCAGGGCACCGAGGTCGCTGATGTACCCGGTGCGCCGGCTGTACCGCTGCGGGCCCGCCCACGCGCCGATGACCGCGGCCTCGGCGACGAAGTACTGCAGCACGCTTAGCTTGGCGAGCGCTCCGAGGTAGAACCTGGTGGTGCCCACGTCGGGGATGTAGATGAGTTCTCGCGAGGCGGTGGCGGCAGAGGCTGTCATGCGAAGAGCGTAGTACGTGCCCTCACCTTGTATGCTGGTATCCGTGTCCGGACGGGCGGGCCAACCGCCGCCCATCCCGTACGCCCGCCCTCGTAGCTCAGTGGATAGAGCACGGCTCTCCTAAAGCCGGTGTCGTTGGTTCGATTCCAATCGAGGGCACTTGAACTCCCAGCTGCCAGCCGCCGGTGAAGAAGAGGAACGGCCCTTTGATCTGCGCGCCTACCTCTTAGGCGACTGGAGCGTGGACCGAACCCTGCTGGACCGGGCCACCGGCAGCCGCGGAACCTTCACCGGCGTCGTCCGCTTCACAGAAACCAACGACGGCGGCCTCCGCTTCCGCGAAGAAGGCACCGTGCACTGGAACCCGGCCGGCGGCACGCCCTTTGCCGGGCCGGCCAGCCGAGAATACCTGCTCCGGGCGTCGGCGCAACCGGATTCCATGGACATGTTCTTCCCCGACGGCCGCCCGTTCCACCGCATCGGCTTCGGCGGGCAGGACCACCGGGATACACACTGGTGCGACCCCGACACCTACCGGGTCGAGTACACGAAGCTCGGGCCGGACGAGTTCCGCTACCGCTGGGACGTCACCGGTCCGGCCAAGGACCTGCTGCTCGAGTCCGCGCTGCACAGGACGGCCGTGAATCCCCGCATCGTCGTCTCTGCCGTCTGCGTCTTCGACGACGCCGGCCGCCTCCTGACCGTCCGCAAGCGGGGGACGGACAAGTTCATGCACCCGGGGGGCAAGCCCGAACCCGGCGAAACCGCCGCCCAGGCCGCTTCCCGCGAGCTCGAGGAGGAAGTGGGAATCAGCGTGGCCCCCGGGGACCTGGTGCCCTTCGGCAGCTGGCTGGCCGACGCCGCGAATGAGGCCGCCACGCAGATCGAGGCCACCGTTTTCACCGCGCCCACCTTGATCAACGCAGCCGGCAGCTGGACCGCGCACCCGTCGGCGGAGATCGCCGAAATCCGCTGGCTGGACCTGGCCGGAGAGTTGCCCGACGATCTGGCGCCGTTGCTCACGGACCACGTGCTGCCACTCCTGGCGGCCCAGGCGGACCACCGGAGCTAGAGCTCCGGCACCGCCTCCGCGGCAACCGCGGTAGCCTCGGCAAACTGCGTCCGGTACAGCTCGGCGTAGCGGCCCTCGGCGGCGAGCAACTCGTTGTGCGTCCCCCGCTCCACAATCTGGCCGTCCTCGACCACCAGGATGGCGTCGGCGGCGCGGATGGTGGAGAGCCGGTGGGCGATTACGACGGCGGTGCGGCCCTCGAGCGCGGCGCCGAGCGCTTCCTGCACCGCGGCCTCGTTGGTCGAGTCCAGCGCGGCCGTGGCCTCGTCGAGGATCACGACCCGCGGCTGGGCGATCAGCAGCCGGGCGATGGTGAGCCTTTGCCGTTCGCCGCCGGAAAGCCGGTAGCCGCGCTCCCCCACCACGGTGTCCAGGCCGTCCGGCAGGGACCGGATCATGTCCTCGAGCCGGGCCTGGCGCAGCACGTCCCACATCAGTTCCTCGCTCGCGCCGGGCCTGGCCAGACGGAGGTTGGAGGCGATGCTCTCGTGGAAGAGGTGGCCGTCCTGGGTAACCATGCCCAGGGTTTCCCGCATCGAATCGAAGGTCAGGTCGCGGACGTCCACGCCTGCGCCGGATCCCGAACCGCCGAAGCGGACGGCGCCCGAATCGACGTCGTAGAGCCGGGAGAGCAACTGGGCGATGGTGGACTTCCCGGCGCCCGAGGAACCCACCAAGGCCACGGTCTGGCCCGGTTCCACCCGGAAGCTGATGCCGTGCAGGACTTCCTCGCCGCCGCGGGTATCCAGGGTGGAGACGTCCTCGAGGGAGGCCAGCGAGACCTTGTCCGCCGAGGGGTAGGAGAAGCGGACGTCGTCGAACTCCACGGACAGCGGGCCGCGCGGCGATTCCACCGCGTCCGGCTTCTGCTGGATGAGCGGCTTGAGATCCAGGATCTCGAAGACACGCTCGAAGCTGACCAGGGCGCTCATAATTTCCACCCGGGCATTGGACAAGGCTGTGAGCGGCGCATAGAGGCGGGTCAGCAGCAGCGCCAGCACGACGACGTCGCCCGCGGCGAGCTGCCCGCCGAGGGCGAGCCAGCCGCCCAGGCCGTAGACCAGGGCCAGGGCCAGGGCGGAGACGAGGGTCAGGGCCGTGACGAAGGTGAACTGCAGCATCGCGGTGCGGACGCCAATGTCCCGGACCCGGCCGGCCCGGAGCGCGAACTCGCGGGATTCCTCGTCCGGACGGCCAAAAAGCTTGACCAGGGTGGCACCGGGGGCCGAGAAGCGTTCGGTCATCTGGGTGCCCATGGCGGCGTTGTGCTCCGCGGCTTCGCGGCGCAGTTCGGCCAGTTTGGAGCCCATCCGGCGGGCCGGGATGAGGAAGATCGGCAGCAGGATCATCGCCAGCACGGTCACCAGCCAGGACTTGTTCAGCATCACCACGAGGGTGAGGGCCAGCGCCACCACATTGCTGACAACGCCGGAGAGCGTGCCCGCGAAGGCCGACTGGGCGCCGATCACGTCGTTGTTGAGCCGGCTGACCAGCGCCCCGGTGCGGGTCCGGGTGAAGAACGCAATCGGCATCTTCTGTACGTGGTCGAAGACCTTGGTGCGCAGGTCCACGATGACGCCCTCGCCGATGGTCGAGGACAGCCAGCGCGTCACCAGCCCGATGCCGGCCTCAGCGACGGCGACGATCGCGATCAGCACGGCGAGCCAGATCACCGTGCCGACCTCGGCGCGCGCGATGATTGCGTCAACCACCTGGCCGGCGAGGACCGGCGTCGCGACCGCCAGCACGGCCATCACGATCGACAGCAGCACGAAGGCGATCAGCCTGCCGCGGTGCGGCCGCGCGAAGCCGAAGACGCGCTTGAGGAGTTCCTTGGAGAACGGTTTGGAGCCGCTCGAGGCGCGGGTGATGTTGTAGAGGGAGCTCCAGGCAACCCGGTCCATGCTCATGTGTTCGTGCCTTTCGGGGCGCTCGCGCCCTGCAGTTCGGTAACGGCGCCGTCGACGACGTGCCAGCGCACGTCCAGGCGCACGTTTTCCAGCAGCCTGCGGTCGTGCGTGACGAGCAGCAGGGCGCCGTCGTAGCTTTCGAGGGCTTCCTCGAGTTGTTCGATCGCGGGGAGGTCAAGGTGGTTGGTCGGCTCGTCCAGGACCAGCAGGTTCACCCCGCGGGCCTGCAGCAGCGCCAGCGCGGCCCGGGTCCGTTCGCCCGGTGAGAGCGAGTCCACAGGCCGGGAGGTATGGTCGGCCTTGAGGCCGAATTTGGCCAGCAGGGTGCGGACCTCGGCCGGGGTTTGGTCCGTCAGGACGGCTTCGACGGCGTCGGCAAGTTTGAGGTGGCCGGCGAGCATGCCGCGGGCCTGGTCGATTTCGCCCACGGCCACCGAGGCGCCCATTGAGGCGTCGCCGGCGTCGGGCCGTGTCACCCCGAGCAAGAGGCGCAGCAGGGTGGACTTGCCCGCGCCGTTCGGCCCGGTGATGCCGATCCGCTCGCCGGCGTTGAGCTGCAGGTTCACCGGGCCCAGGGTGAAATCCCCCTGGCGAACGACGGCGTCGCGCAGGGTCGCGACGACGGCGCTGGAACGCGGCGCGGCCCCGATGCTGAACTGCAGCTGCCATTCCTTGCGCGGTTCCTCGACTTCCTCCAGCCGGGCGATCCGGGATTCCATCTGCCGGACCTTCTGGCCCTGCTTTTCGGAGGACTCCGTGCTGGCCGCCCGGCGGATCTTGTCATTGTCCGGGTTCTTCTTCATGGCGTTACGGACGCCCTGGGAGCTCCATTCGCGCTGGGTGCGGGCCCGCGAGACCAGATCCGCCTTCGTGGAGGCGAACTCTTCGTACCGTTCCCGGGCGTGGCGGCGGGCGACGGCGCGTTCCTCCAGGTAGGCCTCGTAGCCGCCGTCGTAGACTGCGACGGCGTTTTGCGCGCGGTCCAGTTCCACCACCGTGGTGACGCAGCGGGCCAGGAACTCCCGGTCATGCGAGACCAGCACGACGCCGCCGCGGAGTCCCTGGACAAAGGACTCCAGCTTGGCCAGGCCGCCCAGGTCCAGGTCGTTGGTGGGCTCGTCAAGCAGCACGATGTCGAAGCGGCTCAGCAGCAGTGCGGCGAGCGCCACCCGGGCGGCCTGGCCGCCGGAGAGCCCGGTCATTGCCGCGTCGGGTCCCACCTCGAGGCCCAGGTCCGCCAGCACCGGCGGAATCCGGTCTTCCAGGTCCGCGGCGCCGGAGGCCATCCAGCGGTCGAACGCCACCGAGTACGCGTCCTCCGAGCCCGGGGCGCCGGTTCCCAGCGCCTCGGCGGTGGATTCCATCTCCGCCGTCGCCTGCCCGCAGCCGGTGCGCCGGGCGATGTAGCCGGCCACGGTTTCGCCGTCGATCCGTTCGTGTTCCTGCGGCAGCCAGCCGACAAAAGCGTCTGCCGGCGCCAGGCTGACGGTTCCCTCCTGCGGCTGGTCGACGCCGGCGAGCAGCCGCAGCAGCGTGGACTTGCCGGCGCCGTTAGCGCCCACGACGCCGACGACGTCCCCGGGTGCGACCGTGAGGGAGAGTTTGGAGAAGAGGGTGCGGTGGTCGTGACCACCGGAAAGGTCCTTGGCAACAAGGGTTGCAGTCATTAGTCCATTCTCTCACCGAGGGCCAAAACGGACGGCTGCGGTGCGGCAGGCCGGGACTGAAATCCGGCGAAAATCCGCGCACCTGCCGCCCGACATAGAAGAACCCGCTGGTCCGGACTTGGGGGGTGTACGGACCAGCGGGTTCGAGCATCTAGCATAGTTGAATCGTCGCCACCGGTAAAATCGCGGCGGACCCGGCCTTCACGGTCGGTCCGAATGAAACGGGACCGCGCCCGAACGAACTAAGGGAAACCATCAATGATTTCTGCCCTGCAATGGTCCACCCTGCTCGTCTGCGCCCTCGTTGCGGTGTTCCGCATCCCGGCTGCCTTACGCGGCGAAAACCGCTCCCTCTTCGGCATTTTTGTGCTCGCCACCGTCGCCATGCTGCTTAGCATCGAATCCAGCTATACGGTCGTTGATTCCTGGCTCGGTTCGCACAACTATGCGAACCTCGCGCTGCGCTTTGTGATTTACGCGACGGTCCTGCTGGCCGGGTACAAGATTGCCAAGGGCTTTGAGAACACCCACAGCCTCCGCCTGCTCCTCGGCCCCGTTGGGCTGGCGGCGCTGGCAACTATCTGCCTCGCCACCGCAGTGCCGTTCTTGATGGCGGATACCGCCGGCACCTCAGTGGGATTGGCCACGCTGCCGGACCAGAGCGGCCCTAACCGCCAGCTGATCGCCCTCTATACGACGGCCGGCCGGCTCTACCCGGCTTACGTGGCAGCCTGCCTCCTGCCCGGGACCATCAAGGCCCTTCGATCCCGCCTGCCGGGGCTCGTTCGTGGCGGAGCAGCACTCCTGACGGCCGGATCCGCCGCCATGATCCTTCTGGCCATCAGCGACCTCCTGCCCCAGCGTCTGGCCTTCATCCAATACATCATCAGCTCGGCCGCCGTACTCGGCCTCGTTCTGGGTCTGGCCCTCATCTGGTTGGGGAAGGTGGCTGCGGTGCGCGCCGCACGAAAGAATTCCGCCGCAACCGGTCCCCACCGCGCGTCCAGTCAAGAAGTTATTGGGGCAGAAGAATTATGATAGTGGTGACGTCGAGCTTGTACGGCCGCGGCCCGGGGGCCGTGCGGCAGCAAAGTCCGCCAAATCCCGCACTTCAGCGACCCTGCAGGAAGGCATAGATGCCCGTACCGGCCAAGGCGTTTCAACTCTGGCTCCATGGCGTTGCACCATCAGCGACTACTGCTGACATATGCCGAATTTCCGGCGTCAAGCGCACCACCTTGGCCCAGCAGTTGGTGCGCGGCAAAGTCGCAGAAGCCACTGTAGTTAGCATTAGCCGCGCGTTGGACATCAATCCCGTGGAAGCCCTGGCCTCGTTTGTTAACTACTCAGAGCTCACCCAGCTGGCCCAGCCGCCAACAGCAGCGGAGCTCGTCAGTCAGGTCGCCACCATGGATCTGCTTAGGGCGGTCATCTCCCGCTCCGCAGCTGATCCCGGGACATCCCGGGTACTCAGCCCAGCCCCGCACGCCACCTCGGTGCGGAACTGGGTTGATGCCATCGACGACGGGGAACTCCGCCACCGAGTTTCCGCTGCCACCGGCATCGCTCCGCAGAATTATTCGGCCCAGTTGACTGCCAACCGGCTCTCACCGGAGCTCGCCGTTGCGACCTCGCGCGCCGCGGGCGTGGGCTTCACGGGTGGACTAGTGGCGACAGGGCTTATCACCGAGGCCGAAGCCGGCTGGCCGCCCGGCGCCCGGCAAGCTGCTCTGGAAGCGCTCTCAGACGGCGAACTCACGGTGCTGGCAGGCGATCGACTGCAGGCTCTGGGAAAAACTCTCCGCCGACAGGAACAGGAACAGGCGCAGGCTGAAAAGATCTGGGAGAGCCTCGGATGACTCCGGCTGGTGCCGCGTCCGGGGCGGGGATTGGCCGAATGGCGGCTCCCAAGCGGAGGGACTCTTGCGCATCTGCATCCAGTCCTCAGTTACATCATGAGGGACAACGGCACGTTAGGAGTGCAGAAACATGGCAGTCCTTCAGTGGGGGACGCTGATCGTTTGCGGCATCGCCACGCTCGTCCGGGTTCCCGATGCCCTGCGCGGGCGCAACCGGGCTGTTTTCGGGATCCTCTTCCTCGCCACGCTGTGCAGCCTGCTCAGCATCCCCGAGCCCTACTCGGCGATCGACAGGGCGCTGGGAGGCTGGAACCTGACCAACCTGATCCTGCGCTTCATCGTTTTCGGAATGGTCTTCCTGGTCGGCGTGCGGCTGGCCAAGGGGCTCGGTGCCGCCCCCGCTCGGCGCCTGATCACCGGCGGCCCGGGACGCTGGGGGCTGGCTGCGGCGTGCCTCGCGGTGACCGTGACGTTCCTGCTGATGGACACCGGGGGTTCCTCGGCCGGGCTTGAGGCCCGCTCGGACGACGGCGGCCTGAATGCTGTCCTTGCCCCGTTCTACGCGGCGGCGGGGCGCAGCTATCCGGCCTTCGTCTCACTCATCCTGCTGTCGCCGCTGGCGGCCGCGGTCAGGACACGGCTGCCGTGGCTCGTGCGGGCCGGAGCGGCGGCGACACTGGTGGGGGCCGCCGCGGCCATCGCGAGCGTGCCGGCGTCTTTCGCGCCGGACCCGTGGGACCAGGCCCGGATGCTCGTCAACTATGTGGCGGTGCTCGGCTACGTGCTGGGACTGCTTATCTTTTGGTTTTCCGGGCAGATCGCAGGGCCGCCACATAACGCTCCCGCAACGTTCCGTAAAAAGTAGGCCCGGGCGTTCACAAAATCATTAGACCGTGAGAGAATCATGAATGTGTGAAAACGCTAGCCGGCTTCGTGAATGGGGATTCAGTCTTACGGGCCAGGCGAAACGTGCAAGCGCCATTGGGGGGATGAGTGGTAGCGGTCCGGAAGGACCGCTCCCACTCAGCCTGTTTAAGCGGCAGGTGACTTTATTTACATACCCAACTGGCTCGCAATAGTTCGGCGTCGGCGCCCGAACCGGAGGGTCAGCAGCTGGAAGGGGCGCAGCTCAAGCGCCGCGGACCCAGCCCGGGTCGTCACCCCCGGTGCATCCACGGGCCGCTCCAGGAGATCCACGGTGAGCACTCCCGTGGCGTCGAAATTGGCGGAAACCGTGCCGGATGAGCGCTCCCCGAGGGATTCGTAGAGCCTCACGATTACGTCGCCCGAGCCGTCCTCCGCGAGTTTGACCGCCTCGACCACGAGGGCGGGATTGGAGACCGTGAACAGCGGCTCCACCCCGCGGGCACCCCTGACGACGCGCGGTGCGAGGTTGGTGCGGTAGCCCTCCTCGACGGCGTCGGCAATCCCGGCGCCGGGCCGGACGGTGACCGTCAGCTCGTGCGGACCACGGTCGGCGTTCGGGTCTGGGAACTTGGGTCCCCGCAGCAGCGAGACCCGGACCGTTGTGGTGGTGCCGCCGTCGTCCTCTCGGACGGCGCGGGTGACATCGTGGCCGTAGCTGGCGGCGTTGGAAACCGCGACGCCGTAGCCGGGCTCTGCCACGTGGATCCAGCGGTGCGCACAGATCTCGAATTTGGCCGCCTCCCACGAGGTGTTGAGGTGGGTGGGCCGGAAGACGTGGCCGAACTGCGTTTCCGAGGCGGAGCGGTCGGCCCGGAGGTCGAACGCGAAACCAAGCTTGAGCAGTTTCTCGCGTTCCTGCCAGTCCACCGCGGTGGTGATAGCCAGCGAGGACGCACCGGGCTCCAGCAGGATCCGCTGGGTCACGGCGGAGGCGCCGGCCAGCCGCTCCACCACGACGGCGGCGGCGTCGCCAAGGTGTTCCAGGGTCACGGAGCGTGCCTCGGTCAGCGCTGTGACGTTGCGGCGGTAGAACGCGTCAATGTCCCAGGCGTCCCATTCGTTGGGCGTGTCCCGGTGCAGTTCGAGGAGGTTGCCGAACTGGCCCGGGGCGATCGCTTCGCGTCCGCTGCCGTAGTCCTTGAGCGACACCAGGAGGCCGTCGGCGTTCACCTCGGCGCGGATAATCCCGTTATCCAGCACATAGCCGCCGCCGGCCGCCGCGGACCGAACGGGCGCGGCCGTGCTGACGGGGACGCCGGCGGCGAGGGCCGCCACACCGTGACGGGCGTGCGGGGCGGCGTTGAGCAGGAACTCCTGTCCTCCCTCCCCCAGGATGGCGCGGGCGGCCCCGGCGATGATCGCCTCCAGGTCGCGGGCGACGGCGTCGTAGTTCCGCTCGGCGTCCTGGTGCACCCAGGCAATCGAGCTGCCCGGCAGGATGTCATGGAATTGCTGCAGCAGCACCAGCCGCCAGAGCCGCTTGAGCTCTCCCGCCGGGTAGCGGGTGCCGGCACGGACGGCAGCCGTGGCGCACCACAGCTCGGCTTCCCGCAGCAGGTGCTCGCTGCGCCGGTTGCCCCGTTTGGTGTTGGCCTGGCTGGTGTACGTGCCGCGGTGCAGTTCGAGGTACATTTCGCCCACCCAGACGGGAAGACCCGGATATTCCGCTTCGGCGGCGGCGAAGAAGTCCGCGGCCGCGCCGAGCCGAACCCGCGGGGAGCCCTCCAGGTCCGCGGTGCGCCGTGCCGCAGCCAGCATTTCACGGGTGGGTCCGCCGCCGCCGTCGCCGTAGCCGAAGGGCAGCAGGGACATGGTGCCGCGTCCGTGGTCCCGGTAGTTGCGCTCCGCGTGGGCGAGCTCGCGGCCGCTGATTTCGGCGCTGTAGGTGTCCACCGGGGGGAAGTGGGTGAAGATCCGGGTGCCGTCGATCCCTTCCCAGTTGAAGGTGTGGTGCGGCATCCGGTTGACCTGGTTCCAGGAGATCTTTTGGGTCAGGAACCAGCGGCTCCCGGCGGCCTTGACGATCTGTGGCAGCGCGGCTGAGTAGCCGAAGGTGTCCGGCAGCCAGGCCTCCCTGCACTCGACGCCGAACTCGGCAAGGAAGAAGCTCTTTCCCTCCACGAACTGGCGGGCCATGGCTTCGCCGCCGGGCATGTTGCTGTCCGACTCGACCCACATGCCGCCCACCGGGACGAACTGGCCGGTCTTGGTCTTTTCCCGGATGCGCTCGAAGAGCTCCGGGTAGAACTCCTTGATCCAGGCGAGCTGCTGCGCCGAGGAGCAGGAGAACACGAACCCGGGGTCCTCGTCCATCAGCGCCACCACATTGGAGAAGGTCCGCGCGCATTTCCGGATGGTTTCCCGGACCGGCCACAGCCACGCGGAGTCGATGTGCGCGTGGCCGGTGGCGAGGAGGTGGTGGGCCGAGGCGTAGGCCGGCCGGGCCAGCACGTCGGCGAGCGCGGCCCGGCCGACGGCAGCCGTGCCCGCCACGTCGTCCGGGTCCATGACGTCCAGCATCCGTTCAAGGGCGCGGAGGATCTCGTGCCGGCGCGGCAACTCCATCGGCAGTTCGTGCATCAGCCCGCTGAGGGTCCAGATGTCCTGCTGCAGCTCCCACACGGCCTGGTTGAGCTCGGCGATGACGATCGGGCCCAGCCGGTACAGCGGCTCGGACCCGGCGGTCGCCTTGTCGCCGTAGGGGGTCGCCGCGAAGGTCCAGCCCTGGGACAGGTCCGGGTTGGCCGCCGCCTCGACGTAGAAGTCCACGGACATCCCGCTGCCCAGCAGCTTCAAGGGAATGTACTGGTTGCGCGGGGAGATCGCCTTGATCACGGTGCCGTCGGCCCGCCAGGCGGTGCCCTCGCATTGGAACCCCGGAAGGTCGCCGCTGAAGCCCAGGTCCACGAGGATTTCCACGCAGGTGTCCGCCGCACTGCCCCAGGAATCGGGGACCTCGCCCTGGAGCCGCAGCCACTTGGTGCTCCAGGGCCTCCCCCAGGCCTCCCCCTGCTCCTGCGGCGTGAACTGCTGCCGCACCGCCTCGAGCGCCGGGACGGGTTCGCCCGGGGCGTCCCAACTGCTCAGCGTGAGGGGCGCGCTGCGCGGGTAGACCGCGGGGATGATGCGTTCGCGCAGAAAGCGGTCCAGCCGGACTTCCGTGAGACGGCGGTCGTCGTGCAATGTGATCCTCTTCGCGCTGGTGCCGGTGGTTCGTGCGGGGTCGAGACGTGTGTCCAGTCGATGGATAAAAATCTACGTCGGCCGCCGCGGTTAAGCCAACGCGCCCTAGTCGGTGCCCTCCGGGGAGGACACGCGTTCGTGGCCCGCGTAGACGTTGAGCGTGGTGCCACGGCTGAACCCCGCGAGCGTCATTCCGCTGGCCTCGGCGAGTTCCACTGCCAGGCTGGAGGGGGCACTGACGGCGGCCAGAACCGGGATCCCGGCCAGCGAAGCCTTCTGCACCAGTTCAAAGGACGCCCGGCCCGACACTTGGAGCACGGTGCCGCTCAAGGGCAGCAGGCCTTCCCGCAGCGCCCAGCCCACGACCTTGTCCACCGCGTTGTGGCGGCCCACGTCTTCCCGCAGGCAGAGCAACTCGGCGGAACCGTCGTCGGAAATCCGGAAAAGTCCCGCGGCGTGGACGCCGCCGGTGACGTCGAAGACGGCCTGGGCTTCCCGCAGCCGGTCCGGCAACGAGGCGAGTGTCTCCACGGGCACGGTCAGCGGGTCGTCGGCGGGGTGGAAGTGCGAGGACTTACGCACGGCATCGATCGAGTCGGTGCCGCAGATCCCGCAGGAGCTGGAGGTGAAAAAGTTGCGCCCGGTGTCCGGCCGGACGACGTTGGGGCGCAGCTGCGCCTCCACAACGTTGAACGTCTGGACGCCGTCCTCATCCTCGCCGGCGCAGAACCGCAGGGAGACGAGTTGCTCCGGCGTCCAGATGACGCCCTCGGAAACCAGGAAACCGGCGACGAGGTCGAAGTCGCTGCCTGGCGTCCGCATGGTGACCGAGTAGGAGAGGCTGCCCAGCCGGATCTCGAGTGGCTCCTCGACGGCCAGCACGTCCTCCCGGTGCCGGACCGGGAACTCCAGCGCCTGCGGCGAGCCGTCCAGGACAAATTTGTGCACCTTGCGGCGCTGTGTCACGCGGCCCATTCGATACTCCTCATCAGCATTGCATTCGGGGTCGGCCGCCGGCGGCGGCACGCCCCTGGATCAATCATGAACTCAGCCCGCGCCTCAGCCAAGCAGTCCGCTCCAGTCCACCGGGCCGTCCGCGGCCGGCTTCCGGGCGGCACGCTTCGTGGCCGGCTTGGCGGGCGCCTTTGCCGGGGCGGGTTCCGGCAGCGCCGCGCCCCACGGCAGGGCAAACGCCGGCACCGGTTCGCCCAGCTGCACGCCGTGCGGCGGGACCACCAGGACACCGTCGGCCGCGGCCAGCCCGCGCATCATGCCCGGACCGGTGTGCTGCGCCGGCGACGCCATCCCGTAGACCATGCGGAACGGCATCAGCCGGGTCCGGCCGGGGTCGGGATCGATCATGGTTCCGCACGGTACCTCGGTCACCGCAGGCGGCGCACCATGGCCCAGGGCGGCCAACAGCGGGGCGCCGAGGGTGGACAGCGCCATCATGGCGGCGAGCGGATTTCCCGGCAGACCGATGATGAAGCGCCCGTCCGGCAGTTCCGCGAGTACGGCCGGGTGGCCCGGGCGCATGGCGATCCCGTCGACCAGCAGCCTGCCGCCCAGTTCCGCGACCGTGCGCCGGAGATGGTCGGTGCCGGAACGGCCCGTGCCGCCGGTGGTGATGACGACGTCGGCCGGCAGCGGTTCCGCGGCGTCGCCGGCGGCCGCGCCGGCCTGCGCCGCCGGGGCGTCGGTGTCTTCAAGGGCGGCGAGCCAGTCGGCGTCGGCGTCGCCGATCTTGACCGCACCGGCGAAGATCCCGCCGAGCATTTCCACGACTGCGGCCAGCTGCGGTCCGAAGGTGTCCCGCACCTCGCCCGGTTCGGGGACGCCGCTGCTGACGACCTCGGAGCCGGTGAGCACGAGCCGGACCACGGGCTTGCCCAGGACCGGCAGCTCGTCGTGTCCGGCGAGGGCTGCCAGGGCCAGGTGCGCGGGATTAAGGACGGCGCCAGCCTTGATGAGCACCTCACCGGCGGCGGCTTCCTGCCCGGCGTTGCGGATGTGGTCGCCGTTGCGCGGTTCCCCGGGCTTGGCCCCGCCGCCGAGTTTCACGACCGGCAGCCCGTCCTCGTCCGGGGCGATGACGCCGCTCTCACTGCGGAGCACGGCTTTCGCGCCGGCCGGGATCAGTCCGCCGGTGACGATCGGGCTGGCCTGGTGCGGGGCCAGCCGCTGCCCGGGCTCGGCGAGGATCCAGGGGCCGCTGCCGTTGACGGCCCAGCCGTCCATCGCGGAGGAGGCGTAGTGCGGCATGTCATGCAGGGCTCTCAGGTCCTCGGCCAGGGTCCGGCCCAGCGCATGCCGGAGCGGCACCGGTGCGGCCGGGATGGGGGTGGCACAGTCGAAGGCCAACTGCCGCGCCTCCTGCCAGCCGTGTGCAAGGTGCCGGTGGGGAGCCTCGGTGGAATCTCCGGGGGCTCGGTCGTCGGTGACCGAGGCGGCGGCGTCGGCATGCCGCGTGGGCAGCGGATCGTCGGGGCCGGTGCTGCTGTGGGGCGGCTCAGGCGTCATGCCCCGGGAGCCTCGGCGGCGGCGTATTCCTTCGCGAGTTTCCGTGCCACGCCCATCGCGGCCTGCATCGACACACTGTCCGCGGCCTGGCCTGAACCCGAGGCCAGGCCGGCGGCGAAGCCAGCGATGAAGGTGGTCAGCGGCGCGGCGGGGCGGACGATGGAGTGCGCCGCCACGCCGGCCAGTCCCAGCACTTCATTGATGTCGATTTCGACGTCGTCGAGCTCCAGGGCCTGGAGCAGCGCGCGGCACCAGTCTTCCAGTGTTTCATCCTGGCTTTTCACCGTTTGCCTCCAAAGTCGAATTCGGCCGCCCCGTCCCGGACCGGCCCGGGCCGGGGTCTGAAACCCCCAGCGCGGAAGCGTCATCCCAGGTGTCCACGTCGTCGGTGGAACCCGGCGGAACCGGAACCTTCCGCAGTTCAAGACTAGCAAGCAGGGCAAAGATGGAAGCCCCCTCAAGGGCGTTCCGCCGGGCCGCGTCGTCGACGGCGCGTTGTAGCGCAGCTGTGCGATATAGCCCGGCGAGGGGTTGGGGGCGTCCGTCCGACGAAACTGCCATGACCCCGTCGCCGGCCGGGACTCCCGTGTGGCCTTCCTCCCCTGCAGCCAGCAGGGTGCCGACGGCGGCGGCGATTCGCGGCATGTCGCAGGCGAGCACCAGGGTCAGGGCTGCGGGGCTGTTCCCGGCCTGCTCCCCCGCCCCGGCCAGGGCGTCGAGTCCGGCAGCGATCGCGGCGGCAGGTCCGGCGAACGGGGGTTCCTCGCGGCAGCCCAGCACCTCCGGCGGGAGGCCGCCCAGCTGCGGACCGACCACCACGGTCCGGCGGGCCCCACGGACTGCCGCGAGGGTGAGTTCCAGCAAGGTGGAGCCGTCAACTGCCAGTTGAGCCTTAGGCACGCCGCCGAGCCGGGAGGACCTGCCCCCGGCGAGGATCACGGCGTCGAATTCCACTCGCCCAGCCTAGCCGCAGCGGCCGGCACAGAGTGCAAGCGTGCGCCGTTCAGTGCGCCTTTTCGGGGAGCAGGAACGGGTCCCACGCCGGGGCCGGCTTCTCCAGTTCCTTGATCTGCCAGATGGTGCCTTTCGGTGGACCCGGGACGAAGCCGAGTTTCCAGCCCATTTCCGCGGGCGTGTGGTCCCCCTTGGCGTTGTTGCAGCGCAGGCAGGCGGCGACAAGGTTCTCCCATGAATCCGCGCCGCCCCGGGACTTGGGCTGGACGTGGTCGATGGTGTGTGCAGCCTTGCCGCAGTAGGCGCAGCGGTGATTGTCCCGGCGGAGCACTCCCCTGCGGCTGACCGCCGTCATGGTGTTGTATCGGGGCCTGATGTACCTGTTCAACAGGATCACCGAAGGGCGGCCGAGGATGTCCTGCGGGCCCACCACGGGATCGTCGCCTTCGGCCACCACGCTGGCCTTCCCCGTCAGCACAAGGACCAACGCCCGGCGGAAGGTGACTACCGCCAGCGGTTCATATCCAGCATTCAGAACGAGAGTGCGCATCCGCATACCTCTTCACGGCCGCACCCGCCAGGGGCACGAGGGCCGGCTGCCCTGTGCATGGTCGGGCTATGGATCGACACCACAAGAGTAAACACCGGGAGGCCGGATTACCGAATTTTTCTTATCCCTGGCCCCCACGGCACGGCCCAGCGGCGGTCCGCCAACGCAAAGGACCCCTGCCGCGGGGCAGGGGTCCTTCACAATGCTTCCGGCGTCGCCGGGATTCAGTCCTAGCCGCCGACGCGGATGAAGACCGGGCCGGAGCCTACGTTGACGCTGTAGAGCGCGGTGGTTCCGCCGTTCCAGCCGCCGTGGACGGCCATGCCGTTGCCGACGTAAACAGCGATGTGGGCCATGCCCATGCCGCCGTTCTGGTAGTAGGCGAGGTCGCCCGGCTGAGCCTCAGCGGCGCTCACGGTGCGGCCCAGGGACAGGTAACCTGCCGGCCAGCCGTGGTAGTTGATGCCCACTGCGGCCAGCGCGTTGGTCGCCAGCATGGTGCAGTCCTGGGAGACGCCGATCTGCGCGTAGGCAGCTGCGGCGATCGAAGCGCCCATGCCGCTGACAGCAGCCGGAGCCTTCGTGGCCAGGGAAGCCGTCACGGCGGTGCCGGTGGAAGCAGCAGCTTCCTTGACCTGGACGACCGGCTTGGGTGCCTCGACCGGGGCCGGTGCGGTGGTGACAGCAGGCTTCTCGTAGGAGATCGCGATGCTGGAGGCCGCTGAGATCGTGGCCGGTGCGGTGGACTGTACTTCCGTGGCGGAAGCAGAAGTCGATTCGCGCTGAACGTTGGTCTCGGCAGCGTTGGCTGCGATACCGCTGGTCAGTACCAGGCCGGAGGCTGCAGCGATAACCGCGGCCTGGCGACCCATACCACCGGCGTTGTCGCCGACGGCCTTAGCAATGACAGCCAGCGAGTTGGTCTTGGTGACCTCCGCGCGGTGGCGTGCAATGGTTGCACGAGTAGTCATTCAGTTCTCTCTTTCGTGATCCTTTTGTCCGCGCTGTTGCAGGCGGGACTGAGGACGCTCCGGCATCTTGGGGGTACGCCGGATCGCCCCGAAACGGGTTTCTTTAGCGAAGGGTGTACTGCGAAGACGCGCCAAAAGCGGGAACTGCGTTGTGAGATCCAGTCCGGGCGCCGGCAAGGGCCGCGCGGAGCATGGAGTTCAGCGGGCTCAAGTGAGCCTCGCCAGCGCGAGAACGCGCAGCATTGTGGCGTGAAGACACGAAAGTAGCCTCTCCCAATGCCTACGAGGTGAGCTGTCGGATTCGGATGGGAGTCACCCGGCCGCGCCGCTTCCTGGGAAGCTTTGCGACTTAACCCCAAGGTCTTCTTGCGAAGACCAAAATTGGTTCCCCCGCCCCTGCCAGACGATGTCATGCGAACGGACCTTGAGCGGTGGCAGAGTTAGGCAATCCACTCAAGAGCGCCAACTTCGGTGAAGTTGGCGTGCTTCATACGGTACAGCAGTTAGGACTCAATGTCACATTCAGATCACGGCGTGTCACGGAAATGCGAGTGGTCCCTCGGGTCGGTCTAAAGCCAGCCCAGCGGATCAACGACTTCTCCGTTGACCATCACCTCGAAGTGGAGGTGGCAGCCGGTGGAGGCGCCGGTGGTTCCGCTCATCGCCACCACATCGCCGCGGGAAACCTGCTGGCCCACGCGGACGTTTGAGGACGACAAGTGGTTGTACGTGGTCTCCAGGCCGTTGCCATGGTCGATCACGACGCGGTTGCCGCCCCCGTAGGGGTGCCAACCGGTAAAGGTTACGGTGCCGCTGGCCGCGGCGTGCACGGGGGTGCCGCACTGGGCGGCGTAGTCCTGGCCGCGGTGGAATTCGCCCACGGCCCCCGTGATGGGACTGATCCGGTAGCCGAACGGCGAGGCGGTCACCATCACGTCCAGCGGTGCCCCCAGGCTGCCGGCTGAGGCGGCCCGGGTAATCGTGCTGGCGGACTGGGCACTGAGCAGCTGCTTGAGCTTGCCGTCCGGGTCGCCCTTGGTGGTGATAGCCGTGCGGTTGAAGTCGATCTGGGCCGCTGAGGCCTTGACCTCGGGCTGGGCTGCGGCCGAAACAGAGCCGGTCTTTGCCGCGTCGTTGGCCATGACCGGGCCAGTGGCCGGGACGCTGATGGTGAGGACCAGTCCAGTGGCCGCCAGGGCGATGCCTGCCTTTTGCCCGACGCCGCTGACGGCGGCGAAGTCTGTCATCTGGCGGAACGCGCTGCGCCGGCCGCGGCGTTCAACGCGATGCGCGTCACGCGGGCGCTCGGCGGTCACGACGGCGGCCGGGCGCGGCTCCGGAGCGGGACCGGTCGCACGACGGCGGCCCCTGACGGTCTGGGTGGTCAAGTACGGTTCCTCTCTGGATAGCCTGCGAAGTTAGCTGTCGGATTCGGGTCAGAGAGATCAAAGACCCGGTCCGCCGATGCAAGCATCCAGACAGAGGGACATCCAGGGAGGCCCTCGTAGAGTTTGCTTGCCGCTAGCGGACTTCACCCCAAGGCTGTTGGATCAACAGCCGGTTGTGGTTCCCCCGCCTCTGCCAGAAGGTGACTCGCCTACTGATCCGCTGGCAGAGCTCGGCTTCGGATCAGATAACGCTTTAGTATCAGTGCCAGTGCTCAACTATAGGGGATTAAGCCAAGCGGTAATAATTTCGTTATCTCGCCTGTGCACAACCCCTGGCCGGCCCCGCGGGCGCCCGCCCCGCGCTTAGCTACCCGAGAGTAACAAAGACGTGGGCTGCAACCTCGGGAGGCAGTTCCAAGGCGCCTTCAATGTCCGGGACCCGAACCGAGATGTACTCCCCCACGCGTTCCAGCGACACCCTTGCGCCGGGACGGATTCCGCCTTCGTCCAGCTGGACCAGCAGCTCCGGCTCCACCTGGATGGGCTCAGCCAGGCGGCTCACGGTGATCCGGGAGTCTGTGCCGTAGCCGGCCATGGCGTCGAGGAGGTTGACGACCCCGTCCGCGATGCCTGATTCGGGGAGCCCGCCAAGATCTGCCAGTCCGGGGATCGGGTTTCCGTAGGGGGACACGGTGGGGTGGTCCAGCATCTCAAATATGCGCCGCTCAACCCGCTCGCTCATCACGTGTTCCCAGCGGCAGGCTTCCTCGTGGACGTACGCCCAATCGAGTCCAATCACGTCGGCGAGCAGCCGCTCAGCGAGCCGGTGCTTGCGCATGACCTCGATCGCGCGCTTGCGGCCCGCTTCGGTCAGCTCCAGGTGCCGGTCGCCGGAAACCACCACCAGGCCGTCCCGCTCCATGCGGCCGACAGTCTGGGAAACGGTGGGGCCGGAATGGCGGAGCCGTTCGGCGATGCGGGCGCGGAGGGCGACGATGTTCTCTTCTTCAAGTTCCAAAATGGTCCGAAGATACATCTCGGTGGTATCAATCAGATCCGTCATTCAGCTCAGCTCCTCGAGCGCCGTCCTTGCGTCATTCCCACCGTACCGCGTGCGGGATGCGCCCCGGCGAGATCCGCCGTACGTCACCGCACAGCGTAGCCTATTTTGAATTACTCCGGATAATCCCGGACCCCCGACGGCGCCGCCCCACCGCGCCTGTCTCAATGACCGGACTATGACGGACGATTTTCCCGCCTGCCCGGGACCGTCGGGCAGAATAAGGGCAGGTCCCCGGCCGCAGCCCACGCACGATCCGCCCGGGCCACGCCACGCACCCAGCCGACAATTGGAGCCACTGTGAGCGACACCAGCATCACCATCCCCGCGAACCTCATGCCCAAGGACGGCCGGTTTGGCGCCGGCCCGTCGAAGGTCCGGCCGGAGCAAATCCAGGCCCTGTCCGCGGCGTCGGCGACGCTGCTGGGCACCTCGCACCGCCAGGCTCCGGTCAAGAACCTCGTGGGTTCGGTGCGCACCGGACTCAGCGACTTTTTCCGGGCCCCCGAAGGCTACGAGGTTATCCTCGGCGTCGGCGGGTCCACGGCGTTCTGGGACATTGCCAGCTTCGGCCTCGTAGAGAACAAGGCACAGCACCTCTCCTTCGGCGAGTTCGGCTCGAAGTTCGCCGCGGCCACCAACAAGGCGCCGTTCCTGGCCGAATCCTCGGTCATCACATCCGAGCCCGGCACCCGCCCCGAGGCCCGGGCCGAGGCCGGCGTCGACGCCTACGCCTGGCCGCAGAACGAGACCTCCACCGGCGTTGCCGCGCCGGTGCGGCGCGTGCCGGGTGCGGACGAGGGCTCGCTCGTACTGGTCGACGCCACGTCCGCGGCCGGCGGCCTGGATGTCGACGTCGCCGAGGCGGATGTGTACTACTTCGCCCCGCAGAAGAACTTCGCGTCCGACGGCGGACTGTGGCTGGGCCTGTTTTCCCCGGCTGCGCTGGAGCGCGCCGCCCGGATCAAGGCCAGCGGCCGCTGGGTCCCGGATTTCCTGGATCTGCAGACCGCCATCGACAACTCACGGCTCAACCAGACCTACAACACTCCGGCGCTGGCCACCCTGGTGACCCTCGACGCGCAGGTGCAGTGGCTCAACGCCAGCGGCGGCCTCGACTTCGCCGCCGCGCGGACCGCCGACTCGGCCGGCCGCATCTACCGCTGGGCCGAGGCCTCTTCCTATGCCACGCCCTTCGTGGCCCGGGCCGAGGACCGCTCCAACGTGATCGCCACGATCGACTTCGATGACTCCATTGATGCCTCGGCCGTCGCCAAGGTCCTGCGCGCCAACGGCATCGTGGATACCGAGCCGTACCGCAAGCTGGGCCGAAACCAGCTGCGCATCGCCACCTTCGTGGCGATCGAGCCCGACGACGTGTCCGCGCTCCTGGAATGCATCGACTTCGTCGTGGGCGAGCTCAAGCAGTAACCGCGGCGGTGTCCCCCGCGGGGACGCGTCAGCGGCCGACGGCGTCGCCGGGGGCTTCCCCCCGGTCGGCGCCGTCGGCGTTTTCCCCGGCGTTTGCCTCCCGCCCGGCGGCGCCGGTCGACGGGCTGCCCGGGATGACCCGGAAGTAGCGCAGTCCGCGGGCACGGCGGTTGAAGCCGATCCGGAGCTGCTTTGCCCGCACAATCCAGGCCATCCCGATCAGGGCCGCGGCGACTCCCGCGGCCGCCGCGACGCCCATGGACCAGCGTGCGCCGGCAACGTTCGCCACCCACCCCACGAACGGGGCCCCGATGGGGGTTCCGCCCATGAAGATCGCCATGTACAGCGCCATCACCCGGCCGCGCATCACCGGATCGGTGGTGGTCTGGACGTAGCCGTTGGCGCTGGTCATCATGGTGATCGCGAAGAGGCCGACCGGCACCAGCGCGACGCCGAACCAGAAGTAGTCCGGCGCCAGCGCGGCGAGCCCGGAGGCCAGGCCGAAGGCCCCGGCCGCCCCGAAAATCACACGCATCCGCGGCCGTCCCCGTCCGGCCGAGAGCAGGGCGCCGGCGACCGAACCGATCGCCATGATCGAATTCATCAGACCAAAGGCTCCGGCGTCCAGGCCGAACTCCGTGCCGACCATGGCCGCAATGAAGAGGACGAAGTTCAGTCCCAGGGTTCCCACGATGAAGACCGCCACGAGCACCACCACGATGTCCGGCCGGAAGCGCACGTAGCGCAGGCCCTCGCGGATCCGGCCCTTGCCGGCCGGAGCCCTGGGCAGCTGCCGCAAGGAGGCTGCCGGGATTTTGGCCAGGCTCAGGAGCAGGGCCAGGAACGTGACGGTGTTGACCAGGAACACCCAGCCGGGCCCGATGGCCACGGTGAGCAGGCCGGCGACGGCGGGCCCGATCATCCGCGCCACGTTGAATGAGGCGCTGTTGAGGGCGACGGCGTTGGGCAGGTAGTCGTCGCGTACCAGCTCGGAGACGAACGTCTGGCGCACGGGGGCGTCGAGGGCGGACACGACGCCCAGCAGGAGCGCAAAGATGTACACGTGCCAGAGCTGCGCGGCCCCGGAGAGCACCAGGACGCCGAGCGCCGCGCTCAGCAGTGCCATGGCGGACTGCGTCAGGACCAGCAGTTGCTTGCGGTCGAAGCGGTCGGCGACCAGTCCGGCCACGGGTGCGAGGAACAGCTGCGGTCCCAGTTGCAGGGCCATCGTGATGCCCATGGCTCCGGCGTCCTGCGCGCTCAGGTGGTCAAAGACCAGCCAGTCCTGCGCGGTGCGCTGCATCCAGGTCCCGATGTTGGAGACCAGCGCGCCGATGAACCAGATCCGGTAGTTCAGGATGTGCAGCGATTTGAAGGTGGACCTCATGTCCGAACCCTCTGCTGCCTTCCCCCGAACGGAGCCAAATCGCTAGTCGGCCTCGACGGTGGACTCGTCCTCCGCCGCCCCGGTATTGGCGTTGTCGTCGGGCGCTGAGTGCGCCTCCACGGCGTTCTCGTCGGCGGGCTGTTCCGTCGGGGCGCCACCGGTGGGGGCGGCATCGTCGTCCTGCTGCGCGTCCTCCGGGCGAACCCGTTCGGCCCACGGAACCCACTCCGGGGCCAGGATGGAATCCTCGGAGGGCAGCAGTCCCAGTTCGTCCACCGTGACGACCTTGGAGCGGGAGTTGCGCGTCAGCACCGCGTACCACTGCCAGCCACCGTAGCCGGGCAGTTTGGACTCGAAAAGGTGCGTGACCAGACGGTCGCCTTCGCTCTTGGCACCCAGATGCCGGCCGATCTGCTCCGCCGGAGCGATGCCCTCCACGGCCGTCCGTGCGGCGTCCACCGCGGCGGCCAGAAAGGCGTCGGGCTTGCCGGTGCGCCAGACGGGGACGCCACAGCGCGGCTTGGATCCTGCTTTGGCGCCGGCGGCCTTGGCGGCCGCACCGGCCGTCGCGGCGGCGTTCTGTTCAGGTTCCGGAGTCATCGCGGGCCCTTACGCGTCCAGCTCGTCGGCGACCTTACGAAGCGCGGCGGCAATGGCCTTGGCCTTGTTGCCTTCCGGGTACTTCCCCGCGGACAGTGTTCCGGAAAGGTTGTCCAGCACGCTGACCAGGTCCTGCACCAGCGGTGCGAGGTCCTTGGCACTGGGCCGCTTGGCCTTCGCGATGGACGGCGTCTTATCCAGCACCCGCAGGCCCAGGGCCTGGGCTCCCTTGCGGCCGTCTGCCACGCCAAACTCCACCCGGGTTCCGGCCTTGAGCTCCGTCACGCCTTCGGGCAGCGCCGACTTGGGCAGGAAGACCTCCTGGCCGTCTTCGCCTGCGAGGAATCCGAAGCCTTTTTCCTTGTCATACCACTTGACCTTGCCGGTGGGCACGTAATCAACCTTCTTCGTTCTGCGGGGGACGCGGCCGGCGGTCAGCGCATCCGCATGGATATGCGGGTTCAGGGTGTGACTGCCAGGTCCGAGTTGGTCTGTTCCTCCAAGGTTATCCTGCCTTGGCCACTTTGACGGTTTGAGGCGCGGGCTGGACCGGGCTGTTAGCGTTGCCTGCATGACACCTCAGCGTTTCCGGCGGCCCGTGTTGATCCTGGCGGCCGTCGTTGCGGCGCTCTCGCTGGCCGCCGTCGGAGCCGTGATGGCCATGGCGTTGAACAATACGGTGGCCCCGGTGTGGGTCACGTCCGTCGCCCTGTACGGGCTGCCCCTGGCGTTCCTGCTCATGCTGGCCCTCGTGATCGACGCCGTGGCCAGCCGTCGCCGGACACCAGGGCACGGCGAAAGGTAACGTTGGACTGATGTCCCTGATCCGCGCGCTCAGCAAGGAACTGCAGGCCCGCAGCGACGACTCGTTGCGGGCCCTGTTCTCCGCGCGGCCGGACCTGATCTCCCCGGCGGTGCCGGACTTCCCCGCCTTGGCCGCGCGGGCCAGCGGCCGGGTCAGCGTCCAGCGGGCGCTGGAACGACTGAACCGTCCCGAAATGCAGGTGCTGGAAACCCTGCACCTCTGCACGAACACGGACACTGGCCACAGCGCGTCCGCCGCGACGCTCAAACGGCTGATCAACGGCTCCACCGTGACCGCGCTCGAGCGACTGCTGCACTCACTCCAGGAACTCGCCCTCGTGCATCGGGCCGAGCCCCCGCATGGTTCGACCCCGGCCGCGGGCCGGCAGCGCTTTTACCTTCCGGTCGGGAGCCTCAAGGACGTCATCGGTATCTATCCTGCCGGGCTGGGACGGAGCTATACAGAACTGGTGCGGCTGCAACCTGCCTTCGCCCAGCGCGTGGTCCAACTTGTCGGCGAACTGCACCGCACCGGTGCTGCCATCGCCCCGGCCACGACGCCGATGGAGGCCGCGCTGTCGTTGCAGCACTGGACCGCCTCGCCGGAAGCCCTGCAAACGCTGCTCGCCGACGCTCCCGACCGCACGGCGGCGCTGCTCGCCCGGTTCGGAAACTGGGCTATGGGCGCGGTTCCCCAGGCGCAGCGCCGCGCATCCGTGCTGAACGAGGGCTCCGACGTCGGGCCGGTCGACTGGCTGTTGGCCCGCGGGCTGTTGGTGCCGCTGGACGCCGCGCACGTGGAGCTTCCGCACAGCGTGGGCATTTCGTTGCGGGGCGGCTTCGTGATCGAACACTTCGCGCTCAGCCCGCCGGTGCCACGGCTGGGACAGACCAGCGCGGCGCTACGCCGCAACGCCGCGCTCGGCGCCATCGCCGAGACGCTGAGGCTGGTCGGCGAACTGCTCCACGCCGTGCGGGAACAGCCGCTCGTTACCCTGCGCAGCGGCGGCGTGGGCGTCCGGGAAATGAAGCGCCTCGCCGACGCCCTGCGGATCGGCCTGAATGAAGCCGGTGTGCTGGCGGAGCTCTGCGCCCTCTCCGGGCTGCTCCGCCTGGACGTGGACAGCTCTGCCTGGATCCCCGCGCCGCAGCTGGAATGGCCGGCGCTGCCCCGGCAGGAACAGTGGCTGTGGCTCGTCAACGCCTGGCTTGCCAGCGAACGCGTCCCGTCCCTGGTGGGCCAGCCGGTGAGTGGCGTCGCCACCGCCCAGGCGCACCGCGGCACGGCCGCAAGCACCATCAATGCCCTCTCCGCGGAAGCGCAGCGGCCCGATGCCCCGGTGGTCCGGAAACGGATCCTGGAGATCCTGAACGAACTCACTGTGGAGGCCGCGGCGGCCGACGGCGAGGCCCCGGTGCTCGACGCCGCCGCCGTGCTGGAACGCGCCGACTGGTCGCAGCCGCGGATGGCGCGCCGCTTCAGTTCGCTGATCCGCGGGGTCCTTGCGGAAGCCGAAATGCTGGGCTTGATCGGGTCCGGCGCCCTGAGCCAGATCGGGGCGGCGATCGCCGTCGAACAGCCCGATGAGGCCCTGGCCATCCTGGGCGAGCACCTGCCGGCGGCGCTGAACCACGTGCTACTCCAGGCGGACCTGACCGCCGTCGCCCCCGGGTACCTTGACCCGGAGCTGAGTGAGAAACTCCTGACCATGGCGGACGCGGAGGGCCAGGGCCCGGCCACCATCTACCGCTTCTCCGTGGCCTCGGTCCGCCGTGCCCTGGATGCCGGGCAGGACGCCCGGGGGCTGCTGGAGTTCCTGCGCGAGCACTCCGCGACCGCGGTGCCGCAGCCGCTGGAGTACCTGATCGAGGACACGGCCGCGCGCCACGCCCGGCTCCGGGTGGGGCCGGCAGCGAGCTTCATCCAGAGCGAGGACGAGACGTCCCTGCTGGAACTGCTCAATACCCCGGCTGCCGCCGGCCTGGCCCTGGTCCGGATCGCCCCGACAGTGCTGGTCTCGCCGGCCGCGCCCCGGGAGGCAGCCCAGGTGCTGCGCGGCCTGGGCCTCTCCCCCGCGCTGGAGGACACCGGTTCCCCCGTCGTCCGGCTGCGCCGCAGCACGGCGGCGCCCGGGAGCACCCGGCCGGTCTACACGGCCCCCCGCACCGCCCCTGCGGACGCCGACGTCGACGCCCAGCTGGCCGTGCTGCGCGACGGCCGCACCCTGCCCGCCGGCGGAGCGCCGGAGGGCCGCGGCACGGCGGCGCCCGGCGCCGAGGCCGCTACACAGCTGGGCCTGGAGACCCTGCAGAAAGCGATCCGGCTCAAGCAGCCGGTGGTGATGAACGTAGTGGACAGCCTGGGGAATGCCAGCCGCGAAACCGTTGTTCCGGTAGCAGTGAACGGCGGCCGGGTGCGGGTGTTCGACCCGGCCAAGGACACCGAACGCGTCCTGTCCATCCACCGGATTATTGATGTTGAAGCCACAGAGGAACTGCTCCAGTGAATGACGGACCGCTGATCGTCCAGAGTGACAAGACCATCCTGCTGGAAGTGGACCACGAACAGGCTACCGAGGCGCGCCACGCGATCGCCGCCTTCGCCGAGCTGGAGCGCGCCCCGGAACATGTCCACAGCTACCGCTTGACGCCGCTGGGGCTCTGGAATGCCCGGGCGGCCGGGCTCGACGCCGAACAGGTGCTCGACACCCTACTCAAGTACTCCCGCTTCCCGGTGCCGCACTCGCTGCTGATCGACATCGAGGAAACCATGTCCCGGTACGGCCGGCTGCGGCTGGAGAAGGACCCGCAGCACGGCCTCGTCATGCGCACCTCCGACTACCCGGTGCTCGAGGAGGTCAGCCGGGCGAAGAAGATCGCTCCCCTGCTGGGGCCGCGGATCGATGCCGAGACGGTGGTGGTGCACTCGTCGCAGCGGGGTCAGCTCAAGCAGTTGCTGCTCAAAATCGGCTGGCCCGCGGAGGACTTCGCCGGCTATGTCGACGGCACGCCGCACCCCATCATGCTCAATGAATCCGGCTGGAAACTCCGCCCCTACCAGCAGCTGGCCACGGAGAACTTCTGGGCCGGCGGCAGCGGCGTCGTCGTGCTTCCCTGCGGCGCCGGCAAGACGCTGGTGGGCGCTGCCGCGATGGCCACGAGTTCCACCACAACGCTGATCCTGGTGACCAACACGGTGTCCGCGCGGCAGTGGAAGGACGAGCTGCTCAAACGGACCTCCCTCACCGAAGAGGAGATCGGCGAATACTCCGGCTCGGTCAAGGAAGTCCGGCCCGTCACGATCGCCACCTACCAGGTGCTCACCACCAAGCGCGGCGGACTGTACCCGCATCTGGAACTCGTGGACGGCAACGACTGGGGCCTGATTATCTACGACGAGGTCCATCTGCTGCCGGCGCCGATCTTCCGGATGACCGCGGACCTGCAGGCACGCCGCCGCCTGGGCCTGACCGCCACGCTGGTCCGCGAGGACGGCCGCGAGGGCGAGGTTTTCAGCCTGATCGGGCCCAAGCGCTACGACGCCCCGTGGAAGGACATCGAGGCGCAGGGCTACATCGCGCCGGCGGACTGTGTGGAGGTCCGGGTGGATCTTCCCCGCGACGAACGCGTGGCGTATGCCATGGCCGAGGACGCGGACAAGTACCGGCTCTGCGCCACCTCGGAGACCAAGACCGGGATCGTGGAGCGGCTGGTGGCCGAGCACAACGGCGAGCAGCTGCTCGTGATCGGGCAGTACATCGACCAGCTGGACGAGATCGGCGAGCGGCTGCAGGCCCCGGTGATCAAGGGCGACACCTCGGTCAAGGAACGCCAGCGGCTCTTCGACGCCTTCCGCGCGGGCGAAGTGCAGACCCTCGTGGTGTCCAAGGTCGCGAACTTCTCCATCGACCTGCCGGAGGCCTCGGTGGCGATCCAGGTCTCTGGGTCCTTCGGCTCCCGCCAGGAAGAGGCCCAGCGGCTGGGGCGGCTGCTGCGGCCCAAGCAGGACGGTCGGGCCGCACGCTTCTATTCGCTCGTGGCACGGGACACCCTGGACCAGGACTTCGCCGCAAAGCGCCAGCGCTTCCTGGCCGAACAGGGCTATGCCTACAGGATCATGGACGCCAAGGATGTTGGCGCCGGCAGCTAGCCGGCCTCCATTCAACACACATCTGCCTCCCAGAAAACTCACAGAGTCTGGGAGCATCATGGGAACCATGAAAAAGAACGGTCCCGAAGCCAAGCTGCTCGTTGTTGACGATGAACCCAACATCCGAGAGCTGCTCTCCACCTCCCTGCGCTTCGCCGGCTTCGAAGTCGTCTCCGCCGGCACTGGGCGCGACGCCCTCGCCGCCGCGGAGCTCCATGCCCCCGACCTCGCCGTGCTGGATGTGATGCTGCCGGACATGGACGGGTTCACCGTCACCCGCCGGCTGCGCGCTTCGGGCAAGCACTTCCCGGTGCTGTTCCTGACCGCGAAGGACGACACCGAGGACAAGGTCACCGGCCTCACCGTCGGCGGCGATGATTACGTCACGAAGCCCTTCAGCCTCGACGAGGTGGTGGCGCGCATCCGCGCGGTGCTGCGCCGCACGCAGCCGCTCCAGGACGACGACGCCGTCATCCGCGTCGACGACCTTGAACTGGACGACGACGCCCACGAGGTCCGCCGCGGCGGCACCGTGATCGAGTTGTCCCCCACCGAGTTCAAGCTGCTGCGCTACCTCATGCTCAACCCGAACCGGGTGCTCTCCAAGGCGCAGATCCTGGACCACGTCTGGGAGTACGACTTCAACGGGGACGCCTCGATTGTGGAGTCCTACATCTCCTACCTCCGGCGCAAGGTGGACATCGACCCCGAGGCGCCGGCCCTGATCCAGACCAAACGGGGCGTCGGCTACGTGCTGCGGACGGCTGAGAAGCGCTGACCTTGCTGCACCGTTGGAGGGCGGCCTCGCTGCGGTCGCAGCTGGTCGCGATCATGATGGCCCTGATGCTGGTGGCACTCACCGCCACCGGCGCCGGCACGCTTGCCCTGCTGCACAGCTACCTGCAGGGACAGGTCGATGACAAGCTCAAGGCCGCCGTCGAGACCGCCCGCCAGCAGCAGTCCTTCAGCCAACTGCAGGACCAGAACCCGAACGTCCCCACCGACTACTCGCTGATGCTCTTCAGCCCGGGCCAGCCCGCCTACGTCTTTGGCGGCAGCAAGGGCTCGCGCCCTTCCATCGGCAGCATCAGCCCGGAGGACGCCCGCAGCCGCGGCGAGGCTCCCTTCCAGGTCCGCGGCACCGACGGCCGAAACTGGCGGGTCGTGGCGGTCAACGTGCTGGATGGGAACCAGCGTGCCGCCGTCGTGGTGATCGGCCTGCCGCTGTACCCGGTGGATTCGGTGATGGAACACGCCGCCCTCGTGGTGGTCGGCGTCGGGCTGCTGACCCTGGTCCTGGCCTTTTTCATCGCCACCTGGACCGTCACCCGGTCCTTCCGTCCGCTCGCGCGGGTGGAAAAGACGGCCGCGGCGATCGCCGCGGGCGACCTTTCCCGGCGTGTGGAGGTCGAGAACCCTGACACCGAGGTCGGCCGGCTGAGCCGGTCCCTCAACGCCATGCTGGCGCACATCGAATCGGCGTTCGCCGCCAGGATGGCTTCCGAGGCGAGGATGCGCCGTTTCGCCGCCGACGCCTCCCACGAACTCCGCACCCCGCTGGTCACCATCCGCGGCTTCTCGGAGCTCTACCGGCACGGCGCCCTGGCCACGCCCGAGGACGTTGCCACCGCCATGGGCCGGATCGAGAGTGAAGCCAAGCGGATGGGCGCCATGGTGGAGGACCTGCTGCTGCTGGCCCGGATTGACGAACAGCGCCCGCTGCAGCAGAAGCCTGCCGACCTCCTGCTGCTGGCCCACGACGCCGTGGTGGACACCCAGGCCAGCGACCGCAGCCGGGTGATCTCGCTCCGGGGGCTCGACGGCGGCTCCGGTGCCCCTGCCCCGGTGCTGGGCGACGAAGCGAAACTGCGCCAGGTCATTGGCAACCTGGTGGGCAACGCCCTGCGCTACACGCCCGAAGGCACCCCGATCGAGCTCGCCGTGGGGGTGCGGATGGACCCCGACGGCGCACGCCGCTCGGTGATCGAGGTCCGCGACCACGGGCCCGGCGTGCCCGAGGACGAGGCCGCGAGGATCTTTGAGCGTTTCTACCGGGCGGACACCTCGCGGACGCGGGAGACCGGCGGCAGCGGCCTCGGGCTGGCGATCGTGGCGGCCATTGTCGGTTCACATTCGGGTACGGTCCGCGTCCAGCCGACCGAGGGCGGAGGCGCTACCCTCGTGGTCAGCCTTCCGTATCTGGATGAAGCAGAGGCCACTGAGACGGCCGAGGCAGCCGAGCCACCCGTGGAGACGCCGTCGGAGGCCGGGGAGTCAGCGGGGGCCGCGGCCGGCCCGGCAGACGGTGCCGCGGCGGAACCCGGGCCGGATCGTTCCGTGCGCGGCTAGCGGTTGTCCACATAGCCGAACTGCCCTCTGGGGCGGGTTCCCGTCGCTGCCTAGGCTCAAAGGGTCCGGAAGATCCGGGCGCTTCCACCCCAGGCAGCCGGGAATCCTGCTCCCCCTGCGATTAAGTCGGGATGCCCGGCTGCCTGCCGGCACACTCGAAAGGCACCCCGTGAGCATCATTTCTGTCGACACTGAACTGCTCCAGCTCAAGTCCGCCAACGTCCAGGCCACGGTCGAAAGGATCAGTGCCGACGTGCAGTCCATGAAGCGCGGGCTGGACGAACTTCAGGCGAGCTGGCGCGGCGCCGCCGCAACCAATTTTCAGGCCTTGATCACGGAATGGGCGCTGACCCAGGGCAAAGTCGAGGCCTCTTTGGCCTCGATCAACCTTGCGCTCAATTCGGCAGCCGCCAACTACGCGCAGGTCGAGCTGAACAACGCCCAGCGGTTTGGCTAGCAGTTCCTGCACGCCAATGTTTGCTGCACCCCAACGCTCCCGTGCGCCCCTCAGCCGAGTTCGCTTGCCCGGGCCTGCGCCGCGTCTAGGCCTCGGGGGTGCCCTGGTGGAAGCGGAGCCGCCACTGCGCACCGTCGAGGACCCACAGGGAGCTGCGCAGCGCCGTTCCGGTGCGGGTGTGGCTGCGATAGGTCAGGAGCACGGTGCCTTCGCCGAGTCGCTCGGCGGCAATCAGCTCCAGCTCGGCGGGAACGCATGGATCGTCCTCCAGAGCCATCATCATCTCGTCGCGGGTCCAGAGCCGCCCCGAGATGCCGATCTCGGTGAAGTCCGGATGCAGCAGCACTCCCGTTCGTCCCAGGTCGGAGCGCGTCTCAGGCAGGAGCAGTTCCCGCTCCAGCGCCTCGACGGTGGCCTCCGGG
The DNA here is from genome assembly GCF_055398325.1 of Arthrobacter sp. T2-23. Classification (NCBI taxonomy): domain Bacteria; kingdom Bacillati; phylum Actinomycetota; class Actinomycetes; order Micrococcales; family Micrococcaceae; genus Arthrobacter; species Arthrobacter sp. T2-23. The sequence continues at coordinate 1,321,709 of NZ_AP027917.1, forward strand.
GTCTGTTCCGCGCCGGCCGCGGCTGCCCGGGATTCCTCTTCCAGCACGCTAAAGAGGTCCGGTTCGGCGAACGGGCCGGATTCGCCGAACAGGGTCGGTTCATCGAACAGCTCCCGGGTTCCGGCCCGGGGTGCCGGCGCGGCGGCCGGGGTCCGGCGGACGCTTGCGGCAGACATGGTCTCCCCTGCGGGAACAGGCTCGCCGGCAACCTGCGCTGCGGGATCCTGCTGCGTGGCGGGGGCAGAGGCTTCTCCGGCGCGGACGAAGCCCGGGCCCTGCCGCGGTGCGACGCCCTGTTGGTAGGCCGTGGCCACCGCCCGGGCGCGGTCGTCCGCTGCCTCGTTGAGGTTGTGGCCCGCGTGGCCGCGGACCCACTCGAAAGTGTATTTGCGCCCGACGAGCGCCTGGTCGATCTCCTTGAGCAGTTCGACGTTAAGCACAGGCTTGCCGTCAGACTTCCGCCAGCCCTTGCGCTTCCAGCCCGGCATCCACTTGGTCACCGAATTGATGACGTACTGGCTGTCGCAGAGAATGTGCAGGTCCTCGCCGGGGAGGTGAGCCGTGGACCGGAAGAGGTCCAAGACGGCCATCAACTCGCCCTGGTTGTTGGTCCCATGCGGCCACCCGCCGGCACGCCAGCAGTCATCGTTCACGTACCAGGCCCAGCCGGCCGGACCGGGATTTCCTAGAGCCGAACCGTCGGCCGCTGCAGTAATCGTCACTGCACTATCCTGCCAGACCTCCGCCCTCCGACGCTCCCGCAGCACCGGCAACAAACCGCCCAACGCTCCCTCACCAATGTTTTTCGGGTGAGGGAGCTTTCCGCACGCCGCCGCCACAACCGCGGGAGCGTGTCTTAACGCCGACGGCGGCCCCACCCGAAGGTGGGACCGCCGTCGTCGAACAGCCAGTGGCTGGCGCTGGGGTTAGAAACCGCCCATGCCGCCCATGCCGCCCATGTCGTCGCCGCCGCCCATCTGGGCACCGGCCTTTTCGGGCTTGTCGGCCACAACGGCCTCGGTCGTGAGGAACAGGCCGGCGATGGACGCCGCGTTCTGCAGGGCAGAGCGGGTGACCTTGACCGGATCGTTGATGCCGGCAGCCAGCAGGTCGACGTACTCGCCGGTGGCTGCGTTCAGGCCGTGGCCTGCGGGCAGGCCACGGACCTTGTCGACCACGACGCCCGGCTCAAGGCCGGCGTTGAAGGCGATCTGCTTCAGCGGAGCGTCGATGGCAACGCGGACGATGTTCGCACCGGTTGCCTCGTCGCCTTCGAGCTGCAGGTTGGCGAATGCCTTGGCGCCGGCCTGGATCAGGGCCACGCCACCGCCGGCGACGATGCCTTCTTCCACAGCAGCCTTGGCGTTGCGGACGGCGTCCTCAATGCGGTGCTTGCGCTCCTTGAGCTCAACCTCGGTTGCGGCACCGGCCTTGATGACTGCAACGCCGCCGGCCAGCTTGGCCAGGCGTTCCTGCAGCTTCTCGCGGTCGTAGTCGGAATCGGAGTTCTCGATCTCCGCACGGATCTGGGACACGCGGCCGGCGATCTGGTCGGCGTCGCCGGCACCTTCGACGATGGTGGTCTCGTCCTTGGTGACAACAACCTTGCGGGCCTTGCCGAGCAGTTCGAGGCCGGCGGTCTCAAGCTTGAGGCCGACTTCCTCGGAGATGACCTGGCCACCGGTGAGGATGGCGATGTCGGCCAGCTGGGCCTTGCGGCGGTCGCCGAAGCCCGGAGCCTTGACGGCAACGGACTTGAAGGTGCCGCGGATCTTGTTGACGATCAGGGTGGCCAGGGCCTCGCCTTCGATGTCCTCGGCAATGATCAGCAGCGGCTTGTTGGACTGCATGACCTTTTCGAGGACCGCAACCAGTTCCTTGACGTTGGAGATCTTGGAGTTGACGATCAGGATGTACGGATCCTCGAGGACCGTTTCCTGGCGCTCTGCGTCGGTGACGAAGTAGGCCGAGATGTAGCCCTTGTCGAAGCGCATGCCCTCGGTGAGTTCCAGCTCGAGGCCGAAGGTGTTGGACTCCTCGACCGTGATGACGCCTTCCTTGCCGACCTTATCCAGGGCTTCGGCAATGAGGGCGCCAATTTCGTTGTCACCGGCGGAGATGGACGCGGTGGCAGCGATCTCTTCCTTGGTCTCGATTTCCTTGGCGGAGGCCAGGAGTTCGCGGGTGACGGCCTCGACGGCCTTCTCGATGCCGCGCTTGAGCGACAGGGGATCAGCGCCGGCCGCGACGTTGCGCAGGCCTTCCTTGACCAGGGCCTGGGCCAGCACGGTGGCGGTGGTGGTACCGTCGCCGGCGACGTCGTCCGTCTTCTTGGCAACTTCCTTGACCAGCTCGGCGCCGATCTTCTCGTAGGGATCGTCCAGCTCGATCTCCTTGGCGATGGAAACACCATCGTTGGTGATCGTGGGGGCGCCCCACTTCTTTTCGAGGACGACGTTGCGTCCACGCGGGCCGAGGGTGACCTTGACGGCGTCGGCGAGGATGTTCAGGCCCCGCTCAAGACCGCGGCGTGCCTCTTCATCAAATGCAATGATCTTGGCCATAACGGCAGTAGTCCTTTCGGGACAGTCGTTAAGAATGAACCTTGGCCGTGGTGCCCGCGACGGACGATTCCTGCCCGGCAGCCTCTGTATGCCGCCGGGCCGGGGATCTCACCCCAGCAAGGTGTTTCTCTCGCCCCCGGTGATCCCGCCGCCACGTCACAGCCGGCCGAGCCGGGCGTCGTGTTAGCAGTCAATACGCGGGAGTGCTAAGTCAATAATTAGCACTCCCCCGGGGAGAGTGCAAGCAGTGGCCGCCCCCGGCCCCGCCGCCACGGTGCGCTCTTCGCTACGAGCGATCAGGAGCCGGCACTGCGGGCGGTTTCGCTTCCGGTCATCTTGGCGTTGTTGTCGGGACCGTAGCTGTAGACCATGAAGGCGGCGGCGGTGACGTCGCCGTTGGAGTCGAAATTGACAGGCCCGGACTGCCCGTTGTAGTCAGGGCGCTTGCCGGCGCGGAGGGCTGCCACGCAGTCCTGGTAGGACCCGCAGGCCTCGGCCTCGCCGGACCCCGCTCCTCCGGCACCGGCCGTCCCGCCGGAGACGGCGATGAGCCTCGAGGCGATCGAGGTCCCGGCGTCGTCCTCCGCCGCGGCAGCGGCGATGGCGGCGAGATTGACGGCGTCGTACGTCTCGGCGGCGAAGGCCATGTCCTTCAGGCCGGGGTCGACGGCCACGAGTTCGGCCTGGAAGTGTGCGGAGGGAAAGGTGCCGGGGAGCACCCCGCGGGCGCCGTCCAGGGCCCTGGAGCCGAGGCCGTGGCCGTACTGGTTGACGGCGCCGTCGCTAAGGACGAGCTTGTTTCCGGCCAGACCCGCATTGTTGAGCTCGGCGATGGCTCCTTGGGCGCCGTCCCGGGCCACCAGCACGACGGCGTCCGGGGAGGCTGCCTTGGCAGCCGCCGCCGCCTGCTGCGCGTGGCCGGCCGTGAACTCGGCGTCGACCGAGGTGCCGAGGCCTGCGGCCTTCGCGGCCGCGGAGACGGCCACGGAGACTTCCTTGCCGTAGCTGCCCTCCTCGTGCAGCACGGCGATGGTCTTGGCGCCGCCGTCCTTGGCGAGCTTGACGAGCACGGAAGCCTGCGCGATGTCCGCGGCGGCGGTTCGGAAGTAGTAGCCGCCGCTCTTGTACTTGCTCAGGCCCGGTGCTGCGTTGGCCGGGGAAATGAGGGCGACCTTGGCCCGGGAGAGCACGTCAATGGCGTCGGCGGCCCGGCTGGAGTCGGTGGGTCCGATCACGACGTCGGCCTTGGCCGCCACCAGGTTCTTGGCCTGGGCTGCCGTATCCGTGCCGATCGATTCCGGCAGCAGTTCCACGGGCTTGCCCTTGTGGCCGCCCGCCGCGTTGATTTCCTTGACGGCCAGCTTTGCCGCCGCCAGCTGGGGGGCGTTGAGGAAGCTTTGTTTGCCGGTGTTGTCCAGGATCAGGCCGATCCGCAAGGTGCCGTCCCCGCTGGCGTCGGCGGCGTCCACCCGGGCGTTGCCGGTGGGCCCTGCGCACGCGCTGAGCGCCACGGCTGCTGCCAGGCCTGCAGCCGCCGCGCGGCGGAGCCGCCTGGCGGCCGGCCGGCGGTCAGGGCTCTTCGGGGCGGGTACGGCAGAGGAGAATGACACTAGGCGGGCCGGACGCTTTCGGCCTGCGGGCCCTTGTCGCCTTCGCCGATTTCCAGCTCCACCCGCTGGCCCTCGGTGAGGGCGCGGTAGCCCTCGCCGTTGATCGCGGACCAGTGCACGAAGACGTCGTCCCCGGAGCTGTCGACGGTGATGAAGCCGTAGCCCTTTTCGGCGTTGAACCACTTGACGGTCCCCAATGCCATCTTCTCCACACTTTCAGCTAGCTGGCTATCGGCCACCTCGTTGTGCGCCGTAATATGCGAAACCAAATCCGCAGATACTCTACCCACAGCCTTCCACCGGGGTGCGGACCGGGCCCGGTACCGCGCGGATAGTTATTGAGGCGTAACCGACGCCGGCGACCGGTGCTACTTGAAGCCGGGACCCAGAACGACAGCGAGGGGCATCTTGAGTTCGGCCGAATCCACGAGGGTGCCGATTCCCAGGAGCGAGCCCAGCGCTTCGGCGTTCGCCTTCTGCGCAGGGCCGTTGTAGAAGACCACCGAGGTCTGCTGGCGGGCGCCGCCCCAGTTGCCGAGCGGGCCAAGGACCCACCCTGCGGAGGTGACCGTGGATCCGACGCGGCCGGCCAGCCCCGCCGTCGCAGTTCCGTTGTAGATCGCCACCGGCTGGGTTTTGTCCACCGCTGCGCTCGGGACCGTCGATGCGGACGGCGCCGAGCCCGCCGGGGCAAGGCTGCCGCTCGGCTCGGCGCTGGCCGAAGGGGTGGGGCCGGCCGCGGCCGTGGTCGGGGCCGGCGACGTGGCGGCGTTGTTGCTGGCCTGGTCCGCCGTGATGGCCGATCCGCCGGCAGGGCCGAAGCCCAGCTTGGGCAGCAGGAGGAAGGCTACGAGGCCGATCGCGAGGGCCGCGGCGCCAAACGAGAGGATGGGACCCAACCGGGGGGAGTGGGGTGCGGAAGCCGTCCGGTGGACACCCTGGCGCGTGGAGGTCTCCGGGACCCGATCAAATTCATCCCGAGCGTACTTGGTCATGGTAAAAACGACGTCCTTGCTGATTTCTGGCTGATGGCCCGCCGACGGTAACTGCGCGGATTTGCGCGCCTCCGGCTGGATTTCCCGCGGGTTTAAGCGTCTGAGCCGAGACGGCGGGCGGTGCGGGCACGTTGACGTGACGTACGTAGTCTACGCAATCTCTTGACCAGCATGGGATCGTGGGCCAGCGCCGCCTCGGTATCGATCAAGGCATTGAGGATCTGGTAGTAGTGCGTGGCGGACAGGTCAAAAAGCTCCCGGATGGCCTGTTCCTTGGCGCCGGCGTACTTCCACCACTGCCGCTCCAGGGCGAGCATCTGCTGGTCCCGGCTGCTCAGCGGCGAGTCTTCGGCGACCGGCGACAGCCGGTCGCCCTCCGCCGGCAGGTACTCCGATGCTGCTTCGGCCACGACACACTCCCTGACTCGTTCCGATAGTTCTCCCCCACATGCTACGGCCGAATAACAGGCTTGTCATTTAACGGGCGGGTCGCGGGGCGTCCTGCGAGAATGGGACCGTGCCTAATTCGTCGCAGCCCGATGCTCTGTTCCAGCTCGAACCGGCGGCTGCCGGGACGGCGGGCTTCGCCGCTATGGCGCGGCAGCCGCTGGACGACCTCATGGCGCCGGACTGGGCGGCCGCACTCGCGCCGGTCGAGACGAACCTCCGGGCGGTCCTGCGCTTCCTCGCCGCCGAGGTGGCCGCCGGCCACGAGGTCCTGCCGGCGCCGTCGAGCCTGCTGCGCGCCTTCCGCCAGCCGCTCGCCGGCGTCCGGGTGCTGATTGTCGGCCAGGACCCGTACCCCACCCCGGGCCACCCCGTCGGCCTGTCCTTCGCCGTGGACGGCGCCACCCGGCCGATCCCGCGCAGCCTGGCCAACATTTATAAGGAGCTCGACGCCGACCTTGGGCTGCCGCCGCGGGTCCACGGGGACCTGGGCCGCTGGGCGGAGCAGGGAGTGCTGCTGCTCAACAGGGTCCTCAGCGTCCGGGCCGGCGCGGCCGGATCGCACCGCGGCAAGGGCTGGGAAGCCGTAACGGCCGCCGCCATCACCGCCGTGGCGGACCGGCACTCCGACGACGGCGCCCCGGCTCCGCTGGTCGCGGTCCTCTGGGGCAAGGATGCGGAAGGGGTGCGGCCGCTGCTCGGGTCCACCGCCGTGATTGCCAGCGCCCACCCCAGCCCCCTGTCGGCCTCCCGCGGGTTCTTCGGCTCCCGTCCCTTCAGCCGGGTCAATGACCTCCTCACCGCCCAGGGAGACGGCACGGTGGACTGGGAGCTGCCGCCGCTGCCCTGAGCCGTTGTTGGCTAGGCTTAGCCGCATGACTTCGCTCCCCGCCGCCACGACCGCCAACCGGAACTCCCGGCCCCAGACCAGCCTCACGGTCCTGCGGCGCGAGCAGCTCTCGCCGCACATGGTCCGGATCGTTGCCGGTGGCCCCGGTTTCGCCGGCTACGTCAACAACGGCTTCGTGGACCGGTACGTCAAGATTGTTTTCCCGCAGCCGGGGATCGACTATCCGCGGCCGCTGGACCTTTGGGCCATCCGGGAATCCTTTCCGCGCGACCAGTGGCCGCACACCCGGACGTACACCGTCCGCTGGGTTGACGAAGCCGCGGCCGAGCTCGCGATCGACTTCGTGATCCACGGCGACGAAGGCCTGGCCGGCCCGTGGGCCGCGGCCGCCCAGGCCGGGGACGCTCTCGTCTTCACCGGACCGGGCGGGGGCTACAACCCGGACCCCGCTGCCGACTGGCACCTGTTCGCGGGCGACGAGTCGGCCCTGCCGGCGATTAGCGCCGCGGTTGAGTCCCTGCCCCGGGGCGCCCGGGGCTTGGCCTTCCTGGAGGTGGACAGCGACGCCGACATCCTCGACGTCGACGCCCCCGCGGGCCTCGAGCTGCACTGGCTCCCCCGCCGCGGCGCCCCGGCCGGCAGCACCCCGCTGCTGGTGGCCGCCGTGCGCGACGCCGTGTGGCCGGAGGGGCGGGTCCAGGTCTTCGCGCACGGTGAGCGCGGCTCAATGAAGGGCCTGCGCGAGGTGTTCTATGCCCAGCGCGGCCTCGAGCGCGGCCAGGTCTCACTGTCCGGCTACTGGGCTCAGGGCCGGGTGGAGGACGACTTCCAGGCCGAGAAGAAGCTGCCGATCGGCAAAATCTAGCCGCTCGTCCCGGGCCGGCGGCCCCGGGTCCACTTGGGCAGGCTAGCGGCGGCGGGCCCGGCGCCGTTCGTTGCTGGCCAGGCTCCGGGTCAGAGGCCGGGCCAGGGTGTCACCGAGCACAATGCCGGCGGCAACGCCGAGCACGATTGCCCCGGCGTTGAGCATCCCGCCTGCGCCCATCAGGATCTCGGATTCCTCGATCGTCAATACATACATGGACCGGAATATAGTCAGGCCGGGCAGCAGGATGAGCGCCGCAGGCACCGCCACGACCAGCTGCGGGGCTCCCATCCGTAGCGCCACCACCCGGGCCAGGAGACCGATGACGACGGCTGCCAGGGCCGGAGCGAACCGGGGGCCGATACCCGCGGCCGTCCCGCCGATCAACACGAGGTGCCCGACGACGCCGACGGCCGCCGTCGGCAGCAATAGCTTCAGCGAGGTCTGCTCGGTCACGCCGATCGCGACCACGGCGATGGCGACCAGCGGCACGAGCGCCCACAAGGGATAGACCGGCGGGAATGTTTCGGTGACATCGATGGCTTTCATCCCGCTCATCGCCCCCACGACGAAGCCGACCGCGATTCCCGCGACGAGGGCTCCGAAGGTGAGCATGGTGGACAGGAACCGGCCGGCGGCCGTGACCGGGAAGCCGTTGATCGCGTCCTGCACCGAGGAGACGAGCCGGCCGGTGGGGAGCAGCAGGAGAATCCCGCCGACCACCACGATGGCGGGGGCGATCTGGATTCCGATGCTGCCGCCGAACCGCCACAGCAGCAACGCGATCAGCGTGACCACGAAGGAACACGCTGCCGTGATGAAGAAGTCCGGCGTGCGCCAGCGGCCCAGTTGCCGCGCCAGCAGGCTGATCAGCAGGTTGGACAGGAAGGCGACCCCGGAGGCGGCGAGGCCTCCGCCCAGCACGCCGACGAAAACTGCGGAGAAGACGCCGAAGGCAACGGTGACCATCCAGCGCGGGAAGGGTTTCGGGCTGTGCGTGATCTCGTCGAGCCGGCGCACCGCTTCCTCGCGCCCCACCCCCCCGGCCACGATCTCCGTGACCAGCTGGTGGACCTCGGCGAGGCCGGCGTAGTTGTTGGTCCAGGACCGCACGACGCGCAGCAGCGAGATGGGCGTCTGGTCCTTGGGCGCGTAGTTGATGGCCACCGACTGGTTGGTGATGTCCACCTCGATGTTCTTCAACCCCAGCGCGGCCGTGATGGCGATGATGCTGGTCTCCACTTCAAGGGCCCCGGCACCGTACCGGAACATCGATTCGGCCAGCTTGAGGGCAAAGTCGATGGTTTTGCGGGCGGACGCGTCCACGCCGCCGACCTGGATCATCGGGTTGGCGTACGGACTGCCGGCCAGCCGGTCGACGATGCTCAGCGGGGCCGTCGGCGGGTTTTCGCCCTGGACCAGCCTGCGGAGCATGCGTTTGGCGGCGGCGTTCTGGCGCACCTGCAGGGGCGACATCGGCTCGGTCTTGGGCAGTCCGTCGGTGTGCGGCCTCCGCTGCCCGTCGGTTTCCTTGGTCATTCCGGCGTCCTCAACTGGTCCGTGGCGTCCGGTTTAGTAGAACTGCTGGCCCGTGCGCCGCGTGTAGAGCTGGCGGGCGACGCGCTCCCCGGCGGCCATCCAGGCCTTGTACTTCAGCGGGCTCAGGACCTGGTCATAGCAGCCGACGAAGTCCGTGACGGTTTTGCTGAAGCTGGTCTTGAACAAGCCGAGGCCGTGGAACGGGTTGGACGTGTCCTTGAGCTGGTCGCTGGGGGGCGTGCCGCAGAAATCGTATTCGATGCAGCCGAGTTCTTTGAACTGGTTGATGGCCGTCCACTGCACCAGGTGCGAGTCGCCGTACTGGTTCCGCTTCTGCAGCGAGCCGCCATCCTTGTACGTGCCCTTGCGGCCGTAGTTGATGACGAATGCGCCCACCGAGGGCACGCCGTTCTCATAGACGAACAACAACCGTCCCTGGTCGCGCTTGATGAAGTTGGTCCAGAACTGGCGGTAGTACTCGTATTCGCGCACCCGGACCTGGGACTTGGCCTCCACCGTGTTGGTCATCAGCGCATACATGGCCCGGAAGTTCTCTTCGGTGGGGTCCACGTTGTGGACTTCCACGCCCTCCCGGAGAGCACGGCGGACGGCGTTGCGGCCGCGCGAGTGCAGGTTCCGCAGCAGCTGGTTCTCCTCCGGTGAGATGTCCAGCAGTGCTGTTGAGTCGTTGGGTTGCAGGTTGTGGGTCTTCACCAGGCCGGCACCTTCTATGACGCGCCGGGCCTCCTCGGAGAGGACGATGTCGGGTTCGATTTTGATCGCGAAGACTCCCAGCCGGGCGCGTTTCACAAACTCGGCGTTGGCCGCGGCGATCCCGGGGATGTCCTCGACGGACGCCACGTCCGGGCCCTTGATCAGGTACCAGAGCTTGCCGAGCAGCGGGAAGGACTTCTCCAGGATGAGGTTGTAGCTCGTGTAGTCAGCGGTCTCATAGACGAGGTGCAGGGGCTTCCAGCCAAAGTGCTGCTTGACCTCGGCAAAGGCCTCCGATTGCAGGAGATTGCCGCCATTGGGGTTCGCCGTGACGTGGGCATCCCAGTTGGCGATCTCTTCGGCTGAGGCAAAACGGGCAGTGAATTCACGCAAGGGGGCGGCATCCAATCATTGCGGTACGAGCATCGGCGGCATGGCTGGCATGCAGTCCCAAGTCTATCGGGGGCCGGGGCGGTCCGGGTCCCGCGGCCCTGTGCCGCCCGCCGGGCCGGGAATACTCTGGGGGTATGCATGAGCAGCCGGAACCCCGGGGCCCCGTTGGGCAGGTGCTGGTCCTGCTCGCACTGCTGGGCGCTTCCGGACTGGTTGCGGCACTCGGCGGGCTGGCCTCCGCAGCCAACGTCGACGGCTGGTACGCCGCCGCGGACAAGGCGCCGTGGTCCCCGCCGAACTGGCTTTTCGGGCCGGTCTGGACGCTGCTCTACATCGCGATGGCCGTAGCCGCCTGGCTGGTGTGGCGCAGCCGGTCCCCCGGGACAAGGGCGGCCCTCACCGTCTACGGCGCCCAGCTGGTGCTGAATCTCCTGTGGACGCCGGCCTTCTTCGCCCTATACCCGGCGTTCGGCACACCGGCGCTGTGGATCGGCTTGGTGATCATCGTCGGGCTGGCGGTCGCCGTGGCCGTCACCGTGGTGAGATTCGGGCCGATCAGCCCTGCCGCGGGGCTGCTGATGCTCCCCTACCTGAGCTGGATCGTGTTCGCCTCGTCCCTGAACCTGTGGGCGGCGCTGAACAACTGAGCCTCAGCACTCCACCACGTTGACGGCGAGTCCGCCCATGGCGGTCTCCTTGTATTTGGAGCTCATGTCCTTGCCGGTTTCGCGCATGGTCACGATGACCTCGTCGAGCGAGACGCGGTGCGTGCCGTCGCCCCACAGGGCCATCTTGGCCGCGTTGATGGCCTTCGCCGCGGCGATCGCGTTGCGTTCGATGCAGGGGATCTGCACCAGCCCGCCGATAGGGTCACAGGTCAGGCCCAGGTTGTGTTCCATCGCGATTTCCGCGGCGTTCTCGACCTGCTGCGGCGTGCCGCCCATGACTTCGGCCAGCCCGGCGGCAGCCATTGACGACGCCGAGCCCACCTCGCCCTGGCAGCCGACCTCTGCCCCGGAGATGGAAGCCTGTTCCTTGTACAGCACCCCGATCGCACCGGCGGTCAGCAGGAACTTGACGATCGTCTCGTCGCGGTCGGCCTGGGTGGCCTTGTCCATCCCGGGGGCGAAGTGCAGCGCGTAGTAGAGCACCGCGGGGATGATCCCGGCCGCGCCGTTGGTGGGGGCGGTGACGACACGCCCGCCGGAGGCGTTCTCCTCGTTCACGGCCAGGGCGATCAGGTTGACCCATTCCTGCCAGTACTTCGGGTCGCGGTAGTCGGGGTCCTGGTCGGCGTTTTCCTTGAGCAGGCGTTCGTGCCAGTCGGGGGCGCGGCGGCGGACCTTGAGCCCGCCGGGCAGCAGCCCCTCGCGCTTCAGGGAGGTGGCCACGCACTCGGCCATCACCGAGTAGATGTGCAGGAGGCCTTCGCGGATCTCCTCCTCGGTGCGGGAGGCACGTTCGTTGACGAACATGACCTCGCCGATCGAGAGGCCCCGGGCCTGGCAGTGTTCGAGCAGTTCCGCGGCGGTGCGGAACGGCAGCGGCAATTCCTTCTTGGATTCGTCGAGTTCCTTCAGCGCGGCGTCTTCCTCGCCGTCGCGGACGATGAAGCCGCCGCCGACGGAGAAGAAGGTGGCACTGTGCAGGGTTTCGCCGTCGGCGTCGGCAACGGTGAACGTCATGCCGTTGGTGTGCCGGGGCAGGATGGTGAGCGGCCGCAGCACCATGTCCTTGACGCCGTAGGGCAGGGTGACGGCGCCGGCCAGCTGCAGTTTCCCGCTCTCGGCGATGGCGGCCAGCCGCTCCTCCACTTCCTCGGGGAGGATCAGTTCAGGGTGGTAGCCCTCGAGGCCAAGCAGGATGGCCGTCATGGTCCCGTGCCCGTGGCCGGTCGCGGCCAGGGACCCGTAGAGGTCCACCCGCAGCGACGCCACACGCTCCAGGACCCCCGAGGCCTTGAGCTCCCCGGCGAACACCGCCGCGGCCCGCATGGGCCCTACGGTGTGCGAACTCGAAGGCCCCAACCCGATGGAAAAAAGATCAAAGACGCCAACAGCCATGGCCGGGTTCCTAACTGGATAAGTGTGGGGCTGGAGTGGCAGGTATGCTGCCCTCGAGGGGCCGGCGGAGCCGGGCTATTCGAAAGCGTGCGTCTCAGCGAGGGACGAGCGAGCACGCGTGAAAAGTCCGGTCCGCCGGGCCCGGAGCCAAACCCGAAAGAGATCGGCCCCGGGAAGCGGTCAACCTAGGTTAGCAACCGACGGGTAGAGCGGGTGGGCTGCGGCGAGGGCCTCGACCCGGGTGCGGAGACCGGAGAGGTCCGCACCGGCGTCGGCGGTCAAAGCCTCGGCGATGATGTCCGCGACTTCGGCAAAGGCAGCCTCGCCGAAGCCGCGGGTGGCCAGCGCCGGGGTGCCGATCCGCAGGCCCGAGGTGACCATCGGCGGGCGCGGGTCGAACGGGACGGCGTTGCGGTTGACGGTGATGTCGATGTCCGCGAGGCGGTCCTCGGCTTCCTGCCCGTTGAGCTCGCAGTTGCGCAGGTCCACCAGGACCAGGTGCACGTCGGTGCCGCCGGAGATCACGTTGATCCCCTTCGCGGTGACGTCCGGCCGGACCAGGCGCTCGGCGAGGATCCGGGCACCGGCGAGGACACGTTCCTGGCGTTCCTTGAATTCCGGGGACGCGGCGATCTTGAAGGCCACGGCCTTGCCCGCGATGACGTGCTCGAGCGGGCCGCCCTGCTGGCCCGGGAACACCGCGGAGTTGATCTTCTTGGCGATGTCGGCGTCGTTCGTCAGGATGATGCCGCCGCGCGGACCGGCGAGGGTCTTGTGCGTGGTGGAGGTGGTGACGTGCGCGTGCGGGACCGGCGAGGGGTGCAGTCCGGCCGCGACGAGCCCGGCGAAGTGCGCCATGTCCACCATCAGGTAGGCGCCCACCGAATCGGCGATCCGACGGAACTCGGCGAAATCGAGCTGGCGCGCGTACGCGGACCAGCCGGCAACAATGAGCTGCGGTTTGTGTTCCTGGGCGAGGCGCTCCACCTCGGCCATGTCGATCCGGTGGTCATCCTCCCGGACCTGGTACGGGATCACGTTGTAGAGCCGGCCGGAGAAGTTGATTTTCATGCCGTGCGTGAGGTGGCCGCCGTGTGCCAGGTTCAGGCCCATGATGGTGTCGCCCGGACGGATCAGGGCGTGCATCACGGAGGCGTTGGCCTGCGCACCGGAGTGCGGCTGGACGTTGGCGTACTCGGCGCCGAAGAGGGCCTTGACCCGGTCGATCGCGAGCTGTTCAATGACGTCCACGTGCTCGCAACCGCCGTAGTAGCGCTTGCCCGGGTAACCCTCGGCATACTTGTTCGTCAGCACCGAACCCTGCGCCTGCATCACGGCCCTGGCGGTGTGGTTTTCCGAGGCGATCATCTCCAGGCCGTCGCGCTGGCGGCCCAGCTCGGCGTCGATCCTGGCGGCGATCTCCGGATCCAACACGGACAGCTCCGCGTCCAGGGACGGGGAAACGACCTGCTCGAACACCGTTTCGGTCCCCGTCGCTGCCCCGCTCACAGTTCGCCGCCGTTCTTGGAGGCGTAGTCCTGTGCGGTGAGCAGCGGGCCGTCGGACTCGGCGGCCACCTTGAAGAGCCAGCCGGCGCCGTAGGGATCGCTGTTGATCAGTGCGGGGTCGTCGACGACGGCGGCGTTGATTTCGGTGACCTCGCCGGTGACCGGCGCGTACAGGTCCGAGACCGACTTGGTCGACTCGACCTCGCCGCAGGTCTCCCCCGCGGTCACCGCGGAACCGACCTCGGGCAGGTCAACGTAGACGATGTCGCCCAGGGCATCCGCGGCGACCGCGGAGATGCCGATGGACACAATGTTTGATCCGGCGTTGCCGGAGTCACGGGCAACCCACTCGTGCTCGTCGGAGTACTGCAGTTCAGGGGCAACTTTTGCCATGTGTTTTTCCTTTACGTTTGAAAAGTCGTGGGGCCACTTTAAGTGTGGCTGGGTTGGGTGGCGGATGAGGCGATTCCTCCGCGTGCTCGCTCGTTCCTCGCTTAGACGCACGCTTCCGGAATCCCCTCACCCGCCGCTATTCAGTTCAGTTTTCGGGGCCAACCGCTGCCTCCGGAAAGAAACACTGGCCGTGCGAATTTTCTAGGGCCGAGCCGCGGTAGGCGGTAGGGGCCCCAGCACCTTTGGCTTTCGAAGGCGCTGGTTCCTGTTGGTCTAGGTGTGGCGGCTTGTCCTGAAAGGTGAGCTGTCCTCGAGGGGCCGGCCGGCCGCGGTTTTCGAAAGCGTGCGTCTAAGCGAGGGACGAGCGAGCACGCGTGAAAACCGGGGCCCGCCGGTCCCGGAGCCGGGAACCGCCGGCCGGTCCCGGAGCCAGCCACCGCTCCGGGACAGGCCCCCGCCGGGCTATTTTTCGCGCTTGTAGAACGGCAGTGCGACAACTTCGAACGGCTCGCTCTTGCCGCGCAAGTCGATGTCCAGTGCGGTGCCGGGTTCGGTGAACTCGACGTCGACGTAGGCCATCGCGACGGGGTAGCCCAGGGTCGGGCTGGGCTGGCCGGAGGTGACTTCGCCGACCGTGGTGCCGTCCTTCAGGACCTGGTAGTGGCCGCGGCCGGCCCGGCGTCCGAGGCCTTTGAGTCCGACGAGCTTGCGGCCGGAGGTGGATCCGGCGCCGGCCGCCTTGAGTTCGGCCAGGGCTGCCTTGCCGACGAAGTCGCCTTCCTTGGAGAGCGCGACGACGGGGCCGAGTCCGGCGGCGAACGGGTCGCCTTCGAGCGAGAGTTCGTTGCCGTAGAGCGGCATGCCGGCCTCAAGCCGCAGCGAATCGCGGGAGGCGAGGCCGGCCGGGGTCAGTTCGCCCTCCTCGGCGATGGCGATGAGCGCCTGCCAGAGGGCGGCGGCGTCGTCGTTGGAGACGAAGATTTCGAAGCCGTCCTCGCCGGTGTACCCGGTGCGGGCCAGCAGGAGGTCCTGGCTGGCCCCGCCGAACATAAACGGGACGTCGACGGCGGCGTAGTACTTAAGGCCGGTGACGAGCTCGTGCTGGGCCGCGGGGACCAGGCGGAGCAGGATGGCTTCCGCTTTGGGGCCCTGGACCGCGATCAGCGAGGTGGAGGCGGAGGCATCTTCGACCGTGACATCAAAGCCTGCAGTCCGCTCGGCGAGGGCCGCGGCCACGACCGCTGCGTTGCCGGCGTTGGGGACCACCAGGAACTTCTGGTCGCCGCGCCGGTAGGTGATGAGGTCGTCGATGATGCCGCCGTCCTCGTTGCAGATCAGCGAGTACTTGGCCTTGCCGACCGCCATGGCGGAGATCTTGCCCACGAGGGCGTAGTCCAGGAAGGCTGCGGCGTCGGGGCCGGTGACCCAGACTTCGCCCATGTGGGAGAGGTCGAAAAGGCCCGCGGCGTTGCGGACGGCGTGGTGTTCAGCCAGTTCCGATTCGTACTTGAGCGGCATTTGCCAGCCGCCGAAGTCCGTGAAGGAGGCGCCGAGTTTCTTGTGCTCTTCGTACAGGGCAGTGTATTTCTCACTCATCGGGGGATCCTTAGTTTTCGAATTCGGAAAGCGGGGGGCAGGAGCAGATCAGGTTGCGGTCACCGGCTGCGCCGTCGATTCGGCCGACCGGCGGGAAGTACTTGTCCTGCTTGAGCGTGTGGACCGGGAAGACCGCCTGTTCGCGCGGGTAGCTGCGCTCCCAGTCGGTGCTGATCACGGCGGCCGCGGTGTGCGGGGCGTTGCGCAGCGGGCTGTGCTCGACGCTGAAGTCACCGTGGGCCACCTGGTCGATCTCGGCGCGGATGGCGATCATGGCCGTGATGAACCGGTCGATCTCGCCGAGGTCCTCAGACTCGGTGGGTTCGACCATCAGGGTGCCCGCCACGGGGAACGCGAGGGTGGGGGCGTGGAAGCCGTAGTCGATCAGGCGCTTGGCGACGTCCTCGGCGGTCACGCCGGTCTTGGCCGTGAGCTCGCGCAGGTCCAGGATGCACTCGTGGGCCACGAGGCCGCCCTCGCCGGTGTAGAGCACCGGGAAGTGGTCGTTGAGCCGCGACGCAATGTAGTTCGCCGCGAGCAGCGCCGACTTGGTGGCCTCGGTCAGGCCCTGCCCTCCCATGAGCTTCACGTACGCCCAGGAGATCGGCAGCACGCCGGCCGAGCCGTAGCGGGACGCGGAGATCGGGGTGCCCTCGGCGCCGTTGGCCGGATCGGCCGCGTTGCCCGGCATGAACGGGGCCAGGTGTGCCTTGGCCGCGACCGGGCCGACGCCGGGTCCGCCGCCGCCGTGCGGGATGCAGAAGGTCTTGTGCAGGTTCAGGTGCGAGACGTCGCCGCCGAACTGGCCCGGCTGGGCGAGCCCGACGAGGGCGTTGAGGTTGGCGCCGTCGATGTAGACCTGGCCGCCGGCGGCGTGGACGGCGTCGCAAACTTCGCGGACGTCCGCGTCGTACACGCCGTGCGTCGAGGGGTAGGTGATCATGATCGCGGAGAGCTCGTCCTTGTGCTGCTCGATCTTGGCGGTGAGGTCCGCGTGGTCGATCGTGCCGTCGGAGGCGGTGGCTACGACGACGACCTTCATGCCGGCCAGCACTGCGGAGGCGGCGTTGGTGCCGTGCGCGGAGGCCGGGATGAGGCAGATGTTGCGCTGGGCGTCGCCGCGGGAGAGGTGGTAGCCGCGGATGGCGAGCAACCCGGCGAGCTCGCCCTGGGAGCCGGCGTTGGGCTGGATGGAGACCTGGTCGTAGCCGGTGATCTCGGTCAGCTGGGCTTCGAGGTCCTCGATCAGTTCGCGCCAGCCGGCCGTCTGGGATTCGGGCGCGAAGGGGTGGATGGAGGCGAACTCCGGCCAGGAGATGGCTTCCATCTCGGCCGTCGCGTTCAGCTTCATGGTGCAGGAACCCAGCGGGATCATGGTCCGGTCCAGCGCGAGGTCCCGGTCCGATAGCCTGCGGATGTAGCGCAACAGCTGGGTCTCGGAGCGGTGCGTGTGGAAGACCGGGTGCTGGAGGTAGTCGGAGGTGCGTTCGACAGCCGCGTCCAGTGCGAACGCAGTGTCCGTGCCTGCGGCACTGTCTGCGACGCTGGCGCCGAAGGCGGCGACAACGTCGGCGACGATTGTCCCGGTCGTGGCCTCATCGGCGGAGATGCCCACCGTGTCGGCGTCGATGGCGCGCAGGTTGATGCCCCTGGCGTCGGCTGCGGCGATGATGTCCGCGGCCGTGCCCGGCACGGAGACCGTGACGGTGTCGAAGAAAGAGGCGTGCTGGACGGCCAGGCCGGCGGCCTTCAGCGAGGCGGCGATGGTCCTGGCGTGGCCGTGGACCGTTTCGGCGATCGCCTTCAGCCCGTCGGGGCCGTGGTAGACGGCGTAGAAGGAGGCCACGATGGCCAGCAATGCCTGGGCGGTGCAGATGTTGGAGGTGGCCTTCTCGCGGCGGATGTGCTGCTCGCGGGTCTGCAGGGCCAGACGGTAGGCGGGGACGCCGGCGTTGTCCTTGGAGACGCCCACGAGGCGGCCGGGCATGGAGCGCTCCAGGCCCTTCTGGACGGCCATGTAGGCGGCGTGCGGGCCGCCGAAGAACAGCGGGACGCCGAAGCGCTGCGCGGAGCCGACGGCGATGTCCGCGCCCTGTTCGCCGGGGGAGGTGATCAGGGTCAGGGACAGCAGGTCCGCGGCGACAGTGACGAGCGCGCCGCGTTCCTTGGCGTCAGCGATGACGGCCGAGTGGTCGAACACGCGGCCGGAGGCACCGGGCTGCTGCAGCACGACGCCGTTGATGACGCCGTCGGGCAGACCCTTGGACAGGTCTGCGACCTCAACCTCAAAGCCGAGGGCCTCGGCGCGGCCCTTGACGATCGCGATGGTCTGCGGGAGGCAGTCGGCGTCGAGGACGGTTTTGCCGTCGTGGGCCGTCTTATTCTTGTTGGCCCGGCGCATCATCAGAACGGCCTCGGCGACGGCGGTGGCTTCGTCCAGCAGCGAGGCGTTGGCGATCGGCAGGCCCACCAGGTCCTGGACCATGGTCTGGAAGTTCAGCAGCGCCTCGAGCCGGCCCTGTGAGATTTCCGGCTGGTAGGGGGTGTAGGCGGTGTACCAGGCCGGGGCTTCGAGGATGTTGCGGCGGATCACGGCCGGGGTGACGGTGTCGTAGTAGCCCTGGCCGATCATCTGCACGGCGGTCTTGTTCTTGGCTGCCAGCTTGCGCAGTTCGGCCAGCACTTCGACTTCGCTCAGCGCTGCTGCGAGCGCCAGGTCGGAGTCCTGCCGGATGTCCTTCGGAACGGCGGTATCCACCAGCGCGTCGACGGTGTCGTAGCCGACAGCCTTCAGCATGGTGTCGACGTCGGCCTGGCGGCGCGCGCCGATGTGCCGGTCAACGAAGGACGTGGAGGCTGAGGTAACAGTCACAAGGAACTCCATAACTAAGGCGGCGAGGGTACGCCACATTGATTCGGGTTCCTCCCCGCTCTGTATTGGACCTGAGAGTTTCCGCGGAGCCGCTTTGGCCGGGCTCCGCTTGCACCGTCGGTGAGCACGGCGCGTCACGAGACGCGCTTGCTGCTTTCCAGAGTTGCCTTGCCGCGGCGGTACATGGGCCTGAGAGATTCCTGGGGAGGGTTTGCTCCTACGGCGCCTGCTTGTACCTACTTGCAGAACTCTCCCGCCGCAGATCAAAGGCATATTCAGTTGCTCGTGACCGCAGTCACAACTTCTATTGTCCTATGCCGGAGACGCGTCCGCAAACTCCGGCGCCCGGACCGCTTCAGCGTTACGGTAGAGCGGTCGCCCAGATGCGGCGGTGCGGGCGGTTTCGAGACGAGGAGAGAATTCATGCTGGAGCAGAGGGCATTCGGGGCCACCGGTTTGGAGGTCTCCATTGTGGGGCTCGGCGCCGGCCAGATCGGCGAAAGCGATGTCACGGAGGCCGAAGCCGCAGAAGTGCTCAACGGAGCACTGGATCTGGGCGTCACGCTGATCGATACTGCGGCCAGTTACGGGCTGAGCGAGGAGCGTATTGGCCGGCACCTTGGCGGACGTCGGGATGAGTTCGTGCTCTCCACCAAGGGCGGGCCGAAGATCAACGGCCAGCGGGATTGGTCCCCGGGCAGCGTGCTTGAGAGCATCGAACAGTCTTTGCGCTTGACCCGGTCGGAGCGGATCGACATCTTCTATCTGCACTCTTGCCCGCTGGACATCCTGCGGCGCGGAGAGCTGCAGGACACCTTGGACCAGGCCGTCGACGCCGGCAAGATCGGCATCGCCGGCTACAGCGGCGACAATGAGCCTCTTGCCTTCGCCGTGGAGTCCGGCCGGTTCGGCGCCATCGAAACCAGTGTCAACATCGCCGACCAGTGGAATTTGCGAAACGTTCTCGGCCGGCGCCCCGAACTGGGAGTCATCGCCAAGCGCCCGATCGCGAATGCGCCGTGGCGGTTCGCCGAGCGTCCGGCCGGGAACTACGCCGAGCTTTACTGGGAGCGGCTAAAGGCTCTGGAGCTCGACCCGGGGGACATGGACTGGGCCGAGTTCGCCCTGCGCTTCACCGTGTATGCCCCCGGCGTGCACACCGCTATTGCCGGCACGGCCAAGCTGGACCACCTTCGCCGGAACCTCATGGCCGCCAGCCAAGGTCCGCTTCCGGCCGCAGCCTTGGACGGCATCGACCGCGCTTGGCGCGCTGTCGGCTCCGACTGGCCCGCTTCGACCTGACAGCCAGCAGACCTCACCACGTCCCCGGACCGGCAGCGTGCGGGGCGTCGACGCCGCGCGAGCCCTGTCACGCGGCCAGGCGGAAATGACAGCGACTGTGCTGCTGCACGGCGGCGGGGGCATCGCGTTCGATGGATGAGCGCAGGGCCGCCGCCTGCGCGGCGTCCAACCCGGCCTCCCGGGAACGCCGGGCCACAACAGCAAGCCGGTCCGCCACCTCATTCAACGGATCTCCGGCGTGCCCTTTGACCCAGCACAGCTCGGCCGAGGGTCCCGACAGCAGGGCGCAAATCCGGCCGACCTCGCCGCGGACGACGCCGGACCCGCCGGCCGGGAGGGACCCCGCCAGGCCCCGGCGCACCAGTTCCAGTCCACCCCGGCTGTCGCTGAAGAGCCGGAGGGTTCCGAGTCCACCGCGCAGGGCGGGGTGCAGGGACAGCGCCAGTTGGATGCCCTTGCGCATGGCCTTGAGCTCCGCGTGCAGGACGCTCGAGCACACGGCGGTTCCGGCCCCCGTCCGGAAGCTGCTGCCTTCGCCGGTCGCGACGACCCAGCCCAGGCCAACGGTCATTCCTCTGCCTTTGGAGGCGTCTGTCACCACATCCACCACTCCCCCTCCGGCGGACAGCCCGGCCAGGACGGCCGCTTCAGTCCTCCCATCGCTACTGCAGGAAACTTCAGCGAGGGAGATTGCCTCCGCCAGCCCGAGTTCCGACACCTGCCTGCGGAGCTCAAGCAGGAGCCGGCGGCATGCCACCACCCGCACTACCGCGCGCAGCTCAGCCTCGGCGCCGTGCGGACCGGCGCCCGGCCGCCGCTCCAGCAGCGCCAGGAGCACCTCCATCGCGATTCGCCGGTAGCAGTGGTCCGCACCCGGGCCGATGGCCGCGGTTCCCGTTACGAGGGGAGGATCCTTAGGACCGGCCGTTCCGGCGGAGGCTGCCGCGGCTCCGCCGACCGGGGCCAGCGCCCAGCAGCCCAGACCGAACTGGACCGTGGCCGCGACTTCCACGATGCTCGCCAGGTGATGCTTGCGGACCTCCGCCAGCATCACCCCGCGCCGCATCGGTGCCGACGGCTTCGGAACCGTCGTTCTCATTGGCGCCGGTGAAATGGTCTGCGCGGTCATACTTCCCCCTGTTTGGCAGGTCCCGGACGGCGTCCGGGGTTACTGGAAGGAAGGCTAACCGCGAGGTCCGACAATAAGGGCTGGGGGCTCAGGCGCGCAGCCGCTCGACGGCGGCCAGCAGCCTCTCGACGTCGCCGGCCTCCGTCAGCGGCCCCTCGCCGGGGCCGCGCGCCAGCATGGCATTGAAGTACAGCCCGTCCCCCATGTACAGCACGGCCTTCGCCATCGCGGGCCCGACGTCGGCCGCGAGCAGCGCCAGCCAGCTGGCCTGGACGCCGGCCATCCGGCGCAGGGTCTCTGCGTGCGCGACTTCGGCCAGCCGGGTGGCGGCCACGAACACCCGGTCCAGCGGGGTGTCGGCCCACACCGAGGACTTGATGAAGTAGGCCGCGGCGCCTTCGGGAGCGGCCGCCATGGCGTCGAGGTCCTCCGCGAGGAGCCGGTCCAGGCGCTCCAGCAGCACCGAGACCATGGCCTCCTTGTTCGGGAAGTGGTACAGCAGGCCGCCCTTGGAGACGCCTGCCAGCCGGGCCACCGCATCCAGCGTCGCGGCGCGTTCCCCCTCGGCGATGAGCAGGGATTCAAAGGCGTCGAGGACGGCTTCGCGGGCGACGGGTTTTCTGGCCATGGGTTACATCATGCCTGTCAGGAAGCGCATTTCTTAACTATACCGTCCAGACGGTATAGTTAACCTCCATGACCACCGCATCCCTGTCCGCACACGCCCGCCCGCCAGCGGCCGCCGAGCCGGCGCCGCGCACGCCCTGGCGCGACTGGCTGGCGTTGTCCCTGCTGATGTTCCCGGTACTGCTGGTGGCCGTGGACAACACGGCCCTGACCTTCGCGCTACCGGCGATTGCCCGCAGCCTGGATGCCACCGGCGTGGAACTGCTCTGGATTGTCGATGCGTATCCGCTGGTCTTGGCCGGCCTGTTGGTGGCGATGGGCAGCCTGGGCGACAGGATCGGTCGGCGCCGGCTGCTGTTTGTCGGCAGTGCGGGCTTCGCAGCAGTCTCCGCGGTGACGGCCTTTGCCCCCGGTGCGGCGTGGCTGATCGCAGGCCGGGCAGGGCTCGGCTTCTTCGGCGCCATGCTGATGCCATCCACGCTGTCGCTGATCAGGAACATCTTCCCGGAACCCAACCGGCGCCGGCTCGCGGTGGCGATCTGGGCTGCCGGCTTCTCCGCTGGCGCCGCACTGGGACCGATCCTGGGCGGCTGGCTGGTGGAACACCTCTGGTGGGGTGCTGTCCTGCTCGTCGCGGTGCCCATCATCCTGCCGCTGATGGTCCTGGGGCCGGCCCTGATCCCGGAATCGCGCGACCCAAACCCAGGCCCCGTGGACGCGCCCAGCATCGCACTGTCCCTGCTTGCCATGGTCCCGGTGGTCTACGGCATCAAGATCCTGGCGACCCACGGCCCGGCGCCGGAACCGCTGGCCGCCCTCGGCGTCGGCCTGCTGATGGGCTACGCCTTCGTCCGCCGCCAGCGCCGGCTGGCGGCATCGGCGTCGGCCGCTCCCCTGCTGGACCTCAGCCTCTTTGGCAACCCTGTCTTCAGCACCGCCATCACAGCCAACGTCCTGGCCTTGTTTTCCTACAACGGGTTCATCCTCTTCCTCGCCCAGCACCTGCAACTGCTGGAGGGCCAGTCACCGTCGGAGTCCGGCCTGGCGATGGTCCCGGCCCTGGCCGCCACGGTCGTCGCGGGGCTGCTCGTGGTGCCGCTGGTGCGCAAGATCCGCCCGGGCTTTGTGGTCGCGGGCGGACTGCTGCTGAGCGCCACGGGATATGCCTTGGTGGCCCTGGGCGACCACAGTGCCGGCCCGGGGCTGTTGCTGGCCGCCCTGCTGGTGCTCTGCCTGGGCGTCGGCGCGGCCGAAACTATCTCCAACGACCTCATCCTGGGGGCGGTCCCGGCAGTGAAATCGGGCGCCGCGGCGGCCATTTCGGAAACCGGCTACGAGGTCGGCTCCCTGCTCGGCACGGCCATCCTCGGCTCCATTCTCACGGCGTCGTACCAACGCAACCTGCAGCTTCCCGCCGACGTCGCCCAGGCCGGCCCCGGGGCGGTCCACCAGGCGGGGGAAACCCTTGCCGGGGCGGCCGAGCTGGCCCGGGCCCTCCCGGCACCGCTGGCGGAGGCCGTGACGGCTGCCGCCAGGAGCGCCTTCGATTCCGGCGTCCACATCACGGCCGCCATCGCGCTGGTGCTGATGGCCGGCGCCGCCGTCCTGGCCGCCGTGGTCCTGCGGAAAGTGCCGACGGCGCGCTAACCGGGAGCGTCAGCCGGCGCCCCGCCTGGTCACTTAAAAGCGAACGTCCGACGCCGGGTGGGAACCCGGCGCCGGGCGCTTGGAGGGCGCGCTGGCCTGCTACTTCTTGGTGTCTGGCGTGGTGACGCTGGCGGACGCGCGCATGGTTTCGGCGTTCACCATCCAGGCGAACTGCTCGAACTTGGCAATGAATTCATGCAGCAGGTCGGCGGTGGTGGGGTCTTCCTCATCCACCTCGTCGTGCACCTTGCGCATGGTGCCGACGGCGGCCTCAAGCGCGGCGACGATCTTGTCGATCGCGTCCTTGGTGTTGATCAGGCCGGCAGGGAATTCCGCCAGAGCGGTGGACTTGGAAACCGTCGAGCTGCGGCCGTCCGGCAGTGCGTGCAGGGCGCGCATCCGCTCGGCCAGGTCGTCGGCGAAACCGCGGGCAGCTTCGATAATCTCGTCCAGCTGAAGGTGGAGGTCGCGGAAGTTCGTGCCCACGATGTTCCAGTGCGCCTGCTTGCCCTGGACATGGAGTTCAATGAGGTCCACGAGAACGGCCTGCAGGTTGCTTGTCAGGGTGGGTGTTGCTTTCATGCATCCTCCTTGATTGGAACGTCTGGTACGGCGTTATGCCTCAGACGCTACCCCAGTGAGGACGCCCCCGCGACGGCCGCGGCGGAATTTCACGGTCAGCTTACTAAGTGAGCTTAGTAACGGACCGGAATGGCCTTAGACGGCCTGGTTCAGCATCGGCCCCTGCGGGAAGATGGCCCGGGTGATCCCTCCGGCAGTCGCGTCGGACAACTGGGCAAGGTAATCGTTCCGGCGGCGCGGCGTGATCCGCGACTGCGGTTCGAAGCCCTGGTCCGGGTCGTCCGCGTAGTGGGCGGTAAGGCCGTCACGCATCAGGCGGATCGCTTCGGCGCGCTGCTGCGACACGGCGGCGTGCGTGGAACCCAGTTCGGCTGCCAGATCCTTGACGGTGCGGTCGCCGAAGTAGATCTCCTCGACCACGTAGCGCATTCGCTCGGGCAGGGATTTCACGGCGGCCCGGAGGTACTGGAGACGTTCGTCAGCAAGCACGGAGTGCTCCGGCGACAGGGTTTCCGCTGCCAGCGTGTCCACAACGGCGTCGTCGAGCGGCGTGAGGGTGCGGGACGCATCTGCCAGCGCCGCCTCCACCACGCTTTGCTGGACGCCCAGCGCGGAGGCAATCTCATCCACCGAAGGCGTGCGGCCGAGGGCGGCCGCAAGGGTCTCCTGGACGGACATGGTCTCTTTGATCCGGCGGCGCGCGGAGCGGGTGGCCCAGTCACTGGCCCGCATCTCGTCCGCGAAGGCGCCAAGGATGCGACGCCGGGCGAAGGCGCCGAAAGGCACGCCAAGGTCCGGGTCGAAGGAGTCTGCCGACGTAATCAAGGCAACGGCGCCGGCCGACGCCAAATCATCGCGCGAGAGGTGGGACGCCTTCGAGCACAAATCTGAGACGAGATAACCCACCAGCGGAAGGTGCTGGGTGACCATCTCGTTGCGTTCCACGCGATTCAATAGTGTGTCCCCCCATGAGACCGGATCAGGAGCTTTAAAACCCTGAGAACCGCACCCGCAAACGGTCCCGCACTCCCCCCATGGGAGGCGGTGTTCGAAGCTCGGGCGCAGCACCCAGAACGAAACCTATCACCTGATCTGGAATCTGCGTGTACCCTCAGGGAAAAGCTTGGCGGAAAATGCGGAAAGCCGCAATTTGGCCGGGATGGCAAGGGAATGGGGCCCATGGGTGTAGGGGATCTTTCGGCGGCACTGTGGCAGGAGCGGCGGCAGCTGGAACTACTCCTGTTCAGGCTGGAAACCCAGCGCCTGCACGTGGCTGCCGGCAACACCCACTGGCTGACTTTCACCGCGTCCGAGGTCGAGTCGGTACTGGACCGCCTGCGCTTCGACGCCCTCGCCAGGCATGTCGAATCGGCGGCTGTGGCGGCCGAGTGGGGCCTGCCGGCGCAGGCGACCCTGGTTGAACTGATCGCGGCCGCCCCGCCGGGTGCCTGGCCGACGGTCCTGCAGGAGCACCTGGACGGTCTGCGCCAGTTGTTAGCCCGGCTCGGCGACACGGCCCGCGCCAGCGAGGAGATGCTTCAAAGCCGGCAGCTGCCCGCCGGTTCCGGCGATTCGGCCGCGCTGCTGGAGCAGCTGACGATGGCGGGAAACCTTGAACGTGCCTTGGCCATTACGCGCCGCGCCAGCCAGCCGCTGATGGCCCAGTACCTCGGCGACGACGCGAACTCCCGCTAGCCGCCGTCAGTCAACGGGGCGGGCGGCCGCCGGGGGAAGTAACCCGCGCAAGGCGTCTTCGGTTCCCGCGCCGGCTTCCGCGCCCGCTTCAGCGGCTGCCAGGTTCGCCGCCGCGATGGCCTCGATGACTTCCCGCCGCTGGATCGGGACACCGCGGGGCGCCTCGATGCCGATCCGGACGCCGTCTCCGCGGCCTTCCAGAACAGTGATGACGATGCCGTCGCCGATCATGATCTGTTCGCCCGGCTTGCGTGTAAGTACCAGCATTCTCTCAATCTACCCTTCGCGGCCCGGCGCTGCGTCCCACGGCAGCGGCCGGGTCGCCGGCCGGCCGTCGATCCAGCCCACGGGCAGGCCGAGGGCGTCAACGCTTTCGGGGGTGGCGGTGTCCGCGGCGCCCACCACGGCCACCGCGGCCACGTCGAGCCGCGCCCTCAGCAGGCCCACCCAACGGGCCGAATCCTCATGCTTGCGGCCGGCGTCCACGACGACCCAGAGCTGGTCCGGCGAGAGCGCCGCGATCGCCTGGAGCCGGGCGAGGGTGTTGCGTGCCTTGCCCAGCCCAAAGGCCGCCAGCACCGTCTGCTCGGTTTCCACGGCGTGGGCGCGGGCCGCCGTCGCGCTCTGGCGTCCGTCCAGGTGCAAGTGGCCGTAGGCGCTTAGCTCCCCCGCGGTGCGGACGTCCGCACCCCCGGTGGCGATGGACATGGCCAGGGCCGTGTCGAGTGCGTCGTCGTCGAGGCCCACCAGCACCACCAGGTCGCCGGTGCCGTTCAGCGGGACGGGGACAGTCTCCCGTGCCGGCGCGGCGCCCCGCGACGACGGCGACGGCGACGGCGCCGCCTGGCCGGCGGATGTCGCGGGGCGCTCCCCGTCCCCCGGGCGCGCCGAAACCACGGGCGCGGGCTGTGCTGCCTGCGACCGGAGCCCGGAACCGAGCTGGTCCAGCAGTTCGGCGAAACCCGGCGACTCGGTGGAAACGCCGGGACCGGCCGTCCGGTGCAGGGTCAGTTCGGCGGCGTCGGCTTCGGCCAGCAGGGCAGCGATCGCATCGCCTTGCAACTCGTGGCCGGGAGCGGCGGCCAGCCGCTGGACGCCCGGCCTCGTGGGCCGGGTGGTGTCCCGCGGCGTGTCGCCGCCGGTGGGCCGCGGCATGGGCCGGGGGGTTTCCCCCGGCGTGTCGCCGGGCATGTCGACGATCTCGCCTTCGGACAGGATGTCGGCGTCCGGGAGGACTTCACCGGTCACGACGTCGTGCCGGGGCTGGACCTCGATGACGGCTTCATAGCGGTTGGCGGCGAAGAGCCCGGCGATGCCGGGGCTGATGACACGTTCCGCGGACACGATGCGGGCCGCGGGGCCGTACTGGGCTTCTGCCTTGCTGCGGATTTCCTCCAGCGAGGCTCCCTTAAGCCGATAGCGGTTCGGCATGGCGCACGACTCCTACGGTTTCGATCCGGACGTTGGCGGAGGTGACTTCACGGTAGGACAGCACCGGCAGGGAACCCGGCTGCGCTCCGACGAGCCGATGGATCGCCGGGCGCAACGCGGGGGCGCACACCAGGACGGCCTGCCGGTTGGCGGCGGCCGCGGAGTCAACCGCGTTGCGCACCGAACGCAGCACGGCGTCGAGCCTGTCCTGCCCCATCACAATCTGGCTGCCGCCCTCGGCCGGGCGCATGTCCTCGAGCATGGACTGTTCCAGCAGCGGATCGATCATGATCACGTTGAGCACGGGGCCCTCCATGAACTTCGCGGTCAGCGCCGGTCCCAGGGACTGGCGGGCGGCCTCCACAAGCGATTCCGGGTCGGTGGAGATCTTGGCCCGGAGCGTGAGCGCCTCGTAGATGCGGGCCAGGTCGTTGATGGGGACCTGCTCGTCGAGCAGGCCCTGGAGCACGCGCTGCAGCTCGGCGAGCGAGAGCAGGGCCGGGGTGAGTTCGTCGACAGCCGAGGGACTCTGCTTACGGACGCCCTCGGTCAGCACCCGGACATCTTCGCGGGAGAGCAGCCGGGCGGCGTTGGCCGTGACGATAGAGGACAGGTGGGTGACAAGCACCGAGACCCGGTCGATCACGGTGGCCCCGGTCATTTCGGCGTTGTGCCGCATCTCGGCCGGAATCCACTTCCCGGCGAGGCCGAAGACCGGTTCGATCATCGCGACGCCCGGCAGCGAGTCCAGCAAGTCGCCGAGGGCCAGCATCTGGCCGGCCGGGGCGGTGCCGCGGCCGGCTTCCACGCCCGCGATCCGGATGGCGTAGGTGGCCGGCGGCAGGTCCACGCTGTCCCTGGTGCGGACCGGCGGGATGACCAGGCCCAGTTCCATGGCGATCTTGTGCCGGAGCGACCGGACCCGGGCCAACAGGTCGTCCGAGGCGCCGGAGACCATGTCCACCAGATCCGGGGCCAGCAGGATCTCCACGGGGTGGATGCGCATATCCTCGAGCAGCTTCTCGTTCGGGTCCAGCTCCGGGGAGTTCAAGGCCGCGGCCTCGGCATCGCGGGCCCGCTCCGCCTCCTTCTGGCTGGCTGCGGTGCGGCGGGAGGCCAGGATCAGCCCGGCGCCGACGAGGATGAACGGAATGGGCGGCATGCCGGGGATGAGCGCCATGGCGATGGCGGCCACGCCGGCGATCAGCAGGGCATTCGGTGACTGCAGCAGCTGGGTGGAGGCCGTCCGGCCCATGTCCGCTTCGGCGTTGGACCGGGTCACAATCATGCCGGTGGAGACCGCCATGAGCAGCGCCGGAATCTGTGTGACGAGGCCGTCGCCCATGGTCAGGAGGCCGTAGGTGTTGAGGGCGTCGCCGATTTGCATGCCGCGCTGCAGCATGCCGATGGCGATGCCGCCGATGAAGTTGATGATGATGATGATGATGCCGGCGATGGCATCGCCCTTGACGAACTTGGAGGCGCCGTCCATGGCACCGTAGAAGTCGGCTTCCGCCGAGACCTCCGCGCGCCGCTCCCGGGCCTGGGTGTCCGTGATCAGGCCGCCGTTGAGGTCGGCGTCGATCGCCATCTGCTTGCCGGGCATGGCGTCCAGGGTGAAGCGCGCGCCCACCTCGGCGACGCGCTCGGCGCCCTTGGTGACCACAACGAACTGGATCACCACCAGGATCAGGAAGACGACGGCGCCGATGATCATGGAGCCGCCGACCGTCACCTTGCCGAAGGCCTCGATGACCTGCCCGGCGTAACCGTTGCCCAGCACCAGACGGGTGGAGGCGACGTTCAGGCCCAGCCGGAACAGCGTGGCCACCAGCAGCAGCGAGGGGAACACGGAGAAGTCCAGCGGCTTCTTCACGAACATGCTGGTCAGCAGCACCAGCAGCGCGAGCAGGATGTTGCACACGATCAGGAAATCCAGCAGCGGGGCGGGCACGGGAACCACCAGCAGCAGCACGATGCCTACGATGCCGATGGGCACCGCAAGCCGGGCGAGCCTGTTGTTCATGATGCGGTCCTTTCACAGACGCTGGTTCGAAAAGTGTGCTCCACAATGTGTCTGGCGATTTTCACAGCGCGGCCCCTGCCATGCGGTGCAGCCCGGCGCCGGCGCCGCGGGCCTTGAGCGACATAACGAAGGCCAGCACCCCGGCCACGGCGTGGTAGAAATCCACTGGGATCTCCTGCCCCAGCTCGCAGGCGCCGTGCAGCGCCCGGGCAAGCGGGATGTCCTGGACCATCGGCACGTTTTTCGCCTCGGCCTCCTGCCGGATGCGTGCCGCGACGTGGCCGGCGCCCTTGGCCACCACCCGCGGAGCGGACTTTCCCGGCTCGTATTTCAGTGCGACGGCGACGTGCGTGGGGTTGACGAGCACGACGTCGGCGTCGCCGATCGCCGCGATCATGCGGTTCCGGCTCATGGCCAGCTGCCGGGCCCGGCGCTGGGACCGGATCAGCGGGTCGCCTTCGCTGCTCTTGTTCTCGTCCTGGACTTCCTTCTTGGACATCCGGGTTTTCTTCCGGTTCCGGCGCATCACCACAAAGAAGTCCACCGCGGCCAGCGCGATGCCGGCGAAGACGGCGAACTGGACCAGTGAGGAGATGCCGCCGCCTGCGGCCGCGACGACGCCGGCCACCGGCAGTCCGCCCGCAGTGAGCAGCACCGGGATCAGGCCCTGCACCACGGAGTAAAGCACGAGGCCCACGACACTGGCTTTCAGCAGGGCCTTGACGCCGCCCCAGAGCGCCTGGGTCCCGAAAATACGCTTCAGCCCGCTCAGCAGCTTGAAGTTCTCGAAGTCCAGGCGGAACTTCTTCAGGTGGATGCCGCCCTGCAGCGCGGAGCCGACCAGGACGACGACGAGCACCACGATCAGCATGGGGCCGAGGATTCCGGCCAGCGAGCCGAGCCCCGCCTCCAGGGCTTTGAGGGCCTTTGCCGGGTCCGGCTGCGCCATCACGCCCTTGACGCTGAAGACCTGGTCCGTGGCGGCGCTGGCCCCGCGCTCGACGGTGGAGGGAATCATGACCGCGGCGGCGCCGACCGCCAGCCACGCGGTGAGGTCCTGGGAGCGGGAGAGCTGGCCCTTGGAGCGCACCTCCCGCATGCGTTTGTCGGTGGCTTGTTCGGTCTTTTCCTGTGAATCCGACATCAGCCCACCCCCAGCACGGTCTTGGCAGCCTGCCCGGCGAGGGTGGAGACGATCCTGGGCAGCGCGAGGAAGAGGAATCCGGCCAGTGCGAGGGTCAGCATGATCTTCAGCGGGAAGCCCAGCGAGAAAGCGTTCAGCGCGGGGGCCACGCGGGTAAGCAGGCCCAGTCCGACGTCGGCGAGGAAGAGCACCACGAGCAGCGGCCCGGCGATCTGGACGGCGGCGAGGAACATGCCGGTCACCGCGGATGTCATGGCCTGGACCGGCTGGGCGAGGTCAAGGCCGCCGGCCAGCGGCAGCGCGGTGAAGCTTCCGGTCAGGCCGCCGATGACCAGTTGGTAGCCGTCCGAGGAAAACAATAGGGCCAGCGCGGCCATCTGCAGCAGCCGGGTGAACTGCGCGCCGTTGACCATCATCTGCGGGTCGAAGGCCTGGGCCATCTGGAAGCCGCTGAAGAGGTCCACCAGGGAGCCCGCGGACTGGACCGCGGCGAAGACCAGCATGACCAGGAAGCCCAGGACCAGGCCGGTGACGAGTTCCAGGACCACCCCGGTGAGGAACCCCGCCGTGTCGCGCGCGACGTAGCCGGCGGAAAGCCGCTGCGACACGGCCAGGCCCAGGCCCACGCCCAGCATGGCCTTAATCCGTCCGGGAAACGCCTGGTGCGCGAAAGGCGGCGCCACAATCAGGAAAGCCGTCATCCGGACGGTGGCGAGCAGGAGGACTTCCAGCCACGTCTGGTCGATCGGGATGCCCACCTCACAGGCCCCCGAGCAGGGACGGAATCTTGGCGAACAGGTCGTTGGTGAAGGCGACCATCTCCGTGATCATCCAGTGCCCGCAGATCACCAGGGCCACCGCTACGGCGGCGAGTTTGGGCACGAAGGAGAGGGTGGCTTCCTGGAGCTGGGTGATGGACTGCAGGAGGGAGATTGCCAGGCCCACCACCAGCGCCGTCACGAGCACCGGCGCGGAGAGTTTGGCAGCCACGATCATGGCCTGGAGGCAGATGTCCAGGACGGCGTTGGCGTTCATCCCGTGCCCGCATAACTCTGGATCAGCGAGGTGATGATCAGGCCCCAGCCGTCCACGAGGATGAAGAGCAGGATTTTGAACGGCAGCGAGATCATGACCGGCGGGAGCATCATCATGCCCATGGACATCAGTGCCGCGGAGACGACGAGGTCGATCACGAGGAACGGGATGAAGATGACGAAGCCGATGATGAAGGCCGCGCGGAGTTCGGAGATCATGAACGCCGGGATCAGCGTCTGCAGCGGCACCGACTCCGGCGTCGCCGGGTTCTCCATGCCGGCCGCGCGGGTCATCAGGGCGATGTCTTCCTCGCGGGTATGCGCCAGCATGAAGTGCTGCAGCGGCCCCGAGCCGGCGCTGAGCGCGCCGTTGAAGTCGAGGGTGCCGTTTAGGTAGGGCTGCACGCCGATGGTGTTCATCTCGTTGATGACCGGCCACATGACGAAGATCGACAGGAACAGGGCCAGTCCCGCGAGCACCTGGTTGGGCGGGATGGAGGGCAGCGAGAGCGCGTTGCGGGTCATGGCGAGCACCACGAAGATCTTGGTGAACGAGGTCATCATCAGCAGCAGCGCAGGCGCCACGGACAGCAGCGTGATCCCGATCAGGGTCAGGACCGCTGTGGAGGGCTTCCCGTCCATGCCGTTGATCTCTATGTTGACGCTGCCGGTGTCCGGGCTGGCCGGCGGTGTGGGCGGAACCGGCGGGACGGGGGCGGCGTGCCCGGCTGAGGCGGAGAACCACAATAGAAGGACGGCGAACAGCACGGCGGCGACGCCGATGGCGAGGATCCTACCGGGTCGGCGGGCGTTGACGGGGCGGATCAATTGCGGCGTCCGCTCCTGAGAGCGGCAGCGGCCTGCTTCCAGGTGGAACCGGCCAGGATCGACCCGTGCAGCGGCGCGTGTGGCGGGTTGCCCGGCATGGCGGACCGCCCCGGGCCGGTCCGGGCGTGGGAATCGCGGTGGATGGAACTGCGGCGGGACAGCGGCAGTTCCGGCGTCGCGCCGGGCCCGGGCTGGCTGCTGGGCTGGCCGCCAGCCTGCGGTGCGGCCCCGGCGTCGTTCCGGGGCGCGGCGGAGGCGCCCGCGAGGATCTGCGCGAAGGCCCCGGCCGCACCGCCGCGGCGGGGCTCCGGAGCCAGGTCTTCGACGGCCTCTTCCGGGATGTCGCCGGTGTGGAGGACGTTGACGGCGTGATCGGTGACGCCGAGCAGGAAGCGGTGGCCGCCGGCGTCGACCACCACGACGGAGGCGCGCTGGCCGAGGCTTTGGCGGCTGACGACGCTCAGCGCGGCGTCAGCGCGGCGCCGTCCCGGGCCTTTGCCGAGACGGCGTTGCAGCAACCAGATCAGGCCAAGCACCGCGCCCAGGGCTACGGCTACCCGCAGCCCGAGGATCAGCGAGTCCATTCAGCTGAGCCCCTCGGCCACGTCGAGGATCCGGGTGATCCGCACGGCGTAGTCCTGGTCCAGGACGACGACCTCGCCGTGCGCGATCAGCCGCCCGTTGAGCAGCACGTCGGCGGGGGCGCCCGCGGAGCGGTCGAGTTCGATGATCTTGCCGGGTTCAAGCGAGAGCACGTCGCGGACAGACATGCGGGTGCGGCCGATCTCCACGGTCAGGGCCATCTCGATGTTGTTGATGCGGCCCAGCCGGCCGGCCACCGTGTCGCCGCCGCCGAAGAGGTCGCCCGCGCGGTCCTGGCTGGTGCCGTGTTCGCGCAGCCGGACGGCGAACCAGGCCGCCGGGCTGGTGCCGTCGGAGAGTTCGAAGACGGCGGTGTCCGGGTCCGAGAGCAGCCCGGAGGCATCGGATTCGCGCAGGTCGGACAGCACGCCGGCGCCGAAGACGGAGCTGGCGCTTTCCATCGCCGGGCGGAGCACGTCGGTGACGGAGACGACGCCGAGCTGGCCGCCGGCCATGCCGCCGGCCGCTTCGTCCAGGAAGGTGCGGTCGCTGAGCATCAGGGCCAGGTCGGCGGTTACCGATCCGACAAAGGTCGCCGTGACGGCCTGCCGGGCGTAGGGGGCCGCGGCGCGGGCGGGGACCAGGGCAACAACCTTCAGGGCCACCGGGCTCGGCAGCTCCTCAACAAGCCGTTCCGCCGACGATTCATGCTTGGTCAGGGTGATGCTCATTGGTTGTTCTCCTCGATTGTGACAATGACGGCCGCGGCCCGGGACCCGTTGCGGGCGGGGGCGGCGGTCGCCAGCCTCGTGCCGTCCAGGGTGAGGTCGAAGGGGCGGTTTTCCAGGTGCGGGAGGGTCAGCACGTCGCCGACCGCGAGGCCCAGGACCTGGCTGGGGGTGACGTACGACGTCGACAGCCGGACCGAGAGCTCCACCGGGACGCGCTCCAACTGGGAACTGACGCGGGCGGCGGCGTCGCCGCGGTTGTCCGTCGGGTTGACCTTCTTCAAGCGGCCCAGCAGGATGGCTGCCGGCACCGCAAGGGTGGCGGGAGCGCTGATGTTGCCGACGTTGATGGTGAAGGAGGCGACGATCATCAGTTCGCTCGGCGCCGCGGCCTGGGCGAACTGGGAGTTGTACTGCACGGTGTCGACCCGGATGGATTCGCTCAGCAGCGGTCCGAGCGAGTAGCCGAGGTCCTCGAGGGCCTCGTCCATGAGCCCCTTGACCAGGGCCTGTTCGATCTGGGTGAACTTCCGGTCCGGCATGGCCGTGTCGTTCGAGGCGCCGAGCATCCGGTTGATCCAGCCGAGGGCGGCGGGCGCGGGGAACTGCACGACGAGCTTGGAATCGTGTGCTTCGACGGTGCACAGGACCATCGCCGTCACGGCCGGCAGGGAGGCGGCGTACTCGTCGTAGCTCTGCATGCCGACGTCTTCGAGCCGCACCACGGATTTCACCCGGACCTTGGCGGTCAGCTGCGTTCCCCACTGGCGGGCAAAGGTTTCGAAGGCGAGTTCCAGGACGCGGCTGTGCTCGCGCGCCAGCGTCGCCGGACGCCGGAAGTCATAGACGCTGACGGTCCGCTCCCGCACCACTTCCCGCTCATCCAGAACACTCACGGTTGCCACTATCGGCAAGGGATCGGCCGCCGTAAGCCATCCGCCCGAGGCAATACCCGCCTATTTCTGGGTGAGCTTCATCGCCTCAGGAATGAGGGCGCGGACGACGTCGGGCTTGTCCGAAATCACCACGATGTCCACCCGGCGGTTCCGTTCCATCAGTTCCGGGGTGGAATCGTCGTTGACCTGCCGGGCGGAGCCGAACGCGACCGCCCCGATCCGTCCCGGGGGGATCCCGCCGCGGTCCACCATGTAGCGCAGCACGTTGACCGCCCGGGCCGAGGACAGCTCCCAGGTGGACGGGTAGGACGTGATGCCGTTGGCCGCGTGGCCCTCCACCATGAGTTCCAGGGCGGCCGGGCCGAGGATGGGCGAGATGATCTGCAGCACCTGGGAGGCCCGGTCCGTGAGCTCGGGCCGGTCCGCGGCGAAGAAGGCCTGGGAGCCGATCAGCTTGACCGTCAGGCCGCGCTGGTCGATCTGGAACTCGACGTTGTCGGTGAGCCCGGCGGCGGCGAGGCCGGCCTTCATTTTGGCTTCCAGGGCGCGCAGCCGGTCGACCTCTTTCTTGGCTTCCTCGAGGGCTGCCTGCGTGGCCGGGTTGTCCGGGGCCGGGACGGCGGCGAAGGCTTCGAGGTTCTTGTCGACGAATTCGGGCGGCACCACCGTTCCGGAGGCGGTGTCCACGGTTTCCGAGGCCACCGCGCCGAAGCCGGTGGCGAGCGAGTTGCGCAGCTTTTCGAACTTGTTCGCGTCGACCGTGGACATGGCGTACAGGACGATGAACAGGCACATGAGCACGGTGACCATGTCCATGTAGGAGGCCATCCAGCGTTCGTCGACGTGGTGCGCCTCGGGTTTTTTGCGCGGCCGACGTCGGCCGCTCACGCGGCCGCGTCCATCGGCTCCGCAGAGGCGTCCCCGCTGGGCGCCTTCCGGCCCTTGTCCGCCCCCTTGAGCTGGTGTTCCGGGACCATGGAGCGGAGCCGTTCGGCCAGCAGCAGCGGCTGGGCGCCGGACTGCACGGCGAGCATGCCCTCCATCACGAGCGTCATGCGTTCGATGTCCAGCTCGGAGAGCCTGGCCAGGCGCGAACTGAACGGCAGCCAGATGAAGTTGGCAGAGAGCAGGCCCCACAGGGTCGCGACGAACGCGGCGGCGATCATGTGCCCCAACTCGTCCGGCTTCGAAAGATTTTCCAGGACGTGGGTCAGGGAGACGACGGTTCCGACAATGCCGATGGTCGGGGCGTAGCCGCCGAGGCTGGCGAAGAACTTTGAGGAGGCGTGGTCGCTGCGCGACTTTGTGTCGATCTCGTCCTCCATCTGCATCCGGAGGTCCTCGGCGTCGGTGCCGTCGGCGATGTTTTGCAGGGCGCGGGCGAGGAAGGGGTCCTTGACGCTAGCCGCCTCCTCCTCGAGGGAGAGCAGGCCCTCGGCGCGTGCCTTTTCAGCAAAGCGGACCATCTGGTCGATGCTTTCCTGCGGCTTCGATGTTTTGCCCATAAACATTCCCGGCACGGACTTGAACGCCTGGAGCACGTCCTTGAGGGTGTTGCCGGCCAGCCCGACGGCCAGGGTTGCGCCGAAGACCAGGACCAGGGGTCCGGGCAGCAGCAGGGCGGTGATGCTGCCGCCTTCAATGAGCACCATCGTGATGACGGACCCAAAGGCCAGGAGCAGTCCAATGATTGTTGCGGGATCCATGGCTTACTTCCTAGGTGATTCAGGTGCAGGGGCGCCGGACTCGTCGTCCGGTCCGGCCGGCGGGACCAGGCTCAACGGGTACCCCGTGACCGCGGGAAAGTCCCGCGCCTTGCTCAGCACATAGGCGCGGTAGTCGGCGATCAGCTCGACCACCTCGGCGAGGCTTTCGAGCACCACGTACGCGGCGCCGTCGAGCGTGACCAGGTGGGTGTCCGGGCTCTCGTGGATCCGTTCGATCAGGTCCGGATTGACCGCGAAGCGCGTTCCGTTGAGGCGTGTGACAACGATCATGGGCCGATTCTGCTCTGGGGACTGCTCGGCTGGGCGGCCAAGCGGCGGGGATAAGTGTTCTCCCTTTACTGTCGGCCGCCCGCACGCTTTCGTTAGGCACCGGGCAGGGAGCCCCCGCCGCCGGGTGGCCGGAGACCAGGATCAGCTGAATTTCCTCGGCGTTCCCGGTGCGGGCGCGGCTGCACGGGACTAGGGTGGAAGCCAACGGGGCCGCGCGGCCCGCCCCGTTAAACCCCTGGCCCGACACAGTTGGATGATCGTTGGTCCACGGGCGCCGCATAGAGCCACAAACACGGCCGCCAGCCCCAAGAGGAGGGCCAGCCATGGTGTCATTTCCGGCTCTTGAGCAGCCGCTGAACCCCTTTCCGCACTACGAAGCGATGCGCCGCAGTGATCCTGTCTTCCAGGATCCGGAGAGCGGTGTCTGGCACGTCTTCGGCTATGGGGACGTGCAGCGTGTCCTGTCCGACCACGCCACGTTTTCTTCCCGGTTCGGCGGTGACAATCCGTCCGAGACGGGCCAGCTCTTCGCGGCGAGCCTGATCAACACGGATCCGCCGCGGCACCGCCAGCTGCGTTCGCTGGTGACTCAGGCGTTCACCCCGCGGGCCGTGGAGGCGCTCGCCCCGCGCATCGCGGCGCTCACGGAGGGCTTGCTGGAACCTGTGGTTCCCGCCGGCAGTACGGATCTGATCGAGCAGCTGGCGTATCCGCTCCCGGTGATCGTGATCGCGGAGCTGATGGGCATCCCTGCCGCGGACCGGGACCGGTTCAAGCAGTGGTCGGACATGATCGTGAGCCCAGGCCCGGACGGCGACGAGGACCGGTCCCCCGGCAACCAGGACATGATCGAGTACTTCTTGGGGATGATCGAGGAACGGCGGCACCGGCCGGGCCAGGACTTGATCAGCAGCCTCCTCATGGCGGAGATCGATGGGCAGAAACTCAGCGTCATGGAGCTGCTGGGGTTCTGCGCCCTCCTGCTCGTCGCGGGGAACGAAACCACCACCAACCTGATTGGCAACGCCGTGCTGTGCTTCACCGAAGCGCCGGGCACGGCGGAGCGGCTGGCAGCCGAGCCGGAGCTGCTTTCCCAGGCGATTGAAGAGGTGCTCCGCTACCGCTCCCCCGTCCAGTCCATGTACCGGGTCGCCGCCGTAGACACCGAGCTGCACGGCCGGCCGATTCCGGCGGGCTCGCCAATCGTGGCCTGGATCGGCTCGGCAAACCGCGATGAGCACCAGTTCCCGCACCCGGACGTTTTCGACGTCGGCCGCTCGCCGAACCGCCACCTCGCCTTTGGGCAGGGCATCCACTTCTGCCTCGGGGCGCCGCTGGCCCGGCTCGAAGCAAAGATAGCGCTGCAGGCCCTGCTCTCCCGGTTGCCGGGGCTGGCAGTGGAACCCGGGGCGCGGCTGGAGCGGATGGACAGCACGATCGTCTTCGGGGTGAAACAGCTTCCAGTGTGCTGGCAGGCCGCCTGACGCCTGAGAACCGCGGCCGCACGACCGATGCCTGCACCCGCCCGTTGCCCTATCACGTATGGCTGCTTGGGCCTGCTTTTGGCAGCCATACGTGATAGGGCAACCCGGGGTGGTGGGCCGGAGATTAGCGCTTGAGCTGGGTCAGCTCCTGGAGGACCTCGTCGGAGGTGGTGATGATACGGGCGTTGGCCTGGAAACCGCGCTGGGCGACGATCAGGTTAGTGAACTCCTGGGAGAGGTCCACGTTGGACATTTCCAGCGAGCCGCCGGCCAGGGTGCCGATGCCCGGGTCACCGGCCGCGCCCAGCTGGACGTTGCCGGAGTTGGCGGTAGCGACGTAGGACGAGCCGCCGGCTTTCTCCAGACCGGCCGGGTTGGTGAACTTCGCCAGCGCGATCTTGGCCAGCACCTGCTTCGTGCCGTTGCTGAAGGACCCGATGAGCGAGCCGTCGTTGCCGAGGGTGAAGGATTCGAGCTTGCCGACGGCGGCGCCGTTCTGGCCGGCGACCGTGAGGGAGTTCATCGTGGCGTAGCCGGAGACCTTCGACAGGTCCACGGTAATGGCAGATGCACCGGCACCGAGCTGGAAGGGGCCGCTGGGCGTCAGGGTGCCGTCTGGATTCTGCGCGAGCTTGATGCTGCCCGTGGCTCCATTGGCATCGGTCCCCGTGGCGTCCCATCCCGTTGTGGTCTTGGAGAAGGTGAGTGTTACGTCGCGCGCGGCGCCCATGGCGTCGTACACCTTGACGACGCGCTGCAGGTTAGGGCTGCCGACGGCGGCGTCCGCTGGCAGGTTGCCGTCCAGCGTGACTTTGGTGGTGGGGGTCGCGATCATCGTGTTGGGGTTGAGCGTGATGTTGCCGATCGCGCCGGCCTGGTCCACCACGCCGCTGTTGTTCGCGGTCCAGCCCTGCAGGATGCCGCCGTCGGGGCTGACGAGTTGGCTGGCGGCGTCGAAGGTCATGGACCCGGCACGGGTGAACAGCTGCTGTCCGCCCTTGCTGGTGACGAAGAAGCCGTCGCCGGAGATCATCATGTCCGTGGCGCGGCCGGTGCTCTGCGAGGAGCCCTGGGCGAAGTTGGTGCTGACGCCGGCGACGCGGACGCCGAGGCCGATCTGCGCCGGGTTGCTGCCGCCGGACTCGCCCTGCGGCGCGGAGGCACCTTGGGTCATCTGCGAGAGGGTGTCCTGAAACTGGGTGGTCGAAGACTTGAAGCCGGCGGTGTTGACGTTGGCGATGTTGTTGCCGGTGACATCCAGCATGGTCTGGTGGGCACGGAGGCCGGAGATTCCGGAGTACAGCGAGCGGAGCATGGGAACTGCCTTTCTACGGGTGAAGCACTGATTAGGAGGCGGCGGGCGCCGTAATGCCGGAAATCGAGTCGAGCGGGATGGAAAGGCTGCCGACCTTGACGGCCGGAACTGCGCCGGCAAAGGTCACCGAAGAGGCGAGTCCGCTGCCGGTGGTGCCGTCGCTGAGCGTGTAGTCGACGTTGTGGCCCACCAGCTGCGTGGCGGCCGACCGCATCTGGAGGGAGAACGCCTCCTTGCTGTTGGTGGTCATCTCGGTGGTCTTTTCCATCATCGAGAGCTGGATAGTTTGGCTCATCATCTGGTTGGTGTCCATCGGAGCGCTGGGGTTCTGGTTTTTCATCTGCGCCACCAACAGCGTCATGAACACGTTGGCGTCCATGGTCTGAACGGGCGAGCGTACGGCCGAAGCCGGCACGGAGGCGGTGCCCCCGACAACCTGCGGCGTGACCGGCTTGGGAGCGATCGGCTGTGATGCGATCGGTTGAATCGTCATATGTCGCGTTCCTTCGTGTCAGACGAGAATGTCGAGGGTGGTCTGGGGGCCGTTCAAGATCCTGGCGTTACGCAGCGAGGATTCATCGGCCAGGGCGTCCCAGCGGTGACCCGGGCGCGGGTCTCCGGGCCCGTTGCGGCTGCCGGGGCCGGACCCGCCGCTGCCGGTCCCGAAGCCGTCGCGTCCGGTGTCCTGCCCCGCGTCCTGGCCTGCGCCGGCCGGCGGTCCGCCGTAGTCCGAAAGGTCCAGGCTGGCCCCGAAGCCGGAGTCCGCAAGTTCCTTGCGCAGCTCGGGGAGGATCGCGCGCAGCGCTTCCCGGCCGGAATCTCCCGGGGCGAACAGTTCGATCCGTACTCCGGTTCCGTCGATGTGGGCGCGCACGGTCAGCGGTCCCAGGTCTTCCGGAGTGACCTTCAGGGTCATAATGTGCTGGCCGTGCGGCGCCCCGGCGAGGGTGAAGAGCGGCTTGGCCAGCTGCAGCTGGAGGGCAGGCTGCGGGGCCGAAGCCGGGGCGGCGGCCTGGGGCGCGGCCGCCGACGGCACCGGCCCGGGCGTCGTCACCGGCACGGGTACCGTGGAACCCGCGACGCCGGCGGCGGCCAGGCCGTCGACGGGTGCGGCCGCGGTCGCTGCGGGGAGGCTGTCCGCGGGGGTTGCCGGCGCCCAGCCGGAAAGTGGACCGGCGGCTGCGACGCCCGCCCCGCCGGGTGCCGGTGCAGCCGCAGGAGCAGCTCCCGCGGTCGCCGTCGCTGTGGGAAGAGCAGGCGCCGGGGACAGGCCATGTCCTGCTGCCAGGGGAGCAACCGGCTGTCCCGGGGCGGCGGCAGCCGAGCCCGGGACAGCCTGCTCGGATGCCCGGCCGCCGGCGCCTTGGCCGCTCGGGCCGCTTTGACCACCGGCCGTTGGGAGGACGACGGCGCCCGGAAGCTGGGTCTCCGGCGTCGCCGCCGTGAGGCCGCCGGCTGCGCTGGTTCCCGATTCACGGGAGTCCGCTGCAGCGCCGGGGACCGAAAGCGCGCCTGGGGCCGTGGCGGCGGGCGGGACGGCGCCCTGGGGTGCCGCGCCTTGGAGTGCCGGGCTGGGCGCAACGGGCGCAGCGGGGCTGGCTGCGGCTGGGGCAGCGAGTCGCGGGTCGGCAAGCACCTGGGCGGAAGCTGCGATGACCTGGCCGTCGGCCGGCACGGGGGCCTGCTGCCCCGCCGTCATGGGCGTGTTTTCCGCCGTGCCCGCAGCGGGCTGAATTCCGGCCGCGAACAGTGCCGAGGCGGCGAGGAGGCCGGCGTCGGCGGCCGGAGCAGGGCTGGCCGGAGCGGAAGCTGTGGTGTCCGGCCCGGTGGCCTCGGCCGCGTCGCGCTTTGTCGAGGCGTCGGCGGGAGCTTGGGCGGCCTGGCCGGCCGAGACGGCCGCCTCGTGGGTCACGGCGTCGTTCAGTACCGTTCCGAAGCCTCCGGCTGCTCCGGCCTCGGAGCGGCCCCGGTTCCCCTGCTGGGTGCCGCGGGCCTGCGCGGGGGCCACGGCGAGCGCCGAAGCCAGGTCCGCCGAAGCCATGCCCTTCATGAGGCGCCTCCTGCCGGGACGATCCGCCGGATGGAGGTCAGGTTGGACTGCTGCTCCCAGGCGTCGCGGATCTGGATGGTCTTGCCAGGCACGGGCGCGTCGATGGCCTTGCCGTTGCCGAGGTAGATGGAAATGTGGTTCCCGCCGAAACTGATCAGCAGGTCACCGGGCTTGGCCTGCGCGAGGGACGCCACGGGAGTTCCCTGCTTCATCTGGTCGCTGACCACCCGGGGAAGCTCGATGCCCAGGTCCTTGAACACCCGCTGGGTGAAGCCGGAGCAGTCCATGCCGGTGGCCGGGTTGGTGCCGCCCCAGACGTAGGGCACGCCGATGTATTTCTTGGCCATGGCGGCCACGTCCGTGCCGGTGGCGGTGCCAGCCGGTACGGAAGAGGGGCCGAGGGAGGCAGGCGGGGTGAGCCCCTTCAGCGCCCCGAGCCCGGTGGCGCCGCCCATCCCCAGGCCCTTGGCCAGCGAGGAGACGTCCGTTCCGGACGCCAGGCCGCTCCCGCCGAGCGCCGCGGTGAGTGCGTCGGTGAACGAGGCGGCGCCGCCGGTTCCCGTGCCGGTTGCGAGGGAGGTCGCGGCGGCGGACTTCAGGGCCGCGGCTGTGCTCGCCGTCTGGGCCGGACGGCTCAGTTCCGCGATCATCGACTGGATCCCCTGCATGCGTCCCAGCGCCTCGGTCATGCTCATGAGCGCACCTGCTGCTCGTCCCGGTGCCACATCGTCGAGGAGATCTCGTCCAGCGTGGACTGTTCGGTGCGCAGCTCGGCGGTGGTGACCTCGGCGTGGTGCCTGGCCTGCAGTTTTTCCAGGCCGACGGAGCGGGTGCGGGCGGCGATGAATTCCTCGCGGGCGGCGGCCTCGTCGGTCTCGGCGATGCGGGCGAGGTTTTGCAGGTCCGCGAGCATGCTGTGCGAGGCTGACCGGGCGGCGGCGACGGCGCGCAACGACGCAGAGCTGACGACTTCCTCGTCGGCGGCGGTCAGTTGCCGGCGCGCCGAGGCTTCCCGGGCGCGGACTGAGTTGGACCGGGACCGGGCGCGGGCCAGCCCGGAGGCGGCCTGGTCCTGCTGGATCTGGCGGAGGCGCAACAGCCCCGCCAGTGAAAATTGCCGGCTCATGCCGCGGCTCCCAGGGTCGAAGTGAGGTGGTCCAGCTGGCGCCAGGACTCGGGGTGGGGGGTGGACTCGTCCATCGGCTGCTGCAGGAACCCGCTGATGGCGTGCTCGTGCGCCAAGGCGGCGTCCACCAGCGGGTTGGTCCCGGCCTGGTAGGCGCCGACGTCGATCAGGTCCTGGGCGGACTTGCGGGCCGCGAGGACCCGGCGCAGTGTGGCGGCCGCCTCCAGGTGGGGGCGGGCGTTGACCTTGGAGGCCACGCGCGAGACTGAGCCGAGCACGTCCACGGAGGGGAAATGCCCGGTCACGGCGAGTTTCCGGTCCAGCACCACGTGGCCGTCGAGGATCGACCGGGCGGCGTCGGCGATGGGTTCGTTGTGGTCGTCGCCGTCCACCAGCACGGTGTAGATGCCGGTGACGGAGCCGGTTTCGGCGGTGCCGGCGCGCTCCAGCAGCCGCGCGAGGATGGAGAAGGTCGACGGCGGGTAGCCGCGGGTGGCGGGCGGTTCGCCGGCGGAGAGGCCGATCTCGCGCTGGGCCATCGCCACGCGGGTGAGCGAATCCATCATCAGGACGACGTCCTGGCCCTGGTCGCGGAAGGACTCGGCGATGCGGGTGGCCGTGAACGCCGCGCGCATGCGCATCAGCGCGGGCTCGTCGGAGGTGGCGACGACGACGACCGAGCGGGCCAGCCCGGCCGGGCCCAGGTCGTCCTCGAGGAATTCGCGGACTTCGCGGCCGCGCTCCCCCACGAGGGCGATCACGGAGACTTCGGCGTCGGTGCCGCGGGCGATCATGGACAGCAGCGAGGACTTGCCGACGCCAGATCCGGCGAAGAGGCCCATGCGTTGGCCCTTGCCCAGCGTGGTCATGGTGTCCAGCACCCGGACGCCGGTCTGCAGTGCGGTGTCGATCCGGGCGCGTTTCATGGCGTTCGGTGCCTCGTTGTCGATCGGGACCCGCGGGCCGCTGAGCAGCGGGCCCTTGCCGTCGATCGGCCGGCCCAGGCCGTCGAGGACGCGGCCGAAGAGCCCGGCGCCGGTGGGGACCAGCACGGTGCCGCCCTTGGCGCGGACGGGGTCGCCGGCGGCGACGCCGGCGAGGCGTCCCAGCGGCATGCAGCGCACGGCGCCGTCGAGGGCCGCCACGACTTCGGCGTCGAGCCCGGGGTGCTCCCCCACGGTGAGGAGGTCGCCGAGCGCGCAGTCCAGGCCGGACACCTCCAGGCCCAGGCCCATCACGGAGGTGACGGTGCCAACCCGCTG
The DNA here is from genome assembly GCF_055398325.1 of Arthrobacter sp. T2-23. Lineage (NCBI taxonomy): Bacteria > Bacillati > Actinomycetota > Actinomycetes > Micrococcales > Micrococcaceae > Arthrobacter > Arthrobacter sp. T2-23. The sequence continues at coordinate 1,365,003 of NZ_AP027917.1, forward strand.
CGGCGCGGCGGCGGCGAGGGCGGTGGGGAAGTCGTCGCCCTTGGGGCGCCACTGGGCGATCATGGCTGCCCGCCCTGGGATTCGTCGGCGGCGCTCAAGGACCCCTGCTGGTCCCCCAGCAGGGCCGCCTTGGCGCGGGCCAGTGCGCTGCCGAGGCTGGCATCGAGCCAGCCCTGCTGGTATTCCACCTTGGCGTCGCCGCGCTGCAGCGACGCGTCCGCGAGCAGCGGCAGGCCGGCCGGGTGGTCCTGGCCTTCCTTGGCGAGCACTTCGATGTCGGCCGGGTGCAGGCGGATGGCCAGCACGGTGGCGGCGTCGTTGCCGGAGAGGGCACGGTCCAGGGCGGCGCGGGCGGTCCGGGTCCCCTCGGCCAGTTCGTAGCCCAGAATGGCCTCGGCGAGTTCCAGCGCGGTGCGGGCCAGGACCTCCTCCGCGTCGTGCAGGGCCTGGACGTTGCGGTGCGCAAAGTCGGTGCGGGCTACCGCGAGGGCGCGGACGGCACGGTCAAGGTCCTGCTGCCCCGCGGCGAGCGAGGCGGCCTGCTCGGCCGCCATCCGGTCGCGCCAGCGGCGCTGTTCCTTCGCGGCGGCGCGCACTCCCGCGGCGTAGCCGGCTGCGTGGCCCTCGGTGTAGCCGGCCTGCTCGCTGGCTGGGCCGCTGGAACGCAGGGACGGGAAGACGATACGGGCCGGCGCCGCCCCCTCAGTAGACATAGTCTTCTTCGTCCCCGCGCTGGATCGTGATCTGGCCTTCGGCCTCTAGTTCGCGGATGGAGCGAACAACGGCGGCACGCGCCTCCTCGATCTGCGAGGCGCGCAAAGGTCCCAGCGCGGCCATCTCGGATTCGAGGATTTCCAGGTTGCGTCCCGAAACGTTGGTGGTGATGGTCTCCAGGACCGGTTCCGTGGCGCCCTTCATGGCCACGGCGAGCACAGAGGCGTCCAGGCCGCGAAGCACCAGCTGAACGTCGCGGCGTTCCAGCTTCACGATGTCGTCGAAGGTCACCATCTGGGCGCGGATCTCCACGGCGAGGTCCGGATCGAGCAGGTCCAGGCCGTCCAGGACGGACCGTTCGGTGCCGGCGTCGGTCCGGTTGATGATTTCGAGCAGCGGCTGGATGCCGCCGACCACCTTGGAGGCCTGCTGCGACACGGCCGCGCCGCCGCGCAGCTTCAGCGTGTCCGCCACGATGCCGATGGCTTCCGGAGCGCCGGAGCCCATTGTGGCGATGCTCAGTGCGACGTCGGCGCGGAGCGAGCCGGGCAGGCCGGACATCACGGCCGAGGCCTTGCGCGGGCTCAGGTGGGCCAGGACCAGGGCGATGGTCTGGGGCAGTTCGCCGTCGATCAGGGCGAGGATCTGCACCGGTTCGATGTCTTCCAGAAACTCAAAGGACTTGCCGGCCATGTTCACCGTCAGCCGGTTGATCAGGCCGGCGGCCTTTTCGGAGCCGAAGGACGCTTCGAGCAGGCCTTCGGCAAGCTCCCGGCCGCCGCGGGCCTGCCGCGGGCTGCTCAGGGCAGCCTCGTGGAAGTCCTTCATGATCTGCTCAGCGACCGCGGGATCCACCTTGCGGAGCCGGACAATCTCGGCGGCGATTTCCTCCGCTTCGGTGTCGGTGAACTGGGCCATCACCCGCGCCGCATTGGCGGGGCTCATCTGCATCAGGACGACGGCGGCACGCTGGGTCCCGGTAAGGGTCGATTCGGCAAGTTTCATGCTGGTTGCCTGTCATCCATCAGGCCGCGGAGGTAGTCGGCGGCCTTTTCCGGGTTGGCGGCGACCATGTTGTCGATTTCCTGCATCCGGCGTTCGGCTTCGAGCACTTCCATCGGCGGGGCCGGCAGCGGCTGCAGCGGCAGCGCGGTCAACGGGATGGCCGACGTCGCGGGCGCCGGGTCGAAGGCGGTCACGGCGGGCAGCGGCGGCAGCAGGTCCAGGCGTTCGCCGAGGTCCACCGGTTCACGCTTCTGCCGGCGGCGCAGGATGATCGTGACGATCAGGGCCAGGATCAGCAGCCCGAGCAGGATGCTGCCTGCGGTGACGAGGGTGCCGAAGAAGGCCGCCTGCTTCTGCGCCTCGATTTCGGCCTTGGCCGCGTCGAGGGAGGCATTCGCCTGGTCCGCGGCGGCCGTGCTGAACGGGACCACCTCGACGGTGACGACGTCGCCGCGGGCCCGGTCGACGCCGGCTGCGGAAGTAACCAGCGCGGTCAGCGAGCCGAGGTTGAGTCCGCCGGCGGCGGACTGGCTGACAGCCACGGAGATGGTCTGGCGCTTGACGGCGCCCGGCGGGATGACCCGGTCCTCGGTGACCTTGTTGACGGCGTTGTTCTTGGTCGCCGTGGTGGAGTCGAAATTGCCGTTGCCGCTGGTGCCACCGGGTACGGCGATGTTGTCCGGGCCCAGGACGCCGGCGGCCCCTCCCCCGGTTCCGCTGTACTTTTCGGTCTTGGAGGACTCACTCAGCGGCAGCGCGCCGGGGGTGTTGGAGAACGTTTCGCTCTTCTGCTGGGCGGATTCGCCGGTGACATCCGCGGCAACCGCCACGGTTGAGTTGCCCGGGCCCACCACACGGTCCAGCACGGCCCGGACGGCGTCGCCGGTGCGCTGTTGGTAGTCGGCAGCCTGTTTGGAGGACGAACCGGCGGCCCCGCCGCCCACGGCGGAGAGGACGTTGCCCTGCGAGTCGACCACGGACACGTTGGCGGGTTTGAGGTTCTCGATCGCGGCGGAGGTGAGGTGCACAATGGCCTGGACTTTGTCGCCGGAGAGCGTGACGCCGGGGGCGGTCTCGATGAAGACCGAGGCCGTCGTGTCCGGGGTCTTGGAGACGAAGACGGTCTTCTCCGGGATCGCCAGCCGGACGGCGGCGGTCTTCACGCCCTCCATGGCGGAAATAGTGCTGGCCAGTTCGCCTTCAAGCGCGCGCTTGTAGGTGACGGACTGCTGGAACTCCGAGGACGTGACGCCCATCTTGTCCAGCAGTGAGTACCCGGTGGCTGCCGCGGTGGGGAGACCCGCGGCCGCGGCCTTGAGGCGCTCGTCGTAGACCTTGTCCTGCGGCACCAGGATGGTGGCGCCGCCGTCGCTGAGTTGGTAGGGCACGTTGTCCTTGCGCAACTGCTCCACAATGCCGTTCGCGTCGGTGTTCTTGAGACCGGAGAACAGCGGCGTCATGGTGGGCTTGGACAGCCAGGCTGACAGCGCGATGATGCCCACCACGAGTAGCGCGCCGCCGAGGACGGCCAGCGTGCGCTGGCCGGTGGTGAAGCCCTTGAGGCCGGCGCCGAAGCGCTGGAAGAAGACGGTAATCTGCGGAGGCATCAGGCCTGCATCCTCATGATCTCGTTGAACGCGTCAACGCCCTTGTTGCGCATGGATGCCACGAGCTCCAGGGTTACCTGTGCCCGGGTGGCAGCGATGGTGGCGTCCTGGATGTCGTTGAGGTTGCCAGTCACGGCCGAGACGGCGAGCTGGTTAGACGTCGACTGTAGTTGCTGGAGGTTATCCACGGCCCCGGCGAGGGATACCGCGAAGCCGGAGCCGCCCGTGCTGGGCACAGCCGAGGCGCCGGAGAGGTAGTCAGTGGGAACGACGCCCTGGACCGGCGCGATGGGGGAAACAGGCATCAGGATCTTCCAATCTCAAGGGCGGCGAGGTAAGTTTCGCGGGCACGGTCCACTACCTGGGCGTTGGCCTGGTAGCCGCGCTGGGCAATGATCAGGGCACCCATCTGCTCGGCCATATCGATGTCCGGGTACTTCACGTTGCCGTTGGCGTCGGCCAGCGGGTGGTCCGGCTGGTAGACGATGCGTCCCGCACCGTCGCCCAGCTGCGTGCTCTTGACGTACACGCCGGTACCCCCGGCGCCCTCGGCGGCCTCGACGTACTTGGCGCGGAACGCCGGGCCGGACGTGGCCGAGGCGTTGTTCATGTTGGCCAGGTTGTCCGAGACGGCGTCGAGCCACTTGCGGTGCACTGTGAGGGCGGAGCCGGCGATGCCGATGGCGTCGAAGGTCATTAGTTGGTCCTCATTGCTGCGCGGACGGCACTGAACTCATAGCCAACAGCGCGGGAGGCGAACTGAAAGCGCAGCACGGTGTCAATGTTGGAGAGAGTTTCCGTGTCCAGGTTGACGTTGTTGCCGTTGAGCTGGGTGGGCTCCAGGGAGGAGGCTGTGGTGGCCTGGACGTGGCCGTCGCCGGATTGTACCGATTGGGCCAGCGCATCTTCGAAGCTGACGCGCTGGGCATGGTAGTTCGGCGTGTTGACGTTCGCGATGTTGTTCGCGATCGTGCGCTGGCGCAGGGACAGCCCGTTCAGGGCGCTGGCCAGGGCGGCGGAAGTCACGGATTCGAGCACAGAGTCCTGCCTGGGGAATTGTGGGGTGGCCGATCCGTGGCCGGTAAACGAGCGATCCGTGCTCTTACTGTGGTTATCGGCACAGTTCAGCGCCGCGTTAGCAAAATATGTGAAACGTTTATGCGGGTTCTTTTGAGCCGCTGCTCGGCGCCGGTTTTACCCGTTGACGTCGAGGTAAATCGCCCCGGCCGGGTCGCCGACCCCGGGCACCGAACTGACGGCGTGAAGCTGACGGACGACGTCGTGCTTGGCGGCTTTCAGTCGCCGGACTACCCGCTCCTGGGCCTCAGCCAGCGCCAGGGCCCGCCGGCGCGCCTCGGGAGGCAGCGGCCCACTGAGCGACGGCGGGGACCAGCGCTCCACCGGCAGCGCGGCCACCGGCTGATCCCGCGCGGAGAGGGGACCCAACGGGTCCTTGAGTGTCTTCTCCGCCGCGACCACGGCCATTTCCAGCACGTCCAGTACCAGGGACCACGCGGCGAGGGCGGGGTCCTCCTGGAATGACTCGGCTGTTTGGTCCCCCCAATGGGCTTGCTCAGCCAAAGCCAAGGCTCCCGCCGGCGGCACCCGGCTGCGGGGTCCAGGCACCGGCGGCCGCGAAGGCGGACGACGCCGGTCCGGCTGGCGTGGCGGCCGGGGCGGCACCCGGCTGGGCCACCGGGATGGATGCCGCGGCCTCGTGCCACGCCTGGCGCAGGGGTTCCAGGAGATCGATCGCTTCGCGCGTCAGGGCGGCGTCGCGCTGGATGTTGGCATTGACCAGGGCGGTGAAAGCGTAGTTGTAGAGGCCGAGCAGCCCGTCTGCGCCGTCCCAGGCGTCCGTCTTAAGCGATGAGATGAGCTCTGCGATAATCGCCTGGCCGTGCAGGAGGTTCTCCGAGGCGACCGGCCAGTTGGTGGCCTGCTGCGCGGCCTCGGCGCGGCCCAGGTCCAGCAGGAGCCGGTCGTAGAGCATGGTCAGGAGGCGCGCCGGCGGGGCCGAGAGGACGGAGTCCGCCAGGTACTGGTTCCGCTGGGCTGCGTTTCCGGAGCCGCCGCCGTAGCCGTTGCCGAAGGGGGTGCTGGTCATTACTTGGCGCTCCCGCCGGAGAGGCCCGCAAGCTGGGCGGTGAGCCAGGACTGTTGCGCCTTCATGCCGCTGAGCGCGGTCTCCAGGCCGGAGTAAGTGCGCTGGAGCGTGGCCTTGCGCGAGGCAAGCCGCATATCCCAGTCACTGATCCTGTCAGCCAGGTCCCGGACTTCGGACTGCTGCCCGGTGATCTTGGTGGTGAGCGTTCCGGTGTACCTGTCCGAGGCGGCAGTTGCTGCCGTGGCGATGCGCCCGGCGAGTTCCTGCACCTTGGCCGTTGTGCCGGCCGGGTCGGCAGCAAGCGCCGCGGCAAACTTTGTGCCGTCGAACTCCATCGTGCCGGTTTTGGTGATGCTGATGCCGATCTCCGAGGGCGAACGCGGCGGGGTGCCCACAGGCAGCGAGGCTGCGGAAAGAATGTTCTGGTTCACCGAGCGCACGGTGCCATCTCCGGCGAAGATCCCGGCGGAGGTGGTGGTGCCGCCGGTGGTCGTGGTGGTGCTGACCGCTGACTTGCTAGCAACCAGGGAGAAGATGCCATTCACGCCGTCCACCAGGTCAGAGGCGACCTTAGTGATGCCGGCGTCGTCTCGGGCAACGGTCAGCGTGGCTACGCCAGCCGTGACATCCTTCGCAGTGATGGAGACGCCCGGCAGGAGATTCGTGAAGGTGTTCGTGGAAGAGGACACCGTCTGGGCCGCTGTCGTGCCTGGCCAGAGCGAAATCTTGGCGTCCTGGGCGGTCTTGACGTCCGTGTAGGTGGTGCCCGGGTCGGTGATGGTGAACGCGCCGGCCGCGCCGGACTTCGCGGCGGTGAATTGGATCCGGAAGTCGCCGCCGCCGACGTCGACCTTGCTGGCGGTGACCCCGGAGCCGGAGGCATTGACGGCAGAAACCACGTCATCGAGGCTGTTGGACGCCGGCGTGATCGTATAGTTTGCGCCGCCGGTGTTGATCGTCATGGTGGTGTACGGCCAGCCGGTCACTGCGTTGACCTTGGGGGTAACCGTGACTTGGGTCTGGGCCAGCTGGGTGACCTGGAAATCCAGCGACCCGGCTTTGGCAGCCGCGGTGGTCGTAGCTATGACCTTGTCACTGTTTGTGGTCGCCGAGTAAAGGTCCAGGGCGCCCGGCTTGGCGGCGGCCGTGGCCTGAGTCGCCAGGGCGGCAACCTTGCCGTTGAGCCCCTGGAGCGCGGAGACCATGGACTGGATGTCGTAGGACTTGTTCTTGAGCAGGGTTTGCGGGAGGGCTTCGGACTGCATGATGGAGCTGATGAGGGCGGTGGTGTCGAGCCCGCTGGCCAGTCCGTCGAGTGAGATTCCCATCGCTGCCTCTCCTTGGCAATAACTGTCAAAAAATGTTCGGTGATCTGAAGTAACGGTTTTGCACGTAAGGACCGGACGATGGTTGTGCCATCGTCCGGTCCTTCCGCAGCTTGATGATCGGGGGTGTCTCTTCGTCCGATCAGGGTGGCAGGCTGACCGTTGACTGCCAGTCTGCCGGCTTTGCCTAGCGCAGGAGCGAAAGAACGCCCTGGCTGGACTGGTTGGCCTGGGCCAGCATTGCGGTGCCGGCCTGGGACAGGATGTTGGCCTTGGTGAACTTGACCATTTCCGAAGCCATGTCGACGTCGGCGATGCGGGACTGAGCGGCCTGCAGGTTTTCGCCGGCAACGTTCAGCGACTTGATGGTGTGCTCAAGGCGGTTCTGGGCAGCGCCCAGATCTGCGCGGGAAGCGGACACGTTGCCGATGTGGGTGTCCACGGTGGCGATGGCTGCTGCCGACGTGGTGGCGTCGGTGAAGGTCAGGCCCTTGACCGCGGTGGCGATGGCTTTGACGTCCATGCCCGCAGAGCTGGTGGAAACCGTGATCTGGTTGTCGGCGGTGGTGGAACCGGCGCCAACCTGGAAGACCATGGAACCTGCACCGTTGCCGGAAGTGGTGCCGGAGAGCAGCTTGATGCCGTTGAAGTTGGTTGCCGAGCTCATACGGTCCAGCTCGTCACCCAGAGCCGTGACTTCCTTGCCGATTGCCGTGCGGGCGGCGCCGTTGTTGGAGTCGTTGCCGGCCTGGACAGCGAGGTCACGCACACGCTGCAGGATGGAGTGAACCTCGGTCAGGGCGCCTTCAGCGGTCTGGATGACAGAGATGCCGTCCTGGGCGTTGCGGGCAGCCTGGGCCGAGCCGGTGACCTGGGACTTCAGACCTTCAGAGATGGACAGGCCTGCTGCGTCATCGCCGGCGCGGTTGATGCGCAGGCCGGTGGACAGCTTCTCCAGGGACTTGGAGAGGTCGGTCTGGGTGGCGTTGAGGTTGCGGTACGAGTTGTTCGCCGCGAGGTTGTTGTTGATAACGAAGCCCATGGTATTTCCTCCGTGAGTTGGGACTGTAAGCGATGGCCCGTCCGTGGGCCTTCAGGAGTAGTTATCGCCACCTGGGATGTACAGGTAAGGAGAATTCCAAAATTCTTTTCAGACATCTTGGGACTGCCGCGCGGCCTGTAATCAGCCTTATTCCTGCTAACGGCTGCGGAAATCCTGCCGATAGTTTGTACGAACCCAGCTGCAGGCCGCATCGTCCGCACGATGAATTTTGACCTCGGCAGCACCGCATCATTCACACACCCAAGGGAGCCGTCCGGACCATGGCCATCCACGAACTTTCTGCCCTGCTGTGGCGGGAGCGTGAACTTCTGGACGTACTGACTTTTAAACTGGAGGAAGAGCAGCTGCTGCTCACGGCCGGCAAGTCCCGCTGGCTGCCGCACGGGACCAAGGAAGTGGAGCAGGTTTTGGGGCACCTGTCCCAGGCAAGCTTGGCGCGCACCATTGAAGCGGCCGTCGTGGCTGAAATGTGGGGCCTGCCCACCGACGCCACCCTGGGTGAACTTGCCGAGGCCGCGCCGGAGGGCGCCTGGGCCGAAGTCCTGAGCGCGCACCTCGCCGCCCTCACCCGCCAGACCGCCCTGATCAAGGAACTGCGCGACTCGAACGAACAGTATTTGCGCACCGCCGTCCGGTCCACCCAGGAGTCGCTCGCCGATCTGCGTCCGGCCACCCCGGGCACCTACGACGCGCACGGCAAGACCGGGGATTCCGCCGGCTCCCGCATCTTCGACCAGCAATTCTAAGGAAGCGACCATGAGCACCTTCGGCGCCCTGAACACCGCCTACCGCGGGCTGACCGCCGCCCAGCAGGGCATGAACGTGGCCGGTCAGAACATCGCCAACGCGGCCACCGAGGGTTACACCCGCCAGCGCGTTGAACAGTCCGCAGTGGCCGCTCCGGCCCGCGGGATCTTCTCGGGCGGTGCGGTCCAGCCCGGGCAGGGCGTCTCGGTGGACGCGATTGCCCGGCTCGGCAGCAGTGTCCTCGATACCAGTGTTCGTTCCGCTAGCGCCCAGGCCGGCTATGCCGGGGTCCGATCTTCCGCCCTGCAGGGCATCGAGGGCGTGCTGCAGGAGCCGGGCGACAACGGTATTTCCGCCGCACTCCAAGGTTTCTGGTCCGCGTGGCAGGGAGCGGCCCGGCAACCGGACCAGGACGGTCCCAAAGGGCTGTTGCTGAACGCCGCCAACTCCGTCACGGACAAGATCTCCTCCGCCTACCAGGCCCTGCAGGGGCAGTGGAGCAGCGTCCGAGCCCAGGCCGCCGACGCCGTCACCGCCGTCAACGCCGCCGCCAGCCAGGTGGCGGCCTACAACGCCACCATCCGCTCCACCGTGGCCGCCGGCGGGTCAGCGAACGAGCTGATCGACGCCCGCGCCAAACTCACCGATACCATCTCGCGCTTGGCCGGCGGCACTGTGCGTGAACAGCCTGACGGCACGGTGGACGTCCATATCGGCGGTAACGCCCTGGTGATGGGCACCTCGGTTCGCGGTCTCGAGCTCTCCGGCAGCCAGGCCGGAGACACCCTCGGGACCACCGTGCAACTTCGCTGGAAAGACCCGGCGGGAGTGGCTTCGTCCGACGGCGGGGAAATCGCCGGCGCGCTGTCCGTGCTAGCCCCGGCCGCCGGCGGCAAGGGAGGTGCGATCGCCGAAGCAGCGGAGTCATACAACAGCTTCGCAACGGCTTTTGCCACCGCTGTCAATACCGTCCACCGGTCTGGGGTGACCGGCGCAGGCGCGTCGAACACCGACTTCTTCACGACCGGCAACCCGCCGGCGCTCGGCATCCAAGCGCCGGGAACCACGGCCGACATCGCGCTCAAGGCGGCGGCCAAGGGAGCGTTGGACACCACCATCGCGGACCAGATCTCCCAGCTCGGCACCGGACCGGCCTCACCGGACAAGCTCTGGTCCGGCATCGTCACCGGGATCGGCGTCCAGTCACGCGGCGCACAGCAGCGGGAGGCCCTCATGTCGGCGGCCCAGGCTTCGGCGGTAACCGGCCGGGCGTCGCAGGCGTCCGTGAGCCTGGATGAGGAAAACGTTAGTCTCCTCACCAACCAGCACGCCTACCAGGCCGCGGCCCGCGTGATGACCGCCGTCGACGAGGCCCTGGATGTCTTGATCAACCGCACTGGATTGGTAGGAAGGTAGCACCATGCTGAACCGAGTAACCAACCTGACCATGAGTGCGAACGCCCAGCGGACCCTGCAGTTCCAGCAGGCCAAGCTGGCCGATCTGCAAGACAAGGCCACCTCGCTCAACAAGATCTCCCGCCCCTCGGACGATCCCGCCGCCACGGCCCAGGCCCTGGCAACCCGGTCCCTTCAAGCGGCCAACGCCCAGTACGGCCGGAACATCGACGACGGCAACACCTGGCTCACCGCTGCGGACACCGCCCTGGAACAGGCCACGAACGTGATGCGCCGGGTCAAGGACCTCACCGTGATGGCCGGCAACGGCTCGCTGAACCAGTCCGGCAAGGACGCGATTGCCGCCGAGTTGGAGTCCCTGAACAAGGATCTCGTCTCGATCGCCAACACCCAGCACCTGGGCCGGAACGTCTTCGCCGGCAGCTCGGACAAGCCCGGCGCCTTCACCCCCGGCACGCCCCGCGACCCCAGCATCCCCAGCGACACCGGCACCCCGCCCACCTTCAACGGGACCGGCGCCAGCCCGGTAGATAGGCGGATCAGCGCCACCCAAACCGTGCGCGTCGACGCCGACGGCGCCGCGATCTTCGGCGACGGCAACGGTTCCGTTTTTGACCTCGTAAGCAAGCTGGCGGCGGACCTGCGGACCGGCACGGATATCGCCCCTCGGGTGGCCGACGTCGACACCGCCTTTAAGAAGATCGTCAACGGCCGTGCTGAAATTGGAACACGGCAGGCACAGCTGGAACGTGCCGGCAACGTCAACACCGAATTGGAGGCCTCCTTGGACGCCCAGCGGACCGGCATCGAAAAGGCAGATCTCGGCAGCGTGATCATGGACCTGAAATTGCAGGAGACCAACTACCAGGTGGCCCTGGCCGCAACGGCCAAGGTCCTGCAGCCCACCCTGATGGACTTCCTGCGATGAACTCCGTCCTGAGCAGCACGCCGGTGACCTTCACTGCCCCGATGCCGGGCCTGGAGAACATCCACGACTTCGCCCTGCGCAACATCGACAGCGCCCCGGGCCTGTACGCCCTCGAGTCCGCTTCGACTCCGGTGCGGCTGTTCCTCGCGGACGCGGCGGTCTTCGTTCCGGGCTACGCGCCACCGCTCCCCGGCTCCGCGCTGGAGGCCCTGGAACTCGGCGACGGCGAGGCACCCCAGGTGCTGGTGGTGGTCAACCATTCCGCCGCTGCCACCACGGTCAACCTGATGGCGCCGATCATATTCAACCCGGCCGCCCGGCGTTGCACCCAGCTCGTGTTGGACGGCAAGGAGTACCCGCTGCGGGCGGACCTCGGCGCGCTCTAGCGGGAACCGCCGTCGGGCGCGACAGGCTCAGCAGAGGCTGTTCACCAGAAATGCGCGACGTCGACCACCAGGCGTGAGCCGGTGCCGGGTCCTGGCAGCGCGAAGACCCGAAAGGGCAACCGAGCCCGGACGCCTAGCCCTAAGCTGGTGTAGCCCTCGAAGCTCCCGGCCCACGCCACCTGCCGAAAGGTCTGGTATCCACCGACGTTGCTGACCTCCTCCTTCGTGGCCGGCGTGTAGCTGGGCCGGCCGGCGTCGTCGTAGGCGGGGGCGTTGACGGTGAGCTGGAGGAAGGCCTGGCCCCGCAAGGGGATCGGCAATCCGGACCCGTCCTGCACGACCTGGGGGACGTACCGCACCGTGTAGCCGGCCACCGGGCCGTTGAGGTCGATGACGATCCGGTCGAAGCAGTAGTGCTGGCCGGTACGGACGTTGGCCACCTTCGCCTGGCTCATCGTGGCATCGGTCCTGGCCAACGACCCCCAAACGAAGCCGCAGTACGGCTCGGCCGCAGCCGGCCCCGGCGCCAAGAGCCCCAGCCCTGCCGCCATCAGTACTGCCGCCAACCAGACGGTGAGTTTCTTCCCCTGCACTCGCATCACGCGGGCCGCCCCCTCAAGTCATACAGACACCTCAAGCGTAGGATCGTGGACCCTCGTTGACGAGGGCCAGGGCCGCATCGGCGTTCAACCGTTAGCGGGCAGCGGCACTGGTCACGAATTCGACACGGAGTCCGGTTCCGGCGCTGCCGGATACGGCAAAGCGCCGGACCCTTGCGGGAGTCCGGCGCTTTGCTTATATATCGAAATTCTTGGAACGGGCCCGGGCGGCGGGCTCGCGCACTGGAAGGTATTAGCCTTCGCAGTCGCGGCAGTACTTCAGGCCGTTCTTCTCCTTGGCGACCTGGGACCGGTGGCGGACCAGGAAGCAGGAGGAACAGGTGAATTCGTCCGACTGCTCGGGAACAACAATGACAGTCAGTTCTTCGCCGGAAAGGTCGGCGCCGGGAAGGTCGATGCCTTCAGCGGTGTCGTTCTCGTCGACGTCGATAACAGCAGTCTGGGCGCCGCCGCCACGGGACGCCTGCAGGGCCTCCAGCGATTCAGCGGGAGACTCTTCTTCTGTCTTGCGTGGGGCGTCGTAATCGGTAGCCATAGCGGGATTCACTTTCGTTGCTGCGCAGCGCCATTTCAGGCACCTCAGTGAAGCAGTTTAGGCCATCATGCCCGGAGTTGAAGAATACTGTGTTTAAAGCGACATTCCGCGTCGCCGGACAGGGTCAAGCTGGAGGCAATGATGGCTACGAAACTCAACAAACAGGCGCTCTCCCACGCGCGCCGGCTGGTCGTCATTTCGCTCGAGAGCCGGGCCGCGCAACATGGTCATGAGGACATCGCCGACGCAGCCAGGAAACTCCTCGAAGAGATCGACGCCGACTAGCGTCGGATGACATTTGGAATCAGGCGACCGGCCAGACGATAAGGGTCTTCCACACCGCCGGATCCGGCTCGGTGCCGGGGTCGCTGAGGTAGTACTCCCACATGGTGTCGCCCGGTGTCAGGCCCTCCGCCTCCATCCGCGCCAGTACCTTGCCGTACGTCTCGGGCAAGGTCTCGTACGGGCCCACGTGCATCGCTTCCAGGGCGCGCCCGGCAGGAAGCACGCCGGCTGTCACACCGCCGTCGCCCCCGCCCGGGAAGGGGGCTGCGAGCGGGAAGCCCGCCTCGACGTCGACGACGTCGGTGGGCATGCCCCGGTACAGCGCGAACGGCGGGCCGGCCAACTGGACGTGCTGCTGCTGGACGGCGGCCATCACCGCCGAGTAGGCGCGGCCGAAGAATTCCCGCAGGTCATTCATCGGCACGGTTTCACGCAGCACCGCGGTCGGCTGTTCCTTCAAATCGGCGGACTTGATGTCGGCAGAGTTGATGTCGGGCGGCGTTTCCGGATTCGTATCGCTCATTTGAACAGCTTCCGCCGCCGCCCTCGGGGCGGTCAAGGGCCTAACGTCCCGACGGCCCTTGCGTTTGTGCAGAATATGCACTGGTGCATAAAATTGCCGCATGACAGCACGCGGCACGACATCACAGGGAACGACAGCCGCCAAAGTAATCGCGGGCCAGTCGCTTCGCGAGCGCCAGAAGGACGAGACCTGGGCGGCGATCCATGAGGCCGCCTCCGCTGCCGCACTGGAAGGCGGCCTCGCTTCTGCCACCGTAGAGGCGGTGGCCGAGCGGGCCGGCATCTCGCGGCGAACCTTCTTTAACTACTTCCCCACCAAGGAAGACGCCATCCTCGGGCTCCGCGAGCCCGCCTTGGCCGATGAGGCCGTCGCCGCGTTCCGCGCCGCTGGCCGGACGGCAGTGGGCGACGCCGTGCACCTGATGGCCGCCGCCATGCGCGCCGCCGGGCTGGGCGGCATGACCGCCTCACGGATGCGCAGCGTGCTCGTGGCCGTGCCGGAACTGACCACCCGGCTCAAACAGCACGTCACCGAGGTCCAGCAGATTGTCGAGCCCCTCATTGCCGAGCGCCTGGCCGGCAGGCCGGTGGAGGCTGCGGAGTTGTCCGCGGAGCTGCGGGAACACGTGGCCGTGGTGACGCTGCTGGCGGGCACGATCCTGAAGCACGCCTACGCGACCGAGCTGGCCGCCGTCGCAGCCGGAGACCCGGCAGCACTGGACCGGGCGATCGACGTGTTCCGGACCGTAAGCCGCGCCGAACTCTGAGCCAGGCGATAAGCGAACTTCCCGTCCAGAGGGCGGGGTTCCAGCCACACCTCATAGCCCTCTGCGGCTTCGATCAGTACCCGGTCCCGAAATCCGTCGGCAGCGATCCAGAGGGCGGAGGAATCCGCCATGGCGGCGTCGACGAGTCCTTCGCGGACGACCGCGCCTTCCCTGCGAATCTCCACGACGAGGCCGACCAGGTCGTGCCAGGTGTGATGGCGATAATGGGCCACAAACGCTCCCTTCCGGCGGCATTAATGCGGGCCGCGGCGGCTACCGCGCGATGATGACGTCGAGGATGCGTGGGCCGTGGACCCCTTCGACGCGCTCGAGTTCAATGTCACTGGTGGCGCTCGGTCCGCTGATCATGGTGAGCGGCCGGGTGCCATCGATCCGCCGCAGCGCCTCGGGGAGGATGCCGGCGATATCGGCGGCGTTCACGACGCAGATATGGTGGTCCGGAACGAGGCTGATGGCACGGCGGCCCTGGTTGGGACTTCCGTCGAGGATGATCGTCCCCGTTTCGGCGACGGCGACGGCGCTACCGGTCACGACGGCGTCTACGCCGTCCAGTTCGGCAACGGTCAGCGGCGCCGACACGGAATCCACGCGGCGGCGGTCGCCGTCGGAAGCGGAGTGCGGGCCGGCGGTCCAGTCGGGGTCGAGCCCCGCCGGGATGACGTAGCTGCGGGCGTCCGCGAGCAGCTCGGCGATCCGTTGGGGCACCTCGGCCGCGTCCAGCACGCAGACCCTGGCCTTGTAGTCGACCAGGCGGTCCACCAGCAGGTGGATCAGCGCGTCGTGGTCCAGCTCGGATGATGTGCGGTATGCCCGCGGAATCTGCGGTGCTACGGGTGCGTCCCGCAGCGCGGAGCGGATCCGATCCAGGATATCTTCGCGTGCGCTCATGCTCCGTCTTCCTTGTCCTGGGCGTTGAGGTGGGCATCCGCCTGGGCGGTGCCCCGGGCCGGTGCGTTGGTGCCGGCGGTTTCCGGGCCGTGGTGTTCCTTGGCCCACCAGTCCCGGAAGGATTTCTGCGGGGGCGCCGGGATGTCCCGGCTTTGGGTCCAGCCGGCGGCAATGCCGGGCAGCTTGGTGATCTTCTGATCCGGGCCGGCCGCCAGGCGCCCCAGGGGAAGGCCCTTTTCTACCAGCCCGAGCCGCTTCCCGGAGGACAGCACCCAGGATGCTGCCTTCATGCCGACGTCCATCTGGCTGGGCAGCTTCTTCTTTCCGCGCTTGCTGTCCACGTCGACGCTGCGCAGGTGCACCAGGATGTCCGGGATGTTGATTTTCACCGGGCAGGCGTCGTAGCAGGCCCCGCACAGTGAAGAGGCGTACGGCAACGAGCTGTTTTCCTCCGACTCGATGCCGGTCAGCAGCGGCGAAAGGATGGCGCCAATCGGGCCGGGATAGGTGGAGCCATAGGCGTGGCCGCCGGTCCGCTCGTAGACCGGGCAGACGTTCATGCAGGCGCTGCAGCGGATGCAGTGCAGGGCGGAGCGGCCCATCTCGTCGGCCAGGGCGGCGCTGCGTCCGTTGTCGAGCAGCACCAAGTGCACGTTTTGTGGCCCGTCGCCGTCCGTGACGCCGGTCCACAGCGAGGTGTACGGGTTCATCCGCTCCCCGGTGGAGGAGCGCGGGAGCAGCTGCATAAACACCTCGAGGTCCTGCCAGGTCGGCAGCAGTTTTTCCACGCCCATCACGGTGATCAGGGTCTCCGGCAGGGTCAGGCACATCCGGCCGTTGCCTTCGGATTCGACGACGGCCAGGGTACCGGAATCGGCGAGCGCGAAGTTGGCCCCGGACACGGCCACCTTCGCCGTGAGGAACTTGCGGCGCAGGTGCGCGCGGGCCGCCATGGCCAGCACCGCGGGGTTGTCGGTCAGCGCCGGGTCCGCGCCGGGCATCTCGCGCAGGAAGATGTCGCGGATTTCGGTGCGGTTCTTGTGGATGGCGGGAACCAGGATGTGGCTGGGTTTGTCGTGGTCCAGCTGCACGATCAGCTCGGCCAGGTCCGTTTCGAAGGCCGTAATCCCCTGCCCTTCGAGGTACTCGTTGAGCCCGATTTCCTGGGTGGCCATGGACTTGACCTTGACCACCTCGGTTTCGCCGGTGTCCCGGATCAGTCCCGCGACGATTTCGTTGGCTTCGCCGGCGTCGCGCGCCCAGTGGATGACTCCGCCGCGGGCGGTGAAGTTCTGCTCGAACTGTTCGAGGAGTTCGGGGAGCCGGGCCATCACGGATTCCTTGATGGCGGACCCGGCGTCGCGCAGCTGTTCCCAATCGGGCAGTTCGGAGACCACCTGGAGGCGCTTGTCGCGGATGGTGTGGGTGGCGTGGCCGAGGTTGGCGCGCAGCTGGGCGTTGCCCAGCTCGCGGTGCGCCGCCGTCGGGAACGATTCGGCGGCGTGCAAGTTGCCCGTGCCGAAGACAGGAAGGGAGGGCATGCCCAGGAAGGTGCTCATCGTGCTGCCTTTCCGCTGGCGACGCGGACCTCGCCGGTGACGGACGCCGGCGCTTCCGCGGTGCTGGCGAGGATTTCGGCCAGGTGCAGGGTGGTCACGTCGCTGCCTTGGCGGGACAGGCCGCCGCCGATGTGCATCAGGCAGGAGGCGTCCCCGCCCGTACACAACGCGGCGCCGGTGGAGCGGATGTTCGCCGTCTTGTCCTCAAGCATGGCGGAGGACACGTCGGCGTTCTTCATCGAGAAGGTGCCGCCGAAGCCGCAACACTGGTCCGCTTCCCGCAGTTCGGCCAGCTCGATTCCCTGGACGCTGCGCAGCAGCCGGGCCTGGCGGTCGCCGAGGCGGAGCAGGCGCATGCCGTGGCAGCTGGGGTGGTAGGTGACCCGGTGCGGGAAGTAGGAGCCCAGCTGGTCGCCGGCGTCGGTCACGCCCAGCACGTCCACCAGCAGCTCGGACAGCTCATACGTCCTGGCGCCGACGGCGGCGGCCCTGGCTTCCAGCGCGGTGTCGCCGCAGGAGCGGGCCACCATCGGGTGCTGGTGCTTCACGGAGGCGACGCAGGACCCGGACGGCGCGACGGCGACGTCGTAGTCCTCGGTGTCGAAGGCGTGCACATGGTTGGCGACGACCGGGACGGCTTCCTTGAGGTAGCCGCTGTTGACGTGCATCTGCCCGCAGCAGGCCTGGCCGGACGGGAACACGACCTCGTGTCCCAGCCGCTCCAGGATGCTCACGGTGGCCTGCGCGGTGCGCGGATACATCGCATCCACGATGCAGGTGGCGAACAAAGCGATTCTCATAACAGCCTTTCGGGCAACGCCGTAGTTATGTGGTCTGACCATAGTAAAGCACGTGATGGCCGCCACTTCCACCGCCGGATGAAAAGTGAACCCCCTCACACAGCGCATGAGATCTGCGCTACACTCGCATGGTCCGACCACAGTGGTCTGACCAAAGAACTCGTCGTCTCTCAACGCAGAGGAACTTCCGTGGACCACTTCACCCCCACCACCGACCCGGTGCTGAACAGCGTGGCCTGGTCGGCCATCGTCGGCCTACTGCCGCTGCTCACCTTCTTCATCCTGCTGGCCGTCGTGAAGACCAAGGCCCACGTGGCCGGGGCCTTCGCCCTGCTGGTCGCCCTCGTGGTCGGCATCGCCGCCTTCCACATGCCCGCCGGCCTGGCGGTCCTGTCCGCAACCCAGGGCGGGGTCTTCGGCGCCTTCCCGGTGCTCTGGATCGTCGTGATGGCCGTCTGGCTCTACCAGGTGACCGTCCTCAGCGGCAGGTTCGAGGACCTGCGCCGCGTCTTCGACGTGATCGGCGGCGGCGACGTACGCCTGCAGGCCGTCCTGGTGGCCTTCTGCTTCGGCGGCCTGCTGGAGGCCCTGGCCGGCTTCGGCGCCCCGGTGGCCATCACCGCCACCATGCTGCTGGCCTTGGGACTCCCGCCGCTGCGCGCGGCCGCCGCCGTGCTGGTAGCCAACACCGCACCGGTCGCGTTCGGGGCCATGGCCATCCCGATCACCACGGCCGCCGGCCTGACCGGGCTGCACGCGACGGACATCGCCTCCATCGTTGGCCGCCAGGCTCCCCTGCTGGCCACCTTCGTGCCGCTGATCCTGCTCTACATCATCGACGGCCGCCGCGGCCTGAAGGATTGCTGGCCCGCGGCGCTGGTGGTCGGCGGCTCCTTCGCCGTCGCCCAGTTCCTGTGCTCCAACTTCTTCTCCTACGAACTCACCGACATTCTGGCCTCGCTGGTCGGCCTCGGCGCCGCCGTCGTGTTTTTCCGGATGTGGAAGCCTAAGGGCAGCGCTGCCGCCCGCGAGCGCCTCGGCGTGGCCGCTGACGCTGTTGCTGGCGGCACCGCCGCACAGAGCCGGGGCTCGCAGGATGCCGGCAAGGCCGGCGTCGTGACCGCCGTAAAGGCCACCGACGGCGGCCTCACGCCGACGCGCACGTGGCTGGCCCTCTTTCCGTACTTCCTCGTGATCGTGGTGTTCGGCATCGCCAAGCTGTGGAAGCTCGGGGTCGACTTGCCCGCGTTCCTCGCCGCCACGGACATCAAGATCCCCTGGCCGATCCTGCACGACGCCCTCGTCAGCGCCGACGGCAAGCCCGTCTCCTCCACCGTGTACACCTTCCAGTGGCTGTCCAGCCCGGGCACGCTGCTGCTGATCACCGGCCTGCTGGTGGCGCTGGTGTACTCCAAGTACGACGACGGCGGCCGCTTCCGCCTCTCCTTCGGCGACGCGGTCCAGGAGATTGGACGGACCATCTTCAAGATGCGCTGGGCAGGACTCACCATCATCACGGTGCTCGCCCTGGCCTACGTCATGAACAACTCGGGGCAGACGGTCTCGATCGGCACCTGGCTGGCCGGCACCGGCAGCTTCTTCGCCTTCCTTTCGCCCGTGCTCGGCTGGCTGGGCACTGCCGTGACCGGCTCGGACACCTCCGCCAACGCGCTGTTCGCCAAGCTGCAGCAGACGGCGGGGCTGAAGGCCGGCATCGATCCGAACCTGCTGGTGGCCGCGAACACCTCCGGCGGCGTCGTGGGCAAGCTGATCAGTCCGCAGAACCTCGCCATCGCGGCGACCGCCGTCAACCTTGACGGCCAGGAGTCGGTGATCCTGCGTAAGGTGGTCGGATGGAGTGTGGCTCTCCTGCTGGTCCTGTGCACCCTTGCCTTCCTGCAGTCCACCCCCGTCCTGGGCTGGATGCTGCCTTAGCCGCCAGCCTTCACGCCATCAAGAGTGCGGGCCGCACACCGCGGCCCGCACTCCCGCCCGGAAGGAAACGCCCGTGACAACCGCCGAAGCAGGAGCAGGCCCCCGCCGTCGAACCTACGACGCGCTCCTGCAGGACATCGAGGCCGATCTGCGCTCCGGCAAGATCAAGCTCGGCGACCGCCTCCCGGGCGAACGGAGCCTGGCGGAAAGCTACGGGATCTCCCGCGCCTCGGTCCGCGAAGCCATCCGGATCCTGGACGCAATGGGCGTGTTGCGCAGTTCCGTCGGCTCCGGGCCCACTTCCGGGGCCATCGTCATCTCGGATCCCTCCGCCGGCCTGTCCTCCGCCCTGCGCCTGCATGTGGCCAGCAGCCGGTTGCCTGTCGAGGACATCGTGGAGACCCGTATCCTGCTCGAGACCTGGTCCGCCCAGGCCGGGGCTGCCCGCGGCGGCACGGAGGAAGAGCTGAAGCAGGCCGTCGCGCTGCTGGACGCCATGGACAACCCCGGCATTGACCGGGCCACCTTCCACGAACTCGATGCGCGGTTCCATGTCGCGCTGAGCTCGCTCGCCGGGAACGCCGTCGTCGCCACCATGATGGAGTCACTCAGCGGGGCCATCGTCGGCTACGTCAAGGGCGCCATGGACGCGATGGAGTCCTGGCCGGATGTCCTGTGCGAGCTGCGGAGCCAGCACCACGGCATCTTTGATGCCTTCCAGGCGCACGACGGCGAGCTTGCGGCCCGCCTGCTGCGCGAACACATCGAGTGGTTCTACGTTCGGGCGCAGGAAGCCACCCCGCCGCAATCCCCTCCCA
The DNA here is from genome assembly GCF_055398325.1 of Arthrobacter sp. T2-23. Classification (NCBI taxonomy): domain Bacteria; kingdom Bacillati; phylum Actinomycetota; class Actinomycetes; order Micrococcales; family Micrococcaceae; genus Arthrobacter; species Arthrobacter sp. T2-23. Next base: position 1,385,051 of record NZ_AP027917.1, read on the forward strand.
CCCCGTAACTCTCTGGAGCACCGCATGACCTCCACGGCCGCCGCCGCACCCCTGATCGACCAGCTTGACCTCGATACGGTCAGTACAAGGGATCTGGACCGCCGGGCCATGGCGCACGACGCGTCCCACTACCTGCTGATCCCTCAGGCCGTCGCCACCCCGCGCAACGCCGACGACGTCGGCCTGCTGCTGCGCCGCAGCCGCGAGCTCAAGCTGCCCGCCACCTTCCGTTCCGGCGGCACGAGCCTCTCCGGCCAGGCGCTCAGCGACAGCCTGCTCATCAACACCCGCCAGCACTTCCGCGGGATCGAGGTACTCGACGGGGGCGCCCGCGTCCGCGTCCAGCCCGGCGCCACCATCCGCAGCGTCAACGCCCGCCTGGCCGCGTTCGGCCGCAAACTCGGGCCCGACCCGGCGAGCGAGATCGCCTGCACCGTGGGCGGCGTGATCGCGAACAATTCCTCCGGGATGGCCTGCGGCACGGAGTTCAACACCTACCGCACCCTGGAATCCATGGTCCTGGTGCTGCCCTCGGGCACGGTCATCGACACCGCCGACGCCGACGCGGACGCGCGCCTGCGGCAGCTGGAGCCGGACCTCCACGAGGGCCTGCTGCGGCTGCGCCGGCGGGTGGCCGGGAACGCGGAGTCGGTGCGCACCATCACCTCGCTGTTCTCGATGAAGAACACGATGGGCTACGGGGTGAACTCGTTCCTGGACTACGAACGCGCCGTCGACATCCTGATGCACCTCATGATCGGCAGCGAAGGTACCCTCGGCTTCGTGGCGGAAGCGGTCTTCCGCACCGTGGAGGTCAAGCCCGCCGTCGCCACCGGGCTGTTGGTCTTCAACACGCTCGCCGCAGCCACGGCCGCCCTGCCCGAGCTGGTGGCCTCCGGCCTGGCGACCATCGAACTGATGGACGCCGCCGCGTTGAAGGTCGCGCAGCTCGCTGCCGACGCGCCCGCGGCCATCCGTTCGCTCCCGGTCCAGGCGCACACCGCGCTGCTGGTGGAACACCAGGGCGCCGACGCCGCGGAGCTGGCCGACAAGCGGCAAAACTCGCAGCCGCTCTTCGCGTCCCTGGACCTGGCCTCGCCGTTCGCGCTGACCGCGGACCCGAAAGACCGTGCGGCACTCTGGCACGTGCGCAAGGGCCTCTACACCACGGTGGCCGGCGCCCGCCCCTCCGGCACCAACGCGCTGCTGGAAGACATTGTGGTTCCGGTGCCGGCCCTGGCGGACACCTGCGGCGAACTGACCCGGCTCTTTGCCGAACACCGCTACGAGGAATCGGTCATCTTCGGGCACGCGAAGGACGGCAACGTCCACTTCATGCTCAACGAGCGCTTCGACGACCCGGCGCAGCTCCTCCGCTACCAGGCGTTTACGGATGACATGGTGGATCTGGTCCTCGGCGCGGGCGGCTCGCTCAAGGCCGAGCACGGCACCGGGCGCATCATGGCCCCGTTCGTCCGCCGCCAGTACGGTGACGAACTCTACGAGGTCATGCAGGAGATCAAACGGCTGATCGACCCCGCCAACCTCCTCAACCCGGGAGTGCTGCTCGCGGAGGAGCCGCTGTCCTACGTGCAGAACCTCAAGGTCGCGCCGACGGTGGAGGAAGAGGTGGACCGCTGCGTCGAGTGCGGCTACTGCGAACCGGTCTGCCCGAGCAAAGACATCACCCTCACGCCCCGCCAGCGCATCGTGCTGCGGCGCGAGATGGCCGCCGCGGAACAGCGCGGCGACGACGCCCTGGCCGCCCGGCTGCGCAAGGACTACGAGTACGACGGCGTGCAGACCTGCGCGGCCGACGGCATGTGCGTCACCGCCTGCCCGGTGCTGATCAACACCGGGGACCTGGTGCGGCGGCTGCGGACGGAAAACGCGAACGCCGTCGCGGAGGCCGGCTGGAGCGCCGCCGCGGATCGTTGGGGCGCCGTCACCGCCGGCGGCGGCCTGGCCCTGACGGTGGCGAAGGCGATGCCCGCGCCGCTGGCCAAGGCCGCGACCGCCGTCGGCCGGGCCGTGCTGGGCGCGGAGACCGTTCCCACCTACGACTCCGTGCTGCCCGGTGGCGGCTCCAAGCGCCGGCCGCGCCGGGACCCGGACAGCGTCGCCGTGTTTTTCCCGGCCTGCATCGGCACCATGTTCGGCCCCGCGGACGCGCCGGGTGGGCCTGCCAAGGGCTCGGCCCGGGCCTTCCTGGAGCTCTGCGAGCGCGCCGGCGTGGGGCTGACCGTCCCGGAGGAGATCGGCAGCCTGTGCTGCGGCACCCCGTGGAAATCCAAGGGCTTCGCGCAGGGCTACGCGGCGATGTCCGCCAAGGTCCTGGACGGCCTGTACCAGGCAAGCGGCCAGGGCCGGCTGCCGGTGGTGTGCGACGCCGCCTCCTGCACTGAGGGCCTGGAGACGATGAAGCGGCTCGCCGCCGAGGGCGGGGAGCGCTACGCCGGGCTGCGGTTCGTGGATTCTGTGGAGTTCGTGCACCAGCACGTGCTCGGGCAGCTGACTGTCACCGCCCCGGTGGGTTCCATGGCCCTGCACCCCACCTGCTCCTCCACCCAGCTGGGGACCAACGACGCGCTGACGGACATCGCCCGGGCCGTGGCCGGGGACGTGTTTGTGCCGCTGAACTGGGGCTGCTGCGCGTTCGCCGGTGACCGCGGCTTGCTGCACCCGGAACTGACCGACTCCGCCACGGACAAGCAGGCCCGGGAAATCAACGAGCGCGAATTCGACGCCTACGCCTCAACGAACCGCACCTGCGAACTGGGCATGTCCAAGGCCACCGGCCACGCCTACCGGCACCTGCTGGAAATCCTCGAAGAGGCCACCCGGCCGGCGGGGTGAGGCGGCGACGACGTTCCTAACCGTCCCAAGGCGCCGTTTCGACGGTTCCCCGCCCACTCGATGCCTGGAAGCGTCGTGTGGGCACGGAACCGTCGATTCGGCGGACCCACCAGGCTGCGGGTATGGAAAAACCCCTCCGTCCCGGGCAGAATCGCCGGAACGGAGGAGTTCAGTGGAGCCCCCTGTCGGATTCGAACCGACGACCCCCGCTTTACAAGAGCGGTGCTCTGGCCAACTGAGCTAAGGAGGCAGTTTCGCCGTCGTCGTCGGGCCGCTCAAGGGGCCTGACGCTAAGCGCTAGATAAGGGTAGCCCACAGACGCCTGCCGGTAAAAAATGCGGCACCCTGCCGAAAGAGAGACAGCCCGGCCCGGACGAATCCGGGGCCGGGCTGCATCCGTTGAGCGGCGGCTACTTCTTGGCGTCCACCGCTGCCTGGAGGTACTGGTCGAACGGGGTCTGGGCGCTGTCGCCCTTGCCCCACTGCTTGCCCTCGACAAAGACGGTAGGCGTTCCGGTGACGCCGATCGCCGCAGCCTGCTGGGTCGTGTACTTCACGTACGGGCGGTAGGTCTTGTCATCCACGCACTTGTCGATGCTCTTGGCCCCGGTGTCGGTGGCCAGCTTCTTCAAGTCCGAGTCGGAGAGGCCCGCGCTGCCCTCGGCCGGCTGCTTGGCGAACAGTGCGTCGACGAAGTCCGAGTACTTCTCCGGGGACTCATTCACCACGCAGGCCGCGGCGTTGGCTGCCCGCGAGGAGTAGTTCGTGCTGGAGCGGCTGTCCAGGAAGCCCAGCGGCCGGTACTCGACGGTGATCTTGCCGTCGTTGCGGAGCTTGGTGAGGGTCTGGTTGTACTGCGCCTCAAAGTTCTTGCACACCGGGCAGATGAAGTCGATGTAGAGGACCACCTTGACCGGCTTTCCGGCCTCGGCGTCGGCTCCGGGCGCCTTGATCTCTGCCGGCGGCGTAGCGGGGGCGGACGGCACGTCCGCGAGCTTGACGGTGGCCGGCGCCGACTTTGCCACCTCGGTGTTGGCCAGCAGCGTCACGCCGCCGTTGACGTTGCCGTTTGCCGGCGTCGGACCGGAATCAGCGATGGGTGCGTTCTTTTGGATGTTCGAGGTGACCACCAGGGCGACAATCACGATGATTGCGACGACCGCGGCCACGATGCCCCAGCCGATCAGCAGCTTGTTCCGCTTTTCCTTCTTCAGCTGCGCCTCGCGGATCTCACGAGCTTTCTCGCGCGCCGCGGCGGTGCGCTCCGCTTTGGACTGACGGGGTTCGTTTGCGGGGCTCATTAGTTCCTCGTGTCGATCGGCCTGGGATGGTCCACTGGGTGGCAACTCCATCATTTTAGGGGAGAAACCCGGGAGCTTGCGCCTTCAAGTTTCCTTCCGTGTGCCTAACGGGCGAATAGCACAGAAGATTCCGCCCGGCTAGGGTGGATCAGAGCCACAAGCAACCCCAGGGGGCACCAATGCAAGCAAGCCAGAGCGCCGAGCACCACACTGCACAGACAGCCGACGGGGAGCAGGACGCCCCGTCGACGGCGGACAAGCACCCGGGCGCTTCGGAAGCAGCCGACACGTTCGATTTCATGGTGGTGTCCAACCGTCTGCCCGTGGACCGCTGCTCCCCGGATGAGCCCGGCTGCGAGGACGGCTGGCGCCGCTCCCCCGGCGGCCTCGTGACGGCGCTGGCCCCCATGATGACCAAGACCGACGGTGCCTGGGTGGGCTGGCACGGCGCCCCGGACGAGCACCTCGAGCCCTTCAGCCACCGCGGCATCGACCTCATCCCCGTCCAGCTCAGCACCCGGGACATCGAGCTGTTCTACGAAGGCTTCTCCAACGCCACACTCTGGCCGCTCTACCACGACGTGATTGCGCCGCCGGAGTTCCACCGCGCTTGGTGGGACTCGTACCGCAAGGTCAACAAGCGGTTCGCCGACGCCGTCGTCCGCCACGCGGCGCAGGGCGCCACTGTCTGGGTCCAGGACTACCAGCTTCAGTTGGTGCCCAAGATGCTCCGCGAGGCCCGCCCGGACCTCAAGATCGGCTTCTTCAACCACATCCCCTTCCCGCCGCCGGAGATCTTCGCGCAACTGCCGTGGCGCCGCGCGATCATCGACGGACTGCTCGGCGCGGACCTGGTGGGCTTCCAGCGCAGCAGCGACGCCGGGAACTTCATGCGCTCCGCCCGCCGCTTCCTCGGCGCCAGCGTCAAGCAGCAGCAGGTCCACGTCAAGGGCGCCGACGGCGAAACCACCCACATTGCCCGCGCCCAGTCGTTCCCGATCTCCATCGACGTCAAACAGATCACCGAACTGGCCCACAAGCCGGAGATCATCGAGCGTGCCCGGCAGATCCGGCGCGACCTCGGCAACCCCAAGACGATCCTGCTCGGCGTCGACCGGCTGGACTACACCAAGGGCATCCGGCACCGGCTCAAGGCCTACGAGGAACTCCTGGAGGACGGCAAAGTCACGGTGGAGGACGCGTCCCTGATCCAGGTGGCCAGCCCCAGCCGCGAGCGGGTCGAACAGTACCGCCTGCTGCGCGAGGAAGTCGAGGGCACCGTCGGCCACATCAACGGCACCTACGACACGATGCAGAACACCGCCGTCCGGTACCTGCACCACAGCTACCCGATCGAGGAAATGGTCGCGCTGTACCTGGCCGCCGACGTCATGCTCGTCACCGCCCTGCGCGACGGCATGAACCTGGTCGCCAAGGAGTATGTCACGGCCCGGACGAACAACGACGGCGCCCTGGTGCTCAGTGAATTCGCCGGCGCCGCGGACCAGCTCAAGCAGGCCCTCCTGATGAACCCGCACGACATCGACGGGCTCAAGGACACCATCATGCGCGCGGTCAACATGCAGCCCGCCGAGGCCGCACGACGGATGCGCGCCATGCGCAAGCAGATCCTGACCAACGACGTCGACCTCTGGTCCGCTGACTTCCTTCGCGCGCTGCAGGAAAAGGTGGTCCGCGATGACTCCTGACGACGACCCCGCCACGACCTCGCTCTCGCTCTCCCCCGAACTGCTGGAGGCCGTGCACCGCGTGGCCGGCACCGAGGAACTGCTGGTCGCGATGGATTTCGACGGCACCATGGCCCCGTTGGTGGACCACGCGGCGGACTCGCGGGCACTGCCCCGTTCCGCCGCGGCCTTCGCCGCCCTCGCTGAGCTTCCGCGGACGACGACGGCGCTCATCTCCGGCCGCGCCCTGGACAGCCTGCGGGCCGTCGCCTCGCCCCCGGAGCAGACGCTGCTGATCGGCAGCCACGGCGCGGAGGTCTGGTTGGGCCCCGGCTCAACCGAACTCGTGCTGGAAGACGCCCAGCGGGAGCTGCTGGCCGACGTGCGCCGGATCCTGGCAGAGATCGTGGAGCAAGCGCCCGGAACCCTGCTCGAGGACAAGCCAGCCGGCGTCGTGCTGCACACCCGGCTGGCCGCCAACGACGTCGCCGAGGACGCCGTGGCGGCGGCCAAGGCCGCCCTGCAGGACCGCCCGGGTGTCTTCCTCAAGACTGGAAATCGCGTGCTGGAGACCTCCGTCGTCCACGCCTCCAAGGGCGAGGGGATCTCCTTCCTCCGCCAGGCCACCGGGGCCACCGCCGTCGTGTTCGCCGGCGATGACACCACGGACGAGGACGCCCTGGGCAGCCTCATCCGTGGGGACCTGGGCGTAAAGGTGGGCCTGGACTTCACCCAGGCAGAGTTCCGGGTGGAGGCGCCCACGCACGTCTCCGAGTTTCTGGAGGCGCTGCTGCGCGAACGCCGGAAGGCCGTCGGCGGCTAAGCGCACCCAACTGACCCGCAATAGGTGCCGTTTTCAGCCCTCAAAACGGCGGCTAATGCGACCTAGTTGGGTCAGGCCCCAAGTTCGTAGCCAATAAGCCAGTGCAGTCCGTGACGGTCCACGACCTGGCCATCCGACGCGCCCCAGGGCTTCGGGGCGAGGGGGTCGATCACCCTGCCCTCAACGGCGAGCTTGTCGAACCACTCGTGCAGCACGGCGGGCTCGGCGGTCCCCAGCAGCGAGAGAATCAGGCCTTCGCACCGGACACTTTTCTCGCCCGCCGCCGCATCCGAGCCCGCCAGGGCGACGGCGCCGTTCAGCTGGCCGTGGGCGATGGCATCCGGCGGGCCGTCGGTGCGGTGGAACTCCTCGTACGTGAACAAGGCCAGCTCCCCGCCGAAAATGTCCGCGTAGAAGCCGAGTGCTTCGCGCGCCGTGCCGGGGAAACTGACATAGATCTGCAGGGCCGTCATGCGCACAGCATACACAGCCGGATCGGACCCTCTGTGACCGACCCCACCTGTGAGATCCGTAACCTTTTAGCCCCAAAACCAAAAATCTGACATACTCTGTATGTGATGTGGCGCACAACTACCGTGCGGCGTCATTGGATGCTCCTCGGCTTCGGCCGGGGAGCATGCGCATCCACCTCCGGATGCCACAACTGAATATAAAGAACCATTCACTACGGATCGTCCGGCACGTACCTGCCGGTGAAGGGATTGATAACTGTGGCTACAGTTACTTTTGATAACGCTACGCGTCTGTACCCGGGCACAGAGAAGCCCGCTGTTGACAAGCTCAACATTGAAATCGCCGACGGCGAGTTCCTGGTCCTCGTTGGACCCTCCGGCTGCGGAAAGTCCACCTCCCTGCGTATGCTCGCAGGCCTGGAGGACGTCAACTCCGGCCGGATTCTGATTGGCGACCGCGATGTCACCGACGTCCCGCCGAAGGACCGCGACATCGCCATGGTCTTCCAGAACTACGCCCTGTACCCGCACATGACGGTGGCGGACAACATGGGCTTCGCGCTGAAGATCGCCGGCGTCAGCAAGGAAGAGCGCGCCGAGCGTGTCCGTGAGGCCGCCAAGCTGCTGGACCTCGAGCCGTACCTCGACCGCAAGCCGAAGGCCCTCTCCGGCGGCCAGCGCCAGCGTGTCGCCATGGGCCGCGCGATCGTGCGTAACCCGCAGGTCTTCCTGATGGACGAGCCGCTGTCCAACCTTGATGCAAAGCTCCGCGTGCAGACCCGCACGCAGATCGCATCCCTGACCCGCCGCCTCGGCGTCACCACCGTCTACGTGACCCACGACCAGGTCGAAGCCATGACCATGGGTGACCGCGTCGCCGTGCTCAAGGACGGCCTGCTGATGCAGGTGGACACCCCGCGCAACCTCTACGACAAGCCCAAGAACGTCTTCGTGGCCGGCTTCATCGGCTCCCCCGCGATGAACCTGCTGGAGCTTCCCGTCGTCGACGGCGGCGTGCAGTTCGGCGGCACCATCTACCCGGTCCCGCACGATGTCCTCGAAGGGGCCAGTGGCAAGACCGTCACCCTGGGCAGCCGTCCGGAAGACCTCGAGACCGCCCCTGAGGGCGAGGGCCTCCAGGTGGAGGTCGACGTCGTCGAGGAACTCGGCGCCGACGCCTATGTCTACGGCCACACCACCCTGGACGGCAAGAGCCACGACATCGTGGCCCGCGTCGACGGCCGCCGTCCCCCGATGAAGGGCGAGACCGTCTGGGTCCGCCCGCAGTCGGGCCACGTGCACCTGTTCGACACCAAGACCGGCCTGCGCCTCGGCGACTGACGTTCCGGCTTAGAGACCGACGGCGGTCCTCCTCCGGGAGGGCCGCCGTCGGCCGTTAAGCGGCAGATTTTAGGCGCGGTACCCCCATGTACGGGAGAATTGGCTCATGAGCGAGGACAACGGTGCCCAGTGGCACGACGAACCCACTGACTACGGGCAGATCGGCAAGCTGCCCCGGTACGAGGCCGCCAGCGCCAACGACGACAAGGCCGTCTCCAGTTCGCTGAGCATCACGGCCGCCGCCACGGAGCCCGAGCTGCTGGACCTGCCCTGGCACATCGCGCTGGAGGACTGGCCGGCGGAGTACCTCGCCGCGCTCCCCCGTGGCATCTCCCGGCACATCGTGCGGTTCGCCCACCTCGGCGGGTCCGTGATCGCCATCAAGGAGACCTCGGAGCACATTGCCCGGCACGAGTACCACATGCTCCGCAAGCTCGCCCGCCTGGACGTCCCCTGCGTGGAGCCGGTGGCGGTCATCACCGGCCGCACCACCCCCGAGGGCCGGCCGCTGAACCCCGTGTTGGTCACCCGGCACCTGAAGTTCTCTATGCCCTACCGCGCGCTGTTTTCCCAGATGCTGCGCAAGGACACCCTGACGCGCCTGATCGACGCGCAGGCCCTGCTGCTGGTCCGGCTGCACCTCATCGGCTTCTACTGGGGCGATGTGTCCCTCTCCAACACCCTGTTCCGCCGCGACGCCGGCGCTTTCGCCGCCTACCTCGTTGACGCCGAAACCGGCGAGCTGTACCCGGACCTGTCCACCGGCCAGCGCGAGTACGACCTGGAAATTGCCCGGGTGAACATCGCCGGCGAACTGATGGACCTGCTCGACGGCGGCCTGATCGAGGAGAAGGTAGATCCTGTTGCCACCAGCGAGCTGATCATGGAGAGCTACCGGCGGCTCTGGACCGAGCTGACCGAGAAGGAGTCTTTCGAGATCGGCGAACGCTGGCGCGTGGCCGCCCGCATCCGGCGGCTCAACGAACTCGGCTTCGACGTCGAGGAATACGCCATCAAGACCACCCAGAACGGCTCCACCATCCAGCTGCAGCCCAAAGTGGTCGACGCCGGGCACCACCAGCGGCGCCTGCTGCGCCTGACCGGCCTGGACGCCCAGGAAAACCAGGCCCGGCGGCTGCTCAACGACATGGACTCCTTCCGGGCAGATAACAACCCGGGCATGGACGAGGAATACAGCGCGCACCTCTGGGTAAGCCAGATCTTCGAGCCGATCGTCCGCTCAATCCCCCGGGACCTGTCCGGGAAGCTGGAGCCGGCGGAAGCCGTGCACGAGATCCTGGAGCACCGCTGGTACATGTCCGAGAAGGAGAACCGGCACATCCCGCTGGCCGAGGCCGTGCAGTCCTACATCGACTCCGAGCTCCGGCACCGCCGGGACGAGGCCGCGATCATGCTCAACCCGGACACCGAGCTGCTGAAGATCCTCGAAGTGGAAACCGAGGAGTCCCGCTACGGCGATGACGAGTCGGCCGAGGAGTACCCGGACGCGGACGACTAGGGCACCCCGCACCCGCACGGACGCAACTAGCTCGCAGTTAAAGCCGTTTTCAGCGATGAAAACGGCCTTAACTGCGAGTCAGTTGGGCAGACGCGATTCCAGCACGCCCGGGCTAAATCGCTTTGCCTGGATTCAGGATGCCGGCCGGGTCGAAGAGCTCCTTGATCCGGCGCTGCAGTTCCCGTACCGGTTCCTTCTGCTCCAGCCCCAGCCAGCGCAGCTTGTACTGCCCCACGCCGTGCTCCCCTGTGATGGTGCCGCCCATCGCCAGGGCCACCGTGACGGAATCGTCCAGGGCGGCGCCTAGCCGCTCCATGGCCGCGGCATCCACCGCGTCGCCGGTCCGGTCCACCCAGAAGGTGGGGTGCAGGTTGCCGTCGCCGGCGTGCGCCACCACCTTGAGCTTGACCTCGTGCCGCACGGCCATGGCCTCAAGCTCTTCGACGTAGTCCACCAGCCGCGAGCGCGGCACGGCGACGTCCTCACCCACCCGGTATTCGTCGTCGACCTCCACGCCGCGGCTGTTGCGGCGCAATTCCACGAGCTGCTCCGCTTCGGCGTTCGCCTCCATGGTCACCACGGCCCCGCCGGCGGCCAGCAGCGGCCGGATCGCGGCCGCCTCCGCCTCGGCGCCGAAACCGTCGGTCTGGATCAGCAGCAGCGAGGCGCCCCGGGAGGCCAGGTTCGAGCCGTGGAGCGCATCGAGCCGGGCGAGGGTGCCATCGTCGAGCAGTTCCATGATGGCCGGCTGGACCCGTGCGCGGCCCACCGCGAGGACCCCGGCCGCGGCGCTGCGGAAGTCCGGGTAGAAGGCCGCGATGGTGTGGACCTCCCGCGGCAGGTACTTCAGCCGCACCGTGACCCCGACGACGATCCCGAGGGTCCCCTCCGACCCCACGAACAGCCCGGTGAGGTCGTAGCCTGCCACGCCCTTGAAGGTCTGGTGCCCGCTGTGGATGAGCGAACCGTCCGCGAGCACGACGTCGAGCGCCAGCACCGAGTCCCGGGTCACCCCGTACTTCGCGCAGCGCAGCCCGCCGGCGTTGGTGGCGACGTTGCCGCCGATGGTGGAGATTCTGTAGCTGGCCGGATCGGGTGCGTACATCAGGCCGTGCACCGCGGCGGCGGCGTTGAGGTCCGCGTTGATGACGCCGGGTTCGACGACGGCGGTCTCGTCGTCCGGGTTGAGCTCCAGGATGCGGTTCATCCGTTCCAGGCTCAGCACCACGCAGCCCTCGCTGGCGTGGGCGCCGCCGGACACCCCGGTACCGGCACCGCGGGCCACCAACGGCACCCGGCGGGCGGCGCAGGCCCGGACGGCAGCCTGGACGTCGGCCACGGATTCGGCGAGGACCACGGCCTGCGGGAGCTGGTAGTCCAGCACGGGCGCCTGGTCCACGGCATAGCCGGTCAGGGTCGCCTCATCCAGGGCGATTTTCTCGGTGCCCAGGGCGGACGTCAGCTCCTCGACAATGCTGCGCATGGCTCTCCAGTTCTCCGTCGAATCCGGCCGTCAGTTGTGGCCTTCAGTCTAGGGTGCCGGCACCGTGACTCCGGGGAGCACCCAGGCGGCGGCCGCGGGGCCGCCGGCACGGAGGCGTGCCCCGGCCGCAGCAATGTCTCCGACGGCGAAGGCCGGCGGCCGGGAGAGCGCATCGAGCTGGCCGTCGGAGAGCAGCCCGGCGGTGAGGTGCACGTCTGCGGCGGCCCGGGCCACCATCACCAGCACCGCGTTGTCCGGGGTTTCCCGGATGAAGGCCAGCGCATCCCCCTGCGCGTGCAGCCAGCGGATTCCGCCGCCGGTGAGCGCCGGCTGGTCCCGGCGCAGCGCGGTGAGTGCGGCGTAGGTGCCGCGGAGGTCGGTCAGGATCCGGCCGGGGTCGGTCCAGGGCATGGGGGTCCGGGAGAACTCGCCGTTATCGCCCTTGAGCCCGAACTCGTCGCCCGCGAACAGCACCGGGACGCCGGGGAGGGTGAACATCAGTACGGCGCCCAGCCGCTGGCCGCCGTCGATCATGACCGTGGCCGCCCGGGCGGTGTCGTGGCTGTTCAGGGCGTTCATGTTCTGCTGCCGGACGTCCCAGCTGAACGCAGCGGCCAGGTCCTGATGCGTGGCGAGGAAGTCCTCCGCGTCCATCCGGTTCGGCCCCGGCAGAGGCGTGCCGAAGAAGTTGACGTGCCCGGCATCGCCGGCGAGCCAGGCCCACAGCGGCCGGGTGAAGTTGGAGTACGTCATGGCCCCGTGCCAGTGCTCGCCGCTGAAGTCCGGGGCGGCGTCGTTGGTCGCTTCGGCCAGCAGCGCCGCGTCCGGATTGATTTCCCGGACCCGGTCGGCGATCAGCCGGGCGACCTCCTGGTTGAGGTCGGTTGCCCCAAGCCGCCCGGTCATGTTGCCGACGTCGATCCGCCAGCCGTCGAGGTTGAACGGCGGACGGAGCCAGCGGGCCACCGGGGAATCGTCGGCCAGGACGAATTTGTCCCGCAGACCGGCCGATGCCCAGTTCAGCTTGGGCAGCGAGGGCACGCCGTACCAGGCCTCGTAGCTGCTGTGGTCCGCGTTGAAGTAGTAGTAGCCGGCTTCCTCGGAGCCGGGGGCGGCCAGGGCCCGCTGGAACCATTCGTGCGCGTCGCCGGAGTGGTTCGCTGTGAGGTCGCCCATCACCTTCAGGCCGCGGGCGTGCGCCGCCTCCACGAGCTCCACCAGGGCTTCATCGCCGCCGAGCAGCGGGTCCACCGTGGCAAAGGTGGAGGCGTCGTAGCGGTGGTTGGAGCGCGCCGGGAAGAACGGCGTCAGGTAGATGATGTCCGCCCCGAGGGCCTGGATGTGGTCCAGGTGCTCGGTGATGCCGTGCAGGTCGCCGCCGTAGAACTGCACGGGCGTCTGCGCGGAGGCGCCCTGCACCTCCGTGGTGTCCCAGTCGCAGGGGACGGCCCAGTCCGGTGCCGGGTGCGCCGCGGCCGGGTTTTGTCCGGCGGACGAGCGGGCGAAGCGGTCCGGGAAGATCTGGTACATCGTGCCTTGGCGCAGCCACTGCGGGGCGGCCGGGAAGGTCGTCAGCCGGAAGTCGGCGTAGTCGGAGACGTCCCGGCTGAAGAGGCCCTGAGCGTTGAGGCTCCAGTACCGCTGACCGGCCTCGATCAGGAAGCGGTAGCGGGCCACCGGGTTGGTGACGGCCAGCTCCGCTTCCCACCAGGCCCAGCCATCGGCCACGCCGAGGCTGGCGGCGGCCGTGTACCGGGGTTCGCCGTCGTGCACGGAGCGAAGCCAGACCCGGCTCGCGTGGCCCCACGGCTCGGGGATGCGGAGCCGGAGCCGGGCGGCCTCCCCGAGTGCCGCCTTCTGCGGGGCGTGCAGCCCCGAGCCGTCGTGGTGCGGAAGCGGCCCCGGCGTGTGCGCCCCCGGCATGCCTAGCCCTTCACCGAGCCCGCCGTCAGCCCGCTGACGATGTAGCGCTGCAGGAACAGGAACAGCGCCATCACCGGCAGGGCGGAGATCACGGCGCCGGCGGCGAACACGCCCCAGTTTTCGGAACGCTGCTGCGCCACGAAGGAGTAGAGGCCGACGGCCAGGGTCTGGCTGTCCGGGTCGGTGAGCACCACGGACGCAATCACGAATTCACCGGAGATGGCTATGTAGGTCAGCAGTCCCACGACCGCCAGGATCGGGGTGACCAGGCGCATGATGATGCCGAAGAAGATCTGGGTGTGGCTGGCGCCGTCGATCTTGGCGGCCTCGTCCAGGGACTGCGGCACGGTGTTGAAGAAGCCGTACATCAGGTAGGTGTTCACGCCGAGGGCGCCGCCCAGGTAGACCATGATCAGGCCCAGCTGGCTGCCCAGGCCCAGTGCCGGGATGACTTCGGAGATGCCGCTGAGCAGCAGGAAGATGGCGACGACCGCCAGCAGCTGCGGGAACATCTGCAGCAGGAGCAGGCTCAGCAGGCCCACGCGGCGGCCGGTGAAGCGCATCCGGGAGAACGCGTAGGCGGCCATCGCGCCGAGGAACACCGTGGCGGCGGAGGTCACGCCGCCCACCACCAGGGTGTTGAGGAACCAGCGGGCAAAGGGCCGGGAGGGGATGTTGAACAGCGCCGCGAAGTTGCCGAGGTCGATCTTGCTGAACAGGGCGTTGGATCCCACCAGCGTGCCGGTGGAGTTGAGAGCCGCCGAGAGCACGTACAGCAGCGGGAAGACGGCGAAGATGGTGACGACAATGCCGACCAGGTGGCGCCAGCCCTTGTCCTTGAACCAGGCCCCGAACGGGCGCCGGCGGTGCAGCGACTTGAGGTAGTCGACGTCGGTGGTGCCCCCCGCGGCGCTCGGGTGGTCCGTGGTGGGTGCCGCCGGAGCGGTGCGCGGTGCTGACCCGTTCATGAGTTCACGTCCTCGAGTGCCTTGGTCTGCTTGAAGCTGATGGCCGATACGGTGGCCACGATGATGAAGATGATGATGGCCAGGGCGCTGGCCAGGCCGTAGTCACGGCCGGTTCCCTGTCCGAACGCCACCTTGTACACCAGGGTGATCAGGATGTCGGTGGCTCCGATGTCCCGGTTGGTGTCCGCGAAGCGGGGACCGCCGCCGGTGAGCATGAAGATCACGTTGAAGTTGTTGAAGTTGAAGGCGAAGGACGAGATCAGCAGCGGCGCGATCGAGACCAACAGCAGCGGCAGCTTGATCGAACGGAATACCCGCCACGGCCCGGCGCCGTCCATCCGGGCTGCCTCGTCCAGCTCGCTGGGAACCGACTGCAGGGCCCCGGTGCAGACGAGGAACATGTAGGGGTAGCCCAGCCAGAGGTTGACCACCAGCACGCTGATCTTGGCCAGCACCGGGTGGGTGAGCCAGCCGATGGAGGCTCCGCCGAGCAGGGTCTGGTTGAGCCAGCCGAACTCCGGGTTAAGGATGCCGGACCAGACGAGGCCGGTGAGGAAGGCGGGGAAGGCGTAGGGCAGGATCATCAGGATCCGGTAGACCTTCTTGCCCTTGAGGTCCTCGCGGTTGAACGTGATGGCCAGGAAGAGGCCCAGGGCGAAGGTCAGGGCGACCGAGGCGAGCGCGAAGGTGAACGTCCAGAGGATCACGCCCAGGAGCGGACCGCGCAGGCTCGGGTCGGTGAACGCGCGGGCGAAGTTTTCCATGCCGACGTCGATCTTCCAGCCGGTGGACAGCGTCGCGCCGTTGTCCGCGGCGAAGGCGCCCTTGCCGTTGTCGCGGTAGACGGCGCCGCTGTCGGTGTCGGTGAAGGTGTCCGCGGCGGCGTCGTACTTCAGGGCCGGTTTGAACTGGTAGGCGTTGCTGCCGTCGGCGGTGCGCAGCGTGCCGTCGGCCGGGTCGGAGGAGACCGGGACGGTGATGCCCAGGATCTGCTGCTGGTTGGCCACGATTTCCTGGAAGTTCAGGGTCCGGTAGCCGTCCAGGGCATTGGCCTTGCCGGTGGAGTCCTTGCCGGCAGCGTCGACGCTTTTCAGCGGGGTGTCGGTGCTGCCGAGCGAGACCTTGCCGTCCGGGGCGGTGAAGAGCAGGTAGAAGGAGTTGTCTTTGGCGAGCACGGCGGCCTTGTAGGCCGGCGAGTCGGGCACGCGCTTCTGGGCCGTGAGCTGGATGGCCGCGATCGCGTCATCCTTGGTGCTGTTGTGGCCGTCGCCGTAGTTGGTGAAGGCGATATAGCCGCTGAACAGGACCACAAAGACCTGGAAGACCAGCAGGAACAGCACGCCGGGCGCGAGGTACTTCGCGGGCAGGCCGCCCTTGCGCAGGTAGATCCAGTTGATGGCCAGCACGACGACGGCGGAGACGGCCAGGACCATCCAGGAGTGGCTGAAGAACAGCATCATCAGGACGTAGACGGCCACGGCATCCACGAGGCCCAGCAGGACGATTTTGGCGATGGTTCCCTTGGTGCCGTCCGGGCCGAAACGGCGGCGGGAGCTGCCGCGCTGCCTTCCGAGGACGGAGGGGCCGGCGATCTTGGCTGCCGGCGCGGCGTCGGGGCCGGGGCCCTCGCGGAGTTCAGTTTCTGGCATAGCTGTCTTCAGTCCTTGGGGGAAGCTGGGGTGATGCAGGAACGGGCCGGGCGGTTTGATGCCGCCCGGCCCGGTGCTGGCCGGTTCCTGGCGCTGCTCGCACGTCTCGAGGCGTCAGGAACCGGCGCGGGGGCTAGCCCCCGATTTTGGTCTTGATGCTGGCCGCCATCTTGGCCCAGTCAGCGGCGGGGTCGCCCTGGCCCTTGATGAGGGAGAGCTCGGTGGCTCCCCAGTCAGCCCAGACGGCGCTCATTTCCGGGATGGCCGGCATCGGAACGCCGGTGGCGCCGATCTTGCCGAACGCTGCGACAACCGGGTCGCTTGCAGCCTTTTCGAAGGAGGACTTGAGTGCCGGCGGGCGGCCGCCTGCCTTGTACATGGAGTCCTGGGCCGCCTCGGAGGTGAGGTAGTTGGTCACGAACTCGTTGGTGGCCAGCGCGTTGGCGCTCTTGGCACTGATGAAGAAGCCGTTGACACCGATGAACGGCTGCGCCGGCTGGCTGCCCGTGGTGGGCAGTGCGTCGACAGCGAACTTGATGCCCTTCTTCTGCACGTCCGGGACATTCCACGGGCCGGTCAGGAAGTACGGGGACTCGCCGGCCAGGAACTTCTCCTTGGCGATGTCACCGGTGATGTTGGAGTTGATGATCTTCTCGCCGGCGTCGCCCCAGGCGGCCAGCTTCTTGGCAAAGTCGACGCCGGCGGCATCGCCGATGAGGAGCTGCTTCGGGTCGTAGCCGCCGTCGGAAGCCTTGCCGAAGACCTGCGAGCCCATCGAGGACTGCAGCGGGTACAGGTGGTACGGGTCGCCCTGCTTCGGGTCCATACCGACGAGGAACGGGAACTTGGCCTTGCCGTCGGCGACGGCCTTCTTGCCGTTGGCGATGACCTCGTCCATGGTCTTGGCCGCGTCGGACACGATCGCGGTGTTGCGCAGCAGCGCGATGTTCTCGATCGCGTAGGGAACGCCGTAGACCGAACCGTTGTAGGTCATGGCCTTGATGGAGGAATCCTGGAAGGCGGCCTTCTTGTCGCCGAGCTCGACGGGGGCGATCACGCCGTTCTGGACGAACTTGCCTACCCAGTCGTGCGGGCCGACGATGAGGTCCGGGCCCTTGCCGGTGGGAACCTGGGTGATGAAGTCGTCGCGGACTGCCGCGAAGTCCTTGACCACGAGCTTTACTTCGATTCCGGTGTCAGCCTGGAACTTCGCGGTGATGTCCTTCAGCGCGGGCGAGCGCTCGGCGTCGACCCACATGGTGATCGTGGCTGCGCCGGCGGACTTGAGGTCCGGCTTCGCGGTGGCCGTGGCCGGGGCGGTGGCTGCCGCGCCGCCGCAGGCACTCAGTGCCAGCGCCGCGGCCACGGAGAGCGCGCCGGCCGTGAAGACCCGGCGGCTGGTCCCGGTTGTGAGGGTGTTCTGCACCTTCATTGGTGTCCCTTTCATGAAATCCTGCATCCACGCGTTGGGCCCGATCGGTAGGATTCGGGCCCGGTGGCATCGTCGGTGATGTGGCTCACAGCTGCAAGCGCTTCCAAGCTACACGGTGATGCACGCTTTGGAAAGTCATTCTAGCGGGGCGTGTCGTCGCCTGCCGACCACGGCCGTGTTCCCGGGGATTCCGAGAACCCGCGCAGACAGGGCCCGGATGCCGTCTTTGGCCGGGGATTCGGCGGGGAGGGTGAATTCGGCACCGCGGCGCGCGGCAACTGGAAGCGTTTTCAATTTCGGTGTGGGGGCCTTACGATTACCGGCATGTCCGTTGATTCAGTCCTCTCCGCCCTGGCCAGCCC
The DNA here is from genome assembly GCF_055398325.1 of Arthrobacter sp. T2-23. Taxonomy (NCBI): domain Bacteria; kingdom Bacillati; phylum Actinomycetota; class Actinomycetes; order Micrococcales; family Micrococcaceae; genus Arthrobacter; species Arthrobacter sp. T2-23. The sequence continues at coordinate 1,402,869 of NZ_AP027917.1, forward strand.
GTTGACCCTGGTGCATGCCGCAGACCACACGCCCGGATGGTGGCGTTCCGCCGTCATTTACCAGGTGTACCCGCGTTCGTTCCGGGACCTGAACGGCGACGGCGTCGGCGACCTTGCCGGCATCACCGCCGAACTGCCCCAGCTCGCGGAGCTGGACATCGACGCCGTCTGGCTCTCGCCGTTCTACCGCTCCCCGCAGCGCGATGCCGGCTACGACGTCAGCGACTACTGCGACGTCGATCCGCTGTTTGGCACCCTGGCCGACTTCGACGCGATGATGGCCGAGGCCACCCGCCTCGGCCTGCGGCTGATCGTGGACCTGGTGCCCAACCACTGCTCGGACCAGCACACCGCGTTCCAGGCGGCGCTGGCCGCCCCCGCGGGCAGCCCGGAGCGGGACATGTTCATCTTCCGGGACGGCCGCGGCGAGTCCGGCGACGAGCCGCCGAACAACTGGCAGTCTCACTTCGGCGGACCGGCCTGGACCCGGATCACCGAACCGGACGGAACTCCCGGCCAGTGGTACCTGCACCTGTTCGACACCTCCCAGCCCGACTTCAACTGGGACAACGACGCCGTCCACGCCGAGTTTGAGCGCGTCCTGCGCTTCTGGCTCGACCGCGGCGTCTCCGGCTTCCGCGTCGACGTGGCGCACGCGCTCGTCAAGGCCCCGGGCCTGCCGGAGTGGGGCGGCCGCGCCGACGGCAACAGCTCGCACGGCTTCCCCGGGCACGAGGCCCCGATGTTCGGCCAGCCCGCGCTGCACGACATCTACCGCACCTGGCGCCGGATCCTGGCCGAATATGGTCCCGACCGCATCCTCTGCGCCGAGGCCAACGTGGACCCGCTCCCCCGGCTGGCCGACTGGGTCCGCCCGGACGAGATGCACCAGGCCTTCAACTTCCCGTACCTTCACGCCGGCCTGGACGTGCACCGCATGCGCGGAGTCATCACGGACTCGCTGACCGCCCTGGACGCCGTCGGAGCCCCCAGCACCTGGGTGCTGTCCAACCACGACGTCGTCCGGCACGCGACCCGCTTCGGCTACAACGGTCCGGCGCCCCGCGACGGCGACGGCATCGGCCCGTCCGATGTGCAGCCGGACGAGGAGCTCGGTCGCTCCCGCGCGGCCGCGGCCTCGATGTTCATGCTGGGCCTGCCCGGCGGCGCCTACCTCTACCAGGGCGAAGAGCTCGGGCTGCCCGACGGCATCGACATCCCGGACCACCAGCGCCAGGACCCCACCTTCGGGCGCACCGGCGGCGAGCGGCTGGGCCGGGACGGCTGTCGGGTTCCGCTGCCGTGGCGTTCCGCCGAAGCCCACGCGGGTTTCGGCGCCGGAGCCGACCCCTGGCTGCCCCAGCCCGCGAGCTTCGCGGGGCTGGCCCGCGACGCCCAGGCCGCGTCGCCGTCGTCGCACCTGAACCTGTACCGGCGGATGCTGGGACTCCGGCGCGAGCTCGGCCTGGGCGAGGGCTCCCTCGCCTGGCTCGAGGACTGGTGCACGGACACGTCGCTGGCCTACCTGAACGGCACCACCGCGGTGCTGATGAACGTCGGGCCGGATTCCGTCGAACTGCCCGCCGGCGAGGTGCTGCTGCGCAGCGCCGCGTCGTCGGAACCGGACGGGGCTACCCATCGGTTAAGCTCAGGTGAAACTGTTTGGCTGGATATCTACATCGAGGACACGGAGAGCTGAAAATGCCCGGCATCAAGGACGTCGCGGAACGGGCCGGCCTCTCCATCGCCACCGTTTCGCGCGCCTTGAGCGGCAAGGGCAACGTCTCAACCCAGAGCCGCGAGCGTGCCCAGGCAGCCGCGGCCGAACTGGGGTTTGTGCTCTCCTACCACGCCTCCAGCCTGGCGTCCGGGCGGAACCACAACGTCGGCGTCGTGGTTCCCTCCGTGCACCGCTGGTTCTTCTCCTCGGTGGTGGAGGGCGTCTCCGCGACCCTGCTGGACGCCGGCTACGACCTCACGCTCTATAACGTCAGTGAGGGCGAGGAGCGCCGGCACAGCGTCCTGAACGACTTCCTGCTGCGCAAGCGCGTGGACGCGGTCATCGCCGTGTCCCTGGAGCTCAGCGAGGCCGAGATCCAGCAACTGCTTGCCATCCACCGGCCCATCGTCGGGATCGGCGGGCCCCTGCCGGGCGCCTCGACGATCCGGATCAACGATTCGGGCATCGCCGAAGCCGCGGCCCGGCACCTGATCCAGCTCGGCCACAGCAGGATCGCGCATATGACCGGCGATGCGGCGTACGAGAAGGACTTCCGGCTGCCGGGCACCCGCCAGGGCGGTTTCACCAAGGCCATGCGGGACGCCGGCCTGCCCATTCGTCCGGAATGGCTGGTCTCCGCCGACTTCACCATCCAGGGCGCCTACGCCAGTGCGCGGCAGCTGCTGGGCAGTTCCCCGGAGCGGCCCACCGCGGTTTTCGCCGCGTCCGACGAGATGGCGATCGGCACCATCCTCGCCGCCCGCGACTTCGGGCTCCGCGTTCCCTACGACCTGTCGGTCATCGGCATCGACGGCCACGAACTGGGTGAGCTGTTCGGCCTGACGACCATCGACCAGGATCCCCGGGGCCAGGGCGCCATGGCGGTCCGACGGCTGCTGGCAGGGCTCGACGGCGGCACGGACACCGCGGCGGCGGACACCGAATATCCGACCAGTTTCGTGATCCGTTCCAGTACCGCCGTTCCCCCGGTCGACGCCGCTCCCCTGCGCTAGCTGTACTGCAACTCCAGGCTTCCAGGATGGCGGGCAATGCCGTTCCAGCCCGGTTACCCCTCCGTCGTGTGGTTCCGGCAGCGCGCAAACGGCCTAAACTCAGCTGACCGCCGGGGCCCGGTAAGCTTCACCGCCATGAACCGGGCTGGAGCGCCGCGTTACAGGAGTTCCGGCACCTGTCCGCCCATGAAGCGGACGAACCTCTGCAGCACGCCGGGCCAGCCCGCCTGGTACTCCGCACGCGTGGCGGCCGGGTCCTGAGCGCCCTCCCAGCCACTCTGCACCAGGCGCAGCTCCGTGCCACCCTCCACGGCCCGGAACGCGACGCGCAGCTCGGTGGACCACAGGGCTTGTGTGCCGGGGTGCCAGCTGGCGTGGAAGGACAGCGGGGGCTGCCAGTCATCGATCGTGCCCCAGATGGCGGTCCGGCCGTCGTCCGCCGTTTCAAGAATCAGGTTCTCCTCGAACTCCACATAGGAGCCCGTTCCGTACACACTGTGGTCCTCGAGCGGCCACCAGAGATGCGTGTGCTCGGTAAACCCGACAAAGGCCCTCGCGACCGCGCCGGGGACGACGACGGTGCAGACCACCGGCTCGAGGCCTCCTGCCGGCTCGGGTTCCGGGGCTGCCGCGGCGTGGCTGAAGAGGTTATCCATGGGCACCAACTCTACAAGGCCAAGCCCTCCGCCCTGGCTGCCAGCGCCACTCCCGACGCTCCCGCAGCTCTGGCGGGGTTCTGCCGGCTCCGATTCTGCGGAAAGACGTTTTGGGTGTTAAAGGGGGAGAGCCTCCAACCTGGTGGTTGGAGGCTCTCGACCTAATGTATGTCCGGCGGTGACCTACTCTCCCACACCCTCCCGGGTGCAGTACCATCGGCGCTGTGGGTCTTAGCTTCCGGGTTCGGAATGGGACCGGGCGTTTCCCCCACGCTATGACCGCCGTAACCCTGTGTCCGCACCCTGGGGGCTGTGAGAGCCGTTCCCGGGGTGGGAAATCTGGTGGTTACAACTTCCTGCCCCTGGGGGCAGTGTGGTGTTGTTATTTTGTTGTTGGTTCCGTCAAGCAACGTGCCCGTGGCGGGTTTGTTGTTTGGGAACCACATAGTGGACGCAAGCAGTCTTGTTTCTTTGTACCCTCTTCCATGGTGTGAACGTCTTTTGAATCCGTTCACGGAAGGGGGTGTGTGGTGTAAGTTATCGGCCTATTAGTACCGGTCAGCTTCACGAGTCGTTAGTCCTCGCTTCCACATCCGGCCTATCAACCCAGTGGTCTGGCTGGGGGCCTCTCACACACAAGGTGTATGGAAATCTCATCTCGAAGCGAGCTTCCCGCTTAGATGCTTTCAGCGGTTATCCCATCCGAACGTAGCTAATCAGCGGTGCACTTGGCAGTACAACTGACACACCAGAGGTTCGTCCGTCCCGGTCCTCTCGTACTAAGGACAGCCCTTCTCAAATTTCCTGCGCGCGCAGCGGATAGGGACCGAACTGTCTCACGACGTTCTAAACCCAGCTCGCGTACCGCTTTAATGGGCGAACAGCCCAACCCTTGGGACCTACTCCAGCCCCAGGATGCGACGAGCCGACATCGAGGTGCCAAACCATGCCGTCGATATGGACTCTTGGGCAAGATCAGCCTGTTATCCCCGAGGTACCTTTTATCCGTTGAGCGACGGCCATTCCACAATGTACCGCCGGATCACTAGTCCCGACTTTCGTCCCTGCTCGAGATGTCTCTCTCACAGTCAAGCTCCCTTGTGCACTTACACTCGACACCTGATTGCCAACCAGGCTGAGGGAACCTTTGGGCGCCTCCGTTACTTTTTAGGAGGCAACCGCCCCAGTTAAACTACCCATCAGGCACTGTCCCTGACCCGGATTACGGGCCGAAGTTAGATGTCCAAAGTGACCAGAGTGGTATTTCAACGATGACTCCACCCGAACTGGCGTCCGGGCTTCAACGTCTCCCACCTATCCTACACAAGCCACTCCGAACACCAATACCAAACTATAGTAAAGGTCTCGGGGTCTTTCCGTCCTGCTGCGCGTAACGAGCATCTTTACTCGTACTGCAATTTCGCCGAGTTTATGGTTGAGACAGCGGGGAAGTCGTTACTCCATTCGTGCAGGTCGGAACTTACCCGACAAGGAATTTCGCTACCTTAGGATGGTTATAGTTACCACCGCCGTTTACTGGGGCTTAAATTCTCAGCTTCGCCTTGCGGCTAACCGGTCCTCTTAACCTTCCAGCACCGGGCAGGAGTCAGTCCGTATACATCGTCTTGCGACTTCGCACGGACCTGTGTTTTTAGTAAACAGTCGCTTCCCCCTGGTCTCTGCGGCCCCTGCACGCTCCGGACAGCTAGTGTCCATCACGATAGGGGCCCCCCTTCTCCCGAAGTTACGGGGGCATTTTGCCGAGTTCCTTAACCATAATTCTCTCGATCGCCTTAGTATTCTCTACCTGATCACCTGTGTCGGTTTGGGGTACGGGCGGCTAAAACCTCGCGTCGATGCTTTTCTAGGCAGCATAGGATCACCGAATCCCCCCATACGGGGGTCCCGTCGGGTCTCAGGCATCATGAACGGCGGATTTGCCTACCGTTCGCCCTACATCCTTAGACCGGGACAACCATCGCCCGGCTCGGCTACCTTCCTGCGTCACACCTGTTAATACGCTTGCCTCCCAGGATCAGGTCCCGCGCTCCACCAAAACCCTTCACCCACAAGGGGTGTCGGGCAGGTCTCGGGCGGTTAGTATCCCCTGTTCAGCATGGGCGGTTTTTCGCCGGTACGGGAATATCAACCCGTTGTCCATCGACTACGCCTGTCGGCCTCGCCTTAGGTCCCGACTTACCCAGGGCAGATTAGCTTGACCCTGGAACCCTTGATCATTCGGCGGACGGGTTTCTCACCCGTCTTTCGCTACTCATGCCTGCATTCTCACTCGTGTAGGCTCCACCGCTGGTTTCCACCGCGACTTCACTGCCCACACGACGCTCCCCTACCCATCCAGACGCCTGAACCACAAGGGCTTAGCTAATATCTGAATGCCACAACTTCGGCGGTGTACTTGAGCCCCGCTACATTGTCGGCGCGGAATCACTTGACCAGTGAGCTATTACGCACTCTTTTAAGGATGGCTGCTTCTAAGCCAACCTCCTGGTTGTCTTCGCAACTCCACATCCTTTCCCACTTAGCACACGCTTAGGGGCCTTAGTTGGTGGTCTGGGCTGTTTCCCTCTCGACTATGAAGCTTATCCCCCACAGTCTCACTGCTGCGCTCTCACTTACCGGCATTCGGAGTTTGGCTGACGTCAGTAACCTTGTAGGGCCCATTAGCCATCCAGTAGCTCTACCTCCGGTAAGAAACACGCAACGCTGCACCTAAATGCATTTCGGGGAGAACCAGCTATCACGAAGTTTGATTGGCCTTTCACCCCTACCCACAGCTCATCCCCTCCATTTTCAACTGAAGTGGGTTCGGTCCTCCACGACGTCTTACCGTCGCTTCAACCTGGCCATGGGTAGATCACTTCGCTTCGGGTCTAGATCACGCCACTGCAACGCCCTGTTCAGACTCGCTTTCGCTACGGCTTCCCCACACGGGTTAACCTCGCGACGTAACACTAACTCGCAGGCTCATTCTTCAAAAGGCACGCCGTCACCCCTACACAGCAAGCTGCGGAGGCTCCGACGGATTGTAAGCACACGGTTTCAGGTACTGTTTCACTCCCCTCCCGGGGTACTTTTCACCTTTCCCTCACGGTACTGGTCCGCTATCGGTCATTAGGGAGTATTTAGGCTTATCAGGTGGTCCTGACAGATTCGCACGGGATTTCTCGGGCCCCGTGCTACTTGGGATACTTCCCAGGCGGCACACTACATTTCGGTTACGGGGCTCACACCCTCTCTGGCCGGCCTTTCAAGACCGTTCACCTATGCACATGCTCTCACCCCACTGTCCCGGCAGAGACAGAACGGAAAGTCCCACAACCCCGACCATGCAACGCCCGCCGGCTATCACACATGGAACGGTTTAGCCTGATCCGCGTTCGCTCGCCACTACTGACGGAATCACTATTGTTTTCTCTTCCTGCGGGTACTGAGATGTTTCACTTCCCCGCGTTCCCTCCACGCACCCTATGTGTTCAGATGCGGGTCACCAGATCACTCGCGCGTCTGGCGGGGTTTCCCCATTCGGACACCCTGGGATCACAGTCCGGTTATCGACTCCCCCAGGCTTATCGCAGATTCCTACGTCCTTCTTCGGCTCCTAATGCCAAGGCATCCACCGTGTGCTCTTAAAAACTTGACCACAAAAGATCAAGGAGTAATTTCGAGAGAACCACAGAAACCACCCCCACACCCAAAGGCGCAAGGACAGATCCAGGTTCATATTCTTGGAAATTGCTTCTTATAAAAGATGCTCGCGTCCACTATGTAGTTCTCAAACAACAACCCCGTACCACACACCCCACACACATCACATGCGCGCTCGGTGCAGCCAGGAAACCAGAAACACAAGCCCCGGAAAGGAAAACCCTCCCGGTCCTGTTGTCTCAGGACCCAACAGTGTGCCAAACACTACCCAACGGTTCATTCCGGCGAGCGTTCCAGGACAGGGACCCCGAAAGGACCCATCCGTACTTGCTGCCGGCCTGTGCCGCCAGGCACCTATTCGTTGATATTCCACCCGTGAGCACCCGCCGCAGAACTTACGTCTGCGCAACGGGCGTACTCCTGACAACCCCGACACACAGGCATAACGCCCGGCACGGTGATTGTAGGTGCTCCTTAGAAAGGAGGTGATCCAGCCGCACCTTCCGGTACGGCTACCTTGTTACGACTTAGTCCCAATCGCCAGTCCCACCTTCGACAGCTCCCTCCCACAAGGGGTTAGGCCACCGGCTTCGGGTGTTACCAACTTTCGTGACTTGACGGGCGGTGTGTACAAGGCCCGGGAACGTATTCACCGCAGCGTTGCTGATCTGCGATTACTAGCGACTCCGACTTCATGGGGTCGAGTTGCAGACCCCAATCCGAACTGAGACCGGCTTTTTGGGATTAGCTCCACCTCACAGTATCGCAACCCTTTGTACCGGCCATTGTAGCATGCGTGAAGCCCAAGACATAAGGGGCATGATGATTTGACGTCGTCCCCACCTTCCTCCGAGTTGACCCCGGCAGTCTCCCATGAGTCCCCGCCATTACGCGCTGGCAACATGGAACGAGGGTTGCGCTCGTTGCGGGACTTAACCCAACATCTCACGACACGAGCTGACGACAACCATGCACCACCTGTGAACCGGCCCCAAAGGGGAAGGACTGTTTCCAGCCCGGTCCGGTCCATGTCAAGCCTTGGTAAGGTTCTTCGCGTTGCATCGAATTAATCCGCATGCTCCGCCGCTTGTGCGGGCCCCCGTCAATTCCTTTGAGTTTTAGCCTTGCGGCCGTACTCCCCAGGCGGGGCACTTAATGCGTTAGCTACGGCGCGGAAAACGTGGAATGTCCCCCACACCTAGTGCCCAACGTTTACGGCATGGACTACCAGGGTATCTAATCCTGTTCGCTCCCCATGCTTTCGCTCCTCAGCGTCAGTTAATGCCCAGAGACCTGCCTTCGCCATCGGTGTTCCTCCTGATATCTGCGCATTTCACCGCTACACCAGGAATTCCAGTCTCCCCTACATCACTCTAGTCTGCCCGTACCCACCGCAGATCCGGAGTTGAGCCCCGGACTTTCACGGCAGACGCGACAAACCGCCTACGAGCTCTTTACGCCCAATAATTCCGGATAACGCTTGCGCCCTACGTATTACCGCGGCTGCTGGCACGTAGTTAGCCGGCGCTTCTTCTGCAGGTACCGTCACTTTCGCTTCTTCCCTACTGAAAGAGGTTTACAACCCGAAGGCCGTCATCCCTCACGCGGCGTCGCTGCATCAGGCTTGCGCCCATTGTGCAATATTCCCCACTGCTGCCTCCCGTAGGAGTCTGGGCCGTGTCTCAGTCCCAGTGTGGCCGGTCACCCTCTCAGGCCGGCTACCCGTCGTCGCCTTGGTGAGCCATTACCTCACCAACAAGCTGATAGGCCGCGAGTCCATCCAAAACCACAAAAAAGCTTTCCACCCCCCACCATGCGATGAGGAGTCATATCCGGTATTAGACCCAGTTTCCCAGGCTTATCCCAGAGTTAAGGGCAGGTTACTCACGTGTTACTCACCCGTTCGCCACTAATCCCCCAGCAAGCTGGGATCATCGTTCGACTTGCATGTGTTAAGCACGCCGCCAGCGTTCATCCTGAGCCAGGATCAAACTCTCCGTTGAAGTAAAACAGACACACCATGCGCCCCCGGGAAAACGGGATACACACAATGCACAAAATTTGAAACCAGCTAAAAACACCGGACCCATCCACGGGGTGGCGGATCCGGCACAATCAACCAATTCAATACAAAAAATTGGTATCAACAAACTTGGCACACTATTGAGTTCTCAAACAACAGACACACCCGGCACCACCACAACCACAAAACCAGTCGAGGATCGCTCCGGAGCAACTTTTCAAACTTACCGGGCCGCTTCACCCTAGTCAAATCAGCGTTCCGACTCAGTCTTGCCATAGGCTTCTTGGTCTTCTTAGCGGATCAACTCCGGGGAGCAGCGCGGAAATAAACTCTACCACCACTTGGGCCAGCTGACAAAGCCGCTCCAGGGCACCCTCCTCTCCCCCTCAATCGGGGCCCGCCGGAGGGCAAGGAAAAGCCCGGAATCACAAGGATTCCGGGCCCTTCCCCGACTCCCGCCCGGGCGCTCTCCTGCCTGGAGCGTCAGCCGCGCTCGTCCAGGGAAGCTCCTAGCCCAGCGCCCTGAAGTACGCGGCGCCCAGCGGGGGCAGCGTCAGGGTGAGGGTGGCCAGCTGCCCGTCGATGCCGTCGGAGGATGCCGTCAGCACGCCTTCGTTCAGGACCCCCGAACCGCCGTAGGCAGCGGCGTCGGTGTTCAAAACTTCCTCCCACTGCCCCGCGGCCGGAACACCCAAGCGGAACTCCTGGTGCGGGGCACCGGAGAAGTTCAGGGCGCAGACCAGCGGGTTGCCGGCGGCGTCCCGGCGGATGAACGTCAGCACGTTCCGGTCGGCGTCGCCGCCGTTGATCCACTGGAAGCCGTCGGGATCGTTGTCCCGTTGGTACAGGGCCGGCGTGGAGCTGTAGAGCTCGTTGAGGTCCTTGGTCAGGAGCTGCACGCCGCGGTGCGCGGGGATGTCCGCCAGCCACCAGTCCAGGCCGTGCTGTTCGGACCATTCCGCCTCCTGGCCAAACTCGGTGCCCATGAAGATCAGCTGCTTGCCGGGGTGCGCCCACTGGTAGGCCAGGAAGGCCCGCAGGTTGGCAAGCTGCTGCCAGCGGTCGCCGGGCATCTTGCGCAGCATCGAGCCCTTGCCGTGCACCACCTCGTCGTGGCTGATCGGGAGCAGGAAGTTCTCCGTGTAGGCGTAGACCATCGAGAAGGTGATGGTGCCGTGGTGCCATTTGCGGTTGTACGGGTCCTCGGCCATGTACTTGAGCGAGTCGTGCATCCAGCCCATGTTCCATTTGATCCCGAAGCCCAGGCCGCCCTGGCTGGTGGGGGCGGTGACGCCGGGGAACGCGGTGGACTCCTCGGCGATCATGACCGCGCCCGGGTGCGTTTTGTAGACCGTGGCGTTGACCTCCTGCAGGAAGGAGATCGCCTCGAGGTTTTCGCGGCCGCCGAAGCGGTTCGGCTGCCACTGGCCCTCCTCGCGGGAGTAGTCGAGGTACAGCATCGAGGCCACCGCGTCGACGCGGAGGCCGTCGATGTGGAATTCGTCGAGCCAGTAGAGCGCGTTGGCGACCAGGAAGTTGCGGACCTCGCTGCGGCCGAAGTCGAAGATCAGGGTGCCCCAGTCGGGGTGTTCGCCCAGGTTCGGGTCCGAGTGCTCGTACAGCGGATCCCCGTCGAAGCGGGCAAGCGCCCACTCGTCCTTGGGGAAGTGGGCCGGGACCCAGTCCAGCAGCACGCCGATACCCGCCTGGTGCAGTTCGTCCACGAGGTGCCGGAACTCGTCCGGGTGCCCGAAACGCGAGGTCGGCGCGAAGTAGGACGTGACCTGGTAACCCCAGGATCCGCCGAAGGGGTGCTCGGCGACCGGCATGAATTCAACGTGGGTGAAGCCAAGCCACTTCACGTATTCGACCAGTTCCTTGGCCAGCTGGCGGTAGTCCAGCCCGACCCGCCAGGATCCCAGGTGCACTTCGTAGACGCTCATCGGGGCGTTGTGCGGATCCCGGGCCGCGCGGGCCTTCATCCACTCGTCGTCCTTGAAGGCGTAGGACGGCTCCACGACGCGGGACGCCGTCAGCGGCGGAATTTCCGTGCCGAAGGCCAGCGGATCGGCCTTTTCCACCCAGTGGCCGTACTTGGTCTTGATTTCAAACTTGTAGCACGCCCCTGCCACAACGCCGGGAATGAACAGCTCCCAGATGCCTGAGGACCCGAGCGAGCGCATGGAAAATTCGCGGCCGTCCCAGCCGTTGAAGTCGCCCTTCACCCGCACGGCCTGGGCGTTCGGGGCCCACACCGCGAAGGACACGCCGTCGACGTCGCCGAGGGCGGACTTGTAGTGCCGCACATGGGCGCCCAGCACATCCCAGAGTCGCTCGTGGCGGCCCTCACCGATCAGGTGCAGGTCGATTTCCCCCACCGTCGGAAGGTAGCGGTAGGGCTCATCCGCCGCCTGCGGCTCCCGGCCCTCATAGCTGACCTCGAGCCGGTAGTCCGGCACATGCCCCTCATCGACGGGCTCCAGCACTGCTACCCACACGCCGCCGGATTCATGCGACATCGGGAAGCTGCCGGCCGAGGTCACCACGGAGACGGCTTCGGCCAGGTGCTTCACGGTGCGGATGGTGACGTGGCCGTAATCGTCGAGGTGGGCGCCGAGGACTGAGTGCGGCGCATGGTGCTCGCCGGCTGCGACCCGCGCAAGGGTCTCGGCGTCCACGGGGAGCGGTACGCCGGGTCGTTCGGTACGTGCTGGACCTGTCATTTTGATACCTTCCGCTGCGGCTTCGGCGGGAGCGCCGGAGCCTGTACTACCGAGGAGACGACGGGATGCGTTCACCGGGATGGCGAGCCAGTCGGGCCTGTTCCGGAGTTCGTAGACCACTTCGTAAAGTGCTTTGTCGAGCCACAACGCCACGAACAGGGGCGAGTCGCGGTCGATGGTGCCGGGCGTGACTTCCGCGTAGCCGGCCAGGAAGGCCTCGGCGCAGTCATCCACCCAGTCGGCGGGGACAACGGCATCGTCGTACTCGCGGACCGCCGCGCCGGCGGCGTAGTCAAAGGAGCGCAGCATGCCGACGACGTCGCGCAGCGGCACGTCCGGAAAATTACGTTCGGAGATCGGCCGCAGCGGCTCACCCTCGAAGTCCAGGATCGCCCAGCGCGGCGGCATTCCCGCGGCGCCGGGAACCTGCAGGATCTGGCCAAGGTGCAGGTCGCCGTGGATCCGCTGCAGGGGGCCAGCGCTGCTGCCTTCGAGCCGCGCCAGCAGGGCTTCCAGTTCGTCGTCAAAGGGTCCGACGGCGGCTCCGGCTTCCGCCCAGGACTGCCGGACCCGCTGGGCGACGCCGGGCGCGATGTCCCCGCCAGGCACTCCCTCGGCGGCGGTTCCCAGCGCCTCGGCCAGGCGGCGGTGCACCGTGGCCGTGGCGACGCCGAGGGCGCGGGCCTCCGCGGTGAAGTCGGTTCCGGTGCTGGCCGCATCGACGGCGAGACGCCAGGCGTCCAGGCCGCCGGCCAGGAATTCGTGCGCGACGGCGAGCTCGCCGCGGGCAGAGCGCCCGCCGCCGGCCGGGCCAGTGCCCTCCGTGGCGCCGACGGTGCCGTCGCCCGGGACTTCCCATTCCCCGGTGACCCAGCCCAGGGTGGCCGGAACCTCCCCTGTACGGCCCGCGGTCAGTGCCGCGCCGATCTCGACCTCGGGGTTCTGCCCCGCGGACAGCACCCGGAAGAATTTGAGGATCGCCGCAGAGTCGCCGTCGTCGACGATCACCGAACTGTTGGACTGCTCGCCGGAGAGCACCCGGACCTTGCCGGTGGCGAAGGGCAGCCGGTAGCCCGACTCCACCAGGTGGCCGGCGGCCGTGCCGTCAGGCGTGGCCGCGCGGGTCCGCATCAGGTCCAGCCAAGCTGCAACGAACGCCGGGTCGTGGACGCCGTCGTAGATCCAGCCGCGGTCCGGGTCCGCACCGGCCCCGGGGATCTCCCCCAGCAGGGCGGCTCCGGCGCCGGCCAGCGGCAGCGCACGGAAACTGAGCGGAACCTGGACGACGTCGGTACGGTTGCCGTCCGCCGTCGGATACGTCACGGCGAGCAGCAGCACCTCCAGGCCGACGCCGTCCTCCGGCCGTCCGGCATCCGCGCCGCCGCCGAGACGCACGCGGCCTGCTGGTTCGAAGCTGAAGTGCGCGCTTTTGACGGGGAACCAGCGCTGGCGCGGCAGCCAGCTGCGGAGCAGCGCGTCGAGCGCGGGGGACAGAGTGGGTCGGGTCATTTCAGCCTTCGATGGACAGGATAGGCATCGCCTGGGTGTGCGGCGAGGCCGGGTTGGACGCGGATGAGCGGATCCGCAGCCAGAAGAAATCGTGGCTGCCCAGGGTGAGTGTCAGCGTTCCGTCGTCGGAGATGGCGGGGAACGCCTGGCCACCAAAGACGTCGCGGAGGCCTCGGCCGGCGTACTGCGGCACCTTCAGCGTGGTCGCCACCGGGTGCTGGGACAGGTTGAAGGCGCAGAGGATGGTTTCGGGGTCCTCGCCGGCGGCGTTGCCCGCCGGGAGCTCGCGCAGGTAGGAAAGGACGACGTCGTGGTCCGCCTCGACGTGCTGGAAGGAGCCGAGCCCGAAGGCGGGGTGGTTCTTGCGCACGCTCAGGATCTGCCGGGTCCAGCGCAGCAGCGAGCCGGAGTGCGCCGCCTCCGCTTCGACATTGGCCATGCTGTAGTTATAGACCAGCGACTGGATCACCGGGAGGTAGAGCTTGCCCGGGTCCGCATGCGAGAACCCGGCGTTGCGGTCCGGGTTCCACTGCATCGGGGTGCGGACCGCGTCGCGGTCTTCGAGCCAGATGTTGTCGCCCATGCCGATCTCGTCGCCGTAGTACAGGAACGGGCTCCCCGGCAGCGAGAGCAGCAGGGCGTTGATGAGTTCGATTTCGGAGCGGGAGTTATCCAGCAGCGGGGCCAGCCGGCGGCGGATGCCGATGTTGGCTCGCATGCGCGGATCCGGTGCGTACCAGCCGAGCATTGCGGCGCGTTCGTCCGCGGTGACCATTTCCAGGGTCAGCTCGTCGTGGTTGCGCAGGAAGGTGCCCCACTGTGCGCCCTCGGGAATGTCCGGGGTGTCCTTCATGGTCTCGATGATCGGGGCGGCCTTCTGGTCCCGCAGCGCGTAGTACAGCCGCGGCATGATTGGGAAGTGGAAGGCCATGTGGCATTCCGGTTCCTCTTCGGTGCCGAAGTACTCCACCACTTCGGCGGGCGGCTGGTTGGCTTCGGCGATGATCACTCGTCCCGGGTAGCTCTCGTCGACCATCCGGCGCAACTGGCGCAGGAACTCGTGGGTGGCGGGCAGGTTCTCGCAGTTGGTGCCTTCCTCCTCGAAGAGGTACGGGATGGCGTCGGCGCGGAAGCCGTCAATGCCCTGGTCCAGCCAGAACCGCACGACGTCGAAGAGGGCGTCGATCACCTTGGGGTTCTCGAAGTTCAGGTCCGGCTGGTGGCTGAAGAAGCGGTGCCAGAAGAACTGGCGGCGGATCGGGTCGAAGGTCCAGTTGGACTCCTCCGTGTCCACGAAGATGATGCGGGCGTCCTGGTATTTCTCGTCCGTGTCACTCCACACGTAGAAGTCGCCGAACGGGCCGTCCGGGTCCTTGCGCGACTCCTGGAACCAGGGGTGCTGGTCCGAGGTGTGGTTCAGCGGCAGGTCGATGATGACCCGGACGCCGCGGGCGTGGGCCTCGGCGACAAGCCGCTTGAAGTCGCTGATGGTGCCGAATTCGTCCAGCACGGAGTTGTAGTCGGAGATGTCGTAGCCGCCGTCGCGCAGCGGGGACTGGAAGAAGGGCGGCAGCCAGAGGCAGTCGACGCCGAGCCACTGCAGGTAGTCCAGTTTGTCGATCAGGCCGTGGAAGTCGCCGGATCCGTCCCCGTTCCCGTCCGCGAAACCCCGGACCAGGACCTCGTAAAAGACCGCCTTCCGGTACCAATGCGGGTCGTGCTGGAGGCCGGGCGCGTTCAGTTCGAACGATCCCTTCGGGGTGAAGTGCTGGTTGGGGTTGCTCGGGCTGAAACTCACTGGCGCTACCTCCGGATGTTCAGGATGTGGGCGGGTTCGACGTGTGCGTCAAGGCGTACGTAGTTGTACTCGCCCCATTCCCAGCTTTCGCCGGTCAGCAGGTCTTCGACGATGAAGCCGCCGTTGTGCGTCAGGTTGTCCGGGTCCAGCTCAAGGGCGGCCAGGTCCAGGGACACCGTGCTTTCCCTGGTGCTGTGCGGATCCACGTTGACCACGATGATCAGGGTGTCCTTGGTGCCGTCCGGGAGGGTCTTGTGTTTCGAGTACACAACCGTGGCGCCGTCGGTGCTGGAGTGCAGGGTCAGGTTCTGCAGGTCGCCGAGGGCGGGGTGGGAGTGCCGGATCTCGTTGAGCCGGGTCAGGTACGGGGCCAGGGTGCGGCCGGATTCCGTGGCCGCGTCCCAGTCGCGGGCCTTGTACTCGAACTTCTCGTTGTCAATGTATTCCTCGGCCCCGGGCCGGGCGACGTGCTCGTAGAGCTCGTAGCCGGCATAGACGCCCCAGATCGGGCTGGCCGTGGCGGCCAGGGCGGCCCGGATCTTGAACGCCGCCGGTCCGCCGAACTGCAGGTACTCGGTGAGGATGTCCGGGGTGTTGACGAAGAAGTTCGGACGGAAGTACGCCGGGGATTCGTGGCTGACCTCCTGGAAGTACTCCTCCAGCTCCTCCTTGGTGTTGCGCCACGTGAAGTAGGTGTAGGACTGCTGGAAGCCGGCGCGGCCCAGGGCGTGCATCATGGCCGGCCGGGTGAACGCCTCGGCGAGGAAGACGACGTCGGGGTGCTTCTTGTTGACCTTGGCGATCAGCCATTCCCAGAACCACACCGGTTTGGTATGCGGGTTGTCCACGCGGAAGATCTTCACACCGTGGCTGACCCAGAGCAGGACGATCCGCAGGATCTCGTTGGACAGGCCGGCGGGGTCGTTGTCGAAGTTGAGCGGGAAGATGTCCTGGTACTTTTTCGGCGGGTTTTCGGCGTACGCGATGCTGCCGTCCACGCGGGTGGTGAACCACTCGGGGTGGCTCTGCACCCAGGGGTGGTCCGGGGCGGCCTGCAGCGCAAGGTCCAAGGCCACCTCCAGGCCCAGCTCGCCGGCGCGCGCCACGAATGCGTCAAAGTCCTCGAAGGTCCCAAGGTCCGGGTGGATGGCGTCGTGGCCGCCCTCCTTCGCCCCGATCGCCCACGGCGATCCCGGGTCGTGCGGTCCGGCCAGCAGGGTGTTGTTCGGGCCCTTGCGGTGCTGGGTGCCGATCGGGTGGATCGGCGGCATGTAGATGATGTCGAAGCCCATCGCGGCCACGGCGTCGAGGCGCTGCGCGGCGGTGCGGAACGTCCCCGAGGTCCATTCGCCGGTTTCGTGGTTGCGGACAGCGCCCTCGGAGCGGGGGAAGAACTCGTACCAGGCGCCGCGGCCGGCCAGTTCGCGCTCCACCAGCAGCGGGTAAGGCTCGGAAACGGTCACCAGTTCCCGGATCGGCTGGCGTGCAACGACGGCGGCCACCTCGGCGCTGAAGCCGGCGGCGAGGCGCTCTTCCGGGGTTTTTGAGCCGTCGGACAGGCCCACGACGGCGATCCGCAGCGTGCGCCGGTCCGCGGAGGGGCGGGCGGCGTCCTCGGAGGCCTCGGTCAGCAGGGCGGCGCCCTCGGCCAGCATCAGGTCGACGTCGATGCCCGCCTCAACCTTGACCTCGGCGTTGTGGTGCCAGGTGCCGTAGCGGTCGTGCCAGGCCTCGATGACGAACGACCACTGGCCGGTTCCCGACGGCGTGAGCAGGCCTTCCCAGCGGTCGGTGCCCTTGCCGCGGTTCCCCCGCGGCGGGGCCAGCCGGACGCGCTGCCGCTCTTTTCCGCGCGGGTCAAGGAGCACGGCGCTGACGCCGAGCATGTCGTGGCCCTCCCGGAAGGCGGTGGCTCCGACGACGATGCTCTCGCCCACGACGGCCTTGGCGGGGAACTTTCCGCCCTCGACCGCAGGCTGTACGGCAGTGATCGGAAACCTGCCGAATTTCAGCCCCTCCGTGATCAGGGCCTTCGGCTTTTGCTTGGACACGGCACTGGTTCGCGAGTTAGTCGTCACAGCCTCGACGTTATCTACAAATCGCGCAGAATGCTAAGGCTGCTCAGTTTTTTCCAGCGAGTCCTGACGGCAATCCGACATTTACCGGAAAGAAACCCAAAGCTGTTCCGGGGCCCTAAGTTGTCCGTTAGTGTTTCGCTGGTGAAGGCTATCCGCAGATTTACCGTCCGAACTGTTCTTCCTGAATCGATCCGGCCTTTGGCGCGGCTCGCCACCAACCTTCGCTGGTCGTGGCACGTGCCCACCAGGGAGCTCTTCGAGCAGCTGAACCCGGCGATCTGGGCCAAGAGCGCGCACGATCCGGTGACCTTCCTGGGCTTGGTCAGCCGGGAGGAGCTGCAGCGCCTCGCCGCGGACCAAGAGGTCGTCCGCCGCGTCCATGCCGCGGCCGCGGACCTGGACCATTACCTGGAACAGCCCCGCTGGTACCAGAGCCTGGGCGAGGACGCGCCCCGCTGCATTGCGTACTTCTCCCCCGAGTTCGGAATCACCGAAGTCCTGCCGCAGTACTCCGGCGGCCTCGGCATCCTGGCCGGCGACCACCTGAAAGCGGCCTCGGACCTCGGCGTCCCGCTGATCGGCGTCGGCCTGCTCTACCAAGCCGGCTACTTCAAGCAGTCGCTGTCCCGCGATGCCTGGCAGCAGGAGACCTACCCCGTCCTCGACCCGGACGGCCTGCCGCTGACCCTGCTCCGCGAGGCCTCTCCGGACGGCAACGGCCGGCCCATCCAGATTTCGCTCCCGCTCCCCCACGGACGCCGGCTGCTGGCACACGTGTGGCGGGCCGACGTCGGGCGCGTCCCGCTGCTGCTGCTGGATTCCAATGTGGCCGGCAACGACGACGCTGCGCGCGGCATAACCGACCGTCTCTACGGCGGCGGCGGCGACCACCGGCTCCAGCAGGAGCTCCTGCTGGGCATGGGTGGGGTCAAGGCGCTGCGGGCCTACCAGCGGCTGACGGGAGCCCCTGCGCCGGAGGTGTTCCACACGAACGAAGGCCACGCCGGCTTCCTTGGCATCGAGCGCATCCAGGAGCTGATGTCCGGGGACAACCCGCTGAGCTGGGACGAAGCCCTGACTGCGGGCCGCGCCTCCACCGTGTTCACCACCCACACCCCGGTTCCGGCCGGCATCGACCGCTTTGAGACCTCGCAGATCGAGCACTTCTTCACCGCCGGGCTGGCCCCGGATGTCCCCATCGCGAAGATCCTCGACCTGGGCCGGGAGGACTTCGCCGACGGCAACCCGTTTGTCTTCAACATGGCCGTGATGGGGCTGCGGCTGGCCCAGCGCGCCAATGGCGTCGCGAAGCTGCACGGCGTCGTCTCCCGCGGCATGTTCTCCGCGCTCTGGCCGGGCTTCGACCACTCGGAGGTGCCCATCACCTCGGTCACCAACGGCGTCCACGTGCCCACTTGGGTGGACCCCCGGGTAACGCAGCTGGCCCGCGAGCAGTTCGGCTCCGACGCCGAGACCGAGGGCCGCTGGGACCTGGCCTACAACGTCAGCGACGAGGCGCTGTGGGCGCTCCGCCGCGACATGCGCGTGTCCCTGGTCGAGGACGTCCGCCGCCGTCTTCGGGCCGCCTGGAAGAAGCGCGGGGCGGCCGACGCCGAGTTGTCCTGGACCGACTCGGTGCTGGATCCGGACATCCTGACCATCGGCTTCGCCCGCCGCGTGCCCACCTACAAGCGACTGACGCTGATGCTGCGGGACCCGGAGCGGCTCAAGGCCCTGCTGCTGCACAAGACCCACCCGATCCAGCTGGTGATCGCGGGCAAGTCCCACCCGGCCGACGACGCCGGCAAGAAGATGATCCAGGACCTAGTCCGCTTCACCGACGACCCCGAGGTCCGGCACCGGATTGCCTTCCTGCCCAACTACGACATCGCCATGGCCCGGACCCTGTTCCCGGGCTGCGATGTCTGGCTCAACAACCCGCTCCGCCCGCTGGAGGCCTGCGGCACCTCGGGAATGAAGGCCGCCCTCAACGGCTCGCTCAACCTCTCCGTGCTGGACGGCTGGTGGGACGAGATGTACGACGGCGAGAACGGCTGGGCCATCCCGACGGCCAACAACGACGCGTCCCCCGAGGAGCGGGACGACATCGAGGCAGCGGCGTTGTACGAACTGCTGGAAACCCAGGTGGCGCCGAAGTTCTACGGCCTCACGGTCTCCGACGGCGCGGGCGCCGCGGGCCCCTCGCAGTCCGGGCCGCAGAAGGTCCCCACGCACTGGGTCTCGATGATCAAGCACACGATGGCGCACCTGGGGCCGGCCGTGTCCGCGGACCGGATGCTCCAGGACTACGTCAACGTCCTCTACCGGCCCGCCGCGATCTCCGGGCGGCACGCCTCGGCGGACAACTTTGCCGAGGCGAAGGCCCTCGCCGCCTGGTGCTCGCGGATCCGTGCCGCGTGGCCCCAGATCCAGGTGGAACACGTGGATTCGGTGGGCGTGTCCGAGGACCCACAGATCGGCGACGACCTGCAGGTGAACGCCTACGTGGCGCTCCATTCGCTGCCGCCGCAGGACGTGTCGGTCGAGGTGGCCTACGGCCGCGCCGAGGACAGCGACGAACTCGCCGACGTGACCGTGGCGGAGCTGAAGTCCGTCGAGGACCTCGGCAAGGGGCGGTACCTGTTCAGCGGCAACCTCGTGATCGACCGTTCCGGTTCCTTCGGCTACACCGTCCGGGTGCTGCCGAAGCACGAGGGGCTCGCGTCCAAGGCGGAACTGGGCCTGATCGTCAACGCCTAGAGGCAGACCACGATGACGGCGAGGTCCTTGCCGGCGTAGCGTTCGGTGTCCTGGAGGATTTCGCAGACGATGCCGAAGGATCGGTCGCCGCGGAAGACGGCGGGAACCTGCCAGATGACGGTGACCGGCCGCTGGCCGTCCTCGGCCACGGCGTCGGCGAAGTCGTGCAGCGAGTCGTTGAGGGCGTCGAGGTTCACGCCGTAGTGCTCGGGGAAGTCCAGGGCCTCGCCGAAGGTCTCGAGAACGGCTTTCTTGGAGTCCGCGGCGGGGATCACGAGGGCCCTGCGGCCGGCGTCGTGGACCTGCGCCCGCAATTCCTCGAGGGTCCAGGTATCGGCGGAAAAAATCTTCATGGTCCCCTACTTGCCTTCGGCGATGAATTTGAACGATTGGTAGTGATCGTCTGTGTAGTATTTTTCGCCGGCTTCCCCGGCCACGATCCGGCGGGCGCCCCGGTCCGACTCCCCCGGGGTGCGCACAGTGAATTCCCGGTAATACCCGGAGGCTTTCCGCGGGAGGATCCGTTCGAAATTCCCGAACGGGACATTATCCCGGGAATACGGGTATGGGCCGCCCCTGGTGATCAGATCGAGGGTCTGCCGGGCCTCGGGGGGCAGCTCCGAAGCCTTGATCTCCGGCAGCCCCGAGGGGTTGGCGACGGCCGCCGGGGTCCGGGACGCAGAGGTACTTTGGGAGGGTGCTGCCGGGCCGGCGCCCGTCGGACCGGTCCCGGTCTGCGGAAGGCTGCCCAGCATGAAGGCCAGCACCACCAGCCCCAGCAATACGGCGAGGAGGGCGGCGAGCCGCCGGACCCTCACGAGTGGCTCCTCGGTGACGGGGGGTGTGACAGGCTGCTAAACACGGTAGATGCTTATGCTGTTGGCCTGGACCACGTCCCGCTCGCCCGAGGAAATGCGGACGCCCTGGCGGCGGTCGTGCAGTTCCGAGGTGGTCAGCCGCAGCTCGTAGAGCCGGCCGCCGCCGCCGCCGTCGTCGCTGGGGATGACTGGCAGTGTGACCTTGACGTCCTCGGCGCCGCCGTTGACCACCACCAGGCCGTCCACGCGGCCGTCGTCCGAGCCCAGCAGGAGCTGGACCACGCGCTGGCCGGGGTCCTGCCAGCGGTCACCGGACATCGGCTCGCCGTGGACGTCGAACCAGTGGAAATAGGACTGCTGGTCCCGGGCCGGATAGTCGTGCGGCTGGCCGGCGAGGAACTCCTTGCGCAGCCGGATCACGCGCTTGGTGCTGCGCAGCATGGAGTGTGATTCGGGGGTGCTGGTCCAGTCGATCCAGGTGGTCGGATTGTCCTGGCAGTAGGCGTTGTTGTTCCCCTGCTGGCTACGGCCGATTTCGTCGCCGGCGGTGATCATCGGCACGCCCTGGGAAATCATCAGCGAGGCCATCAGGTTCCGGCTGGTCTGCGCGCGCCGGGCGAGGACTTCCTCGTCTTCGGTGCGTCCTTCAAAACCGTGGTTGTAGCTGCGGTTGTCTCCGTGGCCGTCGCGGTTCTGTTCGCCGTTCGCCTCGTTGTGTTTGCGGTCGTAGGAGACCAGGTCGGCCAGGGTGAAGCCGTCGTGCGCGGTGATGAGGTTGACCGAGGCCAGCCGGCTCCGTCCCGAGGCCGCGAACAGGCCCGCGGACCCGGACAAGGCGTCCGCCAGCCGCGCCACCGAACCGCCCTGCCCGCCGGCGTCGATCGCGGCCCGGTCCGCCAGCCAGAACGTGCGGACGGCGTCGCGGAAATGGTCGTTCCAGTCCACCCAGCCCGCGGGGAAGCGGCCCGTCTGCCAGCCGCCGTAGCCGACGTCCCAGGGTTCGGCGATGAGCTTCGTTTCGGACAGCACCGGGTCTGCGGCGATGGCGACGAGGAAGGGGTGCCGTGGGTCGAACTCGTTGGCGGCATTGCGGCATAGCGTGACGGCCAGGTCGAAACGGAAGCCGTCAATGTGGAACTCGTTCACCCAGTAGCGCAGTGAATCCAGCACCAGCTGCACCACCCGGGGCTCGCCGAAGTTCAGGGCGTTGCCGCAGCCGGTGGTATCCACATACTTACCGTGGCCGTCGTGGCGGTAGTACTCCAGCTCGCCGAGGCCGCGGAAGCTCAGGGTGGGCCCGTCCGCGCCGCCCTCCGCGGTGTGGTTATAGACGACGTCGAGGATGACTTCGAGGCCGGCGGCGTGCAGGAGCTTGACCATGCCTTTGAACTCGTCCTGCACGGCTTGCGGGCCGGCCTCCTGGGCCGCCTGGGTGGCATAGCCGGGGTGCGGTGCGAAGAACGCGGCCGTGTTATAGCCCCAGTAGTTGGTCAGTCCCAGGTTCTGCAGGTGCAGCTCGTCCACGTGGAAGTGCACCGGCAGGAGCTGGACGGCTGTGACGCCGAGCGAGATGAGGTGCTCGACCGTGGCCGGGTGGGCCATCCCGGCGTAAGTGCCTTGGAGATGCTCGGGGATGTCCGGGTGCAGCATCGTCTGGCCGCGGACATGGGCCTCGTAGATGATGGTGTTCCGCCACGGCGTGCGCGGCCCGGAGTCCACGCCCCAGTCGAAGTCGCCGGCCATCCGGACGTTGGTGATGAAGCCGTCGCGTTCGTCCACGCCGCGGCCGTACGGGTCGAGCAGCAGCGGCTGGTCGCCGTCGAAGTCCATGGCCGGCACGGGGAGGGGCAGGGCATCCTCCGGCGAGGCGCGCAGCCCATAGCGGGAACCGACCGGCAGCCCCTCAACGATGCCATGGTGCACCCCGTCCGTGACGTTCGGGAGGGTCTTCAGCTGCCAGCTGCCGCCGGGGGCCTGGTAGGCGATGTCCAGAGTGGCGACCCCGGGGGCGTAGACAGCCACATTGGCGAAGGCACCCCGAGGATCGTCCGTCGCCGGGGAACCCGTGCGCGGGACGCTGACGCCGAGCGGAAACGGCCGCGAGGCGTCTACGGTGGTAGCTGGCTCTACTAAGGACTTGACCATCGCTTAAAGCTTAGCCGGGGATGACAAATGGGCCTCGTTTCGGTGGCGCTCGGCGTGCGCTCTGCGCGGACCTGCCGCGCATACTTGGACTAAGCGCTGAATTGGAGGTAACCGTGCGCATAGCACTTGCTCAAATCATCACGGGCCGCGAGCCGGAGCGGAATCTGGACCTCGTGCGCGACTACGCCGGCCAGGCCAAGGCCGGGGGCGCGGCCCTGGTGGTCTTCCCCGAGGCGACCATGCGGGCGTTCGGCGGCAACTCACTGCTGGACATCGCCGAACCCCTGGACGGCCCGTGGGCCGCGCAGGTCCGAGCCATCGCCGCGGAAGAAGGCATCGTCATCGTCGCGGGGATGTTTACCCCCGGGAGCGGCGGGCACAAGGTCCGCAACACCCTTCTGGTCACCGGGCCCGGCGTCGACACGAGCTACGACAAGATCCACCTCTACGACGCCTTCGGCTTCGCGGAGTCGGACACCGTGGACGCCGGCACCCAGCCGGTGACGTTCGACGTCGACGGCGTCACCTTCGGTCTGGCCACCTGCTACGACGTCCGGTTTCCGGACCTGTTCACCGAAAACGCGGAGCGCGGCGCACTGGTCAACATCGTCTGTGCCTCGTGGGGTGCCGGCCCGGGCAAGGTCGAGCAGTGGAAGCTGTTGTCCCGTGCCCGCGCGGCGGACTCCACCACCTTCATCTTGGCGTGCGGCCAGGGCGATCCCGCTAGCGTTGGTCTCGAGACGAAGGGCTCCGCGCCCACCGGCGTGGGGCACTCCGCCGTCGTCTCCCCCTTTGGTGAAGTCCTTCAGGAGCTCGACGGCGCCCCGGGACTGCTCTTCGCCGACCTGGACCCCGCCATCGTCGCGGACGCGCGGACCAAACTGCCGGTCCTCGCTAACCGCCACAAGTTTTAGCCCTGGGTCTTTGTCAAAGGTGAGAGTGGCTCATCGCCGGAAACGGAGTTTTGCAAGGAGCGCATCGCCGACCAGAGCGGAGAGAGGCCGCCCGCGGCCGAACGAAGCGCCGGGAGGTGTCTAAGCGACGGCAAAAATCCGGTTGCGGCGGAAACCGACCACCGCGCCCTTTACTTGGTGGCGCGTTGGCGGGAGATCTCATAGAGGGAGATGCCGACCGCCATCGAGGCGTTGAGCGATTCCATCGCGGAATCGATCGGGATGGAGACGATTTGGTCGCAGTTTTCGCGGACCAGACGGCTGAGGCCCTTGCCTTCTGACCCGACGACGATGCAGACCGGTTCGGTGGCCAGGGCGAGCTCCGGCAGCGAGACGTCGCCGTCGCCGTCCAGGCCCAGCACGTAGATGCCCATGTTCTTGAAGGCCTTGAGCGTGCTGTTCAGGTTCGCGGCGCGGGCCACGGGGACGCGGACGGCGGCGCCGGCGCTGGTCTTCCAGGCCGAGGCGGTGACGCCGACGGACCGACGTTCCGGCACGATGACGCCGTGGCCGCTGAATGCGGAGACCGAGCGGATGATCGCGCCGAGGTTGCGCGGGTCGGTGATGCCGTCAAGGGCGACGAAGAGCGGCGCGTTGGCGATGTGGCCCTTCTTCCACCCCTCGATGGTCTCCTCGGCCAGTTCGTACGCGTCCTGGTACTCGTACGGCGGGATCTGGAGCACGAGGCCCTGGTGGATGGCGTCGTCGGTCATCCGGTCCAGCTCGGGCTTGCCGGTCTCGAGAAGCGGGATGCCGCGTTCGGCCGCGAGCTTCAGCGACTCCTTGACGCGGTCGTCCATCTCGATGCGGATCGCGACGTGCAGGGCCTTGGCGGGGATGCCGGCGCGGAGCGCCTCGACCACGGAGTTGCGGCCGGTGACAACTTCCTCGGTGGCACGGCCCTTGGGGCCCGAGCGGGCACCGGCTCCGGCACTGCGCGCACCCGTCCCGCGCTTGGCGGCGGAGCGTTCCGCGAGCTGCTTGCTCTTGTGGGCCTTGTGGTACGGACGGTCTTCCGCCTTGGGAGTCGGGCCCTTGCCCTCAAGGGCCTTGCGGCCGTGGCCGCCGGTCCCGACGGTGGGGCCCTTCTTCATTTTGACCGAGCGCCGACCGTTGTTGGCCATGAGTTTCACCCTTTTAACTACGCGATTCGTTGATAAGTCTGAACTCCAGTCTACTGACTCGAGTTCAATCTTCGACCGCGGGGGCCGCCGCCGGCCCGCTTCGGGCTACCGCGGCGCACGGGTTCAGCCGCGCTTCAAGCTCCAGCTGGCGCCGTCCGCGCCATCCTCGACGACGACGCCGGCAGCCGCCAGCGTGTCCCGGATCGCGTCAGATGCGGCCCAGTCCTTGCCGGCACGTGCCTGGGCGCGGGCGGCGAGCTGGGCTTCGACCAGGACTCCGAGGGCGGTGGTGGCCTGCTCGTCCACCGCCGGGGCCGCAGTGTCGTTGAGACCAAGGACACGCATCATGTCCCTGACGGCGGCCAGGGCCTGCCGGGCGTCATCGAGCTGGCCGGCGGTGAGCGCGGTGTTGCCGGCGCGGACGGTGTCATGCAGGACGGCGAGGGCCTGCGGCACGTTCAGGTCGTCATCCATGGCGGCGGCGAAGGCATCCGGGACGCTGCCATGGCCGGCGTCGGCAGCGTCGGCGTCGGCTCCGGACAGGGCGCGGGCGGCGCGGCTGATGAAGCCCTCGATCCGCTCCACCGCTGCCGAGGCCTCCTGCAGCGAGGTGGGCTGGTAGTCCAGCACCGAGCGGTAGTGGGCCTGGCCGAGGTAGTAGCGGACCACGCGGGGCGGAGCCAGCTCCAGCATTTCGGCAGGGCTGATGGTGTTGCCGATGGACTTGGACATCTTCTCGCCCGCGTAGGTGACCATGCCGTTGTGCATCCAGAAGTTCGCGAAGCCGTGGCCCGCGGCCTGCGACTGGGCCATCTCGTTCTCGTGGTGGGGGAAGCGCAGGTCCAGTCCACCGCCGTGGATGTCGAATTCGGCGCCAAGGTATTTGGTGACCATTGCGGAGCACTCCAGATGCCAGCCCGGCCGGCCGGCGCCCCACGGCGAGGCCCAGCTCGCCGTCGTCGGCTCGCCGTCCTTATGGCCCTTCCAGAGGGCGAAGTCGCGGGGGTCCTTCTTGCCGCGCGGGTCGGCATCCGCCGCGCCCTGCATGTCGTCGATGTTCTGGCGCGTCAGGGAGCCGTACTTGGCCCAGGAGCGTACGTCGAAGTAGACGTCGCCGGAGCCGTCGAGGGCCGGGTAGGCGTGGCCGCGGTCGATCAGCTGCTGGATCAGGGCGTGCATCTCGGGGATGTGACCGGTGGCGCGCGGCTCGTAGGTGGGGCGCGAGACGCCCAGGGCGTCGTAGGCCTTGAGGAATTCCTGCTCGTAGCGGTAGGCCAGGGCCCACCATTCCTCGTTTCGGACCGTGCCCGGCTCGGCGGCGAAGTCCACGGCGAACGACTCCGCGGACTTGGCGAGGATCTTGTCGTCGATGTCGGTGACGTTGCGGACCACCGTGACCCGGTAGTCCCGGTACTGCAGCCAGCGGGTGAGCTGGTCAAAGGCGATCGCGGAGCGGATGTGCCCGACGTGCGGCATTCCCTGCACCGTGGCGCCGCAGTAGTACAGGCTCACATTGCCTGGAACCAGGGGGACGAAGTCACGGACTTCGGCGGAGGCGGTGTCGTAAAAGCGCAGGGTCACCGCTCCAGATTAGCCGATGCCCTTAGGGCGCAGGTCCGCCGCCCTACTTGCAGTGCTGGCCGATCTGGTCCATCTGCTGCCTGAGCTGCGTCAGCTGCTCGGAGGTCTGGATCCCGGTGGAGCTGTTGCCCACCTGCTTCATGATGTCCGCCATCTTCTGGATCGGCTCGGCGACTTCCGGCGCCACCTTGTCCGCAACCTCCTGGTAGTGCTGGCCGATCTGGCCGGCCTTCTCCTTATCGCTCCCCTTGGGGACGAAGGTATCGGTGTTGAGGAACTTGCAGCTTTCCTCGACACTCATCCGGGGCGTGGCCGACGGGGCCGGAGAGCCGGAGCACCCGGCCAGCAGCGTTCCTGCAACAAGGACGACGGCGGGCAGCAGCTTTTTCACGGGAGGTCTCCTGACGGTTCCGGAGGGGTTGTCCCTTAAGCGTAGGGCAGTTCGCCTGCTCCGGCTCAGCCGGCGGGATAGACCAGGGCGGTGGCCGTGGCCGCGATGCCTTCGCCGCGGCCGGTGAACCCGAGGCCGTCACTGGTGGTGGCCGAGACACTCACGGGTGCGCCGGCGGCTTCGCTGAGGACCCGCTGGGATTCCTCCCGGCGGGGGCCGAATTTCGGCCGGTTCGCTACGAACTGCACCGCAATGTTGCCGATCTCGAAGCCGCCGGCTCGGACGATCCGGGCCGCTTCGGCAAGCAGCGTGACGCCCGAGGCCCCCGCGTATTCCGGGCGGTCGGTGCCAAAGTGAGTCCCTAGGTCCCCGAGGCCGCTGGCGGAGAAGAGCGCGTCTGCGGCGGCGTGGGCCACCGGGTCGCCGTCGGAATGGCCTGCCAGGCCCCGCTCGCCGTCCCAGTGCAGGCCCCCGAGCCATAGCGGCTGCGGGGCGTCCGCGGGGGCGTAGGCGTGGACGTCGATGCCGATCCCGGTGCGCGGGAGCAGCATCCGGGGCCGCTGGTTTCCGTCCATTTAGCCCTCCACCCAACGCGCGCCGAGCGGGCCTTCAAGGAGACCCTCGGCGAGGATGAGATCCAGCGGTGTGGTGATCTTCAGTGACTGGCTGGCCCCGCGCACGGCGTACACCGGGACGCCGAGCTGCTCCACGAGCATGGCGTCGTCCGTGACGGCAGCCTCCCGGGCGTTGTCGTATTCTGTTGCAGCCTCGTGGGCACGCTGCAGGGTGGCGAGGTCGAAGCCCTGCGGGGTCTGGACGGCACGCAGCATTTCCCGGGGCGCGGTGCCGGTGACGACCTCGGGGGCGATGTCGGCGTCGGCGCCGAAGCTGGGGTCCACGGTCTTGATCGTGTCCACGACCGGCATAACGGGGATCACGGCCACTGCACCGGCGGCGAGGGCCGCAGCCACGCGGTGGAAGACGGCTTCGGGGGCGAGCGCCCGGGCAGCATCGTGGACGAGGACGGCCTGCATGCCCGGCACGAGCGCGGACAGCGCGGCCCGCACCGACTCGGCGCGGCTGGAACCGCCGTCGACGACGGTCACGGCCGGCAGCTGCACCCCCTCCCCCGACCCGGCGGTGCGCCGGTGCTCGGCCTGGAGTTCCGCTTCGAAGGCCTCGCACTGGGCGCGCAGTTCAGGGTCCCCGGGCGGGATGGCAACGCAGATCTGCCGGGCGATGCCGGCGGCGGCCACGCCGCGCAGGGCGTGGGTGAGGATACTGTCTCCGCCGAGGGGCACCTTGGCCTTCGGCATGCCGTAGCCCAGTCGTTGGCCGGATCCCGCGGCGACGAGGATGACCGCCGTGACGTCGGCTCTCGATGCAGTGTTCATGCGGACAAGACTACGTCCCGGGGCGAGGCATCAGCCCAGGCAGCCCGCACTTGGGCCGGTTTTTGGGCAAAAAGAAGCCCGGCGGCCGTTACGCCACCGGGATTCGATTCTTAGTTAGGAAGCCAGGACTTCGTCGAGAACGCTTGCGGCCTTCTCTTCATCAGTCTTCTCAGCCAGTGCCAGTTCCGAAATCAGGATCTGGCGGGCCTTGGCCAGCATGCGCTTCTCTCCTGCGGAGAGACCCCGGTCGTGGTCACGGCGCCACAGGTCGCGGACGACCTCTGCCACCTTGATGACGTCACCGGAAGCAAGCTTCTCCAGGTTTGCCTTGTAACGACGCGACCAGTTGGTGGGCTCTTCAGTGAACTCGGCCCGGAGCACGTCGAATACGTGCTCCAAGCCTTCCTTGCCCACTACGTCCCGGACCCCAACAAGGTCAACGTTTTCTGCTGGAACTTCAATGGTCAGATCACCCTGAGCCACCTTGAGCTTGAGATACATCTTCTCTTCGCCCTTGACAGTGCGCATCTTGATTTCTTCAATTTTGGCTGCACCGTGGTGAGGGTAAACTACTGTCTCGCCGACCTCAAAAACCATGTGGACATTCCCCTTTCCCGCAGACCAGTTTATCACGATTAAGGCATACAACTGCCATGGATCCTGCCCCGAAACCGCATGAATCCGCGGAAAACGACCCGAATTGACCCCTTGAACCCCTTGACGAACGCGGATAATAGTGCATTGGGCATCCGCTGCCAAGGGCCTGCTGGTCCGCTGGCCGGCTGTCACCGAGTCCGCGTTTGAGCGCCATTGCGGATAGGCTATGGCTGAATAATGTTTCAAGACTCTCAAGGAGTGCGTGACGTGCGTTTCACTGCGATGACTCGGGGCCGGCGCGGCAAGCTGGCAATGGCAACGGCTGCACTTGGCATCGGCCTGCTGTCGGTGACCGGTTGCGGCTACATCAACCCCCAGCAGACCTCCGTGCAGTATTCGGCGTCGGACGGAACCCGGACCGACCTCGGCCCGCTGCAGCTCCGCAACATGATGATCATCTCCGACGGCGAGAGCAAGCCGGGCCGGGTGATCGGTGCCGTGTACAACACCTCGTCCAACGACGTGAAGCTGACCATCAACGGCGCAAGCGGTTCCCAGACCCAGGTCCCGGTCAAGAAGAACTCCTACGTCCTGCTGAACGACAGCACCGACTCGGCGATCCTCAGCACCTCCGGCGGCAAGCCCGGTTCCCTGGTCGAGGTGACCATCCGCGAAGACGGCACCAATGCGGACGCCAAGTTCAAGATGCCGGTCCTGGACGCCTCGATCACCGACTACAAGAAGTACCTGCCGACCGCTCAGCCCACGAGCTCCGGCTCCGCCTCCGGAACCGCGACGCCGACCCCGTCGGCCACGACGTCGTCTCCGGCAACGGCAACCCCGTCGCCGACCAGCACCCGCTAGCATCAGGCGCCGCACGGGGCGCGGCGGAACGCACAAAGGAGGGGCACCCACACCGGGTGCCCCTCCTTTGTGTTTTAAGCGTCCGGCCGGCGCCGGCCGGCTACGGCTCGAACTTGTAACCCAGCCCGCGGACGGTGATCAGGTACCGCGGCGCGGAGGGGTCCGGTTCGATCTTGCTGCGCAGCCGCTTGACGTGCACGTCCAGGGTCTTGGTGTCACCCACGTAGTCGGAGCCCCAGACCCGGTCGATCAGCTGTCCCCGGGTGAGCACCCGGCCGGAGTTGCGCAGCAGCATCTCGAGCAACTCGAATTCCTTCAGCGGCAGGGACACCTGGTCGCCCTGCACGCTGACGACGTGCCGCTCGATGTCCATCCGGACCGGGCCGGCCTGGACGGTGTTGGAGACCAACTCCTCGGGCTCGCCGTGGCGGCGCAGCACGGCCCGGACCCGGGCCACCAGCTCCCGTGAGGAATAAGGCTTGGTGACATAGTCGTCGGCACCGAGTTCCAGCCCCACCACCTTATCGATTTCAGCGTCCTTGGCGGTCAGCATGATCACCGGGACGGAGGAGCGCTGGCGCAGCTGGCGGCACACCTCGGTCCCGGACTGCCCAGGCAGCTGCAGGTCCAAGAGGACCAGGTCGGCGCCGTTGCGGTCGAATTCGGTGATGGCGTCGAGGCCGTTGTCCACGACCTCCACCTCGAATCCTTCCTTGCCCAGCAGGTAAGAGAGGGGGTCGCTGAACGATTCCTCGTCCTCGACAATAAGAATCCGGCTCAAGCGCTAGCTCCTTGTTCATGGACGCCGGCGGCGTCGCGTCGTTCTGGTCGTGCGGTGTGCGGGGTCCGGCGGGGATCAGCCGCGGGCTGGTCCTGGCCCTCCATCTCGGGAAGGCGGATGGTGAAGGTGGAGCCCTGCCCGGGCTGGGACCAGAGCGTCACCTCGCCGCCGTGGTTGGCCATCACGTGCTTGACGATGCTGAGGCCCAGACCGGTGCCGCCGGTGTGGCGGGAGCGGGCGGAGTCCACGCGGTAGAAGCGTTCAAAGACGCGCTCCTGGTCCTCGGCGCTGAGTCCCTCGCCCTGGTCTGTCACGGAGACAGCTACCAGGCCGTCCCGGGCGCGTACACCGACGCCCACCCTGGTGTTCTCCGGCGAATACCGGATGGCGTTGTCGATCAGGTTGCGCAGCGCCGTGACGAGCAGGTCTTGGTCGCCGTAGACCATCGCGTCGGTCCGGCCGCCGACCACAATCTCGATGTTCTTGCTTTCGGCAGGAAGCTGGGACCGGTCTACGGCCTCGGCGACGACGGTGTTGATATCCACGGGGTGCGCCTGCTGGGCCACGTTGGCCCCCTGCAGCCGGGAAAGTTCGATGATGTCCTGCACGAGGGCGGCCAACCGGGTGGATTCCTTGTGCATGCGCTTGGCGAACCGGCGGACGGCTTCCTCGTCGTCGGGCGAGGCTTCCAGCGCCTCGGCCAGCAGCGAGATGGCGCCGACGGGGGTCTTCAACTCGTGCGAGACGTTCGCCACGAAGTCGTTGCGGATCTCCTCGGTGCGGGTGATCTCGGTTCGGTCGTCCGCAAGCAGCAGGATATATTCCTCGCCGAGCATGGCCGCGCGGACCTGCACCACGATGGTTCCCTGGCCCAGCGGGCCGCGGGGCAGTTCAAGCTGCTTCTCGAGGATCACGCCGTCGCGCCGGACCTTGGCCGTCATTTCCAGCAGCTGCTGGTGCACCACGGTGTGCCCCCGTACGAGGCCGTACGCGTAAGCCGCGGGGCTGGCCCGCACCACGCCGTCGATCGCGTCAACCACCACGAACGCTCGGCCGACGACTGCGAGCACTTCCGCGGCGCCGTCCGGAAGCGAGGGGTCCCCGGTCTCCACGTCGCTGATTTTGCGCTGCTGCTCGCTGACCCGGAAGGCGAGCACGCCGAAGATGCCGAGCGACAGGCCGATCAGGCCCGCGATCACACCGATGAGCATTGGATCCACGGCTCCAGCTTATGCTCTGCGCCCCGCCGGAAATCGAAAACTTGTGCGATTGGGGGGCTGGTTCAGCTAACGTTCACCTATTGAGGCGTAACAGTTCACCGGAGAGTGGAAGGGTGGCAGGTTGAACGCCGCTACGGTGAAACGAAACGGACCGGCCACAGCGTGCCCGGCGATGTTTCCGAGGAAAGGACGCACCTGTGCGCAAGGTTTTTCAGGAAGAGCTCGCCCAGGTGGGCGAGCAGCTCGTCGAAATTTCGAAGCTGGTCAGCGAGGCCTTCGAGAAGGCCACGACGGCTTTCGAGGGTGCCGACATCGACCTTGCCGAGGACGTTATCGCGGCCGACGCCCGGATCGATTTCCTGCAGAACAGCCTTGACGAGCGTGCCATCGACATCCTCGCCCTGCAGGGTCCCGTGGCCAGCGACCTGCGGATGATCGTGGGTTCGTTGCGGATGAGCGCCTCGCTGGAGCGGATGGGCGACCTCGCCCGGCACCTCGCCCAGCTCGCCCGCCTGCGCTACCCGGCAAACGTTATCCCGGAGCCGCTGCAGGAGACCTTCAAGAGCTTTGCCAAGTACGACCTCGAGATCGCCGAGAAGCTCACCGTGCTGCTGGAGACCCGCGACCTTGAGGTTGCCCGCGACATCCTCAAGGCCAACACCGCCGTCAACGACCTGCACCTGAGCGTCTTCAAGTCGATCGCGCGCAGCGACTGGACCGAATCCGCGGCCACCACCGTCGACGTCGCCCTGGCCAGCCGCTACTTCGAGCGTTTCGCCGACCATGGCGTCTCCGTCGCGCAGAAGGTCACCTACCTGGTCACCGGCGCCTGGCACCCGACCAGCATCGAACACAGCTGACGCCTCGCCCTTCCCGCGGCAGACAGTAGGACGGCGGCCGGTCACCTTGGGGGTGACCGGCCGCCGTCGTCGTCTCCGGGGTGCGGTAGGTGTTACTTCTTGCCCTGGTTCGCAACTGCCTTGATGGACTCCGCGGCGGCTTCCGGGTCGAGGTAGGTGCCGCCCGGGTTCAGCGGTTTGAAGTTTTCGTCCAGTTCGTACACGAGCGGGATGCCGGTGGGGATGTTGAGCCCGGCGATGTCCTCGTCGCTGATGCCGTCAAGGTGCTTGACCAGCGCGCGCAGGGAGTTGCCGTGGGCCGTGACCAAGACGGTCTTCCCGGCCCTGAGGTCCTCCTTGATCTCCGACTCCCAGTAGGGCAGCAGCCGGATGAGGACGTCCTTGAGGCACTCGGTGCGCGGCATGGCGTCGCCGAGATCCTTGTAGCGCGGGTCCCCCACCTGGGAAAACTCGGAGTCGTCCGCGAGGGGCGGCGGCGGGGTGTCGTACGAGCGGCGCCAGGTCATGAACTGCTCCTCGCCGTATTCGGCCAGGGTCTGGGCCTTGTCCTTGCCCTGCAGCGCGCCGTAGTGGCGTTCGTTGAGGCGCCAGTCTCGCTTGACGTCGATCCAGCCGCGGTCCGCCTTCTCCAGTGCGAGGTTCGCGGTGTTGATGGCCCGCTTCAGGCGTGAGGTGTAGAGGATGTCCGGGAGGATGTTGTTCTCCACCAGCAGCTCGCCGCCGCGCACCGCCTCGGCCCGGCCCTGGTCGTTCAGGTCAACGTCCACCCAGCCGGTGAACAGGTTCTTGGCGTTCCATTCGCTGTGGCCGTGGCGCAGCAGAATCAGCTTGTAAGTCATGCTTTTCATCCTAACCGAGCGCCCGCGAACGGTGCCCTGCGTTACACAGCGGCCGGAACAGCACGACGCGGGGATAGGGTTGGCGTGTGGTGCAGAAGGCTGAGCGGGTGGCGTCCCCCCGGAACCAGGGTGGGACCCGGGCGGGACGGCCGGTGGGGAACGTGACCCGCGGGACCACCAACCCCAACCGGATGCGACGGGTCGACCGCTGGCTCACCGGCCCGCAGGCCTGGCGCCTGCGATGCGCCGAGGATCCACTCGTCGTCGACCTCGGCTACGGCGCGTCCCCGGCCACCGCCGTCGAACTCTTCGAACGCCTCTTAGCCCTCCGGGCCGACGTCCGCGTGGTCGGAATTGAGATCGAGCCGGAGCGGGTCCGGCAGGCCAAGGCGCTGGAACGCCCCGGGCTGAGCTTCCAACTGGGCGGCTTCGAACTCCCGGTGCCGGGCCGTCCGGTGCTGGTGCGGGCGTTCAACGTGCTGCGGCAATACGAGGAAGCGGACGTCCCTGCCATCTGGCGGCTGGTGCAGGGCCGGCTCGCCCCCGGCGGCCTGTTCATCGACGGCACCTGCGACGAGATCGGACGCCGGGTCACGTGGGTGGCGCTCGACGCCGACCGCCCCCTCAGCCTGGGGCTGTCCATGCGCTTCGGCGCTTTCGAGCTGCCCTCGGAGATCGCCGAACGGCTGCCCAAGGCGCTCATCCACCGGAATATGCCGGGCGAAAGAATCCATTCCTACCTGCAGGCGCTGGACAAGGCCTGGGTGGAGGCGGCGCCGCTGGCTTCGTTCGGGAACCGGCAGCGCTGGACGGCCATGTGCCGGGCACTGCGCGCCGGCGGCTGGCCCGTGCAGGACGGGCCGGCGCGGTGGCGCCTCGGCGAGTTGACCGTGGACTGGGAAGCCGTGGCGCCGGACGGCTAAGAGCTTAGGGAGCCGGTGGTGGGGCCACGCCGGCAGGGTTCCCTGACGGAGCGTGCGAGCTTAGGGGGCCGGTGGGGATCACCAAGGCCCGTAGGGCCCCATGTTCCTGCTGCCGCCGCGGCCGGCGTCCTTCACCGCGGGGCGCACATCGGCGAGATAGACGGAGGCTGCCGTCACGGCCGCGAGCCCGAAGAGTCCCAGCGGGCCGAAGAACCCTCCGCCGCCGCCAACGATGGACAGCAGGCCGATGGCCAGGGCGCCGCCGGTCAGCGCGAGCCAGAAGGTCTTGGTCCGCTTGGACACCGCCTCGAAGGCGTTGGCCTTGTGCCGCAGGCAGTCGAAGAACGCCCACACCTCAAGCCCAAGGGCCACGAGGGCAAGGAGGAAATAGATTCCCCTGTCGGCAATTTCAATCAGCGCTCTTCCGTCCATGCCCCCAGCCTAGCCGTCCAGTGTGGCCAAAGCCTGCTGCAAATCGGCCCACAGGTCCTCGACGTTTTCAATTCCCACGCTCAGCCGGACCAGGTTGTCCGGCACGCTGGCAGGCTCCGCCGTGTGCCGGCGCCGGCGCTCGATCAGCGATTCCACTCCGCCCAGCGAAGTGGCCGGAAGCCACAGCTGCAGGGCCCGGATCATCCGGTCGGCGGCGTCCGCGCCGCTCAGGCCGGCCCCGGCCACCGGCGCCATTTCGATGCACAGCACGGAGCCGAAGCCCCTCATCTGGGCCTTGGCCCGCTCGTGGCCGGGGTCTGAGGGGAGTCCCGGGTACCGGATGGCCCCGACCCGCGGGTGCCCGCTCAGTTGTTCGGCGAGGAACGCCGCGGAGGCCTGCGAGCGCTCAACCCGCAAGGCAAGGGTGCGCAGACCCCGCAGTGCCAGCCACGCCTCGAACGGCCCGGCGATTCCGCCGTGGATCGTGCGGTGGTGCAGCAGACTCGCGTGCAGTTCGGCGTCGGAGGTCACCAGGGCACCCAACACGATGTCGGAATGGCCGGACAGGTACTTGGTGACCGAGTGCAGGACGACGTCGGAGCCCAGGCTGAGCGGCTGCTGCACGAGCGGGGTGGAGAAGGTGTTGTCGGTGACCACCAGGGCCCCGGCCGCGTGCGCCGCCGCGGTGAGTGCACGGATGTCGGCGACGCCGAGCATCGGGTTCGTGGGGCTCTCCAGCCACAGCATGCTGGCCGGTTTGCCCCCGGCGGGCGCCAACTGCTCAAGCACGGCGTCGGTGTCCGCGATGTCCACGGTGCGCAGCTCCAGCGCGCCCTTCTGCGCCAACTCCGTCGCCATCACCAGCGACCCGGCGTAGCTGTGGGACGGCATCACCAGCACCCCCTGCGCCGGAACCAGGGACAGCGCGGAACTGACGGCGGCGAGACCCGAGGCATACAGCAGCCCGGGCAGCGCCGCGCCTTCCAGCTGCGCGAGGGCCTGCTCGAACGGGTCCCAGGTGGGGTTGGAGTAGCGTCCGTAGCCGCGGTCGCCCGGGCCCAGCGGGCCGGTGCCGAAGTAGGTCGAGGACAGCACGATCGGAGGGTTGACCGGGGCGTCGCGCTCGCGCGGCGGCCTGCCTGCGGCCACCACAAGGGTTTCGGCGGAGAGCATGGCGACCTGTTCTTCGGAGAGACTCATGGACACAGGGTACTTTGGAGCCGCGCCGGGCCCGTAAGGCGTTACGCGCAGGCCGCCATAGTGTCGGTGATTGTCGGTAGGCTAGAGCAGTGACTATCGAGACTCCCGGCCCGTTCCCCGGACTGTTCATTGCCTTCGAGGGCGGCGACGGAGCCGGCAAGTCCACCCAGGCCGCGGAACTCGCCCGGGCGCTGGAGTCACGCGGGTTGACCGTGCTGCGGACCCGGGAACCGGGGGGCACCCCGATCGGCGAGAAGCTCCGGTCCCTCGTGCTGGACCATGGCCACGGCCACATCGACGCGCGCACCGAGGCCCTGATCTTCGCGGCCTCCCGCGCCGCCCATGCCGCCCAAGTCATCCGGCCCGCGCTGGAACGGGGCGAGGTGGTTTTGACCGACCGGTATATCGACTCCTCGGTGGCCTACCAGGGCGCCGGCCGCGACCTCGGCACGGACGCGGTCCGCGAAGTCAACGACTGGGCCACCTCCGGCCTGCAGCCGGACCTCACGGTGTTGCTCGACGTCGACCCGGCCGATGGACGACGGCGGCGCACCGCCGGGAACACCCCGGAAGACCGGCTCGAATCGGAGGCCGACGAATTCCACGCCAGGATCCGCGCCGCCTTCCTGGCGCTGGCAGCGGCCCGGCCGGAGCAGTATCTGGTCCTCGCCGCGCACCTGCCCGTGCCAGAGCTGGCCGCCCGGATCCTGGAACGGGTCCAGGCGTTACTCGCACTCCGCCAAGGCAGCTCGGCATGAGCGTCTGGGACGACCTCCAGGGCCAGCCCGCCGTCGTCGCCCAGCTGCGCCAGGCCGCGGAGGGTGACGGGCTGACGCACGCCTGGCTGTTCACCGGGCCACCGGGCTCCGGCCGCTCCAACGCCGCGAAGGCGTTTGCCGCGGCCCTGAACTGTGACCAGGAGGACGTGGCCCGGCGAGGCTGCGGCGTGTGCCCGGCGTGCCAGACAATCGTGGGCGAAACGCACTCCGACGTCACGTTCGTGCGGACCGAGAAAGTCACGATCACCATCGATGAGGCCCGCGAGCTGGTCTCAAGCGCGGGCAACCGGCCCTCCTCCGCGCGCTGGCGCATCATCGTCGTCGAGGACGCGGACCGCATGGCGGAGCGCACCACCAACGTGCTGCTAAAGGCGATCGAGGAACCCACGCCGCGCACCATCTGGATGCTCTGCGCCCCCTCCCCAGCGGACGTGCTCGTGACCATCCGCTCCCGCTGCCGACCGGTGGCGCTACGGCTCCCGCCGGCCGCCGACGTCGCGGCCCTCCTGGTCAAACGCGACGGCGTCGACCAGGACGTCGCCGAACGCGCGGCCCGGGCAGCGCAAAGCCATGTGGGGATCGCGCGCAGGCTGGCCCGGGACCCGGAGGCACGGGAGCGCCGGCTGGAGACCGTGCGGTTCCCGCTGCAGCTGCGCGGCATCACCGCGGCGGTGATGATGGCGGACAAGCTGGTCAAAATCGCCACCGAGGAGGCCAACAGCTCCAACGAAGAGCGCGACGCCGCGGAGAAGGCCGCGCTGCTCGCCACGCTCGGCGCCCCGGAAAGCGGGCCGCTCCCGCCGGCCATGCGCGGACAGGTCAAACAGCTCGAGGACGACCAGAAGCGGCGCGCCAAGCGCTCCGTCACCGACTCGCTTGACCGCACCCTGACCGACCTGTTGTCCTTTTACCGGGATGTGCTGATCATCCAGATGGGGAACGCCGTCGAACTGGTCAACGTTGAGCTGAGGAACGAACTGCAGGACTTTGCCGGACGTTCCACGGCCGAGGTGACGCTTGCCCGCATGGACGCCATCAACAAGGCCCGCAAGCGGATTACGACCACCAACGTGGCGCCGCTGCTGGCGATAGAGTCCATGGCCGCCAGCCTGATCTGACCTGACCAACGCTCGACCCGCCTTGCTTCGCACAGTTCCACATCCCAAGGAGAACCGCATGACGTCAGCAGCACCACGGCCCGCAGGCCACCGACCCGTGGACCGCGGGGTGCGGGCGGCCGGCGCCCTGGCGCTGGGCCTGGTGCTGGCCCTGGTGTTGTCGTCCTGCACCCTCTTCGGCTCCGGTGACGGCGGCTCCAAGAGCGCTCAGGCCACGGCCGACCCCGGGATCGCCGCCGCGGCCCCCGCCGAGCTCCGGAAGTTCTACTCCCAGCAGCTCAGCTGGACGCGTTGCGAGGGCACTTTCCAGTGCGCCAAGGTCAAGGTGCCGCTGGACTACAGCAAACCCGACGGCGACACGATCGAAATCGCTGCCATCAAGCTGGCCACGAAGGGCGGCAACAAGAAGGGCAGCCTGCTGGTCAACCCGGGCGGCCCGGGCGGCTCCGGGTACGACTTCGTCAAAGACGCCGGCTCCACGAACATCTCGGAGAAGGTGCGCGCGAACTACGACGTCGTCGGCTTCGACCCGCGCGGCGTGAAGCGCTCAGCGCCCGTCACCTGCCTCACCGACCAGGAACGCGACGAATCCCGCGCCAAGATCTACAAGCTGGACACCGACGCAGGGCTGGCCGAAACCCTCAAGGACAACAAAGTCATTGCCGCCAAGTGCGCCGAGAAGACCGGGCCCGTCCTGGCCCACGTGGACACCGCCAGCGCCGCCAAGGACCTGGACGTGCTCCGCGGCGTCCTCAACGACGCGAAGCTGAACTACCTCGGGTATTCCTACGGCACCTTCCTCGGCTCCACCTACGCGTCCCTGTTCCCGGACAACGTGGGCCGGATGGTCTTGGACGGCGCGATGGACCCCTCGCTGAGCAATGAGGAGTTGACCGCAGGCCAGGCGAGGGCTTTCGAGAAGGCCATCCACGCCTATGTGACCAAGTGCCTCCAAAACAGCGGCTGCCCGTTCAGCGGCACCCCGGGCGACGCCGTCAAACAGATCCAGGACATCATCGCTTCCGTCGAAGCGAACCCGAAGCCCGCCAAAGACGGACGGGTGGTGAACGCGTCCATGTTCGTCAGCGGCTTCATCCTGCCGTTCTACAACTCCGACAACTGGCCCGTGCTGACCCAGGCCCTGGACAGCGCGATGAAAGGCGACCTGTCCCCGATGCTCCGGCTGTCCGACTTCGGCGCGGACCGGGAGCCGAACGGCACCTACTCGGCGAACTCCACGTTCGCCTTCACCGCCGTCAACTGCCTCGACTATCCGATGTCCTCCGACACGGCCGCGATGCGCGCCGAGGAACAGCACCTCCGCCAACTCTCCCCCACCCTGGGCTACTACTTCGCCTACGGCGGCACGAGCTGCAAGGACTGGCCTTACAAGAACGTGCGCACCCCTGCGCCGGTCGAGTACAAGGGTTCGACCGAGATCGTCGTGGTGGGCACCACCGGCGACCCGGCAACGCCGGTCGAGTGGGCTAGCGCCTTGCGCAAGCAACTGGGCACAGCCTCCCTGCTGACGTGGAAGGGCGAGGGCCACACCGCCTACGGACGGTCCAACAGCTGCATCGAGAACGCCGTGGACGGCTACCTCGTGGACGGAAAGACCCCGACAGACAACACCGTCTGCTGACCGGCTGCTCCCCTCCGGAAGCCGCCCCGCGGCCCATTTTGACCGGGTGCAGGGACTCCATTACAGTTGTCTCTTGCATGATCCGCCCGGTTCGCCGGGGTTTCACGCGGTTGCTTCCTTAGCTCAGTCGGTAGAGCGTCTCACTCGTAATGAGAAGGTCATCAGTTCGATTCTGATAGGAAGCTCGAGAAGAACCCCGTATACCCGCTGATTCAGCGGGTATACGGGGTTTGTTGTTTGGCGCGAGTACATGAGCCGAAACCGGAACCCGCCGGACTTGTCCTTGTAGACCTCGAACTTGCCTGCCATGAGCACTCCTTCGTCTCGGGTGGATCCGGCCGGTCGGCCGTTGGCCACACACTACCGAGGGGCCAGTGAATAGGATCGGGCATGCCGCGCTTAAGGCGCCAGGATCGCGCAGACGTCCGTTATTTTGCCCGGCCCGGTTAGCCCCCCGTTCGGGGAAACCGGCCCATTCAAAGTCCAGTTCACCTGACCTGATGTGTAGAAGATGCCAGGGGCGCCGGAACCAATGGGGAGCGAGATCAGGTTTTTTCCGGTCGCTTTATAGACAATGTCGGTAGGTCCAAGCGCCACCCGTATTGTCCCGTTCAAGGAGTAGCTGACCACTTTTGCGGTCGGGCCCGTCAGCGTGATTGTGATAGCTGCACCCACGTTGGTAAAGAGCCGCAACGGCTTGGAGCCATTGTAGTGATGGGGAAACTGTTCGATCACTTTAGCCTTGCCCACAGTCACGGCCTCGACTTGGAAACCGGGGCAGTCAAGCGTCTCCGGTGTCGGGTCGACTGGCGTTGGCGGTGCGGCAACTGCGGAGCCCGTCCCGGCGAAAAGTCCGATGACGAGGACGAGAGGTGCGATCAATCGCTTCATGAGGTTGCTCCTTCGTAACTTTGCGAAAAAAGTCCCCCCACGGGCACGGGAAAATCCCTGACAAAATGTCCGCGCATCATAGGCCCGCGGCGCGGGGCCGGCAAGGGTGGGCGCTACCTGCCCGACGAACCCTGCAGCAGGAAGACGCACGGTAGGACCGGACCGCGGAGCGCAGCTACATTGCGGGGGCACTTCGACCCGGACACGCCGTGTTCTGAGGGGGCGGCAACCGGCACCGGACCCAAAGGCGCCCCGCACGGTCGCTAAGGACCGCCGGCCGGAGCTCCGCCCTTGTCAATCCCCGCCAGGTCCGCGACCCTTGGGACATGGAGCGGCCTGAGCGCGAGGTGCCCGTCCCCTCCGGGCCGCGCACGTCCCCAGCCCAGGCCACAACGCCGGGGCGGGACCGCCGCCCCTGGGGCACGGTGGTTGGTTTCGGGCTGGTTAGCCTTGCCACCGACATCGTCTCCGACGGGGCCCGGCCGCTCGCCGGGCCGCTGCTGGCCCAACTTGGCGCCTCCGCGCTGCTGGTGGGGCTCGTCACGGGCGGGGCCGAGGCAGCGGCGCAGGGCCTGCGCGTGATTTTCGGACCGTGGGCGGACCGCACCCGGAAGTATTGGACGTTCACGCTGGCCGGTTATGCCCTGACGGCCCTCTGCGTGCCGCTCCTCGCGTTCGCCCCGGCTGCTGGCGCCGCGGGGCTCGGGGCGGCCTCGGTGCTGATCATCGGAGACCGTGTGGGCAAGGCAGTGCGGAGTCCGGCAAAGACGGTGCTGCTGGCCTCGGCCGCCAAACACGTGGGGCGGGGCCGGGGCTTCGCCGTGCACAAGTCCCTGGACCTCACCGGCGCGCTGCTCGGGCCGGTGATCGTCGCGGCCGTGCTGGCGGCCACCGGCCTTATCTCCGCCGCGTTCGCGGTGCTGGCCGTACCGGCCGCGGCAGCGCTGGCGCTGCTGCTCTGGCTGCGCCGCCGGCTCGCGGCGCCCGACGGCGAGG
Organism: Arthrobacter sp. T2-23; assembly: GCF_055398325.1. NCBI lineage: Bacteria > Bacillati > Actinomycetota > Actinomycetes > Micrococcales > Micrococcaceae > Arthrobacter > Arthrobacter sp. T2-23. The sequence continues at coordinate 1,444,363 of NZ_AP027917.1, forward strand.
GTTCCGTTTCGGCCCCCGGCGGCCGGTCCGCGGCGCCCGACGGCGGCGACGGCGCCAGCGCCCCGTCCGCACCGGCCGGCAGACCGGCGTCGTTGTTATCCGGTGTTTTCCTGCCCTTTGCGGTGTGCGCCTTTTTCTGGAGCGCGGGGCTGGTGGCGTTCGGCGTCATCTCCTACCACCTGACTAACGCGGCGGCAGTCGCGGCTCCGGTGGTGCCGTTGCTCTACGCCGCGGCCATGGGCGCGGCGGCGCTCGGCGCCCTCGGCAGCGGCTTCCTTTATGACCGGGCGGGCCCGGCCGTGCTGCTCTCCCTGCCCGTGCTGATTGCCGCCGTCCCGGTGCTGGCGTTCTCCACGGGGATCGGCCTGGTGCTGGCCGGCGTGGCGATCTGGGGCGCCGCGACCGGGGTCCAGGACTCCACCGTCAAGGCGCTGGTCGCTGACCTCGTACCGGAGGCGCGGCAGGGGTCGGCGTACGGGGTCTTCGCGGCTTTCGAGGGGGCCGGTGCGCTGGCCGGGGGCGCCCTCTACGGTGCCCTCTACGAGGCGCGCCCTGCCCTGATCGCCGCGGTCGCGGTGTTGCAGGCCGTGGCCTTGGTCCTGCTGCTGATGACGGTGCGGCGGGCGCGCCCGGCGTGGCAGCGGAGCGCGCCGGCCCGGTCAGGTCCGCGCTAGCGCGCCCAGACGGAGGCCGCGCCGGAGTGCCCGGTGATGACACTCTGGTACAGGAAGAACGCTCCGGCCAGGGCTCCGGCAACCAGCAGGACCACCCGGAGGACGCGGTTTTCCCGCAGCGGCCCCAGGAAGGCGAAGCGCCGGCCGATGGGCTCGAAGCTCACTACGATCATCGCCGCGACGATGACGAAAAATATTACCGAAACGATCTTCAGCACGTCGCCCTGCTGGGCGTGTTCGCGGACCAGTTGCGTAGCCGGACGGGCCTTCTCCAGCTGCTCGCCCGCCTGCGCAGTGACGAGCGCGACCGGGACCAGCCCCAGCGAGAGAACACCCAGCGGCCAGGCCAGGTACCTCCGCCAGCGGGTCACCGCCGCGTAGACGATGGCCGCGAGGCCGGCGATCGGGCCAAGCACCACGACGGCGTGGACCAAGAGGATATGGGCCGGCAGTCCGGCAATTTCGATCACGTGGGCTCTCCTACGGTGGACGTGTGCTGCGCGCCCCCCGGCGCGGGGGCCGGAGCTTCTATGATTCTTGCATGGCAAACCGTGAGCTGGCGGGCATCGCGGCACAGCTCTATGCGCTGCCGTTCGACAATTTCGTCGCGGCCCGCACCGCGGCGGCCAAGGCGCTGCTCGGGGCGCAGCCCGCGACGCCGGAGCTGCGCTCCCGTGCTGCGGAGGTCCGCGCCCTCCCCAAGCCCTCGGTGAGCGCTTGGGCCGTCAACATGCTCGCCTGGCACCGGCCCGAAGCGCTCCGGGAAGTGGCGGAGCTGGGGCTCGCCATGCGCCAGGCCCAGGCGGCCCTTGATGCCGCAACGCTCCGCCGCCTCGCCGGGGAACGGCGGAAGCTGCTGGCCGACGCGGTCGGGGCAGCCGGCGCGGTGGCGGAGCAGCAGGGCCGGAAATTCAGCGCCACCATCGCGACGGAAGTGGAACAGACTCTGCGCGCCGCCACAGCCGACGAGGGCGCTGCCGCGGCCGTCCGCAGCGGGTGCCTGCTCCGGGCGCTCACCGCCGACGGGGTCGACGTCGTGGACCTCGATGACGCCGTCGCCCTCCCGGATGCCCCCGGACCCGCCGTTCCGGCCGGGGCTCCGACGACGACCGCGCCGGGAGGGGCGGTGCCGTGGCAAGGATTGGTCCCTCCGCCGTCGGCGCCCCAGCCGCGGTTGCGGGCCGTCGGGCAGGAGCGGCCGGCGCCAGGTCCATCCGTGCGGGAGCGTGCCCGCGCCGCCTTGGAGCAAGCGTCCGAGGCCGCCCGCTCAAGCACGGCGGAAGCTGACCGCGCAGCCGGGGAGCTGGGCGAGGCCGCCGCCGCTGCCGAGGCCCTGGCGGAGGAGGCGGCCCGGCTCAGGGAAGGCCTGGCGCAGGCCGAGACTGGGCTGCGGGAGGCCCGGAAGCGCCTGGAGCAGGCCTCCGCCGCAGCACAGCAGGCCGCCCGGGCCGCGGACAAGGACCGCCGCCGGGAAGACCTGGCCCGGGAACGGGTGCTGCGGCTGGGCAACACGCCGGGCGGCTGACCGCTGACTGTCAGAGGCCGGTTGCAGACTTGAAGTATGGAACAGCATCAGGATGTCTCAGCAGTCCAGCAGCCATCAACCCAGCAGCCATCAGCCATGTACTGGGAAGTCACGTACTTGGACACCGAGTGCGGCCGGGTGCGCACCGAGTCGTTCGACGACGCCGCGGCGGCCGAACGCTTCGCCAGCCGACGGGTCCGGGACGAACACGGCTGGGCCGTCGTCGACGTCGTGCGCCTGCGGGGGGGCCGGGCGGCCGCCTGAGGATGCAAACAGGGCCCCCACCCGAAGGTGGAGGCCCTGCCACAACAAGGCTGCTTAGGCGAAGTCGGAGACCGCCGGGTCCGGACCGATGCGGCCGGCGCCCTCTGCGCTGCGGTCCAGGCCGTTGATGGCCTGCACGTCGGTCTCGTCCAAGGTGACGTCCAGGGCCGCATAGTTTTCACGGATCCGCGACTCGGTGACCGACTTGGGGATCACGACATTGCCGATCGCGAGGTGCCAGGCGATGACCACCTGCGCCGGAGTGGCGTTGTGCTTGGCCGCGATCTGGGAGATGACCGGGCTTTCGAGCAGTTCCCCGCCTTGGCCCAGCGGCGACCAGGCTTCGGTGAGGATGCCCTTGGAGGCGTTGAAGTCGCGGAGCTCGGCCTGGTTGAAGAACGGGTGAAGCTCAACCTGATTGATGGCCGGCACAACACCGGTTTCGTCGATCAGGCGCTGCAGCCCTTCCTTGGTGAAGTTCGAGACGCCGATCGTCTTCACCCGGCCCTGCTTCTGGAGCTCGATGAGCGCCTTCCAGGTGTCAACGTACTTGTCCTGCTTCGGCTGCATCCAGTGGATCAGGTACAGATCAAGGGTCTCGAGGCCGAGACGCTCCATGGATTCCTCAAAGGCCTGGAGGGTGGACTCATAGCCCTGGTCCGCGTTCCACAGCTTGGTGGTGATGAAAATTTCCTCCGGCTTGAGGCCCGAGCGCTCGATCGCGCGGCCCACCCCGGCCTCGTTTCCGTAGATCTTGGCGGTGTCGATGTGCCGGAAGCCGGCCTCGAAGGCTTGGACAACCACCTTCTCGGCGACGTCGTCCTCTACCTGCCAGACGCCGTAACCGAGCTGCGGGATGGTGTTGCCGTCATTGAATGTCAGTTCAGGTGAAGAAGTCATCCATCTATCCTGCCAACGGGAGGCCGGTCAGGCCAGTGTTTTCCGCCCGGCTAAGCTAGGCGCTTAACCCGGAATATGCGGCCTCAGCTGCCCGCGGCCGCCTCGGCGAGGCGCCGTTCGGCGTCGTCGACGTGCTCCACGACGGACTCCGCGCGGCGTCGAACGGAGGCAGCACCCACCGGAACCGGCCCGACGGCGAGGCGGAGCATGGCCGCCGCCTCCGCCGTCATGGCCAGTGAGTTGCCCGCCGTCGAGAGCGAGCGGTGTACGCCGGCCAGGGCGCCGGGGATGTCGAGGCCGTCACTGGGCGAGCGGCGCTGGGCTTCCATGCAAATCTGCCGGACCCGGCCTGCCAGGGCGGAGAGTTCGTTGGCGATCTCGACCAGTTCGGCGTACAGCGCCTCGTCCTCGACGCCTTCGAGCACCTGGTGGTAGCGGTCCAGCCCGCGGAGGAACCGGTCGTGGGCGCGACGCCACAGTCCCTTGCCGAGTTCGACGTCGTCCTTGCGTCCCTGCCGAGCGGCGCTAAAGAATCCCAATGGTGCCCTAGAGGTACTGGCCGGGACCGTGGTCCGGGTCGGCGGGTTTGGCTGGCTGCGAGGGATCGTCACCGGGCTGCGGCTCGGCGGCGCGCTGGGGCTCGCCGTTTTCGCCGATGATGACGCCCGGCGCGATCATGGTGCCGGGCGGAAGCTGGCGGAGTTGCAGCTGGGCGGCCGCGTGCTCGCGGACGGCGTGCTGGGCCGCGATGGCTGTCTGGATGCCGTGGAAGAGGCCCTCGAGCCAGCCCACCAGCTGGGCCTGTGCGATGCGCAGTTCGGCGTCGGAGGGGGTGCCGTCCTCGGGGAACGGCAAATGGATCCGCTCGAGTTCCTGGACCAGCTCGGGCGCCAGCCCGTCCTCCAGTTCCTTGATCGAGCGTTCGTGGATTTCGGCCAGCCGGGCCCGGGCCGCGTCGTCCAGCGGGGCGGACTTCACTTCGTCCAAGAGCTGTTTGAGCATGGTGCCGATCCGCATCACCTTGGCCGGTTCGTCCACCAGATCCTGGAGGTGGCTTGCCCGGCTGCGCGGGGCCGGATCGCGGGAATCGAGCAGGCGCGGGCTTTGTCCGCCGCTAAACGCTCCTGCCTCGTTCTGCGGGGCAGCGGGCGTCGTAACGCCCTCCACCGGGGCGCCTTCCGGGGCCGTGTCGCGGCCGGGCTGAGTGTCTTTCGGATCGCTCATGGCTTCATACTCTCACGCGTCGGAGGTAAGTGACGGGGTGCGTGACGCCGGGTCCGTGCCCGGCATCGTACCCGGAAACGGCAGGGGGCGCCGCCGGGAACGGGTGTTCCCGGCGGCGCCCCCTGCAGGGCGTTAGCCACTCGGCGCAGATGCGGCCCCAGATGCTGCCCGGTGCCCGCAGCCTAGCAGCAGCGGCCTTGCGGATTGCTGTCCTGACGGTCCGTGTGGTCCCGCCAAAAGTCCCGCTCGCACATCGGGGGCCCGTCGTGGCCCGAGGCCCGGTGGTGCTCCAGGTACTTCTTGTAGGCATCGGCTCCGAGGACCCCGCTGAAGTAGTCGGCAAAGCCCCGGAATCCCGCTAGGAACGCGTTCATGGCTGCGTCCTCAGTGCCGGGCGGAGTGTTCGAGCCGCTGCTCTGCAGGCAGTTTCTTCCACTCCGCGTCCAGCTCACGCTCCGCCGCGGTGGGGAAGACGCCGGCCGGCGCGAAGACACGGGACGGCTGCGCCGGATCCTCGAACTCCACGTTGGCGACGCCCGCGGAGGCGTTGCGGTACGCCTTGATAGCCGCGATTACCGCCGTGATGATGACGATGATGCTCAGCACCACGAAGATCACCGAGAGCCAGCCCTGGATCATCGTGTTGCGGACCACGGCTTCCATCGCGGCCTGCGTCTTGGCCGTGCCGAAGGAGGTCTTGCCCTCGGCCAGCGCCTTGGCGAAAACCGCGTTGTTGGCGAAGTAGCCGACGGCGGGCACCGGCGAGAAGATCTTGTAGAAACTGGCCGTAATGGTCACGACGGCGGCGAACGCCAGCGGGAGCGCCACGATCCAGAGGTACTTGAAGGTGCCGCGCTTGGCCACGATGGCGAGGACCACCGCGAGGGCGATGGCCGCGAGCAGCTGGTTGGCGATGCCGAACAGCGGGAACAGGGTGTTGATGCCGCCCAGCGGGTCGGTGACGCCCATCAGCAGCACCGCTCCCCACGCCAACACCATAACCGCGGTGGTCAGCCAGGCCCCCGGGCGCCACGAGTGGTCCTTGAACTTCGGGACGAAGTTGCCGATCGAGTCCTGGAGCATGAAGCGTGCGACGCGGGTGCCGGCGTCGACCGCGGTGAGGATGAAGAGCGCCTCGAACATGATGGCGAAGTGGTACCAGAAAGCCATCATGGCGGTGCCGCCGATGAACTGCTGCATGATGTGCGCCAGGCCCACGGCGAGGGTGGGAGCGCCGCCGGAGCGGGAGATGATGCTTTGCTCGCCGACGTCCTTGGCGGTTTGGGCGAGTTCACCGGGGGTGATGTTGACCCCGGCGAGGCCCAGGCTGTTGACCCACTGCGCGGCCGATTCCACGGTGCCGCCGGTCAGGGCGACGGGGGCGTTCATGGCGAAGTAGATGCCGCGGTCAATGGAGATGGCTGCCACGAGCGCCATGATGGCGACGAAGGACTCCATCAGCATGCCGCCGTAGCCGATGAGGCGGGTCTGGCGTTCCTTTTCGATGAGCTTCGGCGTCGTGCCGGAGGAGATCAGGGCGTGGAAGCCGGAGAGGGCGCCACAGGCGATCGTGACGAACAGGAAGGGGAACACGGCGCCGGAGAAGACGGGGCCGTTGTCGCGGCTGGCGAACTCGCTGAAGGCCGGGACGTTGATTTCCGGACGGACCACGATGATGGCGACGGCCAGCATCACGATCACGCCAATCTTCATGAAGGTGGAGAGGTAGTCCCGGGGCGCGAGCAGCAGCCAGACGGGCAGGATCGCCGCGATGAAACCGTAGATGATCAGGCCCCAGGCGATGGTGACCTTGTCCAGGTGGAAGACCGCGGCGCCCCATTCGGTGCCTGCCACGGCGCCGCCGCCGATGATGGCGGCCATCAGCAGCACGAAGCCGATGATCGAGACTTCCATGACCTTGCCTGGGCGGAGGTAGCGCAGGTAGACACCCATGAACAGGGCGATCGGGATGGTCATGCCGACGGAGAACACGCCCCAGGGGCTTTCGCCGAGGGCGTTGACGACGACGAGGGCCAGGATGGCGACGATGATCACCATGATCAGGAGGGTGGCAACGAGGGCGGCGGTGCCGCCGACCACGCCGAGTTCTTCGCGGGCCATCTGGCCCAGGGACCGGCCGCCGCGGCGCATGGAGAAGAACAGCACCAGGTAGTCCTGGACCGCACCGGCCAGGACGACGCCGATGATGATCCAGATGGTGCCCGGCAGGTAGCCCATCTGGGCCGCAATGACCGGACCGACCAGCGGTCCGGCGCCGGCGATGGCGGCGAAGTGGTGGCCGAACAGGACGTTGCGGTCAGTCCGGACGTAGTCCTTGCCGTCGGCCTTGTATTCGGCGGGGGTGGCGCGGCGGTCGTTCGGCTTGGTGATGTACCGCTCGATCACCTTGGAGTAGAAGCGGTAGCCGATCAGGTAGGTGCAGACCGAGGCGAACACAAACCAGATCGCGTTTACCGTCTCGCCGCGGACGATCGCGAGCATGAACCAGGCGACGCCGCCCAGCAGCGCGATTGCCACCCAGAGGGCGATTTTCGCGGGCGTCCATTTGCGCTCTTCCGCTTCACGGACGGTCTCGTCGATGGCCGTGGCCGGAAGCCCCGGTACCGGTGAGATCCCGTCGTCGAGTTGTGCGGTGTTTAGCTTGTTTAGCCTGCCATCTGGCATTGTGCCCATGTCTCCTCCTTGAGAAACCCCATCTAACAGATCAGCAGTCAGATCTGCCCCATGGCACCTTACCAACCGGGCGTTCGGATGGACACGGCAGGCGGCCCGGCGCGCCTGTCCGCTCGCCGAGCGGTGTCCGATGCGCGGTGGGCGGCGTCACAGTGGTGCAGGCTGTCAGGCCGGTCCGGCCAGCTGCATCAGCCGGGCTTCGCAGAGGTCCAGCCAGCGGACCTCGGCCTCGGTTTGGAAGATGAGTGAATCCAGGACCAGGAGACGCGCCGTGTCGGTCGGGCGCGGCTGCACGGCGGCTTCGCGCCGGGACTTGGTGTACTCCTGCAGGGCCCGGATGGAGACGGCGCGCTGAGCCTGGATAAGTCCGCCGACGTCGACGGCGGGGAGTGTGAGTGCGAGCGCCAGCTTGATGGCGAGCTCGTTGCGGGGCGGATTGGCCCGGCCCACGGGTGAGTGGAACCACTCACGGACCTGTGCTTGGCCTGCCTCGGTGATGCTGTAGATGATGTGGCCCGAGCCGTCGCCGCCGTCTTTTTGCACAAGGCCGTCGCGTTCAAGGCGGTCCAGGGTGGTGTAGACCTGCCCGATGTTGAGGGGCCAGGACGATCCGGTGCGGTCCTCGAATTCGGTCCTGAGCTGGTACCCGTAGCGGGGCCGGTCCTGCAGCAGCGCGAGAAGGCTGTGGCGGATAGACATGGTGCTCCCGAGGGTAGCAGGACGACGGCATACACGCGCCCCAAGACGCGTGTATACCGCGCATGGAACTACATTATCGTCATTAGCACCGGGCGGCCGCCAAGCATATGCCTACAGAGGCATGCATTACGTCACACCGGGGAAGGCGCCTTGGACTAGGTGACGAGCAGGACCTTGCCCACGTGCTCACCCGAATCGAAGTAGCGGTGGGCCGCCTGGACCTGGTCCAGCGGAAACGTCTTGGCCACCAGCGCCCGGATCCGGCCATCGGCGAGCATCGGCCAGACGGCGTCGCGGACCGCATTCATGATGACCGTTTTTTCTTCCACGGGGCGCGGACGAAGCGCGGTGGCGATGATGGCCGCGCGCTTGCGGAGCAGCACGCTCAGGTCCAGTTCCGCCGTGGTCCCGCCCTGCAGCCCGATCACGACGAGCCGGCCGTAGTCGGCGAGCGCTTCCACGTTCTGCCGGAGGTACTTTGCCCCGACGACGTCGAGGATGACATCCGCGCCCTTGCCGCCGTTTTGGGCGCGCAGGCTCTCGGGGAAATCCTCCACGGTGTAGTTGATAGCGATGTCGGCACCGAGGAAGGCCTTTGCGGTACCAACCTTCTCCGCGGTACTTGCAGTGGTGGCCACCCGAGCACCGAGGGCTTTCGCCAGCTGGATAGCCATGGTGCCGATACCGCCGGTGGCCCCGTGGATAAGTACGGTTTCCCCGGCCTGCAGCTGCGCCGTCATGACCAGGTTGGAATAGACCGTGGCCGCGACTTCCGGCAGCGCCGCGGCGGTAACCAAGTCCACGCCGTCGGGAATCCGCAGCACCTGGCCGGCCGGAACCGCCACCTGTTCGGCGTAGCCGCCCCCGGCGAGCAGGGCAACGACCTTGTCCCCGACGGAGAAGGGCTTGGTGACGCCGGGGCCGAAGCCGGCGATCCGGCCGGACACTTCGAGGCCCGGGATCTCGGAGGCGCCCGGGGGCGGCGGGTAGAACCCCCGCCGCTGCTGGACGTCCGCCCGGTTGAGGCCGGCAGCCACCACGTCAATCAACACCTCGCCCGGGCCCGGAACGGGCGGCGGCACGTCGCGGAGCTCCAGGGCTTCCGGGCCGCCGGGCGCAGAGATGTAGACAGCCTTCATGGCGAACTCCCGATTCCTCACTGGTTTTCGTACGGGCTGGGCGCCGCCCATCACACGGTGCGGACAACGCCTGTCTCCAGAGTAGGTGCCCGAACCGGCGTCGTCTGCGAGCGCCGCCGGTTTTTGTGGCTCCTGACCGGCTATGAAAGACTACTCGTTAGGGAAGGTTGTCCGAGCGGCCGATGGAGCTGGTCTTGAAAACCAGTGTGCGGTAACCCCGTACCAAGAGTTCGAATCTCTTACCTTCCGCGGGCGCGCAGTGTTTGCGCGGTTTGGAGGCCGGTTGGGTCGATCGAAAGATCGGCCCGGCCGGCCTCACCTGTCTCCCGTGCCATCCGTCCGGCCCGTTTCCGCCCGGCCCATAACGGCGGCGGCAAACGCTGCGGTGGTCGCCATGACGCGGGATTCGCCGCAGCGGGTGCAGGTAATGGCGAGGGCAACGGTCTCCTGCCGGTCATCCAGAACCACGAGTGAGCCTGCCAGGAGGTGCCGGTCGCTGTGGCAGGACGCGCACCACGGCTGGCGGCCCCGGGGTTGGTGCGCGCCATCCGGCCGGTACGTGTCGGCGGTGATGGTCACCCGGCTCAGACCAGTCCCGGGTAACTGGACAGGATGTAGTCCGTGGCCGCGGGGCCCTTGATGCGCAATGGCGTGTGTCCGGGACGGATCTTCTTCTCTTTCATGGCCGCCCAGAAGGCGTCTTCAGGCCGGGGCACAGCCCGGGACAGGAAACACCAGCTCGTGTAGACGCCATAGAGGCAATCCCGTCCGAGGACGGAGCCGGAGACGCCGTCGATAGTGGTGGCTTCGTGGAGGAACTGGTCATACTGCGAATCTGCCATGGGAGGCTCGTTTCCGCTGGGTGCTTTGAATGCCGCCGAGGGCTACAGCAGCTGACGCTTGAACGCAACGCACGGGGCGCCAAGCGGAACCCGGCCGCCGAAGCTCGGCAGACCGGGGATGAGGCATTGTGGGGAGGCAGGAATCGGGCCTCTCTACAATGTAGACTGTAGGCGTAGACTTCGGTGTATGCAAGCTCGCTGAATCACCTTCCGAGGGTGGCCGCCCGTCAGGGCCGGCCTCGGACCGACAGGATCGGAACCATGTCCTCCGCAGAAAAGCCGCCGCCCACACCGGCCGCCGGCAGTAACCCATCCCCCGGCACCAAAAAACGCCTCAGCCGGGAGCTTGTGCTGTCCGCGGCCCTGGCGCTGGTCGATGCCGAGGGACTCGACGCACTCACCATGCGCCGGCTCGGGCAGGAACTCGGCAGGGACCCAATGAGCCTGTACCGCTACGCCGAAAACCGCGCGGCCCTGCTGGACGGCGTCTCTGAGCTCGTCCTGAACGAATTGGACATCGTCCCCGATGACCCGGACTGGCAGGCCCAGCTCCGGCGCATTGCCCACGGCCTGCGCGGCCTGGCGCTCCGGCACCCCAACGTCGTACCGCTGCTCGTCACCCGCCCGCTGTCCACCCCGCTGGGCCTGCGCCCCCTGGGCACGCTGCGACCCCTGGAACAGATTCTCTCCCTGCTGATTGAGGCCGGCTTCGCCCCGGCGGATGCGCTGCATGTCTATCGCGCCTACTACGGCTACCTGTACGGCCACATCCTCAACGAACTGCAAGAGTTCATCGTTGATCCCGAGGAGAACGAAGCCCTCCTCCGCCTTGGCCTGCACCGGTTGCCGCCGAAGGAATTTCCCCACATCCGGTCCCTCGCCCCCGTGCTCGCAGACTACGACGGGATGGCCGAACTGGACGAAGGAATCACGATTCTGCTCGCGGGCCTGGCGGCCCGCCTCTCCCCCGGGCGGGGACGGCCAAAGCGCTGAACCGGGTCTAGCTGGCCGGCCACACTCCCGGAGAACCCCCGGCAGTGCAAAGATGAGGCGATACAGCACTTCTCAGGGCGCATTGAAGCGAAGGGGATGGCTCATGGCAGGGAGCTACAGTTTCAGGATCGTGGTTGGAGTGGACGGTTCGGCGCAATCCCGGGCAGCCATGGACTGGGCGGTCGAGGAAGCCCGGCTACGCCACGGCGAGGTCCTGGCCCTTACGGCGTGGAACTTCCCCTACGTCACTGACGCCCTGGGCCAGGCCTGGGACTACGAGGCTTTCCAGTCAGATGCCCGGGCCATCCTCGAGGAGGAGCTTGCCCGCGTAGGAAACCCCGGAGTGAAGATCACGGGACGACTGGTGCAAAGCAGTCCTGCCTCGGCGCTCGTGGAAGCCTCCCGGGACGCCGAACTTGTGGCAGTGGGCTCGCGCGGCCATGGCGGATTCACCGGCATGATGCTCGGTTCCGTGTCGACTCAAACGGTCCACCACGCCCACTGCCCGGTGCTGGTGTTCCGCGAAGGAACCGAGGTTAGTGCCCAGCCGTTACCCGGCGTGTGACGGACGCGGCGGCAGCGCTCTACGGCGTTCTTTGTCAGCGGCTCCCGGGTCAGCCCGTACCGGATCGGCGTTAGAATTCCTGCATGACACCGCAGGAGCTGGCCAACCTCGCCCACCTGCGCCGGGCGCGGGACCTGATCGACCGCGGCTACGCCCGGCCCCTCGATGTGCCCACCATGGCCGCCGGCGCGCTGATGTCCCCGGCGCACTTTTCCCGCCAGTTCAAGGCCGCCTACGGCGAGACGCCGTACAACTACCTCATGACGCGGCGGATCGAGCGCGCCATGGCGCTGTTGCGGGCCGGCGCCAGCGTAACCGACGCCTGCATGGAAGTCGGCTGTACCTCACTGGGTTCGTTCAGTTCGCGGTTCACCGAAATCGTCGGGATGACTCCCAGCGCCTACCGGGACCTGGAGCACCGTGCGGTCAAGGCCATGCCGTCCTGCGTCGCCCGGCTGCGCACGCGGCCGCCACGCAAACCGAGCAGGATTGAAGAAGCACCGGCAGTGCCGCTCCCCTAGCGTGGGAGTCATGAACATTTCATTGCAGTACGCACAAATCACCGTCAACGACCTCGACGAGTCGCTCGCCTTCTACCGCGACGTACTCGGCCTGGAGGTACGCAACGACGTCGGCTCGGACGGCCACCGCTGGGTCACCCTTGGCAGCGCGGCCCAGCCGGATCTGGAGATCGTGCTTTCGCCCCCGCATGCGGGCCGCTCGCAGGACGACGGCGACGCGCTGCAGCAGCTGCTCACCAAGGGCGTGCTGCCGGTGATCGTGTTCCGCACCGATGACCTGGATGCCACGTTCGAGGCCGTCCGTGCCGCCGGCGCCGAAGTCCTCCAGGAGCCCATCGTCCAGCCGTGGGGGCCGCGCGACTGCGCCTTCCGCGACCCGTCCGGCAACATGGTCCGCTTCAACCAGGCCTGACCGGAACGGCTGTCGGACCCCACCCGCAGTGTGAAGATCAGCCGCGGGCGGGGGCGTCGGGTTCATCGGACGGGATGAAGATGGCCTCGATGGGCTGCCCGAACAGGCGGGCGATGCGAAAGGCCAGGGGCAAGGCGGGGTCGTAGCGGCCCGTTTCCAAGGCGTTCACCGTCTGCCTGGAAACGCCGAGCCGGTCCGCCAATGCCCCTTGGGTCCAGCCCCGGTCCTCGCGCAGCGCCTTGAGGTGGTTGTTCACCGACGCCCCGCAATGGCGCCTGTGACGATCCAGCCCAGCATTCCGGCGCCGTAGATCAACCACCCGGCACCGGTCAGCCCAAGCCCGGCAATCTCCAGGAAGGCCAGCGTCACGGAGGCGATCATGGCGACGGCGAATCCGCCGCCGAACCCGTGCAGCAGCAGGAGCCGCTGGTATTCGTCGCTGCGCCGCACGTGGCGCAGCACCGCCCGCACGATCCAGAGCGCGGGGATCACCGGCAGCACGGCCCACAGGAACCGCCAGGGGCTCTGGCCGTCCAGGTCGCCCCAAAGCAAGACCCCTGTGAGCACCACAGCATAGGCGACAATGCCCGGCCAGAATTCACGATGGTAGGCCCGGGCCCGTGCGCGGTCGCCTTCGCTGCGGTCCCGCCTGTCAAGTTTGCTTGTCATTACCCCAGTCTGGCGCCGCGCTGCGACTGTGTCAAGGGTGCTTGTCACCCTGATTCTGGTCCATTGAAACCGTCGGACCCCCGGCATAGGGTCTCCCTTGTCTGACCCAACCATCAAGGCTGAGGCTGCCCAGCAGGCACGCCGCAGCCGCGCAGAGCAGGAGACCCCCATGCCCAGGCCCGACATCACCCCCGGCGCACCGTGCTGGATCGACCTCATGACCTCGGATACGCAGCAGGCGCAGTCCTTCTACGGCGAACTGTTCGGCTGGACCTTCGAGGCCGGCGACCCCGAGAAATACGGTGGCTACATCACCGCATCGAAGGACGGAAAGTCCGTTGCCGGCATCATGCAGAAGATGGCCGAGCAGTCCGGGTTCCCGGACGTGTGGAGCACTTATCTGCGCGCCGACGATGCCGCCGCTACCGCCGAGGCCGTGAAGGCACACGGCGGGCAGGTCTACATGGAACCGATGGAAGTCCCCGAGCAGGGCAAAATGGCGATGTTCGCCGACGCTACCGGCGCTTCGATCGGGGTCTGGCAGCCGCGCGAAATGAAGGGCTTCGAGCTGGCGGCCGAACCCGGCGCCCCGGCTTGGCATGAACTCCATGCCAAGGATTACCCCACGGCCGTGAAGTTCTACCAAGACGTGTTCGGCTGGAACACGGACGTCATGAGCGATACCCCGGACTTCCGCTACACCACGCTCGGCGCCGGCGATGCGGCCAAGGCGGGGATCATGGACGCCTCCGGCTATCTTCCCGCGGACGCGCCCTCCAACTGGCAGGTCTACTTCGCGGTCCAGGACGCCGACGCCACCGCGGGAAGGGCCGTGGAGTTGGGTGCGACAGTGCTTCAGGCGCCCGAAGACACGCCGTTCGGACGGATCGCGACCCTGAGTGATCCCACCGGAGCCCTGTTCAAGATCGTTGCGGAGACCCGCCGGGAGGGTTCCGGCGCCCAGAACGGCTAAGCATGGGCACTTTCTAAATCCTTTGGAAAAATTGCTGTAAGAAATACCGGCCAACCGCTTTCCAGGCGGCTACTGGCCGGTATTCTCTTGAGTGCCATGGCCAGGGGGACGGCCGGGTCATTCCAAAAATGCTCAACCAACACCGGCGCTGGGGCACCTTGTTGGGGTTCCCGCCGGCTGTGAGGCGTTCCGCTGGGGGCCGTCTCGCCGAATGCACATGCAATCCATCCTGTGTTCATTCACCCCTGTTTTGCTGTGCCGGAATCTGCTTGACCAGGAGCAGACCGGCCGGTCCGGGGCCATCAACCCGGACATCGCACCCAGCCCTTACCCGGGAACCCTAATGAGAGTTAGAGCGGATGAAAATCACCTATTGGAAAACAGCGCTGGGCACTGCGCTGTCCGCGGGGCTCATCGCAGCCCCGCTGACAGCGGTGCCTGCCGCCGCACTGGAGGTCTCGCCGGCAGCCGCCGGAACTTCGCCGGTCGTCATCAATGAGGTCTATCTCAGTGGCGGCAGCGCCGGAGCGGCCTACAAGAACAAGTTCGTCGAGCTGTTCAACACCTCGGACGCCCCCGTCGCCCTGGACGGCTGGTCCATCCAGTACCGCTCCGCGCCTGGCACCACCGCCCCGTCCACCACCGCTCCGCTTACCGGCACCATCGCCGGCAAGGGGTACTACCTGCTCATGGGTGGCAGCAACGGCACCGTCGGACTGGACCTGCCCGCCGCCGACGCTACCGCGACCGGGTTCAACCCGGCCGGCGCGGGCGGCACGATCGTCCTGGCCAAGCAGTCCACGGCCCTGAACCCGCTTGCCACCGGCTCCGTCGTCGAACCCGCCAACGTGGCCGATCTGCTCGGTTACGGGACCTCCAACACCTTCGAAACCCAGGCCGCAACGGCGCCCTCGGGCAACACGGACGTCAAGAGCATGAACCGCAGCGGCGGAGCGGACAGCAACAACAACTCCGCCGACTTCGCCCTGAACGCCGCCATCACCCCCAAGGCCGCCAACGGTGTCGCCGCTCCGGGGCCCGTTGATCCGGGGCCCGTCACGCCGCCTGCCCTCAGGAGCATCGCCGAGATCCAGGGCACGGGAACAGCCAGCCCGCTCGCCGGAACCTCGGTGACGACCCGCGGCAAGGTCACCGCGGCCTTCCCCACCGGCGGCTTCGCCGGTTTCTATCTCCAGACGCCCGGCACCGGCGGCGACCTGACGCCCGCCAACCACACGGCGTCGGACGCCATCTTTGTCTACGCGCCCTCCGCCGTCGGCTCCGTGCAGATCGGTGACTACCTTGAAGTCACCGGCGACGTAGCCGAGTACTACGGCATGACACAGCTCAACGTGTCCGGCCCGGCCGGGGTCACCAAGCTGACCGAGGCCGCCCCGGAGGTGAAAGCCACCGGTTTCTCCCTCCCGGCCGACGAAGGGTTCCGCGAATCCCTCGAGGGCATGCTGCTGACGCCGCAGGGTCCGGTCACGGTCGCTGACAACTTCTCACTCAACCAGTACGGCGAGATTGGCCTGGCCGGCGGCACCACCCCGCTGGAGCAGCCCACCGCCGTCGCCGCGTACGGCTCCCCCGAGTACACCGCCACCGTCGCGGCCAACGCCGCTCGCGGCATCAAGCTCGACGACGGCGCCAGCACCAACTTTCTCAAGGACGCCACCGCCAAGGCCCTGACGCTGCCGTACCTCACCACCGCGGACCCCGTCCGGGTCGGCGCGCCGGTGACGTTCAAGACCAACGTGGTGCTCAGTTACGCCAACAACTCCTGGAAGTTCCAGCCGTTGACCCAGCTGACCGCGGCCAATGCGGACACCGTCCAGCCGGCCGCCTTCGGCGCCACCCGCGCGGAAGCACCGGCAGCTGTCGGGGGCAACCTCAAGATCGCCTCGTTCAATGTGCTGAACTACTTCCCCACCACCGGGGACCCGATCGCCGGCTGCAAGTTCTACACCGACCGGGCGGGGAACCCGATCACCGTCAGCGGCGGCTGCAACGTCCGCGGCGCCGCCAACGCGGAGAACTTCAAGCGCCAGCAGGACAAGATCGTCGCCGCCATCTCCAAGTCCGGCGCGGACGTCGTCACCCTGATGGAGGTCGAAAACTCGGCCCAGTTCGGCAAGAACCGCGACGACGCCCTGTCCAAGCTGGTTGACGCCCTGAACATCGCCACGCCCGGCATCTGGGACTACGTCCGCACCCCCGCGAACGCACCCCCGCTGACGGACGAGGACATGATCCGCACCGCGTTCATCTATAAGAAGGCCGCGGCCGAGCCGGTGGGCGAGTCCATCATCCACAACGACACGGTCGCCTTCGCCAGCGCCCGCAAGCCGCTGGCCCAGGTCTTCAAGCCCGTCGGCGCCGCCGATGACAAGAAGTTCATCGCGATCGCCAACCACTTCAAGTCCAAGGGCTCGGCGGCCACGCCGGATGACACGGACAAGGGCCAGGGCAATTCGAACCTCGCCCGCACCGCCCAGGCGCAGTCCCTGCTGGCCTTCTCCGACGAGCTGCAGAAGTCCAAGGGCACCAACAAGGTGTTCCTGATCGGTGACTTCAACTCCTACGCCAAGGAGGACCCGATCAACGTCCTCACCGGCGCGGGGTACGTCAACCAGGACGACAAGGCCAAAAACGCCGACGGCAGTGCCAAGCACTCCTACCTCTTCGGCGGCCTGGTGGGCTCGCTGGACCACATCCTCGCCTCACCGGCGGCCAACGCCGTCGTCACCGGCGCCGATATCTGGAACATCAACTCGGTGGAATCCGTGGCGCTGGAGTACAGCCGCTACAACAACAACGTCACCGACTACTACGTGCCGAACCAGTTCCGCGCCAGCGACCACGATCCGGTGGTGGTGGGACTGAACCTGCCCGCCGTGCCGGCCAGCGTTGACCTGAACTTCCTGGGCATCAACGACTTCCATGGCCGCATCGATTCCAACACCGTGCTGTTCGCGGGAACCATCGAGAAGCTCCGGGCGGCCGCGGCCCCCGGTGCCACCGCGTTCCTCTCCGCCGGAGACAACATCGGCGCCTCGCTGTTCGCCTCCGCCGTCGCCAAGGACCAGCCGACCATCGATGTGCTGAACGCCCTCGAGCTGCGCACCTCCGCGGTGGGCAACCACGAGTTCGACGGCGGTTGGGCCGACCTGCGCGACCGCGTCATCGCCGGCGGCAGCAACGCGAAGTTCCCGTACACGGGCGCCAACGTCTACAAGAAGGGCACCACCGAGCCGGCCCTGCCGGAGCACACCGTGTTGGACATGAACGGGATCAAGGTGGCCGTGATCGGCACCGTGACCCAGGAAGTGCCCTCGCTGGTCACCCCGGCCGGGATCACCGACCTCGAATTCGGTGACCCGGTGGCCGCCATCAACCGCGTCGCCGCGAAGATCAAGGCCGGCAAGCTCGCCGACGTGATCATCGTGGAGAACCACGACGGCGCCGGGTCCGGCGCCCCCGAAGGCGCCACCCTGGAGCAGGAAGTCGCCGCCGGCGGCCCCTTCGCCAAGATGGTCCAGGACGTCACCCCGGACGTTGCTGCGATTTTCAACGGCCACACCCACAAGCAGTACGCGTGGGACGCCCCCGTGCTGGATTCAGCCGGGCGGCCTACGGGCAAGACCCGTCCGATCGTGCAGACCGGCAACTACGGCGAGTTCATCGGCCAGATCCAGCTGACGATCGACACCAAGACCATGTCCGTCACCGGCTACAAGGCGGCCAACGTCAAGCGGACGACGGATGCGGCGGCCGGACTGGTCGCCACGTACCCGCGGGTGGCCGCGGTGAAAGCCATCGCTGACAAGGCCGTCGCCGACGCAGCCGTGATCGGCAACCAGCCGGTCGGCAAGGTCACCGCGGATATCACGACGGCGTTCGGCGGAACCCCCGCCGTGCGTGATGACCGCTCGAGCGAATCCACCCTGGGCAACCTCGTGGCGGACTCGCTCGTGGACGCGCTCAAGGCACCCGAGCTCGGCGCCGCCGAGATCGGCGTCGTCAACCCGGGCGGGCTGCGCAACGAGCTGTACTACGCGCCGGACGGCACCATCACCTACGCGGAGGCCAACGCGGTCCTGCCGTTCGTGAACAACCTCTGGACCACAACGCTCACCGGTGCGCAGTTCAAGACGCTGCTGGAACAGCAGTGGCAGACCAACCCGGACGGCACAGTCCCCAGCCGCGCCTACCAGCAGCTGGGCCTGTCCAAGAACGTCAACTACACCTACGACACCGCCCGCGCCGCCGGTGACCGGATTACCGCGATCCGGGTCAACGGTGCGCTGATCGACCCGGCGAAGTCCTACCGGATCGGAACGTTCAGCTTCCTGGCAACCGGCGGCGACAACTTCCGGATCTTCAAGGACGGCGCCGGCACCAAGGACTCGGGACTCGTGGACCGTGACGCGTGGATCAAGTACCTGCAGGCCCACAATCCGGTCTCGCCCGACTTCGCCCGGCGTTCCGTGGCCGTGGTGAACAGCACCGCGGCCGAGGTCAAGGGCGGGGACCCCATCACGCTGGCGGTCTCCAAGCTGGATCTCACGTCGCTGGGCAGCCCGGCCAACACCTCCCTGCGAGCCGAGTTCATCGACGCGGCGGGTACCGTGACCGCGCTCGGCATCGTACCGGTGACCGCCGGTGCGGCCTCGGTGAGCGTGCTGGTGCCTGCCGGAGCCGCCGCCGGCACGGGCACCCTGGTGCTTACCGCCGTCGAGTCCGGCACCCTGGTGAAGGCGGGCGTGCTGGTCGCGGCCAGCGTGCCCGTCCCGCCGCAGTGCACCGCACCGGTGCCGCCGACCAAGTGGTATGACATCGCCGGCTGGATCAAGTACTCGATCGCGTGGGTCAAGTACCACAAGTGCCTGGGGGCTAATCCCTAGCGCTGCCGGAGTGAGCATGCCCCTCCCCCAGCCGGAGCGGTGGACATTTTATGGAAGTGTCCATTGGCCGGTCAGGGGAGTGGGCATGCTCCTTTTTGTTGGCCAGGTGGACCCGAAGTCAAATAACCCGGGTGGGACAGCTGTGACAATTGGGGCACATGTTGCGGTGGTAGCATGTCGCGCATGCCTGGAGGGAAACTTCATCGGGCCGTCGGCATCTTCATCGCACTGACGGCCGGCGGCGCAGCCGCGCTCCTGTGGTACGCCGTAGCGGCCGGTGGCCCGGCGCTAAGTGAGTCCCCCGCCCACGGCATTTTCTTCGGTTTCTGGAGCATCCTCTACAACACGGACGCACCGGCGCCGCGTGTTCTGCTGGCCGCCGGCGCGCTGGCACTCCTCCTGGCCGCCGGCGTCGCCGTGGTGGACCGGCGGATCGCGAACAGGTCCCGCCGCTCCGCGGACCCGCTCACCGGCCCGCTCGCGCCCCGCGTGGTGATGTCGGCGACGCGCGGCGAGGACGCCGGCCCCATCAAGGTCACCGTGCTCATCCCGGCCCACAATGAGGAAGCCTCGTTGCCGCAGACTATCGCCTCCCTGCTGGACCAGTCGCGCCGGCCGGACCGCGTCATTGTGGTGGCGGACAACTGCAGCGACGCCACGGTCTCTCTTGCGCGGGAGGCCGGGGTCGGGGTATTCGAATCAGTCAGCAACACCAAAAAGAAGGCCGGCGCGCTGAACCAGGTACTTAGGCGGCTTCTCCCCGAGCTCGGCGACAACGACGTCGTAATGGTCATGGACGCGGACACCAGCCTCGACGACGGCTTCCTCGCCGCGGCGGTAGACCGCTTCGCCTCCGACCGGGCGCTGATGGCCGTCGGCGGCCTGTTCTACGGCGAGGAGGGGCACGGCCTGATCGGCCAGTTCCAGCGAAATGAATACCTGCGCTACAGCCGGGAAATAGGACGGCGCCGCGGCCGCGTCTTCGTGCTGACCGGGACAGCATCGATCTTCCGGGCACGGGCACTGCGTACCGTGGCCGCCAGCCGCGGGTCCTCGATCCCGGGCACGCCCGGCTACGTCTATGACACCGCCGCCCTCACCGAGGACAACGAGCTCACCATTGCGTTGAAATCCCTGGGTGGGCTCATGATCTCGCCCCTGCAGTGCACCGTGGTGACCGAGTTGATGCCCAGCTGGCGCACCCTCTGGGCTCAGCGGCTGCGCTGGCAGCGCGGCGCGCTGGAAAACATCGGCGCCTACGGCATCACGCCGCCAACCCTGCGGTACTGGGCCCAGCAGCTCGGGATCGGCTACGGCGTGATCGCACTGGGCTCCTACCTGCTGCTGATTTTCCTTATGGTGTTCTCACTTGACACCTGGATCTGGTTCCCATTCTGGCTGGGGGTGGGCGGCCTGTTCATGGTCGAACGCGTCGCCACCGTCTGGAAGGGCGGCTGGCGGGCACGGCTCTTGGCCCTGACGCTGTTCCCGGAGTTGTTCTTCGATATGTTTCTCAACGTCGTCTACCTCAAGGGCGTCGCCGACATCTCGCTCGGCCGGACGGCCAGCTGGAAGCACGTTGAGCACGTCAGACCACGCGAACCCACGGGGGCCGAGCGCTCATGACCATCACAGCCGCCGTCGTTGCCCCACGGGGCATCGTGTTCCCGGAGACGCTCCTGCATTCAGAATGGTTCGCCATCCTCGCCACCTTCGTGGCGATCAATACCGTGATGTACGCTACCCTCGCGCTGGCGAAGATTCTGCCCAAACTGCATCCCTCGGACTGGATCCGGACCCGGAATGAGCGCTCGGAAACCCGCAGCATCCACCCCGACGCCAACAACTAAGGCGCTACCGGCCGAGGATGTCCCGGGCGATTTCGTCGGCGTCGCGCAGGGTGCGCTGGCCGCTGCGGTAGACCGGGCCCCGCTGCTGCCGGGCCTCGGCCGCGATTGCGGTGCCCCATTGCGCTGCGGAGAGCTGGAGGCCCAGCACGTACACACCGTCGGTGACCGTCCCGTTCGCCGCCACGGGACGGTAGGGATGCGGGACCACGTCCAGGCCGGAACTCTGCACCGGAGTTCCTTCCACGCTCATCATCAGGCGCGGACGCACCAGGCCGTCCGCGAGCAGCTGCTCGAGCAGCGGGGAGGCATTGATCGCCACCCGGTTGGCCGGTGCCAGCGCTTCGATCAGCACGGGTGCCTCGACGCGGTCCCCGCCGTCGCGGCCGCGGCCGCGGCCGGCCACCCACGGAGAGGCGGCCGTGAACATCCGGGCCTTCCGGTCCACACCGAACTTCGGGTCCGGGCCCACGAAACTGACCACCCCGGCCCGCGCGAGGGCCGCGAGCTGCTCGGCGCGAAGGGCGGGCGGACCGCTCGCGATCCCCTCCACAAATGATTCGAACCAGCCGCGCAGGCCTGCCACCCACGATTCGTCGGTGATGCCGCCGTCGGCCACCACGGTCTTCAGCACCGCGCGTCCGTGGTGCAGGGCGCCGATCGCCATCTTCACCGGATCGTCCTCGCCGAGGGCGGAGCGCCGCGCGTCGTCGAGCAAGTAATCGACGACGGCGGCGTCCAGATCCGCGCGGGAGGCGAAGCTGCGGCCGGCCAGGGGTGCGGCGA
Source organism: Arthrobacter sp. T2-23 (assembly GCF_055398325.1). Taxonomy (NCBI): domain Bacteria; kingdom Bacillati; phylum Actinomycetota; class Actinomycetes; order Micrococcales; family Micrococcaceae; genus Arthrobacter; species Arthrobacter sp. T2-23. Next base: position 1,465,997 of record NZ_AP027917.1, read on the forward strand.
GGCCCAGCAGGTCCAGGCGGTGGTGCGGCCGGACCGACGCGTCGATCACCGACCGGGCGGCATCTTCCCAGTTCGCGGTGGAGTGGGCATGCGGCCGCAGGGCCTCCTCCAGCGCGCCGAGGAAGCCGGCCGGATCCGGGCCGACGGCGTCGGGCTGCGAGCGCGCCAGGGTCGAGTAGTAGGCCCACACGGCATCCCGGTGCAGCAGCGGCCACAGGTCGTGGTCGAAGGCGGGCACAATGCCTGCGGCCGCGAACCTGGCGACCGCTTCCTCGGTGCAGTACTTCAGCTGCACCGCTGCGGGGTAGTAGCCGGCCAGCGTCGCCTTGGCCCGGTACGGGGTGCCGCGCCGGGAGGCGGCGATGATGTGCGGTTCCCGCCCGGACGGCAGGTACGTGAGCCCGGTCCCGTCCGGCGCGGGCAGGAATTTGCCGCCGCGGCCCTCGGTCAGCTGGCCCATCACGTCGAAGAAGTTCAGGCCCATGCCGCGCACCAGCACCGGCTGGACCGCGGGGATCCCGGACCAGTCGACGTCGGCCGGGGCGGCCGGCGGCAGGTACTTCAGGCCCAGCTCGTCGGCCGCGGCCTGCAGTTCACGCTGTTCGGGGTTGAGCCTGGACTCCAGATGGCCAAGCGCCAGCACCACCGATCCGACGGCAAGCACGGAACCGTCGGCGAGCTCGACGTCGAACCCGGCGTTCCCCTCTCCGGCGGGCTCTCCGGCGGCCGTTGCCCCGCCGGCCATTCTCCCGCCGGCCGGGCGGACCGCCGTCGCGGTACTCTGGTGGAATCCCACCGTGACGCCGTCGGGCAGCCGGTCCAGGAGGTCCTCCAGCGTGCACCGCAGGTAGCGGCCATAGAGCGCACGGCTCGGGAAGTCGGCCGATTCCAGGCCGGCCAGCTCGGCGCGCTCCTCGGCGGAAAGCGCCGGGTGCGGATCCCGCCGTTGCGCCTCGCGCCACTGGTCGAAGGTGCACCCGGCCAGCGGCAGCGCCAGCTCCGGATCCTCCGGGATCACCGTGGGATAGAAGGACTGCGTGTTCATCAGGTAGAGCCGCGACTGGCCGGGCTGCCAGACATGGCCGGGGCCCGCGGGATAAGGGTCGATGACGTGGATGTGCAGGGTGGCCCCGGGCGCGGCGGGGGTCCAGTTGGCGAGCAGCCGCTCCAGCACACTGGTGCCCCTGGGCCCGGCCCCCACCAGGGCTGTCCGGATGCTCTGCGATATGACCACGGCATCCAGCGTATCCGTATGCGGGCCGGCGGCTTGACTTGCCTGCCCGGCGTCGCAGTTGCTTGGATGGGGCCATGACCACCACTGCAGCTGAGCAACCCACCGCGCCCGGCGGGCCCACCGGGGAGACTTCCGGCACCGCCCCCGAGCCCGTCGACGAGAATATCTGGCTGGAGGACATCTACGGCGAGGCCCCGCTGGCCTGGGTCCGGGAGCAGAATGCCCGCACCGAGGAACTGCTCCAGGACGCCGAATACGCCGAGCTCGAGACACGGATCCTGGAGGTCCTGGACTCCACCGACCGGATCGCCATGGTGGGCAAGCACGGCGGCTGGTATTACAACTTTTGGAAGGACCGCGACAACCCCAAGGGCCTGTGGCGGCGCACCACCTGGGAGAGCTACCGGGCGGGTTCACCCGAGTGGGAAATCCTGCTCGACATTGACGCCCTCGCCGCCGCCGAAGGCGAGGAATGGGTCTTCCACGGCGCCAACTTCCTGCGCCCCGCCGCCGGGCAGCCGCACCGGCTGGCCCTGCTGGCGCTCTCCCCCGACGGCGGCGACGCTAACCGCTACCGGGAGTTCGACGTCGAGACCCGCAGTTTTGTAGACCCGGCGGACGGCGGCTTTGACCTGCCGACGGCGAAGGGCAACGTGTCCTGGCTGGACGCGGACACGCTGCTGGTCACGAGCACGGCCGCCGGCCTGCCCCGGACCAGTTCCTCGTACGCCCGGACCGGCGTGGTGCTGGGCCGGGGCGAATCCCTCGCCGCCGCCGAGCGGATCTTCGAAATCCCCGAAGACCACATGATGGCGATCCTGGCGCACGATTCCACCCCCGGCTTCGAGCGGACGTTCGCCGTGGACTGGATCAGCTTCTTCGAAAGGCGTACCTCGGTCCTGCGCGACGGCGTGTGGGTGGAGATCGACGTGCCGGAGGACGTGAACCTGAGCTCGCATCGGGAGTGGCTGCTCTTCCGGCCGCAGGGCGACTGGACGGTCAACGGCACGAGCTACCCGGCTGGATCCCTGCTGGCGGCGGGATTTGAGGACTTCCTGGCCGGCAGCCGGGAACTGTCCGTGCTGTTCACCCCGGATGAGCACACCTCCCTGCAGTCCTGGAGCTGGACCCGGGACTTCCTGCTGCTGAACCTGCTCCGGGACGTGTCCTCCGAAATCCGGGTACTGGACCCGGCGCGGCCCGGCACCGATGTCGCGTGGGCCGCCAGCGTGCTGGACGCCTGCCCGCCGCTGCACGACGTCAACGCGTACAGCGTCAGCGACGAAGACGGGGCCGAGGACGGGGCCGGTGCCGAGGGCGGCGGCGACGACAACGCTGCCGGGAATGACTTCTGGCTGGTCGCCACCGGGTTTGCGACGCCGAGCACCCTGACCCGCGGCACCTTGACGCGCGCCGGCGCGGACGGCGTCGTCAGCACGCACGAGGTGGTCCGGACCGCGCCGTCGTTCTTCGACGAGGGCGCCTATGAGGTCCAGCAGCACTTTGCGGTGTCCAAGGACGGCACCCGGGTGCCCTACTTCCAGGTCGCCTCGCGGGACCTGGTGCTGGACGGGCAGAACCCCACCCAGCTCTCCGGCTATGGCGGATTCGAGATTTCCCGCACCCCGGCCTACAGCGGCGCCGTCGGCCGGGTCTGGCTGGAACGGCGCACGGACGAATCCGCTGGCGCGGACGGCGAGGCTCCGCACAGCCGTGGCGGGGTCTATGTGGTGGCGAACATCCGCGGTGGCGGCGAGTATGGTCCGGCATGGCACCGCGCCGCGCTGCAGGACAAGCGCCACCGGGCCTACGAGGACTTCGCCGCCGTCGCGCAGGACCTCATCTCGCGCGGCGTGACATCCCGCCAGCGGCTGGGGTGCGTGGGCGGCTCGAACGGCGGCCTGCTGGTGGGGAACATGCTCACCCAGTACCCGGACCTGTTCGGGGCCGTCTCCTGCGGGGTCCCGCTGCTGGACATGCGCCGGTACACCAAGCTCTCCGCAGGGTATTCCTGGATTGCCGAATACGGCGACCCCGACGTGCCCGGGCAGTGGGAGTTCATCCGGACCTTCTCGCCCTACCACCTGCTCCGCGACGGGGTGGAGTACCCGGAAACCTTCATCTGGACCGCAACCTCCGATGACCGGGTGGGTCCGGTGCAGGCCCGCAAGATGGCAGCCCGGATGCAGGCCATGGGCATCCCCAACGTCTGGTTCCACGAAGCGCTTGAGGGCGGCCACGCGGGGCCTTCGGACAACCGGCAGGCCGCGGCGCTGCAGAGCCGCAGTCAGCACTTCCTCTGGCGCGCGTTGGCGGGCCGGGCGGACTGAGACCGGCCTTGCCGCAGCGCAACGCGGGGTCGGTTCCGGCCCATTCCCTGCGCCGGGAGCGGCCGGAAGTGACCCCGCGTTGACCGTTTTGCACTGCATGGCCCCTTCTGCGTATCCTTGGTTGGCTAGTAATAGCAATTGGAGACGTGCCAGAGCGGCCGAATGGGCTTCACTGCTAATGAAGTGTGGGGCACAACTCCACCGGGGGTTCAAATCCCCCCGTCTCCGCGTTTGGCCCCGGTCCTGGACCGGGGCCTTTTGCGTTCCCGCCCTAACGCGCCCTCACCTCCGGCCGGTCCGGGGCGTTCGGATGGCAGGATAGGCGCATGTCGACCAACCACACGTATGACGCGATCATTGTCGGGGGCGGCCACAACGGCGTGGCCGCGGCAGCGTACCTGTCCAGGGCGGGCCGGAAGGTCCTGCTGTTGGAAAAGCTCGGCCACTCCGGAGGCGCGGCGGTGTCCGCGCAGGCGTTCGACGGCGTCGGGGCCCGGCTCTCGCGCTATTCCTACCTCGTGAGCCTGCTGCCCCAGCAGATCATCGACGACCTCGGCTTGCGCATCACCCTGGCGCGGCGGCGGTACTCCTCGTACACCCCGGACCCTGCCGACCCCGGCCGGGCACTGCTGGTCGACAACGAGGACGCCGCGGCAACAGCGGCCTCCTTCGCCGCTATCGGAGCCTCCGAGGACGAGTTCCGCGCCTTCAACGACTTCTACGCCGGCTGCGGAAAGCTCACCCAGGCCCTCTGGCCCACAATGACCTCGCCGCTGCCCACCCGGTCAGCGGCGAGGCAGCTGGGCCGGGCGGCCGGCGCCGCAGAAGCGTGGGAAGCCATGATTGAGCAGCCGATCGGGCACGCCATCACGCGGGCGCTGCGGCACGACCTGGTCCGCGGCGTCGTGCTGACAGACGCACTGATCGGCACCTTCGCCCGCGCCGACGACGCCGACCTCCAGCAAAACATCTGCTTCCTGTACCACCTGATCGGCGGCGGCACGGGCGACTGGGACTTACCCGTGGGCGGCATGGGCGCGGTGTCCGGGGAGCTGGAACGGTCCGCCCGCCAAGCCGGGGCGACCATCCTGGTGTCCGCCGAGGTCGCCTCGGTGCAGCCGGGCGGCGTCGTGGGTTACCGGCACGACGGCGCAGACCACACCGTTACCGCCCCGTGGGTTCTGTCCAACGTGGCACCGGTGGTGCTGGACCGACTGCGCAACGCCGCGACCGCCGGGTCGGGGGCGGCAGGGTCGGGTGCGGCCGGGTCGGGTGCGGCCGGGTCGGGTGCGGGTTCCGCGCCGGCACCCGCCGTGACCCCGCGCGCCACACTGAACCCGAACCACCTCCGCGAGGGCGCCCAGGTCAAGGTGAACCTGCTGCTCAAACGGCTGCCCCGGTTGCTGGACGGGTCCGTGAGCCCGGAAGCTGCCTTCGGCGGCACCTTCCACATCAATGAGACGTGGTCCCAGCTGGATGGCGCGTACCTTCGCGCCGCGGCCGGGAACGTCCCGGAACCCCTGCCATGCGAAATCTACTGCCACTCGCTGACGGACCCCAGCATCCTGTCACCTGAGCTGCAGGCCGCCGGCGCGCAGACCCTCACGGTGTTCGGCCTGCATGTCCCGGACCGGCTGATCACCGCCCAGAACAATGAGGACCGGCGCGCCGAACTGCAGGCGGCCGTGCTGCGGTCCCTGAACAGTGTGCTCGCCGAGCCGGTCGAGGATCTGCTGCTAACGGATTCGAACGGCCGGCCATGCATCGAGACCAAGACCACGCTGGACATCGAACGCGCCGTCGGGATGCCGCGGGGAAATATTTTCCATGGCGGCCTCGATTGGCCCTTTGTGGAGGACGGCGCGCCCCTGGACACCCCGGCGCAGCGCTGGGGTGTCGCCTCCGACGATCCGCAGCTCCTGTTGTGCGGCTCCGGTGCACGCCGCGGCGGCGCCGTCAGCGCGATCGGCGGCCACAACGCGGCCATGGCCGTGCTGGAATCGGAACAGCCGCCCGGGGAGTGAGGCGGTGGGCCCGCCCGCTGCGCGTGCCGGCCTAGCCGGCCTGGCCGAGCACGAGCGGCAGCACGGCGCCGGCGCCGGCGAGCCGGAGGGCCCGCCCGGCCACGGTCACGGTCCAGCGGCTGTCCACGAGATCGTCCACGAGCATGACACTCTGGCCCCGGATGCCCTCCAGCGCGGCGGCCAGCTCGGGTCCCACGACGAGCCGGTCCCAGACGCCCGCAAGCCGGTAGGCGCTGTTTCCGCCGCGGCCACCCGTCGGACCGCCGTGGGCGAGCTGCAGCTGGCCCAAGTAGGGGATGCGACCGATCTCGGAGATGCCGCGCGCCAGCGACTCCACCAGTTCCGGCTTGCCACGGGACGGAACGCTGACGATCGCCGCCGGGCGACCCGCGCCGCTCCAGCCGGGCGTGCGCGCGTCTCCGCTGCCCCATTCGCGCAGGACCTGAACACAGGCACGCAGCATTCCCGGGTCGACGGCCCGGTCGGGGGCGCCGGCGGCGAAAGTTTCGCGCAGCGCCCCGCCCCAGCCCAGGTCCGTCAGCCGCGCCAGCACCCGGCCGTTGGCCAGGGCCTCCTCCGGCTTGATCTTGCCCTTCACGTTCACGCCCAGGCGGTCCATGCCGCTGGGCCACTGCAGCCGCGGTTCCAGCACCATTCCGGCACGGCTGAGGGTCGCGCCCGCCGCCTCCGTGGCGTCCGCGGCGATGTCGGCCGGGAACCACCGGCCGGCGCAGTTGTCGCAGCGGCCGCAGGCCCGGGCCGTCTCGTCGTCGAGGACCGAGGTGATGTACTCCATCCGGCAGCCCGCAGTGTCCTGGTAGATCACCATGGAATCCTGCTCGTCAACCCGGGCCTCGGCGATCCGGCTGTACCGTTCGGCGTCGTAGGTCCAAGGCCGCCCGGTGGAGCGCCACCCGCCGCCCACGCGTTCGACGGCGCCGTCGACGGCCAGCACTTTGAGCAGGAGTTCCAGCGGAGTCCGACGCAGGTCCACCCGAGCCTCCAGCGCCACGGTGGACACGGCCGTCCCCGCCTCGGCGAGGGCGGTCAGCACAGCGGCGGCCTTTTCTTCCGAGGGCATGGACGCGGTGGCGAAGTACTGCCAGATATCCCGGTCCTCGGAACCGGGCAGGAGCAGCACGTCGGCGTTGGCGGCGCCGCGGCCGGCACGGCCGACCTGCTGGTAGTACGCCACCGGGGAGGACGGCGCGCCCAGGTGCACCACAAAACCAAGGTCCGGTTTGTCGAAGCCCATGCCAAGCGCCGAGGTGGCCACGAGCGCCTTGACCTGGTTGTCCTTGAGCAGCTGTTCGGCGCGTTCGCGGTCCGCGGGGTCGGTCCGGCCGGTGTAGGCAAGTACCTCGTGGCCGGCTTCGGCCAGCAGGCGGGCGGTGTCCTCGGCGGCGGAGACGGTAAGGGTATAAATGATGCCGCTGCCGGGCAGGTCGGACAGGTGGGTGAGCAGCCAGCCCAGCCGTTCCCGCGAGTCCGGCAGCCGCAGCACGCCCAGGCGCAGGGACTCCCGGCCCAGGGCGCCGCGGATGGTCAGCACGCCCTCGCCGAGCTGTTCCTCGATGTCGTGCACCACCCGGGAGTTGGCGGTGGCTGTGGTGGCCAGGACCGGCACGCTGTCCGGCAGCTGGGTGATCAGGTCCGCGATCCGCCGGTAGTCGGGGCGGAAGTCGTGGCCCCAGTCGGAGATGCAATGCGCTTCATCGATCACCAGCAGCCCGGTCCGGCGGACCAGTTCGGGGAGCTGGTTTTCGCGGAACGACGGGTTGGTGAGCCGCTCCGGAGACACCAGGAGCACGTCCACCTCGTCCGCCGCGAGCTGTTCACGGACGGTGTCCCACTCGAGCTGGTTGGCCGAATTGATGGCCACCGCACGGACTCCTGCCCGCGCCGCGGCGGCCACCTGATCGCGCATCAGGGCCAGCAGCGGGGACACGATCAGGGTGGGGCCGGCGCCGCGGCGGCGCAGCAGCAGGGACGCGACGAAGTACACGGCCGACTTCCCCCAGCCGGTGCGCTGCACGACGAGGGCACGCCGGCCGCCGTCGACGAGGGCCTCGATCGCCTCGAACTGGCCGTCATGGAACTCTGCGCCGGCGTGCCCCACAAGCTCGCGCAGCACCGCCTGGGCCTGCTCACGCGTTCCGGACCCCGCAGCGGCGGAAGCGGCGGCGGATTCGGGAACGGTCAGGATTGCAGCGTTCTGGTTATTGGCCATTGCTTCAGTATCCCAGCCTCCTCCGACAGCCACGAAGCGGGCGGCCGCGTATGTGGACAGGCGTTGTCCACACACGCGGCATGCTCCCGGCGGCCCGCAGCGGCTTGCACGTAAGATGGAGCCGTGACTAGCGACCAGACGAAGACTTTTGACCTCTCGGCTTCCTTCAAGGCCTACGACGTGCGCGGAATCGTGGGCGACTCCATCACGGCCGAAATCGTCGAGGCCGTGGGGGCTGCCTTCGTGGATGTCCTGGGCCTGGCCGGACAGACTGTGCTGGTCGGCGGCGATATGCGCCCCTCCTCCCCCGAGTTCAGCCGCGCCTTTGCCAACGGCGCAGCCACCCGCGGGGCCAACGTCCAGCTGCTGGACCTGATCTCCACCGACGAGCTGTACTACGCGTGCGGCGCGCTGAACGCCGCCGGAGCCACCTTCACCGCAAGCCACAACCCGGCCGAATACAACGGCATCAAGATGGCCAAGGCCGGCGCCGTGCCGATCTCCTCGGAAACCGGCTTGAAGGAAATCCAGGCTCTGGCAGAGGACTACCTCAACGCCGGCGCGATCCCCGCGAACGGCACCCGTGGCCTGATCAGCGTGCGCGACGTGCTCAAGGACTACTCCGAATACCTGCGCAGCCTCGTTGACCTCCGCGGGTCCCGTCCGCTCAAGGTCGTGGTCGACGCCGGCAACGGCATGGCAGGGATGACCACCCCCGCGGTGCTGGGGGACACGCTGCTGCCGAAGCTGCCGCTTGAGATCATTCCGCTCTACTTCGAGCTCGACGGGTCCTTCCCGAACCACCCGGCCAACCCGCTGGAGCCGGAAAACCTGCGCGACCTGCAGGCCGCCGTCGTCGAGCACGGCGCGGACATCGGGCTGGCGTTCGACGGCGACGCCGACCGCTGCTTCGTGATCGACGAAAAGGGCGAGCCGGTCTCGCCGTCGGCCGTGACCGGCATGGTGGCCCGCCGCGAGATTGCCCGCGCCAAGTCCAATGGCGAGGACAACCCCACGATCATCCACAACCTGCTGACCTCGCGGGCGGTGCCCGAACTGGTGGCCAACGACGGCGGCCGCGCGGTCCGGACCCGGGTGGGCCACTCCTTCATCAAGGCCGTGATGGCTGCGGAGGGTGCGATCTTCGGCGGCGAGCACTCCGCGCACTTCTACTTCCGCGACTTCTGGAACGCGGACACCGGCATGCTGGCCGCCATGCACGTCCTGGCTGCCCTCGGCGAGCAGGACGGCCCGCTCTCGGAGCTCGGCCGCGAATACGAGCCCTACCGGTCCTCCGGCGAAATCAACTCGGAAATCGAGGACAAGGCAGGCGCCGTGGAGCGCGTCCGCCTGGACTTCCACGACGAGGACGTCGAGGTGGACTACCTCGACGGCAGCACCTTCATCGCGGCGGACGGAAGCTACTGGTTCAACCTGCGCCCGTCCAACACCGAGCCCTTCCTGCGCCTGAACGTCGAGGCCACGGACCAGGCGACCATGGAACGCATCCGCGACCGGGTCCTGGCCGTGGTCCGGGGCTGACCGCCATGACCGATTCCTCCGAGGCCCAGAGCACCATCCTGCAGCCCGCGGACCCGGCAGCGGACTCCTGGCGCGGCTCGGTGCCGGACGCCAGCGCCACCGACCTGGAGAACCTGCTGGGCACCGGGGTCGGGGCCGCCCAGGAGCAGCTGGAGCGCAACGGCGGCTTCCTGCCGTTCGCCCTGGTGGTGGAAAACGACGGCGAGGTCCGCCTCGTCGCCGTGACACCGGCCGACGCGGCCGGGGACAGCGACGCCGACTTCGACGCTGACGGCATGATCAGCGACCTCACCGAACTGCTCCGGCAGCACCGGGACGAGTTCCGCGCCGCCGCCATCGTCTGCGATATCACCCTGTTGGAAGAAGACTCGGACGCGATCCACGTGGCCGCCGAACACCAGGACGGCTCCGTCTTCGCCGCAGTGCTGCCTTACGGCGCCAACCCGGAGACGAACGAGCTGGAGTTTGGCGAGCTTTCCGCCGACTCCAACGAACCCGCCGTCTGGGTGGACTAGACCAGGCCCTGCCATGAAGATCAACGCCTTCGCGGACGTGAGCCTGCGCGCGATGATGGTGCTCGCGGCCGCGGCCGACGGTGAGCTGCTCACCACCCAGAGCATCGCCGATGCCGTCGGCACGCCCTACAACCACGTCAGCAAGGCGATGGCGAAGCTGCGGGCACTGGGCCTGATCGACGTCGAACGCGGCCGCAACGGCGGGTCCCGGCTCAACGGGGCGGGCCGCGCCGCCACCATCGGGCAGCTGCTGCGCGCTTTGGATACCCGGACCGACCCGGCCGACTGCGTCGCAGCCGCCGGCACCTGCCCCCTGATCACCGAGTGCCGGCTCCGCGGCGCGCTCGGCCGGGCCAGGGAGGCCTTCTACCTTGAGCTTGACGACATTGTCGTCGCATCACTGCCCACCACGCGGCAGATGAACCCCGTCTTTCAGGCGATCGGCCTGCGCCCGGGCCTCTAGCCCGCCAGCGGCCCTCTTCGGTAATCCCCGCTCAATTTGCAACCGTTTTCTACGGCGTGTAGAACTGAGGCATAAATACTCGTATTTCAAATGCATGTATTTCCAGTTCGGTCCGGTTGAAGACGCCGGGCCACTACCTCAGGAGTCAGTAATGCTCTCGGACAAGTCCTTCCCCGTCATCGAGGCCACCCTGCCGCTGGTCGGTTCCCGGATCGGCGAAATCACCCCCAAGTTTTACGCCCGGCTCTTCGGCGCGCACCCCGAGCTGCTGGACGGGCTGTTCAGCCGCTCCAACCAGCGCTCCGGCGACCAGCAGCAGGCCCTGGCCGGAAGCATCGCCGCTTTCGCCAGCCACCTCGTGAGCCACCCGGGAACCCTGCCCGAGACCGTCCTGGCCCGCATCGCCCACCGGCACGCCTCGCTCGGCATCACCGAACCGCAGTACCAGGTGGTCTACGAGCACCTCTTCGCAGCCATCGCCGAGGACCTGGCCGAGGTCATCACCCCCGAAATCGCCGAGGCATGGACCGAGGTGTACTGGCTCATGGCCGATGCGCTGATCAAGCTCGAAAAGGGCCTCTACGCCGCCCAGGCCAACGGCAGGATGTGGAGCCCGTGGCGGGTCGCGGCCAAGGCGCCCGCTGGCACCGGCTCCATGACGTTCGTGCTGGAACCGGCCGACGACACCCCCATCACCCCGGCGCTGCCCGGCCAGTACGTCAGCGTCAAGGTCACCCTGCCGGAGGGCCTGCGCCAGGTCCGCCAGTATTCACTCTCCGGCGACGCCGGCACCAGCCGCAGCTTCACCACCAAGCTCGACGACGGCGGCGAGGTCTCCCCCGTGCTGCACAACAACGTCGAGGTCGGCGACGTCCTTGAGATCTCCAACCCCTACGGCGAAATCACACTCAAAGAAGACGAAGGGCCCGTGGTGCTGGCCTCCGCCGGCATCGGCTGCACGCCGTCGGCCTCGATCCTGCGCTCCCTCGCGGCAACCGGCTCGGACCGCCAGGTGTTGGTCCTGCACGCGGAAAGCACCCTCGACAGCTGGGCCCTGCGCTCCCAGATGACGGACGACGTCGAACGCCTCGAGGGCGCCGAGCTGCAGCTCTGGCTCGAGCGTCCAGAGGCCGGTGCCAGGGAAGGCTTCATGTCGCTGCGCGACGTGGACCTGCCGGCCAACGCCTCGCTGTACCTCTGCGGCCCGCTGCCGTTCATGAAGAACATCCGCAACGAGGCCATCAACGCCGGCATCCCCGCCACCAAGATCCATTACGAGGTCTTCGGCCCGGACATCTGGCTCGCCAACTAAGTCCCCACGACGGCGGCCCCGCAGCTTATCCAAGGTGCGGGGCCGCCGTCGTTGATCAGGGCGCGGGTTAGTGCGCGGACATCCGTTCCTTCAGCGCCTCGAGCTCGGAGCGCAGCGCGTCCGGCAGGGAGCCGCCGAACTTGGCGTACCACTCCTCGATGGAGGCCAGCTCGGCGTCCCATTCCTCGCGGTCGACGCGGACGGCGTCCTCGACGTGGGCGTGGGTCAGGTCCAGTCCGGTGAGGTCCAGTGCGGTGCCGGTCGGGACGAAGCCGATCGGGGTCTCGACGGCGTCGGCCTTGCCCTCGATGCGCTCGATGGCCCATTTGAGGACACGGGCGTTGTCGCCGAAGCCGGGCCAGGCGAAGCCGCCGTCGGCCGTGCGGCGGAACCAGTTCACCAGAAAGATGTGCGGCAGCCGCTCGGGGTTGGCCTTGCCGGAGACGCTGATCCAGTGCTTCAGGTAGTCGCCGGCGTCGTAGCCGATGAACGGCAGCATGGCCATCGGGTCGCGGCGGAGTACGCCGACCTGCCCGGCGGCGGCGGCCGTGGTCTCCGAGGAGAGGGTCGAGCCCATGAAGATGCCATTGGTCCAGTTGCGGGCCTGGGTCACCAGGGGGACGGTGGTCTTGCGCCGGCCACCGAAGAGGATCGCGGAGACCTCGACGCCCTCGGGGCTGTAGTACTCCTCGGCCAGCATGTCGACCTGCGAGATCGGGGTGCAGAAGCGGGAGTTCGGGTGCGCTGCCGGCTTGTCCGACGCCGGGGTCCAGTCATTCCCCTGCCAGTCGGTCAGATGCGCCGGGACTTCGTCCGTCATTCCTTCCCACCACACGCCGCCGTCATCGGTCAGCGCGACGTTGGTGAAGATGCTGTGGCCCTTGGCGATGGCGCGCATGGCGTTGGGGTTAGTGCCCCAGCCGGTGCCCGGGGCGACGCCGAAGAGGCCGGCCTCCGGGTTGGTGGCGCGCAGTTCGCCTTCCTTGCCGATCCGCATCCAGGTGATGTCGTCACCGAGGGTTTCGACTTCCCAGCCGTCAATCGTGGGGTCCAGCAGGGCGAGGTTGGTCTTGCCGCACGCGGAGGGGAACGCCGCGGAGACGTAGTAGTTCTTCTTCTCCGGCGAGGTCAGCTTGAGGATGAGCATGTGCTCGGCGAGCCAGCCCTCGTCGCGGGCCATCACGGACGCGATGCGCAGCGCGTAGCACTTCTTGCCCAGCAGGGCGTTGCCGCCGTAGCCGGACCCGTATGACCAGATGGAACGCTCCTCCGGGAAGTGCACGATCCACTTCTCGGGGTTGCAGGGCCACGCGACGTCGGCTTCGCCGGGGGCCAAGGGCGCTCCCAGGGAATGCAGGGCGGGGACGAAGAAGGCGTTGGTGGCGGTGATCTTGTCCAGCACGGCAGTGCCGATCGTGGCCATGATGCGCATGGAGGCAACAACGTAGGCGCTGTCCGTGATCTCCACGCCAAACTTGGGGTCCTCAGCGTCGAGGTGGCCCATAACGAACGGGATGACGTACATCGTGCGGCCGCGCATGGAGCCGCTGAACAGGCCGCGCAGCTTCTCCTTCATCTCAGCGGGGGCCATCCAGTTGTTGGTGAAGCCTGCATCGCGTTCGTTTTCGGAGCAGATGAAGGTCTGCTCTTCGACCCGGGCGACGTCGGCGGGATCCGAGAACGCCGCGAAGGACTTCGGGAACAGTTTCTCGTTCAACCGGGTCAGGGTGCCGGCGGCGACGAGCTCGTCCGTGAGCCGGGTGTTCTCCTCTTCCGAACCATCAACCCAGTGGATCCGGTCCGGCTGGGTCAGTTCAGCAACCTCTTCAACCCATGCCAGCAGTCCAGCATGAGTGGTGGGTGCTTTCTCAAGCAGCGGCAGTCGCGCCAGATCGCCCATTACGGTTCCCTTCCTCGGGTTCAGTGGTGTGTCCTAAATGCTAGGTGCCGCGGAGGATTCATTTTCGGGCCCAAATACGGGTTGACGGCGGGACCCCGATCCAAAAACCGCGGAAATTCAAGGTTTAATAACTCCATACGGCGGACATTTTGTGATCAAGGTCACATAGACCGGTCTAGTCAGCCAGATTACAGGGTTTCCGATTTGGAACTCTGGGCCCATCTCGCGTAAAGTAATTCGAGGTTCGGGGGAGCGAGAAACTCCCGAAGAGCCGAGAATGCGCCCATAGCTCAGCTGGATAGAGCGTCTGTCTACGGAACAGAAGGTCAGGGGTTCGAATCCCTTTGGGCGCACAGAGAATAGCGACACAAAGAAAGAGATCCGCACTGGTTCGCCGGTGCGGATCTTTTGTTTTCCCTGGTGCGAGGCGCCTCCGGAAAAGTGCTGCGCTTTGAGACCGGCGCGGGCCCCCGCGGCCCCCTACTCCCCCGCGGCCCCCGCGATCCGGCGGCGCAGTCCGTCAAAGTGACGGCCCAGGCGCTCGGCCGCGAGCGCCGCATCGCCCGCCGTCACGGCCTCGTAGATGCCCCGGTGCAGGGCGGCCGCCGCCGCCGGATCGACGTCGTCGCCTCCGAGTTCCTGCTGGATTCCGCGGTAGACCGCCTGGAACGCCCCGAGCAGCTCGCGCAGCAGCGCGTTGTTCAGCGGCTCGAACAACAGGCGGTGGAATTCGGCGTCGGCTTCGGCGAAGTGCTCTCCGGATCCGGCCAGGACTTCCATCCGGCGCACGGTGGCCTCGAGTCCCTCGAGCCGGTCGGGCGTCATGAGCGCCATGGAGCCGCCGATCAGCGCGGATTCGAGCACCCGCCGGAGCTCAATCAGTTCCAGCGCCTCCTGCCCGTGGTGGCGCAGCGACAACCGTGCCCGGAAGGTCAGTGCGTCCGTCAGCGCCCCGAAGCTGCCTGGGGCCACGAACATGCCGAAGCCGTGGCGGATCTCGATCACGCCCAGGGCCTGGAGTACCTTGAGCGCCTCCCGCAGCGTATTACGGCCGATTCCCAGCAGGGCGGCCAGCTCTGTTTCGGTGGGCAGGGCCTCGCCGGGCTCCAGTTCCCGTTCCAGGATCAGATCGATGATCTCGGCCTGCAGGGCGCGCAGCCTGGCCTGGGCGCCGAGCCGGTTCGGCGGCACGGACCCGCCCGCGCTCAAAGTTGCTGCGTTCACTGGCGACTTCCTCCCCCAAGGTGGTCCTCAGCGTAGCGGACGTCCCATGTCCTGCAAAGGTCCCGAACCGGCCTCCCCGACGGGGCTAGGCTGTTGCCATGACGGCACATATTGAGCGGGAATTCGATGTCATCGTGATCGGGGCCGGCGCGGTGGGCGAGAACGTGGCCGAGCGCGTGGTCAAGGGCGGCCTGACCGCGGTCCTGGTCGAGGCCGAACTGGTGGGCGGCGAGTGCTCCTACTGGGCGTGCATGCCATCGAAGGCCCTGCTGCGGCCCGGCGCCGCGCTGCACGGCGCCCAGACCGTGCCCGGCGCCGAAGAGGCCGTCACCCGCGTGCTCGACGCCGCCGCCGTCCTGAAGCGACGGGACTACTTCACGTCCAACTGGCAGGACGACAGCCAGGTCAAGTGGGCGGAGGACACCGGCATCGAGCTGATCCGCGGCCACGGCTGGATCACCGGCCCCCGCCGGGCGGAGGTGGCCGGGCTGGACGGCAACAGCTACGCGCTCACGGCACGCCACGCCGTCGTCGTAGCGACCGGGTCTCGCCCGAGCATCCCGCCCGTGGAGGGCCTCGCCGACGTCGACTTCTGGACCACGCGGGAGGCGACGTCCGCCCAGGAGATCCCGCCGCGGCTGGGCGTGCTCGGCGGCGGCGTCGCCGGCACGGAACTCGCCCAGGCGTTCGCCCGGCTCGGGGCGTCCGTGACCGTGGTGGCCAGGGGCGGGCTGTTGGGAGCGTTCCCGGCCCCTGCGGCGGAGCTGGTCCACGCCGGGCTGCGCGCCGACGGCGTCGAACTCCACCTCCGCACCGGCACCCAGAACGTCCATGAGAACGAGGACGGCTCCCTGACCCTGGCGCTCGACGGCGGCGGCCGCGTCACGGTGGACAAGCTTCTGGTCGCAACCGGCAGGCACCCCGCGCTGGAGGGTATCGGACTCGAGAGTGTGGGCCTGGCCGGCAAGGACGGGACGCCGACGCGGCTCCGGATCGACGCGAGCGGACTCGTCGTCGGAGCCGACGGCAACGAGGACGCCCCGTGGCTGTACGCCGTCGGCGATGCCGCAGGCAAGGTCCTGCTGACCCATCAGGGCAAATACGAGGCCCGTGCCACCGGCGACGCTATTGCCGCCCGCGCCCGGGGCACGCTCCCCGGGGAGCCCGCCCCCTGGAGCCCCTACGCCCGCACGGCCGACGAACACGCCGTGCCCAACGTCGTCTTCACCGACCCCGAGCTGGCAAATGTGGGCCGCAGCCTGGAACAGGCCCTCAAGGACGGCTACCGGGCCACGTCCGTGGAACTCCCGATCCAGGTGGCGGGATCCTCACTGCACTCCGAGCACTACAAGGGCTGGGCCCAGCTCGTGGTCGACGAGGACCGCCAAGTGCTCCTGGGCGCGACGTTCGCCGGTCCCGACGTGGCCGAGCTGCTGCACGCGGCGACGATCGCCGTCGTCGGCGAGGTCCCGTTGGACCGGCTCTGGCACGCCGTCCCGGCCTACCCCACCATCAGCGAGGTGTGGCTGCGGCTGCTCGAAAAGTACGGCCTCTGAGCGCGAACGGACACGTGGCGCCCTGAATCAGCCCGTTTCCGGGGCGTCAAGTGTCCGCTCGCTCACATCCGAGGGGCGTCAAATGTCCGTTCGCTCACATCTATTTGAACTGACCGGTCAGTTTAGTTAGCCTTGGAGCAGATCATTTCTGCGAAAGGCTTCCCTTGCTCTGCGTTCAACAGCTCCATGTGAAGGGCCGGCGCGACTATCTGCTCCCGCCCACCTCGCTGCAGGCCAACCGGGGCGAACTGCTGCTCGTCACCGGCAAGCGCCAGGACCAGCGCACCGCCCTGGCGCTGACGCTCAGCGGCCGGATGAAGCCCGCGGCCGGCACTCTGGAATGGGACCGCGGCACCGCTCCCAAGACCGGGATCAAGCAGCTGCGGCAGGCCAGCGCCGTCGTGGACGCCCCGGGCGTGAACGAACCGGAGCCGCACCTGAGCGTCCGGGACCTGGTCACCGAGGACCTCGCCCTGATCCCCCGCCGCTACCGGGGCGCGCTGCTCAGCACGCCCTGGCTCAAGGTCAACCGCTTCGAGGACATCGCCGGTCTCTGGGCCGAGGAGCTGCCCGCGGACCGGCGCCTGGAACTGCTCACGGCACTGGCCCTGGCCAATCCGCACACCGACCTGCTGGTGGTCGACTCCCCCGACCGCCACAGCGGCGACCCGGCCGACTGGCTGCCGCGGCTCCAGAACCTGGCGTACGACGACGGGCGGCCCCTCGCCGTCGTCGCCACCGTCGGCAGCGTCCCGCCGGGCTGGACCGGTCCAGTCGCGGAGATCGGCAACGCCGTCCCGGCCCACGAGTCCGCAGCCGCCCCTAACTCCGAAACCGAGGATCCCCGATGACCGTGCTGCGGCTGGCCCGTTCCGAACTCAAGCGCATGACCGGCGGCCTGCTGCCGAAACTGACCATCCTGGCGCTGACCCTGGTGCCGCTGCTCTACGGCGCGGTGTACCTGTACGCGAACTGGGATCCCTACGGCAAGCTGAACCAGATCGACGCTGCCCTCGTGGTGGAGGACTCCGGAGCCGGTACCTCCGACGGCTCCCGGCTGGAGGCCGGCCGGAAGGTCGCCGACAGCCTCGTGGAGGGGCATGTCTTCAACTGGCAGACCGTCTCCAGCGCGGAGGCCGCGGACCAGGGCGTGAGCAGCGGCAAATACGCCTTCGCGCTGAAGATCCCCCGTGACTTCTCCGCCAACCTGGTCTCACCGGGGAGCTTCGACGCCGCCAACCAGGCCATGCTGAACGTCACCACCAACGACGCCAACAACTACCTGCTCAGCACGATCGTGGACAAGCTCACCACCGCGGTCCACGCCACCGTCGCGAAAGAGGTGGGCGAAGGAACCGCCAACCAGCTCCTGACCGGATTCGGCACCATCCACACCCAGATGCTCAAGGCCTCCGACGGCGCCCAGAACCTCGCCGGCGGGGTGTCCTCACTCCACGACGGCGCGGTGACGCTACACGAGGGCACGGGCTCGCTCCGGAGCGGTGCCGCCGAGTTGGCGGCTGGGCAGCACAAACTGCTCGACGGCGCCAATGCCCTCAACAGCGGCGCCGGGCAGCTCTCCTCCGGGCTGGGCCAGCTCAAGGACAAGACCGCCACCCTGCCGCAGGATTCGCGGCAACTGGCCGACGGCGCCGCCCAGGTGGCCGCCGGAAACGCCGCGCTCAACACCAAGGTCCAGGGCCTGGCCGGGCAAATGGCCGCGGCGGATCAGGCCGCCGCGCAGGCCCAGCGCGCCAAGGTGGCGGACTCGACCGCCCGCATGGTGGCCTCCGGGCTGATGCTCCAGCCCCAGGCCGACGCACTGATGGCCGACTACGATGCCCACAACACCCGGGCCCCCTCGGGCGCGGCCGCTGCGCTGAAGGGGGCCGCCGGGCAGATCCAGCAGCTCGCGGACGGCTCGGCCGCCGTCAGCGCGGGCGCCTCACGGCTGGCAGGAGCGACGCCGGCCCTCACCGACGCCGTCGGCAAGGCCTCCGCCGGCGCCGACCAGCTCGCCGGCGGCTCCGCGGCCTTGGCCAGCGGGGAGCAGAACGCGGCCGCCGGGGCAGACAAGCTCTCCGCCGGCGCGGCGCAGCTCGACGACGGCGCGGCGCAACTGGACAGCGGTTCCGCCAAGGCGGCCGACGGCGCGAAAACCCTCGCCGCCGAACTCGCCAAGGGCGCCGGCAAGATCCCCAACCCGGACGACGCACAAAAAGACAGCCTCGCCAAGGTCATGGCGGATCCGGTCGCCGTCAGCAACGTTTCGCAGGCCAAGGCCGGATCCTACGGTGCCGGCCTGGCGCCCTTCTTTCTCACCCTCGCGCTGTGGATCGGTGTGTTTATGCTGATCCAGGCGATGCGCCCGGTCACCCAGCGCGCCCTCGCCTCCAACGCTCCCGCGTGGAAGATCGCCGTCGGCGGCTGGCTGCCGTTCCTGGCCGTCGCCGCAGCGCAGGCCAGCCTGCTGACCCTCGTGGTGGATGTGGGGCTGGGCCTGGATCCCGCCCATCCCGTGCTGATGTGGGTCCTGATGCTGGCCGCCGCCATGGCGTTCAGCGCGATCATCCAGGGCATCGTGGCGCTGCTCGGCTCCCCCGGCAAGCTCGTGGTGCTGATCCTGCTGGTCCTGCAGCTGGTCTCCTCCGGCGGCACCTTCCCCTGGCAGACCACGCCGGAACCGCTGCACGTGGTCCACCAGCTCCTGCCGATGGGTTACGTGGTCAGCGGCATGCGGCACCTGATCTACGGGGCCGATCTGGCGAGCATCCTGCCCACCATGCTGGGCCTGGTTGGCTACACTTTGCTGGGACTGGCGATGTCCGCCGTCGCCGTCCGGAAGCACAAGTTCTGGACCCTCAAGACCCTGAAGCCGGAGATCGCCCTATGAGCACCACCAGCGCGACAAGCCCTCCCAGCGCAACCGGGGCATCGGACGCCGAAGGCGGGAAGAAGCTCCGGCCCGGGCGCACCAACGCAACCAAGCAGAAGTTGTTCGACGCGTCGATGGAGCTGATTGGCGAACGCGGGGCCGCGGGTGTGACGGTCGACGAGATCGCGGCGGCGGCCGGGGTTTCCAAGGGCACGGTGTACTACAACTTCGGCAGCAAGTCGGATCTGATCGCGCAACTGCTGCGGCACGGAGTGGACATCCTGATGGCACGGCTGCTGAGCGTCAAGGACGAGTCGGTGGACCCGCTGGCGGCAATGGACGAGATGATCGGCCAGGCCATGGATTTCATGGCCGAATACCCCTCCTTTGCCCGGTTGTGGGTCAGCGAGAACTGGCGGACGCCCAGCGAGTGGCAGGACACCTTCGCCGAGCTCCGCGGCCGGCTGCTCGGGGTGATCGGCGACGCCATCGAGGCTGTGGCCGCGAAGTACCCGGTGGACCCCGGGGTGTCGCGCGGCAGCCTGGAGACGGCGATTTTCGGGGCGTGCTTTGTAGTGGGGCTGGACCGCCAGACCTACAATCCGGAGCGCACCCGGGCGCAAAGTGTCGCCGCAATCATGGCGACCATGCGTGGCTACGTCGTGAAATAGCCGCGCTCAGGGATGATTGGTCACATGCGCCACATGGGTAAAAGCGGCAGGACTGCCATCGGAGCGTCCCTTGCCGCCCTGGCCCTGCTGGTGCTGACCGGCGCCACCCTGAACGAAACGGTGGGGCTGTGGTTCCTGGCCGCCTGCGCCCTGGCCTACGTGGCGTGCGTGGCTGAGGTGGTGATCCGGCGGCGGCACAAGACGCTGCTGGCAAGCGGCGTCGGCAGCATCCTGTTCATCGCCTTCGGCATCGCGTTCCTGCGGCAGTGGGGACTGGCCTTCAATCCCGACCCGGAGGCGCTGTCCACCCGTGTGGATGCCGAACACCCGGATCTGTACTTCTATCTTTCGGCGGCCGCCGGCGCGGCGACGCTGCTGCTGTTGCTTGCCGGCACGGTTCTCCCGGGTCGCGGCCCGGCCCGGCGCTCCGGCTACCCGTCCCGGCGTCCGGCGCCGCGCAGGCCGGCTGCCCGGCCGTCCGTGCCGCGCGCGTCCGCGCCCCGAACGGCGGTCTCCGGCACCGCACGACCGCGTGCTTCCACGCCCCGGCCGTCGGCGCCGCGCGCCTCCGCACCCCGCTCCTCCGCCCCGCAGTCCGCGGCCCCGCGCACGTCCACGCCCCGGTCCGCCGCCCCGCGCGCGTCCACGCCGCGGGCTTCCGCAGCGCGTTCCTCGGCTGCACGGACGCCCGCGCCGGCAGCCAAGCGTCCGTCGTCGGCGGCCAAGCCGGCCGCAAAGGTGCCGCCCAAACCGGCGCCCAAGCCTTCCACCCGGCGCTGACCGCCCCTCCGCGGCCCCGGAGCCCGGAGCACCGCGACGGCCACCCCGGCCAGGAGCAGCAGCCCGCCCGCCACTTCGGCCGGCGAGGGCACCTCGGCCAGGACCAGCCACGCCGTCGTCATGCCGACCACGGGGACCAGCAGCGTGAAGGGCACCACCGCGGAGGACGGATAGAGCCCCAGCAGGCGGTTCCAGATGCCGTAGCCCACGAGGGAACCGAAGGCGGCGGTGTAGATCGCACTGGCGATTGTCACCGGCTGCAGGTCCATCAGCGCCCCCGACACCGCGGCCGGCCCGTCGACCAGCAGGGAGAGCCCGGCCAGCGGCAGCGGCACCACGGCGCCGGACCACACCACGAGTCCCAGGCCGGACGCCGCCTTCGCCTTGCGGGCCACGACGTTGCCCGCGGCCCAGGACAGCGCAGCGCCGAGCACAATGAGCAGGGGCAGCACGGGGGCCACGAGGCTGCGGCCGACCGCCACCACCGCGAGCCCGGCAATCCCCAGCACGACGCCTGCCAGCTGCCGCCGGGTGGGCCGCTCGGCAAGGATTCCGGCCGCCAGCAGCACCGTCAGCAGCACCTGCGCCTGCAGCACGAGCGAGGCCAGGCCGGCGGGCATGCCCAGCGCCATCGCCAGATAGAGCAGCCCGAACTGGCCCGCACTCATCAGCAGACCGACGCCGATGATCGCCTTCCAGCTGACGTCCGGCTTGCGGATGAAGAACACACAGGGAAACACCACAAGGGTGAAGCGCATGGCCACGAACAGGAGCGGCGGCATCTGGGCGCCGCCCCCGGGGTGCAGGCCAAGGTCGATGGCAACGAAGTTGATGCCCCACAGGATGGCGACCAGCAGGGCCAGCCCGGAATGACGAGGGGTCATCGCGCGAGCGGCCTCCGCCGTTCCGGCGCGTCAGAGATTGCGCGGCCGTTCGCCGTGCGGGCCCTCGGTGTCGCGCCGCTCCGCTGCCGTGTCCTCGCGGAACCCTGCGGCATCCCCCGCTTCTGCCGGACGCTCGCGGTCGCCCCGGTCCCTGCGCAGTTCCTCCTGAGGCTGGTTGCCCTGGTGGGCCGCGTCGCCGCGTTCGGTTGTGACGACGTCCGGGTCGACGTCGTCGGCCCGGCGGAGCTGCTCCTCGGCGCCGGCGCGGACGGTTTCCGCCTCCTGCTGCGTGCCGCGCGCCTGCATGCGGAGGCGTTCGGCCTCGACTTCGGCGGCCTTCGCGTCGGCTTCCGCCCGCGCCGCCTTCGCCTCGTGCTCGCGGGCGGCCAGCTGGTCGGCTTCCGCCCTCTCGCGCATTTCAGCGGCCCGGTTCCGGTCCGCCTCAGTCTTGCGCCTGCGGCCGAAGTAGATTGCCACTGCGACGATCGCGAGTACCACCACGATGCCGACGATGATCCCTACGAGCTGTCCTGAATCCACGGTGATCCACCTTTTCCCTCGGTCACTAAGAAAACACCGGCAGTAAAAGCAATAACAGCATCAGTAAACAACACAATCAGCGTGCTGACCATCAATCCGGCGCCGCGCTGGCCTGCTACTTCGCCCGCGGCACCTTGAAGTGCGTCAGCCGGGCGTCCTGGCCGTCGAGCTCGGCCCACGACTTCTCCGTCTCGAAGACGGTCAGGCCGCTGGTGGGGTAACGCGTGGCCGCGTCCATGTAGGCGTCATGGTTGGAGTCACGGGAGGCCAGGTGCATGGCAAGATCCTGCACGCCGGGCATGTGGGAGATCACCATGAGTGTCGTGACCGTGTCCGGGACGTGGTTGATGACCGCGAGCATGCGCAGGGCGGAGGCTCCGTAGAGGCCGTCCTCGAGTTTCGGCGTCGGGGCTTTGTCTCCCACTTCGCTGCACACCCAGGTGCAGGTCTGCCTGGTCCGCAGGGCGCTGGAGCACAGGATGAAGTCGGGAACCACGCCGTGTTTGAGGAGCCATTTCCCCGCCAGCGGCGCCTCGCGGTGTCCACGCTCTTCGAGCGGCCGTTCATGGTCGGCGACGCCGCCCGGCCAGTCCGCCTTGGCGTGCCGCATGAGCACCAGCCGTTTGATGTGATGCGCGCTCATGGCTCAATCCTAGTGCGGCGGGATTCGCCACGGGCGCGCATCACGAGGGTGCCTCAGTCGTCCAGGACGAAGGTCACCTCAAGCACCACGTGCCAGGCCACGACGGCGCCGTCGCTGATTTCGACCTTCTGCTCCTTCACCCAGGCCCCGGTGACATTGCGCAGGGTCTTGTTGGCCCGCTCGACGCCCTCCTTGATGGCGGCGTCAAACGAGGTTTTGGAGTTGGAGCTCAGGGTAGTAATACGTGCAACAGACATGGTTCCTCCCGATAGTCGGCTCGACGGGACCGAGACTACGCCGAAGCCCCCAAACGCAACAGAGTCCAAACTCCGCGGAGGCTCCTGCTCCGTCAGCCCGACCACGAGAGGCAGCCATTCGTGAGGGCTCAGCAGCGCAGCGACACATCCCGAAAGCGCGCGGAGGGCGGCGTTTTGCGTAGTGCCGCATCGCCGACCGAGGAACGAGGGAGGTGTCTAAGGCACGGCAAAATGCCGTCAGGCGCGCGCGACCTGCGCGCCGCGAAAGCGAAAGCGCCCGCCCCCAAAAAGGGACAGGCGCTTTGCGTGACGCTAAGGCTAGATGGAGTACTCCGGAGCGGCCCAGACAACAACCTCGGGGTGCTCGTAGAACCGGTAGCCCTGGCCGCGCACGGTCCGCACGGTGTTGGCCAGGCGGCCGAGCTTGGAGCGCAGCCGGCGGATGTGGACGTCGATGGTGCGCTCGTTGGGAACCTCTTCGGCATTGCGCCACAGGCCCTCGAGCAGTTCGTCGCGGCCCACGGTGCGCGTGCCGTTCTCGACGAGGTAGTTGAGGAGCTCGAATTCCTTGAACGTCAGGTTCAGGGACTCGCCGTCGAGCGCCACTTCGCGGCGGGCGAGGTCGATCAGCACGCCGGACGGACGCGGGTCCTGGGGCTGCTGCAGCCGCGCGTTGTCGGCGCGCTGGCGGGCTCCGGCGGTCGGGTCGCCGAAGGTGGACCGGACGACGTCGAGCGCGGATCCCGGGGCGGACGCGGGGGCGACGGCGACGGCGGCGTAGCTTTCGGCTCCGGCAACGAGGGACTGGGCGTACGCACGGATTTCCTGGGCGAGCTTGGCAATGGAAGTGCCGGCGGCGGCGG
This sequence comes from Arthrobacter sp. T2-23, assembly GCF_055398325.1. Classification (NCBI taxonomy): domain Bacteria; kingdom Bacillati; phylum Actinomycetota; class Actinomycetes; order Micrococcales; family Micrococcaceae; genus Arthrobacter; species Arthrobacter sp. T2-23. Next base: position 1,489,840 of record NZ_AP027917.1, read on the forward strand.
CGGTTTCCTCATCGATGCCCATGTAGAGCACGAAGCCGCGGGCCACGTTGTCGTTGGGCACGGGGCGGACCGGGCTGCTGTTGCCGGGGGCGATCACCGGAGTCGGCGCGGTGGCCGGGGGCGCCTCGGCGGCGGGGACGGCGCGCAACTGGCCGTAGGAGTTGGGATTGTAGCCCTGCGCGGCGTAACCGGGGGCGGGGAAACTGTTGCTTGCTCCCGCGGGGCTGTAGCTCGGACGGCCGCCAAAGCCCTGGCGGAGGCCGGATGCCTGGCCGGCCTTATTGGCGTTACGGACGGAGATGTGGACGTATCCGGATGCAACTGACATGGAATGCTTACCTCAATGTGAATGGCCGTCATCGCGGCTCGAATGCTGGTTTCCCCGCAATGAGAACTGGGGAGGGGCGCCCGACGCTGGGCTGGGGGCGAATGCCTAGAAACGTTCTGGGGTGTAGAAGTTAGGCGTGCATTCGACAACAACGCATCTCGGTACCAGCTGGTGCGCTGATCCAGGAAGCTGCGGCTGCAGGTGCTGTTGAGTTCTTGTTCACATTTGAAGTGTGCAACGTAACAATGAGAACTAGCAAGTAACAATGGACCTCAAAGTCCGCATTGTGAGACAAAAAGCTCGATTGTAGCGCAAGTCACAATTCTGGCCAGTCAAAGAAGCATGCTTCGTTTTTGTCCCCCGAGCGGTCAGTCACCGGAGCTTGTCGAATATTGTTCGGCGTGCCCCTCCGCCGGCGGGAAATCGTTCACGGTACGCCGGCGCGGCAAAATCACGGGGCCCGGACTCCGCCGCCGCCGCCGTCCCAGCGGGCGGACACCCGCAGAACCCGGCCGGCGGGTTGATCCAGCTCGCTAAGCTGTGATTCACAGCTGGCGCACAGGATCCCCAAAGCCATCCCCTACTGCCGGATTGGAGAGTTGTCCCATGGCCACCTCGCACTCCATGACCAACAACCTGCCCACCCTCACGCACCCGGACGGGTCTCCCATCCGCGCTTTGGTGGTGGACGACGAGCCGAGCCTCTCGGAACTTATGAGCATGGGGCTGCGGATGGCCGGCTGGTCCGTGGCGGTGGCGGCGGACGGCCCGGCAGCGGTGAAACTCGCCAAGGAGTTCCGGCCGGACGTGCTGGTTCTGGACGTTATGCTCCCGGGCTTCGACGGCGTCGAATTGCTGGGCCGGATCCGGGCCTTCGCGCCGGAGGTGCCCGCATTGTTCCTGACCGCCAAGGACGCCGTCCAGGACAGGATCACCGGCCTGGCAGCGGGTGGGGACGACTACGTGACCAAGCCCTTCAGCATGGAAGAGGTCCTGCTGCGGCTGCACCGGCTGGTCCAGCGCTCCGGTATCGCGGCCATGGACACCGCCGAGCTTGTGGTCGGGGACCTTGTCCTCAACGTGGACACCCGGGAAGTGACCCGTGCCGGCGAAGAACTGCACCTCACCGCGACCCAGTTCGAACTGCTGCGCTACCTGATGGAAAACCCGAAACGCGTGGTCAGCAAGGCCCAGATCCTGGACCGCGTCTGGGACTACGATTTCGGCGGCCAGGCCAACATCGTGGAGCTCTACATCTCCTACCTCCGCAAGAAGATCGACGCGGTCCACCCGCCGATGATCCATACCGTGCGCGGGGCCGGGTACGTTCTGAAACCGGCGGACTAGTCCGTGGCAGCCCCCGAGCGTGACCCCTCCGCCCCCGGCCGGGACTGGCGCAGCCCCTCAACCTGGCACCTGCGCACGCGCCTGGTCCTGCTCGCCATGGCCCTGCTCGTCGCGATCTGCGGCGCCGTCGGCCTGGTCAGCTACGCCTCGATGAATCTCTTCCTGACGAAGCAACTGGATTCCCAGCTTGACCAGGCCTCCGAGCGGGCCCGGGAGTTCGGCCGGCCCGGCAACGGGGACGGGCGACGGGACCCGCTTGAGGCGCGCGGCCAGGCCGTCGGGACCCTCAACGCCCGGATCCACAACGACGACGTCACCAGTGCCGGCTTCCTGGCCGAGGATGCCAGCCGGAAAGCCCTCTCCGCCGCCGACGCCGACGTCCTGCTCGCGCTCACTCCCGACGTACCGGCCGTTGACCGGACCCTGTCCAGCGGCGCCTACCGCCTCGTCGCCGCGCAGACCCCCTATGGCGACGTGATCGTCACGGGCCTGCCACTGAAGGAGAAGCAAGACACCCTCGCCTCGCTGGTGTGGACCATGGTGCTGGTCTCCGCCGGCGGGCTGGTCGTGATCGGATTGGCCGGAACGGCACTGATCCGGCGGACCATGAAACCCCTGGAGCACCTTTCCGAGGTGGCCACCAAAGTCTCCCGCCTCCCGCTCGACGCCGGCGAGGTCGCCCTCGCGGTGCGCGTGCCGCCGTCGGCCGCCAACCCCGCCACCGAGGTGGGCAGCGTGGGCTACGCCTTGAACCAGATGCTGGATAACGTCTCCAGCGCGCTTGAGTCGCGGCAGCAGAGCGAGATGAAGGTGCGCCAGTTCGTTGCCGACGCCTCGCATGAGCTGCGGACTCCGCTGACGGCCATCCGCGGCTACACAGAACTGATGCGCATGACAGAGCACTTCACCCCGGACGGCGAGAAATCCCTCGCCCGGGTGCAGAGCCAGTCGGAACGGATGACGACCCTCGTGGAGGACCTGCTCCTGCTGGCCCGCCTCGACGAGGGCCAGCCGCTGAAGTTCAGCGACGTGGATCTCTCCCAGCTTGCAATCGAGACGGTCAGCGATGAGAAGGTCATGGCCCCGGACCGCCTCTGGAAGCTGGAGCTCGCCGAGGAGCCCGTCGTGGTGCGGGGCGATGCTGCCCAATTGCACCAGGTGCTGGCGAACCTGCTTTCCAACGCTCGCAAGCACACCGAGCCGGGAACGACCGTGACCACGGCGGTAGAACGCACCAATGACGGCACCGCCATCGTCACGGTGACGGACAACGGCACCGGAATTGCCCCCGAATTCGTGGATAGGGTGTTCCGCCGCTTTGCCCGTGCGGACGCGTCCCGCCGGAACCCCGTTGGAACCGCGGCGCCGGCCGCAGTGCCATCCCGGGCGGGATCGCAGGCACCGGCGCCCGCCATGGCGCGGGCGCGCGCGGGCTCCGCCACCTTCACTTCCCCTGTTCCGGCGGCGACGGCGGAAGGCACCAGCGGTCTGGGGCTGTCCATTGTGCAGGCGATTGTCGAGGCCCACGGCGGCACCGTCCACGTCACGTCCGGGCCCGGCCGCACGCAGTTCGCCGTCCGCCTCCCCGAGGCGGCTCCGGCGACCTAGGAGAGGCAAGCTGCCGCGCGGTTGGACGAGGCCTCCGTTACCCAAATGTGACATCCAATGGAAAGTCCGGTACCGTTTTTAGGGTGCGGCCATCGATCTGGCCGCATATCCGGATTGACGCCAAACTCTGCCGCTTCCCGGATTCCGATGGATTAGGCAGAGACGGGGGACCCAGAGTTCCCGGGCATCTGCATCCATGCACCCTTGGGGTTAAGCCGCCACGTCGAGATTCCGTGCGGCCGGATTTTTGCATCCGAACCCGACAGCTAACTCCGTAGGCGTTGAGAGGCAAACATGACTCATTTCAAGGTACCCATGCGCCCACAAGGCGCAAAACAGGCATCCGAAGCCGCGATCGCGCGCCACCGCGCCGAGCCGGCGAAGCGCACGACACTGTCCCGGATTGGCGCCCGCGCGGGCTCCAAGGGCAAGCGCGCCGCCGTCGCGGCAACCGCCCTCGCGGTACTGCTGGGCGCAGGCGCCGCGGGCCAGGCCTCCAGCACGACGGCCCACACGGCAGACGCGTCCAAGGAATCGTCGCTGCAGAAGTTGGAGTTCGAACAGGTCGGCAGCAACTCCCCCGCCTCCCCCTCCACCGGCACTGTGGAAGCCAAGGCGGCGGAAGTCAAGCCCGCCGAAGCCCCGGCACCGCCAGCCCCGCCCGCGCCGGTCGCCCCAGCCGCCGCCCCCGCCCCGGTGCAGCCGGTCGCCGTCGACGATCCGGCCGGCGCGCAGGCCTATGCCGCCGCGCAATTGCCCGTCCACGGCTGGGCTCCCAGCGAGATGCCGTGCCTGCAGAAGCTGTGGACCAGGGAGTCCGACTGGAAGACCACCGCCACGAACCCCAGCAGCGGCGCCTACGGCGTGGTGCAGTCCCTGCCGGCGGAGAAGATGGCAAGCGCCGGCGCGGACTACCGGACCAACTACCGGACCCAGATCAACTGGGGCCTGAAGTACGTGCAGGACCGGTACGGCTCGCCCTGCGGCGCCCTGAACTTCCATTACGCGAACAACTGGTACTAAACAGCCGCCACACGGGCCCCGGCCCGGCGACACGCAAGGCCCCGGATTCAGTGCATCCGGGGCCTTGCGTGCGCCTGCAACCTTGGCGGTCCGCCCGCCCAGTAAGGCTAGGCGTTGGGACGGCCGGGGATGTATTGCACCGCCCACTTGTTGCCATCAGGGTCGGAGAAGTGGACGAAGTGGCCCCAGTCCTGGATGTCGACGTCGCTGACGTCCACGCCGTTGTCCTTCAGCTGCTTGTGGGCGGCCTGGATGTCGCTGACCACCAGTTGCAGGCCCGGGGCGGTGCCGGGCGGGGCACTGTTGAGACCCTCGCCGATCGCGATCGAGCACCCTGATCCCGGCGGTGTCAGCTGGACGAACCGGATGCCTTCGGTGGGCCGTTCGTCGTAGTCGGCGTTGAAGCCCACCTTGTTGACGTAAAAATCCTTAGCGCGGTCCACATCGGACACCGGGACAAATACGAGTTCAAGTTTCCAGTCCATGGGCACAGGCTAGTCCCGGATGCCGGACGCCGGAACCCCCGGCGTGGTGCCTAGCCTGCGATGCCGTAAAGGCGGTCCCCGGCGTCGCCCAGGCCGGGGACAATGTAGGACTTCTCGTTGAGCTTCTCGTCGATCGAGGCCAGGACGATGGTCACGTTGGCTTCCGAGAGCTCTTCCTCCAGCTTGGCCAGGCCCTCCGGCGCGGCGAGCAGGCAGATGCACGTGACATCCGAGGCGCCGCGTTTGAACAAGAACTTGATGGCCTCACGCAAGGTGCCGCCGGTAGCCAGCATGGGGTCCAGGACGAAGATTTGGCGGTCCGTCAGGTCCTCGGGGAGGCGCTCGGCGTAGGTGATGATGTCGAGCGTCTCTTCGTCGCGGGCCATGCCCAGGAAGCCGACCTCGGCCGTGGGGACCAGCTTGGTCATGCCCTCGAGCATGCCGAGTCCGGCGCGCAGGATCGGGACCACAAGCGGGGTGGGCTTGGTGAACGCCGTGCCGATGGTGGTGCTGACCGGAGTCTCGATGCTCACGGGTTCGGTGCGGACGTCGCGGGTTGCCTCGTAGGCCAGGAGCGTGACGAGCTCCTCGGTGAGCTGGCGGAAGACCGGGGACGGAGTGTTCTTGTCCCGCAGAACGGTGAGCTTATGGGCGACCAGCGGGTGGTCCACAACGAGAGTGCGCATGGGTCAAAACTATCACTCGGACGCCGAGGACCGTCCCGCCGGGCCGGGGGTATCGGCGTCGTCCGTTCCGCCCTCGCGGCTGCTCCCGGGGGCCCGGTCGCGCAGGTGGGCCTTGTTGTCGAACGTCGGTGCGGGGCCGGTGTGTTCCCGGTGCCGCAGCACGTGGAAGAGCCTGTGGGCCAGAATCACGATCCCGACCCAGCCCAGCCCGAGCACCCAGCCGATGATCACATCCGTCATCCAGTGATGGCCCAGGTACACCCGGCTCATGCCCATGGCGAAGATAAAGATCACACCGGCTGTGATGAAGCCAACCCGGGCGATCGTGCGCTTGACCTGCAGGCAGGCGAGGTAGACCACCAGCCCGATAACCACGGTGGTGTTCAGTGTGTGGCCGCTGGGGAACGACGGTGAGCTCTCGTAGGGCGGCACGGCGTCGGCGTAGTCGGGCCGCGTCCGGCCGATCAGCTTCTTGCCGAGTGACGTGGCAGTCACCGAAACCGCGGCGGCACCTCCGATCAGGATCAGCGGCCGCCAGGTCCGGGAGACCCAGATCAGCCACGCCGTCAGGACGCTGGCCAGAATCGGCATGCCGATGCCGCCGCCGATGTTCGTGAACCCGGTGACGAAGGAGTCCAGGCCCGGACTGCGCAGTTGCTCCATGTAGGAGAGCATCGGTTTGTCCAGGTTGGCCAGGCCGGCGTCGTCCACGACATTGTCATAGACCTCCGCGCTGGTCAGCGCCAGGGCCACGAGGACCACGCCGCCGATCAGCATCGTGATCCACAAAGCGGCGTACGGCACCACCCACTTGCCCCAGCGCCGCATCAGCCAGCTCTCAGTCCTGGTGCTCAATGCCGTCTCCCGACTTTCCGGTGCACCGCAAGGGTGCACAGCCTGCTTAGGATCGAAACTACCATTGACCCATGACTACGCCCGAGCCCCGGCATGCGGAATGGATGGGTCTGGCCCTCACCGAGGCACGCCGGGCGCTGGCCACCGCGGACGTGCCGATCGGCGCGGTCGTGATCGGACCCGACGGTTCGGTGCTCGGTGCGGGACGCAACGAGCGGGAGGCGCTTGGGGACCCGACCGCGCACGCCGAAATGGTGGCCATCGGGGAGGCAGCGTCCCGGCTGCGCGCCCGCCGCGCGCTGGAAGGCCTGAACGACGACGGCTGGCGGCTCGAGGACTGCACCCTGGTGGTGACGCTAGAGCCGTGCGCCATGTGCGCCGGCGCCGTGGTGCTGGCCCGGATTCCGCGGGTGGTCTTCGGCGCCTGGGATGAGAAGGCCGGGGCCGCCGGTTCCGTGTTCGACATTCTCCGCGAACGGCGGCTCAACCATTGGGTGGAGGTGTACGGCGGCGTCCGGGAGCAGGAGTGCGGGGCGCTGCTGCGGGACTTCTTCGCGGCACACCGCGGTGCCTGAGGCCGACGTTCGAGGCGCCTGAGGCTACCGCTCCGCGGTGGCGGTCGTGGACGCCCGCAGCGCGTCAATCCGTTTCTGCCGGGACGCCGGCGAGTCCAGGCTGAACGCCCGGAAATCGCCCAGGTCCTCCTTGATCCAGGTCTCCACCTCGGCGATCCTCCGGTCCACGGCGGGCGTAGCCTCACCGAAGACCCAGGCGGCGATCCGTTCCTCGGCGGGGTCGTACTGCCACAGGCCGATGATCCGGCCGCGGTCGAGAATCGGATGGTCCGGCAGGTCGGCCTGCAGCGCGAGCCGGCCCAGCGCTGGTTTGTTCCGCTCCTCCCCGGCCAGCAGTTCCGCCGCGTTCCGGCGCAGCAGCACCAGCGAATCGGTTCCGGCGAGCAATTGGATTTGTTCTTCGGAAGGCTCTTCGAAGACGGCGAGCCCGGCGACGTCGTCGGGCAGCATCCAGAGCGGGTCCCCGCCGGCGGCCGTGGGGACTTCGACGGCGCCGACGGCGGCGAGCGCGGCCTTGCTCTGCGCGACCGTGAAGCCGGTGAACCACTGCGACTGCTTGAAGGTGGCCCCTCCGGTCCAGCCGAGGTAGCGCCGGATCAGCTCGGTACGGACCTCCTCGTCGCTGAGGGTGCTTGGCTCCAGGTTCCAGGGTTCGTAGGCGTAGCGCTGCTGGTCGAGCCGGCCGGTCGCCGGGACGCGGCGGATCCGGCCGTCCGCCTGCAGGATGCCGAGCGCGGTGGGCAGCGTGGTCGCGGCACCCTTCTTCTTACCCTCCTCGCCAAGGTTGCGCACCGAATCCCCGAGTTCGTCCTTGAGCTGGCGCGGGTCCAGCGGGACACCGGCTTCCGCGAGGGTGTGCAGCACCTGCTCCTCGAGCAGCGCGATCTCGCCGCGGTCCACGCCCAGCCTGCCGACGACTTTGAAGCTTGCTTCAGCCGGATCCCGTCCCAGCCGCAGCGCCCACGCAAAGTCGCCGCTGCCGAGCACGTAGGTGCAGCCGCGGGCCGTCGGGAGTTCCAGGATCCGGTGGGACTGCACGTCGGCGTCCACCTGTGCGCGCCGAATGCCCGCCCGGGCGAAGAGCGTGAGGTACGGGTTAGCCCCGCCCACGGACCGCGCCCAGCCTGCCCGGGCAAGGATTTGTTCCGCCGTGCACCCCGCCAGCGAGCCGTCCAGGCCCTGCCGGTGCCACGACCAGGCACGGAGCCGCCCGGGGGTGAGGCTCTCGACGGGTGGCAGCAGGACGGTCATGGGCTCGGTGGTCATGGGGTCATTCTCCACCCGCACCGCCCAACTAGCTCGCAATAGGTGCCGTTATGGGCCCTGAAATCGGCAACTACTGCGAGTTAGTTGGGTGGGCCTGCGGCTCAATTCCGAGAATCGCCAGCACAGCCCGCGCCGTGGCGTCCCAGCCGGGAAGGCGCTCCCGCGCGGCCTGGGCTGCGGCCCGCCATTCGGCACGGAGCGCAGGTTCGGTGAGCCAGCGGCGGAGCATGGCGGCCAGCGGCGCCGGGTCGACGGCGAGCGCGACGGCGGCGCCCGGCAGACCTGCTGTGCCTGGCGCGCCCGGGGCGGCCGCGGCCGCGGGGGTTCCTGCGGCGAGCGCCTCCACCGCGCCCGTGCCCTGCCGCACGATGACGGGAATGGCCCGGGCCAGGGATTCGGTGACCACCAGCCCGTAGGTCTCGGCACGCGATATCAGCAGGCTGAGGTCGGCGGCGGCCCATTCGGCGTCCAGCGCGGCCCCGCGCAGCTCCCCCGGGATGCGGACGCGCCCAGCCACGCCGAGGCGTTCGGCTTCCCGCCGGAGCAGCGCGGCGTAGGCAGGGTCGGCCGTGTCCGAGCCCGCGAAGGACGCTGTCCAGGGCAGGTCCGTGAGCCCGGACAGGGCGCGCAGCAGCAACAGCTGGTCCTTGTTGGGCAGCAGCGCGGCCACCGCGAGCAGATGCGGCGGCTCGGAGCCGACGGCGGGCGGGGCGGACGCCGTTCCCGGCAGCGCGACTGCGATCCCGTCGATTCCGTACCGCTCGCGCAGGTCCGCCCCGGCCGAGCCGCTGGTACAGATCACTCCTGCCGCTGCCTGCAGGGCACGGCGTTCCAGCGCCGGGTGCGTGCTGAGAGGCATGTGGAGCAGGATCCAGGCGGGCACCCCGGCGCCGGCCGCCGCTTCCAGCTCATCGGGCGCCCCGCAGGCCACCAGGCCGTCCACGAGTGTCACCCGGCCGCCGTCGGCGTCGGCAAGCAGCCGTCCGAACCGCTGCCGGTCCTCCGGGCTGCCGACCGGCCAGTCGCCGTCGACCCCGCAGGCCTCGGCCGCCACGCCGAGGCCTGCGACGGCGCGCAGCAGCGCGGCGTTGTAGGCGTTCCCGCCCGAGTGGTGGCGCACGTTGCCTGGCAGGACCAGGCGCAGGCCGGCTGGGTCCACGGGCTGCTAGCCGGCGTCGAACTCGAGCGAGTAGCTGGCCCAGGCGTCCGGGGTTTCGCGCAGGGTGACGTCGATGCCGGCGAGCGCCTGCCCGTCGGTGCCGACGCGGATCTTGGCGGCGACGGCGTGGGCGATGTACTGGGCCAGCGCTTCGGTGGTGCTGAGTTTGCCGGCGAAGTCCGGGTGCTCGTCCAGGTTCTGGTAGTTCAGGTCCGCCAGGATGGCGTCCAGCACCTCGCCGGCCTCGCCGATGTCCAGCACGATCGAGTCCTCATTCAGCGTCCGACGGCGGAAGGTCACCTCCGTGACGAAGGTGGCCCCGTGCAGTCCCTGGGCCGGCCCGAAGGCGGGGCGCGGCAGGCTGTGGGCGATCATGAAATTGCGGCGGACGGTCAGGCTGAACACGGTTTACCTCGTGGTTTCTGTGGCTGGGGCATCGGCGGCTGGGTATTCGATGACATGGCAGAGCGCGTCGAGGCTGCCGTCGGAGAGGCGCCGGACGACCTCGGGCAGCTCGCTGAAGGCGGACGTGCCGGTGAGGAAGGTGTCGAAGACCGGGTCGGCCAGCAGCGAGACCGCGAGTTCGAGCCGGTCCGCGGTGGTGCGGCGGTGCCGGCGGGCGCGGGCCACGACGCCGACCTGGCTGGCGCGGATGGAGAGCCGCCGGGCGTGGAAGTCCTCCCCCAGCGGCAGGGTGATGCGGCGGTCAGCGTACCAGGACATCTCGATGATTTCGCCCTCGTCGCCCACCAGTTGCAGGGCGCGTTCGAGACCGGCCTGCGAGGCGGAGCAGTGGATCACGATGTCGCAGTCCGGCAGTGCGTCGTCGGGGTGGCTGAAGTCGACGCCGAGGGTATCGGCGAACGCGCGCTTCGCGGGGTCGACGTCGATGAGCTGGAGCCTGCCCACCGGGAAGGACCCGAGCAGCTTGGCAACCATGCCGCCGACGAGCCCCGCGCCAATGACGGCCACCCGGTCGCCGAGGCGCGGGCCGGCCTCCCAGAGGGCGTTGACCGCGGTCTCCACGGTGCCGGTCAGCACGGCACGGCGGGCCGGGACGTTCTCCGGGACGACCGTGAGCGACGCGACCGGGACGACGTAGCGGTCCTGGTGCGGGTGCAGGCAGAAGACGGTCCTGCCCACCCAATCCGCCGGGCCGTCCTCGACGACGCCGACGGAGAGGTAGCCGAACTTCACCGGCGACGGGAAGTGGCCTTCCTGGTGGGGCGCAGCCATTTCCTCGGCGATGCACTCGGGCACGCGGGCGTGGTGCACCACCATCTCGGTGCCTTTGCTGATGCCGGAGTAGAGCGAGCGCACGACGGCCTCGCCCGGGCCGGGGGCGGGCAGTTCCGCGCTCCGGAGTTCGCCCCGCTCCCGGCCGACGGTCCAGTAGGCGGTTGCGGTGGTGTGGCCCGAGGGTGCGGGGCTGGTGTTATAAGAGGTGCTCATCTTGCTTACGAATCTAGTGCCGCGGGCGGGCCGGGGGAAGCTTGGGTGCCGCGGGCGGGGCGCGGCGGGGCGCTTTCGGCGGCCGTTTTGGGGTTGGGCGCCTTGCTCCGGTACCCTAGTCAGGTTGGTGACGTGTCCGAGCGGCCGAAGGTGCAACACTCGAAATGTTGTTTGGTGTAAAAGCCAACGTGGGTTCAAATCCCACCGTCACCGCCAGATAGCGAGGCCCCCGCTTCCCTTTATTTACAAGGGAAGCAGGGGCCTTTGCTTTGCCCGACTCTGGATCATTGGCAAAGAATTGGCAAAACTTGATTACGCCTCCCCCGGCCGCACCCCAACTCTGGGCTTCAGCTCCGAAGTCAAACCCCATGTCCGGTCTGCACCTTCTGACATACCTCGCCGGACCTATCCACTCCGGGGTAATCAACGACACTGCGCTGGAAACGCTCCGATCCGCGGAAGGGCTCAGGGAAGAACTCCCCCGAAATAACGCGTGAGGCGAACCCAGGGCAGGAACTCATCCAAACGTAGACGACCGCCCTCGACGGTCGTCTAGTGATGTGCGGATTGACATCCCACCGTCAGACGCGAGAGAAGGCCAGCCCGGCTCCAGACCGATAGAGCAATCAGGGCCATTTGCCTAGGTCACCGGACGCGGGCTAGCCAAGTTCCTTCAAGCAGGCCCGTCAGGTTGGAATCTAAGACTGCTTCACCGAGTGAGTGCCCGACGCGGACTCTGACCTGACGGTTTTTGAATGACCGACTGACGTCAGGCCGGGGTGTGCCCTAGGTGGGCAATCTCAGGAGAGGAGTATGGTTGCCGGAAGCCGCTTCGACAATCTGGTTCGCCGAGTTCCTGTGAGACGAGATTCAGAGTCACGGGAGTGTGCAAATAGCGGAGAGCCGTAGCAGGGCAGGACAATAGGGGTACCCGTTTGCATTAGTCTTTTGTGAGCGCCACGCGCAGACCGCCTCATCGAAAGGACGCCATGAAGGCATCCCACGGTTACCTCGTCTTCTTGATAAGGATGAACGAACCCCACCGCATCTCGCAACTTCATCGCCTGAGTGCCTTCGGCGAGAAGAGGGACCTTGATCTCTTAGTCCTAGCGGAAAAGTCCTTGACCACGATTCGGGATAAGTATTTTCGTGAGAACGGCAGCGTCGAGGGCTATCGACTTCGACAAGTTAGCGTCGAGGGTCGGACGTTGTTCGTCCAGGTAAACAAGGGGCCGCACAGTACTGGCGGCGAAGCCTATGAAACGACGACCGGTAAGTCGATAGATGTGCCAAGTACGACTGCAATGCTCAACAGGATGCGCTGTATGTTGGCTCTGCCCAAGGACGCGTATTACGGCCTCTTGTTTGCAGAACGACATGGCAACCGGAACCTCAAGGAAGTCATTCGAGGGCAAGCCCTTACACCCAACGCAGTTTTCAACAACATGACCATTCATGTCGACGCCTTTGCGGAATCTAAAGACTGGGAGAAACTCTTGAAGGGGCAACAGGCATTGAGCCTGACTCAGCACCTTGAGATCACGGACACCACAACCGACGGTTCGACGTCGAGGACGCCGGTGAAGCTCGTGGCCGAAGGTCCCCGAGTCAACAAAATCACCAAGGGTTTAATAGGGGCAATAACATCGAGAGCGCAGCGCCGGGAAGCAATACTAGACGCCATGAGTACGGCTGCGGACCTCGAAGAAAAGAAGGTGGCTCAGAAAAGCGCCTTTTCCGTAGCTGATGAAACTGAGCTTGCCAACCAGAAAAAGGCTCTCCAGGATCTGAAAAAATCACCTGAGCTTGCCGACGAAATTAGAGACCAGCTCAGGGGCGCTGTCCCGGTGCACGTCGAGGGGGACGTACAGCATAAGCGTGTTGAAGTTGTCACAGGTCAGGATCGCCCGGAACGGACATTCAGCGTGGATCGAAACAGCCTGCCTCAGTTTGTCTACCACACGGCTGAGACCCTTTCTGATGACGAGTTGTTCAAGACCTGGGTGGCCCACGCTGAGACGATATTCTCCTCTCGTGGTATCAGATTGCCATCAAACTGGGCTTCGTGATAGTCACTGTCAGCACCTTCGGGTACCGTCATGAGTAGGGAGGGCCGCCAGGGCAATGATGACATTCAAAGAACGCACCGGGCTCCATGATGTGCTGCGCGACAACATGGAAACATGGTCCATTCGAGTTGGTGCGGAACGGCGCAAGGACCGGCGAAGAGCCTTCGCCTGGTACTACGTTGTTCCAACGATATTTTCGATGATCCCGGTCATATTGGCTGTTACCCAGGTGCACGAGATTCGCATCGGGGGCGTTGGGCCGATACTTTCGGGTGTTTCCATATTTACGGGTCTACTCTTTGGACTACTAGTATTGATGTTCAACACCGGCGTCGCCGTGAAAAAGGACCGGAATGCCCTTGAGAACGCCCACGGTGTCGCACAAGTTATCGATGACGCGCGCGCCAACGTTACGTATTCGGCGTTAGTTGCTTTGTTACTGGCTTGCGTACTTGTATGCGCTGCCGCTACGAACCGTTCGCAGGACGGCGTGTTGGCTTGGGGCTGGACTGCTCCTCTAGCATGGCTGGGAAGCCACCTGATGCTCAATGTCCTAACCATACTGAAACGTTTGCGAACTGCTTTCAACAACATCACTCGATAGTGCAACAAATCACTTACGCGTATCTTCGCTGCGTCTTACAAAGCAGCTTGTCCTGAAGGGCATGATGCACGCACCGGGCGGTATCACGGCCAAGCTAGTTTACCCGCCGGTACTGCACAAACAACGATGTTTTCCCTTACGATTGGGCGATGGAGAGCTCAGAGCCACTCTTGGTTTGGCGGAGTACAGAGGAAGCTGAATACGTCCCCATTACTGCGGGTGAGCATGGACGTGGCTTTTATTGCCCGTACTGCGGCGAACTGCTGGTGAAAACGAGTGTGCAGACGGCCGACTGGCAAGGTGACTTGTCCGGTATGGATTGTTTTTTCTGCGGTTGGACTCAGTGGCACATGGAAGAGAGCTGGTGCTCACTTTACGACGAAGCCCAGGATCGTCAGGCCATATTGTTGGAGCGAACCTTAAGCGACCCGGATCTGGCAATATCCGAAATCCGTGCAGCCTTGTCGCACTCTCCCAGCATGGCGGTCGAATTGACCCCACGTCGATTCGAGGAAGTTGTGCACAGCGTGTACCGCGAACTCGGCTATGACGCTGTGCTCACTCAGCAGTCAAAGGATGAGGGTCGTGACCTTATACTGTTTGGGAAATCTCCGAAAGACTTCGCCATAGTGGAGGTAAAGCGTTACGCCAACCGCGTGGGCGTTGAATTGGTCCGACAGTTAAGGGGAGTCCAGCTACGCGAAGACGCTCCTCGAGCCATTTTGGTTACCACTACTGGGTTCACGGCGGGAGCAAAGAAGGAAGCTGCCCACAGGGTCCCCGCTCGTAAGGGTTATGCCATGGAGCTCGTCCTTATTTCTGAGCTTCTTTCCGAAATTGCCGTGACGCATGAACCATTGGCAGATGTCATGGCAAGCGGCCGCGGCAGGGAAAATTATCGACGATGGTTCAACGACACCTTTCAACTCTCGGTACGCGATACTGTGAACCCACTGGTTGAGTCTGGAGGACCAAAGACCTTGATCACAGGCTGGTGGCGGTCCTAGTCATTCACCTACACCGACGCCTCCGGACTCATCACCCCGGCCATTGCCACTGCCGTGGGCGGCCGGCAGGCCAGCGATCCGGACAAAGCGCTGCAGGACGTCAAAGACGGCGCAACCGACGCCCACTTCGCTTACCCCGCCGACCCGGCCACCCAGCCGGTCAAGGTCTACGGGCAGGACCAGGGGATCTTCGACAACGGCAAGTACGACGCCGTCGCCAGACAGCTCCTCACCGCCTCCGCCCAGGCCGCCATCGGCTCACCGCAATTGATGGCCGCGGCCAGCGGCGACGTCAAGACCGAATCCCAGACCTTCAAGGATGGCCAGCCGAGCGGGGGCCTGGGCTCCGCCGTCCCGCCGCTGATGTTCCTGCTGATCTTCTACGTCTCGATCATTTTGCTCTCCAACCAGATGCTCAATAGCACCTTGGAAGAGAAAGAAAACCGGGTCACCGAAATGATCCTCACCACCGTGAACCCGACCACCCTGATCATCGGCAAGGTCATCGCCCTGTTCGTGGTCGGCATGGTCCAGATTTTGGTCTTCCTCACCCCCATCGCCGTCGGCTACGCGTTCTTCCGCGACAAGCTCGCCATGCCCGACCTGGACCTGTCGACCCTGACCTTCGAACCCGGCACCATGATCGTCGGGGCACTGCTGCTGCTGGGCGGCTTCACCGTCTTCACCGGAGTCCTGGTTGCGATCGGCGCGGTCATGCCCACCGCCAAAGACGCCGGCACGATCTTCGGGCCCTTGATGGCGCTGATCTTCGTCCCCTTCTACGCCATGACCCTCATCGTCTCGGACCCGCGCGCACCCATCGTGCAGATCTTCACCTACTTCCCGCTCTCAGCCCCCGTCACCGCCCTGCTCCGCAACGGTTTCGGCACCCTCTCCCCCGTCGAGGCGATCATCGTCATCGCCGAACTCTTCATCATCGGATTCCTCATCCTCCGACTCGCCGTCCACCTCTTCCGCTACGGGTCCATCCAGTACTCGGGCAAACTCTCCATCGCCGAGACTTTCCGCAAACGCAGCCCGCTCACCGGAAAATGACATCGTAAGGAAGTTGCAGCGAAGTCTTCGAGCTGCTCTCAGACCGGGGCACCGGCGGGGTTAGGACGCTGGTCACCAGCCAAGATCCGTTTTCGTTCGACGTCTTGCTTGTCCGCTATCCTCTAGGACGCTCGACGGTTTCACCGTCTAGGCCATTCCACGGCGACAGTCATGATTCAAGGTCCCTATTCACGAAGCGCGCTGGTTCTCGATCGAAAGTGAGATGGCACTGTACCCCGCCTCCGTAAGGAAACGGTTCACCAAATCAGTTACACCACGCAGGATCTCAATCAACGTCTCTTCCAAAGGAAATCCTGCCTTTGCGGAGGTTTGGCTCATAGCAGGTGCAATGTTTAGGTCCAAGGCGGACTCCTCTACAGCAAACCCCCAGAAATTCGGCTCACCGAGAGGGTCCGCGTATCGCTGCACCCGGTTCACCCGAAAGCGATACGTGGGGATCACTTCCACGGCCATGCGGTGCTTATCCCTATTGCTTAGGTCGAGTAACTTCGCGGACCAGTCCACACCGACGAACGGCTGCACTTCGCGTATCCAGCTCGCGTGCTCAGGAGTGATTCCGGGCAAGGAGCTTCGCTTCTCCTTGCCCCACCGGTCCCGATCCAGCACGAGAGGAAACTTGGTATTGTCACGAGCGCTGCTGCCGTCCAACCAGACCACGTGGTATGCGCAGTAGTCCAGCGCGATTCGAGCGTGGTGAAGCACCTCACTGGCAAGAAACGTAAGTGCACGAGCTGTGGGCATTTGCGACCAGCTCCAGTCCACGAGGGACAGCTGCAGCTCATGGGGCGCGCTCTTGGGTGCGCGCACGACGGGATACCCTGCCCACTCCATGGCCAAGTCAGGCATCCGTTCCTGTAGCTCGCTTAATCGTCGACCGGCCTCGACTACCCGCCATGCTGCAGGGCGAAAATTGGGGCCGGTAGTGTCCAATACCGGCACTAGAGCTAGGTAGGGATCAATGGGTTGTGGGTTGGAATCAGTCACGTTGTCCATCGTTGCAGATCTCGGTGCCCAAAGGCGCTGCAGCCTTCCGTGACCTGTGGGCTGCCGTGTAATGGCAGTCTGCTTTGGGCTGCTCCGTCGTAGGCGGGGACGCCGCGTTAACGATCACGGTACGCGCACCGGCAAGCCGACCAGCATGAGGCCCCGAGGGTCTCCAACTTACCCGCGCCCTAATGGAATTGTTTACGTCTCGCGGGGACTGCATCCTCAAGGTGCTGGAAGGTCCGGCCCGTCGCAGTCTTCCAGGTAATTCTGCCGTTGATGCTACCGTCTAAACCTACTGCGCCAGCGATGCTAGAACTGCTTAACAGCTGCTGCTCTACTAGACGTAATCGTCATGCGGAATCTTAAAAACGCCCTGCATGAGAGGATCAATCTCACGACCATAAGGGGTGCTATCGCATGGCTAAAACGTCTTCCTCTGTTCTTGACCTTCTCCAAAGTGACTGCCTGGAGTTGCTTCTCGCCTTGGCAGCCTACGATGCGCATACTTCTAAGCCCTGGTCGCAATTTCAAAGCCGGGAACAGCTCCACTTCCACAACGTGACGGCCAGAGAAGCCGAGACGATGCTCGCGCTTCGGGTCTGCCGCTTTGACGACGAGGCGAGCAATCAAGTCTGTTTCAGGACCGCCCTGAAGGACGTCAAGGAAAATTTGCACGCGGATGCAGTGACAGAAATTCAAAACAGGATCAAGAGCTTCCGCATCGCGATCAATCCCATCAAGACAACAGTACGAAACAGATATGGCGCACATCGTGACGTGCAGACGAAAGTACCCCAGGACCCGAGCGCCTGGGCTATACGTGTCGTCGGCTCGACCGCTGCAAAGGATAAGACGAACCATCCTTCGTCAGCACTGCAGATCGACAAAGTCGGGATTGACGCCATCCGTGCAAGAGCGGGAGAGATTGTGAAGCTGGTCGACCTCCTAAGCGGTACGCCCCATCGCTATGTCATGAAGTCAGGCTCCGTAGAGCCCGGAGTGGACCTGCGCACCCTCTGCGAGATCGAAGTAGCGCGCTAGATAGCTAGCTGGGAATCGGAAAGGTCCCGGGCCGGTGCACTGTCTGTCGTATAACCACTTGGCTGGCTTCCTGGTCTCGAAATCACCCCGAAGCATTAGACGGACATCCACACCATAGTGGCCATTATGTTGTGGATTGACTGCGCACTCTCGGCCCGACATGCTGCCAACAACTTGTCGGTGTTTGCACGATGACCCACCTGTATTCGCACTTGGGCCGACAGACTTCGGTCGGCGGGTGACGCGGGAGGATGGTCTCGCCTCCAGTGAGGGACACCTGACACTAGGTTCGAGCCATCCTTTGGGACCTCGGCCGGCACCCGCGGGAATGACCCTGGATAGCCACCTCGAGCGGTCGAGAGTCGGAGCTGCGGTCAGGCGCCCTCGAATCGTGAAATGTAGTCTGCCATCCCGGGGACGGTGAACGCCACCCGACCGAGCGCCGGTGCGTAGATAATGCCCTTGCGGATCAGCGAGGAGCGGGTCATGGTCATCGAGCTTTGCTTCTTTTGCGCCCTGGCGGCCAGGTCGGCGGTGCTGGACCCCTCGTCGCCGTCGACGGCCATGAGCTGTAGATACGACTTTTCGGCCTTGGACGCCCGCTCCCAGCGGGACGGAAAGAAGCCCTGGTCAAGCTGCTGGCGGCCGATCTCCACGGCAACTTGAGCGTCGCTGAGGGTGATGACCTTCTCGGGTGCGGTCTCCCATGCGGCGTAGCCGTACTCCTGCAGGAAGTACGGATAGCCGCCGGAAGCGTTCAGGAGCAGGTCTGTGGCGGCCGGCTCGAAGGATGCGCCGAATTTCGCGGCGGGGACAGTCAGGGCGGACTCCGCCGCCGGGCGCGGCAGCGGGCCGATGCTGCGGTAGTTGAACAGCCGCTCGGCGTAAGAGCGGGATTCGCTGAGAACAGAGGGCAGGTTGGGCAGGCCGGCGCCGGCGATGTAGAACGGCCATTCCCGCTGGTTCGCCAGATGCTGCACGCTGAGCAGCGCCGTGATCAGGGGCGCGTCAAGGTCCTGCATCTCGTCGATCACAAAGACCAGGCCAGACCGTTTCTCTGTCAACGCCGTGCAGAGATCCTCGACCAGCTCTTCAAGGTCAACCTCGATGGATCCCGAGTCCGCTCGGCCGTGGTTGAGTGCGACACCGATGTCGATACCGGTAACCCCCAGTTTGGCGGAGAAGGAAGCCACACTGCCAAGGGCGGATTTCAAAGTCGCTCCGGCGCTCCTGTTGTTGAGCTTTCGCCCCGCCTGGAGAAGATTCCTCGCCAGCTTCGCCCTGATGGCGTCCGGGCCGCCGTCAGCGTCCAGGCCTTCAAGGGTGACCACCATGAATTCCGCACGTTCGGCCTGCCGACGGAACTCGTTCAACAGCACGGTCTTCCCGACACCCCGGAGCCCGTGCAGGACAATCCCACGGTCCGGTCGACGCTGCCGGGCCTTGGCCATCAGCAGGTCGAAGGCGTCCACCTCGTCCTGCCGGCCAGCCAGCTCCGCCGGACGACGGCCCGAGCCGGGCGAATACGGGTTCAGTGCGCTTTCCATATCCGCAAGCATAAAGCCATATCCACAAAAATGGATATCGGGTTATGAGGCCTTATGGGGACTCTTCGACTGGAGCTAGAGCCTGCTGCTGCCCTTCCACTCCTCCGCCGTCACTCGCTTGATGCTGGCAGAGTGCGCCCAGCCAAGGTGGTAGATACCGGACACATCCAGCCACTCGATCAGGCCGTAGTTGTTTGACCAGGCGACGGCCTTGCCGTAGATGCTGCCGACCTGCACCATGGGACGGCCGTACTTCGGGAAGTCCCGAATCGGCGAGGCGTCGTCCATCGGACGGACCTTGTCGGCGTCCAGGCGCGCCATAATCCGCTCCATATCCTCGGGAGAGCCTGACTTGATCACGGCTCCATCTTAGGACGACTTCGGGGCATCTATCGAACACATATTCTCCACAGACTTCTCCACATGTGAACATGTCTTCGGTTACAGCCGTTCGCCGCGAGAACCTGCGATGACCGCCGCAAGTACGAGTGCGTGGGGACACGTCCCCTGACGGGCTAGCCACAGCAGCGTGAGCAATTCCGATTCCGAGCAGACGGCTACGCTGTCTTCATTTACCCAGCGGGACGACCGGGGGTCCCCTACTCAGTCGATAAGCTTGAAGGACCAGCAGTACCACACGAGGAAGTCGCAATGGGGAGCACCAGCAAGCGCAGACTGCCGATAGACACGGCCGCCGTTCAAGCTGACCGCGTCCTGACCCCTGAGCAGAAACGCGAGCTCACCATCGACACGATGGCCAGCTGGGCCCTGGAGGGTATGGAACCCAGCCGTCAGACCGTCGAAAACATCAATGCGTTCTTGCGCGGCGAAGTCACCATGGATGAATACCTGCGGAAGTTGAAGGGATCGTGCCCGCGGTAGAGGCTTGCAGCGGCATCGGAACGTCCCCCACCAAGACCTTTGAGCCGCGCCGTGGCCGGATGATGACGCCCGTAATGGACGGGCCGTTGTCGCTGCCGCGCCGTATGAAGAATGGGGGTCGATGTTTCCGCTCAGGCTGGCCCGAATCGAATTGCTTTCACATGGCCTGCGCTTTAGTACCCTAGGCCGACGCATGCTCACGCGTGCCTACTAGCTATGCGCCATCGGTAGACGAGGGCCGGGCGGAACCGAGGCTTCGCAGACCATCCTTTTATACAGCTTTACATTTTTTATATTCTTTATATTTTATAAATATGCCCATCCAGCCGCCTTTGCGACTCCTGACGAGCACCACCCTTCGGCCCCCGTCAGGCGATTTGCGAACTTACATCCACCGAGGACCTCTCCAAGCCATCGCAGTGGCAAGATGACACCCATCATGGACAGGAAGTTGCGGCGCGCTCCTGACGCGGAATGGGTGTTGATGTACCGGCTCGGGCTGAGCCGGAAACGCATCGCCGAGCTGGTGCGCGCCGAACCCGCCACCGTCGGTTACCACCTTGTCATCGCGCGCCGCCGGGATCCGGAGCTTGAGGCGGCACATGTGGCCGCCGCCGGAACCAAGGCTGGCCCCTCCCCCGCGGAACTTGCCCGCATGGAAGTGATTATCGCCTGGATCAAGGCCGAAGGCAGGCTCCCCCGGGACGGCTCCGAGGACAAGGAAGAACGGTTTATGGCCCGGTGGCTCTCGGACCGACGCCGCGAAGCGGCCGAGGAGACCCTTGACCCGGGCTACCGTGACGGTCTGGCCCAGGTGCCAGGGTGGCAGAAAAACCGCAGGGAGTCCGAGGACGACGAACGCTGGCACCGCCGTCTCGCCCAGCTCGCGTCCCACCGCGAGGAAGGCCACGACTGGCCCCGCCACAAGGACTGCGATTCTGAGCGGGAACATACCCTAGGCGTGTGGATCCACACCCAGCGGTACAAACACCGCCGCGGCGACCTCGCTCCCGACAAGGTCAAGCTCCTCGACGGCGCCGTCCCCGGGTGGCAGACCGGCAGGACCCGGGGCCGCCCACCCAGCAGGTAAACGAGAGACCTGCACCGCGCCGGCGGAGTCGTCGCTCAAGTCATCACCGCCTCTACGGGCGCGACTCCATCTCAGCGACGCTGGGAAAGCCATGTATCGAAGTCGTGAATCTTGATCTTGTGGGCGTCCGTCGGTTTGTGTCCCCATCGCGACATCTGATGGTGTAGGTATTGCAGATAGTCACGGGCATTGTCCCACCAGACCGAATCGTGAGCCGCTACAGGATGGTCCTCGGGAACGGAGAAGAGATTCGACGTTCCGATCGCACCGAAGTGCTCCCCCAGCGCGGAAGCGACGCTTCTCCTGACATGACGCCAGGATCCAGGGAGCAAAGTCTCATGCCTGCGGTACGTGGTCTCCCAGAGCGCGACCGCCTCAAAGATCTCCTGAGACGGGACGGGGTGGATCTCCGAACGCACGACGAGCTTTTGAAGGCTATACAGTCTCTCGCAGAGGGAGGCCGCCGCCTCGCGCTCCACCGCCCGTCGATCGCTCCTGTCCTCGCGCCTCAGAGTCCACCTATGAGTGAGGAACGCCGCGGTCAGAACGCCAACGGCGGCGAGGACTGCTGCAATGAGCGGGACGGCCAAACTCTCGTTCATGCTCCTCCTTCATGGGGTCGGCGTGCGGGCTATTTCTGTACCAGTTGGTAGAGCGTGCCGTGCTTGCTGGCCATCGTGGACTCAACAGACTGGGCGAGAGCGGAGTCTTGTACGAGAAGGCCGAATTCGATGTTGCGGTTCTCGGCGCTGAAGGAGAAGTTGGCGCTGGTCAGCAACAGCATTTCATGGTCAATGACGACGAACTTCGCATGACTGACCACGGGTTTGCCGGTTGGCAGAACGGCGGATCTATAGACAGTCGCACGCCCGAGATGGGCTTTGATGTTCACGGCGTCGGCCTTGTCCCCGTCGACGTAGACGGTGACGGTGACGCCGGGCTGTTCGGCGCTTTCCCGGAGCACTGTCCACATCTTCGAGGTCTTCTCGAAGTTATACGTTGCGCAGGTCACGGACTGGCGGGCGGAGCGGACGAGCCGGTGGAACTCGCCCGTGAGGTGGCCGATTTTGGCTTCGTTGCCGGGCATGGTCCAGACAGGGGTCAGGTCCCGATGGACGGTCCTAGCTCCAGCGACAGCCTGTAGGACGGCAACCGAGCGCTCGACGTCAGTGTGCCCAAGGCCGGCGGCTGTAAGGAGTCCGCGGGCCCGTTCACGACGGGAGGCACTGACCGCTCCGAGGGCCTTGGCGAAGTGCTGACCCGCGGCGAGCTGCGCGGCAAGTCCCCCGGCTTCGGCAGCTGTGAGGAACTCGCCGAGCGCCGCGAAGGGGTCAGACGGCATCCACGCTCCCAAAGAACCCGGGCACCGTTGGACCCATGGTGGTCGGCAGGTTGAGCAGGAAGCGCCGGTCCAGGAACCGGTTCGACTTCTCGCACGAGGTCTCCGAGGCGAACGTACAGCAGTGGCAGGCCGCACCATGGAGGAAGTCCTCCGGGTCGCTGGGGGTGCGCACCGCACAAACGGGGTCCGAGGAACACCGCGACGCCCTGCGCAGAGCCGAGATGACGAGGCCCTCCAAGCGCGCAGGTTCGGAGAGTGCGACCAGCCCGCCGAGCGTTCCCTCGCTGTCGGAGGCGGTGGTGCAGATGAGCAATCCGGCCGCCGCCTCGCGGTGCGGCCCCGCAGGCCATCCGTAGATGCGTTCGGTGAGGCTGGCAGCGCCGTAGCCACAGGACATCGCCATCTCGCGAATGAGCGTGTGGGCAAAGGTGTGCAGGAGCCAGTACCGCGGGCCAGGCAGCCGGGTGTCGGGATTTACTGATGCGGCGGTCTCCGAAAAGCGGCGGGAGAAGTTCAGTCGGTGTGCCTGCTGATGAGCCGTCCATAGCGGGGAGTCGAGGATCTTCTTTTCCCACTCGTCCACGGCTTTCAGGTCGAGCTGAAGGAAGATTCCCTCGCCGCGGTCTTCGGTCGCCGGCACCCAGGCTGGTCTGCCTTTGCGCGTTAGTTTGACGAGGCGGCTGGCAAGGTCGTTCACCCGGTCCATCTCGTCGAGCCGGGTAAACCCGAGAACGGCGTTGATTTTTTTCATGCGGTTGACGGCGACGACTCGCGCAATGCGCGCGTGGAGGTTCTGCCCTCGTTGCATCTCGGTGACCATTAGGCCGCTGGAGTTTTGCTGCTGCGGGAACAGAGTTGGCTTTTGCAGGTACCGCCATTCCGGCACGAGTAGCTCGACCGGGTCCCAAGTGGCGAGCTTCTCCTGGCGGACTTCCTCGGGATCGACGGGCGCGAGGACGTCCGCGACGGCGGCCGCAAGGCTCGGGTCAGACACATCCTTGAGGTCGATCTTTCCGTCTGCCACGTCCCTGAGGGTGTCCAGATCGGAGGCGTACTTGGCGATCTTTTCGATTCCCACGGCAGCGCGCAATTGGTCAGCGAGGGCTTCGGCTTCTTCAGCGTCGGTGCGGGGCATGACAATGACCGACTGGGTGGAGGAGAACCAGAGGTTGGATGCCCCCATCATGATCAGGGTGGGACGGGCGCTGCATTCGGCGTCGAAGGCGTTCAGGTGCGGGTGTCGTCCACGGCATTTCTGCGGGAGTTTGTCCCGCCCGGCTGCGCCCTGGGCTTCGGCCATGCCACGGGATGCGCCGCAAGAGGCGCAGCTGATGACGGATCCGATGCTCTGTCCGATGTTCGCGTCCCGCATCTTCAGGTCGGGTGCCTCGGCTTTCGGGCATATTCCGCCGCGGTGCACCCATAGTGTGTAGGGGAACTCGTCGAGGTGGCCGTTGGTGCAGGTCAGCAGGTGCGGGGCTGGAACGGCCGGGCTCTGGCGTTTCCCTCCGGCTGCTCCGGCCGCTTTCCTGCCACGGCCCGGACAGCTCTGGTGGGTGAACTGGGCCAAGTCCGGGC
Source organism: Arthrobacter sp. T2-23 (assembly GCF_055398325.1). NCBI lineage: Bacteria > Bacillati > Actinomycetota > Actinomycetes > Micrococcales > Micrococcaceae > Arthrobacter > Arthrobacter sp. T2-23. The sequence continues at coordinate 1,513,848 of NZ_AP027917.1, forward strand.
GGAAGGGATGGGTATTCGTGTAGCTGAAGCGCGGCAGAGGTCCGAGGTAGTCGCAGCCGGTGCAGCGCAACCACTGCGGGAAGACGCGCGCCGGAACGCCGAGGTCGGATCCTTCCTTGGACATCGCTCCCTTCTTCGGCTGCCACGGGAACGGGCGGAGCGAGTCAACCTGAGGCCCGAGGTGAAGCCGTACAACATTCAGCAGCCGCGGTTCGACGATGGTCGGGGTGAATTCCCGGCGCTTCCAGATCGGTTCCCAGTCGTCGAGCCCGGCCGGCATCACAGCAAATCCTGGGAGGTCCATGATCGCGCCTGGGCCATAAGTGTAGAGCAGCGAGGAGGGGCGTGCGGAGCCGACCTTTGCACGGTTCTTGACCGTGCCCTCTTCGGCGTCAGTCAGCGGGTCGAGCGTCTGCCCGGGATCGTGGAACATGGCGAGGCGGTTTAGCGGCTCCGCATTGTCTTTATCGGTGGAGATGGTTTCGGCCATCAATCGTCCTCTCCCATTGGCAGGGCCCACTTCGGGACTCCCTCGGGTGCCCGCGAGAACAGCCGCTCAGACAGCGGGCTGACCAGCACATTAATTTCCGGCTGCACTTCACGCATCGAATTGGCAATAACGAACGGCGCCTCGGAAGACCCTCCCACCGATGCCCTGGCATTCTCGGGGCTGATGATCAACGGCAGGTACTTGTCGCCTTCTCCGGTGCGTTCGTACACCAGAGTCTTGCTCATCTCCGCGGCCCGCTTCGCACGCTGGTTCCAGCGGTCAATGCGGTTCACAAGAAGGTCACTTGCCTTCTTGGCGATTCCCTCGTCTTGAGCAGCTGCCGCGATGCGTTTTTTCAGCCGATCCGCCAGCGCTTCGAGCGCCTCTGGCTGCTCCTTGATCCGCCAGGCGCTGCGTTCCGGGGAGAGGCCATCAGCGACGGGAGCCTGGAGCACCCGTGCAACGCTGACCAGCAGTCCGTCGATGCCTCGCTCCAGCGAGGTCGGTGAATACGGGGTCACTGAGAGTGCCTCGACCTGGGCGTAGAACGTGCTGTGGTAGTTCCGGAACTGCTCGAAATGAGCCAGGTCACGTGGGCGCGCCCAGTTCCCGAGGGCGACCACGAGACCGGGCCGGTCAGAGGGATCGCGGCCGACGCGCGAGGATGCCTGGATGTACTCTGCGGTGTTCTTCGGCTGCCCGACCACGAGCATGAGCCCCAGTCGCTGCACGTCCACGCCGACTTGGAGCATGGAGGTCGCCAGGACGACGTCGAACGGCGCGTCTTTCCTGCCGGCAGGCTTCTTGTTGTCGCGGATGGCGGCTATGCGGGCCTGGACAGCTGTGGTCGTGTCAAAGTTGGGGTCGAACTCCAACCCGAGCCGGTCAAGAGTCCTGCTGATCTCGGCCGAGGCGATCCGGGAGGTCAGCTCGGCCATGTGTAGGTTGCCGAAAGCTGCGCCGTATCGCTTGGGGAAGCCCGAGTCCTTGCGCGGGTTACCCACCCTGTTTGCCACATCGTCGGCGATATACCTCGCCATGCCCGCGAGTTCACGGGTGGCATTGAAGTAGCCGACCAGCGTCATGTACGGGTCCGCAGCGCTCCCGGCCCTGTCGAAAAGGAGCTGGCTCGCCAGTAGGAGTACCTCGGCGAGCCGGATTTCCGCACTGGAGAGGCGCACACCCTGGGCACTGACACCAAGGTACCGCCGCCCCGGGTTCTCCCGACTGACCGGAACCTCCTGGGAGAAGTAGGTATCAGCGACGTCGAGCACTTGCGGGGGAAAGATCTCGACCTGCCGCCCGTAGAGTCCCCGCACTTGATCCTGCGCGTTGCGCACGGTCGCTGTCGAGGCCACGATCAAGGGTCTCACCGGTTTGCCGGCTGATGTTTCCCATGAGGACAGGGTCTCCACAGCTGCCTCGAAGAGGCCGACAGCTGTGCCGAGGGCCCCGGTGATCAGGTGCAGCTCGTCCTGGATGATCAGGTCCGGCGGCCGCAGCCGGTTCACGGTCTGCACAGTCGCTGCCGGGTGCCCGTACTTGCTCGCCGGGTGCGTGGTCGTGATGTCGCAGTTGCTGTAATCCGGATGGACGTACCCGTGGCGGCCGCACCTGCGGCTGACGTATCCGAACAGTGAGGCCGCCTCGCCCTCGCGGGCGAGTCGGGCGAACTTGTCCACGGTCGCGATTACAAAGGCGGGGGTGAGGCGGTAAATCTCCTCGTCGACGGTGAGTACCGGCAGTCCTTCATTGACGAGGCCGCCCTTGGAGAAGGGGCAACGGGCGAGGTCGTCGCCGCAGTAAACAAATACCCGACGGACTGTCGCATCAGTCTTGACCTGGGTCGCTGTAATGGGCGTGCCACACCAGGGGCACCGCTGAATCTGGAGGACCGTCAGCCGGTGGGAACCGTATTCGTTGGCCTTGGTGAGCTGCTCGTCCGCTTCCTCGAACCGTTTCGGGCTCACGTCTGTCCCTACCCACAGCCCGATGCGGAATGGCTCGGCTCCCCAAATCTCCTCATTTTCGCGGCGCGCCAGCTCGGCCGCGCACATCAAGGTCGTTGCCCGCTGGAACTGCTGGGCGGTCAGCAGTCGCAGGGTGTACCGCATGAGAACCGCTACGCCATCGCGCCCGTCGAGCTGGCCGTCAGTCGAGGAGACCAGGCCCTGGCGGCGACGGATCGCGAACGTGTAGGCGGCAAGGCCGAGATAGGCCTCGGTCTTGCCACCACCAGTGGGGAAGAACAGCAGCTCAACGCGAGCAAGGTGGTCGGCGCTGCGGAATTGTGCTGTCGGATCGGTCAGTGCCCCGAGCTGCATGAGGATGAACGCAAGCTGGAACGGACGCCAGGAAGCTGCGCCCGGACCCTTTGCGGCAACTGCTGCCTGTGCTTGCTCGATCGTCACTGTTGGATCAGATGCCCGCAGGGCTGCTACCTGGGAGGCGATGCGCTGATCGCGCATCACGCGGTTCATGAACTGGAAGCAGCGCAGCGCTTCAGGATCGCTGGCGATGTGTTCGAGCCCGTCGGCAAGCCGTTGGCGCGCCTGGGCCGCATCCCACAGGACCGCCTCGGCGGTCTCCTGAAGATGCGCCGGAAGACTCTTCGCAGTTGCCCCCTGTTCGTCGAGCCACGCACCGTAACCCGAGACCAGGGGGGTCAGGCCCGCCTTCAGTCCCTCTGGTGTCACTGTCGAAAGCGCATCCATCGACAGCAGCGCGTCTTTTACCGATCGTGCGCGTGTCTGCGGCGTTTCAGCGACAGGAAGCCACGTCGTAGAAACCTCAGCTGCCCGCCGTGAACCAGTGCGCGCCACCCAATCCACCGAACAGGTACGACCGATCGCGAACTCCAGGCGGTTGCGGTACTGGAGGTTCAACCGCTTGACCTCGTCGTCATACTCCGACCAGTCCTGCTCCAGCGCATCCCGCACCGGGAGAAACACCTCCGCCCCGCCGGCGTTCACGCGGAGCAGGGTCTGGAACAGCCACATGTTCACCGGGATCGGCATCGGCGTCTCCCGGTCATTGCACAGGGCAATCTCCACCAGAACCCGGCCGAACTGCGGATCGTCGTACCTGTCCACTCGCAGGCAGATCGAATCCCGCAACGTTATCGTCGCAGTCTTCCCCGGGGTCAGTTGAGCGAGCGTGATCGTACGGGGTTCTTCGACGGGAGTGCGCTGGTAGTGACGGATGGTGCGGCCGGCTTTGGTGACCTGGTCGGTCTCGACCGTCGAGTACGTACCCCATGATGCAGTAACGGTGAACGAAGCCAGGTCTGCCGGCACCTGGAACCGTAGTCCCATTGACGCCGGGATCATCAGCCCCTGTTTCGGGGTGCGGTCCTCCGTGTCATCGTCGTCGGCGTCCGCAGTTGTCTCGTCGGCCGCGAATGCCGGAACACCGCGCTGCTCACGGGCAGCGTCACCGTCCATGCGGGCCTCGACGATGTGCCCACGCTCTGGGGCGCTTTCGGATGCGCCGTCTTTCAGGGCCTTGCCTGTGAGCTTGACTGGAGCGATGTGGCCCACCAGATACTGGGAGCGGGGGCTGAACGGCAAAACTTCTTCAGGTCCGTGGATCGGCCCGAGCAGTTCCCGCTCCAGGATGTCGGCCAGATTCTCGCGCACCATGAATGACGAACCATCCAGCTCGTGGTTGAGCTCGTACGGCTTCTGTGGTGAGCGCGTTGTCGTAGTCTCACTCATGAGAAAAGTACCTCCGCCTGCTGCGACACAGCTTTTCTGCCTCTTGCCGTTTTCTTCGGGCTTGCAGCGGCCTGCGAAGCCGCTTGGATGCGGTTCTCCTCCAACAATCGGCGCCGCAACTCATCGCGTTGAGCGGAGTCGCATGTAAAGCGCAGAACTCCTGCAAGCTCGTGGAATCCGTGGTTAAGATCGAGATCGGTCCACCCGTAACTGCCTATTACCGCAGCATCAAGAGCCATTTGTGCCTCTCGAAGTCGGGAGACCGCATATCCGCCCGAATTAGGATTGTCCAAAAGGTTGTAAAGCTTCGTTGGCGATGTGACCTCTGACAGAGCCTCGTCCCGAACCGCAACGAATTCATCTGCAGCCGTCATAAGATTCTGATTCTCAAGATCGGGAAAGGGGAATGTGCGCAGGCAGCGCGACACAACGTAGTTACTCGTGGCGCCGCGGCCTGTGCGGGTGCGCTCGAACCAAGCCGAGTGTACGGTCGATGAGAGTACGCCCAAGACAGGAGCAGAAGCTGAGGCGATCACGACGACCTTGTGCGAAAGGAGCGAGCGGTGATCGTGCCTGAACAGGAAAACTGGCACGCGGGTGTCGCCCGCCAGGGCTATGAACCGATCCAGTTTCATAGCTTCCTGGAAGAGCTCCTCGCGTTTGTCCCAAAACGCCCAATATCGATGCTCGTGCATTTGGCTTGTGATTGCATCCCTCACAGGTTTGACTGTCGTACGGAGGTGCTCAAATAGGTTGGGCATTTCCCGGCGAAGTGAATCTTCGTCAACGTAGGCGCCCACATCGATAACATTCCGTCCCGATGGAACTCCAGACATCAATGTCTGTCCATTGACGAAGGGCCGCAATGCGTGTTTTTCCACCTCATTGAGAGACTCCAAGATCGGAGCATCCGCCTCAAGGACGAGTCCTTCACCATAGGCCTTAACTCCAGTACCGGCAAAGAAGGGAAGATCCAGTGGCGACGCGGATGTGATATCTGCGACGCCTGCGTCGTCTAGGGACGGAGATAATGCCGAGACAGCACGGCCATCAAGGATTCGGGGAATTTCCGATGCATCCGAAGGTGTTTTCGATGCCCAAACAATCGCGGCACCTGTTGACGCTTGTCCTGGCCAGCGGAACGCCGACACTGCTCGATAGAGCGTTCCTTGTTCCACCAAGAGCTGCGTACTCATCAGAGCAGTGTCGCCCTGCCCAATTCGATCGGTGGCTATCAGCCCCAGGGACCCACCGTCCACCATTAGCAACCACGCCCGACGAATGAAATGAGCGCTTATGTCTGCCGAACCTTTCAGTCCGCTCAAATCTGCCTTGATCCAGCTTTCAATGTTTGAGCCATTTGCGATAGCAATTCTCTTCCCTGCGAGGAACGGAGGATTCCCAATGATGGCGTCAAAGCCGCCGTGATCAACCATTACGTCGGGAGCTTCGAGTACCCAGTGGAGAGGCTGCCAACGCTCGTAGTCGGTTTGCACAGTAGGGGTGAGCCCGATGTCGATGATCGCGTTGAGCCATGTACTGTCAGGTTGCTCACCGAACGTTTCCTGGTGCGCCTTCTTCACGGCCGCCCGGAGATTCTCGTATGCCTCATCGAGCGCCCTGCCTGGCTTGCCTCCGTGGGGCAGCCCAGCGGCGATCACGCCGTCGGCGGTCGCACGCAAGGATGCGGTGACCTCGCGAAGCTCTCTCAGCTGACGATGCTTCGCAGCACTGCTACGGGCGGGGTCGTCTTCGTCGATCTCCGTCGCAAGACGTTCGCGCAAAGCGACTGCCTTGCGGACGATGGCGTCGATGTCGACGTGGAAGATGTCGAGCATCTCGCCGGGCGTCACGCGCTTGGTGTCGATGTGGAGTTTGTGGAGCTGATCGAGATTGGTGAGACCGAGCAGGGAGTTGCCGACAAACACCTTGTCGTCGACAAAGGAGAACGGCATGTCGCGGTCGAGGGATACGAGCCAGAGTGAGAGCTTGCACATCTCGACGGCCATGTCGTTGATGTCGGCGCCGTACAGGCAGTTCGCGACAACCTGCCGGATGGCCCGCAGGTATAGGTTCTTACGGTGCGAGTTGGACGGGTCTTCCTCAGTCCATGCCTCCACCACGCGGTCCGCGAGGTATCGGGCAGCAGCCACAAGGAACGCCCCGGACCCGCAGGCGATATCGGCGACCTTGAGTCCCAGCAGTTCGTCGGAAGATTTCAGCTTCCACTGCTCGCCGTCAGCGGTCTGATGCGGGCCGGGAGAGTAGCACAGCGGCTGGAGAGCATGGAGAACGACCTCTTCAGCCAGGGACTTCGGCGTGTAGTGCGCGCCGGCGTTCTTTCGCGAAGGGGTCTCCTTCACCACCAGCCCTCCGGTCACGACAACGAACGGGTGGCCCCGCAAATCAGGCCTGATGAGCCCAAGCCATGGCTTGATGCGGTCGCGCAGCGTGTTGTCGTCGCCAACAGTCTGAGTGAGGGCACTGACTGCACTCGGGTCGGCCGCTGCGGTGACGGCTTTGGCGATCGCCGCAGCTGACGACGGGCTCGCAGAGGGCTGGTCTTTATCAACCCATTCGCGGACCGCCGCGGCGAGCTTCTTCGGGTCGGTGTAGGTAGTCGCCAGGTCTTCAAGTACGGCCAGCGGAATCTCGGGCTCAGCTCCGGTGGTTCCGATGATGCCGATGGTGGGCTCACTGACGCGTGTCGCCGTATAGCCAAGCAGGCCTTCGTAGATGTAGCCGATCTGCTCGACGTCGATGTCGCGGAATGAAATCTGCCGACTTTCCCCTTTCACGTAGGCCACCTGAATGGAGCGCAGCACGTGCAGCATCACCCGGTCGGAGACAGTGACCGCGAGGGCTCCCTGTTCATTAGTGTCCGTGAGGAAGGGGAACCGTACCGGGTCGAACAGAGACCCTCCGTAGGCGGGCATGCGCAGGTTCTCGAAGGACGCCCCTTTGTAGAGAGCCTGGCTGGTTGCAAGCATCCGGTGCCAGGTCAGCGAGGTGGCATCGAGAGCTTCCTCGCTCTCCTCGTTCTGCCGGGCAGTGAGCCGCTCGAGTTCGGCGGCGATGCCGTAGCCCTGCTCGAAGAGCTCGCCCGCAGGAAGCAAGCCGCGCTCTTCCGCGAACAGCAGGAACACCGCCCGCATCATCACGGTGACGGCAGCCTCGTAAATGTCGTGGGAACGGTCAGGGAGCGGGTTGGGCAAGCCACGGCGTTCAGCTTCGGCAGCAGACTCTGAGAATGACTGGATGAGCAGTTCGACGGCCCGCCGTACCTGCGCACCCAGGGCCTCGGTAATCTCCTCCGCTGCGGCGATGGATTCCTGGAAAAGCACAGGAAGCCGCTCGGCGGGGTCGCCACCGATGATGTGCTGCCTCCCGACCAGAGTGAGGAAGGCGTCCCGTGCCCGGGGTTCTTCGACCCAGGCGAGCGCGTCCACGATGCCGGAAGCGGCCATGCTGCCCTCGCGGGCGCAGACCAGGCCCCACCAGCGACCGTCAGTGACGATGCCGATCTCGACCCTGTTTTCGCGCAGCAAAGCTTCGCAGCGATCGACCGGCGTTGCTGCCCACAGGTCGCTGGGAGTCTGCCGCAGTGAGTCTGTCGGATCCACGACGAGCACGAGGGCACCAAGACCGTCCAGGCCGACAAGCGCCCCCTGTGCGGTGACGGTGACAGCGCGGTTAGGTGACTGCGCCTCTACGCCAAGGACCGCGCCCCATTCCAGCGACTCCCCCCAGCCGACGACCTCGCGCAGAACTGTTTCGACCCATTTGTCGCGTTCTGTCCGGTAGCCGCCGAGCCTGGTGTCACTGCCGGGGTCGCGGTCAAGGGCTTCCCAGGCAGACTCGAACGCCGTGCGGGCTTCGATTAGTGCGTAGAAGCGGTCTGGGTGAGTGGCGCGGAAGTCCGGGATGCCGTTCGGCCATACCTTTTTGAGCGGCGGGATGGCGAGGAACGGCCCGTCCGTGTCAACGAGCTGGAGCCACGCCCGGTGCAGGTCGGTAGCGTTGGTCTTCAGACCCGTGACCTTCTTTGGTCGAGCCATCAGTTGGTCCATCCTTCTGCGTCATGACGGGTGAGGGCGAATACGACCGCTGCGGCTGTGGTGTGCGGCTTGACGTCGGCGTACCGTTCTTTGATCGCGTCGATCTCACGGGCTTCTTCGTCATCGAGTTCGTCCAGACGGCGTTCCATGGCCTCCATGTCCCGGCGGCGCTGGCGCTGCTGGTCATCCGGCAGGAGCATCGCGGCCGCCTCGTCTTCGGCGCGACGCAGACGGGCGAGCGACTCGCGAAGGTTAGTCCGGAACGCTGCGAAGATGTCCCGTCCCCTCTGGATGTCTGCTTCCTGGCGTCGCGTTAGCTGTTCGAGGACAAGCTCGTGGCGCCGGCCGGCCCGGGCCTGCATGGACTCTTCAAGCCTGATGCGCAGCGGCGCGTCGGGCACGTTCCACAGGTCGCAGAGCTGGTCGCGGACGCGTTCGTCCGCGAGTGCGATGTTTTCGCCGTCGAGTGCGTGGTCAAGGGCATTTTCGGCCTTCTCCTCTGCCATCGCGCGGCGCCCATGCAGGCGGACGCCAGCCAGGAAGACTTCTTCGTGCAGGCGGATGCCGCCCCGTCCGACTAGGACCATGCGGGTGACTGCGGCGACGAATGACTCGGGCAGATCGTCCACCACGACGGCGGTCACCCGGCTCAGCGGGGAGTCGACGCTCCACAGTGAGCGACGCAGAAGACGCTGGGCCTTCTGCACGATCGGGTGTCCGAGGTGCACGTACACAAGTTCATTGCGCCCGTCCGCTGCCTGGGGGTCGAAGGTGATAGGGCGTAAGGAATCGGGTTTCAGACGTGTCGGCAAGCCTTTGAGGGCTGCACTCCATCCCGCCGACAAGCTGGGCACGTCGAATACCTCGGCGTCAGTGCGCTCCTGGAATTTGTGGTTGGGCGTGAGCGGCTGCTGGTGGTTAATCCGCAAGGCGGTGTCGACCACTCGGCGCAGGTTGGCCGGGTCCAAGTGCATTTCCGTGCGTGATGCCTCGTAGCCCTGTTCGAGCTGCGTCAGCCTCGCGTTGAGCTCCATGCCGCCGGCGAGGGCAGTGTTGATGACGTCATTGGTGTCAACGCCTTTCGCTTTGGCCCGCACTGGTGTCCGCTTGCCGAACTGGCGCTGTATCTCGTCGCCGATGACCTGGTTCACTGAGCCGAGGTCCTGTTCGACGTTTGCGACTTTTCTCGCGACGCGGGCCATGAAGGAGGCGTCTGCGGCGTATACGGAGGAGTCATTGGCAGGGGCGAAGTGGTAGACCAGCGGTTCCTGCTTCTGGCCGTACCTATCAATGCGGCCGATGCGCTGCTCCAGGCGCGACGGATTGAACGGAATGTCGAAGTTCACCAGCCGGTGGCAGTGCGTCTGGAGGTCGATACCTTCGCCGGCGGCATCCGTGGCGAGCAGGACCCGCACCGGTTCTATCTTCGGGTCCTCGGTGAATTGGGACCGGATGTACTCGCGGTCCTCCGGCGAGGTGGAGCCCTGGATAACGGCCAGCCTGTCCCCGTACCCGCGCTGGGTCAGTACACGGGTGAGCCAGTCGACAGTGTGGGCGTACTCGGTGAATACAACCACTCGATCTGTCGAAAAGTCTTTGCCGTCCGGACGGCACACCGAGTCGAGGTACTTCAACAGTTCATCGAGTCGGGAGTCCGCCCGGGATTCGTAGCTCAGGCCCCATTCCATAAGAGCTTGGAGCTGCTCCGGCTCCGCCGCGACCAGCGGATCGGAGCCCTTCGATTCACGCAGCCGTTCGGCCTCGTCCTGCTCCCACAGGCCCTCTTCCTCATCCGACTGTCCCTCGCCAAAGACGTCATCGTAGTCATCGTCTGCCAGACCGCGGCCTGCCTTGGCGCTGAGGTAGTGCGAGAGGGTCTGCCCGAAAGCGAACGGGCTGGACAGGAACCTCTTCTTCAGCAGCATGGTGACGATGTCGCCGCTGGGTTTGGTGCCGTTGGCCTTGGCACTTTCGACGACAATCTGATCCAGGAGCTGGAACATCTCCTGCTCGTCGTCGCGCGGGGTGTAGGGCAGGGCGCTGACCTTGCGCTTTTTGAAGTCCTTGCCCGTCAGGTCGCTCTTGAGGCGGCGGACGGTTACATCCTTGAGCGCTTTGGAATCCAGGAGCGCGCCGCGGGAGAAGCGCCGGGAGTCGATCATCTCCATCAGTGCGGTAAAGGATTCCGGGTGTCCATTGTGCGGGGTCGCGGAGAGGAAGAGCCGGTGTTCGCATCGTTCCGCGAGATCCCTCACCGCGACGGTGCGCTGGGTGTCCACGGCGTACCCGCGGCCTCCGGCGATTGCGGGGGGACTGGACGGGGCGACGTGGTGAGCCTCGTCAACCACGAGGATGTCGAATGCGAAGCGTTTCGCCGTCTTTGGGCTTTTTACTTGCGCATACACGTCGCGCAGCAGCCGCTGGGAGCGGAGTTGGGGCAGCCAGGCCATGCTCACGATGACACGGGGGAACATCAGGAACGGGTTGGCGTGCAGTCCGTGGGTGCGGCGTACTTCTGCCATTAGCTCGGAGTTGACGATGGTGAAGTCCAGCCCGAACTTGTCCCGCATCTCGTCCTGCCATTTTAGTGACAGGCTCGGAGGACACACGATCACAGCGGTGCGGGCACGGTGCCGCAACAGCAGTTCCTGAATCACCAGGCCCGCCTCGATGGTCTTTCCCAGGCCGACATCGTCGGCCAGCAGCAGGTTGGTGCGCGGCGCGCCGAGGGCACGGCGCAGCGGCTCAAGCTGGTATGCCTCCACGTTCGCGCCGGACCAGAACGGAGCCTGGTAGCGGTTTGGGTCGGCGCTCGTGACCGCACCCCACCGCATGGCGTCCACAAAGCCAGCCAGGGTGGTTGGGGCATCGAACTGCTCGGCATAGATCGTCTCCGGCAGTCCCTGAGCCGGAGTGAGTGTGTGACCTACTTCCAGCTCCCACACCACTGACAGCTGCTCCCCGAGACGGTCCTCGTCAAGGGACTGTAAATCGACCACGTGCGTAAGCTGCGCAACTGATTCGTCCGCCGGGCTGCGGGGCAGTCCCTGTGCCTGAACGTTGGCCACGGCCCAAGTTGATCCGCGAACCTCGACAACCTGGCCGGGCTCCGGCAACGGCGGCGCGGCAACAGCTGATGCTGACACGTGTGACTCCTAGCTCCGTTGTTTCACCACTGGGAACCCCAGCACGTTGCAACGGTGACGCCCGGGGTGTGGACTCATCTAATCATTGTCTGATGGGAATCCTCGTAACTTGCGAGCAACTCCGCCTTCTGAGGGTGCAGACGGCTTCTGAGGGTGCAGACGGCTTCTGAAACTGACACACTTTCCGGGCACTTAGGGGAACTGGAACACGTTCGAGAGGACGCTCCCCCGGAGGCGTATTTGGATCGTCATGCCACGGCGTGCTTAGCCCTCCAGGCTAGCTCGCTGCTCCATGACTGCCTCAACGTAGCCGCGCACGCGCTCCCTTTCCGGTCCTGACAGGTCACGGATGAGGTCCTCCAATTCCACCGTGTTCACGGACTTGCCGCGACGCCGCACGATCGGGGTGGGCTTCTGCAGGCGAGGCATCCGTACCCCGTCGCGCGATGTGAAATTGGCCCAATATACCCAGATGATCGGTAGAGGAACGAAGGCTGCGAAGGCTGCTTCGAGGTTCTTTTGGGTATTGGGGAAAGTCACCCATGCGCCTGCTTCGTCTACATCGGGCATCATATAGGGGCTATCGAACTCGTCCGGCTCCACCTGTACCGATGCGTTCGGAAGAAGCCGTTTTAAAACACCGGCGATTCGTACCGCGAGCCGGAAAGTCGCCTCAAGATCAGGCCAGTCGCCCAATGTCTCGATGATGTCAGCATCTAGTGGTGCCGAGCCGAGCGCGTCGGGCCGATCGCTGTAGAAGGCGAATCGATCCTTCCCTACGGGTACCAGTCCTTGGCATAGCACCCAGAGTTCGTGGAGATCAGCTTCGCTCACCTCGAGGGCAGCAGCCCACGGCGCGAGCTTCGGTTCCTTAAGGGCCCGCTGACCCTTCTCGACCTGGGATACGGTCGCGGCCGGCGCCCCGATGTTCTCCCCAACCTGCCGCATGGAGTCGCCAACCCCTACCGACCGCACCAGCGAGAGCAACTGGCCGAAGAGTTTCGCTGACGGTGTTCCTCGCCTCATGTCCACGAAATGAGCCTAACGCATTTCAGAGAGATGCATACATTCCACGGCGTACCACTTGGATGCTCTTTCTAGTTATGTCTATGATGTCTACGTGCGGCGATTTTCGTCGTCCCCCTAGATCAAAGGATGAGAGCAATGAATGATGACAAGTCGGAGGTCCAGGAAGTTCTGGTCGACATCCCGAAGTACGACAAGGACGGAAACCCCATCACCCTCGACTCGCTGAGCTCGGGCGGCGCCCGGAACGCTGCCGGCTTCATCCGAGTTCAATACCGCAACCCGAGGATTCCGGAGGCGGCCAACGAGCCTGAGTTCGACCGCGACTTCGAAGAGAGCCTCCGCCGCGAATACGACGCGCGGCGGAGGCGCGAAGAAATAGCCGAAGAGCGCGCCCGCAAGGAATATGCCCGCCTCCAGTTTGTCTATGACAATCTTGTAAGACCCTACGTAATTCCGATGGTGGCAGAGTTGTGGGACACCCACGTGCTGCCCGGGGGCAAGCGGTTGTGGGACACCAAGATGCTGCCCGGCGGCAAACGGCTTGCGCAGCGCTGGCTCCGCCCGAAGAGGAGCCAGTCCGAGGCCCCAGGTGGGAGCGAAGATTCGTCTGAGTTTGGGGCCGGGAATGCCAACCCTCTCGCAACCTCCACGTACAACACCGACCACACCGCTGAAATATCGACAGTCCAAGAGGGGGGCGAGGACACTCCGCTCGCTGACGTGATTCAGATAGATGAATTTCAGAACCGTCGGTCCGCCTAGCGATTCAGGGCGCGTTTGAGGTCGTGGGAAGTCTCAGCCAGGGATTCTTTTCTGAGATGAACCTAGGCAGTCAGGTCGACGCAAGAACGCCCGAGCCGGTGGCATAAGGTGTTCCCGTGTCTGATCTGCGATCCATTGCCCCCTTCGTGCCAGCCGAGACGGGAACCCCCGCCAGGCCAACTCCCACTGCGTCCCTTACCCTCGGTCACGTACTCACTGGCATGGGAGCGGACCACGATCCGACGGTCCGGCCGGAGGACATTCACGTCATCCGCCACACCTTCAAGCCAGGCGACCCCGGAGCGCTGCGCGGGCCGGAGGACCTGACCGAGGAGCGAGTCCTCGCCTATACCAGAGAGCAGGACCTCTCGCCGCGTCGCTTCCCCGCAGACCCTCCGCGATACTGGGTGATCCTCGTCGCTGATGGCCAGCACCGCTCCCGCCTGTGGGGTACCTTCGAGAACCACGGCGAAGTGACCGCAGATCGCACCGAGTCGAGCCGTTTCTTCGACCTGCGCCCGTCGGGCTTCCTTGCACCCCTCAATGACCGACTCGTGGTCGAATGGGACACCCCTCGCAGCTGGCACCGAAGTGCCGCCGCTGCCAGCGCCGCGCGCATGCCCGTATTAGAGATTGCGGACCGCGACAAGGTCCAGTTCCCTGGGTTCGATGGCGTCCTGCTCAGCTACTACCAACTACGCGACATGGTGGAAGATCCCCGCTACGCCGACTGGCGCGCGGCTCTGTCAGAGGTCCAAGGGATTTATCTCATTACAGACTCCACCAACGGCAAGCAGTACGTCGGCAAGGCCGACGGTGCCGAACGCATCCTCGGCCGGTGGACAGCCTACGCGCGTGACGGTCACGGCGGGAACGTCGCTCTCCGCGAGCTTGCCCTCGCCAGCGCAACCGGGGAAGACACAAGGACGAAGACAGACCACGCTCGACACTTCGTTTTCAGCCTCCTCCGCGTCTTCGGACCCAGCACACCGTCCTCCGAGGTGAACTCGGCCGAGTCCCACTACAAAGCAGCGCTTATGACACGCAAATTCGGCCTTAACAGGAACTGATCGTGCCGCCGGAAAAGCCGGCGGCATCGGCTATACCTAGGGAAGGAAGCTGCCTCCGGTGAAAAGGGCTGCCATGCTGAACCATGAACGCGGATGCCGGGAGTAACCTTTACCGGCGAGATGATGCAATACACGGCGCTGGTCGCGAGCCGCCCGGCGAACAATGGAAGCTGTGGCATCCTCAAAACATGAACGCACCGAACGACGCACCCCGAGTCCTCGACCCGCAAGCCTGGGAGACACTTCGAGAGTCCCACGCCGCCTACATGGTGGGCACATCGCGGGCATACGACGAGGTCCTCGCTGACGTCGCGGACCGAATCCGTGCGACGGCCAGCATCGGCAAAGCCGACATCGGGGCGTTGCTGTTCTGGAAGCGCCTCCGAGCCGACACACCGTGGGTCCGTGAACTGATGGTCAAGCCCGAACAGGAAGTCAGGGTGATTACGGCGAAGGCCGTGTCTGCTGTCACCGATGTGTCACTTTCCGTACCTAAGGCGGCTTCTGCCGGCCGGGCGGCGCTCTCACCGCTTCCGGGCTTCAAAACGGGAGATGCACTGGCTTCAGCACTTCTGCTGGCCGCATCTCCTGAACGAATGGCGGTATACGACGAGCGTGCCCAAACCGGGCTGGAGACTCTGGGTCTCCCGCTCTCCCCTGCACCCGGTAGGTATGGACGCTACATGGAGCTGGTTGAAGACCTGCGGTCGACGGCGGCCCACTACGGGCACATTTGGTCTGCGAGGGACGTCGATGTCGCACTCTTCTGGCTCGGCGGTCCGAATGCACAGTCCTGAAGCATCCCGGGCCAGCATGAGGTGGCCATTGCCTTGCTGAGCTGATCGACTCCGTCATGAGCGGCGGACTATGCGCTTTGGCTGCAGTTGCGGTGAACGCTCACGATAGCCCAGTACCTGCATGTCTTTATCTAGCCCCGTGCGAGCCTGTCAGGCATTGACAACTACTTCATAAAGGAGCAAGTGGGACTGCCCCCGGTGTTGTTGACTCCTTGACCCATCGAGCTGGTGCTCGTGGAAGCATGTTGACCATGCCCACGGCTTATGGGGAGTTCCGCCAGGATGTTATTGATGGGGCCCGCAAGAGCGAAGCGCCGCTGGCGCAGATTGCGAAGGATTTCAGGCTTTCGGTCACAACGCTGAAACGCTGGATCGCCATCGCCGAGCGAAAAGAAATCGGCGCTGGCCCGGCAGCGGCGGAGTCGGCCGAGATCCGGGAGCTCAAGAAGCGCAACCGGCTCTTGGAACAGGAGAATGAGATTCTGCGCCGGGCGGCTGCCTATCTCGCGAGGGATATCAACCCAAAATGATGTACCCGCTGGTCACGGATCTTGCCGCCGACGGTGTTCCCGTAGCGGTGACCTGCAGGGTGCTGGGCTTCAGCAAGCAAGGCTATTACCGGTGGAGAGCCAGCCCGGTGACCGACCGGGACTGGGCGGACGCGCACCTGGTTGACGCGGCCCTGGACATCCACGCCGATGACCCTGCCTTCGGGTACCGGTTCATTGCCGATGAACTCCCCGGGAAGGGCATCACGGCGGGCGAGAACAGGGTCCAGCGCTTATGCCGGGACCACGGCATCTGGTCGGTGTTCTCCAAGAAGCGGGGCCTAAATCGGAAGCCGGGCCCACCGGTCCACGATGACCTGGTCTAACGCGACTTCACCGCCGCTGCTCCGAACGAGCTGTGGCTGACGGACATCACCGAGCACCCCACCGCTGAAGGGAAGCTCTACCTTTGTGCGGTCAAGGACGTCTATTCCGGCAGGATCGTCGGGTACTCGATGGACTCGCGGATGAAATCCTCGCTGGCGGTCGCAGCGCTGGAGAACGCCGTGCAGGCACGTCGTCCGGCAGGAACCGTGGTGCACTCCGACCGGGGATCCCAGTTCCGGTCCCGGCGGTTCGTTGAATCACTCCGGCACCACGGGCTGACTGGGTCGATGGGCAGGGTCGGTGCGTGCGCGGACAACGCCGCGATGGAATCCTTCTTCTCGCTGCTGCAGAAGAACGTTCTGGACCGTCGGCGGTGGCTCACCCGGCAGGAACTCCGGCTGGCCATCATGACTTGGATCGAACGGACCTACCACCGCCGGCGACGGCAAAGACGACTGGGAAAACTCACGCCAATCGAATATGAAACAATCAACCGGACCGCGCTCACAGCGGCCTAAGACCCCGAGTCAACAAAAGCCGCGGCAGTCCCCTTCGCATTACCCATGAACGCGTCTTAGCAGACGCACAAGACACGGCCCGCAAGCTGGTTGAGTCGCGACGCCTCGTCCAGGTTCTGGAAAGAGACCTGGCAGCATCGCGACAGGCGCATGCCGAGCATGTTCAGCGCTTGAGTGCCGGCGCCGAGAACGTGGTCGCATTCGGACGCCATCAGCGCGTAGAGGCTGACTGAAGTTGATGATGCACCTCTGGTGGGCATTGCCCCCAAACATGGGCACCCAGTCCCGTCGAAGTTCGCAGGGCCGTCGCGTACCTTCGAGGTCGTCGTGGCGCAGGGCAATGGGGATGGGCTGTGATCACCATTCTTCGCAGGTAGAACGATCTGAACGGTCCGGCCGTGGATGCGCGACAATGGGGCCAAGGAGGAGGACGCTCACCTCCATAGGGCCTCACTGATTTGGTTAGATTCTGAGCTTGCCAATACGAACTACTGACCGCGCTCAGCGCATGTCCCGATCTGGATGATGCCAAGATCGAATGAGCAGTGCTCAGTGTGTGTGCGACGAGGCTGAGCATCGTTATTTGACTTCATCGCTGTCGCTGCTTCGAGCCTAAGGTGTGGCATACCCCACTTGCCCACTTGCCCACCGGCCGTGCAACCGTAGCCGCACCCTTCGTAGCTGCTTCGCATCTGCTCAATAAATCTGGACATCGACGAACATGTTGCGGATCCGAAGATTGAGAGTGTCTGATTCGCGCAAACTGAGTTGTAGCTCGCCACGTGAGCGTTGAGGCAATAGAGGTAGTCGTCCCCGGGCTCACAGATTCGTTCGGCTGTTTCAAATACGTTGAACGCGCCCGTTGGCTGCATACTCTGCGTAGCGGCGCGAGCCTCTTGATCGACAATTTCAACATCGTAACTATTTGTTGCTCCAACGACCAGGAATGACAGGGTCGCAACCACTACGAGTGGTAACCAGATCCACTTCCTAAAGTCGTGCCATGTCTTTGCGAACTTCCACATAAGCAGGCCGCCAATTAGAGCTACAAGCCCACCGCTAGACCAAGTTTGAGTCCCAGGTGCTAGCTCGAGTCCGGCCATCGATACTGCAGCGAGTTGACTGGCAGTTGCGACCGCACCTACCAGGAAAACGGTTGACCAGCCGCTCCTTAGGCCTCGAAACCAGCTTGGTCCGACCGGTCCCTTCTCGGAAGGGTTCTCTACTCCTGAATCTGTGCTCATGCCGTCTGCTTACCTAGATCAGCACATCGCTGTGTCGCCCAGTCTTCGAACTGCCTGTCGGCTTCTTTGAGCATTCGAGTACTCAAGTCGTTGAGGACCTTTACTCCCCGAGCGGTCTGCACTTTGACGCCCCATGGGGTGCCTGAGCCATGCGCAAACATGTGACGAAGCACTCTTCCAAAGAAGAGAATGTCATCCGTTGAGTGCATTCCGGAAAAGTCAGTCCGTGAGGTGTTCTCGTCGGATCTAATGGAATCCAGGTCGAGAACCTCCCTGAGACTCTCGGCCAAATCCATATCTTGAAGTGGCTTGCCTCGCAGGGATGGAATTATATGGATTAGTTGGTCCACCGCGGAGTACGAGAGAGTAACCCGAAGAAGAGCTTCGTAGCCAGTGATGGTCCGCGAATCATGCTTCCCGCTCAGGGTCAGGCTCTCAAAATCCCGTGCAAATGCCCGGCGCGCTTGGAACCGTGTCACTCGTTGTCGCTCGGTGCACTTGGGGTCCGAGGCGGTTGCCTTAATGTAGTCCGCATAACCAGGAAGCTGATAGGGCATTGGTACTTCAACTGGAGTAGCACCGATCAATTGATCACGCATCGTCCCCCCGTTGAAGTTCTCGTTAAGTTCCTTGATGTCGATGCTATCGAATTCCAATGCCGGGATAGGACGGGCACGTCGAGGCGGCGTGTCCCGTCGGCCGGCGTCGCAGTGTTCCACTGTTTCAACGTGGTGATCTGTCCAGCGGTGAGGCCGGCATGGATGCCACGCTGTAGCTCCGAGCCTCCTAGGGCGTCTGAAACCACTGAGGTTCGGCAGATTGCAACAGTACCCTGCTACTAGTTGAGCTCGTCTGCGCGAAAGATCTCTCGGCCCGAGACGTGCCGCCATATGACGTGATCGGGACCGCTGAACGGGCCTAGGAATGCTGTCTTGGACAGTTGCATCCTCGGGTTGGGGATTACGAGACTCCAAGTCTCTTGTCTCCTCCGAATATATGTCGTCCTTGGACCACTGCGGCGCAGCATGACACTTTTCTGTAGAGGTTCAAGAAACCTGACACAGGCGGAAGATGAAGAGTTGACTGACAGTAGCTGACAGGCAATTCCTTTGAGGATCAGGAGTAGAAGCCTCTAGGGCTAGATAACGGACGGACGCCTACAACAAGGAGGCAGTCATGGCGATTTCGGCGCGGACAGCTCGTCGCAACCTTAGCCGTCTCATCAAACGGGTCACCAACGACCGCACCGAGGTTGAGATCGTGTCAAAGCGTGGGTCCGCGGTCTTGATGTCGAAAGACGAATATGACGCTTTAGTGGAAACAAGCTACATTCTCCGCTCCCCTGCGAACGCGCACCGCCTCATGTCGGCTCTGGACTCCGTTCGCAAGGTCGAAGCTAACGAGCACAAGCCTTAGAACCTGACAGGACACGCCTCGGCTTGGACTGCCTCTTGTGATGTGAAGACGACGTGCACGGTCAAAGCTCGGATGGGTGTCCATCAGGCCTTCTACGTCTACTCCGAGGAGCTGGTCGGCCCTGCTGGCTTTGTGTGGAAATCGCAGTGCCGACTCGGCCTGGCGATCGGCGGCAATTTCATACCAGCCAAACGTGTCACCGTCGGCGACGACTCGCGGCCAAGCTGATTGTCGAGGGTGACTTTCAGTCGAGCTGCGAGGATTTCGCGGCGCAGCAGGGCGAAGACCTGGTTCGTCTTTGCCGGGTCGGCTCTTGTGGCGTTGCCCGCAAGACTTCGTTGCCTTGCTTCGTTTTGTCCGACTGCCGACGGGTCCTGCTCTTCGTCTCGGTCGTTGGCTGCGAGTTTGTCCCGTGCGAGCGCACCCCTGCACTCCGCAATAAGCTGCCGTATCTCGTCGTCGTGCATCTTCGTGTAGGACCCTATCCAGACAGTGTCGAGGATTGCCTTGTCCTCAGGGCCGGTCAGATCACTACGGGCCAGTGCCTCAAGAATCGTGATGCCATAGAAGTGCCTCGTGTCGTTGCTGGAGGCAGCAGCCCCCAGGGCCCATTGGGTGCGCCGAATCCATTCGGCCCTGTCATCCGCCTTACACCTCCGCCTTAGGCTGCCGGCATAGGTTCCGGCGCTGCCAAGGAGAGCCCTCTTCTGACGTCGCAGATTCAGCAAAAGGAAAACGGCCGCCCCGATAATGACCGCCGAGAGGACGATGGATGTGAAAGGTGAAATCTGCGTCCACCACCCCGGACCCTCCGGCGTCGGGGCCACCTGGGGTGCAGCTATGAGCACCCGTAGCGGTTGGCCAGCACTCATGGCGTTGCCGTTCCCTTTCGTCGACGCGGCTCCAAGGGAAGCTCAGTCAAGTTCATCCAGAATTCGGGCTATCTCCCGAAATGTCGCTGCATCAATCTGACCGCTCTGACAGGCACGAAAATTGCGCACGCCAGCGCGGCGCATGCTGCGGAGCAGAACAAGTTCCGCCTCGACACGCTCGGAGAGGGGGCCGTCCTCCTCCAACAGGTATTCAGGGCTAACGCCGAACACCGCTGCCAGTGCCCGCAGGAGCTCCTCCGGGAGGGCCTGCTCCTTGCCGGCTTTCAGCAAGTCCCACTGCTCCCTGTAGACGAAGAAGCCGTGCGCTTGGGCTGCGTTGCGGACTGCCGGATAGTCGAAGGGTTTTCCGTTCCCAGCCGGGATGGTGTCCAAGAGCAGTTCGACTTTCCGGGCGAGGGTCTCGGCCCGGCGCCGGCCGGCGCTCCCCCCCGACCTCAGATCAAGATCGTCCACAAATTCAACTCCAAGTTTTTTGATGCCCGAAATCGGTTGAAAGACGCCCTCAAAGCACGGCTCAAATGTCTTCATGACGCAGCAAGGTATCGGCCCTGGTGCGTGGTTGTCTCTTTCCCTGCCTTACTGCGGCACAGCACGCCTGGTGCGCTGTAACACCGCGGGCAGGACATCGACATGGCCTTCGTCCTTTCTTGCTCAAGCTTCTGATTTCTTTCCGCCGAGATTCGTTGCCGTTCCGCAGCCCGGATCTGCTCGCTAACCAGCTGTGGTGGAGAGGAGTGCCGACTGATCCCATCCTCGTAACTAACCGTGAACTCCGGGCGCCTCTGGCCGAGGTCAGCCAGCGCCACAATCTGTCTTGGGGATAATGGCGCGCCGCCGGACGAGGACCATGAGGGCCGCCCCAGGTCTTCCTCCCCGGGAAATTCGGGCGCGAGAAGAGTGCCGGTGCCCACATGTTCGCATGCCCGCTCAAGCAGGGCGAGTTCGTCCACGACGAGGCGCAGAGCCTCCCCCAAGGAGCCGTCGGTGCTTCGCAAGTTGAGGCGGACGTTGACCCCGACGAGCATGTTGCGGACGTGACGCAACGCGCCCCGGGCACGATGAAAGGATTGGATCAGCTCAGGGAAAGTACAAGCAACGGCGCCAGGGAGCGCCTTGGAAAGGTCCGGCTCCTCGGGGAAGACCCAGTGCTGGACATTTTCTGCATAAGTTCTGGTCATTTCATCGACGAGATTAGAATCCAGATTCTGGTTCTCTTGAACGTCGGCGATGAAGACGGAGGCCGTGTCGTGACCCGACACCGCCGTCTCCCACTTCACATAGTGGAGAAGGCTCCTCTGTGAAAGCCGGCCTTCCTGGTACGCCTCCACGGCCCTCTGTAGTTCGGCAATTGGCATATTCACATCCTTCTGTAAGGTACTCAATTACCGTAAGGGCGCAATTTCGCATCAGAGTGCGGCGTTCTGCAGTTTCAAGCACCTATGATCGAGGAACGCCTCGTAAACGAGCAGATCGACCGTGATGAAGCTCACAAAATTAATCTGATCAAATGACTGCGCAGTGGCTGCTCGAATGTGCCCTCCGAAGGCCAAGAGACCTGGCACTCAGATCACCACGCCCGGCCCGGTTCCCTGGCCAGAGCCCTCCGAACTCCCCGCCGACGCCCGGCCGCAGGGACATGTTCCCCCCGCCTCAGTAATTCCTGAACCCTTGGTGCAGCGTCTTACCGACCTTCCACGTGAGCCAGCCGAAGCCTGACAGTACGACGATGGCGGTGCCGGCGATGGCGAGCTTCCAGTACCATTCCTGGGCGCTCAGGAACCAGGCCCAGACGGTCTGGAGAATCGGCTGAAACCCGAGCGCCGCCCAAACAGTCTGTGCAGTCCCGAACACGACCCAGACGGCTACTGCCAGCGGCACGAGTGCCCCGGTCATCTGCCCGACGGTGCGCCAGGTCACCGTTCCTCGGAGCTGATCGACTTGCCGGCTGGCCCGGTGGATCTGTTCACTGACCTGCGTCCCGGCCTCGCTGAGCGCTGTGCGGCTTCTTTTCAGCTCAGCCAGCATCGGAGCGCTCGCCTCGGCGAAAGCGGCCTGCACGGCTCCCTCGTGCGCCAAGAGTTGCCCGCTGAGTCCGGGAACGAGGTACTTGGCCAGTTTGTCGTGGTCAATGCTGACGGCGCGCTGGCGGTGCACGGCATCAGCCAATCTCGAGTTCGTCGTTTCCAAAGCCGAGATCTGCGCCGAGATATCCCGCGTCAGAGCGTGGGCGGACACGTCCCCGGCCCGCACTGTGGACCCGTCGGGGAGCTTGACGACTCTTGAGCCGGCCAGCAGTTCCAGCATCTCGCTCTGCGTCGTGGCGAGTGTTGTCAGCGTCTTCCCGTGCGAGTCGTTCGCGGAGACGTTGTAGTTGTACAGCTGCTGCATCAACCGTTGCGTCTGCTCCAGTCCCTCCCATGTGCTGATGAAGCTGTGAGCCATCGCGTTGAACGAGCTCACGACTTCCTGTTGATTCCTCTCGATCCCGTCGAGCCGGTCGAGGAACGAATTCAACGTCTCCGAAAGCAGTTGCTGCTCGTGGTTCTGGTCGTGGTGCTGCTGATTGAGTGTGTCCATGATTCCCATGCCTTTGCTCCTTCATCTCCTGCTTTTTTGTAAATATCTGCTCCAGGCCATCAGCGGTGAACTCGAATGACAACGCCGAGGCCTTGCGCCTGCGCACCCGGGGATTCCTCCCAGGCGTGGAGGCGTCGAGCATCTTGTACGTGATGCCGGTGGCTGTCTCACCGGCCGTCTTGCCTCGGTACCCGTCGCTCACAACTTTGTGTTCCGCTGTGATGACCTCGACGCCGCGGGCATTGCACGCCGCTGTGAACGTCACCATGTCCACCGCGGAGGGGTCGATACCCGCCTGCTCGATCGCGTCGCCGAACTGCTGGTCGAAGGCCGCCATGTCACCGCGCTTATTGGCCCAGTAGGAACCTCGTGTGGACGCCGGTGCCGGCTCGGTCACCCGCATCCCTTCTTCCTGCATCAGGCGGTCATTCGCGCGCTTCACCTGCCAGTGCACGCGGTAGCCCTTGGGTGCCTGACCCGTGACGGCGTCGTGGTTCAGGATCGTGATGTGCGCGTGGACGCAGCCGCCCAAGCCGTCGTCGTGAACCACGACCATTGCTGGACTGTTGGGCCGCATCTTCTTCGCCAGCAAAAATCCCAAATCTCCTGCCCGCTGAAGGTCATGGGGATCACTGACATCGAGTTCGCCTGGATGAAAGGAGATCACGTAGGAATGAGCCTTCACTCTGCGGCCGTTCTGCTCGGCCAGCCGGTTGCCCAGCCTGATGAACTCGTCGATGCTCGGTGCATCGCAGTAAAAACCCGGCGCCAGCCGGTCGGTGCCTGCGGCTTTATGACCCTTCTTCTTCGCCCCGACGCCAAAAACCAGGTAGTCCCCGCGGGTGCCCAGGTCGTAGACCGGCGATACCGTCGTGATGCTCACTGGTGCTCCTTCCCGCTGAGCACTGTAACGATGCGTTCATAGTGCTCCGCCAGTTCGTCGACCACGGGGGCAAGGGCGCCGAGGTCCAGCACGCCGCGGCGCCCGAGGCGGCTCAGTTCGTTGAGATTCACCCCGACGCGCTTGACGTCCACCCGTGCAGCATCGAGGACCCTGAGTTGGCCCGCCGTGAGCACAGCCGTCGGCGGCTCCGCCGTCTCGGCACCGCCGCCGTGCCCTTCGGCCTGCTTCGCCGCGGCAAGGGTCGCGCCTCGAACGAACGCCGACGGCGACAAGCCCCGCCACGTCGCCACCTTCTCGACTAACGCGAGTTCAGCTTCGCTGAGCCGCGTGTCGATCCGGCGGCTCCTAGGCTCCGGAGCAAACTGTTGCGAAGTGCTGCTCATATGCGCGCCTCCGTCCAGTCCTGAACCACGAAATCTGCGGTGGAAAACGAACGCAAGCAGGCACTCTGTCCGACACCGCTTCGCTCCTCGTCCAGTGCGCCGCTTGCGAGGGGCTGGGCTCCGCCCTTCCCCCTCGACCCCCAAACCCGAACCAAGGCACCGCACCCGGGTGCTTCCGCACCCAGGTACTGGCCGCCGACGACAACCTGCCCGCCGGTCACGGCGCATCCTCCGTGCTGCGCCCGTCGTGCGGAGTAACGGCATTCCCGCCGTTGCCCTGGCCCGCCGGCGGCGGCACCGCCCTCGAAGTCTTGGCCCGTGTCGACCGCTGGGCCGACTCGGCGGCAAGCTGCGCACGCGCTTCAACCTCAAGCTGAGCCGCCGGCCCAGGGTGCTTATCACGCATCAACATCAGCATCCGCGCGTCGACGGCCTGCTGCTGCTTGCGCTCACGATCCCGCAGGAGCCGGAGCTTCTTCGCTGCCGCTGCTTTGACGGCTGCAACCTCATCTTCAATTGCCATGGTGTTTCTCCATTCGTGGGTTCTCCAGCCACAGGTGGTGAGCTGGAAGTTACGAGTTACGCCGCGTTTACGGTGCAGTCCTTGCCCGTAACGACGTTGCTGGCCCGCAGCATGCGGTCATAGTGATCTCCCTCGAAGCCGAGCCGATCCGCGATCCAGCTCAAGCTCTCTGTCAGAGTCACTCCAGTGCGCACCCTGAGTTTCATGTCCTGGTGACCGGGGGTCAGCTTTCCCTCCTCGACGTGGGCCATCCTGCATTCCTCGGCTATGCGTTTCAGGGTGGAAAAGTGCTTCGCGTACAAGAGCGGGTCGGTCTCACGGACTTCCCATATCGAGAGGCTCCCGGCTAGCACGCCGACTTTGATCTCGTCCAGACGCGTCGGGAGCTTCAGGGGTCTTGCGAAATGGGCTTCCACTTCGCCACGCCAATCAAAGTTGGCGACGACCCTGGTATCCGGGTAGCGGTGCTTTCCCAGAGCCTGTTGCGTTGGGTCTTCGTGGGTCAGGTAACGGAGGTAGCTCGCAAAGCCACCTCGGCCACCCACGACTTGGACCAACTCCAGCGGCACACCGAACCACTCGGCGATTTGTTCGCGGCTGCGGGCATCCTTGCATTGCAACGCGATATGGATGTGGGGAGGAACCAGGCTGCCGTCGCTACGACGGTCCTGGTCGTGCTCGGTCCATGCCCACTTGGTGATCGAACGGTGGGCAAAGCCCCTCTGGAGTTGCCTCGGGTTCATGAGTACTTCGCCCGTCTCCGGATGACGCCGGTACTGCGTGATCTTGAATGAGCGATAGCGAGGGGGCGCGGACTTCTTGTCCTTCGACGTCGAACGGACAGAGGATCGTCCAGGATTGCGCGGACGGACCGCTCTCGAAGTGTCGTTCGCGACGGAACGGTTTTTTGCTGCCGGCATTAGTAACGCACCTCCTCGGAGGTGCTGCGGTGCTCCTGGGAAAGCAGCCAGGCTTCGACGGCCGCGGACCGGTAGCGGACCGTTTTGCCCAGTCTGATGAAAGCGGGACCGCGGCCCGTGATACGCCACTCGCTGAGAGTGCGCTCGGTGACGTCCAGTTGACCGGCGAGGGCCGGCGGAGTGAGAAGGTCATCCAGCACCGGAATGCGAGCACTGGCGACGTCGCGTTCGATGGCGGCCAGGCGTTCGGCGATCGAGCTGAGGGTGGGTCGGCTGATGGAAACGGTTGTATACATGAGTATCCCTTGCGGCTTTTCAGCGGCAAGAGGATCATCCGACGAACCATTTCAGATTTCTATGTCGGCCGTGCACCTTGTGGTGCGTATCCACTCGGGGAGATTACTCTCCACTACTCCTTGTGATTGTTTTCGGAGCTTTGATCTCGTGTGTCACACAGTATACACACACGCGTGAGTCGTCCCACTGATTTTCACAGGTTCGCCCTTCACCGGGCATTGTGCATTCGACACTCTTGAGCAATACCGGGCAAGCTTGAAAACCCGCCAAATGACCTTGACTCGCAAGTTCTAATTTGTGTTCGCGCAGTCGATGGGTGGGGCGGTGCCGATAAGCCGAACCTTTTCGTCATCGAATAGAAACTCCTCATGTGTGGCCAAAGCTACCGGTTGGAGGCTAAAGCCGGGAGTCCCTCCGCTAGAGCCAGAGTGGCTGCTTTCGAACTGGCGGACAGGGTTCCCCGTGCGTAATCGTAAACAAACAGCGCCGCACCTGCCCGATCGGCGAACTCCACCGACGCCGGCGTGTACCCAGACAATGTAAAGAAGAGGGCCCGTTTCCCCTCCACGTGGGCGACGCCTACCACCGCTCGGACCATCGCGGGCGATATGACCGAAGCGTGGTGCTTGACCTCCGCCATGAACCGCTCGCTAACCACGTCCGCCCCGCCGTCCCGAGTGGCCGCAGACACGAAGCAACGGTCCTCTCCGAGGAACTCCATCCACCGTTTCGCGAGGAACTCCGCCTGCCGGTCCGTGCAGGCCATCATAGGCTCCGGTCGTTCGCCGCGCGGCATCCATTTCAAGCCCTCTCTCGGGTAGTTGCGCACTTTTGCGGCAGGAACGGAAGCGACGGACCGGTAGTACTCGGCGTGTGCTGTTGTGAAGTCGGCGCGCACTGCTGCAAGTAAGGCATCGTGAAGCTTAAGGCGCTCTTTAATGTATGGATCGTAGCTCTTCCACCACTGGGCGGTCCGGGCGTCGTTGCTCCTGCGAGCGGCCTTGGCCGCCATCACCCACCCGCCGATAAAGGCGATCACCGGGAGCATCCCGAGTCCCTGCACGTTCCGCATAACAGACGGGGCTGTCACAGCGACAAAGAACCACGCGACGTAGCCCAGGAAGAACATCCAGTGCACCCACGCAGTGCTGTACTGCGGCTGGGTCCGGTGCTCGCGTGGCGGAGGATATATCGCCTGAGCCTTCGCCCAAGACCACCGGTGGGTCTCCATAAGTCCAGTCGCCTCGCGGCCCGCGCTGATCGCAAGATGCTCGGCGTACTGCCTGGCTTCACTCTCGAGTCCACTCACCTGGGCCGCGCTCAGCCCGGTCCCGGCCCATTCGGTCAGCCCTCCGGGTGCCGTCCCCACGCGCTGCCCCCTCTCCGTCGAATCGGTTGCCCTGAGGCAGCCCCCGAGGCGATCATGAGGTAGGCGCGGCCCATCATCGTCTTCTTCCCCGCTGGCACCCCGAACCCTGGGTTCCTGTCGAGAAACCTATCAACGAATCGACGCTGCACCGACCCAACTCCTAATGCCACTCCGGCGCCTGCTTCATGTCCTCGGCCCAGAGCCGGAACCGCCTCCGCTCCTCCGGCCATGGCGTCGCGTCATCACCCTCGATGTGCGAATTCATCATGTTGGGCACGCGCACGCCTTCCGAACGCAGCGCCCTCTCCAGACACTGTCTTACCTCGATGAGCCAAACTTGGATCCGTGTGAGCGGGATGCCGGAGAGCCACACCTCATCGTTGTCCGGGAATGGAAGTTCGAACACCGCCCATAGGTCTTGTTCCGCCAGCTTCCGAAACCGCGCCAGTTCCTCAGGCCCAGCCATTGTTGCGAGCCTCTCCTGGATCTCGAAGAACTCCCTGGCATGCCCGGTCTCCATGAGGTTATACGCCGACCGCCCGAACTCGTCCCAATGTTCGGAAATGTTCCGGAGGTCTTTGAGCACTCGCTCCTCCTCCATGGTGGTCTTCGGCCTCTCCGCAAGCCTGTCCTGCGAACGGAACACGTTGTTGATCGCCGAAAGCAGGAACGTGCGCTCGATTCTCTGCTGCTGGTGCATCGCCACAGTCGGGACGAGCACCGGCGAATTCGGGCCGGGGCGCACCTCGTTCCGAATCGCGGCCAGCGACCTATGGGCCGCCTCAGTCCTCGCAATCGTGTTGAAAGCTGAGATGCGGCGGAGCCGTGCGCATTGCATCTCTGCCGCCTCTACCCACATGAGCCCCAGGGACCAGACCTCGACGTCTGACCGCGCAACGCGCTCCTGCTTCTCCCTTCCCATGCCACCTATGCTCGCACTCGAATGGCACGACCGCGGCCACATTACAGAACCTCCGTATCTGCGCCCCGCCGGAAGCGACAAACGACGTCATCGCAGTTACCCATGCCGCGGAAAAATCCGCACGGGGGATTCGAAGGGCCACTCAACTTCAAAGATTCGAGGAAGCACAACTCGGCACGGTTTGAAGCTATGCCCCAGATCCGATCAGTCCATCGACGGCCAAGGACCCAACGTAAGCATTTGCTGCGGGGATGACGGCGCAGAATCAGCCTCCGACCTTCCGACAATCGCGCACAGCTCGGCACAGCTCGGCTTCAGTCTCACTCAAGAGAAACTTCCTCTGGGCACGCGGGCGTAGAGCCCAGCAGTGGCAACAGATCCGGCCCTGACGACTGCCGCCGTGGAGTGCTGAAGCACAGTTGAGCACGCCAATTCTCAAAGTTTTTGATGTCGGGACAAAGTCGAGAATCGGTGGTACACGCGGCACACGCCTTATAGCAGTGGGATCCCCTGATAAACCAACAAAAAGCGCTCCCAAGGGATGCGCCATCTTTTGTTTCAAAAACGCTACACGGTCCGGCGAAGCCACAGATCCCGGTAGTCCCAATGCCTTTTAGTCGCTTGACGGAAAGCCCAAACTCACATTTACTGACACTTCATTCGCACCACGGCATCTACAGGGAAGGCAGAGCATGGGGAGTATCCACGCCTACGAAAATAAGAGCGGTAAGTGGTACCGCGTGCTCTATAAAAAGCCGAATAACGGCCAGGGCCAGAAGCGCGGGTTCAAACTCAAGCGTGATGCTCAGGCCTTCCTGGACGGCGTAGAGGTCTCCAAGCGGAGCGACCAGTTCATCGCCCCGAGTGACGGGCGCATCACTGTAGAAACCCTCGGAGCCGAGTGGCTGGCAGCCCACAAGCACACGGTCAAACCTTCAACGTTCCACAGCGACGACAGCGCTTGGAGAAACCACGTAAGTCCGATGTGGGGGGACCGCCCCGTCTCTTCTTTGAGGCGAACGGAAATCAAGGCATGGGTGGCCTCGCTTTCCGAATCTCGAAGTCCAACAACGGTTTCTCGTTGCCTCGGCGTACTCTCAGGGATTCTCCACGACGCAGCAGAAGACAAACGTATTGCCTCGAACCCGGCAGAGGGCGTGAAAATCGCCCGAAAGACGAGCCGCCGCCGCGCGTATCTGACGCACAGCCAGGTGGAAGCCCTCGCATTGGAATCTAAATACCCGGATTTTGTGCGGTTCTTGGCTTACACCGGGCTCCGATGGGGTGAGGCCACCGGCCTGCGGGTCGGCCACGTGGACCAGTCAGCGCGGCGGGCGCTCATCGTAGAGAACGCCGTCAATGTCAATGGCAAGATGGTGATCGGTACACCCAAGACACATGAGAGCCGTTCCGTTGTCTACCCAGCGTTTCTGGCGCCGGCCGTTGCGTCCGCCTGCGCAGGCAAGGAGAGTCATTCCCTCCTTTGGGGCGACGGCGTGAGCTATCTTCGCCCCGGAAATGCCGTCAGCGGTTGGTTCGGGGCGGCCCGGAAGCGTGCGCAAGCCAACGACCCGGCGTTCCCCACGCTGACACCCCACGATCTGAGGCACACGGCAGCGTCCCTTGCCATCAGCGCAGGAGCGAACATCAAAGTGCTGCAGCGGATGCTCGGGCATGCCTCTGCAGCTATGACGCTGGACCGCTACGCCGACCTGTTTGAGGACGATTTGGACACGGTGGCAGGCGCGCTTCACGCGGCCCGGAAAGATCAACTTCTGGCAGCGGGTTCCTCGTCCGCCGGCTCGATGCCCACCTCTGCCACTGACTAACCGACAGCACGAATCCGAAAGCTGGTCTAGTAGATAGGAATTCCCTCTGGTAGAGAGGAGTCGTGCCAAATCCTGAAATGCTAGTCGAAGAGGCCTTCGAGGATGACTACACGCTGAAGTTCAAGCAGCTGGTACTTCGCCGTGGGCTTCTGGCCTCCTTCGACCGTGACCGCGCGCGCGTCGACATTGGAATGATGCTCAACCGTCTTGGCACCCTCGAACTGAGTGGCACCAAAATTTGGTTCCAGCTCAAGGGCATCCACTCTTCAACGCTAAGTGCCGAGAAGCTTAAGACCGACGGCCACGCTTCCCGCAGCTTGCGTCTCGACGACCTGCGCTTTTGGTATGCCGCGCCGGAGGCGACCTATTTGGTCATTTACATTGAGGCAACGGGGCAGTTCCTAGCCGAGGATGTCCGCGACATTGTCGACAGAGAGTGGGGACCAGATTTTCTCCGCCGTGACCGGTTTCGCGGCCAGCAATCTGTGACGGTGCACGTATCTAGTGATGCGGTGCTCAATGACGACAGGCTCGACGCCATGGTTGGGCATCGGTCAATCCGCATCGACGGTCCGGCGTTTCGTGGTCGCCCACTCGGGCACCGGCTTGACCCACTTCGGTGCGAACTAGCCCGGCTCCCTCCCGACGTCTTCGAGCGGCTTGTCCGGGCACTTCTCGACGCGCACCTTTTCCGCGACGTCGAGGGTGTGGACCCATCGCGAGTACTTGCGGATGCGGGGCCCGACGGTCACCGTCTCCAGGTCCTCGTCGGCACCCTACACACGACCTTCGAGTATCCATTTAGTGGGAGCGTCGAATATGGCTTCGATGACGCCGACTCCCCCGAGCCGCGCAGCGAGGGGCAGTGGTTCTCTGCCCTCGGAAAGGTCGGGGTTATTATCCACAGCGACGTTGCCGGGTCAATCAAGGCGGCGCCCGAGCTGCCCCTCTTACTCGAAGAATGGGACCGGTCGGACGTCAAACAGGTACTGGTTTTCTCCAATGGCGCCGACATGACCAGTTTGTTCCCGTACAGGCAGATATTTGGCAGTCGCTGCCCAATCCCGCAGGGCCTATCGAGCATCGCCTACAACGTACTAGTCGCAACGCTGGTCTTCCTTGACTTCGAACAAGACCTGCGCTGGAGTTCAATCAATTACCAGTGACCCATCCACGTCGAGCGGCTGGAGCACTCCGATGATTGCCCTAGATTGATTAGCGTCAATCCGCCCATTCAAAAGTGAAGCTGGGCCCGTCGGCGTCCTGGTTATGCGAGTAGTTGGTGAGCCCAAGATTTCGCTCGCATGAGACAAGCGCTGTGTCGAGTATGCCGTTGTAACTCTTTTTCTCCCACCGCCATGGGTGTTCCTCGTCCCAAAAGTGCCGCGACAGATCAGGAGCGGTCAGAACGAGGGGAAAATTCGGAGTGCTTTGGCCGATCGAGCTCCTGATAGGGGCCGACCGCTCCACGAGTGCCCTCAGGTCTTGACGCTCCTCGGGAGAGAACTCGTCTTTCAATGTCGCAAACAGCAAAAGACACCGAACCTCTTTCTCGACCAACCTCGCCCGGAGGAACTCCAGGTTTGCTACATCCTTTGAGTCAATGCGGTTCCCGGTCTTTACTTCTCCGAGTACGGCCAGCCAGTCCCTGTCCCCGAGATAAGCGGCGATGTCAGCCTCAATCTTCCTTCCGTCCACGGTGACCTCAAGTCCCAGCACCAAGGGCGGGAGGTCGGATGTGTGTCGCAGTTGCTGCAGCAGAGAAGTCGTGGCGAGTGCCGGCAGCAGCGCTTCTATCTGGTCGGGCCGGAGATGTGCTGCCAACCGGTACCGCCACTCTGGTTGGGACAGCGCCTGGGAAAGGGCCAGATTGTAGACCTGTCCGCAGAACTCGCAGTTCATAGTTGCACCGAGGTCATCGGCGGAGACGTGGCTCTCTACACGGCAGTGACTGCAGTGGACTCTTAGCGTGGGGACGAAAAGACCGCTGTGGAACAGGTTGTTGACCGCACGGATTGCGTAGTCGCGAGGGGCCGTACTGTGGTTCATTGGCGAGTCTGGCCAGCTGCCGCGCTCCTTCTCAACCATTCCTCGCAGATAGTCGAGCGGAACTCCGGCAGGCTTTCCTGCTGCTCTGGTTACTGCTGCCCTCACCCCTGGTTGATTGAATGTCCCGCTGTACGGGCCCCCAAACTTTTCGGCTGCTCGGGTTTGGAACTTGCCCACATTTGACTGCCCGACTTCTACGGATTCGCTATCGAACAGCAAGCGAATCACTTCTTGGGTGTTTGCAAAAGGAACGTGTAGCTCTTCATACCCAACGTCAAGACCAAAAACCAGCCCGTCATGTCCAGAGCGAACGTGGTCCACGCTCTGATGACGCTGACGGTTTTCCAGCAGCGCTGCATGTCTCCGGTATGGCGGGACATGCCCGGTGTAGCGGGGATCCTGACCGCGGACTTCCCCCAGTTCCACTTCAGCGGCCACAATGCCGCGTCGGAATACGTGGCTAGGTTGGCCTACGAGCGGCAGGCGGGGGAGATCCACATCAATTCCTTGGGATGCGGGTCGAAATTCGACGCGGAGGGCTCGCCTGAAATCGGTCCGCAGGCCGCTGAAGAGAAACTGTGGTTCCTGCGGGCGACCTTCCCTCACCTCGTGAGTGGCTCCTGCAGCGCGTTCTATTGCCTTTGTTACCTCAATAGATGATTTAGCACCACCGAACACGTGCAAAACATTGCGCTTGCTGACGACTCCCTGAGGTCCGACGACTCCCATTTCAGATCCTGGGAGTGGTTGATTGAGTAGTGCGTCAGCTAGCTCAGGAGCCGCGTTGGACGGGATTCCCAAGACTGAGCCGCCAACCGCACGCATATTCCAGAACTTGACGATGTTCTCGGATTGCTCGGCGTGCAGGATGAATATGCCGTCCTGACTTCCGCGGCTGTTTGGACGGTCGGGGTGGATGTGGAGCATTGTGGTTGCCAATATCCCGAGACCGGCCATGCTTGCCGGTCGCGTTGTGAGCAGATCCGTATATGGAACCGGGTCATGATGGGTACCGACCTTGTCCGGGAGCCCCCAGATCGCGGCAAAAGCCAAGTCATCCGGGTCCTCAGCGGACCAGCAGGGCACTGTGAGTTGACTCGGCTCGTGGAGAAGTTCTTGAATCGGAAGTAGTCCTTTACGGAAGGTTCCGTTGTCTTCGCTGCCGAAGGGACCCCACTGCGCCCTACCTTGCCAGGCCCACCCTGGCTTTCTCAAAAACTCGGCTAGAGGGCCCTCCGTGACGTCAGCGTAGAGCGAGTCGACACCAAACACTTCACCGAGTTTCTCGAGTTCCGGAATGGGAGTGTTTATATCGAAGATCGGCATTGAACGGCCACCCCACACCGAACTTAAGCTTGCGATGGCTTCGCGGACCTCAGCCGGTGATCGAGTATCCACTAGCAGTCCAACCCGCCAGGGTCGGACGGTGACCGTTCCGCGGGCTTCTGCCATTTCCATCGTCATGCTTTGATCGTACTGACCTGGCAGAGTCTCAGTCCTTGGAGACGCGGAGACGAGTAGACCTGCTCCTTCAACCGGCGTTCGCTCCACCGCATGAGCGGAGACGGCGGGACATCGTCTGCCTGGGTATGGGTCCTTCTGGCAACCAAGGTTTGGATCACGAGCTCCAGACAAGCGGACAAACCAACGGAAATCTGCGCCCGCCTTTGCGCGGTTTTCCCTCTGTGCAAACGAAATCTGTGGTTCAGCTTGGCTAAACGGGTATTGGCGCGACCTAGCGCCTCGATGTTCCTGGTCGCGCGGCTGGGTGGTGCATCGGGTGCGTGGTCGCGGTTGATGGCGGTCCGTCGCTGTGAGTGGCTGCTGCGGTTCGCCCTGGGCGGCGGACCGCCCGGCGTGCGGGAGGTTCCTCGCCCCCGTTGGGGTCAGTGGCCGGGCAGTTGCGAAAGGGGGAATCCAGCCGCACGGCCTTCCACCCTTTCGGGTGACGCTAGCTCCCCGGGTAAAGTGAGCAGTCGCCCAGGGCAGATAGCACTGAAGTCGGATGTCGCACCGGAGCAACTTCCGGTTCCGTGACGGCAACCGACCGGGCGATGGACATATGCGACATCTAAGAAAGCTACGGTGTGACTAGCTGCGCCGGGTTGTAGCGTAGTCATGAGGGTGTGGCCTGCGGCGGGGAAGAGTACAACCAAGCTGAGCGGCCGCCTGCCCTACGGCGCCCCGGAATCGGGTTGGCAAAGAATTGGCAAAGGAATCGCTGTGGAGTGGTGTTTTCAACCGTTGGAGAACGTGACCATACGTCGCTCGATTGGCTGAGAAACCAAGGCTTCATGGGATTTTCCGCAGAACTGCGGGGATGACGAAATGGGTTCAAATCCCACCGTCACCGCCACGCAGCGAGGCCCCTGGTTCCCTTTGTTTACAAGGGAACCAGGGGCCTTTGCTTTGCCACTCATGGGCCATGCGGGGCCCTGCGGTAACGCCGTAGTAACAGATTTTTCACGGAGGACTCCCCCCGAGTGGGAAGGGTCGACAGGTCAGGGCCACGACCGACTCGAAACACTCGAGTAACGGGACGGCACTTTCGGGGGTTTCTGCGGGCCGCCAGAAGCTTCGATTGTCGCAGCTTAGAACTGTTCTCTGATGCGCGAGGCTGACGAAAGTCGGGCCCTTGACTACACAGCAGCGCAACGCGGAAATCGTCGCCCGATTCTCCGAGCCGAGATGTCGAGCCATAGGTGGAGCCACGGCCTCCCGCGCTCTGGTCCGGATGCTGGGAAACCTTTCCAGCCATGTCTTATTGGTATCCTCCGGGAATGATCAACACCATCCAGGCCGTCATCCTTGGCCTCATCCAAGGCATCACTGAACTTTTTCCGATTTCGAGCCTGGGCCACAGCGTCATCATTCCCAAGCTCTTTGGCTGGAACCTTGATCAGAACGCGCCCTCGTTCCTGACCTTCCTCATCGCCACCCATCTGGCAACGGCCATCGTCCTGTTTCTTTTCTTCCTCAAGGACTGGATCGAGGTCTTCAAAGGCCTCGGGCGTTCCGTCCGCGACCGGAAGGTCCTGCCGGAGGACACTTACGCAAAACTAGGATGGCTGCTGATTTTGGGCACCATCCCGGCCGGGATCCTGGGTCTGGCACTCGAGAAGCCGATACGCGCCCTGTTCGCCTCACCCCTGCTATCCGCCGTATTTCTCGTCGTCAATGGCCTCATCCTCTTCACTGCCGAGCGGCTGCGAAGCAAGGAGGGAAACCGTGCATCGGCCCAGGCCCCGACGACGGACGCGGCCGTCTCCGATGCCGAAATTGCCAAAATCTCCTGGAAACAAGCACTCGGCATCGGCACCGCACAAGCAGCCGCCCTCGTCCCGGGAATCTCCCGTTCCGGATCATCGATGGTCGGCGGGTTGCTCTCGGGCCTTAACAACGAAAATGCCGCCCGATTCAGTTTCCTGCTGGCCACCCCAATCATCGGTGCGGCCGCCGTCCTGAAATTGCCTGAACTCTTCAGCCCGGCCATGGCCGATCAACGCCCCGCGTTCCTCATCGGAGCGCTCTGCTCCGCCGCCGCCGCATGGTTCTCCACCAAATTCCTGCTCCGGTTTTTCGAGACCCGGACCCTCACCCCATTCGCCATCTACTGCGTGGCAGGCGGAATTATCTATTTCGCCCTGATGCTCATCGTCGGCTAGGGCTGGCAGCAGGCCGAGTCCGAGACAGCCACGACCGACAAAACCAAAGCCGGGGCCGGCTCGCGGCGACCCGGCCTGACCACAGAGCATCAGCGATGCTGGCCGCCGGAAAGTCCGTGCCCTGCAGCGTAGTACCAACAACGGTCAAGACCTGAGGTCGGCGGGCTCGTCCGGTCAGAGCGCGTAGCGCCGGGAACGCCCAGGGATCATGTCCTTGACCAAGGCAATCCTGCCGGTGACCATCACGGTGAACCATTGTCCTGAAGAATGGTCAATGCCCGCGAATCGCCCGGGTTCGGTCTGGATCAGCTCCATCGTTGCGTTGTCGCGGGCGTGGAAGAGGTTCCACCGGCCTGCTGTTCCGTTTCCAGCCAGATAGCCGCAGCTCTGGAAGTCGTAGACGTGGACACGGTCCTCGGCTACTTCGCCGCTCATCACGACCAACCGTCCGGTCTCAACGTCCCGGATCAATCGGACGTTGGAGATAGTGCAGATACGTCCGGTGACATAGGCTATGGCCCGCTCACGGTCTTCAATCATTCAAAATTCCCCCATACGATGTGCCGGGCGCCACGGTGGCTCAATCGTCGCCGGGATTTCCTGTCCCCCGCCGCCGCCGGCGATGCTGACCGGATTCTCGCAGTATTCGGCGCACACCTGTGAGCGGCACCAACGTCGCCCAAACATCGCCCAACGCGTCCGTGAACCTTGGGATTTCTGCGCTGAACGGTCCCTTGGTTCACGCCGCCGTTGGCGTCCCACGGCGGCCTAAAATGGACGGGAGTAGAACGCTGAGAGATGCCGAACGCCAAGCCTGAACCATTTGGGGCCGGCCACATGGCCTCTTGATCGGACCTTAACCGACCCGTGACGTCCGTTTTCTCATTCGCTTACAGTGTCCGCATGGCGGTGAGCGACCTTCCACTCGCCACCCTCACGTCGGTAGACCTGGGTCGCACGCAAAGTGTAAGTGCGGTGCTTACCGTCGACCGAGACGGAGGAATGTTCCAAGCCAGCTGTGAACGCCATGTCGCCCACGACGTCGAACGCCTTGAGCTCGAACTCGTAGGACGTGCAGTCGGAGAAGCTTTCTTCAAGAAAGGTGAACAGCTGCTCAACTTCGTGCTGGCCGTTCGCATTTCGCCACGCGCCCAGAATACTGACCGGCTCGTTTCGCGACCATATCGCCCTGCGCGGGCCCGCATCTCCATTATGAAGGGCTAACTCGGCCTGATACAGCGTCGTCTTCACCCAAGTGAGAAAGTCATCTCGGACAGTCATTCCGTCACCGTACTCGGTCTCCACAACTCCAGCAACGACGCATGCCTCAATGGGTGAGGCGGAGAATCCGCTCCCTGTTCGCACTCGATTCACTGGGGAGTTCCGATTCCGTCATGTTGCAGCCTCAAGGTAGGGATCTTGGTCACCCGCCAAGGGCCGGACAGGTCTTGCGTGATGTTGGGAGTTATGGTGAGGGCGATCGTTCAAGGCAGGCCAGGGGCCGGGCCTGTGGCCTCCCGCGGCAGGTCCGGGCTCCGGTCCCCCGTGGCCTATTTGTTTATTCTTCCGGCACTGGCGATCTTCCTGGTTTTCACCATCGGGCCAACGGTTTTCACGTTTGTGGTCAGTACTTTCAAGTGGAACTGGCTGAACCCTGACCAGAATAAGTTCGTGGGCCTGGCCAATTATCAGATGCTGGTCGACGGCTCACAGGATCCGCCATTTACCGGCACCTTGCTAACCTCGGGCTACTTTGTTGTGGCCATGGTCGTGGGTGGAACGGCGATCTCGCTGAGCCTGGCAATGTTGCTGCGCCGGGCCGCAAGAATCAATATTGCCGCCCGCACCGCGGTCTTCTTGGCCCACGTCACCCCACTAGTGGCAACGTCGATTGTCTGGGTCTGGATTTTCAATCCCCGCTTCGGATTGGCCAATCTGGTGATGAGTTGGTTCGGTATCGCCAATATCGACTGGCTCGGCGATTCCCGCTACGCCATGCCCGCCGTGATCATCTACTCGCTGTGGCATGAAATCGGCTTCACCACGGTGATCTTTCTCGGCGGCCTGACCACCATTTCCACGGAACTTTCCGAGGCGGCGAGGCTCGACGGTTGCAACGGCTGGCAAGAATTTTGGAACGTCACGTTCCCGCAACTTCGCCCCGTCGTCATCTTCGTCATCGTGGTCTCCTCGGTGGCTTCCCTGCAGGCATTCACCCAGTTCTTCATGATGACCAGCGGCGGCCCAGGATTCGACACGGCAACGCTGGGCTTCCAGCTCTATCAACAGGCGTTCGTATTCCGGAAGACCGGGTACGCGGCCGCGCTGGCTGTCGTCCTGTTTGGCATCACCGTAGCGCTTTCGATCCTTCAGCTGCGCACCACCCGCTCTTTGGACCGGACCAGCTGAGACGTTCTCTAACACCAACCTCTTACAGGAGTACAAAATGACGCGAAACTCTAAACCTGCCCCCATGACTGGCCGCCGCCGGATCCTTGCGACGTCCGTTCTTGTTGCCGCCGGACTGACGCTGAGCGCGTGCGGTACCGGCACCAACACCGCGGCGTCCGGCAGCTCCGTGCCGGCCGACACCGGCGCGCCGGCAACGATCACCTTCATGGAAGCGATGTCATCGGGGGCGCAAAAAACTACGCTGGCCAAAATGACCAAAGACTTCATGGACAAGAACCCGAACATCAAGGTCGAGCTGCAGGACCAACCCGACTACGGGACGCTGCAGACCAAAATCAATGCCCAGACGGCGGCGGGAACGCCCCCGACGATCGCCCAGGTGTACGGAAACTGGGCCGACGAATTCGCGGCCAGCCAGGTGATCGTCCCGCTCGATGACTACGCTGCGCAAAGCGATCAATATAAGAGCTTCTTTGCCGGCATCAAAAAGGACATGAAGCTCACCGACGGCAAAACGTGGATGTGGCCATTCAACAAGTCCGTCGTGGTCCAGTACTACAACCCGAACATGGTGCCCGCGGCGCCCAAGACCTGGGACGAGTTCGCCACTGCCGCCAAGGCAGCGTCCACCGGCAACACTGTCGCCCTGTCCATGGACCCGGGCAGTTCTTCGGGACCGGCCGGCGGCACGGCCTTCTTTGAAATCCTCGCCGAGTCGATGGGCGACACGGTCTTCGCAGCGGACGGGACACCTCAGTTCACCAAAGACGGGGCCGTCAAGGCGATGGACTACCTGGTCAAGATGAAGAAAGACGGATCCTTGATGCTCGGGACCAACTACCCCGGCCAGGCCGCACTGGGCGGCGGGACCGGAGCGTTCGATCTGTCCTCCGTGGCCAGCTACCCGTTCAACCTCAAGGCTGTCGGAGACAAGTTCAAACTCGGCGTCGCTGCCCTGCCCTCCGGTTCAAAGGGCTCCGCCAACCAGCTGGCCGGCACCAACATCGCGCTTTTCGCCAAGAGCTCCGACGCCGAAAAGGCCGCGGCCTGGAAATACATGCAGTTCCTGACCTCCCCCGAGGAAATGGCGTACTGGTCCGCCACCACCGGCTACCTGCCGGTCAGCAAGGAGGCCATGGACCAGCCCGTATTCAAGGACTACGCCGCCAAGACACCGTTCGTGACCGAAGCCGCCACCCAGCTTGACTCAGCCACCCCGCTGCCCCCGAAGGCGTGGATCAGCAAGGCCTCCGGCGCTCTGGCCCAGGCCATCCAGTCCGCTGTGAACGGGACTGCGAGTTCGAAGGACGCCCTGGCCACCGCCCAGGACTCGGCGATGAAAGCCATGAAGGGTTCCCAGTAGGTCCTGTGGAAACGACAACACCCATGAGGACCGCGGTCACGCCAACGCAGGAGGACTCCCGGGGCGAATACACCGCCCCGCCCTCCGGGACTCTGCGTTCCGGCCCGGGGCGGTCCGGACTGACCCGATGGCGGCATGGCGTCCGGCTGGGACCGCTGTTGCGGCCCTGGGTCGCCGCCGCCGTCGGATTCCTCTTTCTGGTCCCCATACTCTGGATGCTGATCACCAGCGTCGCGGCGGACGCGGACGTCTTCACCTTCCCGCCCAGGCTCTGGCCGGCCTGGGACTTTTCCAACTACGCCCGGGCATGGGGAAAGAGCCCTTGGCTGACCTACTTCGGGAACACAGTTTTGATCGCCGGCAGCGTCGTCCTGCTGGTCCTTATCACCTCGTTGCTGGCCGGATTCGCCTTCGCGCTCATGCGCTTCCGTGGCAAGGGGCCCCTCTTTCTGCTGGTCATGAGCGCCATGATGGTGCCGCAGACCGTGCTCCTGATTCCCAATTTCATCATTGCGCAGAAGCTGGGGTGGTACGACACCTACCTGATCCAGATCGTCCCGTGGGGCGCGTCGGTGTTCGGCATCTTCCTGCTGCGCCAGTTTTTCCTCACCCTGCCCAAGGAACTTTTCGAAGCGGCAGAGATTGACGGGGCCGGACCGGTCCGGATGCTGTTCTCGGTCGCCGCACCGCTTGCGGCTCCCAGCCTTGTCCTCGTGGCACTGAACTCTTTCATGGGCTCCTGGAACGCCTTTGTCTGGCCCTACATCATGACCAAGTCCGACGCGGTCCGGCCCATCGAGGTGGGACTTCAGGCTTTTTACGGGACCGAGGGAACCGACTGGACAGGACTGTGTGCCGCTGTGTCGTTCACCACGCTGCCCATCATCGTGCTTTTTCTGTTCCTGCAAAAGTACTTTGTCACCGGCGCCTACGGGACGCAGGGCAGCGTCCGTGGCTAGAGAAGCACAACAAGATCAACACCCACGAACGGGGCCTGGCATGACAACGATTGAATTCTTCGGCGGGATCGGGGTGATCGGATCCTCCAAGATCATGATCTCGACGCCCGCCGCGCGTGTGCTCCTGGACATGGGGCTGGACATCCCGGCCGAACGCGATCTTTTCCGCGCGCCGGTGCGCGAACGCCTCGGCTTCGAGCTGCGGGACCGCCTCGCCGTCGGGTTCGCACCCGAAATTCCGGGGGTCTACGACCCGGCCCAACTGGATCCGGGCGCAACCCTGGGCAGGCCCGATCACCGATCAACTGCGGTCTTCCTCTCGCACGCCCATCTGGACCACGACGGCGCCCTCGGCTTTGTCCGGCCCGACGTCCCCGTCTACGCGCACCCGGACACGGTGTTGTTGGAGGCCGCCATAGCGGTGTCCGGGACGGGCGGCCCGGGCAACCGGCCCGAACTGACCCCCATAACCGGGACCGTAATCGTCGGGGACATCGCCGTGGAAGCCGTCCCGGTGGACCACGACATCCCTGGCGCCTGCGGATTCCTGGTCACCACACCGGACGGGACGCTGGCGTACACAGGGGATCTGAACTTCCACCGTGACGGCGCTCGACTCAGCCGTGGATTCGTGGACCGCGCCGCGGGCGTTGACATGCTGGTTACGGAAACGACCATGCTCTCCTTCGACATCCCCGCCGGCGCAGGGGAACCCCGCAGCGAGGCGGAGGTGCTCGAACTGGCCGCAGAGGCCATGACCCGGGCGCCCGGGCTGGCCCTTGTGAGCATGTACGTCCGCGACGTCGACCGCGCCCAACGCCTCATGGCCCGGGCGGGCGCCCATGGCCGCACCCTGGTGTGGCCCGGGCAGTCCGCGGCGCTCCTTCACCACCTCGGAGTCGAGGGCGTCACCACCTGGGACGGATCCCGCCCACAGACCCGTTGCCATGCCGAAGCCGTGGCCCGGGCCGAAGCCGCCGGCCACGGGAGTATCCGCACCGTCAGCCTGGACGCCGTCCGGGCCTCACCCTCCTCGTTCCTGATCCAAGCGGACGTCTCGGACGTACCCAGCCTTCTGGATCTCCCGCTTGCCGCCCCGCACCGGCCGCCGGGAACGTTTCTGCCCTTCATCCACGCCCAGGGCGAGCCGCTGGGCCCGTTCATGGCCAACTGGCACACCTACATGGAATGGCTGGAACGGCTCGATGTCACCTTTGTTGGCATCGGCTCCTCCGGGCATGCCACCGGCGAGGCGCTGCACAAGATGGTCATGGACATCCACCCAGGTGTTGTCGTGCCCATCCACGGATTCCGGCCCGAAGCCCTCCAGGTGGACGTGCCCAGACTCCTCCCGGAATACGGCACCTCGTACACCCTGAGCGGCCGTGCCCTCCGCTAGGACCGTCGCCAGCCGCATGAACCCCGACCGCAAGACCGGGCCTGCCTCGGCCCGCTGGTCCCCAACTGAACACGACATCGGAACACGCGTTCCCCTGGATCGAGAGTCACCCGTGAGCCCCCTCCCCTCGGCCGAAGCTGACAACGATACGTCCTTCGACTCACCCTTGCCGCTGCTCGTCCTGGACTTTGACGGCACCGTCTGTCTCGGGGACGGACCGGTGCATGCCTACGCAAACGCGGCAGCGCGACGTCTGCCCGCACGCACCAGCGCACCGCTGCTCACTACATTGCAACGGTTCCTCAACGGAGCACCGGGCTCCCGGGCCTACCCGGACGGATACGCAGCCGTTGCGGACCTGTTCGGCGCCTACCTTCCCCAAGATCAGCTCAGTGCCGCCTTTACCGAAAGCCGCCAGCGCCTGGCCGCCGGAGAAGTGGCAATAACGGCCCCACCCGGGCTAGCCAGGTTCCTCGACGGCCTGACCGGGCGTGCGCTCCGTGTCCTAGTGACCAATGCACCCCACGCCGGGGTGCTCGAAAGCCTCCGGACACTCGGCCTCCACGATCACGTCGATGTGGTGAGAGCGGACGCCTCAAAACCACACGGCTTCGCCACCCTGCTCCCCCGGATGCTCCGACACCGGGCACCCCGCCGGTTGCTCAGCGTCGGCGACATCTGGGAAAACGACCTCCGGCTCCCCCTCGAAGCCGGCTGCGCCACGGCCTACATCGACCGCTTCAACCGCCAGAGCGGCCCCTCCAGCCTGCGCGGCCCTGACTTCCCGGCCCTGTATCCGGACATCCAGGCCTGGGCGGAGAACCCCGACGGGTTCCACGAGGGGCACCGCGTAAGCGCTCCCGTCAGGGTCACAGACGGCGCATCGGAGGCCACTCACACTTGACCATCTTGGTGCCCGCGGAGTAACGCGGCGCCTGGAAACCTGCCGGGGCGCCACGCTCCGGACTGCGGCTGCCGCGGCGCCCGCGCTTCCGGCGCCCGGCGCCCGGCGCCCGGCGCCGACCACATCATTGTGGTGATGATGGAGAACCGCTCCTTCGACCACTTCCTCGGCTGGATGCCGGGGGCCAACGGGAAACAGGCCGGGCTGAGCTACATTGACCGCTACGGCATTCCGCCCTCGACCCACCACCTGACCGATTTCCAGGGCTGTGGCCACCCGGACCCGGACCATTCCTACGAGGGCGGCCGGATCCAGCCCCGGCGTCCCGCTTCGGACTCGACGTCTACAACGCCGGGGTCTAAGACAGGTCCCGCAATAAACGGCAAACGCCCGGCAGGTGCTCCCGCACCGGCCGGGCGTTTGCGTTCCGACGGGGGTCGTTCACCCGCAGCGCCGCCGGGTCGGGCGTCGGCCGACTAGGGTTGCCACCCCCAATGAGCGGGCGACGGCAAACACTTTCCCCCGGCGTTCCTGGTCTCGCCTCAGGTCGAGAGCACCTTCCGGATCCACATGGCGAGAGCCTCAATCATCAGCACCATCCCGATCACGAGCAGGGCCATGGTGAAGACCACGTTGTACCGGCTAAGTTGAGCGGCCTCGAACATCACTTGGCCGACACCTCCCGCGCCGACCACCGCAAGCACCGTTGCGGCACGGATGTTCCCGTCCAGTGCGTAGAAGATGTGGCCAACGAATGCCGGTGCTGCCTGCGGGAAGGTCCCCGCAGCGTACGTCTGGGGCCTGGAGGCTCCGGCGGCCCGCAGAGCACGTTCGGGCCCGGGGTCTACTTCCTCCATCGAGTCGGCGAGAAGCTTACCGAGCAGACCGACGGTGCCCACACCCAGGGCGAGGGCCGCAGCAGCACCGCCGAGGCCTGTCATGAGGATCAGCACGATAGCCAAAATGAGTTCCGGGATCCCGCGCACCACGAGCAAGACTGAGCGCGCACCGCTCCGGACAGCTCGGCTTGGGGCAACATTGCGGGCCGCGTAGGATCCGATCAGCACGGACAGGAAGACGCCGATCAATGTCCCGGCCAGCGCGATCGCAACCGTCTGGCCGA
Organism: Arthrobacter sp. T2-23; assembly: GCF_055398325.1. NCBI lineage: Bacteria > Bacillati > Actinomycetota > Actinomycetes > Micrococcales > Micrococcaceae > Arthrobacter > Arthrobacter sp. T2-23. Next base: position 1,557,460 of record NZ_AP027917.1, read on the forward strand.
GCATGGCAAGAATCTGAGGCCACGTGTAGTCGCCGATCGAGAGCGAGAAAAACGATGCCAGGCGTTGCGGGAGAACGGCCCAGACAGTCAGGAAATCGCCCCATGTAGGTGCCGCGATCACGACGGCGGCTGCCACTACAGCGACCGCCGTCCAGCCCAATGCCGGGCCGGACCAGCGCCGGTTCTTCTTCTGCGCACTGCCGCGCAGGACCTTGCGCCGAATTGTTGAGGACAGAATCTCCATGCCCACGCATACCGCGAAGATGATGAGGGCAACGGCCATGGCACGCCGATAGTCGAGCCGCTGGATACTCGCGGAGAGCTCGTAGCCAAGGCCGGGCATCCCAACGTATCCGAGAATCGCCGACGCCCGAAGATTGATGTCCTGACGGTGGAGAATCGTGGCCACCCATGAAGGCGTCACCTGCGGAAGGACGGCCGAGACAAACTCCTGGGCCTTCGTCGCGCCGGCCGCCCGGACGGCCAGACGCGGGCCTTCATCGATCTGCTCGATCGCATCGGCGAAGAGCTTTGCGACCATACCGACTGAGTGCAGCCCAAGGGCCAGGATGCCCGGGAGGGATCCGAGGCTGAACATGGTGGCCAGGATAATTATCAGAATGATCTCGGGAAAAGCGCGGGCCAGAACGGTGATACTGCGTCCGAGCCACCGCAGCGCCGGGTGCGGGCTGGTGTTCCGGGCCGCCCAGTAAGCGATGGGCACTGAGAGCACAGCAGAGAGTGCCGTGCCGCAGACCACGATGGCGAGCGTGAGGACTGTCAGCCAGAGAAGCTCTTCCGGATGGGAGAAGTCCAGCGGCACCATTCGGGCAAGGAACCGCTCCGCGGCGGGTACGGTCCGGGACAGCCGTGCTGCGCTGAAGTCCAGCAGTTGGAATGAGCCGAAGGCGGCGAGCAACAGCGCGAGAAGAACGATCGTTATGGATACCCGCGCCCACGAACGAGCCGTCCCTGACGATACCCGAACAACTTTGCCGTCCGGGCTAGGGTCGTCAGGAGCGGGACGTCCACGTTCAGGACTCCGGGTGAGAATTCCGGTCATCCCGCCACTGCCCCGGCTGATGCGTTGGCCGCGGCCTCAGCCGGCGCCACCCTGCTGTAGATCCGCATGGCCTCTTCCCGGTTCAATCCGGTGGTTGGCGTGTCCAGGACTACAGTGCCGCCGCGCAGGCCAACAACCCTGTCTCCCCAGGACAGCGCAAGGTCCACCTGATGTAGGCTGCAGACCACTGTGAGCCCGTTTTCGCGACCGATCTCGCGGATGAGTTCCATGACCTGCTTGGAGCTTTCCGGGTCCAGGGAGGCCACCGGCTCGTCTGCCAGGAGGATTTTAGGTTCCTGCATCAGGGCCCGGGCCACTGCTACGCGCTGCTGCTGGCCGCCCGAGAGGGTGTCTGCCCGCTGGTGTTCCAAACCCGCAAGGCCTACGCGCTCGAGGTGCCCGGCCGCCGTCGAACGCAGAGCCCGGGAGTAGGACCAGATGCCGAGTCGCGGGCCGGTGATCCTTGCGAGGGCGCCGGTGAGGACGTTTTCCAGAACGGTTAGCGAGCCCACCAGTTCAAACTGCTGGAACACGACGGCGACCTTCGAGCGGAGGGCGCGCAGCTCGCGTCCGCGCAGCGCCGGGACGTCACGGCCGAGTACGCGGACTCGGCCGGACGTAGGGAGTTCCAACTGATCCACGTGCCGCAGCAGGGTGGATTTGCCGGAGCCCGACAGGCCGAGGAGAACCAGAATTTCGCCCTCCTCGACCGTCAGGTTCACGCCGGCGAGGGCTCTTTTGGAGCCGAAGTCCTTGACGAGATCGTCAATTTCTATGACGGCGTGGCTGCTTGTCATGCCTTAGATGCCCTCACAGGTCTTAACGTTCGGGAGCTTCTTGCAAAGATCCCGGATGTTGTCGTAGTACTTGTCATCGACGGGCTTGTTCCCCTCGCCGAAGAACTTGTCAAAAGCGTCGGTGGTGGTAATACCTGCCGCCTTGATGTCGGCGGTCTTGACGGTGGACATCTTCTCCGTCAAGACCTTCTTGACGTCCGCGGGGAGGCCGTCTGCCACAGCGAACGGGGGGCCCGGAACGAATTCTCGGTGCAGGACCTTCAGGTCAGATGCTTTGAACAAGCCGGCCGCGGGGCCGGTGGTGGTGACGGTGATGTCCTGGGCGAAGCCCACCTCGCACTCGGTGCCCTGGGAAACTTTCTGCGCGGAAACATCGTGCTTGCCTGCCATCACCTGGGAGTAGTCCCCCTTGTTGACGCCAGCATTGTTCAGCATGTACTGCGGGAAAAGGTAGCCCGATGTGGAGTTTTCATTGACGAAGCAAACCTTTTTGCCCTTGAAGCCGGCCACGTCGGTGACAGGCGAGTTTGCGGGCACAATCGCGTCGGAGTAGTAGCCCGGCTCGTGGGTGCTGGCGTCAACGCTTGCGCCGACCGGGGTGAATTGCGCACCCTTGGCCTTGGCCTGCAGGTAAGTGAAGGCGGAGAAGGACACCACGTCGACCTGGCCGGCGATGGAAGCTTCGATGAGGGCGGCGTAGTTCGAGGACTGCTTGACCTCAACCTTCTTGCCGGAGACTTTGCCTACGTAGTCCGCGATGGGCTGCCACGTGGACGTCGCGGAGCTTTCGTCCGGGACCATTCCGATGACGAGGGTGCTGGAATCCTTGGCGAAAGTACCCGCTTCGGCGGACGGGGCCGAAGCGCCGGCCGAGCCGCAGGCGGTAAGTGCGACGGCCGCTACCGTAGTCAGAGCCGCGACTTTAAGGGCGCGGCGGGAGGAACGAAGGAATTTCACTGGTGGTGCCTTTCGATGCGAATGCCGGGAACCTCAAAGGCCGGGCGATGGTAGGACATCTGGTTGACGGCTTGAGATTAAGCAATTGAGGTAACCAAAATCCGCGAGATAACGGTCACAAAGTTAACGGCCGGTGAAACTTGGGCACCGGACATCGGAAGACCGGCTCAAAGAAAGGAGGCCCGGAACATCCTTCACGCCCGCCACGATGTGATGATGGGGGTGCTCCTGCAAGGCCGCACGGCTCAATCTGCCGGTCAATACTCCAACGGCAGTGACCCCGGCATTATGGGCGGCAGCCAGATCCACGATGGTATCGCCGGCGGCGAGTACAGCGCGGACGTCCTGGACGCCCGCCAGCTCCATGGCGCGGTGGATCATATACGGCGCAGGACGCCCTGCCGCAACCTCATCCGAACAGACCACCGCGTCCAGCATCCCGCCGTCTGACGTCAGCTTCCAGCCGAGCTTCCGTAACACCGGCCACGCCACGTCCCGGGAAAAGCCGGTAGTGAGGGCTACTTTGACGCCCATACGGCGAAAAGACGCAAACGCACCCTCAACACCCTCAAGAGCCACCGGCGGATTAGCGTCATAGCGCTTGGCGAGGAGCACCTTAAAGCGGACGAAGGCGGCTGCCACGGTCTCTGCCTGCGGCGTGCCGCCGCCTTCCCGGATCAGCGCGGAGATGGCCTCCATTTTGTCGGCGCCCATCCATTTTTGAACCCTCTCCGGAGTGATGACCGCCCCGGTTTCCTCGACGCAGGCTGCCAGGGCAGCATAAACATCACCATGCTCATCCACGGTGGTTCCTGCCATGTCGAGAACAACCAGCTTGATCATGGGATCCTCAGTTGGGTCGGGTTTGGTGGCACTCGGGACTCATCGGCCCATGCTGGTTCAATGAATCAAACTGGAAATGAACAGCAAATAAACGTGTGAAAACAAGCGCCGCTCCGACTTGATTCCGCCCGGCCCGCAGGCAAGTCTCGAAAGGTGAAAACCCCGGAAACCCGCCATTCTGCCAACGCTGGCGGTCCCGCCGACGTCGTGATTGTAGGAGCGGGCATCCTGGGGCTGGCGCACGCTGCCCATGCTGTTGCCAACGGGCTGTCGGTAATCATCCTCGAGCGCGACCACCGCGCCGTCGGTGCGTCCATCCGAAACTTTGGCCACTGCTGCATCACCGCGCAGTCCGGCGAACTTTACGAACTGGCGCAGACTTCACGGACGTATTGGCTGGATTTCGCCGGCCGCGCAGGCTTCTGGGTCTCCGAATCCGGAGCCGTGGTAGTTGCCAGGACGGGCACGGAGCTGGCGGTGCTGCGGGAATTGGCCGCGTCCCGCGAGCCAGGCCAGGTGGAGTTACTCACGGCCGCGGAGACGCGCCGCCGTCTCAGCAGCCCGGTCACGTCTGCTTCCCCGTGGACTAAGACGGACGACGACGGCGCCTGGCCCGGATTGGTGGGAGGCGCGTTCCTGCGCGATGACCTCCGGGTGGACCCTCGCACCACGGTAGCGCGGCTAGCGGCATGGCTCGACGACCAGCCCGGCGTCGAGCTTCACTGGAACACCGCCGCGATGAACTTCAGTCAGGACCCGTCCGGAATCGCTACCGTCCACACATCTCGTGGAGATTTCAGTGGCCTCCAGGTGTTTGTCTGTGTTGGACACGACGTTGACTATCTTTTCCCTGAGTTGGCCGCCGAACATGAACTTCGACGCTGTGTTCTGCAGATGTCTCTTGCGGCACAGCCGCCCGGCGTCGTGATAGGTCCGGCGGTCCTGACGGCCACCTCCATGCTCCGCTACCCTGCCTTCACAGACATGCCTAGTGCGGCCGCGCTCCGCGCCCAAGTGGCACAGAACCAGCCCGAGCTGCTCGACATCGGTGCCAACGTGATGTTCACCCAGCGCCCGGACGGCAGCCTGATCCTCGGCGATTCCCACCACTACCACCCCACTCCCTCCCCTTTCCTCGCGGAGGCGGTGACCAGCACCATCAACGCCGAAACCGCAGCGCTCGTCGGGCGGCCGCTGGACATCATCGAGCGCTGGCAGGGCATCTACGCCTCCTCCGAGGCCGCGCCGATCCTGGTCCGGGAGACCCTCCCCGGCGTCACCGTCGTATCGGTGACATCTGGCGTCGGCATGACCCTGTCCTTCGGGCTGGCACACCGCAACATCTGCCCCCTCCTCTGAACCTCCCCGCACCCTTTCCTCGACTTTTTTGCAAACCTTCGGGGCTGCCCCGGTTTTGTTGGCTGCTTGACCCAGCGAGCGGGTGACGCAGGAGTAAGCCCGCAAACTCTGGGAGGCAATCTGGATGCGATCGCCAGGGGCGCCAGGGATGAGCCCTCCCCAGCCTGCATGGCGAATATCCACCGACAACGCCTACCCAATCCCTGCCGGTTCCGATATGAACCGTGGAGCTAAACCAAACGTCATCGGAACAGAACGCAACGAAAAAGGGAACTTCGGGAGTCGCTTCCCAATGGGCCCCTCCTGCCCCAGCGATGTCACGCCGCGACCCCGCTCGGAGCCTAAGATATAAAGGCGAATGTGGCTAGCCGCCGCTTCTTCGGAAGATGAGTTCAGGCAAGTCCACGCAAACTCCAGCCGGATCGTGACTCCGTCGAAGCGGAGCCGCGCCCCATCCCCGGCGCCGTCATTCATTCATGCTAGAGAGATCGGACATTGCTGTGACTGGGACCCCGAATCGGCGGTCATTCCTTCTGGCTGCCGCCTCCTTGGGATTGGCAGGCTGCGCACCCGCCAGCCAGGAAATCGGGGCGGCAAGGACCCCTGCACCAGACGGGACAACACCGCAAGCTCCCAATCCAGAAGGGCTCTCCCTCGCTGATCGCCCTCAATTAGGAGCCGACAATGCCGTCGCTCCTCCTTCCCCCGCAGACCTACATCCTGCGGAGCTTCCAGCGCGGCCAGGGGCAATGCCGAGCCGGAATGAGGTCATGACGTTGCACTCCGCGCCTGCTGCAAAGTACTGGGGTCTGGAAGCACCCGGGGTGTTTACCCGGCTGCCTTCCACGGCCGCCGGAGTGGCACTGACGGTTGACTTTTGCGGCGGATCCAATGGAAATGGAGCTGACTTGGCTCTCTTAGCCCTCCTACGGCAGGAGCACGTCCCGGCCACATTGTTCCTGAACTCGCGATGGATCGCCGCCAACCTTTCCCTCGCCAAGGACCTGGCTGCCGACCCGCTGTTCGAACTCGCCAACCACGGTACCAACCACCGGCCCCTCTCCGTCACAGGCAAGAGCGCCTACGGAATTCCTGGCACGGCCAATCCAGGGGAGGTCTACGACGAGGTCATGACCAATGATGCCCGTCTCGCCGAACTCACCGGAAAGCGGCCCCGCTACTTCAGACCCGGTACCGCATACCTGGATGAAGTCTCTGCCGAAATTGTCCGCGCCTTGGGCCTCATCCCGGTCGGATTCAGTGTCAACGGCGACGGCGGCGCCACATTCCCCGCGGCGACGGTCACCCGCGAGGTCTCCCGTGCACGCACCGGCGACATTGCCATCATTCACGGCAACCACCCCGGTGGTGGCACCGCCGCCGGGGTCCTTCGGGCGCTCGGGGCCATGCGAGACCGCGGGGAATCATTTCTTCCCCTGCCCACGAGTGTGAGCTAGACGTGCTGCCTGGGACATTGGTTGAGGTCGTGTGAGAACTCGGCATAGATTTTCTGCATGTGACGAAGTCCTCTCGGTGGAATGGAACTGCCCAAGAACGGCATCGGACCCACTCTGAAGGTCCGCGCTGGGCAGGGCGGGCCCGCGCCAGTGGCCGCTGAGGATTCTGGTGTTCCCGCCATAAACTCCCGCCAAATCTAGGCGTTTTCCATACCAGAGCTGGTTTCGGAGAGGTTCAAATCCCCGGTCAAAGCAAATGAGAAAGGCCCTGGTTCCTCTCCAAACAAAGTGAAACAGGGCCTTTATGTTTTGCCGAGACCCTGCGGTAACGCCGCAGTGACGGAACTTTCACGTTGCCCGCGCTGGAAAACGATTAAGTAGGCGGCCCTCCAGCAAAGACTCGGAACTTTCGAGCCGGAGTACGACTTTGCTCCGCCCAGCTACGGGCCACTTGGTGGTGTCGGCGGTCGCGGCATGTAATGCCTCCTGGCCGGGCAGGCTTCGCCGTGTTCACCACGAATACACCGAGCTGCAATCCGGCTCTGGCAAAGTCCCACCCGGGGGCCACCACTAAGACAAGCATCAGGAGTCGTTTCATGACCGCTTTGGACCGCCGTCGTTTTCTTCAGCTCTCGGGCGCTGGTGCTGCGAGCACCGCGATCTCGCAGATGCTGGGCCAGAGTATTGCAAGGGCCGCGGAGATCCCGGCCAACCGGGCCACCGGCTCGATTAAGGATGTTGAGCATGTGGTGGTCTTCATGCAGGAGAACCGCGCCTTTGATCACTACTTCGGCACGCTGAAGGGTGTGCGTGGGTTTTCGGACCCGCACCCGGCGGTATTGCCGTCCGGAAAGGACGCCTTCCACCAAGTCAACGCCACCCGCGACATCACTCCCTTCCATCCGGACGCACCGAACCTGGGCATGCAGTTCATGGAGGACCTGGACCACTCGTGGAAGATGACCCATGAGGCGTTCAACAACGGTAAATACGACAAGTGGCTGCCCACGAAGTCGGATGCGACCATGGCCTTCTACGAACGCCGGGACATCCCGTTCCACTTCGCCCTCGCCGACGCGTTCACTATCTGCGACCAATACCACTGCTCGGTCCTCGGCCCGACAGACCCGAACCGCTACTTCATATTCGCCGGGGGTGATGACCCCGACCGGAAGGGCGGCGGTCCGGACCTGTGGAACGAGGAAAAAGGGTACTGGTGGAGCACCTACCCCGAGGAACTCGAGAAGGCCGGGGTCTCGTGGAAGGTCTACCAGGACATCGGCGAGGGCCTCGATCCCGCGCACTATGAGGGCTGGACCGACGACGCTTACATCGGCAACTACGGGGACAATTCCCTGCTCTATTTCAAGCAATATCAGGACGCGAAACCGGGTTCACCCCTATACGAGAAGGCCCGCACCGGCACGAACGCCAAGGCCGGAGACGACCTCTTCAGCATCCTCCGCAAAGACGTAAAGTCGGGAACACTGCCGCAGGTGTCCTACGTCGTGGCCCCCGAGGCATACACCGAGCACTCCAACTGGCCGCCGAATTTCGGTGCCTGGTACGCCGCCAACATCCTGGACATCCTCACCTCCAACTCGGACGTCTGGAGCAAGACGGCGGTGCTGTTCATGTACGACGAGAACGACGGCTTCTTCGACCACATCGTCCCGCCGCACCCGAACACTCCGCAGATCCCTGGCGCATCCACGGTCCCGACCGCCGGCGAATGGTACGACGGCACCCCCACCTTCTATGGCAGCAAGGACACCCCGGGACACTTCGGCCTCGGCGTCCGGGTGCCGATGATCGTCATCTCCCCCTGGAGCATGGGTGGCTTCGTCTGCTCCGAGACCTTCGACCACACCTCCATCATCCGGTTCCTCGAGGCGCGCTTCGGCGTCGCCTGCCCGAACATCACGCCCTGGCGCCGCGCAGTCAGCGGCGACCTTACCAGCGCCTTCGACTTTTCCGACCGCGGCGACGAGGCGCCGTCGCTGCCGAACACCTCGGCCTATAAACCGGCCGACCACAACCGCCACCCGAGCTACGTTCCGACGCCCCCGGCGACGAACTCGATGCCCGACCAGGAGAAGGGCACGCGTCCGTCCCGCCCGCTTGGCTACGCCCTTGACGTTGAGACGAAGATCGAGGGCGGCAAGCTTACCGCCCACTGGGCGAACCGGGGCACTCTCGGCGCGCACGTGCAGGTCCGCTCGAACCTGCTTCCTGCCGCACCGTACTCGTACACCATTGGGGCGGCGGCCTCACTGGACGCCACCTGGGCGCTCGGTGCCGAGTACGACGTGCAGATGCATGGACCGGCTGGCTGGTACCGGCACCTCGCAGGCACGACGGCGTCCGCGGACCTCCGCGTCACCGTCACCGCCGACGGTAAGGCTTCACACGCGCAGTTCCGGATCGAGAACGCCGGACCGGCACGCGCAGCCCTGACCCTCAAGGACGCCTACGGGCCCGGCTCCCAGGCTTTCTCGCTCAACCCGGGCCAGGGCAAGACTGTTGTTATCCCGACCCAGGGTGGCTGGTATGACCTGACCGTCACCTCCGCCGCGGATCCGAAGCTTGTCCGCGTTCTGGCGGGCCGGCTGGAGAATGGGCGCGCGCTCACGAGCGACCCCCAGCTGGGCCGACCACAGGACCGGCAACGGCGCGAGAGCTGATAGCAACCGTCGGCCCGCCCGCACACACCCGTGCAGGCGGGCCGACTCGGTAGACGCCACTGTCCCCCAAGGGGCCGGTCAGCGTGCCTCACTCGTTACGGCGGAATCCCAGCTAGGGCGACGCACCGGGACGCAACTCGAGCCACGATTATGACGTGGTTCTCGGGGTTGGTTGACGCCGGTTCCACCCCGGGTCAAACTGGCATGGTGAGCGAAGCGGAAAAAGAAGTCATTGTCCGTGCAGTTATTGACCGCCTCTCGGCCCGATTTCCGGAGGCGCCCCGTCCGCACATCGCCGGCATCGTCGGTGAGGAGTACGAGTCCTTGTCTGCGGGCCGAATCAGGAGCTACATCCCCACCCTGATTGAGAATAGCGCCAGAAACCGGCTCCATCGAGAATTCACTTCAGAGCCTTCCGAGCATCTCTTCTAATCCGCTAAGCAGCGCCTTGGGGCGGTAACGGGGGTTAGCGGTCCTCGGCCCGGACGCCGTCGGCCTTCATCAGTTCCAGCAGGGTTACCTATTTCCAGTGGAGTCGCCTGGGCGGGGATGTGCGCCACGCCTGGTGGAACTGGGAACGGGCTTCGGCGCCGCGCTGTTGTTCCAGGGCGTGGAGTCGTCCGTAGGTGAATGCGATGCCCGTTTCCAGTGGTGTGGCGGCGAGGGTCCGCAGCTTCTCCTGGATAATAATGCTGTCCTGGTGTTCGCCCAGAATCGTCTGGATTTCTTCAGCGGCGCGCGCCATCCTGGCGGCCTGTTTCCCGAAAATCGGGACGGCCGCTTCTGCCGCGTAGCGGAGGCGTTTCGCGCTCTTGCGGACCTCATGCAGCGCTGCGCTGGCAGTCTCGGGGTCTGACGTATTCCGGAGGCTCTTCACCTCCTCTTGGAGGCGCCGTCGTTCTGCGTTGACGAGCCGGCCGATCCTCCCCTTGGCCTTCTTGTGCGCCGCTCCGGCGAGCGAAGGGGACGCGAGGAAGCCGTCCAGCACGTCGAGGACCCGGAAGTACCTGTCGCTGTCCAGAGCGGCCAGGCCGTCGGCGAGGGCAGCCTCGTAAGCGCCGCCGAGCGTGTCCTCCAGATGTTGCTCCGCCTGGCCCGGAAAGAGGTCCGGGGGTTCGGCGTCCAGCTCCCCGTTGAGGTGGGCGCGCATAACTTCCAGGTCCCGGGCCTCCCCCACCGCGCCGGCGAGCCATTGAAGTTCTTCCCGCAGAAGCTGTGCAGTTGCCTTGTCAGTCAGCTTGCGGAAGCTTGCCAGCACCGATCGGATCCGGCGCGCGGCCACCCGGAGCTGGTGCACGGCGTCAGGGGTCCCTTGCCGGACTCCAGGGTCGTGTGTCTTGAGCATCTCGACCTGCTCGTGCAGATAGGCGAGCAGCACCGCTGAAGCCGGTCCCTTGCGTCCGGGGTTGGGTGCTGGCGGAGCGTCCGCGGGGTACCGGGCGCCCAGGGCGCGGGCCAGTTTGGAGGGCAATTGCGCGGGCCGATGACCCAGCGAGGCCAGCACCGACTCGGCGGCGTCCAACAGCTTCCGGCGCCCATCGACCAGTTCGATTTCCCATTCCCGCCAGGCCGCAGGTTCGACCGGCTCCAGGAGGATCGTTGATTCAACCCGGTCGTCGCTGAATTCGGCCAGCACCGTTCCGTCCGCCGAGAGCAGGGATACGGCGGTGCGCCGGGTCTTCAGGTGGGCGATGGGAGCCAGTTCCTGGTTTCGGGTATGGACCAGCACCAGTGACCTTAACCGTGCCGGCACAGTGTCCGGGTCCTCGTTCAGGGGTTCCGTGATCTCACGCCGCTCGTCTGCTGCTACCGGCAGTTTCAGATGCCACCCGGCGTCCTTGCCTCCAGTGCGGCGGCGCAGGGTGATGCGCCGGGCCGCGAGGGCCAGGGTTGCCGTGTCGAAATACACCGCGTCGAGTTCCTGGTCTCCGGTGCTTTGGACGCTGTTCACCCCGGGAATCGAGGTGAACGTCGGCAGCCCATCTGATTCGTCGACGTCGAATTTCCGTTCAACTTCCGCTTCCGATGTCCCGGGCATGTCTCATGATAGGCCCGCAAGGAACTCCCTGGGCCGTGTCCAATGGCCCTTGAACATCAGCCGATTCGCCGCGAATTCTCCTGTGTTAGAGGCCAGCCATCAGCAGTCCCCGCCCCAAGCCACGCATCGACCGTCTGCAGGCTGCAGCACGGTGCGATGCCGCAGGAATTGATGCTTGGCTGAGGCAATGATTCAGGCCAGGCTCCTGCGGTGTGCAGCCGGTACCTCCCGGGAACTCGGCGCCGGACCCTCTCACCGCGTCGCATCCTCCACAGCCCAATCGAGATGTGGCTCCCGATTCTTGGCTTGATGTTAAGAGGTTGTTTGCCCGGAGCCTGTATGAAGGGCCGGTGAGCATTGATCCCGGTAGTCCCGGCCGGGCGCCGCGCCCGTCATTTCGCATCTTGACCGATCTCGGATCCCCGGCATTGGTCGTGCCCGGGGATGCGCCCTCAACTGAGATCGAGGCCCTGTTCCGCGCCGACCGCGGTCTGCGGGCCGTGGCGATCGATGTGGACGGCACGCTCTCGTTGTTGACGCGCGGGCAGTTAGATGAGCGCATGACGGGGCGGCTGGGTTACGGCAGGGCACTGAACGCCCGGGTCAAGGCCGCCGAGTTGCTGCCACCGAACCGTTTCTCGTTCGAGCCTCTCCTGGATCTCCGGGCCGCCGCGGCCGCGCTTCTGGGCAGGCCCGAGGAGGCCCGGTATGAGGATCTGCTGGTCCTGGCAGCGGCCGGCCCTCGGATTGTGCCGGTGTCGGAGGTTTTCGAGGGCCTGTCAGAGCTCTTCCAGCAGGATGCCCTCCATGATCCCCTGACCGGACTGCCGAACCGTAGGCTTCTGGACGAACACGGGCCGTCCCTGATCAGCACCCCGGGGTCGTCGTCGACGGCCGTCCTCTACGTTGATCTCGATGACTTCAAGATCATCAATGACACGTTCGGGCACCGCACCGGCGATGCGGCGTTGGCCGACTTCGCGGCCAGACTCCAGGCCTGCACCCGCCCGGGGGATCTGACTGTCCGGCTCGGCGGCGACGAATTCGCCGTTCTACTGGTCGACGTCGACGAGGTCGCCGCCCGTTCGATCGCGGCCAGGTTCCTTGAAGCACTCAAAGAACCCTTTGAACACGATGGACATGAACTCCACCTCTCGGCGACCCTGGGCCTGGCCATGGCCGGGGACATCGAGGGCGGCAGCCCGGCGGCGCGGCTGGAGTACCTGCTTCGTCACGCCGACACGGCTATGCTGCAGGCCAAGCATGAGGGCAAGCGGCGTGTTGGCCGGATCGACCCCTGCCGTCCCCCCACCCGGTTCGCTCGCCAGGCGTTAATCCGCCGGCGCCTTCCCCATGCCCTTGCAGCTTCGGGGTTCACGCTTCATTATCAGCCGCTGATGGACATCGGCGACGGGACCTGCGAAGCAGTAGAGGCGCTACTGCGCTGGGAAGACGCCGAACTCGGCCGTGTTTCCCCCGACGAATTCATCCACGTTGCAGAACACACCGGCGAAATCCATGCCATCGGCCGTTGGGTCATTGATCAGGCTTGCGCACAGGCCCGTCGATGGGCCGATACCGGTACGCCCAGGGCGATTTCCGTGAACATTTCTCCGGTTCAATTGGGGACCGGCACACTCGTCCCTGACGTCCTCTCGGCACTACACCGGCACTGTCTGCCGGCTTCGCTGCTGAATATTGAGATCACCGAGACAGCCGCCGTCGCAGACTTCCGATCCGCCGCCAAACAGCTCAAGGAGCTGATCGACGCTGGCATCGGCGTCGCCCTCGACGACTACGGGACGGCCTATTCTTCACTGGCCATGCTGCGCGATCTTCCGCTTACCGGGCTCAAACTCGACAAATCCTTCATCGACACCATCGACTCCGACCCCACCTCAGCCATCCTCGTCTCCGGCGTCATCGCCCCGGCCAAAGCACTGGGCCTGACGACCACGGCCGAGGGCGTCGAACGTCAAACCCAACTCGAAGTCCTAAGGGAACTAGGCTGCGACACCGCCCAGGGATACCTCATCTCCCGCCCCCTCCCGGCCGACCAGCTCGACTCAGTGCTGCGGGCAAAACAAAAAACAACCAGACGCGATGCCCCCTGACGGATGAACGGCTGGTGCATATGCCCTGCGGGGCGTGATGCAGGAAAGTCAGCATGCGTAGGGCTGGCGGCCGGTGCAAAAAGCCCGCATGCTGGATTGGGGGACACGATGAGTGCACACGCATACCCTCCGCGCAGGAAGGCCGGGCAATTCCCAGACCCAAGAAGCGGCTCCATCCCTTCACCCCCAGACACCTCACGGCCGGTGACACCGCCCGCCGAGAGAGCGCGTCCCTCGGCAAACTCAAACCGATCGAGCCAGCCGCGCGGCAGAGCGGGGCACCCGTCCTCGGCCGAGACCAGGTCTACGTAATGAAGCACGGCCAGGAGTACCACACGGAATGGTGCCAGGCCGTGGACGATAAGTGGAACCAAGCCCCCCGGGGACTGCTGGTGACCCTCCTGTCCGATGTTGGGGCGCGGACACCGTGCCGGGAATGCTTCCGGTCCTTGAACGCCGTCGGCGCTTTCTCTGCGCCAGCTGACCCAATGCAGTCGCCGGCCGCGCAGCCACTGGCGTCCGGACCGGTAATCCCGCTAAGGGTCGTTGGCATCGCCCACGGAATACTCTTCCTTGCGGCCGGGCAGGAGTACCGGGACCGGCTTCGGGAAACCTCGGTGGAGCCCGCCACCCCGCTCCTCGTCGACGGCCAGCGGGATGGGATGCTCGTCCGGATTGAGTCTGCCCGTGACGAACCACTGCTGGTGGTTCAACTTGACCCCCGGGCAACATTCCGTAACGGACCGTACCAGGTGCGTCTGCGGCGTCCACTGCAAAGGTCCGCGAGCAAGCTCTACGCCGTGGAGTCCGTTGAACCGGCGTCATAAACTCAGGAACCAGGTGACGCAGCCAGTCAAAGACGGCGGCAGCAAAGCGGGCATCGCGTTGATGGGGGCCGCAACATGGTTGGAATCAGTGCGGGGAGTAATCCTCCCCGGGACCGGTGTTCAGTCGTATTCATGCGCCCCCGGCCGCTTAATCCGCCTCTACGTGCGGGACCTGCCGCGGATGAAGTGGAAAATCAGCACAACGACGGCGATCACCAGCAGCAGGTGAATGAACCCGCCTCCGATGTTGCCGATCAAGCCGAGAAGCCAGAGGACGGCGATAATGATGGCTATCCAAAGCAACATGTGAATCTCCCTTGAATTGTTCTCGGATGGAAAACCTCATTCTGGGCTCATCTTCGTACCTCCAGCGGCCCAAGGCAAGGGAACGGCGCCTGCCCCGGATGAGCCGCCTTCCTCACCTCCGTGATCAGCCGTAAGGTTCGCGTAGGTCCGCCCGGACCACAAGGGAACGAGCATTCGGAGGCACGGCCCATGCCACGCGTCATGCGGTTCGACCATGTTGGTGTCACCGTCCAGGACCTCGACCGGGTAACGGCGTTCTTCGTCGGGCTCGGGCTTGAGGTCGAGGGCCGGGCCTTCGTCGAGGGAGACTTCATCGACACGGTCATAGCCATCCCGGGCTCCCGCACCGAAATCGTAATGCTGCGAGCCCCCGACGGCGGCACGGGAGTGGAGCTTTCCAGCTTCGTTCGGCCGGACCCCGTCCTGGGATCGCCCGCCGCAATGGCCAACGAACTTGGACTGCGCAGCCTGGCCTTCGAGGTCGACGACGTCGATGCTCACGCCGACCGGCTGGCTGCGCAGGGGTATGGACTGGTCGGCGGCATCGGCCGGTATGAGGATGCCTGGCGGATGGCCTACGTGCGCGGCCCGGAGGGCATTATCGTGGCGCTGGCCGAGCGGATTAGCTGACCCCAGTACGGCCTGTCGGATTCAGCAGGCGGGTAGGCTCGGCATCATGACTATTGACTCTTCTTCCGACCGCGTCCGACGACCGGGCGGCTGGCTGCCCGAGCAACAGGATGAACTCGAAGACTGGATTGCCGGCCACCGGGAACGGGTGGAGGCGCGGGGAGAAGATGTTCCTCTGCACCCCGTGATCGTCGAGTTCCAGGAACTGATTGCCAGCGATCCCGTTGTCCGTCTCTACATGACCGAGATGATCGAGCAGGTTCCGAAGTCGAAGCCGTACCGCAAACGGCACCTCACGAGCGTTGACCAGATGCTCCGGCTGATCAACGAGGTCCTGACGATGGCGCCAGAGTTCAGCGAAGGCGGCATGGTCACCACTCCGCTGACCGCAATCCTCGACTGGACCATGGGTACCGAGGCCGGGTTCGCTGCCCACCGCGATCCGCGGATCGTGGCCATGTTCCGCAAGATTCTGGATGCTTGGTGCGTGTTCTTGACCAGCGAGGACTCTTTGTACGTATTGAACACCTCGCCGTCCGGGTGGATGTCGGAGAAGGCACGGCAGGTCGTCGGAATGGACGACTACCAGCACGACCCCCTCGCCGAGCACTGGGGCTTCACGTCGTGGAACGACTTCTTCGCCCGCCGGCTCACCTCCACCTCCCGGCCAGTGGCAGCACCCGAAGACGACAAGGTCATTGTGAGCGCGTGCGAGTCGACGCCCTACAAGATCAGCTCCGATGTTCAACGCCAGAGCCGGTTCTGGGTCAAGAACCAGCCCTACTCACTCGATGATCTGCTCGCCCGAGACGAGGCTGTGGATCACTTTGTCGGCGGAACGGTGTACCAGGCGTTCTTGAGCGCCCTGAACTATCACCGGTGGCACGCGCCCGTCGCCGGAACCATCGTGCGGGCATACCTCAAGGACGGCACGTACTTCTCGGAGGCGGAGTCCGAGGGGGCCGACGCCGTCGACCCGACGGTTTCGCAGTCATACTTGGCCCATGTCGCTGCCCGGGCGATCATCCTGATCCAGGCCGACGACCCGGTGATCGGTCTCATGGCGGTGATCCCCGTGGGCATGATCGAGGTCTCGTCCTGTGTCATCGGTCCGGAAATCGTCCCGGGCCACCATGTGGATAAGGGCGACGAGCTGGGGTACTTCCAGTTTGGCGGCTCGACGGAGTGCCTCGTCTTCCGGCCCGGTGCCATCGACCAGTTCGCCCTGGCCGCTATCCCCCAGCCGCACGATCCGAAAGCGCCCCTCGTGCGGGTCCGGTCAAAGCTTGCAACCGCCAGGTCCTGATGATGACGGCGCCCCCTCCGAACGTACGGAACGCCGCCTAGCTGTACTGTCCCGGCACGTCCTCCAGCACCTTCCGGTCGAAGAAGCGGATCTCGCCGGTTTCCGGAAAGAACACCGGAACGACGGAAGTACTCGGATCCGTCGAGGTTTCATAGATTTCCGGCGCGCCCCCGTGTCTCCGGGCAATCGTGCCGACCAGCTCCGTGCCGCGGACCCTGACAGTCCGATATTTGTAGCTCATTCGGCCTCCTTTGGCGATCTGGGTCACAGCCTACTCCCCCACCTCCGGCAGGCTCCGGTGCTCGGCGGCTGCGTCATGGAAGACCGCGCGGCCCCCACTGGTGCACAATGCGTTCATGACCAATGACGCTCCCCGCCCGGTCTACTTCCTGTCGGACAGTACGGGCATCACCGCGGAAACGCTCGGCAACACCCTGCTCACGCAGTTCCCGGAGAACGATTTTGACCGCATCACGGTCCCCTTCATCACCACCGTGGACCAGGCACGCGCCGTCGTCAGGGTGATCGACAACCGGGCCGCCACCGGGCTGCAGCCCATCGTGTTCTCCACCGCCGTCGGCAGCGACATCCGCCAGACGCTGGGCACCTGCCAGGGGATCATCGTGGACCTCATCGGCAGCCACGTCGGCCAGCTGGAGCAGGCGCTGGGGTCTGCTGCCAGCGGCGAACCGGGCCGGGCGCACGGGCTGGGCAACGCCGCCCGCTACCAGTCGCGGATGGCCGCCGTCGAGTATGCCATGGAGCACGACGACGGCCAGAGCCTCCGGGCGCTCGAAAAGGCGCAGGTCATCCTGGTGGCACCGTCCCGCTGCGGCAAGACGCCCACCACGATGTACCTGGCCCTGCAGCACGGCATCTTCGCCGCGAACTTTCCGTTGGTGGACGAGGACTTTGAACGCGAAGGACTCCCCAAGCCGCTGCGGCCTTTTGTTTCCAAGTGTTTCGGCCTCACCACCAATCCGCTGCGCCTGAGCCAGGTCCGCACCGAACGCCGCCGCGGATCGCCCTACGCGTCACTGCGGCAGTGCGGCTTCGAACTGCGCAGTGCGGAGCGGCTCTACGTCTCCCACGGGATCCCGTACCTCAATTCGGCCAGCGTTTCCGTCGAGGAAATGGCGGCCACCATCCTCCAGAAGATGAACCTCAAGCACTGAGGCCACGCTTCACAAGTGTTGCGTGGGCCACATCGTGTGGAAACACCCACGCCGACCTGTCACTGTGGACAGGACTTGCGCCCATCAACCGGCGGCCGCCCGCGACGGGCGGCGTTACCGTATGCCACCATCTGCAAAGGAGCAGCAACCATGACGACGGACATCCTGTGGTTCTCAGAACTCGGCCTCAAGGACCTGGACCGGGTGGGCGGCAAAAACGCCTCCCTCGGCGAGATGGTGCAAAACCTCACGTCCGCCGGCGTCCAGGTTCCCGACGGCTTCGCCACGACGGCGGACGCGTACCGCCGCTTCCTGGCCGACTCCGGCCTGGACCAGAAGATCGCCGACCGGCTGGTGGGCCTGGACACCGACGACGTGACGGCCCTGGCCGCTGCGGGCCAGGAAATCCGCACCCTGATGCGCGAGACGCCCTTCCTGCCGGACTTCGAGGCGCAGCTCCGCGACTCCTACCAGCAACTGGTGGACAAGCATGGCGGATCCGATGATCTCTCCTGGGCCGTCCGCTCCAGCGCGACCGCGGAGGATTTGCCCGACGCCTCCTTCGCCGGGCAGCAGGAAACCTTCCTGAACGTCCGCGGCATCGAGAACATCCTCGTGGCCATCAAGGACGTCTTCGCGTCCCTCTACAACGACCGGGCCATCGCCTACCGGGTGCACCACAAGTTCGAGCACGCCGAGGTGGCGCTCTCGGCGGGCGTCCAGCGCATGGTCCGTTCCGACGTCGGCGCCTCCGGCGTGATGTTCACCATGGACACCGAATCCGGGTTCAAGGACGCCGTCTTCGTCACCTCCTCCTACGGTCTGGGCGAGGCCGTAGTCCAGGGCGCCGTCAACCCGGATGAGTTCTACGTCTACAAGCCCGCCCTCGAGGCCGGCCGGCCGGCGATCCTCAAGCGCGGACTGGGCGAGAAGGCGCTCCAGATGACGTACACGAGCAACCGCGAAATCGGCCACACCATCGATTTCGTTCCGGTGGAGGCGTCGCTGCGCAACCGCTTCAGCCTAAGCGACGACGACGTCGAGCAGCTCGCCCGGCACGCCGTCGCCATCGAAAGGCACTACGGACGCCCGATGGACATCGAATGGGGCAAGGACGGGATCGACGGCGGCCTGTACATTCTGCAGGCACGCCCGGAAACCGTGCAGTCCCGCCGGGCCTCGGGCAGCCTGAGCCGCTTCCGCCTGAACGGAACGGGCCGAGTGCTGGTGGAGGGCCGGGCGATCGGCCAGCGCATCGGTGCCGGCAGCGTCCGCATCCTGTCCTCGATCGATCAGATGGCATCCTTCAAGACCGGCGACGTCCTGGTCGCGGACATGACCGACCCGGACTGGGAACCGATCATGAAGCGGGCCTCCGCGATCGTGACCAACCGCGGCGGACGCACCTGCCACGCGGCCATCATCGCCCGCGAACTCGGGATTCCCGCCGTCGTCGGCACCGGCGGCGCAACCGACGACCTCATCGACGGACTCGAGGTGACCGTCTCCTGCGCCGACGGCGAAACCGGGGTGATTTACGAGGGGCTCCTGGACTTCAGCGTCGAGGAAACCGAGATCACCCAGCTGCCCGAGGCCCCGGTCAAGGTCATGATGAACGTCGGCACCCCGGAGCAGGCCTTCACCTTCGCCCAGCTCCCCAACCACGGCGTGGGCCTGGCCCGGCTGGAATTCATCATCAACCGGCAGATCGGCATCCACCCCAAGGCGCTGCTGAACCTGGAGGAGCAGCCTGCGGAGGTCATCGCCGAAATCCGGGAGCGGATCGCCGCCTACGACAACCCGCGCGATTTCTACATCAAGCGCCTGGCGGAAGGCGTGGCCACCATCGCCGCGGCGTTCGCGCCGGAGCCGGTGATTGTCCGGATGTCCGACTTCAAGTCCAACGAGTACGCCAACCTGCTTGGCGGACCGGCGTACGAGCCGCACGAAGAGAACCCGATGATCGGCTTCCGCGGCGCCTCGCGCTACCTGGAGCCGTCCTTCCGGGACTGCTTCGACCTGGAGTGCGAGGCCCTCTCCTTTGTCCGCAACGAGATGGGCCTGACCAACGTCAAGCTGATGATCCCGTTCGTGCGCACCGTGGACGAAGCCAGCGGCGTCATCGACCTGCTCGCCGAGAACGGCCTGCGCCGCGGCGAAAACGGCCTCGAGGTGATCATGATGTGTGAAATCCCGTCCAACGCGTTGCTGGCGGACGAGTTCCTGGATTACTTCGACGGCTTCTCGATCGGCTCCAACGACATGACCCAGCTGACCCTGGGCCTGGACCGCGACTCCGCGATCGTCGCCGGCAGCTTTGACGAGCGCAACCTTGCCGTCAAGAAGCTTCTGAGCATGGCCATCAAGGCTTGCAAGGCGCGCGGCAAGTACGTGGGCATCTGCGGTCAGGGCCCGAGCGACCACCCTGACTTCGCCGAGTGGCTGGTCGACGAAGGCATCGACTCCGTTTCGCTGAACCCCGACACCGTGGTGGACACCTGGATCCGCCTTGCCGGTGCGGCCACCTCCGCCGGTGCGGCAGTCAACTGACGCCGGCCGGACGGCGCCTGTAGGAACTGGCGGCACCCCGGTCCCCGGACCGGGGTGCCCGCCTCGCGGGCGGGCCGCTTCGCGGCAGCCGCACTAGTTTCGACAGCCGGTAGAATTACGGCAGGCGCTGCCAGCATCGAGCCGTGAAGGAGGACTCCGTGCGCACATCCCACGCCCGGACGCCTTTTCATTCGCTCCGTGCAGCCATGGTCGCCACGACGATCATGGCCCTTGGCGCGGCCGCGCACGTCGTCGCCGGCGGCCAGCTACCCGCCCCCGCCATCCTGCTCGCGTTCCTGGCCCTCAGCGGACTGGTGTCCACAGCGGCCACCCGGCTGAAGTTGAACGTCCCCGCGATGACCGGGCTGCTGGGCGCCGGGCAGGTGGTGCTGCATGAAGCGTTCTCCGCGTTCAGCGCGCCTCTAGCCGGCGCCGCGACCGGCCCCGGCATCGGCACCACTGGAGCGGGTGGCCACCACGTCGGCGGTATCCCGCTTCCGGTACCGGCGGACCACCTCCAGCTCCACGCACAGGACTCCGCCCTCGCGCTCTCCATGCTCGCCGGCCACGCGCTGGCGACGCTCGCCTGCGCCCTGCTCCTGGCACGGGGCGAGGACGCACTGTGGTCGCTCGCGGCATGGCTCCGCCCACTGGTCCAGCTTCCGGCGCCGGCGCTGCCGCGCCCCGCGGCCGCCCCCACTCTGCCCCTGTGGCCCGCAGAGTCCCTGCCGCTGCCCCGGCGCAACCTCCGGCGCGATTGCCGCCGGGGACCGCCAGCCGTCGTCGTCTTTTCCTAACATTCCTTCCGGCCGCGGCCGGACATGCCCGAAGGACCCACACCGGGCCACTCTGCCGCGCCTCCCCCGTTTACGCGCGCCGCCCGAAGTGCCGCGCGCACGCCTGAAAGGCACCCGTTTTGACGACTGCACTGCCCACATCCACACTGCCCAAATCCACCCGGTCCACTTCCACACTGCCAAAATCCGCCCAGTCCAAGTCCACCCTCCGCCGCGCCCTGTCCGCCGCCGCCGTCGCAGGCGGGACGGCAGTGCTGATGCTCGCCGGGGTCGGCGGCGCCTCGGCCCACGTCGGGGTCTCCCCGGACGACACGACCGCGAATTCCCCGGCCCTGCTGACCTTCGCTATCCCGCACGGCTGCGAGACCTCCGGCACCACCAAGGTGACCATCACGCTGCCGCCCGAACTCAACGATGCGCAGCCCAACGTGAACCCCAACTGGACCGCCGCCAAGGTCACGGAGCAGCTGCCCGAGCCGAAAAAGCTGGCCGACGGCTCGGCCATCACCAGGCGGACCAGCCAGGTCGTCTACACCGCCAAGGCGCCGTTGAGCCCGGAGCTCCGCGACTCGCTTGTGCTCTCGGTCAAACTCCCGGATGCGGCCGGCAAGACCCTGTACTTCCCGACGCTGCAGACGTGTGAGGCCGGCCAGGTTGACTGGTCGCAGGTTCCTGCCGAGGGCCAGGACGCCCACGCGTTGAAGTCCCCGGCGCCGTCGCTGACCGTGACGGCCGGCGCCTCGGCGGCCGACGGGCACGGCGCCGCAACGGACGGGCACGGCGCCGAGCATGCGGGGTCCGTCACCGGCGCTGCCCATGCGTCCACGGCGAACGACGACGGCGGCCAGCTGCGCAGCTGGGTGGGCCTGGTCGCCGGCGTCGGCGGCCTCGGCCTGGGCGGACTCGCGCTCGCCCGGAGCGGAAAGTCCGCACCCGCGCGGATTCCCGCCGACGGGCCGGCCCAGACCGAATAGCCCGGCACGGAGGAGAAACACGGGTTGGCGCCCGGAAATCACAATCCGGGCGTCAATCCGGGTCCTCCGTCGTGGCGTCGTTGACTCTGCCGTCCGCGCACCATAAAAGTTGAGCCATGAGGCCTCAGCAGATGAAACACAGACTGGTAATTACTTCGGTGACGGCGGCCGCCGCGGCTGCATTGTTGCTCAGTGGCTGTGGCCAAAACCAGTCCCAGGGCGCCACGACCCCTGCGCCGACGTCAGCGTCCCCTTCCAGCCAGTCCAGTTCCGCCAGCCCGTCCCAGAAGCCGTCCGGCGGAGCGGCTGCTACCCCCTCGTCGGCCGCAGCGGCCGGTCCTGCCCTGTGCAAGGCCGCGAACCTGACGGCCAGCCTTGATGACAAGGGCGGCGGCGCGGCCGGCAGCGTCTACATGCAGCTGATCCTGACCAACTCCGGGGCGGAACCGTGCCTGCTGAAGGGATTCGCCGGAGTTTCCCTCACCGCGGGGGCCGGCGGCGACCCTCTCGGAGCCGCGGCGACGCGCGACAATTCCACCCCGGTCGCGGACGTGATGCTGGCCCCCGGCATGGCCGGCAGCGCCACGCTGCGCTACACCCAGGCAGGCAATTACCAGGACTGCACCCGCACGCCCGCCGCAGGATTCCGGATCTACCCGCCGGAGGACACTGCGTCGCTGTTCCTCGCCGCGCCCAAGGACGCCTGCACCGAAGCGGGCATCAACCTGCTGACCATCGCCGCGTTCACCGCTAAGTAGCGTCCGCGGGGATCGTGCCTCCGCCTTAGGGCACCGCCAAAAGCTGTCGGTGCCTTAAGGCATGATTGAGGAATGAAGGGGCAGGGACTCGCCGGCGGCACACTCGCGGCCGAAGCCATGGACCGGTTCAGCCGGCCGACCCGGGAGTGGTTCTTGGGCGCCTTTTCCGCGCCCACCCCGGCGCAGAATGGCGCCTGGAACGCCATTTCCTCCGGCGCGCATGCCCTCGTGGTGGCCCCCACCGGTTCCGGAAAGACCCTCGCCGCCTTCCTCTGGGCCCTGGACCGGCTGCTGGTCTCGGCCCCGCCGGAACCGCAAGAGCTGCCGGGCCTGGACCCCGCGGCCGGGAAAGCCGTCCGGCGCAAGGCCCCGAAGCGGAAAACCCGGGTGCTGTACATCTCCCCGCTCAAGGCCCTGGGCGTCGACGTCGAACGCAACCTCCGCGCCCCGCTGATCGGCATCACCCAGACCGCCAAACGCCTCGGTCTGCCCGCGCCGCTGATCACCGTGGGCGTCCGCTCCGGGGATACGACGGCGGCGGACCGGCGCTCGCTGCTGAGCCACCCGCCGGACATCCTCATCACCACGCCCGAATCCCTCTTCCTGATGCTCACCTCGAAGGCGCGGGAAACCCTGGACGAGGTGGACACCATTATCGTGGATGAGGTGCACGCCGTCGCCGGCACCAAGCGCGGCGCGCACCTGGCCGTTTCGCTGGAACGCCTCGATGCCCTGCTGCCCAAACCGGCCCAGCGGATCGGGCTCTCCGCGACGGTGGAACCGAAGGAGCTGGTGGCGCAGTTCCTCGCGGGCGCAGCACCGGTGGAAATTGTGGCGCCGCCGTCGAAGAAGACCTGGGACCTGACCGTGTCCGTGCCGGTCGAAGACATGTCCGACCTTCAGGGCGCGGCCGGGGCCTTCGACTCGGGCCCGGCGTCCGGGCTGCAGCCGCACGCCTCCATCTGGCCGCATGTCGAAGAAAAGATCGTGGACCTGGTGCTGGCCAACCAGTCCACCATCGTGTTCGCGAACTCCCGCCGGCTGGCCGAACGGCTCACGGCCCGGCTCAACGAAATCTACGCCGAGCGCCAGCTCGTGGCCGCCGGCGGCGGCTGGGACGAGGCCGGCGGCGTGGCTCCCGACTTTATCGATGCCACGCCCACGTCGACCGCGACGCCGGCGCACATGATGGCCCAGGCCGGCAGCACCGCGGGCGCGGACCCGGTCCTGGCCCGGGCACACCACGGGTCCGTGTCCAAGGACCAACGGGCCCTGATCGAGGACGACCTGAAATCCGGCCGGCTGCGCTGCGTCGTGGCCACCTCCTCCCTGGAACTCGGCATCGACATGGGCGCCGTGGACCTCGTCGTGCAGGTCGAGTCGCCGCCCTCGGTGGCGAGCGGCCTGCAGCGGGTAGGCCGCGCCGGCCACCAGGTCGGCGAGGTCTCCCAGGGCGTGCTCTTCCCCAAGCACCGTGCGGATCTTGTCCACACGGCCATCACCGTCGAACGCATGCTGGACGGCAAGATCGAGCGGCTCTACGTCCCGGCCAACCCGCTGGACATCCTCGCCCAGCAGACCGTCGCCGCGACCGCACTCGGCGCGATCGACGTCGAGGAATGGTTTTCCACCGTCCGCCGCTCCGCGCCTTTCGCCTCGCTCCCGCGCTCCGCGTTCGAGGCCACCCTGGACCTGCTGGCGGGACGCTACCCCTCGGACGAGTTCGCCGAGCTGCGGCCCAGGATCGTCTGGGACCGCAATGCCGGCACCATCGAGGGACGCCCCGGCTCGCAGCGGCTGGCCGTGACCTCCGGCGGCACCATCCCGGACCGCGGCATGTTCGGGGTGTACATCATCGGCACCGAGGTTGAGGGCACCGGCAGCGACGGCTCCGGCGACGGCAAGGCCGCAGGCCAGGCGTCCACGGCCAAGGGCGGCCGCCGGGTGGGCGAGCTCGACGAGGAGATGGTCTACGAATCCCGGGTCGGGGACATCTTCGCCCTCGGCGCCACCAGCTGGAAGATCGAGGACATCACGCACGACCGCGTCCTCGTCTCCCCCGCCTTCGGCCAGCCGGGCAAGCTGCCGTTCTGGCGGGGCGACTCGCTCGGCCGGCCGGTGGACCTGGGCCGGGCCCTCGGCGCGTTCATGCGCGAACTTTCGGCGTCCGACGTCGGCCCGGCCACCGAGCGCTGCAAGGCCACCGGCCTGGACGACTTCGCCGCCAACAACCTGATCCAGTACCTCGCCGAGCAGAAGCTCGCCACCGAGGTCGTCCCCAGCGACACGACCCTTGTGGTGGAGCGGTTCCACGATGAGCTCGGCGACTGGCGGGTGGTGCTGCACAGCCCCTTCGGCATGCCGGTGCACGCGCCCTGGGCCCTCGCGGTCGGCCAGCGGCTGCAGCAGCGCTACGGCATGGACGGCTCGGCGATGGCCGCCGACGACGGCATTGTGCTGCGCGTGCCGATGATGGAGGACGAACCGCCCGGCGCCGAACTGTTCCTCTTCGAACCCGAGGAACTTGAACAGATAGTGACCGCTGAGGTCGGCGGCAGCGCGCTGTTTGCCTCCCGTTTCCGGGAGTGCGCCGCCCGGGCCCTGCTGCTGCCCCGGCAGACCCCCGGAAAGCGCCAGCCGCTGTGGCAGCAGCGCCAGCGCTCGGCCCAGCTGCTGGATGTCGCCCGGAAGTACCCGACCTTCCCGATCGTGCTCGAGACCGTGCGCGAGTGCCTGCAGGACGTCTACGACCTTCCGGCCCTGAAGGACATTGCGGCCTCGATCGAGCGGCGTGAACTACGGATCCTGCAGACCACCACACAACAGCCCTCGCCGTTCGCCAAGTCCCTGCTCTTTGGCTACGTGGCGCAGTTCCTCTACGAAGGCGATTCGCCGCTGGCCGAGCGCCGCGCCGCCGCGCTCGCCCTGGACTCGACCCTGCTCAATGAACTGCTGGGCCGGGTGGAGCTGCGCGAACTGCTCGACGCGAAGGTCATCGAGGCCACCGCACTGGAACTGCAGCGACTCGCCCCGGACCGGAGGATGCGCGGGCTGGAGGGCGTGGCCGATCTGCTCCGGCTGCTGGGCCCGCTCACCCCTGACGAAGTCGCCGCCCGGCTCGAGTCGCAGGCGCCGGCGGAGGCGGAGGCGGATGTTGAGGCGGGGGCCGTGCCTGGTGAAGCCCGGGCCAAACCGGAGCCCGGGGCGCTCGAAACCGCGGCCCCCGCCGCCGACGCGGCCGACGCGGCCGCCCATTTGGCGGCTTTGCAGCGGGCCAACCGCGCGATCAAGGTCAACATCGGCGGCGTGGAACGGTTCGCCGCGGTGGAGGATGCCGCCAGGCTGCGCGATGCCCTCGGTGTCCCCTTCCCGATGGGCGTGCCGCTCGCGTTCATCGAACCCGTCGCGGACCCGCTGGGCGACCTCGTCTCACGCTACGCCCGCACGCACGGGCCCTTCACCGCCGCCGAAGCCGCCGCCCGGCTGGGCCTCGGCGTCGCCGTCGTCGGCACGGCACTCAAGAGGCTGGCCGCGGACGGACGCGTCGTCGAAGGCGAGTTCCGGCCGCACGCCCCAGCGCCGGACGAGGCGCAGGCCGGGGATTCGGCGGAACCGCCAGCCGCCCCGGCGGCGGCGTTGCCGGCTGTCCTGCAGGCAACCGTCAGTGAGTGGTGCGACGCCGAGGTGCTCCGCAAGCTGCGGCGTCGTTCGCTCGCGGCGCTGCGGGCCGAGGTCGAGCCCGTGGACAACGCCGCGTACGGGCGGTTCCTGCCCGCGTGGCAGCACGTGCGGACACCCGGCGGCCGGGGCCAGTCGGCTTTGCGCGGGCTGGACGGCATCATCACCGCCGTCGACCAGCTCTCCGGCGTGCCGATTCCGGCCTCCGCCTGGGAACCGCTGGTCCTGGCCAGCCGCGTCTCCAACTACCAGCCGGCCATGCTCGACGAACTCATGGCCGCCGGCGAGGTCCTCTGGTCCGGGGCCGGCTCGCTGGCCGGCAACGACGGCTGGGTGAGCCTGCACCTCGCCGATTCCGCCGAACTGACGCTGAACCCCGCACCTGACTTCGTGCCCGGCGACGCACAGCAGCGGCTCCTGGACCACCTGAGGAACAACGGCGGCGGCTACTTCTTCCGGCAGCTGACCGACGTCGCTGGCGGGATGGACACGGTCCTCAGCGACCAGGACGTCGTGTCCGCGCTCTGGGACCTGGCTTGGGCAGGCCGGATCACCGGTGACACCTTCGCCCCGGTCCGGGCCCTCATCGCCGGTGGCCACACCGCGCACCGGCAGGTCGGGCGCGCGCCGCGCGCCCGGGCGCCCAGGCTCAGCCGGCTGGGCCGCGCCCACGGGACCGGGCTGCTCGGATCGCCCGGCCTCACCGGCGGCCGCTACGGCTCCGCCACCGGCGCCGCCGCCACGCCCCCGCTGGCCGCCGGACGCTGGTCCGCGCTCCCGGCCCCCGAGCTCGACGCCACCATCCATGCCCGGGCCACCGCGGAACTCCTGCTGGACCGGTACGGCGTGGTTACCCGGGGCTCGGTGATGGCGGAGAACATCCTGGGCGGCTTCGGCCTGATGTACAAGGTGCTGGCCCGGCTCGAGGAAGCCGGGCGGTGCCGCCGCGGCTACTTCATCGAACACCTCGGCGCCGCCCAGTTCGCGGTGCCGGCCACGGTGGACCGGCTGCGCTCCTACGTCGAGGACGCCCAGGTACACAAGGCCGAGCCCGTCGCCCTGGCCCTCGCGGCAACCGACCCGGCCAACCCCTACGGCGCGGCGCTGCCGTGGCCGGCCCTGGACGTGGAGGCGGGCACCGGCCACCGCCCCGGCCGGAAGGCGGGCGCCCTGGTGGTGCTGGTCGACGGCGAGCTTGTCCTGTACGTGGAACGCGGCGGCAAGACTTTGCTGGCGTTCAACACCGACTCCGACGTCCTGGCCGCCGCCGGGTCCGCCCTCGTCAGCGTCGTGACGCGCGGCGCCATCGACAAGCTGATCATGGAAAAAGTCAACGGCCACGGCATCCTGGACACGCCGGTCGCCGCCGCCCTGGCCCAGGCCGGCGCCTACTCCACCCCGAAGGGACTGAGGATCCGTGCCTGAGGGCGACTCCGTCTTCCGGGCCGCCGCACAGCTGCACGCCGCGCTGGCGGGCAAGGAGCTGATCGCCTCCGACTTCCGGGTGCCGCGCTTCGCCACCCTGAAGCTGGGGGGCTGGACGGTGCAGGAGGTCGTTCCGCGCGGCAAGCACCTGCTGATGCGCGTGGCCGGGCCGACGCCGAAGGACCGGCTCACCATCCACTCGCACCTGAAGATGGAAGGAACCTGGCAGATCTATCCTTCCGGCGGGCGCTGGCGCAAGCCTGGCTTCACCGCCCGCTGCGTCCTGCGGACGGCGTCGGCGGACGCGGTCGGATTCTCGCTCGGGCTGCTGGAGGTCATTCCGACGGCGGAGGAAGCCGGCGTCGTGGGCCACCTCGGTCCGGACCTGCTGGGCCCGGACTGGGACATGGCGGAGGCCGAGCGGCGCCTGCTCGCGGCGCCCGAGGTCCCGATCGGCGTCGCCCTCCTGGACCAGCGCAACCTGGCCGGCATCGGCAACATCTACCGCTGCGAGGCCTGTTTCCTGTCCGGCGTTCACCCGGCGACGCCGGTCTCCGCGGTGCCGGACCTGGCGGCCATGATCACCGACGCGAAAGTCCTGCTGACGGCAAACCTGGGCCCGGGCCGCCGCGTCACGGTACTGAACGCGCGCGGCGTGCCGGTGGGCCGGACGGCCGGCCGGCCGGGGTACTGGGTGTACCGGCGCGAACACCAGCCCTGCCTCAAATGCGGCACGCCCATCCGGCGCGGGGTCCTGGCCAAGGACACCGGGGTCGAGGAGCGGGACATCTACTACTGCCCCCGCTGCCAGCCGCTGCCGGGGGCTTCGCAGGCCTGATGTCCTGGCGGTCAGGTTCGCTGCGGCGGAACTCGGGGCGTGGAAGCTAGGACGCCGGTGTGGACGCCCCGGCCACGGCCCCTTCCGCCTCGGCCCGGGCTTCGCCTTCGCCGGCGGACCTGGGCTCCGGCACGGTGAACCGCGGCAGCAGCAGCTGCACCAGCGGGCCGATCGCCAGGGCGTAGAGCACGGTCCCCACGCCCACGGATCCGCCCAGCAGCCAGCCGGCGCCCAGCACCACCACCTCGATGCCGGTCCGGGCGCCGCGTACCGGCCACCCGGTGCGCCGGGCCAGCCCGGTCATCAGGCCGTCCCGCGCGCCGGGTCCGAGGCGCGCACCAATGTACATGGCCGAGGCAACCCCGTTGAGCAGCACGGCCCCGACCAGGAGCGCGGCCTGGCCGCCCAGGTGCGAAAACCTCGGGATCAATGCCAGCCCGACGTCGGCAAAGACGCCCACCAGCACGGCGTTGCAGACGGTACCGACCCCGGGCCACTGCCGGAGCGGAATCCAGAGCAGCAGCACCAGGAAGCTGACGATGATCACCACCGTGCCAAGGCTCAGCCCGGTCCTGCCGGCCAGCCCCTGGTGGAAGACATCCCACGGCGCCGTCCCGAGGCTGGCCCGGATGACCATGGCCAGCGAAACGCCGTACAGGGCAAGGCCGATCAGGAGCTGGAAGAGTCTGCGGGTCATCATGACGACCATCCTCCCCGAACACTGGCCTTGTAATCCATAGCCAGTTTGAAATACTGGCTCTATGTCCGGTTCCTTGAATCCGAGTTCGCTGATCCGTCTGCTGGGCGGGTGGAACGTCGGCGCCTCCCCCGCGTACCGCGAGCTGGCCGACGTCGTGCGTTTGCTCATCCTGGACGGCCGCATCGCGCTCGACGTCGCCCTGCCGAGCGAGCGGTCGCTGGCCGCTGCCCTCGGCATCAGCCGCACCACCGTCACCGCCGCCTACGCGCTGCTGCGCGACGAAGGGTTCCTCAGCGGCGGCCCGGGCAGCCGGAGCCGCAGCCGCATCCCCAGCCACGGACCGGCCCATGCCGCGAACGACGGCGGCCCGCGGATCAGCGGCGCGCCCGGACTGGCGGTTCCGGAGGGAGTCCTCGACCTGGCCTACGCCTCGCTGCCGGCAAGCGGCGAGGTGGTGCACCGGGCGTTTGCCGCCGCGCTGACGGAGCTGCCGGCGCTGCTGCCCGGCTTCGGCTACGACGCCCTTGGGGTGGGTCCGCTACGCGAGGCAATCGCGGCCCGCTATACGGCGGCCGGAGTGCCCACCGCCGCCGGGCAGATCCTGGTCACCTCCGGCGCGCAGCATGCCTTGAACATCGTCCTCCGCACGCTCGGCGGCCGGTCCGGGAAGGTGCTCGTGGAGCACCCCAGCTACCCCAATGCCCTCGACGCCATCCGCGCCGCCGGCTGCCGGACGGTGACCGTGGCCATGCCCGCGCCGCGCCGCACCGAAGCCCCTTCGGGTTCCGCCGTGCCCGCGGGTCCGGCGTCCCGGGCCGCCGGCTGGGATGTGGAGGCGATGGAAGCGGCGCTGCTGCAGCAGCGGCCGGCGATGGCGTACCTGGTGCCGGACTTCCACAACCCCACGGGCCGGCTGATGCCTGACTCCCAGCGCCGCCGCCTCGTCGCGGCGGCCGCGGCGTCGGGCACCGTGCTGGTGGCCGACGAGACGCTGCGGGAGCTGAACCTCGACGGCCTCAGTTCCACGCCCATGGCCGCGTTCAGCCCGGCGGTGGTCTCGATTGGTTCCTTGAGCAAGTCGCACTGGGCGGGGCTGCGCACCGGCTGGATCCGGGCCGGCGAGCCCCTGATCCAGCGCTTCGCGGCGGCCCGCACCACTATGGACCTGGGCGGCCCGGTGGTCGAGCAGCTTGCCGCGGCGCACTTGGTCAACGACCTGGCCGAGCCGCTCCCGGCCCGGCTCGCCGCGCTGCGGGAGAACCGGGACACCCTGCTGGACCTCATCCGCGGACACCTGCCGGACTGGGAGCCGGAACGGCCCGACGGCGGCCTGTCCGTCTGGTGCCGGCTGCCGGCACCGGTCAGCACCGCCCTTGCGGTGCTCGCCCCGGACTTCGGGATCCGGCTCGCCGCGGGACCCAGGTTCGGCGTCGGCGGCGCCTTCGAGCAGTACCTGCGCCTACCGTTCACCCTGCCACCGGAGAAGCTCGAGTCCGCCGTGCTGGCACTGCGCGCGGCCCAGGACCGGCTGGAGCGGTCCCCCCAACTGCGGCGCAACCTCCCCGCCCCGCCCGCCGCAGCCATCGCCTGACGCCCGCGCGGGCTCCCCGCCCCGCGCCCGGCCTCCCGCCCGGGCCCGTTTCGACGGTTCCGTGCCCACTCGACGCGCGGACACATCGACTGGGCACGGAACCGTCGAAACGGCACAGCGGGGAAACGGCGCAGCGGGGCCTACGCGTAGACCTTCTCGAGGAACCCGGCCCAGGCTTTCGCCGTCGCCCCCGAATCCCCGCGGCCGCTGAAGTCGTGGACCGTCATGCCGACCGGCGCGCCGAAGGCGTTGCGCCCGAAGAAGCGGTACAGCGTGTCCCCGGTCCGCAGCCCGAGGAAGTTCTCGTTGGAGAAATCCACCTCGGCGGACAGCTGCCCGACGCCGTCGACGTCCAGTTCCACCGTGTCCCCCTGCGCCGAGCCGGCGACTCCGAGGGCCTGCTTGAGCCGTTCGAAACCCTCCGGGACCTGCGACGCGGCCGGTGCCTGTATGTCGGTGAAGACCACGGGCTTGCCGTCGAAGTGCTTGAGGTACTGGCCCAGGGTGTGCAGGTAGAACGCCGTGTGCTTGCTGGCGCCGTCGTACTGCCCGTCCCAGTCGTCCGTGAAGATGCCGCTGTGGACGTAGTGCAGCCGAGCCCGGCCGCCGTCGAGCGGTTCGAGGACGTGCTCGAGCTGGTTGAACCAGCCGTCCGGGCCTTCCATCCGGGAGACCAGATGGGAGGGACGTTCCTCCACGGTCTTCACGGCCGGCCACTGGTCCGTCGGGAACATCCAGGCCGGGGTGCCGCGGGTCACCGCCTCCCAGACGCGCTCGGGGGTGCCGGGCAGTTCCGTGTCGTAAACAATCTCGAATTCGCGCTTGTCAGTCATCGTTCTGCTCCTTGGATTGTGGGGTCTTGGGTTGGGTCTTCAGGGTCGGATGGAGGGCGACGACGAGCCGGTGCTTGCGCCCGGGAGCCCGGGTGTTGGTGCCGGCCGGGCCGCCCGGCGGGACCGTACCGCCGTCGTCGTGGTACTTGTAGACGAGCCGGGCCACGGTGGCACCGAGTTCCTCGGCGCAGGCGGCCCGGTCGGCCGCCGAACGGAAGGTGATCTCGCCGTCGATTGCGAAGGTGGCGATTTTCTGCCGGGCAGCGGCGGCACCGGCGATCAGCTGGCCAAGTTCCTGGACCATGCGGGCCGCGAGCGCCAGCAGCCAGAAAGCGGAGAAGCGGTCCGAAAACCGTTGCGGGTCCGGGGCCACGGAGGCCAGCGCCGACGGGGAAATCAGGTACGACGCCGCCGTCGCGCGCAGGATGCGCTCAGTGACGTTACCGCGCCGCCGCTCCTCGACCAGCTCGACCAGCCCGTGCCGCTCCAGGGCCTTCAGGTGGTAATTCACCTTCTGCCGCGGCAGGCCCACCTTCGCGGCGAGCTGCGTGGCGGAGCCGGGCTCGGCGAGCTCCCGCAGGATGCGGGTACGGATCGGGTCCAGCGAGGCCTCCGCCGCGGCCGGGTCCTCAATGACTTCGATATCCAACATGCTTCCAGTGTGGCAACCGACAGTTTTTATTGTCAAGAACTTTTTTCTCGTCGGTGCCCGCTTCGACGGTTCCCTGCCGGTTCGACGCTTCGAAGCGTCGAGTGGGCAGGGAACCGTCGAAACGGCGGGTGGGGGCGGCGACGTAGAATGGGGCGGTGATGCAATCCCCCCTGCCCGTGCGCGACGGCGTGAACGCGACCCGCCTGCGGCTGCCGGACGAGGGGCCGTGGGACACCGCGATGGACTACATGATGCACCGCTGGGGGCACATCGACCCGCAGGGCATCGAGGACCGCTTTGACGCCGGCGAGATCGTGGGCGAGGCCGGCATCCCGCTGGACCGGACCACCCCGCTGCGGCACCACACCTTCATTTGGTACTACCGCTCGCTGCCGCCGGAACCGCGCATCCCGGTGGAGCTGAATATCCTGCACCAGGACGAGCACCTCCTGGTGGTGGACAAACCGCACTTCCTGCCCACCACCCCGGGCGGCACCTACATCCAGGAGTCGGCCCTGGTGCGCCTGCGGAACCAGCTGGGACTGCCGGACCTGGTCCCGATGCACCGCCTTGACCGCATGACGGCCGGCATCCTGCTGCTCTCCACGAACCCCGGAACCCGCGGGAAGTACCAGGTGCTCTTCGAGAAGCGCCAGGTCCAGAAGGAATATGAGTGCGTGTCCGCGGCGGAGCCCGCGCCGGGGCACCCCGCCGTCGACTTCCCCTTCGTGGTGCGGAACCGGATGACGAAGTCCCGCAGCTATCTGCTGGCCGAGGTCATTGAGGGCGAGCCCAACGCCGAGACCCGGATCGAACGGCTCCGCACTTTCGCCGGGCCGGCCGACGGCGGTCCCGAAAAAGGTCCCGGAAGCGGTACCGCCGGCATGCCCGACGCCGCCGCACCGCGCCGCGCGTTGTACCGGCTGGAGCCGCACTCAGGAAAGACCCACCAGCTCCGGGTCCACATGGCCTCGCTCGGACTCGGGATTGTGAACGACGCGTTTTATCCCGAGCTGCTGGACAAGGCGCCGGACGACTACACCAGGCCGCTGCAGCTCCTGGCCCGCGGCATCCGGTTCGTGGATCCCATCACCGGCAGCCCGGTGGAGTACCGCAGCCGGCTCGAACTCTCCGAAGCCCGCTAGGCCGCGGCACCACCCGGAACCCAACCCCAAGCGCCCGGCTGCCCGGGCGCCCGGCCGGATATGGGGTAACTTGTGCCCATGGACCTGGCCAATGCGGACACCTGGGGATCCGCGATCTATTTCTGGATCATCCCCGTTGTCCTCGGCGACGCCATCTTCCCGCCGGTACCCTCCGAGATGGTGGTGATCACGGCCGGAGCACTATCGGCCGACGGCCGCGCCAACGCGTTCCTCGTGGGGGTCCTCGCGGCGCTGGGCTCCTGGCTCGGCGACCTGATGGTCTTCCAGCTGTTCAAGCGCCGCCTCAGCCATGTGCTGGACCGTTGGAGCTGGGGCCGGAAGTTCCACAGCGCGGTGCACCTGGCCATCGCCAAGGCCGGCCGCTCGTCCACCTACGGGGCCATCATCGGGATCCGCTTCATCCCCGGCGGCCGGCTCGCCACCACCGCCGCGGCGGGGATCGCGAACGTGTCCACGCGCGGCTTCAGCTTCTGCGCGGCCGTGGGCGGTGTGCTGTGGGCTGCCTGGTCGGTGGGGCTGGGCTACGTCACGGGCTCGGCAACGCGGCTGCCGTTCTGGGCGAGCTCGCTGATCGGGGTGGGTCTCGGACTGGCGATCGGCGCCGCCGTCGGGCTGGTCGTCACGCGCCGCCGAGGGAACCGGTCCCCCGTCGTCGAGCCGGGCTCCGCCCCCGCGGACCCCGACGAGGAACTGGACTTCTAGACCGGCGCCCAGCGGCCGCGGTTGCGCCGCAGCACGGTCAGGTTTCCGGTCACCGCCACGCGTTCGACGGCGTCGCGCATCATGGCGGCCGACTCCAGCGCCTGGCTGTTCTCGGCGGCGTAGGCCGTGGCGTCCACCAGGAAGCGCAGGTTCAGCTGCGGGACCCCGCCGGCGAGCTCCAGCTGGTTGGACTCCACATGGTGCCGTGTCCCGAGCGCCTCGACGGCCGCCTCCATCACGGCCTCCGGCGGGTTGCCCGGTTTTAGTCCGGTGATCTTGAGTCTGGTCTGGAACGACGGCATGGCACAACCCTATCCGGCCCCTCCGAAGGGCCGCCCGTCCTCTTCGCGGGCTACCCGGTGTTGCGCAGGCCGGCCGCGACGCCGTTGACCGTGATCAGCATGGCGCGCTGGAGGCGTTCGTCGATCTCGGCGTTGGGCATGCCCTCCCCGGCGGCGGCCTCGGCGCGGACCCGGCGCAGCAGCTCCACCTGCAGGTAGCTGATCGGGTCCAGGTACTGGTCGCGGATCTCGAGCGAGCGCTTGAGCGTCGGCTGCGCGTCGAGCAGCAGGTCCTCCCCGGTGAGGTTCTGGATCTCTGCGACGGTCAGCTCGTACTCGGCGCGGATGGCACGGAAGAGGTGGTGCAGTTCTTCCGGGACCAGGGTGGAGACGTAGTAGCCGGCAATGTCCATGTCCGTCTTGGCCAGCGTCATTTCCACGTTCGAGAGTACCGAGCGGAAGAAGTGCCAACCGTCCATCATCTCCACCAGTTGGGCGGAGTGGCCGGCCTCGCGCGCCGCCTTGAGGCCCGAGCCCACGCCGAACCAGCCCGGCACGATCTGCCGCGACTGGGTCCAGCCGAACACCCACGGGATGGCACGCAGGCCCTCGAGGCCTGCACCCGAGTCGGGCCGCTTGGACGGCCGCGACCCGATGTTCAGCGAGCCCAGCTGTTCCACCGGCGTGGACGCCATGAAGTAGGCCGGCAAGTCCGGGTCGTCGATCAGGGTCCGGTAGCGGGCGAACGCGGCGTCGGAGATGGTCTCCATGACGTGGCCGTAGCGCTCGCGCTGGTCCTCCGAGGTACGCGGGGCGCGGTGCAGCGCCGAGCCCTGCAGCACCGCGGCCAGGGAAAGCTCCAGGTTCTCTCGGGCGAGCTCGGGCAGCGAGTACTTGTCGGAGATGACCTCGCCCTGTTCGGTGAACTTGATTTCGCCTTCCAGCACGCCGTTGGGCTGGGCCATGATCGCGTCGTAGGTCGGACCGCCGCCGCGGCCCACGGATCCGCCGCGGCCGTGGAAGAGCCGCACCCGCACCCCGTGCTTGGCCGCGACGTCGCGGAGCTTCCGCTGCGTCTTGTGGATTTCCCACTGGCTCGTCATCACGCCGGATTCCTTGTTGGAGTCCGAGTAGCCGAGCATGATCTCCTGCACGTCCCCGCGCAGCCGGACCAGCTCGCGGTAAGACGAATCGGAGAGCAGCGCGTCCACAATCTCGGCCGAGGCGCGCAACTCCTCGACGGTCTCCAGCAACGGGGCGAAGCCGATTTTGGCGTAGGGAGCCTCGCCGAAGAGGCTCACCAGCCCGGCCTCCCGGGCCAGCACCGCCGCCGCCAGCACGTCGTCAGCGCCGCGGGTCATGGAGACGATGTAGGTCTCGATCACGTCGGGGCCGTAGGTACGCAGGGCCCGGCGGATCTCGCGGAACACGTCGTACGTGCCGTCGGCGACGCCGTCGAGCTTGATCGGGTGGCCGGAGAGCGGCCGGCGGGAGGCCAGCTCGGAGCCCAGCACCTCGAGCCGCTCGGCGCGGCTCAGTTCGGCGTACCGCACGCCGGGTCCGCCGAGCCGGTCCATCAGCTGCCCGACGGCGTCGTGGTGGTGGTCGGCGTGTTCGCGGATGTCCAGGGTGGCCAGATGCAGGCCGAAGGAGGCGATGGCGCGGCGGACCCGGGCCAGGGCGCCGTCGGCGGCGAGACCGGCCTGGTGGTTCCGCAGCGATGCCTCCAGCAGGCCCAGTTCGGCGAGCAGCTCCGCGGTAGCGGCGTAGTCCCGGCCGGGCTCGTGGGGTCCGCCGGCGGCAACCCGGCGGCCGGTGTTGAGCAGTTTGGCCTTGATGCAGGTGAGTTTGAGCCGGTAGGGCTCCTGCGCGTTGAGCTCCAGGACGCGGCGGTCCAGCCCGGGCAGGTTCCCCAGGTCGACGTCGATCGAGTCCAGCAGCGCCTGGTCCGCCCCGGCCAGCGCGGTCGAGTTGGACAGGATGGAGATCAGCCCGTCGATCAGGCCAATGCTGATCCGGATGGCGTGCTGGTTCTGGATCTGCAGGATTTCGCGCGTAACGCCGGCCGTGACGTTGGGGTTGCCGTCCCGGTCGCCGCCGATCCAGGAGCCGAAGCGGATGGGCGCCTTGGTGACCGGCAGGGTCACGCCGTGGTCGGCGAGCAGCTCAGAGAGGTCCGAGAGCATCTCCGGCATGGCGTCGCCGAGGATTCCGGTCAGGTAGTAGATGGCGTTGCGGGCTTCATCCACCGGGGTGGGCCGGACCTGGCGGAGTTCATCCGTTTGCCACATCTGGTCGATCACCTCGGACAGCTGGCGGTCCTGGCGGCGGCGGGACGAGGTGCCCTCGAGGGTGGGTTCGGCCAGCACGTCGGAGAGCCGGCGGACCTTGTCCAGCACCGAGCGGCGCGAAGCCTCGGTGGGGTGGGCCGTGAAGATGGGCCGGACGTCGAGTCCGTCGACGACGTCCTGCAGCACGGCGGATCCGGCCTGTTCCGCGGTTTCTTCGACGGCCTTGGCCAGCCAGCCGTCCTTCTCCGGCCGGCTCCGGAGTCCGCGGACCCGGTGGACCTGCTCGGCGGCATTGGCCAGGTGAAAATAGAACGCGAAGGCCCGGACGAGGTCGGTGGCCTGCTCCAGCGGCAGCGAGCCGAGCAGTTCGCGGACCTGGGCGACGACGTCGTACGAGCTCCACGGCCCGGTGGCATCGGCGCCGCCCCGGGCCGCCTCCTTGGATTCCTTGGTCAGCAGGCGCACCTGCTCCACGAGGTCCAGGAGCTCGGGCCCGTGCTGGCGGACCAGGGATTCGCCGAGGAGGGTGGACACCCGGCGGACGTCGGCGCGCAGTTCGGAGGCCAGATCCGTGCCGGAAGTGAATGCAGTGTCAGCCATGGAAACTATCTTTCGAGGGTTCGACGTGGCTCGTACACTGCGCTGGATACTGTGAGCCGGGTTACTTGTACCCATGGGATGTTACCCGGCTCACGGGCTGCCTGGGGAATCCGTCTCAGATACTGTCCGGGGCCTTGACGGGGGCGCGCCGGCCCACGTAGCTCGCAGTTGTTGTGGTTTTGAGCGCTCAAACGACAGCAACTGCGAGCCAGTTGGGCGGGTCTTCGCGGGGCTGGGTGGCCTTATCGGGCGATCTTGAAGTTGAAGTCCGCGTTCCCGAAGGCGCCCCAGAGCCGCAGCCAGATCGGAAGGAGCATCTCCGTGCCGCGGGCGGTGGTGATGTCGCCCAGGTCGATGATGTCGCGGTGGCCGAGGTCCGCCAGCAACCCGGCCACCACCGATTTGGCGTCCGCGTCGTTGCCGGAGACAAACACCGAGTGGTCTCCGCCGGCCACGCTGGCCGGGTCCACCATGACAGTGGCGTTCATCGTGTTGAGCGTCTTGACCACGCGCGCCTCCGGAAAAGCCCGCTGGAGTTGCTCGCCCAGGCTGTCCGTGTTGACCGGGTTCAGCGACGGCGGGAAGCCCTGGGAGAAGTCGAGCGGGTTCGCAATGTCCATGACGACCTTGCCGGCCAGGTTGGCGGTTCCGGCGGCGGTGAGCGCGTCCAGGGAGCCTGTGCCGTTGGTGGCGTTGATAACGAGGTCGCTGCCCGCCGCCGCCTCGGCGAAGGTGGCCACCGGGATGTCGCCGTGCTCCGCGTGCCACTGGGCAAACGGCACGCCGCCCATCGGGCCCGCCTCGGTCCGGGCCAGCGTGGCCTCAGGATCGCGGGTTCCGATGACGACGTCGTGGCCAAGCTTTGCCAGGGCAGCCGCCACTGTGGGGCCGACCATACCGGTGCCAAAGACTGCAATTTTCATGGGGACCTCATTCAGGAAGGGTTCTCGAGTTTCGGAGAGTAGACAAGTTCGTCTACCGCTGGGCGAGACGCTACCAGACAGAACTGTCTACGGCAAGATCCGCATCCTCGTAATGAGGTCTGACAAATATTGAAATCTGTCATCGAATTGCTGTACGGTGTTCCTATGACGACTCCCCGGCTCACCCAGACCCGCACCCTGGGCCTCAACGGCCCCAACACCGCGCCCATCGGCCTCGGGCTGATGGGCATGTCCGACCTCTACGGACCGGCGGACGACGCCGAGAGCGTCGCCACCATCCAGGCCGCCCTGGACGCCGGGGTTACCCTGTTGGACACCGGCGACTTCTACGGCATGGGGCACAACGAGCTCCTGCTCCGCGATGCACTCCGCGGCCGACGCCGGGAAAACGCCCTGATCAGCGTGAAGTTCGGCGTTCTGCGGGACGCGGCCGGAGGCTGGAACGGCGTGGACAGCAGACCCGCCGCCATCAAGAACTTCCTGGCCTACACCCTCCGCCGCCTCGGTACGGACTACGTCGACATCTACCGCCCCGCCCGGCTGGACCCCAAAGTGCCGCTGGAAGACACGATGGGAACCCTTGCCGAGCTGGTGCAGCAGGGCTACATCCGCCACATCGGCCTCTCCGAGGTCGGCGCGGAAACCCTGCGCCGCGCCCACGCCGTCCACCCGGTCTCGGACCTGCAGATCGAGTACTCCTTGGTCTCCCGAGGCATCGAACAGGACATTCTGCCCACGGCCCGCGAACTCGGCATCGGTATCACCGCTTACGGCGTCCTCTCGCGGGGCCTGATGTCGGGCCACTGGACTGCCGACGGCGGCCGGCGGGACTTCCGCGCCCACCTGCCGCGCTTTAGCGGCGGCAACCTCCAGCGCAACCTCGAACTCGTGGAGCGCCTCCGCGCGATCGCGGACGGCAAGGGCGCCACGGTTGCCCAGCTCGCCATCGCCTGGATCCTGTCCCGCGGTGAAGACATCGTCCCGCTGGTAGGCGCCCGCCGTCGTGACCGGCTGGTCGAATCCCTCGGCGCCGAATCGGTGGTGCTGTCCCCGCAGGACATCGCGGCGATCGAGGCCGCGGTGCCGGCGAACGCCGTCGCTGGCACCAGGTACGACGCCGGGCAGATGGCGATCCTCGACAGCGAGCGCCGGTGACCCAGCCAGCCGCCGGCCTGACCGCGGGGCGCATCCTGGAGGCCGCCGAGGACGTGCTGCGCCGCTATGGCCCGGCAAAAGCGACGGTTGTCGACGTGGCCAAGGCCCTCGGCGTCAGCCACGGCAGCGTGTACCGGCACTTCCCGAGCAAACTGGCGTTGCGCGACGCCGTAGCGCGGCGCTGGCTGGCCAGAATCGCGGAGCCGCTGGACCCGGCCGCCGACACGGACGGCCCGACTGCCGAGCGGCTGCTTCGCTGGCTGCAGCGGCTGGCGGCCATCAAGCACGGCATGGCACTCGAGGATCCCGAGCTCTTCGCGACGTTCAGCCAGCTAACCACGGAGGCCCGGGAGGTCGTGGCCGAGCATGTGGACCACCTCGCCGGACAGCTCACCCTGATCGTGGCGGATGGGGTGGCCGCTGGCGAGTTTGCCGCAGCGGACCCGGCGAAGGCCGGCCGGGCGGTGCTCCATGCCACGGCCCGCTTCCATCACCCGCTGCACGCCGCGGAATGGCAGGATCCCGCCATCGAGAGCGATCTCGTGGAGGTCTGGAGGCTGATCGTCCGGGGGCTGGAGGTCCGTCGCTAGCCGGTGACGTCGGCGACATCAGCAAGACCGGACAGACTAGTCTGTGTACCATGAAGCTATGACGCCGATAGCAGCCGCCGCACCAACCGCCGGGCCGTGGACGGTCCGGACGCCGGCAGGGCAGGCCAAGGACAAGATCCTGGCAACGGCCTTCCGGCTGTTCTACGCCCACGGCCTCCGGGCCGCCGGCATCGACACGATCATCGCCGAATCCGGGGTAGCCAAGGCCACCTTCTACAAGTATTTTCCGGCCAAGGATGACCTGATCCTGGCCTACCTGGAACAGGTGGACGGAGTCTGGACCGGGCAGCTGCATGCCGCCGCCGAGGCCGCCGGGACGGACCCGGCAGCCCAGCTGGTTGGCCTCTTCGACGCCCTGTCAACCGCCTGCCGCCGCGACGGCTACCGTGGCTGCGCCTTCATCAACGCCGCCGCCGAATCGGCGTCGGGCACCCGCGTGCACGAACGGACGGTTGCCCACAAGCAGCACATCCTGGCCTGGATCCGGGGCCTTGCCGACAACGCAGGCGCGCCGGATCCGGACGGTCTGGCCCGCAGCCTGACCCTCGTCCTCGACGGCGGCCTGGCCAGCGGGGTGCTCGACGCCGACCCCGCCGCTGCCGCCGCCGCCCGGGCCACCGCTGCGCAGCTGGTCGCCGCCGCCATCACAAACCCGCCCATCCCCAACTGACTGGCAGTTGTTGCCGTTTTGAGCCCTCAGAACGGCCACAACTGCGAGCTAGTTGGGCTGATCCCCCTGGAGGGTTCCTATGACCACCGACGAGTCCCCTGCCGACCCGCAGCTTGCCCGCTGGCAGCGCTTCCGGAAGAACCGCAACGAGGCCCTGGCCAGCGACTACGGCTGGCTGACCCTCACGTCCTTCCAATGGCTGGGAGACTCGCCGTCCGCCGTCGAACTCGCCCCCGGGCTGTGGTCCACGGACGGCACGACGGCGTTCCTTTCCGCCGCCGCTGCCGACGGGCTGACACTGGTCGGGACCGGTGAGCCCGTCGATGGAACGGTCAGCGCGAAGCTGGCCAACGAGGAATCCCTGATGTGGGTCCAGTTCGGCGGGACGGACGGCCGGCAGGTCGTAGTGGAGTTGGCAATGCGGGCCAACAAGTATGCGATCCGAACCCGGGATTCGGCGTCGCCGGTGTTCACCGGGTTCGACGGCGTGCCCACCTTCGATTACCGGCCTGATCTGGTCATCGAGGCGCGCTTCGTGCCCTACCCCGAACCGGTGGACGTGCCCATCGGGACCGCCAACCCGCTGGTGGACGGTGTCCACCGCTCCGTCGGCGAGCTCGTCTTCCGACTCCCGGGCCAGGAGCATGAGTGCCGCCTGCAGGCCGAGGAGGAGAAGCTCGGCGCCCTCACCGTGACGTTCCACGACGAGACCAACGGGCTGAGCACCGATGAGTGGCGCAAGGTCTCGACCGCCCGGCCCCGCGTCGATTCCCTGGGAAACAAGACGGTGATCCTGGACTTCAACCGGGCCATCAACTACCCCAGTGCGTTCACCCCGTACGGCACCTGCCCCATGCCGGTAAAGAACAACAGCCTGGACTACCGGATCGAAGCCGGCGAAAAGCAGCCCTTCGCCTAGCCCCGCCCCGCTGGACGGCGGCAGGGGCGGGGGCGGGGGCTAGACGATCGCGGAGACCCCGGTCACGGCGCGGCCCACGATCAGGGTGTTGATCTCGTACGAGCCCTCGTAGGTGTAGATCGCCTCGGCGTCGGCGAAGATCTTAGCCATCGCGTAGTCGG
This sequence comes from Arthrobacter sp. T2-23, assembly GCF_055398325.1. NCBI lineage: Bacteria > Bacillati > Actinomycetota > Actinomycetes > Micrococcales > Micrococcaceae > Arthrobacter > Arthrobacter sp. T2-23. The sequence goes on from NZ_AP027917.1 coordinate 1,599,312, forward strand.
TCACAATCCCGTTGCCGCCCAGCAGGGACCGGCCCATCGCCACGGTTTCGCGCATCCGGGCACTCACATAGGACTTCGCCAGCGCCACCTGGGGCATGTCCGCGGCGCCAGCATCCTGCAGCTGGGCAATCCGGACCATCATCCCCATGCTCGCCACGGCGTTGCCGAGCATGGTCACCAGCTGCTGCTGCACCAGCTGGAACTTCGCCAGCGGCCGCCCGAACTGCCGGCGCTCGACGGCGTACCGCCGGGCGACGTCGAACGCGGCCAGCTGCTGGCCCACGCCCTGCCAAGCGACCATGATGCGTGAGCCGCGCAGCAGCTCGTTGGTGTCTTCGAAGCTGTTGATGCCGGCGAAGCGGTCTGACTCAGCCACCCGGACGTCGGTGAACACGATGTCCGCGTTCTGCACCGTGCGCAGCGCGATCTTGTTTTCGATCCGGCTCCGGCTCACGCCCGGCAGCGTGGCGTCGACGATGAAGCCGCGGATGCCGCCGTCGCCCTCGTCCCGGGCCCAGACCAGCATGTAGTCGCAGAACGTCCCGTTGCCGATCCAGCGCTTAGCGCCGTTGAGCACCCAGTAGTCGCCGTCTGGCCCGCCGGCCACGCGGCGGGCGGTGGTTTCCATGCCGCCGGCGACGTCGGAGCCGTGGTCCGGTTCGGTCAGCGCAAAGGCCCCGGTGGTCCGCAAGTTCGCCGCGTCCTGCAGCAGGCGGGTCTTTTGCTCTTCGGAGCCGAAGCCGTACAGCGATTCCACGAACAGGTCGTGGTGGACCAGGAAAAACGTCGCGAGCGAGGTGTCCACCCGGGTCATCTCGGCGATGACCAGGCCGGCAAAGAGGTTGCTGTAGCCGCGCTGGGCCGGGGCGCTGAGCTCCAGCGCGGCCAGCTTGGGCAGGATGTGGGCGGGGAACTCGGCGTCGTTCCACCACTGGGTTGCGAACGGTGCCACCTCGCGGGCCAGAAACTCCCGGAGTTCGGCCAGTTTCGCCTGCTCTGCGGCGCTGAGCAGCGACTCGAAATCATAGAAATCGGCCGCCGGCAGCCCGGCGGTTGCCGGGTCGACCGGGGCAGGGGTGTCTACACCGCGCGTCACTTCGGTCCCATCCGGATGGCGCCGTCCAAACGGATGGTCTCGCCGTTGAGCATGGCATTGTCCACGATGTGCGCGGCCAGGTTCGCGTACTCGGCAGGGCGGCCCAGCCGGGACGGGTGCGGCACCTGCCGGCCCAGCGAGTCCTGTGCCTCCTGCGGCAGTCCGGCCATCATGGGGGTCTCGAAGATACCGGGCGCGATCGTGACCACGCGGATCAGCGAACGAGCCAGTTCGCGGGCGATCGGCAGCGTCATGGCGGCCACGGCACCCTTGGAGGCGGAGTACGCGGGCTGCCCGATCTGGCCGTCGAAGGCTGCGACGGAGGCGGTGTTGATGATGACCCCGCGCTCCGGGCCGCCCAGTTCCGTGACGACCGGCTCGGTGGCGGCCATCGCGGCGGCGGCCAGGCGGATCACGTTGAACGTGCCCACGAGGTTGATCTGGATGACCCGGCTGAACGTCTCCAGCGGGAGCACGCCGTCGCGGCCCAGCACCTTGCCTGGGGTGGCGATGCCGGCGCAGTTCACCACGATCCGCAGGGGGCCGAGGGCGACGGCGGCGTCAACCGCGGCCTGCACCTGCTCTTCGCTGGTGACGTCCGCGGCGACAAAGACGGCGCGGTTGGCCTGCCCAGGCGCACCGCCGCCAGCAGACGCGTTGAGTTCGGCGGCGAAGGCCTCCCCGGCCGAGCCCGGCAGGTCCACCAGCACCACGGACGCGCCGGCGGCGAACAGCCGGCGGGCCGTCGCGGCCCCCAACCCGGAAGCGCCGCCCGTAATCAGCGCGACAGTACCCAAGACGTCCATGCATCCTCCTTGATGTGGAACCGCAACCCGGCCGTGAAGCTGTAAGCAGCCCACCGGCGCCAGGGAACATTAGTTAGTTCAGGTTAACTGGAATACAAACATTGCGCACCTCGGCCCCGCCATTCCGCGCCGGCGCCGACGTCACCACTACGCTGGGACCATGACCGCAGCCGCCGCCCACTCCCCTGCCCCGAACTGGTCCTTCCGCGCCGATGAAGCCGCGCGTTCAGTGACCCGGCTGTTCGGGCAGCGCCTCTTTTTCCTGCCCGGCACCCACATCGCCGCCATCAGCCGCCCGTCCGGCCGGCTGAAGAACCTGGCCCGGCCGTGGCACTACTGGTGGCAGGCACACTACGTGGACTGCCTCGTTGACACCGGCCGGCGGGAGCTCGGCGGGGAGGGCCACACTCCGGCCAAGTTCGACGGCGACAACCTGCCCAGCGCCGGCAAGCTGGCCTCCCGGCTGGTCACCGGCATCCGGCTGCGGAATTTCCTGACCGTGGTCAACAGCTATTACGACGACATGGCGTGGCTGGCCTTGGCCACCCTGCGGCTGGAGAGGCTCGCCGAGGACTCCCGCAAGACCACCGGCCGACGCCGCAACGCCAAGGTCCTCAAGAGCCTCACCCTCCAGTTCGACTCGGCCTCGACCGACGACCTTGGCGGCGGCACGTTCTGGAGCAAGAAGCGGGACTTCAAGAACACCCCGGCCACGGCCCCGGTGGCGCTGTACTACGCCCGGACCGGGCAGGCGGCCAAGGCCCAGGCCCTGCTGGACTGGCTGGATGCCAAGCTCTACGACCCGGAACAGGGCATGTACCGCGACGGACTGCGGATCGCCCCCGGCGGCGAACTGGTGTTGGAGAGTGCCATCTACACGTACAACCAGGGCCCGGTCCTCGGCGCCCTGCTGGAACTGGGCGGCGACGCGAACCTGGAGCGGGCGGCGGCGCTCGTGGGGGCGGTGGAGCGCAATCTCACCGTGCGGGCCCCGCTGATGGGGCGCAAAGCCGCGGTGCTCCGTTCCGAGGGAACCGGCGACGGCGGCCTCTTCACCGGGGTCCTCGTCCGCTACCTGGCCCTCGCCGCCGTGGACGAACGGCTCTCCGCCGAGACCCGGGCCACGGCGGCCCTGCTCGTGACGGATACGGCGGAGTCCTTCTGGGAGGGACGCCGCCTGGTGGGGGCGCAGGAGCCGCTGGCACGCCGGGGTGCCCGGCTGGTCTTCTCGGCCCGCCCGGAACTGCCGGCCCGCCGGAGCTACCCCGCCGGATCCGCCGTCGAACTGTCCACCCAGCTGCAGGCGTGGATGGTGCTGGAGGCCGCGGCCTCGATCGTGGGGAAGCTGCCCGCCATCGGGAAGCCCATCACCGAAACCGCCGCGGAATCGGCCCCGGAGACTCCGGGGGCCAGCGCCCCCGAAGCCGCCCCCGAAACCGCGACGGAAACCCCTTCCGGGAATTAGGTCACGCAATAGTTTCGTAATTCGTGTGATCCTCCTCACTTAAGGCACTCTCGGCTTGGTTGCTTAGGTTTGGCTAACCTACAGTTTTTCGTAGTGAGCATGCCCTAACTTCCCGCTCACGGAAGTTAGGCACCTACGACCTTTTCCTTGCAGAAAGTAGCCTCATGAAGATCCGCAACAATGCGCTGGCAGGCATCGCCCTCGCCGCCACCGCCGCGCTCAGCCTCGCAGCCTGTGGCTCCGGCGCCTCGACGTCCGGCAGCACCACCGGAGCCGACGGCAAGCCGGCCGGCGAGATTACGGTCTACAACGCCCAGCACGAATCCCTGACCAAGGAATGGGTTGACGCTTTCACCGCGGAAACCGGCATCAAGGTCACCCTGCGCCAGGGCGACGACACCGAAATGTCCAACCAGATCGTCCAGGAAGGCGCGGCCTCCCGCGCCGATGTGTTCCTCACCGAGAACTCCCCCGCCATGGCCCAGGTGGAAAACGCCGGGCTGTTCGCGGACGTGGACAAGGCCACCGTCGACCAGGTCCCGGCCGAATTCAGGCCCTCCACGAACAAGTGGACCGGCATCGCCGCCCGCTCCACCGTGCTGGTCTACGACAAGGCCAAGCTGAGCCAGGACAAGCTGCCCAAGTCCATGCTGGACCTGGCCAAGCCCGAGTGGAAGGGCAAGTGGGCGGCGTCGCCGTCCGGCGCCGACTTCCAGGCAATCGTCTCCGCCCTGCTGGAACTCAAGGGTGAGGCCGCCACGGAGGAATGGCTCAAGGGCATGAAGGAAAACTACAAGGCCTACAAGGGCAACAGCACGGCCATGAAGGCCGTCAACGCCGGCGAGGTGGACGCCGCCCTGATCTACCACTACTACTACTACGGCGACCAGGCCAAGACCGGCGAGAACTCCAAGAACGTCACGCCGTTCTACTTCAAGAACCAGGACCCCGGCGCGTTCGTATCCGTCTCCGGCGGCGGCGTGCTCAAGTCCTCGAAGAACGCCGCGGCCGCCCAGGCATTCCTGAAGTTCATCACCGGCAAAAAGGGCCAGGAAGTGCTGCAGAAGGGCACGTCCTTCGAGTACGCGGTCGGCTCCGGCGTACCGGCCAACGACAAGCTGGTGCCGCTCCCGGAACTCCAGGCCCCCAAGGTCGATCCGGCCAAGCTTAACTCCGCCAAGGTCACCGATTTGATGACCAAGGCAGGACTGCTCTAACCAGTGACCAGCACTCTGGCGGCTCCCGGAACCACCGGAAGCACGACGACGGCGGGCAGGGGCAAGCGCCCCCGCCCGCCTTTCGGCGTCTCCGTGGTGGCTATCCTGGCGGTCCTGATCGCCCTTTTCTCGTTGATCCCGCTCGGTTACGTGGCAGTCATGACGGTGGCCACCGGCTGGGACACCGCCGTCGGACTGATCTTCCGCGCCCGGGTGGGCGAGCTCCTGCTCAACACCGTGCTGCTCACGGTGATCACCGTGCCGCTTTGCCTGGTCCTGGGCGTGGGCGGCGCCTGGCTGGTGGAACGCACCAACCTCAAGGGCCACAAGGGCTGGGCCGTCCTGCTCGCCGCCCCGCTGGCCGTTCCGGCGTTCGTCAACAGCTACGCCTGGGTCTCCGCCGTGCCCTCGATGGGCGGGCTCTGGTCCGGTGTGCTGATCGCGACGCTGTCCTACTTCCCGCTGGTCTACATCCCGGCGGCCGCGACGCTCAGCCGGCTCGACCCGGCGATCGAGCAGTCCGCCGCGTCCCTGGGGCTCGGGGCCTGGCGCGCCTTCTTCCGTGTGGTGCTGCCCCAGCTCCGGATCGCGATGACCGGCGGCGCACTGCTGGTCTCGCTCCACCTGCTGGCCGAGTACGGCGCCTTCGCGATGATCCGCTTCGACACCTTCACCACCGCGATCATGGTCCAGTACCAGTCCACCTTCAACGGGACGGCCGGGAACATGCTGGCCAGCGTGCTCGTGTTCTTCTGCCTGATCCTGCTACTGGTCGAGGTGCGCAGCCGCGGCACCGCCCGGTACGCGCGGGTGGGTTCCGGCGCCCAGGCCCGCGCCCTGCGCCTGCCGCTGCACGCCTACCAGCTGCCCGCCCAGCTGTCCCTGCTGGCACTGACCGGGCTGGCGTTCGGGCTTCCGCTGACCTTTGTGCTGCGCTGGATCTACACCGGCGGGCCCGACGTCTGGGCGGCCGAGGCATTCCTGCCCGCGCTGCTGCAGACCCTCGGCTACGGCCTGGCCGGCGCCCTTGCCACCACGGTGGTCGCGTTCCCGATGGCGTACCTTGCCGTTCGGCATCCGGGCTGGTTCAGTAAGGCCCTGGAGCTCTCCAACTACATCACCAGCTCGATGCCCGGGATCGTCGTCGGCCTCGCTTTCGTGACCGTGAGCATCCGGATGGCGCCCGACCTCTACCAGACCACCGCGCTGCTGGTCGCCGCCTACGTGCTGCTGTTCCTGCCGCGGGCGCTCGTGAACATCCGCTCCGGGCTCTCGCAGGCGCCCAAGGAGCTCGATGAGGCCGCGCAGGCCCTCGGCAAGCCGCCGTTGCTTGCGTTCCTCCGGGTGACCCTGCGCCTCACCGCCCCGGCTGCGGCAGGCGGCGCCGCCCTGGTGTTCCTCGGGATCGTCAACGAGCTGACGGCCACCCTGCTGCTCTCCCCCAACGGGACCCGCACCCTGGCCACCGAGTTCTGGAGCAAGAGCAGCGAGATCGACTACGCCGGCGCCGCACCGTACGCCCTGCTGATGATCCTGATCTCGGCGCCGATGACCTACCTCCTCTTCCAGCAGTCCAAGAAAGCAGCGGGACAGTGACCGAACAGAACCCCTCCCGGCTTCCGGAACCCCGGATCGCCCCCTCCGTTGCGCCCAGCACCAACAGCCACCTCGAGGTCGAGGCCGTGACCAAGAACTTCGGCTCCCAGGCCGTCCTCAAGGGTGTCAACCTCTCCGTCGCCAAGGGCGGGACCACGGCGATCGTGGGCCCCTCCGGCTCGGGCAAGACCACCTTGCTGAGGTTGATCGCCGGCTTCGAACACCCGGACACGGGCAGCATCTCGCTCAACGGCGCCAAGGTGGCCGGCGACGGCGCCTGGGTGCCCGCGCACAAACGGCATGTCGGCTATGTGGCCCAGGACGGTGCCCTCTTCCCGCACCTGACCGTGGGCCAAAACATTTCCTTTGGCCTGGACGCCGGCAAGCTCCCCGGCGGCCACCGCGGCATCAAATCCCGGGTTGCCGAGCTGCTGGAGATGGTCGCGCTGGACCCGGCCATGGCCAAGCGGCGGCCCCACCAGCTCTCCGGCGGCCAGCAGCAGCGCATCGCGCTGGCCCGCGCCCTTGCCCGTGAACCCGAACTCATGCTGCTGGACGAACCCTTCTCCGCGCTCGACGCCGGGCTGCGCGTCGCCACCCGGCGCACCGTCGGCAAGGTACTCCACGACGCCGGGGTGACCACCATCCTTGTCACCCACGACCAGGCCGAGGCGCTCTCCTTCGCCGACCAGGTGGCGGTAATGCGGGGCGGAAAGCTGGCCCAGATCGGCAACCCGTTCGTCGTCTACACCCGCCCCGCGGACCGGGCCACCGCGGAGTTCCTGGGCGACGCGGTGATCCTGGACGCCTGGATGGAAGGCTCGCTCGCGACCTGCTCGCTGGGCGGCATTCCGGTCCGCCGGCCGCCGGCGCAGGGCCGCGTGCAACTGATGCTCCGGCCCGAGCAGATCCGGATCGCGGAGGACGGGCCCATCCGCGGCACCGTCGTGGACACGGACTACTTCGGCCCGGAGACCACGGTCCGGCTCAAGCTCGCCGTCCCGCCGGTCCTCGCCGAGGGCGCCGTGGCGGACCACCGCTACCCCGGCGGCGGCGAGATCATCACCATCCGGCACTGGAACGCCTCCATCGCCCGCCCCGGCACCGAACTCTGCCTGCGGGTGGTGGGTGAAGCCGTGGCCTTCCCGATGGAGGACGACGCGCAGGACTGAGCGCCCAGGGGCAGGCCTAGTTCGGGCCCGGGCCTCCGGCATAGGCTGGGGCGCATGACTGTTCAACCAGCCCTTCACCGCCAGCACTGTTCCGTGGCCGCCCCCACCCAGGTATGGCTCGACGCCGACGGCAGGCTGGCCGGCGGCGCACCCGGCACCGGTACAGGTACGGGCGGGTGGTTCACCGGGCTACTGCACGGGGACACCCGGATGCTGTGCCGGGCCGAGGTGGCGGTCAACGGGTTCGCACCCGAACCGGCCACGGTGGAGGCCTCCCCGGGCGGCGTGCTCCAAGTCCGCGGCCTGGTGCGCGGCATCGAGGGGCCCACCGAGGACCCCGCCGTCGAACTCCTCCAGACCTGGACCGTCACGCCCGGCGCCGTCCGCGTCTCGCTGCGGCTGAGCACCTCGCTGGAGGCGGTGGACGCAGAGATTGAGGTGCGGCTGGCGGCGGATTTCACCGACATGGCCGCCATCCGGCTCGGCCGCTTCCGCGACCCGTTGCAGCCCGCCGCGGCGGACGCGTCCTCGCTGCGCTGGAGCGAGGGCGGCAAGACCCTGACGGTGTCCGCGCCGGGAGGGGTTGGCCCCGGGGAGCGGCTCAGCTGGCGCGGCACCGCGGGCCGCGGCAGGCCGCTGGAAGCGGAATGGCAGGCCGTGTTGAGCGACAGTGAGGACGCCGTGGTGGCCGCACCGCTGCCGGCTCCCCGCCGTATCCGGGCCCTGCCGGAGGGGCCGCTGGGCCTGCTCCTGGACAACTCCCTCGACGAACTCGACGGACTCCGGCTGGCCAGCCGCCAGGCCCCGGACGCACCCTTCCTGGCCGCCGGGGCACCCTGGTACTTCACCCTCTTCGGCCGCGATTCGCTCTGGGCGGCCCGGCTGCTGCTGCCGCTCGACGCCCCCTTGGCCGCCGGAACCCTGCGTGCCCTGGCCGCCTACCAGGGCACCAAAGCCGACCCTGCGGCGGCCGAGGAGCCCGGCAAGATCCTGCATGAACTGCGGGCCAAGGAACTGGTCCTGGAAAGCCAGGCGTTGCGGTTGCCGCCGGTGTACTTCGGCGCCGTGGACTCCACCCCGCTCTGGCTGTGCCTGCTGGGCGAGTTGGGCCGTGCCGGCACCGACGACGGCGCGGTCCGTTCCCTGCTGCCCAGCGCCGCCCGCGCCGCTCAGTGGCTGCTGGCTGCGGGCTCGGCCGGCAGCGGAGCCGCGGGGACTGCCGCTGCCGGCACTACCGCCAACGCCGGGTTCCTCAGCTACCAGGACACTTCCGGGCACGGCCTGAGCAACCAGGGCTGGAAAGACTCCCGGGACGCCATGCAGTTCAGCGACGGCCGGCACGCGGACGGCCCGATCGCCCTTTCCGAGGTCCAGGGCTACGCCTACCAGGCGGCCGTGCAGACGGCGGACCTGTTTGACTCCTACGGCGAACCGGGAGCCCGGCAGCTGCGCGACTTCGCGGCGGCACTGAAGCACAACTTCCGCGAGCGGTTCTGGGTGCAGGACGACGGCGGCAGCTTCCCGGCCATGGCGCTGGACGGCCACGGCGAGCCGCTGGATGTCCCGGGGTCCAACATGGGGCATCTGCTGGGCACCGGGATCCTGGAGGCCGGTGAGGCGCGGCTTGTGGCGGACCGGTTGCTCGGCCCGGAGCTGTTCTCCGGCTACGGTCTGCACACCCTGTCCCGGCGGGCGGCGGGTTTCTGGCCTTTCAGCTACCACTGCGGATCGGTCTGGAGCCACGACACCGCCATCGCGATCCGGGGCCTGCTCGGCGAAGGCCTCGCTGCCGAGGCCCGGGTGCTCGCCGAGGGCCTGCTGGCAGCCTCCGGCGCGTTCGGCCACCGGCTCCCGGAGCTTTTTTCCGGTGTCACCGCGGCCGAGTCGGGGCGGGCGGTGCCGTATCCGGCCTCCTGCCACCCGCAGGCCTGGTCCTCGGCCTCGGCGGTGGTCCTCGCCCAGGCCCTCGGCGTCGCCTTCTAGGCTGCCGGGACTGCCTTCCGCGCCTCCCGCAGGCCGTCCACCAGGACCACGATCCCCGTCACCGCGACCGCCAGCCCCATCGAGGCCACCACGTCCGTCAGCCAGTGGTAACCGAGGTAGAGCCGGCTGAACGCGACCAGCAGCGTTCCGGCGGCCGCCGCCGAGAACGCCAGCACCGACGTCGAACGCCGCACCGTCCGGGCCCTGCCGTGCCCCAGCAGCAAGTACACCAGCACCAGCAGGAAGACGCCGGTCCCGAACGTGTGCCCGGAGGGGAAGGACAGGGCATCGTCCGGGCCCATCAGGAAATCGGCGGCCGAGGGCCGGGCGCGTGCGATCTGGTGCTTGATGAGGGTGGAAACCCCGAAGGTGGCCGCCATGGCTCCGAGGAGCAGCGCCGGCCGCCAGACTTCGCGCTTCCAGACGGCCCAGCCGAGCGCCAGCAACCCCCCGATGACCGTCATCCAGGTCGGGGAGGTGACGGTGCTGACTGCGGCCAGGCTCGCGGTGGCGATGGGCGAACGGCCGGCTACCAGGGCGTCGTGGACACCGCCGTCGAGCAGCGCGAGGCCGGATTTCGTTTGGACCGCGGCCAGCATAAGCCAGAAGACAGTCTCGCCGGCCACCAGCAGCCCGGCGGCGGCAAAGAACGCCGCGCGCTGCGAGCGCACGGCGGCCTCGGCGCCCCGGGGCTGCACGAGTTGGGTATTAGGCATTGGGCTACTATGCCAGTTCTGGCTGTCGGTATCCCGAACCATTACTGGGAAGGCGCTGAAAGTCCCGGGTCCGGCCGCCGTCTTTGCGGGTAGGGCGTCTCGTGGCGGGCGAGCATTTCCACGAAACCCGCGATCTTGCGTTCCCGCGTGGCCGGCTGCTTGACCGCGTTGGTCCGGTAGATCAGCGCGAACCGGTTCACCGACGTCAGGACGTCGAACATGGCCTGGGCCCGCGGTTCCGCCGCAATGGCTGCGGCGAGATCCTCCGGCACCTCCGCCGAGGCCTGGCCCGAGTAGGCCGCCTCCCAGCGGCCGTCCGCCTTGGCGCTTTCGACGGCGGCCAGCCCCGCCGGGGCCATCCGGCCCGCCGCTTCGAGGCGCCCGATGCGTTCCACGTTCCGGGCCGACCAGACGCTTTTCGGTCCGCGGCGGGTCATCCGCTGGAAGGACGTCTCAGCGTCCCGGCGCCGTCCCTGGCCGTCGATCCAGCCAAAGCAGAGCGCCTCCTGCAGGGCGGCCTCGTAATCCAGCTCCGTCACCGAACCACCCTTCTTGTGCAGCACCAGCCACACTCCGGGGCTGTCCGCGTGGTGCCTCTCCAACCAGGCGCGCCAGGCGGCGGCATCTTTCACCAGCAGTTCCTTTAGCTCATCGGCCATGGCACCATTGTGCTCCCGGCCCCAACCCATCAGGGAGACTCCCATGCTGCGTGTCCGCCCCATCCATTTCACCTCCCGCCTGGACCAGTGGGAGCGCCTGCTGGCCGACCTGGGCATGGTCAAGACCGTCGACGAGGCCACCTGGCGGGAGTTCGACGCCGGCGCCGGGCGCCTCGCGCTGCATTTCGCCGAGGCGGGCTCCGCGGAGGACGGCACCACCGCTTTCGGCGTCGAGGTCGGCGACGTGGCGGAGTTTGCCCGCCGGACCAACGAAGCCGGTGCGGGTAGTGCCGGCACCACCGCCGAGCTCATCGAGGCGGACCACGGACCCTCGTGCCGGGTCACGGCCGGTGACGGCTTCAGCTTCCTGGCCGACCCCGCCACGCGGGCGTCCGACGGCACCTGGTCCACGTCCGCGGACGCGGATCCGGGCCTCGCCGTCGTCGGCGTCTGGTTTGCGGAGGATCCGACGGCGGCGGCCCGGACTCTGCGCGACATCGGGGCCCGCCCCCGCCCGGCGCCCGACGCGGACGCCACGGAAACCGAGGCGTTCACGGCGAAAAACGGCGGGGTGCTGATGGTCGGCGCGGCCGCCGGGACTGCTCGGGGAGCCGGGGGCGCCGGGCTGGGCTTCGAATACGAGGGCGACCTTGAGCTGCTGCGGGAGCGCCTCGCCGGGGCGGGGCACGACGTTGCGGTGAGGGAGGAAGCCGCCGTGCCGCTCCTGCACGTCGGCAACCCGGATGCCGACGGCGGCGCCGCCCACCCGCACGCTCTCTGGATCTCTTCGGCGCCGGTCGCAGGCTGAACCGTGTGACCACGCCCGGGGACCCCGGATGCGGTAGAACTTAACCATGAACGTTCGCACCCCCGACCCCAATCCCGGCTGGCTCTCCGACGACGATCTTTTCGAGGCCCGCGGCCGGCTTCCCATGGTCTACGTCGAGGCCGTCCCGGTCCGGCTGGACCCGCTCGGGTTTGTGAACGAGGTCGGCACGCTGCTGCAGGCCGACGAGGACGGCACCATGATCCGCTCCCTGGTGTCCGGCCGGGTGCTGTACCGCGAGACCATCCGGGCCGCCCTGCTCCGCCACATGGAAAAGGACCTCGGCCCGCTGGCCTTCCCGCAGCTGCCGATCAGCCCGGTCCCCTTCACGGTGGCCGAATACTTCCCCTCGCCGTCCCATACCGGGTTCACCGACGACCGGCAGCACGCCGTCGCGCTGGCCTACATCATCCCCGTCACCGGCGAATGCTCGCCCCGCCAGGACGCCCTCGAACTAACCTGGATGACGCCGGAGGAAGTGCTCAGCTCGGACGTGCAGCTGGAGTTCAGCGGGGGCCGCGGCGCGCTGATCCGCCAGGCACTGGCCTTCGCAGGCGTCGGTCACTAGGGGTCTCCGCACCGAGCCGCTGGACCGCCGGGGTCCCCGGCGTCCCCGACTTCTGGCCCCGGTCTTTGTAGACTGGTGAGCGGACCGAAAGAGAATTTAAGGACTCCAGATGACCCACCCCACAGCCTCCCTGAACTACAGCGAACGGCAGGCGGGATCTCTGCGGACCGGGGATCTGCTGCTCCTGCCCGACGCCACGCGCACCGCCGAAATCCAGTCCGTGGACGTCGACAACGACGATTTCGGTTCGCCGGCCATCGTGCGGGCCACCCTCACCGGCGGCGGTGTGCTGCGGATCGCCGCCGGCTCCGTGGTCCTGGTCCGGGACAGCGAGCCGGACTCTCCGGAGGACGCCGCCGCGGACTCCCTCCCCGAGGCCTCCGCGGGCGAGGCCCCCGCAGTTTCCGCCGACGACGGCGGCCCGGAACTGCAGCTGGTCCAGCACCTCCCCGCCGACGACGGCAGCCCGGCGGCCCCCGCCGTCGTCGTTCCTCCCCCGCCGGTGGCCCCGCCGGCTGCCAGCGGCCCCAGCGAAGCGGACCTGGCCCTGATCCCGGCCCCGGAGGGAACCCCCGAGTCGGTGGTCGAGGCCGCGGCCGAAGCGCATCCCGACGCGCTCGGAGTGCTGCTGCTCAGCGACCGGCTCACCAAGGGCATCAACACCAAGTCCGGCAGTTGCCTCAAGGACCTCAGCGACCTGGCCCATGAACTGTTTGTGGTGCTCAAGGACGCCGAGAACGCCCTCGCCGTCGCGGACCTGCTCAACGTTCTCCCCTTCGACGGGAACCCCGGCCGCTGGGCCTCGGTGGAGGCGTCCCTCGCGCTGGCCAGCTACATCTGCCGCCAGCGCGGGGAAGAAAAGCGCGCCGAAGTGTACGAGAAGTTCCTCCGGGCGCCCGACTCAATGGAGACGGACCCCTTCAAGGCCCGGATCAACGCCAAGGTGCGCCAGCGCTCCCTCAACGAGCCCAACCTGTACGACAAGGAAATCTTCCGGGCCATCGACAATTCCAACCCCGACGCCGAACGCGAATGGCGTCTGCTGCGGCTCGAGGCACTGCTCTTCCTGCGCGCGCACGGCGGCTCGCAGACCATAGGCGGCCCTGAACTGGAGCGGCGGATCGGCAACGAACTCGATTCCGTCCGCGGCTGAGCGCACCCGGGCGAAATCGGGTTCCGCGGCCCGGCCGGGGCGCCTGCCCGGTGGACGTTTGGCCCTACCCGGCGGCCGCCGTGCGTTGTAGATTCACCCCATGACGAACAATCTCAGCGTGGTGATCAACTCCGACGCGCCGCAGGTCTGGACGATGCTGCGCGAACCCGCGAAGGTGGCCCAGTGGCACGGCTGGGAGGCCGACGACCAGGCCGCCGAGATCAATGCGATCTACTTCGGCCCCAACGTGGTCGAGAGCGCGGACCACACCTCCCTCGTCGTCGACGGCGGCGATATCTTCACCCTCAAACCGGTCCCCACCGGCACGGAAGTCAGCGTCACGCGTGCGGCAATCGACCACAACTCGGAGTGGGCGGCCTGGGATGAGGACATCACCCAGGGCTGGCTGACCTTCCTGCACCAGCTGCGCTTCGCCCTGGAGCACCACCCGCACGGCAAGCGGCGGACGTTCTTCTTCTCCGTGCCAGGGACCGGGGGCTCCGCGATCGACAAACTGGGCCTGTCTGAAGTGCCCAAACCGGGCGAGCCGTATTCGCTCACCCTGGCCACGGGTGAGGAGATTGCCGGGAAGGTCTGGTTCCGGAGCAACCACCAGGTGGGCCTGACGGTCCACAGCTACGCCGAGCACGGCGACGGGCTGTTGATTGTGGCGGACCAGCCCGCCATCCCCGACGTCCGGCCCGACGGCGGCTCGCTGGGGATCATCTCCACCTACGATCTCGGCGCGCACCGGCTCGAAGCCATCCGCACCCACTGGGACACCTGGCGGGCTGAGAACTACCCCACATCGGACCCGCTGCACTAAGGGATCCGCGGTGTTAGCTGGCACACTTGAACGGTGCCAGCGAATCCTGACTTTGCGCCCCTGCCCGCCGCCCCTGCCCGGCAAGGGGAGTTTTCCTTCCGGGTGGGCAAGCGCCTGAGCGAAACGTGTGCGCCGTCGGGCTCTCAGGTTGCCGAAAACGGCGGCGAGTTCCTGGGCCGCACCGGCACCATCACCACCCCGCACGGCGAGATCCAGAGCCCGGCGTTCATCGCCGTCGGCACCAAGGCCACGGTCAAGTCCGTGCTGCCGGAAGCCGTGGCCGAACTCGGTGCGCAGGCCGTCCTGGCCAACGCCTACCACCTCTACCTGCAGCCCGGCGCGGACGTCCTGGATGAGGCCGGCGGCCTGGGCGCCTTCATGAACTGGCGCGGCCCGACGTTCACGGATTCCGGCGGGTTCCAGGTGATGAGCCTGGGCTCGGGGTTCAAGAAGGTCATCGACATGAAATCGGTGGACACGTCCGGGCCGGACGACGCCGTCGCCCCGGGCAAGGAGCGCCTCGCCCACGTGGACGAGGAGGGCGTGTGGTTCAAGAGCCACCTCAACGGCGACCGGCACCGGTTCAGCCCCGAGATCTCGATGAAGGTCCAGCACCTGATCGGCGCGGACATCATGTTCGCCTTCGACGAGCTGACCACGCTGCAGAACTCCCGCGGCTACCAGGAGGAGTCCCTGGAGCGCACCCGGCGCTGGGCCGAGCGCTGCATCACCGAACACTTCCGGCTCACGGAGGAGCGCGTCGGGAAGCCATACCAGGCGCTGTTCGGCGTGATCCAGGGCGCCCAGTACGAGGACCTGCGCCGCAAGGCCTGCCGTGATCTCGGCGCCATGAACTTCGACGGCTTCGGCATCGGCGGCGCGCTGGAGAAGGAGAACCTGGGCACGATCGTGCGCTGGTGCAACGAGGAGCTGCCGGAGAACAAGCCCCGGCACCTGTTGGGCATCTCCGAACCGGACGACATTTTCACCGCGATCGAGAACGGCGCGGACACCTTCGACTGCGTCTCCCCCACCCGGGTGGCCCGCAACTCGGCGTTCTACCACCCCACGGGCCGGTACAACCTCTCCGGGGCGATGTACAAGCGCGACTTCGGCCCGCTGCAGGAAGGCTGCGACTGCTACGCCTGCCTGAACTACTCCCGGGCGTACATCCACCACCTGTTCAAGGCCAAGGAGATGGTCTCGGCCACCCTGATCTCGATCCACAACGAGCGCTTCGTGGTGAAGATGGTCGACGATGCCCGCCGCGCCATCGAGGACGGCACCTTCTTCGAGTTCAAAGCCGAGACCCTGGGCCGGTACTACTCCTAGGCGCGCCCCGGGCGCGCCGTCCCCGCGTCCCTTCCCCCTCCCCCTTCTCCCGCCCCGTTTCGACGGTTCCCTGCGCACTCGACGCCGCTAAACGTCGAGCGGGCACGGAACCGTCTAAGCGGCGTCGGATAGGCTGGCCGGATGTTTATCGAGATTCCCGCCGCAGACGGTACAGCCGAGGCCCTGGTGGCCCGCCCCTCCACCGGTGAGGGCCCGTTCCCGGGCGTCATCCTCTACATGGACGCCTTCGGCCTGCGCCCCCGCATCCAGGAAATGGCCCAGCGCATCGCGGACTGGGGCTACGTCGTCCTGGCCCCGAACGTCTTCTACCGCGAAGGGACGGCCGACCAGCTGGCCCCGGACACAGACATGACCACCCAGGAGGGGCGCGAAGCCGCCGGCGCAGCCGCGTTCCCGCGCGTCGGCCGCCTCACCACGGACAAAGCACTGCCCGACATCGACAGCTGGGTGGATGCTCTTGGCAAGCTCGACGGCGTCGCCCCGGGCAGCATCGGCGTCGTCGGCTACTGCATGGGTGCCCGGCTCGCGGTGCGCACCGCCACCGCCCACCCGGAAACTGTCGCCGCGTGCGGCGGCTTCCACGGCGGCGGCCTCGCGACCGAGGAACCCGACAGCCCGCATCTGGCGCTCGGCAACGCCCGTGCCCGGTTTGTCTTCGGCCACGCCGACCACGACCGCAGCATGGATTCCGACGCCGTCGCGCGGCTGGGCGGCGCCCTGGACGCCGCCGGCCTGAAGGCGAGCAACGAGGTCTACGCGGGGGCACCCCACGGCTATTCCATGGCCGATACCTCCGCGTTCCACCCGGAGGCCACCGAACGGCACTTCCGCGAGCTCCGCGACCTTCTCGACGGGACACTCAAAGCCTGACGGGGCCGGGCCTTCGCCGTTTCGACGGTTCCCCGCGTACTCGATGCCAGCCGGCGTCGGTCCCGCACGGAACCGTCGAAACGGCGTTGTCCACATAGACGGGGCCCTGTCTGGGCAGTCACTCGGCGGGCGGCTGAAGCTGGTCCCATGCACCTTGAGCTCCCAGCAGCCCCCAATCTCTGGCGCACGGACGAGCTGCTGGCGTCCGGACACAATTCGAGGGCCATCGCCCGTCTGGTCCAGCGGGCTGACCTCGTCCGGTTGCGCCGTGGTTGCTACGCCCGCGGCAACTGGTGGCGTGGTTTGGACGCCGCCTCCCGACGCCGGCAGCTGATCTCGGCGCATGCCCTCGGAACGCTGACGACGTCGGCGGGAGGATTCGTTTACAGCCATGTCTCGGGTGCCAGCCTTCAGGGGCTGCAGCTCTGGAAGGTCGATGACCGCGTGCACCTCACCCAGAGTGGCTGTCCCTCGCCGATTTCGCACGGATGCGATGTCGTGGCGCACACGCGGTCCCTGGCCAGCCGCGAAATCTGCTTTGTCGACGGACTCCCCTGCACGTCGCTGGAGCGCACGGTCGTGGATTGCTGCCTGATGTTTACCGTGCGGCAGGCCGTGATCCTGGTCGATCATGCGGCGCGGATGGGTGCGGACCTCGGTACGATCCGCGCCCAGTGTGCCGCGCTGGCCGGACGAAACGGAGTCGTGGCACTGCGCCGCGCCCTCGAGTTGGCCGATCCTCGCTCCGAATCAGCCGGGGAGAGCCTTACGAGAGAGCTGCTGAACCGGATCGGGATCACTCCACCCCAACTGCAGTATGTCGTCCGCACCCCGCTCGGCGAGCACCGGCTGGATCTGGCATGGCCGGAGAGCAAAGTGGCCCTGGAGTTCGACGGCAGGACCAAGTACTTCGACTACCGGCCCACGAGCGACGTCGTTTTCGCCGAACGGCGCCGCGAGAAGGCGCTGATGGAACAGGGCTGGACGTTTATCCGCGTCGAGTGGAAGGACCTGTTCGACGAGGTCGGGTTCAAATACCGGGTTCTCCGGGCGTTGAACCGCGGCGACGGGGCCGGGTCCGTGCCGTTTCGACGGTCCGCTGCCGGCTAGACGCTTCCTAACGTCGAGTGGGCACGGAACCGTCGAAACGGCGTGCAATGCCGCCCCACCGGCGGACGTGCACCGCGCGTCGGATCTACGCCCCGTAGCTGGGCTCGCGCTTCTTGACCCACCCGATGGCGAGCGTGGTCAGCGGCACGAAGGCGAACTCCACGAGGGTCTTGTAGAGAAAGCCGACGAGGACGTAGTTGATGAACATCGCGGCGTCGGTAATGCCGATGACGGAGGCGGCGATGCTGCAGAAGATCAGGGTGTCCACGAATTCGCCCACGCCGGAGGACCCCATCAGCCGGGCCCACAGCGATTTCTCGCCCGTCCGGGCCTTCATCTTGACGAGGATCCAGGAGTTGATCGTCTGGCCCGCCAGAAAAGCCAGCATTGAGGCGAGCACGATCTGCGGGACCGGGCCGAGGGCGCCTTCCAGCGCGAACTGCTTGGCGGCGCCGTACTCGTCGTCGAAGCCGGGAAGAACGATGATGATCCAGTAGCAGAGGGACGCGAAGACGGACAGCGCGAAGCTGGTCACAATGGCCTTGCGCGCGACCGTGAAGCCGTAGACCTCGCTGATGACGTCGCCCAGGATGTAGGCCAGCGGGAAGAGGAAGAACCCGCCGTCGGTGACGATCGGGCCGATGGCCACGCCCTTGGACGCGCCGATGTTGGACAGGATCAGCACCACGGCCATGACAGCCAGCATGATGCCGAAGTACGGCGACCCGATGGAGGCGAACTTCGGCGGGGCGGCAGCCTGGAAGGTCTTGGCGGTAGTCATGGGTGTTCCATTCGTAGTGGTTCGCGCGGCAGCCCGGTTCGCGTGAACGAGCCCGGGACGGCCGGCTGTATTAGCACTGGCGGGTTCCTGCGGCACAGGGCCGGGAACAGGCCTCCATTCTCGCACCTGCGCGGGGCGCCCCGGGCCCGGCCGGTTCACGCGTTAACGGCGTCGGCGGTGCGCCACTTCGGGGACCGAAGTCCCGTAGCCGGCAGCCCGCCGTCGTCCGCGGGTGCGCCACTTCGACGGTTCCCTGCGTGCAAGACGCTGCGTAGCGTCGAATGGGCAGGGAACCGTCGAAACGGCGCCAGGAGAGCCCCCGGAACCTTACCGGCGCGAGGCGTCGATGAGATCCTTGTCGTCGTTCTCGCGCCCAGGGGCGCCTGCGGCGAGGTCGGCGGCGGCGGGCTCCCAGGCGTGGCCCTGCTCGTGATCCAGGTGCGTGGCCCTCTTGTTCTTCAGCGCGAAGATGTAGATCACCAGGGAGATCGCAATGGCCACCGTGACGTACGTGAAGAACAGCTCCTCCTGGCCGGCCTTCTGCAGCGCCGCGCCGATCAGGGGGACGGTGCCGCCGAAGAGCGAGTTGGCGATTGCGTAGCCCAGGCCGACACCGAGGGCGCGGATGGACGCGGGGAACAGCTCGGCCTTCACGAGGGCGTTGATCGAGGTGTAGCCGCCGACAATCAACAGGCCGCCCATCATGAGCAGGAACGCCGTGAACGGGTCCTTGGTGCCGGCCAGGGTGGAGAGCAGCGGCCAGGTGAACAGGACGCCGGTGATGCCGAACCAGAGCAGCAGCGGCTTGCGGCCCACCTTGTCGGAGATGATGCCGTAGACCGGCTGCAGCAGCATAAAGATGAACAGCGCCCAGAAGTTGATCACCGAGGTGTCGGTCTTGGCGATGCCCGAGGTGTCATTCATGAACTTCAGGATGAAGTTGGTGTAGGTGTAGAACGCCACCGTGCCGCCGAGCGTGATGCCGATGCAAATCAGCAGCGGCTTCCAGTAGCTGGTGAACAGCAGTTTCATGGTGCCCGGCTGCGCTTCGCCGGCCACTGCCGGGGCCTTGGCTGCCTCGATCTGTTCGGCCGAGACGGTCTCCTCCATGGAGCGCCGCAGCCACAGGACCACGAGGGCGGCGACGCCGCCGATCGCGAACGGGATCCGCCAGCCCCATTCGCCCAGGTCACCCTTGGGCATTACGTTCTGCAGGACTACCAGGACCAGCAGGGCCAGCATCTGGCCGCCGATCAGCGTGACGTACTGGAAGCTGGAGAAGAAGCCGCGGCGCTTGGTGGTGGCGGCCTCGGACATGTAGGTGGCGCTGGTGCCGTACTCGCCGCCCACCGAGAAGCCCTGGATCACGCGGATGAGCACCAGCAGGATCATGGCCCAGAGGCCGATCACGTCCTGGGTGGGCAGTACGGCGATGGCGAAGGAGCCGGCGGACATCATCGTCACGCTCAGCGTCAGGGCGGCCTTGCGGCCCTTGCGGTCCGCATAGCGGCCGAAGAACCAGGCGCCGATCGGGCGCATCAGGAACGACGTCGAGAAGACCGCCATCGCTTCGAGCCCGGCCTGCAGGTCGTCCTTGGAGTTGAAGAAGTGCGACTGGAAATACGCTGCAAAGACTGTGTAGACGTAGAGGTCGTACCACTCGACGAGGTTGCCGGCCGAGCCTTTGAGGATGTTGCCGACGGCTTTCCGGGTCTGGGCCGCTTCGGACAGTTGGGTGCTCATCAATGAACCTTCCTGGATCCGGCATCGCAAGGGAGCAACACCGTCCGCCACCCTAGTCCCCGTAATCCGGAACACTTGGGTTTTGGTCATATTGGTCATGAGCACAATGCGGCCGGTTTTCCTCGAGTGGCAGGATGGGGTCCAGACTTCTTACGCCGTGGAAAACGTGACCTCAGACGCCAGCGCTTACCCCGCCGTCGCCCTGACCATCGCCGGATCCGAGGCCACCGGCGGGGCCGGCGCGCAGGCTGACCTAAAGACTTTCCAGGAGCTCGGGGTCTTCGGCATCGCGAACCTGACGTGCATCGTGTCCTTCGATCCGAAGGAGAACTGGAACCACCGCTTCGTCCCGGTGGACCAGCAGGTCATCGCCGACCAGCTGGAGGCGACGACGGCGGCGTACGGCGCCGCGTCCGGCGCACCGTCCGTGCTGGACACCGTGAAGATCGGCATGCTGGGAAGCCCGGCGACGATCTCCACGGTGGCGTCGGCGCTGGCCGGCTCCGCGTTCAGGAACGTGGTACTGGACCCGGTGCTGATCTGCAAGGGCCAAGAGCCGGGCCATGCCCTGGACACCGACCAGGCGCTCAAGGCGCAGATCCTCCCGCTGGCCACCTTCGTCACGCCGAACCATTTCGAGGCCGAATCCCTCTCCGTGCTGGAAATCACCGACGTCGAATCGCTCAAGGCCGCGGCCGTCCGTATCCACGAGCTCAGCGGTGCCGCCGTGCTGGCCACGGGCGGCGTGCGCCTGGCCGGGCCGGACGCCGTCGATGTCTATTACGACGGCGAGACGCTGGAAGTCCTGTCGGCCCCGAAGGTGGGCGACGTGGCCGTCTCCGGCGCCGGCTGCTCGCTGGCCGCCGCGGTGACGGCGGAGCTGGCCAAGGGCGCGACGCCGCTGGAGGCCGCCCGCACGGCGAAGGACTTTGTCACCGCGGGGATCCGAAACCGGATGGCTTCGGGCGCCCCATTCGACGCACTCTGGCAGGGCGGCCCACGCTAGCCGTTCCGGGCCTAGGCCTCCGCGGGCCCAGGGCCTCCGTTTCGACGGTTCCCTGCGCACTCGATGGCGCGTGACATCGAACCGGCACGGAACCGTCGAAATGGCCGGGCGCGCCGGAGCCAGGACTGCGGACTCGCTGGCCTGCGTGATCTGGAGGCCGGGCTGGATCCAGTCGAAGTCCGTCTCGGTTTGCAGCATTTCCTGCAGCCCCAGGCGTGCGAACACCTTCCGCAGCTCGAAGCCGGTCTTGTGGTCTTCCCACCGCGGCAGAAAGACCTGAGTCGGGGCCGGAGCCGCCAGAGCGACTGCGGCGTCTGCCATGGTCTGCGGGCCGGGCATGGCGGCACCCTCATCGGGCAGCACCAGCCGCATCACGAAACCCTCGGCGTAGGGCAGGTCCACGGGCTGCCAGCTGCCCCCGCGGACAGATGCGAGGTTCTGGGTGGTCGACATGGTGGGGACGGAGACCTGCCCGCCGGCCGCCGTCGTGAAGGGGCGATCGGCCGTGTCGCTCGCGTCGAAGGGGACCTTCCACGCCGGGGCGAAGTACACCGAGTTGAGCAGGCTGAAGGTGTTGTCTTTGCTGTACTCCGCCGGCGCTTTCTTGAGCCTGCCGCCGGAGTTCTTGTTTACCCATGCGTCGATCGCCGGTTTGGTGGCGCCCTCATCCTGGAAGTCCACTGGGTACACGCCCGTCCCGTAGTACAGTGCCCGCCGGCTGCGGGGCCGAGCACGCGGTCAACGACAGCGTCACGGCGGCGACGGCCGCTACGATCCTTGCCAACCCATTGTGCTTCATCGCGCCCCCAAGGTCCGGACGACAGCGTCAGATGGCGGGATCCCGCCTATTCCAGCCAACCAGCGGGTTCTCATCCGCCCCAGCCCCTGGCCGTTTCGACGGTTCCCTGCCCACTCGATGCGTCCCGACGTCGAACCCGCACGGAACCGTCGAAACGGAGGCAGGCGTCAGCGCCGCGGGATGTTGCGCAGGTTGCTGCGGGCCATGCTCACGGCCTCGCCGGCGCCCCGGTTGAGCACCACCTTGGACATCGCCGTGGCGAAGCCCAGGATCTGCGCGCCCTTGATCTTCGGCGGGATCGAGAGGGCCTTGGGGTCCGTGATGAGCTCCACCAGGGAAGGCCCCCGGGTGCGCGAACGCCTCCCGGTAGGCGGCCTCGATTTTTGCCGGGTCGGTCACGCGGACGGTATGGAAACCGAGGGCCCGGGCAACCTCCGCGTAGTTGGCGTCCGGCACGTCCACACCGAAATCCGGGAGCCCGTCCACCAGCATCTCCAGCTTGACCATGCCCAGCGTGGAGTTATTGAAAACCACCACGTTGATCGGAAGCCGGTGCGCGGCGACCGTGATCAGTTCCCCCAGCAGCATCGACAGGCCGCCGTCGCCGGAAACCGAGACCACCTGGCGTCCCGGGTAGGCCAGCTGGGCGCCGATCGCGTGGGGCAGCGCGTTGGCCATGGAGCCGTGCAGGTAGGAGCCGATCAGCCGGCGGGTGCCCAGCGGGTTGATGTACCGGGCCGTCCACACGTTGCACATACCCGTGTCCGCCGTGAAGACCGCATCCTCAGCCGCGATCTGGTCCAGCAGCGAGGCAGCGTATTCGGGGTGGATCGGCTGGGTCTTTTCGACCTTGCGGGTGTACGCCCCGACGGCCTTGTTCATCAGCCGGTCGTGCTTCTTGAGCATCGCGTCGAGGAAACGGCGGCTCTTCTTCGGCTTCAGCAACGGCATCAGCGCGGCCAGCGTCGGCAGCACGTCGCCATGGACGGCGACGTCGACGTCGGTCCGCCGGCCCAGGTTCTGCGCCGCCCGGTCCACCTGGGCCGTCCGCGTTCCCGGGAGGAACTGGTCATAGGGGAAGTCGGTGCCGAGGAGGATCAGCAGGTCCGCATCCTCGATCCCCTCGGCGGCGGCGCCGTAGCCGAGCAGCCCGGTCATGCCGATGTCGTAGGGGTTGTCGTACTGCATGAAGTCCTTGCCGCGCAGCGAGTGTCCAATCGGCGCGGCGAGGAGTTCGGCGAGCGCGATCACCTCGTCATGGGCGCCGTCGACGCCGGCGCCGGCGAAGATGGCGACCTTGCCGGCGTCGTTGATGGCGTCCGCAAGTTCCCGCACGCTCGCGGGGTCCGGCACCATGGCGGCCGGCCGGAAGGCTGCCGGCGCCGGGGTTTCGGCGGTCGCCTCCAGCCCCGCGATGTCGCCGGGCAGCGTCACGACGGCGACGCCGCGAAGTGCGACGGCGTGCTGGATGGCGCTGTGCATCACCCGCGGCGCCTGCTCGGCCGTGCTGATGAGTTCGGAGTAGACCGAGCACTCGTTGAAGAGCCGGTCCGGGTGGGTCTCCTGGAAGAAACTGCTGCCGATCTGCTTGCTGGGGATGTGCGAGGCGATGGCCAGCACCGGGGCGCCGGAGCGGTTGGCATCGTACAGGCCGTTGATCAGGTGCAGGTTCCCGGGCCCGCAGGACCCGGCGCAGACCGCGAGCCTGCCGGTCAGCTGGGCTTCGGCCGCGGCGGCGAACGCGGCCGCCTCCTCATGCCGGACGTGGATCCAGTCGATTCCGCCCTTTGCCGCGCCGCCGGTCTTGCGGACGGCGTCGACGATCGGATTCAGGCTGTCGCCCACGATCCCGTAAATCCGCTGCACGCCGGCAGCCTGGAGTTGTTCGACAAGCTGGGTGGCAAGTTCCTTGGCCATGGGTGCACGCTCCCGCGAGGTGGATGGATGTGCTGACACTGGCCAATATAGTCCGCCGGGCTCCGGGCCCGTCCAGGAAACCGGACCGGTCAGCTCCCCGAGTGGGCCTGCAGGAAGGAGTAGACCTCGGTCTCGTCCACGCCGGGGAAGGCTCCGGGCGGCATGGCGGCCAGCAGGTGCGAGTGGGCGCGGGCCGAGGGCCACGCGTTGCCGGCCCACTCCGAGGCCAGGGCGGCCGGCGGGCGCTTGCAGCAGCTCTCGTCCGGGCAGGTCGATTTGGACCGCTCCGTGGTGTCGCGGCCGCGGAACCACTTGACCTGCGCGTACGGCACGCCGACGGAGAGCGAGAACTCGCCGTTCGCGGACCGTTCGGTCCGGGCCGTGCACCAGTAGGTCCCGGCGGGCGTGTCCGTGTACTGGTTGTAGGCGCTGAATTTGTCCGGCACGTCGAATACCACGCGGGACGTCCAGTTTTTGCAGGACGGCTGGCCCTCGATGGCGCCGGTGTGGTCCTGTGGGAACGTCACGCCGTCGTTCTCATAGGCCTTGTAGATAATGCCGCTCTTGTGCGTCTTCTGGAAGTGGGTGCGCAGGTCCAGGTGCTGGGTGGCGAGGTTCGTGAAGCGGTGCGCCGCGGTCTCGTAGGACACTGCGAACGCGTCCCGGATGTCCTCCACCGCAATCTCCTTGGCTGCCTTGGCCTTTTGGAGGAACTCCACGGTGGCCTGCTCCGGCAGCAGCAGCGCGGCGGCAAAGTAGTTCGTGGCGACGCGCTGCATCAGGAAGTCGCCGAAGTTGGTGGGAGTCTGGTGGCCCAGGACGTAGTGGCCGAGGGCCTGCAGCAGCACCGACCGGGGGTCGTGGTCGCTCCGGGCGTTCTGCGTGAGATAAATTCGGCGGTTCTTCAGGTCCGTCACCGAGCGGGTGGAATGCGGCAGGTCGCCGACGTGGTGCAGGCTGAACCCGAGGTGCCCGGCGATGTCAGCAATCACGTGGTGGGACAGCGGACCGGAGGTGTGGCCCACCGACGCCAGGACTTTCTGGGCCTCGGCCTCGTACTCCGGGAAGTAGTTGTTGCGCTCGCGCATCATGGCCCGCAGTTCACCGTTCGCGCGGCGCGCCTCCTCCGGCGTGGCGACCTGCTCATTGAGGCGGCGCTCCAACTCATGCTGCAGCCCCACCATGGACTCCAGCACGTCCATGGGAAGCCGCGAACTGATGCGGATCCTGGGCAGATTCAGCGACTCGTAGAGGGGACTGCGCTGGTAGCGTTCCAGCTCGATTTCCAGGGCCGCGCGGCGGTTCGGCAGTTCCGCGCCGAGCAGTTCGTCGATGCTGACACCGAGCGCACCGGCCAGTTGCTGCAACAGGCCGAGTTTCGGTTCGCGCTTGCCGTTCTCGATCAGGCTCAGCTGGCTCGGGGCGGTTCCGACGGCGGCGCTGAGGTCATCGAGCGTGAGCCCGGCCGCCTTGCGCAGGTGCCGGACCCTCCGGCCCATGCTGATGACGTCCACCTCAGGTTCGGCGGGGACGGCGGGGGATATTGCCTGGCGGTTCCAGCTGCTCGGATGCATTTTTTGAGAATACGGGAAGAAGTTCATTTCTTTCCATACATTCCCCCTAGAAAGCCCCTTGAAACTGAAGAAAAGTAGATCTCACAGAAAGATTCACAACCCCGGACCAGCCGCCGCAACCCTCAGGGAAGCGGACCCGCCGGCCCCGGACCCACCAAGGAGACAAAGATGACTGCAGCATTTGAGCCCACCCAGCAGCCGCCCGTGCAGGCCACGGCAAGCGCGCAGGCCGCCGCCCTGGAGCTCGAGTGGGCCGCCAACCCGCGCTGGGAAGGTGTCACTCGGGACTACTCGGCGTCCGACGTCGTCCGCCTCCGCGGCCGGGTCTCCGAGGAACACACCCTGGCCCGCCGCGGCTCGGAGAAGCTGTGGAAGCAGCTCACCGAGGAGCACAAGGAGGGCAAGTACACCAACGCCCTCGGCGCCCTGACCGGCAACCAGGCCGTGCAGCAGGTCAAGGCCGGGCTGCGCGCCATCTACCTCTCCGGCTGGCAGGTTGCCGCCGACGCCAACAACTCCGGCCACACCTACCCGGACCAGTCGCTGTACCCGGCCAACTCGGTCCCCACGGTGGTCCGCCGCATCAACAACGCGCTGCTCCGCGCGGACCAGATCGAGTTCTCCGAGGGCATCCAGACCGTCGAGGACTGGATGGTGCCGATCGTCGCCGACGCCGAGGCCGGCTTCGGCGGTCCGCTGAACGCCTACGAGCTGATGAAGTCCATGATCCAGGCCGGCGCCTCGGGCGTGCACTGGGAAGACCAGCTCGCCTCGGAGAAGAAGTGCGGCCACCTCGGCGGCAAGGTCCTCATCCCCACCCAGCAGCACGTCCGCACGCTGAACGCCGCCCGGCTCGCCGCCGACGTCGCCGGCACGCCGTCGGTGATCATCGCCCGCACCGACGCCGAGGCGGCCACCCTGATCACCTCCGACGTCGACGAGCGCGATCAGGAATTCATCACGGGCGAGCGGACCCCGGAGGGCTTCTACAAGGTCCGCAACGGGATCGAACCCTGCATCGCCCGCGCCAAGGCCTACGCACCGTACTCGGACCTGATCTGGATGGAGACCGGCACCCCGGACCTGGAACTGGCCCGCAAGTTCGCCGAATCGGTCAAGGCCGAGTTCCCGGACCAGATGCTCTCCTACAACTGCTCCCCGTCGTTCAACTGGCGCAAGCACCTCGACGACGCCACGATCGCGAAGTTCCAGCGCGAACTCGGCGCCATGGGCTTCACCTTCCAGTTCATCACCCTGGCCGGCTTCCACGCCCTGAACTACTCGATGTTCGACCTCGCCCACGGCTACGCCCGGGAAGGCATGAGCGCCTACGTCGAGCTGCAGGAGAAGGAATTCGCCTCCGAAGCACGCGGCTACACCGCCACCAAGCACCAGCGCGAAGTCGGCACCGGCTACTTCGACGATATCGCCACCGCGCTCAACCCGAACGCATCCACTTTGGCTCTTGTGGGATCCACAGAAGAGGGCCAGTTCCACTAACTCACGACGGCGGCCTTGCGTCCGGCCTTCGGTCCGGCATTGCTCTGCCTGCTATTCCCCATTGCCGCCTCTGCTTCGTTTCCACTTCGCGGGGCGGCAATGGGGCCCCTTTTACGCAGGCCCCCGCAACACCGGCACCTTCGGCCTCGCGCTTGAGTCACCATTCGCCGTCGACCTTGCGTCTTCTCTAAGGAGAGATTTGAAATGAACAGCTTCACTGACAACTTCACGATCAACGGGGTTACGTTGACGGCCCAGCCGATTTGCCGGCAGAGCGAGGTTCTGACGCCGGACGCGCTGGCGTTCGTGGCCAAGTTGCACAAGGCGACGGCGGGACGCCGGCTGGAGCTGCTGCAGGCGCGTCGGGAACGCCGGCAGCAGATCACCAGGGGCCAGGACCCGCACTTCCTCCCCGAGACCGAGTCCATCCGCAACGACCCCGAGTGGCGCGTCGCTCCGCCGGCGCCGGGCCTGACTGACCGCCGCGTCGAAATCACCGGCCCGGTAGACAAGAAGATGGCCATCAACGCGCTGAACTCCGGCGCCAAGGTCTGGCTCGCGGACATGGAGGACGCCTCCACCCCGTCGTGGCGCAACGTCATCCAGGGCCAGCTGAACCTCACCGACGTCCTGGAGCGCCGGATCGACTTCACTTCTCCCGAGGGCAAGGAGTACAAGCTGCGCCCCGCCGAGGAGTTGCCCACCATCGTGGTCCGCCCCCGCGGCTGGCACCTTCCGGAGAAGCACATGCTGATCGACGGCGTGCCGGTGGCCGGCGGGATCGTCGACTTCGGCCTGCATTTCTACCACAACGCCCGGCGGCTTATCGCCCAGGGCAAGGGCCCTTACTTCTACCTGCCGAAGATCGAGAACCACCTCGAGGCTCGCCTCTGGAACGACATCTTCATCCTGGCCCAGGACCTTCTGGGCATCCCGCAGGGCACCATCCGCGCCACTGTCCTGATCGAGACCATCACCGCCGCGTTCGAGATGGAGGAGATCCTCTACGAACTGCGCGAGCACGCCGCCGGGCTGAACGCCGGCCGCTGGGACTACATCTTCTCGCTGATCAAGAACTTCCGGACCCGCGGCCCGCGGTTCGTCCTGCCGGACCGTGACCAGGTCACCATGACCCAACCGTTCATGCGGGCCTACACCGAACAGCTGGTGCGCGCCTGCCACAAGCGCGGCGCCATGGCGATCGGCGGGATGGCCGCGGCCGTTCCCAACCGCAAGGACGAGGCGGCCAACGCCATCGCGCTGGAGAAGGTCCGTGCCGACAAGACCCGCGATGCCGCCGACGGCTTCGACGGCTCCTGGGTGGCGCACCCGGACCTGGTGCCGGTCTGCCGCGAGGTGTTCGACGGCGTCCTGGGCGACCGCCCGCACCAGTTGGACCGCCTCCGCGAGGACGTCACCCCCGATGACCGCGCGCTGATCGATATCGCCTCCACCACCGGGACGATCACCGAGCGCGGCGTGCGGATCAACATCGAGGTAGGCATCCGCTACATCGAGTCCTGGCTCCGCGGCAACGGTGCCGTGGCCATCCACAACCTGATGGAGGATGCCGCCACCGCGGAGATCTCCCGCTCGCAGCTGTGGCAGTGGATCTTCGCCCGGGCCATCACCGACGCGGGCGATGTGATCACGCACGAATGGGTCGAAGACATGCTGGACGAGGAGTTCGCGAAGCTGGAACGCTTCGAGGGCGACCGCTTCGCCGACGCCCGGGACATCTTCGAGGAAGTCACGCTCAGCAACGAGTTCCCCGCCTTCCTGACCCTGCCGGCCTACGACCGCTACCTGCACGAAGCCCGCGGCGGCGCGGACAACGCGATCAACGCCGCCGACCTCGTGGCGGCGTAACCGCCCGGCCTGGGACGGGGCGCCGCTCCGGCACCCGGTTCCGGCCCTCCAGAATTCCGTCCGCCGGGCTTCCATGCCCTTCGCAACAGGCTCCCCGAGATCCGGGGCGGGAGCCCGGCGACGGAACACCCTCCCCCGTCACACGACACACGTCACACGTCACACGTGCGCGAACGGACCGTTGAGGCCCATGTTTTCTCCCAAACATGGGCCCCAACGGTCCGTTCGCGCTTTTTGGGGTCTACGAGGCCAACCGCTGCGGTCCGGCATGGCCGGGGCCGGGCTGTTCAACGCCACGATCGGGCCGGCTGATCTCGCCCCACACCTCGTCGAGGGACAGGCCCAGGACGTCGGCGATGGCAGCGATGGTGGGGAATGCCGGCGTCGCGACCCGGCCCGTCTCGATTTTCCGAAGGGTCTCGGGTGAAACTCGCGCCGCCAGGGCGGTCTCGAGCATGGAGCGCTCTCCCCGTGCACGGCGCAACAGGGCGCCGAGCCGCTGTCCGCGCTCAACCTCTTCTGACGTAAGGGGCAACCTGACCATGGCTCCGATTATAGTACCGGGATAATATGGCCGGTATAGTTATTGGAAACCAGTGGAAGGCCCCACATGATTGAGATCCTGAACCCGGCCGAACTGGCCCGGGCAAGAGAAACCGGCGCCCTCGTCGCCGACATCCTGCAGTCCCTCAGGTCACGGAGTACCGTCGGCACGAATCTCCTGGACGTCGACCGGTGGGCCGCGACCATGATTGCCGAGGCCGGCGCGCAATCCTGCTACGTCGATTACGAGCCTGCCTTCGGACGCGGGCCGTTCGGACACTACATCTGCACGGCCGTCAACGACGCCGTGCTCCACGGACTGCCGCACGACTACACCCTGGCCGACGGCGACCTGCTGACCCTCGACCTCGCCGTCGCCAAGAACGGCGTCGCGGCAGACTCTGCCATCAGCTTCATCGTGGGCGAATCAAAGCCCCGCGAAAGCGTCGCCATGATCGACGCGACCGAGCGCGCCTTGAGCGCAGGGATAGCGGCTGCCGTGCCCGGGGCCCGAATCGGCGATATCTCCCATGCCATCGGGTCGGTCCTCGGCGCGGCGGGGTATCCGATCAACACCGAGTTCGGGGGACATGGCATCGGATCAACGATGCACCAGGACCCGCACGTTCCCAACACCGGACGGCCCGGCCGCGGCTACACGCTACGTCCCGGACTGCTGCTCGCCTTGGAGCCATGGGTCATGGCCAACACCGCGGAACTCATCACCGACGACGACGGGTGGACACTCCGAAGTGCCACCGGCTGCCGGACCGCTCACAGCGAGCACACGATCGCCATCACCGACGACGGAGCCGAAATCCTCACCTTGCCTACGCGGCCGCACCCCTGACGCGGGAGCCGCGGACCGGCGCGGAACGGCTCCTTGGACCGACTGGACCGGCTAGTGCGGCTTCGGGATGTGGCGCAGGGACAGCGCACAGCCGAGGATAAACAGGGCCACGGAGCCCAGGATCATCAGCAGCGGCCCGGTCCACGAGTCCGAGATGCCGTGCACGTAGCCCAGCAGTGTGGGGGCCACGGCGCCGAAACTGTAGCCCGCGCCCTGGACGACGGCGGACATCCGGCCCGCCGAAGCCTGGTCGCGGGCCAGCCGGATGATCGCAATGAAAATCAGGGTGATGCCGCCGCCCTGCGCTACCCCGCCGAAGGATGACCACAGCCACCACAGCTGGGGGGCCAGCAGCAGACCCACGGGCACCGTCAGCCACAGCGCCCCCAGGGTGAGGCCGACCGCCGTCGTGCTGGCGAAGCGCGCCGCGAGCGGTACGCCCAGACCGCCCGCGATCGCCAGGATCTGGAACAGTGAGGATCCGGCCCCGGCAGCCGACGGCGCCAGGCCCAGTTCGTCGGCGAGCAGGCTGGGCAGCCACGCGGTCACGCCATAGTAGGAGAAGGCCTGGCCGGCGAAACCCGCGGTCAGCGCCACGGTAATCCAGCGCGACGCCGGCCGGGCCGCCGCCCGGGTGGGATCGGTCCCCGGGATCGCCTCGGGCCGGAAGGAGCGGGCCCCGACAGCCAGCACCCACACAGCGGCGGCCGCGACGGCGAAGAGCGCGCATGCGGCGATCGCCGGACGCCAGCCGAGCATCTCCGCCAGCGGCGCCGTCATCATCGACGTGGCAAAGGACCCGATGTTCAGCGCCGCGGTGTAGGTGCCCATGGCTGCGCCCTGCTGGGACGGGCTGAAGTCGCGCCGGATGATCAGCGGGACCACGATGTTGCCGATCGTAATCGCGACACCCAGAATCACGGTGCCCAGCATCACGAGCGCCCCGCCGCCCGCGGAACGGACCACAACGCCGAGGAGCACGCCAAGCAGGGTGAGGGTGATGGCGAACTCCGGGCCCAGCTTGCGGCCGGTCAGCGAGGCCAGCGGCGCGGCCAGCGCGAAGCAGAGCACCGGGATGCCGGTCAGGAAGCCGATTTCGACCGGCGAGAAGCCCAGGTCGCGCCGCATGTCCCCCACCACGGGCGCGACCGCGACGAACGGGCCGCGCATGTTTAGGGCGATCAGTCCGATCGCGATCATCAGCAGCCAGCCCCGCGGACCTTTCGCCAGGGCGCTCATCCGGCGTTCCGGGGCCTGACGGCCGGGCAG
Organism: Arthrobacter sp. T2-23; assembly: GCF_055398325.1. Classification (NCBI taxonomy): domain Bacteria; kingdom Bacillati; phylum Actinomycetota; class Actinomycetes; order Micrococcales; family Micrococcaceae; genus Arthrobacter; species Arthrobacter sp. T2-23. Next base: position 1,630,579 of record NZ_AP027917.1, read on the forward strand.
AAATATGTTTTCATCAGTCCCATTGCTATCACGCGCCGCCGCGGCCCGCGCGGCACCTCCGGAACATGACGGACAGCGCTTCACGAAGGCCGGCCCCCGCGGGCGGCGGACTAGGGTCTTTGGCATGACGCACCTCATCCGGAAGGCCACCGCCGACGACGCCGGCCAACTGGCCGAACTCGCCGCTGTCACCTTCCCGCTCGCCTGCCCGCCGGAATCCCGGCCCGAGGACATCGCCGCCCATCTGGCGAACACGCTCAGCGAAGCCAACTTCCGCGACTACCTCGCGGATCCAGACGTCACGGTGCTGGTGATCGACGCGGGCGGGAAACTCCGCGGCTACAGCCTGCTCGTGGACCGCCGCACGCAGGATCCCGAGGTGGCCGCGTCCTTGGGTCCCGGACCGAGCACCGAACTGAGCAAGTGCTACGTGCATCCCGACCACCACGGTCTCGGCGCGGCGGCCGAACTGATGCACGCCAGCATCGCCACAGCAGCGAGCACGGGCGCCCCGGGACTCTGGCTCGGGGTGAACAGCCAAAACGCCCGGGCCATCAGGTTCTATGAGAAGTCCGGTTTCCGGATGGTCGGCACGAAATCATTCAAGCTGGGCTCAGCCGTGGAACACGACTTCGTCATGGAGCGCCCGGTCGCGCCCTGACCGCGACCCACCCCACGCACCACCTCCGATGCCGGGGCTGCGGGAATGGTCCGGGCCCGGGCGGGGTTGTCGCCATTATGAAGATTGAGATCTGGTCCGACGTGGCCTGCCCCTGGTGCTACATCGGCAAGCGCCGCTTTGAAACCGCCCTCGCGGCCTTCCCGCACCGCGACGCCGTCGAAGTGCAGTGGCGCAGCTTCCAACTCGACCCCAGCCTGCCGGAGCATTACGACGGCACCGAGTTGGACTACCTGAGCACCCGCAAGGGCATGGCCCCGGACCAGGTCGCCGGCATGTTCGAGCACGTGGCGTCCCTCGCCAGCGCCGAGGGCTTGAACTACCGTTTTGACGCCGTCGTGGTTGCCAACAGCTTTACCGCCCACCGACTGATCCACCTCGCCGGGGCGCACGGAAAGCAGGATGCGGCGAAGGAACGGCTGCTCAGCGACCACTTCGAGCACGGCCGCGACATCGGCAGCCGCGAATACCTCACCGCACTGGGCCTGGACCTCGGGATCGGTGCCGCCGAACTGGAGGAACTGTTCAGCTCGGACAAATACGCCGACGACGTCCGGCAGGACTTCGCGGAGGCCCGCGCCCTGGGCGTCAGCGGCGTGCCGTTCTTCGTGATCGACCGCAAATTCGGACTCTCGGGCGCCCAGCCCGCTGAAACCTTCAGCGCGGCGCTCGACCAGGCCTGGCAGGAAAGCCACCCGCTCGTGATGGCCGACGCCGGTACTGCCGCCGGGGCGGACGCGGGAGCGTGCGGCCCGGACGGCTGCCTTGTCTAGCTCCCCGGGCTGAGCCCTGGCGGCGGGCCGCCCCTGAACCCGCACCTGCACCTGCACCTGCACCTGCACCTGCACGAACGTACACTTGCGGCCCCAATAAGCCGTCGGCGCGGGCCTCAACTGTACGTTCGCGCTTCAGGCGGGCTGTGCCAGACCGGCGGCGAGGCCGGCGCCGAACCCCGGCGTCGGCCCGCACCGGACAATGTCCAGCGCTTCGACGTCGAGCAGCTTCCGGGCGCCGGTCCGGGAATCCAGGATCCAGAACAGTTCCATCAGCGGGATGGTCTGCGTGACTCGTCCGCGGTGGAATAGCTTGCCGTTGTGCCATGCCTCGATGTGATCCCCGGTGGCCAGTTCCCCGCACGTCCGGATCGTCGTGCCATTCGCATCCATTGCCAGTTCCTCCCCCTCGCCGCCCCGCCGTCGGGGAGCCTGTGCCACCAGCATGCACGGGCGATGTTTCACCGGCGTTTCCGGCGTGTGAGTTTCTCGCGTCGCGGACCCGGCGGCAGGGGGTCGCCTAGCGCCCGCCGCCCGTTGGCGTCCCCGCGACGACGGCGGCCGGGTCGGCGTCGTCCGCGGTGATCAGGATGTTGCCCTCCGCAATGGACTCGGAGAGCACGTCGTGCTCGACGGCCGTGGCCAGCGGCTTCTCCTTGACGAAGCACATCAGCAGCGCCGCGGCGAGGGCCAACGGGACCATCCAGATGAAGATCGGCGTCAGCGCGTCGTTGTAGGAGGAGATGATGGCCTCCTTGAGCGGCGCCGGCAGCTTCCCGACGACGGCGGGGGTCAGCGAGTTTGAGCCGCCCGGCGCGCCCCCGGTCGCCGCGGCGGGCAGCCGCTGGACGAGGAGCTCGGCCAGCCGGCTGGCGAACAGGCTGCCGACGACGGCGGAGCCCAGGGTGGCGCCGATCTGGCGGAAGAAGTTGTTCGACGCCGTGGCGGTGCCCACCTCGCGCAGCGGGAAGGAGTTCTGCACGATCAGCACCATGATCTGCATGCTGAGGCCAAGGCCGAGGCCCATCACGGCCAGGTAGGCGCAGATTTCCCAGAGCGGGGCCCCGGGCTTCAGGGTTGAGAGCAGCACCAGGGCAACCGCGACGAGGACGCCGCCCACGATCGGCATCCACTTGTACCGGCCGGTGCGGCTGACCAGCTGGCCCGAGACCACCGAGGCCACCAGCAGGGCACCCATCATCGGGATCATCAGCAGGCCGGATTCCGTGGCGTTGACGCTGAAAGCCATCTGCAGGTAGGTGGGCAGGTAGCCGATGGCGCCGAACATGGCGACGCCGATCAGCAGGCCGGCAATCGTGGCCAGGTTGAAGTTGAGGTCCTTGAACAGGTGCAGCGGAATGATCGGCTCGGCGGTCCGGCTCTCCACCCAGACAAACGCGGCGGCACTGACAACGGCGCCGCCGATCAGGGCCAGGATGATCGGGTCGGACCATTCGTACTTGCTTCCGCCCCAGGTCGCGAACAGGACCAGGCAGGTGGTGGCGATGGCAACCAGCACCATGCCGCCGAGATCCAGGCGCGGCCGGCCGCTGTGCCGGGGCAGCTTGAGGAAGAAGACGGCCCCGGCGAGGGCCAGCAGGCCCAGCGGGATGTTGATCCAGAAGACCCAGCGCCAGCCGGGCCCCTCGGTGAACCAGCCACCCAGCAGCGGTCCGGCGACCGAGGCGATGGCGAAGACCCCGCCCATCATGCCCATGTACTTACCGCGTTCCCGTGCGGGGATGACGTCCGCGATCACTGCCTGGGACAGGATCATCAGGCCTCCGCCGCCGAGTCCCTGGATGACGCGGGCGACGATCAGCATGCCCATGTCGTTGGCCAGTCCGCCGACGACCGAACCGGCCATAAACAGCAGGATGGCTGCCATCAGCAGGGACTTGCGCCCCATCAGGTCGCCGAGCTTGCCATAGATCGGCATGGTGACGGTGGAGGCGAGGATGAAGGCGGTGATGACCCAGAGCATGTCGTTGACGCCGTGAAGCTCGCCCACGATGGTGGGCAGCGCCGTGCTGAGCACGGTCTGGTTCAGCGACGCCAAAAGCATCGAGAGCATCAGGCCGACGAATAGCAGGACGATGTGCTGCTTCTCTTCGGGCCTTCCCGGGGCGGGGACTGCTTGCGTGGTCATAAGGAGTTCCTTTGGAAGCGGAGTAGGCGGGACGACGGGGGCGCCGGTCGGCATCAGGCGGCGATGGTTGCCTGCCGCAACATTGTCAGTCTTTTTCCGCGCGCCGGGGCCCGTCAAGCCTCTTGGTCTGCAAGGATCTTCGCACATTATTGCACTACTGCAAAATTGCATCGGTGCATGTGAAGGCTGTCCGACGGTGGGATGCGGAGGCGACTGCGAGGCGCCCGCCGGAGTTTAACCTCTTTTACTGACAGATGGGGCTAAAGTGTCCGTATGCCCAGGATTTCGGCCGCCAGCAACGCCGCCCAACGTGCCGAGACGCAGCGCCGCATCCTGACCGCCTTCGGCGAACTGCTCTTCACGCACGGGCTGCCGGGCCTCACCATGACCGACGTCGCCCGGCATGCCCGGATCGGCCGCACCGCCGTCTACAACTACTACGCGGACATTGAAGAGCTCCTGATCGCCTACGCCCTGGACGAGACCGAGCGCTTCCTGGTCGAGCTGCGCGATTCCCTGGCGTCGCTGCAGAACCCAGTCGAGCGCCTGGCCCTCTATGTCCGCGCCCAGGTGGCCGACCTGAGCAGGCGCCACCTGCCCCCCGGTCCGGCCATGGGCGCCGTCCTCTCCCCCGCTTCCTTCGCCAAGCTGGCGGACCACGTGGGCGAACTCAGCCTCCTGCTCCAAGACATCCTGCGCGACGGCATGGCCCAGGGCTACCTCCCGGAGACTGACATCACCCACCTCGCCCAGCTCATCCACGGCACCCTCTCCTCAAGCGCCGCCCGGGGCGACGGCGCCGGCGCGGAACCGGAGGCGGAAGCCCGGATCGCACGGACCGTGCGGTTCATCCAGCTGGGCGCCGGGGCCAGGTTCGACGACGCCGGCCGCGCCCTCCGCGGCGCCGCGTAAGCACGCGGCCACGTCGGAACCTCGTCGCCGAAACAGCCACGTCCCCGCCGTGCGAAGTCTCAGGGGTTCGGGCTGGGCGGTACGAGCGTCGGCACGACCGGCCATTTGGGATCGTCCGCGGCGCGGCGGGTTTCCCGCGGGCAGCTGAGCTTGCCGGGCGTCTGGTCCACGAGTTCCGGCTTGGCCAGTTCCTTGAAGTCCCCGGTCAGGATGACGTCCACGCTCGCGTCGCTGCGGCCGTCCTGGACATAGTCCGAGCCGGGTAGGTTGCGCTGGACGCTGAACGCCGAGGACTGGCCGGCGGCCCCGGACACCACCAGCGCCACCCCGCGGTAGCCGGACTGGGTGTTGCCCACCGCACCCACCACGAACTTGCGGGCCAGGAATTGGTCGGCCACCTGCCGGGCCAGACCGGGGCGGCTGGTGGAGTTGTAGACGTTCAGGTTGATCGTGTTGTGCGGCGCGTAGTCGTAGGTAGCATCCGGGCACAGCGACGCGGCAGCCTGGCTGCGCTCTGCCGTCGGGATTTTGATTTGGCCGTTCATGATGGCCAGGGCCACCACAATGGCGGCAGTGACCAGCCCCACCAGGAGCACCAGGACCACCCCGTGCAGGATCCGCCGTCGCATCCGCACCGGGTTTTCCAGCTCACCCTGCTCCACGAACGTGGCCCGCAGATCGGAGCCGGTGATGACGTGGTGCCCATGCAGGACGGTGGGGTCCTGCGGCGTCCTAGCCATTGATCACCAGCACGCGGGCGTGGATCGCGGTGCGCTGGTGCAGGGCGGTGCGGACGGCGCGGTGCAGACCGTCCTCGAGGTACAGCACGCCGCGGAACTCCACCACGTGCGGGAACAGGTCACCGAAGAAGGTCGAGTCTTCGGCCAGCAAGGCCTCAAGGTCAAGGGTGCGCTTGGTGGTGACGAGTTCGTCCAGCCGGACCGGGCGCGGCGGCAGCGCCGCCCAGTCCTTGGGCGTGTTGAAACCATGGTCGGGGTACGGGCGTCCCTCGCCCACAGCTTTAAAGATCACCATGCAAGCCTAAGGAAGAACCCCGGCCAGGGGAATCATAGAGGCCACGGCGCCGGAGGTTGTGGCCAAACAGTGACCATTTATCACTCCAGTACCTGCCACTGCCGCGCCTGAAGCCGTCAGCTGCGTTGCCCCGGCGGCCGAAGCGTAACGGCAGGGCGGAACCGGCTGCCCGGCTGAGAGAATAGAGGCATGACTGCACCCGAGACCTCCGCCCTGCCGCCATCGGCGCCGCCGCTGGCACTGCTGCTCGACGTCGACGGTCCCGTGGCGAGCCCGCTCACCCGCACCGTCCAGCCCGGCATCATCGCGGATCTCCTTGCCCTGGCGTCCGCCGGGATTCCGGTCATCTTCAATACCGGCCGTTCGGACGCCTTTATCCGCGAGCAGGTCATGGAGCCGATGATCGCCGCCGGTATGCCGCCGGGGCTCCTCGTCCACGCCATCTGCGAGAAGGGCGCCGTGTGGTTCAGCTACACCGCTGCCGGGCCGGGCCCGGTCCATGTGGACCGGGAACTCGCCATCCCGCAGGCGTTCGGGGATGACGTGCGCCGGCTCGTTGCGGAGGACTACGCCACCCACATGTTCTATGACGAGACGAAGCTGGCCATGGTCTCCGTGGAGCAGCACGTCGCCGTCGCCAATTCCGAATACCGCGAGGAACAGGCACTGTTCGACGCCGACGCGATGGATTTGATGCGCCGCCACGGCCTGGGGGTGGTGAGGCTCGACCACCACGCCCCGGACAGCGACGACCAGATCGACTACCGTGTGGACCCCACCATCATCTCCACCGATATCGAATCCGTCCGGCTGGGCAAGGATCTGGGCGCCAGCCGGGCCGTCGAGCTCCTGGCCGCCCAGGGCATCACCCCGCAGGCCTGGCGGACGGTGGGCGACTCGCGCACCGACTACGCCATGGCCGACTGGCTGTACCACAACGACCACCCGGTAAAACACGTGGACGTCCGGCCCGCCGACGGCATTCCGGCCAAGCCTTACGGGGTCCTGACCGCGGCCGACCTGGGGCTGGGTGCGGACACCATTCACGACGACGCCGGCGCCGCGTTCCTGCGCCACTGGCGTACCGCTTTTGCGGGTTGATGTCTCGGGCTGAGAGCCCGGTTCAAGGGGTGTTTTTGCGCCCCGCGATATTATGCAGTTAGAGATCCACGCACCTTCTACAGCTCGGAGAAACGACATTACAGACGCATTGATCCAGGACGAGATTTACTACGGCAGCCAGGCCAGCGAGGAGGACCACGCCCACGCGGAGGTCACCTCGGCGGCCGCCGTCGCCAGGCTCCGCACGCGCCCCGACATCGTGCGAAGGCACGGCCGGTATGCGCTGATCAATGACAACCGCACGCCGTACCAGGCAATGGTGGAGGACCTGCTGTTCGTGCGTTCAGTGCTGGCCGGCGCCAACCTGGACTACTTGCTGGTCCGCGGCAACAACGACCGTCCGGTCATTGCAGTGGACTGGAAGTACCGCCGGGAACTGCGTACCGCCCTGGTTGAGGCCTGCCGGGACGAGCCGTTCTACTCGATGACCGTGGACGCCAAGAAGAAGTCCTCGGTACTGGTGGCCGACGGGGAGCTGTCGCCGAACCGTCAGGGCCGCATCTTCCGGCTCTACCGGCCCCGGGTGGAACCGGAAGGCGGCCTCGAATTCGGCGCCTCGGCCGGTGTACAGCTGGAGCTGTGGAGCTTTGAGGGTGACCAGCTGATCCTGCCGATCGAAAACTCGCTGACCCGGCGGACCCTGCTCGCCCAGGATGCGGTTCGCGGCACCGTGGAACGCTACGGCCACACCTGGCCCACCATCGAGAACATGTTCGCCGACCATGCCAGCGACATCAGCTTCGACATCGATCTGGTGTTCTCCTGGGTGGACGGCAGCTCTCCCGAATACATCGCCGCCCGCCGGGCCCGGATGGCCGGGGTCGTGGTGGGTGAGGGCGATGACCACGAGGCCCGCTTCCGCCAGATCAACGAGCTGAAGTACGCGCTGCGCTCGGTCTACATGTTCGCGCCGTGGATCCGACGGATCTTCATCGCCACGGACTCTCCTGCCCCGTCCTGGCTCGCGGACCACCCGAGCGTGACGATTGTGCGCAGCGAGGAGTTCTTCGCCGATCCCTCGGTGCTGCCGACGCACAATTCCCAGGCGGTCGAGAGCCAGCTGCACCACATCGAAGGGCTCTCGGAACACTTCCTGTATTCCAATGACGACATGTTCTTCGGCCGGGCTGTGCGGCCGGACATGTTCTTCACACCGGGCGGGATCACCAAGTTCATCGAGGCGGAGACGCGCATCGGCCTCGGGGACAACGACGCAGAGCGCAGCGGCTTCGAAAACGCTGCTCGGGTGAACCGCAAGCTGCTCTGGGACCGTTTCGGGCGGATTACTACCCGGCATCTGGAACACACGGCCGCGCCGCTCCGGCGCAGCGTGGTGGCACAGATGGAGCAGGAGTTCCCGGCCGAGTTCGCCAAGACGGCAGCCAGCAGGTTCCGGGGCGCGGACAACATCTCGGTGACGAATTCGTTCTACCACTACTACGCGTTGCTCACCGGCCGGGCCGTGACCCAGACCGCGGCGAAGGTCAGGTACGTGGACACGACAGCCCGCGCCGGCCTGAACTACCTGCCCAAGCTCCTCTCCAAACGGAATATGGATTTCTTCTGCCTCAATGACGGAAGTTTCCCGGAAGTGCCGGCCGAGGAGCGTGCGGAACTGGTGACGGATTTCCTGGAGAAATATTTCCCGATCAAGGCTCCCTGGGAAAAGTAGGGCAGAAAGCGGGGCGCCGGCGGGAGCAGCAGGCGCCTAGTTGAGGGTGGTCATCCGGCGGTCTTGGGACGTCTTCGCCGGAACCTCCAGCTTGGCCTGGCGCGGAATGCGGATGCCGGCGGCGGCGATCCGCCGCTGGGTTTCCTCCGCCGTGACGAACTCGCCCACCGCCGGGAGGGTGTCCCCGACCTGCACCACGGAGTGCACGATGGTGTGCTCGTAGACGTGGACCAGGTTGTAGGACTGCCCGCTGTCCCGGCCCCGGCTTCCGCCGACGGGCACGTTCAGGTCCTGCGTGTAGCAGGTCGCCGAAGCGACCGAGACAGGGATGCCGGCAAACGTAGCCGACGTCGAATAGTGCAGATGGCCGCCCAGGATGGTGCGCACATCGGAGTTGCGAAGCACCCCGGCGAGCGCTGACTGGCCTCGGAGTTCAACCAGCACCGCAAGGTCCAGCACGGAGGGAACCGGCGGGTGGTGAAGGGCCAGGATGGTGCCGTCCGGCGCTGGCGTGGCGAGTTCCGCGGCGAGCCATTCAAGCTGCTCGGGGGTCAATTCGCCGTGGTGGAAGCCGGGGACCGAAGTGTCCAGGGTAATGATGCGCAAACCGTCGATGAAGTAGCTGTGGTCCACGGGGGCGTCGCTGCCCGGCTGGTCCAGGAGGCCGCTGCGGAAGTTGGCCCGGTCGTCGTGGTTGCCCATCGCCCAGATGACCTTGGCGCCCATTGCCTTGCAGGCCGGGTCCACGATGGTGCGGAGCTTCGTGTATGCCTCCGCTTCGCCGCGGTCGGCCAGGTCTCCGGTGAAGATCACGGCTTCGGGGCGCGCACCGGAGGCGCGGACCTGATCGAAAAGTTGTCTGAGCCGGGAGTCACTGTCCACCATGCCGTGCAGAGGATCCGTGCCTCCCAGCAAATGCGGATCGCTCAAGTGGAGTAGGAAATGCCGTGGCCGGGGGTGCTCGGCCTCGATGAGCTCCATTGCAACCTTCCTGGTTGGGTGGAGGCAATTGTCTCCAGCGTCCCTCTCAGTAATATCTATCCAACCAGACATTCGGCCAGCAATGGGCAAACTCGAGTAGGCATGTTTGAAAAAAGGCAATAACCGAGTAATCCGGCGGACACATACCTGCGCAGGAATATGCGTGTATGTGTCCGCCGGGAAGTGGATCACTCGGTTAATTGGCGGCTAGCTTAGGTAGCCGTTCGGGTTGAGCACGTACTTCGTGGCGGCGCCGGCGTCGAACTCGGCATAGCCCTTGGGTGCGTCCTCGAGTGAGATCGACTTGGCGTTGACGTTCTTTGCGATGTGGACCTTGTCGTGCAGGATCGCCATCATCAACCCGCGGTTGTACTTCATCACCGGGCACTGGCCGGTGGTGAAGCTCAGCGACTTGGCCCAGCCCGTGCCCAGGCTCAGGGAGAGCGCGCCCTTCTTAGCCGCCTCGTCCACCCCGCCCGGGTCACCGGTGACGTAGAGCCCGGGAATGCCGAGCGCGCCGCCTGCCGCGGTGAGTTCCATCAGGGAGTTCAGCACCGTCGCCGGCGCTTCCTTGGCGTCGTGGCCGTGCCCCTTTGCCTCGAAGCCGACGGCGTCCACACCGCAGTCGACCTCGGGCACGCCCAGAATTTGCTCGATCTGTTCCGCCGGTCCGCCCTTGGACAGGTCGACGGTCTCACAGCCGAAGCTGCGCGCCTGCTTCAACCGGTCCTCGTTCATGTCACCGACGATTACGACGGCGGCGCCCAGCAGTTGGGCGCTCGTAGCCGCTGCCAGGCCCACGGGTCCGGCGCCGGCAACGTAGACCGTCGAACCCACACCGACGCCGGCGGTGACGGCGCCGTGGAAGCCGGTGGGGAAGATGTCCGACAGCATGGTCAGGTCCATGATCTTCTCGAGGGCCTGGTCCCGGTCCGGGAACTTCAGCAGGTTCCAGTCCGCGTAGGGGACCAGGACGTAGTTGGCCTGTCCGCCGACCCAGCCGCCCATGTCCACGTAACCGTAGGCACTGCCCGGGCGGTCGGGGTTGACGTTCAAGCAGATGCCGGTCTTGCGTTCCTTGCAGTTCCGGCAGCGTCCACAGGCGATGTTGAAGGGGACGGAACAGATATCCCCTACCTTGATGAACTCGACGTCCGGGCCCACCTCTACAACCTCGCCGGTGATTTCGTGGCCGAGCACCAGGTCGACGGGAGCGGTGGTGCGGCCCCGGACCATGTGCTGGTCCGAGCCGCAGATGTTCGTGGCAACGGTTTTGAGGATTACGCCATGGCGCACCGAGCGGCCCACGTTGGCGGGGTTGACCCCCGGGCCGTCTTTGAGTTCGAAGGTGGGGTAGTCAATGTCGATCAGCTCGACTTTTCCTGGCCCTTTGTAGGCAACGGCTTTGTTTCCTGTCATCACTTTCCTCCTGGTTTCACGGACCCCATGTTGAGTGCCCAGTTGTGATTCACGAAGCTTCCTGATGCGCCCTCCTCGGGCCTGCGTGGGCTGCGTTGCCAACACGCGGAGGCGTTTGCGCCGCGGGTGAGGCCGGAACGTTGGAGGGTTTGGCCAGTCTAGGCCCGAAGCATGCTTACAAACAGGGTCCGTTGTCCCCTTGCGCTTCTGTTCTCGTGCCATGCCGGCCCGACGGCGTGGCCGCGCTGGGCAGGCGGAGGCTCAGGCGAGCGCCTGGCGGACCGCCTCAATGACCTCCGGCGAGTCGGGCTCGACGGTGGGGGCGAAGCGGGCGACGATCTCGCCGTCGCGGTTGACCAGGAACTTCTCAAAATTCCACTTCACGAGCCCCGGCAACAGTCCCTTCTTGAACCGGGTCAGCCGGGCGTACAACGGATGCTGGTGCCGGCCACGGACATCCGCCTTGGTGGTGAGCGGAAACGTCACGCCGAAGTTGCGCTGGCAGAACTCGGCAATTTCGGCGTCGGCTCCGGGCTCCTGCCCGGCGAACTGGTTGCAGGGAACGCCGAGTACCGTGAAGCCTTCCTCCCGGAACTTGTTGTGGAGCGCCTCCAGCCCGGCGTACTGCGGCGTAAAGCCGCACTGGGAAGCCACGTTTACGACCAGCACTACCTGACCACTGAATCGGCCAAAGTCCGTTTCGGTGCCGTCGTTGAGGGTCAGCGGGATGGAATACAGGGATGTCATTGGGGGTTTCCTCGCGGGTTTGGGTGCAAAGGCGGTGCACCTCGTGGTTCGGCACCGGGGCGCGAGGGTATGGGTCCGCGGGCTGCCGCGGATTCTGGTGCGGCGATGACGTTCCTAGGGTTTGGGCGAGGCGGTGGGTTCCAAGGAGGCTGTCGGCTTCGTGGCGGCCGTCTCCTGCGGGGCTGCCGTCGCCGTGGGCGCGGTCACGGCGGGCGGGGTCGCGGTCACGGCGGGCGCGGTAGCCGGCAGTGTCACATCGTCGGCAGGGGCCGACGGCGTTTCGGTCGCCGTAGGGCTGGGAGGCGGCGCCGGCGTAACGGTCGGGGTGGGCGTTACCTCCGAAACCGTCGGCGTGGGCGTCGGCGTGACGGTCGGCGTAGCCGTGGGCGTAGGTGTGCCGGTCAGGGGCGGCGTGACGGTCGGGGTCGGCGTCGGCGTGACGGTCGGGGTTGGCGTCGGCGTCGGCGTCGGCGTGACGGTCGGGGTGGCTGTGGGGCTGGGAGTGGCTCCCGCGAGCGCACTCGTCGGCGTGGGTGTCACCGAGGCAGCGGGCGAGGCCGCGACGGCGGCAGGTGTTGCCTCCTGAACTCCGCCGGTGACCGCACCGGCCTGGTTTTCGGTCACGGGGACGGCCCAGTCCGCGCTGGCGCTGGCCGGGCTATAGCTGACCATCTGGATGTCGTCGAGCTGGTCCACCTGGCGGGTCGGAAGGAAGTTCCAGTCAAGGGGGTTGGTGTGCGAGCCGTTGAGGATCGTCTCGAAGTGGAGGTGGCAGCCGGTGGAGGAGCCCGTCGTTCCCACCCTGGCAATGACCTCGTCAACGCCCACCGATTCCCCCTTCTTCACGGCGATCCCTTCGAGGTGGTTGTACGTGGTGATCAGGCCGTTCCCGTGGTCGATTTCGACCCGGTTGCCGCCGCCCCAGGGATGCCATCCGACAGCACGCACCACACCGGCGTCGGCGGAATATACCCTGGTGCCGCACGGGGCGGCAAAGTCCTGGCCCCAGTGGAATTCCCCGGCGGTTCCGGTCAACGGGCTGGTGCGCAGGCCAAACGGGGACGATGCCACCAACACCTCGAGCGGGGCCATCAGGAAGCCTTTCGGCGGACGCGACAGGCCCGCCGAGGCAACGCGGAGCTCGACTTTGCCCTCCTTGGACGCCGTCCGGACCGTGGTCCGGGCGAACGAAACGAGGGCGCGGCCGTCCGCGGTCAGCGCATCAGGAACGGTCGGGGCGGACTTTCCGCCCCCATCCGGCGCGTTGCCCTCCGGCTCCAGGAATCCCGGTCCCACGGAACCCGTGGCCCGCGGCGGTTGAGGCGCCTCCCTGGCCAATGTCCCGGCGGGCGCAGTGGGCCCAAAGACCAGCACGGCAAGGGCTAGGCCCGTTGCTGCCGCCAGAGCGCGCGCGACTACTCCTGAAGTTTTGGACCGCTCACTCGTTGAGTTTCCCCAGTGTTTTCCCACGACGTGACTCCTGCATTCTGTCCGCCAGACCCCAATCTCAACGGACTCACCCTCCAATGGGACCACAATCGACTGGGTCTGTGAACCTCCGAAATGCGCGGTTTCCGGCGCTTCCGCGGCATCTTCACGCCACCGTTCGGCGACTTGGGTGGCGTCCCAGTAGCGCTGCCCGCGCAAGCGCGTAGGACCTCCGGTCGGGCCGGGTAAGAATAGGAGTATGCGCAATATCCTCAGGGAGTGGCAGGCCGAGCTCAAGCGGACGTTCACCGGGACCCGGGATGCGTTTCCGGAGTGGGTGGGCCGCCTCGCCGAAGGCTCCGACGCCGGCTACCACCTTCCCGGGTCCGCCGTCTGGGCCGTCCATGGGGATATGCCGACGATTGTCGCCGGCATCCGCGCCCTGCTGATGCAGGCACTGCACCCTGGCGCCCTGGCCGGGGTGCACGACCATTCCCGCTTCCGCGAAGACCCCCTGGGCCGGCTCGCCGGCACCATCCGCTGGATTTTTACGGTCACCTACGGGTCCACGGACGCGGCGCGTGCCGCCTCGAACTGGGTGCTGCGCCTGCACGAGTCGGTCCGCGGTGACTACGTCGACGGCCATGGCGTGGTCCGGCCCTATGCGGCCAACGATCCAGAGCTGCTCCGCTGGGTTCACATCGCCTTCACCGATGCCTTCCTGTCCGCGCACAAACTCTGGGGCCGGCCGATTCCGGGCGGCCCGGACGCGTACGTGCGCGAATGGGCGCAGGCGGGGACCTTGATGGGGGTCGAGTCACCGCCGCTGAGCGAAGCTGACATGCGCCGACAGCTCGATCGCTGGTACGACGGCGGCGAGCTCAGTTCCGGCGACAAGGTCGCCGAGACTGTGGCCTTCATTCGGGATCCCCCGCTCCACCCGGTTCTCCGGCCCGGCTACCGAGTGCTGTTCGCGGCGGCGGTGGCCAGCCTTGAGCCCAAATACCGGGAAATGCTGGGGCTGCAGACAGCACGGCTGGGACCACTTCCACTGCCGGTGAAGCTTGCCACGAAGGCGACGCTCGGAGTCGTCCATCTTGCCTTGGGCCGGGTTGGACCGAGCGAGCAGGCTGCACGCCAACGGCTGCGCCGCCTGGGGTATCCGGGTTAGCTGCGGCCGGGTAGCTGCGGGCCGGAACGCAGCAGACTGCAGGCCTGGGAGCCCAAGCCGGAAGCTCCGGGACGCAAAAAGGCCCCGGTCCAAGGGACCGGGGCCAAACGCGGAGAATGGGGGATTTGAACCCCCGAGGGCGTTAACCCAACACGCGTTCCAGGCGTGCGCCATAGGCCGCTAGGCGAATTCTCCAGTAGCTTCTGAATCAAAAGCAGATACTAGACTACCTGACATTCCCGGCTTCGACCAATTGAGCCCTCCGGTCCGCCCGAAACTTGGGCATGTCCCCCGGCTACACCGGCGGATTCGAGGCAGGCCCGATCGTCGGGTAAAGTAGTCGACGGCCCCTCATGTGGCGTCATCCTGTTGAACTCCCCCAGGACCGGAAGGTAGCAAGGGTAAATGGGCTCTGGCGGGTGCATGGGGGGTCTTTTATGTCTGTGCCGATTGGTAGGGTTTAGCTGTGACTGTTACTACCGCTCTTTACCGCAGATACCGCCCCGATTCGTTCGCGGACGTTATCGGGCAGGAACACGTCACCGACCCGCTGATGACGGCCCTGCGGAAGAACCGCGTCAACCACGCCTACCTCTTTTCCGGACCCCGCGGTTGCGGCAAAACAACCTCCGCCCGGATCCTGGCGCGCTGCCTGAACTGCGCCGAAGGCCCCACGGACACCCCTTGCGGCGTCTGCCCCAGCTGCGTTGAACTGGCACGCGGCGGTGCGGGCTCGCTCGACGTGATCGAGATCGACGCCGCCAGCCACGGTGGTGTGGACGACGCCCGCGACCTGCGCGAACGTGCCACCTACGCCCCGGTCCGCGACCGCTACAAAATCTTCATCATCGACGAAGCCCACATGGTCACCTCGGCCGGCTTCAACGCGCTGCTCAAAATCGTCGAAGAGCCGCCGGAACACATCAAGTTCATCTTCGCCACAACGGAACCGGACAAGGTGATCGGCACCATCCGATCCCGCACCCACCACTACCCGTTCCGGCTGGTACCGCCGGAGCCCCTGATGGCGTACCTTGAACTGCTCTGCAAGCAGGAGAACGTCCCGGTGGCTCCCGGCGTGCTCTCGCTCGTCATCCGCGCCGGCGGCGGCTCTGTGCGCGACTCGCTCTCCGTGCTGGACCAGCTCATGGCCGGCGCCGGCCCGAACGGGCTGGACTACGAACTGGCCGTGGCCCTGCTGGGCTACACCCACGCTTCCCTCTTGGACGACGTCGTCGAGGCCGTTGCCGCCTCCGACGCCGCCACCGTATTCCGCGCCGTGGACCGCGTCATCCAGACCGGCCACGACCCGCGCCGCTTCGTCGAGGACCTGCTCGAGCGTTTCCGCGACCTGATCATCGTGCAGGCCATGCCGGAGAGCGCGCAGTCGATCCTCCGCGGCATGCCGGCGGACCAGATCGCCCGGATGCAGAACCAGGCCCACAACCTCGGCGCCTCCGAGCTTTCACGGGCTGCCGATGTCACCAACACCGCGCTTACCGAGATGACCGGCGCGACGTCGCCGCGCCTGCACCTGGAACTGCTCTGTGCCCGCATCCTTTTGCCGAGCTCGGAACAGACCGAACGCGGGATCGCCGCCCGGATTGACCGCGTGGAGCGGCGCCTGAATTACGCCGGAAACGACGTCGGAACACCCGCAGCCGGGCCGGTGGCGGCACCCGAGCCGGCCCAATCCGCCCCGGTGGCTGCACCCGCGCCCGCAGCGGCCGCCCAGGAAATGCAGCAGCAAAGGCCGCCGCTTACGCCGCCACGGGTCAGCACGAACGACTGGCCGGTGGAGGAATCCGCGGCTGCGAACGGCGCCGCGCACCCCGTTACCGCACCGGCAACGGAGCGCGCCCGGGCAGAACAGGCTGCAGCGGCGGGGCAGCCTGCACAGGAAAGCCGTCCGGAGCAGGCGCCGCCGGCCTCCGTGCCCGATGAAACCGCCAACGCCGCGCCGGCACCCTCGGCACCGGCCGAACGCCCGGCTGCCGACGTCCCGGCAGCGGCCCCGTCCACGGTGCCGTCCGCTCCGGCCGCACCTGCTGCGGGCTCCGGACCCGACGTCGAGGTCCTTCGCCGGGCGTGGCCTGAGATCCTGCAGACTCTGACGAAGATCAAACGCAGCACGTGGGCGCTCGTCGAACCCAACGCCCAGGTCGGTCACTTCGAGGGCCAGCAACTGACACTGTCCTTCACCACCCCCGGGCTCGCCGGTGCCTTTGGCCGCGCGGACCACGCGGAGAACCTGCGCCAGGCAATCCACAAAACAATCGGCATCGACTGCCAGATTACGGCCGTGGCCGGCGGCTCCGGCAGCGCAGCGAGCTCTGAGCCAAACCCAAAAGTTCCCGCTAGCCGGGAGCAAGCGCCGGCCACCTCAGCGGACGTTGCTTGGGGTCTGGCCCCCGCAGCGGCCGGGGGTGTACCCGCATCGGATGGGGCACCCGGTTCCGCGGCGGCGGCCGGAAACGGCGAGAGCCTGGCACCTGGAAGAGAGCCAACGACGGCTGCCCAGGCGCCTCAGCAGCCAGAGCCTCAGCCCGCCGGAGCCGCCGCAGCGAGCACTCCGCAGGCCGGCCCGCAGGCCGGGCCGCCCGCCGGGTCGTCCGGTGGGGCGAATCCTGATGCCGTCGGTTCGTACTCCTACCCGGATGACGATTGGGGCCCGCCGCGGGATGAAGATGCTCCGCCTCTGGACGAAGAGCCGCCGATGGACTGGGACCCTTCGGCCCCGCCCGCCGTCCGGGCCGCTCCCCCAGCGGCACCCGCACCAGCGCGGACCGCACCACGCCCCCGATCCGGCGCAGGCGCACCTGCCGCAGGTTCCGCCGCAGCGCTGGCGCCCGGCCAGGCCGGCACCCCTGCAGCGGCTGCCCCGGACACCGCCGCCGACCCGTGGGCACGCGCCGTCGAGCAATCCCCCGGGGTCTGGAGCGTTGGCACCGAGTTGAACGTCGGGCGGCACCCTTCGCCGGCGACCGCCCAGCAGGCGGGGCAGCAGAGCCCGGAACCGGAGCCGCCGCATTATGAGCCTGCGGCTGCGCAGATTCCGGAGCCGGTCGGTGCTTTCCCGGGCGGCTCGGGACACGCCGGCTCCGCGGAACGCGGCCCCGCGCCGCAGCTCGTCGCGGCTGCCGCCGGACCCGCGGTCATCACGGTTGCGGCGTCCACGGTTGTTGCCACGGCCCCGGTGGGCGTACCTCCGGCCTCCGGACGGCAGAGCCTCTACCAGAGGCTGTCCAACAGCCCCGAAGCAGAGGCCGGCCGCGCCAAGGCGCCGGCGCGCGCGGCAGTTGCCGCCACGAGCTACGAACAGGACATCCCCAGCGCCGACGACGAAACGATCGAGGAATCGGGCGTGTTCGGCCGCGCCGCCGTCGAGCGTATTCTGGGCGGGAAGCTGATCGAAGAGCGCTCCTTGGACGGAAGCCCGCTGGCGCCGCGCTTCTAGCCCTCCCGGCGCCCGACCGGGCCGCCCCTCCCCCAAGCGAACGAGGAAATTGTGTACGAAGGTGCAGTTCAGGAGCTGATCGATGAGCTCGGCCGCCTCCCCGGCGTCGGGCCCAAATCGGCCCAGCGGCTCGCTTTCCACATCCTCGAAGCCGATCCGCAGGACATGAAACGCCTGGTCGAGGCCATTACGACGGTCAAGGAACGGGTGAAGTTCTGCACCGTCTGCGGCAACGTCACCGAACAGGAACTCTGCAACATCTGCCGGGATCCGCGCCGCGACCCCTCCATCATCTGCGTCGTGGAGGAGTCCAAGGACGTCCTGGCGGTGGAACGGACCCGGTCCTTCCGCGGCCGCTACCACGTGCTGGGCGGCGCCATCAATCCGATCGCCGGCATCGGGCCGGAACAACTGCGGATCCGCGAGCTGCTGACCCGGCTCAACGACGGCGCCATCCAGGAAATCATTATCGCGACCGACCCCAACCTCGAGGGCGAAGCCACGGCCACCTACCTCGCCCGGATGCTCAAGTCGATCGGCATCGCCGTCACCCGGCTCGCATCGGGCCTTCCCGTTGGCGGAGACCTCGAGTACGCCGACGAAGTCACCCTGGGCCGCGCCTTCGAAGGCCGCCGCAACGCCCTGAGCTGACCGAGCCGGGACAGCCGTCCCCGGCGCGCCCGGCCCATCCCGCCTCGCGACCCTCGCCACCCTTGTGGCCCGCGTGGCCCGCGTGGCCTTTGAGGCCCTTGCTGCGCGTCCCTCGCCGGGCATGCCCATCCGGTCGGCCCACGGATGGACATGTGCAACGTCCCCGCCGGGCATGCCCATCCGGTCGGCCCAGGAATGGACATAGTGACATTATGTCCATTCCCCGGCGCGAACACTGGGCATGTCCATCCGTGGTCCGGCCGCCCCGCCCCGCGCCGGAGCCAGCCTCGTCCGGCATTTCGGTCACAATTCTTTTCCGGGCGCCGGCGGCGATAAACTCAAGGGAGAGGCCGCCGTCGCCGTTTGGCTGGCCCAGAACCCCGATGATCCAGTGAGGGTGCGCGCATGAGTTTGTCCACTACCGAAGTCCATCCCGGAACGCAGCCGCTGCAACTGCCAGTGAAGCCTGGCGCCACCAAACACCTGGTGGTGAAGAAGTTCGGCGGCTCCTCCGTCGCGGACGCGGACGGGATCAAGCGGGTCGCCCGGCGCGTCGTGGACGCCCACAATTCCGGCGACGAAGTCGTCGTCGTCGTGTCGGCCATGGGCGACACCACCGATGAACTCCTCGACCTCGCTGCCCAGGTGACCGATTCCGCCCCGGCCAGGGAAATGGACATGCTCCTTTCCGCCGGCGAGCGCATCTCCATGGCCCTGCTCGCGATGGCCATCAACAAGTACGGCGCCTCGGCCCAGTCCTTCACCGGTTCCCAAGCCGGCATGATCACCGACGGCATCCACGGCAAGGCCCGGATCATCGACGTCGACCCGCACCGGATCCGCACGGCCCTGGACAAGGGGCACATCGCCATCGTCGCGGGGTTCCAAGGGATGAGCCGCACCACGCACGAAATCACCACGCTGGGCCGCGGCGGCTCGGACACCACCGCGGTGGCGCTGGCCGCCGCCCTCGACGCCGACGTCTGCGAGATTTTCACCGACGTTGACGGGATCTATACCGCGGATCCGCGGGTTGTTCCGTCCGCCCGGAAGATCGACCGCATCTCCAGTGAGGAAATGCTCGAGCTAGCGGCCTCGGGGGCCAAGATCCTGCACCTGCGCTGCGTGGAATACGCCCGCCGCTTCGGGGTGCCGTTGCACGTCCGTTCCTCATTCAGCCAGAACGAAGGCACTTGGGTGCTGCCCAGCGCCGATGACAAGATCACGATTCAAGAGGGAGTTGCCTTGGAGCAGCCAATCATCTCCGGCGTTGCGCACGACCGGTCCGAAGCCAAGGTCACGGTGGTCGGCGTTCCGGACATCCCCGGCAAGGCTGCGGCCATCTTCCAGGTCATCGCCGACGCGCATTCCAACATCGACATGATCGTCCAGAACGTCTCCACCCACGGCACCGGCCGGACGGACATCTCGTTCACGTTGCCGATCGTCGAGGGCGCCGACGCCCTCGCCGCCCTCCGCGCCGCCCAGGCCGAGATCGGCTTCGAGAACATCGAATACAACGAGAAGATCGGCAAGCTCTCCCTGATCGGCGCCGGCATGCGTTCGCACCCGGGCGTCTCCGCACGGTTCTTCGCCGCACTCTCCGAGGCGGGCATCAACATCAACATGATCTCCACCTCGGAAATCCGCATCTCGGTGGTGACCCACGCCGACCTGCTGGACGCCGCCGTCCGAGCCATCCACAAGGCCTTCGACCTGGACAGCGAGGACGAGGCTACGGTTTACGGCGGCACGGGCCGCTAGGACAGCGCCGGAGCACCGCACACAAAAAGGGAGCAGCTACTTAGCTGCTCCCTTTCACGTCCGGCCACCGGGCGGGTTAGACCTGCTCCTTCGGGAGGTCCTCCCGACGGACCGCATAGTGGTGTCCCTGCGAGTCGGTCTCGACTTCGAAGCCGGAGAGATCACTCTCCGAGGCCTGCTCGAAGTCATCGTGCCGATGCACGACCGGCGCGGCATAATCCCCGCGCGAAGCAGGGCCAAAAAGGAACCGCGCCCAAGACGACGGGTGCAGATGCCGACGCAATGCAGCCGCCCTCAGTGCACGTGCCATATTTCCCACCCCCTTTCCTGCTGACAGGCCAAGCGAAAGGTGGCGCGGGCGGCGCCAGTGCCCTCATTTTACGCCCGGCGGCGGCGAAAAGGGCAGGGCGGACGACGGCGGGAAAGGTCCCGCGCAGCGGGTCCCCGGCGTCGATCCGGCCCCGACGTCGACCGGGCCGCAGGTCGACCAGGCCGCGGGTCGGTCTAGCGCAGGGACTTGTCCTGAGGGTTGCGGGGCACCACATAGGTGCTGCCGTCCGGCCGGTGGAGGGTTTCCCACTGCTGAGTCTCGGCCTGCCGCTGGGCTAGCAGCTGGCGGTTCTGCTCCGTCATCTCATGGCCAATCGAGGTCCGGCTGGCGGGGCCGAAAATTGCCCGCAGCTTCCCGGTCGCACGCATGAACCGCTGGGCGGTGTTTTCCTTGGCCATTACCCACTCCTTCGAAACGGACGTAGCACCAGTGTACGCTAATCATTAGCGCACTAACTATTCGAAGGAGGCCTGATGGCCATCGCCGACACCGACTCCGCAACCACCTTGGGCACAACCACCCCCGTGGACGAGGACCTCCTCTTGGAACACCAGCTCTGTTTCGCCCTGACCGTTGCCTCACGCAGCGTCGTGGGCGCCTACAAGCCGGTGCTCGACAAGCTGGGCCTCACCCACCCGCAGTATCTGGTGATGCTGTGCCTGTGGGAATCGAGCCCCCGCACCGTCCGCGACATCAGTGATGCCCTCGCCCAGGAACCCGCCACGATTTCGCCACTGCTGCGGAGGCTGGAAGCGGCAGGCTACATCACGCGGCAACGGGCCGAAGGCAACGAACGTAGCCTCGCGGTGCGGCTGACCCCCCGCGGGGCGGCGCTCCGGCAACAGGCGACGGCGGTGCCCGGCACCATGATGGCGCGGCTGGGCCTGGACCGCGAGCAGGTCGGCGAACTGCATGCCTCGATGATGCGCCTCATCGCGGCCACCCGGGCCGCGGACGAGGGCCACGGCGGCTAGGCCGCCGCGGACACAGCCCCACCCCCTCTCCCCCGGCAGCGATGCGGCAGCGGTGCGGCGTTGGGGCGGCGCTAGAATGAGTGAAACCGAGGAGAGCCGACCATGCGTAAGACCCTGATCCCCACCCTGCTCGCCTTGATCACGGCCGCCGGACTGGCCGCCTGCGCACCCGGCGGCGGGCCTACGCCGAGCGCCTCGCCCACCGGCACCACCTCCGCCTCAGCTTCGCCTTCTGCCAGCAGCCCGGGCTCGGGAACGCCGTCCGCCGACACGGAAACCACCGCCACAGCGCCGTCGCCTTCGGCTGCCGCCCCCACAGCCGGACCCGGGCAGGGCAACGCCGAACTCGCTATCATGGTCACGTCCGCCGAAGGTGGGAAGGCAACGAATTATACGCTGGTGTGCCAGAACGGTGTCCCGGCAGCGGAAAGCCAGCACCCGACCGCCGCCGCAGGTTGCGCCGCCTTGAAGGCGAACGCGGCCCTGCTCAGCCCCGCCCCGCGGCCTACGGACAAGGTCTGCACCCAGCAGTACGGCGGACCGGAGGAGGCGACCGTCACGGGTTCCGTGGACGGCAAGGCTGTCGAAGCCAAGTTCAGCCTGCGGGACGGCTGCGAGATCGCACAGTGGAAGGCCGCCAAGGACATCCTGGGATCCACCGGTGGGACTGTCTAAACTGCAGCACCTCCCGCAGGACGAGTGGCTCCAGCGCGAAGCCGCCCACGTCCAGCGCGTCCGCACCTACGCCGATCCCTACCTCGCCCGGAGGTCGGCGGGCCAAAAACACCCGGTGGAGGACTTCCTCTTCACCTATTACACCCAAAAGCCCGGCCAACTGCTGCGCTGGCATCCCGGCGCCGGCGTCGTGCTCTCCGGAGCGGCGGCAGCGGTGCGCTCGGGCTGGAAATACTACCGGATTCCCGACGCCAGCGAACTCGACGCTGCGGGCCTGGCGCCGGACACGGATGCGGTGACGGTCGACGTCGAACGGTTCCTCAGCGAACGCCGCGACGCCGTGCAGTTTGCCGGCATCATCCTGGCGGGTACGGCCGCACGGCCTGCGCAGTTCGGCTGCTTCGGGCTGCACGAGTGGGCCATGGTCTACCGGCAGGACAAGTTCGAACTGCGGCACGAGTACCTGAAACTGCGGCTGGGTTCCGAGCGGACGGACCGGGTGGTCGAGGACAACCGGATCCGGTGCTCGCATTTCGACGCTTTCCGGTTCTATACCCCCGACGCCGTGCCGCTGAACACCCTGGAGCCGAGCCGCGAGAACCAGCGCAGCATGGAACAACCCGGCTGCCTGCACGCGAACATGGACCTCTACAAGTGGGCGTACAAGCTGGCACCCGTGCTGCCCAGCGAGCTGGTCATGGACTGCTTCGAGCTCTCCTGGCGGATCCGCGCCATGGACATGCGCGCCTCCCCTTACGAGCTGAGCGAGTGGGGCTATCCGCCCATCCGGATCGAAACGCCGGACGGAAAAGCCGAATACGTGGAGCAGCAGCGGGCGTTCGCCGCCGCATCGCAGGACCTGCGCCGCCGGCTGCTGCTCGAACTCGCGCCGCTGCTGACGGCTGCCGGCGCCGCGGCTCCCCCGCTCCCCGCAGCCCAGGAAGGACCCCTATGACCGATCCCGCCGGAGCGACCGCCCCGCACGATGTCGACCTCTCGATCCGCCTGACGGAGGCGCCGGGCACCCCGGAGCACACCTTCCGGCTCGTCGCCGACGGCGGCGCCCCCACCGCCGTCTCCACCCTGCCTGACTCCGTTGCCGCGCTTGAGGCCCTCCGCCAGCATGGCGAGGACATCTTTTTCCCCGTGCCCGGACCGCCGAAGCTGTGCACCCAGCAGTACGGCGGCCCGCAGGTGGCGGTGGTCACCGGGCGCTATCTGGGCCGGGAAGTCCACTGCGAATTCAGCCGCACGGATGGCTGCGAAATCGCCCGCTGGCGTGCCCTCGCGCCGCTTTTGGGCGGCACCGCGGGATCAACCGGCGCCAGCTGAGGCCCCTGGTTTAAACGGCAATGGCCGGCGGTACCGACCGCCGGCCATTGCTGTTTTCAGGTGTTGACGCGCCTAGACGGCGTTGTTCGGTGCCTTGAGCAGGTCACCATTCTGGAGCTTGCCCTTCTCCTTCTTCACCTTCTTGCCCTTGTCCTTCTTCGCCTGGTGGTCCTTGCCGCTGTTTCCGGCGTCACCGCTGTCGCCGGGACCGTCATTGCTGTCCTGGTCCTCAGACGTCGGCGGAACCACCACGGCACCGGCCGGGGTGACCAGAACGCTGACGAACGTCGGCTCGCTGGCGCCGGCGTAGGTCACTCGACCGATGTAGGACCCCACCGCCAGGCCCTTCCAGTTCAGCGTGACCTGCCCGGACTTGCCGTTGGCAAGCCGCAGCGGATTGGGGCTCAGGGTGGCGTTTCCAACGTTGGCGCCCAAGACGGCGGCGTCCACGCTCGCCTTCGTGGCCTGATGATTCGGGCTGGCGAAAAGGTTGACGAAGATCCGGTAAGTTCCCGGAGCCGGGTTGGGGATCGACAGCGACTCACTCGCCGACGAGGTGGCGACCTGCACCAGCTGGTTCGCCGGGTTCACCACATACATGTCGAAGTCCGCGTTCGGATCCGAAGAGAGCACAGAGAACTTGGCCAGCGGGGCGCCGGCAGGTACCTGGACGGTCTTTCCGAAGTTCGACGCGTCTGCGCCAAGGATCGCGTCACCCGGGACCAGTTCAATAGCGGAGGAGTCCGCCTTGGACAGCCCGTCCAAGGTCATGTTAATCGGGTTGTTGCTTCCTGAAACCACATTGATGGCACCCGAACCGTTGCCGCCCTCGGAAACAAACGCTACGTCAGATGCAGCGACCACCGCCTGCGGGCGGACCGCAATCGGGGACGAGACGTTCTTGTTGGCGCCCTGCCAGGTCAGTGTGCCCATGGCGAACTTGCCGAGAGCAGCGTTCTGGTTCTCGAAGGACACCTTGAACGTCTTCTTGTCTCCGGCCGCGCCGAAGGTCAGGATGGACGGCGTCACCGTGACCTTGACCCCCGGGAGATCAGTCTTGACCCGGTAGGTGCCCGGGGTCAGTGCGGTCAGGGTGCGGGTGACCTCGATCTTGCCCGTGAGGTTGCCCAGCGCGAAGGACGGAACGTTCATGTCCCGGGGCTTGGTGCTGCCCAGGTCCGGCATGCCGAGGTCGACGCCGGTGCCCTGGATGAACTTCAGGTAGTCCTCGTCGTTGGCGTCATAGACCAGGCCCGGATCCAGCACGCGTGCCGGATCCACCTCGCCTGCGCCCGTTGCGAAAACGTCCGTGTCCTTGCTTCCGTTGGCGAGCTTGACGTCGCTGGCGGTTGTCATCATTGCGGACTTGACCATGGCCGGGGACCACTTCGGGTTCTTGCCGAGGATCAATGCGCCGAATCCGGCCACGTGCGGTGCTGCCATGGAGGTTCCGGACATGAAGCCGAAGTTGTCCCCACCCGTACCGATCGGTGAGACGCCGGCCAGGACGGCAACGCCGGGAGCGGCGACATCCGGCTTCAGCAGGTCCGAGCCGGTGGCGAGCAGCGGGCCGCGGGAGGAGAAGCCGGCAATCTGCGGCTGGGCCTCGAGCGGCAGACCGGTGGTGTCTTTATTGACCAGGGACACGGTGATCGCCGGATTGGCGGTCACCTTGGCCTTGATAGCGTCGGTGGCCGGCGGGTTCACGTGCACGGTCGGGACGGAGTGCTTGTCAGTGTCCAGGGAGGAGTTGCTCAGGTTCACCAGGATCATGCCGACGCCGCCGCCGCGCTTGACCTCTGCGCTCTTGGCAACGCGGTCGAAGACACCGCGGTCACACACCACAACCTTGCCCGCGACCTTGGCCGGGTCCAGCGTATCCGGGCCACAGAGCGCGGCGTTGGCGTTTCCGGCGGTGGCGGCGGCGTTGGCAGCCAGGACAATGCCGGCGCCCTTGACCTCGCGGTTCATGATGCTTGCGCCGCGGAACTTGGTGCCATCGGCGAATTCCACCGTGCCCTGGAGTTCCTGGGAGAAGCTGCTGGCGGCGACCGTGGTCAGCCAGGGTGCGCCGTGGTTGACGGTGCTCGCGGTGGGACCGGAGTTGCCCGCCGAGGCAGCGACGAAGATGCCCGCGGAAGCAGCAGACAGGAAGGCCATCGAGACCGGGTCCGTGGTGGTGGTCGTGGAGCCAGAGATCGAGTAGTTCAGGACGTCAACGCCGTCCACAACGGCCTGGTCAATGGCGGCCACGGATGCCGACGAGTAGCAGCCGCCCGTGTTGGGATTCGTGTCCTCCCAGCACACCTTGTACACAGAGAGCTTGGCGGCCGGGGCCATGCCACTGGTCAGGCCGAAGCTGCGGCCGTCAACGAACGTCTCCACGTTGGCGTTGCCCACGGCGGTGCTGGCCGTGTGCGTGCCGTGGCTGGCGACGTCGACCGGGGAGATCTTCTCCAATGGCGACCGATTCTCCGGGGTGACGTACTTGAGGAAATCATCGGCGAAGTAGTGCGCGGCAAGCACCTTCGAGTTGCAGGCCGACCCGTCAAAGTCCGCGCCGGTGCCTACACCCTTCTGGCATTCGCCGATGAAAGTGTCGCCGTCGGACTTGAGCATGGCGATCTTGCCGTCGCTGGTGCGGTACGGCACTCCAACCACCGGGTCGCCAACCAGCGGTTTTACCTCTTCACCGGCGAAGAAGGCGCTGCCGGGCGTGTAGCCGGTGTCGATGACACCGACGACGACGCCCTTGCCGGCGGCCTCCTGGCCGCCGAACTTGGTGTTCCAGGTGCCGTTGGCGCCGCTCAGCTTGAGGAAGTCCGTGCTCGAATAGTCAGGCGCGTTTTCCGTATCGGGGGCAACCACCAGCACGTCCGGGTTCTTGGCCAGTTTGATGGCCTGGTCCGAGGTCAGGTTCGCGCTGAAGCCGTTGACCGCCGAGGTGAAGCTGCGCTTGATCGCAACGTTCTGCTGCGCCGCTACCTCGTTCTGCTTCTGCTCAAGGTGGGCCTCATACTGCCGGACGGCTGGCTTCTTAGTATCCAGCTTCTTGCCCGACTCGGGTTTGGTGGGCGCAAGGCCCGGTGTTCCGCCGTCGTAGGTGGCCGCTGGTTTCTCGGCCAGCACGACGATGTAGCGGCCATCCGAGTAGCTGGCGGGGTCGAGATTCTTCTGCGCGATCCCTGCGACGGCGGAGCCCTGGCCCGGCGCGGCGGTGGCGGGCGCGATAGCGACTGTGGAGAGGAGAACCGGCAAGCCCAGGGTCAGCGCCGCTGCCCTCCGGAGTCCCCCGCTTCGAAGGAAGCTCTTTCCTGGTGATTTCACGAGTGATTAGAACCTTTCAGAGGGTACGGTCCCGGCGCCATTGCCGGGGACGACGGGCTGGTTCGGGAAGCGGGAACAGGAGTTGACTCTCGCCCACCGGCGGATACCAGCCGATTCATACAGTACAGACCGAGAGCCGGATATGACATAGAACACAACAACAAATCTGGTTTGGTCATATTGGTCGACAAGGCCAGTCGTTCCGGGGCATGGCAAAGCCGGGATGGCCGTGCCATCCCGGCTGGGTCCCGCCCGGCGGCGGGGCAATATGGGGTTGTTACACGCTTACGGCTGGCGGGGGCTACTGGCGGGGCGTCCGGACAACCTCGCTGATCCAGGCTTTGGTCTTCGCGTCCAGCGGGCCGGCCACGTTGCTAGCCCGGTACGCACGGTCGGCCTTGATCTTCTGCAACACCATCCGGCCGAGGCCCGCGAAGACGGCGGCAGCGACCACGGGAAGCAGGACGGATCTCTGTTTCTCAGCCATCCCCACATCCTACTGAGCGCCATCGTCGCAGACCATAGGAACGCCCACAGCGGAGAACGCTGGCGCGCCGGAGCCGGGCGCCGCCCGGGGCGCCGCTGCCGCCGCCTGGTCACGAATACGGCGGGACCCGCGGGGCCCGGTAGAATGAGCGTGCAAGCTCGCGGAGCGCCCGTTCCATGTTGTCCTTCAACACAGTTGTCCTCACCGGATAACGGACCGGCGTGAGACGGCACTACTCCGCTGCGCCCTTACCCAATGCTCACGCACAGGAGTTACCGGATGCCCCGGATCGTTGTCGACGTCATGCCCAAGCCCGAGATTCTCGACCCGCAGGGGAAGGCCATCGTGGGTGCACTGCCCCGCCTGGGCTTCACCGCGTTCAGCTCTGTCCGCCAGGGCAAGCGGTTCGAACTGACCGTCGACGGCGAGGTGACCGAGGAGATCCTGGCCCAGGCCCGGAACGCGGCGGAAACCCTCCTCTCCAACCCGGTCATCGAGGACGTCGTCAACGTCGAGGTCGTCGAGGCCTGAGATGACTGAACTCCCCCTGATCGGCGAGGCCGTCGCCGTCGCCGCGCAGCCCAGGCTCGCCGGTGCGCGGATCGGCGTCGTCACCTTCCCTGGCACCCTCGATGACCGCGACGCCGCACGCGCGGTCCGCCTGGCCGGCGCCACCCCCGTGGCGCTCTGGCATGCGGACACCAGCCTCGGCGACGTCGACGCCGTCGTGATCCCCGGCGGTTTCTCCTACGGCGACTACCTCCGTGCCGGCGCCATCGCCCGCTTCGCGCCGCTGATGGCCAGGATCATCGACGCCGCCAACTCGGACGCCCGGCTGCCCGTCCTCGGCATCTGCAACGGCTTCCAGATCCTGACGGAGTCGCACCTGCTACCCGGTTCGATGATCAAAAACGACCACCTGAAGTTCCTCTGCCGCGACCAGATCCTGCGGGTGGAAAACAACGCCACCGACTGGACGCGCGACTACGCCGCCGGCCAGGAGATTACGGTGCCGCTGAAGAACCAGGACGGCCAGTACATCGCGGACGAGAAGACTCTCGACGCCCTGGAGGCGGAGGGCCGCGTGGTGTTCCGCTACGTCGGCTGGAATCCGAACGGCTCACGCCGCGACATTGCCGGCATCTCCAACGCCGCCGGCAACGTCGTGGGCCTCATGCCGCACCCCGAGCACGCCGTCGAGACCGGCTTCGGCCCGGAGACGGGCGCCGGGACCGAGGGCCTCGGCTTCTTCACCTCTGTCCTGAACACGATCGTGGGAGACAACAAATGACGGAGACCCCGGCAGTGGCGGCGCCCGAGCAGACCGCCAGGAAGTTCAACATCGACACCGTGGAGAATGCGGCGAGGACCCCTGACGTCGACCTTCCCTGGGCCGAGCTGGGCCTGAAGGAAAACGAATTCAACGAGGTCGTCAAGGTCTTGGGCCGCCGCCCGACCGGCGCCGAGCTCGCCATGTACTCGGTGATGTGGAGCGAGCACTGCTCCTACAAGTCCTCCAAGAACCACTTGCGCCAGTTCGGCGAAAAGGTGACCGAGGAGATGAAGAAGGACATGCTCGTGGGCATCGGCGAGAACGCCGGTGTCACGAACCTGGGCGACGGCTGGGCGGTGACGTTCAAGATCGAGTCGCACAACTCGCCGTCGTTCGTGGAGCCCTACCAGGGCGCCGCGACCGGCATCGGCGGCATTGTCCGCGACATCATCTCGATGGGTGCCCGCCCGGTGGCCGTGATGGATCCGCTGCGCTTCGGCGCCATCGACCACCCGGACACCGCCCGCGTCATGCACGGCGCCGTGGCCGGCATCGGCGGCTACGGCAACTCCCTGGGCCTGCCGAACATCGGCGGCGAGATGGTCTTCGACTCCGTCTACCAGGGCAACCCGCTGGTCAACGCCCTCGCGGTCGGGGTCATGCGGCACGAGGACATCCGCCTCGCCAACGCCTCCGGCAAAGGCAACAAGGTCGTGCTCTTCGGCGCCCGCACCGGCGGCGACGGGATCGGCGGCGCCTCCGTGCTGGCCTCCGAATCCTTCGATGACACCAAGCCGTCCAAGCGCCCTGCCGTCCAGGTGGGCGACCCCTTCGCCGAGAAGGTCCTGATCGAGTGCTGCCTGGAGCTGTTCAAGGGTTCCCTCGTTGAGGGCATCCAGGACCTCGGCGCCGCGGGTATTTCCTGCGCCACGTCCGAGCTCGCCTCCAACGGCGACGGAGGCATGGAAGTCGAGCTGACCTCCGTCCTGCTCCGCGACCCCACCCTGACGCCGGGCGAGATCCTCATGTCAGAGTCGCAGGAACGCATGATGGCCGTGGTCACTCCGGAGAACATTGCCGCGTTTGAAGCGGTGATGGACAAGTGGGCCGTGGAGTACTCCTGGCTGGGGGAGGTGACCGACACCGGCCGCCTGATCATCACCTGGGAGGGCGAGGTGATTGTCGACGTCGACCCTCGCACCGTCGCCCACGACGGCCCGGTCTACGACCGCCCGTACGCCCGCCCGGAATGGCAGGACTCCGTCCAGGCCGACTCCTTCACAGGCTCCGTGCAGGACACCGGCCGCCCGGCCGCCCCCGCTGAGCTGGCCGCCGCGGTCACCGAACTCGTCGCGTCGCCCAACATGTGCAGCAAGTCCTGGATCACCAACCAGTACGACCGCTACGTCGGCGGCAACACCGCCATGGCGTTCCCGGACGACGCCGGCGTGGTCCGCGTGGACGAGGAAACCGGCCTGGGCGTGGCTCTGGCCACCGACGCCAACGGCCGCTACACGTACCTCGACCCGTACCACGGCGCGCAGCTGGCGCTGGCCGAGGCATACCGCAACGTCGCCACCTCCGGCGCCGTGCCGATGGCCGTCAGCGACTGCCTGAACTTCGGCTCCCCGGAAGATCCCGACGTCATGTGGCAGCTGGCCGAAGCCATCCGCGGCCTGTCCGATGCCTGCATGGTCCTCGGCATCCCGGTCACCGGCGGCAACGTCTCGCTGTACAACCAGACCGGCACCACTCCCATCCACCCGTCCCCCGTGGTCGCCGTGCTGGGCAAGCTGGACGACGTCGCCCGCCGCACCCCTTCGGGTTGGAAGGAAGACGGCCAGGCCATCTACCTGCTGGGCACGACGGCGGCGGAACTGGACGGCTCGGAATGGTCCAACCTGCGCGGACACCTCGGTGGCCTGCCGCCGGCGGTCGATCTGGCCGCCGAACGCGAACTCGGCGAAATCCTAATCAACGCCTCGCGCGACGGCATGGTGGACGCCGCGCACGACCTCTCCGAAGGCGGCCTCGCGGCGGCTCTCGTGGAGTCCTCGCTGCGCTATGGTGTCGGAGCCCGCATTTCGCTCCAGGACGTGCTGGACCGCGACGGCGTGGACCTGTTCACCGCGCTGTTCTCCGAGTCCCAGGCCCGCGCCATCGTGTCGGTGCCCCGGTCCGAGGAGATCCGTTTCAAGGACATGTGCACGGCCCGCGGCTTCGCACACGTCCGGATCGGCGTCGTGGACGCCGAGAGCGGCAAGCTGGAGATCAACGGCGTCGACACCCTGGACCTCGACGCGCTCCGCGAAGCCCACGAGGGGACGCTGCCGAAGTACTTCGGCTAGTCCCCACCGCCTCCCTCGCCTCGCAAGCTCGGCCAGGGAACCCTGGCGGCGTGGGCCCACCCACCCAGCAACCAACGCGGGGTCACTTACCGCCCAAAAATCCCCTCGGGATGGGCGCCTAGTGACCCCGCGTTGCTTTTAGTCGTCGCTGCGGAGTTCCCGCTGCCGGGCGCTGAGCAGCTCGAGTTCCGGCCGCGCGGCTACGAAGCGTTCGACGGCGGCCAGCACGTCCACGAGGTGGGCCCGGTCCGCTGCCACGAGCCCTGCGCCGATTACGGTGCGCCGGTACTGGTCGTGGTACTCGGCCTCGCTCACCGAAACGTCAAAGCGGCGCTTGAGCTCTGCCAGCACGGGCCGCACCACGGAGCGTTTCTCCTTCAGGCTGTGCACATCGCCCAAGAGGACATCAAGTTCAATCCAGCCGATCCACATGCCTGAATTTTCCCATCGATTGCTGGAGCGGAGTTGGACGGGTCAGATAGTGAGCTCGCCCATCCGGTCCCAGCCGTCGCCGTCGAGCTGGCGGCTGATGATCCGGGGGGTTTCGGCCAGCGCCTGCGGCATGTCTGCCATGGCCTGCTTGAAGTGGCTGCTGTTGACGTGGTCGCCAGCGGCGTCGTCCTTGAAGGCCTCGACCAGCACGAACTCATTGGGGTCGTCCACGCTGCGGGACCAGTCGAACCACAGGTTGCCGGGCTCCTGGCGGGTGGCCTGGGTGAAACCGTCCACGAGGCCGAGCCAGCGCTCGGACCAGTCGGGCTTGACCTTGAATTTAACGACGATGAAGATCACGGGCTGTTGCCTTTCAATCGGGAATTCCGGAGGTTCAATTCTGGCAGAGCCTCAGCAGGCGTCGATGGCCGCCCGGGCCCGTTCCTGCTGCTGCGGGGTGCCCACCCGTTCCGCCCACTGCTCGGCAAGCTGGAACTCCACCATCGCCTCGGTACAGCGTCCGGCGTCGTGCAGGGTCCAGCCGAGGTTGTTGTGCAGCGCCACCATCCACCGCTTGGTCCGGGGATCATGCACCGTGGACGCGTACTCCAGGGCGCTGCGGGTCCAGGCCTCGGCGTGGGCGGTGTCCGCGATCGCCAGCATGTGCAGGGCGTCGACGGCCAGGAATTCTTCGCCCAGGTGATCGGCGAGCTCTGCGGCCTGTTCGAACAGCGGAACCGCCATTTCGGCGTGGCCTCCGGAATTAAGCACCCGGCCGCGTTCCAGCAGCACCCGCACGGCCACCGTGGGCTCGTCGCCGTCGATCGAGTCCAGCAAAGCGTCGGCTTCCTCGTACCGCCCCTGCAGCCCAATGGCCCGGCCCAGCTGGGTGGCGAACTCAGCCCGTTCGTCGTCGTCGTACGCCGGATCCGCGATCGCCGCGCGGAAGCGGGACTCCGAAAGGCCCGGGTCGTCAAAGTTCCACAATCGGTCAAGGGTCTGTTGGTTCAGCATCCACCTGCTCCTGATCAGTTCACACCTGCGGCCAGTTCCTGTGCACTCCTAAGGTATCGGGAAGTGACCAGCCGGCGCGCCCGGGCGGTGACGGCGCCGCCGGCCGCGTAGAACCAGTTCGAGGGCACACCGAAGGCAGTGATCTGGATCAGGACCAGGCCCTTTTCGTCGAGCGAGATTTCGAACGACTCCTCGCCCCGGACCGGATGCCCGGGCAGCGTCCCGTAGCCGAACCCGGCGGACTGCGGACCGCCGCCGGGGACCGGCCGGCGCACCCAGACCACCTCGCAGGGCGCGTCAATCCGGAACGGGCCGACGCCGAAGCCGCTCACCACGCGCGTCCCGGGAAGCACGACGTCGGACTCGGCACGGACGCGCAGCCCGGCCCGCTTTTGCAGTTGCCAGGTCAGCATTCCCTGCACGGCGCGGCGGTAGGCGGCTTCGCCGTCGCCCACATACGCCTGGATGACGACGCCGGCGCTGCCTTCGGGCAGCACACCGCTCTCGGTGGCCCCGATTCCGTCATAGTTCAGTTCCCCGCCGGCGATCCGCCGGGCGTTCACGTCCGGTCCTCCCCGCCGGCGAGGCGGGCCCAGCCAAGCTGCTCCTGCTGGCGGCGGCTCAGGGTGGCGACCACGAGGTCATAGGAGTCTTCCACCATGTCCCGGACCATCGAGTCGGGCAGTGCGCCGTCCAGCCGCACCCCGTTCCAGTGACGCTTGTTCAGGTGCCAGGCACCCGTGATCTCCGGGTGGGCTGACCGCAGTTGCTCGGCGAGGGCCGGTTCGCATTTCAGGCTCACGGCGAAGTCGTCCGGGTCCATCGCGGACAGGGCGAACATCTTGGCCTCGTGGCGGCTCCCGCCGGCCACCGCTGCACGGACCTTGAAGACCGAAGTTTCAGGGCCGAAGGGGAAGTCTTCAAAGGCGCCGGGGAAGCCTAGGCAGATCCGGCGGAGCGCGGCGACATTCATGGATTAACCCTACTTTCGTCCACCGACATTCTCCGGCCCGCGCGGGCCGGTTCAGTCGACGCCGAGGAAGTCTTCCAGCAGCACGACCTCAAGGCCGGCGGCCTGCTGGGCGGCCCGGAACGCGGCCAGGTCGGCCGCGAACCCCGGCCGGAAGTGCATCAGCACGATGTCCCCCGGGCGCAGGGCATTGCCGTACTGGTAGTCCATCCGACCGGCGTTTGCTTTCGCCTCCCAAGTGACGATCGCCTTGATGCCCGCAGCCGCGGCTGCCTGTCGCATGACCGAGGAGTAGGCGCCCCCGGGCGGACGGAACAGTGTGGGGCGGCGCCCGAACTGCTGCTGGACGTAGTCCTGCATCCCGTTGATTTCCGCCAGCTGTTGCGGGTAGCCCAGCTGCGTGACCATGTTGGTGTTGTGACTCACGGTGTGGTTCTCCACCAGGCTCCCCTGGGCGGCGAACTGTTTGAAGAACCCAGGATCCGCCTGCACAAAGTTTCGGGTGAGGAAGATGGTGGCGGGATAGTCGTAGTCGGTCATGAGGTCCACCATTTCCGGGGTCCGCGTGACGCCGTCGTCGATGGTCAGGAATACAACGGGATGCTTCGTCTCAATCTTGGTGAGGACAGGCGCAAGGCCGTTCTGAACCGGGGGCAGCTTGAAATCCGGGATGAAGCTGCGCCGGATGCGTTTGCCGACCGGGCGCCGCAGGGTCTCCGGGGCCGCCGCCGCCGCGGTTGTTGAGCGTTCAGGGGTCAGCGCCGTCGGCAGCGCAGGACCGGGGGCGGAGGGGTCCGCTGCGGCACCCGTCGTGGTGGGTTCCGGAGCAGAGCATCCAGCCAAAGCCGCCGCGAGGGAGGCGCCGAGGAACCCCAACGCTGCCCGGCGCCCGGGACGGGCCTGCAACGCGGGCTGGTGCACTTCGCACATGCGGGAATCCTGGGCTCGACGGGAGGGGTGTCGGCAGAAGAGTAGCAGAGCAAAGTGTCCGGCCGGGGCAGCGAACCGCAGGCTTCGTCTAGAGACCGAAACGCGGAGCTTCCTGGGCCGGACAGGCGTTCATAACAACGTCCAGGCCCGCCGCCGTGGCCCGGGCCGCGGCAGCCTCATCGATCACTCCCAGCTGCAGCCAGACGGCCCTGGCTCCGGCGGCGATCGCCTGGTCCACCACGTCGCCTACCTTCCGGGAATTCACGAAGCAGTCCACGACGTCGAGGGGATGCTTGGCCGCCGGGATGTCGGCCAGCCTGGCGTAGCCGGTCTCACCGTGGACAGGGTCGGCCGGAAGGTTGACCGGGATGATCTCCATGCCAAGCCGGTCCCGGATGTACAGGGAGGTGTCATAGGCGGCACGCCATTCGTTGGTGGTCAGGCCCACGATCGCCCACCTTCCCTTGGTGCGCAAGAGCCGTTCGATGACTGCAGGGTCGTTTACGTGGGTCATCTGCACAGCCTACGTCTCACCCCGGCGGCCGGGCCGCAGCGCACCGGCCGCCGGGGAGGGTGTCCCGAACAATCGGCCGATGGACCGCTCTGGGCGGTGGAATGTCCGAATATTACGCGGCGGATTTGGGGTAACCCGGCATTTCCGTTTTAGTGGGTAGTGACCATCCCGAGCGGCCGAGAGACCTGGATCGATGAAGCCGCAGCAACCCTGGTCGTCGGAGTTCCTCCCCGGAATCCGCCGACAGCAAGGCAACGAGCCACGGGAGCGGCCGGACCGACGATCCGGCCGGAGGCTCGTTCCGTAGGGTGCTACTGCCAGGACCGATGGAGTAACCCTATGACTGCTGTCCTGTCCCCCTCCCCGACCGAGGCGTCCGCCGACGCCCCCGGGGTGCCCCACCCTACCCCTGCCCTGCCGGTGTCCTTCCGCGGGCTGCGCCGGGCCTTCGGCTCGGGTGCCGAGACGCACACCGTGCTGCGGGACGTGAACTTCGACGTCCGCGCCGGAGAAGTCCTCGCCATCCTCGGCACGTCAGGCTGCGGAAAATCCACCCTGTTGCGCGCCGCGGCAGGCCTCGACGCCCCCAGTTCCGGGACCGTGGAGATCGACGGCGCTCCGGTCCAGGGTGTGGATTCCCGCTGTGCCTTCGCCTTCCAGGAGCCGCGCCTGCTTCCGTGGCACACCCTGCAGGCCAACATCGCTATCGGCCTGCCCACCGGCGTCAGCGCCCGCGAGGGCAAAGCCAAGGTTGCACGGCTCCTCGGACTGGTGGGCCTGCAGGACTTCGCCAAGCACCGGCCGCGCGAGGTCTCCGGCGGCATGGCCCAGCGCGCCTCGCTGGCCCGGGCCCTGGCCCGGAACCCCGGCGTGCTGCTGCTTGACGAACCCTTCGGCGCCCTCGATGCCCTGACCCGGATCAAGATGCAGGACCTGCTCCTGGAGGTCCACCGGGCCGAGCCGACCACCGTGCTGCTCGTGACCCACGACGTCGATGAGGCTCTCCAGCTTGCCGACCGCATCATCGTCCTGGGCCGGGAAAACAGCGCAGGGCCGGCCGTTGCGGCGCCGGGCGCCACGATCATCCGGACTGTCGACGTGCCCGGGGACCGCCCGCGCGACCGGGCCTCGGCTGAGCTGGCCCGGCTGCGGGCCTCGCTTCTGGCGAGCCTCGGCGTCGACGGCCACTAACCGCACCGCTTCCCGCACCGGCCGGACGCGCCGCGGGAAGCGCCTGCCGCGCCCGCCCCCACTCTTTCCCCATCCGCACCGTTCTCACCGTTCTCAAAGGAACCTCCATGTCTGTCGCCCGCAACATCACCCGCCGCGCCTCCCGCCGCGCGTTCCTCACCGCCGCGGCCGTCTCCGCAGCCCTGGCCCTCACCGGTTGCGTGGCCGGCGAAGGCTCCGGCCAGCCGACCGCCGGTTCCAACGCCGCGGGTGGCGCCCTCAACATTGACTTCGCCACGTACAACCCGCTGAGCCTCGTGATCAAGAAGAAGGGCTGGCTTGAGACGGCCCTGAAGGACCAGGGCGTGACCGTCAAGTGGATCCAGTCGGCGGGCTCTAACAAGGCCAACGAGGCCCTGCGGTCCGGCGCGATCGACGTCGGTTCCACCGCCGGCTCCGCCGCGCTCCTGGCCAAGGCCAACGGTTCGCCGATCAAGGCCATCGACATTTTCTCCCAGCCCGAATGGGCGGCCCTGGTGACCAAGCAGGGCTCCGGCATCAGCAAGGTGGCGGATCTGAAGGGCAAGTCGGTGGCCGCCACGAAGGGCACGGATCCGTACTTCTTCCTGCTCCAGTCCCTGTCCGAGGCCGGGCTCTCAGCGAAGGACGTCACGGTGCAGAACCTGCAGCACGCGGACGGCCGCGCCGCCCTGGAAAACGGCTCCGTTGACGCCTGGTCCGGCTTGGACCCGATCATGGCGGGCGCGGAGCAGAAGGGCGCCACGCTGTTCTACCGGAACCTCTCCTTCAACACCTACGGCTTCCTGAACGCCACGGAATCCTTCCTGAAGGACAAGCCGAAGCAGGCTCAGGCCGTCGTCAACGCCTACGAGAAGGCCCGGGCCTGGGCCGCGGCCAATCCGGACGAAACCGCGCAGATCCTCGCCGACGCGGCCGGACTGGACCCCGCCGTCGCGAAGACCGTGGTGCTGCAGCGCAGCAACCTCAATGTCAACCCGGCCCCGGGCGAGGCGCAGCGCAAGGTGCTCGCCAAGATCGGGCCGACGTTCGTGGAGACCGGGGACGTCGCGAGCCAGAAACAGATCGACGACGCCGTCGCCTCCCTGCTCGATGACTCGCTGGTGAAGAAGGCGGATGCGTCCGCCATCAAGGATTCGTAATGACACGCCTCGATACCCTCGCCCTTACCGGCAACAGCAGCCGGCGAGCTGCAGCCCTCCCCGCACCTTCCGCGTCCCGGGCGGGGATCCTCGCCAACGGCTGGGCGCGTCTGCTCCTTGGCCTGCTCATCCCCGTGGCGGTGCTGGCCGCCTGGCAGCTGTCTACAGCTGCCGGGGTGTTCAGCGTGGTCCAGCTCCCACCGCCGGCCATGGTGCTGGAGGCCGGCCTGGACCTGCTGCAGCGCGGGCAGCTCGGCCAGCACATTGCGATCTCGACCCAGCGGGTGCTGATCGGTTTTGCTGCCGGCGCCGCGCTGGGGCTGGTTTTCGGATCGCTCGTGGGCCTGTCCCGGTTCGCCGACGCCCTGCTGGCGCCGACCATCGGCGCCCTCCGGGCGGTCCCCTCGCTGGCCTGGGTGCCGCTGCTCATCCTCTGGATGAAGATCGGCGAGGACTCCAAGATCACCCTGATCCTGATCGGCGCGTTTTTCCCGGTCTTCACCACGGTCTCGCTGGCGCTGCGCCACGTGGACCGGAACCTGGTGGAAGCGGCTCGAGCGTTCGGGCTCAACGGCGTGAAGCTGCTGACCACTGTCCAACTGCCGGCCGTGGTTCCTGCCGTGTTCTCCGGCCTCCGGCTGGCCCTGGCCCAGGCCTGGCTGTTCCTGGTGGCGGCCGAACTCATCGCTTCCTCGATGGGACTCGGCTTCCTGCTCACGGACTCCCAGAACAACGGCCGCACGGACCGGCTCCTGCTGGCGATCGTGCTGCTGGCCGGGATCGGCAAGATCACCGACGCGCTGCTGGGCCTGGCCGAAAAATGGGCGGTGAAACGATGGGCGTGACCCTGACGGACCCTGCCCTGCACACACCGCAGACGGAGGCCGAGCGCATCGCCTTCTGGGAAGCCGCCGCGCTGCGCCTCGACTGGGCGGACGCCCCCGCCGGATCCCCGGACCGCTCCGGCAAGCCCTGGCACACCGCCCACCGCCGGGTCCCAGCCGACGTCGACGCCGGCACCGGTCCGGAGATCAGCTGGTTCGACGGCGGCCGGCTCAACGTCGCCACCAACTGCGTCGACCGCCATGTAGCGGCGGGACGCGGGGACAAGGTGGCACTGCACTTCGAGGGCGAGCCCGGCGACCGCCGCACCGTCACGTATGCCCAACTGCAGCGCGAGGTCTCCAAGGCCGCCAACGCCCTGCTGGAGCTCGGCATCGGCAAGGGCGACCGGGTGGTCATCTACCTCCCGGTGATCCCGGAAACGGTGATCATCACCCTGGCGGTGGCCCGGATCGGCGCCATCCATTCGCTCGTCTTCGGCGGTTTTTCTGCCGAGGCGCTCAAGTTCCGGGTGGAGGACACCGGGGCCAAGTTGCTGGTCACCACGGACGGGCAGTTCCGCCGCGGTGCAGCCGTGCCGGTCAAGGGAAACGCAGACGCTGCGGTTGCCGGGGACAATGCGGTCGAGCACGTCCTGGTGGTCAACAGGACCACCGCACCGGAGTTCCTGCACACGGTCCCGATGACCGCGGGACGCGACGTGTGGTGGCACGACGTCGTCGGACGCGCTTCCGAGGTCCACAAAGCGGAGGCGTTCGACGCCGAAACACCGCTGTTCATCATGTACACCTCCGGCACCACCGGCAAACCCAAGGGCCTGGTCCACACCTCGGGCGGTTACCTCACGCAGGCGTCGTGGAGTTTCGAGCACCTCTTCAGCAATCCGGACCCCGCCCTGCGGGACCGGGACGTCCACTGGTGCACCGCGGACCTCGCCTGGGTCACCGCCCACACCTACGAGCTCTACGGCCCGCTCTCCAATGGCGCCACCCAGGTGATCTTCGAGGGCACCCCGAACACTCCGCACCCGGGCCGGCACTTTGAGATCATCGAGCGCTACGGCGTCACGCAGTACTACACCGCTCCCACCCTGGTCCGTTCGCTGATGGGCTGGTTCCCGGACGGCGTCCCGGCCACGTACGACCTGTCCTCCATCCGGCTGCTCGGCACCGTCGGCGAAGCCGTCAACCCCGAGGCGTGGCGCTGGTTCCGGGAGAACGTCGGAGCCGGCACCGCCCCCGTTGTGGATACCTGGTGGCAGTCCGAAACCGGCGCCACCATCCTCTCCCCCGCGCCGACCGACACCGACTTCAAACCCGGCTGCGCCGCCCGGCCGCTGCCCGGCGTCGGCACCCGGATCGTGGACGACGCCGGCAACACCGTCCCGCCGGGCGTCCAGGGCTTCATCGTGGTGGACGCCCCCGGCCCCGCCATCGCCCGGACCGTGTGGGGCAACCCGCGGCGCTACTTCGATTCCTACTGGCGGCAGTACGCCGAGCAGGGCTGGTTCCTCGCCGGCGACGGCGCCAAGTACGACGACGACGGCGACATCTGGATTCTCGGGCGGGTGGACGACACCCTGAACGTCTCCGGACACCTCCTCTCCACCATCGAGATCGAATCGGCCCTCGTTTCGCACCCCGACGTGGTGGAGGCCGGCGTGTGCCCCGTCGCGGACCCGAAGACCGGACACGCGATCGTCGCGTTTGTCGTTCTGAAGGATTCGGCGGCGATTTCCTCGGTAGCCGCGCATCGCGCGAGCGAGGAACGAGCGAGTGTGTCTAAGCGGCGCGAGGAAATCGCCGCCGAACTCCGAGCTCACGTCGCAACGGCGATCGGGCCGATCGCGAAGCCGCGCGACGTCGTCGTCGTGCCGGATGTGCCGAAGACCCGCAGCGGCAAGATCATGCGCCGGCTGCTGACCCAGCTGTTCGAGGGCACTGCGCTCGGCGACACCACCTCGCTCCAAAACGAACCATCCATCGCGGACATCCAGGATGTCCTGCGGACCCGAAATACCCCGGAAGTAAGGAACACCCATGACTGACATCAGCAGCGCCGCCCGTCTTTCCGAACCGCTCAAGTTCGCCTACTGGGTCCCGAACGTCTCCGGCGGCCTGGTGGTCTCCACCATCGAGCAGCGCACCGGCTGGGACTTCGAGTACAACAAGAAGCTTGCCCGGATCGCGGAGAACTCCGGCTTCGAATACGCCCTGACGCAGACCCGGTACGCCGCCTCCTACGGCGCGGACAAGCAGCACGAGGCCACCTCGTTCAGCCTCGCCCTGCTGGCCGCGACCGAGCGGCTCAAGGTGATCTCCGCCGTCCACCCGGGCATGTGGCACCCCGGCGTGCTGGCGAAATACATCATCACCGCGGACCACATCTCCAACGGCCGCGCCGCCGTGAACATCGTCTCCGGCTGGCTCAAGGACGAGTTCACCAACTTCGGCCTCGAATGGCTGGAGCACGACGAACGCTACGTCCGCACTGAGGAGTTCATCCGGGTGCTCCGCGGGCTCTGGACGGAGCAGGACTACAGCCAGTCCGGCAAGTACTACAACATCACCGACTTCACCCTCCAGCCGGCCCCCGTGGACGTGCCGGGACGCGCGCACCCGGAGATCTTCTTCGGCGGCAACTCCACCGCGGCGCAGGCCACGGCCGGCCGGGTCGCCGATTGGTACTTCTCCAACGGCAAGGACCTCGAAGGGTTCAAGGAGAACATTGCCGGCGTCGTGGCCTCCGCAGCTGAGGCCAGGCGCGGGACCGAGGGCCGGCTCGCCGCCCCGAAGTTTGGCCTGAACGGCTTCGTCATCGCCCGCGAGTCCGAGAAGGAAGCCCGGGACACCCTCCGCGAAATCGTCGAGAAGGCGCACAAGCCCGCCGTCGAAGGTTTCCGGGCTGCCGTCCAGGAGGCCGGCGCGTCCACCAGGGACGGCAAGGGCATGTGGGCCGATTCCAGCTTCGAGGACCTGGTCCAGTACAACGACGGCTTCAAGACGCAGCTGATCGGTACCCCGGAGCAGATCGCCGAGCGGATCGTGGAGTATAAGAAAATCGGTGTGAACCTGTTCCTCACCGGGTACCTGCACTTCCAGGAGGAGGTGGCAGCGTTCGGTACGGACATCCTGCCGATCGTCCGCGAACTCGAGGCCGATCTCGCCCGCAAGAACGGCACCGAACTTGTCCCCACCCCGGCCGCGACCGGCGCTACCGGCAAGCTGGTGAACGCATAATGGCTGACCGCAAGTTCGGGTTCCGCACCCGCGCCCTGCACGCCGGGGGCACCCCGGACGCCGAGCACGGCGCCCGTGCGGTGCCGATCTACCAGACCACGTCCTTCGTGTTCAAGGACACCCAGGACGCCGCCAACCTCTTCGCGCTGCAGAAGTACGGCAACATCTACTCCCGGATCGGCAACCCCACGGTTGCCGCCTTCGAGGAACGGATCGCTTCCCTCGAGGGCGGCATCGGCGCCGTGGCCACGTCCTCGGGCATGGCCGCGGAGTTCATCACCTTTGCCGCGCTGACCCAGTCCGGGGACCACATCGTCGCGGCCTCCCAGCTCTACGGCGGCACGGTCACCCAGCTGGACGTCACGCTGCGCCGTTTCGGCGTGGACACCACGTTCGTCGCCGGCACCGACCCGGCGGACTACGCCGCGGCCGTCCGGGACAACACCAAGGCGATCTTTGTGGAGGTGGTAGCCAACCCCTCCTCCGAGGTCCAGGACCTGGA
Organism: Arthrobacter sp. T2-23; assembly: GCF_055398325.1. Taxonomy (NCBI): domain Bacteria; kingdom Bacillati; phylum Actinomycetota; class Actinomycetes; order Micrococcales; family Micrococcaceae; genus Arthrobacter; species Arthrobacter sp. T2-23. The sequence continues at coordinate 1,672,081 of NZ_AP027917.1, forward strand.
GGGGCTCGCGAAGGTGGCGCACGACGCCGGCATCCCGCTCGTCGTCGACGCCACCCTGAGTACCCCGTACCTGGTGCGGCCGATCGAGCACGGTGCGGACATCGTGATCCACTCCGCCACCAAGTTCCTCGGCGGCCACGGCACCACCCTCGGCGGCGTGATCGTCGAGAGCGGCCGCTTCGACTGGGGCAACGGGAAATTCCCGACCATGACCGAACCGGTGGCGTCCTACGGCAACGTCTCCTGGTGGGGCAACTTCGGCGAGTACGGATTCCTCACCAAGCTGCGCTGCGAGCAGCTGCGTGACATCGGCCCCGCCCTGTCCCCGCAGTCGGCCTTCCAGCTGCTGCAGGGCGTCGAAACCCTCCCCCAGCGCCTGGACGAACACCTGAAAAACGCCCAGGCTGTGGCCGAATGGCTGGAGGCGGACGAGCGCGTGGCCTACGTGAACTACTCCGGCCTGCCCTCCCACCCGCACTTCGAACGGGCGCAAAAATACCTGCCGCTAGGACCCGGATCGGTGTTCTCGTTCGGTGTGAAGGGCGGACGTGCCGCCGGCCAGAAATTCATCGAGTCCCTGCAGTTGGCCTCGCACCTGGCCAACGTCGGAGACTCGCGGACCCTCGTGATCCATCCCGGCTCCACCACGCACCAGCAACTCAGCCCGGAACAGCTCGAATCCGCCGGCGTCCCCGAGGACCTGGTCCGCATCTCGATCGGACTCGAGGACATCGAGGACATCCTCTGGGACCTGGACCAGGCCCTGGACGCCGCGTCGGAGACGGCAGATCCGCATGCACTGTCGGCCGACACCTGCACGATTGGAGCAAACGCGTGAGCACGGAAGAAACCAGGACCTGGACCGGACCCTCGGCCCCTGAGCGACGGAATCTGCTGCGGCAGGCGAAGTCCATCGCCATTGTGGGAGCCTCGGACAAGCCGTCCCGCGCGAGCTACTTCGTGGCGACCTATCTGCAGTCCTCCACCCGCTACAAGGTGTACTTCGTGAACCCGGTGGTGAAGGAAATCCTGGGCCAACCGACGTACGCCTCGCTCGCGGACCTGCCGGAAAGTCCCGACATCGTGGACGTCTTCCGCAAACACGACGACCTGCCCGGTGTGCTGGATGAGGCCATCGCAGCCGGCGCCAAGACGCTGTGGCTGCAACTCGGGTCGTGGCACGAGGACGTGGCGAAGGAAGCCGAAGCTGCCGGGCTCGACGTCGTCATGGACCGCTGCGTGAAGATCGAACATGCCCGGTTCCACGGCGGCCTGCACTTGGCCGGCTTCGACACCGGGGTCATCTCCGCCAGGCGCCAGGTCCTCGCCTAGCCGCACCCACCCGAGCCGCCCTCACGGATGTGATCGAATGGGCGGATGACACACCGCGTGGTAGTGGCCGCCCTGCTCGGCCCTGCGGGAATTCTGCTGTGCCGCAGGAGCTCGGCATCACCATCGAGCGGCCCCGAGGCTCGCCGTCGTTCCAACTCAGCAGGGGCGACGGCGGGCCCGCTTCACTGCAGCTGCAGGCCTGGGCCATCACGGACTGGGACGGCGTGCCGTCCAACGGCGCGCCTGGGGAGCACACGGAGAGCGGCTGGTTCGGGATTCCGCAGGCGCTCAGCCTGAACCTAGCCCACCACGAGTACCGCGCAGCGATCCCGCAACTGCGCGGTGCCTAGTAGTTCCGCTCCGGCAAGTCGGACGACGTCGGCGGCAGATCGGGAACCGACGGGACGGTCGGCAGCGGGCTGCTGGGAGTGTTGCGGCCGTTCTGGCCGTCCTGGCCGGGGACCACGGGGCGCTGTCCCGGCGTCGGCAGCACACCCCCGCGTCCCACTGCGGGAGGCGTGGGAACGGGGCCTGGGTGCTTCGGCGCCGGCACGGTTGCCGCCGGGGAGGGCTCCGCCGGAGTCGTACTGTGCGGGGAGGTGATTGCCGGAACCGGCACGGGAGCCGCGGGGAGATCCGTGGGCGCGGGCGCGGTGGGCGCAGGAACCGGGGCAGGTGCCGCGGGCTGGAAAATGACGGTGAAAGCCTGGCCGACGTCCTCGCGGAAGTCCTGGCTGGAGGCGGCCACGGCGCCGACGCCGAGGCTCATGGCACCCACGACGGCCCCGCCGACGAGCGCCATCCGACGCTTGCGGCCGCGGCGGCGTTCGGCGAGGCTGCTCACGCCTGCCGGCAGGGAGTCCGCCGGCAGGGAGTCCGCGGTCGCGTCCGCTTGGGCTGGCGAGCCTGCGGCGAGGAGCGCCGCGAGGTCGGCGCGGGGCGCCGGTGCCTGCTCCGGAACCAGGGCCTGCATCCGCTCGAGGGTGCTGCGGAGTTCGGTGGCAGCTTCGAGGCCGGAGTCACGGAGCATCGCCTGGATGCTGCCATCCTTTTGGGGGTTGCGCGTGCCGGTCATGATGCTGCGTGGTCCTTTTCGGTTACAAGTTCGCGCAGGGCACTGAGCCCGCGCCGCTGAAGCTGTTTGATCGCACCCGGGGTCTTGCCCATGATGCCGGCCACCTGATCGATGGAGAGATCTGCGACGATCCGCAGGACTAGGACTTCCCGTTGCTCCTCGTTGAGCTGGGAAAGCGTTTGGGACAGTCCGCCCAGCGAACCGAGAGCCTCGTCCTCGGCCGAGGCGGAATGCCTGGCGTCGTTCAAAGGGTCGTATTCGGCCAAGTGCGGCGTTCGCTCTGATCGCCGGTGGTGGTCAACCAGCCTGGCGTGGGCGACGGAGAAAACGAACGTCCGCAAGCCTTTGTGGCCGCCGGTGACATTTTCCAGTTTCGGCAGGACGTCCACGAACACGTCCTGGGTCAGGGCCTCGGCATCGTCAACGCCCTTGGCCCGGAAGTAGCCCAGCACCGCGGGTGACATCACGGTGTAGACGGCGCTGAATCCTGACGGGTCGCCAGCTAAGGCTGCCGACAGTTCGTCATCGCTCAGCTGGTCTGCCAAGAGGCTTTCCTTCCGTTACTGCTTGGGGTGCGGCCCCCGATAGTCTAGCGGCCGCACCCCGACACCTCCGAAAGGGAGGCGTTTGGTGCTTACTTGTTGAGCTTGGGCAGCTCTGCCGACGGCTTCGCCGGGCCAGCAACGTTCAGCCGGGTATCGGCATGCGCGGCACCGGCAGCGCCCTCGGCACCGGCGTTGCCGTTGACATTGGCGCCGTCCTCGTTGGCACCGGCGTTGCCGTTGACACTGGCGCCGTCCTCGTTGGCACCGGCGTTGCCGTTGACACTGGCGCCGTCTTTGTCAGCGGAAACCGAACCCTCGGAGCCCTCAACGGCGGCGTCGCCCTTGGCGGAGCCGTCAACGTTCGGGGTTGCGGGCACGGCCGGAACAGCCGGGGTGGCGGGCAGTTTCGGGGTTGCCGGAACAGCCGGAACGGCCGGAACGGCAGGGGCGGCGGGCGTAGCGTGGTTCACTTCAGCCTGCTGGGTGCTGGACATCTGGGCCGCGTTGGCCAGGCCGATTCCGGAGAAGGCTCCGACCGCGAGAATAGCGGCGCCGACAGCAATCTTTGTGGTCTTGCTAACACTCTTCATGAAAAACGTACATCCTTTGGTTGGTTGAAGGCTGGCCGGCGCCTGATGGGGGCAGGCGCCAGCCGGCACTTACAGTCGAAGTCCTGTCGGCACCTGATGGGGGCAGGTGCCCGTCGGAACTTTCTCTCGAAGTCCGTGGCGCCTGATGGGGGCAGGCACCGCTCGGAGCTTTCTCTGACAAGGCCGGCCGTTGCTGGTGGGGGGACCAGGTTCCGGGCGACGCTTTCAAAGGAGTAATCGCTGCGGCATGCGAAAAGGTTACGCAGGGATCGAGCTTTCTTTTTCTTTATTTAACGACGACGGCGGCGGGCCACCTTTCCAGGTGACCCGCCGCCGTCGTCGTATGCTGCGGAACCGTTAGCCGGTACTAATCAAGGATCAGGTCGTTGACCACGATCGTCTGGTCGCGGTCGGGGCCGACGCCAATCGCGGAGAAACGGGTACCGGAGAGCTTCTCCAGGGCCAGCACGTAGTTCCGGGCGTTCTCCGGCAGGTCCTCCAGCGTGCGGGCGCCGGTGATGTCCTCGGTCCAACCTTCGAAGTACTCGAAGATGGGCTTGGCATGGTGGAACTCGGTCTGGGTCATCGGCATCTCGTCGTGCCGGACGCCGTCAACGTCGTAAGCCACGCAGACAGGGATCTGCTCGATGCCGGTGAGCACGTCCAGCTTGGTAACGAAGTAGTCGGTGAAGCCGTTCACGCGGGAGGCGTGGCGGGCCAGGACGGCGTCGTACCAGCCGCAGCGGCGCGGCCGGCCGGTGTTGACGCCGAACTCGCCGCCGGTCTTCTGCAGGTACAGGCCCATCTCATCGAACAGTTCGGTGGGGAACGGTCCCGCGCCGACGCGCGTGGTGTAGGCCTTGATGATGCCGATGGAGCGCGAGATCCGGGTGGGGCCGATGCCCGAGCCCACGGAGGCGCCGCCGGCGGTCGGGTTGGACGAGGTCACAAACGGGTAGGTGCCGTGGTCCACATCCAGGAAGGTGGCCTGGCCGCCCTCCATCAGGACAACCTTGCCCTCGTCCAGCGCCTTGTTCAGCACGAAGGTGCTGTCGATGACCAGCGGACGCAGGCGTTCGGCGAAGGACAGGAAGTAGTTCACGATCTCGTCCACCTCGATGTCGCGGCGGTTATAGACCTTGACCAGCAGTTCGTTCTTCTGCCGCAGCGAGCCCTCAACCTTCTGGCGGAGGATGGACGCGTCGAAGACGTCCTGCACACGGATGCCCAGGCGGGCCACCTTGTCCATGTAGGCCGGACCGATGCCGCGGCCGGTGGTGCCGATGGCGCGGCTGCCCAGGAACCGTTCGGTGACCTTGTCCAGGACCTGGTGGTAGGGCGCCACGAGGTGGGCGTTGGCGGAGACGCGCAGCTTGGAGGTGTCCGCGCCGCGTGCTTCGAGACCGTCGATCTCCTGGAACAGGGCCTCGAGGTTCACCACGCAGCCGTTGCCGATCACCGGGACCGCGTTGGGGCTCAGGATGCCGGCCGGAAGGAGCTTCAGCTCATACTTCTCACCGCCCACGACGACGGTGTGGCCGGCGTTGTTGCCGCCGTTGGGCTTGACAACATAGTCGACTCGGCCGCCGAGCAGGTCAGTGGCCTTACCTTTGCCTTCGTCGCCCCATTGGGCTCCGACGATCACGATTGCTGGCATGGGATCCTCCCCCATTCGTTCGGGCCGAAATCCGTGTGATTCACCAGGGTGGTCACCGGAATTCAGCGCCGTTCATGAGAATGCCCCGAATCTACCGCTGTGCTCAGTACCACTACGACATCAACGCCAGAGTCCGGGGCTCTTACCACCCAAGTTTAGCCGAAAACGGTCACCGGCACCGTTTTGGCGCCGGTTGTGGGACGCGGCGCCACATAGCGGGCATGACTTGCGGGACGGTGCCCGGGTGGAATTTAGTGGGAGGGACCATCCCGAGCGGCCGAGGGACCTGGCCCGTTGACGCCGCAGCAACCCCGCCGGACACGGGCCGCCTTCCGCGGCCGCCGTGACCGGCCACGGTGCTACTGCCAGGACCGATGGAAGGAATCCTCGCCATGTCCCTGAGCACGCCGTCCCAGAACACCGACCACATCCGGGTCACGCATGCCGGCTCGTTGCCCCGCACCCCGGAACTGATCGCCGCGAACGAGGCCAAGGAAGCAGACGGGATCACCCCCGAGTTCCTGGACCTGCTGGAGACTTCCGTGGTCGACGTCGTGCAGCGCCAAAAGGACCTGGGTATCGACATCCCCAACGACGGCGAGTACGGGCACACCATGTCCAGCTCGGTCGACTACGGCGCCTGGTGGAACTACTCCTTCTCGCGGCTCGGCGGGCTCGAACCTACGGAGGTGGACCGCTGGGCCGACGCCCAGGTGCACCGGTCCACGCCGGGACACATTGTCCTGACCTCTTTCCCGGACCGCCGCGACCGGCAGCAGTTCAACGACGCGTACAACGACCCCTCTTCCGGGATCCTGGCCCACCGCAAGGCCGTCACGCAGCCGAAGATCGCGGGGCCGCTGACGTACACCGGGCAGGCGCTTGTGGCCTCGGACATCGCCAACCTGAAGACCGGGCTGGCCGCGGCCGGCCTCACCGAGGGGTTCGTTGCCTCCCTCTCCCCCGGGTCCTGCGCCCGGGTGGCCAACGAGTACTACCGGAGCGACGAGGAACTCCTCTACGCCTGCGCCGACGCGATGCGCGAGGAATACAAGGCCATCATCGACGCCGGCCTGACGGTCCAGCTCGACGACCCGTCGCTGGCCGAGAGCTGGGACCAGATCAACCCGGAGCCGAGCCTCGAGGACTACCTGAAGTTCATCCAGCTCCGGGTCGAAGCGACGAACTGGGCCCTCCGAGACCTGCCGCAGGAGCAGATCCGGCTGCACGTCTGCTGGGGCTCCTGGCACGGCCCGCACACCACGGACATCCCCTTCGCGGACATCATCGGCTCCGTCCTGCAGGTCAACGCCGGCGCGTACTCCTTCGAGGCGGCCAACGTGCGGCACGAACACGAGTGGCGGGTCTGGCAGGACACCAAGCTTCCGGAGGGCAAGTCGATCATCCCCGGCGTCGTCTCGCACGCCACCAACGTGGTGGAGCACCCGGACCTGGTCGCGGACCGGATCGTGCGCTTGGCCGAACTCGTGGGCCGCGAAAATGTGATTGCGTCCACCGACTGCGGCCTCGGCGGCCGGGTCCATCCGCAGATCGCCTACGCCAAGCTTGAGGCCCTCGGCGAGGGCGCCCGGCGCGCCAGCAAGCGGCTCTGGTAGCCCGGCCGGCCGGGCCGGGCCCGGGCATCCCGGCCCGACTCGCCGGGCATTTCGCGGGGCTTGATAGACTGGTAAAGACCGAACAGGAATCGGTCCACACCACATTTTCACACCACACCGGCCGCTGCGCGCCCTCTCTTTGGCGTGCCCGCAACCGGTCTGGTTGCTTTACCAATCCCGCAGGAGACCCAGCAAGACATGACAGCCCTGGCCACTGAAAATTTCCGCGAACAGCTCCTGAGCCGCCGTTACGAAGCTAACGTCGCGCCCGTCAACGAATTGTGCGACGCACTGCAGACCGCCAAAGCTGGCACCACCGTCCCGTATGTGGATCCCGCGCACGACATCGACGAGTGCCGCATCGTCAGCCTGTACTCCAACATTGGTACTGCGGATCCGTCCGGCTTCATCACCGCCGGCGACGAGGAAGCCGCCACCCGCATGCTCGGCATCCAGTGGAAGCTGGCCCTGCGCCCCGAATTTGTTATGCCGTGGAACGTCCACCCGTGGCACGTCGACGGCGAACCCAACGGCAAGTTCACCCCGGACCAGATCTCGGCTGGGCTCAAGCCCTTGCTGAAGTTCCTTGCCCTGGTCCCGCGCGCATCCGTGATCGTGGCCCACGGCACCGAGGCCAACCGCCTCGCCAACCTGCTGCTCAAGACGGAGGTGCCGATGATCTGGCGCCGCGGCCTGAAGACCTACAAGGTCCGTTCGCTCAGCGGCCGCGCCTTCGCCGGCACCCCGGCCCGCCAAGAGCAGTACCTCGAGGAAATGCGCGTCGCCTACGCCGACGCCATGGCACGCACCGGATTGGCCAAGGCCAGCTAGTTCCAACACAACGACGGCGGGCTCCCACCTTGAGGTGGGAGCCCGCCGTCGTCGTTTAACCCTTGTACCGGGTCAGGCCTGCGCCTCGATGGCCTCCTTGGCCGTGGGATCGGAATCCTTGAGGAACTTCTCGATCCGCTCCGGTTCCTCGGCCTCGCCGATCGCCGCGGAGGCCCGGCCCAGCGAGTACAGGGCGCGGAGGAAGCCGCGGTTCGGTTCGTGTTCCCACGGGATCGGGCCGGCGCCGCGCCAGCCGTTGCGGCGCAGCGAGTCCAGGCCGCGGTGGTAGCCGACCCGGGCGTAGGCGTACGAGTCGATGGTCCGGCCTTCCTTCCACGCTTCCTCGGCCAGCACGGCCCAGAGCAGCGAGGACGTCGGGTGCTTCTCCACCAGGTCCAGCGCCTCGTGGCCCGCGTCCAGCCCGGCGTTGACCTCGGTCTCGGCGGGCAGGAGCGTGGGCTCGGGGCCCATCAGGTTCTTGCGGAACTCGTCGGACACGGTTAGAACGTCTTTCCGGTGGAGCCGAGCTGCTGGGCTGCCTCGACCACGCGGGCCGCCAGGCCGGCTTCGGCGGCGGCGCCCCAGACGCGGGGGTCGTACTGCTTCTTGTTGCCGACCTCGCCGTCGACCTTCAGGACGCCGTCGTAGTTGCGGAACATGTGGTCCGCGACCGGACGGGTGTAGGCGTACTGGGTGTCGGTGTCGATGTTCATCTTGATCACGCCGTAGGAGACGGCGTCCGCGATTTCCTGTTCGGAGGAGCCGGAGCCGCCGTGGAAGACGAGGTCGAAGGGGCTGGTCTTGCCGATCTTGGCGCCGACCTGCTCCTGGATGTCCTTGAGGATCTCCGGACGCAGCTTCACGCCGCCCGGCTTGTACACACCGTGCACGTTGCCGAAGGTCAGGGCCGTGATGTAGCGGCCGTTCTCGCCGGAACCGAGGGCGTCGATGGTGGCGAGGGCGTCCTCGACCGTGGTGTAGAGCTTGTCGTTGATGGCGTTCTCGACGCCGTCCTCTTCGCCGCCGACGGTGCCGATCTCGACCTCGAGGATCATCTTGGCTGCGGCGGTGCGCTCGAGCAGTTCACGTGCGATCCGCAGGTTCTCCTGCAGCGTCTCGGCGGAACCGTCCCACATGTGCGAGTTGAAGAGCGGGTTGCGGCCGGCCTTGACCTCGGCCTCGGAGGCGGCGAGCAGAGGCAGGACGAAGCCGTCCAGCTTGTCCTTCGGGCAGTGGTCCGTGTGCAGGGCGATGTTGACACCGTAGTTCTTGGCGACCTCCCGGGCGAAAGCGGCGAAGCCCAGGGAGCCGGCCACCATGTCCTTGGTGGAGGCGCCGGACCAGTAAGCTGCGCCGCCGGTGGAGACCTGGACGATGCCGTCGGACTCGGCCTCGGCGAAGCCGCGGAGAGCGGCGTTCAGGGTTTGGGAGGAGGTGACGTTGACGGCTGGGAACGCGAAGCCGCCCGTCTTTGCGCGGTCGATCATCTCGGAGTAGATCTCTGGGGTTGCAATGGGCATGCTGACTCCTAAAGTGAATTTCGTCTGCGGGCTGGGTTGACCCTGGAGTGAACCTCGTCGGCTACGACCCATCCTAGCCATTCCTGCGCCACGGCAGTGGTTCCTGTCACGCCGGGGCTGTAACACTATCTCTCGCCGAGAAGGCACTTCGCGCGTTGCCGGCTACCCCGGTATCTGGCCGAACACGTGCCGGCGGATCCAGGCGTGCATCGCAATGGCGGCGGCGGAGGCCGCGTTGATCGAGCGCGTGGACCCGAACTGCTCGATCGAGAGCGTCGCGACGGCGGCCGCATGGACTTCCGGCGTGAGGCCCGGGCCCTCCTGGCCGAAGACCAGCACGCAGTCCCGGGGCAGCTCGTAGGTTTCCAGCGGGACGGAATCGGGGAAGATGTCGATGCCGATCACGGCCAGCCCCTCGTCCTGGGCCCAGGCGACAAAGTCCTCGACGGTGGGGTGGTGGCGGACGTGCTGGTAGCGGTCGGTGACCATGGCCCCGCGGCGGTTCCACCGGCGCCGCCCGATGATGTGGACTTCCTTGGCCAGGAACGCGTTCGCGGTGCGGACGACCGTGCCGATGTTCAGGTCGTGCTGCCAGTTTTCGATCGCTACGTGAAAGTTGTGGCGCCGCGAATCCAGTTCGGCCACGATTGCCTCGTGCTTCCAATAGCGGTACTTGTCCAGCACGTTGCGGCGGTCGCCGTCGGCGAGCAGGTCCGGGTCCCAGTGCTCGCCCTGCGGCCACGGTCCCTGCCAGGGGCCGACGCCGACCTCCGCCTTGGGCTCCGCCTCGCCGTCCGGAGCGGCCGGGGTACCGGCAGGAGGTTCGCTGGGAGTCTCGGGTTCGGTCACTAGTCAACAGTAGACTGGGTCCTGTTGCGGCACACTATTGGCGGAGGGCACCATGGCGGATCAGCACGAAGACCACGGCACGGACCAGCGATCAGACTCCGACGAGGTGCCGTCCACCTCCTCGGTGTACCGCAGCGGCCAGGAGATCGAGTGCTGGCTGACGGACATGGACGGCGTGCTGGTCCACGAAAACCAGCCGATCCCGGGCGCCTCGGAACTCATCCAGCGCTGGGTGGACACCTCCAAGCGGTTCCTGGTCCTCACCAACAACTCCATCTTCACGCCCCGGGACCTCGCCGCGAGGCTGAAGAGTTCGGGTCTGGAAATCCCGGAGGAGAACATCTGGACCTCGGCCTTGGCCACGGCGCAGTTCCTCAAGGACCAGGTGCGCGGCTCGGAATCGGGCAACCGCGCCTATACGATCGGCGAGGCCGGGCTGACGACGGCGCTGCACGAGGCGGGCTTTATCCTCACCGACCAGGACCCCGACTTCGTGGTGCTCGGCGAAACCCGGACCTACTCCTTCGAGGCCATCACCATGGCCATCCGCCTGATCCTCGGCGGCGCGCGCTTCATCGCCACCAACCCGGACGCCACCGGCCCCTCCAAGGACGGGCCGATGCCCGCCACCGGCGCGATCGCCGCGCTCATCACCAAGGCGACCGGCCGGGAACCCTACATTGTGGGCAAACCGAACCCGATGATGTTCCGCTCGGCGATGAACCAGATCGACGCGCATTCTGAGACCACCGCCATGATCGGGGACCGGATGGACACCGACATCATTGCCGGTATGGAAGCCGGGCTGCACACGGTGCTGGTGCTCAGCGGCATCACGCACAAGGACGACATCGCGGCCTACCCGTTCCGGCCCAACCAGGTCCTGAACTCGGTCGCGGACCTGAAGAACCAGATCTAGGGCTAGCTCCGCGGGCAGCTAGAAGGCGGTCTTCTTGCCCCCGCCGGTGGGCAGCGGGAAAAACTCGTCCAGGAGCTGCTCGATGAGCGGCCGGTAGACCCCGGGGTTCCACTGCGGGCTGGCGTGCTCCGGCCGCGCCCCGTCCGTCCGCAGCGAATCCGAGACCATGTTCGGCTTGAACCTCAACATCCAGGTGTCCCGGGCCGTTTCGTAGCTCACGGTCTGATCCCTGGGGTTGCCGATAAAGGCCATCTTCGCGTCGCCCAGCTTGCCGACGAAGCGGTTCAGGTCAAAGTGGTAGATGTAGGCCGATTCTGTCTGGATCAGCACGCTGGACGGCGCGATCGGCGAGAGCTGTTCCAGGGTCTGGTCCAGAATCTGGCCCCAGCTCCGCTCGTGCTTGTTGAGTACCCGCTCACCGAGTTCGTAGCCGCCGCGAAGCACCGTGGGGAACCGGAAGCCGCTCTCGTAGAGGAACACCACACCCTCGAACCAGCTCTGGTCCAGGACGTCGTACCTGCTCGACGGACTGGAGTCGAGCAGGATGAACGCCACCTTGACCCCGTGCAGTTCCAGCAACCGGGCAGCAACTTGCACCGCGACCATGCCGCCGAAACTGTGGCCGTAGAAGTAGAGCGTGTCCAGCCGGTGCGCGCGGACGTGCTCAATGACGGCGATCACGATCTTGTCGATTTCCAGACCGACGTTGGAATAGCCGACGGCGGCCAGTTGGCCGCGCTTGTTCAAGGAGCCGCGCAGCGAGTTGAGGATCCACTGCGCCTCCTCCCAGCTGGTCTTATAACCGGGGAAAAGGAACCAGCCGGCGCGGGGGAAGTAGCGTTCGGCGACGTCGTCGGGAACCGTGAGGATCTTGTTGATCCGTCGTTCGGCCTGCACGCGCCGCGTGAACAGCATGTCCGCGGCCAGGACACAGGCGGCACCGGCGCCTACGAGGAAGTTCCGCCGCGAGAACCGTTCGAGTTCCGCGGCGTGCCGGAGGACGCGGGCCTCGGCGCTGCCGGGTCCGCGTCCGTCGTTCGCTTCCGTCTCACGCGGCACACCTTTACCGTAGCCTCAGAGGCAGGTGGAGCAGAAACGCGCGGATCATACGGCCGGTTAGGCGGGTTCGGACTCGCGGCCGACTTCGCGCCGGGACAGCTCCAGAGTGATGTCGTCGTACCGGGCCAGAAGTTCGGAGGGCGCTCCGCTGGCCGGGTCATCGAGCTTGCCGAAGACGCAGTCGCTCGCGGCCAGCAGTTCGTCGTCGGAGTAGCGCGCCAGCGGCCGGGTTCCGGAAGGGTCGATGGAGGCCACGAAATCTCCGGAGACGTCCAGCGGCTGGAACACCTTCCCGAAGTCGCTGCCGAACATCTGCAGTTCCAGCGAAATTCCGGCCGCGACGGTCATGGCGCCGGCAACTTCGTGCTGGCCCGACCCGCTGTCAATGGCGTTGAGGTCATTGCGCAGGCCGGCAAGGGCGGCTGATTCGACGAACTCGGCGTTGGCGAGGTCAACGCGGATGTGTGAGCTGATTCCCATGCGGCGGATGCGCTGGATGAGCTGCATCAGGGCCGGGCGGGACGCTTGGCTGAGCCGGCCCCGGACATCAATCCGGATGACATCCAGTGCGACATCGAGTTTGACCTGGGCGTTAAGCGAGGGGTCCATAGGTACTCCAAAGAAAGTGTCTATGGCCGACGGCTCAACCTCATTCAGCGTAACGGCAGGAAGGGTAGGGCACAAGTCCCCTATTAGCCGGCTGCCTGCCGTCCCGGTTCCTGGAAATGCGTCCGGGTCGCCGAGCCGCCGACGGACTCCACGAGCGAGGTGGCGATGTCGCGCAGCTTCACGTTGCCGTGGCTCGACGCGTCCGTGAGGATCTGGACGGCCGTTTCCTGGCTGCAGCGGTTTTGAGCCATCACGATGCCGATGGCCATGTCGATGACCGTGCGGGACTCCAGCGTGGCCCGGAGGTTGGTGGCGCTGTCCGTGTGCAGGGAAAAGCGCACCGCCATGCGCAGCGCCTGGGAGATCTGCCGGGTGTAGTCGCGCGCCCGGTCCGCAACGTCGCCGTCGAACTTGTGGGGCGCGTCGGAGTACAGGTTCAGCGCTGCCTGGGCTTCACCCTGCAGGTGAAAAGGCACGGAGAGGACCGAGCGCAGTCCGTGTGAGGCCACGGCGGTGGCGTAGTCAGGGCCCCAGCGGTCTTCCTCGAACAGGTCAGGGACGTAGACTTCGCGCTCTTCCTGCGCCGCCGTCAGGCACGGCCCCTGGGCCAGCCGGTACTGGATTTCGTCCACTTCCCGGGCCGAGTCGCTGCTCCAGCCGATCGTCGCTGCCTTCCGGTCCCGGAGCAAGGTGATCCCGCAAAGGGCGTCGTCGCCCTCGCCGGCGACTTGGTGCGCGGAAAAACGCGCGAGTTCGTTAAGGAACTCTTCGAAGTCGGTGCTGTCGAGGATGAGGTTCTGGACCTGGTCAACGGTGCTGACGGAAGCAGGGTATTCCTGGGGCGGGAGCATAGCGCGTTCTCCAACTATGGGTACGGGAAGTACCGATGGGGGTATTTAAGAAATGATAAGTCACCCCCATAGCACGGTCCATACGTGTCCGCCCCGGGTGAAATGCCTAGCCCAGGCCCAGTTCGTCCTTGCCGAAGGCGAACAGGTAGGGGACGCCGGCTTCGGCTTCGATCTTTTCTTTGGCGCCCGTGTCGCGGTCCACGATCACGGCCACGGCCACGACGTTGCCGCCGGCCCTGCGGACTCCCTCGACGGCGGTCAGCGCCGAGCCGCCCGTGGTGGACGTGTCCTCCAGCACCAGGACCTTGCGGCCCTCCACCGAGGGGCCTTCGACCTGGCGGCCCATGCCGTAGGACTTCTGGGCCTTGCGGACGACGAAGGCATCCACCGGGCGGCCGGCGTCGACGGCGGCGTGCATCACGGCGGTGCCCACCGGGTCGGCGCCCATCGTGAGTCCGCCGGCGCACTCGAAGTCGATGCCGGCGTTGTCCATCAGCGACAGCATGACCTGGCCGACGAGCTTGGAGGCCTCGTGGTGCAGCGTGATGCGCCGCAGGTCGATGTAGTAGTCGGCCTCGGCGCCGCTGGAGAGAATGACCTTGCCGCGGACGACGGCCAACTCCTTGATCAGTTCCAGGAGGCGGGCACGGGCGGCAGCGGCGTCGGCTGCAAAGTCACGGGTGGCAGTCATGGCACTTAGTTTAGTGGCAGGCGGAGGGCCGGATCCCAGTCCGGACGCCGGATGTCGGAGCCTTGGTCCTGGCCGGGACGCACGGCACGGGACTTCCGGCACTGGCAGTCGGCCCGGGGCGGGCGTCCGATGTAAGCATGACGGCAGGAACCGAACCTTCCACCCGTTGGCCCGCGATCCCCAAGGAAACCGGAAGCTTCCGGGTCCGGCCCAACCTGGTGGATTATGAGGCGAGCCGCGCCGCGTTCTCGTGGCAGGAGGCCCGCCGGGAGCTCTCCGGGCTGCCCGACGGCCGGGGACTGAACATCGCCTACGAGGCTGCGGACCGGCATGCCGCCGCCGGCCACGGCGGACGGGAGGCCCTGCGCTTCATCCGGGCCGACGGGACCAGCCACTCGCTGAGTTACGCGCAGCTGGCGGAGCAAAGCAGCCGGTTTGCCGCGGTGCTGCACAGCCTCGGCGTCGGGCGCGGCGAGCGCGTCTTCTCCCTCGCGGGCCGCAGCCCCTCGCTCTACATCGCGATGCTCGGCACCTTCAAAAACGCGAGCGTGTTCTGTCCCCTGTTCTCGGCCTTCGGACCGGAACCCGTGCGTCAGCGGTTGCGGCTCGGCTCCGGCCGGGCGCTCGTCACCACCCGGGCCCTGTACCGGCGGAAGGTGGCGCAGCTGCGCGACTCGCTCCCGGAGCTGCTTCACGTCCTGCTCACCGACGCCGACGGCGACCCGGAGCCCGGCACCCTGGACCTGGCCGCGCTCATCCAGGCGGCCCCGGCGGACCGTGAGATTGCCGCGACCCAGCCGGAAGACATGTCCCTGCTGCACTTCACGTCCGGCACCACCGGGACGCCGAAGGGCGCCATCCACGTGCACGACGCCGTCACCGCGCACCACGCGACCGGCACCTTCGCCCTGGACCTGCATCCGGACGACATCTACTGGTGCACCGCGGACCCAGGCTGGGTGACCGGGACGTCCTACGGCGTGATCGCCCCCCCTCAGCCACGGCGTGACGAGCATTGTGGACGAGGAAGAAATGGACGCGGACCGCTGGTACCGGATCCTTGCCGAACAGCACGTCAGCGTCTGGTACACCGCCCCCACGGCCCTGCGGATGCTGATGAAAGCCGGCGCGGAACACGCCAGCGGGCACGACCTGTCCGCCCTGCGCTTCGTGGCCAGCGTCGGGGAACCGCTCAACCCGGAGGTGGTGGTGTGGGGTCGGGACGCTTTCGGCCAGCCGGTCCATGACAACTGGTGGCAGACCGAAACCGGCGGCATCATGATTTCCAATTTTGCGGCCACCGAGATCCGTCCGGGGTCCATGGGGCGGCCGCTGCCCGGCATCGACGCCGCCCTGGTGGCGCGGGACGAACAGGACAAGCCCGTGGTCCGCGAGGGCCAGGCGGTGCTGGTCACCGAGCCGGACACGATGGGCGAGCTGGCACTGCGGCCCGGCTGGCCCTCGATGTTCCGCGGCTACCTGCACGAGGAGGAGCGCTACCGGCGGTGTTTCGTGGGCGGCTGGTATCTCACCGGCGACCTCGCCAAACGCGACGCCGACGGTTATTACTGGTTCGTGGGCCGGGGCGACGACGTCATCAAGTCCTCCGGCCATCTGATCGGCCCGTTCGAGGTGGAAAGCTCGCTGATGGAGCACGAGGCCGTCGCCGAGGCGGGGGTGATCGGCGTCCCCGATCCGGTGGCTGGCGAGGTCGTCAAGGCCTTCGTGGAGCTGCGCCCCGGCCGGGAACCGTCCGAGGAACTGCGGCTGGACATCATCGGTTTCGCGCGCAAGCGGCTGGGCCCCGCCGTGGCGCCCCGGCTCCTGGATTTCACCACGGCACTGCCCAAGACCCGCAGCGGGAAGATCCTCCGCCGGCTGCTGAAGGCCCGCGAACTGGGGCTGCCGGAGGGCGACACGTCCACCATCGAGGCCCCGGCGCCGGAGCGTCAGCCGGGGGGCCCGGAATGAGCGGGCCGCTGGCGCCGCCCGCCGTTCCCCTGGACCCCGTGCACGGCCGGCACCTGCTGCTGCAGATGCTGCGGGTCCGCAGGCTCGAGGAGAAGTGCGTCGAGTTGTACAGCGCCGCCAAGATCCGGGGCTTCCTGCACGTCTACATCGGCGAGGAGGCGGTGGCGGCCGGGGTGGTGGAAACACTCGCCCCGGAGGACGCCGTCGTCGCCACCTACCGGGAGCACGGTCACGCACTGCTGCGGGGTGTTTCCGCCGGCGCAATCCTCGCCGAAATGTACGGCCACGTCGAGGGCTGCTGCCGCGGACGCGGCGGCTCCATGCACCTGTTCGACGCCGCCACCCGGTTTTACGGCGGCAACGCGATCGTCGCCGGCGGCCTGCCGCTCGCCGTCGGGCTGGCGCTGGCGGACAAACTCTCCGGGCGTTCCCGCGTGACCGTGTGCTTCTTCGGCGAGGGGGCCGTCGCGGAGGGTGAGTTCCATGAAAGCCTCAACCTGGCGGCCCTCTGGCAGCTTCCGGTGCTGTTCTGCTGCGAAAACAACCTCTACGCGATGGGCACGGCGCTGGGCCGGTCCGAATCGCAGACCGACATCGCCCTGAAGGCCGCCGGGTACGAGATCGCGGCCTGGGCGGTGGACGGGATGGACGTGCTGGCCGTCGAAGAAACCGCCCGGCGCGCCGTGGACGCGGTGCGGGCAGGCGGCGGACCGCACTTCCTTGAACTGCGCACCTACCGCTTCCGCGCCCACTCGATGTTCGATCCGGAGCGGTACCGGGACAAGGCCGAGGTCGCGCGCTGGCTCGAACGGGACCCGATCACGCTGCTGCGCACATCGCTGACGGACGCCGGCCAGCTCACGGACGCGGACTGGCAGCAACTGCAGGCCGATGCCGAGGCCGAGGTCGCCGCCGGCGTCGAGTTCGCGGAGGCGGGCACGCCCGAACCGCTCGAGGACCTTACCCGCTTCGTGTACAGCGAACCCGGCACCCGGGAGGAGGTGCCCGGGACATGAAATCCAGCTACCGGGAGGCGCTCCGAGCCGGAATCCGCGACGCCCTGCAACGCGACGACCGGGTCTTCCTGATGGGCGAGGACGTGGGCGCCTACGGCGGTTCCTTCGCCGTGAGCCTGGGCCTGCTGGAGGAGTTCGGGCCGGAGCGGATCCGCGACACCCCGCTCTCCGAATCCGGGTTCGTCGGTGCCGGCATCGGCGCCGCGCTCGGCGGGATGCGCCCGATCGTGGAGGTCATGACCGTCAACTTCAGCCTCCTGGCCCTGGACCAAATCGTGAACAACGCCGCGTCGCTGCTGCACATGTCCGGCGGCCAGTTCAACGTGCCGCTGGTGATCCGGATGACCACCGGAGCCGGCCGCCAGCTCGGGGCCCAGCACTCGCACAGCCTGGAGGGCTGGTACGCGCACATCCCCGGGCTGCGGATCCTCACCCCCGCCACCCTCGAGGACGCGCGCGGGATGCTGTGGACCGCGCTGCAGGACCCGGACCCGGTGCTGATCTTCGAACACGGCTCGCTCTACAACGTCCCGGGTGAACTCGCCGACGACGCCGGCGCGGTGGACATCACCAGCGCCGCCATCCGGCGCCCCGGGGCCGACGTCTCCCTCATCACCTACGGCGGGACCCTCCCCCTCACGCTTGAGGCGGCCGAGCGGCTCGCCGCTGAGGGCATCGACGCCGAGGTGCTGGATCTGCGCACGCTCCGGCCGCTCGACGACGACGCCATCGTCTCCTCGGTGACCAGGACCCACCGCGCGGTGGTGGTGGATGAGGGCTGGCGCAGTGGCAGTATCTCCGCCGAAATCAGTGCCCGGATCAGCGAACACGCCTTCTTCGAGTTGGACGCGCCCGTCGGCAGGGTCTGCAGCGCCGAGGTGCCGATCCCCTACTCCAAGCACCTCGAACTGGCCGCCCTGCCTTCCGCGGACCGGGTCGTCGCTGCGGCGCGGGAGGCGGTCGGGGCGCGTGGCTGATTTCCTGATGCCCTCGCTCGGGGCCGACATGGAGCACGGCAAAATCGTCGAGTGGCTGGTCAAACCGGGCGACTACGTCCGGCGCGGGGACCTCGTGGCCGTGGTGGACACCGACAAAACCGTGATGGACGTCGAATCGTTCCAGGAGGGTGTGGTCGCCGACCTGCTCGTGGAGATTGGCGAGACCGTGCCGGTGGGGACTCCGCTGGCGCGGATCACGCAGACCCCGGCCGAGGTCGGGCCCCCCAGCCCTGAGCCGCCGCCCCGCCCGCCGGCCGCGCAGGCTCCCCCGGCCGCGCCGGCTCCCCCGGCCGCGCCGCCGGTTCGGCACCTGGCGCACCGGCTCGGCGTCGACACCGGACGGATCCACGGCACCGGCAGGGGCGGCGCCATCACCCGCGCCGACGTGGAACACGCAGTGGCGGCGCGGCCCCCGGAAGCCGGACGGGTACGCTCCTCGCCGCGCGCCCGGCGGCTCGCCGCCGAACTCGGCGTCGAGCTCTCTTCCGTTTCCGGCACCGGACCGGAGGGTGCCGTGACCGTGGAGGATGTGCAGCGCGCCGCTGGGCCCCCCGCCGGGGGAAGCGTCCCTGCGGGCGCTCAGGCCGAGCCCGCACCGGAAGCCGCAGTCCCCGCGGAAACCGCCGCGCCCCGCGCCGAGCCCGCACCGCCGGAGGAGCAGCCCTCAGCGGCCCGCGAGCGCGTGGCGACGCTGCGCCGGGCCATCGGGGCGCTGATGTCCCGTTCCAAGCAGACCATCCCGCACTATTACCTCAGCACCACCCTCGACCTGCGCGCCGCCGTCGGCTGGATGCAGTCCGTCAACGCCCAGCGCCCGGTGGCCGCCAGGCTCGTCCCGTCCGCCCTGCTGCTCAAGGCGGCGGCGCTCGCGGCCAAGGACGTCCCGGAGGTCAACGGCTTTTACCTGGACGGCGCGTACCGGCCCAGCGCCGCGGTGCATCTGGGCGTCGCGGTGGCCCTGCGCCAGGGCGGGCTGGTGGCACCGGCAATCCACGACGCCGACACCCTGCCCCTCGATGTGCTGATGGAACAACTGCGGGACCTGGTCAGCCGCGCGCGGGCCGGACGGCTGCAACGCGCGGAGATGGCGGACCCGACCATCACGGTAACCAACCTCGGTGACCTCGGTGTGGACAGCGTTTACGGCGTGATCTATCCGCCGCAGGTGGCCATGGTGGGCTTCGGCCGGGTCCTGGAACAGCCCTGGGCGGAACACGGAATGCTGGGCGTCCGGGCCGCCGCAATCGCCACCCTGTCCGCCGACCACCGGGTCAGCGACGGGCTGCGCGGCGGCCGCTTCCTGGCCCGCATCGACGAGCTGCTGCAAAAACCCGACGAACTGTGAAAACGGAGACACCATGAACGAACAGGATGCCCGGGCCGCGGTACGTGCCGCGCTCGGGAAGGTCGCTCCCGACGTGGAGTTGGACGACGTCGGCGGCGATTCCCGGCTCCGCCAGGACCTTGACCTCGACTCGCTGGACTTCCTGCGGCTGGTGGAAACCATTGACACGGCCACCGGCGTCGACATCCCGGAGCGGGACTACCCCGCCGTCGCTACCGTCGACGGCCTGATCAGCTACCTCGCCGCGCACGGCTGAGGCGCATCCGCTGCTCCTAAACTGCCGTTTCGGGGGTCCAACAGGGCGGTTTCGGAGCAATCGACGGGGCCGGGGAGCTACGGCTGGGGCTGCGGCGCGGCCCCGATGCGCCGCGCGAACGCCGGAGCGTGTTCGGGTCGCGGCCCGAAGCCGATGAGCCGCGGAATAATTCTGCGGACCGCGGGAACGCGCCGGGCCACGAAGAGGGCGGCGGCCGGAAACTTTGTCCGTTTCCCTTCCATGATGGGGCCGAAGACGGCCCGGTGCATGAGCCGCTGCGCGGTCTGCACAACGACGGTGGGTGGCCGCCGCCGTCGTTCGACGCGTCGCAGGTCTGCGGTGCTGACCCGGCCCCGGAGCAGGGCGGGCGCCAGCAGTTCGGCCGCCGCCACGGCGTCCTGGACGGCGAGGTTGATCCCGACGCCGCCGGCCGGGGACATCGCGTGCGCGGCGTCGCCGATGCAGAGCAGGCCGTTGATGTGCCAGGACTGCAAACGGTCCAGGCGAACGTCGAGCCAGTGCAGGTCATCCAGGGAACGGATGGCGTCAACGCGGTCGGCGAGGTCCGGGCGCAGCGCCGCGATCCGGCGTCGGAAGCCCTCGACGCCCTCCGCGCGGATCCGGACGTCGGTGCCCTTCGGCGCAAGGTAGCCCATCTGGTAGTAGTCGGTGCGGGTCAGGCCCACCAGGGCCTCCCCGGGGCCGAACGCGGGAACCAGTCCGGCCACCTCGCCGGCTTCGTTGGGATGCCGGGGAAGCCGGAACCACCAGGTGTCGAAGGGCACCGGGAACTCCTTCGGCGCCAGCCCGGCGGCGGCACGCAGCACGGAATGGCGTCCGTCCGTGGCGACCACCAGGTCCGCCGGCAGATCGGCCTGCGCCCCGTCCGGCGTGCGCAGGCGGACGCCGCGGACCCTGCCTCCGTCCCGGATCAGCGCGGTGGCCGAGTGGCTCATGAGCAAGGTGAATCCCGGTTCCTCGGCAGCGGCGCGGGCCAGGAAGTTCAGAAAGTCCCATTGCGGCATCATGGCAATGTAGTTGTACGGCGGCGGCAGCGCGTCAAAGTCGCCCATGGTCACCGGCGGTCCGTCCGGAACCGGGAACACGACACTTTTCAGTCGGCTCTGCGGTAGCTGGCGGAACTCCTGGCCGAGGCCGAGTTCGTCGATCAGCCGGACCGTGGAGGGGTGCACGGTGTCGCCGCGGAAATCGCGCAGGAAGTCCGCGTGTTTCTCCAGGACCGTCACCTGCACGCCGGCCCGGGCCAGCAGCAGGCCGAGCATCATGCCGGCCGGGCCGCCGCCCACCACCGCGCATCCCGTCTTCTCCATGGCCATACGCTACGCCTCGAATGGGCTGGAACGGGAGGGTATTTCGCACCGCACCGACCGCAATCCGCGACGCCGGAACGGCGGATGCGGTTGAGCCTGATTGACACTGCTGGCTAGGCTGTGAGGCATGCGTGAACTCCAGGCGAAGATCATTGAAGAAATGGGCGTGCAGCCCCGGATCGACCCGGCCGGGGAGGTGCGCAAACGCGTCACGTTCCTTAAGGAATACCTCAAGGCCAGCCACACCAAGGGCTTCGTCCTCGGCATCTCCGGCGGACTGGATTCCTCCCTCGCCGGCCGGCTGGCCCAGCTGGCGGTCGAGGAGCTCGACGCCGAGGGGGTGGAGGCCAATTTCGTGGCCGTGCGCCTTCCCTACGGCGTGCAGCACGACGAAGACGACGCCCAGGCGGCCCTGGACTTCGTGCGGGCCAAGACGGAATGGACCTTTAATATCTCCGCGGCGGTGGACGGCTTCGAGGATGAGTTCGAGAAGACCGTGGGAAACGGCATCTCCGACTTCCACAAGGGCAACACGAAGGCCCGCACCCGCATGATCGCCCAGTACGCGCTGGCCGGCGAGCACAACTATCTTGTGATCGGCACCGACCACGGCGCCGAGTCCGTGACCGGCTTCTTCACCAAGTACGGCGACGGCGGGGCGGACATCCTCCCGCTGTTCGGCCTGAACAAGCGCCAGAACCGCGCCCTGCTCTCGGAACTCGGCGCCCCTGCCCGCGTCTGGGAAAAGGTGCCGACGGCGGACCTGCTGGACCACAAGCCCGGCCGCACCGACGAGGACGAACTCGGCCTGAGCTACGACA
Organism: Arthrobacter sp. T2-23; assembly: GCF_055398325.1. Classification (NCBI taxonomy): domain Bacteria; kingdom Bacillati; phylum Actinomycetota; class Actinomycetes; order Micrococcales; family Micrococcaceae; genus Arthrobacter; species Arthrobacter sp. T2-23. Next base: position 1,693,963 of record NZ_AP027917.1, read on the forward strand.
CCATCGACGATTACCTCGAGGGCCGCGACGTCCCCGACGCCGCGGCCGAGCTGATCGAGCAGAAATACCTGCGGACCCGGCACAAGCGCACCGTCCCGGTCACCATCTTCGACACCTGGTGGAAGCAGTAACCCCGCGGGAACGGCACCGTCACGGGACGGTGCGCCAGCCGGTGCGCAAGCCGGTCACTCCCGGACTTCCACCGTTCCCTTCATGCCCATGAAGTCGTGCAGGGCGCAGATGTAGTCGAACTCACCAGCCTTGGTAAAGGTCACCTTGAAGCTCTTCTGCGGCGGGATGATGCCCGAGTTCAGGTCCCCTCCGCTGAATTGGGTCGGATCGCCGAGCGGGGCAAAGAAATTCGCCGGTTCCTTGCCAAAAGTGACGGTGTGCGGGGCTCCCATGCCGCTGTTGACGAACGTCACCGACTCGCCCACGCGAACTTCGATCTTCTGGTGGATGAAGCGCATCACCATCGAGGTGCCGTTATCCGTTCCAGCGATCACGGTGTGCTTGTCCGTCTGGTCGCGGGCTGCGTCCCACTGCTCGTGTCCGTCGCGCAGGATGGCCCGTTCCTGCTTCTCCGCCTGGTGGTCGTACTGGGACTGGCGGTACGGGTACTCCGTTCCCGCCGCCCGCACATGGACCGTGCCTTTCATGGCCATGCCGTGGACCAGGCAGTAGTAGGTGAAGTCGCCCTCGTTCGGGAACGCCAGGGTGTACTTCTTGACCTGGTTGAACCCGCTGTTGGACACGTTGGTCATCACGCCGGAGTTGTAATACGAGTGTCCGTCATAGTCCTTGCCGCCCATCTGGTTGACGTCCTCCGGAACCGCGGGGTTGAAGGGCTGCGTGGATTCCAGGGACTGGCCCTCGGCGAGGAACGTCACGGTGTGGATTTCAGCGGAGTTGGCCCGCCAGGTGACCTTGTCGCCCGCGTTTACGTAGATGTTTTCGGGCAGGAACGCCATCCCCTGGATGGCTTGGTCCGAGGATTCGGAACCGACCTGGACCGTCCACGTCCGGGTTGATTTTCCGCCGTCGGCGGTGGCGGCGCCGCTGACGGCGGCCGGCAGCACCAGGGCGGCCGCGAAAGCAATGAGGAGGCGCAGCAAACGCGGCGCATGGTGTATTTCAGTTTGGCGAGTCATGAGACTCATTCCTTCTTAGCTGGAGGCAAGCAGCCGGGGACCCGGCTAGTCAAGTGCGCCGCCGTCGCCGCTGGCGACGCCGGTTGGCTCCGGCCTGGACTGCGTCCGCCGCGCTCTTCTCCTGCTCCCAGTCCCCCAGCATCAAGGCGGGGAAGTAGTTTTTGGGCCAGACGCGCCACCCGGACTAAGGAGTAGGCGCAGTGTCTGCGCATGCAGCCGCGGCTGCAGTTCCCATCGTGGCCCGCGGGCGCCGGTTTGTCGAGATGTCCCGGCAGGTTCGGCTCAGCTGCCCTGCAGCTGCAGGGAGATCCGGTGCGCTTCGTCCATCAGCAGCCGCCCCAGGTAGTCGCGGCGGTCCTCGCGGAAGCGGGGTTCGATTCCGGTGAGGGACAGTGCCCAGGCGGGCCGGCCGCGTTGGTCGAAGACGGCGGCGCCCATCCCCCAGCTGCCTTCCAGGACCAGGCCGGGGTTGACCGAGTAGCCGGCCTGCCGCGTGGCCTCCAGGTTCGCGCGGACCAGGTCCTCAGTGTGCGCGGCCGCGAAACTGCCCGCGTGGCCGGCCCAGCCGGCCAGCAGCTCCTCCTGCTCCGCCGCGGGCAGAAAGGCCATGATGGCGGTCCCCGCGGACGCGACCCCCAGCGGGAAACGGACGCCTTCATGCAGCACGAACGAGCGCACCGGGAAGCTGCCTTCTTCCCGGAGCAGGCACACCGTCTCGGCGCCACGGCGGATGGAGAAGAAGGCGCTCTCGCCGGTCTCCTCGGCCAGCCGGCGCAGGCTGGGGCGGGCGATGTCCTCCAGCGGGAACCGCGCCGACGCCACCGAACCCATCAGCAGGATCTCCGGGCCGAGCACCCAGTTGCCGCTGTGCGGGTCCTGGTCCAGCAGGCCTTCGGCGGCCAGGGAGGTCAGCAGCCGGTGCACGGTGGGGCGCGTGAGCCCTGATTCGCGGACCAGCTCCGCGAGCGGGGAGCCTTCCGGTTTACGGCCCACGATCCTCAACAGGGCCGCGACGCGGCTCACAACCTGGGCGCCCTGCACGGGAACAGTCATCATTTTCCTCGCAATTACCGGATCAACCTACCCGAACATCCACTGCATCATCCACAATGTGGACAGTGTCCAGCCTAGCGTCCACACTGTAAAAAATGCAGTGGATTTCGGAGAATTTTGGCGTTGACAGTGCTCCACACCACACCATAGGCTCCTTCATCAGGCAAACAGTCCACAACGTGGATCGCGGAAGCGGGCCCCGGACACCGACCTCCGGGGACCATCAGCTCAATGAGGAGATGCAAATGTCAAAGGTGAAATCCAGCGCGGCCGCCGCGTTGCAGGACGTGCTGCGGGACGGCATGACACTCGCCGTCGGAGGCTTCGGCCTCAGCGGCATTCCGGCCGACCTGATCGAGGCGGTACGCGATTCCGGCGTCAAGGATCTCACCGTGGTCTCCAACAACATGGGCGTCGACGGCAAGGGCCTCGGCGTGCTGATCGAGGCCGGCCAGGTCCGCAAAGTCATCGCCTCCTACGTGGGCGAAAACAAGCTCTTCGCCGAGCAGTACCTCGCCGGCAAGCTGGAAGTCGAGTTCACCCCGCAGGGCACCCTCGCCGAGCGCCTCCGCGCCGGCGGTGCCGGCATCCCGGCCTTCTACACCAAGACCGGCGTCGGCACCCTCGTCGCCGAAGGCAAGCCGCTCGCGGAGTTCGACGGCGAAACCTACCTCCAGGAGCGCGCCATCAAGGCCGACGTCGCCCTGGTGCACGCGCACACGGCCGACACCGACGGAAACCTCATCTACCGCTACACCGCGCAGAACTTCAACCCGGTGGTCGCCACCGCGGGCGCCGTCACGGTGGCCGAAGCCGAGGTGATCGTCGAACCCGGCCAGCTGGACCCCAACCACATCGTCACGCCGGGCGTCTTCGTCCAGCGCCTGGTCCAGGCCAGCGACCGCATCAAGGACATCGAGCAGCGGACGGTCCGCCCCCGCACCGAGGCGCCCGAAGCGGCCGCCGTCACCGTCTAATCCGGCCTGACCGCCGCCGCCACCCACACTTTTCAGGAGAAACATCATGGCTTGGACCCGGAATGAAATGGCCGCTATCGCGGCCGAAGAACTCAACGACGGCGATTACGTCAACCTCGGCATCGGCATCCCCACGCTCGTCGCCAACAACCTGCGCGAGGGTGTCCGCGTCGTGCTGCAGAGCGAGAACGGTCTGCTCGGCATGGGCCCGTTCCCCTACGAGGGCGAAGAGAACGCGGACCTGATCAACGCCGGCAAGCAGACCGTCACGGTCCTGCCCGGCGGCAGCATCTTCGACTCCGCCACCTCCTTCGGCATGATCCGCGGCGGCCACGTCAAGGTCGCCATCCTGGGCGCCATGCAGGTCTCCGGCGCCGGCGACCTCGCGAACTGGACCATCCCCGGCAAGATGGTCAAGGGCATGGGCGGCGCGATGGACCTCGTCGCCGGCACCCCTCGCGTCGTGGTCCTCACCGAGCACAACGCCAAGGACGGCACCGCCAAGATCGTCAAGGAATGCACCCTGCCGCTCACCGGGCTCAGCTGCGTGGACCGGATCATCAGCGACCTCGCGGTCTTTGACCTCGTGAAGAACGACGAAGACGCGGGCGGCGCCCGCCGGCTCACGCTGACGCGCCTCGCCCCCGGGGTCACGGTGGAGGAGATCCGCGAGAAGACCGAGGCAGAGTTCGCCGTCGAACTGGACAACGATTCCGCCGCCCTCGAAGGAGCCACTGCATGAGCCTCAAGGACCAGTTCGGCAAAGACGTCCTCCTCACCGGCTGGGGCCACAGCCGCTTCGGCAAGCTCACCGACGAGACGCTCGAATCCCTGATCGTCCAGGTCGCCACCGAGGCGAACGGCAACGCAGGGATCGAACCGGGCCAGATCGACGAAATCTATCTCGGCCAGTTCAACTCCGGCATGATGCCGCTGGCGTTCCCGTCCTCCCTCGCCCTGCAGGTCTCGGAGCAGTTGGCCAACGTCCCGTCCACCCGCGTCGAGAACGCCTGCGCCTCCGGCTCGGCCGCCTTCCAGCAGGGCACCAAGTCGCTGCTGGCCGGCACCGCGAAGACCGTCCTGGTCATCGGCGCGGAGAAGATGACCCACGCCGGCGCCGACGTCGTTGGCGCCGCCCTGCTCGGCGCGGACTACGACATGGCCGGCAAGCCCTCCACCACTGGATTTACGGGGCTCTTCGCCGAGGTGGCCAAGCACTACGAGAAGCGTTATGGGCCGGTGTCCGACATCCTGGGCACGATCGCGGCGAAGAACCACCGCAACGGCGTGGACAACCCGTACGCGCAGCTGCGCAAGGACCTCGGCGAGGAGTTCTGCCAGACGGTCTCGGACAAGAACCCGATGGTCGCCGACCCGCTGCGCCGCACCGACTGCTCGCCCGTCTCCGACGGCGCCGCCGCCGTCGTCCTCAGCGTGGCCCCCACCGGCGGCGCCACCGCCCCGGTCCGGCTGGCCGGTTTCGGCCATGCGAACGATTTCTTCCCGACCGACCGCCGCGACCCCACCGCCTTCGCCGCGACCCGCGCCTCCTGGCAGCGCGCGCTGGCAATGGCCGGCGTCGGGCTGGAGGAGCTGGACTTCGCCGAGGTGCACGACTGCTTCACCATCGCCGAACTGCTGATGTACGAGGCCATGGGCCTGACCGAACCGGGCCAGGGCGCCCGCGCGGTCAAGGAAGGCTGGGTCTTCAAGGACGGCAGGCTGCCCATCAACGTCTCGGGCGGGCTCAAGGCCAAGGGCCACCCGGTGGGGGCCACCGGCGTCTCGCAGCACGTCATCGCCGCGATGCAGCTCACCGGCACCGCCGGGGACATGCAGTTGGCCGCCCCGCGCCGTGCCGCGGTGCAGAACATGGGCGGCGTCGGCATCGCCAACTACGTCAGCGTGCTCGAAGCCGTCTGAGACTAGCAATGCGGGGCCCGGGCTAGACTCGATGACAACCCCATTCACCACCAGGCGAGGAGACCCATGCGCGCCACCATCATCCACGGACCCGGCGACATCCGCGTCGAAGACCGCGATTACCCCACCGTCCAGCAGCCCACCGACGCCGTCGTCAAGGTCACCGCTGCCTGCGTCTGCGGCTCAGACCTGTGGCCGTACCGCGGGGTCAAACCCACCCACAAGCCCTCCGCGATCGGGCACGAATTCATCGGCCTCGTGGAAAGCGTCGGCGACGCCGTGACCGAGCTGGCCGTGGGCGACCTGGTCATCGCGCCGTTCGTGGTCAGCTGCGGCAAGTGCCCGCAGTGCCTCAACGGCGTCACCGTCGCCTGCGACCACCTGGCCGGCTGGGGCGGCAAGGACGACGCCGGGCACGCGATCGACGGCGGCCAGGGCCAAGCCGTCCGGGTCCCGCTCGCCGATGCCACCCTTGTCAAGGTTCCGGGCGTCACCGATCCCGACGACGCCCTCCGCGCCAGCCTGCTGACCCTCTCCGATGTCATGGCCACCGGCCACCATGCCGCCCTCGCGGCGAAGGCCGGTCCCGGCCGGACCGTGGTCGTGGTCGGCGACGGCGCCGTCGGGCTCTGCGGCGTGCTGGCAGCCAAACGGCTCGGCGCGGAACGGATCATCGCCATGTCCCGGCACGCCGACCGGCAGGCCATCGCCCGCGAGTTCGGCGCCACTGACATCGTGGCCGAGCGCGGGGAGGACGGCGTCGCCAAGGTCCGCGAACTGCTCGGCGGGGTCCTGGCCGATTCCGTCCTGGAATGCGTCGGCACCAAGGAATCCATGGAACAAGCACTGCACAGTGTCCGCCCGGGCGGTGCCCTGGGCTTTGTGGGCGTGCCCACGGGCGGTGCCGAGATTCCGCTGCGCTACCTCTTTGACACCAACATCTCGATCGGCGGCGGCATGGCCCCGGCCCGGACCTACATCCCGGAGCTGCTGGCCGACGTGCTCGACGGCAGCATCAACCCTGGCCGGGTGTTCGACGTCGTGATGCCCCTGGAGGAGGCTCCCGAGGCCTACCGGGCGATGGACGAACGGCGCGCCATCAAGGTCCTGCTCACCCCGTAGCCGCGCGGTCTTGCACTGCCGGGACGGCAGGTCTAGCGTGATGCGCATCAGCACCCGCAGCCGTCAAGGAGCCGTCATGGCCAGGTTTGTGCAGATCATCGAATTCCAGTCGTCCCGCATCGACGAGATCGAGGCGCTCGGCCGGCCCTCGCGGACCGACGGGGATACCGCCCCGACCTTCCGGCGGATCCTAAACACCGCGGACCGCGACCACCCCGGCACCTACCTCACCATCGTCGAATTCGACTCGTACGAATCGGCCATGGAGAACTCCGCGCGGCCGGAGACCTCCGACTTCGCGGCGCGGATGGCTGCCCTGTGTGATTCCCCGCCGGTTTTCCGCAACCTGGATGTCCAGTGGGAGGACGCCGGCGACGCGGCGACCGCTTAGGCGGTGAGCCATGTGCTCCCAACGGGTTGACCACGTGCCGAGTGGCCAGGTACTGGACGGCTTTGTCCTGGATCTGGGCCGGGCGGGTTCCGCTCCCCTGGAGCTGGTCGGCGGCAAAGCACTGAATCTCGGAAAGCTTGCCGCCGCCGGCTTTCCCGTCCCGCGCGGCTTCTGCCTGACCACGGATGCGTACCGGCTGGCGGCCCCCGCCGGCCTGGACGCCCTGGCGGCCCGCCTCGACACCGGCGCTGACGGCGGCGCCGGAGCTCCCGGCGAGCCGGAACTTGACCAGATGGCGGCCAGCGCCCGCAGGCTGATCGGCGCCGCAGCGGTTCCTGCCGACGTCGAAGCGGCAGTGCGGGCGGCGTACGCCGCCCTGGGCGCGGATCCGGCCGTCGCGGTACGTTCTTCCGCCACCGCCGAGGACCTGCCTTTCGCCAGCTTTGCCGGCCAGCAGGACTCGTACACCGGCGTCGTCGGCCCGGACGCGGTCATCGAGGCGGTCCACCGCTGTTGGGCATCGCTGTGGAGCGACCGGGCGGTGGCATACCGGTCCGCCAACGGGATCAGCCACCGCGAGGTAGGCCTCGCCGTCGTCGTCCAGGTCATGGTCGACGCCGCCACCGCGGGCGTGATGTTCACCGCCAACCCGGTGACCGGCACGCGGACCGAGATGGTGATCAATGCCAGCCCCGGGGCGGGCCAGGCCGTGGTGTCCGGCGCGGTGAACCCGGACCAGTTCACCGTGGACACCGCGACGGCGACAGTCCTGGCCCGGGTGCCGGGCGACGACGACCCCGCACGCGGATGGAGCCTGGCGGACCCCGAACTCACCGAACTCACCCGGCTCGGCGACGCCGTCCAGCGCCTGTTCGGCACACCGCAGGATGTGGAATGGGTCTTCGATGCCGCGGGCAAGGCGTGGCTGACACAGTCCCGGCCGATCACAACGCTCTATCCGCTGGAGGATCCGTTCTCGACTGAGCCATCCGCCCTCAACCCGGACCCGTCGGGCGGAACCCGCGTCTACCTGTGCGGCACCCTGCTTCAGGGACTCACCCGCCCCATTACGCCGATCGGGCTCGCGGCCCTCGGGCTGATGCGGAACAGCAAAGGATTCTGGCGCTACGTGAACCCCGGGCTGAGGATGTACGTGGACCTGACGGCGGTGGTGCACAACAAGTGGGGCCGCCGCTACCTGCAGCGGGTTCTCCCGCTGGCGGATGGCAGATCCGCCGCTGTCTTCCCGGAACTGCTGGCCGATCCGCGCTTCGGCGTCAGGCCGAGGACCCGGAAAACTAGGCCCGGCGCCACGAGGAGGGCCGGCAACCCCCGGGCCGGGGGCGGCGAGGCACGCGCCAGCCTTGCCATGGTCCTCGGCCTGGTCCCCGCACTCATCGGGGCCGCGATCCGGCCCGAGGCGGAACTCCGGCGGGCCGAGGCCTACGGGAAACGCCTCGACGCGGAGCTGGCGCTGCCCGAGCCCGCCGCCGCCCTGCAGCGGCTGGACTTCGCGGAACAGATCACGAACCGGACCATTAACGGGCTGATCCGCGCGACCCTGCCCGGGCCATCCGTGGGCTACATCATGCTGGCCGTGGCACGGCGGCTGCTGCGCGGGATCGCACCGCCGCGCGAATTGGAGGCGGTGCTCCGCGGGCTGCCGCACAATGTAACAACCGAGATGGACTTGGCACTCTGGCAGCTGGCGGTGGACATCGGCGCCGATCCCCTCTCGCGGGACGTCTTCCTGGCCCAGGCCCCTGCCCGGCTCGCGGCGGCGTACCGCGCCGGATCGCTTCCGGAGCCGGCGCAGGCCGGGATCCGGGACTTCCTGGCCCGGTACGGCCACCGCGCGGTGGCCGAAATCGATCTCGGCATGCCGCGCTGGTCCGAGGAGCCGGACCACGTCCTCGGCATGATCTCAAATTACCTGCGCGTCGAGGACCCGGAACAAGCCCCGGACCGGCAATTCAGCCGCGCCGCCGAGCATGCGGAGGAGAGGATCCGCAGCCTCGTGGAGCGCGCCGGCGCCCATGGCAGGTGGCGCGCCCGGCTGCTCGCGCTGACCCTGCGCCGGGTCCGGGAACTGTCCGGCCTGCGCGAACTGCCCAAGTTTTACATCGTCAAGGTCCTCGGCGAAATGCACCGCCAACTGTTGCTGGTCGGCGCCGAACTGGTGCGCGACGGGGTTATCGCGGCGCCCGACGATGTGTTCTTCCTGGACTTCGCCGAACTCCGGGTGGCCCTGCGGGGCGCCGGGATGCAGGCCCTTGTCGCGGGCCGCCGCCGCCTGTACGACGTCGAACTGCGCCGCCGCCACATCCCGCGGCTGCTGCTATCGGACGGGACCGACGTGGAGGCAGCGGCAATGGCAAAGGCACCGCCCTTCGGCGCCCTCGCCGGAACCCCTGCTTCGGCCGGCACCGCCACCGGGACGGTCAGGGTGATCCTGGATCCGGTGGGCGCCCGCCTTGAGCCCGGCGAAATCCTGGTGGTCCCTTCGACCGACCCCGGCTGGACCCCCCTGTTTATGACGGCCGGCGCGCTGGTGATGGAGATGGGCGGCGTCATCTCGCACGGGGCCGTGGTCGCCCGCGAATACGGCATCCCCGCGGTGGTGGGCGTGCCGGACGCCACCACACGGCTGCACACCGGCCAGCACGTCACCGTCGACGGGGGCGCGGGCACGGTCCGGGAGCTGCCCGACTAGGCGAAGCTGCGCGGCTGCCGGGGCAGGCTACTACGGTCAGGGCAGGCCGCCCTGACCGTAGTAGCACAACCGTGCCAGCTAGAATGGAACCATGACCCCGGCGCCCCGGCCTCCCCGCCAGCCCTCCGGCGGCCCCTTCGGTGTGGCACGCCGCGCGCGCGGTTTCCTGCGTCGGGTCCCGGTCTGGGCCTGGCGGGCCCTGATGCATTCGCTGGGCCCCGCCGAAAGAACCCGCTTCAACGCCGGGCCGGTCACCGGCGTCGACTACTTCCACGACATCGACTTCGTCGGGGACGGCATCCGGGCACACCGCCTGGACGTGATCACCCCGGCCGGCGCCCGCACCGCAACGGCCAAAGACACCGGGCCGCTGCCGGTCTACGTCTATTTCCACGGCGGGGGCTGGACCTCGGGGGACAAGGCCGCGCTGACCAAGTACTGCGCGAGCCAGGCTGCGGCAGACATGGTGGCGGTCAACGTGAACTACCGCCGGGCTCCGCGCTTCCGCATGGCCCACGTCCTCCAGGACGCCAATGCGGCGCTGGGCTGGGTCCGCGAGCACATCGCGGACTACGGCGGCGACCCTGCCAGGATCGTCCTCGGCGGCGACTCCGCCGGCGGCCAGATTGCCGCCCTCCTGACCGCCGCCAGCTTCCGCCCGGAATTGGCCGGCCACTACGCGCTGACGCCGGCGACCCCGGGCTCGAGCCTGCGGGGGCTGGTGCAGCACTGCAGCGTGGTGGACTTCTCCGTGTTCTTCGAAAAGGGCTTCGTCCTCAGCCTGAACTTCGTCCGGATGCTCCTGCCCCGGGCGTCGGGGGGCCGCAGCCGCTTTGCGGAACTTCGCGACGCGGCCGGGGTCCTGTCCCCGATCGAATGGCTCGACGCCCGGTTCCCGCCGGTCTTCGTGACCACCTCGGAACGGGATTTCTTCTACACCGCCAACCTCAACTTCATCGCCCGCCTGCGGGAGCACAAGGTGCCCGTGGACACGCTGATTTACGGCTGGGACGCCCCGAACACCGAGCACACCTGGCAGCAGGACTTCCGGTATCCCGAGTCGCAGGAGGTGTACCGCCGCCTGCACGCCTTCGTGCATCGGGTGGCCGGCACCTGAGAACCCGCCAGCTGGGAACCCCTGCGGGCACCGCCGCTGGGGCCGGGGGCTATGTTTAGTCCATGGCGTCAACAGGCCGCAATCTTCCGGGAACGCCGGAACCGGACCCCGGGGTCTTCGGCTCGGGACTCATCGACGAGGCCGTCCGGCTGGACGCAGCCCTGCCCGACGTCGACTGGTTCGCCCCGCCGGCCGGAGCCGTCCGCGGCCACTTCCGGGCCCCAAGCGGCGCACTGGCCACCCTGTCGATGGGCGACCCGGCCAATCCGCGGGTCCTGATGATCCCTGGTGCTACCGGGTCGAAGGAGGATTTCTCGCTGATGCTGCCCCGGCTCTCCGCCGCCGGCTACTTTGTGCTCAGCTGCGACATCGCCGGCCAGTACGAGTCCGCCGACGCCGGGCCGGAGAACCTCGAGCCGCCGCGGAAGCACTACGATTACAGGCTTTTCGCCGATGACTTGATCGCCCTGCTCGAGTCCGGCGAAGGTGCCGCGCACGTCGTCGGGTACTCCTTCGCGGCGCTCGTCGCCCAGGTGGCGTTCGCGCAGCGTCCCGAGCTGTTCCGCAGCCTGACCCTGCTCAGCTGCCCGCCCGAACCCGGCAACAGCTTCCGGGGGGTCCAGCGGATCGGGAGGTTCAGCGGCTGGGCCAGCGGCAGGGTCGGCGCCGCCCTCATGATCTGGGGCATCCGCAGCAACATCGTCCGGGTGGCGCCGAACCGGATACGTTTTGTGCGCTACCGGTTCGGCTTCACCCGCCGGAAGTCCGTGAGCGACATCTTCGCGTTGATGCAGCATGCCCCGGACCTGCGGCCGGTGCTGGCCGCCGCGACGCTGCCGAAGTTTGTCGCCGTCGGCGAACACGACCTCTGGCCGTTGGCGCTGCACCGCCGCTTCGCGCAGGCGATCGGCGCGAAGATCGCCGTCTACCGGGGCGGCCACAGCCCCAGCGAGACCTCCCCGCACCAGATGAGCCGGGACCTGATCGCGCTCTATGCCGGCACCGAGTGACCCCGGTCCCCGGCCGCGCCTACCGGGGGTGGGCGCGTTCCCACTCCTTGCGCCGCCGGCGCCGCCGCAGCGGCGGCTCGGACCGGAACTCGATGCCAAACGTCGTCCAGGCCATCGACAGCCGGCGCCCGACGGCGTGCCGGCTCTCGAACGGCCGGGCCGAGACGCCTACCCGCAGTGTCGGTTCGCAGATCACCGCCACCTCGGGCGGAATCTGGTACGAGATGTCGAGATCGTCGTGGACCGGCGGCAGGCCCCGGTGGACGGCGCTGCGGATCCGCTCCCAGACCTCGGCCCGTAGGGCGAAGTTGGAGCCGAACAGCGGCGGGTGCCCCAGCAGGAGTCCGACGGCCCAGAAATATCCCGCGATGTAGACACTGCGGCCCACCCAGCGCGCGAAGCGGTTCCCGCCGTAAAAATCTCCGGGACCGGTGACAGCGGACAGCGGGCCGGCGCGCTCAAGGATGGCCGCCACGCGTTCCAGCCAGTCCGGCGGCGGCACCGAATCCGTGTCCAGCCTGGCGATCACGGCGGAGCGGGCCTCGTCGAAGCCGCGGGCGGTTGCCGCCGCGATCCCGGGCAGGTCAACGGCGATCCGCCGCACGCCGGCGGCCGCGCAAACCTCGGCCGTAGTGTCTGTGCTGCCGTTGTCCACCACGATGACTTCGTCGGCGCGGCGGCTCTGCCGGGCGAGGGCCGCAAGGCACACCGCCAGGAGCTGTGCGTCGTTCCGGGTGGGGATGACCACCGAGATTGTTGACATGGTGAGCCGACTATAGCTCCCGCCCGGGATTAACTCCCGCACTCAGACTCTTGCACCGCGGCCCTGCGCCCCGTACGTTGGGGACAGCGGACGAATGTCTCCGCAGCCGTTGGCCTTGCGTGGCCGCCGGAGATCAGCAGCGTTTCAGAAGGATAAAGGCATGGCTACAGGCACAGTTAAATGGTTCAACGCCGAAAAGGGTTTTGGCTTCATTGCCCCGGATGACGGGTCGGCCGACGTTTTCGCCCACTACTCGGCAATCGCTTCCAGCGGCTACCGCTCGCTGGACGAGAACCAGAAGGTCGAGTTCGACGTCACCCAGGGCCCGAAGGGCCCCCAGGCTGAGAACATCCGCCCGCTCTAAGCTTTCAGGAAGGCCCGGCCTGCCGGAACACTTCTCCTAGAAGACCACACAGCCCCTCCGGAGTATCACTCCGGAGGGGCTGTTGTGTTTCCAGACCGGGCAGCTTGCCGGGCAGTGCAGGTTTCGGGCCGTGCAGGTTTTCGGGCAGTGCCGTCCCGGCAGCCGCGGCTACACTGTGATGGCGCCGGGTGAAGGTTGGCCCGCGCCGAAGATCCACTCCTCCGGAAGCAGTCCTTGATGGTCGAACAACTCCTGGCCTTTGCGCTGACCTGCGTCGTTGTGGTGGTCGTCCCCGGCCCAGATTTCGCCCTCGTGCTCAAGAACGCGCATCGCGCCCCCGGCTCTGCGGCATCGACTGCGGGCGGGATCATGGTCGGCAACACGATCCTTGCCCTTCTTGCCGTGCTGGGTGTTACGGCGCTTCTGGGGGCGTCGGAAATCCTTGGCACGGCGGTCCGGATCGCCGGTGCTGCCTACCTGCTCTTCCTGGGGGTCAGCGCCCTGCGGGAGGCTTTCGGGCGCCCCCGCAGCCAGCCGCAGGTGTCCGAGCCGGGGCCGCGGCTCAGCGGCGGCTCGCCCTTCCTGCAGGGCGTGGTGAGCAATTTACTCAACCCCAAGGTCGCCGTGTTCTATCTGTCCCTGTTCCCTCAATTCGACCTCGGCCCGCTTCCCCCGCTGGAACAGCATGCGCTGATGGCCGGCATCTTCCTGCTCACCGCGCTTGCGTGGTACGTAGTTCTGGTGCAGGCGATCAAGAGGGTCTCCGCCGTGTTGGCCCGTCCCCGCGTGCACCGGATCGTCACCGGGGGCTCCGGTGCCGTCCTGGCCGGTGTCGGCGGGACCATCCTGACCAGATCCGTGATGTCCGCGTAGCCTTCCCCGGACCGCCAGCCGCGGCCCCGGTGTGTGCGCCGTCGAGAATTGCGCTGGTCCCCTCCGCTCGGGGCAAAAGCGGATGCGGAGAGGCGCCGGGGCGCGCACGTTAGGATTACGCAAACTTTGGGCCGTCGCGCGTATTGAATGCGTTAAGGTCGGTTCCGGCGAGGCCCTGACGTGGTGTCATGGAGGAAGAGGACGCTGCGTCACGGTGGCCGCGGTCCAATCCTCAGCAGGAGAAACCCACAATGAATACGACGCCCCGCCAGCACACAGCCATATCAGGCCCTCCGGATCCTGTCGGTGAACCCCGGGATTTCATTGCCGTCGATGACGGCGGGGATTTTTCCTTTCACCGGTCCGAACCGGATCTTTTGGCGGCGTTTGAGTACGTCGGGGAGGCCGTGTGCATCATCGACCGCAACGGCAGCGCCTACAGACTGGCCTTGGACCCAGACCGTCACCTGGTTCTTGAGCCTTCACTCGGACCGGTCGAGTTCCACTGGCTCCGCCAGGCATGGCTGGACGCCCAGAACGCCCACCCCGAGTCCCACCGGCTCCGGCGCTTTTTTCCCATCACTCTGGAGCAGGTGGTGTCGGCCGTATTCGAAACTGTCACCCTGGAGCACGGACCGGAGGCAGACGCAGGTTCGTGGTCTCTCGAGATGAACGGCATCGCATCACACCCGAGCAGCCTGGAGGACATCGACCGTTTGCTGGCTCACCAGGACCTGACGAAGCATGTCCGCGTGCAGGACCCCTTCGGGCACATTTACCGGCCTGTGCGGCACCGCAGGCACTGGTACCTGCCGGAATTCGCGGGATTTAACCTCTACGTTGAAATCCCGGCCTCGAACGCGTCAACCTGACGAAATTCCTTCTCCGGGCTGCGGTCCCGGCCTTGCGTCGACCCGGCGTTAAGGATCCGTCAAGATCGACCCAGGACTGCGATCAACGCGAGAAGCCGATGTTACTGTCGGCAGTGGACGCGATGGCTGGCATCGTGCGGAAAGGCCCGAATGACCACGATGAGCAGGCCACCTGCGGATCCTTCGGCGGCACGCCCGGGCGCCGGTGAAAACTTCAAGAGCTGGCTGCTGTTCGGTCTTCAGGATGCCAAGGGCGCCCATCAGGGTCCCGGGGCGGTGGGCGACTCGCACCTGAAGAAGCATCCATGGTGGCAAGTGATGTGCCTCACCGGCGTCGACTACTTCTCCACGCTCGGTTACCAGCCCGCCATCGCCGCTTTGGCCGCAGGCGTGATCTCCCCGCTGGCGACTATGGTACTCGTAGCCGTTACTCTGCTGGGCGCCCTCCCGGTCTACCGCCGCGTCGCCGGGGAAAGCCACCGAGGCGAAGGGTCCATCGCCATGCTGGAACGGCTGATGCCGCGCTGGGGCGGAAAGCTCTTCGTCCTGGTCCTGCTCGGCTTCGCCGCCACGGACTTCATGATCACCATGACGCTATCCGCAGCCGATGCCACCGCGCACGCACTTCAGAACCCGTTGACACCGGGCTGGTTGCAGGGCCAGAACATCCCAGTCACGCTCTTCCTGCTCGCCATGCTGGCCGCTGTTTTCCTGCGCGGATTCAAGGAGGCCATCGGCGTTGCCGTGGTCCTGGTGGGGCTCTACCTTGGACTGAACGTCGTCGTGGTCGTGACTACAATCCTCGAGGTCATGGGCCACCCGGTCGCCGTTGGAGACTGGTGGCAGGCCTTGTCCACGTCCCACGGCAACCCGCTGATGGTCGTGGGCATCGCCCTGCTGGTGTTCCCTAAGCTGGCTCTGGGCCTCTCTGGATTCGAAACCGGTGTGGCCGTGATGCCGCAGATCAAGGGCCGCCCTGGTGACACTGAAGAGCGTCCTGCCGGCCGGATCGATGGTGCCCGCCGGCTCCTTACAACCGCCGCCGTTATCATGAGCGCCTTCCTCATCACCACCAGTTTCACCACCGTGATTCTGATACCTGAGCGGGAGTTCCAGCCGGGCGGCCAAGCCAATGGCCGAGCCCTGGCGTTCCTGGCTCACGAGTATCTTGGCACCGGCTTCGGCACGGTCTATGACATCAGCACCATCGCCATCCTCTGGTTCGCCGGCGCCTCCGCCATGGCGGGGCTGCTGAACCTCGTGCCCCGGTACCTGCCCCGCTATGGCATGGCCCCGGGGTGGGCCAGAGCCGTCCGCCCCCTGGTGCTGGTGTTCACGCTCATCGGATTCTTGATCACCTGGCTGTTCAACGCCGACGTCGACGCCCAGGGCGGGGCCTACGCTACCGGCGTCTTGGTTCTGATGACCTCCGCCGCCGTGGCCGTGACATTTTCCGCCCGGCGCGGAAAGCAGCACAAGCGCACTATCGGTTTCGGCGTGATCGCCGTGGTGTTTATCTACACCACCGTAGCCAACGTCATCGAACGACCCGAAGGCATCCGGATCGCAGGATTCTTTATCGTCGGAATCATCGTGATTTCGCTGCTTTCACGAATCCGGCGGTCCTTTGAACTGCACGCGACACATGTGCATCTGGACCGGCAGGCACTGGAGTTCGTCTCCGAGGTGCTCGACGGACCCCTGGGCATCATCTCCCACGAACCCCTGCGAATCACCGCGGAGGCGTACCGGAACAAACTGGACTCCGCCATTGAGGTCAGCCACCTGCCCTTGGACCAACAGGCGCTGTTTCTGGAAGTGATCGTGGACGATTCCTCCGACTTCGAAACAGAACTCGAAGTGAAGGGCGTGACCCGGCACGGGTACCGGATTCTAGAAGTCCACGGACCCGTAGTGCCGAACACCATCGCATCCGTCTTGCTGCACATTCGGGACATCACAGGCCTGATGCCGCACATCTACTTCCGCTGGACCGAGGGAAACCCCGTCACCAACCTGCTGCGCTTCCTCGCGTTCGGGGAAGGGGAGATCGCACCCGTCACCCGCGAAGTGCTCCGCGAAGCCGAACCCGATGTAACCAGACGGCCCTGGGTCCACGTCGGCTGAACGCCGCCGCCCCGCCGTGGCGCGCAATGCGCGCAGGGACCTCTGTGCCCTGAATCGATTCCCGGCCCAGCCCTTCTTTCCCGCCGACCCCTGTTGCCGGATCCCTGCCACTTTCCGCGCACGTTAAGGCAACGTCAAGGTCGTCCCTCCAGGCGTTAAGAATCCATCAGGAACCGACTATTTGGCTCTGAAGAGGAGTTGACTGGCTGTAGCCCCGCAAGGGGGCATCCTCGTCACCCCGGCTCTGGTCCTGGCCCTGGCTGGGATCACCGTCCTGCTGCCGGATGCCATGGCCAACGCCCCGGCCACCGGCCCCCACCAGTTCAGCGAAGTGCTATATGCCTTCACCTCAGGGGCCAACAACAACGGCTCCGCCTTCGGCGGCATCACCAGCTCCGGCCCCTTCCTCTCGGTCATGATGGGCCTGGCGATGCTGCTGGGCCGGTTCCTCCCGATCGTTCTGGTCCTCGCTCTCTCCGGCTCTCTTGCCCGCCAGGGCAAGATTCCCGCCTCCGCCGGCACGGTCCCCACTCACGGCCCACTGTTCGGCAGCCTGTTGCTCGGCGTGACAGTGATCCTGAGCTACTTCCCGGCGCTCGCCTTGGGGCCGCTCGCTGAAGGACTCCTCAAATGACCCGGTCCAGCACGGCATCAACCTCGGACATCGCCGCCCAAACATACGCTGACGGCAACCCCCTTGGCACCCCCGGCGAACATAAACACCACACCAAAGCCCCAGCGAAACTCACGCCGGCCAGCGTCATCGCCGCACTACCACTGGCGTTCCGGAAAATCTCCCCGCGGCAGATGGTCCACTCCCCGGTCATGTTCACCGTGCAGGTCGGAGCCGCCCTGTGTACGGCGATCTCCCTCTATCGGCCGTCGGTGTTCGGCATCGCGGTCACGGCCTGGCTCTGGATCACCGTGCTCTTCGGGACCCTGTCCGAGTCCATCGCCGAGGGCCGCGGCAAAGCCCAGGCAGATAGCCTCCGAGCCAGCCGCAAAGGCGTCCAGGCACGGCTGCGGCAGCCCGACGGAACCGCTACGGATGTCCCGGGTACAGAGCTGCGGCGAGGCGACGTCGTAATCTGCGAAGCCGGGGACGTCATCCCCTCGGACGGTGAAATCATTGAAGGCTTGGCCAGCGTCGACGAATCGACCATCACCGGCGAATCAGCCCCGGTGATCCGCGAGTCCGGCGGCGACCGCTCCTCGGTCACCGGCGGCACGAGGGTTCTTTCGGACCGGATCGTCGTGCGCATCACCGCCGAGCCGGGGCAGACATTCATCGACCGGATGATCAAACTCGTCGAGGGTGCCGTTCGGCAGAAGACCCCTAATGAAATCGCGCTCCACGTGCTCTTGGTCTCCCTGACCATCGTGTTCTTGGCCGTCACCATGTCGCTGGCCCCGTTCGCGTCCCTGGCCGGTGCCACCCCGTCCCCGATCGTGCTGGTGGCCCTGCTGGTTTGCTTGATCCCCACCACCATAGGGGCGCTCGTGCCGGCCATCGGCATCGCCGGGATGGACAGGCTGGTCCAGCACAACGTGCTCGCCACCTCCGGCCGCGCAGTGGAAACCGCGGGGGACATCACCACCCTCCTGCTGGACAAGACCGGGACGATCACCTATGGCAACCGCCGCGCCGTCAACTTCTTTCCCGCCAACCACGTGGAACAGACCCACCTGATCGAAGCCGCCTGGGTCTGTAGCTTGGCCGATGAAACCCCCGAAGGGCGATCCATCGTGGACCTTGCCGGGAAAAAAGGCGTAACCGGGTCCGATCTGGCGGACCTCGAACGCACCAGCGGGAGTTTTGCCGTGGTCCCCTTCAGCGCCACGACGCGGATGAGCGGCCTAGACCTGGACGGCCGGCAAATCCGGAAGGGTGCCGCCTCCACCGTGGCAGCCTTCGTTGCCGAATACGGCGGGCACACGCCGGTGGAAGTCGACGACCGGGTCAACGAAATCTCGGCCCAGGGCGGCACTCCATTGCTCGTCGCCCAGGTGGACAGGGACGGGCGGGCGCGTGTCCTGGGAACGATCCACCTCGCGGACGTAGTCAAACCCGGCATGCACGCCCGGTTCGCGGAACTGCGGCAAATGGGCATCCGCACGGTGATGATCACCGGCGACAACCCCATTACCGCCAAGGCCATCGCCGGCGAGGCCGGCGTTGATGATTTCCTGGCTGAGGCCACGCCGGAGGACAAACTCGAGGTCATCAAGAAGGAACAGGCCGCAGGCCGTCTCGTGGCCATGACCGGAGACGGGACCAACGACGCGCCGGCCCTGGCAGCGGCAGACGTCGGCGTCGCGATGAACTCGGGCACCCCGGCGGCGAAGGACGCCGCCAACATGGTGGACCTCGATTCCGACCCCACCAAACTGATCAACATCGTTGGCATCGGCAAGCAGCTGCTCATCACGCGCGGCGCCCTGACCACCTTCTCGGTAGCGAACGACGTCGCCAAATACTTCGCCATCGTCCCGGCGCTGTTCACGGCGGCGTTCCCGGGGCTGGGGTTGCTCAACATCATGGGGCTCTCAACCCCGTCCTCGGCCATCCTGTCAGCCGTGATCTTCAACGCCCTCATCATCGTCGCCCTAGTTCCGCTCGCACTTCGTGGAGTGAAATACCGTGCTGTGTCCGCGAACCGTGCACTGGGGCGAAACCTGTTGATCTACGGGCTCGGAGGACTGATCGCCCCCTTCATCGGCATCAAGATCATCGACCTGATCATGTCCCTTTTCCCAGGAATCGGCTAGGAGCACGCCCTCATGAACACATTCACCGGCTATCTCCGCCAGGCAGGAACCGGCCTGCGCTTCCTCATCCTTGCCACGCTGGTCCTGGGCGTGGCCTACCCCGTGGCCGTCTTCTGCGTCGGACAGGTCCTGGCCCCCTACCAGTCCAACGGCTCCGTCATCAAAGACGCGACAGGCGCCCCCGCCGCGTCCGCCCTGATCGTCCAGGCCGCCGCCGACGACAAGGGCGTTCAGGATCCTCGCTGGTTCCATGCCCGGCCGTCGGCCGTGACGTGGGATCCGGCGACTTCCTCGGCCAGCAACCTTGGCCCCAACGATCCCAGACTCCTGACTGCGGTCAAGGCGAATCGGGCCGCCGTCGCCGCTGCGGAAGGCATCAGCGAATCCGCTGTTCCTGCCGACGCCATCACGGCCAGCGCGTCCGGACTGGACCCCGACATCTCCCCCGAGTACGCCAGGCTGCAGGTGCGACGGGTGGCGGCGGCACACGGCCTCAGTCCTGACGCTGTGGCATCACTCGTGGAGCAGCACACCACCACCGGGATATTAGCTTTCCTTGGTCAGCCATCGGTCAACGTGACGGCCCTGAACCTGGCAGTTTCCGCCGCCTCCCCGGCGTCCCAGCCGGCACAACCCAAGTGAGAGAATGACGGCATGGCACGTGGAACGCTGCGAATCTTCCTTGGGGCAGCGCCTGGGGTCGGCAAAACCTACGAGATGCTCGAAGAGGCGCACCGGCTCGGCAAGCGCGGGGCCGACGTCGTCGTCGCGTTTGCCATGGACCACGGCCGAAGCGAGACCCGCGCGCTGTTGGAGGGACTCGAAATCGTTCCCCCCAGGCTGCTGCCCTACCGGGGTACTGAATTTGAGGAAATGGACCTTGACGCAGTCCTGGCCCGCGCACCCGAAACGGCAATCGTCGACGAGTACGCCCACTCCAATGTGCCCGGCAGCCGCAACCCCAAACGCTGGCAGGACGTCGACGAGCTGCTGGAAGCGGGAATCGATGTCCTATCCACCGTCAACATCCAGCACCTCGCCTCGCTAGGAGACGTTGTCAGCGCGATCACCGATGTCCGCCAGGCAGAGACCGTGCCCGACGACGTTGTCCGCAGGGCCGACCAAATCCATCTCGTCGACATTTCACCCGAGCTGCTGCGGCAGCGCTTGGGCGACGGCAAGATCTACGCTCCCGAAAAAATCGATGCGGCACTCTCGAATTACTTCCGCTTGGGTAACCTCACTGCGCTGCGGGAACTGGCCCTCCTGTGGCTGGCCGACCGCGTAGATGAGGGCCTGGCCAAGTACCGGGAGGAGCAGGGCATCGAGGAGAGTTGGCCGGCCAGGGAAAGGATCGTGGTGGGGCTGACCGGCGGTCCTGAGGGAGATGTCCTAATTCGCCGCGGTGCCAGGATCCTCACCCGAGTCAACGGTGGTGACCTGCTGGCGGTGCATGTCCGCGTGGCCGACGGGGTGGCCAGTGAATCCCCGCAGGCGCTCGAAGCCCAACGCCATTTGATCCAGGACCTCGGCGGCAGCTACCACATCGTGACCGGCGAGGATCCTGCTGGAGCCTTGCTGGACTTCGCCCGCAGCGTCAACGCCACCCAAATCGTCGTTGGAATTTCCCGGCGTAAGAAGGTGTCGGCACTGCTGGAAAACCTGCTTGGCGGAGGCGTCGGCACGCGGGTGGTTCGGGATTCCGGCGATATCGACGTCCACATGGTCTCGCATCCGCTCGGGGGGCGTGGCTCCCGGCCACCCCGGCAACGCGATCTGGGCCGTGTCCGGATGACGGTGGGATTCGTCCTCGCCGTCGCGCTCCCGGCCGTCCTGCAGCTCTTCCTGCTGTTCCTCAACCC
Source organism: Arthrobacter sp. T2-23 (assembly GCF_055398325.1). Taxonomy (NCBI): domain Bacteria; kingdom Bacillati; phylum Actinomycetota; class Actinomycetes; order Micrococcales; family Micrococcaceae; genus Arthrobacter; species Arthrobacter sp. T2-23. The sequence continues at coordinate 1,715,050 of NZ_AP027917.1, forward strand.
GGGGCGGAACGTGGCCACCGTCATGCTGGTGCAGCTCAGCGGGTCGATTGCCGTAGCCCTCGTCGGAGGCCTCTGGCCTGCAATTCTCGCCGCGCTCTGGAGCAGCCTCCTGGTGAACTACTTCTCCACTCCGCCGGTTGGCAATCTCACCATCAGCGACCCACAGAATCTCCTCGCACTGCTGGTGTTCGTTGGCGTTTCGGCAGCCGTCGCCGTCGTCGTGGACGTGTCAGCCCGGCGGTCCAAGGAGGCCACGCGCGCCCGAGCGGAAGCAGCCACCCTCAGCGACCTGGCCCGCAGTGCAGCAGGTTCGGACGACATGCTCCGCGCCCTCCTGGAGCAGGCGTTGGGTGTCTTTCAGGTCCGGGGGGCCGCCGTCTTCAGCCTCGATGATACTCAGGACGACGCCGGCCCGGCTGGCGCAGACGATCGGCGGTGGCGCCTGACCGGCGCGGCCGGGGAAGTCACCAAAGCCGACACCGACCGCGGGGGCGTCAACGGCGAGAACATCGAGGAGATCGACGCGTCCACACGCCTCGTGCTCTTCGGCCGGATCCTGCCGGCAAGCGATCGGCGCCTCTTGGGAGCCTTCGGCGTCCACCTCGCTGCCCAGCTTGAGCGCCAGCAACTCGTCGCGAGCCGCCGGCAGATGCTCCGACTCGCCGAAAGCAACACGATCCGCACGTCCCTCCTCCGCGCTGTTTCCCACGATCTCCGCACGCCCTTGGCCGGCATCAAACTCGCCGTTGGCGGCCTGCGCCATGACGGCGCCCGGTACACGCCGGACGAGCAGAAGGAGCTACTGGCAACCATCGAGGAGTGCTCGGACCGCCTGGATGCCCTCGTCGGCAACCTCCTGGATATGTCCCGGATCAGCGCAGACGCCGCCACCCCCCTGCTCAGGCCGGTGCGCTGGTTCGAGGTGATTCCGGATGCACTGCGTGCGGCGCCGAAGGGGCGCGTCCGCGTCGATCTTCCCGCCAACATGCCCGAGGTCGATGCCGACGCCGGCATGTTGGAGCGTGTCATAGCGAACATTGTCGAAAACGCAGTGAAGTACGCCCCGGATTCGGACATCGTCCTGGTGGGGGCGGGAGGCGGCCTGAGTCCGGTCGCCCTTGAGGGTCGTCCTGCCGGAGAATTGCGCATCATTGATCACGGCCGGGGAATTCCGGCGGAAAGAGTGGTGGAAATGTTCCGGCCGTTCCAGCGCCTCGACGACGCGCCGCAGACAACGGGCATCGGCCTTGGCCTGGCCGTAGCTAAGGGCTTCATGGACGCCATGGGCGGAACCCTGACCGCCGAGGCGACGCCAGGCGGCGGCTTAACCATGGTCATCCGGCTTCCGCTCTCCACCGGCGCGCCGTTCGACACAGACCGCCGGCAAGCACCGGTGCAACCGCAGTCGGCCGTCGCCCGTAGGCGGCACAGCCTGCCGCTCCCCGGATATGGGGCGGGCGCAGGATGACAGCCGTCCTCGTGGTCGACGACGACCCGCATTTGCTCAGGGCCCTGCGGATCACGCTGCAGGCACATGGCTACGAGGTGACCACCGCGGCGGACGGCCACTCGGCGTTGCTGGCGGCGACCCAGAACCCGCTGGCACTTGTCATTCTGGACCTTGGACTGCCCGATCTGGACGGCACTTCCGTGATTCGGGAACTCCGCAGCTGGAGCCAAGTGCCAGTCCTTGTGTTGTCCGCCCGTCATGGTTCAGAAGACAAAGTGGAGGCCCTGGACGCCGGCGCCGACGACTACATCACGAAGCCGTTCGGGCTCGACGAACTGCTGGCCCGGCTGCGGGCGCTCCTGCGCCGCAGCGCCGATCCGGATCACGAACCGGTCGTCGCCACCGATGCCTTCACCGTGGACCTCGGCAAGCACCGGGTCACCCGCGACGGCGAGGACGTCCGGCTCACCCCGACGGAATGGAAGATGCTTGAGGTGCTGGTGCGGAACCCCGAGAAACTCATCACGCAGCAGCAGCTGCTGTCCGAGGTCTGGGGCCCGGCCTACGCCAAGGAGACCAACTACCTCCGCGTCTACATGGCCCAACTCCGCCGCAAGCTGGAACCGGATGCCGCCGCGCCGCGGCACCTGCTCACCGAGGCGGGGATCGGCTACCGGTTCCTGCCCTAGCACGTCCGGGCGTCAGTTACGTCCGGGGGTCAGCAGGCGTCCGCCTCGGCGTTCAGGTCCCTGCCCCGGGTTTCGGGGGCGAAGAACCCGGAGACCCAGCCGATGGCTGCGTAGCTCATCAGGATCCCTGCCACGGGGAGCCATCCCGGCCCGGTTGCGGCGACCACCGCGGCGGCCAGGATGGGGCCGAGGCCGCCGGAGAGGACCGCGCCCACCTCCTTGACCGTGGTCATGAAGGAGAACCGGCGCTTGGAACCGAACATTTCAACCAGCCACGTGGATTCCACGCCATACATGTTGGGAATAGGGCCGCCAATGTAGATGACGAACACCAGAGCCACCAGGACCGGGTTCCGGGTTTCGATCAGGAGCATCGCGGGGATGGTGAAGGCGAACTGGAAGGCCGAGAGCCACAGCCACACGATTCTTCGGCCGTACTTATCGGTGAGCTTGCCGGTCAGCAGGACGGTGAGGATCCCCAGAATGGAGCCCAGAGTCACGCCGGTCGTGACCAGGTTGGCGTCCATCTTCACGACGGACACCGTCCATCCGATGAGGAAGCCCTTGACGAGGTACACCGAGCCGTTCTCGCCCAGTTTGATTCCCAGGGACACCAGGAACGGCTTCCGGGCATCTGCAGCATCGCGCCACACGCTTTGCTGCTTCGCTCCGGCGCGGGCCGCCGCCCGGCGCTGCTGGAGGACCTCGAAGACCGGCGATTCGCTGACGGTGCGACGCAGGTACAACGCGACGAGGGTGGTGGCGACGCTGAGCAGGAACGGGATACGCCAGCCCCAGCTCATGAACTCGTCCTTCGGCAGTTGCGACATCAGCAGCCACAGGGCGCTGGCCAGGAGCACACCCGTGGCGGTCCCCAGGGCCACCACCGCGCCGTAGAAGCCGCGGCGGGCGCCGGGCGCCGACTCCACCAGCAGGAGCGAGGCGCCTGAAAGTTCGGCGCCGGCGCCGAAACCCTGGATGAGGCGCAGCAGGACCAGCAGAACCGGGGCGGCGACTCCGATCTGGGCATAGGTGGGTAGCAGGCCCATCCCCAGGGTGGCGAGCCCCATCATCCCCACCGTGATGACGAGGACGGATTTGCGGCCGTACTTATCTCCCAGGTATCCGAAGTAGATGCCGCCGAGGGGCCGGACGAGAAAACCGGAACCATAGGCGGCGAAGCTGGCCAGCAGGGCCATCGCCGGGTCTGTGTTCGGAAAGAACAGCGGCCCGAAGACCAGCGCGGCTGCCAGCGTGTAGAGCGTGAAGTCCATGTATTCCAGCGCCGAGCCGAGCCAGGAGGAGATTGAGGTCCGGCGCAGTTCCGCCGGGGACACCTCCGGGTCTGCAGCAAAATTCGGTATTTCTGGCCCCGCGTATTTAACGTTCATGTTTTCAGTAACCACGGATTATCTCCCTAGTGAGGAGCCTGCAGGCAGGCTCGGCCGTAACTTCATTGTTCGGATGGTGGTGGTGCAGTTGGTGCAGTGGTGCGGAGCGGACCCGGCTGCCGCCTCAAACCCTCAGGAGGGACACGGTTTCGGCGATGCAGGCGGGCTTGTCGGAGCCTTCCAGCTCGATCCGGTGCAGGACCTTCAGCTGCCGGCCGTTGGCCGTCGCTGTCACCGAGGTCAGCGTCAGCCGGTCCCTGATCCGGGAACCGACCCTGGCCGGCGCCGGAAACCTGACCTTGTCCAGCCCGTAATTGATGATCGATTCCGCGCCCCGGACCCGGTAAACCTGCCCGGCCAGGTAAGGCAGCATTGACAGGCTCAGGTAGCCGTGGGCCACGGTGGCGCCGAAGGGACCGTGGGCGGCCCGCTCCGGGTCGGTGTGGATCCACTGCTGGTCCAGGGTGGCGTCGGCGAAGGCCTGGATCTGGGATTGCTCCAGCCGGTGCCAGCCGCTCACTCCCAGTTCCTGTCCGGCCGCCCCCTCGAGCTCGGCGACATTTTCAAACAGCCTCATCATCAGACCCTCTCCAGTAGCATCGCGACGCCCTGGCCCAACCCGACGCACATCGTGGCCAAGCCTCGAGCGGCGTTTTCGCGTTCCATCCGTCCCAGCAACGTCACGACGATCCGTGAACCGGAGGATCCCAGCGGATGCCCCAGAGCGATCGCGCCGCCGTCGTTGTTGACGGTGCCCGGATCAAGCCCCAGCAGCCGCATGCAGGCGAGTGACTGTGCGGCGAAAGCCTCATTGAGTTCGACGGCGCCCACGCCGTCCAAGCTCCAGCCGGCCTTCGCCAAAGCCTTCCGCGTGGCCGGGACTGGGCCAATGCCCATGACCTCCGGGGAAACCCCGGCCGCCTGGCTGGTGACGATCCGGGCCCGCGGCGTAAGACCCCAGCGGGCAACGGCCTCGCCGCTGGCCACCACGACGGCAGAGGCGCCGTCGTTGAGGGAACTGGAGTTGCCGGCGGTGACGATGCCGTCCTGCCTTACGATCGGTCGCAGGGCCGCGAGCGCCTCCGGGGAGGAGCCGCGGCGCGGACCCTCATCGGTGTCGACCACCGAAACTGCACCACGACGGCCGGCCACGGGAACGGGAACAATCTCGTCCCGGAACCTGCCTGCGTCGATCGCTGCCAGCGCCCGCTCATGTGAGCGCAAGGCGAAGCTGTCCGCATCGGCCCGGGAGATACATTCGCGTCCGGCCACTTCCTCAGCCGTTTCCGGCATCGAGAACCGGGCGCCGACCTGCATCCGCGGATTTACGAACCGTGCACCGATCGAGGTGTCGGACAGTTCCCCCGGCTTCGCAAACGGCTGTTCCGGCTTAGCCATCACCCAGGGTGCCCGGGTCATGGACTCGACGCCGCCGGCCACTACAACGTCGGCGTCGCCGTTGCGGACGGACTGCGCCGCCATGCTGATTGCGGTCAGGCCGGAGGCGCAGAGCCGGTTGACCGTAACCGCGGGGACCGCGTCGGGCAATCCAGCCAGCAGCACCGCCATCCGTGCAACATTGCGATTGTCCTCCCCTGCCTGATTCACACAGCCGAGGATGACCTCGTCGATCCTGTCGGGATCGATGCCCGCCCGGTCCACGGCGGCCCGCAGCACCAGGGCGGCGAGGTCGTCGGGCCGGACGGTGGCGAGGGCCCCGCCGTAGCGGCCCACGGGAGTGCGGACACCGCCAACAAGGAACACCTCCGGCATCAGCGCGCCCCGCCGTTGATGTACAGCGTCTGGCCCGAGATGTAGGAGGCGTCGTCGCTGGCGAAGAACGCCACGGCGGCGGCCACTTCTTCGGGCTGGCCAACCCGGCCCAGCGGTGTCCGGGCGGCGACCGCCGCCTGATGCTCGGCCGGGCTGCTGCCGACCCGCTCGGCTGTCGCTGCAGTCATGGAGGTGGCGATGTAGCCGGGGGCCACCGCGTTGACGGTGATGTTGAACGGGCCGAGCTCAATGGCGAGAGTAGCCGTCAGGCCCTGGATGCCGGCTTTCGCAGCCGCGTAATTCGCCTGGCCGCGGTTGCCCAGGGCGCTGCGGCTGCTGAGCGAGACAATCCGTCCGGCCCTAGCCGGGACCATGTACCGCTGCGCGGCCCGGGAACAGAGGTAGGCGCTGGTCAGGTTGGTAGTGAGCACCGAATCCCAGTCCGGACGCTCCATTTTGAAGAACAGGTTGTCGCGGGTGATGCCAGCGTTGTTGACGAGGATGTCGAGCCGGCCAAACTCCCGGTAGAGTTCGGCGAAGACCCGGTCCACGGTGGCTTCGTCGGTGACATCGCAGACGGCTGCTACGGCCCGGCCACCGGCCGAGAGGACCTGCGGATGCGCGGAGATCTGCTGCGCCGTGTCCTTGGCGCCGTCCTCGTTGAGGTCCAGGACGACGACGGCGGCACCGCCGGCCGCCAGCTTCAGTGCCGTGGCGGCACCGATCCCCTGTGCCCCGCCGGTGACGACGGCCACTTTGTTAGTGAAATTGGTCATTGATGTTTCCTTTGGTTGTGTCGGGTACCGGATCTAGCCGAAGGCTGAGATGCCGGTGATCTCCCGGCCGATGAGCAGGGACTGGATGGAGTCGGTGCCTTCGTAGGTGGACACCACTTCCATGTCCGTCATGTGCCTGGCCACGTGGTTCTCGAGCAGGACGCCGTTGCCGCCGAGCATGTCCCGGGCTTCGGAGCAGATCCACCGGGCTTTCTGCGCCGTGTGCATCTTGGCCAGCGAGGCCATGGGGCCGGTCATCCGTCCGTCTTCGGCCAGCAGCGCCAGCCGGAAGCAGATCAGCTGCATGGCCGTAAGCTCTGCCAGCATGTTGGCGAGTTTGTTCTGCACCAGCTGGAAGCTGCCGATCGCTTTGCCGAACTGCTGGCGGGTCTTCGCGTAGTCCACTGCCGCCTCGTACGCCGCCATGGCGTGGCCCAGGGATTCCCAGGCTGCGCCGCTGCGGGTGGCCGTCAGGACGCGGGTGACGTCCTTGAAGGACTGGCAGCCGGTGAGACGGTTGTCCGCCGGCACGCGGAGGTTGTCCAAGGTGATGTCCGGCTGGAGGATGGCGCGTTTGCCGATTTTTCCGGTGATGACCTCGGCGTGATAGCCGGCCGGGTAGTCTCCGTCCGCGCCGCGCTCCATGACGAAGGCTTTGACCTTGCCGTCCTCCTCGTCGCGGGCGAAGATGATGACGACGTCGGCCATGCTGGCATTGCCGATCCACCGCTTCCGGCCGTTAATGATGTAGCTGTCGCCCTCCCGCCGGGCGCTGGTCTCCAGCGCCACCGAGTCGGAGCCGTGGTCCGGCTCTGTCAAGGCGAAGGCTCCGATTTTGTCCAAGGTGGCCATCGACGGAAGCCAGCGTTCCTTTTGCTCCTCGCTGCCCAGCATGTTGATAGTGCCCATGGCAAGGCCGGACTGGACGCCGAGGAAGGTGTTGACCGAGCCGTCGCCGCGGGAGACTTCGGCCGCGACGATCCCGGCAGCTAGCCGGGTCAACCCAGGGCAGCCATAACCTTTGATGGTGGAGCCCACGATGCCGAGGGCTGCGAGCTTGGGGATGAGTTCAAACGGGAATTCCGCCCGTTCCCAATAGCCGTTGATGACCGGAAGCAGGTCCTTGTCCACGAAATTCCGCACCTTCAGCCGGAGGGCGCGGTCTTCGGCGGTAAGGAAATCGTCCATCAGGTAGAAATCAGTGCCGTTTTCGGCGGGATCGGTAGTCATTGGGTCAACTCCAGGGGTGGAATGGGAATTCTGCGGGTCGGGTGCTTAGGTGCGGCAAGGGCTGAGCTGGAACTGAACGAGCCAACACCGTTCCTCGTCCGCCAGTGGCCTGGCCGCGCCGGTCTCCGGCGAGACCGCGACCAGGACGGTCCGGCCATGCACGGCGACTTCGCCGCCCTGGGTGGCTGCGCACTCGAGGGTGTAGGAACTGGTGCCGATCCTGCTGACCGTCAGCTCGACTGTCAGCTCCTGGCCGTGGATCACGGGGCGCCGGTAGTTCAGCTCGAGGGCCGCCACCACGGTCGGCGTCGCGGCGGCAGTCCGGGGCACCGGCGTCGTCGCGCGCCACTGGATCCGGGCCTCCTCGAGCAACGTCACGACGGCGGCGTGGTTCACGTGGCCGTTGAGGTCCTGGTCCGACCAGCGCGGGGAGATCCGCGTCCGGTACGGCTCAGGCATGGGCCAGGGTTTTCTGCCGGAGCAGCCAGTCGCGGACCAGCTCGGAGCTTTCGTTGAGCTCTGGAGGCGCGAGCGGGTAGTCGACGGGGGTGCGGGAGTACTCCACGGGGTGCCGGACCGTGGGGATCCTCCGCGTCCCGCTGCCGGCCAGGACCACCGGCTGCAGTCCCAGCCGTTCGGCGAAATCGACACCGCCGCGCACGTCCTGGATCGGGGCGCACGGCAGGCCGGCGTCGGAGAGCTGCGAGAACCACTGCGCGGCGGACTGCGTTGCCAGCACGGTGTGAAGGATCTCCCGGAGTTCATCCCGGTGCGCATTGCGCTGCAGTGTGGTGGCGAAATTCGGGTCCGCGGCGACGTCGGGGATGGCCAAGGCAGCGCAGAGCCGGACGAACTGGCCGTCGTTGCCCGTCGCGATGATGATCATGCCGTCCCCGGTCTGCATCGGTGCATAGGGGTACATACTGGGATGTTCGTTGCCCATCCGGGTCGGCACCACACCACCGGTCACGTAGGCCGCGGACTGGTTGACCATGCCGGACAGAGCCGAGGTCAGCAGGTTCAGCTCCACCAACTGGCCTTCACCGGTCTGGCCCTTGTGGTGCAGAGCCCCCAGAATGCCGATGGCGGCGTGCAGGCCGGTGATGACGTCAAACAGGGCGATGCCGGCCCGGTACGGCTGCGTGGCCTGGTCACCGGTCAGGCTCATCATCCCGGAGACTGCCTGCACGAGCAGGTCATACCCCGGGATGTGCGCGCCGGCGCCGGTGCCGAACCCTGTGATGGATGCGTAGATGATGTCCGGCTTCAGCTCGGCGGCGGCGGCGTAGTCCAGCCCCAGGCGTTCCATGTTGCCCGGCTTGAAATTTTCGATCATGACGTCCGCGGAACGGATCAGCGCACGCGCCACCTCCAGGTCCTCCGGGTCCTTCAGATCCAGGGCGATCGAGTGCTTGTTCCGGTTTACCGCCAGGAAGAACGTGGCCTCGCCGTCGCGGACCGGCGGCATGTAGCTGCGCGTGTCGTCCCCCTCGGGCCCCTCAACCTTGATAACCGTCGCGCCCATATCGGCCAGCAGCATGGTGGCATAGGGGCCAGCGAGCACCCGGCTGAAGTCTGCGATCACGACGCCGGCCAGCGGGCCTGACCCTGTGCGGCCGAGCATGCCGGGGGCCTGGCTGGCAGCGTCCGGGATCGGGCCGAAGCCCGCTCCGGCGGCCGATTCAGCGTTCGGTTTTTTCATGTGGTTCCTCCGATATGTGGTCTGCATCACCTACCTTGGCAAGCCGATTGATCCGCGTCCAATACGCATTTGTGCCGAATTGATACCTCAGCCTCATCACTGCCGGCGCCGGTTTGTTCGGTATCTTGAGCAGATGAACAACGACGTTTACCTGGACCGGGCGTGAAGCGGGATGGAAATTCAACAGATACGGGCCTTCCTCGCGGTCGCTGACGAACTGCATTTCGGGCGGGCGGCAGAAAAGCTCCACATGGCGCAGCCGCCGCTGAGCCGGGCCATTCAACGTCTGGAGCACGAGCTCAAGGCACCGCTCTTTGTCCGGAATACCCGGTCGGTCCGGCTGACTGCCGAGGGCGAAGCGCTGGTGGCCCCGGCGCGGGACATCCTGGCGGCCTGCCGTCGGTCAGCCCTGGCGGTGGCCTCGGTGGGCAAGGGCGAGACGGGAAGGGTACGGGTGGCGTTCGCCGGGGTTTCCTCACACGTTATGGTCGGAAAGCTGGCCAAAAAGGTCCGGGAGACCCACCCGGGGATTGAGTTCCAGCTGTCCAGTTCGAACTTTGCCTTGCCGGCCATGGACCGGGTCATGAGGGGCGCCATGGAAGTGGGCCTTGGCCGGTGGAATTTCATTCCGGAGGCTCTGGAGTCCCGGACTGTCGCGAATGAGCGGCTCGTGGTGGCGCTGCACGAGGGCCACCGCCTGAGCCGGCGGACCTCGCTGGTGATGGCCGACCTCGCCGGCGAGCCTTTTGTCACTCTCCCCGAGCATCCCGGCGCCATCCTGCACGACTATCTTCGCCGACTGTCCAACAGCGCCGGCTATGCTCCGGACATCGTGCAGGTGGCGCCGGACTCCCAGACTCTGATGGCACTGGTCGCCGCAGAGATCGGGGTCGCGTTGACGGTGTCATCGGTGCCGGAGAACTTCAGCCACCCGGGAGTAGTTTTCCTGCCGCTGGATGATCCGGCCGACGTCATCCAGTTGCGCCTGGTTTGGCGCAAGGACAACATGAGCCCTGCGCTCCGCCAGGTCTTGCAGCTCTCCGAATCCGTCCTCCCGTCGCCGGGCCAGCCAGCGGATTGATGCGCCGCGGGTATCAGCGCGGGCACCATTCGGTATTGGAACCGTCGCAATCCGGCTGGCACAGTGGTCAGTACCTGCCGGCCGCTGCCGGAATCAATGGAGATTGCCGCCACCTACTTGCCTGGAGTTAAACCCGTGACCATAGCTGAAGCCACCCTCGTGAACGACGACGTCCTCAACCTGGACAGCCTGCTGACGGCGGAGGAGCTTGAACTGCGCGCCAGGGTCCGCGCCTTCGTGACCGAGCGCATCCGGCCCAACATCAGCGCCTGGTACGAGCAGGCGCATTTTCCGCTTGAGCTGGTACCCGAACTGGGCGAGCTCGGTGTGCTCGGGATGCACCTGGAGGGCTACGGCTGCCCCGGCCGCAGCGCCGTCGAATACGGCCTCGCCGCCATGGAACTGGAAGCCGGCGACTCCGGGCTCCGGACCTTCGTTAGCGTCCAGGGATCGCTGGCCATGAGCGCCATCCACAAGTGGGGCTCCGAGGAGCAGAAGAACGAGCACCTCCCGGCGATGGCACGGGGCGAAAAGATCGGCTGCTTCGGGCTGACAGAGCCTACTGCCGGCTCCGACCCGTCCAGTATGGCGACTTTTGCGGAGCCCGACGGCCACGGCGGCTGGATCATTAACGGCGCAAAGCGCTGGATCGGGTTGGCTTCTGTGGCGCAGATTGCCGTTATCTGGGCCAACACCAGCCAAGGTGTCCGCGGGTTCATCGTGCCAACGGACACGCCCGGGTTCACCGCGACGCCGATCGGGTCCAAGCTGTCCATGCGGGCTTCGATCCAGTGCGACATCGCCCTTGAGGACGTCCGTCTTCCCGGCGCGGCACTGCTCCCCGGCGCCCAGGGGCTCCGCGGCCCGTTCTCCTGCCTTAACGAGGCCCGCTACGGGATCATCTGGGGCGCGATGGGCGCGGCCCGGGACTCCTACGAGGCAGCGCTCACGTACTCGCTGGACCGGCTGCAGTTCGGCAAACCACTCGCCGGCTACCAGCTCACCCAGGAGAAGCTGGTCAACATGCTGCTGGAGATCCAGAAGGGGACGTTGCTGGCCCTGCATACCGGGCGCCTCAAAGATGCGGGGACGCTGGAACCGGTCCAGATCTCCGTAGGAAAATTGAACAACGTCCGCGAGGCCATCGCCATCTGCCGCGAAGCCCGTACCATCCTGGGCGGCAACGGCATTACCCTGGACCACTCCCCGCTGCGGCATGCCAATAACCTCGAATCGGTGCGTACCTATGAGGGCACCGATGAGGTCCATACCCTCATCCTGGGGCAGCGCATCACGGGAAGCTCGGCGTTCCGGTAGGAGGACCGCACCGCCAGCTCTGGCCGGCGGCCCGGTAGGATTCCGGTCATGGACGACAAGGAGATCCTGCACCGCTACCTGCGCCTGCGCCGCGCCGAACTGCTGGCCAAGCTGGACGGGCTGGACGACTACGACGTCCGCCGGCCGCTGACCCCGACCGGGACCAACCTCCTGGGCCTGGTCAAACACGTGGCCAGCGTCGAGGTCGGCTATTTCGGTGAAGTCTTCGGCCGCCCGCACGGCCAGCCGCTGCCCTGGCTGGCGGACGACGCCGAACCGGATGCCGACCTGTGGGCGTCCCCGGACGAAACGCGGGACCAGATCGTCGCACTGCACCACGCGGCGGCCGCCCACAGCGACGCCACCATTGAAGCCCTGCCCCTGGACGCCGCGGGCCAGGTTCCGTGGTGGCCGGAGGAACGCCGGGACGTCACCCTTCAGCAGATCCTCGTCCACATGTGCGTCGAAACGGCGCAACACCTGGGCCACGCCGATATCCTGCGCGAACTTATCGACGGGACGGCCGGGAAGGGCCCCGGCGACCCGAACCTGACGCCGCGCGGCGCCGAGGAATGGGCCGCGCACCGGGCACGCGTCGAGGCGGCTGCGCGGGCGGCAGACCCGGTTTCCCGTCGGACGCCGCCGCAATAGATACTGGGGCAATGAATATTCACAGCGCTCTCGCCCAGGAGAACGCACAACGGCCGCCGTTGCCGGAGGTCCCCGCCCAGATGCGGGCCGTGCTCAACGGCATCCCGGCCATGGTGGCCTATTGGGACGCCGGGTTGCGCAACCGGCTGGCCAACGACGCCTACCTCGACTGGTTCGGCGTCACATCCGACGAGCTGCACGGGATGCACATCCAGGACCTGCTCAGCGACGCCGTGCTGGCAGCCAACCAGTCCTACATCGCCAAAGTGCTCAGCGGCGAACCGCAATTCTTCAAACGAACGCTCACGGACGCCGCCGGGGCGACCCGTTTCACCGAGGTCTCCTACATGCCGGACCTGCGCGAGGGCGGGACATCCGGGTTCTTCGTGATGGTCACCGACATCACCGGGCGGGTGCTCGCCGAACGCCGCCAGCAGCGCGACACCGACCGGTACCGGGCACTCGCGCGCAGCGTCCCCGGGGTCTTTGTCCTGCTCTTCGATGCGGACCTGCGCTACCTGATCGCCGAAGGCCAGGAGCTGGAGTCCTTCGGCTACCGGTCCACCGAGCTGGAAGGCAAAACCATCCACGAGGTGCTCGACGGCGCCCTGGCCAGCGAGCTGGAACCCCGCTACCGTGCGGCCCTGTCCGGCCAGGAGGTCTCCTGGAGCCGGCGGATCGGACACCGGACCTACCGGCTGAAGGCAGGGCCCGTCTACTCCGACGACGACGCCACCGCCGGCATGGTGGTGGCCGTGGATGTCACCGAGCGCCTCCAGCAGGAACAGACGTGGGCCGCGCTGCACGAGATCGCCACCGCCGTCGCCCGCAACGCCGCCCCGGCGGACATCTCGGAGCGGGTCGCGTTCATCCTGCGGGACCTCTTCACCGTGGATTCGGCCGCCGTCGTCCGCTTCACCGGGCCGTTGTCAGCGGAGATCGTGGCGATGGCACCGGCGCTGCCGCCCACCCTGAACCGCACCCACGTTTTCTCGCTCACGGACACCTCGGCGACCGTCCGGGTCGCCGCCACCGGCAAGCCCGCCCTCGTGGTCTACGGCCCGGAGGGCGGCCCAGCCGCCGAGCAGATGCGTGCCGGCGGCTTCCAGTCCGCGGCGGCCGCCCCCATCAGGGTCCACGGCAGCCTGTGGGGCGTGGTCACCCTGACCTCGAAGTCCAGCACGGGCGTCACCGAGGCAATGCTGGATCGCCTGGCCCAGTTCGCCGAGCTGGTGGAGATCGCCATCGGCAACGCCGAGGCCCGCACCAGCCTGGAACTGCAGGCCACCACCGACCAGCTCAGCGGGCTGCCCAACCGGCGCGCGCTTGAGCAGCACCTCGCCCGCGAGATCGAACTGGCGGCATCCCGCGGCACCAGCCTCAGCGCCGTTGTCCTGGACATCGACCACTTCAAGAAGGTCAACGACACCTTCGGCCACCTCATGGGCGACGTGGTGCTGGCGGACGTCGCGGCCCGGCTCCGCGGCGTCGCCCGCCAGGACGAGATCGTTGCCCGCTTCGGCGGGGAGGAATTCGTCTGGCTGCTGCCCGGCACGGACGGCGCGGAGGCACTGCTCGCGGCGGAACGCGCCCGCGCCGCGATCGAGGCGGAGCCTTTCGGGGAGGTGGGCCCGATTACGGTCTCCGCCGGGGTCTGCGAACTGGGCGACGCCGGCAGCCACAGCCTGCTGGCCTGCGCGGACCGGGCGCTGTACGCCGCCAAGCACGCCGGACGAAACCGCAGCGAGCGCTACGGCGCAGCCGGCTGACGCCTAGACGAAGGCGGACTTTCCGGTCACGGCCCGGGCGACGATCAGGGAGTTGATCTCGTAGCTGCCCTCATAGGTGTAGAGGATCTCGGCGTCGCCGAAGAGCTTGCCCATCTCGAAGTCGCTGCTGATCCCGTTGCCGCCCATCAGCGAACGCCCCATCGCGACGGAGGCCCGCGCCAGCCGGGTGGTGGTGGACTTGGCCATGGCGGCCTGCACCATCTCCAGCTTGCCCTCCTGCTGGATCCGCGCCAGCTGGGCCATCAGCGCCAGGGAGACGCTGGCATTGCCCAGGATCTCCGCCAGCTGCTGCTGGACCAGCTGGAAGCGGGCCAGTTCCTTGCCGAACTGCTTGCGTTCCAGCGAATAGGCCCGGGCGACGTCGAACGCGGCCAGCTGGATGCCGGCGCCCTGCCAGCCCACCCACGCCCGCGAGTCCCGCAGCAGTTCATTGGCCCGGGAGAAGTCAGTGGCGCCCGGCAGCAGGTTGGATTCCGGAATGCGGACCTCGTCGAGCACGATGTCCGCGTTCTGCATGATCCGCAGCCCGATCTTGTTCGCGATCTTGGTGGCGGTGTAGCCGGGCCGGTCCGTCTCCACGATGAAGCCCTTAATCTGCTGGTCCGCGACGTCGCGCGCCCAGACCAGGGCGAAGTCGGCGATCGTGCCGGCCCCGATCCAGCGTTTGGCACCGGTGATGACCCACTCGCCGTCTTCCAGCCGCGCCGTGGTGGACAGTCCCCCGGCGATGTCCGAGCCGTGGTCCGGTTCGGTCAGGGCGAAGGCTCCGAGCTGGGTGAACGCCGTGAGCCCGGGAAGCCACCGCGCCTTCTGCTCCTCTGAGCCAAGCTCATCGATCATGCCGACGATGAGTTCGTTGTGGATGCCCACGAGGGCCGAGAGCGAGACGTCTGCGCGGGCCACCTCGACGTACATCAGGCCCTTGAAAAGCTTGGAGGTACCGTCCGTCTGCAGTCCGCCCAGGCCGTGTTTGCCCAGCTCGGCGAGCAGGCCGAAAGGGAACTCCTCGCGGTTCCAGTAGTCGATCGACGCGGCGCGGATCCGGGTCTGGAGGAACTCCCGGATCTCCTGGTAGCGCGCCCGTTCGTCCGCTGGCAGCAGGTCCACGATGTACATCAGGTCCGCGTCCGGGAACGGGGGCACCACCGGCGCCGGGGCCGGACTTTCCGCGGCGCCCCCGTGGGCGGGCGCGGCCTGGCCTGCCATTGCCTCGCCTGCCATTGCCTTGACGGCGGCTTGTCCGCTGGCACTTCCTTGTGACTGCACGGGCACGTATCCCTTCGTAATGTGCCGCGCATCGGCAGCAACATCTGCTCTTCCAAACCCTTGGATGTCCTAGTATATTGCACAGTGATGGGGATCACTAGGCCAGCGGCGGCCGCCACCGGACCGCCTGGCTGCGACCGGCTGCGAAAGGTGCACCATGACCGTCACCGAGGATTTCCGTGCCGCGAGGGACAGGCTGCTGGCCCTCCGCGGGGACTACACGGCCGCGCGCCAGGAATTTGAATGGCCGCGCTTCGCTGAGTTCAATTTCGCCCTCGACTGGTTCGACCAGATCGCGGCCGATCCCGCCAAGGCGGACCGGCCGGCCCTGGTGATCGTGGAGCAGGACGGTACGGCCACGCGGCGCAGCTTCGCTGACCTCTCGGCGCGCTCCGCGCAGGTAGCCAACTGGCTCCGCGCCCAGGGCGTGCGGCGCGGGGACCGGATGATCATCATGCTCGGCAACCAGGTGGAGCTCTGGGAACTGATGCTCGCCGGCATCAAACTCGGCATCGTGATGATCCCCACCACCACCCTGATGGGACCGGCGGACCTGCAGGACCGGGTGGAGCGCGGCGGGGCCGGCTGGGCCGCCGTCGGGAGCGCCAACATCGCCAAGTTCGCAGGCGTCCCGGGCGACTACAGGCTGATCGAAATCGGCGGCGGCGCCGGCAACGCCGAAATCAACACAGCGGCCCTGCAGTACGCGGACGCGGCGGGCGCGGCGGAGAACTTCACCCCGGACGCCCCCACCAAGGCCGACGAGACGCTGCTGCTCTACTTCACCTCCGGCACCACCTCCAAGGCCAAGCTGGTGGAGCACACGCACACCTCCTACCCGGTGGGCCACCTGTCCACCATGTTCTGGATCGGCATGGAACCGGGCGACGTGCACCTGAACGTCGCCTCCCCCGGCTGGGCCAAGCACGCCTGGTCCAACGTCTTCACCCCCTGGATCGCCGAGGCCTGCGTCTTCATCTACAACTACGACCGCTTCGACGCCAAGGCCCTGATGGAGCAAATGGACCGAGAAAAGGTCACCAGCTTCTGCGCCCCGCCGACGGTCTGGCGGATGCTGATCCAGGCCGACCTCACCCTGCTCAAAAACCCGCCCACCAAGGTGGTGTCCGCCGGCGAACCACTCAACGCCGAGGTCATCGACCAGGTCCAGCGGGCCTGGGGCCAGACCATCCGGGACGGCTTCGGCCAGACCGAGTCCACCGTGCAGATCGCCAACACCCCGGGCCAGCCGATCAAGATCGGCGCCATGGGCAGGCCGTTGCCCGGCTACGACGTCGTCCTCGTGGACCCGGCCACCGGCGAAGAGTCCGACGACGGCGAGCTGTGCCTGCGCCTGGACCCGCGCCCCGTCGGGCTGATGAAGGCCTACTACGGGGACCCGGAGAAGACCGCTGAGGCTTTCCGCGGCGGCTACTACCACACCGGGGACATGGCGAGCCGGGACGAACGGGGCATCATCACCTACGTGGGCCGCGGCGACGACGTCTTCAAGTCCTCCGACTACCGGCTCTCCCCGTTCGAGCTGGAGAGCGTGCTGATCGAGCACCCGGCGGTGGCCGAGGCCGCCGTCGTCCCCTCCCCCGACGCGCTCAAACTGTCCGTGCCCAAGGCCTTTGTGGTCCTGGCCGCAGGCCACGAGCCCGGACCCGAACTGGCCGAAGACATCCTGCGCTACTGCCGCGAGCACCTGGCCCCCTTCAAACGTATCCGGCGGCTGGAGTTTGCCGAGCTGCCCAAGACCATCTCCGGCAAGATCCGGAGGGTGGAACTGCGGCACAACGAGGAACTGCGGCACGGGGCCGGCCGGGTGCCGGAGGGACTGGGCACGGAGTACTCCGAGGCCGACTTCCCCGGGCTGAAGGGCGAGGGCTAGGCATGGGCACCCCGCTGCCGCGTGACCCGATCGCCGACGCCCAGCGCAACTGGGAGCGGCACGGCTGGGCCGACGTCGCCGCCCCGATGGCCGCCATCACCGCCATCATGCGGACCCAGCAGATCCTGCTGGGCAGGATCGAAACGGCACTCAAGCCGTTCGGACTGACCTTCGCGCGCTACGAGCTGCTGGCCCTGCTCAGCTTCGCCCGGAGCGGCGCGCTGCCCATGAACAAGGCGAGCGCGCTGCTCCAGGTCCACCCCACGTCGGTGACCAACGCCGTCGACCGGCTGCAGGAGGCCGGGCTGGTGCTCCGGTCCCCGCACCCCACGGACGGCAGGACCACGCTGATCGAGCTCACCTCCGAGGGGCGGACCCTCGCCAAGCGGGCGACGGCTGTGCTCAACGCCGAGGTCTTCGGCCAGTCCGGTTTCGAGGAGCCGGACGTGGAGCAGCTGATCCGGATCCTGGGCAACTTCCGGCGCAATGCCGGGGACTTCAGCGGCTAAGCCGTACACTTCCCTTGCGGGCACGTCGAGGGATGGGCCCGGAGCCGAGGAGAGCGCTATGATTCCGGAAATCAACATCTGGGCCGTACTGCTGGCGACCCTGTCCAGCATGGTGGTCGGATCCGTCTGGTACACGCCCAGGGTGTTCGGCAATTACTGGATGCGCGTCGCCAAGGTCACCCCCAGCGGGGACGCCAGGGACGCCGTCAAGCCCATCCTCATCACGCTGCTGGTCAGCCTCATCAGCGCGTGGGTGCTGGCCGGCTCCGCCGCCATCTCGCAGCACTTCTACGGCGGCAACTTCCTGGCCAACACGCTGGTCACCGCCCTGATTCTGTGGGCCGGATTCACCGCGGCCCGCTTCGTCACGCACGACGCCTTCGAGGGCCGCCCCGCGGGACTGACGGCACTGAACTGCGCCCACGAACTTGTGACCCTGATGGTGATGGCCCTGATCATCGGCCTGTTCGGGATCAGCGCCGGGTAAGACGGTTCCGGAGAAGAGCAGCATGGAATTCGATGAATCGTTCTGGGACGAGCGGTACCGCCAGCACGGCGAGCACGCGTCCGTGTGGAGCGGGGAGCCCAACGCCCAACTGGTGGCCGAGGCCGCGGACCTCACGCCGGGTTCCGCACTCGACGTCGGAGCGGGAGAAGGCGCGGACGCCGCCTGGCTGGCCCGGCGCGGCTGGCGGGTGACCGCGGTGGACATCTCGTCCGTGGCCCTGGCCAGGGCTGCCGCCGCGGTTCAGGACGAGCCCGAAACGGCCGCCCGGATCACCTGGCAGCACCAGGACCTCACCGCGTCACCGCCGCCGGCCGGGACCTTCGACCTTGTGTCGGCGCAGTTCCTGCACCTGCCGGCGCCGCAGCGCGACGGGGTGTACAGCCGGCTGGCCGCCTCCGTGGCGCCGGGCGGGACACTGCTGATCGTGGGCCACCACCCCTCGGACCTGGACACCAGCGTGCGCCGGCCCTCCACCCCCGGCCTGCTGTTCACCGCCGAGGAGATCGCCGCCGGCCTCGACCCCCATGAGTGGGAGATCGTGACCTGCACCGCGCGGCCGCGGGCGACCAGTGATTCCGAGGGCGCCCCGGTCACGGTCCGGGATGCCGTGCTCCGCGCCCGCCGCACGGCCTGACGCCACTGCCGGAGGCCCCGTCACGGCCGGGGGGCTCACGGAGGCCCCGTCACGGCCGGGGGCCGGCCAGCCGTTCCCTCAGCCCGGCCGCGAGTCCAGCAATGGTGAGGAGATCGAACAGGCCGCCGCCGATTTCGACGAGTCGACGGCGTTTGACCCCGGCGAGCCGGAGCCGCAGGTGCACCCGCGTCCCGGAGGCTGTGCCCTGAGGGTCAGCCTGGTCCGGCGCGGGCCGCAAGACGATCGCCCAACTGATGGCGAGTGCGCCGCGTTGCGAGCGGTGCACGAGGGCCTTGGGCGGGGCGACGGTCACGATCTCGAACGTGGCCCCGGGACCACCCCAATCGGCGATGACGTCTCCGGCGCGGAGGTCCTGCAAGGCCGGGTCTAGGGTCCGGAGGGCGCGCCGCCTCGCCGGAATGAGGGCTTCCGCCCATCGGGGCAGGTACCAGCCGGAGCGTCCCTTGCCCAGCTGGACAAACCAGGGCCAGACGGCGGCGGGCGCGGCCGGCAGGTCGAACCCCCGGTCCATCACCACGTCCGCGGCGGGGACCAGCCCGTCGCCGGGGAGCATGGCGTGGACTTCCTCCGGCCAAGCCCCAACGCCCAGAAAACCGGTGCCCATGGCGGTTCCTCCCGCGGGCCGGCTACCGGTGGGTGAAGTCGGGCTGCCGCTTCTCGCTGAAGGCGGCCATGCCCTCCTTCTGGTCCTCGGTGGCGAAGAGCGAGTGGAACACGCGGCGTTCGAACAGCACGCCCTGGGCCAGCCCGGTTTCGAAGGCGGCGTTGACGGCTTCCTTCGCCACCATGGCCACGGGCTTGGACTTGGAGGCAATCACCTCGGCCGCCTTCACGGCCTCCTCGACGACGTCGGCGGCCGGGACCACCCGGGACACCAGGCCCGCACGCTCGGCCTCCCCGGCATCCATGAAGCGTCCCGTGAGAATCATGTCCATCGCCTTGGCCTTGCCCACCGCGCGGGTGAGGCGCTGCGAGCCGCCCATGCCGGGGAGAACCCCAAGGTTGATCTCGGGCTGGCCGAACTTGGCGTTGTCCCCGGCGATGATGAAGTCGCACATCATCGCCAGTTCGCAGCCGCCGCCGAGGGCAAACCCGGACACCGCCGCCACCACCGGGATGCGCAGCCGGGTGAAGTCCTCCCAGCCGCGGAACCAGTCGGCGGCGTACATCTCCATGTAGCCCTTGGACTGCATCTCCTTAATGTCAGCGCCGGCGGCGAACGCCTTGGCCGAGCCGGTCACGACGACGGCGCCGACCTCCGGGTCGGAATCCATCGCGGACACGGCGGCCACGAGTTCGTCCATCGTCGCCTTGTTCAGGGCATTCAGCGCCTCGGGCCGGTTGAGCGTCACGAGGCCCACGCGGCCTCGGCGCTCCACCAGGATGTTTGTGTAGTCGGTCATGCCTGTCCCCTCGGCTGCTGTTCGGACTTGTCCCGGATGTCGGTGATGATGCCGGAGAAGTCCCGGCCGGCACCGCCTTCCGCGGCAAACGTATCGTAAATTTCGGAGGCCAGCGGTCCCAGCCGGGCGGCGACGCCGGTGCTTTCGAGCGCATTGAGGGCCAGTTTCAGGTCCTTGGCCATCAGCGCGCCAGCGAAGCCCGGCTGGTAGTCGCGGTTGGCCGGGCTGGTCGGCACCGGACCGGGCACGGGGCAGTTGGTGGTCAGTGCCCAGCACTGCCCGGAGGCGGCCGAGGCGACGTCGAAGAGTGCCTGGTGCGTCAGCCCGAGCTTCTCGCCGAGCACAAAAGCCTCGCTGACGGCGATCATCGAGACGCCCAGGATCATGTTGTTGCAGATCTTCGCCGCCTGTCCGGCGCCGTGCCCGCCGCAGTGGACCACCCGCTTGCCCATGACCTCCAGCATCGGCTTGACGGCGGCGAAGTCCTCGTCGGTCGCGCCGACCATAAAGGTCAGGGTTCCCGCTTCGGCCCCGACGACGCCGCCGGAGACCGGGGCGTCGACGGCCCGGTGGCCCGCCTCGACCGCCAGCGCCGAGGCTTCGCGGGCCTCGTCGACGTTGATAGTGGAGCAATCGAGGAACATCGTCCCCGGCGCCGCGGCCGCCAGAAGCCCCGGACCGCCGGGCTTGCCTGGCTGATCGAGGGTGCCGCGGTAGGCGTCCAGCAGGTGTTTGCCGCTGGGCAGCATGGTCAGCACGACGGCGGCGCCCGCGACGGCCTCCGCGGCGGTATCCGCGGTAGCGATCCCGTGGGCGCGGGCGGCTTCAAGCGCCGCCGGCACCACGTCGTAGCCGGTCACGGTGTAGCCGGCCTTGACCAGGTTGACGGCCATCGGCCCGCCCATGTGGCCCAGGCCGAGGAACGCGATGGCACCGGCCTGCGATGCGTCAGAAGGTGATGGTTCGGTCGGCGATGCTTCAGACATTGTCGTGCTCCTTCGAAAGCTTCAGTTCACGCTCGCCCAGCGGCGCGAAGTACGCCTCGACGTCGTCGCGGCTGACCTCCGCCAGGCTGGCCGGCTGCCACTGCGGGTTGCGGTCCTTGTCCACCACCTGGGCGCGGATGCCCTCGCGGAAATCCGGGCCGTCCAGGAACCGCAGACCCACCCGGTACTCCTGTTCCAGGGCCTCGGCGAGGCACAGGCCGCGGACGCGGCGCAGCGAGGCCAGCGCCACTTTGACCGCGGTCGGGGACTTGGCCGCGATGGTGTCGGCGGCGTCCGCGGCTTCCCCGCCCACGGTCCGCAGCCGGCGCAGGATCTCCTCGGCGTCGTCGGAGGAGTAGCAGGCATCGATCCATTCCTGCTGCGCCGCGAGGACCGACGGCGGGGCTTCCCCGGCGAACCGGGCGACGGCGGCGTCCGCGGGCTCGGTCTCCAGCGCCGCCGCGAGGTCCGCGAGCTGTGCGGAGGGAACGAAGGTGTCCGCGAGCCCCAGGAACAGGGCGTCGGCACCGCTCAGGTGCGCTCCGGTGAGCGCCGCGTGGGTGCCGGTTTCGCCGGGCGAACGCGACAGCAGGAGCGTCCCGCCGACGTCGGGCACAAAGCCGATCGTGGTTTCCGGCATCCCCATCTTGGTGCGTTCGGTGACGATCCGGACCGAGCCGTGTGCGGAGATACCTACCCCACCGCCCAGGACCAGCCCGTCCATCAGCGCAATGTAGGGCTTGGGGTATTCCGAGATCAGCAGGTTCAGCCGGTACTCGACGGCCCAGAAGTCTGCGGTCGCGTCGCCGCCGCCCTGCATGTCCCGGTAGATGGCCACGATGTCGCCGCCGGCGCAGAGCCCCCGTTCGCCGGCGCCGCGCACCAGGACGGCGGCGACGCCGTCGTCGTCGGCCCACACCGTGAGCTGCTCCAGCATCGCGGACGCCATGCCGGCGGTCAGCGCATTGACGGCCTTGGGCCGGTCCAGCGTGACGACGCCGAGCCGGCCGCGGCGCTCGAACCGGACCTCGGCGGGTTCTCCGCCCGTCTGCTCCGTCATCAGCTGCCTTCCGGCATCACGAAGCTGGCGCCCTGGCGGATGCCGGAGGGCCAGCGGGTGGTGACGGTCTTGGTCTTGGTGTAGAACCGGAACGCGTCGGCGCCGTGCTGGTTGAGATCGCCGAAGCCGGAGGCCTTCCAGCCGCCGAAGGTGTAGTACGCGATCGGCACGGGAATCGGGACATTGATGCCCACCATGCCGACCTGGACGCGGCTGGCGAAGTCGCGGGCGGCGTCGCCGTCGCGGGTGAAGATGGCCACACCGTTGCCGAACTCGTGCTCGCTGCACAGGCGCAGGGCCTCGTCGTAGTCTTCCGCGCGGAGCACGCTGAGCACCGGCCCGAAGATTTCCTCCCGGTAGATCTTCATGTCCTTGGTGACGTTGTCGAAGAGGGTCGGACCCACCCAGAAGCCGCCGTCGTAGCCCTCGACTTTGAGGCCGCGGCCGTCCGCGAGCAACGTGGCGCCTTCCTCGACGCCTGAGGCGATGTAGCCCTCGATCCGTTCCTTGGCGGAAGCGGCGACGACCGGGCCGAAGTCCGAGTCCTTGGCCAGGCTGTGGCCCACCTTGAGGTCCGCGACCCGCTCCTGCAGCTTTGCCACGAGCGCGTCGCCGGTGGCCTTGCCCACCGGGACAGCCACGGAGATCGCCATGCAGCGTTCGCCGGCGGAGCCGAAGCCGGCGCCGATCAGGGCATCAACTGCCATGTCCAGGTCCGCGTCGGGCATGATCACCATGTGGTTCTTGGCGCCGCCGAAGCACTGGGCGCGCTTGCCGTGCGCCGCGGCGGTGGCGTAGATGTACTGCGCGATCGGGGTGGAGCCGACGAAGCCGATGGCCTGGACGCGCGGGTCCTCCAGCAGCGCGTCCACGGCCTCCTTGTCCCCGTTGACCACATTGAAGACACCGTCCGGCAGGCCGGCCTCGGTGAACAGCTCGGCCAGCCGCAGCGGCACGGAGGGATCACGCTCGGAGGGCTTGAGGATGAAGGAGTTGCCGGCCGCCAGGGCGGGGCCGGACTTCCAGAGCGGGATCATGGCCGGGAAGTTGAACGGGGTGATACCGGCCACGACGCCGAGCGGCTGCCGCAGCGAGTGGACGTCGACGCCGGTCCCGGCGCTGTCGGAGAACTCGCCCTTGAGCAGGTGCGGGGCGCCGGCGGCGAACTCCACCACCTCGATGCCGCGCTGGATGTCGCCCTTGGCGTCCAGGAAGGTCTTGCCGTGCTCGGAGGAAAGCAGGGTGGCCAGTTCGTCCATGTTCTGGTTGACCAGGTCCACGAACTTCAGCAGGATCCGGCCGCGGCGCTGCGGGTTCATGGCGGCCCACTCCAGCTGGCCCTTCTCCGCGTTGGCCACCACGTTGCGGACTTCCTCGGCGCTGGCCAGCGGGAGGCGTGCCTGGACCTCGCCGGTGCAGGGGTCGTAGACGTCGCTGAAGCGCCCCGAGGTGCCCTCCACGTGCTGCCCGCCGATGTAATGGGAAAGCTCACGAACCATTATGGAATGCTCCTTTGCATGTGACCTAGATCATCTCTTCTCCCGAATATACTCGGACTTCCTACTAATTTCCAGACTGGCGGGCAGCGGTGACGGCCCGGGCCGGCGGCCGCGGCAGCACCGCCCGGGGCCAAGGAAAGGTAAGTTAGGAACTGTGAAGATTGCCACCTGGAATGTGAATTCGCTCCGTGCCCGTGCCGACCGCGTTGAGGCCTGGCTCCAGCGCACCGACTGCGATGTCCTGGCCATCCAGGAAACCAAGTGCAAGGACGACAACTTCCCGTGGGAGCTGTTCGAACGGATGGGCTACGAGGTCGCCCACTTCGGCCTGAGCCAGTGGAACGGGGTCGCCATCGCCTCCCGCGTGGGCCTCGACGACGTCGAACGCACGTTTATGGACCAGCCCGTCTTCGGCAAGGGCGGTAAGGAAGAAGTCCAGGAGGCCCGCGCGATCGGCGCCACCTGTGGCGGAATCCGGGTCTGGAGCCTCTACGTCCCCAACGGCCGGGCGCTCGACGATGAGCACATGCCCTACAAGCTCAGCTGGCTGGACACCCTCCGTGCCCACTCCGAGGCGTGGGTCAAGGCCGACCCGAAGGCGCAGATCGCGCTGATGGGCGACTGGAACATCGCCCCGCGCGACGAGGACGTCTGGGACATCGACTATTTCCGCACCGAGGGCCTGACCCACGTCAGCGAACCGGAACGCGCGGCCTTCCGCGCCTTCGAAGACGCCGGCTTCGCCGACGTCGTCCGCCCGTACGCGCAGGGACCCGGGGTCTACACCTACTGGGACTACACCCAGCTGCGGTTCCCGAAGAAGGAAGGCATGCGGATCGACTTCATCCTTGCCTCCCCGGCGCTGGCCGCCCGCGTGACGGGCGCCTCGATCGACCGCGAAGAGCGCAAGGGCAAGGGCGCCTCGGACCATGCCCCGGTCATCGCGGAGCTGGCCGACTGATGGACGCCCGCCGGGGAAGCGCAGGCCCGCGATGACGGGGAACCTCTACCACGGCCAGGCCGGGTTGCCGTTTTCCTCGACGCTGCGGGTCTACGAGCCCCTGGAGGCCTTCCCTGCCGAGCAGCAGGGGGCGCTGCGGGCCGCGGGCGCCCGCTCCGAGTCCCGCGCCGCCGTGGAGAACGCCGAACTGCTGGCCTCGCTGGGCCGCATCACCCGCCCCGGCGGGGATCCCTTCCCCACCGGCCAGACGGACCTGGTGCGTGTGCTGGCCGTCAGCGACGGCGGATCCCCCGGCCCCGGCAAGGCCGGCCCCGGGAACGCCGCACCCGGCAAGGCCGACGACGGGGAGGTGCTGCCGGCCAGGCTGCTGTACTGCCCCAGCCAGCTGGTGCTCCGGGCCGGCCTGGCCGCCAACGCCCTGATGGAGGGAATCCACGGCCCGCTGGCACAGCTCCTGATCCCGGAGGAACTGCGGGACCGGCACCAGGAACGCATCGACCAGGTCAAGGCACGCGAGGGCGTCGGCCGGGTCCACACTCGCGCGTCGACCTGGGGGATCCCGTTCAGCTGGTTCTGCCTGTTCCAGGAGTCCGACCCCACCGACGTCGTGGAGTCCGGCGGCCGGATCATCACCGTGCGGATCCGGGCCACGCTCGGGGCCGCACTGGAACGGGTGCGGCACGCCGTCGCCCATCTGGCCCTCGCCGCTCCGGACCTCGACATGCTGGAGGATCTGACCCAGCTCACCGAATGGCTCGAGCTCTTCCACCCGGATTCGGTCGTGGAACTCGACTACGGCGCGGTGGCCGACAAGGTTTACCCGGACGAGTCGCCGCTGGATGTGCGGCTGGGAATCGAGTGCCTGGCCGAGGGCGACATGACCGGCGCTGCGGCGGCGTACCGGCGGCTGGCCTCCCGCTGGATCCCGATCCGGCAGCTGGCACGCGCCTCCTGAGGCACCGGGGGTAACGGACGCGCCGTCGCCTAGCGGCGCCTGGCCTGCTGGCCCGACGCCGGCGCAAGCGGCTCCGCGAGGCGCGGGGCCGCCGTCGTGCTCCGCACGATCAGCCGGTGCGGGGCCACCGTGGAACGCACCGCCCCTGCGATGCCGTCGAGTTCGTCGAGCAGCATCTTGGTGCCGAGCTCGGCCTGCTCGTCGGGGCGCTGCCGCACGGTGGTGAGGCCGACGGCGGCGGAAAATTCGTGGTCATCGATTCCCACCACCGAGAGATCGTCCGGGATCCGGACGTCCGCCCGGCGGGCCTCGAAGATTACCCCCATGGCCATCTCGTCCGAAGCGCAGAAGATCGCGGTGGGCTTGGGCCCGGGCCGGTCCCACAGTCGCCGGAACGCTTCCTGGCCGCTGTGGACGGTGAAGTCCCCCCACTCGTCCCACTCGGGCCGGACGTCCAGCTCCGCCTGGGCCATCACGTCTTGGAACGCCTTGATCCGGACCCGCGGAACGTCGAAATTCAGGTCTGTTTCGTCATCGCCGTGGAGCAGCGCAATGTCCTTGTGGCCCAGGCCGATCAGGTGCCGCACCGCGGTGGACGCGGCCTCGTAGTCGTCAATTCCGATGTACGCGCAGCCCTCGACGTGGCCGCCGACGACGACGAGCGGGATGTCGATCTTCTGCAGGTGCTCCAGTTCCTCGCGGCTCAGGGCCATGCAAAGGACCAGGAGGGCGTCGATCTGCTTGTAGACCATGGTCTTGCTGAACAAACGCTCGCGGTGGCTGCCGTGGCCGCCCAGGTTGAACAGCGACAGGTTGTACTGGCGGCCGTGCAGTTCCCGGTCCGCCCCTTCGATCGCCTTGGAAAAGAACCAGCGGCTGACGAACGGGGCCAGCACCCCGATGGTCCGGGTGCGGCCGGTGGCCAGGCCGGACGCCGAGGACGAGGCCACGTAGCCCAGGGCCTGCGCGATGTCGAGGATCTTCTCCCGGGTGGCGGGCGAGACCCGGGGCAGCCCTCGAACGGCGCGGGAGACGGTGGCGGTTGAGACACCGGCTGCCGCCGCCACGTCCTCGATGCTGACGCCGGAGTGGCCTCCGCGTTGCGCCCTGTCAGTTGTCCGTGCCACCGTGTCCCCTTATCGGCCGGCCGCAGAATCGCGGCCGGCGCACCGCCCCGCGGCGCCGTTTCATCCTAGTGTCGCTGGGACACCGGCGCCGCATGTGACGCCGGCGCTCAGCGTCGCCGGGTGGCCGTCCGCCCGGGAAGCCGCCGCCGGAGCCGGATCATTCCGTACAGGGCAAGCAGCGTGGCCAGCAGCCCCAGGGCCCAGCCGAGGGCCGGCTGGGCGGTCACCTCCATCCAGACGGTGACCGCCAGCAGGACCAGGGCCCAGAAGCCCAGGAACCCGATGATGATGTCGAAGTCCTCGCCCGAGCGCACCCTGCGGTGCGTCGGATGGACCTCGCCGCGGTTCTGTCCGGCTGTCATGACAAACCCGCCGTCACGAGGCCGTCACTTGACGGCGCCCGCCGTCAGGCCCGCCACGATCTTGCGCTGGAACACCAGCACCAGGATCACCAACGGAATCGTCACGATCGTGCCGGCCGCCATGATCGCCGTGTAGGGGATCTGGTTGGGCTGCGCGCCGGCGAAGCTCGCGATGGCGACGGTGACCGGCTGGGTCTTGTCGCTGGAGAGCTGGCTGGCGATCAGGAACTCGTTCCACGAGGAGATGAACGCCAGGATTGCCGTCGTGAAGATGGCCGGCGCGGCGAGCGGCATGATCACCTTGCGGAACGCCTGGCCCTGGGTGCAACCGTCCACCCGGGCCGACTCCTCGAGCTCCCACGGCATTTCGCGGAAGAACGACGTCATGGTGTACACGGTCAGCGGCAGCACGAACGAGATGTTCGGGATGATCAGGGCCTGGTAGGTCCCCATCCAGCCGATGTTGGTGAACAACTGGAACAGCGGGGTGATGAGGGCGACGCCCGGGAACATCGAGGCCCCCAGGATGAACCCGAGCACGAGGTACTTGAACCGGAAGTTCAACCGGGCGAGGGCGTAGGCGGCGAACACCCCGATCAGCAGCGACACCACGGTCACCACGACGCCGATGAAGACACTGTTGAGCAGCGCCTGGCCGAAGTGGTTCCCGAAGGAGGTGTCGAACGCGGTGTTGAAGTTGTCCAGCGTGACGTGGGTCGGCAGGACCGAGGTGTCGTAGGTGAACCCCACCTCGCGGAAGGCCGTCACCACCATCCAGTACGCCGGGGCCAGGCACCAGATGAGGATCACGACGGCGCTGATGTAAGTCCGGCCCTGGGCCCACTTCTCGCGGTTCTGGGCGGTCTTGCGTCCCTTGTCCTGCTGCGCACGCAGCTCGGTCGCGGCGGTGGTCATTTCTTCCCCTTAGTTGCGCCGGTCTGTTGCTCCACGACATTGGCGCCGAGGAAGCGCACGAAGATGAAGGCGACAAGGAAAATGATGATGAACGTGATGGTGGACAGCGCCGCCGCAACGTTGAAGCCCTGCCTGATCTGGTTGATCACCAGGATGGACAGCGTTGTGGTGTTGTTCGCGCCGCCGGTCAGGATGTAGGGGAGGTCGAACATCCGGAGCGCGTCGAGGGTGCGGAACAGGATGGCCACCATCAGTGCCGGCTTCACCAGCGGCAGGGTGATCAGCCGGAACCGCTGCCACGCAGAGGCGCCGTCGACCTTGGCAGCTTCGTACACCTCGGCCGGTATCATCTGCAGCCCGGCCAGGATCAGCAGCGCCATAAACGGCGTCGTCTTCCAGACGTCCGCGATGATGACCGCCCACTTGGCCGGCCATTCGCTGCCGGTCCACAGGATGGAGGCGTTGAAGAGCTTGTTGGCGATGCCCTCAAAGGCGAAGATGAACAGCCACAGCTTGGCGGTGACGGCGGTGGGGATGGCCCACGGCACCAGCACGGCTGCGCGGACCAGGCTGCGGCCCTTGAAGGCGCGCGCCATGATCATGGCCATCCAGAAACCGAGCACGGTCTCCAGCGCAACGGTAACGGCCGCGAAGAAGAATGTCGTTGCCGTCGCGGACCAGAACTGGGATCCCAGAGTGCCCGGCGGGCAGGAAACGGTGCCGCCGTCCGGCGCCGCGCACTGTTGGCCGAGCCAGTTGACGTAATTCGTGAAGCCTGCGGGGCCACCCTCGGTGAAGAGGCCGGTGGCCGGATCCAGGCCGGCGTCGGCCTGGAAGGACATCACGATGGCGCTGATGATCGGGTAAACGATGACAATAGACAGCGCGATGACGGTGGGGGCCAACAGCCACGATGCCCACTTGCCCTGGCTCGCGATAACGTTGTCCTCCCCCACCCCCTTGGGTGCGCGGTGGAGCTCGGGCCCGCCCGACGCCGGCGTCTTGACCGGCGTCGGGCCTAATTCAGTTGCCATGTTGGACTACTTTGACTGGGTTTCGATGGACTTCTGCATGTCGGACAGCGCCGCGTCCACTGCTTTCTCGCCCTTGATGGCCGAGTAGGCGTTGTCCTGGATGGCCTTGGTAACGGCCGGGTAGAACGGGGTCACCGGACGCGGGACGGCGTTCTCGATCGAGGTCTTCAGCACCGGCAGGTACGGCAGCTTGGCGACCAGGTCCTTGTCCTCATAGAGCTTGGTAAGCACCGGAGCGAGCGAACCCTGCGTGGCGAAGAACTTCTGCGTCTCCTCGGTGGTGAGGAATTTCAGGAAGTCCAGGGCGGTGGCCTTGTTCTTGGAGTAAACACTCATGCCCGCGCTGTGGCCGCCGAGCGAGGAAGCACCCGGGCCGGACTTGCCGGGGAGGGCCGCCATGCCGAGGACGTCCTTGACTTTGGAGGAACCTTCAGTGGTGGCCAGGTTGTAGACGTAGGGCCAGTTGCGCAGGAACAGGAGCTTGCCGTCCTGGAACGCCTGGCGGGATTCCTCTTCCTTGTAGGTGATGGCTTCCTTAGGGATGTTGCCGTCCGCATATGCCTTCGCAAGGTTGCTGAGACCCGCCTTTGCGCCATCGGTGTTCAGGCTCGGCTTGCCGTCCTTGTCCAGCACGGAGCCGCCGGCGGAGTTGATCGCCTCGGAGGCGTTGACGGTGAGTCCCTCATACTTCGAGAACTGGCCCGAGTAGCAGCCAATGTTGTTGGTCTTGGCGATCGAGCACATGCTCATCATCTCGTCCCACGTCTTGGGCGGCGTGGGAACCAGGTCCTTGCGGTAGTAGAGAATGCCGCCATCGGAAGATTCCGGCGCGGCGTACAGGGTGCCCTTGTAGGAAGCGGCGTCGAGGGTCGGCTTCAGCATCCCGGCGGTGTCGAGCGCCGTCTTGTCCTTGAGCGGCTGGAGCCAGCCCTTGGCCGCAAACTCAGCGGTCCAGACAACGTCCACGCTGACTACGTCGTAGTTGGCGTCCTTGGCCTGGAAGTGCTGCACGAGGTCGTCGTGCTGCTGGTCGGCCTGGTCGGTCTGCTCCTTGAACGTCACCTTTTCGTTCGGGTGCGCGGCATTCCACTTTTCGATCAGCGGCCGGACGACGTTGCTGTTGTCCTTGCCCTGGACGTAGGTGATGGGGCCGCGGCCGTCCACGTTGGCTGCCGCATCGCCGCCACCCGCGGTGCTCCCGCCGCCGCCGCCGCCTCCGCCGCCGCCTGAACAGGCTGAAAGGGAGAGGGCCAGAACACCGGCCGCGGCTGCGGGAAGTAGATATTTACGGGTTTTCATACAGGTGCTCCTCGCTGAGTACCGGTTGGACCGGTGGTGCAGTTGGTGTGGTGACCATCACACTAGCGACCCGGTGGTGCGGAATGCAAGCGTTTACATCAAAGCTTTATGCAATGGAAACCGCATCGGGGACAGGCATCCGGTCCCCGAGCCCGGGGCCGCCGCGGCGGCGAGGGCGCTGGGGCCTGCGTTTCGGGTGGGGCAAGTGTTTCTAAAAAACACTGCCGGCCCCTGCGCCGCAGCGCGGGTTTGGTCAGCGCACCCGCTCGGCGCGGCCGAACCTGGACCGCGCGCCGGACCCGATATGGATCAGGACGGGCGTGCGCTTGCCGACGACGGCGTCCAGCGCCTGCACGAGGGCGGAGACGTCCGCGGCCAGGATGTGCGGGGCCACCCCCTGGCGCGGCTGCACCCGGATCCGGAGGGCAGGCTCGCCCTCGAACTCATAGGTGGCCACCGTGGCGCCGGCCAGGTCCGGCCGGTCGGCCAGCGCGGCCCGGAGCGCCTGTTCCGCCACGCCGCCGCCGATCCGGACGCTGCCGGGCACCTCGCCGGCGTCGTCCGCGGCAACGAGCAGGTTCGCCCGACCTTTGCCCTGTTGCGCCAGCCACGCCACCATGACACCGATCACCGCCAGCAGCAGGAACACCATGACAAACCACAGCCAGCTTTCGGACCGGCCGGGGAACCTGGTCTGGTCGAAAAGTCCGCGGACGCCTGCCCACAGCCCGGCGGACCAGCCCTGCCACCAGCTTCCGACCGCGGGCACCGTGGCCAGCAGGACCAGCAACGCCCCGATGACCAGGAGTTTGGCGCCGAGGACGCCGATCAGGATCCGGTTCAGGATTCGTGGCGTTCCGTTCAC
This sequence comes from Arthrobacter sp. T2-23, assembly GCF_055398325.1. Classification (NCBI taxonomy): domain Bacteria; kingdom Bacillati; phylum Actinomycetota; class Actinomycetes; order Micrococcales; family Micrococcaceae; genus Arthrobacter; species Arthrobacter sp. T2-23. The sequence continues at coordinate 1,746,198 of NZ_AP027917.1, forward strand.
GCGCCGATCACCCCCGAGGCAGCCAGGTTGACGCGGACCTCGGGCATGGGCGACGGCGCCATGGCCCGCAGCTCGGCCTCGACGGCCGCCTGGACGTCGGCCTCGCGGAGCGGCACCCCGGAGGTCGGCCGGACATTGACCAGCACCTGCCTCCGTGAGACGACCACCATGACCTGCTCCTGCGTCACGTTGGCGGCCAGCCGGGCACGCCGCGCCAGCGCCGAGGCGATCACCTCGTCATCGACCACGACGGCGGCACGCGGGTCCACGAGCACGTGCCGGGCCCGCCGTCCGGGCGGCACCGCGTTGAGGAAGAAGAAGAGTCCAGCCGCAAAGACCACGGCACCGGTGACGCCGAGCAGCAGCGGGGCGACCCCGGTGGGGAGGGCAGTGATCCGGTCGGCAGCGGTTTGCGGGTCAATCAGCCACGGCGGCTGCCCGACGGCGCGCACCGCGGTCTCGAGCAGGGCGTAGCCGCACAGCCCGATAACCAGGATGGCCGCAATGACGGCGGCGAAAGCCCGGGATGAGGTGGTCTCCCGTGCCAGGACGCGTTCCATCCTGGCCCCACCGGGGAGTAGGTCGGGTCCGTGGGCCGGGGCGGTGACGGGGCCGGCGCCCGCTTCCTGGGGCGCTCCTTCGTGGGGCGCGGCATCGTGGTGGTGGCGTTCGGCGGCGTGGCTCACCGCACCCTCCCTCCGTCGCTGACGCTGGCGCCGCTGATGCGGATGTCCACCCGGCTCAGCTGTGCGCCGCTGAGTTCCGTCACGCGGCGCAGGATCTGCGCCTTAGCGGCAACCGCCCGATCCCAGATGGGGCCGCCGAAGCCGGCCACGCGGGCGGGGTCCCGCAGCACAGAGGTCAGCGACGGGACGGCGATCGGTGTGACGAGCGAGAGGGCCAGCAGGCCGCCGTCGTCGGTCCAGTCCGCCCGGACGTCCTGCGGCGGCACGCCGAGCGCCTCGGCGGCGGCGGCGCGGGCGAGGCTCGTGAGGGCCTGCGTACTGATCCGGTTGTGCCCGGCCAGCGGGCGTCCTGCGGAGACGCTCATGAGGAGGAACGCCGGCCCGTGATGGCGTCAAACACGCTGCGCAGGTCCAGTTTCCCTTCCGCCGCACGGCCCAGCAGGGCTCCGAGGGCCATGAAAAGCAGGGAGCCCAGGAAGCCCCAGACGCCGAAGGCGAAGGACATAAACGCCAGGAAGGCGCCGGCGGCCATGCCGACTACGGTCAGGTTCACTGGAGTGCCTCCCTCATGGGCCGGGCCTCGCCGGGCGCCGGGGCCTTGGGCGGGCCGGGAACGAAGACATCATGGATCTCGATGTTGACCTCGATGACCTGCAGCCCGACGAGCTCCTCCACGGCGGCGTAGACGGCCGCCCGGATCTGGTCCGCCAGGGGATGGAGCGGGGTGCCGTAGAGCGCCACGAGGTCTATGTCCACGGCCACCTGGGTCTCGCCAACCTCGGCGCGCACCCCGGCGGCGTGATCCGTGCTGCCGACGGCGTCGCGGAAGGCGCCCAGGGCCCGGGACGGGCCGCTGCCGAGGGAATACACCCCGGGTACGGCCCGGGCTGCGATGCCGGCAACCTTGGCGACGGCAGCTTCGGAAATGACGGTGCGGCCGGTCGCGGCACGGCCCGGCCCCGCCGGCACCACCTCCAGGCCTGGTGCGGACTGAGGATCCTGATACTCCATGTGGCACTCCCCCTTCTCTTTGACACCACCCTAGCCCTTGGGGACGACCGTCGGGCCAGATTTGGGGGATTTCGACAGGGCCGCCCGGGTGCAGTCGCCTACTTGCAGTTGGTGGCGATCCAGCCCGTCACGGGTGCCATAACGGCCTGGAACTTGCCGCTGGAGTAGATGGTCTGGTCGCTCAGGCCGGCCACGGCCACCTGGTTGAGTTTGGCGAAGTCGGCCTTCAGGCTGTCCGGGACGCGCTCGGCCGTGCGGCTGAGTTCGGCTTTGAGCTGCTCGAGTTCGGCGGTCTTTCCTTGGGCTGCCGAGAGCGGGAACAACGACGCGCCCGTGGCCTGCTCCGAGATTGTCTTGCAGGCCTCGGCCGCCGTCGGGAAGTCGCCGTAGGGGCCCGACGTCTTGGTCGGGCTGGGCGTTGCGGAGGCCGACGCTGCCGGGGCAGCGGACGACGACGGCGGGCTTGCCGCCTCCGGTGCCGAGCAAGCGGTCAGCGCCAGGGCGGCGAGTAGGGCGGCGGCGGTCAACGGACGTACAGTCTTTTTCAAAGTCACTCTTCTGGTCGAGATTGCGCCGCGGACCTCTCCCAGGGACCGGCCGCGGCAATGGCGTTCTTCCCCAGCGTGCGAGTCTAGCCGGGCCCGTCGGCGTGTCCCCAAACCCGCGTGCCGCCGTCGAAACGCCCCGAACCGCGTCGGTTGCTCCATAACGGCCGCTTTGACGTCCCAACAAGGCCGCTACGGAGCAGCCGATGGCCGGATTAAAGAAGAAAAGCACCAGTTCGTATGAACTGATGCTTCCCAGTGGTGGCTCCGACCGGCGTCGATCCGGTGACCTTTCGATTTTCAGTCGAACGCTCTACCAACTGAGCTACAGAGCCTAGGTGACGTGTCACCTTGACGGCCGGAATTTCTTCTGGCAATCAGAGCGACCCTGACGGGACTTGAACCCGCGACCTCCGCCGTGACAGGGCGGCGCGCTAACCAACTGCGCTACAGGGCCTTACTTTTACTACTGTTTCTTGCTGCCTGCAGTATCGCTACTGCAATTTTTCAAGGCCTTTAGCCTACCAGACTTTTTCATCCGGCCTGACCAGTTCCTTGCGTACCCCCAACGGGATTCGAACCCGTGCCGCCGCCGTGAAAGGGCGGTGTCCTAGGCCGCTAGACGATGGGGGCCAGGACGCCATCCGGTAAAACCCACTGAAACGAGGGCAAAAAACAAGGGCCTAAGCCTTCCGTTTTGCGCCCTTCGGGTTCCTCCGAACTGGACCTATAAAACTATAGGGCCAACTTCCGGAAACTCCAAAATCAGCTCAACAACGCGGGAATACGCTCCGGACCGGGTCTGGACAAGGGTCTGGACAAGGGCCTGGACAAGGGTCTGGACAAGGCCGGTGCCGTTGTGCGGATGATGGGCAGATGGATGCCGCCACTGCCCTCAATGAGATCGCTTTTTGGCTCGAACGCGAGCGTGCCACCACCTTCAAGGTGCAGGCTTTCCGGAAGGCGGCCGAGCTCATCGCCGGCCTCTCCCCCGAGGAACTTGCCGCGCGCCTGCGGGACGGCCGGCTCAAGCGCACGAAGGGTATCGGGGACCGGACGTTCGAGGTGATCGCGCAGGCCGTCGACGGCGGGGTCCCCGACTACCTCGGGGGCCTGCGCGAACGCGGCGCCGAGCCGCTTGCCGAGGGCGGCCGCGAGTTGCTGGCGGAGCTCCGCGGGGACCTGCACACGCACAGCAACTGGTCCGACGGCGGGTCGCCGATCGAGGCCATGCTGGACGCCGCCCGGATGCTGGGCCGCGAGTACGTGGCCCTGACCGACCACTCCCCCACGCTGAGGATCGCCAACGGCTTGAGCGCCGAACGACTCGGCGAGCAGTTGGACCTCGTCGCAGCGATCGACGCCGGCCGCGCCGGGATCCGCCTGCTCTCCGGCATCGAGGTCGACATCCTGGAGGACGGGACGCTGGACCAGGCTCCGGAACTGCTGGACCGCCTGGCCATCGTGGTGGCAAGCGTGCACTCGAAGCTCCGCTCGGACCGCCGGACCATGACCCGGCGGATGCTGTCCGGGATCGAGGACCCGCACACCCGGGTGCTGGGGCACTGCACCGGCCGGCTCCTGAACGGCTCGCGCGGGACGCGGCCGCCGTCGGAGTTTGATGCGAAACGGGTGTTCGCGGCCTGCGCTGAGCATGACGTCGCCGTCGAGATCAACGCGCGTCCGGAGCGCCAGGACCCGCCTGATGAACTGATCCAACTGGCGCTCGATGCCGGCTGCCTCTTCAGCGTCGACAGCGACGCGCATGCCCCGGGCCAGCTGGACTTCCTGCAATACGGGGCTGAGCGGGCGGCCCGGAACGGCGTCCCCGCGGAGCGGATCATCACCACCTGGCCGGTGGACCGGCTGCTGGAGTGGGCCGCTCGCGGCAGGTAGGGCCAGGTCAAGAACGTGCGGTGCTCAGGCCAGCAGCAGCACGGCCAGGGTAACCATCACGACGGCGATCATGGCGTCGAGCACCCGCCACGCCGCCCGGCGCCGGAACAGGGACGTCAGGAACCGCGCCCCCGCGCCGAGGGCGGTGAACCACGCAATGCTGCCCAGGCCGGCCCCGGCGGCGAACCACCACCGTCCGGACTCGCCCTGGGCTGCCGCAAGCGACCCGAGCAGCAGCACGGTATCCAGATAGACGTGCGGGTTCAGCCAGGTGAAGGCCAGACAGGTGGCGAGCACGGCCGCCCTGCTGCCCGCCGGCTTGTCTCCGGGGTGGTCCATCTGTTCCCCGCGGACCGCACGCCAGGCAGCGAGCGCCCCATAGGCGAGCAGGAACGCCGCACCGGCCCAGCGGATCATCACGAGGGCGGCAGGCGCCCGGTCCAGGAGGACGCCGATGCCCGCGACGCCCAGCAGGATCAGCAGCAGGTCCGACACGGCGCAGACCGCCACCACCATGGCGACGTGCGAGCGCTGGATGCCTTGGCGGAGGACGAAGGCGTTCTGTGCGCCGATGGCAACGATGAGGGATAACCCGGCGGAGAGGCCGGAAACCAGGGGGAAGATCACCATTCCACGGTAGGTGCCGTAGCCAGATGAAACCAGTTAAACATTCTTGGCCTACCTAAGATGGGCTAATGATCGAGATCTCGCCCGAGCAGGCCCGGACGCTGGCGGCAATCATCACGCATGGAAGCTTCGACGCCGCCGCAGCCCACCTCTCCGTCACGCCGTCGGCCATCAGCCAGCGGATCCGCGCGCTCGAGGCAGCCGTCGGCCGTCCGGTGCTGACCCGGGCACGGCCGCCGGGGCTCACCGAGTCCGGCCAGGCCGTGGTGCGGTTTGCCCGGCAGCTGGAGTTGCTCTCGGCGGACCTCGCCCAGGAGTTGGAGCCGGCGGAACCGCACGGACGGACGCGCCTGACCCTGGTCATCAATAGCGATTCACTGCACACCTGGGCCTTGGCCGGCCTGGCAGCCGCCGGGGACACCGTCCAGCTCGAGATCCTCCGGGAAGACCAGGAACATTCCCTCGACCTCCTGCGCGCCGGCGCCGCGGCGGCCGCGATCACGGCCACGGCGGCGCCGGTGCCGGGCTGTTCGTCGCGCAAGCTCGGCGTCATGCGCTACCTGCCCGTCTGCACGGCGGACTTTTCCCGCCGCTGGTTTGCCTCCGGCGTCACCGCGGCGGCGCTGGCCAAGGCCCCCGTGCTGGTCTATGACCGCAAGGACGACCTGCAGGACCGCTGGCTGCGGCGGTTCGGCCGCTCCCCGGTTCAAGCACCGCGGCACTACATCCCGGCCGCCCAGGAGTTTGGGGATGCCATCCGCTGGGGCATGGGCTGGGGCATGATGCCCGAGATCGAAATCGGCGAGGACCTCCGGACCGGAACGCTGGAGGTCCTCGCTCCGAGCACCCATGTGGACGTCGCCCTTTACTGGCAGCAGTGGCGGCGTGGCTCGGCGGCGCTCGCCCACGTCGCGGACGCCGTCCAGGCCGCCGCACGCGTCCTCCGGTGAGGCCGCCGGGAACACGCGCGGGAACATTGGCAGGAAACCGACTAGACCTGACCGATTTCCGCCAGCCGCCACGCCGCCGCACGGGCTAGATTGGCAGCATGGCAACAACCGCCGAGACAGGCTCCCCCCATCCGGACAGCACCCACCCGGGCACCGCAGACCCCGGTACCACGAACCCCGACAGCACGCACGAAGCAGCCTCGCACGCGGCCCCGCCCGCCGCGGCCAAGGCGCCCCTTCGGCCGGGACAGATCAGCAGGCTGGGGATCGCCGCCGTCGTGGTCACGGTGGTCCTCTGGGCGTCGGCCTTCGTGGGCATCCGCGCCGTCGGGCCCAGCTTCTCCCCAGGACCGCTGACCCTGGGGCGGCTTTCCGTGGCCGCCGTCGTGCTGGGCCTGGTGGTGCTGCCGCAGTTCCGCAAGGCGCCCGCGTTCCCCAAGGGCCGCGAGTGGTGGCCCATCCTGGCTTACGGCGTGATGTGGTTTGGCGGCTACAACGTTGCCCTGAACGCCGCCGAACATATGCTCGACGCCGGCACGGCCGCCCTGCTGATCAACGTCAACCCCATCCTCGTGGCTGTGATGGCCGGGATCATCCTAAAGGAGGGCTTCCCGCGCTGGCTGATCATCGGCAGCCTGGTCGCATTCGGCGGCGTCGCGGTGATTGCCCTCGGGTCCGGCCAGCGCTCGACGGCGGACGTGGCCGGGGTTCTGCTCTGCCTGCTCGCGGCCGCCCTCGCCGCGGTGAGCGTGATCGTGCAGAAGCCGGTGCTTCGGAAGATCCCGGCAGCCCAGGCCACCTGGTTCGGCATCATGGTGGGTGCGGTGTGCTGCCTGCCCTTCAGCGGCCAGCTCGTCGCGGAGCTGCAGGCGGGGCCGCTGCCCGCGACGCTGGGCCTGGTCTACCTCGGCGTATTCCCGACCGCGATCGCGTTCACCACCTGGGCGTACGCGCTCTCCCTGATCGACGCCGGACGGCTCGCGGCCACTACCTACCTGGTCCCCGGCACCACCATCCTGATCTCCTGGCTGGTATTGGGCGAGATTCCCACCATCTGGGGCCTGGTGGGCGGCGTGATCTGCCTCGCCGGCGTCTCCCTCACCCGGCGCCGCTCCCGCCAGGGTCCCGCCCCGAAGCAGGGGGCCTAGAGTTCTAGGTATGCCCGCTTCACTGCCTCCCGGCCTGCCGATCGTGCCGGACGGAAACGACGACGGCGGCCGCGCCGGAGACGGCGGCGGCGGGCCGTTCCCGATGTCCGAGGACGAGTTCGAAGCCGCGGTGGGCGACGCCCTGGACCGGATTCCGCCGGAGCTGGCGAAGACCATGAACAACGTGGCGGTCTTCATCGAGGACGACTACACCCCGCAGCCGGGCGAGGACCCGGACACGGTGCTGCTGGGCCTTTACGAGGGCGTGCCGCTGACCGAGCGGGATTCCTGGTGGGACGCCGGCTCGCTGCCGGACCGGATCACCATCTACCGCCAGCCGATCCTGGAGCTCTGTACTTCGCGCGAGGACGTCGTTGAGGAAGTGACGGTCACCGTGGTTCATGAAATCGCGCACCACTTCGGCATCAGCGACGCGCGGTTGCACGAACTCGGCTGGGGCTAGCTGCCCTGGGGGCGACTAGCCTTGGAATCATGGGACACGACCACAGTCACTCGCACGGCATCACGGCGTCAGCCACCGGCACTGCCAAGCACCGCAAGCGCCTGATCGCCGTCCTGGGCATCACGCTGGCCGTGGTCCTGATCCAGGTCGCCGGCGCCCTGGCCTCCGGCTCGCTGGCGCTGCTGGCCGACGCCGGGCACATGCTCTCCGACGCCGCCGGCGTCTTTATCGCCCTGCTGGCCGCCTGGATCGCAGCGCGTCCGGCGAGCGATGCGAGGACATACGGCTACCAGCGGGCCGAGGTTTTGGCCGCACTGGCCAACGCGCTGGTCCTGATCGTCATTTCCGTGGTCATCTTCTTGGAGGCCATCCGGCGGCTCGGGTCGGCCCCCGAGGTACACACCGACGTTATGCTCTTCGCCGCCATCCTGGGCGCGGTCGCCAACCTCGTCTCCCTGCTGATTCTGCGCGGCGCCCAGAAGGAAAGCCTCAACGTCCGCGGCGCCTACCTTGAAGTCCTGGGCGACCTGTTGGGCTCCTTCGCCGTCATTGTCGCCGCCATCGTCATCATGGCCACCGGCTACCAGGCCGCGGACACCATCGCCTCGATCCTCATCGCCTTGATGATCCTGCCCCGGGCCTGGCACCTGCTCCGGGACGTTGTTGACGTGCTCCTCGAAGCCACCCCCAAGGGTGTGGACGTGCAGATGATCCGCGAACACATCCTGGCCGTGGACGGTGTGGTGTCCGTCCACGACATCCATATCTGGACTATCACGTCCGGGGTGCCCGTGTTCTCCGCCCACGTGGTGGTGGAGGATGCGGCGCTGGGCGCCCGCGGCGCGGACCGGGTGCTGGACAAGCTGGTCAGCTGCCTGGGCTCACACTTCGACACCGAGCACTGCACTTTCCAACTCGAACCCGCCTCCCACGCGGAGCACGAAACGCACCAGCACGCCTGACACTTCCGGCCCCCTCCCGGGGCGACACGCCCGGAAGAATGCAACCGAATAACACCAGTGTTGTTTATGTTATTGATGTGACCTCTGTTGCCAAAGTGGTATTTGGCACGTAGCCTCGTCCCTGCTGGGCGATCCGCAGAGGGGCATGTCTCCGTGCCAAAATTCCTACCTCGCTCGCACCAGCCTGAATGCAACGAGGTTTTCCATGGTTTGGACCGGACCCGGCGGCAGGGCCGCAGCCCTGTGCACCGCCGTCGCGTTGCTGGCCACACTGGCCCTTCCGGCCCAGGCCGCACCGGCCCTGACGGCCTCCGTACCCGGCCTGCGGGTCCCGGCCGCCCCCGAGGTCCCGTCGCCCGAGGACATCGCCGCGGCGAAGTCGAGTGAAAGCGCGACGGCGGACCAGGTCGCGCGCATTGACCGCCTCCTGGCGGAAGCGGCCAAGGCCCTGGACACCGGCCTGGCCGCCTCGCTCGCGGCCAACAACGCCTACGCGGACGCCTTGGTGGAGCTGGGGATTCGGCGGCAGGCCGCCGCGCTGGCGGCGGCCAAGGCCTCCGCTGCCGAAGCGGAGCAGGCCAAGGCGCGCAAACTGATCGGCCAGCTCGCCGGGGATCTGTACCGCAACGGCGGCATGACGCCGGCCCTCGGCAGCCTGGTCAGCGGGAACGGCCAGGCGCTGCAGCAGGCCGCCACGCTTGAAGCTGTGGCCGCCGCCCGCACCCGCGCCTTCCAGACCGCGGAGAATGCGGCCGCCGCCGCCCAGTCGGCCAAGGCCTCCGCGGCCGAGGCTGACCACGCCGCCGACGATGCAGCCCGCACGGCGGAATCCCGGAAAGCCGAGGCCGAGCAGGCCAGCCAGGCCCGGCACCGGGCGGTGGCCGCCGCCGCGGCGCAGCGCACGGTTTTGGTGGACCAGCTGGCGACGCTGCGGAACACCACCGTGGCCCTCGAGACGGCGCGGGTGGACGCCTTGGACCGCGAGCGCCAGCAGGCGCAGCTGGCCGCCGTGACTGCTGCCTCCGCGCAGCTTCCGGCTCCGCAGCCCGCCCGCCTCGTGCCGCCGGTGCCGGCTCCAGCGCCGGCCGCGCCTGTTCCGCCGGCGGCCGGGGCGGCGCCCGGGCAGGACCCGGTCCTTCCTGCGCCGCCGCCTGCACCGGCGCCCCTCCCGGCTCCGGCGCCGGCTCCTGCCCCGCCGCCCCCACCCGTGCCCGCGCCCACACCCGGTGGTTCCAACGAGACGGCAATGTCGGTGGCCCTGGGCAAGACCGGCGCGCCGTATTTCTACCAGTACGGCGGAACGGGCGCCTACGGCTTCGACTGCTCGGGCCTGGTGCAGAACGCGTTCGCGGCGGCCGGCAAGTCCCTGCCCCGCACGGCGGCGGAACAATTTGCCCAGGCTCCCGTCCACGTCCCGCTTTCCGAGGCGCGGCCGGGCGACCTGCTGGTCTGGGGCTCCGCACCCGGCTTCTACCATGTGGCCATCTACCTGGGCAGCGGACGGGTGGTTCAGGCACTGAATGTGGACGCGGGCATTACCGTGACGGACCTTGCCTCCATGTCCGGGATGCAGCTCTACCCGGTCGCTGCCCGGTACTGACCCCCTGCCGGAGGCCTGCGAGGCCCTAGGAGAGTACGTCCTTGGTGGCGAACCTGGCGTAGGCGAGCGCCCCGAACACGGCCAGGTACCCGCCCTGCAGCAGGGCGTTGGCGGCGAACGAGTCCCACGCGATGGGCTGGCGCAACAAGTCGGCGAAGTCGAGCCAGCGGTGGCTGAAAAGCCATGGGTGCAGCCATTCCAGCTGCGGCAGCGCATCCGCGACCTGGGCGACGACGGCGAGCACCACCGTGGCTGCCATGGCGCCAACGGGAACGTCCGTGAGGCTGGACATGAACAGGCCGATGGCGGACAGCCCCACCAGGGACACGGCCAGGTAGGCGGCGATCAGGAGCAGGCGTCCCAGGGCTTCGGCCGCGCCGATCGTCTCCCCGGAGAGCAGGGTCACCGGCCCCACCGGGAAGAGTGCCGCCCCGATGCCGGCCCCGACGAGCGCCACCGTGAGGGGTGCGGCGACGGCGAACACTACCGCGCCGGCGTACTTCACCAGCAGCAGCCGGCCCCGGCCGGCCGGGGCCGCCAGCAAATAGCGCAAGGTCCCCAGGCCCGCCTCGCCGGCCAGGGTGTCGCCGGCCACCACGCCGATCGTCAGCGGCAGGAACAGCGGAACGGCCACCAGCATCGCGGTGACGCCGGCGAACAGCCCGTTCTGGCTGATCCGGTCCAAAAACGCGGGTCCGCGGCCGGGCGGGACGGCCGACGAGAGCCGCACCGCCACGGCGATCAGCACCGGGATCGCGGCCAGGGCGAGGAGCATGGCCCAGGTCCGGCGGCGGCGGAAGAGCACACCGAGTTCGGACGCGAGGAGCCGCAGGCCAGGGGCCCGGGCCGCGCCCTGATGAAGGGGTCTCCCCGGATCACTGGGCAACGTCAAACCCCTCCCCTGTCAGCTCGACGAAGCGGTCTTCGAGGCTGCCCTGCTCCAGGGTGAAGCCGCGCACCCGGACGCCGGCCGCGACGAGCGCCTCCACCACTTCTTCCGGCGCGGGGGCGCCGGCGACGGGCCCGGCAGGCAGCGGCGCATACAGCACCTCGCCCCTTGCCGCAGCGGTACCGCCGTCGGCCGTCAACCCCAGGCCGGCCAGCACCCTGGCGGCGGTCCCGGCGTCGGGGGTCAGCAGCCGGATCCTGGCTCGGCCGGCCCGCCGCAGCTCCGTCAGGGGGCCCTGCGCCACGAGGCGTCCGGCGCTCATGATGGCCGCGTGCGTGCAGATCTGCTCCACCTCGGCGAGCAGGTGGCTGGAGACGAACACCGTGGCGCCGTCGGCGGCGAGGGAACGCACCAGGTGCCGCACCTCCCGGGTGCCCTGGGGGTCCAGTCCGTTGGTCGGCTCGTCGAGCACCAGCAGCTCCCGGGGCACCAGCAGGGCGTTCGCGATGCCAAGGCGCTGTTTCATGCCCAGCGAGTAGGCGCGGACCTTTTTGTCCGCGGCATGCCCCAGGCCCACCCGTTCGAGCGCCGTGCGCACCCGCGCGTGCCGGGTCGCGGCAGGCGCCGCCGGATCCGCGGCGTCAAAGCGCAGGAGGTTCGCCGCCCCCGAGAGGAATGGGTAGAAGGCCGGCCCTTCGACCAGGGCGCCGACCCGCGGCAGCACGGTGCGCAGCCGCTCCGGCATCTCCTCGCCGAGCACGCGCACCGAGCCGCTTGAGGCCGCGGCCAAGCCCAACATGATCCGGATGGTGGTGGTCTTGCCTGAGCCGTTGGGGCCCAGGAAGCCGAAAACGGAGCCGCGCGGCACGGCAAGGTCGACGCCGTTGACCGCCAGTTGGCGGCCGAAGCGTTTGCTCAAACCCCGGGTCTCGATGCTCAGTTCGGCGGAGGGTGCGACGGCGGTCACCGCTCGGCGGCCGCGGCCTGGAGCCGCTCCAGCGGGACGAACCCGGCGAAGACGCGGCCGTCGTCGAGGATCAGTACGTTCACCAGGGCGCTGGAGAGGAGCCTGCCGCCGGGGACCGGGACGCTCGCCCGGGCCAGCAGCGACGCCGCGTTCCCGGGCTCCCCCGACTGCTGGGCCGGCGCCTTGCCCGGTGAGCCGGTACCGTTCAGTGCGCCGGCGGGGAGCTCGACGACGGATTCCCAGCCGGTTCCGCTGACGTGGACCTTGTCCTTGGCCGCCGGGTGTTCCTTCGGGCCGGTGGATTTGTGGTCCGGGACCGGGAGTTCCTTGACGGTGGCCCCGGGGGGCGGGCTGAACATGAAGATCGCCGCGTCGGGGGTCTCGAGCGAGAGCTTCGTGAAGACGAGGCGGAACGCCGGGTCCGCCTGGCCGCGGGCCTTCACTTCGATGCCGAGCGGCATTCCGTTCTGGCCGTCCACCGAAATCGCCACGGAGGCCAGCAGGGTGGATGAGGACTTGGGCGTGAGCACCAGCTGGTAGGCGGCCCGTCCGGCAACCTCAACGTCCGTCCCGACGGATACGTCGCTGCTCTTCTCGAGCTTGGCCAGGAGTTTGTCGGCCAGTTGGTCCGGCGCGGGCATCGCTTCTTTCCCGGAGCCGTGCCGGTCTTTCGATCCGGCCGGGAGGACGGCATGCGCGGCGGTGTTGTCCTTGGAGTTGTACAACCAGACCTCGTCGCCGTGCCGGACGACATCCCGCTCCGCCAGCCGATCCAGCACCTGGATGCGGGCGTTGTCCGGGCCGTCACGGTAGACCCTGGCGGTGTGCGGCCCGGTCAGCAGTTCCAACCAGGCGGTGTCTCCGGTCGATGCTCCCGGACCGGTCTGCGGGAGTTCCGGCAGGCCAAGGCTGGACGTTTGGTCCAGCGTCCCGGAGAACGACGTTTCGCGGTGCTGGGCAATCAACGCCAGCACCTGCTCGGGTGATTTCGCCGGCAACGGATCCCCCGCGCTGGCAGGCACGGATCCCGCCAGCACCCCGGCGGCGATCACGGCAGGAACGGTAACGGCCGGCAACCAGCGCAGCCAGAGGCGGGTCATTGCGACCGCGCACCAACATTGCAGCTCATGATTCAACATTACGCCCGGGAAGCGCCTGCATCACCGCTCCCCGGAGGATTGCTTCGACGGACTTTCCCCGCCGGGTGCCGCGCCCGCGGGCCCGGCATCCGGCACCACGGTGCCTTCGCCGCCGTCGACCGTAATCCGCTGCCCGGTGGCGATCAGCGAGGTGGCGTCCGGGACTCCGACGACGGCGGGGATGCCGTATTCCCGGGCGACGACGGCGCCGTGCGAGTTGGGTCCGCCCATCTCCATCACGAGTCCGCCGGCGGTCAGGAATAGCGGCGTCCAGCCCGGATCCGTGGACGGCGCCACCAGGATCTCGCCGGGCTCCAGCCGCGCACCCTGGGGATCGAGGATGACCCGCGCCGCGGCGGTGACCGTGCCGGCCGACGCCGGGGTGCCGCCCAGCACTCCCGCTGCCGCACCCGTCCCGGCGGCGCGGGATTGAAGCGCCTCCGGTTCGGTCCCGTCCGAGAGCAGCACGCGCGGGATGTGCCGCCGGCCCAGTTCGCGGGCGTAGTCGGCACGGCGGAGCGCCACGACCGCGTGCAGTGACCTCCCGGCGAGGCCTTCGCGGACCTCGACCAGGTCCAGGAAGAAGACGTCGTCAGCGTCCGTGATGCGGCCGGTTCGGGCGAGTTCCGTCCCGATGGCTTGGAGTTGCCCGCGCACCGCGGCGAGGGCCTCGACGATGTGGTACTTGGGCAGTTCCCTTAGCCCGGCGAACATCCGGGTGCGTTTCAGCGCCGCCCGCACCAGCACCGCGCGCAGCCTGCCCCGCTCACCCGCGACGGCGGCCAGCCGCTGCGCCTGGGCCTCGGCGTCCCGCGCCGCCCTGCGGAATTGCCGGTCCGGGGCCTGCTCCGGATCCTCCAGCCGCAGGTAGTTGGCCAGGACGCCGAGGATGTGGACCGGGTCCTCGGACCAGCGGGGCACCCCCAGGTCAATTTCGGCCACCGCCCGGTGCCCGTAGCGGCCCAGGAAACCGGCAAGCCCGGACTGCACGGCGGCTGGCAGCTCGCGGGCCCGGTAGCGGCGGGCGAGCTCCGGCACCGTTTCGGCGTCGAACACCGCCGCGGCACCGGCGTCGGCCCGGATGGCGTCGGCGAGCTGCCAGAGCGCCAGGTCCATCTCGGTGGTCACATTGTGGGGCAGCCCCCGCAGCACCGGCTGCAGCGACCCCGGCACGGCGCTGTTTCCCAGCAGTCGGCCGGCGGCCGCCAGCAGGGCAAAGCCCAGGGCGGGCAGCGGCAGGATGCTGGGCACCACCGGGAACAGTTCGCGGCCCAGGATGCGCTCCACGTGGTCCAGCCGTTGCTCCGCGGTGGAGCCGGCCGGGACCACCAGGGCGGCCCGGAAGCGTTCGCCGAAGCGCTCCGCCCGGCGCAGCGCTGCCTCCGGCCGGAACAGGGCGCGCAGCAGCGACTCCGGGACCCTCCCCCGCGCCGCCACGGGCAGGATGTGGCGCAGCAGCCGCCAGGGCGACCGGCTGGTGACGGAGAACCGGGGGTCATCGAACAGGCTCCGCAGCACGGCCGCGGAGCGGGCTTCCATCACGTCGAACACCCGCGGCACCAGTGCCCGTCCGACGGCGCTGCGCAGCACCGGGGTCAGGTCGAAGAACAGCCGCTGCCCGGCCGGCGCGTACGGGGCGGGTCCGTCGTGCGGAGCCGGCACCTCGAAACCTGCCGCCCGGGCCACGGACGAAGCGATCAGCCGGAAGCCTGCCAGCCCCATCGGCGTCAGGGGCCGGGTCAGGCCCTGGGCCAGGCTGAAGCACAGGTAGACGCGGGTCCCGTCGGGGACCTGCCGGCGCTCCGGCAAGGGGTAGAGCGTGGTGATAGGCCGCGACTGCGTCAGCCACGCCATTCCGCCGTCGTCGATGGCCCATTCCAGATCCTGCGGCGCGCCGAAGTGCACCTCCGCGCGGCGCCCCAGAAGTTCCAGCACCAGGAGCCGGGCATCGTCGACGCAGGGCTGCGCGCCGGAGCCGGACTGGCCGACCCGAGCGGTCCCGCCGCCCGGCAGCGGCCGAATGGCCACCTCTTTGCTCCCGATCCGGCGTTCGAGGATCCGCCGGGTGGCGCTGTCGATGACGAAATGGTCCGGGTTGACCGCTCCCGACACCACGGCCTCGCCAAGGCCCGGGCTGGCATCGATGACCGCCTCGTGCCGCCTGCCGGTGACCGGGTTCGCGGTGAACAGGACCCCGGCGACGGCTGCGTCCACCATCCGCTGGACCACGACGGCGAGCGACACGGCCTCCGGGCTGATCCCGTGGGCGGCGCGGTAGCTCACCGCCCGGTCTGTCCAGAGCGAGGCCCAGCACTGCCGGACCGCCGCCAGGACCGCCTCGATGCCGACGACGTTGAGGAGGGTGTCCTGTTGGCCGGCGAAACTGGCGAACGGCAGGTCCTCGGCGGTCGCGGAGGACCTGACCGCCACCGGGGCATCCGGGCCCAGCGCCGCGTAGGCGTCGCGCACGGCCAGGACAACATCGGCCGGGACGTCCGCGGCCAGCACCAGGCGGCGCGCGGCGGCGGCCAGACCGGCGAGCCCGGGAAGGTCCTCGGCGGAGGTCGCGGCGAGGGACGCGTGGACGGCGTCGAGCCCGGCGCCCGCGGTGGCGTGCCGGTAGGCCCGGGTGGTCAGGCAGAAACCCGGTGGAACCGGCAGTCCCGCCCGCAGCAGTTCACCGAGGTTAGCGGCCTTCCCGCCGACGGCGGGCAGCAGCTCCGCGCCGATCAGTTCAAGGGCCAGGACCAGTCCGGGCTGCGGCTCCTGCCGCTGCGTCCCTGGAACGGATGTTTGTTCCACCTGACGGCCCTCCCTTGGGCGAGAAAGCGCTCGGACTACGAGCCGAGCATCGGTCCGAAGCTGGGCCTGTCGGCCAGCCGCGGGTCCTCCCGGTCCGGGACCACCATGACGGGGCCCTTGGCGTGGTGCAGGATGCCGTCGGAGGTCGATCCCAGCAGCATTCCTGCGAAGCCGCCCCGGCCGCGGGTGCCTACCACCACGAGTTCCACATGCCGGCTCGCCTCGACGAGGATGTCCACCGGGGAACCGTCCACGAGCTGGGTTTCGACCTCGAGCCGGGGGAAGTGGCTTTTGAGCCAGGCCACTCCGGCGTCGAGCTGGACCCGGATGTCGGCGAAGAGCGCCTCCCGGTCCATCGGGGCGGGAACCCAGGCGAGTGAACCGCTGTATTGCGGGACGGCGCAGACCAGGCGCAGCGGCGCGGAGAGGCGTTCGGCCTGGGCGGCGGCCTCGAGCACCGCCACGCGGGCCTGTTCGGAGCCGTCCACCCCCACCACCACGACGTTTTCGACCGGCTGGTGTCCGGACTTTTCCCGTTCGGCCCGGACATGTTTGTCATCGGTTGTCTCGCCCAGCCGGTCGCCGCAAATGAGCGGGACCGTGACCGTGGGGCATTTGGCGTGCGCAGGCAGCGCGCTGCTGACCGATCCGAGGAGCCTGCCCACGAAGCCGCCCCGGCCGCGGGTGCCAAAGACCAGCAGCTCGGCGGTTTCCGTCATCTCCAGCAGGACACCGGAGGCGTCGCCGTTCTCCACCGAGGCGTCGACGTCGATGTTGTAGCGGGCCACCTTGTCCAGGGCCTGCTTCAGGATCGCCTCGGCGCCTTCCCGGATCACCGAATCGTCGACCGTCGCGTACCCGCCGTCCAGGCCGGAGGCGGCGAAAACGGGCACCGAATAGGCGGTCACGATGTGCAGCGGGCGACGCCGGCGCTCGGCTTCCCGTGCCGCCCAGACCAGGGCGCAGTGGCTGTGGTCCGAGCCGTCCACGCCGACCACGATCCCCCGAGGAGCGTGCTCTTCGGCAGCGTCCCCCGCCGGGTCCGGCTGCACCTGTTCTCGGGCCATGGGGTCCGCCTCCTCGCGATACGTGGCTGTGTTGCGGCTATTCTGCCAGACCTGCCGGGGTACGGCCTCCATCGGCCCGGCGGGCAGGTTTTACCAAGTGTTTACACAGCGTTCGGCCGGCCCCGGAACCCGCGGAGCGACAGGCTTCCCGGCAGGTCCGGCCAGCGCAAAACGCCGTAAACCCGGGAAAAATCAAAGTGAGGCCGCCCCTGTTCACGGCCGGCAATCTTGGGTATCCTCTGAGGCAGCTGAACCGAGACTCGTCTTTCAGATCGCAGGCTCCCTTGTGGAGTGCGCCTGGGACGGGTCAGTGGAAAAGCGTTCCGGACATGGGTCCGGAACACGCATCATTCGAGGAAGGACCCCCGCAGTGTCGAGCATGCCCGCGTACGGCGGAATCGAACGGACCAGCACTGTGGTCATCGGCACGGGGCTTTCCGGACTGGCGGTGGCCAGCGAGCTGCAGCGCCGCGGGGTCGGCGCCATCGTGGTGGACGGGCTGGACCTCCTCGGCGCCGGGAACCCGGCCAACACCTCCTCGCTGCAGCGGTGCGACGCGGCGGATGCGGCCACGCTCCGGGAACGCAACGAGATCCTGCGGCACCTGCGGAACTACGCCGTCAGCCACAAGCTCGACATCCGCAATGACGTCCGCGCCCTGCAGCTGGACCACCTCGACGCCGACGGCCTGGGCGTTGGCGGCCTCGGCGCCGGCGAGGACCTTCACGACGCTGCGCACCGGATGCAGCCGTGGGCTGTCAGCACCCCCAACGGGATCCTCTACGCGGACCACCTGGTCCTCACCCGCTGCGCGCACAGCCAGTTGCGCCGCATGCTGGCCGAGCTGGGGGTGGCCGCGGGCCAGAACCTGATGGCAGCCATGCATGCGCTCGGCATGTACCTTGTCGGCGTAGGCGAACTCATCACCCCGACGCCGAAGGAAGTCCTCCGCCAGGCCAAGCTGGTGGGCCAGGCGATTTCCGCCAAGGTAAACCCGGACGGCATGCCCTCCTTGCTGTCCGGCGGATTGGCCCTGCCGGCCTAGGAGCCGCCGCCCTCGCCGTTTCCTGCGCCGTTTGTTCCTGCGCTGTATTCAGCGCCGGTGGCGTCGTCGTCGCCGG
Source organism: Arthrobacter sp. T2-23 (assembly GCF_055398325.1). Lineage (NCBI taxonomy): Bacteria > Bacillati > Actinomycetota > Actinomycetes > Micrococcales > Micrococcaceae > Arthrobacter > Arthrobacter sp. T2-23. The sequence continues at coordinate 1,764,071 of NZ_AP027917.1, forward strand.
CGTTGAGGCGCCTCTTCGCCGACAGCGCCAGGGCCACGAGGATGCCCACGGCCACCGCGACGAAGAGCACGATGCTCCACGGGAACGGCTGGGAGGCGTCCGGCACCGTCGTCGGCGCGACCGTTGTGCCCGGCTGGGCGGTGCCCAGCGTCGGCACCGTGGCCGCCGCTGCGCCCGCACCCGCTGACGACGCGGCGCCTGCAGCGGTAAAGCCGAAGGTGCCCTCGATCGGGTGGCCGTCGGAGCTGGCGACCCGCCACTGCACGGTGTAGGGGCCGGCCGGGGCGCCCGCCTTGAGCTTCTGAGACGCAACATTGTCCACGATCTGCACCGCGCCGTCGGCCCAGTTGGTGCCGGCGGCGTCGTTGACCTTGATCTGGGTGCCGAGCGCCAGCGGGCGTTCGCTGAGGGTGAGCGACACCGTTGCGGGCGCTGTGGGTACCGTCGCGCCGGCGGCGGGGCTGGTCGATTCCACGGAGTCGTGGGCGGACGCAGGTCCGGCACCCAGCAGCGCGGCGCCCAGCAGGAACGCAAGCAGCGTGATCAGGCCCAGCAGGGCACCCGGAAGTTGTCTGGTCAAACGCATGGCCGGCCCGCTCCTAGTGTTGGCTTCCTTACAGACTAGGCGAGTTTGGCGGGTGGGCGCCGTCACGCCTAATAGGATTTAGCTAACACCCCTTTTCCCTCCCGGAGGACCAATTGCTTAAGCAGGGCTCTGCACTCGACCGGTATTTCAAGATTTCCGAGCGGGGGTCGAACTTCTCACGCGAGATCCGTGGCGGGTTCGCCACGTTCTTTGCCATGAGCTACATCGTGGTGCTGAACCCCCTGATCCTCTCCGGCCCGGATTCCTCCGGCGGAACGCTCGGCTTCCCGGCCGTCGCGGCCGTGACCGCCCTCGTGGCCGGCATCCTGACGATCCTCATGGGAGCCTGGGCCAAGCACCCCTTCGCGCTGGCAACCGGCCTCGGCGTGAACGCCTTCGTGGCCGTCACCGTCGCCACCAACCCGGGCCTGACCTGGCCGGACATGATGGGCCTGGTGGTCCTCTCCGGCGTCACCATGCTGATCCTGGTGCTGACCGGCTTCCGGACTGCCGTGTTCCGGGCCGTCCCCGAAGGGCTGAAGACGGCGATCGTCGTCGGCATCGGCCTCTTCATCGCCCTGATCGGCCTGGTCAACGCCGGCTTCGTCCGCCGCATCCCGGACGTCGCGGGCACCACCGTCCCCGTGGGCCTCGGCTTCGACGGCAAGCTCCTCGGCTGGCCCACGCTGGTGTTCGTGATCGGCCTGGTCCTGACCATCGCCCTCGTGGTGCGCAAGGTCAAGGGCGCCATCCTGATCGGCATCATCACCTCCACCATCCTGTCCGTGATCCTGGAATTCACCCTGCACATCGGGCCCAGCTTCGACGGCAAGAACTTCAACCCCCAGGGCTGGTCCCTCGTGGCGCCCAAGTTCACCGACTGGGCCGCCCCGGACCTGTCCCTGATCGGCAAGGCCAACCCCTTCGGCGCGTTCGAGCACCTCGGCTTCGTGGCCGCCACCCTGCTGGCCTTCGTGATCCTGCTGAGCATCTTCTTCGACGCCATGGGCACCATGGTGGGCCTGGCCACCGAGGCCGGCACCATCGACAAGGACGGCAACATCCCCAACGTGGACCGTGTGCTGCAGATCGATGCCCTCGGTGCCATCGTGGGCGGCGGCGCGTCCGTCTCCTCCAACCAGATCTACGTCGAGTCCGGCGCCGGCATCGGCGAGGGCGCCCGGACCGGCCTGGCCTCGATCGTCACGGGCCTGCTGTTCCTCGTCGCCATGTTCTTCACCCCGCTGATCAACCTGGTGCCGTTCGAAGCCGTGGCTCCGGCGCTCGTCGTCGTCGGCTTCATGATGGTCTCCCAGGTCGGCAAGATCGACTGGCAGGACTGGGGCATCGCGATCCCGGCGTTCCTGACCTTCACGCTGATGCCGTTCACGTACTCGATCGCCAACGGCCTGGGCGCCGGGTTCATCTCCTTCGTGCTGATCCGTCTGGTCCAGGGCCGCGCCCGCGAGGTGCACCCGCTGATGTGGGCCGTGGCTGCCGCATTCCTGCTGTTCTTCGGCATCGGCCCGATCGAGGCCGCGCTCGGCATCCACTAGGGGCTCCCCCGCGTTTAACCGGTTTTGGGAAAAAGTTCCGGGATTTGGGACACTGCGGCGGTGGCGCTGCTGGTTTTCCCGCCCGGGCTGGGGTGAGCTAGGTGCATGCCTTCTCCCGCCACTACCGTTGATCTCCCGCCGCAGCCCTGGACCGGGCGGTTCGACGGCGATAGCGCCGAGCACCGCCGCTGGTGGCAGGCCGTGACGCCCTACTGGGCGCACCGGCTTCCGCACCCGCAGCGGGCCGGCTCCTCCGCCCCGCGGCCCGCCGTCGTCCTCGGCTTCGGCAGCGACGCCGGCGTACGCCGCAACAAGGGCCGGGTCGGGGCGGCGGCTGCGCCCGCCGCCATCCGTGCCGCCCTCGGTCCGCTCGCCTTCCATCTGGACCGGGAGGTGCACGACGCCGGCGACGTCACCGTCACCGGTGACGCACTGGAGGCCGGGCAGGCGCGGGCCGGGCTCGTCGTCACGGCACTGCTCGACGCCGGGGCCCTGCCCGTGGTGCTCGGCGGCGGCCACGAAACCGCCTTCGCCAGTTACCTCGGCGTCGCCGGCTCCGCCTCGGTCCGCGAAGGCCTCCGGGTGGGCGTGCTGAACCTGGACGCCCACTTCGACCTCCGCGACGAGCCGGTGCCCAGTTCCGGCACCCCGTTCCTGCAGATGGCCCGGGCCGAAGCCGCCGCGGGCCGCGAACTGCGGTACGCCGTCGTCGGGATCTCCGAACCCAACAACACCCCCGCGCTGTTCCGCACCGCCGCCGAACTGGGAGTGGACTACCTGCTGGACGAAGACTGTTCCGCGGAGGCGGCGCACGCCTTTGTGGCCGCGTTCCTGGCGCAGGTGGACGCGCTGTACCTGACCATCGACCTGGACGTGCTGCCGGCGTCGGTGGCGCCAGGGGTAAGCGCCCCGGCCGCCTACGGCGTCCAGCTGCCGGTGATCAGCGGGGTCTGCCGGCAGGTGGCCGCGAGCGGGAAGCTGCTGCACCTGGACGTTGCGGAGCTCAACCCGGAGTTCGACGTCGACGGCCGCACCGCCAGGGTCGCCGCGCGGCTGATCAACACGCTGCTCCGGTAGGCCGCGGGACCTCAGATGGCCGTGTGCGGTGCCTGGCCCTCGTCGCCGTGCTGTTCCACCGCCCGGCGCTCACGCAGCCGGTCCAGCCGGTTCATCACCGGCGCCGTCGTCGCGCCGTGCAGCACGATCGACATCGCCACCACCAGCCCCACAAAGGCCCAGAGCCGCTCCGCTTGGGCTCCGAAATTCCCGTGGCCGAGGGCGTAGGCGAGGTAGTACAGGGAGCCGATACCGCGGATCCCGAAGAAGGAGATGGCGATGCGTTCGCGGGGGCCGGTCTTGCCCCGGGCCAGCCCGAGCCAGCCGGCCAGCGGGCGCACCAGCAGCAGGAATGCCAGCGCCACGAGCACCTCGGCCCAGCCGATCCCGGCCAGCAGGCCGCGCGCGATGGCCCCGCCCAGCAGGACCAGGATGACCACCGTCAGGAGCCGCTCCAGCTGCTCCACGTAGGAGTGCATGACGCGGTGGAAGCCGTGCGTGCGCTCGGCGGCCCGGATGGTGACGGCGCAGACGAACACCGCGACGAAGCCGTAGCCCTCCACCATCTGCGTGACGCCGTAGGCCAGGAACGTCGCCGCCAGCGCCACGAAGCCCTCGGAGTGGTTGGACAGCCGGACGCTCTCATGCCGCGCCGTAAAGAAGAGCCGCCCCAGCAGCTTCCCCGTGGCCAGTCCGAGCAGCACGCCGACGCCGATCCGCCAGAGCACATCCACCGCCAGAAAGTGCCCCAGCCAGCCGGACGGCGACGCCCCCACGAAGCTGATGGCGATGGCGAGGTAGACGAACGGGAACGCCAGGCCGTCGTTCAGGCCAGCCTCGGAGGTCAGTCCGAAACGGATCTCGTCCTCCCGCTCGGTACCTGCCTCCTCGTCGGCGGGCTCCCCCACCTGCACCTCGGAGGCCAGGACCGGATCGGTGGGGGCCAGAGCTGCCGCGACGAGGAGCGCGGCGCCCAGGCCGAAGCCCAGGAACCAGAGCCCCAGCAGGGTCAGGCCAATGATGCACAGCGGCATGGCCAGGCCGAGCATCCGCCAGGTCGTTGACCACTGCCGCCGTCCGAGCGGCCGGTCCAGCGCCAGCCCGGCGCCCATCAGCGAAACGATGACGCAGACTTCAGTCAGGGAGGTGACGAATTCACCGTGCTGCAGCGGATCGGGGTCCGGCAGGGCGGGCATCAGGGTAAACGCCAGCATGCCCGCGCCGAGGAAGACCATGGGCATCGAGAGGGGCGCCTTGCGCAGCAGCTTGGGCAGCACGGCCGCGATGAAAACGGCGATGCCGGCCGCCGTATAGATAACACTGGGAGCCTCAAACACGTGCACGTCCTCCTGCCGCGAGCGGGATGCGGGCCTGGAATGGGTCGAGGCGCCGTTCCAACCAGAACGGCGCCCCTCGCCTCAAAAGATATACCGCCACCTGCACACTATCGGCTCCGGGCGGGTAAGCCACGCCGGACAGACTAGAATGGAGGGCGGCCAACCGGCCGGATTCTAGGAAAGACCAGTCAATGAACACACCCACAATGCAGACCCAGGCCGCTGACACGACGTCCATCAGGCTCTCGTTTGCCAGCGCCGACGAGGTCCACCACGGCCTCGAAAATGCCGTCAACACACTCATCGCCTCGGCCGTCCGGGACCGCCGGTGCGGGATCCGGGTCACCCGGCACGAACCCGGCGCCTACACGGTCGCGCTCGACGATACCGTGCCCTTCGGCGAAACCCACGAGGACGTCGCCGCCTAGCCTGCGCGGGCTGCGAGACGGCAAAGGGCCGGTGCGGGGAACTCCCCTCACCGGCCCTTCTGCTTGCCGCTGGCGGCGCGGGGCGACTAGCTCCGCCGCACCTGCACGCCGTCCGACTTCAGGAAGAGCTGCGCCTCGGACGGCGCTCCCGGCACGAGCCAGAGCACGTTGCCGCTGGCCGAGACCTCTTCGACTTCTCCTGCCGCCAGCAACTGTGCGTGCTTCACAATTTCGACCCGGTCCCCCGTCTTGAGGCTCCTCCAGTCGGAAACCGTGCCGGCCAACGCCGTGCGCCTGGACATGACCGTCCCGCGTGCTTTCATGAACTGCTACCCCTTTGTAGGTTCGTTTTTTAATTTTTGGGCCACAACATCCTTGGTGTGGGCTTTGTCATATTTTTACTACATTTCCCTTGGCCCCGTTGGCCGTGTTGCCCACTATTTCGGGGGTGCCGGAAAATCCCTGCCCGCCTCGTATTTTCTTTGCCGTCAGGCCAGATTTCCGACGGCGGATTCGGCGGCGGCCCGGACCTTCCCGGAGGCGACCAGCAGGTCGGCTGCCTCCAGTTCGGGTGAGAGGAAACGGTCAGTGCCCGGGCCCTCGACGACGTCACGCAGCACCGCGATTACCGCGGCCCCGGCCGGCCCCGGGGTCAGTTCGCCGCCGGAGAGCTGGGTGCGGATGTCCAGGGCCCTGGCCGAGGTCACGAGTTCGATTGCCAGGACGCGGCGCAGGTTCTCCACCGCCCGGCGAAGCTTGCGGGCCGCGTGCCAGCCCATCGAGACGTGGTCCTCCTGCATTGCTGAGCTCGGGATCGAGTCCACCGACGCAGGCACGGCAAGGCGCTTGTTGTCCGAGACCAGCCCGGCCTGGGTGTACTGGGCGATCATCAGGCCCGAGTCGACGCCCGGATCGGCGGCCAGGAAGGCCGGCAGCCCGTGCGAGCGGGCCGGGTCCAGCATCCGGTCGGTCCGGCGTTCGGCGATGGAGCTGAGATCCGCGACGGCGATCGCCAGGAAGTCCAGCACGTAGGCCACCGGGGCGCCGTGGAAGTTGCCGTTGGAGCTGACCCGGCCGTCCGGCAGGACCACAGGGTTGTCGATCGCGGCGGCGAGTTCGCGTGAGGCGACCAAGGCGGCATGGTCCACGGTGTCGCGGACGGCGCCGGCCACCTGGGGTGCGCAGCGCAGCGAGTAGGCGTCCTGGACCTTGGTGTCGTTGATCCGGTGCGAGGCCACGATCGGGGAGTTGGACAGGACCCGGAGCATGTTCTCCGCCGCGGCAGCCTGGCCGGGGTGCGGCCGGAGTGCGGCGTGCAGTTCGGGCAGGAACACCTGGTCGGTGCCCAGCAGCGCCTCGACGCTGAGCGCGGCGGTGATGTCCGCCGTCGTGAGCAGCTGGCGGAGGTCCGCGATGGCCATCAGCAGCATGCCGAGCATGCCCTCGGTGCCGTTGACCAGGGCCAGGCCCTCCTTTTCGGCCAGGGTGACGGGTTCGATTCCGTGCGCGGCGAGGAGTTCCGCGACCGGGCGGGCGGCCTTGGTGCCGTACAGCGTGCCGTCCGGGCCGGTCGCCTCGCCTTCGCCCATCAGGACCAGGGCGCAGTGGGACAGCGGGGCGAGGTCACCCGAGCAGCCGAGCGAGCCGAATTCGCGGACCACCGGGGTGATGCCGGCGTTGAGGACGTCCACCATGGTCTGCAGGACAACGGGCCGGACGCCGGTGCGGCCGGAGGCCAGGGTCTTTGCGCGCAGGAACATGATGCCGCGGACCACCTCGCGTTCCACGGCCGGGCCCATGCCGGCTGCGTGGCTGCGGATCAGGGATTTCTGCAGCTGGGTGCGCAGCCCGCCCGGGATGTGGCGGTTGGCCAGCGCCCCGAAGCCGGTGGAGATGCCGTAGGCGGGCGTCTCGCTGTGTGCGAGCTCGTCGATGTGGGCACGGACCTTGGCGACGGCGTCGAGGGCGTCCTGGGCGATGGTCACGTGGGCGTCGTGGCGGGCGACGGCGACGAGGTCCTCCGGGGTGACACCGCTGGAGCCGAGGGTGACGGTGAGCGGTTCGTGGGTGGTGAGTGTCACTTTGTGGTTCCTTCGTTCATGGGGATGCGGACGCCGCGTTCCTTGGCGACCTGGACGGCCCGGTTGTAGCCGGCATCGGCGTGGCGGATGACGCCCATGCCGGGGTCGTTGGTGAGCAGGCGTTCGAGCTTCTGCGCCGCGAGGCCCGTGCCGTCGGCGACGGAGACCTGGCCGGCGTGGATGGAGCGGCCGATGCCGACGCCGCCGCCGTGGTGGATGGAGACCCAGGTGGCACCGGAGGCGGTGTTGAGCAGGGCGTTGAGCAGCGGCCAGTCGGCGATCGCGTCGGAGCCGTCGGCCATCGCCTCGGTCTCTCGGTACGGGGAGGCGACGGAGCCGGAGTCGAGGTGGTCACGGCCGATCACGATCGGCGCCTTGACTTTGCCCTCCCTGACGAGCTGGTTGAAGAGCAGGCCGGCCTTGGCGCGGTCGCCGTAACCAAGCCAGCAGATGCGGGCCGGCAGGCCCTCGAACTCCACCCGTTCCTGCGCGGCGTCGATCCAGCGGTGCAGGTGCTTGTTCTCGGGGAACAGCTCCTTGATCGCCGCATCCGTGACGGCGATGTCCTCCGGGTCGCCGGAGAGCGCTACCCAGCGGAACGGGCCGAGGCCCTCGCAGAACAGCGGCCGGATGTAGGCGGGGACGAAGCCGGGGAATTCGAAGGCCCGGTTGTAGCCGCCCTTGCGGGCCTCGTCGCGGATGGAGTTGCCGTAGTCGAAGACCTCGGCGCCGGCGTCCTGGAACTCGACCATAGCCTGGACGTGCTTGGCCATCGAGGCTTGGGCCTTCTTGGTGAAACCTTCGGGGTCGGCGGCAGCCTCGCGGTGCCATTCCTCGACCGTGATGCCTTCGGGCAGGTAGCTCAAGGGGTCGTGCGCCGAGGTCTGGTCCGTGACGATGTCCACGGTGAGCTCGCCGGCGTTGTGGCGGCGCAGGATTTCCGGGAAAACCGTGGCGGCGTTGCCGACGTAGCCCACCGACCAGCCGCGGCGTTCTTCCTTGGCTTTGAGGACCTTGGCGATGGCGGTGTCGAGGTCGGTTTCCACCTCGTCGAGGTAGCGCTTGCCGGCGCGGCGGCGCAGGTGGCTCTCGTCGACGTCGACTATCAGGCAGGCGCCCTCGTTGAGGGTGACGGCGAGCGGCTGGGCGCCACCCATGCCGCCGCAGCCGCCGGTGAGGGTCAGTGTGCCGGCGAGCGTGCCATCCTGATCCCCGGTGAGCTTGCGGGCTATCGCGGCGAAGGTTTCGAAGGTGCCCTGCAGGATCCCCTGCGTGCCAATGTAGATCCAGGAGCCGGCGGTCATCTGGCCGTACATCATCAGGCCCTCGGCCTCGAGCCGGCGGAACTCGGGCCAGTTGGCCCAGTCGCCGACGAGGTTGGAGTTCGCAAGCAGCACGCGCGGCGCCCACTCGTTAGTGCGGAAGACGCCGACGGGCTTGCCGGACTGGACCAGCAGGGTCTCGTCCTTTTCCATGGTCTCCAGGGTGCGGGTGATGGCGTCGAACGCTGCCCAGGACCGGACGGCACGGCCGGTGCCGCCGTAGACCACCAGGTCGTCCGGGCGCTCGGCGACCTCGGGGTCCAGGTTGTTCATCAGCATGCGCAGCGGGGCCTCGGTCTGCCAGCTCTTGGCAGTGAGCTCGGTCCCGCGGGCTGCTTTGACCGGGCGGGCACCGGTGGTGAAATCGGCGGGTGCCATGGGGGGGCTCCTTCGTTCTCTGGGGTGGTTCCGGGGACAGGTTCTGTATCAACTAAAGCCTGTCCGCAGGCCCGGAAACAGGGGGTTCGGACGGGTGCTGTCCGGGATGCCAGACCCAACTGACTCGCACTTGTTGTCGTTTTGGGCCGCAAGACGACAACTACTGCGGGTTAGTTGGGCTGGGGCGGCCGTGGATCCGGGCCGAGAGATCGTCCGCGACTTTCTTCACCCGCGCGGCCAGGACCGGCCACTGCTCGGCGGGCAGCTTGTCCTCCAGGAAGGTCACGGCGACGGCGGCCGTGGGCCAGCCGGTGTGGTCTGTCACGGCAGCGGCGATCGACCCGAAGCCCGGCGTCACCTCGCCGTGTTCGGTGGCGTAGCCGCGCTGCCGGACCTGGTCCAGGTGCGAGGACAGCGCGGAGTACTTGGTGATCGGGGATTCCGTCTCATGCCGCGCGCTGAACGCGGCGGCGTTCGGGTACAGCGCCCGGACCTGGGACTTCGGCAACGCAGCGAGGATCGCGCGCCCACTGGCGGTGAGGTGGCTGGGTAGCCGGACGCCGACGTCGGTCACCAGCGAGGGCCGGTTCTTGGCCCGCTCCTCGACGATGTAGAGCACGTCCCGGCCATGCAACACGGCCAGGTGCGCGCTCTCCCCGATCACGTCCACGAGCGTAGCGAGCATCGGCCGGCCGAGCCGGGAGAGCGGCTCCTGCCGGGAATAGGCGCTGCTCAGCTCGAAAGCGCTGATGCCGAGGCCGTACCGCTGTTCCTCATGCAGGTGCAGGACGAAGCCGTTCGCCTCCATCACGCCGAGCAGGTGGTAGACACTGGAGCGCGGCAGGCCCAGGGAGGTGGCAATGTTCGACGCCGCCATCGGCCCGCGCTTGGAGGCCAGCAGTTTCAGGATGCGTAAGGTGTTCTCGGCCGCGGGCACCTTGGATGCCGCCCTGGCCGCCGGCTTTGGCGCGGCGCTGGCGGCCACGATTGGCGCGGCGCTGGCACTGGCAGCTTGCATGTGTTCCTCCTCAACGGGCCGGTGTCCGGTATCCCGTACTTAAGCATGCACCCGGCACTCGGATGCCAGCGGGCACGCTCCAAGTGTTGTGTCTGGTATCCCGGACGTTGGCCGGACGCCGCCGAGGGACTTCCGACCCTAGCCCCGCCGGTGGCGGCGGTGCTTCGCTGGACGCAGCCCCGGACCGCGAGGGAGGACTGCCGTGCGCTGGTTTGCAGGACTGTTTCTGGTCGCCCACGGCTTGGTCCACCTGGCCATCTGGCTGCCGCGGCCGGACGCGAAGGCGCCGTTCGACGTCGGCCGGTCCCCCTTCGCCGGCGAGGTGCGCCGAATGGCCGTTGTTCTGGCCATCGCCGCCGCGGCGGTACTGGGACTCGGCGGGCTGGGAGTCCTCGTGGCGGCGCCGTGGTGGATTCCGGTCACGGTTGCCGGCGCAGGAATCTCCGCGGCCCTGCTGCTGCTCACGTTCAACCCGTGGTGGCTGATCGGGCTGGGCATCAATGCCGCCATCATCGTGCTGGCTCTGCAGCAGGCGAGGTAGCGCGCGTGGATGCCCCGCCGACGGCGTTTCGCAGCGCCGGGCTGAAAGCCGTCAAGACCGTGCACACCCTCGCCTGGTTCAGCATCGAGGCGGCCATGGCCTACGTCCTCTACGCCGGGATCCGGGGACGCTCCGACCGGAAGGCGGGCGTCGCCGGCGGCGTGGTCTTCGCCGAAACGGCGATCTTCGCGGGCAACGGCTTCCACTGCCCGCTGACAGCGGTCGCGCAGCGGCTCGGCGACGCGAGCGGCTCCGTCACGGATATCTACCTGCCGGGGTGGTTTGCCCGGAACCTCCCGGCAATCCATGTGCCGCTGATCGTGCTGGCCGTCGCGCTCCACTGGAGGAATCTCCGGACACGCGTCGGTAGGTCAAGGCGCCCCACGCCCGGGGCAGGACCTAAAATCAGTTATGGTTCCGCTGAGTAATATGCTGGCGTTTGCGCTGGCCTCCGCCGTGCTGATTGCCGTCCCTGGGCCCAGCGTGCTGTTCGTGATCGGCCGGACCCTGGCCTTGGGCCGCAGGGGCGGACTGTTGAGCGTGCTGGGGAACGCGCTGGGTGAACTGCTGCAGATCGCCGCGGTGGCGCTGGGGGTCGGCGTCGTCCTGGCTCAGTCGGTGGCACTCTTTAACGTGGTGAAGTTCGCCGGCGCCGCCTACCTCATCTACCTCGGCATCCAGGCGATCCGGCACCGCGGCGGAAATACGGGTGTCCGCGGCCCTGCGCGGTCGGATTCCGCCTGGCGCGTCCTGCGGGAGGGTTTCATTGTGGGGGCGACGAATCCCAAGTCGGTCGTCTTCTTCGTTGCCGTGCTGCCCCAGTTCGTGGACTATCGCGTGGGGGCCATCCCGCTTCAGCTCGCTACCCTCGGTGCGGTCTTCCTGATGATCGCGCTGGTGTCGGACAGCGCGTGGGCCATGGCCGCCGGGACCGCCCGGCACTGGTTCGCACGGTCACCGCGGCGGATCTCGGCACTGGGCACCACCGGAGGGATCATGATGATCGGCCTCGGCGGCACACTGGCCCTCGTCGGCCAGGCCGGAGAGCTACCCGCGGGTAAGTAGTTCTTGGCTGCAACCCAAGTGGTATGGGTGCTCCCAAGGGGTAGTTGTTACTCGTGTTACTCGCGATGGCGGCCCGTACAGTTGGCGTACGACGTTACCGGACCGGCCGGGTGCCTCCGCTGGGGAGACCTCGGGCCGGTGCGGACCGCCGGGGCCGCACCGCTGACCAGAGCAGCGGCGGGAGCCCACCGCGCTGAGGTGAGACTTAGCGCCCCGGTCTCAGAAACTGGGCGCCAAGTCCCACCTCGGCAGCAGCGGCTCCAGCCGCCCGTGAAGTGGGCGGTCAGCCTAGCGGGCGGACCAGCCGCCATCCATGGTGTAGCTGGCGCCGGTGACCATGCCGGCGTCGTTCGAGGCCAGCCAGGCCACCAGCGAGGCAACCTCCTCCGGCTCGACCAGGCGCTTCACCGCGGCCTCGGTGAGCATGATCTTGGCCAGCACCTCGGACTCCGGGATGCCGTGCACCTTGGCCTGGTCCGCGACCTGCGACTCGACCAGCGGGGTCCGGACGTACCCCGGGTTGACGCAGTTCGACGTTACGCCGTGCGCGCCGCCTTCCAGCGCCGTGACCTTACTCAGCCCTTCCAGGCCGTGCTTGGCGGAGACGTAGGCGCTCTTGAACGGCGATGCCCGCAGGCCGTGGACCGAGGAGAGGTTGATGATCCGGCCGAAGTTGTTCGCGTACATGTGCGGCAGCGCGGCACGGATCAGCAGGAAGGGTGCCTCCAGCATCAGCGTGACAATCCGGCGGAAGTCCGCAGGATCGAAGTCCTCGATGGGGCTGATGCGCTGGATCCCGGCGTTGTTGACCAGGATGTCGCAGTCCAGGCTGAGCGTCTGAAGCGAGTCGACGTCGAGCAGGTTGACCGCCCAGGCGGTTCCTCCCACTTCGTCGGCGAGGGCAGTGGCGGCGGCCTCATTGACGTCGGCCACCACCACCTTCGCGCCGCGGGCGGCCAGTGCGCGGACGGTTGCAGCCCCGATGCCGCTTGCGCCGCCGGTGACCAGGGCCTTGCGGCCGTTGAGCGAATTTTCCATGTACCCAGCCTTCCAGTTCAGAAATTGACGAGTTCTGCAGTTGACATCACGCGGTTCAGCGGACGGCCGCCACGGCCAGGCCTTCACGCTCGGCGTCGAGCCGGTCCACTTCCTCCAGCGCGATGCCCTTGGTTTCCTTCAGGCTAAGCACTGCCACCGTGGTGATGGCGCAGGCCACGACGAGGTACAGGGCGGTGGGCAGCCAGGAACCGGTGTCCTTGAGCCAGGCGGTGGCCAGCAGCGGCGCCAGCGAACCGGCGAAGATCGAGGTGACCTGCGAGCCCAGCGAGACGCCGGCGTAGCGCATCCGGGTGGGGAACAGCTCGGCCATCAGCGCCGGCTGGCCGGCGTACATGAAGCCGTGCAGGCACAGGCCGATGGTCACGGCCAGAACGATGATGACGGCGTTCTTGGTGTCGAACATCGGGAAGGCGAAGAACGGCCAGGTTGCTCCGGAGATGGCGCCGACCAGGTACACGGGCTTGCGGCCCCAGCTGTCCACCAGGCGGCCGATCTGCGGGATGATCAGGAAGTGCACCAGGTGCGCGATCAGGAGCGCCAGGAGCAGCGACGAGGTGTCGTACTTGTCCACGGTCTTCAGGTAGACGATCGAGAAGCTGACCACCAGGTAGTACATGATGTTCTCCGCGAACCGGAGGCCCATGGACTGAAGGATGCCCTTGGGGTATTTGCGGATGACCTCGCGGACGCCGTAGCTGGCGGCCTGTTCGGCTTCCAGCTGCGCCTTGGCCTCGAGGAAGATCGGCGCCTCGGAGACGTTGGTGCGGATGTAGTAGCCAACGAACACGATGACGGCGGAGAGCCAGAACGCCACGCGCCAGCCCCAGCCGAGGAAGTCCGCGGCGCTGAGCGTGTTGGACATGATGAACAGCACCAGGGTGGCCAGCAGGTTGCCCACCGGCACGGCGGCCTGGGGCCAGCTGGCCCAGAAACCGCGTGACTCGTTGGGGCTGTGCTCAGCCACCAGCAGCACGGCGCCGCCCCATTCGCCGCCGAGGGCGAAGCCCTGGATGAAGCGCAGGAGGACCAGCAGGGCCGGGGCAAGGTACCCGATGTCGACGAAGCCGGGGAGGCAGCCCATCAGGAAGGTGGACACACCGATGATCACGATGGTCAGCTGAAGCGTGGGCTTGCGGCCCAGCTTGTCACCGATCTGGCCGAAGACGATCCCGCCGAGCGGGCGGGCGACGAAGCCGACGGCGTAGGTCAGGAAGGCCTGGATGATGCCGTCCAGCTCATTGCCGGTAGCCGGGAAGAAGTACTTGCCGAACACGAGGGTGGCGGCGGTGGCGTAGAGGAAGAATTCGTACCATTCGACGACGGTGCCGACCATCGAGGCGGCCACGATTTTCTTGAGCCCCTCACCCTTGCGGGTTGCGGGGGGTGTAGCGGAGCGCTGTTCTACGCTCATAGAAAACTCCTAGGTGTCCACGGCGACACATTTTGTGGTGCTTGCCGTTGCCGTGCATCCAGCTGTGATGCACGGCACTGAAAATGGGCTTCATCGAGTATTGCCGCAGATTCGCCGCGGCTCAATGGCCAAACGGGCACGAAGTATGTGCAGAATTGCAGATATGAAGGCAAATCCCGACGACCTCCTGGTCCTGCTGGCCGTCTCGCGCTCGGCTAAGTTCACGACGGCGGCCCAGGCCCTGGGCCTGAACCACACCACGGTCTCGCGCCGGATCGCCGCGCTGGAGAAGGCTCTCGGCGGCCGGGTCCTCTCCCGGGCCGCCGGAGGCTGGGAACTGACGGACCTCGGCGCCGCGGCGGTTGCCGTCGCGGAGCAGGTGGAAGGCGCCGTGAGCTCGCTCGAACAGCCCGGAAAGACGCCGGACCCGGTCACCGGCGTCGTGCGGATGACGGCGACGGACGGCTTCAGCGCCTACATCGCCGCCCCCGCGGTCGCCCGACTCCGCCGCCTCCACCCCGGGCTCAGCGTCGAGATCATTACGGTGACCAGGCGGGCGCTGCAGCAGCGCTCCGGACTGGACATCGAGGTGGTGGTCGGCGAGCCGCAGGTGCACCGCGCCGAGGCCGCCCGGCTGGGCGAGTACATGCTCGGCATGTACGCCTCGCGCAGCTACCTGGCGGAGTACGGCACGCCGGCGTCGGTGGACGAACTGAAGGAGCATCCGCTGGTCTACTTCGTCGACTCAATGCTCCAGGTGGACGACCTCGACGCCCCGCGCCGGCTGGTGCCGACCATGCGGGACGGGCTGAGCTCCACCAACGTCTTTGTCCACGTGGAGGCGACGCGGGCCGGGGCGGGGGTCGGTTTCCTGCCGTGCTTCGCCGCGGACCTGCACCCGGACCTGGTCAGGCTGCTGCCGGAGCAGTTCGCTGAGTTGCTGCCCTATTGGATGGTCCTGCGGCCCGATTCGATGCGCCGGCCCGCCGTGGCCGCCGTCGTCCAGGCCCTGCGCGAGCAGACCGACGCGCACCGCGAGGCCCTCCTCGGCCGGGGCGGTCACGCATCGGCTGCTCCGTAGGCGCCCTTTTGGGCCCGGAACAGGACCGTTACGGAGCAGCCGACGACGCCGGACGGGCGGCATCGCCGTCCGCCGACGTCGCCTGGTCGGGCGCCGGCGGGTCGTGGCGGACGGCCGCGCCGGCGGCGAAGGCACGCACCCTGGCGTCGTCCCAGATGTGGGCAGGCACCGCCCCGCCGAGCAGGCGCCGGGCAAGGCCGGGGTCGTCGTCGAACGGCACATCGCTGCCGGCGATGATCATGTTGCCGTAGCGCCGGCCCTTAAGCATGGCTGGGTCGGCGATGATGACCGTGTGCTCGAAGGCCGCGGCGATGGTGGCGGCGTCCTCGCGCGCATTGGCCAGGGCCGGGGCGTCGCCGGAATTCACCAGGTAGATCCCGCCGGGCGCCAGGACCCGCTTGGCGTGCCCGGTGAACTCCGCCGTCGTGAGCGGCCGCGGGGTCACTGCGCCTGCGAAGACGTCGCGGATGATGAGGTCCCGCGTCTGGGGCGTGAGGGTCTCGGTCACTTCCCGGGCCTCCCCCACGCGGAGGCGCAGCAGCGGGGCCTTGGGCAGATCGAACCAGCCGCGGACGTACTCGGCGAGTTTTCCGTCCAGCTCCACCACCACCTGGCGGGCGTCCGGGTAGGCGGCGTGGAAGTAACGCGCCAGTGAGCATGCCCCGCCGCCGAGGTGCAGGGCCCGCAGCTTTGGACGGGTCGACGGTGGCCAGCGTGATTCCACCAGTGCGGCAATCCACCGCATGTACTCGAAGTCGAGGAACAGCGGGTCCGCGAGGTCGATATGCGAGCTCATGACGCCGTTGATCCGCAGCAGCCAGCCGGTCGAATTGTCCTGGTCAGGAATGAGCTCGCAGTCGCCGGTGTCGATGTAATAGACGCCGGCCACGGGTCCGTTCGGGCGCGAACCCTTTGGCACGTCCACCACTCCCGGCGTCGAGGTTGCGGTGTCCCGGCCGGCCGCCCTGCCCCGCTTGGCCATCAGCCGTCCACCGTTTTGCTCATGCTTCAACCCTAGCGGGCAGCCACTCCCCCAATTTGCGGTCCGGCCTTGTAATCGAATGCGAAGCATGCTTAGTATCGACTAGTAATCATGCTTACTATTCGAGTTCGGCGCTGCGGGTTTGCTCCCCGGCAGCAGATCTACAAGGAAAGAGAGCGACGATGACAGAGAACCAGTGGCCCCAGGACGGCAGCTACGGCACCCCGACGGTGACGCAGGCCAACGACACCGAACTGCGGCAGAGCTCGACGTTCCCGCCTGCTTCGACCGGGACGTCCTCGAAGACCGACACCGCCAAGGGCGAAGCGGGCGAAGTGAAGCAGCAGGCCGCGGAATCGGCCCAGAACGTCACCGAAACGGCAAAGGCCGAGGCGGCGAACGTGGCCGGCGAAGTGAAGAGCAACGCCAAGGACCTCCTCGCGCAGGCCCGGACCGACCTCACGGCGCAGGCCGGCACGCAGCAGCAGAAAGCCGCCGAGGGCCTTCGCTCCATCTCCAGCGAACTCCACACCATGGCAGCGGCCTCGGACCAGCCCGGCGTCGCCACCGACCTGGTCCGGCAGGCCGCCGAGCGGTCCTCGTCCGTGGCCACGTGGCTCGACAACCGCGACCCCGGTTCGCTGCTGAACGAAGTGAAGTCATTCGCCCGCCAGCGCCCCGGCACTTTCCTGCTGGCCGCCGCCGGCGCCGGCATCCTGGCCGGGCGGCTCAGCCGCAGCCTTAGCGCCGGAGCCCCGGAAACGTCCTCCGCCGGCACCGCCGCGCAGTACAACGCCCCGGCCACCCGGATACCCGATGCCGGCGTCGCGGTCCCCCCGCCGCCGGTGGGCTACCCGGAGACGACGACGGCCGGCATGGCCGGAACGTATCCGGAGCCGACGACGGCCGGCGCCGCCGAAACGTACCCGCCCAGCCCCCTTGAGGGATCAGGCACCCAGGCCGACCCGTGGGCCAATGACCCGCTGACCGCCGACCCGTACCGCATCGATCCGAGCGTCGACCCCGACCGTAAGGATCCGTTCGACGGAGGCCGTCGATGAGCAGCGAGATGCCCACGGGCGCCCCGATGCCTCCCACCGAGGCCCATGTGAAAGCCGAAACGAACTCCCTGGGCGACCTGCTCGGTGACGTCACGCGGGACATGTCCACCCTGATGCGTCAGGAAGTGGAACTCGCCAAGGCCGAACTGAGGCAGACCACGAGCCGGGCAGGCAAGGGCGGCGGCATGTTTGCCGGTGCCGGCGTCGCAGGCCACTTTGTCCTGCTGTTCCTCTCCCTCGCCCTCTGGTGGGGGCTGGGAACCCTGATGGGACTGGGATGGTCCGGCGTCGTCGTCGCGATCATCTGGGGCATCATCGGCGCCGTGCTGGCCTCGATGGGCCGCAAGGAACTCAAGGCGATCAAGGGCATGCCGCAGACCGCGGAGACCCTCCAGGAAATCCCCCCGACCCTCAAGCCCAGCCACTAGAGCGAGGAAAACACAATGAGTGAAAACCCGGATGCCATCCGCGCCGACATTGAAGCAACCCGCGCCCGGCTCGGCACCAACGTCGACGCCGTGGCCGACAAGGTCACCCCGTCGCACATCGTCCAGCGCCAGACTGACAAGGTCAAAGACGCAGTGTTCGGAGTGAAGGAGAAGGTCATGGGAGCAGCCGACCACACCACCGGCAACGTGCATTCCGCGGGCGGCAGCGCCGCCTCGCACCTGAACGACGCCGGTTCCGCCGTCGCCGACGCACCGCACCAGGCCAAGGTGAAGACCCAGGGCAACCCGCTCGCTGCGGGCCTCATCGCCTTCGGCGCCGGCCTGCTGGTGTCCTCGCTGATTCCGGCCAGCACCAAGGAGCGGGAGGCCGCTGACGCGTTGAAGACAGCTGCCGAGCCGCTCACCACCGAGCTGACCGAGGCCGCGAAGCACGTGGCCGAGGGCCTGAAGGAACCTGCCCAGGATGCCATGGAGAACGTCAAGGCCACCGCCGCCGACGCCGCCCAGAACGTCAAGGGTGAGGGTCAGATGGCGGTCGCCGATGTGAAGGACCGCGCCGCCGACGCCAGGGACAACGTCCAGCAGGCCTAGCCCGACCCGGCAGACGGCCGGCTGCCCCGCTGACGCGCTGGGCGGCCGGCCGCTGCGCTTAACCACGAAAGAAGATTCCGATGGCCAAGAACCTCACCACGGCGGAAACTGGCTCCATGGACGACGCCGAAACCCCGGAGAGCAGCACCGCAAAGGCGCGCACCGCTCCCGCCCCGGACGACGCGCGCAAGCCGGACCGCCCCACCGATGTCACCAAGCCCTCCTGGAAGTACATCGCCAAGAAGACCCTCCGGGAATTCACCAAAGACCAATGCCCCGACCTGGCCGCCTCGCTGACCTACTACTCGGTGCTCTCGATCTTCCCGGCGCTGTTGGCGCTGGTGTCCTTGCTGGGCCTCTTCGGAGACGCGCAGAAAACCACCTCGGCGTTGCTGGACATCGTCCAGGGGATCGCCCCGGGCGAGACGGTCAAGACGATCCGCCCGGTGGTCGAAGAACTGGCCGGTTCCTCGGCCGCCGGCTTCACGTTCATCCTGGGCCTCCTCACCGCCCTCTGGTCCGCCTCCGGGTATGTCGGGGCGTTCGGCCGGGCCATGAACCGGGTGTACGAAGTCGATGAGGGCAGGCCTTTCCTCAAGCTGCGCGGCACCATGCTCGCCGTGACCGTCGTCAATCTGCTGATCGTCGTCGTGCTGGCCGCGATGCTCGTGCTCAGCGGGCCGGTGGCCGAGTCCGTCGGCAACGTCATCGGCCTCGGCGATGCTTTCCTGGCCGTCTGGAACGTCGCCAAGTGGCCGGTGATGCTGGTGCTGGTCATCGTGGCCATCGCCGTGCTGTACTACGCCACCCCCAACGTCAAGCAGCCGAAATTCCGCTGGATGAGCATGGGGTCCGCGATCGCCGTGGTCGTGTTCCTGCTGGCTTCCCTGGCCTTCGGCTTCTACGTGGCCTACTCCAACAGCTACAACAAGACCTACGGCGCGATCGGCGGCGTCATCATCGCGCTGCTTTGGCTGTGGATCCTGAACATGTCGCTGCTGTTCGGCGCCGAGTTCGACGCCGAAACCGAGCGCGGCCGCCAGCTCCAGGCCGGCATCGAGGCCGAGGAAACCATCCAGCTGCCGCCGCGCGATACAAAGAAGAGCGACAAGCTCCAGGCCAAGGAGGAAGAGGACATCCGCCGCGGACGCGAGCTGCGGGAAGAACACGGCGGCCGCGAACGGGCTGGGGACCAAAGCCCCTAGGCGCTCCGCGCCCGCACGGGTTGTACTGGGGGGACGCACCGCTGGGGGTGCCACCGTCCGCCTACCGGGAGGATATATGCCGGCGCCTGCAGCAGCCCCCGGGCCCATCGCCGTCGGCTATGACGGTTCCGAAATCTCGCAGCTCGCCGTCCGCTGGGCCGCCAGCCATGCCGCGTCCCGGGGCCTCCCCCTAAAAGTTGTGCACGCCTGGGTCTGGCCGATGTTCACCAAGGACCTGGGGCCGGTCAAGGGCGTGGCGGGCAGCGGACTACGGCATTCCGCCGAGGCCATCCTCGCCGAGGGCCTCAAGCTCGCCCGCGAGAACGCCCCGGGGCTCGACGTCGGCGGCGTCATGGAGGCGGGCCTGCCCGCGCAGGTCCTGCGCCACGCCTCCGCCGGCGCCGCCCTCCTTGTCGTCGGAAGCCGCGGCATGGGCGGCGTGCTTGGACATTTGGCCGGTTCGGTCTGCCTCGACCTCGCAGGCTCCGCACCGTGCCCGCTGATGGTGGTCCGCCGCCCGCACCTGCCCGGCCGGCCCGTCGTCGTGGGCATCGATGCCGCCGCCCGGAGTTCGGCCGTCCTCGCCGACGCCGCCCGGCTGGCAGCCGCGGTCGGGGCAGGTTTGCAGCTCGTCCACGTCGATCCGGGCCGGGGCGGGGCCGGCGGGGAGCACGGCCGCCACGCCCCGCTGCACGGCTCAGAGCTGTTGGAGCACGCCGTCGCCGAAGCCGGCCGTCTGGTCCCCGGGCTCGCCGTCTTCGGCACCCTCAAGGACGGCCACGCGGCCGCCAAGGAATTGGTGGAAGCTGCAGCGGATGCGGATGTGCTGGTGCTCGGCACCCACAGCCGCGAGGGGGGACTGGGGAACACAGTTTCCGCGGTGCTGCACAAGGCCCCGTGCAATGTCATGATTACGCGCTGATTCCCGGGCTCCGGGAGCGCCGCCGCCGGAGCCCCCGATTCAGGCCGAGGAGTGCGGGAAAGGGAGGCTCTGTGCGAGCCTGGTGGGTTGCGCAGCCCGGGCCGATGGCCGACGGGCCGTTGGTGTCCGGCGAGCGCCCGGACCCCGTGCCCGGCCGCGGGGAGGTCCTGGTACGGGTGCATGTGTGCGGGGTGTGCCGCACGGACCTGCACCTGGCCGAGGGCGAGCTGGCCCCGCGGCGGCCCGGCGTCATCCCGGGGCACGAAGTGGTGGGCGAGGTGGTCGGCGCCGGACCAGGGGCAGCCAGGTTCCGCCCCGGCGAGCGGGTGGGGGTGGCATGGCTCGGGGGCACCTGCCGCTCCTGCCGGTTCTGCCTGCGCGGGCAGGAAAACCTGTGCCTGTCCCCCACCTTCACCGGCTGGGACCGCGACGGCGGCTACGCCGAACTCATCACCGTCGCCGAGGACTTCGCCTACCGGATCCCGGGCATCTTCCCGGATGAGGAAGCGGCCCCGCTGCTCTGCGCCGGCATCATCGGCTACCGCGCCCTGATCCGCGCGGAACTGCCCATCGGCGGCCGGCTGGGCATCTACGGCTTCGGCGCCTCAGCCCACCTCGCCGCCCAGTTGGCGCTTTACCAGGGGGCCAGGGTCTACGTGATGACGCGGTCCCCGGACGCCCGCCGCCTCGCCCTGGACCTCGGGGCCACCTTCGCCGGCGGGGCCGACGAACAGCCTCCGGACCCGCTCGACGCCGCCATCCTCTTCGCCCCGGCCGGCGGCCTGGTGCCGCCGGCCCTGAGGGCCCTGGACCGGGGCGGGACCCTCGCCGTCGCCGGCATCCATCTCAGCGACATCCCGCCCCTGCACTACGCCGCCGAGCTTTTCCAGGAGCGCCAGCTGCGCAGCGTCACGGCCAACACGCGGGCCGACGGCGAGGAATTCTTCCGCCTCGCCGCGGAAATCCCGCTCCGCCCGACCACCGTGGCCTACCCGTTCGACGCCGCGGACCGGGCGCTGCGGGACCTGGCCGCGGACCGGGTCACCGGCGCCGCCGTCATCCGCGTGGCCCCCTAGCCATCCGGGCCGGCGCGGAGGAACTCGTGCTCCTGGCCGGCCCGGAGCAGCACTTGCCGGGCGCCCACCCGGACCAGGACCGGGGCGGCGTCGCCCGGGGCAGCGGAGACAAGCAGCCGGTCGGTTTCCAGGTGCACGGCCAGCAACTGGTCGCGGTAGCGGACCTGGAAGTCCACCCGGCGGAGTTCGGTCGGCAGCCGGGGGCTGAAGTCGAGGGCATCGCGGGTGATCCGAAGCCCGGCAAAGCTGCGCTGGACGACATCGATCGAGCCGGCCATAGCGCCGAGGTGGATGCCCGAGCTGGTGGTTCCGCCCTGGGTGTCGTCGAGGTCAGCGTCCAGGGCTTCGCGGAACGTGGCCCAGGCCTGCTCCGGGTCGCGCTGGGCAAGGACCGAGGCGTGCGCCACGCGGCTGAGCGTGGAGCCGTGCGCTGTCCGGGCCAGGTAGAAGTCCACGGTTGCGGCCATCTGCGCGGGGGTGACCGTGTAGCCCATCCGGCCGAGGAAGCCCACGAGCTGGTCCTCGCCGAGGACGTAGAGCAGCATCAGGACGTCGGCCTGTTTGGCGAGCCGGTAGTGGTTGGTGCTGTCGCCCTCGGCTTCCAGGATGAGGTCCAGCCGCTCGATATTGCGGTAGCTGCGGCGGTAGTGGTTCCAGTCCAGCTCACGGAGCGCCCCGTAGCCGGCGAACTGGCTGATGATGCCGTCCCCGTGGAAGGGCACGAACATGCGCCGGCTCAGCCGCGCCCAGGCCGCGATCTCCGCCGCCCTAACGCCGAGCCGTGCCCGGAGGTCCTCCATGTCGAAGCCCCGGACGGAGTGCATGATCCATTCGGCCTGGTCGAACACCCAGGCGGCCATGATGTTGGTGTACGCGTTGTCATCCAGGCCGCCGCCCGGGTCGCCCGGATTTCCGGTGTGGTACTCGTCCGGACCCATGACGCCCCGGAGGTGGAACCGGTCGTCGATGGGGTCGTAGTCGGCCATCGACGCGAACAGGCGGGCAACCTCGACAATGAGTTCCGCGCCGTGCTGCGTCAGCCAGCCGCGGTCCTGGGTGGCTTCGAAGTACTGCCAGGCGTTGTAGGCCACGGCCAGGCCCACGTGGCGCTGGAGATGGGAATAGTCCGGCACCCAGTGCCCGGAGAGTTTGTTGTAGAGCAGCATGGGGGTCTGCTCCGTGCCGTCACTGCCGCTCTGCCACGGGAAAAGCGCGCCGCGCAGCCCGGCCGCCCTCGCGGCGTCGCGGGCCGTGCCGAGCCGCCGCCAGCGGTAGTCGATAAGTTCACGGGCCAGCGAGGGCAGGCGGGAGTTCAGCACCGGAAGGACGAACAGCTCGTCCCAGAAGACGTGCCCGCGGTAGCCCTCCCCGTGCAGTCCCCGGGCCGGCACGCCCGCGTCCAGCTCGGCGGTGTGCGTCGTCAGCGTCTGCAGCAGGTGGAAAACGTGCAGGTTCAGGATCAGCTGCGCCTGGGAGGGGGCATCGGACTCGATGATGAACGGTGCCAGCAGCAGGGTCCAGGCCCGCTCATGCTCCGCCAGCAGCGCCTCGAAACTGCCCGATCGCGCCAGCACCGCCTCCGCGCCCGTCAGCGGAGAAGAGACCGCGTGGTCCCGGGAACTGGCGACCCCCACCGTCTTGGTCACCGTCACCGCACTCCCGTCTGCGACCGGCACCTCGAAGCGGTGCGCGTACAGCCCGCCCAGCTGCTCGAACTCGGAATTGGCCGGTCCGGACAGCTCCGTCCGCAACGCCAGGGCAATGCCGATCCGGCTCTGGCTGGTCTGCACCTGAACGCTCAGTCCGACGGCGCCGGGGCCGCCTGTGTTCTGCCCGCCGGCACCCGGGCCGCCGGCGGACTCCGAGACCTGCACCCCCGACAGGTGCCGCGTCGACAGCTGCGCATCCTCCGGAACATTGGAGTTGGTCACCGCCGTGTCGCAGCCGCTGCGGATGCTGACGCGGCCGCTCCAGCCGTCCGCGGTGAGCACGGTCTCCAGCGCGGCGAGATGCGGCTCCGCCATCGACACGAGCCGGCGCTGCACCAGCTGGAGCCGCCGCCCGGCATCGTCCTCCAGCAGCGCTTCCCGGGTGAGCAGCGCCCGCTTGAGGTCCAGGGTGCGGCGTTCCCGGCGAAGCGTCAGGCCACCCTCGGACCACCAGGCGCCGTCTTCGATCCGCAGGTCCAGATGCAGCCAGTCCGGGATGTTGACCATGTGTTCGTCCACGGTCCGCTGGCCCTGCACGACGCTGGCCAGCCGGTTGTAGACGCCCGCCAGATAAGTTCCGGGGTAGTGGATCTCGCCGCCGCGGTGTTCGGGGGCGGCGCCGCGGGTCGCCAGATAGCCGTTGCCCAGCGTGGTGAGGGCCTCCCGGTGGCCCTCATGCGCCGGGTCGAAACCCTCATAAACCAGCAGCCAGGGGTGGGTTATGACCAGGCCGATGTCCAGTTCGCTGACGTCTTCCACCACGATGTCCGCACCGGCGGCTTCCAGCTCGGCCCGCCGACCGGTCCGGTCGATGCCGACGACGAGTCCGAAGCCACCCCGGCGGCCCGATTCCACCCCTGCGACGGCCGCTTCGATGACCATGGCCCGGCCGGGCGGAATGTCCAGCCGGCGCACCGCCTCCAGGGCCAGCGCCGGCGACGGCTTGCCCGGGATGGCGCGCCGGAGCGCCGCCTGCCCGTCGGCCACGTGGTCGAAGAACCCGTCCAGGCCGACGACGGCCAGGAGCGCGCCGGCGTTGGAGGCGGAGGTGGCGAGCAGCACCGGGATCCGGCCCGCCCTGAGCCGTTCCAGCAGGGCTACGGTGCCGGGGAAGGCCCGCGGCGGGTTGCCGCGCAGCGCCTGCCCGAACAGCTCATCCTGGCGTTTACCGAGTCCGAACGCGGTCCAGTCTCCCGGGCCGTCCGCGGGCGAGCCGGGCGGGAGCTGAGCCCCGCGCGCGGCCAGGAACGCCGCGATCCCCTCGGCGGCGGTCCTGCCCTCGATGAAGGCCGTGTAGTCGGCATCGGTGAGCGGGTCGCGGCGGGTACGCGACGGCAGCCGGGGGTCGTTGAAGACGTCCCCGACGAGCCGGCGCCAGGTCGCGGCCCGGAGTTCCGCGGTGTCGAGGACCACGCCGTCCAGTTCGAAGACCACCGCGTCGACGGGCGCCAGTGCAGCTGCAACAGTGGGCGACTCCGTCATGCGCTATTCGTACCAGTCTTCGGTGTGCGGCAACAGGGGCGGCAACAGGGGCGGCAACTGGGGCGGCCGGCGCGGCAGCTGCTGCGGCAGCCGGCCTCAGCCAAGGAGTGCATCGAGCGTCGTGAAGCCGTAGCCGGCCTGCCGGATCCGGTTGAGTAGCTGCGGCAGGGCGTCGGCGTCGAGGGTAGTTCCGTCGTCGGGGTTGGAGCCGATGTGCATCAGGACGATTTCCCCCGGCTGCAGCGCGGCGAGCACCCTGTCGGCAACGATTTGGGCCGTGATCCCTCCGCTGGTGCCCTTCCAGCCCAAGGTGTCGACCGTCCAGCGGACCGGGAGGTAGCCCAGCGCATTTACGGCCGCGATGGTCCGCGCGTCCCGCTCGCCGAAGGGAAACCGGAACAGCGGGCGGGCGTCTGCGCCCGCGGCCGCGATCGCCGCCTCGGCTCCGGCGAGTTGCTGGGCGATCTGGGCGTCGCTGAGGGAAGTGAACCCCGGGTGCGCCATCGAGTGGTTGCCCACCCGGTGGCCGGCGGCCACGATCGAGGCGACGCCGGCCGGGTTGGCGCTGGCCCAGGTGCCGGTGAGGAAGAAGGTTGCCCGGGTTCCGGTCGCGGCGAGGGTCTGCAGAATGCCGGGCAGGCCTGCAGAGTTGGCGCCGGCGTCGAAGGTCAGGGCGACGACGGGCCCTGCGTTCGGGATGACCCCGACGTCGGCACCCCGGAGCGCCGGCGGGAACGGGTCCGCAGGCGGCTGCGGCGGAGCCGGAGGAGGTTCCGGCGGGGCGGGAGGCGGTTCAGCGGGCGGAAGCGGCGCCTCCGTTACCGGGGCCTCGGTGACCGGCGCGTTCGACGGCGGAGCCGGCGCCGGGCTGGTCGCGGGGCTCGCCGGCGGGGCCGGCGGCGCGCTCTGCGTCAGCGCCGCCGCGGCCGTCGTGGTTCCGGTGGTGCCGGAGGCCGCCGGCGGCGCAGCACCGTCAGGCCGCCCGGAAAGGATCACCGCCGTCACCACCACGGCGGCAAGCAACAGCACCGCGGCCGCCAGCGCAATCAGCCGGCGGGTGTTCCCGGCCAGGATCGACCACATGCTTCACCATGGCACCACCGGCCCCAGCGAGGGTAGGGCTGAAAGGCCCGCGAATATCCCCGTCCTCCCGTCTCAACATCTCGACGCGCCACGGGGAGGGGGAGGCTGCGCAGTAGGATGCTTGTAGGCGCAGACGCCTGGTTCTGCGCGAACATCGAGGCGGGAAAACCGTGAAAATTGTGCTCCGGTATCCGCTGGTTGCGGGCACGGTCGCCGTTCTCCTGGCGGTGGTGTTGCTGTTGGTCTCCGGCCAGGAAGACATCGCCCAGATCGGCGCGAGCATATACGCGCTCGCCGTGGCCGCCTACCTCGCCGTCGGCATGGTCCGTCGGCTGATGGGCGGGCAGTGGGGCATCGACATCCTGGCCGTCACGGCGATCGTCAGCACCGTGCTGGTGGGCGAATTCGTCGCCTCGATGATCATCGTGCTCATGATGGCCGGCGGCACAGCCCTGGAGGACTACGCCGCGGGCCGGGCCAAGAAGGAACTGACGTCCCTGCTGGAGCGCGTTCCGCAGACGGCCCACCGGGAACGCAACGGCAGCTCCGCCGCCGGAACGAACCCCGCCGGCACGAACCCCGCCGTCACCAGCACGTCCGGAACCGAGCCCCTTGACATCCAGGCCGGTGGCCAGCACGAGGACGTGGCCGCCACCGACGTCCGGGTCGGGGACATTCTCCTGGTCCGGCCGGGCGAAGTGGTGCCCCTGGACGGCATCCTGCTTTCCGAATCGGGCAGCTTCGACGAGTCCTCGCTCACCGGGGAGAGCCTCCCGGTGGAGCGCGTGGCCGGCGAAGGGCTGATGAGCGGCTCCCTCAACGGCGAAGCAGCGGTCCGGATGCAGGTGACCGCCCTGATGGAGGACTCGCAGTACAGCCGGATCGTCGCCCTGGTGAAGGAAGCCGCGGACAGCAAAGCGCCCATGGTGCGCCTGGCCGACCGCTACGCCGTCCCGTTCACGGCGTTCGCGTACCTGCTGGGCGCCATCGGCTGGATCATCAGCGGCAGCCCGGCCCGGTTCGCCGAAGTCTTGGTGGTGGCCACGCCGTGTCCCCTGCTGATCGCCGCCCCGGTGGCCTTCCTGGGCGGCATGAGCCGGGCCGCGCGCGGCGGCATCATCGTCAAATACGCCGGCGTCCTGGAGCAACTGAGCCGGATCAAAACCGCAGCCTTCGACAAGACCGGAACCCTGACCTACGGCCGGCCGTCCCTGGTGGGTATCAGGACGGCTGGGTCCTTCACCGAGGACGCGGTCCTCGGGCTCGCGGCCTCCGCCGAACAATATTCCTCCCATGTGCTCGCCGCCTCGGTGATGGACGCGGCGCGGGGCCGCGGGCTGGTCTTCGGGACCGCCACCGAGGCCACCGAATTCGCCACGCACGGCGTCCGGGCCCGCTTCGACGGCCGGGACGTAGTGGTCGGCAAACCCAAGTTCGTGGCGGAGTCGGCCGCGGGCCTGGTGGAAACGGAGCTGGCCAGCGGCGAACTCGCCATCTACGTTGGCGTGGCCGGCGAATTTGCCGGAGCCCTCGTGATGAGCGACCCCATCCGCGGGGAAACCGGCCGCACCCTGGCCCAGCTCAAGGAACTCGGCGTCACCCGTACTGTCATGCTGACCGGCGACGCCCTCGCCACCGCTAAGCACATCGCGGGCGAGGCCGGGCTCACCGACGTCCGCGCCGAATGCCTGCCGGCGGACAAGGTCGAAGCCGTCCGGTCCCTCCCCGCCCGCCCGGTGATGATGGTGGGCGACGGCGTCAACGACGCACCTGTCCTCGCCGTCGCCGACGTCGGCATCGCCATGGGGGCCCGCGGCTCGACGGCGGCCGGTGAGTCGGCCGATGTCGTGATCATCCTCGATGACCTGTCCAAGGTCGCCTCGGCGGTGCGGATCGGCCAGCGCACGATCAAGGTGGCGCTGCAGAGCATCTGGATCGGCATTGCGCTAAGCGTGGCCCTGATGATCGCCGCCGCGGCCGGCTTCGTCCCGGCCATCGCCGGCGCCCTGTCCCAGGAGCTCGTGGACCTGGCCACCATCCTCAATGCCCTGCGCGCGCTCAGTGCCGGCAAACAGGGGGCCGGCAAACAGAGTGCCGGCAAACAGGGGGCGGCCAAGGCGGCGGCGGGCACCCCGGCGCCGGGCACCGCGGGGCCCGGTGCCAGGACCCGGGGGCAGAAGGACGCCGGCGGTGCTACCGGGAAGCCGCCAGCTTCTCGGCTTCCGCGATCCGCGGGACGGTCCTGAGGTAGCTGTCCGGGTTCAGCGAGATCGAATCGATGCCCTCGCCGACCAGGAACGCCGCGAACTCCGGGTGGTTGCTGGGCCCCTGGCCGCAGATGCCGATCTTGATCCCGGCCGCGTGCGCTTTGCGGATCGCCTCGCTGATCATCGCCATGACGGCCTCGTCGCGCTCGTCGAACAGCGCCGCCAGCTGCGCAGAGTCTCGGTCCACTCCCAGGACCAGCTGGGTGAGGTCGTTCGAGCCGATCGAGAAGCCGTCGAAGCGGGTGGCGAACTTTTCGGCCAGGACCACGTTGGAGGGGATTTCGCACATCATGTAGACCTGGAGGCCGTGCTCGCCGCGGACCAGGCCGTTCTCTGCCATCACGGCCAGCACCTTGTCCGCTTCCTGCGGCGTGCGGCAGAAAGGGACCATCACAATGATGTTGCTGAAGCCGATCCGTTCCCGGACCCGCTTCAGGGCCCGGCATTCGAGCGCGAAGCCGTCCCGGTACCGTTCGTCGTAGTAGCGCGAGGCGCCGCGGAAACCGAGCATGGGGTTTTCCTCGGCCTCCTCGAACGCTGAACCACCCACCAGGTGCGCGTACTCGTTGGTCTTGAAGTCGCTGAGCCGCACAATCACCGGGTTCGGGTGGTAGGGGGCGGCGATCTTCGCGATGCCCAGCGCCAGCGCGTCCACAAAGTAGTCCCGGGAGTCGGCGTAGCCGCGGGTCAATTCCCGGATCTGCGCGGCCTCCTGCGGGTCCGTGACCCGTTCCGGATGGACCAGCGCCATCGGATGGACCCGGATCAGGGCGCTGATGATGAACTCCATCCGGGCCAGCCCGACGCCGTCCGCGGGCAGCCGCCACCACTGGAAGGCGGCCGCGGGGCTGGCGATGTTGACCATGACCTTGGTGTGCGTCGCCGGCAGTTCGCCCAGGTCCACCTCCTCGGTCTCGAACGCGAGCGTGCCGGCGTAGACGCGGCCCTGGTCGCCTTCGGCGCAGGACAGCGTCACGGCCAGCCCCTCGGCCAGCACCCCGGTGGCGTTGCCGGTCCCGACGACGGCGGGCACCCCCAGTTCCCGGCTCACGATCGCCGCGTGGCTGGTGGGACCGCCGTGGTCCGTGACGATCCCGGCCGCGCGTTTCATGATGGGAACCCAGTCCGGGTCGGTCATTTCGGTGACCAGGATGGCGCCGTCGCGGAACTTCTCGATGTCCGCGGCGCTCCGGATCACGCAGGCCGTCCCCTGTGCGATCGAGTCGCCGATCGCCGCGCCGGTCGCCAGGACAGCCCCTGTTTCGAGCAGGTGGTGCAGGGTGAAGCGGGAGCCGGTCTTGAGTGACTGCACGGTCTCGGGCCGAGCCTGGACCATAAAGAGTTCGCCGGTCTCGCCGTCCCGGGCCCATTCCATGTCCATCGGCCGGCCGTAGTGCTCCTCGACGGTCACGGCCCAGCGCGCCAGGGTCAGGATCTCGGCGTCGGCCAGGACGAAGGCGCGGCGTTCGGCGTCGGAGGTGTCCACCGTCCGGGTGCGGGCGTGGCCGCCGCGGCTGTAGACCATCTTCTGTGCCTTGGAGCCGAGGGTCTTTTCGATGATCGGGCTGATTCCTTCGGCCGGCCCCTCCGCCGGTCCCTCTGCCGCGGCGGCGCCGCCCAGGAGCGGTTTGAACACCAGGTACTTGTCCGGGTTGATGCTGCCCTGAACCACGGTCTCGCCGAGGCCCCAGGCGGCGCTGATCACGGCCGCCCGAGGGAACCCGGAATCCGTATCGATGGAGAACATCACCCCGGAGGCCCCGACGTCGGAGCGGACCATCCGCTGCACGCCGATCGAGAGCGCGACGTCGAGGTGGTCGAAGCCCTTGACCTCCCGGTAGCTGATGGCCCGGTCGGTGAACAGCGAGGCGTAGCAGCGCCGGCAGGCGTCCATGAGTTCCCGGTCGCCGGCGACGTTGAGGAAGGTTTCCTGCTGGCCGGCGAAGCTGGCGTCGGGCAGGTCCTCGGCCGTGGCGCTGCTGCGGACGGCGACGGAGAGCCGCTCCCGCCCGGCGCGCCGGCCCAGGTCCCGGTAATGCGAGCGGATGGACTCGGCGATGTCCTCCGGGAAATCGCTGGCCAGGAAGAGTTCCCGGATGGCCTCCCCGGTTTCGCGCAGCGTGGCGTCGCCGGAACGGTAGGCCAGGATCCGCGAGCGCATCGCCGGTTCGATCCCGTTCGCCGCGATGAACGTCCGGTAAGCCGCGGCGGTGGTGGCGAAGCCGTCGGGGACCCGCACGCCCCGGGCCTTGAGGGACTGGATGAGTTCGCCCAGGGAGGCGTTCTTGCCGCCGACCTGGGGAACGTCGCCCATGCCGATCTCTTCAAACCACAGCACATGTTCGGGCATGCCGGCGCTCCTCGGTGTTCGTCCGCCAATGGTCCGATCCTGCTGCCCGGCGCGGCGCGGGGTCAGAGGCTTTGGACCTCTTAGGCGGCGGATTCGGCGGTGCCTGGCCAGCCCGCGCAAGACTAGGCGGCGCGGGCCAGCCCGCGGTGCCGGGCCGCCTTGTAGAGCGAATCGGCGAGCAGGACGGCGGGAATTGCGGCGAGGGCCACGGCCAGCCCCCCGGGAGTCGGCGGGGCGTGGCCCAGCAGCGCCGCGAGCGGGCCGAGGAACAGGAAGACCGCCAGCAGACCCAGCTCCGCCAGCACGGCCCAGAGCAGCAGCCGGTTGGTGAGCCAGCCCAGCCGCCAGGGCGGGGCGGTGGCGCTGCGGCAGGCGAAGGCGTTGGCGAGCTGGCCCAGGACCACCGTGGTGAATGCGGCGCCCGAGGCGGCCATCAGGACGTCCGACGGCGGCAGTTCCGCCCCGGGGCTCCAGCCGGCGCCGAAGAGCACGGCGGTGTAGGCGATCATTTCCATCAGGGCCTCCACCGGTCCCAGCAGCCCGAACACCCGGAACATCAGGGCGCGGTCCATCAGATGCCGGCGTTCCGGCGGGCGTTTGAGTGCCCCCTTGCTGGGGGCCTCGCTGCCGAGGGCCAGGGCCGGCAGCAGGTCGGTGCCGATGTCCAGGGCGAGGATCTGCAGCACGCTCAGCGCCAACGGGAACCGCCCGCCGGACAGGGCCCAGAACACGAACGGCGTCAGTTCCGCGACGTTGTCCGTGAGGTGGTAGGTCAGGAAGCGGCGGATGTTCGCGTAGGTGGCGCGGCCCTGCTCCACGGCCGCGATGATTGTCGCGAAGTCGTCGTCGAGCAGCACCAGGTCCGCCGCCTCGCGGGCCACGTCCGTGCCGCTGCGGCCCATGGCGACGCCGATGTCCGCCTGCTGCAGGGCCGGTCCGTCGTTGACGCCGTCGCCGGTCATGGCCAGCACGTGGCCGCGGTGCTGCAGCAGCCGGGCCACCCGGAGCTTTTGCTCCGGCGTCACCCGGCTGACCACGACGCCGTCGCGGTCCAGCAGCGCGGCCAGGACCTCATCGTCTTCCGGCAGCGTATGGCCCTCCAGCACCAGCTCCGGTGAGCCGATCAGGCCGGTTTCGCGGGCAATGGCGGCGGCCGTGAAGGCGTGGTCGCCGGTGACCATGCCGACCTTGATGCCGGCCTCGCGGGCCGCCTGCAGGGAGAGCCGCACCTCGGCGCGGGGCGGATCGTGCAGGCCGATCAGCCCCAGCAGCGTCAACCCGGTCTCCACGTCCTCGGGCTTGAAGGGGGCGCCCGGCAGGCCCGGCAGGCTCCGCTGCGCGACTGCGAGGACCCTGAGCCCGCGCGAGGCCATCTGGTCCACCATTTGCAGGGCGCGGTCGGCGCCGCCCTCGCCCTCGCCCTCGCATAAGGGGATCACGGACTCCGGGGCACCCTTGACGAAGAGCGTGGTGCCGACGATGGCGGACTCCCGCAGCCGGCGGGGATCGAAGGCAAAGCGGTGCGACGGCGTCGGCTCCTCCGGCCGGCCGCCGGGGCCGGCAAGCCGGGTGGCGAGCGCGTCGATGGCGGCTTCCATCGGGTCGCCCTCGGCGATCCACTGCCCGTCGTGGGGCACCGCCCGGCCCACCGAGGCGGCACGGGCGGCGGCACTGAGCCGCTGCCCCGCCTGGAAAGCCGCCGCCCCGGCGTCCGCGCCGCCTTCCCCGGAGACTTGGGCTTCCGGCCCGTAGCCCGCCCCTGTGATGCCCAACAGACCCGACGGCGTCCAGACCTCGACGGCGTTCATCCGGTTCTGCGTGAGGGTTCCCGTCTTGTCGGTGCAGATGAACGTGGTGGAGCCAAGCGTCTCGACCGCCTGCAGGTTGCGCACCAGGGCGTTCCGCGCGGCCATCCGCTGCGCGCCGATGGCGAGCGAGAGGGTGACTGTGGGGAGCAGGCCCTCGGGCACCAGCGCCACTGCCACGCCGATCGCGAAGAGGAACGCATCGCGCCAGGAGATGCCTACGAGCAGCGAGAGGATGAAGAACAGGGCGCCGATGCCCAAGGCCACGCCGGCGACAATCCGGACAATCCGCTGCAGTTCCAGTGCCAGCGGGCTCGGCGGCGCTTCGACCTTGCCGGTCAGCGACGCGATCTCGGCGAGCCTGGTCTGTCCCCCGGTGCTGGCCACCACGCCTTCGGCCGTGCCGATGACCAGGAAGGTTCCACCGAACACCGTGTCGCCGGCGGCCTTCGTCACCGCTTCGCTTTCGCCGGTGAGCATCGATTCGTCCACCGTGCAGCCCGCGGCCAGGGCCAGCTGGAGGTCCGCCGGCACCCGGTCTCCGGCAACCAGCACGACGGCGTCGCCGGGAACCAGCTCGGCGGCGTGCACCGTGACGATGCGGTTGTCCCGCCGGACCGAGACCATGGCGGGCAGCAGCTCGCGCAGCTTGGCGGCTGCGTGCTGGGCGCGCTCCTGCTGGATGTAGGCGAAGACCCCGTTAACGACGATCACGACGACGATGGCGACGCCCAGCTGCGGCATCCCGGCGACGAAGGCGAGGACGGCCGCCACCCAGAGCATGATGGCAAAAAAGTGGGTCAGCTCTGCCAGCAGCCGCCGCCACCCCGGCACGGCCCGGACCTCGGGCAGCCGGTTCGGCCCGGCGCGCTCCAGCCGCAGGGCAGCCTCCGCCGAGCTCAGCCCGGAAATTCCTGGCAGCGGCCCGGCCGCGGCGGGGTTCACCCTCCGCCGCCCGTCATGCGCAGCACCTAACCCCGGCACTGCCCAGGTGCGTCATGCCTCCGAGGATGCTCCGGCGCAGCGCCGCTGGTTAGGGCCAAAGGTCACCGGGGGCGGCCGGCGGCTACGCCCCACCGGGGCGGCTGCGGTTGCCGGGCCCCCCTCAGTTGCCGGTGGCGGCCGGCGGCCGCTGCCGGCCGAGCGAACGCAGGTACGCGCCGAAGCCCTGGGGCGCCCGCGACTGCGTCCGCCCGGAGGTCAGCACCCGCATGCTGTCCGTGGCGAGGACCGTGAACGCGAGGCTGCGCAAGCCTTGGACGAGCGTGCGGTCCTCATGCGATTCCTGCTTGGAGAAGCCGCCGGCGGCCAGGTAGGCGGAGGCCCGGACGCCGAAGTTGGCGCCGTAGATGTGCGGGTGGTTCTCCTCGAACGGATGGCGGTCCAGCCAGCGGCGCAGCAGTTCCGGATCCATGCCCACGGGATCCGGTTCCACCGAGCCCAGCACCGCATCGGCGCCCGCGTCGGCGAACTCGAGCTGCCGGACCAGCCAGTTCTCCGGGACCTGGGAATCGGCATCGGTGTTAGCCAGCCAGGTCCGGCCCGGCCAGGGCGCCGGCCGGGAACGCTGTCCCGGGGCGCGACGGCCGCCAAGCACGGCGCTGCGGACACCCGCCGCCCGGCTCGCGCCGGCGCTGCGCAGCCGGACCTCGAGTGCACTGAAGCGCGGGTCGGCGTCGACGTATCCGGCGGTGATCGCGGCGGTGCGGTCGGTGCAGCTGTCCAGGACCACCGTCACGCAAACGGCGATCTCGGGCCGCTGGCGCTGCAGCTCGTCGGCAGCGCGCTGCACCGCCCGCAGCGCCCGCCCGATGTGCTGGTCCTCGTTGTGGGCAGGCATGACCACGGCGACGGCGTCGATGCCGGGCCGCCGCGACGGGGTCCTGGCCGCTGCGGCCGGACCGCTCACGGGAGCGGCTCCGGGGCGCGGAGGATTTCCAGCACGAAGTCGCGCTCCCGGTAGAGGCCGGCGTCGGCCCAGCGAAGCTGCCGGCGGGCTGCGGAGTGGACGGTGTCGCCGTCGAGTTCCCAGCCGTCGATCGGGTGCCGCCAGTGACAAAGCGCCAGGGTGCCGCCGGGCAGCAGGGCATCTTCGACCCGGTCGAACAGCGCGGCCAGTTCCTCGGGCGAGAGGTAGTAGCCCACCTCGGACACCACGATCAGGTCAAAGGCCCCCTCCGGCCAGTCCTGCGGAACCGTGAGGTGGCTGGTCCGCGCGTCGGGCAGGTGCGCGAGCCGCCGGGCGGCGTGCGCCAGGGCGGCGCTGCTCGCATCGACGGCCAGGAAGCTCCGGCACCGCTCAGCGAGCTCGACGCTGAGGGTGCCGATCGAGCAGCCGATCTCAAGCCCGGCGGTGAAACTCCGGGCGGGCAGCGCCGCGAGCGTCAGCGCGCGTTTGCGGTGCTCGTACCAGCTGGTGGTGTAGTCCCAGGGGTCCTCGTTCCGGGCGTGGACGGCGTCGAAGAGCCCCTCGGCGTCGGCCGCGGCGTAGCCGGGGCGGGTGCCCGCGGCCGGAGCGGGCGCTTGCCAGGCGAAGGTTTCCCAGTGCCGGGAGAAGTGTTCCAGGAACGCGGGCGGGAGCAGCACTTCGTCCCCCGGCTGGTCCGACAGCGCCCGGACCTGCGAGGTGTGCGCCGCCATCGCCTGTGCCTTGGCCTGCTCCTCGGCCGGGGACAGCGGGAGCCGCAGCCACCGTTGCCAGGCCGGGTCCCCGGGACCGGCCCAGAGCCAGTACCAAACCGGGTACTCCAGCAGCCCGTACCCGGCCGCGGCGACCGCCTCGGCCGCCGCGACGCCCAGCGCGTCGTGGTCGGCGTGGCCGTCGTGCCGGTATGGCGCCACGAGGACAATCCGGTCCGCCGGCAGGCCGGTGGCGGCCGCGGCCTCGCGGATGGCGGCCAGGACCTGCTCCCGCCGCCCGGAAAGCTTTCCGTCCGGCAGCCCGAGGTACCGCCACTCGGCGTCCGGGACGAGCCTGCCGAGCGCACTGTCGAACTCCCGCAGCCGCAGGGCGGACAGCCGTTCGGGCGTGGTGCTGGGCGAACCGGGGTGCGAGGCCTCCCCGGCCGTGCACAGCAGTACCCGCACCTCGGCGCCAAGCCCGTGCAGCCGGGCCATCAGTCCGCCGGCGCCCAGGGATTCATCGTCGGGGTGGGCGGCCAGGACGATGAACGCCGTGGCGGCGAGTTCCGCGGCGTCCAGCGGCAGTTCCGGCAGGGTTGCCACGCCGCTGCGTGCCCAGTCGGATTCGGGAGTCCCGGCGTCGCTGTGCGTGAAGCTCACCATGGGTGGTCCCCCTTGAAGGTCAGGGCGCCGAGTTGGGCGTCGTCGCGCATGGCGTGGTGCTGGCGGACGTAGAGCGAGAGGTCGGCCATGCGTTTGGCGTAGGGTTCGTCGAAAGCCAGCGGGCCGGGCCCGAGGTTTTGGCCCACCAGCGCCTGGATGCGGTCGACGGCGGCGGCCACGTTGCCGCGGACGCGCAGCGCCTCACTCCATGCGCCGGGTCCGGAGAGTTCCCCGCCGTCGATCCGGGCTGCGGTCCGGGCGAGGTAGTGCAGGAGGCCGGAGAGCGTGCGGTCGATTTCGCCGAGGTGCGCGAGGGCCAGCTGGTCCGGTTCGCGGCCCCCGTCGGCCGCCGTCTTGAGCGCGTCCGCGTAGCTGCGGGCCACGGCGACGGCGCCGCCGAGCCAGCAGGCAGCGACCCCCATGCCGCCCCAGGCGAAGCCGGGGCGCTGGTAGTACCAGCCGGTGCCGCCGAGCGGGACGGCCGGGACGGCGTCGAAGTGCACGGTGCCGCTGGGGATTTCGCGCAGGCCCCGGCTGGTCCAGTGCGGGTCCGCGAAGCTGACCCCGGCGGCGTGCAGGTCGACGGCGAAGGCGGCGCGGCCGCCGCCGTCAAGGTGTGCAGTCAGCACGGCGTGGTCGAGCTGCGCGGCGATGGAACACCATGGCTTGGATCCCTGGAGGACGACGGTGCCGCCCGCCTCCTTGGCGTCCAGCGTCAGCCCGGGCGCCTCGGCGGCGAAGACTCCCCACGTCCCGTCGAACGGGACGGTGCCCCCGGCCCCCGCTGCCTGGGCGAGGATGGCGGCGGCGTCGAGGTGGGGTTCCAGGATCCGGCCGGCGGCGACGTCGACGGCGGTGACCGAGGCGAGGATCTCCCAGAGGAACGCGGTCCGACCGGACCCGGGCTTGGGGGCGGTCTCCCCCAGATCTTTGGCAAGGGCCAGCAGGGCCGGGACATCAC
Organism: Arthrobacter sp. T2-23; assembly: GCF_055398325.1. Lineage (NCBI taxonomy): Bacteria > Bacillati > Actinomycetota > Actinomycetes > Micrococcales > Micrococcaceae > Arthrobacter > Arthrobacter sp. T2-23. Next base: position 1,800,218 of record NZ_AP027917.1, read on the forward strand.
CGACGCCGGCAGCGGCGGTTTCCAGCAGCGGCCCGAGCCCGGCAAGTTCATCCGGGGTGGAGCTGATCCGCACGGCGCGGGGAGGGCGGGTCTCCTGGGTCGCGTTCATTCGGTGGCCTGTGTCCTTTGCGAAGTACGCCTGGTGCTGTTCGTTTCAATGGCTGTCGGCCGAAGCCGCCGCCGGATAAATCTAAGCATACTTAGCATTTGGCCGGTCCGGGCCGCCGCGGCGCCCGTCTGCGCCGTCACTGCGCGATCGCACAGGCCACCTCACGGCGCTATCTTACGAGGGCGAGCGCGAAGCCGTCCCAGCCCTTCGACCCGACCGTCTGGATCACGGTGGCGTCCAGCCGCGGGTCCTCCCCCATCATCTGCAGCGCGGCGACGATCCCCGGGGCGTTGACGGGGTCCAGGGCCGGTTCCAGCACCGCGCCCTCCCAGACCACGTTGTCCATCACTACCGTGGTGCCGGGTCGGCCCAGCCGGATGGCCCAGTCCAGGTATTGCGGGTTGTTTTCCTTGTCCGCGTCGATGAACACGAAGTCGAAGGGTCCGGAGTCCTCGGCCTCCAGTTCGCGCAGCGTGTCCAGGGCCGCGCCCACCCGCACGTCCACGAGGTGGCCCAGGCCGGCCCGGTCGAGGTTCGCGCGGGCCACCTCGGCGTGCCGGGGCAGGTATTCGCAGGTGATGATCCGGCCGCCGTCGGGCAGGCCCTGGGCCATCCAGATGGTGCTGAATCCGGCCAGGGTGCCGATCTCCAGGACCCGGCGGGCGCCGGAGAGCCGGACCAGCAGCTTGAGCAGCTTGCCGGCGTTCGGGGCGACCTCGATGGGCGGCATCCCCGCCGCGAGGGCGGCTTCCACCGCGTGCCGCAGCGATTGATCGGGCCGGACCACGACGCCGGAGAGGTACTCCTCAACGGCGATCCAGCGGGACGTGGGCTGATGCTCGATCATGCGGCCCAGTCTTCCAGTTGGTGCCGCCAGGCGGTAGGGGCAGTGCGGTAGGGGCAGCGCGGCAGGACTGACGCGACCGCCGATGCCCAGGCCGAGCGCTCCCGCCGCTCCCGGTCAGTCGCCCAGCGCCGCTTCCAGCCGGTCCAGTTTGCCCGTCAGTTCGCCCGAGTAGCCGGGGCGGATGTCGGCCTTGATCACCAGGGAGACGCGGCTTCCGTAACGGCCCACGGCGTCGGTGGCCCGCTTCACGACGTCGAACACCTCGTCCCACTCCCCCTCGATCGTGGTGAACATGGAGTCTGTCCGGTTCGGCAGGCCGGATTCGCGGACGATCCGCACGGCCTCGGCAACGGCGTGGTGGACCGAGGCGTCGTCGGCGTCGGATCCGGCGGGAGCGTCGGCGGGGCGACCTGAGGGTGCGACAGAAAATGCAAGCAACATGGCTCCAGTCTGCCACGCCCCGTGAGGCCCGTACGGGGCCGGATCCGCGGTCCGACACGTCACAAAGTGGCGTACCCGCCGGTAACAGGTTTCCTCCACCTCCGCGTTGCTACCCTGAGCAAATGAACCGGGGAGTAGACCGCAGGCCGTTGCGCGCGGACGCCGCGCGCAACGTGAACAAGATCATTGCCGCGGCCCGCCAATGCTTCCGCGAACACGGCCCCGAAGTCCCGCTGCAGACCATCGCGGTCACCGCCGGGGTTGGTCCCGCCACCCTGTTCCGGAACTTCGCCGACAAAGAGGAACTGGTCCTCGCAGCCCTGCACCAGCAGCTGAAACTGCGGGTCAACCCGGTCATCGAAGAAGCCCTGGCCGGCAAGGACGCAACCGAGGGCCTGTTCCGCGTGGTCGACGCCCTGATGGGGGTGGCCAGCGACGAAGCCAACCTCCTCGGCGCGGTGGCCGGCCGCCGAGGTGTGCTTACCGGGATCACCGGGGACCTGATCGAGTCGGTGGCTGTGCTGTTGGGCCGCGGCCAGGGCCAGGGCACGCTGCGCAGCGACATCTCGATGACCGACATGATCCGGCTGCTGGCCATGCTGATCGGTGTGGTGGACACCATGGAGGCCGGCTCGGACGCCTGGCGCCGCCCGGTCGCGCTGCTCGAAGACGCCATCCGCGCCGAGCGGCCCGAGCGCCCGCTGCCGCCCCAGTCGCTGCTGCCGGGAACCGTGTACGGCACCGCTTTCGGCGTCGGCTTCGGCTTCGGCGGCAGCTAGGCATCACGTAGCGTTGGTCCCATGACCTGGGAATCCGTTGCTGGCGTGCTCGGCGGCCTGTTGTTGCTGTATGCCGCGCTGCTGGTGCTGCTCTGGGGCTACGCACGGCGTCACCCCGAGACCGTCACCATGAAGGATGCCCTGCGGCTGCTGCCGGACCTGCTGCGGCTGATCCGGCGGCTGCTGGCCGACCGCACGGTGGCGGTGGGGGTCCGCGTCCGGCTCGCCCTGCTGCTGGCCTACCTGCTCTCGCCGATCGACCTGGTGCCTGATTTCCTGCCCGTCATCGGCTACGCGGACGACGTCGTCATCGTCGCCCTGGTGCTCCGCTCCGTGGTCGCCCGGGCCGGCGAGGAGGCCCTGGCGCGGCACTGGCCCGGCACCCCCGAGGGGCTGGGGCTCATCCTGAAGCTGGCCGGGCTCGGCGCCGCCCGGTGAGGTGTGCCACGCCCGGGCGCTGTGCGGAATAGCGCCCGCGAAGCAGCCGTTGTGGCCTGCATGAAGGCAATCACTTACAGCGAATACGGCAGCCCCGACGTCCTCGAGTTGACGGAGCAACCCCTGCCGAAGGTCGGGCCGGGCATGGTCCTGGTCAAGGTCAAGGCGGCGTCGGTAAACCCGGTGGACTGGAAGATCATGGCCGGCTACCTCGATGCAGCCATGGATCTGCAGTTCCCGGCGATTCCCGGCTGGGATGTGGCCGGGGTGGTCGAGTCCGTGGGCATCGACGCGCCGCACTTCAAGGCCGGTGACGAGGTCATTTCCTACGGCCGCAAGGACTATGTCCATGGCGGCAGCTTCGCCGAATACATCGCGCTGCCGGAACGGCTCCTGGCCCGCAAGCCTGCGTCGCTGGGCTGGAACGAATCCGCCGGCCTTCCCCTGGCGGGATTGACCGCCTACCAGGTCCCCACCCGCTTGGGCCTCAAAGCGGGTGAGACGGTGCTGATCCACGGCGGCGCCGGCGGCGTCGGGTCCCTCGGAATCCAGATCGCCGCGGCCCTCGGCGCCAGCGTGATCGCGACCGCCTCCGAAAGGAACCACGACTTCCTCAGGTCGCTCGGGGCCGAACCCGTCAGCTACGGCGACGGGCTCGCCGAGCGGGTGCGGGCCCTGCGTCCGGACGGCGTCGACGTCGTGGCGGACTTCGTGGGCGGCAACCTCGACGCCACCCTGGCCGTGCTGGCCGACGGCGGCCGGCATGCCTCCATCGCGGACAGCGAGGTGGAGCAGCACGGCGGCACCTGGATGTGGGTCAATCCCGTTGGCTCCGAACTGCAGGAACTCGCCACCCTTGTCGACGAGCGCCAGCTGAGGGTCGAGGTGGCGCGCACCTACCCGCTGGCCCAGGCTGCCGATGCCTTCCGGCTCAACATGGAGGGACACACCCGCGGCAAGATCGTTGTCACGGTCGACGGCGACTAGGGCCGCCGCCCGGGCGCCAGCGTAGCCGCCCCCGCGGACGTCCCCACGGGGCACCGCGGGGGTTCTCCGACGAGGATCTGCCGGCCGCGCGAACTCGCGGGGTCCACGGACGGCGCCGAGCTGTTTGTCTATCCCGGCGCTCAGCACCTCTTCGCCGGCTCCTCGCTCGATGCGTACGACCCGGAGGCGGCAGCGCTTCTGCTCGAACGCGTGCAGGCGTTCCTCGCCTCCGTCTGACCGGCACGACCGGGAACGACCAGCCGCCGGGCATGTCAGTCCGAGGCCGGACCTTGCTGATCGGCATCCGGCGGCGAATCCGGCGTGGCGGGCTTTTCCTGGGCCGGCTTTTCCTTTGTCCCGTGCCCGTGCCCGTGCTGTGCCGCCTCCTGCAGGTGTTGCTGCAGTTTCTCTTCGGCCTCGCGGCGGCGCCGGGCCATCTCACGCAGCTCCCGGGTGGATTCGGCACCCGGAGATACGAAGTGCTCATGCGGCTTGGCATGGTGTGCCCGGCCGGCGGCCTCCGGATTCGCGTCCGGGCTCGTGTCCGGCCCCGCGGCGGCCCGATCCGACGGTTCGGGGGCAGCGCGGTTCGGAACATCACTGTCGGTCATCTTCCAATGCTCCCACCGGCCGCCCGGGCGCGCTAAGGGCTAAAGACCGTTGAGCGCGGCGGGTCAGTTCCAGCCGAGCAGCCGCAGCCCGGCCGCGGCACCGGCGCCGGCCAGGACCACCACCAGGAATGGCGCGCGGAACCAGAGTGCGACGGCGGCCGCGGCGAGGGCACCGAGCCGGGCATCCAGTGCCAGCGACTGTCCGGACGCCACCGTGTTCACGACGGTAAGGGACGCCAGCAGGCCGATCGTCATGGTGCCGGCGATCCGGGACATCCGGGGATTGCGCAGCACGCTGGCCGGCACGAGATACCCCACCAGTTTCCAGGCGTAGGCCAGCACGCAGGACAGCAGGAGCCAGAGCCAGAGCGTCATGAGGCCTCCCCCGGAGCGCGGCCGCTTCCATGGCCGTGGTGCTGCTGGGCGTACGGGTCCACGTCGGGCTCAAGACCCTCGTCGCTGCGGCCATGGCTGAACCAGCCCACCAGCGCGGCCACGGCCGCGGCGACCAGGATCGGCACCCCCGCCGGCACCCACGGCACGGCCAGGACGGTAGCCAAGGCGCAGGCGACGGCGATCGCGACCGGTTCACGGCCCTTGAGCCTCGGCCACAGCAGGCCGAGAAACGCTGCCACCGCGGCGCCGTCGAGCCCCCACTGCTTCGGATCGCCGAGCGCGGCGCCGGCCAGCGCGCCCACGGCGGTGAACAGATTCCACAGCACGAAGATGCCGATCCCCGCCGTCCAAAAGCCGCGGCGTTGCTCCGCCGGGTCGGTCTGGCCGGTGCTGGTGGCGGTCGATTCGTCGATGGTCACGTGCGCCGCAGCGAACCGGCGCCAGCCCCGGGGCCGGAGCAGTGCGTTGAGCTGCATGCCGTAGATGCCGTTACGCATACCCAGCAGGGTGGCCGCACCCATCGCCGCGACGCCCGAGCCGCCGCCGGCCACGACGCCGATGAAGGCGAACTGCGAGCCGCCGCTGAAGAGCAGCAGGCTCAGCGCCATGGTCTGCCAGAAATCGAGCCCGGACGTCACGGACAGGGCCCCGAAGGACACGCCGTAGAGCCCGGTGGCGATGCTGATGGAGAGTCCGACGCGGACGGCCGGGGATTGCGCGAGCTTCACCGGCGGCGCTTCGGGGCCGGCCTGGACAGGCTCCACGCGCACGCGATGAGCGGGGCCTGCAGCGGCAGCCGCAGGCTGTGGACGCGCCGCTGCACGGGCGTGCCGGCGGGTCCGTAGGCCGCGCGGAGCGCAGCGAGGTGTCCGGCGAGGAAGGCGGTGAACAGGCCGGCCACGCACCCTGCGGCCACGCGGCGGGTCGGCGGGATCAGGAGTCCGACGGCGGCGCCGGCCTCCAGCAGCCCGCTCGCTGCCACCCATTCCTCCCGGGACAGCACGGCGAGGGGCCCGTTGCGCCGGCTGCCGGAGTCGTCCCGGCAGAGGTAGTCCGGGACCACCGGGGCGAAAAACCCGGGGTCGCGGAAGTGTTTTGCCGCACTGGCCAGCAACAGCCCGCTCAGGGCTGCCGCGGAGAGGGTGTGGGTTTCCCGGGGGGACCAGCGGAAAGGCATGGAACCATGCAACCACAGCCGCGGAGCGCCGGGTAACCTAAGGCCGTAACCTGCGCAGGCTTTGCGCCCGCGGGCGCCGAAAACGGGACTTTCCGCAGGGGGTTCGGGAGGGGCGCCCGGGAGTACCTTGGTGACTATGAGCAGTGTCGTGCAGATGACGGGCGTCGTGAAGCGTTTCGGGGCCGTGACCGCCCTCAATGGCCTGGACTTCGAGGTGGCCGCCGGTGAAGTGCACGGCTTCCTCGGCCCCAACGGGTCCGGCAAGTCCACCACCTTGCGGCTGCTGCTGGGCATGTTGCGGGCCAATGCGGGATCCATCCGGGTGCTGGGGTTGGATCCCTGGCGCGATGTCGGCACGCTGCACCGCCGGCTCGCGTACGTTCCCGGCGACGTGTCCTTGTGGCCCAACCTGACCGGCGGCGAGGTGATCGAGCTCCTCGGCCGGCTGCAAGGCGGCCAGGACCGGGCGCGGCGGGACCAGCTGCTGGAGCTTTTCGAGCTGGATCCCACCAAAAAGGCCCGAACCTACTCCAAAGGCAACCGGCAGAAGGTGGCGCTCGTCGCTGCCTTGGCCACCGACGCCGAGTTGTTCCTGCTGGACGAGCCCACGAGCGGACTGGATCCGCTGATGGAGGACGCGTTCCGCGGCTGCGTCCGTGAACTCCGGGCGCAGGGCCGGACGGTGCTGCTCAGCAGCCACATCCTCAGCGAAGCGGAGGCGCTCTCCGACCGGGTCAGCATCATCAGGGCAGGCCGGGTGGTGGAGACCGGGCCGCTGGAGCAATTGCGGCACCTGACCCGCACGTCCGTCACGGCCGACGTCGGCGCCGTGCCGCACGGGCTGGAGCTCCTGCCCGGCGTGCACGATGTGGTGGTGACCAACCACCGGGTCAGCGCGCAGGTGGATCCCTCGGCGCTTGGACCTTTCCTGGAGGCCCTGACGGCCGCCGGGCTGCGGTCGCTGACCAGCCAACCGCCAACGCTGGAAGACCTGTTCCTGCGGCACTATGGCTCGGGGAACGGCGGCTCCGGGAACGGTACGGGGGCCAAGGAGACCGGCTCCGACGCCGTCGGCTCGGCCGCAGCGGGTTCCGGCAGTTCGGGTTCAGGCGGTCCGGGGGCGGGCAATGCCTGAGACGCTGGCCGGCACCGGAATACTCATTCGCCTCGGGCTGCGGCGGGACCGCTGGCTGTTGCCGGTCTGGGTCCTCGGCTTTGCCGTCGTGGCCTATTCGACGGCGCTGGCCGGCGCGGACCTCTACCCAGACGTCGGCAGCCGCATCGAGGCCGCCAACGCGCTGAACGCCACCGCCTCGATGGTGGCGATGTTCGGGCGCATTTACGACCCCGCGTCGCTGGGGGCCCTCTCGCTGATCAAGTACACCGCGTTCATGACCGCAATCCTCGCGGTCCTGATGGTCATCCTCATCATCCGTCACACCCGGGCAGATGAGGAGAGCGGACGCCTGGAGCTCCTCGGCGGCGGCCGGTTGGGGCGCGACGCGGCGCTGGCGGCCGCCCTCGGCATCGGTTTCGGGGCGAGCCTGGGCGTGGGGCTGCTGTCCGCCGCCGCTTTGGCTGCCGGCGGCCTGCCGGCCGCCGGTTCGCTGGCCTTCGGCCTGGGCTGGGCCGCCACCGGGATGGCGTTCAGCGCAGTGGCCGGCGTCGCGGCGCAGCTGACGGCGAGCGCCCGCGCCGCCACCGGACTGAGCGTCGGCGTCATCGCCGTCACCTACGGCCTGCGGGCGGTGGGAGACCTTGCCGAACCGGGCCCGTCGGTGCTCTCCTGGCTCTCGCCGATCGGCTGGAACCAGCAAATCCGGGCGTTCGCCGGTGACCACTGGTGGGTGCTGACGCTGCCGGTAGCGCTCTGCGTCCTGCTGATCCCGGCGGCCTTTGCCCTCCGAGCGCGCCGGGACCTGGGCGCGGGGCTACGGGACGAGCGGCCGGGTCCGGCGGTGGGTTCGCTCACCGGGGTCTGGGCCCTGGCGTTGCGCCTGCAGTACCGGGTGTGGCTGGCCTGGGCGGTGGCCTTCATCGTCTTCGGCGTGGTAATCGGGTCCCTGGTCAGCAACGTCGAGCAGATGCTCAGCTCCCCCAACGCCCAGGACCTCATCAAGCTGATCGGCGGCGCCTCCGCGCTGCGGGACGCCTTCCTGGCCGCGGAAATCAGCATCATGGGACTCCTGGCCGCGGCCTACGGCGTGGCGGCGGTCAACCATCTGCGGAGCGAGGAGTCCGCGGGGCATACCGAGGCCTTGCTGTGGACCGCCACAACGCGCCCCCGCTGGGCCAGCAGCCACTACGCCTTCGCGCTGGCCGGGGTTGCCGTGCTGATGGTGCTGGCCGGGGTGTCGATCGGCGTCGGCGCCGCCGCCGCCGTGCAGGACCCGGAGCTGGTTGGCCGGTCGATCGTCGCTTCGCTCGCGCAGGTTCCGGCGGCGTGGGTGCTCGCCAGCGTCGCGCTGGCCGTCTTCGGTTGGGTGCCACGACTGGCCGGGGCGGTCTGGGGGGTGCTTCTTGCCTTTGTGGCGCTGGGAGAGTTCGCAGTGCTCTGGAATGCCCCCGGATGGCTGATGGACCTCTCGCCGTTCCGGCACTCGCCGCTGTTGCCGGTGGGTGCCGACGCGGTGCCCGCCCTGGTCGCCCTCACCGCCGTCGCCGCAGGGCTGGCCGCGCTGGGGTACCTCGGCTGGCGGCGGCGGGATCTGGCCGCCTAGCGGCCGTGGGGTTAGCGTGCGCGGCGCACCATCTCGCTGATCCAGATGGGGGCAAACGGGGACGTGCAGCCCGGCGGAGTGGGATAGTCCTTGAGCACGCCGAGGCGCTCACCAATGGCAAGGGCCCGGGCGCGGTGTTCGGCGTGCTCGATCCCTATCTGGGCCAGGCAGTGGTTCATCGCCCACTGCAGGCGGTCCGGGGCATCCTTCAGCTGCGCCTCGATGGTGTCCAGGAGTCCGCCAAGGTCGAGGCCAACGGGATTCTTCGCTACCCGCTCGGTCGTCAGCGCCCAGCCGGCACTCGCAACCACCGGATCCGGGTTGGAGGACCACAGCAGCCGCAGCTTTTCGGCGTGGGGGCTCTTCTTCACCACGTAGTTCACGAGCCAGTCGTGCACCTTCGGACTGCGGGCCGCACGTACCATCGCGTCCAACTCGTCGGGCCCGAACGCCGCCGGGCGGCAGATAAGAATCGCCAAAAGCTGCGCCGGGGTCTCTCCCGCCTCCCATAGCCGGGTGGCGAGTTCCTGCTGCGTCTTCAAACGCTTCGCAATGGCGCGCAGCTCGCTGAGCTTCACACCGTGGTCGTCACCGTGCTTCTCGTTCACCAGCCGTGCCTTCGGGTCCTCGAGCCGGGCCAGTTCAGCCATCAGCTCGGTCACTGACTGGTTCAACGTCGTCTCGTTCATCCCGTGCTCGCCTAAAGCCGGGCGAGCAGCTGGGCGCGGACCTCGGCGGGACGGTTGGTGGTGATCTCCTGGATGCCCAGTTCCTGGCAGAGGTAGACGTCGTCCGCCGAGTCGACCGTCCAGACCCGGAAGCGGCGGCCCGAATCCAGCCAGCGCCGGACCGTACGGGCGTGCCCGCGGACGTAGCTGATGCCAGGCCCGGCCAGGCCCACCTCGTTGTCGTCCAGGATCCGCTCCCCCTCGGTTTGCGCGGCCTTCAGGACGTTGGCGAGGGCGCCGCCGGTAAGGGCCCCGAGTCCCAGTTCCTCGCGGATTTCCTCCACGTGCACGTCGTCCACGAGCTGGCAGATGGCCGAGGCCGGCACGGACTGCAGCAGATGCTTCACCGAGTCGGGGCTGAAGCTCATGAAGGAGACCCGGATGTTGTCCAGCATCGAGGTGGTCCGGTCCCAGCCCTCGGCCTCGAGGACCGCCAGGACCCGGTCCTCGAGCTTGAGCTGGTAAGGGCTGGGGTGCTTGAGCTCGATCGCCAGCCCGATCTCGCGTCCGGCCAGGCGCAGGATGTCCAGCAGTTCGGGGAGGGTCAGGAACTGTTCGGACAGGGCGCCGTATTCCTCGGGGATCCGCGCCCCCTTCCAGGAGCAAAAGTCCAGCAGCCGCAGCTCCGCCAGAGTGCGGTCCGCGACCGGGCCGGTGCCGTCCGAGGTGCGGTCAAGATTGGCGTCGTGCAGCAGCACCGCGTGCTGGTCGCGGGTGAGGTGAATGTCGCATTCGACGCCGTCGGCGCCGTCGGCGATGGCCTGCAGGTAGGCTGCGCGGGTGTGCTCGGCGAAGGCTGCGCTGGCGCCACGGTGGGCGTAGACGAGCGGGCGGGCGGCGGCGGGCTCCTCGGTAGTCATGCTGACACGTTAGCGGACGCCGGTGACGGATGCGCGGCTAGGCTGGGCACATGCAGGTGAACACTGAACGAACCGCCCGCCCCGCCGTCCCAGCGGCCGGCGCCGGACACCGGCTCTCGACCGCCGACGCCGAAAAGGCCGCGGCGCTGCGGAAGATGAAGCTGCTGGCCGTGTCCCTGCTGATCGGCATGGCGGTCATTTTCGTGCTGGCCTTCGCCCTGCAGAAGCAGAACCCGTGGCTTGAGTACGTCCGGGCCGCGGCCGAGGGCGGCATGGTCGGCGCCCTCGCGGACTGGTTCGCTGTCACGGCGCTGTTCAAATACCCGCTGGGCCTGAAGATCCCGCACACCGCGATCATCCCGCGGCGGAAGGACCAGATCGGGGCCTCGCTGGGCGAATTCGTGGAGACCAACTTCCTCTCCGAGCAGGTGGTCAAGGAGAAGCTGGCCAGCGTGGACGTCGCACGGAAGGTCGGCGCCTGGCTGTCCGGTCCGGGTGGCGCCGAACGCGTGGCCAAGGAGGGCGCGGCCGTGATCCGCGGCGCGTTTACGGTGCTGAACGACGACGACGTCCAGGCCGTCATCGAGGGCATGGTCCGCCGGCACCTGCTGGCCCCGCCCTGGGGCCCGCCGGTCGGCCGGCTCGCCGAGCGCGTGTTCGACGACGGCCACCACCACGCGCTCGTGGACCTGCTGGTGGACCGCACCGTGGACTGGGTCCGGGACAACCACGAGACGGTCAACCGGCTGGTCACGGACCGCTCCCCGGCCTGGGTGCCCAACTTCGTGGACGGCCTGGTGGGCGACAAGGTCTACGTGGAGATCCTGAAGTTCACCCACGCGGTGCAGGCCGACCCGCAGCACCAGGTCCGGCTCTCGATCGACAAGTACCTCAAGGAGTTGGCCCAGGACCTGCAGCACGACCCGGTCATGATCGCCCGTGCCGAAGGCGTCAAAGCGCAGGTGCTGGGCGATCCGGAGGTCCGCGAACTCGCCTCGCGCACGTGGGGCACGGTCAAGGCCGCGCTGCTCACCGCCGTCGACGACCCGCACAGCGAGCTGACCGTCAGGTTCAAGGCCGCCGTGCACGACTTCGGCACCCGCCTGGTGGTTGATCCGGAGCTCGCGGGCAAGATGAACACGTGGATCGGCGACGCCGCGGGGTACCTCGTGAACAACTACCGCGCGGACATCGCCGGCGTGATCACCGATACCGTGGCCCGCTGGGACGCAGCGGAGACCTCGCAGAAGATCGAACTCCAGGTGGGCAAGGACCTGCAGTTCATCCGGATCAACGGCACCGTGGTGGGCGCCCTCGCCGGGCTCGCCATCTTCACCGTGGCTCACCTGGTCTTCGGCTGACCCGGCGCGAACGGACGCTGAGGCCCGCTAGGCGGGCGCGACCTTCGCCGGGGACCGGCCGTGCAGGACGAAGAGCGTGAACGCCAGCGCCGCGAGCGCGGTGACCACAAGCAGCAACAGCCCGATCGAATAGCTGTGGGTCGCGGCGTCGTAGGTGGCGCCCATGACCAAAGGCGGGAAGTAGCCGCCCAGGCCGCCGGCGGCGCTGACCACCCCGCTGATGCTGCCGACCTTGCCCGCCGGGGCGAGCACCCCGACCCAGGCGAAGACTCCGCCGGTGCCGAGGCCCAGGGCCGCCGCCATGGCGACGAACGTCAGCCCGGCGGGCACGTCCCCGTCGGGCTGCAGGTTCACCACCCATGCCAGCACGGCGACGCCGGCCAGCGAGGCCACCACCACGGGCTTGGGGCCGAACCGGTCCGCGAGGACGCCGCCCACCGGCCGTGCCAACACAGCGGCCAGGGCGAACCCGGCCGTCCGGGCACCGGCGGCGCTGGGATCAAAACTGTAGACATCACGCAGATACGTGGGCAGGTAGGTGGCGAACGAGACGAATCCGCCGAAGACTACGGCGTAGAGGAAGCACATCTTCCAGGTGATCGGAGTCTTGGCGGCGTCGAGCAGTTTCGGCAGCACCGGGGCGTTGTTGCGGCTCCAGCCGGGGGATTCCTTCATCAGGAACCAGACCAGCGCGGCCATAACGGCCAGGACCCCGGCAATCAGCAGGTGCGTGGGGAAGTACCCGATCCAGGCGACCAGCCGCGGGTTCAGAAAAGCGGCCAGGGCGGTGCCTCCCATCCCGGCGCCGAAGACTCCGGTGGCGAAGCCGCGCCGGGACGGTTCGTACCAGGCGCTAACGAACGGAATGCCGACGGCGAAGACCGTTCCCGCGACGCCCAGGACCAGCCCGGCGGCGAGCACCAGCGCGAAGGATCGGATGGTGCCGCCGAGCGCCACCAGCAGGATCGGAACGATGGCCGCCAGCAGGACGAAGCTGAACATCGCGCGGCCGCCGTACTTGTCGGTGAGGGCGCCGACGACGACCCGGCCCAGCGAACCGACGAACACCGGCATGGCAACGAGGATGCCCGTGGTGGCGGGGTTGAGCTGGAGGTTCTGGGTGTAGAAGGCCCCCAGTGTGGCCACCGAATTCCATGCCCAGAAACCCGCCACCGAGGCGGCGGTGGCGAGCACCAGGTTGAGCGTCCGGCCGCCCGGGGCGGCTGCGGACGGGACAGCTCCGGCCATCGTGGTTTCCTTTCGGTTCAGCGGGGCGGGGTCACCAGGAACGCAGGCGCCTCACCGGTTCCTGGTGTCCCGATCGCGGGTTCCGACGGCGGACCAGCCGCGGCGCGCGGCGGTAGTGGAACTTCGCGCGGCGGCGGCGCCGGCCTTGGCGCCGTCCCGGTCGCGGTCCCGGGAGCGGTAGACGATGTAGGGGCGGAAGAGGTAGTGGAACGGGGCCGTGAAGGCGTGGACCAGCCGGGTGAAGGGCCAGATCACGAAGAGCGCCATGCCCACCAGGGTGTGCAGGTGGAAGGAAAAGGGCGCCGCCGCCATCGCCGCAATGTCCGGCTGGAAGATGAACAGCGAGCGGAACCACGGGGCCACCGTCTCGCGGTAGTTATGCCCGTGTTCGCCCTCGAACACGCTCGCGAGGGTGGTCCAGAGCCCAAACACGATGGCCGCGGTGAGTACCACGTACATGGACTTGTCGTTCCGGGTGGTGGCCATGAAGACCGGCCCGGTGGTGCGGCGGCGGTAGATCAGCAGGAGGATCCCGCCCAGGGTCCCCACCCCGGCGATCCCTCCGACGGCCAGGGCATTGAAGTGGTAGAACTCCTGGCTCATCCCCACGGCCTGGGTCCACGCCATCGGGATGACCAGGCCGAAGAAGTGCCCGGCGATGACGGCGAGCAGGCCGAAGTGGAACAGCGGCGAGGCGATCCGCAGCAGCCGGGATTCGTAGAGCTGGGAGGACCGCGTGGTCCAGCCGAACTGGTCGTATTTGTACCGCCAGACCAGGCCGCCCACCAGCACAACGACCATCACGTAGGGCAGGACGCCCCAGAGCACGATGTCCAGCGCCGAGATTGCGGCGGTGGCTCCGGGCTCGGCTTCGGACACAAGCATGGTCAGGCCCCCTTTACGGGCAGCAGGCGCGGATCGTAGGGGTCCAGGCCCACCGCTTCGGTGGGTGGCCCGTAGCCGGCCATCCGCATGACCGCCTGTTCATCCGACGGCGACTTGCCGGGCAGTGTGGCGCAGATGGCCTGCAGGATGCGGGCGTGCGGCAACTCGTCCCTGAGCAGCCCAAAGCGGAGCATCTCCAGGCTGGCCCGGAAGCGGCTCAGCAGTTCACGTCCGGCAGCAAGGTCCACCAGCGCGGCGTATTCCAGGACCATCGGCAGGTAGTCCGGCAGTTCGCCATGGGTGTCCACCAGGATGTCGCTCTGCCGGTAGGTTTTCTTGAAGTTGCCCAGCACTTCGCCCCGGCGCCGGGTGTCCCCGTCGGTCCAGTAGGACAGGTGAAGGGCATGGCGCTTGCCCAAATCGAACTCACGGACGTAGTGGGCCTGGAGCTCCAACGGCGGGGTGGATTCCAGCCGTTGCAGGACCTCGGCGAAGTCCGCGACGGCGCCGGGGAACTCGGCCAGCGCAGCCCGCATCAGCGGCACCCTCCCGATCAATTCCTCGTCCGGGTAGGTCAGGCACCAGGCGGCGCCGAGGTAGACCACCTGCTCGCGGCGGCTCACGGCTGCTCCCCCGCGTGGCTGTGGGTGCCCGGCGTCGCCGGCGGCCTTTCGGTCGGCCTTTGGGTCGGCCTTTCGGGGAAGAGCCCGGAGGGGGCCCCGGTTCCGTCCCAGTTCAGCAGGTTCACCCGGCCCCGCAACGTTGTTTCCCCGGGCGCGGAGCCGGAGGTCTGCCGGTCGCGCAGGGCGTTGAAGGTTTCCACGGCCACCGGGACGGGCCTGCCGCTGGCTTCGCCGAACGGGGCGGAATCCTGCATGCCGGGCCCTCCCTCGAAATCCAGCGAGCAGCCCATCTCTTCGAGGTCGTGGGCCTGTTCCACGTGGGCCTTGGGGATCACGTAGCGCTCCTCGTACTTCGCGATGGCCATCAGCCGGTACATCTCGTACATGGTCTGGCTGTCCATGCCCACGGCTTCGGGGATGGTGTCGTCGGGGTCGTTGCCGAGGCTGATGCCGCGCATGAAGGAGCGCATGGCCGCGAGCTTCTTCAGCACCGCGGTGACCCGGTCCGCGTCCCCCGCGGTGAAGAGCTCGGCGAGGTACTCCACCGGGATGCGCAGCGCGTCGATCGCGCCGAAGAGGTTGCCGGCGTCCTCGCCGTCGTGCCCCTGGTCGCGCAGCAGGTCCACCACGGGTGAGAGCGGCGGGACGTACCAGACCATCGGCATGGTCCGGTATTCGGGGTGCAGCGGCAGGGCCACCTTGTAGACCTTGGCCAGGGCATAGACCGGCGAGCGCCGGGCCGCGTCGATCCAGTCCTCCGGGATGCCCTGGGCGCGGGCATCGGCCTGGACCGCGGGGTCGTTCGGGTCCAGCAGCACGTCCATCTGGGCGTCGTAGAGTTCCTGCGGATCGGTGACGGCGGCCGCGGCGGTGACGGCGTCGGCGTCGTACAAAAACAACCCCAGGTAGCGCAGCCGGCCCACGCAGGTCTCCGAGCACACCGTCGGCAACCCCACTTCCACCCGCGGGTAGCAGAAGGTGCATTTCTCGGCCTTGCCGGTCTTGTGGTTGAAGTAGATCTTCTTGTACGGGCAGCCGGTGACGCACTGCCGCCAGCCGCGGCACTTGTCCTGGTCCACCAGCACGATCCCGTCCTCCACGCGCTTGTAGATGGCGCCGGAGGGGCACGAGGCCATGCAGGACGGGTTCAGGCAGTGCTCGCAGATCCGGGGCAGGTAGAACATGAAGGTCTGCTCGTAGGCGAACTTGATTTTGTCCTCGGATTCCCGGCGGACCTTTTCCACGATCGGGTCCAGGTGCCCGTTCTCCGTGGAACCGCCCAGGTCGTCGTCCCAGTTCGCGGACCAGGTGATCTTGGTGTCCTCGCCGGTGATGAGGGACTTGGGCCGGGCCACCGGGAAATCGTCGCCCAGCGGCGCGTCCACGAGGGTTTTGTAGTCGTAAGTCCAGGGCTCGTAGTAGTCCTTGAGTTCGGGCTGGACCGGGCTGGCGAAGATCCCGAAGAGTTTCTTGACCCGGCCGCCGGCCTTGAGCACCAGCTTGCCGCGCTTGTTCAGCACCCAGCCGCCGTGCCACCGTTCCTGGTCCTCGTAGCGGCGCGGGTACCCCTGTCCGGGGCGGGTTTCGACGTTGTTGAACCAGACGTATTCGGTACCCGCACGGTTGGTCCAGGCCTGTTTGCAGGTCACCGAACAGGTGTGGCAGCCGATGCATTTGTCCAGGTTCATGACCATGCCCATTTGAGCCATAACACGCATCAGTACTGCACCTCCTGGGAACGCCGGCGGACGGTGGCCACCATGTCCCGCTGGTTTCCGGTGGGGCCAAGGTAGTTGAACGCGTAGGCCAGCTGGGCGTAGCCGCCGATCAGGTGCGAGGGTTTGACCAGCAGCCGGGTCACGGAGTTGTGGATGCCGCCGCGCCGGCCGGTGGCCTCGGACTTGGGCACGTCGATGGTGCGTTCCTGGGCGTGGTGGACGTAGACCACGCCGGCCGGCATCCGGTGGCTGACGATCGCCCGGGCCACCAGGACGCCGTTGATGTTGACGCATTCCACCCAGTCGTTGTCCTTGACCTCGATGGCGGCGGCGTCGGCCGGGCTCATCCAAACCGTGGGTCCGCCGCGGGAGAGCGAGAGCATCAGCAGGTTGTCCTGGTACTCGGAGTGGATGGACCATTTCGAGTGCGGGGTCAGGTAGCGGACCACCACCTCCATGGACCCGTCCCGGCCCAGCTTGGGTTCGCCGAAGAGCCGGTGCATGTCCAGCGGCGGCCGATAGATCGGCAGGGCCTCGCCGATGTCCCGGATCCAGTCGTGGTCCAGGAAGAAGTGCATCCGCCCGGTGAGCGTGTGGAAGGGTTTGAGCCGCTCGATGTTGATGGTGAAGGGCGCGTAGCGCCGACCCCCGGTTTCGGAACCGGACCACTCCGGCGAGGTGATCACCGGGACCGGCCCCGCCTGGGTCTGGGCGAAGGTGATGAACTTTTCCTCCGAACCCTCGGACAGGTCCGCGAGTTTCTTCCCGGTACGGACTTCCAGGTCCCTGAAGCCCTGGACGGAGAGCGCGCCGTTGGTGGTGCCGGAGAAGGCCAGGATGGCCTCGGCCATTTTCGCGTCGGTGTCGATCGCGGGCCGGCCGTCCGCGGCGCCGCCGAGCATCACCCCGTTGGAGCGGCTCAGCCGGTCCAGCGCGCCGGCAAGTTTATAGGTGACGTTCTTGACCGTGAAGCCGAGCTTGTCGGCCAGCGGCCCGACGGCGGCCAGCTTGTCCGCGATGGCCGTGTAGTCCCGCTCCACGACGGAAAAGACGGGCATGTTCTGGCCCGGTACAGCGGGGATGGACGTGTCCCGCCAATCCCGCACGATCCCGCCGGGCTGGGCGAGCTGGCCGGGGGTGTCGTGCTGCAGCGGAACGCTGACCAGGTCTTTGCGGACACCCAGGTGGGTCTTCGCGAGCCGGGAGAACTCCTGGGCCAGCAGGTGGAACATGTCGAAGTCCGTTTTGGTCTCCCATGGCGGGTCGATCGCCGGGGTGAAGGCGTGCACGAACGGGTGCATGTCGGTGGAGGACAGGTCATGTTTCTCGTACCAGGTCGCCGCGGGGAACACGACGTCGGACAGCAGCGTGGTGGAGGTCATCCGGAAGTCCGCCGAGACCAGCAGGTCCAGTTTCCCTTCCGGCGCCTGCTCGTGCCACTTCACGTCCCGGGGTTTGAGCCCTTCGGCATGGTCTTTGCCCAGGACGTTGTTGTGCGTGCCCAGCAGGTTCCGCAGGAAGTACTCGTTGCCCTTGGCCGAGGAGCCGAACAGGTTGGAGCGCCACAGCACCAGGGTCCGCGGCCAGTTCTCCGGGGCGTCCACGTCCTCGATTGCCGGGTTCAGGGTGCGGTTCTTGAGCGCCTCCGCGATGTAGCCGGGGGTGTCCTTCGCGGTGCCGGCGGCGACGGCGGCCTCCGCCTCATCCGCGACATCCAACGGGTTGCGGTCGAACTGCGGGTAGAACGGCATCCAGCCCAGCCGGGCGGACTGGGCCATGGCGTCCGCAGTGTGCATGCCGTCCAGGGCCCCGGTGGACAGCGGGGACTTCAGGGCGTCGGCTGAGTACCCGTCCTGCCGCCACTGATCCGTGTGCATGTACCAGTAGCCGGTGCCGATCATGGTCCGCGGCGGCCGTGACCAGTCCAGCGCGTTCGCCAGGGACACCCAGCCGGTGGCGGGCCGGGTCTTTTCCTGGCCCACGTAGTGCGCCCAGCCGCCGCCGTTGCGGCCCATGCAGCCGGTCAGCATCACCAGCGCCAGTACGGCCCGGTAGGTGGCGTCGCCGTGGAACCACTGGCAGATCCCGGCGCCCATAATGATCATGGAGCGGCCCTTGGACTCTTCGGCGTTCCGGGCGAACTCGCGGGCCACCCGGATGCAGGCCTGGGCTGGTACGGAGGTGATCTCCTCCTGCCAGGCCGGCGTGTAGGGCGTCCCGGCGTCGTCATAACCGGCTGCCCACTCACCCGGCAGCCCGTCGCGGCCCACACCGTACTGGGCCAGCATCAGGTCGAACACCGTGGTGACCAACTGCCCTTCCACCTCGATGACGGGAACGCCGCGCCGGAGCACACTCCCTTCGCCGCCGGCGTCCTCGAAGCACGGCAGCAGGATCTCCGCGCTGTCACCGGACACCTCGCGCAGGGACAATGCGGGGTCGATTCCCTCAAGGTCCAGGTTCCATTTGCCCTCGCCGCTGCCGGAATAGCGGAACCCGAGGGAGCCGTTGGGGACCGCCGGCCGCCCGGCCTTCTTGTCGAACAACACGGTGCGGAACGCCGCGTCCTCGGCCAGGGATTCGGCCGGGATGTCCTTGGCGGTGACGAATTTGGACGGGGTGAGGGTGCCGTCGTCGCGCCGTTCCAGCCGGACCAGGAAGGGCAGGTCGGTGTATTGCCGGACGTAGTCGGAGAAGAACGGCACCTCGCGCTCGACGAAGAACTCCTTGAGCATGACGTGCCCCATCGCCAGCGCCAGCGCCGCGTCGGTCCCGGCCTGCGCGGGGAGCCATTCGTCGGCGAACTTCGTGTTGTCCGCGTAGTCCGGGCTGACCGTGACCACCTTGGTGCCGCGGTACCGCACCTCGGCCATCCAGTGCGCGTCCGGGGTGCGGGTCACGGGGACGTTGGAGCCCCACATCATCAGGTAGCGCGCGTCCCACCAGTCGCCGGATTCCGGGACGTCCGTCTGGTCGCCGAAGACCTGCGGGCTGGCCACAGGGAGGTCGGCGTACCAGTCGTAGAAGGACGTCATCACCCCGCCGATCAGCTGGATGAACCGGGTCCCGACGGCGTGCGAGACCATGGACATCGCGGGGATCGGCGAGAACCCGGCGCAGCGGTCCGGGCCGTAGTTCTTGATGGTGTTGACGTGCGCGGCGGCCGCGATCTCGATCGCTTCCTGCCAGGACACCCGGACCAGGCCACCCTTGCCGCGTGCCTGTTGGTAGCGGCGGCGGCGCTCCGGATCCCCCACGACGTCGGCGAAGGCCAGCACCGGGTCGCCCAGCCGGGCCTTGGCCTCGCGGTACATCTCCACGAGCACCCCCCGGGCGTAGGGGAACCGGACCCGGGTCGGGGAATAGGTGTACCAGGAGAAGGCCGCCCCGCGCGGACAGCCCCGCGGCTCGTATTCCGGGCTGTCCGGGCCCACCGAGGGGTAGTCGGTCTGCTGCGACTCCCAGGTGATGATGCCGTCCTTGACGTACACCTTCCAGGAGCAGGACCCGGTGCAGTTCACCCCGTGCGTGGACCGGACCACCTTGTCATGGCTCCAGCGGTCCCGGTAGAAGATGTCGCCCTTGCGGCCGCCTTCCCGGAACACCGCCCTGCCGTCGTCGGTCTGGTCCCATTTCGTGAAAAATCGGCCCAGCTTCAACATTGCGTCCGAGGCGGGTCCGTCCAACCCCGCGGAGCCTCCGGCAGTCATGCCCCCAAGCTAGGTGCCGGAATCTTGCTCCGATAGGGCCCTACGGCACTGGGCAGTTGTGCGGCTTGTGCGCATCGACGGCGGCTCGGCCCACTGGAGTCAGAAGTCGATCCCCTTGACGAGAGTAATGAACTGGTTCTTGGTCTGTTCGGCGGTGGGACCGGTTGGGGAGATCAGGATCTGCGCGGTGAAGATGGCCATGTTTTGGCCGCGGGCCACCATAAGGGACATGACCGTGACCGGAACATCGCTGGGCGGCCGGAGGGCCTTCGGTCCGCCGGGCTCCGTCCGGACAATGAGGATCGCCCGGTCTCCGACACTGTCGACGTTCTGGCCGTCCGGCACCGGCCGCGACAGCCAGGAAGCCCCGCCCTGGTGGAATTCGATGGAGAAGACCAGCGAGTCCGGTCCGGGGGTTCCCAACGCGCCGAACGTGTGCCGGCAGTTGCCCTCGCCCGGGAGGACCTGCGCCTGGGTTGTCGCGTCGAACGCCCGCTTGAGCGCTTCGGCGCTGACCAGGGCGCACACGGGGTTGTCGGTGGTGGCTTGCGGGCCGACGGGCGGCGCGGACGGGACACTGAGCGCGCTCCCGTTGCCCCAACCTGCCTCGACGGCGGCCTGGGCGAGCGCACGGGCCGTGGCGTTGCCATCCGGGACGGGGATCCCCGACGCTATGGGCGGGGTGGCCACGACGCGCAGGTCCAGTGACTCGTTGCCGCGGACCGCCTTGAGAACGGTGTTGGCCGACGCCCCGCCGGCCTCGCCGCGGAACCAGCCCGTCCATTGGAAGCACGCGAAGTCGCCAATGCCCGCCACGGGCGAGCAGTCCGGGGTCTTGTTCGCCTCGGCGATCTCGGCCGCCGACGCGGGCGAGGTCAAGGACACGGTCAGGGCGTTCATGCCCTGGTCCGATTTGCTGATGTAGCTGCACAGGTAGGCCGGGCTCCCCGGAGGCCTGGCTGCCTGGTTCTGCCCCGTGCCTCCGAAGCTCGGATCCACCTTGGCGGCAATCTGCGGTGTGATCAGGTCGCAGGCCGGATTGCCCGAACCGGACGATGGCGGCCCGGCGGACGGCGTCGAACTCCCCGGTGCACAGGCGCCGAGGAGAAGCGCCAGTGCCGCGCAAAGCGCCAAACGCTGTCGAGAAGCCCGGATCCGATGAACGCGCATGGTCTCCCCCAGTCGGCGGAAACCGCCCCCGCCTGTTCGAGGGCTGCTCCGATGGCACCAACGCTAGGGACAAGCGGGTTGCAGCAACAGGGCCGACCGGCCCCCGGAGCCTCAAGTGCCCGTTTGCGCTCTGACTAGGCGAAGGGCTCCAGTTCGACACCGGCCTGTTCCAGCGCGGCGCGGACGGCGGCGGCTACCGACACCGAGCCAGGGGTGTCGCCGTGCAGGCAGAGGGAATGCGGTGTGAGCGTGACGACGGTGCCGTCAACCGCCAGGACTTCGCCCTTGAGGGCCAGTCGGAGCGCCCTCTCGACGATCTCCTCCGGGTCCTCGATCACCGATTCCTCCTCCAGCCGCGGCACGAGGGTGCCGTCCGGGAGGTAGGCGCGGTCGGCGAAGGCTTCATGGAACACGGGGTTGCCTGCGTCCCGGGCGATTCCGAGCAGGGCGGAATGCTCAAGGCCCAGGATCGGCAGCCCGGGATCGTAGGCCTGGATGGCGGCGACCACGGCGGAAGCCTGTTCGGCGTCGTGGATGGTGCGGTCATAGAGGCCGCCGTGCACCTTGACGTAGTCCACCGAGGCGCCCACCGCATGGGCCACGCCGTCGAGCGCGCCGAGCTGGTAGAGGACGGCCCCGAACAGGTCGTCGAAGGTCATGTCCATGGCGCGGAGGCCGAAGCCGGCCAGGTCCGGGTAGCCCAGGTGGGCGCCCACCCTGACGTCGAGCTCATAGGCCGCGCGGCAGGTGTCCAGCATGGTGACGGGGTCCCCGGCGTGCAGTCCGCAGGCCACGCTGGCGCTCGTGACCAGCCGGAACATCGCCGCGTCGTCGCCCATGGTCCAGGAGCCGAAGGACTCCCCGAGATCAGCGTTCAGGTCCACGGGTCAGCCTTCCGCTTCGGGGACAGCGGCCATCAGCTCGCCGGGGATGGTCTGCGGCATGGGGCCGAAGGCCTCCTTGGCATTCCCGATCACGGCACGCCCCATCATCCGGTTGCCGACGCCGCCCACCACGGCACCGACGCCGAACGGCAGCGCCCGGCCCAGCAGCGCGGTGCCCTGGCGCTTGAGCAGGTTCCGCAGGAAGGCCCGCTGGATCCGCTGCCGCACGGAACCAAAGCCGATCAGCGGCGCGCGGCGCGCGAACAGCGTCCCCCAGGCCTGGGTGGGGCCCCTGCCCTGGCCGGCCGCCTGGCCGCTCAGGGAGCTCAGCAGCGCGGTGCCTTCCTCGCCGAGCATGATTGCCATGACCAGGGTGCTCGCCTTCTCCGGGTCCACCATGCGTACGCCGTGGAGCTCCGCCAGAGAGGTTGCGTACAGGGCGGTGGCTTCCAGGAATCCGACCGTCGCGGCGGCGGAGAGTCCCAGGGCGGCCACGGTGCCGACGCCGGGGATGACGGCCGATCCGCCGACGAGGGCGCCGCCGCCGGTCACGGCGGCCAGGTAGTTGCGTTCCAGGATGGCGGCCAGCTGCGCCGCGGAGGCGTGCGGGTGTTTGCGCTGCAGCCGCCGCAGGTTGGCCAGCACCAGCGGGCGCTGGATCTCCACCGCGCGCAGGAGCATGTTGTGGACGCCTGCCTTGGGCTTGCCGTCGGCGTCGAACATTGCGTTGTGGGCGGTTTTCTGGGCAATCTTCATTGCCGGGTTGCTGCGCTGGGCCATCGTCGCCTCTCCGTAAACCTAAGGGTGCTGAACTTCTTCCAGCCTTAACACTAGGCCACGGGCCGTCCGGCCGCTCCGGCACCCCCGGCACATCGGCGGCGGCTAGAGCACCCAGGACTCGGCGAGGGCGACGAAGGCGGAGGAGGACGGCCCCAGCGGGCCCGGGTAGACCGCGGGCGTGCCCGGCCATTCCACCCCGAATTCACTGAGCCGGCCGGAGCTGCAGGGCAGGTAGACGTTGCTGAGGGCGGCGCTCCCTTCGCCGAGCTGGAAGTTCGGGGCGGTGAACTGCCGCCGGTCCAGGACTCCGTTGACGGCCAGTTCCGCCTTGTGGCCGGTGGCACGGAACCCGGTCGCCGGGTCCACTTCTACCGTGAACTCGTCGTGGGTGTGCCCGACGCCGGTCAGCGGGAACCGGGCCGCCTCGGGGAAATGGCGGGTGAGCTCGGCGGCCAGGGTTTCGGCGAGGACTTCGTTGGGGCCGTAGCTCCGCCAGCCCTGCAGGGTGGCCACGAGCAGGGCGCTGCCCGCACCCCAGCGGGACCAGTCGGCCTGCCAGAAGGTGGCGAAGCAGCTGGCCGGCTCACCGGGAACCTGGGTTCCGCCGGCGTCCGCGGGGTGCAGCGCCAGGCCCACGTTGATTCCCACAAATGCCAGGCTGCGCCGCACCGCTGCGGTGGCCGTTTTCTCCATGAAAGGAGCCTAACGGGACGGCAACGGCCGCAGCCGGAAGGTCGTTGCTTCCGGCCGCGGCCGTGTCCTCGCTGGGTTGTCCGGCTAAAAGCCGGTCCGCGCCTGGGGACCGCCGCTTAGCGCGGGGTGCGGATCAGCTTCTTGTTCACAAACTCGTCCATCCCGAACCGGCCCAGCTCACGCCCCACGCCGGAGCGCTTGACGCCGCCGAAGGGCATGTCAGCCTGGGTCTGGGCGACCGAGTTGATGAACACCATGCCGGTGTCCAACTGGTCGGCAACTTCCTGGGCCTTCCCGGGGTCGGCGCTGAACACCGAGCCGCCCAGGCCGTAGGGCGAGCCGTTGGCCAGGTCGATTGCTTCCTCCACGCTGGCCACCTTGTAGATGACGGCCGCGGGCCCGAACAGCTCCTCGGAGAAGGCGCGCATCTCCGGGGTGACGTCGGTGAGGACGGTGGGCTCCACGTAGGCGCCGGGTCCGTCCACCTTGTGGCCGCCCGTGCGCAGAGTGGCGCCCTTGTCCACGGCGTCCTGGATCTGCTCGATCAGCCCGTCCGCGGCGCTCTGCGAGGACAGCGGACCGAACCGGGTGTCCTCCTGCTGCGGATCGCCGGGCTTGATCCTGGCCATCCGCTCGGTGAACTTCTCCACGAACGGCTCGTAGAGGTCTTCCAGGACGATGAACCGCTTGGACGCGGTGCAAGCCTGACCGGCGTTGCCCATCCGGCCCCCTACGGCGGCCTTGACCGTGGCGTCCAGGTCATCGGAGTCGAGCACGATGAAGGGGTCGCTGCCGCCGAGTTCCAGGACGTACTTCTTAAGGTTGCGCCCGGCGGCCTCGGCCACGGCCGCACCAGCCCGCTCGCTGCCGGTCAGGGAGACGCCCTGGACGCGGGAGTCCGCGATGATCTCCGCCACCTGGTCGTTGTCCAGGAAGACGTTAGTGTAGGCGCCCTTCGGCAGGCCGGCGTCGTGGAAGATCGCCTCGATGGCCAGCGCCGACTGCGGGCAGCTGCCGGCGTGCTTGAGCAGGATGGTGTTGCCCAGTACCAGGTTGGGCGCGGCGAAGCGGGCCACCTGGTAGTAGGGGTAGTTCCACGGCATGATGCCCAGCAGGGGGCCGACCGGGGCCGAGCGGACGACGGCGGTGCCGCCGCCCTTGACCTCCAGCGGCTCGTCCTTGAGGAATTCCGGGCCCTCGGTGGCGTAGTAGTCGTAAATCGAGGCGACCAGCTTGACCTCGCCGCGGGCCTCCACCACGGGCTTGCCCATCTCCTTGGCAATCAGGCGCGCCAGTTCATCCTGGCGCTCCCGGTACAGCTCGGCGACCCGGGCGATGACCTTGGTTCGCTCCCCCACGGGCGCCTTGCGCCACTCGAGGAATGCTTGCTGCGCGGCGGCGAGCGCCGTCTCGACCTCTTCCTTGGTAGCAAGCGGAAATTCCTTTTCCGTCTCTCCGGTCGCGGGGTTCACTGTCTTGTAGGCAGTCATGGGTCCACCATCTCCGTTTCTGGCTGGTTTGAGCCGGTTCGGGCGCGGGACCGCGGGTGGCGCCGGGTAGGGCGCCGGCGGCGGTTCCCGCCCATTGCGAGGGCCGGCCTGATCGCAAGAGCAGAACCGGTCCCTTAGGCGCCAACCGGGGCACCCCCCGGCGTATTCCATCCTGCCGCGGCCGAAGCCGTCCCGGACCCGGGGACGGCCGGCGACCCGCTGACCGATGGCCCTAGTTGACGGCGCGCACCACCGGGATCGACGCCGTCGGCGGACCACCCGGGAAGACCGTGGGCTCCGGGCTCACGACGGCATGCAACGGCACGGTCACCGGTTCGCTGCCGACCGTGAACCGCTCCCCGCGCACGTCGACTTCCAGCGGCGCCCCGTCCGGGACCGTCAGCCGGAGCTGGGTATGGTCAAGTTCGACGTGCAGCAGCCCGCCCCGCAGTTTCAGGTGGAAGTCCAGGGCGTCCCAGTCGGCAGGCAGCCGCGGATCGAAGTGCGGCACGTCGCCCTGGTCCCGCAGGCCGGCGAAGCCGCTGACCAGCGAGCTCCAGACCCCGCCCGTGGAGGCGATGTGCACACCGTCGATCGTGTTGCCGTGGGTGTCGTCAAGGTCGATGTAGAGGGCATGGATGAAGTGCTCCAGCGCGGCCTCCCCGTGGCCTACCTCGGCCGCCATGATGCCCTGCACACACGCGGAGAGGGTGGAGTCCCCGGTGGTGATGGGGTCGTAGAAGTCGAAGGCGCGGCGCTTTTCCTCCGCAGTGAAGTCCTGCCACTGGAGGAACATCGCCAGGACGGTGTCCGCCTGTTTGAGCACCTGGTGCCGATAGATCACCAGCGGGTGGAAGTTCAGCAGCAGCGGGTACTTGGACCGCGGCGTGTCCCAGTCCCATGGCTCCAGGGTCATGAAGTCGTTGTCCTGCGAGTAGACCTGCAGGTCCTCGTCGTAGGGCAGCTGCATCCGGTTCGCGGCTTGCTCCCAGAACTCCCGCTCGGCGTCGTCGATCCCCGGATGGTCCAGCGCTGCGGCGGCACGCAGATTAAACCGGGCCATGACGTTGGTGTAGAGGTTGTCGTTGACGACGGCGGTGTACTCGTCCGGGCCGGTGACCCCGTGGATGTGGAACAGCCCGTCCTTGCCGAAGAAGCCCAGCGAGGCCCACATCCGTGCCGTCTCGATCAGCAGATCGGAGCCGAGGGTCTCCTTGAACTCCGTGTCGCCGCTGGCCCAGATGTAACGGTTCGTGGCGAAGGCGATCGCGGCGGCGATGTGGAACTGCGCGGTGCCGGCGGCGTAGTAGGCGCTGGCCTCCAGGCCGTTGATGGTGCGCCAGGGGAACAGGGCGCCGTCGACGCTGAGCTCCTTGGCGCGGATCCGGGCCTCGGGCAGCAGGTCGTGGCGGAACTCCAGGACCTGGCGGGCGTTACCCGGGTTGGTGTAGGTCAGGTAGGGCAGCAGGTACACCTCCTGGTCCCAGAAGTAGTGCCCGTCGTAGCCGGAGCCGGACACGCCCTTGGCCGGGATGCCGGCCACGTCGGCGCACGCCGTGGCCTGCGCCAGCTGGAAAAGGTTCCAGCGGATGGCCTGCTGCAGTTCCTCCTGGCCGCCGACGACGATGTCGCTGGTGGTCCAGTAGTCGCGGTAGTGCGCCGCGCTCTGGGCAAAGATCTCGGCCACGGACAACAGGGCGGACTCAGCGGTGTCGGCGAGGTCCTCGTCCGCGGCCCGCCCCACCGCGTAGCTGACGCTTTTTTCCAGCACGAACGGGGCGTCGGGGCTGACCGCGAGGACGTAGCGGACGCTGCTGTCGTCCTCGTCCACCTGGGTGTCGAACGGCTGCACGCCGGCGTTGGTCCAGTGGTCCACGGCCATGCCGAGCCGCTGCTTGGATTCGGCGGCCTCCCAGGAGAGCCGCAGCGAGCCGTCGCCGCCGTCGAGCCGTACCGGGAGCAGCACACGCCCGGCGTGGCGGCCGGCGCGCCGCGGGTCGTGGGCCGAGTGGTCCTCCACCGGCTGGTCCTGGCGGTTGACGACCGCGGACGTGACGTCCGCGGAGATCTCGCGGTCCGCCGCGACTTCCAGCGAGATGCCGAGGGCACCGCGGGCCTGGTATCCCACAGCGCGGCGTTCCGTGGTGGTCACGGTGGCCCCGGAGCGGCACTGCCAGACGATCCGGCACTCGTAGACGCCGGTGGCGAAGTCCACGCTCCGCCGGTAGTCCAGGACCGTGGATTCCTCAAGGCTGAGCATCTCGCCGTCGATAATGACAACGAAGTTGTTGGCATCCGGAACGTAGAGGATGCGCTGGCCGGTGCGGGCGAAGCCGTACGCGTTTTCCGCGTGCTTGATGTCCCAGATCTCGTGGAAGCCGTTGATGAAGCTGCCCGGGAGTTCCGCGTCGGCGGCTGCCCAGTGGGCGCCCCGGATACCGAGGTGGCCGTTTCCGAGGCTGAAGAGTGTCTCCAGCGTTCCGGCGTTGCCCGGCAGGTGGACGGTCTCCACAAGTTGCCAGGGGTCATTGGGGAACCTGGCGCGGTCCGAGGTGATGAGAGCCATGGTGGGGTCCTTCAGCGGTGGCGGTTGAACGGGTGAGGGGTGGCGGCCGGTTAGAGCAGGTCGGCCAGATCGCCGACCACGATCGTGGCGCCCGCGTCGAGCAGGGTCTTCCGGCCCGCTCCGCGATCGACGCCGATGACCGAGTGGAAGCTCCCCGCGCTTCCAGCCTGGACACCGGAGACGGCATCTTCGACGACGACGCATTCTTCGCTGGGCAGGCCCAGCAGCCGTGCGGCGTATTCGTACGTGGCAGGGCTCGGCTTGCCCGGCAGGCCTTCGGAAGCCGCGACGACGCCGTCAACCACCACCGGGAAATAATCCGAGAGCCCGGCGGCCTTAAGCACCGGGACGGCGTTGCGTGAGGAGGAGACCACGGCGACCTTCAGTCCGCGCTCCAGTGCGGCTTCGATGAAACGGACCGAACCCTCGTAGGGTGTCACGCCGCCGGCCGCCACGATGTCGTTGAAGACCTTGTTCTTGCGGTTGCCGAGGCCGTGCACGGTGTCGTTGGCCGGATCGTCGTCGGCCGGACCCTCGGGCAGCACAATGTTCCGGGAAGCCAGGAAGTCGCGGACGCCGTCGAACCGGGGCTTGCCGTCGATGTGGTCGAAGTAGTCGCTCTCGCGGTAGCCCGGCGCCTCCGGCACACTCTTCAGGAACCCGTCGAAGAGTTCCTGCCAGGCGCGTTCGTGCACCACCGCGGTGGGGGTCAGGACGCCGTCGAGGTCAAAGAGGATCGCGGAAGCGCCGTCGAGGACGCCGGCCGGGCCGTGGCTGGTGGAAGTCTCGGCGACGGTGGAAATCTCGGTGCTGCTCGAAGTCTCAGCGCCGTTGGAAATCTCAGTCATGAAGCGATTGTCCTTTCAGACGGTGGCATGGAAAGTCTCGGAAAAGTGAGGGGCCGGGCTACGTCGCACCGGGGTGGCGGCTGCCGCGGGCGTTGGCCGGCATCAGCGTCGGCGGCGGGTGCTCCGGCGCTCCACCAGCTTGGTCTCCAGCAGGTGGGCGGCGGGGGGATTTGGAAGCCCCGGGTGGTGGAGCCTCTCGATCAGCAGGTTGGCGGCGAACGCGCCCTGGTCCGCCACGGGCTGGGCGATGGTGGTCAGCCCGAGGAACCAGCTCATCTGATGATCATCGATTCCTATGATGGAGACGTTCTTGGGCGCCGCCAAACCGAGATCCCGCAATGCCATCAGTGCACCGAAGGCGGTTTCGTCGCAGCCGGTGAACACGGCGGACGGCATCCGGCGGTTCTCGATCAGCTCCGTCATGGCCCGGCGGCCGCCCTCGATGCTGGATCCGGCGTCGAGCACCAGGTCCGGATCGACGGTCAGCTCGTGCTCGGCCAGGGCCAGTTCGAAGCCGCTCCTCCGCGCCTCCGCGGTGACCACGGAACGCCCCTCCGGCTCCAGTCCGGCCAGCATCGCCACGTCCCAGTGGCCGAGGCCGAGCAGGTGGCCGGTGGCCTGGCGCGCGGCCTCCACATTGTCGATGCCCACGTTGTCCCACGGGACGCCGTGCATCCCCACGCTCGCGACGGCCAGGCCGGAGGCCTCGACGGCGGCCACTTCCGCGTCGTCGAGGGCGACGTTCAGCAGCAGGATCCCGTCCACCCGCTGGGCCAGCCCGGCGAGGTCGCCGAAGAGTTTGCGTTGCACGCTGGGCCGGTTCCGCAGGCTGATCAGCACGGTATCGTAGCCGCTGTCGGCGAGTACTTCCTCCGCGGCCTCGACGGCCTGGGCGAAGTACCAGGCGGTCGCGGTGGGGACAATGATGGCCACGGAGCCGGTGGTTCCCCCGGCCAGCCGGGCGGCTGCGGAGGACGCCTTGTAGCCGAGCTTGGCAGCCGCATCGGTGACTGTGGCTTGGGCCTTTTCGGATACGTTGGGGAGGTGCCGGAGCGCCCGGGAGACGGTGCAGATGGAGAGCCCGGAAAGGGCGGCGACGTCTTGGATTGTCACGCGCGGAGCCTTAGTCATGCGACACGGGCCTGGACCTTTCTTCCCCCTGCAGTAGTGGGCCGATCAAAATGGCCAAAGTAAACTGTAAACGCTTATAAATTGAGCGCGCAAGTGGCGGCGGATTTCCATCGAGTAGAAATATCCGACGGCGCAGAGTCCGGCGCAGCGTCCCGGCTCAGGGTCCCGCCTCAGGGTCCCGCCTCAGCGCAGCACGTAGTGGCGCAGGAACGCGCCGACGTCCACGAGTTCCGCCGCTGAGACCGAGTGGCCCATCCCCGGGTAGCTGCGCGCCGTGAGCTGGGTATGGCGCTGCAGCCACTCCTCGGTGTGCGCGGTGGCGTCGTCGTTGATCACGGGGTCCGCTTTGTCCCGCCCCCAGAAGAACGGCGGCCGGGCGGTGAAGGACTCGCTCATGGCCAGCAGCTCGTTGTCCAGGACAAAACCGGACAGCCCGACGACGGCGCGGAACGCCTCCGGCCGGAGCCGCAGCAGGGTGCTTGCCATGGCCATGCCCTGGGAGTAGCCGAGCAGGCTGACGCTGCTGTGGTTGGCCTTGACCGAGTCGATCCAGGCGAAGACCGAGTTGGTGGCGGTGATGACGTCCGCGAAGTCGTGGGTGAGGAAGTAGTCCAGCAGGAACCAGCCGTAGTCGTCGCCGATCACCTTCGGCCCGCGCAGGGCGGCGCAGGTGAACTCGGGCGGCAGGCTGGGGAAGAGTTCCGCCATCCGGGTCTCGTCCGTGCCGTAGCCGTGCAGCATCACCAGCAGCGGCGTGCCGGCGCGCTCGGGCTCCGGCCTCGACCAGACGACAGTTTCCATGGGGACAGCCTAGCCAGCCGGTGCCCTTCCCCGGTCCGCGGGGGTTTCCGCGGCGGAATCGGACAGCCGCACCGGAATCGGGCAGCCGGACCCCGGACCCGCGCCGCGCCCGTCCGAAAACGGCGCCGCCATCCGAAACCGCCGCGAAATTAACCCCGGACACACCGAATTTTCCGGCGGGGCGTGGCCATAATCGTTGAAACGACAGGTACCGGGCTGTAGCGTGACGCTGGACAGCATGCTTAGCATCACCTATCGGTCCCACCGGACAACAAGGAGCAAGTCATGAGAATCGGTTCCTCCATCTTCCTTATCGCCATCGGCGCCATCCTGGCCTGGGCCATCGCACCCGGCCTGATCCCCAACGTCGACCAGACCATGATCGGCTACATCCTCATGGTGGTCGGAGTCATCGGACTGGTCGCGTCCCTGATCCTGGCCTCCCCCGGCCGCAGCCGCACGCGCCGCGTCAGCGAAACACGCTCCGTCGTCGACCCCAACACCGGCGAGACCATCACCCGCAACGAAAGCCGCGACGCCGGCATCTAATCCGCGCACACTCCCCGGCGCAGCCATGCGCCCCAGCAACGCCACCCGGACGCCGGGCCGGACCGTAAAGGTCGGGCCCGGCGTCCGCTGTTTAACCCGCATCCCCCACGCCGGGCACCGCAACGTCCGGGCATGCCCATCCCCGGGCGGCACGAATGGACATAATCCCGAAGTGCCCACTACCCGGCGGCAGGAATGGGCATGCCCCTCACCCCAAAGCTCCACCACCGGGCATGTCCCCTGGTAGTCCCCACGATTGGGCATGCCCATCCCCGGGCGGCACGAATGGACATGATCCCGAAGTGCCCACTCCCCGGCGCCGGGAATGGGCATGCCCCCCGCCCCGAGGCCCGACCAATGGGCATGTCCCCCGGCGCATTCGAAGACCGGACATGTCCCCAACCCTGCTCCATCTACCCCGTTCTGCGTTCGTGTTGTTTTTTCGTTGACAAAGCCACATGAACAAAGATAAAGTCAATCAATTCCACTTCATGTGATGGGGGTCACCGAAAAATCCGGGATCCGCAGCACCCGAAGTAGCAGTACCCGAAGTAGCAGTACCCGTAGTTATCGTCGCAATGGAGGGCACGTGTTCGCCGAGGAACGCCAACAACTGATCGTGGAGCTCGTCGCCGCCAGCGGGCGGGCCAGCGTCACCGACCTCGCCGAGCGCTTCAGCATCACCACCGAAACCGTCCGCCGCGACCTGGCCGCCCTTGAGATCGCCGGCACTGTCCGCCGGGTCCATGGCGGCGCAGTCTCGCCGGAGCGCTTCAGCACCACGGAAGAAAGCATCCTGGAGCGTACGGTGCAGCGGCAGACCGAGAAGACCCGGATCGCCAAGGCGGCCCTCGACCTCATCCCCCAGGGCCGCGCCGGCAGCATCCTGATCGACGCCGGCTCCACCACCGAGGCCCTCGCGGAGATGCTCGCCGCCCGGACGGCCGGAGGAAGCTCCGGAACGGCGGGAGCCGGCCCGGCAGCAGCGGGCGGAGCGCCGGGGCCAGCCGGCGCCGCGGGCGAACCCGAGCTCGTCGTTATCACCCACGCGCTGCCCATCGCCGCGAAGCTCTCCGGCGAACCCGGCGTCGCCCTGCACTTGCTCGGCGGCAAGGTCCGCGGCCTGACCCAGGCCGCGGTCGGGCAGTCCACCGTGGAAGCCGCGGGGCGGATCCGGCCCGACATCGCGTTCATCGGCACCAACGGCATTTCCGCGGCCTTCGGCCTGAGCACTCCCGATCCTGAAGAAGCAGCCGTCAAGGCCGCCTTCGTCCATT
This sequence comes from Arthrobacter sp. T2-23, assembly GCF_055398325.1. Classification (NCBI taxonomy): domain Bacteria; kingdom Bacillati; phylum Actinomycetota; class Actinomycetes; order Micrococcales; family Micrococcaceae; genus Arthrobacter; species Arthrobacter sp. T2-23. Next base: position 1,832,045 of record NZ_AP027917.1, read on the forward strand.
CAGCGCGCCGCATTGTGGTGCTGGCTGATTCCTCCAAACTGGACGCGGAAACGCTGGTCCAGTTCGCCTCCTTGAAAGATCTGGACACCGTGATCACAGATACGAACCCCAGCCCGGCCCTCGCCGCGGCCCTCGCGGAAGCCGGAGTTGAGGTGGTGGTCGTATGATCGTCACTCTCACGGCCAACCCCAGCCTGGACCGCACCGTGGCCCTGCCCGGCCCGCTGCTCCGCGGCGAGGTCCAGCGCGCCATTTCCGTCCGGCAGGAATCCGGCGGCAAGGGCGTCAACGTCTCCCGCGCCCTCGTGGCCTCCGGGCTGAAAACCATCGCGGTGCTCCCCGGGGCCGCGGCCGACCCGGTGCTCGCCGGGCTGCGCGACAGTGACGTGCCGTTCGCCGCCCTCCCCATCGGCGAGCCGCTGCGCAGCAACGTGGCCCTCACCGAGCCCGGCGGCGTCACCACCAAGATCAACGAACCCGGCCCGGTCCTGAACGCGGAACAGCAGGAGGCCCTGATCGGGCTGCTGCTGGATTCGTCCCGCGGCGCCAGTTGGGTCGTTCTGGCCGGCTCGCTGCCGCCCGGAGTCCCGGCCGACTTCTACGCCACCGCTACCCGGCGGCTGCGTTCCCTGCACGACGGCACCGAGGCACCCCTCATCGCCGTCGACTCCTCCGGCGAACCGCTCGCCGCCGCGATCTCCGGGGATGCCCTTGGCCGACCGGACCTGCTCAAACCCAATGCCGAGGAACTGGCCGAACTGGCTGCCGCAGCCGGATTCGCCACGGACAAGTCCGCCGAGGAACTCGAGTCGGATCCGGCGGCTGCCGCGGCCGCCGCGGCCGCCGTCGTGCGTTCCGGAGTGGGTGCGGTACTCGCCACCCTCGGTTCCAAGGGGGCGGTGCTTGTGACGGCCGACGGCGCGTGGCTGGCCACGCACCCGCCGGTCAAGGCGGTCAGCACGGTTGGCGCGGGAGATTCCTCGCTGGCCGGCTACCTGCTCGCTTCAAGCCAGGGCGCCGCCCCGGCCGATTGCCTGCGTCAGGCGGTAGCCCACGGGGCTGCCGCTGCCTCCCTGCCGGGCTCCACCGTCCCGGCAGTTCACCAAACCACCCCCGATGCCGTAACCATCACGGCCCTGAAGAAGGATTGACAGTGACCCAGCTCATTACTACCGAACTGGTCGAGCTCGACCAGAATCTAGGCACTTCGCCCGAGGACGTGATCCGGCACCTGGCAGGCAGAGTTGCGGCCAACGGACGCGCCACCGAAGTCGAAGGCCTCTTCGCCGACGCCTTCGCCCGGGAGTCCAAGACCGCCACCGGCGTTCCCGGCGGCATCGCGATCCCGCACTGCCGTTCGACGGCGGTCACCGAGGCGACGCTGGCCATGGCGCGGCTGTCCCAGCCGGTCGATTTCGGCGCCAAGGACGGCCCGGCGGACCTGATCTTCTTTATCGCGGCCCCGGAAGGCGCGGACCAGGACCACCTCAAGCTGCTCTCCAAACTGGCCCGCTCGCTGATCAAAAAGGACTTCACCGCCGCCCTGCGCGCCGCCGCCACGCCGGCCGAGATCGTGGAGCTGGTCGAGGGCGCCCTCGCGGACAAGCCCGCAGCCCACGCGGACGCCGCACCGGCAGCCGCCGCAGCCGCCGCTGCCGGCGCCGGCTCCGCGGCCGGCGCCGGCTCCGCGGCGGAAGCGCAGCCCGGCGCTCCCCGCGCCAAGCGCCTGGTCGCCGTGACCGCCTGCCCCACCGGCATCGCCCACACCTACATGGCGGCCGACTCGCTCGTGGCCGCTGCCAAGGAAGTCGGCGTGGACCTGCAGGTGGAAACCCAGGGTTCCTCCGGCGCGAAGGCCCTGGACCCGGCCGTGATCGCCGCCGCCGATGCCGTCATCTTCGCCGTCGACGTCGACGTCCGCGGCAAGGAACGCTTCGCCGGCAAGCCGGTCATCAACGCCCCGGTCAAGCGCGGCATCGATGAGCCGGAGAAGATGGTCCAGGAGGCCCTCGCCGCGGCCGACAACCCCAACGCCCGGCGTGTGCCGCACTTCGGCGCCGAGGAACAGGCCCAGCACGAGGCCGAGGAAAAGGGTGAGCACATCGGCCAGAAGCTCAAGAAGGCCCTGCTCACCGGTGTCAGCTACATGATCCCGTTCGTGGCGGGCGGCGGTCTGCTGATCGCCCTCGGCTTCCTGATGGGCGGCTACCTGATCACCAAGTACGCAGACACAATCGTGGTGCAGAACAGCCTCTTCAACCTGCCCACCGAGTTCCCGGACAACGCCTGGGGCCCGTTCGGCGCCTACCTCGGGGCCGTGCTGTTCAAGATCGGCGCATTGTCCCTCGGGTTCCTGGTTCCGGCCCTGGCCGGTTACATCGCGTACGCCATCGCCGACCGCCCGGGCATCGCGCCGGGCTTCGTCGCCGGCGCCGTGGCAGGCTTCATGGGCGCAGGCTTCCTCGGCGGCATCGTCGGCGGCCTGCTCGCCGGCTATGTCGCCCACTCGATCGGCAGGCTCCAGGTGGCGCGCTGGCTGCGCGGCCTGATGCCGGTGGTCATCATCCCGCTGCTGGCCTCCCTGGTCGCCTCGGGGCTGATGTTCCTGATCCTGGGCGGCCCGATCGTCGCCATCACCAAGGGCCTGAACGGCTGGCTGTCCGGCCTCACCGGGGCCAGCGCCATCGCCCTCGGCGTGATCCTGGGCCTGATGATGTGCTTCGACCTCGGCGGACCGGTCAACAAGGTGGCCTACGCCTTCGCCGTCGCCGGCCTCGGCGCCGCGAGCATGGACAACCAGGCGCCGTGGCAGATCATGGCCGCAGTGATGGCTTCCGGCATGGTTCCCCCGCTGGCAATGGCCCTCGCCTCGACGGTGCTGGACAAGCAGCGGTTCAGCCTGGCCGAGCGTGAAAACGGCAAGGCGGCCTGGCTGCTGGGTGCTTCCTTCATCTCCGAAGGCGCCATCCCCTTCGCCGCAGCCGACCCGCTGCGCGTCATCCCGGCCAGCATGCTGGGCGGAGCGGTCACCGGCGCCATCTCGATGGCGGCCGGCGTCGGATCCAAGGCACCCCACGGTGGCCTCTTCGTCTTCTTCGCGATCGACAACTTCCTGATGTTCGTGGTGTCCATCGCGGTTGGCACGGTAGTCACTGCCCTCGCCGTGATCGCGCTCAAGCGCTGGGCAGTCAAGAAGACCGTTGATACGGTTGAACCGGTTCCCGTAACCGTCTGAGCCGGTCCACCACAGACCTTCCCCAGCGATTATCCGAAGCTGAATCCCCAAAGCTGAATCCAAGGAGCAGAAATGACCGAACGTAACGCCACCATTGCCAGCCGCGTCGGGCTGCATGCCCGGCCGGCCGCCATCTTTGCCGAGGCTGCAGGCGAGTTCGATCTCGAAATCACCATCGCCCGGCTCGGCGAACCGGAGGACGAGGCCATGGACGCCGCCAGCATCCTGTCCCTGATGAGCCTGGGCGCCTCGCACGGCGAGGTTGTGGTGTTGCGTGCCGAGGGCGACGGCGCCGACGCCGCCCTCGACCGCCTGGTCCAGATCCTCGAAACGGACCACGACGCCGAATAGCACCACCCCGTGCGGCCGCCGGCCCGCCTCCCCTGCCAAGGGACGGCGGACCGGCGGCCGCACGTCGTTAAGGCCCCGCCCTCACGGCTCACGCCCCCGATGGGACATGCCCAGTCCTCATCGCCAACCGGGGGCATGCCCATTCCTCATCGCCAACCGGGGGCATGCCCATTCCTCATCGCCAACTTTGGGGCATGCCCATTCCCGTCGCCAACCCTCTGGGGACATGCCCACTCCTGGCCCCAGCGCATGGACATATAGGCACTATGTCCATTGGCGGGCCGACCCGAAGGGCATGTCCCGTGGTTCTGCCGCTGACGGGACATGCCCGGCCACCGTCGTCCAGGCCGTCGTCCCCGCCGGCAGCAGCCGCAGGGCCGATGTCATAAGGGGACTTAGTAAGTGCTTGTCTTCGCCGTGCGGCGTGGATAGTTTGGGAACCGCGGCACCTCCACCGAGGGTCGCCGCCGGAACGAGTTCCCGGACCGAAGGAGATCACCGCATGGTTAGCGTGCAGGAAAGCATCGAAGTCGACGTTCCCGTGTCCACCGCGTACAACCAGTGGACCCAGTTCGAGACGTTCCCGAAGTTCATGAAGGGTGTCGAGGCCGTGGAGCAGATCGACGAGACCTCGCTCCAGTTCCGCACCGACATCGCAGGCGTGCGGCGCGAATATCTGGCCCAGATCACCGAGCAGGAACCGGACCGCAAGATCGCCTGGGTCAGCACGGACAAGCCCCGCAATGCCGGCACCGTCACGTTTGAACCCCTCGGCGCCGAGCGCGCACGCGTCAACGTCGAACTCGAGTGGGAGCCCGAGGGCGTGGTGGAGAAGACCGGTTCCGCCGTCGGGGCGGACAGCCGCCAAGTCAGTGCGGACCTGGGCCGCTTCAAGGAGTTCATCGAGTCCCGCGGTATCGAAACCGGTGAATGGCGCTCCTCCGTTGCCCGCGGCGAGGTCGACGACGTCGACGACGCTGACCCGGCTGCCGGGGAGCTGCGGTAGCCATGCCCGCGAAGAAAAAGGGTGCGCCGCAGGGCTCCGAAAGCCCCAGCATCAAGGACCCCGAACTGTACGAAGCGTTGCTGGACGACGGCGCCTCAAAGCAGAAGGCAGCCCGGATTTCCAACGCAGCGGCCCAGCGGGGCCGGTCCGCCGTGGGCCGCAAAGGCGGCAAGTCCGGCGACTACGAGGACTGGACGGTTGCCCAGCTCAAGGACAAGGCCAGGGAGATCGGCCTCAAGGGCTATTCGGCCAAGAAGAAGAGCGAGCTGATCTCCGCTCTGCGGAACTCCTGAGCCGATGGAGGTACCGCCGGCGGCGACCCCGGATGCGGGCTCAGGCGCCCTTGCGCGCCGTCTTCGCGGCCGGCGCCTTGGCGGCAGGGGTCTTCGCGGGGGCGGCCTTCGCGGTGGACTTGGCGCCGGCCGCCTTGGCTGCCGGCGCGGACCCCGCCCCGGCACCGCCGCCAGCGGCCTTTGCGGTCGACTTGGCCGCGGTCTTGTCGGTGGTCTTGGCCGTGCTCCTGGCAGTGGTCTTCTGGGCTGCCGGGGACGCCGCGGACCGGGGCGTTCTCGTCGAGGCAGCGGCCTTGCTCCCTGCGGCCGCGGCGCCGCCGCCGGCGGCGGAGGCCGCGCCCCGTTTACGCTCGATGCTGCGTTTCAGCGCGTCCATCAGGTCGATCACCTCACCGGTCCCGGCTTCCGCTGCCGGGGCGCCGAAGGTCTCCTCCGTGTCCAGCGACTCGCCCTGTTCGAGCTTGGCGTCGATCAGCTGCCGCAGTTGGATTTGGTAGTCGTCCGTGAACTGCTCCGGGTCGAAGTCGGCCGCCATCGAGTCGACCAGGGCCGCGGACATTTCCCGCTCCTGCGCCGAGATCCGCACGCTCGTCTCCAGCGCCGGGAAGCTCGCCTCGCGCACCTCGTCGGCCCACAGCAGTCCCTGCAGCACCAGCACATCGCCGCGGATCCGCAGTGCCCCGAGGCGGGTCTTCTCCCGCAGCGCGAACTGGACGATGGCGACCCGGTCGGTGTCCTCCAGTGCCCGGCGCAGCAACACGTAGGCCTTGGGCGACTTGGCGTCCGGCTCAAGGTAGTAGCTCTTCTCGAACGTCATCGGGTCGAGTTGCTCGGCGGGGACGAACTGCACCACCTCGATCTCGTGGCTGTTCTCCGCCGGGATCGACTTCAGCTCCTCGCGGCTGAGGATCACCGTGCGGCCGTCCTCCTCGTAGGCCTTGTCGATGTCCTCGTAGTCGATGATTTCGCTGCAGACCTCACATCGGCGCTGGTAGCGGATCCGGCCGCCGTCAGCGTTGTGGACCTGATGCAGGCTGATGTCGTGGTCCTCGGTCGCGCTGTAGACCTTGACCGGGACGTTGACCAGCCCGAATGCGATCGCGCCTTTCCAGATGGCTCTCATGGCTCAAGTGAACACCAGAGCCGCACGGAGGTGAAGTGTTTTGGCTGAGAGCAAGGAACGCGTCCGGGTCGGCGGCCGGGAACTGGTGCTGACCAACCTGGACAAGGTCATGTACCCGGTGACCGGAACCACCAAGGCCGATGTCCTGGCCTACTACGCCGCGGTGGCACCGGTGCTTATCCCGGCGGCGGCCAACCGGCCGGCGACCCGGAAGCGCTGGGTCCACGGCGTCGGGACGGCCGAGGCGCCCGGCGAAATGTTTTTCCAGAAGAACCTGGACCACTCCACGCCGGGCTGGGTGCCGCGTGCCTCCATCACCCACAAGGAGCGCACCATCCAGTACCCGCTGGTCAATGATCCGGCCACGCTCACCTGGCTGGCCCAAATAGCGGCCCTGGAGATCCACGTGCCGCAGTGGCGGGTGGATTCCCACGGCAACGCCCTGCCGCCGGACCGGCTCGTGCTGGACCTGGATCCAGGCGACGGCGCCGGCCTGGCCGAATGCGCGGAGGTCGCCGCACTGGCCCGCAGCATCCTCGTCGATGTCGGCCTGGAGCCGGTCCCCGTGACCAGCGGCAGCAAGGGCATCCACCTGTACGCCGCACTGGACGGGACGCAGAGCTCGGACCAGGTCTCGGACTTTGCCCACGAACTGGCCCGGGCCCTGGAAGCGGACCATCCGGAGCTGGTCGTGAGCGACATGAAGAAGACCCTGCGCACCGGCAAGGTCCTCGTGGACTGGAGCCAGAACAACGCGGCCAAGACCACGATCGTGCCCTACTCGCTGCGCGGAAGGCTGCGGCCCACCGTGGCAGCACCACGCACCTGGCGCGAACTGGCCTCGCCATCGCTGCGCCAGCTCGACTACGAGGAAGTGATGAAGCGCGTGAAGTCCGGCAAGGACCCCTTCGTGGTCATCTCCGGCGGCGCGCACGGCAGCGTCCCGGGCGGAGCCGAGGCCGAAGCCCCCGCGGAACTCGACGGCGGCGACGCCGACCCCCGGCTGGAGACCTACCGCACCAAGCGGGACGCGGCCGGCACGCCGGAGCCGTTTACGGCCGAACAGCACCGCAACAGGACCGACGGCGGCACGCTCCGGGAGAGCTTCGTCATCCAGGAGCACCACGCAAGCCGACTGCACTACGACTTCCGCCTCGAGCGCGACGGCGTGCTGGTGTCCTGGGCGCTGCCCAAAGGCGTCCCCACCACCAAGACCAAGAACCACCTCGCGGTCCAGACCGAAGACCACCCGATGGACTACGCGGACTTCGAGGGCACCATCCCCAAGGGCCAGTACGGGGCTGGCACCGTCAGCATCTGGGACCGCGGGCACTACGAGTGCGAGAAGTGGATTGCCGGCAAGGAAGTCATCGCCACCCTCAGCGGGCAGCCGGACGGAGGACTGGGCGGGACCCGGCGGTTCGCGCTGATCCATACCGGCCAGGCCAACGACCAATGGCTCATCCACCTCATGGACGCCCCGGGGCAGGCCCGCACGCCCTCCCCCAAGGACGCTCCGCCGGCAGGGCCGCAAACACCGGCCGGCGGCACCGCCGGCGGCACTCCCGCCCCGGATCCGGCGCAGCTGGCACCGATGCTGGCCAGCGCCGGAACGCCCGCGGACCTGGCGGACAAGGACTGGCAGTTCGAACTCAAATGGGACGGCGTCCGCGCCCTGGTCCTGGGCGACGCGCAACGGATCAGGCTGATCAGCCGCAACGGCAACGACATGTCCGCCAGCTACCCGGAGCTGACGGACCGCGGCTGCTGGCCGCCGCAGGACTTCGCCGCCGACGGCGAGATCATCGCCGTCGGTCCGACCGGCCGGCCCGACTTCGGGCTGCTACAGGGACGGATGAAGCTCAGCAAGGCCGCCGACGTCGCGAAGGCGCGGGCCGCCACCCCGGTGCGCCTGATGCTCTTCGACCTGCTCACCGAGGGCGGCGAGGACCTCCGGCGCCGCCCGCTCCGGGAGCGGCGGAACCGCCTGGAGGCTTTCGCCGCGGCAGGCTTCCGGGCCGAGAACCAGGAAGGATCCTGTCCGGTTCAGCTGTCCGAGGTGATCGACGCCGACGTCGGGCACCTCCTGGAAAGCGCCGAGGAGCTGGGACTCGAAGGCGTGATGGCCAAGCGCACCGGCGGACGCTACGTCGGGCAGCGGAGCCGGTCCTGGCTCAAGCTCAAGTTCGAGAAGACCCAGGAGGTGGTGGTCGGGGGCTGGCGGCCCGGCAACGGCGGCCGCAGCGAATCGGTTGGATCGCTGCTCCTGGGCATCCCGGACGGGCCAAAGCTGCGCTATGTGGGCCGGGTGGGCAGCGGTTTCAGCACCCGCGAACTCCATGAACTGCGCCAGCAACTGGATGCCATACCGCGCAAGACGTCGCCCTTTGCGGAGGTCCCGGCGGAAGACGCCGCCGACGCCCGGTGGGTGTCGGCCAGGCTGGTCGGCGAGGTGACCTTCGGCGACTGGACGGCGGGCGGGAAGCTCCGCCACCCGGTCTGGCGGGGCTGGCGGCTGGACAAGGCCCCGGCCGACGTCGTCGTCGAACATAGCTGAGGGCCCGCCGTGGCGGGCCCTCAGTGGGCTTAATCGTGGTGTGGGATGGCGGGGCGGCTTTGACGGTGGATGGCCGCTTCGGCCACCTGCTGCGCCTGCTGTCCGCGGACCACATCCCGGTCCTTGGGATGGCGGTGCTTGCCGCTGCCGTCCGGCCACTCATGGCCGTCTGCCGGCGAGGGCGGCTCCGGGCGTTTCCCCTCCGGTCCCGGGACCTCGTCCATGGACTCCGCGAGGTGGCTGGCAACCTCAGGCTCGATCTCTTCTCTCGAGTGATGATCCGCCATGGCTCTTCCTTTCTGCGATGAAATGAAGCGTCCCACAATCGTAGGTCGGCGCCGGTGAGATGTCTCTAGGTGCTACCAGCGGACTTTCTTCTGCGCAGGGCCCTGCTTGCCGCTGGCGTGGGTGGGCTTATGGCTGCGTCCGACACTTGGCAGTCCGGCGCCGCCGCGGGATTTGCTCGCGAGCATTTCCTTCTGGGCATCGGTCAGGCGGGACTTCAGGCCCTTTTCCGGTGTCGGTGCCGCCGGGGGTTCTTTCGCGCCGGGCGTCCCGGGCTGCTCCGGCTCGTTCTTGTCTGTCATGGAGGCTCTCCTCAGCTCGGCTCGAAATGACGCTCGCGATGGCACTGGCGACGGGTCCACCATAGGCGGTTGCCGCGCCGCTTGAACAGGGGTTCGACGGCGGCGGACGCCGGCCCGGGGCGGGACGCGGACGCGCCCGGGGAATTGGAGCTGTAATCGCTCTACACGCTGAGCCACGACTACGGCAGCAGGCTCGGGGCCGCCCTGCTGGCTTCGGCCCTCGGCGACTCCCCCGCCTACCTGTGGGTGCTCGAAGACAACCCCCGGGCCCGGGCCTTCTAAGCCAGGCACGGGTTCCAGCCCGATGGGGAACGCAGGCTGCTGCCGCCCAGGTGGTACGAGCTGCCCGAACTACGCCTTGCGCGGCCGGGTGCGGACACCCCGAAAGCGGCCGAATAGGCGCCCCAAAGCACCCACATCCCGCCCGGCGCGAAAAAACTTGGCGGCCACTCCCCGAAACCGCCTCCTTCCTAGGAACGGCGCGGATAAAGCGCGCCCGGAGTCAGCGCGCAAAGACCCGTAGCGGCGGTCGAAGCGGCGGATGATACGGCACCGAAATCGGAAACGCCATGGAAATCGCGTAAAATTGAAACCCTGCCCGGAGCGGGGCAGCTATAAGTCGCAAGCAAATGACCTCCACAGGAGTTGCCCAAATGCCCAAAGACCGAAGCACCACCGACTCTTCAGCTGGCGTTTTGAACGCCAGCGGAACTAACCAAGGCGCACCCAGGGGCGCCAAGAAACCGCGGCTGCGCCGCCGTCGACTCCGCGAGTCCGACGTCAACGTGGTCGACCAGCCCATGCTTAAGAAAGCGCTCGGCGGCACCATCGTGGGTAACACCATGGAATGGTACGACGTCGGCGTGTTCGGCTACCTCATCACCACCATGGGACCGGTGTTCCTGCCTGAGGCGGACAAGTCCGTCCAGACCCTCTTCCTGCTCGGCACCTTCGCCGCCACCTTCATCGCCCGCCCCCTCGGCGGCGTCGTGTTCGGCTGGCTTGGCGACAAGGTCGGCCGGCAGAAGGTTCTCGCCGCGACCCTCATGATCATGGCGGCCAGCACCTTCGCCGTCGGCCTCCTGCCCGGCTACGCCCAGATCGGCATCTGGGCTGCGGTCCTGCTGGTCCTGTTCAAGGTGATCCAGGGCTTCTCCACCGGCGGCGAGTACGCCGGTGCCACCACCTTCGTGAGCGAGTACGCCCCGGACAAACGGCGCGGATTCTTCGCCAGCTTCCTGGATATGGGCAGCTACCTCGGCTTCGCCGCCGGTGCCGCCCTGGTGTCCGTGCTGCAGCTGACCCTCGGCCAGGACACCATGGAGCAGTGGGGCTGGCGCATTCCCTTCCTGCTGGCCGGTCCGCTGGGCCTGATCGCTGTTTACTTCCGGAGCAAGATCGAGGAATCCCCCCAGTTCCAGGCCACCCTGGATGCCCAAGAGAACCTCGCCAAGGACGCCAGCGCCGCTGACACGGCCGCGTCCAAGGGACCGGTGGGCATTGTGAAGGCCTACTGGCGCTCCATCATCGTCGCCATGATCCTGGTTGCCGCGGCCAACACCGCCGGCTACGCCCTGACGTCGTACATGCCGACCTACCTGACCGAGTCCAAGGGCTACGACGAGGTGCACGGCACCCTGTTGACCATCCCTGTGCTGGTCATCATGAGCCTGTGCATCCCGCTGACCGGCAAGCTCTCCGACCGGATCGGACGCCGCCCCGTGCTCTGGATCGGTGCCATCAGCACCGTCGTCCTGGCCACCCCGGCGTTCCTGCTGATCGGCGTCGGTGAGATCTGGTCCACGTTGGCCGGCCTCGCCCTGATCGCCTTCCCGGTGACGTTCTACGTGGCCAACCTGGCGTCGGCGCTGCCGGCCCAGTTCCCGACGGCCAGCCGCTACGGCGCCATGGGCATCGCGTACAACTTCTCGGTTGCCATCTTCGGCGGCACCACGCCGTTCATCGTCGCGGCCCTGATCAACGCCACCGGCAACGACATGATGCCGGCCTACTACCTGATGGCCACCTCGGCGATCGGCGCCGTGGCGATCTACTTCCTCAAGGAATCCGCCCAGATGCCGCTGCCGGGCTCCATGCCCAGCGTGGACACCCAGGCCGAGGCCCGCGAGCTGGTCGAGACGCAGGACGAGAACCCGCTGATCGACCTCGAGCACATGGACATGCCGCTCACCGCGGCAGAGGCCACCGAAGGCGACGCCGGCAAGGTTCCGGCCCCGGCTTAGCCCGGACCGTCCACCGGACGGCCCCGTAGCCAAGCGCCCCGCCCGTAGAGGCCCGTCGCGCGCGTTTCCCGTTCCGGAAGCGTGCGGGGCGGGCCTTTGGCGGGTCCGCAGCTCCCCGTGTCCCGACTGTCCGCGCCCGATGCCCGCACGCATCCCCTTCCGCACAGCCACCCGCAACCGCACCGTCTGGAGGCCCGAATGCAGTCCCTGCTGCGGCACGTCCGCGTGCTGCACCGCCTTGGACCGGCAAACCGCGACCATGTCTCGGCGCTGCGCGTTGCCTTCAGCGTGGCCGGGCCCTCGCTGGCGCTGCTCGCGGCCGGACGGCCCGACCTGATGATCTACGCCGTGTTCGGCGCCCTCACCGGAATGTACGGCCGTTCCGAACCCCACCAGCTCCGGCTCAAGCACCAGCTCCAGGCGGCCTTGGTCCTGCTCGGCGGCTTGGGCGTCGGCGTCCTGCTCTCGGTTAACCAGCTCCACTCCTGGACGCTCGTGGCCGTGGAGTCGTTCCTGGCCGCCGCGGGATCCTTGTTCGCGGACAAGGTGGGGTTGAAACCCAACGGACCGTTCTTCGGGATCCTCGCCCTCGGCGCGTGCGCCTCCATCCCCACCCCGGGCCCATGGCCGCTGGCGCTGCTGGTCGGTGCGGGATCGGCTGCCTTCTCCATCGCGGTCGGATTTGGCGGCTGGGTTCGGGGCCGGGTGTGGGAACGCGGCGCGGAGCGTGAAGTACCGCCGTTGCGCGGGATTCGCCGTCGTGCCGCCTGGATCCACGCAGCACGGTATTTCGCAGCGGTCGCCGCGGCCGGCAGCATCGGGGTTGTGAGCGGCAGCGGACACCCGCACTGGGCGATGGCCGCGGCTGCCGTTCCGCTGGCAGGGGCGGACCTGCCAAGCAGCGTCTACCGCGGGGTGCACCGGATTGTCGGCACCCTGCTGGGCCTGGTGGTGGTGGCCGTGGTGCTGTTCCCCTGGGCGTGGTCGCCGCTGCGGCTATTCCCCGGCCACGAGACGGCCGTCCTGGCCGTCCTGGTGATCGTCCTGCAGTTCACCACCGAGCTCTTTATGGCCCGGCACTACGGGCTTGCGATGGTGTCGTTCACGCCCGTCATCCTGCTCATGACGCAGCTCGCTTTCCCGGCCGACCCGCGTCTCCTGGTGGCGGAGCGGGCGGTCGAGACCCTGGTCGGCGCCTGCACCGGGATCGCCGTCGTGGGCCTGATCCGGCGCCGCTGCCCGACCGCTGCGACAGCTGGCGCGTAGCCGGCCGTTGCCCCTACTTGGCGCGCCGCGGCGGCCCAGCCACGAGCCGCGCCGGCAGCACCCGCGTCGCCGCGGTGAGAATCTTGTAGCGCTTGCTCGGGATGGACACGGCCTTGCCCTTTTCGTTGTCGGCCAGGCCTTCGCGGACCACCTGTTCAGCCTGCAGCCACATCCAGCGTGGGGCGACCGTTTTGTCCATGCCCATCCGGTCGTGGAATTCGGTGTGCGTGAAGCCGGGGCAGACGGCCGTCACCTTCACCCCGCGCCCGGCGTATGCGAGGTTCGCCCAGCGGCTGAAGCTCAGCAGCCAGGCCTTCGCGGCGGAATACGTTTGGCGCGGCAGGTACGCAGCCACGGACGCCACGTTGATGACCCGGCCCGAGCGCCTTTGCAGCATCCCCTGCAGCGCGGCGTGGGTCAGTTCCATCGCCGTCTGGACGTGCAGCCTGAGGTGCTGCTTTTCCTCGGCGATGTCATTGTCCGCGAAGGAACGCAGCAACCCCATTCCCGCGTTGTTGACCAGGATCTCCACCGGCCGCGCCGGATCACTCAGGCGCCCGACGACGGCGGCCACGCCGCCGTCGTCCGCCAGGTCGGCAGCCAGCACCTCAGCCCGGACGCCATAGCGGTTTTCCAGGTCCTGGGCGCGGGCCTGCAGGCGTTCCACGTCGCGCGCCACCAGGACCACATTGTGCCCCTGCTCCGCGAGCTGGCGGGCGAATTCGGCCCCGAGTCCTGCAGTGGCGCCGGTGATCAGGGCGGTGGCGGCCGTGGCGGACGGTCCGTGAGCGGGTGTGTTCATAGCCACAGCCTAGCCGCGCCGCGTGGGAGGGGTCAGGCCAGGGCCGGCCCTGCGGCCAGTTCGCCGCCGGCCGGGCCGTCCGGGGCGGGGTCCGGGGCGCCGCCCAGACCGTACCCGGACAGGCCGGGGGCGCTCTGCTGAGTGGGGTCATCCGCGGCCTGGTAGCGCTGCTGCAGTTCGTCGGCGGCGAGCTCGTACCAGGTGTGCGCCCCGAAGGAGGGGCTGGGGGTGTCCAAGTGGCGGTACAGGGCGTCGGCCAGCTGTCCCAGCGCCACGTCGGAGAGGGCCCGCACGGTAGCGGCAGGATCCATCGTGCCCTCGAAGTAATCGGACAGTTCGAGACCCTCGATCAGGTCCGGACCGTCGGCGGCAGGTTCGGCTTCCGCGCAGTCCAGAGCATCGACGTCGGCGGCGACCCGGCCGTTGACGCTGCCGGTGATCTCGACGTCCAGGTCGGCAAGGACCTCGCCGTCCGAGCCGACGTGGAGGAGGCAGATCGGCAGCTCGGCCGGCTCCTGCAGGGTGACGCGAAAGCCCTCGGTGGCGGCGGCCGCGACCCCGGCACCGGGCGCGGTCGGGTCCTGGGCAGCCGCGAGCTGCCGGAGGTAGAGCAGGATCTCCGGGTCGAGGTGGGAGGCGCCGTGCAGGTCGATGCTGACGTCCGAGCCGTCCGCAAGGCGGCTGGCGCGCCGCATCATGTGCAGCAGGTCGGGATAGTTTGCCTGGGTCAGGCAGCCGGTGACTTCCAGGGTCACCTGTCCGGGATCGGCATCAACACGGACAAGCACACGCAGTTTGTGGTTCACGGGATCTCCAAATGACAAGTCCTTGAGCCAACTGCATAACTCAAGCTAAACCATACGAGGTTGTTGCGCGGGCCACAAGCGGCTACGCCCCGGCAGGTTCCTGTTCCGGCCAGTCGATGCACTGGTTGTAGGCGTCGTGTTTGCGCAGATACCGGTAGATGTACGGGCAGTGCGGAATGATCCGCTTCCCCGACGCCACAACGTCGTCCAGGGCGAAGTGTGCGAGCACCCCGGCGAGCCCCTGGCCCGCGAATTCTTCGGCGGTTTCGGTGTGGATGAAGTCCACATGCCCGGGCCGGTCGATGTAGCGCACCTGGACCGCGAGCTTGCCGCCGACATGCAGTTCATAGCGGTGCAGGGCATCATTGCGGGTGGTGGAGACGTCCGGAGCGAACGTGTCTTCAGTGCCTACCGAGTTCTCCGTCATGGTTCGACATTGGCACTTAATGGCGGGCGTGGCAATGGCAGTCCGGCTCCGCCTCCGTCGGCGTTGCGGGCCGGAACGCGGCCCAGCAACAGCACGGCGAGCGCGAAGCACGCCGCCCCGCCGCCGAGGAGCCCCACCGTGAGCCCGTTGAGGGCCGCATCGGCGACCGGGATGAAAACGACGACGGCGGCCGTCACCACGGCGGCGGCCGGCCGGGCACGCGAGTGGCCCGGCGCCGTCGGCCGTTCCTCCAGCCGTCCGAACAGGGCCAGCACCGGCAGCAGCAGGACGATGACACCCAGCAGCACCAGCGGCCGGGTCCACCACCAGGCTGCGGTCCCCCCGGTCGGCTGGGGCAGGTCGGTGAGCAGCAGCAGTCCGGACATGGCGGCGAGCAGGGGCAGGTGCCACAGGTAGACGGTCATGGAACGCCGGCCCGCCCGCGCCAGGAGGCTGCGGACTCCGCCGAGTGCCGCCAGCCGGGCGACCAGGGGCCGGAGCAGCTGGAGCGCCGAGGCCTGGGAGACCGCCAGGAGGAACAGGGTGAGGTTGGGCGGGTTGAGGTTGACGAGCATGTTTCCCGAGTACAGGCGCAGCACCACCAGCAGGCCGAGCACCAGGTTGCTTGCCGCCATCATGCCGAGCAGCCCGGAGGGGCCGAGGCCCCGGAGCTTCCCGTCGGCCACGAGGAAGCCCAGCTGCTGCACGGCGCACCACAGGAACACCATGTTGGCGTAGGCCAGCTGGGGCAGCGCCCCGCGGAGGCAGTCCACGGCCACGACGAGGGAGACGAGGACGGTGAGGGTCAGCCAGGGGGCGCGGACGTGGAGCGCGGCCAGCCACGGCAGGTTCAGCTGCGCGGCCAGATACGCGGCCAGGAACCACAGCGGCATGCCCGCGCCGCTGGCCAGCAGCTGGATCACCTGGGGGTCCACGCCGCTGAGCCGCGCGGCCCAAAGGCCGGTGAACATCACGGCCAGCAGGACCGCGGCCGGCCGGATCAGCCGCAGCAGCCGGCCCTGGACAAACTCGAAGGCGTTTCCGCCCAGTCCCGACAGCCGGCGCCAGGAGTGCAGGCCGGTGATGCCGCCGGCTACGAAGAACAGCGGCATCACCTGCAGGACCCAGACCACGGGCTCGAACCAGCGTTGGTTGCCGAGGGTGTTTTCGGAACTCACGGTGCCGTCCGGGTGCAGGACCGGGCTCACCATCATCGTGTGCCCGATGACCACCAGCGCGAGGCAGAAGAACCGGGTCAGGTCGATGACCAGGTCACGCTCCGGCACAGCAAATGCCGCGCGGTCTGCCGGCTGCTGCCGTGGAGCCCGTGGGCCGGGTGCGGAATCTGCCAACGCGCCCCCTTCGAGCTTGTGAGCGTCAAACCCTCCGTATTGCCTCCATTGTCGGCCCTGGCGCCGCCTGCGGCCAGAGCCGCCTGCGGGTCAGCGGGAGAGGGTGGCCAGTGCCGTGGCTGCGAAGTTCCCGGCCGCGGCGCCCCATTCGGAGAGCAGTCCCTGAAGGTTCTCGCCGTCCCGCCGGTGGGCTGCGGTGTGGGTTTCGAGGGTCTCCAGCACGCCGGTCCGCAGCTCCGTGTTGAAGTTGACCTTCCCCACGTTCATGCTGGCCGCCTTGACGAGTTCCGCCGCGGGGATGCCCGAGGCGTCGTGCAACACGAGGGGAATGCGGGTCCGCACCGCGATGTCCTGCAGCACGTCCCAGCGCAGTTCCGGATCGCCCTGGTATTTGCCGTGGACGTTGCCCACCGCGACGGCCAGCAACTGGGCGCCGGTGCGGGCCACAAAGTCCTCCACTTGCGCGGAGTCGGTGAGCCCCGCCGTGCCGGGCGCCGGAGCATTGCCCGCCGCGTCGGATCCGAAGGCACGGTCCTCGTCGCCGGCGAGTCCGCCGAGCTCGGCCTCGATCACGATCTCCCCGGCGAAGCCGGCGCCATCAAGGGCGGCGCGCGCCGCCCGGACCAGGGCGATGTTGTCCTCGTAATCCAGCGACGACCCATCCACCAGGACGGAGTCCGCCCCGGCGGCCACGGAGTCGGCAATCACCCGGAGATCGGAGGCGTGGTCCAGCTGGACGGCCACCGGAACGCCGGCGACGTCGGCGAGGCCGCGCAGCGCGGCGATCAGCCGCAGCCCGCCCGGTGTGGCCGCGGTGCTCGGCGAGACCAGCAGGATGGCGCCGAGGCCGGCGTCCTCCGCCGCAGCCACGACTGCGAGCGCCGTCGTGAAGTCGTAGCAGGTGAAGGCCGGTACGGCTGATCCCCGCTTCAGTGCTGCGCTGACCAAGGAATCGAGACGGACACGCATCAGGCGCTCAGGCCTCACACCAGGATCCAGGCCACGAACGTCAGGGCGAATCCTGCCAGACCCAGCACTGTGGTGAGCACGGTCCAGGTCTTGAGGCCGTCCGCCACGGTCAGGCCGTAGTACCGGACGACCACCCAGAAGCCGGCGTCGGTCACGTGGGAGAGGCCAAGGGAGCCGAAGCCGATCGCGATGACGATCACGGCAATCTGGGCCGGGGTGTAGCCGCCGCCCGCCACGGCGGAGGAAAGCAGGCCGGCCGTGGTGACGATCGCGACCGTGGCCGACCCCTGGGCTGCGCGGAGGGCCAGGGAGATGATGAAGCCAAGCAGCAGCAGCGGCACACCGAGGGTGTCGAGGGATTCGGAAAGTGCCTTGCCGATTCCACTCACCTGCAGGACGCTGCCAAAGACGCCGCCGGCTGCGACCACCATCAGGATGGAAGCGATCGGGGGAAGGGCTCCTTCAAAGATTTCGCCGGTCTCCGTCAGCGACCACTGGCGGCGGACGGCCAGGAGGAAGAAGCAGAGCGCAACGGCCACCAGGAGGGCGAACACGGGGGTGCCAACGAAGGAGGCGACGCCGTACCAGAAGCTGTTCTTGTCGATCACGAGGGTGCCCACGGTGCCGAGCAGGATCAGCGCGATCGGGGTGGCGATGAGGAAGATGATGAGTCCGGGCCGGGGCGCGGCCAGGGCTTTGCTGCCCGGGCCATCGTGACCGACCCGCACCAGGGAAGCGGAGCCGAACTCATCCACCTGGGCCTTGATGGAGGGCAGGAGCTCGTAGTCCTTGCGGTTCATGATGGATGCCACAAAGTAGGACAGGAAGCCGAGCGGCACGCAGATCACCAGCGAGATCAGCGCGATCAGTCCGATGTCGGCCCCGAGCACGCCGGCGCCGGCAACGATCCCGGGGTGCGGGGGAACGGCCACGTGGATGGCCAACATGATGCCGGCCATGGGCAGGCCGAACTTCACCGGATGGACGTTGGCGATCTTGGCGAAGGCGTAAACGATCGGCACCAGGACGATGATGCCGACTTCGAAGAACACCGGGATCGCAACGAGGAAGCCAACGGCGGTGAGGGCCACGGCCACCCGCCGGGCACCGAGCCTGGCGGTGAAGTGGTCGGCCAGCGACTGAACGCCGCCGGAGACCTCGATCATCCGGCCAAGGATCGCGCCGAGGGCGATCAGCAAAGCCACCTTGCCCATGGTGCTTCCAACGCCGTTGGCCACCACGGTGAAGACGTCTTTGAGCGGGATCTGCGCGGCCACGGCCACCAGTACGCTGACGGTCAGCAGGGCCACGAAGGCCTGGATCTTGAACCGGATGATCATCAGCAGCAGCAGGGCAACGCCGGCGACCGCGATGGTGAGCAGCAGCGGAGTTCCCAGTTCCACGGCCGGCTTGATGACGGGCGCGTCGGCCGCGCGCACCATCAGGGAATTGAGCAGGGGATTCATGCGGAGTGTCTCCTTTGACGTCACTCTAGCCAGTGAGGGGGTGTTGTGGTCGACGGCGGACGGCGCCGGCGTCGTCGGGTTGGGGGGACCCGGGGGTCCGGGCCGATCGGTGGATTAGGCGTTGCGCCTGGTGGGGGCGACAACCTTGATGACAGCGGAATCATCGGCGGCAGCGAGCCCCTGGGCCTGGCCGAGCAGGTACAGCTGTTCGGCGGCGGCGGCCACCGGCGCGGCGAGTCCGGCCGCCCGCGTCGCCTTGCCGACGATTCCCATGTCCTTGACGAAGATGTCCAGGCGGCTGAGGACTTCAGCGCCGCTTTCCGCGTAGGCCTGAAGGATGCGGGGACCGCGGTTCGAAAGCATAAACGACCCGGCGGCGCCGGCTTCCAGGGCCGCCAGCGTCTTGGCCTGGTTCAGGCCGAGGGCGTCCGCGAGCGCCATCGCCTCGGCCGCGGCGGCGATGTGGATCCCGCAGAGCAGCTGGTTGACGGTCTTGAGCGCCTGGCCGTCACCGGGCTTGTCCCCCACGATGGTCAGGGTGGAGGCGAGCAGTTCCAGAACGGGCCGGGCCGCTTCCAGCGCCTGCGGCTCGGCACCGACGACGATCAGCAGATCGCCTTCGCCGGCACGCTGGGGTCCGCCCGAGAGGGGCGCGTCAACGAGGGAGACGCCGTATTCGGCAAGCCGGGCAACGGTGGCGGGGATGGCGTCGGTGCCGACGGTGCTGCCGAGGATCACGACGGCGCCGGGCTTGAGTACCGGGGCGACGCCGGTTTCGCCGAAGAGGACGTCGTCGAGCTGCTCGCCGTTGCGCACCGCCAGGAGCAGCGCGTCGGCCCCCTCCGCTGCCGCACTGGCGGAGGCGAAGGTCCGGACCCCGGCGTCTTCGGCGAGGCGCAGGCGCGGCTCGGCGATGTCGAAGCCGTGGACGGTCAGCCGGGTGGCCAGGCGGGTGGCCATGGGCAGTCCCATGGCGCCCAGGCCGAGGACGGTGACTTGGTAGTTCATGGTTTTCTCCGTTGAAAGGGGTGTTGTTGGGTTAGGGGGCAGCCGGGGAGAAGGTGTTGCTGAGCTTGCGGGTGACCTGGGCCAGGGATTCGTCGTCGCCCACGTTTCCGGCGAAGACGACGTAGGGGATGCCCTTGGCCGGCCCGTCCACCGGCTCCCACAGGCTGACGATGCCAGGCAGCATGGGGCCGCGGACGATCGCGTGGCGGATTTCCAGGCCCAGGGCGGCCACGTCCGAGGAGGTGATGCCGCCCTTGGCGATGACAAAGCGCGGCGGGTAGGTCTTGAGGGTCCGGTTCACCACGGCGACGACGGCGGCGGACACCGAGCGGGCGATCCGCAGGCTCTCGGCGGCGTCGTCCGTTTTGATGAGCAGGCGGCTGGTGTGCAGGATGACGTCGGCGCTGTGCAGGGACTCTACGACGGTGCGGACGATGCCGTCCAGGTAGTCCTCGGACGAGCCGCCCAGGAGCTTCTCGACGTCGATTTCGACGATGCGGGCGGCACCATGCTGCTCGACGAGGGCCTTGAGCTGGCGGGTGGTCACGCCCACGTGCGAACCGACGACGATCAGGCCGCCGGCATCTGAGGGGGCGTTGCCCGCGTAGGCCTCCTCGCCGCTGAGCTCGGGACGGATGTCTTGGCCGATGCGGCCGCGCACGAACGGCGGCCCCACACGGTAGAGCAGCTTCTTGCCGCGGCGCTCGGCTTCCTCGAGGCCCAGGGCGAGGGCACGGAAATCGTTCTCGGTGACAATGTCGGCGACGATCGGGGTGGAGTCCGTGGCGGCGTCGATGGCGTCGGCGATGGCCTTGGCCGAAACCTGGGGGTCACCGTCAGGACCGGCGGCGCGGATGACGTCGAGGGTCAGTACGATCACCGACTCCGCAGGGAAGCGGCCCCCGGACTTCTCTTCGACATACTTGGCCAGTTCGGAGTTCGCGAAGCCGAAGCTAGCGTCCCTGGCGAACTCCGTGTCCGCCACGGGGGAAAGCTTGCCGGCGTTCGTGCCGGTGCCGCGCATGAAGTGCACGCCGCCGATCGTCACGCGTCCCGCGTCGGGGAACGCGGGCACGATCACCACGCCGTCCGTCGCCTCGCCGCTGGCGGCGGCGATGGTGGCCGCGATCGTGTCCGGCTCGAGCGGGTAGTGGCCGCGGAGCGTGGAGTCGCTGCGGCTGACGAACCCCAGGCGCAGGCTGGAGCCGGCACCACTGGAACCGGCACCACTGGGACCGGCACCGTCGGCCAGGAGTTCGGCCGCCGCCAGGGCGTTCCGGACCACTGCCTCATTGCGGACGGCAGCCTCGGCGGGGTCCAGGCTGCGGGTGTTGGTCAACACGTAGACGGCGTCCGGGCGGCGGCCATCGATCCGGTGCGTGAACGCCCAGCTGAAGTCTTCGACATCCCAGCGGGTGAGGACCGGCAGGTTCGCGACGGACTGGGTGCCGGTCGGGTCGTCGTCGAGGACCACCAGGATGCGGGGTGAAGCCCCGGACGCGGCGGCGAGGGCGTCGGCGACGGTCCGCGCGGGAATCCGGACCTCACCCGGGAAGGCGGCCAGCACGTCTGCTTCGAAAGGCTCTGCTTCAAGGGGCACTTGCACTCCATTGTGGGAACTCTGCGGCGATGTGGTGATTTGTAAGATGTCTGACATCTAACAGGTGAATGCTAGTGTGGCATACGGCACAAAGACGCGCAAGTAGACTGGTCAGTCAGGCAACTCGGTGACGGCGGATGGGGAAAATTGGCTAGGAAATCGTTGGTCGGCGTCGTGGCAGATGAACTGCTGGACCGCATCATTGCCGGCGAATTTCCGCCCGGGGCATCCGTCCCCGGCGAGCTGGAGCTCAGCGCCCGCCACGACGTGAGCCGGATGACGGTCCGCGAGGCGATGAAGACCCTGGAAGCCCAGCGGATCCTCAGCGTGGAGCGCGGCCGGGGAACGTTTGTGAACCCGTTGAGCCGCTGGGCCTCACTGGAAGCCGTGCTCCGGGCGGCCTCCGAGGGCAAGAACGACGCCGCGGCAGCCGTCCAGCTGATCGAACTGCGCCGGATGCTGGAAACGGGCGCCTGCGAGCTGGCGGCGGCCCGGATCGGCGAGGCCGACCTCACGACCCTGCGCGGGCAGGTGGAATCGATGCGCGAGGCGCATGAGAAGCACGACGTCGCGGCCTTCGTGGCGGCGGACCTGGCCTTCCACGACCTGATCCTGCGCGCGTCGGAGAATGTTTTTGTGGCTGTCTTGTTCGCGCCCCTGCATCGGGTGCTGGAAAAGCGGCGGACCCAGACCTCCGAGGTGCGGGAAATCCAGGCGCACGCGATCGGGCATCACCGCCAGATCGTGGAGGCGCTGTCGACGCGCGATCCGCACCGGGCACGGGACGCGATGGACGCCCACATGCAGCAGACCCTGGACGACCTCAAAGCCTACGTCCTGGCCGAACCCCGGGCCTGACCTGCCGGGTCACAGCCGGCTGGAATCAGGCGAGCGAGAGGAAAAGCTTCTCGAGCTCGGCCCGGTCCAGGCTGGGATCCTCCTGCTGCATGCACTGCTGCAGGCCGGTGGCGATGATGGAGAAGCCGGCCTTGTCCAGGGCGCTGGAGACAGCAGCAAGCTGCGTAACGACGCTCTTGCAGTCCCGCCCTTCTTCAATCATGCGCGTGACCGCGGCGAGCTGGCCCTGGGCGCGGCGAAGGCGGTTGATAACGGACTTCATATCGGTGGGATCGAGTTCCATGGGTGGCCTCCCGGAGTAAATGGATTCCTTCCTATGGTATACCCCCCTTGGTATTACGCATACCCCCGGCGGTATGCCCTAGGGCGCAGTGACGCGAAAATCCCGCCCGCTAGGGGACATAAGTACCTAGCGGCGGCGTAGATTCCGGCGTAATGCTGAGGATGTGAACGCGGCCAGCTTCATCAATCCGGCAGACGCTCGAAAAGGTGCCACCACCACCGGTTCCGGGCCCTGGAAGCGCTACGTCGCCCTGGGAGACTCCTTCACCGCTGGCCTCGGCGATCCCGAGCCCCTGAACCCCGGAGGGATGAGGGGCTGGGCGGACCGGATCGCCGAGGAATTCAGTGCAGCGCGCAACGATTTTGCCTATGCCAACCTGGCCATCAGCGGCCTCGTGCTGCAGCAGATCGTGGACCAGCAGCTCGGCCCGGCGATCACCCTGAAACCGGATCTCGTCACACTCTCCGCCGGCGGCAACGACCTGGTCTTCCACCGCCGCGATCCGGACCGGCTGGCGGCCAGCCTCGATGAGGCCGTGGCGGCCCTCTCCGCCACCGGGGCGACCGTCGTGCTGTTCACCGGGCCGGACTGGGGGGATACCCCGGTCTTCGGCCACATCCGCGGCAAGGTGGCGGTCTTCAACGAGAACATCCGGACCATCGCCGCCCGGCACCACGGCGTCATTGCCGACTTGTGGACCCTGCGGCAGTTGAGCGACCCGAGGATGTGGGACCCGGACCGCCTGCATTTCTCCCCGCTCGGCCACCATACGATCGCCGGAATGGTGCTGGACACGCTGCACGTCCCGCACACCCTGGAGCCGCTGCAACCCAAGCCTTTGCCGGCCGGCAACTGGCGGGCGACCCGGGCGGACGACCTCGCCTGGGCCACGCACTACCTGCTGCCCTGGATGATGCAGCGGGTCCGGCCGCGCGCCCGCAACGGTCCGCCCGCCCCGAAACGTCCCGAGCCGGGCCCGGTCTTCGGCTGGCCGGGCACTGCGGGCCGCCCCTAGTCCGCCCGCGATCTGTCGGCTACTCTGCAGGGACGGCCCTGGCCGGAGACTGCAGACCGATGACGATCACGAGGAGCGAAGTTGTCTAATCACACCTACAGCATTTCTGAAATTGTCGGAACCTCGAATGAAGGCGTCGACGCCGCCGTCCGCAACGGCATCGCGGAGGCCTCAAAAACCCTGCGGAACCTGGACTGGTTCGAGGTCAAGGAGATCCGCGGGCACCTCGAGAACGGCCAGGTAGCCGACTGGCAGGTGACGATTAAACTCGGGTTCCGGCTGGAGCGCTAACGTCCGGAAGGACCGCCCATGCAGTACAGCCAATTGGGCCGCTCCGGCCTGAAGGTTTCCCGCCTCTGCCTGGGCACCATGAATTTTGGGCCGCAAACAGAGGAGTCGGCCGCCCACGCAATCATGGATGCCGCGCTGGACGCGGGCATCAATTTCTTTGACACGGCCAACGTCTACGGCGGCTCCAAGCACCGGGGCTGGACCGAGGAAATTCTGGGCCGCTGGTTCGCCAAGGGCGGCGGGCGCCGGGAGCGGACGGTGCTCGCCACCAAGGTTTACGGCACCATGGAGGACCGGCCGAACGAATCCAGGCTTTCCGCCCTGCACATCCGCCGCGCCCTGGACGAGAGCCTGAAGCGCCTCGCGACCGACCATATAGACCTCTACCAGTTCCACCACGTGGACCGGAATACCCCGTGGGAAGAGATCTGGCAGGCCGTGGATGTCGCGGTGCAGCAGGGCAAAATCGTATACGCGGGCAGCAGCAACTTCGCCGGCTGGCACCTGGCCCAGGCGCAGGAGGCCGCGGCCCGCCGGAACTCCTACGGCCTGGTCAGCGAGCAATCCATCTACAATCTGCTGACCCGCGACGCGGAACGTGAGGTGGTTCCGGCCGCGCAACACTACGGCCTGGGCATCCTGCCGTGGTCCCCACTGCACGGCGGGTTGCTGGGCGGGGTGCTCAAAAAGGAGGACGACGGCGTCCGACGGACCCAGGGCCGCGCGCTGGAGGCCCTCAAGAAGCACCGGAACCAGATCCGCCGCTATGAGGACTTCGCGGACGAGCTCGGCCAGGAGCCCGGGGTGCTGGCACTGGCCTGGCTGTTGCACCAGCCCGCCGTGACGGCGCCCATCGTCGGCCCGCGCACGCCGGAGCAGCTGGGCGCCGCACTCACGGCCCTTCCGCTGAAGCTCGACACGGAGGCCCTGACGCGCCTGGATAGAATCTTCCCCGGCCACCGGACCGCCCCGGAGGACTACGCCTGGTAGGCCCTAACTCGGCCTGCCCCGGGCCATGTTGGCATGTTCTCCGGATGTCCTCCGGGCGCAGAATGGGCCAAATTCCCCCGCCAATTCAAGGATTCGCGAAGATTTTGGGCGCGCCGAGTGGTATTTTGATAGTAAGCATGATTAGTATTTAGGCAGAAGGATGAAGCGCACCCGGCAACCCGGGTGTCTCCTCAACGAAAGAGAAGGGCCGATAAAAATGGGTTTTTTCGCATTTCTGATTCTGGGTCTTATTGCCGGCGCAATCGCTAAGGCTATCCTGCCGGGCCGTCAGGGCGGTGGCTGGGTCATCACGCTGATCCTCGGCGTCGTGGGCGCCCTGCTGGGCGGCTTCATCGGTAGCGCACTTTTCGGCACCGGACTGCAGGAATTCTTCTCGCTGACGACGTGGCTGCTGGCGATCGGCGGTGCGATCATCGTACTGCTGGTCTACGGCATGATCACCAAGCGCTCGCACCGCTAAAACGGAGCGACCGGAAAACCGGTCCCGGGATTATTTCCCGGGGCCGGTTTTTTGGCACCGGACAGTATTCGGATACGACTTCCAGAGCACCAAGAGCAGGGGTACAGCATGAAAGCCAAACTTCTTTTCGGCACCGGACTCGCAGCAGGTTACGTCCTTGGGTCCCGCTCGGGCCGGGCCGCCTACGAAAAACTCAAGGCCAGGGCAACAGGCCTCTGGCAAAGCAAGCCGGTCCAGGACAAGGTGGCCGCGGCGACTGAAGCGGTCAAGGAAAAGGCCCCCGAGGTCTCCAGCCAGCTGACCGAGGCCGCACGCCGCGCGGGCACCGTGATCAGTTCCGCTGTCCTCCGGGACGACGACGCGTCCGGCACCTCCGGCGGCGCCCATGCCGCCGCGGGAGCGGCGGCGGACGCCCCGTCCGACGTCTTCTCGGATCCGGCCCTGAACGACACGACCGGTCAGGACTGGTCCGATGAAGGCGGCGTTACGCCCGCCGGACCGGCCACCAACGTGGACCCGGAGAAGCACTGACGGATCCAGGCGTCGGAACCCTCAGCGCGGAGTTTTGGCCGCGGCGCCAGCCAGGACGCTGCCAAGCACCACGGTGGCGTCCAGTCTCCGTGAGCTGAAGACGCGGCTGGAGAGCCCGTTCCCGGCAAGGATCCCGATGGTCTGCGGCGCTTGCCGCCGGCTCGTCTCGATCAGCAGATGGCCGCCCGGCGCCAGCCATTCCGGCGCCGCGGCGGCCACTCGCCGTTGCAGCTCCAGCCCGTCCGGGCCGCCGTCCAGGGCAACACGGGGTTCGTGCAGCCGTGCCTCTGGGGGCATGGTTCCGATCATCCCCGAGGGGACATAGGGCGCATTCACGGCCAGGATATCCACGCGTCCGCGGAGCCGTTCCGGCAGCGGGCCGTACAGATCGCCTTCATGGACTTCGGCGCCGAGCGGCTGCAGGTTGCGCCGCGCACAAGCCGCCGCAGCGGGGTCGACGTCGGCGGCGTGCAACTCCAGCGGCCCGGCTGCTGCGGCCAGCGCGGCGCCCACGGCCCCCGAACCGCAACACAGGTCCACCACAACGGGCGTTCCGGCCGCCCCGCGCGCCTGCAGGAGCCGGGCTGCCAGCCGGACAAGGTACTCGGTGCGACGGCGTGGGACAAACACCGCGGGGTCAACCTCGATGCGGAGGCCACAAAACTCCGCCCAGCCCAGCACGTGTTCCAGCGGCAGCCCCGAGACCCGCCGCCGAACCAGCGATTCCAGCTCCTCCGCGGTGGCCGCGGCGGCGACCAGCAGGGCAGCCTCATCCTCGGCGAACACGCAGCCGGCGGCGCGGAGCCGGCCGACGACGTCGGGGCGCTGCGTGGGGATTGTAGGCATGAATGACGCCCTTTCCGCCGCGCGTGACGGCAGCAGGTCCTGGAAGCCCCATGCTATCCAAGCCGCGCCCAGACACCCCTGTGAATGTTCCTAGCCGACCAGCCGGAGCGGCGGCACGGGCCGGGCAAGCTTGCTGGCCAGCTTCTCGGCCGCGGCAGCCGGGGGCCGGGCCGCGGGATCCATCGCGGTCATGGCCGTCAGCAGGGACACCCAGCCGGCGCCGAGTTCGGCCGGGATAGCCGGGCCCCGCAGCGTGCGGGCCACCAGCGACTCGACCGGCGTCCCGGGATAGGCCTTCACGCCGGTGAGGCACTCCAGCAGCACTAGCCCCAGCGCGTAGATGTCGCTGGCCGCCAGGACGGGCTGCCCGGCCGCCTGCTCGGGGCTCATGTAGTGCACGGTTCCCGAAGAATCGCCGGGTTCCGGCTGCGTGCCGGCCGCCGTGGCAATGCCGAAGTCGGCGATCCGCACGGAGCACCGCCGCAGTTCACTGAGCAGGATGTTCGCGGGCTTGATGTCTCGGTGGACCAGCCCGCGTCCGTGCACATGCCCGAGTCCGGACAGCGCGGCGGCAGCCCAGCCGGCCACATCCTCCGGGGCGCATGCGCCGCCGCGGATCCGCTCGGCCAGGCTTCCGCCGTAGGCGAATTCTTCAACCAGGAACGGCCGTCCCGCCCACTGGTCGCCGCCGGGGACAGTGCCTGCGGCGATGAAACGGACGACGGCGGGGTGGTCCAGCGAGGCGAGCATGCGTGCCTCGGCATGGATCCGGCTGGCGTCCTTCTCGGCCGGCCCCTCGGCCACCTTGATGGCCACCGGGCGGTCATTGGAAAGGTCAGTGCCCCGGAAGACGGTGGCGGTTGCGCCGCGGCCCAGGAGTTCGTGGACCAGGAACCGCCCCTCCGGGGCGTCCGGCAGCGGCAGGATTTTGGCATCGAGCCCGGCCACGGCGGGGACGGCGGCGGGACGTCCCACCGCGGCGACTGGAGCCGCACTCACGAAAGTGCGAGCAGTGCGTTGGAGGTATGGACGATGCCATCGAGCTGGAATCCGCAGGAGCAGCGCCACACGGGCGGAAGGTCTGCGGAGCCGCTGCCGGCGTCGAACGAATAGACCGACATGGTGCCCAGCACCGGCGCCGTCCACTCCATCGGCGTACCGCAATGGCTGGGCGCCGGGTTCGCCGTATTCAAGGGCAGCGCGGACGCAACGGCGCCCGGCTCTGCGGGTGACCGGGGCGCAGCCAAGGGGCCCGCACCGGCTCCCGGGGTTCCGGTGATCGTCAACAACTCAGTCACGACTCCTCCACGCGCACGATTATCTGACACAAGTAGTAAGCATACATATCAAGTAGTAAGCATACATATCACTAGCCGGACTAGCTAGTTTTCGGAGCTAGATACTTGCGCACCGTCCTGCGCGGCAGGGTCAGTGGTGTTCCGACTGCCCGTCGAGGGCTTCGGTCATGCGGCGAAGAAAGCCCACGATGATGCGGCTTTCCTCGGCGCTCAGCTCCTCCGCGACGGCCAGCATCCGGCGGTGCATTTCGCCAAGGGTGGCGCGGACCTCGGAGTCGGTGACGGCGGTCGGGACGATCACGAGGGAGCGCCGGTCCGTGGGGTGCGGCTCGCGGCGGACGTGGCCGCTTCCGACCAGCCGGTCAATCAGTGAGGTGGTGGAGGCCGTGGTGATGCCCAGAGTGCGGCTGAGGTCTTTCGGCCCGACCCGCTCCCCCGTGGCCTGGGCGCGCAACAGGTACCGCAGTGCCAGCAGGTCCGTCTCGCCCATGCCCATGGAGTCCCGGGTGGAACGGCGGGTGGCCACCTCGGCGGCCCGGTAGCTCCTCAAGGCGTGCAGCACGGCCGCCGGGGCATCGAGGCGCTCGTCGGGGCCGTACCAGTACCCTGAGCTGGAGGCGGTGTCGGAGTTCATCCGTCAATCCTAGCCTGACTTATTACTAGACGAACTTGCAATGAATGGCCCTGCCTCCATCAATTGGAAAATTGTCTAAGGCCATTGACGATGGTTTTCCTCAGGGCCATCATTTTGGCTAGACGACGCTGGGGCGCTGTGGCACGAGGAGCCGCGCCGTGGACAGGCAACCGTTCAAAAGTTCATGCGAGGGGCCCTTTCCAGGAGTCGATCCCGACGCAGGTCCCCGCATCGACAACACCGCAGTGGGGTTCCGGCTATGATGGCCGCGATGCTGCGCCTGGTTCTGCAGTTCCGGTTGCTGGTGCTGGCTGTGGCGGCGGGAATTCTCGCTTTTGGACTCACGACCCTGCCGGGTACGGCAGTGGACGCCTTCCCCGAATTCGCTCCGCCCCAGGTGGAGATCCAGACCGAGGCCCTCGGGCTGTCGGCGGCGGAAGTCGAGCAGCTGATCACCTCGCCGATGGAGGCTGACCTGCTCAACGGCGTGGCGTGGGTGGAGGCAATCCGCTCCAAGTCCGTTCCGGGCCTGTCCTCGATCCAGATGGTCTTCAAGCCCGGCACAGACCTGTTCCGGGCGCGCCAGCTGGTCTCGGAGCGCCTGACCCAGGCCCGCGCGCTTCCCAACGTGTCGGCAGCACCCGTGCTCATGCAGCCACTCTCATCGACCAGCCGGGTCATGATGATCCGGCTGACCTCCACCGACATGTCGGCCATCGACATGTCGGTACTGGCCCGCTGGACCATGAAGCCCGGGCTGCTCTCCGTACCCGGCGTCGCCAACGTGGCTATCTGGGGCCAGCGCGACCAGCAACTGCAGGTCCTGGTTGACCCGGCACAGCTGGCAGCCAAGGGGGTGACGCTGGACGAAGTCATCAAGACCACCGGCAATTCCGTCTGGGTATCGCCGCTGAGCTACCTCGAGGCCTCCACCCCCGGCACGGGCGGCTTCTTCGAAACCGGGCACCAGCGGATCGGCGTCCAGCACGTCCTGCCGATCGCCTCCCCCCAGGACCTGGGCCAGATTCCCATCGAGGGGCCCAACGGCAAGCTCCTCCTGAAGGACGTTGCCACGGTCGAAACCGACCACCAGCCGCTCATCGGCGATGCCCTCCTGAGCAAGGAAGCCGAGCTGCTGCTGGTGATCGAGAAGTTCCCCGAGACCAACACGATGGCCGTGACGAAGGGTGTGGATGAGGCCCTCAAAGCCCTCCAGCCCGGCTTGCCGGGCGTCAAGATCGACACGACCGTCTACCGGCAGGCCTCCTTCATCCAGGAGGAAGTCGGTACGCTCGGCATCGCTCTGCTGATCACCCTCGTGCTGATCGTGGCCATGTTCGGTGCGTTCTTCCGCTCGTGGCGCACCGCCGTCATCAGCGTGATCGCCATTCCGGTGTCGCTGTCCGCGGCTGGTCTGCTGCTGTACGTGCGCGGCGCCGGAATGAACACGATGGTCCTCGCCGGGATGGTCCTGGCCCTGGCCGTCATCGTGGGCGACGTCGCCGAGGACCTCAACGGCCTCGTCAGGGCCAACCGGATTCCCGCCGGCCCCGGCCTCCGGGGCCAAGAGTGGCGGGAAGCCCTGATCCCTGAGGCCGTGCGGTCGGTACGCACGCCGATGCTCTACTCGCTGATGATCATGGCGCTGGCGGTCATGCCGGCGTTCTTTGTGGCGGGCGAAAACGGGGCGCTGTTCGGGCCACTCGTCCTGAACTATCTCTTGGCCCTGGTCATCGCCATGGTCGTGGCGCTGACCGTCACGACAGCGCTGGCCTATTACCTGCCGGCGGGGTCCGCGCCCCGCCCGGAACGCCGCGCCCTGGCCCGATTCGAGGGCGGTTACGGCAGCCTCGTGTCCCGGGTGACCGCAAAGAGCCGGTGGGTCTTTGCCGCCGCCGCTGTGGTGGCGCTGGCCGGCCTTGCCCTGGCACCGCAGCTGGCCGGGTCACGTCCCGTGGTGCCTGTCCTGGCCGACAAGACCCTGGTCGTGCACTGGAGCGCGATGGCCGGAACCTCGGACCAGGAAATGAGCCGGATCACCGAAGCCGCCGCCGGCGAACTGCGCGCCCTCCCGGGGGTCGCCAACGTGGGCGGGCACGTCGGCCGCGCGGTCACCTCGGACCAGGTCGGCGACGTCAGTTCCGGCGAGCTGTGGGTCACGGTTGCCCCGGATGCGTCCTACGCCGACACTGCCGCCGCCATCGGGCAGGTCATTGCCGGGTATCCCGGCCTGACCAGCAAGGTGTCGACCTACCCGCAGGAGCGCATCGACCAGATCCGCGAGGCCGGCGACAGCGGCTTCGGGGTGCGGGTCTACGGCCTCGACAGGGCGGTCCTGCGGCAGAAGGCGGCAGAGGTGCAACGGATCCTGGAGCATACCGCCGGCGTCGTGAACCCCCACGTGGACGCCCCGGTGGAACAGCCGATCGCCGAGGTCAAGGTGGACCTCGCCGCAGCGCAGAAAGCCAGCATCGTTCCCGGCGATGTCCGACGTGCAGCAGCGGCGCTGCTGCAGGGCATCGAAGTCGGAAACCTCTACGAGCAGCAGAAGGTCTTCTCCGTGATCGTGAAGGGGGCGGCGTCCACCCGGAACAGCCTCGACAGCGTCCGTGACCTGATCATCGACACCCCCAACGGCGGCCACGTCCGCCTCGGCGACGTCGCCCAGGTCACGATGGTGGGGAACGAAGCCGCGATCCTGCACGACGACACCTCACGGCGCATCGACGTGAAGGCGGAAATCCAAGGCCGTTCCGTCACCGATGTGCAGCAGGACGTCAACAAGAGCCTGCAGCAGATGCAGTTCCCGCTCGCCTACCACGCCGAGGTCCTGACCCAGTACGCACAACTGCAGGGCAACTACCAGTGGCTGTGGCTGCTGGCCGCCATCGCGGCGGCCGGCGTGCTGGTGCTGCTCCAGACGGCCGCCGGAGGCTGGAAGCTCGCCGGCATGATCTTCCTCGGCCTGGTCCTGTCCCTGTCCGGCGGAGTATTGGCCGCCCAGGCCGCGGGCTCCGTCAATTCGCTGATTTCGCTTGTCGCCTTCGCCGCCGTCCTGGGCATCGCCGCCCGCGGCGCCCTGCTCCTGCTGGGCCTGCTCCGGAGTCTGCGGGCCGAGGACAGCACCGCCTCGTGGCCGGATCTGATGCTTCGGGGCGCACGGGAAAGGCTGGTACCCACCCTGATGACGTCCGTGATGACCGCCGTGATCCTGCTGCCGCTGGTCTTCTTCGGCGGCGTGACCGGTACGGAGATCATCTTGCCGCTCGCCGTGATCATCTGGGGCGGGTTGCTGACGACGACGCTCTTCGTGCTGTTCGTTATGCCCGCCGTGCTGCTTCGGTTCCAGCCGAAGGAAGCACTGAGCCCCCGCGCCGGCAGCGGTTCCCTTGGCCGGACCGAAAGTCAGGATGCGTCATGAACCCGATCGCTTCGCCACGGCGCCGCACGTTGGCCGGGCTGGTCATTGCCGCCTTCCTGGCCCTCGGGGCAGCAGGCTGCGCCCAGATCCAGGAGGCCGCCCCTGCCAACGGAGACCCCGCCGTCCTCGCTGAGGTTCCGGGAACGGATCTGCACCGCATCACCCTGACGGAGCACGCCGTCGAGCGCGTCGGCCTCAAAACCGATGTCACCGCCGTGGATCCACAGACGGGGAAGCTGAGCGTCTCCTACTGGGCCATCCTGTACGACAGCACCGGAAAGACCTGGGTCTACACGAACCCCGAGCCCCGGGTCTACGTCCGCCAGGCCGTCACCGTCGAGCGGATCAACGGCGCCGTCGCCCTGCTGAGTGACGGTCCCGCCGCCGGCACCGTGGTGGTCACCACGGGAGCCGAGGAACTGTACGGCGCAGAATTCGATACGGCGCACTGACATGCGCTGGCTCATCGGCATCAGCCTGAGGTTCAGAACCATCGTCGTGGCCTTGGCCTGCGCGGTCATGCTGCTCGGCTCGCTGCAGCTGGGCTCCGCATCAGTGGATGTCTTCCCCGAATTCGCCCCTCCCCGGGTGGAAATCCAGACCGCCTGCCTGGGATTGACCGCGGAGGAAGTCGAGCAGCTGGTCAGCGTCCCGATCGAGGCGGCGGTGGGCGGCATGCCGGGCCTGGACGAGCTGCGGTCCAAGTCGGTGCCGCAGCTGTCCTCGATCGTGCTGATCTTCCACCAGGGAACGGAACTGCTCAACGCCCGCCAGTTGGTGTCGGAGCGGATGGCTGCGGTGACGGCGGCGCTGCCCACCTGGGCGGCCCCGCCGGTGATGCTGCAGCCGCTGTCCGCCACGAGCCGGGTGATGAAGATCGGCATGACCTCCGCGGACCGGTCCCTGATCGAGATGTCGATGCTGTCCTACTGGACCATCCGGGCACGGCTGCTCCGGGTTCCGGGGGTGGCCAATGTAGCCATCTGGGGCGAACGCCTCCAGATGCTGCAGGTGCAGGTGGAACCGGACAAGCTCAAGTCTCAAAACGTCTCGCTCAACCAGGTCATGGAGGTCACGGCGGGGGCCCTCGACGCCGGGCTGCTGAAGTATTCTCCGGGACGGTTCATCGGCACCGGCGGCTTCATCGACAGCCCGACCCAGAGAATGGGGGTCCGCCACGTCCAGCCGATCCAGACGCCCGCCGACCTGGCCCAGGTCACTATCCGGGAGAAGGACGGCGTGGCATTGCACCTGGGCGACGTCGCCCAGGTGGTCGAGGACCACCAGCCCCTGATTGGGGATGCCGTCATCAACAACGGCCACGGGCTCATGCTGATCGTCGAGAAGCTGCCGTGGGGCAACACCCTGGACGTGACCAAGGGCGTGGAGGAAGCCCTGAAGGAGCTCCAGCCCGGGATGAGCGGGATCAGCTTTGACACCACCATCTTCCGCCCGGCGAGCTTTGTCGAGGAGTCCATCTCCAACCTCAGCACCGCGCTGCTGCTGGGCTGCCTGCTCGTTGTCCTGATTCTCGGTGCCTTCCTCTTCCAATGGCGCACCGCCCTGATCAGCCTGATTGCCATACCGCTTTCGCTGCTCACGGCGGCCCTGGTCCTCTATTTCACCGCCAGTTCGATCAACACCATGGTCCTGGCCGGGCTGGTTATCGCCGTCGGCGTGGTGGTGGACGACGCGATCATCGACGTCGAAAACATCTTGCGAAGGCTGCGGCAGCACCGTGCCGCGGGTTCTAAGGGCTCGGGCAGCGACGCGTCGGCCGCTTCCGTGGTCCTGAAGGCCTCGCTCGAGATGCGAAGTCCGATCGTGTACGCGACGCTGATCATTGTGGTCGCCGCCGTGCCGATCTTCTTCCTGGACGGGCTGACCGGCGTCTTCTTCCGGCCGCTGGCCATCACCTATACCCTGGCCGTCCTCGCCTCCATGCTGGTGGCCTTGACCTTGACGCCGGCGTTGGCCCTCATCCTGTTGGGGAACGCAAAGTTGGAGGAGCGGGACCCGCCGCTGGTCCGGGTGCTGAAGCGCGGCTACCACGCCGCGCTGTCCAGGGTCATGAACCGTCCCCGCTACGGCTATGCCGGCTTCGCCGCCCTCGCCGCCGTGGGCCTGGCGATCACTCCGTTGATGGGATCGTCGCTGTTCCCGACGTTTAAGGAGCGGGACTTCCTGATGCACTGGATCGCGCAGCCGGGAACGTCGGCGCAGGAGGAATACCGGATCTCGCAGCGCGGGTGTGCGGAGTTCCTCAAAGTGCCCGGCGTGCTGAACTGCGGCACGCATATCGGGCAGGCGTTCGCGGCGGACGAGATCGTCGGCGTCAACGCCGGCGAGCACTGGATCAGCATCGACCGCCACGCCAACTACGACGAGACGCTGGCCGCCGTGCAGGAAGTCGTGGAGGGCTACCCGGGGCTTCACCGCGACGTCCAGACCTACCTGAAGGAGCGGATCGAGGAGGTCCTGACCGGGGCCAGCGAGCCCATCCTGGTCCGCGTGTTCGGTGACGACCTCACCGTGCTGCGCGAACAGGCCCAGCGGGTCAAAAAGATACTGGATGACGTTCCGGGCACCGAAGACCCCCATGTGTCCCTCGAGGTCGAGGTGCCGCAGGTTACCGTCACGGTGGATCTTGCCGCCGCGCAGAAGTTCGGGCTCAAGCCCGGGGATGTGCGGCGGGCAGCGGCCACGCTGGTTGCCGGCGAAGAGGTCGGAGACGTCTTCCGGGACGGGCGAGCCTACGACGTCCAGGTCTGGAGCACCCCGGCCACCCGCTCCAGCGTGACCAGCATCGAGGACCTGCCGATTGATACCCCCGGCGGACAGCGGGTCCGGTTGGCCGACGTCGCCGCCGTTAAACTGCAGGCAACGCCCAACCAGATCGACCGCACCAACGGGTCCCGCCGGGTGGAAGTGGGATCCTTCCTGGCCAAGGGTGCAGACATGGGGGTCGTCGTCGGCAAATTGCAGGACCGGCTGGCCGACCTGGAACTGCCGGCCGGCTACAGCGTCCAGTTGCTGGGTGAGTTCACCGAGCGTCAGGCCGCGACGAACCGCCTCATGGTCTTTGCGTTGGCGGCTCTTGCCCTGATCCTGCTGCTGCTGCAGACCTCATTCCGCAGTTGGCGGCTGGCATTTCTCTCGCTGTTGACGCTGCCGATCGCCCTGGTCGGCGGGGTGATGGCCGCGTACATCTCCGGCAGGGTCCTGTCGCTGGGATCGGTGGTCGGGTTCCTCACGGTGATGGGGATCGCGGCGCGCAACGGCATCCTGCTCATCAACCACTGCCAGCACCTGGAAAAGAACGAGGGCCAGGCTTTCGGCCGTGCCCTCGTTCTCCGCGGAGCCGGGGAACGGCTCTCGCCCATCCTCATGACCACACTGGCCACCGGGCTGGCCCTGGTGCCACTCGTGGTGATGGGAGCCGTTCCGGGCCACGAAATCGAACACCCCATGGCCGTCGTCATCCTCGGCGGCCTGGTCACTTCAACCCTGCTCAACCTGTTTATTGTGCCGTCGCTCTATCTCCGTTTCGCCAAATCGAAGAAGGAACGTCTGGCCCCCACGCCAGAGGCCGCCGCTTAGTACCCGACCCTCCCGGCGATTCCCCACAAAGAAGAGGACAGATCGATGTTTAGTAAGCAACGTGCCGCATTAACGTGCCTCATCGCCCTCCCGATGTCGTTCCTGACCGGGAGCCCCGCCGTGGCCGGAACGGCAGACTGCGGGCCGGGCTCGATGCCCGAATTCAAGGCCGCGGACTTTCCCTCGCACCCTGAGATCGACAACAGATGGCATCCCATGAAACCCGGTACAAGGTCGGAATTCTCCGGCACCGTCACAGACCTCAGCTCCGGAACGCCGGAGACCCACGAACACCGCGTCGTGTCCATCGTGACCGGGCTCACCAAAAAGATCGACGGCGTGCGGACCGTGGTCCTGTGGGACAGGGACTACTCCGACGGGGTGCTGGCGGAGTCTGAGCTGGCATTCTTCGCCCAGAACCGGCACGGCGACGTCTGGCTGCTCGGTGAGTATCCGGAAGAGTTCGACGCCGGAAAGTTCACCGGCGCCCCCAAGACCTTCATCTCGGGCCTGGACGGCGCGCACGGCGGCATCGCGATGCAGGCCCATCCCCGGGAAGGAACGGACGCCTACACCCAGGCCTCGGCACCCTCGATTGGCTTCCTCGATTGCGCGCAGGTGGTTGAGCGCAAGGGTTCAACGGTGAAGATCGACGAGTTCAACCCGCTCGACGGCGCGGCTGCCGGCCACCAGCAGAAGTACTACCGTTCCGGCGTCGGAAGCTACAAAGTGACCGCCTCCGGCGGGGACAGCCGGGAACTCCTGAACCTTGACAAGACGGTCAAGCTGGACGCCGGGGACCTGGCCCGCGTCAACGACCGGGCGAAGGCGCAGGACCGCCACGGCTACGAGGTCAGCCCCGACATCTACGGGCAGACCCCGAAGGCCGTCGAACGGTAGCGTCCCGCCCTCCCGGCCCGTGACGCACAAAAACCCCCGGCATCCTGTCGCCAGGAAGCCGGGGGTTTTTCCACTCTTCGCTAAAAGAGTGGGCCCTGTGGGGATCGAACCCACGACCCACGGATTAAAAGTCCGATGCTCTACCAACTGAGCTAAAGGCCCCAGCCGACAGCCACCAACGGCAGAAAATCCGCCCTTGACAGACACGTCGGCCCATTCCATTTCTGGACGTTAACACTGTACCCCAGACGCAGGCGGCCTTTGTCACACGGGCCGACACACCGCCGTCGCATTGCCGCTGCGCCGCCGTCGCGCGGCGGAGGTCCATGCTCGATTCCCGGAATGCACAGGAGTAGCGTGGGGGCATGAACGAGCAAGCAGGAGCCAGCAGCCCCGGACCGCACCGTCACCACAAGCCGAAGCCTTTCGCACCGATCGACTTCGAACCGTTCGCCGGTGGAGCGGATCCCGCCCGGGTCTCCGAGGCAGCCCACCTCGCGGCCCAGGCGCTCGTGCGCCGCGGACGGGACAGCGACGACCCCAAGATCACCAAGCGGCTGGTCAAACTAGCCGACGAACAGGGCCTGGACGCGATCGCCGAAATGTGGGCGGAGAGCCCGGCACGATCCCTTCCGGGCGCCCTCTGGCGGCTCTACGCCCTGCGTGCCGCCACGATCCGTGACCCTGAACGGATTTCGGTCTACTTCAAGGCCGGCAAGGACACCGCACAGGTGTCGCACGTGGTGGCAGGGGCGGCCGAGCCTCCGGGCGCCGACGAAATGAAGTCGATGGCGGACGCCATCCTCTCCGGCGCGTTCGACGGCGAGTTCGACGTCGCGCTGGAACGGTCGGCAGCGTTCTGCCGGGTGGTGGCGCTGGGCCAGGCCACGCTCGCCGACGGCGTCGATCACAGCAACGCGAACCATGCGAGCAAGCTGACCCGGAATTCGCACCTCCTGGTCAAGACCGCCGAGGACCTCGAACACGCGGCCAACGCCTGGCGGCTGGGCGAGCTGGACTGAGTCACCCGGCGGCCGTCCCCGGGCGCCGCGCGACGCCCGAAGACGACCGTTTAGACCCCTTTCACGGCACTGTCAATACGCACGCCGGGCCCGCGCTGTCAATGTTGACTTGGGCCTGCCGACGTAGAAAACTAAAGGCGGTGTCGAACCGCGAAACCCCCGGGCTTCAACAATTAGCCGCCTAGAGCGGCCTACCGCCGAGAGGCGTATCCGGTTCGGCAC
This sequence comes from Arthrobacter sp. T2-23, assembly GCF_055398325.1. NCBI lineage: Bacteria > Bacillati > Actinomycetota > Actinomycetes > Micrococcales > Micrococcaceae > Arthrobacter > Arthrobacter sp. T2-23. The sequence goes on from NZ_AP027917.1 coordinate 1,869,527, forward strand.
CATTTTCATGCCCGCTGCCGGGACCGGCGGATTCCCACCTTCAAATTCCGGGCGGTAAAGTAATCCCCATGCGCGGGTCATCGTCACGTTCCAGGGCCGGCAGACAACGCCCGTGTACGCCTCGTCCGGAGACCGGTAACCCCACGTGAAGCTGCGCCTTTTTCCCCACGAGCCCGCAGGGCTGAACCTGCTCTCCCAGATGGCCCACCAGATAGCCCTCGCCACGGGAACCCTTTCGGAGATCCTGGGCGCCCCCGCCAGCGAGCACTCGCGGCTCGTGGAGGACATGCACGACCACGAAGCCAAGTCCGCTGAACTGCATTTTGCCCTCCTGACACACATGCGGACCAGTTTCCTGAACCCGCTCCCCCGCGAGGACATGTACGCTCTTTCCCGCTACCTCAACGAGGCGATGGAGAAGCTGGACGCCGCCGCGGACCTCGTTTTCCTCTACAAGCTGGAGCGGCTGCCCAAACGCGCGGCCGACCAGCTGGAAATCATCAGCCGGCAGGCCGAACTCACGGTCGACGCCATGCGACAGCTGAACAATCTGGATGACCTTGAGGATTACTGGATCGAGGTCCTCCGGCTCACCAAGCGGGCGGAGCGCACCCACCGGGTCTGGGTGGCTGACATGCTCAAGGACATGAAGTCGGCCCAGTACACGCGCAACCGCGACATCGCGGACCAGCTCGTGGAAGTCACCAAGGACATGCGGCGGATCGCCACGCAGGTGGGCAGCATCATCGTCAAGGAATCCTGAGGTGTCCCTCGTCCTCTTTGCCCTGGTGGTTCTCTTCGCCGGGGCGTTTGCCTTCCTCAACGGTTTCCGGGACGCTTCCTCCTCGGTTGCCCTAGCGGTCCGGACCCGGGCCCTGACCCCCACGGTCGCGGTGCTGCTGGCCGGGTTGTTCAACTTCGTCGGCGCCGCCCTCAGCGCGACGATGGCGCTGCAGGTCAGCCGGACCTGGGTCATCCTCCCGGCGGGGGCGAACGGGCTCACCATCCTGGTTGCCGGGCTGCTCAGCGCGGTCCTGTGGGGCATCTACAACTGGTGGCGCGGAATTCCGTCCTCCTCGACGCACGCGCTTGTGGGCGGTCTGGCGGGGGCCAGCGCCGCCAGCGTGGCGGTGGGCGGAAACTCGGTGGCGGGCGCGGATCAGTCGCTGCTCTTCCAGGTGGTGCTGCCCTTGCTGATCTCCCCTGTCATCGCCTTCGCGGGCGCCTACCTGCTGGTCTGGCCCGCTTCCTGGGCGGCCCGCTACACCCCGCCGGGCGTGGTGAACAGCAGGTCCCGGCGGGCACAGTCCGTCGCCGCGGGCGCGGTGGCCTTCGGCCACGGCCTGCAGGACGGCCAACGCACGAGCGCTGTGCTGATCCTGGCGATGCTGGCCGCGGGACTGCCCGACGGCGGCTCCACGCCCGCGTGGGTGGCCCTCCTGACCGCCGCCATGCTGACCGCCGGCACCCTCGCGGGAGGCTGGCGGATCTCCTACACGATCGGCTACCGGCTGGTCAGGGTCGACCCACTGCGCGGGTTCGTCGCCCAGCTTTACAGCAGCGTCATCCTGCTGGTGGGCGCGATCGGACTGCACTGGCCGGTTTCCACCACCCACACTGCAACGGCGGCCGTGCTGGGCGCGGGCACGAACCAGCGTTTTACCGGGACCGACCGGCGGCTGGTGCTCCACGTCCTGGCCTTCTGGGCCCTAACCCCGCTGGTGACCGCAGCAGCGGCCTTTGTGCTGGAACTCGCCCTGTCGCCCCTTACCGGGCTCTAGCACCCGGCGGTTGCTCCTTAGGTGGGCTGGTTATCCGAAGCGGCCGGAGACATAATCCTCGGTGGCCTTGACGGTGGGGTTGCTGAAGATGGTGTGCGTGTCGCCGTATTCGATCAGCTTGCCGGGCTTGCCGGTGCCCGCGATGTTGAAGAACGCCGTCTTGTCCGAGACGCGGGCGGCCTGCTGCATGTTGTGGGTCACGATCACCACGGTGTATTCGTCCTTGAGCTCGTTGATGAGGTCCTCAATGGCGAGCGTGGAGATGGGGTCCAGGGCGGAGCAGGGCTCATCCATCAGGATCACCTGGGGCTCCACGGCGATGGCGCGGGCGATGCAGAGTCGCTGCTGCTGGCCGCCGGAAAGTCCCGATCCGGGCTTGGCCAGGCGGTCCTTGACCTCGTTCCAGAGGTTGGCGCCGCGCAGCGAGCGCTCCACGAGGGAGTCCGCCTCACCCTTGGAGATCCTCTGGTTGTTCAGCTTCACGCCGGCCAGCACGTTGTCCCGGATGGACATGGTGGGGAACGGGTTGGGCCGCTGGAAGACCATGCCGATCTGCGAACGCACCGTCACCGGGTCCACGCCGGGGCCGTAGAGATTGTCGCCGTCGAGCAGCACTTCGCCTTCCACCCGGGCGCCGGGGATGACTTCGTGCATCCGGTTCAGGGTGCGCAGGAACGTGGACTTGCCGCAGCCGGAGGGGCCGATGAAGGCGGTCACGGACTTGGCGTCGATGCTGATGTTGACGTCCTCGACGGCCAGGAATTTGCTGTAGTAGACGTTGAGGTCTTTGACGTCGATGCGCTTAGACATGCTGTTCCTTCACTTGTGGAGGTAGGGACCGGGTGCCGGCGGTGGCCTAGCGGCCGGTCTTCGGGGCGAAGATGCGTGCCACGAGGCGGGCGCCCAGGTTGAGCAGCATCACCAGGATGATGAGGACCAGGGCCGCGCCCCAGGCACGCTGGTCGGAGGGACCCGGGTTGGACGGGGAGGTCGGGTTGAGGATCTGCGTGTAGATGAAAGTGGGCAGCGAGGCCATCCAGCCGCCGAACACGTTGTTGTTGATGGAGGTGGCGAAGCCGGCGGTGACCAGGATCGGGGCGGTCTCACCGATCACGCGGGCGATCGCGAGGGTGACGCCGGAGGCGATGCCGGAGATAGCCGTGGGGATGACCACCTTGATGATGGTCCGCCACTTGCGGACGCCGAGGGCGTACGCGGCTTCACGGAGTTCGTTCGGGACGATCTTGAGCATTTCCTCGCTCGAGCGGACCACCACCGGGATCATCAGGACGGACAGCGCGACGGCGGCGACCGCGCCGGTCTTGGTGCCGGGGCCGACGACGACGAAGAAGAATGCTGCGGCGAACAGACCGGCCACGATCGAGGGGATGCCGGTCATCACGTCGACGAAGAACGTGATGGCACGGGCCAGCGCCCGGTCCTCGCCGTATTCGACGAGGTAGATCGCGGTGAGCAGGCCCACCGGGACGGAAATGACGGTCGCGAGCAGGGTGATCTGCACCGTGCCCACCAGCGCGTGGTAGATGCCGCCCATCACGGGGGCGCCGTTATCGACACTCTTGTTGTCGAACGACCCGGTGACGCCGTTCATCGAAGTGCTTAGAAAGCCCGGGTCCAGCAGGCCGGGGAGGCCCTTGGCCAGGACGGTCCAGATCACCGAGATCAGCGGCAGCAGGGCAATCAGGAAGGCGCCGACCACGAGGCAGCTGGCCAGCCTGTCCTTGGCCTTGCGGGAGCCTTCCACGACGGAGCTCCAGCCAACCAGTCCGGCGGCAAAGAGCAGGGCCGAAACGATGCCCCAGCCGAAGGCATTGAAGCCGATCAGGGCCAGGATGGCAGCCCCGAGGACGAGCGCGAGGCCCAGCACGATGTACGGCGCGGCCTTGGGCAGCTGCCCTTTGGTCAGGGCCGAGCGTTTGCGGGCCGGGGTCAGGGTGGAGGTCATTTAGTTGGCTCCCGAGAATTCTTTGTGCCGGGTGATGATCCACCGGGCAATCATGTTCACGCCCAGCGTGATGACGAACAGCACCAGGCCGGCGGCGATCAGCGTGCTGACCTTGAGGCCGCTGGCTTCGGGGAAGTTCAGGGCGATTTCGGCGGCGATGGTCTGGTTCCCGGACTGGATCAGGCTTGCCGTGAGGGCGCCGGAGGAGAGCACCAAGGCGACGGCCATGGTCTCGCCGAGGGCTCTGCCGAGGCCCAGCATCACGGCGCTGACGATTCCCGGGCGGCCGAACGGCAGCACGGCCATCCGGATCATTTCCCAGCGGGTGGCGCCGAGGGCGAGGGCGGCCTCCTCGTGCAGCTTGGGGGTCTGCAGGAAGATTTCGCGGGAGAGCGAGGTGATGATCGGCAGGACCATCACGGCCAGCACGATACCCGCAGTGAGGATGGTCTTGCCGGTGGCCGAGGCCGGGCCCTGGAAGATCGGCAGCCAGCCCATGTTGCCGGCCAGCCAGTTGTACGCCGGGGAGATTTCCCTGGCCAGGAACGCGGCGCCCCAGGCGCCGTAGACTACGGACGGGATGGCGGCCAGCAGGTCGATCACGTAGCCGAGGCCCGACGCCAGCCCGCGGGGGGCGAAGTGCGAGATGAAGAGTGCGACGCCGATTGCGACCGGGGTCGCGATCACGAGGGCGATCACGGCGGCGATCAGGGTGCCGATGACAATCGGCCAGATGTAGGCGAAGAAGCCTTCGCCGCCCTGGATCTTGTCCGGGGACGCCACGAGGGCGGGGATTGCCTGGATGACGAGGAAGAGTGCCACGCCGAAGAGCACGGCAAGGATCAGGCACCCTGCGGCCAAGGTGGCTGCGGAAAAGACTTTGTCTCCGGCGCGGCCTGCGCCCCGGGACGTGGTCAGGGAGGTGGTGGTCACTTCATGATCCTTCAGCTTCGATCCGCACCGGCGGCCGCGTGGATCTCTCCGGGCCGGCGGCTGTGGATCTTTGGGTACTTCGAAAAAACGCCTAGGTTCCCTGCCCCGGGCGGGCGGTCAATAACCGCCTTTTCGGAACAGGGAACCTGGGGTAGGGCTGGTGTTTCCACTATGCCCTGCGGCGCAAGAGATCCCTAGGACTTGGCCTTGATGGATTCGATGGACTTGAGAGCCTTGTCCTGCAGAGTCTTGGACAGCGGCGCGGACTTGGCGGCGTCGGCGGCAGCCTTCTGGCCGGCGTCGGAGACTACGTAGCTTTCGAAGGCCTTGACCAGGTCCGCGGTTGCCTTGGTGTCGTAGGTGCCGCACACGACGTGGAAGGAGACCAGCACGATCGGGTAGGCGCCTTCGATGGTGGTCTTGCGGTCCAGCTTGATGGAGAGGTCGTTGGCGTTGCGGCCCTCCACCGGCTTGCCGGCGTCGACGGCCTTGGCGGCGGCGTCGGCGGAGATCTTGGTGAACGAACCGCCGACCTTGATCTGGGCGACGCCCAGCTTGCCGCTGACAGCGGAGTCATCTGCGTAGGTGACGGCGCCGGGGGTGTCGGTAACGGTCTTGACGACGCCGGAGGTGCCCTTGGCGTTCTCGCCCTTCAGGGACGCGGGCCAGATGCCGGATGCCTTGTCGGTCCAGACGTCGGAAGCGGCGGCGGCGAGGTAGTCCGTGAAGTTCTGCGTGGTGCCGGAGTCATCCGAGCGGTTCACCGGGGTGACCTTGAGGTCCGGGAGCTTGGCGTCGGGGTTCAGCGCGGCGATGGCCGGGTCGTTCCACTTGGCGATTTCGCCACGGAAGATCTTGGCGACGGTGGGCGCGTCGAGCTTGAGCTCCTTGAGGTCGGGCAGGTTGAAGGCCACCGCGATCGGGGAGATGTAGACCGGGATGTTCAGCGCGCCGTCGGGGCCACACTTGGCCTGCGCGGCGGTCATCTCCTCGTCCTTCAGGTAGGCGTCGGAGCCGGCGAACTGGGCCGAGCCGTCGATGATCGCCTTACGGCCGGCGCCGGAGCCGTCCGGGGAGTACTGGACGTTGGCACCCTGGTTGGCGGAGGCGAAGTTGGTCTTCCACACGTCCATGGCTGCACCCTGCGCGGAGGAGCCGATGCCGGTCAGCGTGCCGGTGACCTTCACGGCGGCCGCAGACGGCGTGGCCGACTGAGCGGTGTTGGTTGCGTTGTCGGAGCCGCAAGCGGTGAGCGCGAGAGCGCCGGCTGCGATGACAGCGATGGCCGCGTTGCGGCCGAAGCGTGATGCCTTCACTAGATGTACCCCTTCCAGGGTTATTCAGATGCGTGCCGGACCGGAGACGTCCGAACAAAAAGACGGTGGATACGTTTGTACCTTTACCGAAGGTAGGTGCCCCAAGTGAAGAGAATTGTGGTCCAAAGTGAACGGCGGGTTAACGACTCCCGGCCATTCGCTGACATCTGACGGGTTGCGGTTGCGTTGCGTGCGTCACAGTCGTAGGGGCCGCGGCCTGCGGCTCCGGCACCGCGGAAGGCAAATAGACTGGTAGGCATGGCCCCCGCTACTGGACTCACCGCAAGCGCACGATTCCTGCGCGGGAGGGTCCGCACCGGCTTTGTCCGGAGCCGCAAGTCGCTCCTGCCGGCGATCCAAATGACGGCCTGCGCCGTCGGGGCCTACGCCTTCGCCGAGTACGTCCTGGGCCATACGGGGCCGCTGTTCGCCGCCACCTCCTCCCTGATCGCCCTGGGCTTCTCCCGCGACCCGCGGCTGCGAAGGGTGGTGGAAGTAGGCCTGGGCTGCACCATCGGCATTGTGGTGGGCGATCTGCTGCTGCACTGGCTGGGCGCGGGGATCTGGCAGGCCGCCGTCGTGCTCCTTTTCTCGATTCTGCTGGCCCGGTTCCTGGACAGCGGAACTATTTTCACCACGCAGCTGGGCCTGCAGTCCCTGCTGGTGGTGCTGCTGCCGGCGCCCGCGGGAGGACCGTTCACCCGGAGCATCGACGCGGTGGTCGGTGGTGTCTTCGCCCTGCTGGTGACCTTCCTAATTCCCAAGGATCCGCGGCGCGAACCCCGCAACGACGTCAAGAAACTGCTGCATGAACTGGCGGAGGTGCTTCGCGAATGCGCCTCTGCCCTGACCCACAGCGACTCCACCCAGGCCTGGCACGCGCTGATCCGCGGCCGCAACTGCCAGCCCCTGGTCGACGCGATGCGCCAGACGCTCCGCGCCTCCGGTGAGGTCGCAGCACTGGCCCCCGCCTACCGGCGGCACCGGGAGGAGCTGGACCGACTGGCGCAGTCGGTGGACTTCATTGACCTCGCGCTGCGCAACAGCCGCGTGTTCGCGCGCCGGCTCACCAGCGCGATCAACCATGCCGCCCTCTCGGACGAGGCGACCGAGAACATCGCGGAGGTCCTGCAGGAAACCGCGGCCGCGATCGACGAACTGGGGCTGGGCCTGGCGGAGGTGCAGGACGGCGCGCGGCGCGCCCACCTGCGCACGGCCCGGGTGGAGCTGAGCGAGACGGCCGGCCGGCTGCACCCCCGGCTGCTGGACGTGCAACGGCTTGAGGGCGAAACTGTCGTGATGCTCTTCCGCCCGCTGATGGTGGACCTTCTCGAGGCCGCCGGCATGGATCCGGACGAGGCCCGCGACATCCTGCCCGCCCTGTAAGGCCGGGGCGGGCTTCCCCGCGGGGCGGACTCCCCGGCGGAGCGGACTCCCCGGCCGCGTCGGTGCCCGGCTGGGCTGGTGTCCGGAAGTGCTAGATGCAGGAGTGGTCGTAATCGAACCCGCCGGAAACGTACTGGGTGAGGCTGACCTTGCCGCCGCCCGTCAGCGCGGGGTCGGCGCAGCCGCGTTTTGCCAGGGCAAGGGTCCGGGCCCCGGCGAGCCAGCTCGGCAGTGTGTAGAGGTTGCTGGCGGACGGCACCGTGCCGACAATCTGGTCCCACTGGCTTCGGCTGGAGTAGAGCCCCGTGCGGGCTCCGATGCTGGCGAAGTACGCGGCCATGCCCTCCAGGTCCGCACGGTTCGCCAAGGTTTCCTGGGACCAGCTGTTGCCGGTCTCGACATCAAGCCACCACATGTACGACGCCGGGTTGCGGAGGCCCCGGATGGTGGCGTCGTCATAGGCCTTCGCGTAACCGTACATGTACGAGCAGGCGGCTCCGTAGGAGTGCCCGGTGCACTCCCCGTACGGGTTGGCCACGGTGGTCCCGCCGTAGCTGTTGCTGCTGGGCCACCACGACCCGGCTGCCCCGGGATTCGCTGTGTTGACGTACAGGGCCACCAGCGGCTGGCCGGTTCCGCCCTTCGAGGTGCCGGCCCAGGTCAGCTGCGTGCCAAGGCAAGGGTTCGTGGTGTTGGCCAGCCCGTTGTTGACGCCGACGATGCCGAAGGTCTGGCCTTTCGGCAATGCCTTGCCACACTGGGGCCACGAGACGTCGTTGCCGGGACCGGGTGCCGTGGCTGCCTCGGCGGGCAGCGCGGCAAACGCCAGGACCGCTGCTGCGGCGGCCGCCAGGACCACCCGGAAATGCCACCGGGAAACAGCTGGGTTACGAGTAGACATGGTCGGCCTTCCGTTAGTGCCTTGGCACGGCAGGAACCCAGCATGGGCGGTAGAGGCGTGCACCGTCAAGGCCCTCCCGCAACGGACGCCGCCCGCCCGAAGCGGGGCTCCGGGCCGGATGTCGGCGCCCCCGGTTAGGGTTGAGCAATGGCAACAAAGACAACCCGAGCCACCAAGGCACCGGGCTATAAGTGCGCGGAATGCGGCTGGACCACGGCCAAGTGGGTCGGCCGCTGCGGCGAATGCCAGGCGTGGGGCACCGTGGAAGAGACCGGCGCCGCTGTGGCGCGGACGACGGCGGCGGCCACCGTCCTGGAACCCGCGCGCCGGATCGCCGACGTCGACGCCACAACGGCCGCGTTCCTCCCCACCGGGGTGGACGAGCTGGACCGGGTGCTGGGCGGCGGCCTGGTCCCCGGCGCGGTGATCCTGCTGGCGGGCGAGCCGGGCGTGGGCAAGTCCACGTTGCTGCTTGACGTCGCGGCCAAGTTTGCCCGCACTGCCCAGGACGTCCTCTACGTCACCGGCGAGGAGTCGGCCGCGCAGGTGAAGCTGCGCGCGGACCGGATCGACGCCGTTGCCGACTCGCTGTACCTGTCGGCCGAGACGGACCTCGGCCAGGCGCTGGGCCAGGTGGAAAAGCTCGAGCCGAGGCTGCTGGTGGTGGATTCGGTTCAGACCCTGAGCAGCGCCGACGTCGAAGGCAGCGCCGGCGGCGTTTCCCAGGTCCGCGAAGTCGCGGCCTCCCTGATTGCCGCGGCCAAGCGCCGCAACATGACCACCCTGCTGGTGGGGCACGTGACCAAGGACGGCTCGATTGCCGGCCCCCGGCTGCTCGAGCATCTGGTGGACGTGGTCTGCCAGTTCGAGGGCGAGCGGCACTCCCGGTTGCGGCTGCTGCGCGCCGTGAAGAACCGCTACGGTCCCACCGACGACGTCGGCTGCTTCGACCTGAACGAGGACGGCATTGTGGGCCTGGCCGACCCGAGCGGCCTGTTTGTTTCCCGGACCAAGGATCCGGTCTCCGGCACCTGCATCACGGTGACCCTGGAGGGGCGCCGCCCGCTGCTGGCCGAAGTCCAGTCCCTGCTGGCCGAGAGCGCCAATGCGCAGCCGCGGCGGGCCACCAGCGGGCTCGACAGCTCACGGGTGGCGATGCTGCTGGCCGTCCTTCAGCAGCGTGCCGGCTGCCTGCTGCACAAGGACGACTCCTACGTGGCGACCGTGGGCGGGGTGAAGCTCAGCGAGCCGGCCACGGATCTTGCCGTGGCCCTGGCCGTCGCCTCCGCAAAGGCCAAGAAACCGCTTCCGCAGCGGCTCATCGCCTTCGGTGAAGTGGGGCTGGCCGGCGAGGTCCGGCCGGTGCCCGGGATCAACCAGCGTATCCAGGAGGCCCACCGCCTGGGGTTCACCCATGCGGTGGTCCCCGCCAGTCCCAACGGCCCCGGCCCGGTCCCGGCCGGCTTCTCGGTCCGGGAGGTCAGCCACCTGGCCGAGGCCCTGGGCCTGCTGATCAGCTGACGCCCGGCGCCGCACGTCCCGGAGGCGACTTAGGACCCTAGCGCTCCGCTTCGCGCGGGCGCACGATTGGAACAGGAGCTTCCAGCGGCGAAGGGACCGGTCATGATGTGGGGGTACGGGCAGAACCTCGGGTGGATGTGGCTCTGGGGCATGCTGCTCCTGGTCGGAATCGCAGTGCTTGTTCTGCTCGCGATCCGGGTCTTCGGCGGCCCCGGCCGCGGCGGCCTGCCCGGGCACGGACAGCCCGGGCCCTACGGCACACCCCCGGTGCCCGGCCGGAGCCCCGGAACCCCGGGGGGCCGAAGCCAGGCCCGGCTGATCCTCGACGAGCGCTTCGCGCGGGGCGAGCTGACCGCGGAGCAGTACCGCGAACATGTGAGGGAACTCGGCGAGGGCACGTAGTGCCGCCGATCAGCCGCCGGAACGCCCTGCTGCTGGGCGGACTCGGAGCCGCCGGGACCATTGCCGGCGGTACCGGACTGTGGCTTTCCCTCAACTCCGGGCCGGCGCCGGTCACCGGGCAGGACCTGGCCCAGCCCGGGGCGCTCCGCAGCTCGGGCGGCGTCCTCGCCGCGACCCTTGAGGCGGCCCCGGGACGGCTGCCGCTGGCCGGGCGGCTGGCCGGTGCTTTGGGCTACAACGGCGGCACCCCGGGACCCACCCTGCGGCTCCGGGCAGGCGACGTGCTCAGGCTCCGGCTCGTGAACAAGCTCGCCGAACCCAGCAACCTGCACCTGCACGGGCTCCACGTGTCGCCCGAGGGCAACGGAGACAACCCTTTCGTGACCGTGGAACCGGGCAGCAGCTTCGACTACGAATACCAGCTCCCGGCCGGGCACCCGCCGGGCCTGTACTGGTACCACCCGCACCATCACGGAAGGGTGGCGGACCAGATCTTCGCCGGGCTTTTCGGCGCCATCATCGTCGAGGACCCAGAGCCCGTTCCGGCGAGCGCTGAACGCATCCTGTTGGTCTCCGATACCAGCCTCGACGCCGGGGGAACGTGGCAGAGGCCACCGAGCCGGAGCGGATGGCCGGACGGGAGGGCACCCTCGTGCTGGTCAACGGACAGGCCAACCCCCGCCTGGCGGCGCGTCCCGGGGAACGGGAGCGCTGGCGGATCGTCAACTGCTGCGTGGCGCGGTACCTGCGGTTGCGGCTGGACGGGCAAAAGTTGCAGCTGCTGGGAATGGACTCCGGGAGGTTCCAGTCGCCGTCGGACGTGCACGAGGTGCTGCTGGCGCCGGGGAACCGGGCGGAACTGCTCGTCACGGCCGCCGCCGGGGAATCCGTGCTGCGGGCACTGCCCTACAACCGGGGAAACATGGCCGGGATGGCCGGCCGCGGCATGGGTCCCGGACAGCCGGAGGGCGCACCATCGGATCCAGCCGGCACCGCCTTGGCGACTCTGCTGGTCGCCGGCGACCCCGCGTCCCCAGCCGCCGCCGTTCCCGCCGGGCCGGCACCGCCGGAACTCGGCTCCGCCGTCGTGGCCGCCCGCCGGCAATTGGTCCTCGCCACCCCCATGGGGATGGGTCCGGGGATGGGCCCGATGGGCTTCAGCATCAACGGGCGGACATTCGACGCGAGCAGGACGGACACCGCCGTGGCCGCCGGGACCGTCGAGGAGTGGACCCTGGTCAACCGGAGCCCGATGGACCACCCGTTCCACCTGCACGTGTGGCCGATGCAGCTGATCGCGGAAAACGGCCGGCCCGCGGAACCCGCCGGCCTGCGGGATGTGGTCAATGTGCCAGCCAACGGGCGGGCCACTGTGCGGATCGCGTTCCGGGATTTTTCCGGCCGCTCGGTCTACCACTGCCACATCCTGGACCATGAGGACCTCGGCATGATGGGCGTGATCGAGGTGCGTTGACGCCGCTCTGCCGCGCGGCGCGGCACCCCTCCCCGGCCGCGCCTAAACACTTGCCAAGCATACCCCCCGGGGGTATGTTGTAGGTGAAACCGGACGCCAAGGAGACTTTGCAGGAAGCAGGAATCATGGAACACCAGCACAGTGGCCGCACGGAGCAATTGCAGGCCGGCGGCGCCACCGGACACACGCACCACCCCGGCCGGCTACCCGGCCGGCAACCCGCCCGTGACGATGAGCACCTGGTGCACAGCCACGGCCAGCACGCCGGGCACAGCGTCGCGATGTTCAAGAACAGGTTCTGGCTGACGCTCGCGCTGGCGGTCCCAGTGGTGCTGTTCAGCCCGATGTTCGGCGCTCTGCTCGGCTACCAGCCGCCCGAGTTCCCCGGCTCCGCTTGGATTCCGCCGGTCCTTGGCACGGTGGTGTTCCTCTACGGCGGCCAGCCCTTCCTCAAGGGCGGACTCTCCGAGCTGAAGGCGCGCACGCCGGGAATGATGCTCCTGATCGCCATGGCCATCACGGTCGCTTTTCTCGCATCCTGGGCGACCAGCCTGGGAATCGGCGGGTTTGACCTGGATTTCTGGTGGGAACTGGCGCTCCTGGTGGCGATCATGCTGCTGGGGCACTGGATCGAGATGCGGGCCCTCGGTTCGGCGCAGGGCGCGCTGGACGCCTTGGCGGCGCTGCTGCCCGATGAAGCGGAGCGCATCACTGACGGCGGGACTGAAACGGTGAGCGTCGCAGATCTCGCCATCGGCGACGCGATCCTGGTCCGCCCGGGTGGCCGGATGCCAGCGGACGGCACTGTCACCGAGGGCCAGGCGGAGTTCGACGAGTCGATGATCACCGGTGAATCCAAAACGGTCCTTCGCTCCCCCGGCGATCCGGTGGTCGCCGGGACCATCGCGACGGACAACAGCGTCCGCGTGCGGGTCTCAGCGATCGGTGAGGACACCGCCCTGGCCGGAATCCAGCGCCTCGTGGCCGAGGCCCAGGCCTCCTCCTCGCGGGCCCAGGCCCTCGCGGACAGGGCGGCGGCCTTCCTGTTCTACTTTGCCGCCGGGGCCGGCATCCTGACCTTTATCGCCTGGACCCTGCTGGGAAGCGTGGCCGACGCCGTCGAACGCACCGTTACGGTGCTTGTCATCGCCTGCCCGCACGCCCTGGGCCTCGCCATCCCGCTGGTGATTGCCATATCCACCGAGCGGGCCGCGCGGGCGGGGGTACTGATCAAGGACCGGATGGCACTGGAACGGATGCGCACCGTCGACGTCGTGCTCTTCGACAAGACCGGAACCCTCACCAAGGGAACCCCCGAGGTTTGGGCCGTGGCCGCCGCGGAGGGCGCCGACCAGGACGAGGTCCTGGCCTTGGCCGCCGCGGTGGAGTCGGACAGCGAGCACCCCGTGGCCCGCGCGATTGTCAGCGCCGCCCGCGAGCGCGGTCTGGACGTTCCGACCGCAACGGACTTCACCTCGCTGACCGGCCGCGGCGTCCGCGCCAGCATCGGCAGCAGGCAGCTGCACGTGGGCGGACCGGCCCAGCTGCGGGAACTCGGCGCCGCGGAACCCCCGGAGCTCGCCGCCGCCACCACCGGCTGGATCGAGCGCGGCGCCGCCGTGCTGCACCTGATCGAGGGAGGCCGCGTGCTGGGTGCGGTCAGCCTGGAGGATGCGGTGCGCCCGGAATCCCGCCAGGCCGTCGCGGCGCTGCAGCACCGCGGCATCAAGGTCGCCATGATCACGGGCGACGCGCGGCAGGTGGCCCGGGCCGTCGCGGCGGAACTCGACATTGACGAGGTCTTCGCCGAGGTACTGCCGGCGGACAAGGACAAGAAGGTGGCCGCGCTGCAGGCGCGCGGCCTGAAGGTGGCCATGGTGGGCGACGGCGTCAACGACTCCCCCGCGCTGGCCCGTGCCGAGGTGGGGATCGCCATCGGCGGCGGGACGGATGTGGCCGTCGAGTCCGCCGGCGTGGTCCTGGCCGGCAACGACCCCCGCGCAGTGCTCTCCATGGTGGACCTTTCCCGGGCCAGCTACCGGAAGATGTGGCAGAACCTGGTCTGGGCCACTGGCTACAACCTCGTCGCCGTGCCGCTGGCCGCCGGGGTCCTGGCCTTCGCCGGGATCATCCTCTCCCCCGCTGCCGGTGCCGTGCTGATGTCAGCTTCGACGATTGTGGTGGCGCTGAACGCCCAGCTGCTGCGGCGCCTGAAGCTCAACCCGGCCCAGGTCCGCTGAACGTGACGCCCATGGACGCCCGCTCAAACACCCCTTCCTTCGGCCGCTCCTACGCCCGCGTCGGTCCGCGGATGGACGCCCGCGGTGCGGCGGCCCACCGCCGCCGTTTGGTGGAGGCGGCGCACGGTACCGTCGTCGAAATCGGGGCAGGCTACGGTGCGACCTTCCCGTTCTACCCGCCCACGGTTTCACAGGTGCTGGCGCTCGAACCGGACCCCACGCTGCGTGCCCTGGCGCGGGACGCCGCGGCCACGGCGCCGGTCCCGGTCACGGTGCTCAACGGGGTCGCGGAGTCGCTGCCGGCCGCGGATGCCTCGGTGGACGTCGTCGTCTCCAGCCTGGTGCTGTGCAGCGTGGCCGAGCCGGCAGACGTCCTGGCCGAGGCCCTCCGGGTCCTCAAGCCGGGGGGCCAACTGCTGTTCTACGAGCATGTCCGCTCCGCGCACCGGTTGCTGGCGGCGGCGGAGGACCTGCTCACCCCGCTCTGGAGCCGGCTGGCAGGCGGCTGCCACCCGAACCGGGACACCGCCGCGCTGATTGTCCGGGCGGGCCTGGCGGTTCAGTCTCTGGACCGCTTCGGCTTCGCGGCCCTGCCCGGCAACCCGCCGGTGGCCCACGTCCTTGGGGTGGCCGTCAAGGCCTAGGGCCGCCAGGGCGGCCGCCCGGCCCGGGGAAACCGGGCTGGAGCCCGGAACAAAGAACGCAGGACAAAGAAAGGACGCCCGCCGCGATGGCAGGCGTCCTTTCCGGCAGGCTCGGGTGCTTAGGCCTTTTTGGGCGGCAGGGCGAGCTTGAAGATCTTGGCCCAGGTGGAGCCGACCTGCTTCCAGATCGGGCCGGTGGTGTACGGCAGTCCGTAGCGCCTGCAGATCTCCTGCACCTTGGGCGCCACCTCGGCGTAGCGGTTGGACGGCAGGTCCGGGAAGAGGTGGTGTTCGATCTGGTGCGAGAGGTTGCCGGTCATGAGGTGCATGAACTTGGAGCCGGAGATGTTGGCCGAGCCGATCATCTGGCGCACGTACCAGTCGCCGCGGGTCTCGCCGTCGACCATTTCCTCGGTGAAGGTGTCCGTCCCGTCGGGGAAGTGCCCGCAGAAGATCACCGCATGGGCCCACACGTTGCGGACCGCGTTCGCGGTCAGTGTGCCGTAGAGGGCCTGCTTGCCGGAGCCGGTGAGCATGGCGACGGCGGGCGTGGCGGCGTAATCCTTGGTGAACTGCTTCAGCGCCTTGCGTCCGAGCGCCTTGAGGTCCTTGGTGAGTGCTTCCTTGGACTTCCGGCCCTCGCGGTAGTCCACGAGCTCGAGGTCGTAGATCGCGATGCCCCACTCGAAGACCGGGGCCAGCAACGCGTTGTAGAGCGGGTTGCCCAGGTTGAAGGGCTTCCACTCCTGCTGCGGGTCCATCCGCAGCAGGTTGTACCCGATGTCGTTGTCCTTGCCGACGACGTTGGTCCAGCGGTGGTGCAGGTCGTTGTGGGTGTGCTGCCAGGAACGCGCCGGGGTGACGAAGTCCCACTCCCAGGTGGTGGAGTGGATGTCCGGGTCGCGCATCCAGTCCCACTGGCCGTGCAGGATGTTGTGTCCCAGCTCCATGTTTTCCAGGATCTTGGCGAAGCTCAGCAGCGTGGTGCCGGTGACCCAGGCGGCCTTGTTCTTGCTGACCAGCAGCGCGGCGCGGCCGGAGATCTCCAGGGCGCGCTGGATCTTGATCATGCGGCGGATGTAGGCGGCGTCGGAGGAACCGCGCTTGGCGAGGATGTCGTCCTTGATGGCGTCCAGCTCGCGGCCTAGCTCTGCGACCTGCTCGTCGGAGAGGTGCGCGGCGGCGGGCGGCCGCAGCAGCGGGCTGCCGGTCTCGGCGAGCGCCCCGGGCCGCTTCTTTACGGCGGCGGGAGCCTTGGCGGCGCCAGCGCCGGCTCTGGCGCCCTGGGGAGCGTCCTCGGAAACGTCGGGCTTGTCGGAAACAATCGTCATGCGGTGGTTCTCCTCAGAGGTCGAGGTTAACGGGTCCGGCGGCTGCCGAAACACACGTCTGGATTAGTTGGCCGGGCTCGCCATGGACTTCGTCCGTGCGCAGGTCACGGACCTGTCCGGCCCGGAGGGGGATAAGGCAGCTGTGGCAGATGCCCATCCGGCAGCCGCTGGGCATCAGCACGCCGGCGTCCTCGCCGACGTCGAGCAGCGGGGTGTCACCGTCGGCCTCGACTTCGCGGTCGGAGGCCTCGAAGGTGACCAGTCCGCCGTCGCGCCCTTCCCCGCCGGCGAGTTTGGTACTGAAGCGTTCGATGGTGAGACTGGCTTCGGAGGGTTCGGTGCCGGCGGCTTCTGCCTCCCAGAGGGCCTCGGTGTCGTCGAGGAACCCTTCGGGGCCGCAGGCGTAGGCGGCGCGTCCGCGCCAGTCGGGGCACAGCCGGTCGAGGGTTGCCGCCGTGCCAAAGTCCAGCCGTCCGTGTTCACCGCTGAACCAGTGGATGACCTTGAAATTGGGGAATTGATCAGCCAGTTCGGCCAGTTCCTCGCGGAAAATGGCGTCGGCCGCCGTGCGGGCCGTGTGGACCAAGACGACGTCGGCGTCGGGGCGGCGCGGGACCAGCGTCCGGATCATCGACATCACCGGAGTGATGCCGCTGCCGGCAGTGAGCATCAGCAGCGGACGCGGATGCTCCGGCAGGACGAAGTCGCCCTGGGGCGGCGCTAGGAAAAGGACGTCGCCGGGCTTCGTGGTGCGGACCAGGGCTCCGGAAACGGCACCCATGTCCGTGACGGTGATGGCGGGGTCCTCGCCGGCGGGTGCGCTGAGCGAATAGGAGCGCCAGTGGCGCACGCCGTTGAGTTCGACGCCGATGCGGGCCCACTGGCCTGCTCGGTGCGCTTGCCAGCCTCGGCCGGGACGGAAGAAAATGGTGGCGGAATCGGCCGTTTCTGGAACCACCCGGGTGACCACGCCGCGCAACTGGCGGGCGGAAAACACGGGATTGAACAGCGACAGAATATCTTCTGGAGCTAGGGGGGTGGTCAGTAGAGATGCGGCGCGCGCCAGCTTACGGAGCCGGATCATCTACCAAGCCTATGTCAGCTTGCGTCATAATTCTTCACCCAAGGCATACGATCTACCTGAAGAAACTATCTCCACACAACAACTTTTTTGGAAACCGTTATGGATGCTTCGCCCGCCGGGCACCCCGGCTACCCCGCCTACGACCCGCCGTGGCTTGCCTTGCCG
Source organism: Arthrobacter sp. T2-23 (assembly GCF_055398325.1). Lineage (NCBI taxonomy): Bacteria > Bacillati > Actinomycetota > Actinomycetes > Micrococcales > Micrococcaceae > Arthrobacter > Arthrobacter sp. T2-23. The sequence goes on from NZ_AP027917.1 coordinate 1,886,671, forward strand.
AAGGAGGTCTCCGACATGCTCCGGCCCAGGATGCCCGGCATCGTGGAGGCCATCATCGAGGCCGTGCCGCAACTGGTTCCCGCCTATGCCCGGCCGATCGAGGGCCGCTTCGGGCGAGGCCTGCGGCGCGGCGTGGCCACGGCGCTGGACCGCTTCCTGCAGTTGCCCGGCACCACGTTGCCGGCGCTTTCCGAGGAAAGCCGGCAGCTAGTGGCGGGACTGGGCAGCGGCGAGTTCCGGCAGGGCAGGAGCATGGATGCGCTGCTGAGCGCCTACCGGATGGGTGCCCGCGTGACGTTCCGCGAGATGTCGAAAGTCTCGGTGGAACACCATCTGGGCCAGAACGTGGTGGTGGATCTGGGCGAGTCGATCCTGGCCTACATCGACGAACTTTCCGCGGTCAGCGCCGAAGCCTACGCCTTCGAGCAGTCCGAACGCGCGGGAGCGGTGGACCGGCGGCGCACCGAATTGCTGGACCTGCTGCTGCTGGGTCAGGCGGACGAGGCGGCCCTGCGCCAGACGGCGGCCATGGCGGACTGGTCGCTGCCCGTGCGCATGGTGGTGGTGACGCTGCCGGTGGACCGGGCCGCCGGGCTGCGGCTGCGGCTGGGGCCGGGAACGCTGGTGATCGAACGCGAGACCGACGCCGTGGCGCTGGTTCCTGCGCGCAAGTCCAAGTCCGCGCGGAGCGACCTTGAGGCGGCGCTCCGGGGCCGCGGCGCCTCCGTGGGGCCGGCCGGTGGCTGGGAGAAGGTTCCCGAATCCCTGCGGCTGGCCGTGCTGGCAGCGTCCGTCCTGCCGCACCGGGACGGCCCCGATGACCCGCCCATCTGGGCGGACGAACATCTGGCGGCGGTAATCCTGGGCGCCGAGCCTTCCGCGATCACTGAACTGGCCACCCGCCGGCTCGCTCCGCTGGAGGGACTCCGCCCGGCGCAGCGCGAGCGGCTCGCCGAGACGCTGCTCTCCTGGCTGCGCCACTGGGGCCAGCGCGGACCCGTGGCGGCCGAGCTGGGCATCCATCCGCAGACCGTGGGCTACCGGGCGGCCCAGCTGCGCGAGCTGTTCGGTGACGCGCTGGAGGACCCGGTGGCACGGTTTGAGCTGGAACTCGCGCTCCACGCTGGTAAGCGTTAGACAGCGCCGGCGCTAGCTGGCCATGGCCCCGCGGCTCTGCAGCCGCATCTCCAGGTCGTTCATGACAATCGCGGCGAGGTCCTCGAGCGTACGGGTGTCCTCTGCGGAGAACTCCCGCGGCTCCCGGTCCAGGATGCAGAACGTGCCGAGGTTGAAGCCGTCTGGGGTGCGCAGCGGGACCCCCGCATAGAACTGCAGCCCGAACTCCCCGGCCACGAGCGGGTTGGACAGGGTCCGCGGGTCCGTCACGGCATCCTCGACGACCCAGGGGCCGTCCTGCAGGATCGCCGAGGCGCACAGCCCGGGATCCCGGCCGATCTGGGTGACATCGGTGCCGTGGTGGGCCTTGAACCAGATCCGATCGTGGTCCACGACGCTCACGATCGCCACCGGTACCGAAAACACCCGGGCTGCAAGCGCTGCGATCCGGTCGAAGGAACCGTCCTCGGGGGTATCAAGGATCTGGTACCGCTCGACGGCGCGCATCCGGCCGTCCTCGTCGTTCGTCGTTGCCTCGAGCTGCCGGTGGCGGCCGGCGCCGTTGATGACTTCCTGGCGCAGGGCGAGGGAGACCTCCCGGGCGGGCGGCCGGGCGGCCGGGTCCCGGGACAGCATGGAGGACAGCAGCGCCACCCACATGGGGGCGAGCTCCTCCGGAATCTGGGGATCCTGCAGCAGCCGGGCGACGGCGGACTGGATCGGCGCGCCGGGGTAGGCCATCTTCCCGGTGAGTCCTTCGAGCAGCACGAGTCCCAGCGAGTAGATGTCGCTGGCCGGCCCGGCCGGGTCGCCGGCGGCCTGCTCGGGGCTCAGGTAGGCGGGGGTCCCGGAGGTGCCGCCGTCGTCGTCCATGCGGTTTTGCCCGAGGATGGCCGCAACGCCGAAGTCGGTCAGTTTGGCCCGGGGCCGGCGGTCGTCGCTGCTGTAGTTGACCAGCAGGATGTTCGCCGGCTTGATGTCCCGGTGGACGATCCCGTGGTGGTGGATGTACGACAGCCCGTCCGCCAGGTCATAGCCGATGTGGGCCATGTGCGCGGCGGAAAGCGGGCCCTGGAGGGTCCGCTGGCGCAGGTCGTGACCGGGCACGAGTTCCATCACCAGGTAGGTCAGTCGGGAGTCCGGATCGCTCAGGTCGGCGCCGGCGTCGAACAGGGTGACCAGGGCGTGGTGGCTCATCCCTGCGAGAATCCGGACTTCCTGCCCCTGCCGGCGTGTGCGTTGGAGATCGTCCGCGTCGTTGCGGAAGAGCTTGACCGCCACCTCGCGCTGCAGCAGCTCATCGTGCGCGCGGTAGACGGTCGATTGGCTTCCCCTGCCAATGAGGGCTTCGATCCGGTACCGTCCGCTCAGCAGAAAGCCGGATTCCATAGTTATTGTCAACGGGGTTCTTGTTCCCTCGATACGGGTCCGCACGGGGAAATCGGGCGGATCAGTCCTAAAGCCGGCCAGTCGGCCAGCGCCCGCGCTATTAGCAAGGTTACTTATGATACCGCGAAAAGCGGATTCAGGAAGACCCTGCGGCGGGTTATTTCGGGCGCCCCGGCGGGCCGCCCGTCGGTGCTCCGGACCGCGGTCCGGAGGCTACTTTGCGGGGTTGTGCGTGCCGATCGGCAGGAGCGTCAGGTCCGGGTGGTTCTTCTCGATCCGGCGCAGGGCCCAGACGTCGTTGAACAGCGCCAGGTATTCTCCATCGGAGCGGAGCAGCACCTCGGCGCCCGGCACGTTGGCCAGCGCGGGCATGGCGTCCGCCGTCGTGATCCGGGCGAGAGAGTAAGGCAGACGCTCCAGCCGCATCGGGGCACTGAAGTCGTGCGCCATCCGGTCCTCGACCACCTCGAACTGCATCGGGCCAACAGCTGCCAGCACCGGGGCCTGGTCGCCGCGGATGTCGGAGCGGAGCACCTGGATCACACCCTCGTGTTCGAGCTGTTCGATGCCGCGGCGGAACTGCTTGAAGCGGCTGGGGTCCTTCGAGCGCGCCACCTGGAAGTGCTCCGGGGCGAACAGCGGGATGGCGGGGAACTCCACGGGCTGCTCCAGGAACAGGCTGTCCCCCACGCGCAGGGAGGAGGCGTTCACGAGGCCAACGACGTCGCCCGGGAAGGCTTCGTCGATCACCTCGCGTTCGCGGCCGAAGACCTGCTGGGCGTACTTGGTGGCGAACGACTTCCCGGTCCGGCCCTGCGTGACCACCATGCCGCGTTCGAAGATGCCGGAGCAGACCCGGATGAATGCGACGTGGTCGCGGTGGGCCTTGTTCATGCCGGCCTGGACCTTGAAGACGAACCCGGCGAACGGCGCGTCGACCGGCCGCGGGTCGCCGTCGACGTCGGGCCTGGGGGCAGCGGGCGGCGCGAAGTCCACCAGGGCGTCGAGGATTTCCTTGACGCCGAAGTTCAGCGCGGCGGAACTGAACAGGATCGGCGTCGCCTTGCCGGCGTGGAAGGCGTCGACGTCGAACGCGAGGTTGGATTCGATCACGAGGCCGGCCTCGTCGACGGCGTTGGACCAGTCCCCGCCCTGGCTGGCGGCAGCCTGCTCGGGGGTGAAGTACTCGGTCAGGGCGATGTTGGCGCCGGCGTTGTTGCGCTGGAACCGGGCGAAACGGTCGTTGCGCAGGTCCCACACGCCGCGGAAGTCACCGGAGATCCCCACCGCCCAGGTCAGCGGCATCGGCTGCAGGCCCGTGCGTTCGGTGATCTCATCCATCAGGGCCAGGGCATCCAGGCCCGGCCGGTCCCACTTGTTGATCACGGTGATGATCGGCAGGTTGCGCTGCTTGCAGACCTCGAAAAGCTTCATGGTCTGGGTTTCCAGGCCCTTGGCGGCGTCCACGAGCATCACGGCGCAGTCGACGGCGGCGAGCACCCGGTAGGTGTCCTCGGAGAAGTCCGCGTGGCCGGGGGTGTCCAGAAGGTTGATGACGGTGTCGCGGTAGGCGAACTGCAGCGCCGCGGAGCTGATGGAGATGCCGCGGTCCTTCTCCATCTGCATCCAGTCGGAGACGGTTTCCTTGCGGTTGGCTTTGCCGCTGGATGCACCGGCGGTGCCGATCACCTTCGCGTGCAGGGCGAGCGCCTCGGTCAGCGTGGACTTACCGGCGTCGGGGTGCGAAATGACTGCGAAGGTCCGGCGCCGGGCTGCCTGCTTGTGAATCTCCTGGACTCGGGCGGGGCTGTGGACTTCTTGAGACACGGTGCTACTTTCGCTGCGGCTGTGGACGGGTCACGGCGCGGAGAGCCCGCGGTACACCCAAGGCTCCAAGTTTATCGCAGGCAGCGCCGGACCCCGGGCCGAGAGGGAAAAGTGCGGTTTCCACGGAGGAGTCCACGGCCATCCGCGGGGCACCTCGGTCCGTGCCGGAATGGGCCACTTTGAGGCTTGACCGTGCGGAAACAGCCCTCCGGTACCCCTATGATGGTGCTTACGGGAAACCGGGCATTTTTGTTCTTGCCGGCAAACGGTTGAAAACCGGTAAAAACGGCGTACTTGCGGGCAGCGGCCTGCACCTTTGAAGGGAAAACCTATGGCTCGGAGCCCCGAAGATGCACTCAAGGCGACTCTGGCCAGGGTGGCACCGGGGACGGCCCTGCGGGACGGGCTGGAACGCATCCTCCGCGGGCGCACCGGCGCCCTGATCGTGCTGGGCATCGACCGGACCATCGAATCCATCTGTTCCGGCGGTTTCGAAATCGGTATCGACTTCTCCCCCACCCGGCTGCGCGAACTGGCCAAAATGGACGGGGCGATCGTCTGCGACAAGGACGCGAGCAACATCCTGCGCGCGGCGGTCCAGCTGGTCCCGGACTCCAGCATCGAAACCCAGGAATCCGGCACCCGGCACCGGACCGCGGAGCGTGTTGCCATCCAGACCGGCGTCCCGGTCATCTCGGTGAGCCAGTCGATGCAGATCATCGCGCTTTACGTCAACGGCCTGCGCCACGTCCTGGAAGGCTCCGAGAAGGTCCTGGCCCGCGCCAACCAGGCCCTGGCAACCCTGGAGCGCTACCGTTCACGCCTGGACCAGGTGACCAGCTCACTGTCCGCCCTGGAAATCGAGGCCATGGTGACGGTCCGCGACGTCGCCGTGACCCTGCAGCGCCAGGAAATGGTGCGGCGCATCTCCGAGGAGATTTCCCAGTACGTGCTGGAACTCGGCGAGGACGGCCGGCTGCTCTCGCTCCAGCTGGACGAGCTGACGGTGGGCCGCGGGCCGGGCAGCGACGTGATCATCCGGGACTACTCGGGCCCGCACGCCTCGGCCGAAGACATCGAGAAGGCCGTCAAGGCGCTCGTGAACCTGGGGCCCACCGAGCTCATCGACCTCGGCAAGATCGCCGGGATCGTCGGCTTCGCCGGCGGCGAGGCGAACCTCGACGCCGTCGTGCAGCCGCGCGGCTACCGCCTGCTGTCCGGACTGAAGGCGGTGCCCAAGGCCGTCGCCGACCGCCTGGTGGACCACTTTGGCGGGCTGCAGTTCCTGATGGCCGCCACCATCGACGACCTTATGACCGTGGACGGCATCGGCGACCAGCGTGCCCGGACCGTCCGCGAGGGCCTGAGCCGTATGGCCGAGGCGAGCCTGCTGGACCGGTTCCTCTAGGCCCCTGATTCCCGTCGGCTGCTCCGTAACGTCCCTTTTGGGCCCGCGAAACGGCCGCTACGGGGCAATCGCTGGAGCTCAGCCGAGCTGGAAGACGGCTTTCGGGCTGGTCTTGTTGCCGAGCCGGGCGGTGAACACGTAGGTTCCTCCGGCAGGTTGGACCGCGACGGCAGCGCAGCCCTCCACCGTACGGTTGCGGGCCCACGGGAAGTTTGCCGTCTCGCTCTTGCCCGGGGCAATCGTCTTGACCAGGTCGCTGCTCTCCGCCTGGCAGTCCTTGGAGGAGAAGATCCGGTCCGACCCGCTGGTGACCAGATACTCCATCTGCGACGTGCCGATGTTAACCTCGCACGGGACGCTGTTGCCGTTGGTGACCTTCAGGGTCAGCAGCGGATTCTCCCCCGCCGCGTAGGCTGCCTTGTCCGTGGCCGCGGCGACGGTGACGAGCTTCTGGTCGCAGCCCGAGCTCGGGCTGGGCGTGGCCGCGGCGGATTCCTGTGTGCTGGGAGCCGGGGTACTCCCGGGCTTTTCCTGCTGGGGGGATTCGCTGGCCGTGGCCGCCGGGTCCGCACCGTTGAGGGCGGTGGAGATCGCGACGAAACCGCCGACGCTGAGGGACAGCACCAGCAGCAGAATGGCCCCGACGAAGAGCCGGCGGCGGCGGTACACGGGACTGACCGGCTTCCGGGACGGGTTTCCGCTGGTCTTTGCCCTGGCGGACGCCTTCGGTCCCGAACCGTGCGTACCTGAGTTGCCTTGCCTGACCATCCTTCTAGGCTAGAGAACGCGGCGGGTTATGCCGGCAAACCACGCCGCTGGCCGGACTATGGTCCGCATCTCTATTAAGCTGGATCGATCAAAGCCCTAGCCGATTCCCCCGCCCTCCCGGCCGCCCCGGCGGTTCCGCTCACCCAACTGCACGCTGCCCTCGACGGCTGGTTCGACGAAACGGCCCGGGATCTTCCGTGGCGCGCGCAGGACTGCTCCGCCTGGGGTGTGCTGGTCAGCGAAATCATGCTTCAGCAGACCCCCGTGGTCCGGGTGCTGCCGGTCTGGGAGGAATGGCTCCGGCGCTGGCGCGCCCCGGCCGATCTGGCCCGCGAGGCCGCCGGCGAGGCGGTCCGGTCCTGGGGCCGGCTGGGGTATCCTCGGCGGGCCCTGCGGTTGCACGCGGCCGCCGTCGCGATCGTGGACAACCACGGTGGCCAGGTCCCGGGCGGCTACACGGAGCTGCTCGAGCTCCCCGGCGTCGGCAGCTACACGGCGGCTGCCGTCGCAGCGTTTGCCTTCGGCAAGAGGGAGACGGTGGTGGACACCAACATCCGCCGGGTCCACGCCCGGCTCGTCACCGGCGCCGCGCTGCCGGCCCCGGCCCTGACGGCGGGCGAAATGCGGCTCGCCGCACAACTGCTGCCCGACGACGGCGCAGCCTCCGTGCGCTGGAACGCCGCCGTGATGGAACTGGGGGCGCTGGTCTGCACCGCCCGGGCCCCCAAATGCGGTGAGTGCCCCGTGCGCGGCGCCTGCGCGTGGCTCGCCGCCGGCGAACCTCCGCCCACCTACACACCCAAGGGGCAGGCCTGGCACGGGACGGACCGGCAGGTGCGCGGCGCCGTGCTCGCCGTCCTGCGTGTGGCCGAGTCGCCGGTGCCCCGCGAACTGCTGGAGCGCGCGCCGGTGGACCTGGGTTTCGAAACCGGCGGGATCGGCGTTCCGCTCGCAGCGCTGCACCGGCTGAGCTCCGCGCCGGAGCAACTGGAACGCGCCGTCTCCGGGCTGCTCAGCGACGGCCTGGCCGAGCTGCACGCCGGCGGCCTGCGGCTTCCGGGCTGAGCCTTCCGGCCTGAGCGTTCCGGGCTGGGTCTTCCGGGCGGGGCCTTCCGGGCGGGGTCAGGGCTCCCCGAAGCCGGCCCGGATCAGGCCGCCCAGGTAGTCCACGGCCTTGCCGGCGTCAGGGCCGCTGGCCTCGACGTGCAGCACCGTCCCCTTGGCGGCGCCGAGCATCATCAGCTCGGTCATGGACGCGCCGTCCACCCCGTTGACCGTGACATCGGCGTCCATCCCGGCCACGCCGCCGGCGATTTTCGCAGCCGGCCGGGCGTGCATCCCGGCCTGGTTGACCAGTTCGAAGTCGCCCTGGGCGTCCGGCGGCTGCTGGTGCTCGTGCGCGGTACCGTGCGGGTGCGCCGGCGGCCGGTAGACGGCTTCGGCCGCCTCTTTCACCGTCTCGGCGTCGGCCCCCGCCTGGGCCGAGACCGCGGCGGCGACGAGCCCTTCGATGAGCGGGGCGTCGGCGAGGTGGATGGACTCCGGCTCGGCGGCGAATTCCACCGCCGATGCGGCTGTCATAACGGCGGATCCAAGGTCGGTCAGCACCACGATGCCGTCTCCCCCCGCCGCCTGTTCCAGCGCGGCCATGACCTTCTCAAGGCTGGTTCCGATCCGGCCGTCGTCGGTGCCGCCCGCGGCGATGATCAGGACGTCCGGCGCCATTTGCGCGGCAAGTTCGACGGCGCCGTCGGCGATCTTTTCGCTGTGGGAAACGACGACGAGCCGGACGGTCATCCGGCGGCTCCCGACGCGGCGCGCAGGATCAGGGCACTGGATACCGCCCCGGGGTCGCGGTGGCCGATGCTGCGCTCCCCCAGGTAGCTGGCGCGGCCCTTGCGGGCCAGCATCGGGTCGGTGGATACGGCCCCGGCTTCGGCCGCCTCGGCCGCGGCGGCCAGCACCTTGTGCACGTCGCCCTCGGCGGCGGCGGCGGCGGACGCGTCGACGGCGGGGGTCCAGGCATCCACCATCGTCTTGTCTCCGGACTCGGCCTTCCCGCGGGCCACGATGCCGTCACGGGCCGCCTGCAGGGCGGCGGCCAGGGTGGCGGCGTCGATGTCGGCGGCGTCCCCGAGCGCGGTGGCTGCGCGCAGGAAGGCCGTACCGTACAGCGGCCCGGCGGCGCCGCCGACCTTCGACATCAGCGTCATGGCGGTCAGCTTCAGCGCCGCACCCGCCGTTTCCGGCGGGGTTTCGGCGAGCTTGTCCATCACGGCCTTGAAGCCTCGGTCCATGTTCTCGCCGTGGTCGGAGTCCCCGATGGGCCGGTCCAGCTCGATGAGTTCGACCCTGTGTTCCGCCATGGCCTCCGCGGACAGGGTCAGCCAGCGCACCGCCCAGTTGACGTCAAGCCCCATGTTCAGACGCCCCAGCGAAGGGCCGCCGTGTGGACGGGCGCGTCCCAGAGCCCGGTCATTTCATCGTCGAGGCGCAGGACGGTGATGGAGCAGCCCTGCATCTCAAGCGAGGTGATGTAGTTGCCCACCAGCGAGCGCGCCACGGTGACGCCCTGGTCCGCGAGTCGCTGCGCGGCCCTGCGGTAGACGATGTACAGCTCGCTCGCCGGGGTGCCCCCCATGCCGTTGACGAACAACAGGACCTTGTCTCCCGAGGCGAGGCCGAGGTCGCTGACCACCGGGTCGAGGAGGCGGTCCGTGATGCCGTCCGCGGGCTCCATCGGGATCTTGTGCCGCCCGGGCTCCCCGTGGATGCCGATGCCGATCTCGATTTCGTTTTCCTCGAGCTCAAAGCTGGGCACTCCGGCGTGCGGGACGGTGCACGCGCTCAGGGCGACGCCCATGCTGCGCACGTTCTGGTTGACACGGTCGCCGATGGCCGCGACGGCGTCGAGGCCGTCCCCGCGCTCGGCTGCGGCGCCGGCGATCTTCTCGACCAGGACGGTGCCGCCCACACCGCGGCGGCCCGCCGTATAGAGCGAGTCCTGCACGGCGACGTCATCGTTGACCAGCACCGTGCGCACCTCCACCCCCTCGGCCTGCGCCAGCTCGGCGGCGGTTTCGAAGTTCAGCACGTCGCCGGTGTAGTTCTTCACGATATGCACGACGCCGGCGCCGGAGTTCACCGCGAGGGTGGCCGGCAGGATCTGGTCCGGGGTGGGCGAGGTGAACACCGCGCCGGGCACCGCGGCGTCGAGCATGCCCATCCCTACGTAACCGCCGTGCAGGGGTTCGTGGCCGCTGCCGCCGCCGGAGACGAGGCCGACCTTGCCCGCCACCGGCGCGTCCTTGCGGACAATGAATTTCGGATCCGGGTGGACAGTCACCAGGTCGGCATGGGCCAGCCCGAACCCTTCCACTGACTCGTCGACCACGGCTTTGGGATCATTGATGAGTTTCTTCATGGCTGCGCTCCCTGGATGGTGTCCTGGCTGCTTGCTTAGACCCTACTACCGGGGCCCGGCCAGCGGTAGGCTCCGGATTCAACCGCAACCGGAGCTCAGGGCCGGGGTGCCGCCTCGGGCGTGAAGCCGGGCCAGGCGTCGGCGCCGAGCGCGTCCTGGCGTCGCGGCCGGTGCGCGGAGCCGCCACTGGCTCCGCCGGACACGCCTTCCCCGCCGGACGGGTCCGGCGGCAGCGGCAAGGCGTCGACTGTCATTTGGAATGCGGAGAAATCTGGAAAAATCACGCGATTCTGCAATTTCTGCCTCCGGAAGCTGGCGGCCCGCCCCATCGGGCCGGGATCAGTTTATCCACCAAGTTGATTTAGCGGAAGACCCCGGACCCGGGCAGGAGAGGCGGCCTACAGAGTCCGGATCATCCGGGTGTTGCCCAGGGTGTTCGGCTTGACCCGCGCGAGGTCCAGGAATTCGGCAACGCCCTCGTCGTGCGAGCGCAGGAGCTCCGAATACACCACCGGGTCCACCGCCGTCTGGTCCGCCATCACGTCAAAACCGTGCTTCTTGAAGAACTCCACCTCGAAGGTCAGGCAGAACACGCGGGCGATGCCCAGCGCCCTCGCATCGTCCAGCAGGCGCTCCACCAGCAGGTGGCCCACACCCTTGCCGCGCCAGGCGTCCGAGGTGGCCAGCGTGCGCACCTCGGCCAGGTCCTCCCACATCACATGCAGCGCACCGCAGCCGATCACCTCGCCGTCGGCCGTTTCGGCGATCCGGAACTCCTGGAGGCTTTCGTAGTACGCCACGGTTTCCTTGGCCATGAGGATCCGCTGTTCGGCCAGGGGTGCCACGAGGGTCTTGATAGCGGCGACATCGCCGGTGCGGGCAGGGCGGATGCGGATCGTCTCAGTCACAGCCCAATCCTACGGGGCGGCCCCCGACCAGGATCAGAGGCCGAGCTCGTCCGGCACGGGAAGGTCCTTGTCCAGCAGGTGCTTGGCGAGGAAGTGCTCGACCACGCCGTACCAGACCTTGGCGTGCTGCGGCTGCAGGATCCAGTGGTTCTCGTCCGGGAAGTACAGGAAGCGGTGGTCGGTCTCACCGTCTTCGTCGGCTGCGAGCTGGGACTTGGAGAGCAGCTCGTACCAGAGCCGCAGCCCCTCGCCGATGGGCACGCGGTAGTCCTTGTCACCGTGGATGACCAGCATGGGCGTGCGGATTTTCTCCACGTGCAGGTGCGGCGAGTTCTCGGCGGCCATCTCGGCCGTCATCTCCTTGAGCCAGTACTGCGCGGCGTCCGTCGTCGGGCCGAACTGGTCCAGGGCCCACAGGCTGGCGTGCGTGACGATTGCCTTGAACCGGTCCGTGTGGCCGGCCACCCAGTTGGCCATGTAGCCCCCGAAGGAGCCGCCCATGGCCGCGGTGCGGGTCTCGTCGATGTCCGCGCGGCCCACGACGGCGTCCGTGATCGCCATCAGGTCCAGGAAGGGCGCGTTGCCCCACTCGCCCCAGCCGCGCTGGATGTGCTCCTGGCCGTAACCGGTCGACAGGGCCGGGTCCGGGAGCAGCACCGCATAGCCCCTGGCGACGAGCAGCCACGGGTTCCAGCGCCAGGTCCAGGCGTTCCAGGAGCCCAGCGGTCCGCCGTGGATCCAGAGCAGCAGCGGGGCAGGGTTGCCGGCCGAGGCACCTTCCGGCAGGGCCAGGTATCCGGGCACCCGGTCGCCGCCCGGCGAGGTAGCCTCCACCCGCTCGAGCACGCCGCGGTAGGCGGGACGCTCCGCGGGCGCGGGAAGACGGGTGACCTCGCCGCTGGCCAGGTCGATCCGCACGGCTTCCGCCGGGAATTCATAGGAGCTGCGCAGCGCGAAGGCGCTGCGGCCGTCCGGGGCGACGGCGACGTCGGTGTAGGCGGCACTGTCGGCCGTCAGCCGGACCGGCTCCGCGTCCCCGCCGGGCGTCCCGGGCACGCCGACCCGGAATACCGGGCAGGCTCCGTCCTCGTCAGCGGTTACCAGCACGGCCGATCCGTCCGGCAGCCAGGCCGCCGGGCGCGGCCAGCGGTCCCAGCCCGCCGCGAGCGGCGTCAGGCCGGCGCCGTCGCCGTCGGGGTCGGCACCGTCGCCCGAGACGTCCAGGAGGTGCAGCCCAACCCGGGGTGCCTGCTCCGGGGTGGTGTCGGTCTCGCTGACCACCACCAGGGCCCGGCCGTCGGGGCTCACCGGGCCCGGGAAGTAGCTCATGCCCTCGGTGTCCAGCAAGACCCGCCGGGTGCCGGTGGCGACATCGACCGCCACCAGGACGGTGCGGGAGTCCGCGTTGGCCAGCGGCTTGGTGAAGCTGCTGAAAAGGGTCTTGCCGTCCGGGCTGACGACGGTGTCGGCCTCGCGGAGCCCGTTGCCGGCGTCGGGGGTCAGGTTGCGCAGGCGGACCGGCGGGACGGCGTCGACCGTCGCCGGCTTGCCCGGCTCGGGCTCCGGCCCGGGCTCGACGGCGAACAGCCGGGGCTGCGCGGGACCCAGGTCCGCATCCCAGTAGCGCACGGGATAGCCGCTGTGCAGGATCGCGGCCACCTTGTTGTCCTGGCGGGCCTTGCGGCGCTCCTCGTCGTTGTCCTCGTCCGTGGAACCGGCGAGCACGGATCCCGTCACGAACAGGGCATCGGCCGCCTTCGCTGCCAGGAGGCCGCTGACGCCGCCGGCGCGTGAGAGCGCGACGCGGGCCTCGCCGCCGTCAGCCGGAAGGACCCACAGTGCGTTGACTGGGTCGCTATCCGGGCTTTCCGGGTCCGGGCGGGCGGAGGTGAAGTACAGCTTCCCGTCAGCGGCGAACACGGCCCCCGCCTCGCCCTTGGCGCTGCGGGTAATACGCCGGGCCTGCTTCTTCCCCGCGGGGTCCAGCTCCCAGAGCGCGGTGCGGTACTCGGTGCCCTTGTCGTTGAGCGTGGCCACGGTGGTGACGAGCCGGCCGCCGTCGGGGCTCAGTGCCAGGCCGCTGACCTTCGGGATGGCGAGATAGTGGTCCAGGTCGTGGAACGGGGTCTCGGGATATTCGCCCAGGGTCTGGGTCTCGGTGGAAGCCATGCCCCCGATTCAACACCCCTTGTGCCCCGGATCACACCCCGTTCACTAAGAGTGAAACACTGCTTTCAGAGTGGAGTGGCTCGGGATCACGGCGGATTTTCAGGCTCGCTTGGCATGATGGGTGCATGAATCCCGAAAAAGCCCTCCCCCGACGCTCCCTTCTGCTCGGTGCTGGCGCCCTGGGCGGCGGCGCGCTTGCCCTGTCCGCCTGCGCAGGTCCCGGCACGGGCACCCCCGCCTCCAGCGCGGCGGCTGAGCCCTCCGTGCCGGCCGGCACCGCCGTCAGGATCGGCAAGCTCAGCGATGTCAAGGTGGGGGGCACCGCTACCGGGAAGCTGAACGGTAAGACGGTGGTGATTTTCCGGCCGGATGAAAAGACCGTCCTTGCTTATGACGCGACCTGCACGCATGCCGGCTGCCCGGTGGCTCCCGACGGAGCGGACTTCGCCTGCCCCTGCCACGGCTCCTCGTTCAAGGGCTCCGACGGCAGCGTGGTCAACGGCCCGGCCAGGTCACCGCTCGCCAAACTGACGGCGGCGCTCGACGGCGAATGGATCACCGTCAGCGCCTGACGCCCCGCCACCGCGTGATGGCAGCAAAAGGCCCCGGCCGCCTCCTTGAAGGAAGCGGCCGGGGGCTTTGTCGTAGAGCCTGCGCGGCGGGCGCCTAGACGCTCGGAGCGATCTCCGGGATGCGCGGCTTGGCGTTGCCGGCAAAGGTGAACTTCGCGTCGTCGCCTTCGCCTTCCACGTCCACCACCACGATGTCGCCGGAGTGCAGCTCGCCGAAGAGGATCTTCTCGGAGAGCTGGTCCTCGATCTCGCGCTGGATGGTGCGGCGCAGCGGCCGGGCACCCATCGCGGGGTCGTAGCCGCGGGTCGCTAGGAGCACCTTGGCCGCGGTCGTGAGCTCGATGCCCATGTCCTTGTCCTTGAGGCGCTTCTCCAGGCGGGTGACGAACAGGTCGACGATCTCAATGATCTCGTCCTGGGTCAGCTGCGGGAACACCACCACGTCGTCGACACGGTTCAGGAACTCGGGGCGGAAGTGCTGCTTGAGCTCCTCCGTGACCCGGGCGCGCATCCGGTTGTAGCCGGTCTGCGTGTCAGTGCCCGACTGGAAGCCGGTGGCAACGCTCTTGGAGATGTCCCGGGTGCCGAGGTTCGTAGTCATGATGATCACAGTGTTCTTGAAGTCAACCACGCGGCCCTGGGAGTCGGTCAGGCGGCCGTCTTCCAGGATCTGCAGCAGCGAGTTGAAGAGGTCGGCGTGCGCCTTCTCCACTTCGTCGAACAGGACCACGGAGAACGGACGACGCCGGACCTTCTCGGTCAGCTGGCCGCCCTCCTCGTAGCCCACGTAGCCCGGAGGGGCACCGAAGAGCCGCGAGACGGTGTGCTTCTCCGAGTACTCGGACATGTCCAAGGTGATCAGCGCGTCTTCCTCGCCGAACAGGAACTCCGCGAGTGCCTTGGCCAGCTCGGTCTTGCCGACGCCGGTGGGTCCGGCAAAGATGAACGAGCCGCCCGGACGCTTCGGGTCCTTCAGGCCTGCACGGGTGCGGCGGATCGCCTGGGACAGGGCCTTGATGGCCTCGTTCTGGCCGACCACACGCTTGTGCAGTTCGTCTTCCATCTTCAGCAGGCGCGAGGATTCTTCCTCGGTCAGCTTGAAGACCGGGATGCCGGTGGAGTTCGCCAGCACCTCGGCGATGAGATCCTCATCCACCTCGGAGATGTCGTCCATGCCGCCGGTCTTCCACTGGCGTTCCTTCTCGGCGCGTTCGGCAATGAGCTTCTGCTCCTTGTCGCGCAGCGAGGCGGCGCCTTCGAAGTCCTGCGCGTCGATCGCGGACTCCTTCTCCAGCTTCATGGCCGAAATCTTCTCGTCCATGACCTTGAGTTCCGGCGGAGCTGTCATCCGGCGGATGCGCAACCGGGCACCGGCCTCGTCGATCAGGTCGATCGCCTTGTCCGGCAGGAAGCGGTCCGAGATGTAACGTTCGGACAGGCTGGCCGCCGAGGCGAGGGCGCCGTCGGTGATGGTGACGCGGTGGTGCGCCTCGTAGCGGTCACGCAGGCCCTTGAGGATCTCGATCGCGTCGGCGACGGAGGGCTCCTTGACCTGGATCGGCTGGAAGCGGCGTTCCAGGGCGGCGTCCTTCTCGATGTGCTTGCGGTACTCGTCCAGCGTGGTGGCACCGATGGTCTGCAGCTCGCCGCGGGCCAGCATGGGCTTCAGGATGGAGGCCGCATCGATGGCACCTTCGGCGGCACCGGCACCCACGAGGGTGTGGATCTCGTCGATGAAGAGGATGATGTCGCCGCGGGTGCGGATCTCCTTGAGGACCTTCTTCAGGCGCTCTTCGAAGTCACCGCGGTAGCGGGAGCCGGCCACGAGGGACCCGAGGTCCAAGGTGTACAGCTGCTTGTCCTTGATGGTCTCCGGCACGTCGCCGCGGACGATCGCCTGGGCCAGGCCCTCGACGACGGCGGTCTTGCCGACGCCGGGCTCGCCGATCAGCACCGGGTTGTTCTTGGTGCGGCGGGAAAGGACCTGCATAACGCGTTCCATTTCCTGCTCGCGCCCGATCACCGGGTCCAGCTTGTTTTCCCGCGCGGCCTGGGTCAGGTTCCGGCCGAACTGGTCGAGGACGACCGAGCCGGCGGGGGTGCCTTCGGCCTGGCCTGGGCCAACGCCTGCACCGGTGGTTTCCTTGCCCTGGTAGCCGGAGAGCAGCTGGATGACCTGCTGGCGGACGCGGTTCAGGTCCGCTCCGAGCTTGACCAGCACCTGGGCAGCCACACCTTCACCCTCGCGGATGAGGCCGAGCAGGATGTGCTCGGTGCCGATGTAGTTATGGCCCAGCTGCAGGGCTTCGCGCAGCGAGAGCTCCAGCACCTTCTTGGCGCGCGGGGTGAAGGGGATATGGCCGGACGGGGCCTGCTGGCCCTGGCCGATGATCTCCTGCACCTGCTCGCGCACTCCGTCGAGCGAGATGCTCAAGGACTCGAGGGCTTTGGCGGCAACACCTTCACCCTCATGGATCAGGCCCAAGAGGATGTGTTCGGTGCCGATGTAATTGTGGTTCAGCATGCGTGCCTCTTCTTGGGCAAGCACAACTACGCGACGGGCACGGTCCGTAAATCGCTCAAACATTTTCGCCACACTCCTAGCTACGACGTACTTTGATGCTACGTGGCCGGGTTCGAGATTTGTGGCTTGTTCGCCACAGGGGAAACCGGGACGGGTCACGGGCGCCACCGGAGCGCCCGGGCGCGGCCCGGACCGGGTGCGTGGTGCGGCTGCGCTCCCGCCCGGTTGTTGGTTCCGGGACCCGGGAGACATAGCGCGTCCCCGGCCTATCGCGGCATTTTCAGCCGGTAACCGGGCGGGAACGCACCGGCGCCCCAGCATCGGCCGGCGCACATGGGAAAGCCCCCGCCCGGGGGCGGGGGCTTTCCCACTGTCAATTGCACGCGGGGCTGCGTCCGGGACGCGGCTTCGAGCTAGGAATTCGCCTTTTGGTACGCTTCCTGAATTTCCGCCTGGATACGGCCGCGGCTGTTTACCGCATAGCCGTTGTCCCGGGCCCACTGCCGGATCTGCGCAGAGTCCTGATTGCGGCCGCTGGAGACTTTAGTCCGGGTTGCCCGGCCGCTTGATGTCTTGCGCGCGTGGCCTACGTATCGCTCGAGTGCCGAGCGGAGTTCGGACGCGTTGCCGGACGACAGGTCAATTTCATAACTGACGCCGTCCAGGCCAAACCGGACAGTTTCGTCCGCGGCTCCCCCATCCAGATCATCAACGAGGATGATTTTAACTTTCTGTGCCATAAAGACTCTCTTTTCAAAAGGATGAGTATTTAGAAAAGCAGGATGTATCTGTAAAAAGTATCCATCCTTTTATGGCTGCGAGTCAAAGCGAAAAACCCCTTCCAAAGAAAAACCACAGGAAGGAATAGTTGCCTTTAGCGCTGTTCGGGGGAATGCCCGTTTTCCGGAGCGGGATTCTGCTCCGGCCCGCGGGCGGCCGCCTCCGCCTGGGCGCGGGCCTCGGCCTGGCGCTCGGATTTGTCGGCGTTAAAGATGGCCTTCATGGCGAACCAGAAGAGGAGCCCGACCACCACGGACGGGAGCAGGACGGCGATGTACTCCATGATTAGTGGCCCTCGGGCTTGAGCAGCGGGAAGAGAATGGTCTCCCGGATGCCGGCGCCGGTGAAGAGCATGACCAGCCGGTCGATGCCGAGGCCAATGCCGCCCATCGGCGGGGCGCCGTACTCGAGGGCGCGAAGGAAGTCCTCGTCCAGCTGCATGGCTTCGACATCGCCCGCGGCCGAGCGGCGGGACTGCTCGGTGAGCCGTTCGCGCTGGATGACCGGGTCGATCAGTTCGGAGAACGCGGTGCCGCGCTCCATCCCGCCGATGATCAGGTCCCATGCCTCGATCAGCCGGTTGTCCTCGCGGTGGTGGCGGGCCAGGGGCTGCGCGGAGGGCGGGTAGTCGTAAACAAAGGTGGGGTTGAGCAGCGTCGGTTCGACCAGCTCGCCGAAGAGCTCAACCACGAGCTTCTCCGCGTCCCAGCCCGCGTCGACCTTGAC
Organism: Arthrobacter sp. T2-23; assembly: GCF_055398325.1. Classification (NCBI taxonomy): domain Bacteria; kingdom Bacillati; phylum Actinomycetota; class Actinomycetes; order Micrococcales; family Micrococcaceae; genus Arthrobacter; species Arthrobacter sp. T2-23. The sequence continues at coordinate 1,904,282 of NZ_AP027917.1, forward strand.
CTCGTGCTTGGCGGCGATGGCCAGCAGCTCCGAGACGGGGGTTTCCGGGGTGATGTCCTGGCCCACGAAGTCGGAGAGGCCGGGGTACACGGCCATCCAGGCCCAGTCGCCGTCGAGATTGATTTCGCCGGCCTCGGTCTGGAGCACGCGGCCCACCCCGGCGGCGTCGGCGGCGTCGAGGATGATTTCCTTGATCCGGTCCGCCATGACGAACTGGTCAGCCCAGGCCTCGTAGCTCTCCAGGGTGGTGAATTCGGGGCTGTGCGTCGAGTCGACGCCCTCGTTGCGGAAGACGCGGCCCATGTCGTAGACGCGGTCGATCCCGCCGACGACGGTGCGCTTGAGGTACAGCTCGGTGGCGATGCGCAGCGTCATCTTCTGGTCGAAGGCGTTCATGTGCGTCTCGAAGGGGCGGGCCGTGGCGCCGCCATGCACCAGCTGCAGCATGGGGGTTTCCACCTCGACGTAGCCCTGGCGGTGCAGGGTTTCGCGGATCGAGCGGGTGATCGCGGCGCGGGTGTAAACCATTTCGCGGGCCTCGTCGCGGACGATCAGGTCCACGTAGCGCTGGCGGACGCGGGTTTCCTCGTTCAGCTCGGCGTGCAGCACCGGCAGCGGCCGGAGCGCCTTGGACGCCATCGACCACGACTCGGCCATCACGGAGAGCTCGCCGCGGCGGGAGGAGATCACCTCGCCCTTGATGAAGACGTGGTCGCCCAGGTCCACGAGGGCCTTCCAGTCCGCGAGCGCTTCCTCGCCGATGTTGGCCAGGCTGAGCATGACCTGCAGCCGGACGGCCTTCCCGTCCGTCCCGCCCTCCTGGAGGGTGGCGAAGCACAGCTTGCCGGTGTTGCGGATGAAGACGATGCGGCCGGTCACGCCGACGACGTCGCCGGTGGTCTCGTCGGCCACGAGGTGGGCATACTTTTCGCGGATCTCCGTCAGCGAATGGGTGCGCTCGACTCCCACCGGGTACGCCTCGATGCCGCGTTCGATCAGCTTGGCGCGCTTCTCCATGCGGACCAGGGTCTGTTCGCTGGCGTCGGAGTGCTCGTGCGGGGCAGGGGTGTTTTGGGAAGTCACAATCCCCAAGTTTACCGGGCTTTCGGGAGCGGCCGGTTCGGGCGGGGCGGGAAGAGACCAGGAATAGACTCAAGCCTGTGGAGACGTGGAGGATTCGGACCGACGACGGCGAGGGGCACCTCGAGCTGAACACCTTCCGGCCCGCGCCCGGGGCCGCTCCGGCGGCGGCCCGCGCCGCGGCAACGGTGCCATTGTCGGCGCCGGCTGAAGGCACGCCGGACCCGGCGGCGGGGACCGGCGTCGTCGTCGTGCATGGAACCTTGGTCACGGCGGCTCTGTACCGACCGTTCGCCCGGAGCCTGACCCGGCTGCTCGGCCGCCCGGTGCACTGCTACAACCGGCGCGGCCGGGCCGGGTCCTCGCCGCAGCCTGCGGACTACTCGGCGGCAACCGAGGTGGCTGACCTGGCCACTGTGCTCCGGCAGACCGGGTCCACGGATGTGGTGGCGCACAGCTACGGCGGGTTTGTGGCGCTGCAGGCGGCACGGAGCGTGCCGCTCCGGCGGCTGGTCACTTACGACGCCGCGGTGTCCCTCGCCGGGAACCTCACCAGCCGCTGGCGGCCCGAGCTGGAGCGTTCGGTCGCGGCCGGGGAACTGGACAGGGCGTGGGCCCACCTGGTCCAGGGGCTGGAGACCGCGGGTCCGGTGTCAAAGCTGCCGCTCGGTGCCTTGCGCATGCTCAGCATCCTCTCGGCCCGGACCACGCTGGGCGCCGAGATGCGTGAGCTGCTGCCCACCGCGGTTGCGGAGATGCGTGCGGTGCTGGCCGCCGACGCCGAACTCGCCGACTTCGCCTCGATCACGACGCCCACGCTGATGCTGACCGGGGGCTGGAGTCCGGACTACTTCGCCGACACCGGGCGCCAGCTCGCGGCGGCGGTACCCGCGGTCAAGTTCGCCGTGGTGCCCGGCCAGCTGCACGAAGGTCCGCTCCGGCCCGGGAACCGCCGGCTGGCGTTGATGGCGGCCAGGTTCCTGCTCGGCGCGGGCACTCCGGCGCGGCCCGGAATCAGGCGGCGGCTGCGGTTGGGCCGCTGACTTCTGGCACTAGAATCGGGGGCGACCTATGTCGAAAGGAACCCCTTGGCCAAGCTCTACTTCCGCTACGGCGCGATGAACTCCGGCAAGTCGACGGGCCTGCTGCAGGCCGCGTTCAACTATGAGGAGCGCGGCCAGAGGGTTGTGCTCGCCAAGCCGGACATTGACACCAAGGGCGACGCCGACGTCGTGTCCCGGCTGGGCATGACGCGCTCGGTGGACTTCCTGATCCCCGCCGGCGCTTCCGCCCGGGAACTGTTCTCGGCGCACGCGCACGGCGACGACCCGGACGCCCTGCTCCAGCACGTGGACACATCTCCCGTGGCCTGCCTGCTGGTGGACGAGGCCCAGTTCCTCGAGCCCGGGCAGGTCGATGACCTCTTCCGCATCGCCGTGCTGGACAACGTCCCCGTGCTCGCCTACGGCATCCGCACCGACTTCCGGACGCGCGCCTTCCCCGGATCGCTCCGGCTCCTTGAGATCGCGCACACCCTGGAGGAGCTCAAGACCATCTGCCGCTGCGGCCGCAAGGCCATCTTCAACACCCGCCGGATCGGCGACGAGGTGGTGTTCGACGGCGACCAGGTGGCGATCGACGGGCAGGACGCCTGGTACGAGTCGCTGTGCGGCTCCTGCTATCTCGAGATCTCCGGCGGCCGGCTGGGCTAACCGAAGGCGGCCCTGGTGTGCGGACCCGGGCGCCTCGGCTAGGCTCGGAACATGACCCGCGAGAACATCAGAACCCCCGACGGCGGAACCCTCGAGCTTTTCAGCACGGGCGCGGATCTTGCCGCGGCGGGTTCCGGCGTCGTCGTCGTGCCCGCCTCGATGGTGACGGCCGCCGACTACACCCGTTTCGCGCAAAAGCTCAGCGCAGCCCTGGGCCGTCCGGTCCACACCTTCAACCGGCGCGGCCGCGGCTCGTCCTCCCCGCAACCGGAGGACTACACGCTGGACGTGGACATCCGGGACCTTGATGCCGTGATGAAGCACACCGCGAGCACCGACGTCTTTGGCCACAGCTTCGGCGGCGCGGTGGCGCTGCACGCCGCGCGCACCCTGCCCGTGGAGCGGCTGGCGGTGTACGACCCGGCCGTCTCGGTTAACCACAGCGTCACGGCGGACTGGATTCCCGAGTACGAGCGCCTCACCGCCGCCGGCGACGACGACCGGGCCTTGGCCGTGCTGGTGCGCGGCCTGGAGACCGGAAGCGCCGTCTCCCGGATGCCGCTGTCCATGCTGACGCTGGCGAACAAGCTCACCGCCGGCACGCCCGTCGGCAAGCAGCTGCGCGAGCTCATGCAGACCGGGGTGCGTGAAATCAAGGCGATCATCGCCGCCGACATGCCGGCCGAACCGTTCCTGGAGCTGCCGCTCGAGACGCTGATCATCGTGGGCGAGAAGAGCCCGGCGTACTTCGGCGTGGCCTGCGGGCAAATCCACGACGTGCTGTCCGGCTCCAGCTACACGATCCTCCCGGGCATGGGCCACGACGGCGTCAACAAGGCGCCGGACAAGCTCATCGCCGAACTCAGCGAGTTCTTCGCCGGCTAGGTCCAGTCCCCTCCGGTCCGAACGGACACTTGGGGCCCACAAGGAGGGCCCAAGTGTCCGTTCGCGCTGGGAAGCGGGCGGTCAGTGGGCTGCCGGAGCCCCGACGCCTTCCGCTTTGCGCATCAGCATGGACAGCACGACGGCGGCGAGCGCTATGACCGCCGCGGTCAGGAACGCCGCGTGCATGCCGGCGACGATTCCGGCGCCGGCCGACACGACGGCGAAGATCGAGACCAGAAGCGCGGTACCGGCCGCACCCGCGACCTGCTGCAGCGTGCTCATGATGGCGGAACCGTGGGAATACAGGTGCGGCGGCAGCGGGTTCAGCCCCGTGGTGAAGGCCGGCGTGAACAGCAGCGCCAGGCCCAGGCTCAGGGCCACGTGCAGCGCGATGATCCAGCCCACCGGCGTCTGGGCGTCCAGCCCGGAGAACTGCCAGAGCGCCAGCACCATCAGGACCGATCCGGTGACGGTCAGGGGCAGGGGTCCCACCCGGTCGAAGAGCCGGCCGATGACCGGGCCCAGCAGTCCCATCGCCAGTCCACCCGGCAGCAGGGCAAGCCCGGTTTCCAGCGACTTGAGGCCGCGGACTTCCTGCAGGTACAGGGGCAGCAGGATCACGGCTCCGAACAGCGCAATCATCGCGACCACCAGCAGCAGCACGGACACGGTGAACATCCGGAAGTTGAAGGCGCGCAGGTCAAGCAGCGGCGCATCGGACTTCTGCAGCCGGAGCTGGCGCAGGACAAAAGCCAGCAGCGCCACGACGCCGACGGCGAGCGCCGCTACCGCCGGGGTGGCGGCCCCGCCGCTGCCGCCGATCTGGCTCAGCCCGTAGACGACGCCGCCGAAGGCCGGGACGGTCAGCACAACGGAGAGCGCGTCGAGTCGGGTCTTCTCGTTTTCGCCGATGTTCCGCAGGAACCTGGCCCCGATGCCGAACGCGAGCAGGGCGATCGGCAGGACGAAGACGAACATGAACCGCCAGGAAAAGTTCTGCAGGATCAGCCCGGACACCGTGGGTCCCATCGCCGGCGCCACGGAGATCGCGATGCTGACGTTGCCCATCACGGCCCCGCGGCGGGAAATCGGGACCAGGGTGAGGATGGTGGTCATCAGCAGCGGCAGCATGATGGCGGTGCCGCCGGCCTGGATGATCCTGGCCAGCAGCAGGACCGCGAACCCCGGCGCGACGGCAGCCAGGAGGGTGCCCCCGGAGAAGAGCCCCATGGCCAGCATGAACACCGCCCTGGTGGAGAGCCGCTGCAGGATGAAACCGGTGGTCGGAATAACCACGGCCATGGTCAGCATGAAGCCGGTCGAAAGCCACTGCACGGTGGGTGCGTCGACCCGCAGGTCCACCATCAGCCGCTGCAGGGCGACGTTCATGATGGTTTCGTTCAGGATCACCACGAAGGTGGCCGCCAGCAGGGTCGCGATGACGGTGACGGACTCCCGGGACAGCTTCTCCGGCCCGGCCGCCGGGGTTCCCCCGCGCTGCGCCGTCGCCGGGGCGGCGTCGTCGGTCCGGGTCTGCGGGGCCAGGCTGGCTTGGACGTTGGAAGGGGCATCTGCTGGCATGGGGATTCCCTCAGGGAGTTGAAGTGGATTCGGCGGGCATCGTCGCCACTACGGTTTCCAACCAGCCGTTTGCAGCGGTAATTCCCGACACGGGAGACAAGTTGCCGTGCATCTGCCGGGGCATCGGAACACTGGCATCGGAACACTGGGCCCGCGGACCGTACCCGGGGCCTATGTCCCCTACCAGCACCCTGGCGGCAGGCGTTGGCTGGTAACAGGGCCGGGGCGCGCAACGGGGGCGCCCGATCCCTCCACTCACGCGACGAGAGGATTCACCATGGGCCACATCAAGCTCGACACCCAGATCAACGCGCCGGTCGAGCGCGTCACGGAAATCGCCGTCGACCCCTATCACTGGGCGTCGTGGTGGGTCAACCTCAGCGAGCCTAAGAAAGTGGAGGGCGACGGCGGGGCCGGAACCGTCGTCGAGCACAGCTACCTGATGGCCGGGGTGCCCTTCCCGGTCACGACCCGCGTCCTGGAAAACGAACCGACCGCCACCGGCGGCCGCCACGTGCGCCTCGAATTCGACGGGCCTCTCAGGGGATGGCAAACCTGGGACTACGAGCCCTCCGGAAACGGAACCCGGGTCAGCGCGGAAATCGAGTACAACGTCCCGGGGGCCGCCATAGGAAAGTTCGCGGACCGGGTGCTGGTGGAGCGCCTGCAGGAACGGGCCAGGGAACACACCCTGGAGAACCTCAAACTGATGGCGGAGAGCGCCGCCGGCTAGGAGTCCAGCGGCACGTTGTCGATCAGCCGCACCGGGCCCACCTTGGCCGCGATCAGCACCAGGCCCTCGCCCCGGAACGGGGTCTCGCGGCAGTTCTCGGCAAGCGGCTCCAGGGTGCGCGGATCCACCACGTCGAAGTAGTCCAGCTCCACGAGCGGCTGGGACTCCACAAGCGCCCGGGCCGAATCCAGGTCGAGCGGTTCGTGGGCGTTGGCCCGCTCCTCGACCAGCCGCAGCGCCCGGGAAAGCACCAGGGCGGCCTCACGTTCCGCGGCGGAGAGGAACCGGTTGCGGCTGGAGAGGGCCAGTCCGTCCGGGGACCGCACGATCGGCACCGGCACGATCTCCACCGGGAAGTTCAGGTCCGCCACCATCCGCTGGACCAAGGTCAGCTGCTGGGCGTCCTTTTGGCCGAAATAGGCCCGGTAGGCGGCCTGCCCGGCACCGGGAAGCCCGTAGTGCAGCAGCTTCGCGACCACTGTCAGGGCGCCGTCGAAGTGGCCCGGCCGGGACGCACCCTCCCATTTTTCCGCGAGCACGCCTGAGGTGATCCGGACCATCGGCTCCCCGCCGGGGTACACCTCCTCGACCGCGGGCGCGAAGGCCAGGTCCACCCCTTGGGCGTCGAGCAGGGCCAGGTCCGCCTCCAGGGTCCGCGGGTAGCGCTCAAGGTCCACGGCCTCGCCGAACTGCAGCGGGTTGACGAAGATGCTGGCCACCACGACGTCGTTCTGCTCGACGGCGGTGCGCGCCAGCCGTGCATGCCCCTCGTGCAGGGCGCCCATCGTGGGCACCAGCCCCTGCGAGGTGCCGCGTTTTTCGGTGAGCAGGCGCGCGCTTTCGGCGCGGAGTTGGGCAGCCGTGGTTACGAGCTGGATCGCCATCTCAGGGTCCTTCCTCAGGGTGCGGGCCGTCGGTACCGGGGCCCTCGAGCGCCTGCCGGATGCCGTCGATCTGCCCCGGCCTTAGCAGCCCGCGGCTGCCGGCACGGCGGGCCGTCGCCCGGGCCATAGCCAGGTACGCGTCCAGAATATCGCCCGAGCCGCCGCCGAGTTCCCGCAGGGCCTCGGTGTGCGCGGCGACGGTCCCCACGTCCCCGCGCGCCACAGGCCCGGTCAGCGCCGACTCCCCGGACGCGAGGGCATTCTCCAGGGTGGCGCGCAGCAGGGGGCCCAGCATCCGTTCGGGGGCGTCGACACCGACGTCGCGCAGTAACTCGGAGGCCTGCGCCACGAGGGTGACGAGGTGGTTCGAGCCGTGGGCAAGGGCGGCGTGGTACAGCGTGCGGTCCCCCTCGGCGATCGCTACCGGCTCGGCGCCCATCTCCACCACGAGCGCCTGCGCGATCGGCAGCATGGCCGGGTCGGCCGTCACGCCGAAGCTGCAGTCGAGCAGCCGGGTCAGGTCCAGGCTCATGCCGGTGAAGGTCATGGCGGGGTGCAGCGCCAGCGGGATGGCCCCCGCGGCACGGACCGGGTGCAGGATTCCGACGCCGAAACGCCCCGAGGTGTGGGCCACGAGCTGGCCGGGCTGCCAGGCCCCGAGCTTCGCGAGTCCCTCCACGAGAGGGCCAAGGGCGTCGTCCGGGACCGCCAGCAGCACCAGTTCGGCGCGCTCCACGATGTCCTGCACCTCGAGGATGGGGACCCCGGGCAGCAGGGTTTCGGCACGGTCGCGGCTGGCGTCCGACACGGCGGAGACCCCGACGACGGCGTGCTCCGCGGCGCGCAGTGCCGCCCCGAGGACGGCGCCCACCTTGCCCGCTCCGATGATTCCGACGCCGAGGCGTCCTGGCTTAGCCATGCTGCGGCCCTTCCTGTGGTGCGGGTTCGAGGGGTGCGGGATCCTGTGCTGCGGGGACCTGTGCTGCGGGTTCGAGGGGCGCAGGTTCGAGGGGTGCGGTCCGGGCGAGCCAGTGTTCGCTGGTCTGCCGTTTCCGCGCCGTGCGGGCGCGGGCCGCCTGCGCGTCGAGCAGGGCGCGGCCCTCGTCCAGGCCGGCCTGGACCAGCCGCGGCGCCACCGGACCGGCGGTGGTGTGCAGGACCAGGTCCGCGACCCTGAAGCGCCGGGCCACCGGGCCCTGCTGCAGCGCCATCGACTGGGTGCGCTGGTGCGGGACCAGCACGAGCTGGCGCCACCAACGGCCGGAGCGGATCAGCAGGGCGGTGTCTGTGGCAGCAAAGCCGTTGCGCCGCCAGCCCAGCGGGGCGAGCAGGCGCGCCCGCCGCGGGGTGGTGACGAAGCCGCCGTCGTCCATGGCATTCGCGCCGGCGGCCGGTGCGAGTCCGTGCAGTCCGGCAGTGAACACGCGCACGGGGTCCGGGGTGCCGGGATCGGGCAGGACCAGCGAGAGCATGGTGAGCACCTCCGCGAGCGTCCCCACCGGCAGCAGGGTGGTCCGGGAGGAACCCTCGCCGTTGCTGCCCGCCGTCCCGTAGCCGGCCACGTTGACCTGCATCCGGTACCAGCCGAAGATGCGCCACAGCGGCGGCTGGCTGACGCGCAGGGCCTGGATCCGTCCCGGCGGCAGGGTCTGGGCCTGGGTGTCGAGCAGGCCGTAGTGGAGCCGGATGCCGTCGGCGGAGATGGCGGCGGTGAAGTTGTAGCCCTTGTTGAAGGAGTTCCAGTAAGCGGCGACCAGGCCCAGGCCGGCGGGGATCAGGTAGAAGTAGAAACTGCGGCTCTCGGTCACGGCGGAGAGCACCACGGAGGCCACTGCGCCGAGGACGATGACGACGCTCTGCTCGCTCAGTACCAGCGATCCGGCGAGGCGGGCCGGCGGAACGGTCAGTACCGTATGCTCCGGGGCCTCCACGGGGGCCGGCCCCACGTGGCCGGCTTGGCCGGGCTGGCCCGGCTCACTGGGCTGGCCCTGTTGCCCGGGTCCGGGTGGCGCGGTCACGCCGGCAGCACCGGAGGCGCTGGCAAGGATGGTCGCGCGGAGCCGGCGGGCCTCATCGGCGCGCAGGTAGGCCAGGTGCACCGCCGACTGCCCGGCGTCCGCCACCTCGAACCTGAGCTCCGCGAGCCCGAAGATCCGGGCGAGCAGGGGCTGCACGACGTCGATCGCCTGGACCCGGTCCAGCCTCGCCTGCCGCTGCTGCTTGAACAGGAACCCGGTGTTGACGCGCACATAGCCGTTCGCCACCTGGTAGCGGGTGAAATACCAGCTCAGGACAAAGCCGAGCACGGTCAGCAGCAGCACCGTGCCGCCACCCAGCAGCAGCCAGGGCGCCCGTCCGGCGAGCCGCTCGTCAAAGACCGGGGCGCCCTGGAGCAGGCGTTCGAAGGAGTCGCGGCCAAAGAAGAAGAACAGTGCGGCCAGCGCCACCCAGCCCCGGACAAAGGGCGACGCCGGGTGGACGCGCTGCCAGCCGTCCCCGCTGCCGGTCACAGTCCGGCCAGCCGGGCCTCGCCGCGGGCGGAGAGCTGTTCGCGCAGCCGCGCCCCTTCCCCGGCGGGCAGGCCGGGGATCTCCGCGCTGGTCCCCGCCGAGGCGGTGTGGAGCTTGACGGTGCACAGGCCCAGGCCGCGTTCCACTGGCCCGGCGCCGATGTCCACGTACTGCATCCGCCCGTAAGGCACCACGAGGGTGCGCTGGAAGAAGATTCCGCGGCGGATCAGCAAGTCATCCTCGCGTTCCGCGTAGCCGATGGACCGGACCTGGCGCGGGATCAGCACCAGGCGCCAGAGGGCCAGCAGGAAGGCTGCGGCGGGGACGGCTAAGGCGAGCCACAGCGGCGGCCACGCCCACGCACCGGTCAGGACCAGTACAAGCGGGAGGGACAGCACCGCGACGGCGATGAGGTTCCCCAGCGCCCAGCCGACGACCCGCACCGTGACGTACTTTGGTGAGACCCGCAACCATGCCACGCCCGGCGGGTCAATCGCCTCGGTACGCATACTCGCCTTCCGCCTTCGGTTTGCCGCGCTTCCCCTGCAGACCCGGCGTCCCCTCGGCGTCGCCGTCCTCGGGCGGAATACGGCAGAACCGCTCCACCACCAGGCCCACCACAATCATGGCGAGACCGCCGCCGGCCATGACGAGCGTCTGCCAGGTGATGGCCTGCCCGCTGCGCACGTTCCACAGCCGCAGCTGGTCCAGGAAAATCCCCGCGTGCCAGCCCAGCAGCATGGCGCCGGTGTAGGCGCACGCCTGGGCGAGGACCAAGGTCCAGGCGGCGAGGATCGGGTTGAGCATTTTCTTCTTCTTGCCGTTGCGCCAGCGCAGCACACGGATCCCCAGGATCAAGGTGAGGACCACGATCACGCCCATGGTGACCAGGCCGGTCAGCGGCAGCACCGGGGTGGCCATGCTGTAGCGGCTGGCGAGCAGGGTGGCGAACCAGCCTGCGGCGGCGAGCCCGACGCCGATCACGAGCAGCACGAGGGGGTTCGTCAGCTTCACGGAGCCTCCACCGCTCCCGCCCCGGTCACGCCGCTGAGGTCCTCGAAGCCGTCGAAGGGCACGAGGTCCGGGAAATCGGCAGCCCTGGCCGCCAGCTCGCCCACGCGTTCGCCGTTGAGCTCGGCGGCGGGGTCGATCAGGGACCACGGGTACAGTACGAAGGCGCGTTCCGCGGCGCGCGGATGCGGGAGGGTGAGCTCAGGGTCGGAGCTCACCAGATCGCCGTAGGTGATGATGTCAACGTCGAGGGTGCGGGGGCCCCAGCGGACCTCGCGGACCCGCAGGTGTTTCTGCTCCACGGCATGGCAGTGCCGCAGCAGCTCCTCCGGGGACAGCGAGGTCTCCACGGCGATCACCATGTTCAAGAAATCCGGCTGGTTGGCGGGGCCGCCCACGGCTTTCGTCTGCACAATCGGCGAAATGGCCAGCAGCCGCACTTCCGGCGGGTCGACAAGGTCGGCTACCGCCGCGGAAAGGGTGTCGTTGCGGGCCCCCAGGTTGCTGCCAAGGGCAATCACGGCCCGCGTGTAGGCGGCGGGCTGGGCGCTCATTGCCGGTCCCGGTGCACGCTGACGGACACATCACCGAAGTCGACCTCGATCGGGGCCTGGGGTTTGTGCACCGTGATGTCCACCGCCGCCACCGGGAAGCGCCGCAACACGTCTTCGGCGATCCGGACGGCGAGGGCCTCGATCAGGTTCAGCGGCGTGCCGGTGATCCAGCCGCTGATGCAGCCGGCCACCTCGCCGTAATGCGCGGTGTCCTGGACGTCGTCGGACGCCGCGGCCGTGCTGAAGTCCAGGTGCAGCACCGCGTCGACGACGAACGGCTGCCCGTCCCGGCGTTCGAAGTCGAACACCCCGTGGTGCCCGACGGCGGTGACACCGCTGAGCGTGATCCGGTCCATGGCTGCCGGTCAGCCGTTGCCGGGCGCGGCGGGCACCGGCGACGGGCCGGCCGCCGGGGCGATGCGGGCGGCGACCTTGACGGCGTCGAGGCTGGGGCCGACGTCGTGCACGCGGACGGCCCAGGCGCCGCGGAAGGCGCTGATGGCGGTCACGGCAGCGGTGGCCGCGTCCCGCTCCTGCGGCGGGGCGGACTTGCCGGCGACGGTCAGCAGGCTGCCCAGGAAGCGTTTCCGGGACGCCGCGACGAGGACCTTGTGCCCCATGGCCTGCAGCACGTCCAGGTCCTGCAGTAGTTCCCAGTTCTGCGCCTCGTTCTTGGCGAAGCCCAGGCCGGGATCAAGGATGATCTGCTCCGGGGTGGCGCCGGCAGCGTAGAGCTTGTCACGGACGCCGGCGAGTTCGGCGGCGACGTCGCGGGCCACGTCGCGGTAGTCGGTCAGCGAGTCCATGGTGCTGGCGTCGCCGCGGCGGTGCGTGAGGATGTAGGGCGCCTTGCTGCGCCCCACGAGCTCGATCATCTCAGGCTCGATCGTGAGGCCGGAGACGTCGTTGATGATCGTGGCCCCCGCTGCCAGCGCCGCCTCGGCGGTGGCGGCATGCGTGGTGTCGATGCTGACCAGCGCGCCGGCCTTGACCAGGGCCTCGATCACCGGCAGCACCCGGCGCTGCTCCTCCTCGACGCTGACTTCGGCGGCGCCGGGGCGGGTGGATTCGCCGCCGACGTCGATGATGTCCGCGCCTGCGTAATACATCCGCAGGCCGGCGGCGACGGCGGTGTCCGACGTCGCGTGCTTGCCGCCGTCGCTGAACGAATCCGGGGTGACGTTCAGGATCCCCATCACGAGCGTCCGGTCCGAGGGCAGGTCCTTGAAGCTCGCGGCCGGGCGCGGCTTGCGCAGCACGGGCAGCGGCGATGTGGCAGGTCCAGTTCCGGGGGCTGCGGCGAGGGTGTCCATAGTGCTTTTCTTACCTTCCGAGAATGAGGCTCATGGCTTCGGCGCGGGTGGCCGGGTCATGCAGTTGCCCGCGGACCGCGCTGGTGACGGTCCTCGCGCCGGGCTTGCGGATGCCGCGCATGGACATGCACAGGTGTTCGCATTCGATCACGACGATCGCGCCGCGCGGCTTCAGGTGTGTGGTCAGAGCCTCGACGATCTGGGTGGTGAGCCGTTCCTGGACCTGCGGGCGGCGGGCGAACATGTCCACCAGCCGGGCCAGCTTGCTCAGCCCGGTGACCTTGCCGTCGTGTGAGGGGATGTAGCCGACGTGGGCCACCCCGTGGAACGGCACCAGGTGGTGCTCGCAGGTCGAGTAGAACGGGATGTCCTTGACCAGGACCAGTTCCTCGTGGTCCAGGTCAAAGGTGGTCGCGAGGATCTCCGCCGGGTCGTGGTGCAGGCCCGCGAACATCTCCGCGTAGGCCTTGGCCACCCGCTTCGGGGTGTCCAGCAGGCCGCTGCGGTCCGGGTCTTCGCCGATGGCGAGCAGGATCTCGCGGACCGCCGCCTGGATCCGCGGGCGGTCGACCTTGGTGCCGTCCCGGCCGTCGGCCGCCGCCACGTCCGAGGGGAGGGGGGCGGCGGTGGCGGGAACGTCGTCGTCGTCGAAGTAGGAAGTCACAGAAGAAGCCTAGCCGGGATGGCCGTCGGGCCCCAGATCCGTCACCCCGCCCTGGAAGGGCTCCTGTCCGGGGACGCCCTGGGCGTGCGGGGGCAGGGCGTCCAGCGGTTCTTCGAGCCGGGCCTCCTTGGCTTCCTCCTGGGCCTCCCGCTCGGCCTTCTCGCGGCGGGACTCCACCGGGCCGACGGCCTGGATCGGCCGGCTTTCCTTGGAGAGCCAGATCTCGCGGAAGTCGCGCTTGCGGATGTTGGTGAAGACGTGGGCGATCTCCTGCTGGTTCAGGGTTTCGCGTTCCAGCAACTCGAGCGCCAGCTGGTCCAGGACGTCGCGGTTCTCGGTCAGGATGGCGTAGGCCTCGTCGTGCGCACCCTCGATCAGGCGGCGCACCTCCTCATCGACGACGTAGGCGATCTGGTCCGAGTAGTTGCGCTCGTGGCCGGCGTCGCGGCCCAGGAACGGCTCCCCGCCGCCCTGGCCGAGGCGCACGGCGCCGACGCGCTCACTCATGCCGAACTCGGTGACCATCTTGCGGGCGATCCCGGTGGCCTTCTCGATGTCGTTGGACGCACCGGTGGAGGGGTCGTGGAAGACGAGTTCCTCGGCCACCCGACCGCCCATGGCGTAGGCCATCTGGTCCAGCAGTTCGTTGCGGGTCACGGAGTACTTGTCGTTCTCCGGAACCACCATGGTGTAGCCGAGGGCGCGGCCGCGCGGCAGGATGGTGATCTTGGTGACGGGGGCCGAGTTCCGCAGCGCCGCCGCGACCAGGGCGTGGCCGCCCTCGTGGTAGGCGGTGACTTTGCGCTCGTGTTCCTTCATCACGCGGCTGCGCTTCTGCGGGCCGGCCATCACACGGTCGATGGCCTCGTCGAGGGCGCGGTCATCGATCAGGTTGGCGTTCGAGCGCGCGGTCAGCAGCGCGGCCTCGTTGAGGACGTTGGCCAGGTCCGCACCGGTGTAACCCGGGGTCTTCTTGGCCACGGCCCGCAGGTCGACGCCGGGAGCCATCGGCTTGCCCTTGGCGTGGACCTTCAGGATCTGGTCGCGGCCGATCAAGTCCGGGGCCTCCACGGAGATCTGGCGGTCGAAGCGGCCCGGCCGGAGCAGCGCGGGATCGAGCACGTCGGGGCGGTTGGTGGCAGCGATCAGGATGACGTTGGTCTTGACGTCGAAGCCGTCCATTTCAACCAGGAGCTGGTTGAGGGTCTGCTCACGTTCGTCGTTGCCGCCACCGATGCCCGCACCGCGGTGCCGTCCGACGGCGTCGATTTCGTCCACGAAGATGATGGCCGGCGCGTTGGCCTTTGCCTGCTCGAACAGGTCGCGGACACGGGACGCGCCCACGCCGACGAACATTTCAACGAAGTCGGAGCCGGAGATCGAGAAGAAGGGAACGCCTGCCTCGCCTGCGACGGCACGAGCCAGCAGGGTCTTGCCGGTACCTGGAGGGCCGTACAGCAGCACGCCCTTGGGGATTTTGGCGCCCACGGCCTGGAACTTCGCCGGTTGCTGAAGGAATTCCTTGATTTCTTCGAGTTCCTCGACGGCCTCGTCGGCGCCGGCGACGTCGCTGAAGGTCACCTGCGGCATGTCCTTATTGACCATCTTGGCCTTGGACTTGCCGAACTGCATGACCTTGGAGCCGCCGCCCTGCATCCGGGAGAGCAGGAACCAGAACAGCACGCCCAGCAGCAGGACCGGGACCAGCAGGGAGAACAGGCCGGAGAACCAGTTGGTCTCGACCGGCTGGTCGGTGAAGCCGCTCGGCGGCTTCGAGTCGGTCACGGCCTTGACGACATCCTGCGCGCGGGCGTTGACGAAGTAGAACTGGACGTTCTTACCCTTGTCCTGCCCGTCGACCTGCAGGTTGTCCTTCAGGACCAGGTCCACGCGGTTCTCGGCATCGAAGATCTTGGCCTGCTCGACCTTGCCGCCGCCGGTCAACAGCGCCAGGCCCTTGTCCGTGTCGATGCGGCTTGAACCGCCCGGGGCCAGGGTGGCAAAGGCCAGCAGGAGCATGCCGATAACAACGACAATCCAGATGCCCGGGCCCTTGAAGAAACTCTTAGCTTTCATCTGATCGGGGGCTGGCCCCGTCCCTCCTGGTAGTGCTGCACGGCGACCGATCTGCGCGCGTGGGTGCTGCGTCAGGTTCTAGCTATACACCGTCGCAGTGACTCACGCACGGTCAAGGCTAAAAGTTCCCTGTCGGCGTAGCGGAGGGCTGTGCGGGTGCAGAACTGAACCGCCGCCGGGCCGTAGGGAAGCCGCCGGGCAGTCGCGGTTTACTCGTAGACGTGCGGCGCGAGGGTGCCGACGAAGTCGAGGTTGCGGTACTTCTCGGCGTAGTCCAGGCCGTAGCCGACGACGAATTCGTTGGGGATGTCGTAGCCGACGTACTTGACGTCGATCTGGACCTTCGCGGCGGTGGGCTTGCGGAACGCGGTGCAGATCTCCACCGAGGCCGGGCCGCGGGACTCCAGGTTGGTCTTGAGCCACGAGAGCGTGAGCCCGGAGTCGATGATGTCCTCGACGATCAGGACGTCCTTGCCCATCAGGTCGGTGTCGAGGTCCTTGAGGATGCGGACCACGCCGGAAGACTGGGTGCCGGAGCCGTAGGAGGAGACGGCCATCCAGTCCATCGAAACGTGGCTGTGCAGGGCACGGGCCAGGTCGGCCATGACCATGACCGCACCCTTGAGCACACCCACGATCAGCAGATCGCGGCCTTCGTAGTCCTTGTCGATCTGGGCAGCGAGTTCAGTGATCCGGGACTGGATCTGCTCCTTGGAGTAGAGAACGTGCTTGAGGTCTGCCTGGACGTCGTTTGAATCCACCAATGGCTCCTGTGTAGATGCGGGTGCGACTAATTTTGGGGCGGTTTTTGAGGCCGGAATACAAGCTTCCCACAGCGGGCGCCCTCGCGGGGAACGCCGCCCGCGCCGGACTGCCCCGCCTCGGACAGCTGGGCGAGGGAGAGTCGGTAGACGCTTACGCCGCCGGGCAGCTCCACCGGCCCGGCGGATCCCTGCCGGCGCAGCAGCGCTTCGGCGGCCAGCAGCCGCTGGTAGCTGGGCTGTTGGCCCCCGACGGCGGCAGCCGCCTTGGCGATCACCCGGAACCTGAGCGCCGGCGCCAGGTCGCGCAACGCGGCCTCGGGCAGGCTGAGCTCCGGGCCGGTGCGCTCCTGCAGCCGCTCAAAGGTGTCGCTGGCCACATCCTCGAGGTAGTCGGCGTCGAGCTGCAGGATCGACGCCGTCCTGGCCAGCGACTCGGCAACCCCCGGGCCGAGCTTCTCCTCCAGCATCGGCAACACCTCCACACGGGTCCGGGACCGCGCAAAGGAGGGGTCCTCGTTGCTGGGGTCGTGCCAGGGGTCCAGTCCCTCCACGGAGCAGATTTCCAGCGTCTCGGCCCGGCGCAGGCCCAGGAATGGCCGCAGCAGGCGGCCGCGGACCGGCCGCATCCCGGCCAGCGAGCGGGTTCCGGAGCCGCGGGCCAGGCCCAGCAGGACCTGTTCGGCCTGGTCGTCCAGGGTGTGGCCCAGCAGGATGGCAGCGGCTCCGGTGTCGTCGGCGCACGCCTCGAGGGCCGCGTGCCGGGCATCCCGGGCGGCGGCTTCCGGGCCCATCCCGTCGGGGGCGACGTCGACGGCCCTGACCTGGACCGGCGCGAGTCCCAGCTCCCGCAGTGCCGTGGCCGCCGCGGCGGCGACGTCGGCGGAACCGGGCTGCAGCTGGTGGTCCACGACGACGGCGCCGACGGTGACGGGATGCCCGTCGACGTGGCCGCGGCGGGCGAAGTAGGCGGCGACGGCAGCAAGCGCGAGCGAGTCAGGCCCGCCGCTGCACGCCACGAGGACGCGCGCGGGGTAGCCGGCGTCGGCGAGGGCGTCCTGCAGCATTTTCCGCGCCTTGCCGACGACGGGCGCGAGCCGGCCGGGCCGGCGTCGACCGCCGGGAACCGCCGGCAGGTCCGGGTGAGTGGGGACTGGCACGCGGACTAGAGCCCCATCCGCTCGAGCCACAGCTTCGAGTCGTGGATTTCGGGTTCGGTGGGGAGGTGGTCGGCGGACTCCCAGACCCGGTTGAAGCCTTCCATCCCGGCGGCGTCGACCACTTCGCGGACGAACTTCGAGCCGTCGCTGTACTGCCGCATCTTCGCGTCCAGGCCAAGCAGGCTGCGGATGAACTTCTCGATGGCGCCGCGGTCCTTGCCGCGGGCGTTGAAGCGCTGCCGGATGGTCTTGACCGAGGGGACGATGCTGGCGTCGACGGCATCCATGACCACGTTCGCGTGGCCCTCCAGCAGGCTCATGACGGCCGTGAGGTGGGAGATCGCCGCCCGCTCCTCGGGGTCCTGGAGCAGGTCCAGGATGGCTCCGCGGCCGGGGGCTGAACCCGGGGCGGAGCGGTCCCGGAGCGATTTCGCGGCGGCGGCGGCGCGTTCCATGATGGAGTCGACATTACCCAGCAGGTGGGCGCTGAGATCCTCGATCTGGTCCAGCATGTGGTGGCGCAGCCACGGTGCGGCGGCGAACTGCACCCGGTGGGTCTGTTCGTGCAGGCATACCCAGAGCCGGAAGTCCTCGGGCGCTACGTTGAGCTCGCGTTCCACCGAGATGATGTTGGGCGCCACCAGCAGCAGCCGGCCCGCGGCGGGGGCCGTGGAGTTCGGGGCCAGGGCGGAGAACGGGTCGTACTGGCCCAGGACCTTGCTGGAGAGGAAGGCCAGGATGGCGCCCAGCTGGCTGCCGGTGATCGCGCCGCCGACGCTGGCCGCGCCCGGGCCTACGGTCCCGCGGCGGCTTTCGAGCATTTTCTCGATTGCCGGCTGCAGCATCACGGCGAAGCTCTGGGTGTTGGCCTTGGCCCAGGAGGCCCGGTCCACCACCAGGACGGAGGAGTCGCGGAGGTCCCGGGCCGCTTCCAGTCCGGTGATGTCGTGGACATGCGGCACGGAAATGTCCGCCATGAGGCGCAGGTTTTCGACGGCGGCGCCGATCTCCCCGGATCCCAGGGACGGGCCGGCCGGGGTCAGCCGCGCCGCCGTGGAGGCCGCCAACTCCCAGTTGATGAGGGCCTGGGCTGCCTGGCTTGGTGTCTGGGCTGATGTCTCGCGCGAAGAGGACTCCATAGTCCCCATCAGATCACAGCGGGCCGGGGATGCGCCTTAAATTCGTCGGCCGGCGAACGTCGCGGCCGGTGCCCGCCGCTTCGACGGTTCCCCGCAGGTTAGATGTCCCTTGCCATCGAGTGCGCAGGGAACCGTCGAAACGGCGCAGCCTCAGCGGCACCCGCAGGCAGCCAGGGCCGAGGCGGTGCGGTCCAGGGCCGCCTTGTTGCCGGCCGCGCCCGGCGTCAGGTTGTTCCCGATGAAGGAGAAGACCAGCAGCCGGCCGTCGGCGTCGACCACATAGCCGCTGAGGGCGATCACGGTGTTCAGCGTTCCGGTCTTGGCCCGGACCAGTCCGGCGCCCCGGGAGGTACTGGTGTCCGTGTACCGGCTGCCGAGCGTCCCGGTCAGCCCGGCCACCGGGAAGCCGGCCAGGGCGGAGCGCAGCCTGCTGTCCGTGCCCGTGGTCATCGCCCGGACCACGGCGGAGAGCTGCCGGGCCGAGACCTGGTTCGCCAGGGTCAGCCCGGCGAGATCGGCTGCCCGGAGCGTTGCCGAGGGGATCTTCAGCTCCTCGAGCTGCTGCAGCACGGCGGCGACGGCGCCCTCGTTGCTGGCGGGTTTGCCGCTGGCCGCTGCCACCATCCGGCCCATGACTTCGGTGAGGTAATTGTCGGAGGTGCGCAGCAGCAGGTCCACCTGCTGGCCGACGGTGGCCGACTCGACTTCGGCCAGCACCTTGCCGGCGCGTCCGGCGTCGTCCGGTGTTTTTAAGGTGGCCGGGACCCTGGCGACGCCGGGGGCGACGGTGAGTCCCGCGGCGGCGCCGGCCGACGCGAGCCGGGCCGCGAACGCCTCGGCGGCTGCCATGGCGGCGTCCCGCGGGCGGGGACCGGTGGTGGTGCCCGGTTCGAAGCGTGCCGAGTTCAGGGCCAGCGGGAACAGCGGGGCCACCTCGCCGGCGGCGACGTCCTCCGGGCTCCAGGCCGGGCTCAGCGGCGGTCCGGTGAACAGGGAATCGTCCAGCAGCACGGTCACCGGGCCGGAGACGCCGGCCTGCTGGAGGGCACTGACGGTGGACTGCGCGAGGGTGGCGAGCCCGGCATGGCCCAGCACGGCATCCGGCGCCGACTCCCCCGCGCCCAGCAGCACATCCCCGCCGCCGGTCAGGACAACGGTGCCGGGTGTGGCGCCGGCGACGGCCCTGGTGCTGAAGCGCCGGTCCGGGCCAAGCGTGCGCAGCGCGGCGGCGGCGGTCAGCAGCTTGATATTCGAGGCCGGGGCTCGGACCTCGTCGCCGGCCCGGTCGAAGAGGACCTCACCGGTGACGGCGTCCTGCACCACCCCGCTGAAGGACCCGGCGCCGTCGGTCTTCAGGGTGGCATTGAGCTGGGCGGCGAGCGCCGCCGCATCGGGCACCGGCGCCGCGTCGCTGAGCGGCCGCGCACCGCCGCCGCCCGCACCGCCGCTGCCCGGAGCGCTCAGGGTGGCGGGCAGCCGCTGCCAGGGCCCGGCTGCTGCCGGTTCCTGCGGCCGGGCGGGCCCGAGGAATCCGGGACTGATCGCCGCGCCTGCGGGGAGAATGAGCGCCACCACCAGGAGGGTCAGGAGCAGCATCGGGAGGATGCGGCCAAGCCTTCGGAACGCCGGAGCGGTGGCGGCGCGGCGCTTACTGCGTGTCATGCTGCTGCTGGTCCTTAGTCCCGAAATGTCCCCACTAGTTCCTGAAACCTGGGCCTGTCGCTATATCCTCAATAGTAGTCGGCGGCACCGGCACTGCTTTTTCCGGGTCTCACGTGTGCCGCGCACCCCCTGAATCCGTCGAGGAGCATTCCATGAAGCATGACGTGACCATCGAGATCCCCAAGGGATCGCGCGTCAAGTACGAAGTCGACCACGAGACCGGCCGCGTCCGCCTGGACCGCGTCCTGTTCACCTCCATGCAGTACCCGACGCACTACGGTTTCTTCGAGAACACCCTGGGCGAGGACGGCGACCCGCTGGACGCGCTGGTGCTCCTGCAGGACTTCGATCTGCACCCCGGCGTAATCGTCGAGGCCCGCCCGATCGGCGTTTTCAACATGACCGACGACGGCGGCGGGGACGCCAAGGTCCTCTGTGTGCCGGCCGACGCCCGCTTCGACCACATCAACGAGATCAGCGATGTCAGCGAATACCTGATCAAGGAAATCGAGCACTTCTTCACCCGGTACAAGGACCTGGAGCCCGGCAAGTGGGTCAAGGCCGAGGGCTGGGGCGACCGCGCCGCGGCCGAAGCCGAACTCGAAGCCTCGATCAAGCGCTACGTCCCGGGCGCCGGACACTAGTCCCCGCCACGTCCGAACGTACCCTTGAGGCCCCCGAATCCACGGATTTTGGGGCCTCAAGTGTACGTTCGCGCTTTGCCAGCCGCGGGTCAGGATTGTGTGAAATTGTTGGTTCATGAACGCCGAGCCTGCCTTTAGTCCGCCCTGCGGCCCGGTCACCGGACGGCGCGACGGCGACGTGCTCCGGGCCATGGGCATTCCGTACGCGACCGCTGCGCGCTTCCAGCCGCCGGCCAGCGCACCCGACTGGACCGAGGTCCTCGCTGCCACCTCCCCCTCCCCCGCCTGCCCGCAGGCCCCGGTCCCGTTCCTCGATGACATCCTCGGCACCCGGTACGGCGAACTGCCCGGCAGCGAGGACTGCCAGCGGCTCTCGATCACCCTGCCGGCGGACCTGCGCGACGGCGAACGGGTGCCGGTGATGGTCTGGCTGCACGGCGGCTCCTATACCTCCGGTTCCGGGGACCTCGCGATTTTCGATCCCCAGGCCCTCGTCGCCGAAAACCGCGTGATCGTGGTCTCCGTGACGTACCGCCTCGGCCTGTTCGGCTACCTGGCCACCGGCACCGGGCGGCCCGCCAACCTCGGACTCCTGGACCAGCTCGAGGCCTTCCGCTGGGTGCAGCGCAACATCAGCGCATTCGGCGGCGATCCGGACAACGTCACGGCCTTCGGCCAATCCGCCGGCGGCGACGCCGTAGCGCACCTGATGTCGACGCCGGAGGCGCCCGCCCTGTTCCGGCGCGCGATCATCCAGAGCGCCCCGCTGGGCATCACCCGGGGCCGGGCAAAGATGAGCGCCGCGATGGGCGTGGCCGCCGAGGCCGTCACCGAAGACACCCCGGCACTGGACGTCGTCGAGATCGAAGGGCACGTCTCCCAGGTGGCCCGGAAGTACGGACTGATCGCGGCCATGCCGTTCGGCACCCAGTACGGACATGCCCCACTGCCGCCGGAGAGTGGCATTGAGGACGCCTGGAACTCGACGGCCCCCGGAATCGAGGTCCTGATCGGGCACACCTCGGAGGAGGCACGGATGTTCCTGCCGCGCAACCGCGCCGTCAGCCGCCTCGGCCGGGTCCCGCTGGTCGGGAACGCTGCTGTCAAGGCCATCAACTGGGCTGTGACCGAGGCGGTGTACGGCCGGGCGGCCCGGAGGTTTGCCCGGCGGCATGCCCGGGCCGGAGGGAAGGCCTACCGCTATGTGCTGTCCTGGGCCGCCCCGGGAAACCCCTACGGCGCCGCGCACACCGTGGACCTGCCGCTGCTGTTCGGCAACGAAAAGACGTGGGCCGGAGCCGGACTGCTCGCCGGCGTCACGTGGGAGGACATCAACGCCCAGGGACGTGAACTCCGCGCCATGTGGGCCCGCTTCGCCGCCGGCCGGGGCCTGGAGCGCCGCGGCGGGATTCCCGGCGCCCTCCGGTACCGCTCGGTCTGAACGGTGCCCGCGCTGAAACCCGGCCAGGACGGCCCGCGGTGAGGACCCTCGGCGTCGACCTCGCCGCGGCCACGAAGAAGACCGCGGCCGCCGTCGTCGAATGGGGCGATGGCGCCGCCCGCCTGAGGCACCTGTCGCTCGGCGTCGACGACGGCGAGATCGTGCGGCTCTTCGCCGCGAGCGAGCTGACCGGAATCGACTGCCCGGTGGGCTGGCCGGACGCCTTCCTGCCCTTCATCGCGGGCCACCTGGCCGGCGATGCGCAGCCCGTGCTGGACCACGACGGAATCGAGGGCCGCCGCTTGCTGGCCTACCGCGACACCGACCGCTTTGTCACCGCCCGGACCGGGCTGATCCCGCTCAGTGTCTCCGCCGACCGGCTGGCCCACCCGGCGATGCGCTGCGCCGTCATCCAGGCCAAGATCGCCCGGGACCACGGACTGCAGTCACGGGACGGCAGCGGCCGGCTGGCAGAGGTCTACCCGGCGGCGTCCCTGAAGTCCTGGGGCCTGCCGGCCCGCGGCTACAAAGGACGCGGCGGCGCGGAAACGCAGCGCCTCGGCGAGCTGCTGGACGCGCTCACGCGGGCGGCGCCCTGGCTGGACCTGGCCGGCCACGACGAGCAACTGGCCGGCTCCGACGACCTGTTCGACGCGCTCATCGCCTCCCTGACCGCCCGGGCCGTGGCGCTGGGCAGCACGCTCCGCCCCGACGCAGGGCACGCCCGGGCCGCACGCACCGAGGGCTGGATCCAACTGCCCGTCGGCGGCCTGGATGCCCTCCCCGGCCCCCGGCCGTAGCGGGCCCGCGCCCTCCGGGCAGGCTCCCGGTCGATCGCGTCGATGGCCAGCTTGAAGCGGTCAACCTTCCTCCTTGTAACCGCGCAAGTGCAGGCCCTCCTGGTTGGGTTTCCGGGGCGGCATGGCTCGGGATGCAGCCGGGGCAGGAGAACTGCCGGAACAGCTCGGCCGGCCCGGTCCGCTCATCCCACCCATCAGCCAGGTGAGTTCTCCGCACCCGTCCGTGCCGCCGGCGGCGGCGTCCACCCCATCGCAACATCCCCGGGGGCTGGAAACAAGCCCGCCGGGGCCCCGGGCAGGAGCGGCGGCGGGTCTGTTACGGGGCCGGTACCGGGTACTTGCCTCCCCTTGGGCAAACGGTAGTCTGTCATCCAGTATGTTCACGCTGACCATCAACCAAACCGACAGCCGGCGCGACGGCGACAAGGTGCCCCAGCTCCTCAAGGACCTGCGGCACATTCCGGCGCGCCTGGATTTCGACCGCTCGGTGGAGGACGAAGTGCAGGGCATCCTGGACTGCCCGCGCCAGACGGTGGAGGCCGCGCTGGTCGCCCTGCGGACCGGCGCCTGGTATGTCGGGATCGGCGTCGGCCCGGTCAACGAACCGCTGCCGAACCAGATCAAGGACGCCTCCGGGCACGGCCTGGTCTACGCCCGCCGGGCCGTGGACCGGCTGAGGAACAGCAAGGAGCGCGTGCCGGTGGCGGTGGAGGGCCCGTTCGCTGACCTGGCCGCCGAGGCCGAGGCCGTCCTGCGGCTGCTGGGCCACATCGTGCAGGGCCGCAGCGCCGCCGAGTGGCGGGTGCTGGATCTGCTGACCCCTGGCGTGCGCGGACAGCAGAAGGCCGTGGCCGAGGAACTGGGGATCACCACCCAGGCCGTCAGCAAGGCCGTGGCCCGGGCCCAGTGGAACGAGGAACACGCGGCCCGGCCGGCCGCGGCCCGGCTGCTGGCCCTGATCCTCGACGTCCGCTAGGGCACGGATCTAGCGGAGGATGCTGCGCAGCACGTGGGCGGCGCCGTCGTCGTAGACCGAGTGGGTGACCTCGTCGGCCGCGGCGATGACCTCGGCGGGCGCCTGGCCCATCGCGACGCCACGGCGTGCCCAGGTGAGCATCTCGATGTCGTTCCGGCCGTCGCCGACCGCCACCGTGCGGTGCGCCTCGATGCTCAACCGTCCGCGCAGCTGTTCCAGGGCGCTGGCCTTGGTCACGCCGGCGGCGGCAATGTCCAGCCACGCCGTCCAGCCCACGGAGTAGGTGACGCCGGCGAGGCCGACGTGCCGGATCGCCGCGTTGAATTCCTCGGGCGTGTTCTCCGAACTGAATACCACCACGCGGACGGCGGTGGCCTCCAGCATGGTCTGGAAATCGACGCCGATCGCTTCGACGCCGAAGCTGGCATCCTGGAAGCGTTCGGTGGAGAGGAAATTGCCGTTCTCGTCCTCGAGCGCGTATTTGGCGGAGGGCAGCCGCTTGCGCAGCGCACGGAGCGCGGGGCCCGGGTCGAACGTGGCCTTGTGCAGCACCTCGTAGCCGTCCGCGAGTCCGGCATCCACGCGCAGGGTCACGCCACCGTTGGAGCAGACCGCGTAGCCGTATTCGATGCCGATGTGCTCGATGATGGGCAGCGTGGCGTTGAGCGAGCGGCCGGTCGCGATCATCACCTCGTGCCCGGCGGCCACGACGGCCTGTGCGGCTTCCCGGACGGGACCGGACATGTGCCCGTCGTGGTCGACGAGGGTTCCGTCGACGTCGAGGGCGATCATCATTTTTTCGTTTGCATCTCGCTGGTCATCGTTGCCAGCGACTGAGGCTTCAGTCATTGTTGTCATTCCACAAGTAGAGCAGACACCGCCGACGCTCGCTAGGACGCGCGCCACAGCGCCGCGTGAAGTCTTGGTGAACGGCGTCTGACGGCGTCCGACGGCGTTTGGCCCGGGGACGGGTTGGCCAGAGGACGGGTTGGCTAGAGGACGGGGAGCACCGTCATGCCCCCGAGGTACTTCTGCAGCGCCGCCGGGACGTTGACCGAGCCGTCCGGGTTCTGGTGGTGCTCCAGGATGGCGACGATCCAGCGGGTCGTGGCGAGGGTGCCGTTGAGCGTGGCAACCGCGCGGGTGCCCTTGGGGGCACCCTCCTCGTTCATTACGCGTTCGCGGATGTTGAGCCGGCGGGCCTGGAAGGTGGTGCAGTTGGAGGTCGAGGTCAGCTCGCGGTAGGCGCCCTGGGTGGGGACCCAGGCTTCGCAGTCAAACTTGCGGGCAGCGGAATTGCCCAGGTCCCCTGCGGCCGTGTCGATCACACGGTAGGGCAGCTCGCACTTGGCCAACATCTCCTCTTCCCAGGCCAGCAGGCGCGCGTGTTCGGCGGCGGCCTCCTCGACCGTGGTGTAGATGAACATCTCCACCTTGTTGAACTGGTGCACGCGGATGATGCCGCGGGTGTCCTTGCCGTGTGAACCGGCCTCGCGGCGGTAGCAGGAACTCTGCCCGGCGTAGCGGATCGGGCCGCCGGTGAGGTCCAGGATTTCGTCCGCGTGGTAGCCGGCCAGGGCCACCTCGGAGGTCCCCACCAGGTACAGGTCGTCCTCCGCGAGGCGGTAGATTTCGGCGTCGTGCTTGACGTCGAATCCGGTGCCCTGCATGGTTTCCGGGCGGACCAGCGTCGGGGTGATCATGGGGACAAAGCCGGCGTCGATGGCCTGCTCCATGGCCATCTGGAGCAGCGCCATCTCCAGCCGGGCGCCCACGCCCCGCAGGAAGTAGAAGCGTGAACCGGAGACCTTCGCCCCGCGCTCCATGTCGATGGCGCCGATCAGCTCGCCGATTTCCAGGTGGTCTTTCGGCTCGAAATCAGGGAATTCGCGCGGCGTCCCGACCGTCTTGACCACCACGTAGTCGTCCTCGCCTCCGGCGGGGACGCCGTCCTCGACGAGGTTGGGAATACCGCGCAAGAGCTCCTCCTGGGCGGCCTGGGCGACGTCGGCATCCGCCGAAGCTTCCTTGACCGAGGCGGCGAGGACCTTGACCTCGGCGAGCAGCGCCTGCTTTTCCTCGCCCTTGGCCTGTGCCACCTTCTTGCCGAAGGCGTTCTGCTCGGCGCGCAGGTTTTCGAAGCGGATCAGCGCCGCGCGCCGGGCAGAATCCGCGGCGATGATCGCGTCCACCACGGATTCGTCGGCGCCGCGGGCGCGCTGGCTGGCACGGAACTTGTCCGGATTTTCGCTGAGGTCTTTTACGTCGATCACCAGATAAGAGTATCGAATCCGGGGGGTGCCTTTCGGCCGTCCTGCGGCGCCGCACGGCCGGGATAGTGTTGGAGCAACATGCGCGACTGGCTGCTCTACCTCGTCATCGCTGGGGCCCTGGTATTTGCCGTCTCCAGTTGGTGGGGTGTGCGCCGGCTGAAGGCCAAGCACACCCGCAGCGCGGTCTGGGAAGAAACGCACAATCCCGGCCTGGGTCGGCAGAAGGTCGCGGTGGTGCTGAACCCGATCAAGTCGAGGTCCGCGGAGGCCCGGGTGCTGGTCGAAAGTGCCTGCCTCGCGGCCGGCTGGGAGGCGCCGCGGTTCTTCGAGACGACCGCCGAGGACCCGGGATTCTCGCAGGCCCGGGCCGCCGTCGAGTACGGGGCCGACGTCGTCCTCGTGGGCGGCGGTGACGGCACCGTCCGCGTCGTGGCCGACGTCCTGGCGCACACCGACATCGCCATGGGGCTCCTGCCGTTGGGCACCGGAAACCTGCTGGCCCGCAACATCCACCTGGACATCGGTGACCTGCACGGCTGCGTGCAGATCGCGTTGTTTGGCCACCAGCGCTTCATCGACACCGCCCGGATGACGGTGGAGAACGCGCGGACCGGGCAGTCCGCGGACCACGCCTTCCTGGTCA
Source organism: Arthrobacter sp. T2-23 (assembly GCF_055398325.1). Classification (NCBI taxonomy): domain Bacteria; kingdom Bacillati; phylum Actinomycetota; class Actinomycetes; order Micrococcales; family Micrococcaceae; genus Arthrobacter; species Arthrobacter sp. T2-23. The sequence goes on from NZ_AP027917.1 coordinate 1,930,784, forward strand.
TCGCCGGCATCGGCATGGACGCCGAGGTGGTGGGCGACACCAATGACGGGCTCAAAAAGGCGGTGGGCTGGCTCGCCTACACGGAGGCCGGGGTGCGGCACCTTCCGGGCCGTCGCAAAAGGGTCGCCATCTCACTCGATGACCAGCCCGAACAGTCACGGAAGATCCGGAGCATCCTGTTCGCCAACTGCGGGCTGATCCCCGGCGGCATCGACTTCATTCCGCAGGCCATGATTGACGACGGCATGCTGGACGTGGTGGTGATGAGCCCGCGCAGCGCGATCGGCTGGCTGGCCATGTACTGGAAGATTGTGCTCAAGCACAAGCGGAACCTGCCGGTGATGACGTACTACCGCTCGGGCAAGATCGTGATCAAGTGCGCCGAACCGATGCCCACCCAGGTCGACGGCGATCCGTCCGGCGAGGCCACAACGGTCACCGTCCAAGTGGCACCCGGCTCACTGCTGGTCCGGGTCAAGGAAGGCGTCGGCCGGGAAGACACGCCGTAACGCTAGCTGGCTTCCTTCTTGGCGTCGGCTGCCTTCTCCGCTTCGGCGGACTTTTTCGCCTCCGCGGCCGCCTTGGCGGCGCGGGCCTCGGACTGCTCGCGGATCATCGCCTGCTCCTCCTCGAAGCGCAGCCGGTCCGCCCGGTCGGCGTCGTCGCCGTCCCAGTCCTGGTTGTCAGCCGTCGGCTTGGGATTCACGATCATTCCCTGGCCGTCATTCTCTGTGCTGGTGCCTGACATGGCCCGCTCCCTCCGGTGGACTACCCCAATATGGATCAGGCAAGCATACGCACAGTTTCCAAGGGGTGGAAGTGCCGGATGAGGCATTTGTCTACGCTGTGGGCGAAGCCTCCGGGTTATATTCCTGCACCACAGATGCCCCGCTGAGAATGTCTTCGACCCAGGCGTGGGCCGCCCGGAATGCCTGGTCGGAGGTGTGCGGCGCGACGTCGGCGCGCTGGCCGTCCGCCCGTCCGTAGGAGCCCAGGAAGCGTGTGGCCGGGCTGATCCGGTGCAGCCCGGCAAGGGCGTCGGCCACGCGGGCGTCGCCGACGTGGCCGTCCGCGTCGATGCTGAAGAAGTAGTGGCCCAGGTACTGCCCGGTGGGCCGGGACTCGATCCTGCTCAAGTTCACGCCGCGGGTGGCGAACTGGTCGAGGATTTCCATCAGGGCGCCAGGCCGGTCCTCCGGCAGCGGGACCACCACGGTGGTCTTGTCCGCCCCGGTCCGTTCCGGCAGGACGCCGGGGCGGCCCACCAGCACGAAGCGGGTCACGGCGCCCGGGTTGTCGCCGATGTTCTCGGCCAACACCGCCAAGCCCGGTTGCTCGGCAGCGACGATGGGCGCACAAATCGCGGCGTCGTAGTGCGGGTCTTCCTCCAACAGGCCCATGGCGGCGGCCGCGGTCGAGGATCCCGGGATATATTCAGCGTCCGGAATATTGTGGTCGACCCAGAGCCGGCACTGTGCCCAGGCGTGGCCGTGGGTGGAGATCCGGCGGATGTCCTCGATCCGGACGCCGGGCCGGGCAACGAGCACAAAACTGATGGGCACGAGTGCCTCGCGGAGGATCCGAAGCTCCTGCCCGGTGGCGATCGCGTCCAGGGTGGCGGTGACCCCGCCCTCCACGGAATTCTCGATCGGAACCATCGCCGCGTCGGCGGATCCGTTGCGGACCTTGTCCAGCGCCGTGTTGACGTTCGAGGAGGGGATCCGGACGGCATCCGCCGCCCCGGGCACCTGCATCAACGCGGCCTCGGTGAACGTGCCTGCGGGGCCGAGGAAGGTGTAGGTGACAGGGGAATCGGGCATCGGCTTGTCCTTCGGTTACAGGATGACGGGCTTGAGCCCGTTGTCGGAGACGAGCGGCAGGCCGTTCTCAAGCCATTGGTCCATGCCGCCGGCGACGTTCAGCGCGGAGTAGCCGTGGCCTACCAGCCACTGCGCGGCGCGGAAGGAACGGCCGCCGGTGCGGCAAATGATGTAGAGGTCCTCGTCGGGGTCAAGTTCGTCGAGCCGGGCCGGGAGCTGGTCCAGGGGGATGTGCAGGGCACGCTCGGCATGGCCGGCCGCCCACTCGTAGTCCTCGCGCACGTCCAGAAGCCTCGCGGCTTCCGGAATGTCAGAAACGGTCACGGTGTCGATGTCGCTCATGGTCGTCCTTTCCGCTGGAACCACGTTTGCATCCAGCGTATCGCCAGCGGTTGGAGGCGTCCCCAATCACGCGGCACGTTACGCTTCTGGAGAGCGCAAAGGAGCCCCTTGGCTGAGATTCACGAACTGTCCGCCGTCGCGCTCCGGGATGCCCTGCGCTCCGGCGAGCTCTCGGCCCGCCACGCCGCTGCGCACTTCCTGGACCGCATCGCCAACGAAAACCCGCACCTTGGCGCGTTCATCACGGTCACCGCGGAGCAGGCCCTCAAGGATGCCGCCGCCGCGGACAGCCGCCACACCGTCGCGGCCAACGACGGCGACCCGGCCCTGCCGCCGCTGCACGGCATGCCGACGGCCTTCAAGGACCTGACCGACGTCGCCGGCGTCGTCACCACGCACGGAAGCGCCGCCCTGGAACACAAGCCGGCCCCGGCCGACGGCGCCCTGGCCGCCACGCTCAAGAACGCCGGCGTCGTCTCGCTGGGCAAGACGCAGGTCCCGGAATTCGGACTGACGGCCTACAGCGAGAACCGGATCGCTCCGCCGTCCCGCAACCCGCACGCGCTGAGCCGCAGCTCCGGCGGATCCTCGGGCGGCAGTGCCGCCGCAGTCGCCGCCCGGCTGCTGCCCTTCGCGCCGGGATCCGACGGCGGGGGCTCCATCCGCATTCCCGCCGCGGCGTGCGGGCTGGTGGGCCTGAAACCGGGCCGCGGGCTGGTCCCGGCCGGGGAAAGCACCGGAGACCCTGCCAGGCTGGTCGTGGCTGGCCCGCTGGCCCGCTCCGCGGCGGATGCTGCCCTGCTGCTCGACGCACTCGTCCCGCCGGAGAAGGCACCTCAGGCCGTGGGGCATGCGCCGGGGCAATCCGCCGGTCGCCGGGCCAGCTACCTGGAACTGGCCCGGCAGGATCCGCCGCGGCTGCGGATCGGCGTCAGCCTGAACAGCCCGTGGCAGGCGGTCTTCCCCGTCACGCCCGAACGCGAGGCCCTCGACGCCCTGGCGGCGGGAATCCGGCTGCTCGAGGCTGCCGGCCACGAGACCGGCGAAGCCGCCATCCGGTACGACAACCGCTACCCGGGCGCGTTCACGACAGCCTGGACGGCCGGCGTCGGCAGCGCCCGCATCGCACCGCAGCGCGAGGCGCTCCTGACCCCGCTGACCCGGACATTCCGGCGGCGCGCCCAGCAGCGCAGCGCAGCCAAACTGGACGAGGCCCTCGGGTTCCTGCGGCAGTTCGAGCGGGACACGGTTGCGCAGTACGCCGCCTGGGACCTGGTCCTGAGCCCGGCGCTGGCGCAGACGCCGCGTCCGGTGGGCTGGTTCACCGGCGCCGCGCACGGGGACGGCTACTGGCCGGCGGCCGAATGGGCCACCGACGCGGACGACGACTACCGCAAGCAGTGCGAGTTCGCGCCGTGGTCGTCCCTGGTCAACGTCTGCGGGCTGCCAGCGATCAGCATTCCGGTGCACTGGACCGGCGGCGCCCCGGGTTCGGGCGTGCCGATGGGCATCCAGCTGGTGGGCCCCAGCGGGTCCGAAGGGCTGCTGCTCCAGGTGGCCGCGCAGCTGGGTTTCTAGGTAGCAGGCGGCCGGGATTTCCCGGGCCCCCGTTGCTTGGGGTTTACTGGTGCCGACGCGGGTCAACGACAGGAGAGCGATCGATGAAGATCACCGGAGCAGTGCTTGAGGAAATCGGCCGCCCCCGGCCCTTTGCCGAGTCCAAACCCATCAGCATCGCGGAGCTGGAACTCTCTGCCCCCGGGCCCACGGAAATCCTCGTCCGCCTCGAGGCTGCCGGCATCTGCCACTCGGACCTCAGCGTTGTCGACGGGAACCGGGTCCGGCCGGTGCCCATGCTGCTGGGACACGAAGCCGCCGGCCGGGTGGTCGAAGTCGGCGAGGACGTCACCGACCTGGAGCCCGGCCAGCGGGTGGTCATGTCCTTCCTGCCGCGCTGCGAGAAGTGCGCCAACTGCGCCGCGGACGGCCGGCTCCCCTGCACCGCCGGCTCCAAGAGCAACGGCGAGGGCAGCCTGCTGCACGGTTCCATGCACCTCAGCCGCGGCGGCGAGACCGTCTACCACCACCTCGGCGTCTCCGGGTTCGCCACCCACGCCGTGGTGGACCGGGCCTCCGCGGTACCCGTCGGCGACGATATCCCGGCGGACATCGCCGCCGTCCTCGGCTGCGCGGTCCTCACCGGAGGCGGCGCCGTGCTGAACGCCGCTAAACCCCGGCCCGAGGACAGCATCATGATCGTCGGGCTCGGCGGCGTCGGCATGGCCGCGCTGATCACCGCCGTCTCCCAGGGCGTCTCCCGGATCGTGGCCGTGGACACCCTGGCGGAGAAGCTGGAGCACGCCCGCCGCCTCGGCGCGCACGAAACGTACACCCCGCAGCAACTGGCCGAACATGGCGTCAGGGCCAAGTTCGTCGTCGAGTGCGCCGGCAGTGCCCGGGCGTTCGAAACCGCTTTCGCCGCGACCGAGGCCGGCGGCACCACGATCACGGCCGGGCTGCCCTCCCCGGACTCCCGTGCCCAGCTGTCCCCGCTGACCATCACGGCCGAGGCCCGCAACATCGTCGGCAGCTACCTCGGCTCGGCGGTGCCGGCGCGCGACATCCCCAAGTACGCGCAGCTCTGGCGGGACGGGAAACTGCCGGTCGAGGAGCTCATTTCGTCCCGGATCGCCCTGGCGGACATCAACCAGGCCATGGACCAGCTCGCCGACGGCAAGGCGGTCCGCCAGGTCATCATGTTCGACGCCGGATAGCCGGCCGCTGGGCGGCGAAACACCTTTGGATTGACTTGCCCCGGGCCGCCGCGGATGTGACAATCGCGCACCGCAATGTCAGCATTAAGTAAATGAGCACAACTCATTTAGCCAATCCCCCCGCTACAACGCCGGGCGATACCTCGTTTTTTGGCCACCCGAAAATGCTGGCCAGCCTCTTCTCCGTAGAAATGTGGGAGCGCTTCTCCTTCTACGGAATGCAGGGGATCCTTCTCTACTACATGTACTTCTCGGCCGCCGAGGGTGGCCTTGAGATCAACAAGGTCCTCGCCGCGAGCCTGGTCGGCGCCTACGGTGGCGGCGTCTACCTCTCGACCATCCTGGGCGCCTGGCTCGCTGACCGGCTCTTCGGTTCCGAGCGTGTGCTGTTCGGTTCCGCCGTCATGATCATGGCCGGCCACATCGCCCTCGCCCTCATCCCGGGCGTGCCGGGCCTCGTTGCCGGCCTCGTGCTGGTGGGCGTGGGTTCCGGCGGGCTGAAGGCCAACGCCACCGCCCTGGTGGGAAGCCTGTACCGCGAGAAGGACGAACGCCGCGACGCCGGGTTCTCCATCTTCTACATGGGCATCAACGCCGGCGCCCTGATCGGCCCGCTGGTCACCGGCTGGCTGCAGGAGAGCCAGGGCTTCCACTGGGGCTTCGGCGCCGCCGCCGTCGGCATGGCCGTGGGCCTGGGCATCTATGCCCTCGGCCGCAACAAGCTCCCCGAGGAGGCGCACCGGGTTCCCAACGCGCTGCCCGAGGCAGAACGCACCAAGTACGGACTGATCTTCGCCGTCATCGCCGCGGTCATCGCCGTGCTGCTGGCCACCGGCCTGGTCAACGCGGACAACCTCGCCATGTCCATGGCGTACGCCGCCATCGGCGCGTCGGCCCTGTACTTCGTCCTGATCTTCAGCAGTAAGAAGGTCAACGCCACCGAACGCGGCCGCGTGGCAGCGTTCATCCCGCTGTATATCGCCTCCGCCGCGTTCTGGGCCCTCTTCCAGCAGCAGTTCACCTTCATTGCCGTGTACTCGGAGGAGAAGCTGGACCGGAACCTGTTCGGCTGGGAAATGCCGGCCGCCTGGGTCCAGTCCATCAACCCGGTCTTCATCATCATCTTCGCCGGTGTCATGGCAGCCCTGTGGACCCGGCTGGGACGCAGGCAGCCCGGTTCGGCGCTGAAGTTCTCGATCGGCCTCTTCGTGATGGGACTCGCCTTCCTGGCGTTCATCCCGCTGGCCGGCGGGGGCAAGACGCCGCTGCTGGCGCTGGTGGGGATCCTGCTGCTGTTCACGCTCGCGGAGCTGTTCCTCTCCCCCATCGGTCTCTCGGTGACCACCAAGCTGGCCCCCAAGGCCTTCCACACGCAGATGGTGGCCCTGTTCTTCCTCTCGGTCTCGCTGGGCACGACCCTGGCCGGGATGCTCTCGGGCCTCTACAACCCCGACGACGAACTGCCGTACTTCATCGGCGTCGGTGGCACGGCCATGCTCCTGGCCGTCGGCCTGGCCGCGGCTTCGCCTGCCATCAAGAAGCTCATGGGCGGCGTACGCTGAGCTAAATGAGCACCCGTCATCGCCCGCCGGTTGAGGCCCGCGTCTACGTCCCCGCCCCCGGCGAGGCGTCCGACGTCGAACCCATGCCGGCGGGCGATGTCACTGAGGGCGTAGTGCGGGTGGGCGGCACCATCCGCCGCCCGCACCAGCCGCAGTCCCTGGCCGTCGCCGCCTACCTGGACTGGCTCGAAGACGCCGGATTCGAGGGCTCGCCGAGGTTCCTGGGCCGCGACGCGGAGGGCAGGGACGTGCTGACCTTCCTGGCCGGACAATGCGCCGGGCCCGTCCCGGAGGCCTGGGTCCAGTCCGAGGAACTGCTGGCCTCCGTGGCCCGTCTGGTCCGGCGGCTGCACACGGCCTCGGCCGGTTTCGTGCCGGCCGCCCATCCGTTCCCGCCCCGCGTCCCGGCGGGCGCGGTCAGCCAGGACCCGGCAGAACTCGTTTGCCACCTTGACGTCACCCCGCAAAACGTCGTCGTTCGGGACGGACTGGCCGTCGGGCTGGTGGACTTCGATCTCGCCGGCCCCACCACGGCCTTCAAGGATTCCTTCAACGCCGCGTCGCACTGGGCACCGCTCCGGAACCCGGCCGACGCGTGGCCGGGATGGGAAGCCACCGACCCGTTCCGGCGGCTCCGGATTTTCGCCGACGCCTACGGCTGGCGCGATGCGGAACGGCGGGCGTTGCCGTCGTTCGGAATTGAGGCGGCCGCACTGAGCTACGAGCGGATGGAGCACAACGCGAGGGTCCTCGGCGGCGGCTGGGCCCGGATGTGGAACGAGGGCGTCGGCGGCATGATCCGCCGCCGCGGCGCCTGGCTGGAGGCCAACGCGGACCGGTTGCTGGACGCTCTTACGGGGCGATGAAGTCCGCGTTCGAGAAGGCGACGCCAAGGGTGACGACCACCAGGACCGTCATGGCAATCGCGGCGTAGCCCAGGACCAGCCCCGCGATCGCCATGCCCCTGCCGGCCGGCTCGCGGTTCAGCGCGAGGTGCCCGAGGACGACGGCGGCCAGCTGCGGGAGCAGGAAGAAGCCGAAGCCCAGGAAGGATGCGATGCCGCAGCACAGACTCGCGATGCTCAGGGCTTTCGGGGCGGCCGACACGCCGTAGTAGTTCGGCTGGCCGTAGGCATCGGCGTACGGGCCTGCCGGCGGCCCGTAGCCGCCGTAGTGGCCGGCCGGCTGCCCGGGATGCGGTGCCAAAGGCGGCATAGGGGGAATATGGCCGTCGGCACCGTACGCCGGGCTCCACGGCGGCTGGTCCCCGCGCTGGGCCTGATCGTGCCTGGTCTGATCGGTCATCGTGTTCCCCTCTGACATGTGTCCCTTCAGATTACCGCCGCAGGGTTTTCCCGGCCGGGGGCACGGCGTCACAGCGGCCCGATTCCGGCGAAACCATGTTGCCCTGGGCCCAGCGTCTGGCATGCTGGAGCCATGGCTAGCCGCGCGGGCACAGTTGCCCAACCCCAAGACCTTGTTGACCTCACTGCGCTCCTCGACGCGTACTACGACGTCTCGCCGGATCTGGGCGACCCCGGCCAGCGGGTGGCGTTCGGAACCTCCGGGCACCGGGGCTCCAGCCTCAAGGCCTCGTTCAACGAGCCCCACATCCTCGCCATCACCCAGGCCATCGTGGAATACCGCGCCGGCCAGGGCATTACCGGTCCGCTGTACCTCGCCAAGGACACCCATGCCCTGAGCGAACCGGCCCAGAACTCGGCCCTGGAGGTCCTTGCGGCCAACGGCGTGCACGTCCTGATCGACGCCCGCCACGGCTACACGCCGACGCCTGCCCTGAGCCACGCCATCCTGACCCACAACAACAACTCGCCCGCTGGCGCGCCGCAGGCCGACGGGATCGTGGTGACTCCCAGCCACAACCCGCCCGGCGACGGCGGTTTCAAGTACAACCCGCCGCACGGCGGCCCGGCCGACACCGATGCCACCGGCTGGATCGCCAACCGCGCGAACGAACTGCTGGAGAACGGCCTGCGCGGGGTCAAGCGGGCCCCCATTGCCGAGGCCATGGCCGCCGGCACCACGGGCAAGTTCGATTTCCTGTCCAGCTACGTCGATGACCTGCCGTCCGTGCTGGACCTGAACGCGATCCGCGACGCCGGAGTCCGCATCGGTGCCGACCCCATGGGCGGCGCGTCCGTAGACTACTGGGGCGAAATCGGCGAACGCCACCACCTCAACCTCACCGTGGTAAACCCGACCGTGGACCCGCAGTGGGCCTTTATGACGCTGGACTGGGACGAGAAGATCCGGATGGACTGCTCCTCCCCGTCGGCGATGGCGTCCCTGATCAACCGGATGGCTGTTGGTGCGGACGGGTCCGCACCCTTCGACGTCGCCACCGGCAACGACGCCGACGCCGACCGGCATGGCATCGTCACGCCAGACGGCGGCCTGATGAACCCCAACCATTACCTCGCCGTCGCGATCGACTACCTGTACCGGCACCGCACCGGCTGGAACCCCCAGTCGGTGATCGGTAAGACCCTGGTGTCCTCCTCCATCATCGACCGGGTGGCCGAAAGCCTGGGGCGGAAGCTCGTCGAGGTGCCGGTGGGCTTCAAGTGGTTCGTGCCGGGACTGCTGTCCGGCGAGGGAGCCTTCGGCGGGGAGGAATCCGCCGGCGCCTCGTTCAACAAAATGGACGGCAGCGTCTGGACCACGGACAAGGACGGCATCCTGCTGGCGCTGCTGGCTTCCGAGATCACGGCCGTCACCGGCAAGTCGCCGTCGCAGCTCTACAAGGGCCTCACGGACCAGTTCGGAGACCCCGTGTACGCCCGCATCGACGCCGCCGCCACACGGGAGCAGAAGGCCGCACTGGGCAAACTGTCGCCGTCGGACGTCACCGCGACGGAACTGGCCGGCGAAACCATCACTGCAAAGCTGACCGAGGCGCCCGGCAACGGCGCGGCCATCGGCGGCCTCAAGGTGGTCACCGAGAACGCCTGGTTCGCGGCCCGGCCCTCCGGTACCGAAGACGTCTACAAGATCTACGCCGAGTCCTTCAAGGGCGCGGACCACCTCCAGCAGGTGCAGGCCGAAGCCAAGGCTCTGGTGGACGGGGTGATTTCCTAGCCGGTTCCCGGGCCGGAGGCGCCGCGGGCTCCGGCCCGGAGGCTCAGGCCGTCTGTTCCTCGCGGAGGCTCGTTGCCAGGACCGACCGGTCCCGGCCGAGCGTTTTGGCGTGGTAGAGCGCGGCGTCGGCCGAGGCGATTAGGGCCTTCAGGTCGACGCGGCCGGGGCCGGTCGAGGCGATGCCGTAGCTCACGGTGGGAAGCCGGGCCTCAACGTCCGGCTGTGCTTCCTGCAAGCGGCCGCTGATGATGGCCGCCATTTCGCCGGCGCGCTCCGGACTGACGCCCGGCAGGAGCAAGACGAACTCCTCGCCGCCGTAGCGCCCCACGAGGTCGGTGGAGCGGACCGAGGCCGTGCACGCGGCAGCGAAGGTCTGCAACGCCACGTCTCCGGCCGCGTGCCCGTACTGGTCGTTGACGGCCTTGAAGTGGTCCAGGTCCGCCAGGACAAGCGACGCCGTGGTGCGGGCATTGCCCAGGCGGCGCAGTTCGTTCTCCGCCAAGTCCATGAAGGCGGTGCGGTTGAGGAGCCCGGTAAGGCCGTCCACCGTGGCGCGCGCCCGAAGGTCCCGGGTCAGTTGTTCGTTGCTCAGCTCAGCCATGGTGAAAGACGCCAGCACCAGGATCATCGAGGTGAGGAGCGTCGTCACAACCGAGCCGAAGTAGGCGACGAACACCGCCCCTTCCGGGCCGTCGATGAGAAAGGCGGTCAGCCGGCCGGCGTAGAAAACGGCCAGGAACGCGGAGCCGTAGGCGAGGGGGCGGTGCACGCGGGAGTAGTCGACGTCGAGCACGAAGAGCTCCCGGGACGAGAGGCCGAGCATCAGCCCCATCATGCCGAGCATGACCGCGCCGCCGGACCAGTTGTTGGTTGCCGGATGGTCCAGAATCGACAGGACACCCGTCAGGGCCGGACCCGCCAGCATGGCCCACACCTGGGAGCTTTGGTTGCGCAGCGACCGAGCGCCCGCCCACATGGCCACGGCCCCGCCAACCAGCAGGGTGTTGCCCAGCGGGTTGGCCCACGCCTGGTAGACAGTACCGTCCAGCAGATACGACGCCGATCCGGTGAGGAAGAGCAGCAAGGCGGAGCACCACCATCCGCTGAAAGGGGAACGGGTCCGCCTGTAGGTGATGAAGTAGAACAGGCAGAGCAGCGTCAGGGTCACTACGGCCAAGGCGACCCGCAAGGTGGAGGTGTCAAGCATCATCCTGTGGTTCCCCCAGCACGCACCTCGTGACCCCGGTAGTTGTCGGTGTCAGTCCCAATTTGACCCCAAGTATTGCACCTCGGATGGCAAATGAAGAGGTTCGTTCACAGTGTGGCCTCCCAGAGCCGCAAAAGCCGCCTCGTGGCGTGCCCGCCGTCGGGAGCCATGTCCACCAGCGCGACCCGGTCCAGCTCCACGTGATCGCCCGCCCTGGGCGCTTTCTCGCCCCGGTGGGAAACATGCGGACGGAACCCCGCCATGGTGTAGCCGGGCGTGGCGATCCGGCCCGGCAAGGCTTCGACCGCGCGCACGAGAGCCTCATGAAGTGCCTGAAGCGGGGCACTGGCCTCGATCAGGCTGACCGGGACCGAGCCGCCGCGACCAAAGCCTGCCTCGCCGCCGACGGTCAGGACGCTCCCCAGGGCGGCCCGGACCGGCGCGTCCATAAGCGCCGCCACGCGGGCGGCCAGGGCATCCCCCGCGACGGCGGCAGCGTCGCCGCCGTTATCTCCGCCGCCGGGCTGCCCTTCACCGGGCTGCCCGACGACGTCGAACTTCACCAGGGTGATGTGCAGCGGCCAAGCGTCGCGGGGGAATTCCATTCCCTCGGTCACCGGCTCCAGGAAAGCGACCACAATCAGGTTCCGCATGGGCATAGTCTGCCACTGCCCACCGACGCGGTCGCGTGCCGCCGGGTTAGACGGTGCGGACCACGTCTTCGTAGGCGAACTTGGGCTTCGGGGCACCCCAGGCGTTCTCGGCGGCCTGGCCGATGTTGACCACCATGAAGCTCTTCTGGCTGCCGTCCGGGAAGAACGCGGCATCGATCTTGCCGAAGTCGGCGCCCGTCATCGGTCCGGCCGAAAGCCCAAGCGAACGGACGGCCAGGATGAAGTAGCCGGCCTGGAGGTGGGCGTTGTTGTTGCCGGTGGCCGCGGCGAGGTCCGGGGCGGCGTCGTACATGGCCTTGGGGGCGTTGTAGCCGGGGAGAAAGGTATCCCACTGCTCGTGCCAGGCAGTGTCGGTGCTGAGGACCGCAACCAGTGGCGCGGTCGCGGTCTTGGCGCGGTTCCCGGCGGACAGGGTGTCCACCAGAGCGGCGAGGGCCTCGTCCGAGCGGACATAGGTGACACGCAGGGGCTGCGAGTTGAACGCGGTGGGACCGAACTTGGTCAGCTCGTAGATGGCGCGGGCCTGCTCGTCCGTGACCTCCCCGGTAAAGGCGTTGGCAGTGCGTGCCTGGGCAAAGATGGCGTCCACCGCTGCGGCGTCGATTACTGCTTCTTCATGGGCGATGGTCATTCGCGTCCCTTTCGCTGGGCTCGCCCCGTCCGGGGCGCTTCTGCTGTCCCTTGGTTCAACAGGGTTTCCGGCCACCAGCTTCCCGGCCCGTGGCGTGACCTCGCCCACAGCGGGCCGGCTGCGGCGCCGTAATTTCGGCGATTAGACGCGGTCGGGGCGCCGGTTTCAGGGTTATTTGCCCGCCCTCACCGTAGTGTGGCGCGCTCGGCCGACGTCGAGTTCCTCCGGAAAGGTCTCCCAGTGCCGGAGCGGCGAGAAGAGGACCGGCAGCGCCGAGGTGGCCGCAATGATGGCCGACGCCCAGAGGACGGTGGCTTCGCCCGCAAGCAGCGCGAGGAAGCCGCCGGCGAGGCTGGCCACGGGCATCACGCCCAGGGTGACCAGCCGGTAGCTGGACATCGCCCTGCCCATGAGGTCGGCGGGGACGAGCCGGGCCACGATGCCGGCACCCGCCAGGCCGTTCAGCACCACGAAGTAGGACCAGCCGAAGCCGGAGAGCCCCACCCAGAACACCGCCGGCAACGCCAGGTCGGGGGCTGCGGGAACCAGCAGCATAGAGCAGGCGCCGGCCAGGCTGGCGATGAACTTGGTCCTGCCGATTCCGAGGCGGCGGGTGATGCTGGTGGCCATCAGGGAGGCCGCCAGTCCGCCGGCTGCGGATACGGCGCCCAGCGCGACGACCTGGTCCACCGGTATCCGGAGGGCATTGAGGACAAAGACGACCTTTGCGCCGGCTCCCCACATACCGGCCGCGTTGACCAGCGCAATCGAGCCCATCAGGGCCCGGACGATCGGGTGCCCCAGCGTGAAGACCAGCCCGTGGCGCGCCTCCGCCCAGAATCCCGTTGGCCCAGAGGAGCGGACGGACCGTACCTCGGGCAGCCCGCACGTCACCGCGGCGGAGAACAGATAGGCCAGGCCCGAAATCGCCAGGAGGACCGGCGCAGCGGCGATCCTGATCAGGACACCGGTGACACCCGGGGCCGCGACGGCAAGGCCGCTCTGGACCGTCTGCACCCGGGCGTAGCCCCGCGCGAGCTGGTCTCCCGCCAATAGCGTAGGCATCACCGCCGACTGCGCCGAGGTAAAGAAGACGTCGGCGGCACTGATGACGGCGGCGACGAGGAAAAGGTGCCAGAGCTGCAGGGCGCCCGCCGCAAAAGCCAGGGGCACGGTCAGCACGACTGCGGCCCGGACCAGGTTGGCGCCGATCAGGACCGGCTTACGGGGCCAGCGGTCCACGAGGACGCCGGCCGGGACGCCGAGGACCAGGAACGCCATCATGCCGAGGGCGTTGAGAATCCCTGCTTCGAAGGCCCCGGCGCCGAGGACGGCCACGGCAACAACCGGCAGCAGCGCACGGGCGACGTCGTCGCCGATCCCGTCGCCGATGCCTGCAATGAAGAGCCATCGGAATGGTCCGCGCAAGAGCGGCCCGGCGGGAGTGGCGTCCGGGCCCTGTCTTTTGCCGGCGGGACGGCTACGCTGGGAGCCAGGCGATGTGCGAAAGGTCACATGCGAGGGTGTCAGGTAGCACCTGACGTTGTCAACGCCGCCGCGCACCAAGGGGCAAAGATGGTCGACGTCGATTCGGGACAGCGCTATTGCTCGTTCTGTGGCTGCGCCGCGACCCGGGACCGGCGGCTCGTGGTTGGTCCGGGCATTTCGATCTGTGAGCACTGCGTAGGCGCCGCCAGGGATCTGCTGGACGCCCCCGCGCAGGCTGACGGGGCCCGCTCCCTTGGGCCCGCTTGGGAGCAGTTGAGCGATGAGGAACTCCTGGCGCAGCTGCCCGAAATTGCCCTCCTCGGCTCCCACGTCGAGGAGCAGCTACGGCACTGGGTCGGCGCCGCCAGGGGAAGAGACATCAGTTGGTCCCGGATCGGCGCCGCCCTGGGTATTACCCGGCAAACCGCTTGGGGACGCTTCAAGACTGTCCCCTGAGCCGGACGTTGCCGGCGATCAGGCGCCGTCGTACTGCAGCGAGGACGAGAGCTCACGGTGCGCATTGGCCTGGTCGAGGAGCTCGGCGGCCTTCCGCTCAGCGGTCTCGACGGCGTCGGCTCCGGCAAGGAATCAGCCTCCGGCCGGGCGATCCGGGGGAAGGCCGTGGGCGCCGGCGCCCTCCGACGTGCTGGGCGGGGCGGGTTGAGCGAGTTGAACTGCGATGTCGTCAGTCCAGCCGTCGATGGCCGCCCAGTCCCGCAAGTCTCCAAAGCGGCCGCCGGTGAGGCGGAACAGGAGCCTGAGCGGCGTCGGCATCTGGCCGGCCTCGTAGACACCCGAGAAGACTCTGTGGCCGCGAAGTGGAATGTGCTGGAACTGGCTTCGCTCCAGGCGCTGCTGTTGGAGTAGCGCGCCGCGCTTGCGAAACGGCTTTGGCAGGGCGTCGGACATCCCCACGCTAAACGCCCAGACGCGTCGCTTGGCCAGTTCCTGCGCCTGGTGTTCGAGGAACAGCAAAGCCGGGGCCAGCCATGCTTGGTTGTGAATAGCACTGCCGACCACGACAGCCTCGTAGTCCGAGACAGACTGGACCTCTTCCACGGACCGGCACTCGACCTCGCCCAGCGCAACAGCCAAACGTTCGGCCACGTGGTGGGCTATCTCCCGGGTCGACCCAAGCGCACTTGCATAGGCAACGAGAACCCTCATGGTGAACCTCCTACCTTCCTCGCTCCAGTCTCTTGGAAGCCGGGCCGATCAGGACCTGCCATAGGTCCCGCCGTGGGCCAGCGCGGGTGTAGGCGCGCCGACGAGCACGACTGTCCCTGGCTGGGGCTCCCCATAATGTCTGACCCTCGCGGTTGAATTGGGTTATGGGAATCGGTGCAGCTCTCATCGCTCGTCCGGCCGGAAGGCCGGGCGGTGATGGACGCGGCGTAGCCCCTAATTTTGATGGGGTCCTTGGCCGACTTCAGGACCTGTGCGCGACGGCGGTCGCGGACTCGTCACTGCTGGACTTTGGCGAGGCATCGGAGTTGGCCGGCCAAGTCGAGGAAATCTCCCGGGCCGTGGAGTACCTGCAACTGGTTGCCGCGGGGGCCGTGGACCGCACCCGCAAGGAAGCCGCCGCTGCCGGCAGTGCCCCGGTGCTCGATGACGGCTACCGCAAGAGCTCCGAGTTTCTGCGGGACCGGTTGCAGATCAACGCCGCCGAAGCCCACCGGCGCCTGTCCCTGGCCGGGGACGTGCTGCCCCGCACCGGGATGACCGGCCAGCCGCTCCCTCCCGTGCACGAGGAACTCGCCGCCGCCGTAGCCGGCGGGTCCGTGCCGTCCCGGTCCGCGACCATCATCACGCAGGCGCTGGGCCGGGTGCGGTGCGTCTGCGACGCGGAGACGGCCGCCCGGATGGAACACGCCCTGACCCGCACCGCGGCCGAGCACGACCCGGACTTCCTGGCCCGGATCGCGAGGCGCTGGGTGGACGCGATCGACCAGGACGGCGCCGAACCCTCCGAAGAACTCCTCCGCCAACTCCAGGGCGCCTTCATCCGCAAACCCCGCCACGGCCTGCAGCACCTGGAAATCTTCGCCACCACCGAACAGTTCGAACATCTCCTCACCGTGATGAACACCGCCACCAACCCCCGCACCACCAGCGCGGACGGTGGTGCCGACGGCGGCAGCGAGAGCGCGGCGCCCGGCGGTGACACCGCCGCGGACGCGGAGGCGGGCACTACAGCGGACGGGTTCGTGCCGACCCAGCTGGACCGGCGGTCCCGGCCGCAGAAACTCCTCGACGGCCTCGTCGGCGGCTGCAAAGTCGCCCTCGCCTCCGGCGGGCTGCCCGCCGCGGGCGGACTCCGGCCCCAGGTCATGGTCACCATCGACTACCGCGACCTCCTCGACCGGCTCCGCAGCTACGGGGACACCGTGGAGGCCGGCGCGCCCGGCCGGACCGACACTGCCAGCACCTACCCCGACGCGGCCGGACAAATCGCGGGCACCGGCCCGTTCGGGTTCACCGGCACCGGGACAATGGCGTTCACCGGGCCCGTCACCGCCGCGACCATCCGCAAAATTGCCTGCGACGCCGACATCATCCCCGTCCTCCTCGGATCCCGTGGCCGGGTCCTGGACATCGGCCGCACCAGCCGCATCTTCCCGCCGCACATCCGCAAAGCCATCACCGCCCGCGACCAGGGCTGCGCCTTCCCCGGCTGCACCATCCCCGCACCCTGGTGCGAAGCCCACCACATCGACTACTGGTCCCGCGGCGGCACCACCAGCACCGACAACGGAACACTCCTGTGTTCCCACCATCACCACCTGATCCACAAAGAACAATGGACCATACAGCCCCGCAACGGCATCCCGTGGTTCATCCCGCCACCCCACCTCGACCCACACCAAACACCGCGACGAAACCACTACTTCAGATCCTGATCGGCGCCTCCGACCGGGCGGGTAACGGGCAGTTGCGCCGGCGTCTCATGCGCCGTCTGCGCCGACGTGCATAATCCCCGGCGGTCGCGGCTCAAGTGGGCCGGCGAGCGGCGCGACCGTTCCACCGGCCGGTCTGTCACGGTGCATGTTCGGCCGGGAGCCATCCCACGCAGCCGCCTGTAGAGTTAGCCCTTCAAAGCCGGAACGCAAACCCGGCATGGCGGCACGGAGGGCATGATGAACGAGAAATTGCATCTCACGCCGGACGATGGCTTTCCCGAGGACCTGGGCGAAGTCGCAGATCAGCAGTTGCAGGTACTGGATAGCCAGATCCAACGCCAACTCGATTACGAGGTCGTTGCGGAGGGCGAGCCGAACCCGGAGACGGAATTCCGGCACTACGAGCTCGACGAAGAGTTCCAATCCCGCGAGGATCGCTAGCGCCGCCAGCGGTACGGGGTCGTCGTGGACACCCGGACCAGGCCGTAGCGCTCCAGAATCGGCCGCGAATATTCGGTGGAGTCGCTGTGGATGAGCTTCTTGCCCAGCAACACCGCCGCGCGCGCCCGGGCCGCGGTCACCGCGCGGTAAATCCCCCGTCCGCGCCACTCTTCGCGCGTTGCTCCGCCCCAGATGCCTGCGAAGTCCGTGTCCGGCACCGGCTCAAGGCGCCCTGCACTGACCACCACCCCTTGATGTTCCGCCACCCACAACTCCATCCCGTCGGCGTTGGCCATCCGGCGGAGGATCGTTTCGGCATTTCCGTCCGAGACGGGACTGCCAAAGACTTCGTCCTGCATGGCGCTCATGGCCCGGACGTCGGATTCCTCCGTCACGCGGCGTAGGCTCACTCCGGTCGGCAGGGCCACGTCGACGTCGAGCGCGCTAGCTGCCCCGATCATGACCGACTCGGTCTCGTCCGGCTCAAATCCGTTCTCCAGCAGTGCCTCGAGGAGCCCGGGCGCATGATCGTGGCCACGGGTCTTCCATTCAACCCGCACGATGTCCGGGTTCGCGCGGTAGAACGCCGCGGTTTCCGCCACCCACCCCGCGATCGTTCCTGCGCTGGCTCCGGCCAGGTCCTGATAGGTCACGAATCCGCGGCCGCCGGCGAAGGTCACTAGCCGCAGGGGGCCCAGCCGTTCGACGGCGACCGCGCTGGGGGTCTCGGCATCGGTCCGGAGCTGCTGGTCGTAGGCCGCAAGGAACGTCGAAGTATCCATCGGAACTCACGGTACCGCGCCAACCCGCCCAGTCGCCGACACTGATCTGGCCGTGGTCCTGCTCATGTTGGCGGTTGTTGTCCCAGCTTGGCTAGCGTGGCTGTTCCACAGGGCGAGGACATTCAAGAGACAACTCCAGCTAGCCCATCCCGGAGCGCTCGTCGTCGACACCTTCTGGACAGGGCGCGAACTCGGGAGATTCCTCAAGAAAGCCCCACTGACGTCGAAGGCAAAGGGCACGGGATACATCCTGGACCTGGTCGCGGACGCCCGCGGGCTTCAACTGGTCAGAAAACGACGACGATCCGTCCACTTCGGACTCGTGCCGTGGGAAAAGTCAGTGAGACACTGCGGAGGCCGCTGGAGCGCCGCCCCATGCTGGTCATTGAGATTGAATCTTGGGGCACCCCGTTTGTCGCAGCCATTCGCCTGGTGCCTTCCGGGAGGCAGAACCGGGAAAGTGGAATGGCTCTCGCCGAAATGATCCTCGCGAAGAGGCCCCTCGTTCCTGTCCCGAAGAACCGTGCACAGTCAAGATCTGGCTCCAAGAATGAATATGCTGGCTTTTTGGTTGAGATCTCGGAGATCTGAAGAGAATCGCGTCATTGCCGTGGATAGGGTGACTGGCATGGAACCAGTTCTGAACTTCGTACGGCGTTGGGGCGCCCCCGTGGCGGCCGTCATCTTTTTCTCCTTGTGGTGCGTGGGCGAATCCGGGCGGATGGGAGGATCCTGGCTGACTTGGTCAGGCAACTGGCCGCTGGTGCTGATGACGTTGGCAGTGGCCACTGCCTGTTGGAAACCGCTGGTGTCCCTCGGGTTCACTGTGGCGCTCCTCGCCGGTCAGCAGAGCCTGGCATTGCCGGCGATGTACGCCAATCACTGGGCCATCTATCTGGGCTCTTTCATAGCCCTGGGCTTCACTCTGTGGACCGCAACGCCCCGGATGCGGTACATCGCGGCGGCCGCCAATCTGGTGTTCATTGCGCTTATGACCTACCTGATGCTCTCCTGGCGGTACGGCGGAGGGGTCGGCTGGTTCCTGCCCATGTATTACGGCGACAGACCCATGTTCCTGCGGTACGGCTGGCAACTCTTCGCGCTCCTGCTGCTGATCGCCGGGGCCTGCGCCGCCGTCGGTCTCTTGCTGGCGCTTTACCAGGAGCGGGGAAGCCTATTTCGTGCCCGGGAACTGGACCGGAACAGCCTGCAGGAAGCTGAGATCGACCTGATCGTGGAGCAGGAACGAACACGTATCGCCCGCGATCTGCACGATGTGCTCGCCCATTCCCTGGCGGTCATCGCCGCGCAGGCCGACGGTACCCGCTACCTGAGCAAGGACCAGCCCAAAGCAGTTCTCAACGCTTTGGACACCATCGCCCGGTCGGCGCGCAGCGCGCTCGTGGACGCCCAGCGCGTCATCGAGGGGGTCCGCGATGACGGCCTGGTGACACCCCAGCCGCGTCTGAGCGACATTCCGGCTCTCATTGAAGGCATGCAGCGGGGCAGTTTGAAAATCCACCCCAGCGAATCCGGGGCACCCGTGGACCTCTCCACAGGACAGCAGGTGGCAGTGTTTCGCATCGTGCAGGAATGCCTCACCAACGCGCTCAAACACGGCGGCCGCGGCACCGACGTCCGGCTCCACTTCGATTGGAGCGGGCCGGGCCTGACCCTGCATGTGGCCTCGGAAATAGCCCCCGCCGGCCAGGAACACGCCGCGGATACGGCCGCGCCCCGGGCCGGGCGCGGGCTTCCCGGTATGCGCGAACGCGCCCACCTTGCCGGCGGATGGCTGACCGCCGGCCCGGACGGCGAAAGCTTCCGGGTGACGGTCTTCATCCCCTACGGAACCCGGGATCTGAGGGCATGGGAAGAGACCGCCGGCGCGGAGGCCGGAGACACCTTCAGCGCCGCGTCCGGGGCCGAACCTGAGCTGGTGCTGGCCTCACGGGGCTTTGCCCTGCCGGCGGAGGCGACCGGGAAAGCGGACCATCATGGCTGATACCGGGTCGCGCATCTCAGTTGCCCTGGTGGACGACCAGCCGTTGTTCCGCGCCGGTATCCGCATGCTCATTGAGAGCCAGGAGGACATGGAGCTTTGCGGAGAGGCCGACGACGGGGAGCAGGCAGTTGCGCTGGCAAGCCAACTTCGCCCCGACGTGTTGCTGATGGACCTTCGCATGCCGGTCATGAACGGCATAGAGTCAACCAGGCGCATTGTTCAGAGCGCTGCGGCTGGCGGCACCGACAAGCCGAAAATTATAGCGTTGACCACCTTCAACAGAGACCAGGCAGTCGTCGAGGCTGTGCAGGCCGGCGCAAGCGGTTACCTGCTCAAAAGCGCCGAACCCGAGTTCCTTCTAGCAGCCATCCGCACCGTCCACTCCGGGTATTCGGTCATCGCACCGGGATCCATCCACTCCCTTTTTGAACATGCTGCCCGCAATGCGCCAGCGCCTGGCCCGGACCTATCCATCCTCAATGTCCTGTCGGCGCGGGAACGGGACGTGTTCCTGCTCGCGGCCAAAGGACTTAGCAACGGGGAAATGGCGGAGAGCCTGTTCGTCTCCGAAGCGACCATCAAGACGCACCTGCGCAGCGTCTTGGACAAGATGGAGCTCCGCACCCGGCTTCAGTTGATCGCCTTCGCCCACGAGCGCCGCCTCCTGGGCGCCTGAAACGTTAGGCTCGGTCCATGGCAACCCTCGATGACCTGGCCGACGTCAGATCCGCCTATGACACGGTCGCCGAGGATTATGCGGCGGCGCTTCCGGACACCAGCTTCGAGGCCCCTCTTGACATGGCCATGATCGACGACTTCTGCGCCCGGCTTCTTGCCTCCCCTGGACGCAAAGTGATCGACGCCGGCTGCGGTGCCGGACGCCTGAGCGTCCACGTCAACGACGCCGGACTGGACGTCACGGGAGTAGATCTCTCACCGGGGATGATCCGGACGGCGCAGCGGAGCCACCCCGGGCTCGCCTTCGAAGTCGGCGAGCTGACGGATCTCCCGGCAGCAGGCGCAGCCGCGGACGGCATCCTCGCCTGGTACTCGATCATCCACTCTTCCCCGTCCGAGCTGCAGCCCGTCGCTCGCGAGTTCTGGCGGGTGCTCAGGCCCGGCGGCGTGGCCCTCCTTGCCTTCCAGGCCGGCAGCGGACACCGCACCCTCAAGCGCGCCTACGGGCACGACGTCGAACTGCGGGCGGAGCTGCATTCCCCCGACGACGTCGCGCTCCAATTCACGGAGCAAGGCTTCGTGCTCGAGGCGCAACTTGTTCGTGCCGCACGGGCGACTGAAAAACACCCCCAGGCAATGCTTCTGGTGCTCAAACCGACCGCGGCCACCGGAGCGCCGTCGGCCCGTTAGTCCCCTTCGGCGGGCTGTCCGATGCTGATCCAGTACCGCCAAACCTTGTCGGCTCCGGAGTTGCGGCTCCTCTCGCGCACTCCGCCCTGGCGCTCGATCGTTGCCGCCGAGGCGAAGTTGCCAGCCGCGCAGATCAGTAGAACGCGGTCCATCCCGGTCCGACGCGCCTCCTCGACCATCTGTCCAAGCGCCCAGGTTCCCAGGCCGTGGCCCCGGGCGGAGGGCCGGATTCCGTAGCCGATGTGCCCGGCCCGTTCCACGGAGCTGTTGCCCTCGTGCCGCAGCGCGATCCCGCCGAGCACTAATTCGCCCTCGATGATCCAGCGGTAGGTGCAACGGGCCGATTCCGCGGCCAACCGTCCCAGCCACACCTCGAAACCCGCCGGAGACTCGACGTCGTCTTCCGGTAGCAGCCCGAAGCCATCCTCGTGGAAGCCTGGCCCCCACTCCGCATGCGACGCCAGCCAGGCCGCATGCAGGCGTTTCGCCGGAGCAGTCAGGACAGGCATTCCGCAACTATATCGACGCTGCTCCCGCGCCGGATGCGTCCGGCCGGCGCGGTAAAGTGGCACCCGGAAGATTCCTTCCCGGTCCCGCCACACATTCTTGAAAGGCTCGCTGCAATGAGCATGCTCGGCACCAAATGGAAGATCCACGGAAACGGCAAGTCCATCCGCCCCGGCGAGGTCGTCAGGCCGGATGAGCGCCTAGCGTGGCCCCTGACCATCGGCGTGGGCATGCAGCACGTCGTCGCCATGTTCGGCGCCACCTTCCTGGTCCCGATCATCACGGGTATGCCGCCCGCCACCACCCTGTTCTTCTCCGGCATCGGCACCCTGCTGTTCCTCGTCATCACCAAGGGCCGGGTGCCCAGCTACCTCGGCTCCTCCTTCGCCTTCATCGCTCCGATCATGGCCTCGCAGCAGCAGTACGGGATCCCGGGCGCCCTCGGCGGCGTGGTGCTGGCCGGCGTCGGGCTGGCCATCATCGGCGCCGTCGTGCAGAAGTTCGGCGCGGGCTGGATCAACCGCCTGATGCCGCCCATCGTGACCGGCGCGATCGTGGGCCTGATCGGCCTCAACCTCGCCCCGGCGGCCAAGAAGAACTTCGACGCCGCCCCGATCACCGCCCTGATCACCCTCGCCGTGATCATCGTCGTCAGCGTTTCCTTCCGCGGCATCCTGGGCCGGCTGAGCATCCTGGTCGGCGTTGTGGTGGGCTACCTCGTCGCCGTAATCCGCGGCGAGGTCAACTTCGCCAAGGTCGACGCCGCCGCGTGGGTCGGGCTCCCGCACTTCCAGACCCCCGAGTTCCACCTCGGCGTCGTCGGTCTGTTCGTGCCGGTTGTCCTGGTGCTGGTGGCGGAAAACATCGGCCACGTGAAGTCGGTGTCCGCCATGACCGGGCAGAACCTCGACGGCGTTTCCGGCCGCGCGCTGATGGCCGACGGCGCCGCGACCGTCCTCGCCGGTCTGGGCGGCGGCTCGGGCACCACCACCTACGCAGAAAACATCGGCGTTATGGCCGCTACCAAGGTGTATTCGACGGCGGCCTACTGGGTGGCCGGCGTCTTCGCCGTGGTGCTGAGCTTCTCGCCGAAGTTCGGCGAACTGATCGCCACCGTCCCGGCCGGTGTGCTCGGCGGCGCCGCCACCATGCTCTACGGCATGATCGGCGTCCTGGGCGTGAAGATCTGGGTCCAGAACAAGGTGAACTTCTCTAACCCGATCAACCTCACCACCGCCGCAGTGGCCCTGATCGTCGGCATCGCGGACTACACCTGGACGATCGGCGACCTGAAGTTCACCGGTATCGCGCTGGGCTCCGCGGCTGCCCTGGTGATTTACCACGGCATGAAGGCCATCGCGAAGGCCCGCGGCACCGTGGCCGAGCCGGAAACCGAGGACGCCGCCCCGGTCGCTGCCGTCAAGGCCGCCGTCAACGCCGCCGCGAAGCGGGCCCCTAAGAAGCGTCGCTAACCAGCCTTAGCAACGGCGCAAAAAAGGCTGGCGTCCTCCCACCTTCCGGTGAGAGGACGCCGGCCTTCTGCGTACCCGCGTCGTTTTAGCCGGCGTCGAATGACTCCGGGTCGTCGCTATCGTGGTCCTTGGGCGTCTTTTCGTCGGGCAGGTCCGTGCCGCTGCCGTCCGGGATGCCGGCGGCGTCCTGGCCGGATTCCGAGGAGAAGGGCCGGCCCGGCTCGGGTTCCTCCGTGTTGGAAGCATCCATCTCGGCCTCCGAGGAGGGCGCCGCGCCGCCACTTTCCGCCGCGGCCCCGTTGCCCTGCTCGAATCCGGCTTCGCTGCGTTCGTTTTCCGCGCTCATCTGTTCCTCCGTTCCTCCGAAGCGCCCAGCTCCGGGTTCTCCTGCACTGTCGTGGTCTTCTGCGCCGAACCGGCTAAGGTCCGGAGCGCCCGCCGGGTACGTCTCGCCGTCCGGGCTGTCCTGGTTGAGGCCCGCGGCGTCGAAGGCCTCTTCTTCGCGCGGCTGGGCGAACGTCTTCTCATCTCCGCCCGGCATTTCCTGCTCCGCCGTGGGCGTTCCGCAGCCGCCTGCTTCTTCCTCAACGGTGCGTCCGTGCTGGTTTTCCTGAGTCATGTCGTTCCTCCTGCTTTCTCGCACTCGGTCGTTCGAATCTGGATGGTCGGATCGTGAATGGTGGATCTCAGAGGCCCTTGCCGCCGGTCACGGGCAGAACGGCGCCGGAAATGTAGGAGCTGTGATCGGACGCCAGCAGCACATAGGCCGCGGCGAGTTCCGCCGGCTGTCCGGCCCTGCCCAGAGGCGTGTCCTGGCCGAAGCTGGGGAGCTTGTCCGGCCATTCGGTCGCCGGGATCAACGGCGTCCAGATGGGCCCCGGTGCGACGGCGTTGACCCGGATGCCCTTTGGCCCAAGCTCCTGCGCCAGGGCTTTGGTGAACGCCACCTGGGCCGCCTTGGTCATGGCGTAGTCGATGAGTTCCGGCGAGGGGTTGAAGGCCTGGATTGACGCCGTCGTGATGATGGACGCGCCGGCCGTCAAGTGCGGCGCGGCTGCGCGGGCGGTCCAGATCAGGGAATACAGATTGGTCTTGAAGACACGGTCAAACTCATCGGTGGTCAACGACTCGAAGCTGTCCCGGTTCTTTTGGTACGCGGCATTCAGGACCAGGACGTCGAGCCGTCCAAACTCGGCCAGCGTGTCCAAGACAATCCTGGACGCGAATTCCTCACTGCGCCCGTCACCCGGGAGCAGGAGCGCTTTCCGGCCTGCTTTCCGGATCCACGCGGCGGTGTCCTGCGCGTCGTCCTCTTCTTCGGGGAGATAGGAGATGGCGACGTCGGCCCCTTCTCGGGCGAACGCGATGGCCACCGCTTTACCGATTCCGGAGTCCCCTCCGGTGATGAGCGTTGCCTTGCCTTCGAGGGCGTTGCTGCCCTCGTAGCTGTGCTCACCGTGATCCGGCGCGGGGTCCATGGGCGCTGTCAGCCCGGGCTGTTCCTGGACCTGTTCGGGGAAGGGCCCGGTGTGGTAGCCGGCCCGGGGGTCCTTCGGCTGGTCCTGCTTAGAGTCGCTCAATAGTCCACCTACCCAAATGTGTCGGTTTTCCTGTTTCTCCACCGTACCCGAAAATCGTCAGTAAGCTTAGTACCACGTTTTGATCCACGTTTTGATCCACGTTAGGAGCCCTGACGCCGGGCGCCGGGGAAAAAGGCGGCACTGACAACGGCCTTGATCCTGCTGCCGGTCAACGCGCACCGCAGGCTCTTCCGCAGGGGGCTCAAGGAAACCCTCGGGGCGAGCGCGGACCGCATCGCGAAGGTGGCTCTGGGCGGCGTCGCCCTCCTGAGCGTGGGAACCTCGGCGCTGGTCTTCGACGTGGTGGCTGGACGGGGCGCCGGGCTTACGGCCGGCGGCGCACTGCTCGCCATATTGTTGGCGTTGCTGGTCCTGATTCCCAACCGGCTCCGCCGTCGGGACGGTCGGGGCTAAGTCATGGCCGCTACAGACGGTCAGACCATCTATCCAGGTTGAGGGGCATCCAAGCCCGTGGCGGAGCCGCACTGCGAGACCGGCGCCCAGCACCGGCTCGCCTAGTCCGCGGGGCGGTCCTTGCCCTCGGCGGGGCCAGCCGGCGGCTCCTGGCCCTCGGCGGGCTCATAGGTGTGGTCGAACGGCATCTGGTTGAGGTCAAGGTTCTCGTTGGAGTCCTGTCCGGCCACGAGCTCGTGGGCTTCCTCGATCGTGTCGACGCTCGGCATCGACCCCCTCAGTGGCTTACCCGCTGTCTCCGTGATGAAGTACACCGCCACCGCCCCGATCGCCGAGGTAGCCATCAGGTAGTACGCTGGCATCATTTCGTTGCCGGAGGCGGCAATCAGCGAAGCGATGATGAATGGTGCCGTGCCGCCGAAGATGGCCACGGCGAAGTTGTAGGCGATGCCCATGGCGCCGTAACGGCTCTCCGTCGGGAAGAGGGCAGGAAGCGCCGAGGCCAGGTTGGCCACGTAAAACGTCAGCGGAAACGCGATCAGCGCCAGGCCCAGCAGCGTCGACCAGATGGCGCCGATGCCGATCAGGAGGAAGGCCGGGGCGGCCAGCACCACCGTGCCCAGCGAGCCGATCCAAAGCACCGGCCGCCGCCCGATCCGGTCCGAGAGCCGGCCCGTCAGCGGAATCGCGGCTGACATCAGGACCAGGATCGGAATGGTCAACAGGGTGCCGTGAAGCTCGTCATAGCCTTTGTTGGAGGTCAGGTACGTCGGCATGTAGGACGTCAGCGCGTAGCCGACCGTGTTCGCCGCGGCCACCAGGATCATGGCCAACAGGATTCCGCGCCAGTGCGACGCGAAGATGGCCACCGGGCCCTTGGTTTCCGTGGCCTCCCCTGCCGGAGTGCCGGCGGCCTGCGCGTCGAGGCTGGCCTGGAACGCCGGGGATTCCTCGATCTTCATCCGGAAATAGATGGCGATCAGGCCCAGCGGACCGGCAATCAGGAACGGGAGCCGCCAGCCCCACGCCTCCATCGCATCGCCGCCGAGGGTGACCTGCAACAGCGTTACCAGCGCCGCGCCGATGGCGAAGCCCATGTAGCTGCCCAGGTCCAGGAAGCTCGCGAAGTAGCCGCGTCGGGCGTCCGGGGCGTGTTCGCTGACGAAAGTGGTGGCGCCGGCGTATTCGCCGCCGGTGGAGAAGCCCTGGATCAGCTTGGTGGCGACGAGCAGGACGGCGGCCCAGATTCCGAGCACGGCGTAGCCGGGCAGCAGCCCCACCACGAAGGTGGAGGCGGCCATGATGATGAGGGTCATCGCGAGGACCCGCTGGCGGCCGATCTTGTCGCCCAGCCAGCCGAAGAACACCCCGCCCAGCGGCCGCGCCACGAAGGTGGCGCCGAAGGTGCCGAGCAGGAACAGGTTCTGCACCGTCTTGTCAGCCTCGGGCAGGAAGACCGGGCCCATGGTGGTGATCAGGTACCCGAACACGCCGACGTCGTACCACTCCATCGTGTTTCCGACGATGGTGCCGCTGAGGGCCTTGCGCATGACGCGGCGGTCAACGACGTTGATGTGTTCGACCTCGAGCCGGCGCTCCTGGAGCCTGGGCCGGCGGGGGCTGTTGCGCTTCATGGACATCTTGCTCTCCTGGGCGGGGCCACGGTATTGCGCGTGGCCCTGGCAGGGAGTCACGGCCCCCAATTGAAGCCAGTTTAACGTCGAAGGCACGCCGGGAACAGGGTCGGACCGCCGGTAGCCCCTTTCCGGGTTAGGCCCCTTCGAGTACCTGGCTGGTGGTCCACGCCAGGTACTTCGCGGCTTTCGCGATCGCCTCGGCCGGGCTTGGCGCCGTGTCCAGCAACTGGGCGGCCGCGACCACCCCGTGGCGGGCCAGGTCCTCCGGCGTCACGAGGATCCGGCCGGCGACCATAATCACCGGGATGCCCCGCGCGTGGGCGGCGTCGGCCAAGGCAATCGGCGCCTTTCCGGTCAGCGACTGGGAGTCCAGGGAGCCCTCCCCCGTGATCACCAGGTCCGCCTCGGCGAGCTTTTCGGCCAGGCCGGTGAGCCCGGCAACGAGTTCGAAGCCGCCTTCCAGCGCCGCGTTTGTGAAGGCCAGGAACGACGCCGGGAAGCCACCGGCCGCGCCGGCGCCCGGGACGTTGACATCCCGGCCGCTGGCCTGCCGCAACACCGACGCCCAGTTCCGCAGCCCGGCGTCGAGCACTTCCATGGCCTCCTCGTCGGCGCCCTTCTGGGGGCCGAAGACATGGGCCGCACCGTCGGGCCCGTACAGCGGATTCTGCACATCCACGGCGATCCGGAACTTCACGGCGGCCAGCCGGGGGTCCAGTCCGCCAAGGTCAACGGCGGCCACGTCGGCGAGCGAGCCGCCGCCGAGGGGCACCACGTTCCCGGCAGCGTCCACGGGCTTGAGGCCCAGTGCGCGCAGGGCGCCGCTGCCGCCGTCGCTCATGGCCGAGCCGCCCACGCCGAGGACAATTTCGGTCGCACCGGCGTCGAGCGCGGCCGCGATCAGCTGCCCGCATCCGTAGCTGTGTGCGCGCAGGGCGTTGGCGGGGGTGGGTTCCATGTGCGCGAGCCCGGACGCCTGCGCCGTCTCGATGACGGCGGTTGCGCCGCCGAGCGCGTCCTGGCGGATGGCCCAAGCCGCGCCGATCGGGGCCAGGATGGGCCCGACGACGGCGTTCAGGCGCTCCTCGTACCCGGCGGCGAGAGCGGCCTCCAGGGTGCCTTCGCCGCCGTCGGCCACCGGGAACTGGACGGTCTCGGCTTCCGGGTAGACCCGCAGGGCTCCCTCGGTCATTGCGGCGGCGGCTTCGGCGGCGGTCAGGGAGCCCTTGAACTTGTCCGGGGCGATCAGGATACGCATGGTTCCATCCTGCCAGCCGGCACCGACTTTCCCACCCCGCGACAAGGCCCGGGCGCGGTACGGGACGTCAGTGCGGCCACTGCCCACGCTCCTGCAGGACCGCCTTGAGCAGGTCGGCCCGGTCGGTGACGATCCCGTCCACCCCGAGGTCCAGGAGCCGGTGCATCTCGGCCGTCTCGTTGATGGTCCAGACGTGGACGTGCAGGCCGTGGCGGTGGGCGCGGCGGACGAACCCCGCCGTCACCACGGGCACCGCGCCGTAGCGGACCGGGACCTGCAGGGCGTGGACGTCACGCAGCGCCCGGGCCGCCACCCGGCGCAGCAGCGGCGCGGGAAGCAGGGGGCCGAGCAGCACGAAGAGGGCGTTCGAGGCCATGCCGGCTGAGCTTGCGGCGGGGCGGCTGAGGCGGCGCAGCACCGCACGCCGCCGCCGGTCCGAGAAGCTGGCAATCAGGACGCGTTCGTGCAGGCCGTACTGCTCGATCGCCGCGGCCAGGGTTTCCACCGAGTTCCAGTCCTTGACGTCGAGGTTGAGCCGGATGTCCGGGAACTCCGTGACGAGTTCGGCCAGCAGCGGGACCGGCTCCGCGCCGGCGATCCGGGCCTTGGCCACCGCCTCGGCGGGCAGCTCGGAGATCCGGCCCCTGCCGTCCGTGACGCGGTCCAGGGTTTCATCGTGGAAGAGCAGCAGGACGCCGTCCGAGGTGGTGTGGACATCGGTTTCCAGGTAGCGATAGCCGAGGGCGACGGCGGCGCGGAACGCGGCCATGGAATTCTCGGCGCCCTCCGGCGAGAAGCCGCGGTGGGCCATCGCCACGGGCTCGCCCGCAGCGCTGCCGTGTTCGAGGAAGGGGTGCGGGGCGGTCACCTTTGAAGCGTACCGGAGGGGCGCGCTCAGGAACCCTGCGGCAGGATCTCCACCCCGTCGCTGCAGTGCAGCAGCGTGCGGCCGCCGCCGTCGAGGTCAACCCAGACCGTGGTGTGGTCCACCGTCAGCGCGTCCACGAACCCGGCGGTCTCGTAGCCCGGCGCGAGCCGCACCCGCACGCGGTCACCCTGGCGCAGGCTCTGCCAGTGCGCGTCGGGGGCCACCCGCCGCAGCGGCTGCTCATCCAGATGTCGGTTAACGTTCCTGGCCATGATTGCCCCACCCTCAGTCATACGATCCGTTCGGTGTTGCCAGCCTAGGAGGCCAAGGTGAACGGCAGTTGTCCCCCAGCTGGGAATCCCGTGACCGCCGGGGGCGGATCGGTGTGCCGGTGATTACGGGAGGCGGACGCCGAGTTCTGCGAGCTTGGCCTCGAGGATCTGCGCCACGCCGTCGTCGTCGAAATGCGGCGCCTGCTGGCCGGCGGCGCGGATGGCTTCCGGGTGCCCGCTGGCCATGGCGTAGCCATGCCCGGCCCAGCGCAGCATCTCAATATCGTTGGGCATGTCGCCGAACGCCACCACGTCCTGCGCCTGCACGCCCAGGGTCGCCGCGTATTCGGCGAGGGTCACGGCCTTGTTGACGCCGGGCAGCGAAAGCTCCAACAGGGCGACGTTCGGGGCCGAGTGCGTGGCCGCGGCCAGGTGGGCGACGGCCGGGGACACCTCGGCCAAGAACTCGTCCGCGGTCCCTTCCCGCACGATCGCGAGGAACTTCACGACGGCGTCGTCGGCGCTGAGCGTCTGGTGCAGCGGGGCCGGCGTGAACTCGGCGAGCAGGCCGGAGGAACCGGTTCCGAGGAACCCCGGCTCCAGGTGGAATCCGGTGAGGGTTTCCGCGGCGAACAGCGCGGAGGGGCGCAGCCGCTGGATGATCCGGCGGGCCTCGAAGACGGCGTCGAGCTCCAGCGCGCGGGCGGACACCACCCGGTCCGCCTCCAGATCCCAGACCACCGCGCCGTTGGAGCAGATGACGGTGCCGGTGTGGCCCAGCTGGTCCTGCAGCGGGTGCAGCCAGCGCGGCGGACGGCCCGTGACGAAGACCAGTTCCACCCCGGCGTCGCGGCAGGCATGGAAAGCACGCACGGTCCGGTCGCTGATCTTGCCGTCGTGGCCGAGGATCGTTCCGTCAATATCACTTGCTACCAGCCGCATGCTGCCAGTCTACGTGGGCTGCGCCGGCGCCGTTTCGACGGTTCCGTGCCCGGTCGACGCGCGTGGGCGTCGAGGGCGCAGGGAACCGTCGAAACGGGGACGTGGGGCGGCGGGGCGGCGGTCAGTGCCGTTCGTAGATGCCGGTCAGCGACGCCCGGCCCAGGACGTGCGGGCCGAGCTTGGCTTCCAGCTTGGCCGGGGATGCACCGGCGTCGAGCCCGGACTTTTCCACGTTCAGGGCGTGCACCGTGATGACGTAACGGTGCGGTCCATGCCCCTTTGGCGGGGCTGCCCCGAGGTAGCCGGCCGAACCGCCGTCGTTCCGGAGCTGGAAGGCACCGAACGGCAGGCCGCCGCCGTGCCGCGATCCCGCGCCGGCGGGCAGCGAGGTGACATCCGCGGGGATGTCGAGCACCGCCCAGTGCCAGAAGCCGCCGTGGCCCGGGGCGTCCGGGTCGAAAACCGTGACGGCGTAGCTCCGGGTCCCGGCCGGCGCGCCGGTCCATTCCAGCGGCGGCGATTCGTCCCTGCCGCCTGGCCCGGTCGCGGCGCCGCGCTGGGCCGCCGGCAGGATCTGGCCGTCCTCGAAAGTATCGCTGCGGAGCGTGAAGGTTGCCATGGCTTCCTCTCAGTTGCTGGCCAGACCCGCGCTTTCCGGGTCGAGCTCCATCCGGTTCAGTTCGGCACGCGTGGGCGGGTTGGCGCCGGCGCGGGAGACCGTGACGGCGGCCGCCGCCGCGGCGTGGGCGAGGAGTTCGCGCAGGCTTCCCGCCGAGAGTTCGCGCAGTTCCTTGCGGTTCTGCGCCCCGTTGAGGCCCAGGTCCACGATGCCGGAGAGCAGCGCGGCCATAAAGGAATCGCCCGCACCGACGGTGTCCGCGACCTTCACCGGCGGCGCCGGGACGTGCGCCTCGCCGGCGGCGGTGACCCCCCACGGGCCGGCCGCGCCCCGGGTGACCACCACCATGGCGGGTCCCTCCGAACCCCCGAGCGAGAGCCAGCGGCGCGCCGAATCCAGCGGATCCACGCCGGGGTACAGCCATTCGAGGTCCTCGTCGGAGGCCTTGACCACGTCCGCGAGGGTGACGAACTTTTCCGCTTGGTGGCGCGCGTAGTCGGCGTCGGTGATGATGCTGGGCCGGCAATTGGGGTCAAAGCTCACGGTGGTCGACGGATGGGCGTATTCGACGGCGGCGAGCACCTCGGCGGCGCCCGGCGCCAGCATGGTCGCGATCGAGCCGGTGTGAAGCAGAGTGCTGCCCTGCAGCATAAACGGCAGCCGGTCCGCCAGCCCGGGCAGCTCCCAGGCGAGGTCGAAGGTGTAGCTCGCGGCGCCGTCGTCGTCGATCTGGGCGGTGGCCACCGATGTCGGCAGCTCGTCCGGCCCCAGCGGGAGCAGCACAGAACTGGACCTCAGGTGCGCCGCGACGGACTCGCCGTAGGCGTCCCGGCCGTAGCGCCCGATGAACTGCACCGGGTGGTCCAGCCGGGCCAGACCCACCGCAACATTCAGCGGGCTGCCGCCCACATGGGCCTGGATACCTGAGGAGCGCTGGACGACATCAACCAGGGCCTCACCGATGACTGTGAGCATGGTCATACTCTGCCAGAGAACGCGGCCCGGCGCTCCTGTGAACCGGCGCGGAATGATTTCGCATCATACCCCCTGGGGTATATTCTTTTGAAATGGCAGACCCCAACATCCCGGCCGGGCGGGGCGCAGTCGTGCTGGGCCTGCGCCAAAATCTTGCCCAGTTCATGCTGCTCGTGGCGGTCAACGCCCTCGTCGGCGGCACCCTGGGCCAGGAGCGCACCGTCCTTCCCCTGCTGGCCAGCGACGTCTTCCATCTCGACAAGTACACGAGTGCGCTGACCTACATCCTGGCCTTCGGCCTTGCTAAGGCGGCCACCAACTATTTTGCCGGAACCCTCTCGGACCGCTTCGGCCGCAAGCCGGTGCTGGTGGCGGGATGGCTGATCGCCCTTCCCGTCCCGCTGCTGCTGATCTTCGGCACCAGCTGGTCCTGGATCGTTGCCGCCAACGTGATCCTGGGCATGAGCCAGGGGCTGACCTGGTCCACCACGGTGGTCATGAAGATGGACCTGGTGGGGCCGAGCCGGCGCGGGCTCGCCATGGGCTTCAACGAGGCCGCGGGCTATCTGGGCGTGGCCGGCACCGCCCTGGTCACCGGCTACCTCGCCGCTTCCTACGGCCTGCGTCCGGCGCCCTTCCTGCTCGGGGCCGCGTACATCGCCCTGGGCCTGGGCTTGTCAGTGCTGGCGGTGAAGGAGACGCACCACCACGCGAAGACCGAGGCCGCGAACCACGTGGATGCGCACAGCGGCGCCGGAGCGGCGCTCAGCACCCGCGAAATCTTTACCCTGACCAGCTTCCGGGACCGCTCGCTCTCCTCCGTGAGCCAGGCCGGGCTGGTGAACAACCTCAACGACGGACTGGCCTGGGGGCTGTTTCCGGTGCTCTTCGCCGGCGCGGGCCTCTCGATTGAGCGGATCGGCATCCTCGCGGCCGTGTACCCGGCGGTCTGGGGTGCGGTACAGCTGCTCACCGGCGCGGCGTCGGACCGGCTGGGCCGCAAGTGGCTGATCGCCGGGGGCATGTTCGTCCAGGCCGTAGGGCTCGCGATCGTGGCCGCCGGACGCGGTTTCGAAATCTGGCTGCTGGCGGCCGTCCTGCTCGGCGTCGGTACGGCGATGGTCTACCCCACCCTGCTGGCGGCCATCGGCGACGTTGCCCACCCGCAGTGGCGGGCCCGGTCGGTCGGCATCTACCGGCTGTGGCGCGACGGCGGATTCGCCGTGGGCGCGCTGCTCTCGGGGCTGCTCGCGGACGCCTACGGCATTCCAGTGGCGATCTTCGTCGTCGCCGGTCTGACCGCGGCGTCCGGGCTCGTCGTCGCGGTCAGGATGCGCGGCACCGACCACCACGCATAGCCCGGCCCAGCGCCGCGCCGGCCGGAGCGCCGGCTCAGCGCTCCGCGCCGCCCTCCTGGTAGACGTCCGGGATCCCGTCATTGTCCGAGTCCCGCCGTTCGTCTTCCTCCGCCAGCCGGTACTGCCGGTTGCGGGTGCGGAGCACCACGCTCGCCAGCAGCGCGGCCAGCACCGAGGCCGCCAGGATGCCGACCTTGGCGTGGTCGTCATGGAGGCTGCCGTGACCGAAGCTGAGCTCCGCCACCAGCAGCGACACGGTGAAGCCGATCCCGGCCAGGATCGAGACGCCGAAAACGTCGATCCACTTGAACGAGCTGTCCAGCCGCGCCTTGGTTACCTTGGTGAGCAGCCAGGTGGTGCCGAGGATGCCGGCCGGCTTCCCCAGCACGAGGGCCAGGATGATGCCCAGGGCGACCGGGTCTGCCAGCGCCGAGCCGAGCCCCTCCCAGCCGCCGACGGCGACGCCGGCGGAGAAGAAGGCGAAGACCGGCACCGCGACGCCGGCCGAGATCGGCCGGAAGCGGTGCTCGAAGATCTCCGAAAGCCCCGGTCCGGCGTCCGGTCCCCCGCTGGCCTGGGAGCGGAGCACCGGGATCGCGAAGCCCAGCAGGACGCCGGCCACCGTCGCGTGGATGCCCGAGGCGTGCACGAGGGCCCACGTGGCCAGGCCCAGCGGGAGCAGGATGAGCCACGCCGCGGGCGCCTTCAGCCCGAAGAAGCGGCGGTACCGGTGCGCGAGGTAGGTGTAGAGGCCCAGCGGCAGCAGGGCCAGCAGGAGCGGGACCACGCGGAGATCGCTGGAGTAAAACACGGCAATGATGGTGATGGCGATCAGGTCATCCACCACGGCGAGGGTGAGCAGGAAGATCCTCAACGCACTCGGCAGGTGCGAACCGATGATCGCGAGGACCGCGACGGCGAAGGCGATGTCCGTGGCGGTGGGGATCGCCCAGCCGCGCAGCGTTTCCGGACTGCCGAGGTTGACGACGGCGTAGATCACCGCCGGGATGATCACCCCGCCGGCGGCCGCGGCGACCGGCACGATCGACTTGTCCAGCTGGCGAAGGTCGCCGGCCACGAACTCGCGCTTGAGCTCCAGTCCGACCAGGAAAAAGAAGATGGCGAGCAGTCCGTCGGCCGCCCACGCTCCCAGGCTGAGGTCCAGCTGCCAGGGTTCATAGCCGATGGTGAAGTCGCGGAGGGCAAAGTAGCTCCCCGACGCCGGTGAGTTGGCCCAGATCAGCGCGACGACGGCCGCGAACACGAGCAGGGCTCCGCCGACGGTTTCCTTACGGAGGATTTCGCCGATGCGCAGGGATTCGGCGTAACTGCCGCGGCCGAAGATGGTCAGGCGCGGCGTGCCGGACGGACGCGCGGGAGGAGGTGTGTGGCTCATGCGGAAGTCCTCAGAATTGGGGTCGACTGAACTATGCCGACCAGACTTCCCGGCGCACCTGACCCCAGTCTAGGCGATGGCGCGGCTGTTCTCGGGGCTCAGCCCAGCAGTTGCTGGACCAGTTCGCGGCATTTCCGGTACGCGGCCGCCTTGGGCTCGATCAGGGCGAAGTGGTCGCCGGGGACCTTCAGGAGCTGGACCGGGGCGCCGCCGGCCTTGGCTGCCGCGGCGTAGGCCTCGGACTGGCTCATCGGGACGGTGTCGTCCTCGGTGGTGTGCACGGCGTAGACGGGAATTCGCAACGGTACCGCGCTCATCGGGTCGGCGAACTTATGCCGTTTCGGGTATTTTTCCGAGGAGCCGCCCAGGAAGTTGCTCACGGCTCCGTTGCTGAGGTTCAGCCGCTCCGCCTCCGCCAGGTTCAGCAGCCCGGACTGGCTAACCACCCCGGTGAGGTGCACCGCGGCGTCGCCGTCCTTGCGCTGGAGCTGGCGGTCCGCATCCGGGGCGCCGAGCTGGCCAAGCCGGCTGCGTCCGGCCGCCCAGACCGCCAGGTGCCCGCCGGCCGAGTGGCCCAGCGCCACCACACGGTCCAGGCCGAGGTTGTGTTCGGCCCCGATGTCACGGAGTTTGTCGATCCCGGCGAGGACGTCGGCGAAGGTGTTTGGCCAGCCGCCGCCGTTGCCGGCCCGGCGGTATTCCAGGTTCCAGGCTGCCACGCCGTGGGCGGCGAGGTCCTTGGCCAGCGGTTCGCCGAGTTCGGCGCCGTACTGCGAACGCCAGTAGCCGCCGTGGATGACCACCGCCACGCCTCTCGGCTCGGCCGCATCCGGGAGGAAAAGCTCCCCCCACTGGCTCGCGTCGTCGCCGTAGTGGTACTTCTGCCGCTTCACTGTGTCCTCCTTGGGGCCCGGTGAACAGGCGGTGGCTGCCCCCAGTGTCACCGCCGCTGCGGCCGCTATGAAAGCCCGACGCCGCACATCAGCCATGTGCTGAGCCTACCTTGGGTGCCGCGCGGCACCGCGGAGCGGCGCTGCGGTGCTGCCGCCATGGCGGCACACGGGGCCCGCTGTCATAGCCGGGCCGTAAGCTAGGCCCATGGCAAGCAACTGGGAGCGCCTGGACCCCGCGCTGCGCGAATCCGTGCAGGAAAATGTCGAACTGTACGAGCGGGTCCGTCCTGCCCTGAAACTGGTCACCCGGGAGGTGTTGCTGACGCTGCGCACCATGCTCAAGGGCACCGAGGTGACGCCGCTGTTCGTGACCGGCCGGACCAAAACCGTGGAGTCCTTCCGCGAGAAGATTTCCCGGATTGAAGAGCCGCTGGAACCTGGAGGGCCGCCGGTTCTGAAGTTTCCGGACCCGTTCCGCACGCTCAATGACATGGTCGGCATCCGCGTCATCACCAAGCTCCCGGCCGAGAACGCCGTCGTCGCCAACCTGATCAAACGCCAGCGCCAGCTCTTTGACTGCCGCGGCGACCGCGAGAAGGACATCGGCTCCATCGAGTCGGGGACCTACGGCTACTCCAGCCGGCACCTGATCCTGCGGACCATCCAGAACGAGACCGTCAAGGAGTACCAGCAGGCCTTCAACCCGGACGCACAGCCCAACGGCAGCTACTTCTTCGAGTGCCAGATCCGCACGGTCTTTGCCCATGCCTGGAGCGAAATCGAGCACGACATCCGCTTCAAGGCAGAGGATCCGCGCGCCTGGACACCGCACTTCGACCGCCAGTTCACGGCCACGGCAGCCATGTTGGAGACCGTGGAGAGCGCGTTCGCCGACCTGCACGAACGCTACGAGGAAGTCCGTAGCTACTGGGACATGGACGGCGAGGGGGCCGCGCAGCTCACGCCGAACCGGATCCGCGATGTCTGGCGGACGCTGCTGCCGCACGTTGACCGCAAGGTGGACGACGACTGGGGCTGGGCGGCGGAGCTGATGGCCGCGCACGGCCTGAACCAGACCGTGCAGCTCGCGGGCCTGCTCAGCGCCAACCGGATCACCGAGGTCCGCAAGGCCCTGGACCACCGGTACTCCCCCGGCCCGGACCGGCTGCTGGACGACCTGCTGCTCTGGCAGTACGGAACCGCCCACATTGACCTCACCGCGGAACCGGCCGACGCCGTCCCGCACCCGCGGCGGGACAGCCTGCTGCGCCGGCTCAAGCAGATCGAGCGCTACCGGCTCACGCAGGGCTAGGGGTTTTCGCCCCTAAAGCGCGGTCGGCTCGAAGCGATCCTCGACCACGTCGGCGGCGGACCGCGCGGACTGGACCCGCCTCGCCCGGTATGCAGCCTTGCCGGGGACTTCCGTGAATGCCTCGACCAGTGCGGTCCCGCGGTAGAGCAGGCCCACGCCGTCGTCGCTGCAATGCGTCTCGCCCAGGGTCCCGTCGGCGACCAGTCGGTGGACGGTGGGCCGGCGCGCGGCCGTCCCCACGTGGGCGACCCTCGAGCCCGCCCGAGGTCGCAAGGATGGTCGGACTGTCGGCAGGCATGGGGTGTACTCCTCGAACGGGGACGGCAGGCTCAGACGCAAACTACTAGCCGCCCCATCGGCCTCGTGGGCTACGTTGGACGCTAGCGGCCCGGCTCAACGATGAAAGAAGGACCACGTGGACAGTGACGCAGGGAGATGGTTCCTCAGCGGCGCCGAGCGGGGCAATCCGGCTACGGCCGTTCAATCGGGCGGTGCGGGGTCGCCGTCGTGGTCGGAGGGCAATCTCGTGCGGCCCCTGATTCACGGCGCGAGCTACTTCGCCCGCCTGCATGAGGAGCTGACGGCGCTGCAGGCGGGAGACCGTGTGTGGTTCACCGACTGGCGCGGCGACGCGGATGAGCGGCTGCTGGCGGGCGGGCCGTCGATCGGCGACCTGCTCGCCGGCCTGGCCCGAGCGGGAGTGGAGGTCCGGGGCCTGGTCTGGCGATCCCACGGTGAGCGCATCTCGGCGCCGATCAGCGGGCGCTCCAACCAGCGCCTGGGGCGCGAGATCAACGACGCCGGCGGTGAGGTGCTGCTGGATCAGCGGGTCCGCCTGTTTGGTTCCCACCACCAGAAAATGGTCGTTATCCGGCGCCGTGACGACCCGTCCCGGGATGTTGCGTTCGTTGGCGGCCTGGATCTTTCCCACAGCCGCAGGGACGACGCCGACCATGCGGGAGACCCGCAGGCGGTCGTCATGGACTCCCGATATGGAAAACGGCCACCGTGGCATGATGCCGCCCTCGAACTGCGGGGCCCTGTGGTGGCTGATGTGCTGGCAGTGTTCGCCGAACGGTGGAACGACCCCCATCCCCTGGACCGCCGCACGCCCTACCGGATGCTGCTGCAGCGCCTGGCCCGGATGCCGCGACACCCCGAACCGCTCCCGGCCGCCGCTCCACCGCCGCCGCCGGCGGGCCCACACGCCGTGCAACTGCTGCGCACCTACGGCGTTAAGCGTCCGCCGTTCCCGTTCGCACCCGACGGGGAACGCAGCATCGCCCGCGCCTACACCAAGGCCTTTGCCCGCGCCCGCTCGCTGATCTACATCGAGGACCAGTACCTGTGGTCTACCGAGGTTGCTGCCGGGATCGCGGAGGCCCTCGAACGGAATCCCGGACTGAACGTGATCGCCGTCGTGCCCCGCTACCCCGACGCGGACGGCGCCATCGGCGGGCCGCCCAGGCGGATCGGGCAGCTGCGTGCCCTCGACAGGCTGCGCCGGGTGGCGCCAGGCAGGGTCGGCGTATTCGACCTGGAGAACAGTGCGGGAACCCCGGTCTACGTGCACGCCAAGATCTGCATCATCGACGACACCTGGTTTACCTGCGGCTCGGACAACTTCAACCTCCGCTCCTGGACCACCGACAGTGAGCTCAGCTGCGCCGTGCTGGACACCAGCGCCGGAAACCTGCAGGCCGGCGGCGCCCAGACCAGCCCGACCCCGTCCCGGTCACTGGCCCACACGCTCCGGCTCCAGCTTTGGGCCGAACACTTGGGCATGGAGGAAGGCGATGTCCGGCTCGAGGACCCGGCCGGGGGGCTGGCACTGTGGAACACCGCAGCCAGCGCACTCGAGCGCTGGCACGACGCCGGCAGCGGCTCGCCCCGACCCGCCGGACAGGTGCGCCACCACACGGTCGAACCCGTGTCCCCGCTCCAACGGCTCTGGGCTGATCCCCTCAACCGCTTCATCGTGGACCCTGACGGCCGTCCCCGCAGGCTGCGCGGGACTCCCCGGTTCTAGGCAGTCGTGTCCGGAGCATTTCGGCCCGCCCCGGGAGCCTGTTGGCACAAAATAAAAAGTACCCTTAGTATTTTGGGGGAAGCGGTCCGTTGGACCGGGACTTGAATCTGGTTTGTCAAAATCTTCATCAGAAGAAAAACAAAGGGAGTCACTATGTTGCTTTGGATCGCTATTATTCTCGCCGTTCTTTGGCTTCTTGGCCTGCTCGGCAGCATCGGCGGCGGGTTCATCCACCTGCTGCTCGTCATCGCCGTCGTCGTCCTGATCTTCCACTTCATCCGCGGACGGTCCCGCGTTTAGTCCGGACTGCGTACGGCTGTGGCGGGGGTGCTGAGAATTCAGCGCCCCCGCCATTGTTTTGTCCCGTGAGCAGGCAGTCAGGAATCCGGCCTCCGGAACCGCGCCACGTAGCGCCGCTGCCATGGTGTTTCCACGGCGCTGCGTCGGTAATTCTGCCGCACGAACGCGACGGCTTCGGCAGCCGGAACGCCGTCGAGGATGGCGATGCAGGCGAGGGCGGTGCCCGTCCGGCCCCGGCCGCCCCAGCAGGCCACTTCAACCCGCTCAGTTTCGGCGCGCCGCCAGGCCTCCTGGAACGCGTCGAGGGCGTCGACGTCGTCGGCGGGCACGTGCAGGTCCCGCCAGCGGACCCACCGGGAGTCCCACGCCATCGGCCGCGGGCTTCTGCCCAGCAAGTACAGCCCGAACTCCGGCCGCGGCCCGGGCGGAAACGGCGCCAGGAGGGGCCGGCCGCGGATGAGCCGCCCGGACGGAAGACTGAGCACACCGGGCCGTCCCGGCTCCCACGTCGGCGCCATAATCCCGAGCGTAGCCGTTCCTGCGAAACCAATGAAGGACCCCTGCGGACTCTGGCGATGGACTCCGGCTTACAAAGTAGGGCCGCACGGGTCTGGCGGCAACGGAAGCGGGTCCCTAGAGTAGCCGGGAACTCCAAGAACCGTTGAAAGGAAGCCCCACGGATGTCATTCCAGGCGTACCTCGACACCATCGAGGACAAAACCGGCCTTACTCCCCGCCAACTCCTAGAGCTCGCCCGGGAGAAAGGCTTCGCCGAGGGGTCAGGGAAGGCAGGCGAGATTCTCGACTGGCTGAAGGCCGACTTCGGGCTGGGCCGCGGCCACGGCATGGCCCTCGTCCACGTCATCCGGCAGGGGCCGGGTATCAGCAGCAAACACGTTGGTACCACAGGTGCGCACAGCGATGAATCGGACACCCTCTGGCTGGACGGCAAGGCGTCGAAGCCCGTCTCCTAGCAACCGCAGCCGGGCCCGCCTAGTGCCCGGCGCCGAGCCTGCCCCGTTGGCCATCGCACTCTCGTTAGCCCCGCCATAAATATGACATACTCGTCCGCCCCTTGGTCATAAAGTGGCCGCATCGCAGACACTGGTGGCACCATGCTTGGATGCTTGAGGCAACCAAATCCCCAGAGTCCCGCACTGACGCGGACGCCCCGGTCAATCCCGCCCTCGCCGCCGAGGCGAAGATCGCCCGGATTGCGGTCACCGTATTTCCGCTCCTCGTGGCCGCCGCCGGCGTCGCCGGCTTCCTCCTGCCGGGCGCGTTCAAACCGCTGGCGCCGAGCGTGCCCTACCTGCTCGGCATCATCATGTTCTGCATGGGCCTGACCCTGACCCCGCCGGATTTCGCCTCCGTGGCGAAGCGCCCGTGGGCCGTCGTGCTGGGCATCGTGGCGCACTACGTCATCATGCCGGGAGCCGGGTGGCTGATCGCCCAGGCGCTGCAGCTTGAGCCGGAACTCGCCGTCGGGCTGATCCTGGTCGGCTGCGCGCCGTCCGGCACGGCGTCGAACGTGATGGCGTTCCTGGCCAAGGGAGATGTTGCCCTGTCCGTGGCCGTCGCCTCCGTGTCGACTCTGATCGCCCCGCTTGTCACTCCCCTGCTGGTTCTGTTCCTGGCCGGGTCCTACCTGCAGATCGACGCCGCCGGCATGGTGCTGGATATCGTCAAGACGGTGCTGCTGCCGGTGATCGCAGGCCTGCTGGCACGCCTGTTCCTGAAGAAGCTCGTCGCCCGGGTGCTCCCGGCGCTGCCCTGGGCCTCGGCTGTCGTCATCTCGCTGATCGTGGCGATTGTGGTGGCCGGCAGCGCCAACAAGATCGTCGCCGCCGGCGGCATCGTCTTCCTCGCCGTGGTCCTGCACAACGGCTTTGGCCTGGGCCTGGGCTACCTCGCCGGAAAGCTCGGGCGCCTGGACGACAAAGCCCGCCGCGCCCTGGCCTTTGAGGTGGGCATGCAGAACTCCGGGCTCGCCGCGACGCTGGCCACGGCGCACTTCAGCCCGCTGGCCGCGCTGCCCTCGGCCGTGTTCTCGCTCTGGCACAACATCTCCGGCGCCATCGTTGCCGCCTGGCTAGCCCGCCGGCCGCTGCGCGACGCCTGATCCCCGCGGGGACCTTGCCGGCCCCGGTGCTTCTCCCATCGTGTGAACTCTGTTGCCCTGCGTGACGGGCACAGGGCACTTGCCTTGCGGGGGCAGGGCCCGGTCGGGAGGATGAAGGGACCGCTAGGCACGGCAGGGAGGTGGAACCCGCTCATGGACGACCAGTACACAACTGAACGGGACGGCTTCGGCAGGCTGCTGGCAGACCGGCAGGTCTGGCGGCAGGCGACGACCATCCCTGCGGCCGGCGAACTGACCGCACGCTGGCTGGAGGGCCGGAGCCAGTACCAGCCCGGAACTTTCACCCCGGGCATCGACGCGGAG
Source organism: Arthrobacter sp. T2-23 (assembly GCF_055398325.1). Classification (NCBI taxonomy): domain Bacteria; kingdom Bacillati; phylum Actinomycetota; class Actinomycetes; order Micrococcales; family Micrococcaceae; genus Arthrobacter; species Arthrobacter sp. T2-23. The sequence continues at coordinate 1,972,158 of NZ_AP027917.1, forward strand.
ACCGAGCCGATCGCCGGCCAGCTGGCGGAACTGAACCGGAACGGGCTGTTCACCAAGGAATCGCAGCCCGGGCTGAGCGAGGGCGGTAACGCGCAGCGGGCGTACGTGACGGGGTTCTGCACGCCGGAGTCGGCGGGCAGACTGCTGGACCTCTCGTCACGGACCGAATTCGTGACCGTTGCGCACGCTCCGGGGGAAATGAGCCGGGCCTCGATTCCCGTCACCCTGCAGGGCGCCGAGATCGTCACCGTGCTGGGCACGAGCGAAAGCCCGATTGAAGCGGACCAGCTTCAGGACTGGTCGGCCGAGGCCAACGAATCGCTGGCGCTGGTCCTGGCCGAGTCCTGGTACGTCGAGGTTTTCGACCCCGTATGGGGACGCGACGGCGTGCTGCTGGCGGCGGTACTGGATGCTCTAACGGCTGGGTGAACCGCGGTCCGCGGCGCGCCTCCCCAGGTTCCGCCCGCGACGGCGGCGGGTCTAGCCGATGCTGGCTGCCTCGTCGAGGGTGCGTGACTCGAAGTGCTCCAGCAGCTCGCGCATGGCCTCCACCCCTTGGGTAAACGTCGCTGAGGCCCGCCATTGCTCGATTTGTTCCAGTGATTCCCACGGGCCGGTGCTGATAAACCGGTTCTTGACGTCATGGTCGTGCATCAGCACAGCCCGGGTATGGGGGTAATCCTCCTGCGTTTTCCTGGCCAGATCACGCCAGGCCTGGACAAAATCGTTCTCGCGTCCCGGGTGAACCAGCCAGATTCCAAGCGTGTAGACAGACATGGCTGCCACCTCCATTCTCTGTACGGGGTTGATATGGCCGATTATGTTCCCGGAGACGAGCACCCGGTAGGGCCGGATTGCCCGGCCAACTCCCGGGCCCGATGACGCCTGCCAAGGCCAAACCTGCGCTAGCCTGTGACCATGGACCGCCAGTTTCTCCGGCGGTCCGGCCCGGGGCCGCAGTGGTCCGGAGCCAGAATCTGCAGGTTGTTCCGTATCGAGCAAAGGATGATCATGGCTATTTCAATCGAACTTGGCAAGAAACTCGACAAGGCCTACGAGGACAAGAGCCTCGACGAAGTGCTGGCCGCGCCCCCGTCAGCGCTGGCAGGACTTACGGAGAAGCACGACGAACTGCTCGCCGGCATGGGCATCAAAACGATCCGCGACCTGGGCAGCAACAAGTTCTTCGCCACCGCTGGCGTCCTCGTTGCGCTCTCCGGCCACGTCGACTAGCCAAAATTCTGTCCCACCAAACTGAGAAGGGTCCGTCCGGTTTCAACCGGACGGACCCTTTTGCTCAACCCGGCGCCGTCGGGAACGCCGGCGGCAACGCTACCCGATCAGCGCCAGCACCGCTCCGGCGGTGACCACGCCGCCGGCTTCGGTGCGCAGGTCGGTGACCGTGCCGTCCCGGTGCGCGGCGACCTGGGTTTCCATCTTCATCGCCTCGAGCACAACGACGGGATCACCGGCAGCGACCCCGGCCCCCCGCTGGACAAGCCATTTCACTACGGTACCGGCCATGTGGGCCCGCAGTTCCGCAGGATCCGCAGGGCCCGCGGTGGCGCCGTCGGGAGCGGTTCCCTCCGCGCCATCCATCGAAACCCCGGCCGGGAGGCCGCCGGGTATCGCCCGGCCGGACCGTGCCCAGCCGTCCAGCAGGTCGGCCGGAAGCCCGACGGCGAGGCGCTTGCCGTCAACCTCGACGGTGATGGTGCGGCGTTCGCCGTCGGGCGCCGTGGTGCTGTAGCCGGGGTCGGCGGCGATCGAGACGTGGTCGGCGAAGTCGGTCTCGATCCAGCGGGTGTGAATGCCCAGCGCCGTCTCGGAGGTGAAGTCCGGGGATTCCAGCACGGCCCGGTGGAACGGCAGCACGGTGGCCACCCCGGTGATGCTGAGTTCGGCGAGGGCGCGGCGGGCCCGGCGCAGGGCCTGCTGCCGGTCCGCGCCGGTGACGATCAGCTTCGCCAGCAGGGAGTCGAACTGCGGCGGGACGAACGAGCCGGAGCGGACGCCTGAGTCAAGCCGGATCCCGGGGCCGGTGGGGCCGGAGAACTCGGCAATGGTGCCGGGTGAGGGCAGGAAGCCGCGGCCGACGTCCTCGGCGTTAAGCCGGAATTCGAAGGAGTGCCCCCGGGGCGCCGGGTCCTCGGTGATACGGAGCTGCTCCCCCGCGGCGATGCGGAACTGCTCCTGGACCAGGTCGATCCCGGTGGTCTCCTCGGTAATGGGGTGCTCCACCTGCAGGCGCGTGTTGACCTCCAGGAAGGCGACTGTGCCGTCGGCCGCCACGAGGAACTCCACCGTGCCGGCGCCGGAGTAGCCGGCCTCCCGGCAGACGGCCTTGGACGCCTGATAAATTTGGCGCCGCTGTCCGTCCGTGAGGAACGGTGCCGGGGCTTCTTCGACGAGTTTCTGGTGCCGGCGCTGAAGCGAGCAGTCGCGGGTCCCGACGACGACGACATTCCCGTGGGTGTCCGCCAGGACCTGGGCCTCGACGTGGCGCGGCCGGTCGAGGTAGCGCTCCACGAAGCACTCGCCGCGGCCAAAGGCGGCGACCGCCTCGCGGACGGCGGAGTCGAAGGCCTCCTCGATTTCTTCAAGCGCGCGGACCACCTTCATGCCGCGGCCGCCGCCGCCGAAGGCCGCCTTGATGGCGATCGGCAGTCCGTGCTGCTCGGCGAAGGCGCGGGCTTCCGCCGCGGAGCCGACGGGCCCGTCGCTGCCGGCCACCAGCGGCGCCCCGGCCCGGACGGCCGTTTCGCGGGCCGTGATCTTGTTGCCGAGCAGGCGGATTGCCTCAGGCGCGGGCCCGATCCAGGTCAGTCCGGCGTCGAGGACCGCCTGCGCGAAGTTGGCGTTCTCGGACAGGAAACCGTAGCCGGGGTGCACGGCGTCCGCGCCGGATGCCGCCGCCGCGTCCAGCAGCTTGGGAATGTTCAGGTAGGTGTCAGCGGGCGAATTGCCGCCCAGGGCAAAGGCCTCGTCCGCGGCGGAGACGTGCACCGCGTCGGCGTCGATGTCGGCGTATACGGCGACGGACGCCAGCTGGGCGTCGTCGCAGGCCCGGGCGATCCGGACGGCGATTTCGCCGCGGTTGGCGATCAGGACCTTGCGCATCAGCTACTCACTTCGTGTTCGGCGGCGGTGTGTTCGGGGGTGGTCGGTTCGGGGGTGGGTTGCTGGGTGCTGCCGGGCTCCGCCCAACGGAAGCGGATGGTCCCGCCGATCGGAATCTGCGCGGCGCGGTCCAGTTGCGAGTCGACAACGACGGCGATCACCGGGTACCCGCCGGTGATCGGGTGGTCGGCGAGGAACAGCACGGGCAGGCCTTCGGGCGGGACCTGCAGCGCGCCGGCAACGGTTCCTTCGCTGGCCAGCTCCCCTTCCCGGGTGCGCTGCAGCGGGGTTCCGTCCAGCCGCATGCCCACCCGGTTGGACTGCGGTTTCACCACCCAGTCCTGGCGGGTAAGGGAAGCCAGCGCCTCGGCGTCGAACCAGGCAGCGCGGGGGCCGGGGACGACGTCGAGCACCGTCACTCCGGTGCCGGGGAACTCGGGCTGCAGTTCCGGATGGCCGACGACGCCGGATTCGGAGTCGCCGCCGGAGGCCAGGAGCTGCCCGGCGGCCAGCGGCGCGGGGCCGATCCCGGACATCGTGTCGGTGGACCGGCTGCCGAGGACGGGGTCGGCGTCCACGCCACCGCGGACCGCGAGGTAGCTGCGGAAGCCGCTCGTGGGCGCGCCGATGCTGAGGGTTTCGCCGTCGAGCAGGGCGAACGGGGTGGCCATCGGGACGGTGCGGCGGGCCGGCCCCGCCTCGGGGCCGGCCGGGGTGGTGATGGCAAGGTCGGACGGGGCCCCGGCAACGGCCAGGACCTGGTCCCCAACGGCCTGGACGGTGAGTCCGCCGGCGACCGTTTCGATCGCCACTGTCTCAATACCGGCTGCGCCGGGCGCGTTCCCGACGAGCCGGTTGGCGCGGCGCAGCGAGGCACGGTCCAGCGCACCGGCCGCGGAGACGCCCAGTCCGGAGTGGCCGTGGCGTCCGAGGTCCTGGATCAGGCTCTGCAGGCCGGGCGAGACGATCCGGAGTCCCGAGGCCACCTTCGTCGCGGCGCCTTCAGGGTGCGGCTCCGCTGCCAGCTGCACGGTCTCGCGGACCGCGCGGAACTGGATCCGGGAACCGGGTGCGGCCAAGGCGGGCTGCTCGCGGTCCAGATCCCACATCCGGGCGGAGGTGCGGCCGATCAGCTGCCAGCCGCCGGGTGAGCGGCGCGGGTAGACGGCCGAGTAGTTTCCGGCCAGCGCCACGGACCCCGCGGGCACGGCCGTCCGTGGGGAACTGCGGCGGGGAACGTGGAGGGCTTCGTTGTCGCCGACGAGGTAGCCGAAGCCCGGGGCGAAGCCGGCGAACGCCACGGTCCACGGCTGGCCGGTGTGCGCGGCGATCACACCGTCGATGCCCAGGCCGGTCAGCTCCGCAACTTCGGCGAGATCCTCGCCGTCGTAGACGGTGTCGATGACCACGAGGCCGCCGTCGCGCTGTACCGGGGCGGTGAGGTCGAGCCGCAGCAGCTGCGCGGCGATCCGACGCGCGGAGGCGGGCGAGTCGGCCGTCACCATCACGGTCTCGGCGGCGGCGAGCACGTCCAGCTGGCCGGGCAGCGGGTGCTCCAGCAGCTGGGCCTGCAGCGCCAGCACGCCCGGCGTGCCGCCGAGCTCGGCGAGCACGGCCCGGGTCCCCACCGCCCGCACCGCGTTCACCTTGTGGCCGGCCGCCTGCCGCGCTGCCACCGTATCCATTGCTGCCTCCATGATCGCCGCCGTCTCCAAGGTCCCGCGCCGCCTAGGCGCGGGCTTCCTGCAGCAGACGCTCTTCCTCGCTGGTCTGCGGGTTCCGGCCGATTGCGAGGCCGACGACGGTCACCACGGCGGACACCGCGAGGTACCCGGCGATGAGGGACCAGTTGCCGGTGGCGGCGTAGAGCGCCGTGAAGATCAGCGGGGCGACGGCGCCGCCGATCACACCGGCCAGGGTGTACGCCAGCGAGCTGCCGGCGTAGCGCAGCCGGGCGGGGAACTGCTCGGTGATGTAGGCAGCCTGCGGCCCGTACATGAAGGCGTGGAAGGCGAGGCCAATCACGACGCCGATGGTCAGCATCAGCACGGACTTGCCCTGGATCATCAGGAAGAATAGCGGGATGTAGACGGCCGTGCCGACGGCGGCGATGCCGTAAACGAGGCGGCGGTTGAAGCGGTCCGTGAGCGCTCCGGCGGCCGGGATCAGGGCGAGCTGGAAGGCGGAGCCGATCAGGATGGCGCCAAGGACGTTGCCGGTGGTCATGCCGAGCTGCTTCGTGGCGTACAGAGCCACGAAGACGGTGAAGAGGGAGTAGAGCACGTCGGGGCAGATGCGCGACAGGGCGGCTGCCAGCAGGGCGCGGGGTTCCTTGGTGAAGACCTCCTTGATGGGGGCCTTAGGCGCCTCGCCGTGGGCCTGGATGGCTTTGAAGACGGGGGTTTCCTCGAGCCTGAGCCGGATCAGGAGGCCGAAGACCACCAGCAGGGCGGAGGCCAGGAAGGCCACGCGCCAGCCCCAGGACAGGAACGCCTCGTTGCTGAGGGTTGCAGCGAGCAGGGCCAGCACGCCGTTGGCCATCAGGTTGCCGGCCGGCGGGCCGATCTGGGCGGCCGAGGACCAGAAGCCGCGTTTGCGGGCGTCGCCGAATTCGCTGGAGAGCAGGACCGCGCCGCCCCATTCGCCGCCGACGCCGATGCCCTGCGCCAGGCGCAGCAGCACCAGGATGGCCGGGGCGGCGACTCCGATCGCCGAGTAGTCGGGCAGCACTCCGATGAGGACGGTGGCGACGCCGATCAGCATCAGAGTGACCACGAGGACGTGCTTGCGGCCGATCTTGTCGCCGAGGCGGCCGAAGATCACCCCGCCGATGGGGCGGGCCAGGTAACCGACGGCGAAGGTGGAGAAGGACAGCAGCAGGCCCACCAGCTCGTCACCGACCGGGAAGAAGATCTTGGGGAAGATCAGCGCCGAAGCCACGGAGTAGATCGCGAAGTCGTAGTACTCCAGCGAGGTGCCGGTGAGGCTCGCGATGTAGGCCTTGAGGGCGCCGGGCGGCAGCTTCTTCTTGCTGCCCGCCGGAGCGGCCTGGTTCGGTGTGGACATGATGTTCCTCCAGTTGCGGGTGGTGCCTGGGCTGGTTGGTTTGGGTTGCCTAGATGAAGGGGGCGGTGCCGATGCCGGCGGCGTTGAGCGCTTCGCGGACCGCGGCGGCCATGGCGACGGCTCCCGGGGAGTCGCCGTGGACGCAGATGCTCTCGGCCCGGATCTTCAGGATGGAGCCGTCGATGGTGCGGACCGCGGAGTCGGCGGCCATCCGGAGCACATGCTCGGTGACTTCGGCGTGGTCGTGCAGCACGGCTCCGGGGAGCGTGCGGGACACCAGGGTGCCGTCCGGGTTGTAGGCGCGGTCCGCGAAGGCTTCGGTGACCGCACGCAGCCCGGCCGCCTCGGCCAGGCGGAGCACCTCCGAGCCCGGAAGGCCCAGTATGGCGAGGTTTGGATCGACGGACTTCACGGCGTCGACGACGGCCCGCGCCTGCGCGGTGTGCGCGACGATCGCGTTGTACAGGCCGCCGTGCGGCTTGACGTAGCTGACCCTGCCGCCTTCCGCGGCTGCCAGGGCCTGCAGGGCACCAATCTGGTAGACGACGTCGTCTGCCAGTTCGCCCGGATCGATGTCCAGGAAGCGGCGGCCGAAGCCGGCCAGGTCGCGGTAGCCGACGTGGGCGCCGATCATGACGCCGGCGGCGACCGCCTCGCGGCAGGTCTTTCGGATGACGGAGGGATCCCCGGCGTGGAAACCGCAGGCAACGTTGGCGCTCGATACGGAGCGGAACATCGCGGTGTCGTCGCCGAGGCTCCACCGTCCGTAAGACTCGCCGACGTCGCTGTTCAAGTCGATGGTGGTCAGCCCGCTGTTTGCCATGTGTGATCCTCGTCTCATTGCTTAGCCCCTACTAGGATGCACCATTCTGTTGGATTGTTCAACAATCCGACGATTCCCACTTGGAACAATCGTGTAGATTCGGCACTATGACGACTTCCGACGCTGGCCCCCGAGCCCTGGCGGCCGCGGCGCGCCTGCGCATCGCCGTCCCGTCGGTGGCGGACCGGGTTGCGGCAGAACTCCGCCAGCAGCTGGCCGATGGCGTGCTGCTGCCCGGCACCCGGCTGACCGAGTCGACGATTGCAGAGGAACTCGGCGTCTCCCGCAACACCGTCCGTGAGGCCTTTGCCGAACTCGCCGCGGAACGGCTGGTGGTCCGGCACCCCAACCGCGGGGTCTTTGTGGCCAGCCTGGCCCCCGGCGACATCCACGATGTGTACACGGTGCGGCGCGCCGTCGAGGTCGCGGCCCTTCGGGGCGGGGGGAGCCCGGAGCGGGTGGCAGCGGTCCGCGCCGCGGTCGAGGAGGGGAAGGCCGCGGCGGCGGCCGACGACGAAGAGGCCCTGGGCACCGCGAACCAGCATTTCCACCGCGCGATCGTGGCCCTGGCCGGGAGCCGCCGGCTGGACACCATCATGTCCCAGGTCCTTGCCGAGATGCGCCTGTTCTTCCACAAGGCCACCGTGGACGCGCATTTCTATCGCAGCTACCTCGACGACAACGAACAGATTTGCGCCGCGCTCGAAGCGGGCAAACCGGACCGGGCCGCGGAGCTCCTGCTGGCCTACCTCGACCGCTCGGAAGAGAAGCAGAGCGCCGTCCACGGGGAGTGAGTGGGGCCGTCCGGGGACGGTCCCACCGGCCGCTTGCTAGGCTGAAAACATGAAACGCACCCTCGCCGCTGCGTCCCTTGCCGTCCTCGCGATTGCCCTTTCGGGCTGCGGCCAGGTGCAGCAGGCCACCGACAAGGCCGTCAGCGACGGCGCCTCCAAGGTCGCCACCGCGGCCGGCAACGAGGTCAAGAAGCAGGCCTGCTCCCTCGTGGCGGACGGCCTGGTCAGCGCGTCGGACAAAAAGGCGTTGGGCAGCCTCGTCTCAGGCGCCCAGGCCGCCGGCATGCCCGCGGAGATCACGACGCCGCTCAAGAAGATCGCGGATTCGGGCGACCAGGTGCCGGCCGATTCGATCAAGGCCCTCCAGGACGCCTGCGCCAAGTAGCCGGCATACGGGCGGCCGCCTAGCGCTTGCCCTTTTTCCGTGATCCCTTGCCGCGGCCCTTGTCCGGGTTCGGCGCGTAGCGCTGCGCCACCTTCGGCTTCTTGACGGCGGGGCCGCGCCGGTCCGGCTTCGGTTCGCGTTTGGGCTTCTCCTGCTGCGCGGACGGCTGCCGTGAGCTGGCCGCGGTGCGGCCGCGGACGATTCCGATGAACTCCTCGATCACCTCGTCGGTGGAATCGCTCGGCCAGGCCAGGGCGATTTCGGTGGTCGGCGCCCCGGTAAGTTTGCGGGCCACGGTGTCCTTGACGTTGAAGTGGCGCGCCACAGACATCGGCAGGACCACCAGGCCGGCGCCACTGGCGACCACCTGCAGGGCCTGCTCGGGTCCGCCCAGGCCGGCAACATCGAGGAAAGTCTCGGCGGCCAGGTCCGCCAACGCGACCTCCTCGAACACCGAGATTTCGTGGCCCTTCGGCGCCACCACCACGGGCTGCTCTTCGTAAAGCGGGATGACGCTGAGGCCCTCGCGCTCCACCGGCAACCGGACGAAGCTGAGGTCCGCAGTGCCGTCGCGCAGCACGGTCAGCTGGGCGCCGTCGTCGGACATAAAGGCGCGCAGCGGAACGTCGGGCATCCGCTCTTCCCAGCGGCGGATCCACTTGCCGGGTGTCACCCCGGCCACGTACGCGAAGCTCAGCTCCCGCGTCTCGGGTACCGAATCGTCGTGGGGCTGGGCGGTTTCTTCTTCTGCGGACACATGTTCACAGTACCGTCCGCACCGCAGGAGGGCTCCGGTCCGGCGGTTGGATGGTGCCCTCCGCGCATCCCGCCGGATACCCTTGAAGCATGACCTCTGCAAACTCCCAGTCCATGAAGCCGGCCACCGTTGCCAAGAAGCTTGGCATCTACCTGCCCGCAACACCCCAGGAGTTTCAGGATTCGGTCATCACCCGCGCTGATTTCGCCGAACTCCAGGCCAACCCGCCGGAGTGGCTCGCCGAACTGCGGCGCACCGGCCCGCACCCGCGCCCGGTCGTCGCGCAGAAGCTCAACGTCTCCATCAGCGGCCTGGCCCGCGGCGGCGTCGAGGAAGCGCTGACGACGGCGGAAATCACTGCCCTGCTGCAGGCTCCCCCGGCGTGGCTGGTCGCCGAACGCGCCACCCACGCGGCAGTCCGCGCCGAAGCCCAGCGCGTCAAGGACGAGGCTGCGAAGAAGGACGCCAAGAAGGCCCGCGCCAAGGCCGAGTAGCCGCCGCCGTTTCGACGGTTCCGTGCCCACTCGACGCTGCCAACCGCCCTGCCGGCAGGGAACCGTCGAAACGGCGGGGTACCGCGCCTAGTCCTGGTGCAGCTGCACGTAGTTCCCGCAGCCGTCGTCGAGCACGACTGTCGTGCCGCCGGGGCCCTCCGAGGGTTCGCCTTGGAACATCACGCCCTTAGCCGCCAGCCGCTCGTACTCGGCCCGCACGTCAGGGACGCCGAACACGATCGCCGGCAGGCCGGCGTCGTGGCAGGCGTTCATGTAGGCGGCGCCGATCGGGTTATCGCTCGGCTCCAGCAGCAGTCCCACCGAGCCGCCGCCCGCGCCCTCCGGATCCTTGATGATGTAGAGGTTGTGTTCCGGCAGCGCCATCAGTGATTCAAAGCCCAAAACACCGGTGTAGAACTCGTGGGCGGACGCCGGGTCCTTGACGTGGATGGAGCACATTTTTAGTCGCATGCGCCCTAGGCTACGCCGGGACGGACCGGGCGGGAACCGGCCATTGACGGCCCGGCCGCGATGGATTCCAATGGAATCAGCGGAACAGCGCCCGCCCGGGACGGGTTCCGCAGGAGGTGTGCGATGCCGTCACTGTCGGGATCCGGTCCGCTGTGGGCCCTACAAATCCTACCCCTCGCCCTTCTAGTGATTGCCGCCGCGGCCGGGTCGGTCTACCTCGCGCGAAAGCACCAAGCGTCCGACGGCGGCCTGCCGGATGCGGTCTTCTGGGACGGCTTCGCAGGACTCGCCATCATCGCCCCCGCGGTCCTGCTGCCGTCGCTGGCGTCCCCTCCGACCGGGCTGCTGCTCACCGCCCTTGCCGTTGCAGCGGCCGCCCTCAGCTACCGGTGGACACCAAAACTGTTCCGCTGGCGGGAGGTCCGGCAGGCCGTCCGGGACGCGTCGGCCGCCGACGCAGCCGCGGCCGAGCGGCACCGTGAGGCCCTCGCACGATGGCGGCGCTACGAGCTGGACCCCGCCTTCTGCATCGAATTCCCGGCGATGAGCGATCCGCTCCGGCCGGAAACCTCCGCCATGCTCAAGGCGATGAGGACAGCCGAGCGGCTGCGCCATGGATCCGGCCCGGACCGCGGGACACCCGGCCGCTACAGCACCGCCGTCGACCGCCTGGAACAAGCGCTGGCGGAAGCAGAACGCGCCGCCGGCGCGCTGCAGTTTTCCAATGAAGGGGCACGATGACTGACATCACGATTATCGGCAGCGGCAACATGGCACGGGCGATCGGCCTCCGGGCGGTCGCCGCGGGACGGTCCGTCCAGGTCCTGGACCGGAGTCCGGACAACGCCGCCAAACTCGCGGCGGAACTGGGTTCCAACACGGCGTCCGGGGGCCTGGGCGATGTGCCCGAGGGCGACATCGTGGTCTTGGCCCTCTACTTCGAGCCGGCCAAGGAGGTCGCCACCCACTATGGCGACACGCTCAGTGGCAAGACGGTGATCGAGATCAGCAACCCGGTGAATATGGAGACCAGGGACTCGCTGGAGGTCGAGCCGGGGACTTCCGCGGCGGAAGAGGTGGCCAAGCTCCTCCCCGGCGCCCGGGTGGTGAAGGCGTTCAACACGACCTTCGCGGGCACCCTGGCAGAAGGCTCCGCGAAAGGCATGCCGCTGGACGTCTTCATCGCCTCCGACTCCGAGGCGGCCCGGAACGAGGTGGCCGCCTTTGTCGCCGCGGCAGGACTCCGGCCCCTCCAGGTCGGGGCACTGCGCCACGCCCGCGAACTGGAGGGGATGCAACTGCTGGTGATCGGCCTGCAGCTGAACCCGGCCTACGAGTCCTTCAACTGGGGGACGGCGCTGAAGATCATCGACTGAGCACGCCGCCGGTCCGGCCGGCCTAGAGTTCGACCGTGCCGCTTTCCCCGACGCTCATCCGGCTGTTGGTGACCTTCGACTTCACCCACTGCAGGACGGTCGCGGCCGTGCCGCCCGGGCTGGACCAGTACTCGGCCGAGTCCGAATCGACGCGCAGCAGGACCACCCCCGGGGTTTCTGGGCCGTCCGGGAACCACGCCTCGACTGCCTGGTTCCAGCGGTCACGGATTTTCTGCCGGTCCGTGACGACCGCTGCCGTGCCGGCCACGGAAACCCATTCGGTACGCTTCCCGAAGGACACGTTGACGGTGGGGTTGGCCGTGATGTGGGCGACCTGCGAGGTGTCGGCCGACGTAAAGAACCACATGTCGCCGTCGTCCTCGACGTTCTGGACGGCCAGCGGCCGGCTGACCAGGGCGCCCTTTTCGTTGATGGTGGTGAACATCCCGATCCGCGAATCGTTAATGATCTCTGTCACCGCGCTGATGTCCTGTGCGTCCGACATGCGCTCACCTCGTTCTTGATCCAACGGGGAAGGTCCCCCTACCGCCAGCCTATTGATAAGCGTGCTTACTTTTCAAGGTGCACGCCAGGCGGCTGTCAGGAGGAGGACCTTCGGCGGTCGGATGCCGGCAGTAATGGACCAGGTCAGTTGCCCCGGGACAGCACCTGGCCTTTGAAGAATTCGGGGCGCAGCCGGGCCATGACCAGCATCAGCACCACCCCCAGCAGGATCACGCCCATCCCGAGGATAAAGACCAGGCCGAGACCTCCGATGGAGGAACCTGAACCGTACCCCGGGTCCATCGAGTCGTAGGCGGTCTTGACGAACATCACCAGCAGGATGACGCCACCCAGCAGCGGGGCCAGGAACTTGAAGAAGAAAGAGTGCGCACCGCTGAACGCCTGGGCGCGGAAGAACCAGACGCAGGCCAGGGCGGTGATGCCGTAGTAGAAGCAGATCATCATGCCCAGGGCCGTGATGGTGTCCCACAGGGCGTTCTCGGACAGAGTGCGCGTGATGACGTAGAACGCGGCAGCAGCCACGGCCGAGGCAACGGTGGCGTAGCTCGGCGATTTGTAGCTCGGGCTGATCTTGCCGAACTTGTGCGGCAGTGCCTTGTAGTGGCCCATGGACAGGAGGGTGCGCGCCGGGGACACGAACGTGGACTGCAGCGACGCGGCCGAGCTGCTGAGGATGGCCAGCGACATCAGGATCGCGAACGGGCCCATCACGGGACCGGCGAGGACGGCGAAGATGCTGCCCTGGTTCTCCGGGTTTCCCGCGCCGAGGCCTTCTTCACCGATGCCGGCGAAGGCCAGGGTGGACAGCGCGACAGTCATGTAGATAACCACGATGACCAAGACCGTGACAGTGGCGGCGCGCCCCGGGGTCTTCTCCGGGTTCCGTGTCTCCTCGTTCATGGTCAGCGTGACGTCCCAGCCCCAGTAGATAAAGATGGAGAGCGAAACGCCGGCCGCGAAGGCGGAGAAGGACTCGACGGCGAAGGGGTTGAACCAGTCCGGCGCGATGGCGGTGGCGTCAAAGGCCGTTCCGTTGGCCACGTGGCTGAAGGCGGCGACGGCGAACCAGCCCAGGACGAGCAGCTGGAAAGCGACCAGCACGTACTGGACGGTCTTGGTGGTTTCCATGCCGCGGTACGAGATCCAGCATGCGAGGGCGATGAAGACCAGGGTCGTGGCGATGTTGAGCGGCAGGTTGGTGGTCAGGTCCGCCAGGTCAGGGTTGCCGAAGAGCTGCGCCAGCATGAGGTAGAAGAAGTCGACGGCGACGGCCGCCAGGTTGGACAGCACGATGATGGTCGCGGCGATCAGCCCCCAGCCGCCCATCCAGCCGATCCACGGGCCAAACGCCCGCGACGCCCAGGTGAACGAGGTGCCGGCGTCGGGCATGGCATTGTTCAGCTCGCGGTAGCCGAAGGCCACCAGCAGCATGGGGAGGAAGCCGACGAGGAAGATGGCCGGCAAGTGGACGCCGACCTCGGAGACCGTCGGGCCCAGGGCGGCGGTCAGGGTGTAGGCCGGCGCGATGCAGGAGACACCGATGACGACGGCGCCGATCAGCCCCACCGATCCGGCTTTCAGTCCTTTTTCGCTCAGGCCGTGGCGCTGCTCGGTGTGTGCGGCCTTGGAGGTCGCGTGTTCGGTGGTCATGCTCGTGCCTCTCGGGAGGTGTCATTCGACGTTGAATGGGACAAGTTCTTGAGTTCGTAATCACTGGGGACCACGATCATCGGCACCGGCAGCGCGCGCAGGATGCGGTTCGCGGTGCTGCCCAGGAAGATGGAGCGGTTCCGGGCGAGACGGCTCGAACCGATGAGCAGGACCTCTCCGGGCTCCCACTCGAGCCGGTCCACCGCCTCCTCGACGCTGCGGCCCTGGGCCACCACGACGCCGGCCTGGCCGGCCAGCGAGCCGCCGGACGCGGTGGCCGGAAGGGCTGCCGCAAGGTGTTTGCTCGCGTAGTCGCGGGCGGCCTCGGCGGCTTCCGCCGAGTCCCCGTCGTCCAGGGTCAGCAGCGAGACGACGCGCAGCGGCACTTCCCGGTTCACTGCCATGGAGACGGCGAAGTCCAGCAACTCTTCCGCGCCCGGGCGGTCTCCGAGTCCGCAGCTGACGCGGGTCAGGGCCTCGCGGCGGTGGTAACCGTGCGGGGCCAGCGCCACCGGGACGGTGGCGGCGTGCAGCAGGGCGCTGGCCACGGAACCGACGGTGAAGCGCTTGAACAGCCCGTTGCTCGTCGCGCCGATGACGAGCATGTCCGCCTGGAACTCGTCACAGGCCTCGATCAGGGTCTGTGCATCCGATTCACCGCTGCGGATGTGGGTTTGCGCCGGGACGTCCGCGGGCACCAGGGCCAGCGCTTCGTCGAGCCATTCGCTCGCCTGCTGGTGCAGGTAGCTGTCATAGCCTGCGGCGGGCGCGTGCGCCGCGTTGAACACTCCGGCGTCCGGGATGGCCACCACCAGGTCCAGGCTCGCGCCACGGCCGCGGGCCAGGGAGACGGCCAGATTGACGGCATCGCGGCCTCTGGCATTGGCTGAATACCCCACTACGTAACGCATCTGGCCGACCTCTCTGTTTCTTTGGGATAAGGGTTTGCGGATAGGGACGTGCGTGCCGGGCTTTAGCGGCCGGCCGGGGTGCGGTCGGCGGCGGCGACGATCCGGGCCGCCGTCGCACGCCCCATCCGAACGGCGCCGTCGACGTGCTGGTAGCCCTCGGCGGCGAGGTCGGAGGATGCCCAGTAGATCGGTCCCACCGGGGCGTGCTGGTCCTTGCCGTAGCGGTGCAGTCCGCCCAGGTCATAACTGGCCGCGTAGGCACCGCGGGTCCATTCCTCCGAGCCCCAGTCAGACTCGTAATAGACCTCCGGTTCCAGCGCCCTGGGACCCAGGAAGCCGGCGATTGATTCGAGGATGGCGCCGCGGCGGTCCTCGGCGCTGAGCTCGAACATGGCGTCCGCTTTTTCGTCCGAGACGAAGCCCACCAGGGTGCCGCGGGGATCCTCGAAGTTGGTGTTGTCGTAGACCTCCTGGACCAGCGCATCGGCCCCGAAGCAGGTGCCGGACAGTCCATCTTCCCGCCAGAACGGGGTGCTGTAGACGGCGTGCACCTTGATGACCAGGCCCAGCGACTGGTGCTGGTGCATCTGATGCTGGCGGCGCGGCAGCGGCGGGTTATAGGAGACCCGGGAATAGAGGTTCGGCGGGACGGCCATGATCACGAAGCGGGCATTCACCGTTGCGCGGTCCGACACCACGGTCGCCCGGTGGCCGGCGGCACTCTCCGCCCAGTTGATCGTGCGCACCGGGCTGGAGAGGACGACGTCGTCGCCCAGTTCCGCCGCCTGCAGCAGCGAGACCTGCTGCATGCCCCCGACGACGCGCCGGTCCAGGATGAAGTCTTCATCGGTGAGGTTGGTGAAGGAGCCGGCCGACGCCGCCATCAGCACCGCCTGCAGGGCGGAGAAGGCGTGCGCGGGCTTGGTCAGCATGCCCCCGGCGATGAAGAGGCCGATGTTGTTGCAGGCTTCCTCATCCGCGGAGTTCGCGCGCAGCCAGTGGTGGAAGGAGATGGTGTCCAGCTCGCGGGCCTTGGGGTGCGCCCACGGCTCGGTGGCGCCGATTTCCGCGGCGAGGGAGTCCAGCAGGGCGGTCAGCTTGTCCATTTCGGCCGCCGTGGTGTCACTGACCGGGAAGGTCTCCCCGGTGTAGAGCGTGCGCTTGCCGCCGGCGCCGATGTACACGGACTTTCCGTCGCGATAGCGGTCGTAGGTTTTCAGGCCGAGCTCATCGAGGAGGCCCAGCAGCGCGGTCTGGTCCGGTGAAACCCACTGGCCGCCGATCTCGAGCATGGCGCCGTCGATGGTGTCCGTCCAGGTCCGGCCACCCACGCGGTCGCGCGCCTCCAGCACGGCGACGCTCAGTCCCGCCTTCCGCAGCTCCCGGGCTGCGGTCAGGCCGGCCGGCCCGGCTCCAACGATGACGACGTCGCGGTCAAGTTCCAGCATGATGTCCTCTCTGTGGCCGCGGAGTGATGCGAACCACTAAATGAATGCCATTCATTTAGGATGACTATAGCGCTACGGTTGGAAAGAGGGAAGACCCCGACGCAAAGTCACGTGCGGTGGAATAATCCAGGGGACAGCCCAGTAGAAAGGACCGGAATGCCGGCAGCCACCAGCGCCACAGCGGAGCCGCACCGCCCCGATGCCAAGCAGCGCCGCCGCGTGGGCCGGCCCCCCACGGCCGTTCTCGACCTGGACGGCATCACGGCCGCCGCGCTGCAGTTGGTCCGCAAGAGCGGTTATGACGGATTCACCATGGCCGCCCTTGCCCGTTCGCTGAATGTGGCGCCGTCGGCCCTCTACAACCACGTGGCCTCCAAACGGGAGGTGTTGGTCCTTATCCAGGACCACCTGACGTCGTTCGTGGACGTGTCCGCGTTCCAGACCGAACCCTGGGACCAGGCGGTGCGGGACTGGGCCTGGAGTTACCGCGATGTCTTCTCCCGGCACACGCCGCTGATCCCCGTGATTGCGGTGCTCCCGGTCGCGGATGCCCCCAAGACCCTTGCCATGTACGAGGCCGTTAGTGCAGGATTTCGCCGGGCAGGTTTCCCGCTAGAACGCATCGTTCCAGCGATTGTGGCCCTGGAGTCCTTTATCTTCGGCTCCGCATACGATGTGACGGCCCCGGCGGACATCTTTGATTCCGGCAGCCTGGCGGCCTCGACGCCGAACTTCTCCGCCGCCGTGGGCAGCCTCGGCGATCAGGGCTACGCGAACCAGGCGGATGTGGCTTTCGGCCTCGGGCTTGAGGCACTGGTTGCCGGGTTCGGGGCACTGCGCACGTAAGGTGCAGGCTAGAGCTTTCCGTAGCGCGCGCGGGCCATCGAGTACACGCCGTAAGCGACCAGCCCTGCCGCGACGGCTGCGAGCAGGAACACGCCATACGGCTGGGAGCCAAGGGTTTTCAGGCCGCCGTCCAGGCCCGTTGATTTCGACGGATCCGCGGTGGCCGCGGCGACGACGATGAGGACACCGGCCAGGGCGAGCACCACGCCTTTGGCGACATAGCCGATGGTGCCGATCCACTCGACCGCCGTGCGGGCCTTGCCCGGATCCTGCAAATCCTTCATGAACTTCCGCGTGAGCCCACGGTAGGCGTAGAAGACGCCCGCGCCGATGATTGCCAGTCCAATGGCGGTCAGCAGCACCACACCGGCCGGCGCCGCCATGAATTTGGCAGTGAAGTCACTGGCCGACTGGCTGGAGCTTTTGCTGCCGCCCGAGGCGAAGACAGCGAAGGTGAAGGCCAGGAAACCGAACACCACAGCCTTCCCGGCGGCCGACGCCGCCTTCTGCAACTTCTTCTTCGGGTCGGATTCGGAACGGGCCTCGAACACGGCCTCGCCGACCATCCAGAGGGCCAGGGCGGCACACGCCGCGAAACCCGCCCAGAGCAGGAAAGGGCCGCCGGGCTTGGAGGCCAGCGATCCGATTGCGCCCGACTGGTCGGCCTGGCCGCCCTGCCCCTTGTCTATTTGCAGGGCAATGGCGCCGACCAGGATGTGGACCAGCCCGATGAAGACATATCCGGCGCGTGCCAGCATCTGAAATGCGGGGCTTCGGCTCGCCGACGCCGCTTCTGATGCTGCCCGATTGGCCTTCTGCGAGGCGTTGCCCATGGCCAGCCCTTCCCGGTATGAACTTGATTGCGGTTGCCCTTCAGCGACGAGCAGGCCGCCGGCGTCACGGAATGCTTCAGTGTAGTTCCGTCCGCGGCGACCCGACAGACCCGTGGGGGCTTGGCAAAAGACGATCCTCCCCCGAAGACGCTGACTTGCTGGCTCGCAGGCGCAAGCCGGGCTAGGGTGGCGGCAATAATCACTCTTGGAGGGGGACCAATGAGGTTTTGGCGCTCGGTGATGACCAGAACAGCGGTTGCGGCGGCACTGCTCGGGGTCGCTTTGGCCGGCTGCCAGCCGAGCCCAGGTCAACCCAACGCAGTGCCGTCGAATGTAACGCCCCCCATTGCAGCGGCGGCAGCGCCGGCCGCGGTGGCCACCCCTTCTTCGACTGAGTTCGCGGCCATCATCCAGGCGGCAGTCGAGGATCGGAACGGCACTGCCCTCGATACCCCTCCGGCCCCGCGGTTACCCGAGGCGAAGACGACGGCGGACTACCGGGCCAAACGGGACCGCGACCTGCCAGTGGTCACGCAGTCGAAGGCCCGCTTCAAGTCCTTCGGATTCTGGTACACCTCCTTTTCGACGACGGTGACCGTGGAGCCGATGGAGGTTAAGGGCGCTGCAGCGTCCGTCCATTTCAAGGAATTGACGGAGCAGCATCTGGCTTCGGCGACCAACGGCCCGAGCAACGTCCCCGAGGAATACTCGTTGCCGCAGATCGCGACATTCAGGGCGTCCGCCGGGGGCTGGCAAATCGACAGCATCACCCCGGTCGGGAACAACTTTGGCTTGCCGATGTCCGTCGTTGCGGACTGAGGCCGCCCTGGTCCGCGCAGCCGAACCGAACGTGGCCCCGTGCCGGAGGCAGCGGAAACAGTCGGGGTCGGGTGGTTTTTGAAAGGTCCGGGACAGTGCACGCGACCGGGACTTGCTGGGGGTATCCGGCTGCGACGACATCCTGGAAGGTCGCCGCAGCACCGGCGATGGAGAACTTGACCGGTACGGCCTGACCGGGTGAGGCAGCGTTCAGGGCCGGGGCGTGACAACACCGGACACATCCGCAGTGAAGGCGCCGACGGACTGGTCATTGGTCTTCCCCAGTCCGGGGGAAGAGACGACGGCGGTTACCGGGGCGCCCGGCGCGAAACCGTCAGCGCTCACGCTGACGCTGACGCTTTGGCCGGCTTGGAGGGTCCGCCGCGAGCCTACCAGTGAGCCAGCCGAGCTGCTGGCCGATGCCCAGTCCCTCCATCGGGCTTTCGTACTCCCAGTTCCCGTCTTCGAGGGCGGTGCGGTCCTGGCCGCCGCACAGCGCGACCAGCCGGACGTTGTCGATGCCGGTCAGAGGCCGGGGCGGCACGCTCCTTGTCCAAGGATGGCGAGGCCATTGAGGTCCCCGGCCTGGTAGGCGGTCACGCCGACGGTGTCGGAGGGGTTCATCAACTGGGTCGGATCCTGGACGTGGTCGAGCCCGACGACATGGCCGAGTTCGTGCTCGATGACTCCGCGGGCCTGGGCCAGTCCTTCACGGTTGATCATGGACTGCATGCCGGGCCCGTTCAGTTCCAGCTGGCCGCTGACGTAGGCGAACCCGGAGCCGCCGATGCTGACAGCTTCGCTGCCGCCCAAGCCCATGACGTTGGTGCCGACCTGGTTGTTGGTGAAGCGGGGCTCCTCGGCGGTGGTTTCCCAGGCGATCAGCACCGGGGCCCAGCGGTCCCCGTACCTGGCCGGCTGGTAGGACTCGTGCTGCGCGGAGGGCGCTTCGGTGGTGGCGCCGTCGTTGATGAACACCAGCCCGGTAGCCCGGGATACTGCAGCAATGGCTTCCTGGATGAACTGCGGTCCGGCGGCCGGTGAGTTGGCCGCGCGCGTCACGTAGTGGATGGGGCGGCACGGGTCGTAGGTCAGCGGTTTGCCGTCGTCACCGGTGTGGGTGAAGGCGTACGAACCGGACTTGGCCGTGACAGGTGCCGGATATCCGAGCGGGGCGGCATGTTCTTCGCGCCCCGGGGTGGGGTGGTCGGTAACCACACGCCTGGAACCCCCGCTGGTATCGGCCGGGGGCGCCGCAGCCGGGCCCGGGACCGGGATGTTGAGCGGCGGCAGCGGGTTGGGCAAGCCGCTGGCAGGCTGCTGGGCGGGACCGCCCAGGATGGCCGAAGGTTTCAGGTCACCGTGCAGGTACAGGGCCCCAGCGAACAGAAGGGCGGCGGCGGCGAGGACACCGACAGCTTTGAAGAGCTGCGCCACCATGCGCCCGAGCGCGCGAAGGACCCGCAGCGGCCACGGGGCGCGGCGCGGTACGACGTCCCTGTAGGCGGCTTCGGTGCGGACCGGTGCGGCATCCCATCCGGACAGCATTGGGGATGCGTGCCCCCGCCAGCCGTCCGCGGGCGCCTGGCCGCCGGCCATTTCCTCAAGCTTCCACAGTGGAATCCGCTTTGGCTCGGAGGGTTCACTCATCGGCGCTCACACCCTCACCATCGTCAGCGCCGGTGCCGCCGTAAGGAAACCCAAGGGACCGGACGACGTCTAGCGGGGCTGCGAACTACAGACCCAGGTCCTTGACCGCGGTCACCCAGTTGATCGCGATGGCCTTCTGCGCGGCCGCCAGGGTGATCTGGTGCGAGCAGACGGCCTTGTTCAGCTTCGTCTCGACGGCGTCCTTTGGGTTGGTGGTGCCCGGGGCGCCGGCCCGGTTCGGTTCCGGCCACAGGTTGGACACGGCGTTGGTGCCGCCGAGCTGGAGGCTGATGAGGTGGTCGTACTCAGTGGATGAGGCCCTGGTCTGGCCGTACTGGGTCAGGCTCTGGGCCTTGACCTTGTCGGTGTCCGAGGCGGGGGCGCGGACCGTGGTCGTGTAGCCGGATTTGCAGATAGTGGAACCTATGTTCTCCTGCGTCACGGCCGGGTCGACGGCGCCCGGGGTGCAGGCCGGGTCCGGCAGGTACAGTCCGGCTGCGGCGTCCACGGTCCGGGCCCTGCACTGGCCCGGGGTGAGGTTTTCGTCAATGGCGACCTCGTCCGGGGAATGCACAACTTTCACATCCGGTGCGGTTCCGGGCAGCGGTCCAGCCGGGATGGCGGAGACTGAGGGTGCGGTGCCGTCGGCCGGGGTGGAGTCAGCCGAGCTGTCCTCGCTGTCGGCGGACGGTGACGCGGCTGCACTGGCTTCGGCTTTCGGGGAAGCGCTGTGGGACTTCTGGGAGTTGGCGTAGAGGAAGCCGACGATTACGAGGGCAGCGACGATAAGTGCGGTGAACAGGGCGAGGCGTTTGCGGGAGAAGGTCATGGTTCCTATGTGTACGGAGGGCCGAAAACGTGTCCCCGGGCATGCAGAAGGGGAGGACGCCGAAACATCCTCCCCTTCGATGGGTCCTGGGCGCGTGAGGCGCGCAGGGAGCGCTTGAACTCCTCAGCGTCCGTAATCGGGGCCATGCCGAGCGCGTTCCGCTTCGTCCACTCCTCCATGTCGAAGGCCTTGCGGTGCTCGGGCCCTGGGGTCCTGACGGTGTCGGATCCAAGAGGTTCGCTTGGGCGAGAATCTCCTCCGCCTGGGTGGAGACAAAAAAGAACCCCGGTCCGAAGACCGGGGTTCTGATGCGTGCGCGAGGGGGGATTTGAACCCCCACGCCCTTTCGGACACTGGCACCTGAAGCCAGCGCGTCTGCCGTTCCGCCACTCGCGCGCAACTTCTTTCACCTAAGCTGGAGCCCGTATTCCGGACCATCAACCCCGTAAAAGCAGCGAGATCAAGCATAACGGACAACTGCGGGAAAACACCAATCGGGGCAGCTGGGACGCCAAAGTCCCCGGAAATCCGCACCGGAACCGCGCACCGGAGCGGCCGGCAGGCGGGGCCGCCCCGACTCCGCCCTTGACCCGGCAGCCCGGACATCCGCGCACGTCAGCGCCTGTCCGGGACAAATTTACGGCCCGGGGCGGCGGGGCTCATTAAGGTCATTCCCAGCCTTGCCCAGTAGTATCTGATGTAGGAGTGCCCGATTACGGCGGACTCCCGCGAATGTTGGAAACCGAGTTCCGGAACAAACGCTGCATCGCAGCCGTCAGGAAAGGAGAAGGACCATGGGCTTGCTGGACAAAGTCGAGCGCGGCATCGAAAAGGCCGTCCGCGGAGTCTTCTCCACCGGTTCTCGCGCCCAGGTTGAGCCGGTCGAGATCGCCAGCCACCTCCGCCGCGAAGTGGACAACAAGGCACTCACCATCGCCGCGGGCCGCACCCTCGCACCCAACGTCTTCGATGTCCTCCTCAGCGGCGACGATTTCCAGCGCGCCCAGGAATGGGGCACGCCGCTGGCCGAAGAGTTGTGCGACGTCGTCATCAACCACGTCCGCAGCCAGGGCTACACCTTGCAGGGTCCGGTGCGCATCAGTTTCCGCCGCGACGAAGAACGCCGCGCCGGCGATTTCGAGATCAAATCCCGGACCGAAAAGGCCGGCAACGCCCCCGCGCAGCCCGGGGCCCAGAGTTCCGTGCCGGCGGCCCCGACCCGCCAGCCCGGCCACCTCCAGCCTGTGCTGGACATTGATGGCCAGCGTTATTCGCTGAATGCATCCTCGGTGGTCCTGGGCCGCTCCTCCGAAGCGGACATCCTGATCGACGACACGGGAGTGTCCCGTCGTCACCTGGAAATCCGCACGGGCCAAGGCACTGCACAGGCAATCGATCTGGGATCGACGAACGGCAGCTACGTCAACGGCCACAAAGTTGTGGGCAGCTCGGAGCTCACCGACGGCGCCACGATCACGATGGGACGGACCAAAATTATCTTCCGCCTTCTGCCCGCCAACCCAGGCGGCCGCCCGTGAGTGAACTGACCATCACCGCCCTGCGCTTTGGTTTCCTGATTCTCCTCTGGGTCCTCATCTTCAGCATCGTGTCGGCCATGCGCCGTGACCTGATGATCGGCCGCAAGGCAGCCGCCGGCGCCCCCACGGCACGCCAGGTGCGCCGCAACCCGGCCCTGGCCGAGCCAGCCCCGGCGCCGGTGAAGCAGCAGGCCCGCCAACTCGTCGTCACCGAAGGCCCGCTCAAAGGCACCACGCTTGCGCTGGCCGCAAGCCCCATCCTGCTCGGCCGCGCCCAGGAAGCCACCCTGGTGCTGGAGGACGACTACGCCTCCGGCCGGCATGCCCGCCTGTTCCCACAGGGCAGCCGCTGGTTCATCGAGGACCTCGGTTCCACCAACGGCACGTATCTGGCAGATCAACAGCTGACCCGGGCGCTTCCGGTGGAGCTGGGTGTCCCCGTGAGAATCGGCAAGACGGTCATTGAATTGAGGCCGTAGCCATGGCTGCCCCCGAGACTCCCGCAGACAAGGCAGCAACTGCCCCAAAGCGGCCGCTCATCATGCGCTATGCCGCACGCTCCGACGTCGGCCGCGTGCGGTCGAAGAACGACGACTCGGCCTATGTGGGCCGCCACCTCGCCGTCGTGGCGGACGGCATGGGCGGGCACGCCGGCGGTGACGTGGCCTCAGCCGCCACCGTGCTGGATATGATCCACCTCGACCGCGACGATTACGACGGCGCCGCCGGCGAAGCCGACACCGTCCTCGCCGACGAGATCCAGACGGCCAATTCGCTGCTCTCCGAACTGGTCCACATGAACCCGAAACTGGCCGGGATGGGGACCACCGTCACGGCCCTGCTGCTGGCCGGGGGCAAGCTCCACTTCGCGCATATCGGCGATTCGCGCGCCTACCGGCTGCGCAACGGCACTTTCGAACAAGTCAGCGTGGACCACACCTTCGTCCAGCGGCTCATCGACGAGGGCCGGCTGCGCCCCGAAGAGGCGGAGACCCATCCGCACAAGAATGTCCTGATGCGTGTCCTCGGCGACGTCGACGCCAGCCCCGAACTTGACCTCGACGTCCTCGACGTCGAACCCGGTGAACGTTGGCTGCTGTGCTCTGACGGCCTGAACTACGTCGCCGGCCACGTGGTCGAACGCACCGTCCGTGAGACCAGGGACCTGCGCGAGTGCGCCGAAAAGCTCGTTGACCTCACGCTTGAGGCCGGCTCACCCGACAACGTGACGGTGGTGATGGTCGACATCGCGGAACAGACGCCCGACGACGTCAACACCGCCTCCGTCGAGGTCGTCCCCGCCCCTGCACCCGTCACCGGCACGGCTCGGACACCGCAGGCCGCCGCAGCCACTGCCATACCGCCGGCGGTCAGCACCGGCAGCACCTTCGCGGGCAAGGCCACCGAGGGCGTCCTGGGTGGAAAACCCGCCGACTCGGCCGCGAAGAGCCCAGAGACCAGCGACGACCGGGCGAAGGAACCCGAGCCCTCCACCGACCCGAACCTCGGCGAGCACCTCTCCGCCGAGGTCCTGCGCGAGGAACTCTCAACCCGTCCCCATGAGCTCGTGGGCGCCGCGGCCAGCGCTGCCGAATCGGGCTCGATTCCTTCCATCGCCGGCCGGACGGTGGCCCGCCGCGCCGCCACCGTGCTGACGCACAAGGCGGAGCAGGACAAGGACGAGACCGAAGAGTACAAGCAGCCGGTTAAACGCCGGCGCTGGCTGACTATGTCCATCGCCGCGGCCATAGTCGCGGTGCTGGGGATCGGTCTCTGGCTTGGCTACGCGTGGACGCAAACGAGGTACTACATCGGTGAGCATGACCAGCGCGTCGCCATTTTCAACGGGGTCTCCCAGCGCCTCGGCCCCATTCCGCTTTCCACCCTCGAGACGGTGACTGATATCCGGATGTCCGACCTGCCAGAGTTCTCCCAGCAGCGGGTGCGACAAACGGTTCCCGCGCGGGACCTGTACGACGCACAGCGGATCGTCAAGAACCTGGAGCGCACCGGAACGACGGCGCCGGCCGACGAGTGCCTGACGCCCTCACCCTCAGCCAGCGCAAGCGGCACGGCGCCCACGCCCACCGCTGCGCCATCACCCGGATCGGCAGCCGCGCCTGCCCCCTCCGGGTCCGCCAAACCGTCGCCGGCCCCGACGAACTGTGAGGGGGGCAAATGACGCCTATCGACCCCACCCCCAGGCCGCGCCGCAATGCCGAGCTGGTCCTGCTGGTCCTCGCCCTCGCGGTGGGTATCGGCGCGAACGCCCTCGTCGGCGTCGACCGGCAGAAGGCGTTCGACACGGATTTCTGGTTCCAGTCCGGGCTGCTCACCGCCGCGGCGCTGGCATTCCATGTGGTTCTCCGTCTTCGTGCAAAATATGCCGATCCGGTAATACTTCCGCTGGTGGTGGGCCTTAACGGCCTCGGTCTGGCCATGATCCACCGCCTGGACCGGGTTGGCGAGGACACCGGCAACAACCAGTTGCGGTGGACCCTGGTAGCCATGGCCGTCTCCATCGCAGTGATTTTCGTCCTCAAGGACCACCGGCTCCTGCGCCGCTTCACCTATATTTCGCTGGCGGCCAGCGCCGTGCTGCTGATCCTTCCGCTGGTCCCGGGAATCTCCGCCGGCGAAGTCCTCGGCGCCAGCGTCTGGATCAAGCTGGGGTCCATGACCTTCCAGCCCGGTGAACTCGCCAAGGTCACGCTCGCCATCTTCTTCGCCGGTTACCTGTCCTCCAACCGCGACCTGATCCTGCTGGCCGGCCGCAAAGTCGGCCCCCTGCAGTTCCCCCGGTTCAAGGACATGGGCCCGATGATTGCGGCCTGGCTGGTGAGCATCGGGGTGCTGATCTTCCAGCGGGACCTCGGAACGTCCATACTGTTCTTCGGCCTGTTCCTGGTGATGATCTACGTTGCCACCAGCCGGATCAGCTGGGTGATCATCGGCGTCGTGCTGATGGTGGCCGGGGGCTTCGTTGCCGCCAAAGTCTTCTCGCACGTCGCACTGCGCATCGACGGCTGGGTCAACGCCTTCACGCCCGAGGTCTACGATCGGGAATTCGGCGGCAGCCGCCAAATTGTCGAAGGGCTCTTCGGCATGGCCAACGGCGGCCTGGTGGGAACCGGCCTGGGCCAGGGCCGCCCCAATCTCGTCCCCTTCGCCAACAGCGACATGATCGTGGCCTCGTTCGGCGAGGAACTCGGATTGATTGGCATCTTCGCGATTGTGCTGATGTACCTGTTGCTGTTCACCCGTGGCTTCCGGGCCGCGCTCGGCACCCGGGACGCGTTCGGCAAGCTGCTCGCCACCGGGCTGTCCTTCGCGATTGCGCTGCAGTGTTTCGTGGTGATCGGCGGCGTAACGCGCCTGATCCCGTTGACCGGTCTCACCACGCCGTTCCTGGCCGCCGGCGGATCTTCCCTGCTGGCGAACTGGATCATTGTGGGCCTGTTGCTGATGATCTCCCACACCGCCCGCGGACCGGTGGATACCACTCCGCTGCCGCCGGGCCAGGACCCGGACGCTAACAAAGAGGCTCCGCCCGTGCCCCCGCGGCCGGCCACGGCTCCGGCCAAGAGTGCCCGTACCAGTCCAGATGCTCCCACCGAGGCGGTGAAACACCTGTGAACCAGGCCATTCGCAACTCCTGGATCGCCGCGATCGCAATGTTCGCGCTGATCTTTGGCGCGCTCAGCTACGTCCAGGTGGTCGGCGCCGACGAGCTTAAAGCCAACGCGTGGAACAGGCGCACCCTGCTGCAGAACTACTGCAATGACCGCGGGGCGATCATCGTCGGCGGCACGCCCGTGGCGCAGTCCGTTCCCGGCAGCGAAAGCTGCGCGTTCCAGCGCAGCTACACCCAGCCGGAGCTGTACGCGGGGATCACCGGCTACTTTTCCAAGAACTACGGCCTGACCGGCATGGAACTGGCCATGAACGAACAGCTCGCCGGCAGCTCCGACCAGCTCTTCCTGGACCGGGTCGGCCAGTTGTTCCTGGGCAACCAGCCCAAGGGCGCCTCGGTGGAACTCACGCTGGATCCAAAAATCCAAAAACTCGCCTACGACCTCATTCCGGAGGGCCAGCGGGGATCCATTGTGGTGACCAACCCAAAGACCGGCGCCATCCTGGCCATGGTCTCCAAGCCCTCGTACAATCCCAACCTGGTTGCCACCCAGGATGCAGACGCCGAGGCGGCCAACATCACCGCCCTGAACAAGATCCCGGGCATCAACCTGAACCAGTCCGTCAGCGGCCCCACCGGTGCACTGCTGGCCCCCGGGTCCGTCTTCAAGATCGTTGACACGGCGGCGGCCCTCAGCTCGGGCAAGTACAACAAGGACAGCGTGCTGCCCAACCCGGCCGAGATGCCGTTCCCTGGGATCCAGTACAAACTTCCGAACTACGCCGGCGGCAACTGCTACACCCGCGACACGGCCACGTTCGCCTTCGCCCTGCAGCAATCCTGCAACACGCCGTTCGCCCGGATCGCCCTCGACTTGGGCCAGAAGGCGATCGGTGACCAAGCGGCCAAGTTCGGTTTCGGCCAGGACTTTGGCGACCAGCTGAAGCTGGAGTCCGCCAAGAGCACCTTCCCGAGCGAGCCGCTGGACGAGGCCAGCCTGGCGCAGTCGGCCATCGGCCAGCGCGATGTCCGGGCCACGCCGCTGCAGATCAACATGATGACCTCCGCGATTGCCAACGGCGGCGTCCAGATGAAGCCCAACCTGGTCAAGACGCTGCGGTCCCCCGACCTGCGGATCCTCAACGAGCCCAAGCCTGAGACGCTCCGGACCTCCACCACACCGGAAATCTCCCGCCAGATCACCGAATGGATGACCAGCGTTGTCAGCGAGGGCATCGCCCGCGGTGCCGCGGTGCCGGGCATCCAGGTTGCCGGCAAGACCGGCACGGCCGAGCTCGGTACCGGCCTGAACAATTCATGGTTTACCGGGTTCGCCCCGGCCAATGACCCGCAGGTGGCTGTCACGATCGTCATGCAAGGCGTGGACATCACCACCGGCGCACAGCTAACCAGTCCGAACGCGAAGAAGATTTTTGAGGCGGTGTTGAATAAGTGAGGCCTTCATCGGGAATCACCCTCGGCGGCAGATTCCAGCTGACCACGCGCATTGCGATCGGCGGGATGGGTGAAGTCTGGAAGGCCAAGGACCTGATCCTTGGCCGGATTGTCGCCATCAAGGTCCTCAAGGAGGAGTACACCGGCGACCCCGGTTTCCTCCAGCGCTTTCGGGCCGAAGCACGGCACACCGCCCTGCTGAACCATGTGGGCATCGCCAACGTCTTCGATTACGGCGAGGAAGAGGGCTCCGCCTACCTCGTGATGGAGCTCGTCCCCGGCCAGCCGCTGAGCAGCATCATCGAGCATGAACAGGTGCTCTCACCGGACCGCACCCTGTCGATGATCTCCCAGACGGCACGGGCCCTGTCTGTTGCCCACGCCCAGGGCCTGGTGCACCGGGACATCAAGCCGGGAAATCTGCTCATCACCCCGGACGGCCGGGTCAAGGTCACCGACTTCGGCATCGCCCGCCTCGCGGACCAGGTCCCGCTTACCCAGACCGGCCAGGTCATGGGCACCGCCCAGTACCTCGCCCCGGAGCAGGCCACCGGGCAGACGGCTACCGGTGCCTCCGACATCTATTCCCTGGGCGTCATCGGCTACGAGTGCCTCACCGGGCACCGCCCGTTCTCCGGCGAATCCCAGATCGCGATCGCACTGGCCCAGGTCAACGATGCCCCGCCGCCGCTGCCGGACACGCTGCCCAGGCCCGTCCGCGCCCTGCTGATGTCGATGCTGGCCAAGGACCCCAAGAACCGCCCGGCGGACGCGATCAAACTGGCAGAGGCAGCCGATGCCATCCGCAACGGCGACATTGCAGCCGCGCACGCCGCCGTGCCCGGCATGCTGCTCTTCGAAGCGGCCACCGGTCCCGTCACCGCGCCGGTGAACGTTCCCACCGCCGCCACGGGCGTCATCGGCGCCAGCTCGGTCGAGGACAAGTCCACGTCGGCGCTGCCGGTGGTCGGTGCTGCCGGCGCCGGCGCTGCTGCCGGGCTCGCCGCGGGAGCCGCCGCTGCCAGCGGTTACGGCGCCCGCAACGCCCTGTCTCGCGCCGATGCGCTGGCCGCCGAGCGCAACTGGGACCAGGAGGAAGAGGACTACGACGGCTACGAGCCGGAGGAAGAGCCCCGCCGTCGGGGACGCAGCCCGTGGACCTGGCCGCTGATCGCCCTGATCCTGCTGGTGTTGTTTGCCCTGATGGGAGTCGTGCTGTCACAGGCTGGGGTACTTTTCCCGTCGTCCCCGGCTCCCACCAGCTCGAGTGCCAAAGCCAGCACCCCCGCGCCGACCTCCAAGAGCCCCAGTCCCACCAGCAGCTCGGCCACGCCCACACAGTCGACGCCGGCAGCGATCAATCTGTACCCAGACGCCTACAGGGGCCGGCCGTACAACGATGTCCGCAGCGAACTCATCGGGATGGGTCTGCAGGTCAAGGGCAACCAGGTGGCGGATCCGTCAACGCCCGGTACCGTCACGGACATCAATCCCTCCGGGCCGGTGCAGCGCGGCGACGTCATCACGGTGACCTACTCCAAGGGTCCGGACATGGTCGCGGTCCCGCAGTTCAAGCAGGGCGCCAGCGAGACGTCGGTGCAGCAGGCGATCGAAGCCGCCGGTCTCCGGTGGCAGAAGGGCGATCCGCTGCCCGGCACCAAGAACCAGCAGGAGGGCACCTTCGTGAGTTCTGAGCCCGTTTCGGGATCGCAAGTCCCGGCCGGGTCGGTCGTGACCTATCACCTGGCCGCCGCCCCGGCAGCACAGTCGCCGTCGCCGAGCGTCAGCGTAAGCAAGTAGGCATCGTGTCCACTTCACCCCGCACTCCATCGCACCGGGAGGACAGCAGCCCGGTGACAAGCCAGCGCGTCCTCAGCGGGCGCTATGAGCTGGGTGAGCTGATCGGTCGCGGCGGTATGGCCGACGTCTTCCGCGGGATCGACACCAGGCTGGGTCGGACCGTTGCCATCAAGCTGCTCCGCCCGGATCTCGCCCGGGACCCGCAGTTCCAGGCCCGGTTCAAGCGCGAAGCCCAGGCCGTCGCCGCGCTGAACCACCCGTCGATCGTGGCAGTCTTCGACACCGGGGACCACGCCGTCCCCGGCGGCCACGACGACACTGTGCGGGTGCCGTACATCGTGATGGAGTTCGTCGCCGGCAAGACCATCCGGGATCTGATCCGGGCCAAGGAAGTCACCATCGACCAGGCCATCGACTTCAGCCTCGGTGTGCTCTCGGCCCTCGATTACAGCCACAAGGCCGGCATCGTCCACCGCGACATCAAACCGGCCAACGTGATGTACTGCACGGACTCCAACAGCGTTAAAGTGATGGACTTTGGGATCGCCCGCGCCATGGCGGATTCCTCTGCGACCATGACCCAGACGCAGGCGGTAGTGGGAACGGCCCAGTATCTGTCCCCCGAGCAGGCCCGGGGCGAAACGGTCGACGCACGGAGCGACCTGTACTCGGCGGGCTGCCTGCTCTACGAAATGCTGACCGGTCGGCCGCCGTTCATCGGCGACAGCCCCGTGTCGGTGGCCTACCAGCACGTGCGCGAAATCCCTGAACCCGCCAGCAGCCTCAATCCAGACGTTTCCGAAGCCCTGGACAGTGTGCTGGCCAAGGCACTGCAAAAGAACCGGGCAGACCGTTTCCAGGACGCCGCGGCCTTCCGGCGCGCCCTCCGGGCGGCCCGCAGCGGCGTCGCCGTGGCGGCGCTGCCGCGCAGCGAAAGTCCCACCGATCCGAACAACACGGTTGCACCCACGGACCACGTGCCGCCCACGGCCGCTTTCTCCCTAACCGGCGCCGCATTCCTCGATGACACCGCCGCCGGTATACCACCCGCGCACCTCCCGGACAGCAACGACCCGCTCGCCGCAACATCCGGCGGCCACATGCTGCCGGACACCGGGAGCCTGCCGCTCAGCCTCCCGGCGGAGCGCGAACCCAGCGGCCAGCAGAAGTCCCGCCGCCGGACGTGGGTGGCCACACTCGTGATCTTCACGCTGCTGGTCCTGGCGGGCGGCGGCCTGTGGCTCTACAACATGGTCAACCAACAGCCGCCGCCGGTGGCAAAGGTGGACGTCCCCACGGTGGCGTCCCTGACCGAATCCGAGGCTTTGCAGAAGCTCTACAACGCCGGCCTCAAGCCCCAGCTGAGCCGGGTCCAGCATGAGACCGTTCCCAAGGGAACGGCCGTCGGAACGGTGCCCTCCGCCGGGAGTTCACTGGAACGCAACTCCGAGATCACGCTCAAGATCTCCGAGGGCCCCAGCGTCATCACGATCCCGGCGGACCTGCCCGGCCGGACCGAGGCGGACGCCAGGGACGTGCTGCGCAGGACCGGTCTGACAGGGGCGCCCAAAACCACGCTGAACAACAGCCCCAACGTGGCGGCCGGTGTCGTCATCACCACCAACCCCGCACCGGGCCAGAACGTGGCTGTGGGGAGCACGGTGGAAATCATTGTCTCCACTGGCAAAGTGGCGGTGCCTCAACTCGTCGGGCTGACGCAGGCGGAGGCTGAGGCGGCGCTGAAGACGGTCGGTTTGGTTCCCAGCTTCAGGGAAGTGGAAAACACCCAGGTTGCGGCGGGCAAGGTGACCGGGCAGAGCGATCCTGCGGATGCACCGGTCGAACAAGGCAAGACGATCACCGTCACCGTGGCCAAAGCTCCGCCGCCCCCGCCGGTGCCATCCCCCTCGCCGTCGCCGTCGTCGACCAAGACCAATTCCAAGGACGGCGCCGGCAGCCTGCTCGGCAGCTTTGCCACTCCCTAGGGCGCTCCCCGGCGCCCTCCGGAGGCTGACGCCTCAGGGCCAGCCGTGGGTCAGTGCTGGATGAGCGGGCTCAACGCGGAGGCCCGGGCGGCGGCGCCTGCCATGCCGAGCGACTCAAGCCAGTTGCCAAGCATCAGATAGCCGCCCTCGGTGAGCACCGATTCAGGGTGGAACTGGACCCCGCACAACGGTGCCGTGCGGTGCTGCAAGCCCATTACGACGCCGGTTCCCGTCTCCGCGGTGATCTCCAGAACCTCGGGGATGCTTTCCCGGACGGCGGCGAGCGAGTGGTAGCGCGTCGCGGTGAAGGGCGAGGGGAGGCCGGCGAAGACACTGCTCCCGTGGTGCTCCACGAGCGAAGTCTTGCCGTGCATCAATTCGGGGGCGTGGGTGACCCGGCCGCCGTAGGCCTCCGCCAGCGCCTGGTGCCCAAGGCAGACACCCAGCATCGGCTTGTTATGGCTGCCGCACCACTTGATCAGCTCGATGCACACCCCGGCCTCAGCCGGCGCGCCCGGCCCGGGGGAAATCAGCACGCCGTCGCGTGCTTCGGCCATCTCAATCGCCTCGGCCAGCGTCACGTCGTCGTTGCGAACCACCGTGGTCTCCGCGCCGAGCTCCTGGAGGTAGCCGACCAGGGTGTAGACAAAGCTGTCGTAGTTGTCTACAACCAGGATCTTCGTTGTGCTCATGGGTGCCTTGCTGTGCCAATCGTCGAGTCAGTGGACGGGCTGGATTGCGCCGTCCAAGGGAACAGGAACTAAACCATCAATACCAGTACCCCAGCCAGCAATACCAGCGCCGGCGCAACCGCCGGCCGCACTGCTTCCGGCAGCACCGGCGCGGTTCCCTGCGCGACGCGGGCGTGGCCCTAACTACAGCTAGAATTGGCTGCGATTAGGATTCCAAACCCGACCACGAGCGTGATGCCCGCCGGCTATTCCTCCTTGCAGGATATCAAGCAGAGTCATCCGCTCTTCGTCCAGCCCGTCTAGGAGGACCCGTGCCAGAGTCGAAGCCGCGAAAGAGGACTGCCCGCGTGGCGCAGCAGACTTCCGCGACGCAGGCCTACAAGCCGAACCCCGTCTGGTTCAAGCCGGTGATGTTCGGCCTGATGATCATCGGACTGCTGTGGATCATCACCTTTTACATCAGCGAAGGCGCCTTCCCGGTCAAGGACTGGGCCTCGTGGAACATCGTCGCCGGCTTTGGCATCGCCATCGTAGGCTTCCTGATGACCACGCGCTGGCGTTCCTGATTCAGTTCTACCCGTTCGCAGGAGGCCGGCACACCCGTGTGCCGGCCTCCTGCGTTAAGCGCGCAACCTTCCGCGGTTGAACGGGCGATAATGCTGGAAGGCAACTCTCCAGCGAAGGATTTCCACATGACTCCGGATGTTACTGGCTGCATCATTGGCGAGGACGGACTGGCCCGGCCCGCCTGGGCAGCCGCCGACCCCCTGCTGCGCGACTACTATGACAGCGAATGGGGCCTCCCGGTGCGGGACGAACAGGGGTTGTACGAACGTATCAGCCTCGAGGCGTTCCAGGCGGGGCTGTCCTGGGCAACGATCCTGCGCAAGCGGCCTGCCTTCCGCGCCGCCTTCGCGAATTTCCACCCGGAGACCGTGGCAGCCTTCACCGACGACGACATCGAGCGGCTCATGCAGGACGCGGGCATTGTGCGCAACCGGCTCAAGATCCGCGCAGCGATCACCAACGCCCGGGCTACCCTCGACCTCAGGGACGACGGCGGGCTTGTGGACTTTGTCTGGGCCTACCGGCCCGACGCCACCCCGGAACCCACTGCCCTGGACCAGATCCCCACCAGCTCACCCGAGTCCACCGCCCTGTCCAAGGCGCTGCGGAGGCGCGGCTTCGTATTTGTGGGTCCCACCACGATGTACGCCCTGATGGAGGCCATTGGGATGGTCGACACCCACCTGCTGGACAGCCACCGCCGGGGCACGTCGGGCGTCTGGGCCGGGTAAGGCCGCAACCGGCACAGCGGGCCGCCAGCTGCACAGCTGTGCACAAGTTAACTAAAGTTATCCACAGCGTGTTGATGACCGGTGCGGCCGTCGA
This sequence comes from Arthrobacter sp. T2-23, assembly GCF_055398325.1. Lineage (NCBI taxonomy): Bacteria > Bacillati > Actinomycetota > Actinomycetes > Micrococcales > Micrococcaceae > Arthrobacter > Arthrobacter sp. T2-23. Next base: position 2,005,451 of record NZ_AP027917.1, read on the forward strand.
TCCTCGCACAGAACCCTCCGGTGGCGCCGTTCCGCGCCGAGATCCGGGACCGCGACGCCGGCATGCTCCCGAATGACAGCTCTGTAAGTTATTAACAATGTGGATTGTCTGTGGATAACCTCGCGCGCCACCCACGGTTCCATGGTTTAGGCGGTTTCGGGGGTCCTGCGGCCCGCGGGTCCCGCGTTTGGCGGCACGGCTGGCACCGTTGATCGGAGGCGGCAGCGGACCCCGGGTTATCCACTTAACAACAGCCTTATACCCACAAGTTATCCACAGCTGGGGAGAACTTCCGAGAGCGGCAGCCCGTGCGAATCCGGAAAGGCCTGCAATGTCAGGGTTTTGCCCCGGAGAACTTAGAGGATCAAGTTATTAACACTGTGAAGAACGCTGTGTATAACCGAGTTAAAATCAGATAAAAGGCAACGCACCGCGAGCCCGGGTCCCCTGGCATCGCTCGCGGCCGGGTCGCGCGGCCCTGCGCCCACGTCTCCCGTGGCCTTGGCTGGCTCGGGGCGGTGGGGCCACCGTGAGGCTTTGCGTGCCCGGGCTGACGCCGGGCAAACACGCACCGGCTGTGGCGGGTCGGCTCCGCGTGGACCTGCCGGAAAGTTGTCCACTTAACCACAGACGCGCCCTGGTGAGTTATCCACAGATGTGGAGATTGTGGGCGCCTCGTTCCGGAATTTGCCCACTGTGGCCGTCAGATCCGGCAAGGCGGTCTGAACTACAGGCATGTAAGTTACCAACAATGTGGATAACCCCTGTGGAAAAGTTCCCCCGGAGACGACGCGTGTGGAACAGGGTGCAGGGGTTCCGCAAAGGCGCGGCGGAGGGGGCGGCGGCTAGGCAGTGAGCGCGGTGGCGGCCACGCGCAGGGCAGTGGCCGCAATGAGCAGGCACACCACCAGGACCATACCGGCGGCCTGCAGGAGTCCCCGGCGCGGCCCGCGCGGCACGTAGGCGATCACGGCGGCGCACAACGCCCCGGTGATCAGGCCGCCGAGGTGGGCCTGCCACGCGATCTGCGGGACCACAAAGCCGATGACACCGTTGATGGCGATCAGGACCCAGAGCTGCCTGGTGTCACCGCCGCGCTGGCGCTGGACCACCAGCATGGCGCCGAAGAGACCGAAGATGGCACCGGAGGCACCGACGACGCCGGTAAGGGGCTGGCCCGGAACGTAGGCCGGCGTCAGCAGGAGATAGCCGACGGAGCCGCCCACGGCGGACAGCAGGTACAAGGCCAGGAAGCGGATGCGCCCGAGGAGGGGTTCCAGCGCCTGGCCAAACATCCACAGCATGTACATATTCAGCACGATGTGGAGGATAAAGCCCTGGGAATGAAGGAAGGCCGACGTGAGCATGCGCCAGGGCTCGAAGGCTCCATACTCCGGGGTGGCGTACACGGTGGCGAAAGCGAAGTTCTGGTAGATCCCGTCGTTGGGAACTATCCACTGCAGCACGTACAGCGCCGCACAGGCCGCGATGATCCCGAGGGTAACGAGCGGCCTGCCGACGGCGGCAGCCCCGCCGTAGACCGAGCGGGGCGTCGGCGTCGTACGGTTGGTTTCGTTGACACAGTCAACGCATTGGAATCCGACGGCGGCCGCCCGCTGGCAATCGGGGCACGCAGGGCGCCCGCACCGCTGGCACCGCACATAGGCGGGGCGGTCCGGGTGCCGGGGGCACACCGGGATCTCCGCGGACGGCTCTGCCGCCGGAATTCCGTAGCTCATGGCCTGGGGCTAGAGCTGTTCGATGTCAATGCTGTTGATAACGACATCCTCGACCGGGCGGTCGCCCATGCCGGTGCGGACACCCTCGATGGCGTCCACGACCTTCTTGGATTCCTCGTCCGCAACCTCACCGAAGATGCTGTGCTTGCCCTGCAGCCAGCCGGTCGGGACGGTGGTGATGAAGAACTGGGATCCGTTGGTGCCGCGGCCCATCTGGATGCCGGCGTTGGCCATGGCCAGCTTGTAGGGCTCGTTGAAGGTCAGTTCCGGGTGGATTTCGTCGTCGAACTTGTAGCCCGGTCCGCCGATGCCGCGACCCAGCGGGTCTCCGGCCTGGATCATGAAGTCCTTGATGATGCGGTGGAAGATGGTGCCGTCGTAGAGCGGCGTACCGGTCTTGTCCTCGCCGGATTCCGGGTGGGTCCAGGCTTTCTCACCGGTCGCCAGGCCGACGAAGTTGTCGACGGTCTTCGGCGCGTGGTTGCCGAAGAGGTTGACGACGATGTCGCCGAGGCTCGTGTGGATAGTGGCTTTTGCGGTTGCGTTGGCAGTCATAGGCCCTATTCTTCCACGGCAGGTGGAGACGTACAGGGCCGTGCAGCCAGTTCCGCGCTGGGTGAAATCGCGCCGAAATCGGGCCTAAGAATAGCCGGTGGGGTCACGGCCACGTAGGCTAACAGCAGAACCGTCACATTAATCGGGAGGTAGTTGTGAAGAAAACGGATCGTATTGCCCGTGAGCTGGAGCACTCAGTCAGCAACGCGGTAGAGAACGCCAAGGACTGGGCAGCCCCGCGGGTTGAGGCGGCAGTCGACTGGGCTGTTCCCCGTCTGCAGCAGGGCCTGGACACCGCTTCTCCCAAGATCCAGGAGGGCCTGAAGTCGGCGGCCCACAACCTGGCCGGTGGCGTTGCCACCGTGACCCCCCGGATCCAGGACGGCTTGGCCCAGCTGGCGCCCAAGATCCACGACGCCGTCGACAGCGCCACCCCACGGCTGCACGAAGCCTTGGACAAGGCCACCCCGGTGATCGCCAGCGCCCGCGACCGCGTCGTCGAGGAGTACCTGCCCAAGCTCTCCGACCAGATCGGCCAGGCCTCCGACGCCGTGCACCGCACCCTCGAGAGCGCACCCGCCCACGTGGACGCCGTGGCACAGCGACTGGTCGACTCCGGTGTTGTCCACAACATCCAGGAGCAGGCACAGACCGCCGGGCAGCAGATCAAGGCCGCGGCAACCGAAGCCAGCCGTGCCGTCAGCGGTGAACTCGCGAAGCCGCAGAAGCCTAAGCACCGCGGCTTCCTCATCTTCGGCGTCATCGCCGCGGCGGTCGCCGCCGGCGTCGCTGCCTGGAAGGCTTCCAAGCCGATCGAGGACCCGTGGAAGACCCCGGCTCCCGTCACGCCCGCGACGCCGGCGCCGGTCCCTGCCACCACGGTGAACGACGTGAAGGAAGCTGCCAAGGACACCGCCGACGACGCCGCTGCGGCAACCGTTGCCGCCGCCGATAAGGCTGCCGAGGCCTCGGCCGACGCCGCCGACGACGTGGCTGCCAAGTCGGGGGATTCCTCCGCGAAGGTCGCCACTGACGCCAAGACCGCGGTACGGAACATCGCTTCGAGCCTGAACGGCGAAAACAAGGCGAAGTAGACCGTCCGCCGGGCGGCTCACGAACGGGCCGCCGTACGGCAGCAACCAGGGAGGGATCCCGCCACCGGCGGGGTCCCTCCCTGTGGTTTGCCAGTTCCAGCGCCTGCAGTTTCAGCGCCTGCCCTACCCGCGCCTTGTCCCTACCCGCGTCGCGGAGCCGGTCAACGGCCGTAGGAAACGCTGCAGGTGCTAAATTTGGGGGGATGTCACCCGAAAAATCCTCTGCGGATACCGTGCGCGATGCTGAGCCGCCTCCGGCGGTCTCCATCGTCATCCCCGCGTACAACGAGGAAAGCGTCATTCGGCAGTGCCTGATTGCCGCCGTTTACCAGTCGGTCCCCGCGCACGAGATCATCGTGGTGGACAACATGTCCAAGGACCGCACGGCGGACATCGTCCGGCAGATGCAGTTGGAATATCCGGAGAGCCCGATCCTCCTGCTCAGCCAGGACAAGGACCAGGGCCTGATCCCGACGCGAAACTTCGGACTGGACCACGCCACCGGTGATGTGCTGGGCAGGATTGACGCAGACTCCGTCCTTGAGCCGGACTGGGTGGAGCAGGTCCAGCAGGCCTTCGCAGATCCGGCCGTGCATGCCGCAACCGGTCCCGTGGTCTACTACGACATGCCGATGCGCCGTTTCGGGCTCAAGGCCGACGACAAAATGCGCCAGCTCATGCTCAAGCTGGCCAAGCACCAGTATCACTTTCTCTTCGGCTCCAACATGGCCCTGCGCCGCTCCGCCTGGGAGACGATCCGGCTGGAGACCTGCCGGGATGAGAAGGACGAGATGCACGAGGACATCGACCTCTCCCTGCACCTCGCCGACCACGAACTTCGAATCCAGTACTGGCCGCAGATGGTGTCCGGCATGTCCGCCCGCCGCCTCGAGGATTCGCCCCGCGACTACCGCTACTACGTCACGCGGTTCGACCGCACCTACAAGGCGCACAACGTCAAGAAGATGGCGCTGAAGGCACCGATGGTCGTCTTCTTCTCGGTCTACTTCCCGGCCAAGCTGCTGCGCGCCATCCACACCGTCAACACCACCCAGCCGGCCCGGCGCGGCGGCCAGTAGCCCCCGCCGGCCCCGGCCGCCGTCGTCAGTCCGTTCCCAGCTCCGCAAGGCGGGCGGCGCTGCGCCGCACCGCACGGGAGCGGCGCTGGCCCATCACGACGACGGCGAGTCCCACCAGGATCATCCCCAGTCCGGCGTAGGTGCCTGCCGGGAGGGTCTCAGCCAGGAACGCCGCCGCCAGCAGGGCTGCCCCCGGGATCTCCAGCAGGATGATCATCGAGACCAGCAACGGGCTCATGGTGGCCAGCAGGTGGTTGAACGCCGTGTGGCCCACCAGCTGGGCACAGACCGTGATCGCCAGGATGCCGAGCCAGCCGGTCGCTTCGAAGCCGGCCAGCGGCTGCCCTGCGGTGACGGCCATGACGGCGACGACGGCCGCACACATGCCGTAGCAGAGCGTGGTGTAGACGCCGGTGCCCATGGTCTGGCGGGCCTTGCCGCCGGCCAGCGTATAGATGCCGGCCAGCACGCCGCCGGCGACCGCGAGCAGGTCACCGGCCAGCGCCTCGGGTGAGCTGCCCATGTCGAAGCCGGTAATGGCCACCACGCCGCCGAAGGCGAGGCCGAGGCCGGCCAGGACCTGCCAGCGGTGTCGGACCCCGCGGAAGAGCTGGAACACGGCGATCCAGCCCGATTGCAGGCAGACCAGGGCGGTGGCAGCGGCCACCGAGGTCAGTTGCAGCGAGGTGATGAAGCAGGCGAAGTGCAAGGCCAGCGCAACCGCCGCGGCGAGGGACCAGCGGAACTCGCTCCCCGTGACCCGGCCGAACTGGCGGGGCTGCCGCACCAGCACGGGCCCGGCCATGACCGCAGCTCCGATCGCGTTGCGCCAGAACGCGATCGCGAGGGCGCTGACGGAGGTGGCACCGAGGGTGGCGGCGATCAAGGGGCCGGACGAGGCGACGCCCAGCACGCCCAGGGCAGCGAGGAAGAAGTTCACGCCTCAACAGTAGTGGCCCGGCGGGGGCGCAACCGTCCCGGGTCATCCCGTTACGGCTAGGACGGGCCGGTGCAACGCAAAAGGTCCCGGCCAGCGTTTCCGCTGACCGGGACCTTTTCCTATGGTGGAGGCACGGGGACTCGAACCCCGAACCCCCTGCTTGCAAAGCATAAGTTCAAGGGGCTTTTGCTCTTGTAAATCAGGAGAATTTACTGCCCCGGGGCGCATCTGGGGCGCACCTGTCCGAGGGGCTCACGGCCTGGTTCTTCTTCGATACGACGCTACGTGCTTGCCGAACACGAGTGCTACGGTGCGGCCAGGACGTGACCCCCGCCGTGCAGATCGAGCGTTCGCGCTCTCATCTGACAGCAGCAGATGGTCGACCACGAACCTTCGGTTTTCGAGATTCAAATCGGGCTCCGGTCTAGGATCCATTTGCCCCTCTTGGAAGATGTCAGCCTCGACTGAATAAGTATGTTCTCATACGGACCACAGCGCAGCGGAGTAGCAGAAACAAAACCTCCCGGAGGAGAGTTCGCCATGGCAGCACCCTACGATGAAGAGTTCGCCACGTCAGCAGTCCCCCTGGCCCGGTCCGGAAGCTGCTGCGCTAACTCTGGCTGATCCACTGCAGTCGCCATGGGAGCCAAAGTTCCACTCATGATCAGTCCTCCCGGGACTGCCCGGCGTGTCAGGCCAACCCCGCATTGAGCGCTATTCAGACACACCCGGCCAACCTGGTCCATCTGGATTCACCTATTCCAGACGGCCCGGCACCGGGCGTTAGGCCGGAAGTATGCCGGACCTGCTGAGTAACGCCCGGGTCTTGGGGTGTTGGGGCGTGGTAAAGATGCGGGATGGGGGTCCCTGCTCTACGATGACGCCTTGGTCCATGACGACGATCCGGTCGGCGATTTCCCTGGCGAATTGCATTTCGTGGGTGACGATGACCATGGTGGTTCCCTGTTGGGCGATTTTTTTGATGACGGCGAGTACTTCGCCCACCAGTTCAGGGTCGAGTGCCGAGGTGGGTTCGTCGAAGAGCATGACGCTGGGTTCCATGGCGAGTGCCCGTGCGATGGCGACGCGTTGCTTTTGGCCGCCGGAAAGCTTGCTTGGGTAGTTGTCCATCTTGTCGCCAAGCCCGACCATTTCGAGATTGGGGACAGCGATGGCGCGGGCCTGCGCGGTAGAGAGTTTCTTCACGTCCCGAAGGGGTGCCATGACGTTGCCGAGAGCGGTCTTGTTGAGGAACAGGTTGAAGTGCTGGAAGACCATGCCGATGTCGGTGCGTTTCTGTGCCGTGATCGTCGCCTTCTCGGCGATTAGTTCGCCGTCCCGTTCTTCGTAGCCGATCAGGTGCCCGTTCACGTAGATTCTGCCGGCCTCGATGGTTTCGAGTTTGTTTATGCAGCGAAGGAGGGTGCTCTTGCCGGATCCGCTGGATCCCAGGATGGCGACGGTTTCCCCGCGGTGGACAATCAGGTCCACGCCTTTGAGTACTTCCACCCGCTTTTGCACATGTCTGCGTCCGGATAGCCGTCCCCAGAGGGTTTGCTTCGTTTCCGAGACGAAGGTTTTGTGGACGTCCCGGACGTCGATGATGGTGTCGTCAGCCATTGGCCCGTGCCTTTCGTTCGAGCACTACCACTACGCGCGAGAGCGGAAGGCTAATAATCAAATACAGGATGGCCGCAGCGGTGTAGATGGCCGTGGTCTGGAAGGTCTGGCTGTTGAGGATATTGGCGGTCTTCAGGATCTCCGTTACTGCGATCACGGAAGTCAGGGCGGTGTCCTTGATCATCGCTATGAAGTAGTTGCCGATTGGGCCCATTGAGACCACGAAGGACTGTGGAATGACGACCTTCCATAGGGTCTTGGTGGGTGTGTAGCCGAGGGAGAGAGCGGCTTCGGTCTGGCCGTGTTCCACGGAGAGAATGGCGGAGCGGAAGACCTCGGAGAGGTAGGCGGCGTAGTTTAGGCCGAGGCCCAGGATGCCAGCCGGGACGGGTTCGATGTCCACCCCTATGCTGGGCAGCACGAAGAAGATGTAGACCAGCTGAACCAGCAGGGGGGTGCCGCGGATGATCTCGAGGTAGAACGTTGCGATGGCGCGAAGTATTTTACTTGAGGAAATGCGGGCCAGGGCAATAAGGAGACCCAGGACCAAGGCCAATGCCATGGCTCCGAGAGCGAGCTGCACAACGACGGGTACGGCCACAAGGAGTGCCGGGAAGACGGCGAAGGTGTTGTTGATGAAATCCAAGGAATCCCTTAATTTAGGGTCGGGCAGGGCCGGCGGCTGTCCGTGGTGTTGAATCCATCTCGCGGATTTCCGCCGGCCCTGCGGGAAGTGGGGCCTATTTGATCATGTTGGCGTCGGTCAGCCCGTATTTTTTGAGGATTTCGAGGTACTTCGGGGTCTTTTTCAGGTCCGCGAGTCCGGAGTTGAGGTCCTGTAGCAGCTGCGTATCGTCCTTGCGGACGCCGGCGCCAATGGTGCCGGGGTAGTAGGGCTTGTAGGGCGTGACGAGCTTGAGCTTGGGGTTCGGCTTCTGGACGAGGCTGTAGCCGATGACCGCGCTGTCGGTGAAGACTGCGTCAACCTGCTTGTTTTCCACTGCTGCCAGCAGAGCTGCCTGCGAGTCAAACAGTTTGACCTGGCTGCCTCCCAGGCTGTCCACCAGGTCCTTGAATACGGTTCCGGTTTGCGCGCCGAGTACCTTGCCTTTCACGTCGTCCCGGGAGGCGAGAGTAGAGTCCGCCGGGACGACCATCGCTTCGCCCTCCGTGTACCAGGGGTCGGTGAAGTTGATTTGCTTCTTCCGGTCGTCCGTGATGTACATGGCGTCCACAATGACATCAGCCTTCTTCGCGGATAGACCGGCGATCAGTGTGGCGAACTCGGAGGTGAAGACCTTGATCTTCCAGCCTTTTTGATCTGCGATGGCCTTCATCATGTCCCCGTCGATCCCCTTGAGCTCTCCGGAAGACTGGTCCGTGAAGGAGAACGGGGCGTCGTTGGAAGTGGCGATGGTGATTGTCTTCTGATCGGAGCCAGCCGTTGAGCCGCTGGTGCTGCTGCCTCCTGAGCCGCAGGCGCTCATGGCCAGTGCGATGACGACGCCCATGGGAACCAGGGCCGCGAGCCGTTTGCCGCGCTTTTCTGTGTTGAACAAGGTGTGCCTTTGTTAGTGGTTGGTGTTATCGGTTGAAGCGTTCGAGTCGAAGGGTGGCGGTGGCCTTGTGGGCCTCCATGCCTTCGAAGTCGGAGATCGTCGCGACGTAATTTGCCAGACGCGGGGTCGCCTGCTGTTCGACGCGCTGGAATGTGAGGGGTTTGAGGAACCGGGATACCGACAGCCCGGCCGAGGAACGAGCGCCGCCTCCGGTGGGAAGCACGTGGTTGGTACCGGAGATGCCTTTGTCCGAGTAGGCCACCGTGGACCACGCGCCCAGGAAGAGGGAGCCATAGTTGTGCAAATTGGCATGGTAATAAGCGTCGTCGGCCGTCTGAATTTCCAGGTGTTCCGGGGCCAGACGGTCCATGATCTGCACGGCGGTTTCCCTGTTGTCGGCCAGGTAGACGGTTCCGTAGTCCCGCCATGCAGGTCCGGCGATGTCCCGGGTGGCCAGGGTCCGCAGCTGCCTGGCAATCTGCCGGACGACTTCCTCCCCCAGTTCCCGGGATGTCGTCACCAGGGATGCCGGGGATTGCGGGCCGTGTTCGGCCTGGCCCAGCAGATCGGCAGCGACGAGTTCGGGGTCGGCGGTTTCGTCGGCGATCACGGCGACTTCGGACGGTCCGGCGAGCAGGTCGATACCGACCCGGCCAAACAGCTGCCTTTTGGCCTCGGTGACGTAGGCGTTGCCTGCCCCCACCAGCATGTCAGCGGGTTGTTCGCCTAGAAGACCGAAAGCCATGGCCGCTATGGCCTGCACACCGCCCACGATGAACGCCCGATCAACCCCGGACAGATAGGCCGCATACAACACTGCCGGGTGACCGCTTCCCCCGCTGGTCGGCGGGGTGCACGCGATCACACTGCCGACGCCGGCGGCTTTAGCAACCCCCACCGTCATAAAGGCGCTGGCGAGGATGGGGAAGCGTCCGGCCGGCAGATAGGCACCGACGCGCGGCACGGGGACGTATTTCTGCCCGGCGTACACCCCCGGCATGAGTTCGGTTTCGAAATCCGTGAGACGTTCCCGCTGCTCGGCGGCGAACAATCGAGTTCGGTCGGCACCGGCCATGAGTGCCTCACGCAGGTCCGGGGTCAGGTGATCGCCGCTCCGGGCCAGCGTATCCTGGCTGATTTCGATGCCGTCCCCTGCCCAGCCGTCGAGCTGGCGGGAGTACTTTAGGACGGCATCCATGCCGTTGGTCTCAATATCACCCAGCATCGCGGAGACCGTGGCGACGACCTCGGGGAGCCGCTGAGCCGGCACCCCGACGACAGCGGGGCTCTTCAGGACATGAAAGACTCCCTGGATGTGTCGCGTGTCACTCTCTGTGATGTGCATGGGCTCAAACGTACGGTTATCGCACGTATCGCACAACCGGGCCTAAACCGGTGAGAGCCATCGGGTTTACCTATGCCTTGGCTAACCGCGTTAGCTGGCCGGGCATATCACCTTGTCTCGGCTTCCGGGGCGGGGAGCCTACTAACCCTGCGGCCTATAGGGTTGGCCTATGACCCTCATCCAGCTCAGAGCCTTCCTGGCGGCATACGAGCTCGGTTCTTTCACAGCGGCGGCCAAGAAGTTGGAAACAAGCCAGGCGTCAGTATCGGAGCTCATCAGCCGGCTCGAACACGAACTGGGCCACACGTTGTTCATCCGCGGCGGGCGCAGGCTGCTGCCGACCACAGCGGCGGTCGAGCTTCAAGTCCACGCACTGCAGTCGGTGACCTCCTTTGACAACGGTGCCCAAGCACTGAAGTCGATGTCTTCCCTCGAAGGCGGCGTCTGCACGTTTGGTGTGTTGCGGTACGGCGCCTACTACGACCTGGCGGATCTTGTGCAGCGCTTCCATGGACGCTACCCCAAGGTAAAGGTTCACCTCGTCGGTCTCAATTCAGTTGCCGTGGCCGAGTCAGTGGCTGCAGGCGAAATCGAAGCAGGCCTCATAGTGCTGCCGGTGGTCGAAACGGGGCTTCAGGTCCGACCACTCTTCCGGGATGAGGTCTTCTACATCTCGGCAACGCGGGACCCGTCCCGCGGCCCTATGACGATCGAGGAGCTCGTCAAGTCCAAACTGGTGCTTTATGACGCGTTCGCCGGCTGGCGGGACCCCACACGCAGACAGATCCTGGAGCGTGCACGACTGAAGGGGCTGAAGATCGATCCCGCGATCGAGGTAGAGCACGTGGACACCGCGCTGGGACTCGTTTCCACGGGAGCCGCTGATACGTTCGTGCCCCAAGCCATTGTCAACGGGGTCGGATTCCCGCAAAACGTCAAGGCTGTGCCTTTCGCCGATCCCCTCTACGACACCATCGCCCTGATCCAGCGCGAGGCGGCCTATCTCTCTCCCGCCACACGAAAGATGGCGCAAATGGCGGAGCGTACACTCCTGGCCAAGGTAGCCCCGGGGCGGAGCGTGCGGCGGTGAGGAAGCAGGAAGATCAGCCTTCGGTCTGATGCCGAAACCCGGAGCCCTATACCGGCTCCGGCGGCCCGACTCCTTGGCGAAGACCGCGTGAAGGTGATCTGGCAGGCACCGTTCCCGATCCGGCCGGCTAATGCCGCGTTCGTGACAACCTGGCCTTGACCATTCGTTCTTCTTCAGTGTTCAGGCCTCTACGAGGGCTCAATCCGGATCATCCACGTGTCCGGCGCCGGAAGGCGACTGAACCCGAATTTTTCGTACAACCCGTGCGCATCGCCCGTGGACAAGACAATCCGCTTGATATTCAGCCGCTCGAGATGACTACAGACGGCGGATACCAGTGCCTTTCCCAAGCCCTCACCTCGCACGGACGAATCGGTAAAAACGTCGCAAAGCCACGCAAAAGTAACCCCGTCGGTCACGACGCGCGCATAAGCCACCTGCTCATCCGACCCGGTCCGGTAAATCCCAAAATTCCAGGAGGCACTGATCGCGGCGTCCTGCATCACTCTGCTGCGGCCAACCGCCCAATAAGAATCCTCACTCAGCCACCGGTGAACTTGGACACGGTCTATTCGTGAGGTGTCGGAAGAAAATTCAAACCCGAGCGGACACTCGATGGCAGGCGGTATCGTCATACCCGAAGTATTCCAGATCCCCGTCGAGCTCGACCCACAATGCCGAAAGACCACTCGTCCAACTGGCCGTCGCCGCTCGGGCGCCGGCCAGGCGGACCCACCTTAGATGCCATTGTGCCGCGGCATTCAGTTACTCCGGTCTAGTCGTTGACGCGGACCTCGGGAAACCAGCCTGCCGCAATGCTCCTTCATGTCGCAGTTACACAACGGACCCGTGGTTCGACAGGATGCCCGTGGTGGTCTGCGTGATCGCGCCACCAGACGCTTATTCCGGTGGCCGCGTCGAGGCGCGGGTGCTCAAGTGGGCGACCCGCACCGGCGTCCACGTCGATCGCGCAGCCTGCGTCTGGCTGATCGGCAGGAGCATCGACAAGGCCTGTGAGTGCATCTGCGTCACAGACCCCTGCCGAGGTCCCCGCCAACGCGGTGCCCTTCGACATGCCCGGCGCGGACCCCACCGACCACGGCCACCACTGCACCGTCGCGGCCATGCTGCGCCGCTACGACATCGTGGATCCGTCCTGTGGAAACTGGCCGAAATCATCGACCACGCCGACATCGACGAACGCTACGATGCCCCGCGGCCCCGGCATCGTCTGGACAGCAGTTCGGACCCGAACGGCAAATTTCGCCGGTGGTTTGAAACGTGGCGGTAAAGGGTCTGGCGGCTGACGCCCTGCTCTTTACACAGGGTGCCGCGCGTCTTCCGTTTCCAGGGAGCCCATCTCGCGCATCACGGACAAGTTCCTCGAGGAGATGAACGAGTGGCAGAACCTGCCCCTAGATGAGGTCGGCGATCGTCATGGACGCCATCGTGGTCAAAATCCGGGATGGCCAGGTCGCCAGCCGGCCGATCTACGCCGCCATTGGCGTCATCCTGGACGGGGGGAAGGACATTCTGGGCCTGTGGGCCGGGCTGCGGCGAAGCCGCGAATTACTGGATGAGCGTTCTCATTGACATCAAGAACCGTGGTGTGAAAAGCAGCTTCTTCCTGGTCTGCGACGAACTCAAGGGCCTGCCGGAAGTAGTGGGCAATGCCTGGCCGCTGACGTCGGTCCTCCGCGGCAAAACTACACTGGCCGGGGCGCTTTTGGGGCACCTGAGTCCTGAATGATCAAAAGCCACGAGCTTCTCACAGTTGTCCGTCACACTTGGATCCGTTCGAGTACCTGGCGGGGTCACTTATGACCTTGGCGAGGGTTTCGACGGGCACGAAGACGCCTTCGCCTTGGCCGCCGGCATAGACGACGCCAACGAGGAGCCCTGCTGCATCGACGACTGGGCTCCCTGAGCTGCCATGTTCGACTGGAGCGTCGCTGTAGATCATCGGAAGCGAGGACCATCCAATCGGGTCCGGTCCGTACCTCAGCACACGACCGTTTGTGGTGGTGAGTTGACCTCCGAGAGGGTAGCCCACCACGGACACGGCCGTGCCTGTTGCCGGGTTCGACTGTGCTAGCCGGATGGTGGCTGGTAGGACCTCCTTGGTCCATACGAGGGCGAGGTCGGCCACTACTGCGGCACCGACGGCATTCACCGCGATATCCCGGCCATCATAGGTGCTCACTTGGAGGAGAGCTGCGCCTCCGATCACGTGGCGGTTGGTGACCAGAACATGGTCTCCGATAGCGAATCCGGATCCTGAGGACACTCCACAGCCGATGTTGCGTATGCGGAGGGCCGCTTTCTCGTACTTGCTAAATCCGGCTGCGGTGGCGACCGCCACCGGTGATTGGAAGGTAGGCGCCGGAGCGGGTGTCTCACGGTACGATCGGGCTGGCTGAACATCCGACGGAGGGGGCACTGGGGCCAGGCCGCAGCCTGCCAGTGCAAGGACAATGAAGGAAATCGCTGCTGCGATGCGAAACGCGGGCCGCGTCACCTGCCAAGTCCCTGGATTGCACTGGTCAGACTGTTGGCGTCTTTCCACGCCACCTCACAAACGGAGTCGACCGACGTGGAACGCGTCTGCCACGCCGCATGATCATACGGCCGAGGTCCGCCCAGAAACGTTTCAAGATCCTGGTGCTGGTGAATGCATGCGGCCGTTTCGTTCGTCACCTTCTGCGAGTTCGCTACGAGGGCAGTCAGGACGGCAGCGGTGTCCCCGATCTGGGCCTTCTCATTAGCTAAGGAACGGATTCGGGTGTTCGACGAGCTGAGCTGAGTCGTCGTGTCATTCAACTTCTTAGTAGTGTCGTCCAATTGGGAGGCCAGCGTAGTGTTTTTCTGCGCGAGATCGTCTCGGACGGCCGTCATGGATGAAAGGTCACGAGCCGTCTTGTCGGAGGTCGTGCGCCATTGTTCCGCCGAGTTGGTGGTGTACACGTAACCTGCTCCGACCGTGAGCAGGCCTGCCGCCAGGATCAAGATAGTGACAACGTATGGCCAGCGGCGCGGCCTAAGTAGTCCAGGTCGGTCGGGGGTTCGCTCGTCACCGCTCAGATGGGGGTCGGCGACGTATTGGCCGGCCTCGAGTTCCCCCTCGGCCTCCGGTGCAGTATCCAACTTGAACCCCCTGAAGTCGCCAACTGCCAAGAATCAGTCTGATCTTAGCGGACGCTCGTTCGTCGGAATAGACGAAAAAGTCCAGGAGTCAGGACCCACTCCGCTGCAGTGAATCTGGCGGGTTCCAGTCGATATTAAGTTCCCGCTCTGACCGCCCCTTTCCGGCAACAAGACCATCAATCCTTGCCATGAGCGGCTCAAGTCCTGCGGGGGCCAGATGGCCGTACTCATTCAGCGTGGTCGAAGGCTTGGAGTGGCCCAGTGCCCGACTGACCGACAGAATGTCTCCGCCGGCCTCAGAGAGTGCGATCGCGGCGAACGTGTGCCGGAGTCCGTGGACATTGATACGTGCGATCCTTTCGGATCGGCCCGCATTCGCCCGAGTGACGCCGCGGGTGACGACGTCGGACACATACCGCTTTCCGACCGGACAACCCGGCTTGCGGGGACTCTCGAACAGAGGTGCCGACTCGGGACGCCCGTGGGTATGTTCCAGCAGCCAGGGCAGCATGGCCTCAGGCACCGGGAGTCGGCGTCGGCTGGCCCGGGTCTTGGTCGTGTCCGTGCCGGACCCCGAATTCCTCACCCAGAGCCTGCCGTCGATAAGGTGTCCGACAAGCAACGACCGGGCCTCGCCGGAACGCACACCCATCAGGCCCAGCACCCCCAAGAGCGCCTTGTCGGCGACCTTCGGTGTAGCCGCGATGACGGCCATGAGCTCTTCGGACGACCAGTAGGGGCGCTCCACGTGGCCGAGGGACACGACGATGCCCTCGGTAAGGTCGGCGTCAACGAGCCTGTCGTGGACGCCTCGCTTGAAGGCTGCCCGAAGGATCTCGACCTGTTTCTTCCGAGACGATGCAGCCAGGCCAGGGCGCCGCGACCAGATCTCGATCTCGGTGGTGTCTAAGGTCGAGACGACTCGGTCGCCGAACGCCGCGCGGACGACTCCTGCATGATGAAGGTCAGTGCTGATTGTGTTCGGAGAACTGCCGGGGTCTGCCTTGGCAGAGAGATGGCGGTCCAGGAGGGTGCCGACGGTCACTGACGCCGCACGTACGGCCTGAGCTCTGGGAAGGCCCATCTGACTGGCGTCGTCCTGGTACGCCTGGGCCTTCTGGTGCTCTCTGTACGACTGCTTGCGTTGAGGCGCTTCCCGGCCGGAGCCTTCCCGCCATCTCCTCTGCCAGCGCGGCGCGTTGCGTGCACGCTTTTGCGCGACTTCCGCCTTGGACAGGCCTGTCCAGAGGTCGTGGACGGTCATAGTGGCCACCGGTCGGTCGTCAGGGTTTCGGCGATGTCCTCCTCGGCCTGGCGTTTCATCAGACGCTGCTCGTTCCGGTCACGTCGATCGAGTTCAGCGCGAAGTTCTTCATCGGAAAACGCTGCAAGGACCTGCCGTGCGAGGACGGAGCGGCCGGCCACAGCCGCCTGGGCTTCTTGCTCGGACGCGAAGGAGACCTCCTGCCCGGCTTCGACTCGGCTCGCTTCGACGAGCAGGTCTGCGGCGCGGGCGCGATCGTGGACGCGGAGGACGTCCGGGTGGATGCGCAGCGCGGAGGCCAGCTTGACCAGCGTTCGGTCCGGCGGGATTGCAACTCTGGCCTTGCCGTCACGGTACCGAATACCGTTCATCGCAATGTGCACAGCCGCGACACTCAGTCCGGTCGCTGAGGCGAGGTCGGCAACGGTTAGACCCGATTTCCGGTATGCGGCCTTGAGCATCGCGCTCTCGGGCGGTACATCGAGCCCCGGTTCATTGGTAGAGATGTTCACACACGGCACGATACTACAAATCTTACCAATCTGATACTCTTGAATAGTCAGGCTCCTCCGAGCCGACCGTCAAGACGCAGCCGGTGAGCTGCGCGCGTCTCGAAAGAGGCGAGTGAAACCGGCCAGGAGGCCGTACGGGGCCGAGGTACACCAGACGCGTACGGACATCGGATCTTCATCTCGAAGTCCGAAAGGCACCGTTATGCATTCCAGCATTCACACCACCCTGACCAGCATCCTCGACAGCATCGGCCGCGAACATTCGCTGTTGGACGTGAAGGACGCCGCACTGGTGATGGGCGTGACCCCTTGGTGGGTCCGCCAGCTCATCGCCAAGGGGGATCTCCGCGCAATCAACGTCGGCGGACCTGAGAAAGCTGCGCGCTTTCGGATCGACCCCCACGACCTGAACGCCTGGATGCGCGAGCGGGAGACCAGGCCGCGCGACCTGGTCGGTTGACCAGTTGGTTGCGGCCGTCTTGCTCCAGTGTCAGCACTCGATTGGGGCCGCGCAGGATCGGCAGCCGTCCGACCTCACCTCCGTCCAGGAGCTGGAACACGCTGCGGAAGCATTGCGGAACCCCGCACGGAAGACGATCCGCATTCAGCTCCGCAAGGCTTCCGCAGCCTCCTCTCCCCCGAGAACACACAGAAAAAAGGGCCTAGCCTGCGGAGCTGCGGACGGAATCCCCCTACTTCTCTCCTTGTAGGTCAAAAAAAGAAGGGGTGTGGGTGCCGAAAGAGAACTTGGGGGAAGTTTCCGCAGTTCCCCGGCTCCGCATCACACAAGCAACCTGCCCGAAACAGGACCGGTAGTCACGGGCTCACTTCTTACGAGGAGTTTCTTCTCTCCGGTACCTGAACCACATGAAGAAAGTCCCCGCCGAAGCGAGGGCTCTTCAATAACTCCGCCCCATCCAGATCACGAGTGGCCGCTCGTGGACGATCCGAAGGGATTACGTAATCATGCAATCCCCGGCCGGGCCAAGCACCACGAACGTCGGAACGGCAGGCCTTACCTCCTCGACCGTGCGGCCGCAATGGTCGCCACCAGGGTGCCCGCCGGCACCACCCCCGGCGAAGCTGACCGTTTGCCTTACTAATCAGACCCCGGACCACCCCTGCGTGGTCGCCGCCATCGCGGGATCGGCTCCGAACGCAACACTTTTATGCGAAAGGTCATCACAATGACGAACACGATCACTGCCAACCTCGACGCCGAAATCGCGAAGGCGAAAAAGCAGGCTTCGGACCGTATCGCCAAACTCAAGCGGGAAGCCGCAGCCGAACAGAAGAAGATCGACGCGAAGGTCATCGAACTGCTCCGCGAGCAGGATCCCTCCCTGCACGAACGGCTTTCGCGTTCAGCCGTGGAAGTTCTCGCAGCGGCCAAACGGACGGGCCGCGTAGGTGCCCGCCGAGCGGTTCCGACAAGCTCATCCGAGCCGACGAGCATCGACGACGCGCGTCGGATGTTTGGGGAGGAAGCATGATGAACGATGCGTTAAGCGCTCCGCCCTTCCCGGGGATCGAAGGGGGCGAAGCCCCCTCGCAAGCAGCACCGGAAGACACGAGCGCCAGCGAAGTGTCTGACGGAGCTACTGCTTGCCGCTCTGACGTACAGGTGGATCAGCAGCCCGACACCCCAAGCAACGCCGGTCGGGATGCTGTGGAAGCTGTGCGTCAGAGCCACGACGCGCAGCGTCGTGGCAGTCGAGCGAAGCTCGACGTGGACTTCGGCCACACGACTCTCCCTGCGGTGCGCGCCCGCGCGCACCGCCTCGGGCTTCAGCCCGGCGTGTGGGTGAAGGCCGTCGTCCGGGACGCGCTGCATGCGTCGCGGGCGGATGAACTCGATGCTGCCATTGCAGCGGCCCTCATCGGTGGTGAACAGCGGGCCCAGGTATCAGCGGATGTTCGGGCATTGGCCGCGCAGATCCGGCCCCTGGCCATCAACGTCAACGATCTCGACCGTCGCGCCCGTGCCGGCGAAGCTGTCTCGCTCGACGTCCCCGTGGCTGAGCTTATGAATCTTCTCCTCGAAGTGCGAGGACTTTTGGGCGATCGGACGGCCGGATGAGCACCACTCACTACAGTCCGAGCAACAGCGCTGCCGACACTGAGCGGTACGTCAGGGGCAATGACAACTCGCGGGGCGTGGCGATCACGTGCGACGTCCCGGGGCCGCCGGGTGTGTTCGCTGCCCGGGCACGGGCATTGACGCAGAACACCCGTCGTGAAGTCGAGGTTCTGCACTACCGGCAATCGTTCAGCGACGAGGAGTTCGATCCGAAGAATCCCGAGCACGTGCAGCGCGTTAACGACCTCGGGTATCTGTTCGCGAAGAAGATGCATCCCCATTCGGATGTGCTCGTCGTCACGCACATCGACGGCCGCGGCGGGAAGGCACACAATCACATCATCGTAATCAACCACGACAACGCCACCGGCAAAGCGTTGTCGCAGTACAGAACGTTCCACGACAGGAAAGCCGGTGACCAGCGCGGCGTGCAGTCCGCCAACGACGAGCTGATGCTTGAACACGGCCTTTCGGTCGTCAAGCGCGTGGACCATCAGCCCAAGGACTGGGAACTTCGCCGTGAAGACTTTGCCGACGGCTCTCTGGACCGGCAGATGGGCGATCGCATGATGGCTGCGCTCGAAGACCCCCGTGCCACCAGCAAGACGGGGCTCATCGCGGTACTGGACGAGCAGAATCAGCTGCCCGGCGACAACGGTGCCTTCCCTCCGCGCATCCGGCTGCACACCTCGGTCGCCAGGAAAGGCAAACGCGCAGGTCAGGAAATCTGGACGCTCTACATCGAAGACCGACGCGGTGAAACCAGCCGGGCCGAACGGCGTAAGCGAACGTCGGTGCTCTCTGCCGACTTCACCCCGGAAGGCGCACAAGCGTTCTTCGACTACCACCAGCAGAACCACATTCAGAAGGAGCAGGACAATGAGCGCATCACTCGAACGGCTGAAGCAGCACGACGCACAGCAGGGGCCGCCCGCGGAGCAGACCGACAAGATGATGGAGGTGTTGACCTCAATCCTCACCGCCGTCGAGTCACAGAACAGCCGCCTCGCGGCATTGGCGGACCGCCAGGAGAAGTTCGCCTCGTACATGACGACGATGGACAAGGAGATGAACGAGCAGATCGAAGGGCTGGAGCAGCTGATTCGGTTATTGATCACGGCGGCCTCCGTGCCCGCGCCCAACGAATCCTTGACGAGCGAGAACGTGCGGAACGAGATGAACGAGTTCGGGCAGACGCTGAGCTTGCTCGCCGGCGCGATCGACGGCAAGCAGATCGCCGGCGCAGTTTCGTCGCTGATGTCCGCGAAGACTCAGATCGAGAAGACGACCGCCTGGAATTCTGACAAGGCCAACGAATTCGTCCAGAAGTACCAGCAGGCACTCAACGCTGCAGGAAGGGCGATCAACGCGACCAGGGACAAGGCCGTCACGACAATCAAAGAGACAGCGACGGCAGTTGCCGGAGAAGCGACTCAACAGGTCGATGCTGCCCTTGGACGCCTCGATGCTGCCAGGCAGAGTGCTGAACGCCTTGTGGAATTGGCCGAGCGTCTCCAGAAACCGTTGGGGTGGGCTGCGGCAGCCCGGCTGAGTCTCACATTGCTCCCCGTTGCCGCGGTGTTACTCATGGGGGTGATGACCGTATGGACTCTCGTGGTCGGCATCCGGTGGGCGCTGGCTCAGGACTGGGAGATCTGGCTGAACATCACCGCAGGAATCGGCCTCACAGGATTTGTCGCGGGGGTCGGGTTCGGATTATGGCGGTTGACGGTCTGGGTGAAGGTCGCCCTCGATAGGGCAGCAATGGAACTGGGAAGGAGAAAGCGATGAAGTACGGCTACACGCGGACCAGCACGAAGGACAAGCAGGACGACGACCTCCAACGGCGCGCATTGGTCGATGCGGGTGTTCCCGGCAGTGCCATCTTCTCCGACCAGGTCTCTGGTTCCAAGGAAGCCAAGGCCCGCTCGGGATGGACAAACCTCGACGGGCGGCTCTTGAAAGGTGATGAGATCGTCGTCTGGCGCATAGATCGCATTGGGCGTTCCATGATCGACGTCATCACCACTGTGAAGGACCTGCTCGACCGGGGAATCGAGGTGAGATCCCTCTCGGACGGTATTGACCCGTCGACCCGCGAAGGACGCTTGATGCTGCACCTCATGGCGACCTTCGCTGAGTACGAACGCGAACTCATCCAGGAACGTGTTCAGGCCGGCGTCGATGCAGCTAAGGCCAGGGGCGTGAAGTTCGGGCGTCCCACGCCGGATGCGAAGAAGGTCGCGTTGAACCTCCGGACGGTTCAGCATCTCATCGAGTCCGAGGGGCTCGGAGTTGTCGATGCATCCCGGACCGTCGGGTGGTCTAAGGCGACGTACTACCGGCACCGTTCGGCGGCCGGAGTCTCGTAAACGCCACCCCGAGGCCGGGACTTCTGAGACAACATTCCGAGACCAGTTCACTGGTGCACTGCCGGTGAACGGGTCTCGTCTCGTCTAGGAGATGTTTACGAGCCAGGTTGAGGGGACACGGCGACTGGGCAGTGCCTCCAGCAGCCGGCTAGTGCCGCGGATACTTTGGAGCCTGCGGAACTCGGAGGAAAGTGCCGAAGACATCAGGAAGCGGTTTCGAAGCCAGGTTTTCCGCCTCCTTGCGCGCGTTGACAATGGTTTGTTGGCGCACCGGGATAATCCCGGATAGACGCACAGTTACGGTGTGCGCTACAGCCCCCTGGCCGCGAGTCGGAGGCATGGACGGCTCAGGGCCGACCAAGGGCGGTCATGATCTGATAGGCCACCAGTTCAGGATCCTCATGGGCCCAGAATCGAAGAACGGTCCACCCAGCGGCTATCAGGCTCGCTGACGTCTCAATATCGCGGTTTCGGTTTCGGGCTATTTTTGCTTCCCAATAGGCGACATTGGATCCCGGCGCGCGGTAGTGGGTCGGACAACCGTGCCAAAAGCATCCGTCGATGAAGACGGCCACTCGTGGACGCGTGAAAACCACATCAGCCGTCCGTGGAAGTCCAGGTATCGGTCGATAGCTGACACGGTAACGAAGGCCCTTGGCGTGCAGGATTCGTCGAACAGCCAACTCCGGCTTCGTATCGCGGGAACGGTTGCCCTGCATCGCCTTCCTGGTGGCAGGTGTTGTCGCCCAAGAGTTTTCCACCCTGCCAACGTACGGTGCATGGGCCCACCGAACCAGACCGCTCCAGGGTAAGCAACGACACGGCCGCCAAGCAGCCGGGAAATTGGCACTAGGCGTCCGCGCGGAAGTAGCGTTAGGCGCATGACTCAAGTCCAATCTCTTCCCCCTCTTTCGCGCGCGCCGTTGCGCGCGGCTGAGTTCTTCGCCGGCATCGGTCTGGTGCGTGCAGGTCTCGAGCCCGCAGGCTTTGAAATCGTCTGGGCCAATGACTACGAGCCGGCGAAAAAGGAGATGTACGAGGGGAACTTTGGATCTGATCACGACTTCGCATTGGGAGACGTGGCTGAAGTCAGCAGCTCGATCCTTCCCGAAGACCTGGATTTCGCTTGGGCCAGTTTCCCTTGCACCGACTTGTCACTCGCCGGCGACAGGCGCGGGCTGGCGGGGAAGCAGTCAGGCACCTTCTTCCACTTCACCCGAATCATGAACGAACTCGGGGACAAAAAACCCCGAGTGATTGCTTTGGAGAACGTCAATGGTTTGGCGACGTCGCACGGCGGCGACGACATGGCGGCCCTTGTGAGAGAACTCAATGGTCTCGGCTACAGCGTGGACGTCCTGGCTCTGGATGGCCGTCGGTTCGTCGCTCAGTCCCGGCCCCGTATCTTTATCGTTGGCAGCATGGACGTCCCAGTGGAGGACACAAGGGAAGTGTCAACACTGCGTCCCGAATGGCTGCAAGGAGTCTTCCAGGATCCCACCTTGCGAACTCACCGAGCAGCCCTCCCTGAGCCCCCAGAGATGTTGACCGTGGGCCTGTCCGACGTGGTCGAATCGATGGGCCCGCGTGACAGCCGCTGGTGGGACGAGCAGCGTAAGGAAAAATTCCTCACTTCCCTTTCCGCGGTCCAGCGCGAACGCCTGGATGCCATGAAGGCGTCCCAGCAAGTGACATATCGAACGGCTTATCGGCGCACGCGGGCCGGTGTGCCCGTTTGGGAGATCAGGGCCGATGAGGTCTCGGGGTGCCTGCGCACAGCACGCGGAGGTTCTTCCAAGCAAGCGGTTGTGATGGCCGGGCGCGGAAAAGCGGCCGTTCGGTGGATGACTCCCGTTGAATACGCACGCCTCATGGGAGCCGGAGAATATAACCTGGCTGGCCTCAGAGACAGCCAGATTCTCTTCGGATTCGGCGACGCTGTAGTCGTACCCGCTGTCCAATGGGTCGGGCAAAACTATTTGGCACCCCTTATCCGGGGCGAACTCCTCCAGCCTGCACGGCTAAAACGGGTGGTCGGCTAGTGTCCTCCCGCGGTGATGCAACGCTGCCCGGAAGCGGCCCGTCAGTCCCGATCGAATCCCTGCCCGCAGAAGACGTTCGACAGTTTCGTTCTCAGCTCAAGACCTTTATGGAAGGTCTTGACGACCAAGGCCGAAAAATAGGGACAGCTACTTTCGGCATCTACGCGTTCTACGACTACGACGGGGAACCCATCTATGTCGGACAGACCCGCGAAAAGCTGTCCGGGCGGGTAGGGCGACACCTTACCAACCAAAGGACGGACGCCGTGGCGATGCGGGTCCTAGACCCCCTAGAAGTCGCCGCAGTGGAAGTATGGCCTCTGTGGGATCTCGTAGAGAAGTCGAAGTTGGCGACCACTAGGGAAGCCAAGAAAGAACTGCTGCGACAACTCGATGCCTATGAATACTCCGCATACCTGAAGGCCATTGAGGACAGCCGATTCAAGGCGATCCTCAACGAGAAGATCCCGCCGCCCTCTGCTCCCGTTCCACTCCCGCAATCTTTCAAGGAATCGCTCGTCACCGAGCTTCATCTGGTCGAGAGAGGCCACGCTGACATCCGAATTGCGCGCAGGGCCGAGACAGTCTCACGACTGGCCGACGTAGTACGTGAACGAGGAAAAGTCACCGTGGGGCTCCGCCGCGTGCTAGTGGTGCAGGCCGTCCGGCTTGCCTTCCTTTCCGCTCAACGCCTTGCCGTTGCTGAGGGGCGTCCGCTGCCGACACCTGAGTCCATCAACGTAAGCCAGCTCGTCGGTTCCGTACTCAGCGAAGCTCCGGACACGGGCGAAGACGACGACGGCCTATAACCGGTTGCGGATCAGGTCCTCAGAGGCGGCTAACATCCATTCGCCGTCGCCTAACCGGATCTCGTATACAGCTTCCCCGGTTGGGCTCATACTTCGGCAGTTCGCCTCAAAATATGGCGACCCGTCTCGCGTTTGGGCTACGGCATCCCTTGTCCTGACCGCTCGAAAAGTGCCAAGCGGTCCACCTGGGCTGGCGATGTCTTCTGCCATCACGAGTTGCCGTCGTCCTTTGTCACCACAGCACTAGCCGACTGTTGTCGAAGCGTTTCCCGCCTCTTGCGTTTGTAATCGCGTGACTTCTTGTTATGTGCTTCTCGGCAGGTGTCGCAGCGGCAACCGCTGTCATAGCTCAAACTGGTCCCGTGCCGGCCCAGCGTCCGACCTTCACGACGGACACGGTCCAAATATTCTGCGTGAGCAATCGTGTTTGCCTTTCGGCAACGGGCACAACGGCATTTGTGGTTGCCGTACCCATCGGTCGTTCCGTGCCGGGGATCATCTTCAGTTAGTGGCGCCATACGACCTACTGTATGGCGCCCCTACGGATGCCGGAATTCGAGCCTTCCGTCGGCCGCTGTCCTGATCTGCTCTGACGCGCTGCGCCCTGCCGGTAGCGATAAAGTGAGAGCAGCACCGGGCACTAGCACCTGCAAGGAGGAAGGGTTCGCAATGGCAGCACGTGAGCCGTACAGAACCCACGGCCAACAGCATCTCGGGGATTTCTTAGACCTATTGCAGAATCACGGATGGATCACCTGGGAGTTGGCCAGCGACGACAGCCCCACGCTGTTTCGAATAGCGGAGCGGGGCTCCCTTCCGGCCGAGTACCGGACTTGGGAGGCCGAAAAGCTGGCCCAGCGCATCGCCGACAGGGAAGGCATTCCATGGATGCCCGTGCCGTACCCCGGAGGCCATGACCGCTACCTCGAAACTATCGCCCGGATCAGAGCGATGACGAGTCAACGAGGTGGCGTTTCGGACCGCTAACTCTAATGCCTCCGCTGGTAACGAGACCGGTCAGCGCAGACAGCCAGCGGCTACAGCATTTCGGGGATCTCAATCTTGAGCGAAGGGTCCGGTTCGGAAGCGTGCACTCTCTCGTTGTATTTCTCGAGAAGCGCACGTAGCCCTGTCCTCACCCCATGAGAGGTGAAAACAGCCATCTCCTCGACGTTCAGCCCGACGAATGTCTCAATCGAGATAACGCTAATCAGGGGCACCAGTTGCGCATTGTCCGCGAGTTGCAGAGCAGCAGCGACCCGGTCTTCGGGTACGAGAACCACCGGCCGGTAACCCTGCACCAAGTTCTCCTTGCAACGGTAGGACAAAAGTCTCTCACTGGGACTCATAGTCACGTGAAACGCAGTGTTCCCCACGGAGAAGTCGCCAGCCCTGGCCGTCTGCACGTCGGCGGTGCTGTAGCTATCGTTCCCTATCTCGTGTTCAGGGAATCTGAGTGCGAGTTTGGCTCCGACCAGATGCTGGGCCACGGCTCCCGCAGTGTGACCTCCCTTAGTTTTAGCCGCGGACAATATGTTCTGCACGGCGACGCTCACTGGATGTGAAGGATTGATTTCCGCTTTGACGACCTTGCGGGCGAAGTAGTCTTCTTGGACTCTACGGACAAACCATCCCTGCAGAGCATCTACGACCTCGTCCTGTTCGTCGGCTCCCAGCTCCACATAGCCTGCAGCAAGTGCTGTCTCGTTAATCTCTTGCGCCAATTCGTCGGCTTTGGGCAAAGTGCCTCTCGATGTCCTTCCTCCCTCCGACGTAAACCGCCTGGACTCGCCATGGGCGGCCAAGATTTGAGTTATCTTCGGACCGCTGATTCCTTGTACCTGGGAGCCTGTCGCGTAGGTAGTGCGATCCAGCGGAAATGCCTGGCGGAGATGCTCGCACAGGATTAGTCCTACTGTCATGACGTTGGTGGAGATGGTGCCATTACGCGCGCGTTTGGATTCATACCATCGAGCCACCGCGCCTTGGAGGGTTTCCGCCACCGATCCAGAATCAGCCATTTGCCCTTGACTCTCCCATCACAGACTTAGCCAATAGGTGCCAGGTAGCAAGCTTCGCATCGTACGGTATGGCAAATGCGTTGGAGCTGCTGGGCAGCACGAAGACTTTGCTTGTGCCAATCATCCAGCGGGGTTGTCCGCCAAATTCGGGTTTTTTCCTTCCCGCAAACCTGGCACAGTTCTTACCCGCAGTCATACCGTTGAATCCAATCCATCGAGGCTTGATGTCTTCTACCAAGTCCAGGAAGCGCTCGAAGTCGTATTTGAGGCCTTCGTCCTTGCTTTGGGCAGTAGTTTTATTCAGGTCTGTCAGTCCGATTCCGAAAGTCACAAGCCTTGTGTCCTCTGTCGGACTCAATTGTGTGGGAGTTAGCCCTGACTCATGGAGGAGTTTCCAGAAGCTGTTCTTGGCAGTGTTCGCGTAGTAGTGACCGTCCTGTGAGCTCTTTTCAGCCACTGCTGTGCCAACGATAAGAACGTCCAAGTCTTGGGCTGTGATGTCAGGTAGAATCATCCTTCTTCACCGAAGCCTGTGGCCTTTTCATTGCCTTCGGAGCAGGTGCAGGGAAAAGCGGGCGACCACTCGGCCGTCCGTCGAAGCGCTTCAGCCCGCCAGGGGCCGGCGGTGCTGTGCAACCCCTTGTCCCAAACTCCCGTAGACCAGGGCTCGTTTCCACAGCCCAGGCACAGGCTCGCTATTTCTTCTTTCCACTCCACAAAATCAGCCGACGTCCCAGTCATAAGCTGCACAGCGCCACAGTCGTGCCAACAACCAAGCAACTTTCGTTCCAGGAAATCAGTCTCCATACAAGCGAGCCTACGTTACCGCCGGCCGAGTAATTCAGTTAATTCGGTCCCCAAAGGCGTGGACCCCGGATAATCATGGAATGACTGATTGCCCAACCCTCTACCTGTTTCCATACCTCCGGCTTCGTGAAACTGTTTCCGCTGGACCGTGGACGTTGCAGCCGCTTGATCTGGACAAGCTCACCACCACGGAAGATGGGATTGGTCGAACTCTCCAAGCACTCTTAGCCCGGCACCGCGATGAAGCTGGTAAGCACCTCACCACAGCTACTCTTGTACACCGCATTGAACCGGAACAGCGCTCCGAAGAGGACCGTGGACTAGAACACCGTGCTCTGCAGGCAGCGGTCACCTTCGCAGTGACGGATGCCAACACAAGCGGCGGAAACGCGATTGATTGGCAGGCACCAGCCCTAAACGTAGCCACCGCCGAAGTTGGGACATTCTTCATCGGGGAAGTGACCGAGCTCGATAACGGTACGTTTGCGCGAAGGCGAGGCGGGGCATTGAACCGGAGAGTAGTAGCTGGCGGTACGGTTCATGATGAATTCGTGGTTGTACCTCCGCCTGAAGGGCTCGTGTCGATGCCCGAGTTGAGGCTCGACGCCGAGCTGGTCGAAGCGGTTTATCGGATCGTCGTCGACAGATGGTCTGACCATTCCCTAACGTTGAACCGTCAGGTTGTGTCTGCCCTCCACTGGCACAGCCGCGCTTGGGAGAATCAGCCGCTCCACACGATGCCCGACATCATAGTTCAATTGAAGACTGCCATTGAGGCTCTCTCCGGTCACAGCAGTACAGTTGCCGGCATTTCAGCACTTGAAGACATCTACAGGGCAGTCGAGGGCACGCTCGGGGCCGATCAGTACTTGTGGCGGGCGTCTGCACCCATATTTCCCCGTACTTTCAATGGAAAGACGAAATCGTATAGCGCATTCGCCCACTGGTACTGGTCGTTGGCAGATACCCGCAACCAGATAATCCATGACACAGAAGGGCCAGTCATGGAATACCTCGCGCCTGGGTCGCCTTTCGAAGGAAACATCTTCCGTATGGCTGAGAGGGTCACTCGGGAACTCATCAAGATTCGTCTCGCGCAGTTGGGTTACCCGCAGGCTGCTCTCAGCCCGACGAATCAGCGTGTACTTCGGCTCGCTCAGCAAGAAGGCTTAGCCAAGCAAGTGAAGCTCGTCGCCCCTCTATGATCACTGGCGGTGCAAGGAACCTGCGTCGCTGCCAGCGCGTGAAGCGGACCCGTCACTCAGTCTCGAAAAGACCAAGAAGTGGCACCCATTTCCCGGTGTCGGGGAACGGAAGAGACCATCTACCGTAAGGGCAGTCGAGGGAATCACAGGTCCCGCCGGAGAATAGTCCCACGTCCTTCTCTCGAAGGATGTCCGCCAGGGTCGCCGGGGCCAGGATGGTAAGTTGGGGGCCAGTGAGCCGAGCCCTTCTTAGCACCCGCTTATCCCGTGTGAGGAAGATGTGCGCCCCCATGGATTGAGCTTCAAGTACTAGATCCCGATCCGCACCAATTGGTAAGCCACCTTCGTCCCCAAGTGAAGGACGAGAAGGCCATGCCGACGGAGCAGGCTGGTCCCAGTCCCCGAATTGGAAAGCAAGCGCCTCCGCGATGGCGTCAACAGCAGGGGCTTGAGAGCTCAGGAACCGTTCTGTCCGCTTACGTGCATCGGTAAGGGATCGGGGTGTCACAATGAATCGGATATCTCGCACAAGCCATAAATTCAGGATTTCACCCAATCCGCTGAGGTCCCGAGCATAGCCCTCGTCGAGATCGACGATGTGATCTTCATTTAGCAGCGCAGCCCCGTGCTCGCGCAGGTCGATAAGGATGTTTGAGTCAAGTGACATGACCAGAGGCCCGTGGTAGTCCGTCGGCAATAAGCTAAGAGGTTCTTGGCAAAATCCTAAGCCTCCGGATGCGGTGGGTTCGTGCAACATAAGCGTTACCGTACAGCTTCAAAAGCGCTGACCATTCAAGGCCACCCCGGGCGGTGCTGGTGTCGGCTGGATTGTCCAGACACCAGGCCAGGTTTTCCTGACTTGCTCCGTCCAAGATGGCCCATCGGGGAGGCCCAGCACTGCTACTTTGATCCGCCCCAGCATGTTGCCGTCAGGAACCAGGGTCCGGAGGTACCAAGGCAGAAAGGATCCGCTGGACTTTTCCAACAGATTCTGAATTCCGAAGGTATTCGTCGTAGGACTGACGCGCGTTTTGCAGAAGTTCGTCGTACATCACGACTCGGGTCTGGATGGGTCGCAACTGGTCACTACTGGTCTGCCGACCTCGATAGTCTGCCCAGTCTCGGAGCTCCCGCCCGACGACACAGACAATGGAGTGTGGCTCGTTTCCCTTGCCTGCGTTGTCGAGCCACTGCATAAGCGCGTTGCGGTACTTCTTCACCTGGGTGCTCAAAGTCTCTGTATCCGTGATGACGCCTGCACGCTTGAGTTCGATGATCACATGCTGGCCCGAGGTCTTCTGGTACCTGATGTCGTAGCGGGATTTTTGCTCTTCAACCGAGAGCTTGTCCGAGATCTCCGCGAAGGCTTTCTTCATGGAAACCTCCATGCTGGGGGCTGCAGCGCGTTCCCACCCAGGATCCAGGAGCCACAGGTGCTCGAACAAGTGGTCCTGAAGAAACCGTTCCTTTTCATTGTCATCAACGAGCAGTTGGAGCTTGTCGATGATGGCCAATCTGGAGGCAACGATCTTGTGATACAAAGCGGCTTCCAGATCCGCGCTAGTCATCAGAACGCTGCCTAGGGCCTGTAGATCCTGTGCAGAAACGTTCTCCAAGGCCTCAAGGTTGTCCTTTTGACGCATGATCTCAAACGCCAAGACCCCTTGGGCGAAAACTTCGTTGCGCGCCTCGGGCGATAAACCAAGCTGGTTGATCTTCCCGAATAGGCGCTGAGCCTTGGACTTCGTGTCCTTCCCAAGCGTGAGGAACCATTCCTGTATCTCGGGGATCTCCAACGCTGTCTTCGCGCCCTCCTCATTCCGGAGGACCGTCCATTGCCGTTTGATGTGTTTGATCTCGGTGCCGACGAAGTCCCGGAGCATGCGGTAGCGCTCGTCGTCCTGGACAATGCTCTGCCGCGAGCTTGTCGCGATGTCAGCTTCGTCGTCTTCGTCCAGGAAGTCGGCGTGTATTTCTCCGAAAAGGTAACTCTTGAAGATACCCACTTCGTTGAACTGGTCAAGGATGTCTTCCTGCGCGAGTTTGCCCCGGATCATCAAAGGAACTTTGTTGAGGTGATCTTCCCCGGTGGAGTCGCGAAGGGTCGTCGTGTCTAATGCGGTGCCCATGTAGCCCCGGACAGTCTTGCCTTCGGCGATAGTCCCCGTTCGTTCTTCCAAGCGCGGACTATGTTTCAGGTCCCCTTTGATTGCTTTGTGGTCGCTTTCATCCCCATACGTCCAGAGATACTGCGCCTTGCTTGTCAGGTCCCTATCTTCGACGGAAATGGGCACACCATCGATGGTCACCTCAAAGCCGTGTTCGGCCCCTATGACGCTGAAGCGCCTCGCTAGGCGCCGCCGCAAATGAGAGGCTGTTCGGTTGATGCTCTTCTTCAGTCCAGTGAGCGTGATCCGCGTGCCACCGCTGAAGTCGATGGTATCCGTGGGCATGACCCGCGGATAGTAGGCCTTGGATTGGCTGGGATCATCGCCGCCGATTTGAGCGTTGATCTGTTCGAGCTCCAGCAGCAAGGCGCTCTTCTGGCCATCTTTAACCGTTTCCACGAGGATCTCCGTGGCGACGCTGAAAAGAGCGAGCTTGCCGATGCCTTTCCGCCCCATGACTGCCCGGCCGGAAGGGGATGTGGCGGAATCCTTGTTTTCGCGGCGCTGGTACCCGACCCTCAAGAGTTTTGAGTTGACATCGGCTGCCGTCATGCCGATGCCATCGTCCTGAACTACGATCTTCTGGTTGTCGACGTCCAGCTGGATCGTAACAAGATGCGCGTCGGCATCCCAGGCATTCGCGACTGTTTCGGACAGAACCGCTGGGTGGTTGCTGTAGAGGTTGATCCCGAGGTGATTGAGCACGTTCAAGCTCATGCTCATCTCGAAGGGGTGGCTGCCCATGCGTCTCTCCAAACTGAGGGGTGATGCTAAGGTTCCAACTCTATGCGATCTAGGTTCCCCAACTGTCTTGCAAGAACTGTGCAGGCTTGGACCGGGCAAGATATCTGAGTTGTATGAGCATCCCATTTCCCTACGACCGGGACACCCTAAAAATCCGGCGGTGGTCCCAGCTGAAACACCCTGTCTCCGAGCGTGCCTTATGCAGGCACCATCGGATTGATTTGTTCATCCTCCGACTTTTGCCCGCCAAGGTGCCACCCAATGATGTCCAGCGCCCGCAACGGTGATATTGACGGGCCGGGGGCCAAAGCCGCAATCTCGAGCCACTTGTCCATTTGCCTGACCAGGTCATGCTGGATTGCCGGTAGCAGCAACGTCGAGAAGTCTTCCCAGCTTCGATCCTTCGCACGGGGAATCGTTCCGTTCCGCATGTAGCACACGCGTATATTCTCGTCATACAACGGAATCAGCTCTGGTCTTTTGCGGTGGAGAACCTTGGACAGTTTGACAAGGCTCACTTGGTTCGGCTCGTAGTCGTCAAGAATTCCGAAGAGTCGGGCCAAGGCTTCCAGCGTGGGCTGTCCTGCATCGGCGAGCGTGCCCCTCAGTGCGGGGTCTGAAAGCCTGGCGTTCAGAATCGGAAGCAATGCTTCTAGGCTGTAGTAGGTGGCAATGGGCCTCTGATGGGCGTGCAGCAACGACACTGCCAGCAGATCCGACGGCCCGACGTCGGCACCCGGATGGCCAGGATAAGCGTCATACGCGGGGTAAGCCCACTGTCCACCTTCATTGCCCAAGTAGCGAGCTGCAAAGGCCAAAGCCTTCTTGAACTCGATCCGTTCCCCGCCTACCTCCAAGTACTCCGTCATCGACTCATCCTAGGCGGGCCTGCAGGTTGACTTTGCTGGAAGACACCCCGAACAGGCCCCACTCATTTCCGGAAACGAGAGGGAGATCATCCATTGTCGGTCCCCCTCTGTAGCTTTACGACTGTCGACAGGAAGGCTGACCCATGGACATCCCCGAGATCGAGACCGTGATCTGGCGAGAAAAGGAGGATCTGAAGAATTGGTGCCCGTCGAACGGCGACAACGCCCGACGAATGATCCCGCTCGCCCGTTCGGACGCGTGGAAGGTGCAGTGCCTCGCAAGCGGTCAAAGGTGGCACAGGGGCAGCACGGTATTAGCCGAAGACGGCCGGCCATGAGAAATGACCGTACGCCCCAAACGGTGCTTGGGACGCTCGTGGACCGGGCGGTCTGCATGCCGTACGCCAAGCCGCAGGTGCTCCGGCACGGATTCCGCCGCCACCGAGACGAAGACACCGGAAAGTGGAGAAGTGTCGCCCCCATCAGCGAAGACGCCGCTGCCGCCGCAGCATTCCTCGTCACGATATTGACAGAGTCTTCTGCAAACTCCAGGTGGTCGAAGGCAGAACTTGCCCTTGACCCAGGCGGCCCGTGGTGGGCGAAGCCACGCGACGACTTCTTCAAGTTGGACAACGACGCGCGCAAGTGGGTCCTCGACCGGCTGGAGGATACAGCCGTGCGCGCAGCCGAGTGCCTTGAGAACGAAGCAGTGGACCGGGGGTGGGCCTGGCTGTGGTCACAGCCTCCCTTGGCATCTCCGGGCAAAGTGCGCCCGTCGATCACGCAACCTGACCTGATCGGCGGCCTGGACTGGAAGCGATGCGACGTAATCGACCTCAAGACTACGGGCAAGGACGACCTCCGCTCAGCTGCGAAGTCGGGCCAAACTCAGGTTTTCGGATCGTGGGTTGCGTCACTGAGAAGGATGGGCTTTACTCCTGACCGC
This sequence comes from Arthrobacter sp. T2-23, assembly GCF_055398325.1. Lineage (NCBI taxonomy): Bacteria > Bacillati > Actinomycetota > Actinomycetes > Micrococcales > Micrococcaceae > Arthrobacter > Arthrobacter sp. T2-23. The sequence goes on from NZ_AP027917.1 coordinate 2,037,455, forward strand.
TGCAGCGTGCTAGTCGTCTCGACAACGGATCACCGGTACGACTGGATCGGGTTCCCGGTTACCGACGCAACTGCCGGGCCAGCGCTTCTCACCACAAGCTGAGCTCAACTGCTCTCGTGCGGCACAATCACACCGTGTGGAGGCTATTCCAGTGTCGGCAGCTCCATGTGGGCCAGCCTCGTCACGGCTTCGGGAGTCGCCCGGCCCCGTTCCTTGTCCAATGCCACTCTCAACTGCGCGGCCAGAATATTGCGGCGTATGTGGAGCGCCAATTCTCTCCGAGCCTCGGGGTCCCTCCGGAGCTTTCCATCGGGCGTTCTCAACGTAACGAATGGTGACGGCAGCTTCGGGGGCGTCAGCTGCGCCAGTCGTACTACCGCCTCCGGGGTCTCACGCCCCCGGACCTCGTCGAGGGTAATGCGAAGTTGGGCCGCCCGGATTCCGCGCCGTATGCGCAGGATAGTTTCTTTCCTGGAGGCCTGGGCTTCCTCATCAGTAGCAGACATTGGCGCGTCCCTCTCTGCACGTTGCGTCCATCATTTCAGAGACGTCCACAGCCGCCAAGGCACCAATGCTCAATAGGGGGCGCCGCACCAGCACACGTCCATGCTGGCCCGCCAAGACAACTCCGCCAGGACGACATGGCGCAAACCGCAGCGCTTTCCGGCCGCCAACGGATGGTCTATCGTCACATGGCAAGGCATATCTTGGCATGACAGGGAACAGACTATGGCCGCACCTGCAGGACCTTCCGACCAGCGCGGACGGTGTTCCGCGCCTTGGAGAGCGTGGACGGCGACGTCTCGCCCCAACTCGCCCGATCTGTTCAGGCCAGTATCAACTTGGTGAAGCAGATCGGTCGGGAGTTCGGGCTTCTCACCGAAAGTGAAGCCCGGGCCGCCCTCGGACAAGTGAACGCCACGGATCTGCCAGACTTGTGGGTCCGGTATCGCGGCGAGACCAAGTACCCGGGATTCCTGTTGGAACCGTCACCCGGCAGTGAGGCGCCGATGAGAGTCCGCCCACTATTTAAAGACTTGAAGGAGATCGCCAGCGAGTACGGCTGGAGTGGCCAGAGCACCGTCTTTTGGTTGACATTCCCGACGACGTTTTTCGCGGACCACGGCCGCCCCGTCGACCACCTGCATGAACCTGCCCTAGTGATCGCCGCGTTCGCAGAGGCAGCCGGCAACCGAATGTGATCCGACCGCCGCGTCGTTCAGCTGCCGAACCGGCCACCCAATCGCTATCTCGGGGGAGGTCGTCTGTACGGAAGCCAACGGTAGCTGGCGGGGGCACCTGGGTCTCTGAAACCAGATTCCCGCCACAGGGACTCGCGGGGTCCGGATCCGAGTTCTAACGACTTCTAGGAAGTTCTAGGGGGTTCTAGGATTTTTCCTAGAACCCCCTAGAACTTCCTAGATCTTCATAGACCCTTCGGATTCCGAGGTCTCGGAGCGGCAGTCGGCTAGGTGGCCAGAACTTCCTGGATCAGCCCTGTCGGCCTACTGTGCTTTCTCTCGCAGCCGATAAAATTCAAGGACCGCCACAACAGGAACAGAAGGTCGCAATGGGTGACCCCCAGCAGCATCGAGATCTCCCCAAAGTCCCCGAAGAGCAACCTACCCGCGACCTAACCCCGGAGCAGAAGCGCGAGCTCACCATCGACACGATGGCCAGCTGGGCCCTGGACGGTTTGCACCCCACCCGCGAGACCGTTGAGAGCATCAACGAGTTTCTGGCCAGCGGACTCACGGCGAGTGAATACATCCAGAAGTTGAAAGAGAAGTGGCGCCCAGCGGAGGGTGACTAGGCGTTCGTCTATCGGCTAGACATGATGGCGTCGACGTCAGCAGTCCAGCGCCCGCTCAACTTTTCGTGGCTTTCTGCCCCACACGTTAGGGACGCACTGCGGTTTCCGAGGGGCTCTCAAGCCACTCCACAGATTTCTCGCCGAGGCCGGCGGCCATGGCAGTCGCAGTCTCGCGCCAGGCCGTGAGTTCCGCAAAGGCCACATGGGGCTGGTTGGTCGCGAAGGACGCACGCGCGGCGGCCAAGACAGCGTCCGCGCAGGCATCACGGTCAGCAGGGCTCAGGGCCAGCATCCACGGGAAGCGGTCGCTCATTCGGACAGCCAAAGTTCCTTCCATACTCGTGGTCACAGCGACAAGCTGGGACGCCAGTTCCAACAGCGAAGAGCGTGCCTGATCTGCACTCTCGGACATCAGCACCAGGGACTCACCGTCGCGACGGGTGATCTGGACCGGGTGGTCCGCCGCTGCCGCAAAGACTTCAGCCGAGGCGCGGCTCAGTTCAGAAGACTGAAAAATTGTTCGGGAACTGCTTGGTGCGCTCATCCTCCAACACTAACTCGGAACGTGTTCTGAAGTTTGGACCACTGCTGATCATGTGCCGAACCCGCACGTTCGGCCTCGCGCCGGAACTCGTTCAGGAGCAGAGTCTTCCCGATACCCCTGAGTCCGTGCAGGACAATCCCACGGTCCGGACGACATTGGCGGACCCTGGCCAACAGTAGGTCGAACGCGTCGACTCCGTCCTGCCTGCCTGCGAGTTCGGACAGACGCCGGCCCAAGCCGGGCGATCATTGGTTCGGTGCGCTTTCCATATCCGCATGCGTGAAAGCCATATCCAAAAAATGGATATGCGATTATGAGCTGTTATCCGGCTCGCATTCTTGCCTGAATCCTCTGTCACCAGCCGGTCCAAGTGTTCGGTTACCGCAGCATGTCAGTCCCGCGGCGCATACTGTGGCTTTAGACAGTCAACCAGTTCGCCGAAAGCCGCCCTACACGATTCCCCGTTAGTCGCTGGTTTAGTAGGGTCGCTTGACTGTCAGTCAGGGAGCAGATGAAGTCCACGACAGCCCGCGCTAACCTTCCGTCACGGGTCCCTACTGCAGCCATCGACGAATCCGAAACTGCGTGGTCGCAAAATTCCCAGAGCCTGGCAGGCAGAACCGTCGGTGGCAGTCTATAGCCGATCAAAGATTTATCCCCGAAGGACTTGTCCTTGCGAACAATTTCCCAAAGGTCAAAGAACAACTCCCTAATAACGCGACGCTGACCCTGCTGGCTCATAAATAAATTTGGTGTGATAATTACATAAAGATGAGCTAGACTCTTTAGTACTTCCGCCATGTAACGGGCACGCAATTCCACTCTAAGAGAGTTTCGTCCTTCAATCTCGACAGCGTTCGTAAGATACTCAATGATTTTTGTTGCGAAATTATGCAACTGACTGTGCGCCATTCTGGATCCATCAAAAGCTACCTTTGGAAGAAGACTTCGAATTTGCAGATACACACCGTCGTCAAAGGTTTTTAACTTCTTCGCGAACTCGGAACGGGCAGCCATATCCAAAATTCCCGCACTGAGAGTATCAAGCGTCTTATTCTCGGCAAATTTCCTGAACTTGCTCCACTCGGCATCGTCTGTTCCGAGCAAGTTAAGGGGGATTATTCCCGCTCTAAAAAAATCCTCTGTATCGTGAACCGCGTACGCAACGTCATCGGCCCAGTCCATGATCTGCGCGTTTATTGATCGGCCACCCTCCTCGTCCTTGCTGTCAAGATACGGATATCGCTGGACAAGTCGGTCATAGAAGGATTGCTCTGACTTGTAGAAACCCCATTTTTTTCGTAACTTTGGATTTTCCTTGGGAGTGCCCTGAACCCAGGGATACTTCTGAATGGCACACAGAGTTTCCCACGTCAAATTTAGGCCAGCAAATTCCCTGTTCGGATTGCTGCTCTCAATATTCCGCTCAATCTCCTCCGCCGTAGACCCGCCCTCTTTCGTCTCGAGCGGAATCGAACGATAATCGGTTGGGTGCTGCGCTTTTTCGTCGTCGATGGCTAGTTTACGAAAACTCAAGCGCGTTACGATTCTGAATGACTGCGCATTTCCCTCAAACGAATCCTCCAGGATGGCAATCCCGTTTCCCCGGCTTCCGTCGCGTTTCACTTCTCCGGAGAGAATCTTCTGCAACTCGTCTTCGGCAGCGTGACCGAAAGGCGGGTGACCAAGATCGTGAGCGAGCCCGGCAGCGTATACGACGTCGGGTTTAATGGCCCTATTTTTCTGGTTTTGTTCGCTTAATCTTTGCGCGGTTCGCTGACCGACTTGGGCGACCTTCAGGCTGTGTGTCAGGCGATCGTGATACACGTAGTCGTCGTGAGGAGAATCGACCTGAGTGACTCCTGCAAGTCGACGAAATTCGGTACTGTAGAGGATTCTATCCGCATCCCGTTGAAATGCTTTTCGCGATCCGTCTTTTCGCTGACGTTCGGTTCGCGGTCGGTCTTCCTCATCCACCACGCCCGGGACCTAGGCTGTCTGCGCTTCACTCAGGCCGAAGGCGGGGTCTGTCACTTTGAGAAGGCCGTCCGGGGCTACCTCGATCGTCCCTAGATCTTCAAAATCGCTCAACACCAGACCAATAAGGTCCGAGTACTCTGGCTCCTGCTGTTCCAGATGCTTCAGAAGCTCCCAGGCATTTGTCCCAGCTTGGTCCCTCGTAGCGGCAACCTTACGAAATTCATCGATCCACATTTCTTTGACGTGGTCCAACGCACGCAGCCTATTGAGCTTGCGGTTCAAAGCTGCCAGTGTCAACGCGGTATCAGAGTATGCGGTGTCGCTCATTTGAGTCTCCCTCGGGTTCGCTAAGGCGTCGCTTCTGTACATCGGCAAACTAGTCTGACTGGACCACAAACGCCTTCTACTGCGGTGGGGCGGGAGGGTAGCTCTCGGTACGTCGCCCGAAGCATGTTGACCAACCTTCCGCACTCCCCTCAACTCTGCCACTCACTCGTCGATTACCATCGTAGGCCTCGACCATAGACACGACCAGACCTCTTACGGAACCTCGCTGAGTTTAGTGAAATGCTTCCCGCGTCCATGGTCGCACGCCACCGCCGGCGAGAGCCGAAGTGAACCAGCGAGTCGCTGTCGACGACGTCCTCTGTTTACTTAAGTAACGAACCGCTGATCAAGTAGATTCCCTGCAGTCTGTCGGGAGCCCTTGTGAATGTGTCAACTTGATTGGAGCCCACCAGGACGGCCCGAACGGTACCCACCGAAAAGGTGCGCCCAACCGGTGCTCATCAGCTGAGTTTGCGCCGCAGCCGTCACAGGACGGGATGAATCGCGGAATGTACTGTTCCTCAGGATTAACTCGTCGACATTTGATCAGGGCGTGAAGGCGGCTCGCAGCCGTGGGGCGACTAGCAAAATAGGCTCCCTTTCACTCGCTTTTGAAGCTGAGCGTGTCAGTTCCGCTCTTCCAAGTAAGCGTGCCTTGGCTGAAGGTCTGTTCGATGGGCCGTTTCAGGAATTCCATCACCCACAGTTGCTGACCGCCGGCATCGTCAATGCACCCCATCGCGCCGGTTGCGATGTTCCTGACGGTAAGCGTCGTTCCGGTCATTGTCGCTGGCCCGCTCATGGGTCCACACCGGGTTATCACGGTCAGCTGAAGTTCTCCATTTACGGAGGTCAGCTGTGCGCTAACGCCGCCGGAGGCTACCCATGGGAGGTCTTTGCCGTTCGCCGTTCCAGATACGCCGTTGTATTTCGTGCACGGGCTCGAGGGCAGGAACGCCGCGCAGGTTTCCTGGGGCGGGGAGGTGGTGGTGGAACCGGGAGGTGAGCTGGTGGACGTTCCTGAGGTGGTGGAGCTAGTGGAGCTTGGGGCGGGTGCGGCAGTTCCTGGTCCGCCCGTTTTCGTATCCCCGCAGGATGTCAGCAGTATACCAACAAAGAGGAGAGGAACTGTGTATTGCCACAACCGGGTGCGCTTCATTGAACTCCTTTTAGGGTGGATGCTGATCGGAGCCTATATGGAGCATTCGGCTTTGTCAGTGACCTCATTTTGGAGTTCCGTTACGGCGAACCTCGCAAAAAACGAAGGAGCCCGGGTTTGGGACCCGTCGCGTGCTCTACCGGGCTTCCTGGGCCAGCATGACGGCCAGTCGGTAGGAGTCGGTACCCGTTTCGATGATGGCGCCGTTGAAGGTGAGTCGGTCTACGATCGCTGCGCACAAGCGTGGGTCGGTGAAGGTTTTGGTCCATCCGGAGAACGATTCGTTGCTTGCGATGGCGATGGAGTTCTTCTCCTCCCTTTCGGTGAGGACCCGGAACAGCAGTTCAGCGCCGCGGCGGTCCAGTTCCATATAGCCGAGTTCGTCGATGCAAAGTAGGTCAACGCGTCCGTATCGGGCGATGGTCTTGGCGAGGACTTTCTCGTCGGCGGCTTCGACGAGTTCGTTTACGAGCCTGGTCGCCAGGGTGTACTTGACCCGATAGCCCTTCTCGGCCGCGGCGGTGCCGAGTCCGATGAGCAGGTGGGATTTACCGGTCCCTGAGTCCCCGATGAGGCAGAGGGGTGATCCTTTGCGGATCCAGTCTCCGGTGGCGAGGGTGTGGATGGTGGCGGGGTTGATGTTCGGGTTCGCATCGAAGTCGAAGTCCCCGAGCCATTTGTCCCGCGGGAATCCTGCCGCTTTGACCCTGCGGATGGAGGAGCGCCGGTCCCGGTCGTCGCACTCGGCCAGCAGCAGTTCGGCCAGGAAGCCTTGGTAGGAGAGTTGTTCCTTGCCCGCGACGGTGAGGGCCTCGTCCAGGACGGCCCGGACCGTGGGCAGGCGAAGCCTGCGGCAGGCCTGGTCCACGGCCGCAACAGCGGCCTGTTCGGTCAGGCCGCGTCGCCGGCGCAGAGTCGGAGTGATGGTCGTAGAGGGTCCGGCAGGGCTCATGAGATGTTCTCCTTCGATGCTGTGCCTGCGGGGTGTTCGGTGCGTTTAGCCAGCAGCTCGTCATAGGCGCTGACCGATGGCAGGGGCCGCGTGTCCTGCGGGAGCCCGGCGATGACCGCGGCCGGGTCCATGAGACGGCGCTGGGTGAGACTGACAACCCGTTGCACATTGACTTCATCGTGAGCACTGGGATGACGGTCCGAACCGGACCCACCCGCGGGGATGTTGGAGGCGTGTCTGCGCGCTTCTACAGCGACGACATCGGCACTGACAGCACCCACTCCCAGCGCCGCGATGATCCCAGCATGGACGTCGCGGGCGTCCATGGAACGGTGGAGCAGCAGCACGTCGATGAGTTCACGAGTCCCGTCGGCATCGCCGTTGACCCTGCGGGCAGCGGCCCAGAACGCTTCATGGGCGTTGGTGAACGCCCCGGACTCGCGTGCCCTGGCCAGCGCAGTGGAGCCGGGCAGCGCGCCCGGTTTGGTCTTCAGAACCTCCAGATAATGGTCCAGCTGGACCGACTGCCCGCCTTTCGCAACGATCCGCGGATGCCTGGCGACCACGGCACGGCCGTCGAACACCACGACCTCGGACGCCCGCAGGGACACCCGGACTTTCCGGCCGATGAACCGGGCCGGGACGGAGTACTTCATCATCCGCACCGTGACCATCGAAGACCTATCCACCCGCGGCGTCAGGACCAGGCCCGGGTCGAAAATCTCTCCCGGCAGCGGCGCCAGGAACGGCCGCTCGGCAGCGAACTCCTGGCCGATGGTGCGGATCCTGTCATTGATCCGCCGGGCATCGTCCTGCGCTTCCCATTCCCGGATACGGTCGTTTAGCTCATCCAGGGATTCAGTAACAGGCATCGGAGAGAGCCGGTTGCGGCGGAACCACCCCACCTCGCCCTCGACCCCACCCTTCTCATGAGCTCCGTCGATACCGGGCTGGCAGTAGAAGGGGTCGAAGCCGTAGTGCGATCTGAACAGCACCCATCGGTCGTTTTCCTGGCGCTGCCGGCCCTGCCCGAACACCACGGCAGTGACCGCGCTGGTGAGGTTGTCATACCTGATGTGCTTGGTCGGGACGCCGCCCAATACATTGAAGGCTTCAATGTGGCCTTCCAGAAAAGCCTCCTGGGCCTGCGTCGGGTAAATCCGGTGGATGGCCTTGCCCGAGTGCGAGAGGCGGAAGACGAACATGTGGCACTTCGTCTTTACCCCATTCAGCACGACCCAGACTTCACCGAAATCCACTTCCGCCTCAGCGCCGGGAGCGTGCTCCTGGGGCACGAATGCCTCCACCCGGCGGCCTGCCTCCATGTCGATCTGGGCCCGCCGGACCCGCACGTAGTCACGCACGGTCGAATACGACAGCTCCTCAGCGCCGTGCTCCTCGATGAGCCGGGCCAGGATGCTGCGGGCAGTATGGCGCTGTTTCCGTGGCGCTTGGGTGTCCTCGATGAGCATCGCGTCGATCGTGGCTTTGAATGAATCGAGACGGGGCGAGGACCGTTCCGGAGTTTTTCGCTCCGGCGGTACCGGGGAGTTCAAAGCCTTCCGCACCGTTTTTCTCGCCACATGATGCCTGCGCGCAAGTTCCCGGATCGACGAATCCTCGACTCTGGCTTCCCTGCGGATAGTCGCGAACAACTCCACCTTTGACCCCATCCCGGCCCTCCCGCGCTTGACCCCGATAATGATGGGATCAACGCTCACAGGTGGGTACCATTCAAGCCGTCATTAGGTCCGGTATGTCGTTCAGGTGGGTCCCCTTCGGGCCGTCCTAGTGGGCTCCGTTCAGACTGACATATTCACCCTTGGCTTATCCGGCTGCTCGGGCCTCCACGACGACAGTTAGGACTAGTCCTGTTCTGCTCCAGCAAGTGGAAACGCAGGCACAGCCCGCCAGCTAGGCGGTTTTTCCCCGAGAGCAATAGCGGTCTGTTTTACCAAGGCCTCTGAAGAGTGCCTAAATACGCGGGCACAGGTAATAGCGCCGTGAAGGGTAAGCGAGTATTTGTTGTCCTTCTGCGGCCGCAATACGGACGACGCGTGAAGGCCCTGCCGCATAGGTGTGGGCCAGTGTTCGGAGAGGTAGCCGCGAGTTAGCCCATGTGCCAGTGAATGACGAACCTGCAGCCATCCGTCAGCTTGGTCCAGGGTTTGCTCCCAGGAGATGTCTGCTTCAGTCCACCAGTTGCTCTGTCCGAGCGCAGGCGGCGAGAAAACTGTCAAGGCAAATTGGCTCCGCCATGTATTGGGAGACCAGTTCCCAAGCTGGGAAACTAAATTCTTTTCGAAGTCCCGAAGGGACGGAGAGTTCGTGTTTGCCAGCTTGGCAATCTGAGCGAAGCTTAGTCCTCGTTTGGCCCCTACGACGGCAACAAACTCCTCCAGGAACCCCTCGAAAGCGGACACGGATGTCAGGACTATGGCGGGCCCAAGTGCCATGTGTTTGGCCTCAGGCCTGTGTTTTTTCCTTTCGTGCAGCTGTTGAAGCCCGTTGGGGACGGCGAGACTCTTGGCGTAACGGGCTACAACGCTTTTTAATTCTGGTGCGTAAGGCATGCTGAGGAGTCTAGCCAGCCGATGTCATGTTTTCTTGTTGCGACTCCGCTGCTGCGTAGGTCACCGACTATGACCGGGACCGCGTTCGTGACGTGGGTGCTGTTCGTCATCTGGGTGCTTGGCACGCCGGACCTTGATCTGTTGCAGGGCCCGGGATGCACCTAGCGGTGCTACCGCCAAAACAGCGTGCTCCACTACCTTAGAATCGGAACAATCAAAGCGGACGCTGCCGGCGGACCGCGAACCACAGCCCACCGACTAACCTGGCCGTCCGGCATGTTGTCCCACAACTCCAGCCACAATCAGCCGTCACAGATGAAACTTCCGGGACGGTGCACGGATTGCGGCTAATAGGAGTCGCTGCCGGTTTCGGGGCTCGCACAGTTGAAGGGCTAACTCGGAACGTGTTCTGAGCTCTGCCGGCAGTTTCGCTGAGCCGAGCCTTGACTTACCACGCCACAGCATACGGTCGTTATGTTGTGCGCTAATTGGTACTCGTGGAATGTCCGGACGTCCGTGGCCCTGCTCGGCGTGGGCGTAATGCCAAAAGTCGGACGACGCACAACTTCACCGACGGTGTACTACGGAGCCTGATCCGGGCAATAGTGGCCGATCGACCTAGCCAGGACGAACGCCACCTGAACCTCAAACTGAGGGGTATCGTCCGGTTTTATAAGACCCTTGCGAATCTCACCGTATGAGACGCCGTCTCTTCGCATCTTGCAGAGATGATGGGCGAACTCGACCAGTGACTCATCACTATAGGTACTGAAGAAGGAGGCGTTAGCTCGAATATCGTCGATGAAGGGCTTGTCCGGCGGGCCGGCGGAGCACCCGCTCAGGAGCGAGGCCACAGTCAATAGGCCGCCGATGGCCACGGGAACCGCGCTGGCCCTCCCGCCTCCATTTGGATTCACCAAGCTAAATGTCCCACCGGCGCCAATCCATGAGAACTTCTTTCTTGGAAGTGGTTGGACCGAATCCTTGGCGTCCTCAGCTGAAAGTCCTGCTCCACACTTAGAACCCATTTTGCTTTCCTCTTGCCGTCGACTGAGCTCGTGACAATCGAACGGATTCGATCAGTCTGATGCCAATCCTAAACTGGTGCGGAAGTAGTGGATCTTTACCGCCACGAGTCCGGCAAGGGTGCCAGGAGGAACACGTCCGATGGCGCCCCTTTTCAGCTAGCGCAAAGCGCGGCCCGAGTTACATCGAACACCTCGGAATTCTCACCCGATCCAGGACGTGGCTTCGGTAAATTGTCGGAGTTCAGTCGGGGTCCGGCATACCTAAGCCCCGGCCCCGTGAGACTCTGCGGGGTCTGAGCCCTCAGTTATACGAAGTTATAGGGAGTTATTGGGTTTTTCCTATAAGTGGCTATAAGTTCCAATAAGCGGAAACAGTTGGATAGCGAGGTCCTCAGCGCGGCGCTGGATTGGCTGACGATGACGGGTTTGGATGTCACCGTTCGGCGGGGTGAATGCTGCAAACCCGATCAGTGCCATTGTCACGAGCCGTCGGCATCAGAACAATGCCCCCAAGTTGAACCGTTCCGAGTCGGCACAGTGGCAGGATGGCACCCATCATGGACAGGCAGTTGCGGCGCGCTCCTGACGCGGAGTGGGTGTTGATGTACCGGCTCGGGCTGAGCCGGAAACGCATCGCTGAGCTGGTGCGCGCCGAACCGGCCACCGTCGGTTACCACCTGGTCATCGCGCGCCGCCAGGACCCGGGGCTCGAGGCGGAACACCTGGCTGCCGCCGGCCCCCACAGACCCTCTCCCGCGGGCCTTGCCCGCATGGAAGAGATCATCACCTGGATCGGCGGAGAGGGGCGGCATCCCCGTGACCGCTCCGGCGACAAGGGTGAACGGTCGATGGCCCGGTGGCTCTCTGACCGTCGGCGCGAAGTGGCCCAAGGCACGCTTCACCCGGCCTATGGCCGGGGCCTTGCCCGAGTCCCCGGGTGGGACTGGAACCACAAGGCAGCGGCCGAGGAAGCCAGATGGCGCCGACGGCTGGCCGAGCTCGTGGACTTCCGCCAGGAAGGCAACGACTGGCCCCGCCATAAGAAGTGCGATTCCGAGCGGGAACACACCCTCGGCGTGTGGGTGCATGCCCAGCGGCAAAAGCAACGCCGCGGCGAGCTCGACCCCGTGAAGGTCAAGCTCCTGGATGATGCAGTTCCGGGGTGGCAGACCGGGAGGACCAGGGGGCGTCCACCCCGACTGTGACCGGAGGGTTGCGACTCTCGAAATGTCAGCCCCCTGGTCATACTGTGCGCATGATCGAGATCCGGCAGCTCTACCCTCGGGACTGGGAACCTACAGAGCCCCTCGTTGCCTACAACAAGGCCGACCGGCGTGTGGTGATCGCAGCCGAGATGCGCCGCGGGAACAATTCCTATTACGACCGCTACGGATACAAGGGCTCCCAAGACATCGTCTGCATCGACTGTCTGGAGGCCGGCCGCGACGTTCCGGTCTCGCTCGTACAGGCGGAGAGGAAGTGTATACACTTCCGCCACAAGGCAGGTGAGGCCCCCGACGGCCTGGGCCGGCACGGCGAGACGGCGGAGCACCTGCACGGCAAACAGCTGATGATGGACTGGGCCGGCTACCAGCGCCACATCCTCCCCGGGTCCGTCGACGATGAAGTCTGGGTGCCGGGGGCCCGGCTGCGCAGCGATGTGAAGGCAGAGACATTCGGCGGCCATCAACTGGCGTTCGAGGTCCAACGCAAGCCGATGGACCGCAAGGACTGGGACCGCCGCCACGGTGGCTATGAGCGCGCAGGTGTCTTTGACTTATGGCTATGGTCCCCCGACGTTCCCCACCTTGTCCTGGACCTACCCCTGACAAGCGTCGTGCTCGACATGGAGCACGAGGAGATCGGCATCATGGTGGCTGACTACGCAGGACGATACCGCCACGCCACGGCGGAGGGTCGCATCATCAGGCCCACCCACTACGCCGCCGCACCGCTGACCGATTGGGGCTTTTCAGCTGCAGGGTCTCTCGTGCCTCCGGCGGAGATGGCCGAGTACATCGGCGACAAACCTGAACCGAGGCGTGTTGCGCAACTCAATGATCACCGGAACCCACCGGCGAAGCCGCCGCTAAACCGACCGCAGCACCCGGGTGCCTCGTCGGGTCAGTACTGGCGCGTCACCCGCTCCGGCTGGGGACAACCGGGCGTTGGTGGACGTGCACCGTATATCGACCCGGAACGCGAAGAGCAACGCAGACTGGATGCCATCGCACGTATTATGAGCAAAAAGCGCTAGGTCGTCGGCACTCCCCGGCACAGCCTAAAGCCCACTGCCGCCCTTCCACTCCTGTGCGCTCACGCGCTTGATGCTGGCGGATTGTGCCCAGCCCAGGTGGTACTTGCCTGAGACATCCAGCCACTCGATGAGGCCGTAGCTGTGTGACCAGGCCACGGCTTTGCCGTAGATCCCGTTGACGCATACGAGGGGTCGGCCGTATTTGGGGAAGTCCCGGATCGGCGAGCTGTCATCCATGGGGCGGGTTTGGTCGGCGTCCAGGCGCGCCATCATCCGGTTCATGTCCTCGGGAGAGCCTGCCTTGATCACAACTCAATTTTAGGGCGGATCTTCACATGCTATCGAACACACGTTCTCCACAGGCTTCTCCACATGTGGATATATTTTCGACTACAGCTCTTTGCCACCGACCACCTACGCGACCCAAGACTAGGGCGTGACGGCCGCTGCGAATTCGTACATTGAAGTTGTACATTGACGGAAGGTCCACGTACTAGCATGTCGGGTACAACCAGGAGGTAGTGATGGCCATAACAGCTAGCGAGGCTCGCCGCGAGCTTGCCCGCCTCATCGAGCGGGTGAATCTCGACCGCACCGAGATCGAGATCGTGTCCAGGCACCGGTCCGCGGTCTTGATGTCGAAGGCGGAGTACGACTCGCTGGTGGAGACAAGCTACTTGCTCCAATCCCCTGAAAACGCTCACCGACTCATATCGGCGCTGGCATCCGCCCGTGGAGGAAGCCTTCGCGGACAATCGGCGAACTGATCACGCGGAACGTCCTGTCTCATGGTCCCGATATGCCTTGAGAACACCAACGAAGAACGCGTTGCGATTGTTCGCAGTCCAAGTACGGGCGAGTCCCATGATTACTTTCATGTGGTTCTTGCGGAATCGAATCCTTCGGGTCTCCGTTCCGGTGGAGCCGCTGACCCGTTTGGACCTCCCCGGCGCCCGTCCGAAGATGTCGTTGACCGGGATCACGCTACCCTCGGTCGAGAAGATTTCACTGAGTTGGTCTCCCGCAGTTGCCCAACTGATGGTGTTCAGCACGAACTCCGGATACGAGACTCGAGAAGCGTCGTGTTGATCTGTCAGCCATCGGCTCAGATCCTTCGGCAGATAGAGGGTAACGTTGCCCGAATGCTCAGCTTCAGAGCTCTCTACCGAGGCAAGCGTTGCGAGACCGACATCCGGCATGCCGGAGACTGGCCGGACCTGATGATCCGCGGACTTCTCGGGCCACTCGGCCGCGGCGGCATACGATTTTGTTCCGTCAGCCAGGTCCAGCCCCACTCCTAGCGGAGTCTCGGTGCCGCATGCCTCGATACCAGGATCGAGTGAATGGCCTGATTCAGCCTGCCGGCGGTGCAAGCAGGTGTCCAAGGCCTTCCCACCCGCTGTAGCCCGCGCGGCACGTGCGAGTCGGTATCGCCTGACGACCGGCGGCAGATCAATCTGGGACAGCTGCACCACCCGCCGTGGCGCCTCGAGTCCACACCTCGTATCGCGCCGCAGACGGAGTCGTGCTGCGCGGACTTCACGCCGCAATGCGGAGAGCGCCTGATCACTCATTTTCAATTCGCAGGTCCTGTTGTAGGTCACTTCTTGTCGCAATCGCTCAGAATCGGATGATTGGCGTCGGCTTCTATAGGGCCGCCGACATGGTCCCCTAAGGAAGGTAGCCCAAGGCGCGGCGGCTCTATAGGCGCAAATATCTTCTTTCAGTGCGCAAACCGGCACGGAGGTCGTCATGGGTGTAGCAGCACCAGCTTGTTTGTGCTGGACCCCGAACCATCCCAACCTTTTTGAACGGAGCTGGTCTCCATGCCCAGGCGACCTGGTCCGACCAGAGTGTTACCGAGCCACCATCTTTCGTGACGGCGCACTCTCTGGGAACGTGTTCTAGGGTGCATTGAATATGTCCAGGCCGGTGCACTCTAGATTCGGCTGCAGGAATGTGTCGGACGCACGCCGGGCGCACCCAGGCAGACCCAGGCGCCGTATTCCCCGAGATCCCAAGGCACACCGGGCACACCCAACCCAACACCAATTACTACCGCAATTTACCGATTCACTATCGCAAGGGTCATCAGGGCGTCGTGTCATGAGACCAGAAGATCCAGTCCGCCGCGGCAAGAACCGCGTCATACCGGGGAAAACAAAAGAACCAGGCGGTCTAGCCGCCTGGCTCTTTTCCTTTTTCCTATGGTGGAGGCACGGGGACTCGAACCCCGAACCCCCTGCTTGCAAAGCAGGTGCGCTACCAATTGCGCCATGCCCCCATAAGAAGCAACCCGTCAATCATACCCCCGCGCCGGAGAGCTGTTTCCAGCTTCCCTGCCGGGGATCCGCACTAATCAACCGTGTCGGTCGATTCGCTCCAGACTGCCTTCCGGGCTTCGGATTCCTGCACTTTCCTGTAGAGCAGGACGCCTGCGATCGAGGCTGCAACTATCAGCAACTTCTTCACACGCACCCCGTTCCGTTCCAGTCTGACGTGGACCTTTACAGGAACCAGTACAGGTTCCGTGGGCGTACCAGGACTTGAACCTGGGACCTCTTCGTTATCAGCGAAGCGCTCTAACCGCCTGAGCTATACGCCCCGATGCCTCATCGGGCCGAGATATGACTTTACAGCACATCCCGGCCCGATCTCAAATCGAGGCATTTCCCCGGGTGCTCTCCGGGAAAAGTATGGGTTTTAGTCGTCCGTCAGGGTGACGCCAATGCCGCCCACGAGGGTGGCCGCGATGTTGTACAGCACTGCCGACAGCATCGAGAGGGCGGTCAGGAGGACCACGTTGATCACGGCGATGATCACGGCGAAAGAGGCAACCTGTCCGAGGGAGGCGACCTTCTTCAGTTCGAAACCGCCGCTTTCGGATCCGGCCAGGGTTCCGAGCAGGCCGTCGACCTGGTCAAAGATGCCGGTCAGGTCCAGGACGGTCCAGAGCACGATCGCGGCGACGACGGTCACGATGCCGAGTGCCACGGAGAGCAGGAAGGCCATCTTGAGCACGGACCAAGGGTCCACCTTGCTGATCAGCAGGCGTGCGCGGCGGACCTTGGCCTTCGGAGCCGGCTTGACGAGGCCCGGCTGACCGGGACGCTGTCCCGGGGCTTCAGGACGCTGTCCCGGGACCGCCGGGCGCTGGCCGGGAGCGGCGGGACGCTGGCCGGAGCCGACGACGCCCGGGCGCTGCTGCGGACGCGACGGCGCGCTTACCCGCGGGGCGGCAGCCGGCGGACGCATGCCGCCGGGGCCGCTGCTCGACTTGGGATATGAGTCGGAATTACTCACGCGTTACCTCCGGTGTTGTCTTCGTCCAGCTCGGCATGGCCTGATGACTCATCTGACTCCGGGGCCGGTACTGATTCTGTCTCTGCGGACCCCTCGCGTGATCCGGTTTCTCCAGCCAACGTTACGTCATCCTGCTCCGTAGCCGGACGTTCAGCGCCGCTTTCGAGGTCAGTTTCCTCGGTCTCGAGGCCGCGTTCGCTGTTCCGGGCCACCGCGATGATGCGGTCATTCTTATCCGGCTTGGCAAAGATCACGCCCATGGTGTCGCGTCCCTTGGCCGGAACGCCGGCGACCGAGGAGCGGACCACCTTGCCGCCTTCCATGACGACCAGGACCTCGTCTTCCTCCTGGACGATCAAGGCACCGACGAGGTGTCCGCGTTCTTCCTGGTATTTGCCGACCTTGATGCCGAGACCGCCACGGCCCTGGAGGCGGTATTCCTCCACCGCGGTGCGCTTGGCGAAGCCGCCTTCGGTGACAATGAAGACGAACGAGCCGTCCTGCACGACGTCGGCCGCCAGCAGTTCGTCATCCTCGCGGAACTTCATGCCGGTCACGCCGGAGGTTGCCCGGCCCATCGGGCGCAGGGCTTCATCCGTGGCGGTGAAGCGGATTGACTGGCCCTTGCGGGACACCAACATCAGGTCATCGGTTTCGGACACCAGCTGCGCGGAGACGAGTTCATCGCCGTCGCGAAGGTTGATCGCGATCACGCCGGCGGAGCGGTTGGTGTCGTAGTCCTCCAGGCGCGTCTTCTTGACCAGGCCGCGCTTGGTGGCGAGCACCAGGTACGGGGCGTGCTGGTAGTCGCGCAGGTCCAGTACCTGGGCAATGTGCTCGTCCGGCTGGAAGGCCAGCAGGTTAGCCACGTGCTGGCCCTTGGCGTCACGGGCTGCCTCGACCAGCTCATAGGCCTTGGCGCGGTAGACGCGGCCCAGGTTGGTGAAGAACAGCAGCCAGTGGTGCGTCGTGGTGACGAAGAAGTGTTCGACGACGTCGTCGCCGCGCAGCTGAGCGCCCTTGATGCCCTTGCCGCCGCGCTGCTGGGAGCGGTAGTTGTCGCTGCGGGTGCGCTTGACGTAGCCGCCCCGGGTGATGGTGACGACCATTTCCTCTTCGGGGATCAGGTCCTCGATCGACATGTCGCCGTCGTAGCCCATCAGCACCTTGGTGCGGCGGTCGTCGCCGTGTTTGGCGACAATCTCGGCGAGTTCGGTGCTGATGATCTCGCGCTGGCGCTCCTCGGAGGCCAGGATCGCGTTGTATTCGGTGATCATGGCTTCGAGTTCGGCATGCTTGTCCTGGATCCGCTGGCGTTCCAGGGCGGCCAAGCGGCGCAGCTGCATGTCCAGGATGGCCCGGGCCTGCATGTCGTCGATGTCCAACAGCTCCATCAGCCCATCGCGGGCCGCTTCGGTGGTACTGGAGGCCCGGATCAGGGCGATGACCTCATCCAGCGCATCCAGCGCCTTCAGCAGGGCACGGAGGATGTGCGCTTCCTCCTCGGCCTTGCGGAGGCGGTACCGGGTCCGCCGGGCGATGACGTCCATCTGGTGTGTGACCCAGTGCCGGATGAACGCGTCGAGGCTGAGCGTGCGCGGCACACCGTCGACAATCGCGAGCATGTTGGCAGCGAAGTTGTCCTGCAGCTGGGTGTGCTTGTAGAGGTTGTTCAGCACCACCTTGGCCACAGCGTCGCGCTTGAGCACAATCACCAGGCGCTGGCCGGTGCGGCCCGAGGTCTCGTCGCGGAGGTCGGCGATGCCAGAGATCTTGCCGTCCTTGACGAGTTCGGCGATCTTGATGGCCAGGTTGTCCGGGTTGGCCTGGTACGGCAACTCGGTGACCACGAGGCAGGTGCGGCCCTGGAGTTCCTCCACGTTGACCACCGCGCGCATGGTGATCGAACCGCGGCCCGTGCGGTACGCGTCCTCGATGCCCTTGTGGCCCAGAATGGTAGCGCCGGTCGGGAAGTCGGGGCCCTTAATGCGCTGGATGAGCTCTTCGAGCAGCTCTTCGCGGCTTGCGGTCGGGTTGGCCAGGTACCACTGCACGCCGTCGGCAACCTCCCGGAGGTTGTGCGGCGGAATGTTGGTGGCCATGCCGACGGCGATGCCGGAGGAGCCGTTCACCAGCAGGTTCGGGAACCGCGCCGGCAGGATGGTCGGTTCCTGGTTCTTGCCGTCGTAGTTGTCCTGGAAATCGACGGTTTCCTCGTCGATGTCGCGGACCATTTCCATCGCCAGCGGGGCCATCTTGGTTTCGGTGTACCGCGGCGCGGCGGCCCCGTCGTTGCCGGGCGATCCGAAGTTGCCCTGTCCCAGCGCCAGCGGGTAGCGCATGGTCCAGTCCTGGATGAGGCGGACCAGGGCATCGTAGATCGCGGTATCGCCGTGCGGGTGGTACTGGCCCATGACTTCGCCGACCACGCGGGCACACTTGTTGAAGGATCGCTCCGGGCGGTAGCCGCCGTCGAACATCGCGTAGAGCACGCGGCGGTGCACCGGCTTGAGGCCGTCGCGGACGTCCGGAAGCGCGCGGCCCACGATCACGGCCATGGCGTAGTCGAGGTAGGAGCGCTGCATTTCGGTCTGCAGGTCGACCTGCTCAACGCGGTCCGTCAGCACATCGGTATCAAGAACGTTGCCTTCGAGTACGGGCTCCGCACCGGCGGCGGGGACTTCGGGTGTTTCGTCACTCATCGTCTATATTTTCCGTTTCAGGTATATATCGGTTCTGGAATATGCAGGGCCTTGGCCGCTAGATATCGAGGAACCTAACGTCCTTGGCGTTCTGCTGAATGAAGTTTCGGCGGGATTCGACGTCTTCGCCCATCAGGACGGAGAAGGTCTGGTCCGCTGCCAGGGCATCGTCCATAGTGACCTGCAGGAGGGTGCGGTGCTCCGGGTCCATGGTGGTGTCCCAGAGTTCCGTGTAGTCCATCTCGCCGAGACCCTTGTAACGCTGGATGCCGTTGTCCTTGGGAATACGGCGGCCGGCGGCCTGGCCGGAGAGCAGCTTCGCGTCGCGTTCCCGGTCGCTGTAAACGTAGTCGTGCGGGGCGTTGGACCACTTGATCCGGTACAGCGGCGGCTGGGCGAGGTAGACGTAGCCGTTCTCGATCAGCGGGCGCATGTAGCGGAACAGCAGGGTCATCAGCAGCGTGGTGATGTGCTGGCCGTCGACGTCGGCGTCGGCCATCAGGACGATCTTGTGGTACCGCAGCTTGGCGAGATCAAAGTCCTCGCCAATGCCGGTGCCGAAGGCGGTGATCATGGACTGGACCTCGGCGTTGCCGAGCGCCTTGTCCAGCCGGGCGCGCTCGACGTTGAGGATCTTGCCGCGCAGCGGCAGGATGGCCTGGGTTTCGGGGTTGCGTCCGCGTTTGGCCGAACCACCGGCGGAGTCGCCCTCCACGAGGTACACCTCGCACTTGGCAGGATCCTTGGACGAGCAATCGGACAGCTTGCCGGGCATACCGAAGGACTCCAGCGGGCTCTTCCGGCGCGCGTTGTCGCGGGCCTTGCGCGCAGCCATCCGGGCCTGGGCTGCGGAGATGGCCTTTCGGATGACGTCGCGGGCCGGGCCGGGATTGCGTTCCAGCCAGTCGCCGAGGCCGTCGGTGACCACGCGCTGGACAAAGCCCTTGACCTCGGAATTGCCGAGCTTGGTCTTGGTCTGGCCCTCGAACTGCGGCTCGGAGAGCTTGACCGAAATAACCGCGGTCAGGCCTTCCCGGATGTCGTCACCCGTGAGGTTGTCGTCTTTTTCCTTGATGATGCTCTTCTCCCGCGCATAGCGGTTGATGAGCGAGGTCATCGCGGCGCGGAAACCCTCTTCGTGGGTGCCGCCCTCGTGGGTGTTGATGGTGTTGGCGTAGGTGTGGACGCTCTCGGAGTACGCGTTGGTCCACTGCATCGCCATTTCCAGGGCGATGTGCCGTTCCGTGTCCTCGGTTTCGAAAGCAATGACGTCTTCGTGGACGACGTCGACCTTCTTCCCCGAGTTGAGGTGCTTCACGTAGTCCAGCAGGCCGTCGTCGTACTGGTAGACCACGGTGTGGAACTCGGCGGGGACTTCGCCCTCGGTCTCGACGACGTCGAGGTTCAGGTCTCCGTCTTCGGATGGTTCAGCGGCGGCGCGGCGCTCGTCCGTCAGTGTGATGCGCAGGCCCTTGTTGAGGAAGGCCATCTGCTGGAAGCGGGCGCGCAGGGTCTCGAAATCGAATTCCACGCTCTCGAAGATGGTGGGGTCCGGGTAGAACGTCTGGGTGGTGCCGGTCTCGGTGGTTTCCTCGCCCTTGACCAGGCCGCCCTGCGGTTTGCCGCCGTCGGCGAAGGACATCCGCCAGACGTGGCCCTGCCGGCGGACCTCGGTGTCGACGCGGCTGGACAGCGCGTTGACCACGGAAATACCAACGCCGTGCAGTCCGCCGGAGACGGCATACCCGCCGCCGCCGAACTTGCCGCCGGCGTGCAGGATGGTCATGACGACTTCAACCGTCGGCTTGTGCTCGGTGGGGTGCATGTCCACCGGGATGCCGCGGCCGTTGTCGACCACCTTCACGCCGCCGTCGGCCGTCAGGACGATCTCGATGTGCGTGCAGTAGCCGGCCAGCGCTTCGTCAACCGAGTTGTCGACGACTTCATAGACGAGGTGGTGCAGGCCGCGGGGTCCGGTGGAGCCGATGTACATGCCCGGGCGTTTCCGGACAGCTTCCAGGCCCTCAAGCACGGTGATGTCGCTGGCACCGTATTCGCGCGGCGTCGCCGCCTCCGCGGGTGTGTCCGCCGGAGCGCCTCCCGCCGCTGGTTCCGTTGCCGGGATATCTGCATTGTCGTTAGCCACAGGCGCTTTCGACTCCTCTATGTTCGTTGAAGGCCGGCCGTCGCCGTCTCCCAAGAGGAACGGCCACCGCCAACAGGCACGTCACTGACGGCACCGGCAACATCGCTTGCGAGTTCCTGTTTCCACACACAAAAAGTGCGTCGGAAACGGACTCAGTCGACGTTTCACCGGCGCCCAGTTATCTATCACGATTCTACCGTGTTATAGGGCGGAAACCCGCATTCTAGAGGCCCAAACGGCGGGTAAAGTGCCGCTGGGAGGCCGTTGACTCCACCTGCAAGGCTCCAGGGGTGCTCCGGCTGGGTTCCTATACGCATCCGGGGCGTTAGAGCGCCCTACACGGCGTTTGCGCATTTTTCAATAGTTTTGGAAGGAGTGCTTCATACCCGGGCCACAGCAGCCGGCGCCTACCCGTAGGTGTCGCGCGGGCCGCGGCCGTTGACCGTCCGCGCCCCCTTGCGCCAACTCGGTGCCGCGGGACCCAACACCTGGATGCTGGTGACGACGCCCTCGCCGAGTTCATTGCGGAAATTCTCCAGCAGGCTCAGGCTCAGCAGGCGCAGCTGGGTGGCCCACGCCGTCGAATCGCAGCGCACATGCAGCGTCGTATCGGTGAAACTCTCCGGTGTGCAGTGCGCGGAAATCTCGGGGCCCACCAGGGCCGGCCACTGGGCCATCACCGATCCAACCGCCACCGGCGAGCTCCAGCCGCGTTCGGCCACCAGCCGTCCCACCACCTTGCCGAGCCCCAGCGGGTCGCGGCCGGTGCCGTGGAACTGGGCGAATCCGCGGGTTCCGGCACTGCGGGCCGGTTTCTGCGTGCTTCCGGGGCGGGGCGGCGCCTTCCGGCGGATTTCACCCCGTGCGGCCGCCGCGTCCCGCATCCGGTTCAAGGCGGCCTGGGCGGCGTCGATGTCATCCGGGTCGCGGCCCGGCTGCAGTCCGCCGTCGGTATCCTTATTCATCGCCTGTCACTCATGGTTTGTCCGGCTCATCGAGTCCTCCCGGAATGACCTTCACCCGCCGTCCGGCGAGTTCGGCCGGGATGTCGTCCTCGACGGCGGCGGTCACCAGGACCTGCTCCGCGCCGGAGACTATTGATGCCAGTTTACGCCGCCGCTGGACGTCCAGCTCGGCAAAGACATCGTCCAGGATCAGGATGGGCGCCGACCCGCCGGTGCGCGCATCGTCCAGCATGACGTAGTAGGAGGCCAGCCGCAGGGCCAGACACATGGACCAGGTTTCCCCGTGCGAGGCGTACCCCTTGGCCGGGGCCTGGCCCAGGACCAGTTCGAGTTCATCCCGGTGCGGCCCCACCAGGGAAATGCCGCGTTCCAGTTCCTTGCGCCGGGAAGCCGCGAAGGCCCGGACATAACGTTGGGTGAGCTCCTCGACACTCAGCGGGCGAAGGTCTTCCATCCCCTCGGCCGGCTCGGCGCCGGAGGATGCGGCGGTAGCCTCGCCGTCGTCGTCAAACGCCCCCTGCAGGGTGGAGCGATAGGCCGCGCCGGCGGCTTTGGACCCGTCGGTGAGCTGGGCGTAAGCGTTATTGAGGTGGGGCTGCAGCCGTTCGACCAGCTCCAACCGCGCGTGCAGGAGTTCGGCCCCGGCCCTGGCCATGTGTTGGTCCCAGACATCAAGGGTGGCTTCATGGCCGGCAGTGAATTTGCCGGCCCGGCCCGATTTCAGCAGGGCATTGCGTTGTTTCAGCACCCGGTCGTAGTCGCTGCGCGTGGCAGCGTGCCGCGGGACCAGGCTGACCAGCAGTTCATCCAGGAAGCGGCGCCGGTTCGACGGGTCACCCTTGACCAGGGCGAGGTCCTCCGGGGCAAAGAGCACCGTCTGGCAGATGCCCAGGATGTCCCTGGCACGGACCGGGTTGCTGCGGTTGATCCGCGCACGGTTCGCCCGGCCGGCATTGATTTCCAGTTCCAGTACGGTGGACTGGTCACCGCGGACCAGTTTTGCCCGGATCATGGCCCGTTCGGTACCGAAGCGCAACAGCGGGGCATCCGTACTGACCCGGTGCGAGCTGAGCGTGGCGAGGTACCCGATCGCTTCCATCAGGTTGGTCTTGCCGATGCCGTTGGAACCGACGAGCACGGTAACCCCCGGTTCCAGGCTGAGGTCCACCTGGGCGTAACTGCGGAAATCTGTCAGCGAAAGTTGTTCTAGGTACACGCCGGTTTCAGGACTCCAGGAACTACTTGGCCGGCCGGGTTGCGTGGCCGCCGAACTGGTGGCGCAGCGCGGACACCATCTTCATCGCCGGCGAGCTGTCTTCGCGGGAGGAGAAGCGCGCAAAAAGGGCCGCAGTGATGGCCGGCGCCGGCACGGCATTGGCGATCGCTTCCTCGACGGTCCAGCGGCCTTCGCCGGAATCTTCGACGTAGTCGTCGATGGATTCCAGCCCGGGATCTTCATCCAGGGCCTTAACCATCAGGTCCAGCAGCCAGGAGCGCACGACCGTGCCCTTTTGCCAGGCCCGGAAGGTTCCCGGCAGATCGGAGACGATGTCCTTTGCGGCGAGGAGCTCATAGCCTTCCGCGTAAGCCTGCATCAGGCCGTATTCGATGCCGTTGTGCACCATCTTGGCGTAGTGTCCGGCACCCACGCCGCCCACATGCACGAAGCTGTCCGCACGCTCACCTTCCGGTCGGAGCGCATCAAAGACCGGGAGTGCCCGTTCGATGTCGGCCGCGTCGCCGCCGGCCATCAGTCCATAGCCGTTCTGGAGGCCCCAGACGCCACCGGAAACGCCGCAGTCGGCGAAATGGATACCCAGTTCAGCCAGTGCGGCGGCGTGCTTTTGATCTTCGGTGAACCGCGAGTTCCCGCCGTCAATCACGAGGTCGCCGGCGTCGAGCTTGCTGCCGAGTTCGGTGATCACGGCGTCGGTGATGTCGCCGGCGGGGACCATAACCCAGATCACCCGGGGCGCCGGAACCGCGGCAATCAGCTCGTCAATGCTGGCGACGTCGGTCACGTCCGGGTTGCGGTCAAAACCGGTGACCTCGACCCCGCCCTTGCGCAGGCGCTCGCGCATGTTGAAACCCATTTTTCCAAGGCCGATCAGTCCGATGTGCACGGGGTGAACTCTTTTCTGCGCTGGGGTGTCGGTTGTCGTTTTGGGGCCCAGAACGACAACAGCCTCGGCCCACGCCTCCAGGCTTCCCTTGCCGAGCTGGCGAGGCGAGGGTGGCGATGGGGACTAGTTGGGCAGGCGGACTGGCATAACCAGGTAACGGTAGTCGCCTTGGTCTTCGCCGTCGGCGTCCTGCTGGGCGGTGATCATCGCCGGCTTCGGAGCCGTGGTGAAGGAGAACCGGACGAATTTGGTCTCAATCACGGTGAGGCCCTCGATGAGGTAGTGCGGGTTGAAGGCAACCGTGATGTCCTCGCCGGTCAGCTGGGCTTCAAGCTCTTCCGAGGCCTGGGCGTCCTCGCCGGTACCGGCGTCGAGGTGCAGCTGTCCCTGGGTGAACGCGAGCCGGACCGGGGTGTTCCGTTCGGCCACGAGCGAGACACGGCGCACGGCTTCGACCAGTTCCTGGGTCTGCACGGTGGCGTGAATCGGGGTGGAGTCCGGGAACAGCGAGCGGATCTTCGGGTAGTCGCCGTCGACCAGGAGGGACGTCGTGGTGCGGCCGCCGCTCTCGAAGCCGATCAGCCGGCTGTCGTCGTCGGCGAGGGCGAGGTTGATGTCGCCACTGCCTCCGAGGGTCTTGGCTACTTCGTTCAGGGTCTTCGCTTTGACCAGGGCGCTCGTGGAAATTCCGGGGGTGGCGGGCTTCCACGGGACTTCGCGCATGGCCAGCCGGTAGCGGTCGGTGGCCAGCAACGTGATGAGGTCGTCTTCGATTTCCATCCGGACACCGGTCAGGATGGGCAGGGTGTCGTCCTTGCTGGCCGCGATGATCACCTGCGAAACGGCCTGGGCAAACGAATCACCCGGCACCGTGCCGCTGATCGGCGGAAGTGAAGGCAGCGGCGGGTATTCCGCCTCCGGCATGGTGGCCAGGTGGAAGCTGCTTCGGCGGCAGCTCAGCGTGACTTTGTTGCCGTCGGTCTCGATGTCCACGGGTGCGGACGGCAGGCTGCGGCAGATGTCGGCCAGCAGACGACCGGAAACCAAGATGGTGCCTTCGGTGGTGATGTCGGCAGGAATTTCCAAGCGGGCCGAGGTCTCGTAGTCAAAGCTCGAGAGGCTCACGGTGCCGGCTTCGGCCTTGAGGAGCAGACCGGAAAGCACTGGAACGGGCGGCCGCGGAGACAACGACCGGGCGGCCCAGGTCACGGCTTCGGCCAGGACGTCCCGCTCGACTCTGAACTTCACGGAAGGGTGCCGCCTTTCATTGCTGCTGACATCGCTACGAATCATCTCTAAAAATTGGCACTAAAAGTCATAGTGCCACGGCGGTTCCGGGCGTCGTGCCGGATCCGCCAAAAAGCTAAGTGCATGCATCCCGGAGGCCGGTCACCCGGCCCCGGTTCCGGTGAGCGAATGACAAGAGCGTGTCCGGGACGGACACACTGCAGACAGCTTAGCCCCAAGAACCGAGTTCTCCCATCCCCGGGTTACACCAGTGTGGTTCTCGGCTTTGGTTCAGCACGGCCTTGGGCCGGCCGGCGGAGGGTCGAAAAGAAACTGTTGTTTGAGGGAATTTCATTTTCTTGGGATTAGTAGTGTTAATAACTGCTGTGGAAACTGTGGATAACTCGATCTCGCGGTGCAGTTCCGCGGTTAAGCCCTGTTCATGGACTGTGGGTGGAGCAGGTTTTAAACAGGGTGTGGATGGGGACAACATTTTGTGCCGTTTCGACGATCCACAGGCGCCTTAAGGGTTTTAAGCCCACTAACCGCGGTTGTCCCCTTAACTGTCCACAGGGTTGTCCACAGTGCACTGTTAACAAGGTAAGAGTGCGCGGCGCGGGAGCTTAGGAATTGCGCTGCTGCTGCTTGATCCGGTTGGTCAGCTCGGTGACCTGGTTGTAGATCACGCGGCGCTCCGCCATGAGCTCACGGATCTTCCGGTCGGCGTGGATCACCGTGGTGTGGTCCCGGCCACCGAGTTCCTGGCCGATTTTGGGCAGGGACATGTCCGTGAGCTCCCGGCACAGGTACATGGCGATCTGCCTCGCGGTGACCAGCGTCCGGGTCCGGGACTTGCTGCAGAGTTCCTCCATGCTGAGCTTGAAGTAGTCGGCAGTCTGGGTGAGAATCTGCGCCGAGGTGATCTCCTGGGCGCCGTCGTCGGTGATCAGGTCCTTGAGCACCATCTCGGCCAGGGCCACATCCACCGGCTGCCGGTTCAGGCTCGCGAAGGCCGTGACCCGGATCAGCGCACCCTCGAGCTCGCGGATGTTGCTGGAGATCTTCGAAGCGATGTACTCCAGGGCGTCGTCGGGGGCGGAGAGGCCTTCGCTCAGGGCCTTCTTGCGAAGGATCGCGATTCGGGTTTCCAGTTCCGGCGGCTGGATGTCCGTCAGCAGGCCCCACTCGAAGCGCGACTTCATGCGGTCCTCGAAGCCGGCAAGCAGCTTGGGCGGCTGGTCGGAGGTGATGACGACCTGCTTGTTGTTGTTGTGCAGGGCGTTGAAGGTGTGGAAGAACTCCTCGAGCGTCCGGTCCTTGCCCGCGAGGAACTGGATGTCATCGATCAGCAGGACATCGACATTGCGGTAGGTGGTTTTGAAGCTAGTGCCTTCATCGTCGCGGATCGAGTTGATGAAGTCGTTGGTGAATTCCTCGGAGTTCACGTAGCGGACCCGAATGCCGCTGTAGAGGCGGCGGGCGTAGTGGCCGATCGCGTGCAGCAGGTGGGTCTTGCCCAGGCCGGAGTCGCCGTAGATGAACAGCGGGTTGTAGGCCTTGGCGGGGGCCTCGGCGACAGCGACGGCGGCCGCGTGCGCAAAGCGGTTGGAGGAACCGATCACGAACGTGTCAAAAACGTACTTCGGGTTGAGGCGGCCGAATTCGTGGGAAGTGCTCGGCAGCATCGGCTGGGGCTTCAGCTCCACCAAGGGGTCGGCCACCAGGGACAGCTCGTCGGAGGGCTCCGGTTCGACGTGCAGCGGCACCAGCTCGGTGTCGACGTCGATCGCGCAGCGGATCTCGTCGGAAAAGACATCGCGCAGTGCGTCGTCGAGGGCTTCCTTGACCTGGGTCTGCAGGACCTCACGGGTGAGCTCATTGGGAACGGCCACCAGCAAGGTGGACCCGATCAGGCCCTGGGCCTGGGCGAGGATCACGAAGCCACGCTGCCGGGGGGTGACCCGGTGGTCGTTCTCCAGGAGGCTGACCACCCGCCGCCAGGAACTTCCGACGGTGTTCGCGTGGTTGGCTTCGTCTACCGTCATCAATCAGTTCCTCAAACCTTGCTTGCCTGCGTTACCTGCAGCCACAGGACCCGAACCAGGCTGCTGGCCCGGGCTTAATCCACAGGGTTGTGCACAGTCCGTGGATAATCGGCTACTGGGACACTCTAGGGGATGAAAAGCCTAGAAGATAGCTGGGGTTAGCCCTGTGGATAATCACACCGGTGTAGTTCGAAATCGGGGCGCGTGACGCACTTCATCCACAGGCCGGCGGGCGGGTTAACCACAGCTGGGGACAGGCGGCAGCGCAGCTCCCGGTTTGACTCGGGAGGCGTTTTTCGCCTAACGTTGTGAAGTCCTTTGTGTCCGCTTTTCGCCTCATTGAATCTCTCCCCGACGCCTGCGTCTTTGCGAGTCGAGGGAAGCGGCGCATACAAAACTTAGCGTCGGCCAGTTCTTCCCCTTTTTTGATCGGGTGGGCGCACCTTTGATCCACTGGAGTAACTAACGTGAGCAAGCGGACTTTTCAGCCGAATAACCGCCGTCGAGCCAAGAAGCACGGCTTCCGCCTTCGTATGCGTACCCGTGCCGGCCGTGCCATCCTGGCAGCCCGTCGTGGCAAGGGCCGCACCGAGCTGTCGGCCTAAATAACTGACTCGTCGGTCACCATCCCTATGCGAGTTGAACGGTGCTAGCCACCCGGAACCGTCTGAGGACCCCTACCGATTTTTCAACAACTGTACGTTCCGGCGTCCGCAATGGACGCCGGAACTTAGTGTTATATACGGCAGCTCTCGCTGCCGATGAACCAAGCCGGATCGGTTTCATCGTTTCCAAGAGTGTCGGGAACGCTGTTGTCAGGAACCTCGTTAAGAGGAGACTAAGAGAAGCCGGCGCCTTGTCGCTGCAGAAGTATCCCAGCGGGTTCGCTATCGTGGTCCGGGCCCTGCCCGCCTCGGCGGCAGCCGGCTGGGACAATCTGCTGGGCGACTATGACGCCGCTTTGGAGACAACCATGAAACGGTTGGGCAGCCGCCTTCCCCAGGCCGCTTCTACAGTTTCTTACGAGACAACACAGGAAGGGACCCCGCGTGCGTAACTCAACTGCCGCCGTCGTCCCCGTTCCTGGATCTCGTTTCAAAGCCTTGGCAGCCTGGCTCGGCCGGGCGCTCTGGAACCTTCCCCGCAACATCCTGATCCTGCTGCTGATCGGCTACCGCAAGGTGGTGTCCCCGCTGTACGGACAGGTTTGCCGATTCTTCCCCAGTTGCTCGGCGTACGCGCTGGAAGCAGTCACGGTGCACGGCGCCGTCAAGGGAAGCTGGCTCGCGGTCCGGCGCCTCTTGCGCTGCCACCCATGGAATTCCGGCGGTGTGGACCATGTCCCCGCCGGTCACCGGGAGTGGCCCGACGGCCACACCCCCAGAATTGTTGTGCTGAACAACCCGGACAAGTACCTGGCTGTTCAGTCTGATGGAGAAGGCCGCTCGGCGGCCTGACGAGTAGGGATAACGTATGGACATCTTTGGAACAATTCTGGCCCCGTTCAAGTGGCTAGTTTCCGCCATCATGATCGGTTTTCATGATGGATTGAGCGCCATTGGGCTCCCGGCCGCCAACGGGTGGACCTGGACGCTGTCCATCATCGGGCTGGTGCTTGTCATCCGCGCCGCGCTGATCCCCGTCTTCGTCAAGCAGATCAAAGCCCAGCGCGGCATGCAGTTGTTGCAGCCGGACCTGAAGAAGCTCCAGGACAAGTACAAGGGCAAGACCGACCAACTTTCCCGCCAGGCCATGGCGCAGGAACAGATGGCCATGTACAAGAAGCACGGCACCAACCCGTTCTCGGCCTGCCTGCCCATGTTGATCCAGATGCCGTTCTTCTTCGCTCTGTTCCAGGTGCTCTCCGGTATCAGCTCCGCCAAGGCCGGCGGGACTGGCATCGGCGCGATGAACATCGACCAGGTCAAGCAGTTCGATGAGTCGAGTATTTTCGGCGCTCCGCTCTCTGCGTCCCTGCTGCACGGCGGCGCCGGCGGCAACGACGTGGCTGTCTGGGTACTCTCGATCGTGATGATCCTGGCCATGACAGCGTCGCAGTTCATCACGCAGAAGCAGATCATGGCGAAGAACATGTCCGAAGAAGCCATGGCGAGCCCGTTCATGCGCCAGCAGAAGATGATGCTCTACATCCTGCCGGTCGTCTTCGGCGTCGGCGGCATCAACTTCCCCATCGGCGTCCTGATCTACTGGACCACCACGAACCTTTGGACCATGGGCCAGCAGTTCTTCGTCATTCGCCGTATGCCGACGCCGGGATCCCCCGCCGCCAAG
Organism: Arthrobacter sp. T2-23; assembly: GCF_055398325.1. Lineage (NCBI taxonomy): Bacteria > Bacillati > Actinomycetota > Actinomycetes > Micrococcales > Micrococcaceae > Arthrobacter > Arthrobacter sp. T2-23. The sequence continues at coordinate 2,066,891 of NZ_AP027917.1, forward strand.
GCCCTGGCCGAGCGTCGTGCCGCCAAGGGCCTGCCCTCCCTGCCCCTGATGGGTGCCAAGAAGGCCGACGCCGAGGCCGAAGCAGCAGCCGCTGCTGCCGCCGTCGCCGCCAAGAGCCAGCGGGTACAGCCGCAGCGCAAGAACAGGAAGAGGAAGTAATGTCCGCCGAGAGCACCGAACACGCTATTTCCGACGAAGCCGCTTCCCAGGCCGAGCTCCAGGCCGAGGTCCTGGCTGACGGTACCCCTGAGCCGCGGAATGACTCCGACGACGCCACGCGCGGCTCAGAGAAGGGCTCCTCGGCCAGCCGCCTTGAGGAAGAGGGGGATGTGGCCGCGGACTACCTCGAAGAGTTGCTGGACATCGCCGACATTGATGGCGACATCGACATCGAGGTCCGCAATGGACGCACCTACATCTCGATTGTCGCCGAAGAGGAAGGTTCCGGTCTGGAGAACCTGGTTGGCCGCGACGGTGAGGTGCTCGAAGCCCTTCAGGAGCTGACCCGCCTCGCGGTACTCTCGGCCACGGAGAACCGCTCCCGCCTCGTGCTGGATATCAATGGCTACCGCGCGGACCGTGCCGGTGACCTGCAGCAGATTGCTGAAGACGCCATCGCCTCGGTCAAGGACACGGGCAAAGCCGTCGCGCTCGCCCCGATGAGCGCCTACGAACGCAAGATCGTGCACGACGCCGTGGCAGATCTTGGCTTTGTCAGTGAGTCCGAAGGCGAAGGTGCCGACCGGCACATCGTTGTCTCCGCAGACTGAATCCGCGGAGTAACCTGATGGTGGAAATTACTGCGGCCGAACTCAAGGCTGCCGAATCTATTTTTGGCGACCGGCTGGACCTGGCGAAGCGCTACGTGGAGCATTTGGCCACCTCGGGGACGGAACGTGGCCTGATCGGCCCCCGCGAAGTGCCCCGGCTGTGGAGCCGACACGTCCTCAACTGCGCCGTGATCGAGCGCGAGATCGCCCACGGAAGCCACGTGGCCGACGTCGGTAGTGGCGCCGGCCTTCCGGGCCTTTGTCTCGCCATTGCGCGTCCGGACTTGGAACTCACCCTGATCGAACCGCTCGAACGGCGCGTGATTTGGCTCCAGGAAGTGGTCGATGACCTCGGACTGGAAAACGTCACTATCATGCGGACCAGGGCGGAACTGGCTGTGGGCCAGGTCCAGGCCGACGTCGTCACCGCCCGTGCGGTTTCAGCCCTTTCGAACCTTGCCGGACTGACGATTCCATTGCTCGGTGGCAAGGGTGAAGTTGTCGCCATCAAGGGGCGCAGTGCCGGTGAGGAGATCGAGAAGGCGGCCAAAGTGATCCGCGAGCTCGGTGGCGTGGAGACAGCTGTGGTGGTGGTCGGTGAGGACCTCCTCGAAGAGCCCACGACGGTTGTCCGAATCGTTGTGAACAAGCCTCGAAAGATTGCGTAGCACCAGCCCGGTGCCGTCGGTCTTCTGAGCGAAGAGGTTAGGCTAGTGACCGGCAGTAAACGCCGAATGAGAGTGAGAGTGTCAGAGTGAGCAGTAGCGAAGCCTCCACACAACGGATTCCCCCGTTTGTGTCCCTGGGGTCAGCACGTGCCTTCGGCGCGCCGGCTGCCGCTCACAATGTGTCGCCGAAGCAAACGCTTTCGGTTACAGACTCGGTTCATGCGAGCGTTTCACGTGAAACTTCCGTTCCCTCGATCGGCAACGTGCTCGATTCCATCGACGATTCAAGCCCGATTGCCCGCGAGCTCGCCCACGAGAACAAGCGCCGCGAACGGCTGCTGGGCCGCGAATTGCCGAAGCCGGAAAAGACCCGGATCTTCACCGTTTCAAACCAAAAGGGCGGGGTGGGCAAGACCACCACCACCGTCAATATCGCTGCCGCCCTGGCTGCCGCCGGGCTCAACGTCCTCGTGATCGACATTGACCCCCAGGGCAATGCCTCCACCGCGCTGGGAATCGAACACCACGCCGACGTCGACAGCATCTATGACGTCCTCATCAACGACCTGCCGTTGCAGGACGTCGTGGCTCCCTGCCCGGACATCGCGAAACTGATTTGCGCCCCGGCTACGATCCACCTGGCTGGCGCAGAGATTGAACTCGTCAGCCTGGTCGCCCGGGAGCAGCGTCTGCGGCGCGCCATCGACGTCTATGCCAAGGAACGCGCTAAGAACGGCGAGGAGCGGCTGGACTACATCTTCATCGACTGTCCGCCGAGCCTTGGTCTCCTGACGGTCAACGCTTTCTGCGCCGCCAGTGAAGTCCTGATCCCGATCCAGTGCGAGTACTACGCGTTGGAAGGCCTGAGCCAACTGCTCAAGAATATCGAAATGATCCAGAAGCACCTCAATGCGGATCTGGTGGTCTCGACCATCCTGCTGACGATGTACGACGGCCGCACCAACCTCGCAGCCCAGGTGGCAGCCGAGGTGCGTGAACATTTCCCGGAGCAGGTTCTCGGAGCTGTGGTTCCGCGCTCGGTCCGGATCTCGGAGGCGCCGAGCTACCAACAGACCGTCATGACCTACGACCCTTCCTCCAGCGGCGCCCTATCCTACTTGGAAGCCGCAGCGGAAATTGCTGAACGTTAGAATCTTCTCAACAATTGCACTAGCCAGAGCCGGAGTATGCCGGGCTCTTCCACTGGAGGGATTTATCCATGAGCGATAAGCGACGCGGCCTCGGCCGTGGACTTGGCGCGCTGATTCCAAGTTCCGCCTCGGCCAACGCCTCCGGGAACGGAACTGCGCCGTCCCGGCCCGTGGACCTGTTTTTCCCCGAAGCCAGGAAGCGCACCTCGGAAGCGGAAACCCCGGAAGAGACCACGGCAGCCGAAACGTCGGAGGCGGAGACGACGGCGTCTTCCGCTTCGGTGGATTCTGTGGAGTCAGTTGCCCGCGCCGATGCGGGTGCGCGCGCCCAGCCGGCGGCCAAGGCTGCGAAGACCGAAGAAGAACCGTCCACTGAAACTTCGCGGCCAACTGCCAAGAAGGCAGCCCCGCGCAAGACCGCAGCGGCTAGGAGCGAATCCCGTGACCCCGGCGAGGCCGGGACCAAGCCCGCGACCGCGGGGCTCAACGTCGACGGCGACAACGGTGTGGACCTGGTGGAGGTCCCCGGCGTCCGTTTCGCTGAAATTGCGGTAACGGACATTCATCCGAACCGCAAGCAGCCGCGTTCCGTGTTCGATGAGGACGACATGGCGGAGCTCGTGCACTCGGTTCGGGAAATCGGCGTCCTCCAGCCAATTGTGGTCCGGACTTCAACCGAAGAAGGTGGCGAACCCTACGAACTCGTTATGGGTGAACGCCGCTGGCGTGCCGTGCAGGCCGCCGGGCTGGACACCATCCCTGCGATCGTCCGGGACACCACTGATGATGACCTGCTGCGCGATGCCCTGCTGGAGAACCTTCACCGCAGCCAGCTGAACCCGCTCGAAGAGGCCGCCGCCTACCAGCAGCTGCTCGAAGACTTCGGAACCACCCATGAGCAGCTCGCTGATCGGATCGGTCGGTCCCGGCCCCAGGTATCCAACACGCTGCGCTTGCTGAAGCTGCCGCCTCTGGTGCAGCGCCGAGTAGGCGCGGGCGTCATTTCGGCAGGCCACGCCCGCGCGCTTCTCGCGCTTCCCGACGCGGCCGCCATGGAGCGACTTGCCCAGAAGATCGTCGCCGAGGGAATGTCGGTCCGGGCAACCGAGGAAGCCGTAACTCTCTACCAGAGCCCCTCCGCGGCGCCGAAGAGCAACATTCCCCGTCCGGGCGCACGCCACGAGCGCCTCGATTACCTGGCCTCTTCGTTGTCGGACCGCCTGGATACGAACGTGAAGATCTCCCTCGGTGCCCGCAAGGGCCGCGTCAGTATCGAATTTGCCAGCGTTGAAGACCTCAACCGGATCATGGACGTCCTAACCCCAGGTAACCCCAGCTAAGTTTCCTGCTATCCAGGCATAGGCAGGGCCCGTTTCACGTGAAACGGGCCCTGCTTTTTTGTCCGCAGCCCCGCCCTCCTGTTTCTGTGCGGGCATTGCTGGCGTCAAACGCGCTGAAGACGCTCTAGTCGGGCTGCTTGTCCCTGCTGTGGCAGTGGTGGAGGCGAAGCGCCTAGGCAGGCTTCAGGGCTCTGTGGCCGCATACGCAGGTTCCTAGGCGCAGGGTGTGCCGGAAGAGGGGCACTGCGCGACAAGATTATCGGCTACGTCGCTGACGGGGCGTCAGCCTGCGATTATCCTGCGGCGATTCGGGTCCCCCGTGGGAGGCGTCCGGGCGTTTCACGTGAAACAGTGGGGTCGTGTCTACGGTTCGCTTGCATCAGTCCCGAGATACGGAGTGGCCCGGAACACAATGAGTTTTTTTGAGTTTCGGATTCAACCTGCCGTGAGGGGGCGCACCCAGGAAACTCCTTGGGTGCGGGACCAATGGCTGTGCATAGTCCCCGGCCTTTGACAACGGCTCCGCTCTCCGAGATTGGCCAACTCCGCCGCCTGAAGTATCGCCTAAGTCGGCCGACGGGTCGTAAGCCGCGGCATCGAGCTTCCGTCGCGCTCCGACAGCTTGTATTCGACCGCAACCCGCTAGTGGAGTCCGGGTGATAGGTTCGGGCGGCTTCGGCGTTTGTTCCAGGAACGGCTCAGCTGCCGGAGTTCAAATTGCAGCCGAGGGCGTGGGAGGAACCCCCGCTTGGAGGTTCCTTGGCTGGCTGTTTCACGTGAAACACTACCGCCCTTTGTCGCGCCTTGACGGCATCGACCATAGCCTCTGCCCCTCGGCGGGGTTATCGCGGAGCCTCGCAGGATTACCGTGAGGGCAGCCGCTAGCTGCAGTTGGTGCCGTTTTACGCTGTTGGGTATGAGGCACGCGGCTCCCCCGAAGCTGATCGGATGGCCCCTTTCCTCCGCCTCCTCCGCAAGATTCCACGCTCTGAATTTCTCCAAAGCCATTCATGCTGCACGGATTTGGCCGTAGGGAATCTGACGGAGCTACGCGAAGAACACCTCCGCCAACGGTCCCAAGAGCATTGCGGCGTGCCTGCCCTTTGAAGTCCAGTCCGCGTTGAGAGGGATGCTAACGCCGTTAGTGATGCCGGCCCGGCATCCTTGCGGTACAGGCATCGCCTCTTGCCTAGTAGTTTTCGGCCGAGACTCCTGGAGCACGAACCGACGGCGGTGGGTTCCAGTGAAGCTCAGCTCCTTCGGCCCAGGGCCTGCCAGCGGCAACTGGCAGGCACTGCGTTGGCTAGCACGCTGCTTCGGAGTCATGCACCGGATAGTAGGAAGCGGCCGTGCTAGTGGTGCCGGGGGCCACGGGTTGCTCGGCGACTTGGCCCTTCGCCTGCCAGCTACGGGGAGTCCTGACGTAATGCCCAGTGGTGCGGGCGACACGGAGTCTGCGTTTCCCGGGCCACCCACGGATTGCGCGGACGCAACAGGCTTCGACTCCGCTTACTCTGCTGACCGCAGGCACACCTCGGCTCCCCCAGATCCTCCTCGGGCCTTCGCGCCGCAGGGGTCCCTGGGTGCAGTTCCTCTCCCTGGCAGTCGCTGGAGGTGAGGGTGGATTTCGAGCCGCCCCAAACACCCCTTCCCCGCGAGCATACTGGCCCGTGGAACGCCGGCCTTCCCTCGGACGGATGGTGACAGGACTAACGGCTCGGACTCCACGTGCCGGCATCGGGTCGCCACTCGGCCCGGTCCGAGCTTCCGCCAACAAAGCATCAGCACCTCCTGAAGGGCGGATCGGACTGTCATTGCGGAAGCGAGTGCCGGTGGATGGCGACGCGGACCGACGTGGAGAAAGCGGTGGATATTGCTGTGGATAACTTTGTGGATTACTTCCGGTCGTGGGGACACGGGTGGAAGCTGAGCCGAAGGTGGTGGGTGGCCTCTCACCCGGCCCACTCCCCAGCGTTGGAGGAACGAGTGGATGTTTCACGTGAAACGCAGCAACTGGGCGGACGGCGGCAGCAATCAAGCACGGCAGCGCCTGAAAAATCCCCACAACCTGGTTAATTTTTCTGGCTTCTGATCCGGCCTAAGCCGCTAGTGTCCGGGCGCTCCTGCTCGGACGGGAAGCGGACTGGCGCTGACCAGCCCAAGCCGCTGGTAGTTCACCCGTCTGACCGGCGGAAAGTACTGGCGCGGCCTGTGGATAGAGCTGTGGGTAATTTCCCGTGGACCTGTGGATAACTATGTGCACAAGTTCTGTGGAGAACTGGCCAATCAGCCCCCGGTCCCCCTCGGAGTCTCCCCCTCGGAGTAAATCGGAAGAGCGGGCAGGCCGCGGGAGATCCTTGCTTCCCTGGCTACAGAGGCAGCTCGGCGACGTCGTATCTCCGGGCAATAGGAGCGAACATCCGATCGGGATGGTGCGCCCCTGATCACTGGGTGCTGGCGCCGCCCATGACCCGGCCAGCGTGGGTGCCTACTGCTTCCCGCAGTGTGATCTCGGCGGCGGAGCGTGCAAGCCGTGGAACCGTTGCCGAACCAGGCGGCGAACCGACTACCAGCCAGACTCGCGGGTTCACGCCGGACCACATCAGGGTCTGCGTACCTCGCGCCAGTAGCGTCCTTGAGGTGGCGGGCCGACGCATGGAATCTGGTTCATGTCCGCCAACCAGGACCGGAGGTACTGAGGGGAGCCGGTTGTGAGGCTGGTCCGGCGGCACAGTCGGACGTAGACTCTCTGGGCGCTCCCCTCCGGCGGCGAGCCCTCTCCCTCTGACTCCCACTAGTGGCGCACGGGAGTCGTCCGACCGGCGCTTCCCGGAAGTGGACGGGCGTGTACTCCGGACCGTCCTCGCGTTTCCACGCAAGTATCCAGCGACGGGTGCCATGCAGCTTGGAGGTGATGAGGGCGAGCGTCTCAAATCACCGTGGCGGTCCGTTGGCTCGGTGAGGCGCAGGTCTGGAGCAAGCTCAGCACGTCGGCCGGCATGGAACTCGATTGCTCTAACTTCCATCCGCATAGCGGGCAGTTCCGCCCTTCGCACCGTACCCTTCGGACGCTTATCGGCCTTGGATGAGGGCACTCGACCGGTCTGGGTGCGAGACCCGTCCAAGATCCGTGGTCGATTCGCTGACTGGCAAGTCTTGGTCGCACGTTTCACGTGAAACATTGCCCCATTGAGGGACGCACGCCCCCTTTGGTGTTCAGGAGCCAGCGGGGGTTCCATTAAGTGATGCGTGGCTCCATGCGTCTCCTCGGGTCTGCTTCGGTGTACCCGAAGATGCGACGTATTACGTCCTGGGCAATGTCAGCGTGACGATTGAATCCGCACGATGCCAAGCTTCGGCCTAGCGGTTTCATGGGCGGCGCAGAAACGGACCGTCACAGGCCGCTGGCAGCCACACGACTTGGCTGAATATGCCGCGAACGAACGGCGGCGAGCTCACGGCGGCACTTAAGTCGCAAAGGGTGCCTAACAAGCGATACTAGATAGCTGACTATCGGTAATCCATCCAGGTGGCCGATGTGGATGCTCACGAACACTTGAAATGGACCACGATGGCTGCGTGCAGCATGCGCGCGGGATGTTTCACGGGAAACGGGCCGAAGACTCCTTGAGGGATTAATGCAAACGTCGCCGGACATCGGTTTCCAGGCATAGTTGCCGCATATTTCGGGCACCGCGGCGCCCACGATCGAAGAGTGCGTCAGACGGTCACGGCCCAAGGCTCGTCCATCCGGTGAAGGAAGGACGGGTATTGGAGCCTTCATAGCGTCCGCCTAGAAGGGGTGTATACCGGAATAGAGATGCCATGGATGTACATGGGGTTCTAAAGCAACTGCAGGAGGATTTCTCGGAGGGCTGCAAAGATACTCCCCTAGGTGCGTGTTTCACGTGAAACCTTGCGGTCGCTACGTCCGCTATGCCGTAGACGTCGCGTGCCCGAGTGGTTCACGTGCTTTCCCAGGCCACAAGCAACAATTAGCCGGCACGAACTCCCCAATATCGGCAAAAGTATTGAGGAGACGGTCGCGTCCCGAACCTCGAGTCAAGAGGCTGACGGTTTTAGTTCCCGGGGCTGCGCAAAATTGACGCGGGGTGGCGGAACGGCGGTCAGTGTTTCACGTGAAACATATCGGCGCTAACGGTACCGTGAGGCTTATTTGCCACCGTGAAACCTCATCTAGACTCCACACCCGTCCAGCGACAGTATCCCTGGGACCAAATACTGCTGAGTGCATAGCCCCGCCCACATGGCTCAGGTTCCCAACAAGGACGTCGGACCGGCTGCGTCATGTCCTCGAACCGCGCTGAAGGGTGCACGAGCCGCGGGGACATCTCCACGGAGACGCGCGTGCCACGCACTTGCGACGCGCAGAAGGCAACCTACCGTTATTTTCGCGAAAGTAGCTAGCGGCGTGGAAAGCCGGCCGCCAAAGAACCTGGGGTACGGCCCCCTAACGTGCAGGACAGAAACGACGAATAGGCCAGAGCCGTTGAGCACAGAAGATATCTTCAATCAATCGCTACTAGTTGCACTCCTTGTGTTGAAGCGCCCTGAAGACCCCGTTCAGAGGCATGACGCGGAATCCGCGGACGCCGTGGGCCGCTAAGACGTCGAACCATGGGGAAACTAAAAGGCGGCCCCCTCTCTTGGAGAGGGGGCCGCCTTTCGGATCCGCCCTTTCAGGGGCAATCCGGAAAAGTGTGTTGCCGACTAGGACAAAACGTCGGCGAATTCCTTTTCGAAGAACTGCTTGGGCCTGGCGCCGATGACGGTGCCCTTCACTTCCCCACCCTGGAACAGGTAGACGGCGGGAATGGAGGTGATGCCGTATTCAGCCGCGATGGCCGGGTTGTCGTCGACGTTGACCTTGACGACATTGACCTTCTCGGCGTACTCGACGGAAATCTCGTCGAGGATGGGACCGAGCTTGCGGCAGGGTCCGCACCATTCTGCCCAGAAGTCCACGATGACGGGCTTGTCAGCCCCCAGTACGTCGGTGCTGAAGCTGGCGTCTGTTACGTCTTTAGCGTTGCTCATAACCTTGTCTTTCTCTTGGGTTGCTTGCCGCGCGCTGTTTAGGCGTGGAGGTCTGCGAGGTAGTGCTCGACGTCGAGAGCGGCGACGCAGCCGGAGCCGGAGGCGGTGATGGCCTGGCGGTAGGTCGGGTCGATCACGTCGCCGGCGGCGAAAACGCCCTTGATGCTCGTCTTGGAGGTGCGGCCCTCGACGGCGATGGTGCCTTCGGGCGCAAGGTCCAGCTTGCCCTTGACGAGGTCGGTGCGGGGATCGTTTCCGATCGCCACGAAGACGCCGGTCACGGCGAGTTCGGTCTCGGTACCGTCAACAAGGTTCTTCAACCGGAGACCGGTGACCTTGTCTTCGCCGAGCACATCCTCCACGCCGGTGTTCCAGATGAAGCTGATCTTTTCGTGCGCCAGGGCGCGGTCAGCCATGATTTTGGAGGCGCGCAGCGTGTCGCGGCGGTGGACCACGGTGACGGACTTCGCGAACTTGGTCAGGAACAGAGCCTCTTCCATGGCGGAGTCACCGCCACCGATGACGGCGATGTCTTGATCCTTGAAAAAGAAACCGTCGCAGGTTGCACACCAGCTGACACCGTGTCCCGAGAGGCGCTTCTCGTTGGGGAGGCCAAGCTCGCGGTAGGCAGATCCGGTGGACAGGATGATGGACCGGGCCTGGAAGGTCTCCCCCGTGCCGATGGTCACGGTCTTGATGTCGCCGTCGAGATCCAGTGCGGTGACGTCCTCAAACTGGATTTCCGTGCCGAAGCGCTCGGCCTGCTTCTCGAAGTTCTCCATTAGGTCCGGGCCCATGATGCCGTCCGGGAATCCGGGGTAGTTCTCGACGTCGGTGGTATTCATCAGCTCTCCGCCGGCGGTCACCGACCCTGCTAGGAGCAGCGGCTTCAGGTTGGCGCGTGCCGTGTACACCGCGGCGGTATAGCCCGCGGGGCCGGAGCCGACGATGATGACATCACGTACTTCGGACGCGGTGTTTTCTGCGTTGCTCACTGAACGGTGAACCTCTTCCTTTGTCGATGCGCCCGCCTGGATGGCCGGCCACATGGCACAACTGCCGTGCGGGCGCGAATATTCCGCTGATGCCGGTCACAGCGAGGGCATCCACAAGTACTCAGGGTACCGGTGGGCATAGGAAACCGGGGTGTGTCAGCCCCCGGGTTACGAGCGCCGGTTACTGGACTTTGATCTCGGCCAGGCGCAAGCCGAAGCCGTAGCGGGTCTTGGGTGCGGCCAGCTTGGGCAGGCTCTTGATGGAGACGATCACATACTGGGCCGTGACGGGCTCCGGCAGCGGCATAGTGAGCTCCGGCGAGGTGAAGCTGTTGCTGCCCACCTGCTTGGCTCCGTCCAGCGAGGGCCGGTCATTGGTGAAGACGCTGATGTTGCCGCCGGAGGCTCCGAGCTGGCTGAGGGTCACCGAGGAAATCTGGGCCGGACCCTTAAGCTTCACGATCAGCGGAACGCCGTCGGGCGCGAAGCCGCCCCAGCTGTCGGTGGCAAATTCCATGTCGGACCAGTAGCTGGCGGCGTTACCGTCATAGGTCTTCACCAGATCGCCGTCGTAGGTGGCGGCGAAGTCGAAGTTGCCCTGGCGGGTGACGGACTCAATGGCCGGCGGCACTGCCGCCGGCGACGCGCTTTGGCTTGCCGACGCCGTGCCCGACTGTGTGGGGGTACCGGCGGCAGTGGTGGTCTTGGCGGCTTCTGGTGCGCCGCCCTTGAAAAGGCCGCCCAGATTGGTGACGGCGAAGATGAGGCCGATGACCAGCACGGCAGCCAGCAGGGCGCCCACGAGCCAACGCATGGACCGCGGCTCGCGCCGGGGCTCGTCGTCGTTGTTGGCGTCGTAGTCCGCGTAGTCGTCCTCCGCCGCACGCTTCCGGGCGAAGGCCGGGAAGCGTGCGGCGCCGCCGGCGCCCTTTGAGCCGGCCGTCTCCAACGAGGTGGTCTCTTGCTCAGGCTCGGCGTAATCGTAATTTTCGTCCTCCCAGAGGGAGACCTTCGGCTTCTCCCCGGCCGGGGATGCCTGGGCTGCGGGCTGGGCGGGCTGGACCGGGTGGGCCGCCGTTGGCTGCGGCGTGGCCTCCTGCGGCGCGGTCTTGGGGGACCTGGCTGAGTTTGCGGCGGCGGCGCCCGCGGCTACTCCGGCGGCGGCAGCCCCCGCAGCCCCCGCAGCGCCGGCTCCACGGGCACCTGCGCCTGCGCCTGCGCCCCCGGCACCAGCAGCCGGAGAGGCTGCCGGTGGGGTGGGAACGCGCTGCGGAGGGGCCGACGGCGTCGTGGGTCGCAGTGCAGCCTGGCGCTGCTGTTCTCCGTAGTTGATGTACCCGGCTTCGACTTCCTCGTCGTCGTAGAGTCCGTCATAGGTCTCGGGCTCCGTGGAGCGCGCCTGGCCGAAGATTTCGCTGCCCAGCGTGTCGGTGAAGAAGGGCTCGACGTAAGGCGGGTTGGAACTGACCACCAGGTCCAGCAGGTCGGCGGCCGAGGTGTGGTTTGTGATGAGGTAGGTGGCGGCGTCGCTGACCCCGAGGTCGAGGATCTGGACGTGGCCGGGGCGTTCACCCGTTGCCACCTCGCGGGCGCTCTGGGCCACCTGGTCGGCGTTTCCCGGGCCGGCAACGAGGATGCTCACGGGGCGGTTGAGCACCTGGTCCACGCCGTCCAGCACCAGATCCTGGTCATGCGAGGTCAGTACCGTGGCTGTGACCTTGTAGCGGCCGCCAAGTACTGATCCGACATCGATCGGGTGGGACACGGGTTCCTCCTAGACTGTCCGGGAACTGCCGGCCTTGATGACGTCAACAGTCATCGCAGGCCCCCCGGTAAGATGGTGGACCCCAGGTCTGCAACTCCCCTTGTTAGTCTTCGATCCTAGCCGATGCAGTCTCGGCGCCGCGTGATTCCGGCATCCGGAAGCGCAGTGGGGTTATTTTTTCTTCCGCCGGCCGAACGGGAAGTAAGGGTTGTGGCCTGCCTGCCCCTGGTAGGTCCGGCGGCCGGGCAGGGGTTTCTCGGACCGGCCCTGGCTGGCCTGGGCGGTGCTGGGAAGCTCCTCCTCGGGGAGGTAGTCGCCGTCGGCCCCCCAGCCGCGGCCGTCGTCGCGGAGGTCCGGGCCGGCGCGGAAGGAAGCCGCGTCGAATTCGCCGGAGATCCGGGGGATCAGGCCGGTGTCCACCGAGGTGGTGGCCCGCTGGGGCATCGTACGGGCGGGGGCCTGAGCCTCGTGCGCCACGGCCTCTCCGGCGCCGGTTTCCGGACCGGTTTCGGGGTGCGTTTCAGCGGCGGGGGCACGGCGGAGGCGGCCAAGCAGCGGCTGCAGCAGGTCCTGCAGCTCCGTGACGCGGAGGGCCTTGAGCAGGACGAAATAGACGGCGAGCATGACGGGGCCGACGACGACGATCGTCACCAGGGCCGCGGGCCTGCTGCTCCAGGCGAAGCCGTCGGGCCGGTAGCTGCCCATGAGCCACAAGGCGCCGGCGGCGGCCAGGGCCGAGCCGAGTGCCGCGTAGCCCATACGGATGTAGGAGCTGGCAACCCGCGGCCCATCGAGGTGCCCGAGCAGCCGGCGCAGGAAGAACGCACTGACGATGACCGAGAGGATGTTGCCGCCGGTGTAGAGGACGGCAATGGCGAAGATGATCTGGTCGAACGGCAGGTACTGGATAAAGAAGGCCGCCACGACGTTGACCGCGGCCAGCACCAGCTGGATGAAGAACGGGGTGCGGGCGTCCTCGTTGGCGTAGAACACCCTCGACATCATGAAGTTGGCACTCATGAACGGGGTGCTGAGGGCCAGGATGGTGAGCGTTTGGGCCAGCATGACGCCGTCCTGTCGCTGTTCCCCGGAGAAGAACATGCCCAGCGGTCCGGCGAGGGCGAAGAGCGCGAGGGCCCCGAAGACCGTCGCCACGGCCATGGTGCGCAGACCGTGCGACAGCGCCCGCCGCAGCTCGGCCCGGTTGCCGTCCTGTGAGGCGCGAGTCATGCGGTTGAAGAGCACCGTGGCCAGCGAAAGCGCAATGATCGAGTGCGGGAGCAGGTAAAGCTGGCTGGCCACTTCCAGCACGGCGTTGCCAGGGAGGGTGGCCGCCGCGGCGTGGTCGCCCGCGCGTTCGAGCCGGAGGCGCTCCGCGCCGGGGATCGTGGCGATGCGCATGACATAGAGGAACGCCAGCTGGCCGGTGGCGGCGGTGGCCAGCGTCCAGACGCTCAGCTTCGCGGCCTGCCCCAGGCCCACGCCACGCCAGCCGAAGCGCGGCCGCAGGCCCAGCCGCAGCCGGAAGACCGGAACCAACAGCATGGCGGTCTGCGCGATGACGCCGATGGTGGAGAACCCTGCCACCAGGAAGGTCTGGAAGGAGCCCCAGTTGTCGAGGGTGTGCGGGTTGGCGGCGTTGGCGCCGAGGATCCAGATGAACATGCCCAGGCCCGCAATGGCGACCACGTTGTTCAGGATCGGGGCCCACATGGCGGGTCCGAAGGCGCCGTTGGCGTTCAGCACCTGCGTGAGCAGGGCGTACAGGCCGTAAAAGAAGATCTGCGGAAGGCACCAGAACGCGAACGAGACGGCCAGCGACTTCTGCTGCGGCGAGTAGCCCTGGGTGGTCAACTCAATGACCCAGGGTGCGAGCAGCGTCACCAGCAGCGTCAGGGAGAGCAACACCACCACGGCCAGGGTCAGCAGCCGGCTGATGTAGTCCGCGCCGCGGTCCGGTCCCTTGCTGGCCTTGATGATCTGGGGCACCAGGACGGCATTGAAGACGCCGCCGGCCACTAGCAGGAAGATCAGATTCGGCAGGTTGTTTGCGTTGATGAAGGTGTCGGTAACCGTCGAGCCGAGACCGAGCGCCGCTGCCAGCATCCAGGTCTTCCCGAAGCCCAGGAATCGTGAAACCAACGTTCCGGCGGCCATGACGGCGCTGGAACGCGCCTCTCCGGGATGGGCGGCCTGGGCGGCGGCCGCCCCGGAGGGGACGGGCTTTTCTGAAGGGGGCTTGGCTGCAGACATTGTCTTCATCGTCTCACCCGGGCGTGCCTTTGTGCGCAATCCGGGCACCGAAGCGCCTCGGGCGGCGCCGTGGAGGGCGGCCGGTGCGGCGTTTGGCCGCCCCTCGGGATGCCTCAGCGGTGTTCGGGCAGCACTTCCCGGGCGAGGTCCGCGATGCGGCGCTCATTCGGGAAGGAGAGCTTGCGGGCCAGTTCGTGGAGCGGGACCCAGGCGACGTCGACGGCTTCCTGGTCCGGATCGTTCTCGATGGTCAGTTCCCCGCCGGTGGACTGCAGGAGGTAGTGGTGGACGGTCTTGTGCACGCGGTGCCCGCTGACGGTAAACCAGTAGTCGATGCTTCCGAGCGGCGCCAGGATCTTGCCTTCGATCCCGGTTTCCTCCGCGATTTCGCGGACTGCGGCTTCCTCGTTGCTTTCCTCGCCCTCCGGGTGGCCCTTGGGCAGGCACCACTCGAGGCGTCCGCCGCGGTTGAGGCGGGCAATGATGGCAACCCGCAACTCTGCGTCGGAGGTGTCCACCACAACGCCGCCGGCAGAGATTTCCTCGACAGTCGGCAGCGAAGCCGGTCCCGGGTGCTGCGCAGGCGCGACGTTGGCACCTATTGCCGATGGCAACGGTGCGTTTGTCCTCCTGCCGGGAGCGCTCGGTACGGGATGGGCCATGGAGTCCACTCTAACGACTCTTGCCCTGACTTGATGACCTAAACATGACGGGAACGTGGCCGGGCAGAAAACCGGCGCGGCTTCCCTGCCCGTCCGCGCGGCGGCCTCCGGCGGATCGTGAACGGCTCCAGTGTGGTGCTGGCTGGGATTTCTGACAAGCTTAAGAGACTATGGCGCACGCACATCACCAGACTGACTCCCACACCGTCGACTTCCAGGTGGACCCGGTGGTCCTCGAACTTGGGCAGCGCTTTGTCGACGCCGGTCATGAGCTTTCCCTGGTGGGCGGTCCGGTGCGTGATCTCTTCCTGGGCCGGGTCTCACCGGACCTGGACTTCACCACGGACGCGACGCCGGATCAAACCGTGGCACTGATCAAAAAATGGGCGGACAACTACTGGGAGATCGGGCGCGCCTTCGGAACGATCGGCATGCGCAAGGCCGGGTTCCAGATCGAGATCACCACCTACCGCGCCGAGGCCTACGATCCAGAGTCGCGCAAGCCCGTGGTGGCGTTCGGATCATCCCTCACCGACGACCTGTTGAGGCGGGACTTCACCATCAATGCCATGGCCCTGCGGCTGCCGGCGATGGAACTGGTCGACCCCTTCGGCGGGGTCCGGGACCTGCACTCCTCCACGCTCGCCACGCCGGGTTCCCCGGAGGACTCCTTCTCCGATGACCCGCTGCGGATGATGCGTGCCGCCCGCTTCGCGGCCCAGCTGGGCGTGACGGTGCACCCGGACGTGCGCCAGGCGATGACAAAAATGGCGGAGCGGATCAAGATCATCTCCGCCGAACGGGTTCGCGACGAGCTCGTCAAGCTCATCTGCGCCGCCCGGCCTCGGACCGGCGTGGACCTGCTGGTGGAGACCGGGCTGGCGGAATTCGTGCTGCCCGAAGTCTCGGCCCTGCGCCTCGAATCCGATGAGCACCACCGTCACAAGGACGTCTACCAGCACTCGCTTCAGGTCCTGGAGCAGGCCGCGGCGCTGGAATCGGAGGCTGACGGGCCCGTGCCCGGCCCGGACTTCGTGCTGCGGTTCGCGGCGCTGATGCACGACGTCGGCAAGCCCGCGACGCGCCGCTTCGAGCCCGGCGGTGCGGTTAGCTTCCGCCACCACGACATGGTCGGGTCCAAATTGACGTCCAAGCGGATGAAAGCCCTGCGCTTCGACAACGACACCATCAAGGCCGTGGCCAGGCTGGTGGAACTGCACATGCGCTTCTACGGCTACGGCGACGCCGGCTGGAGCGATTCAGCAGTCCGCCGCTACGTCACCGACGCCGGGCCGCTCCTGGAGCGCCTGCACCGCCTGACCCGTTCGGATGTGACCACCCGTAATCAGCGCAAGGCGGAGCGGCTGGCTTTTGCCTACGACGACCTGGAGGCGCGCATCGCGGCGCTTCGGGAGCAGGAGTCCCTCGAGGCCGTCCGGCCCGACCTCGATGGCGGCCGAATCATGGCCCTGCTGGGACTCAAGCCGGGTCCCGTGGTGGGGCGGGCCTACAAGTTCCTGCTGGAAGAGCGGATGGAACACGGCCCGCTGGATCCGGCCGTTGCCGAAGCAAAGCTGCACGAATGGTGGGCGGCGCAGCCGGAAGCTGCCGCCGTCGACATTTCCCCGACAGAGGAGTCCTAAGTGATTGCACCTTCCAACGGCCCCCGCCCCCAGCTCTGGATCCTGCGCCACGGCGAAACGGAATGGTCCAAGAGCGGGCAGTACACCGGCCTCACCGACCTTCCACTCACGGTGGAAGGCGAGCAGCAGGCCGTGGAGGCGCGGAAGGTGCTCGACGCCGTCGACTTCGACCTGGTGCTGACCTCACCGCTGCGCCGGGCACGCCGGACGGCGGAGCTGGCTGGTTTCCCCGACGCCCAGCTGGAACCCCTCGCGGTGGAATGGGACTACGGCGAGTACGAAGGCATCAGCTCCGATCTGATCCGCAAGGACAACCCCGACTATCTGATCTGGACGCACGGGGTGCCGAACGGGGAATCCCTCGACGACGTCGCGGCCCGCGCGGACAAAATCGTGGCACGCGTCCTTGAATCCGGGCTGGACAATGTGCTCATCGTGGCGCACGGCCATTTCTCCCGGATCCTGACCGCGCGGTGGCTTGGCCTCGACGCCCACGAGGGCCGTCACTTTGTGCTTGGCACGGCGAAAGTGTGCACCCTGGGCTGGGATAAGAAGACCCCGGCCGTCGTCCGCTGGGGACTATAAAGTCTGTATATAGTCCGTGGGGAAAAGTTTTTCCGAGAATCTTTATGAATTATGTTGTCAATGGCCGCATTCATGGTGTATTTTTATTCCTGACCCCAGTGCGACTTGCCAGGGTCACGGCGCGCGTCGCCCCGGCCAGTCAGCCGGAGATACGGCAGAACAGAAAAGGAGGTTGGGAAAATGATTACTTTGACTCGCGGATGGATGTACACCCTCACCGCCACCCCGGCCTCTGACGCTGCCCCGCGCCCGAAAGTCGGACTTTCCGCCCGCTAATCCCCCGCTCCCGGCCTGAAGCCGGAGCCGGTAGTTTGCCAGGGCTCTCCTTGACGGAAAGCCTGGGAGGAATGTCGGACCCAGCGGACCCTCGCGGTTGCGCCATCACCCCATAGTTCGGAACCCAGCTTCTTGTTGGGGCTGTAGCGCATTGCGTACGGGGCCCATTCGTTCGTGGTTGTTCTTGACAGCCGCGAAACCACCTCATTAGCACCCGGCATTTCCGCACCCAATTCGGGGCTCATGTCACCGATTTTAAAGGCCTCTAATTGGCATGCCCAATTGTTTTCCATTTCTGCAAATGAAAGGTCCAGCGTGACTATCGCAACGAATCCAACCGCACGGGCCGCCACCCGGCGGCGCCAATCTCTCCGCCGGAACCCTGGAAGGGAGGTGACCACCATGATCCGAAAACTGCATGGGGTACTTGTCTTCAACCCGACCCCGTTTCGCCGGGAAGGGACGCAGTTCAACGGCCAGCTGCTGGAACAGCGGCGAGAAGAGGTTTTCCTCGCCATGTACCAGCTGGGACGTCTCCGCTGATGTCGCGGCGATCCGGCCCCGAGCGGGCAGAGAAATGCGCCCAGCGAAGGGGGAACTGGTGACAGCGATTGGAACTGGTCTGCAAGGAGCCCACGCGGCGACGCGTGGGCTCCCCCCGTTTAACCGCCCGGCCGCCCCGGTAAGCTCGAGGCATGCAGGAGACAAAGCCGCCGGGGAACCGCAAGCGGACCCGACTGGTAGTCCCGAGCCGCAGTGACGTGCTGCTGCGGAACTTCACCGAACTCATCGGCGGCCCCCTTGGCCGGCGGACGGCCCCCGGCATCGTCTCCCCCGGCTTCTTCACCGTTGAACGTGTCCTGGTTCTACTCACCGTCCTCGCCGCCCTGCTAGGGATCCTGCTCAAGAGCTACTGCCGCGGCAACGGCTGGGAATCCCCCGGCCAGTTCTACGCCACCTGCTATTCGGACTTCCCCGAGCTGTTCCGGAACCGTGGACTCGGCGACGGCGCCTTTCCCTTCGTCACCGCAGGCAGCTTCTTCGAATACCCCGTGCTGATGGGGTTCATCGCCGGGGCCACGGCCCTCCTGGTCCCCGGCCACGGCGTCAGCGATTCCCGCGTCCTGGCCTACTTTGACGTCAACGCCACCCTGATCGCCGCCGTCTGGATCGTCACCGCACTGGCCACCGCACGCACCGCGCGGCGCCGGGCCTGGGACGCCGCCATGGTGGCCCTCGCCCCCGGCATTGTCCTCGCCGGCTTCATCAACTGGGACATGTGGGCCGTCGCGCTGCTGGCCCTTGGCATGTACTTTTTCTCGAAGAACAAACTGGTGCTCGCCGGCCTTTGTATCGGACTCGGCACCGCGACCAAGCTCTACCCGCTGCTGGTGCTCGGTGCGGTGGTGCTACTGGCAATCCGCACCGGCAAGGTCCGTGCCTTCCTTGTCACCGCCGCTGCCGCCGCCGCCACCTGGCTGGCCGTGAACATCCCGGCTGCCACCAGCGACCCGGCCGGCTGGAAGTACTTCTACCAGTTCACCGAGTCACGGCCCGCGGGCTACAGCTCCCCCTGGTTCGCCTACAACCTCGTGGCCGGACGCCTGGGCTGGAAGCCGCTGGAGGCCGAGGCCATCAACGCCTCGGCCCTCAACCTCTTCCTGGCGGCCTGCGTGCTGATCGCGGTCCTGGCCCTTGCGGCCCCGCGCAGGCCGAGGCTGGCCCAGCTGGCGTTCCTGATCGTGGCCGCCTTTATCCTCACCAACAAGGTGTATTCGCCGCAGTTCGTGATCTGGCTGATCCCGCTGCTGGCCCTGGCCCGGCCCCGGTGGCGCGACTTCCTCATCTGGCAGGCCGTCGAGGGACTGCACTGGGCCGCCATCTGGATGTACCTCGGCCAGGTCACCAGCGGCGGCGCCGCCCAGCACAACATTGACATGCCCTACTACGTCCTCGCCGTCCTGGCCCACATGCTCGCCACCGGCTACCTGATGGCGCGGGTGGTGTGGGACATCTGCGACCCGGGATACGACGTCATTCGCCGCCACGGCATTGATGATCCCCACGGCGGCCCCTTCGACCGGGCCGCGGACTGGCTCCGGCTGGATCTCCTGCGCCCCTCGGCATCCGTGCTGCCGTGGCGGCGCGCCCGCACCGGGGCCTGATCCGGGTGCCCGACGTCGCCGTCGTAGGTTCCGGGCCCAACGGGCTGGCCGCCGCCGTGACGATGGCGCGGGCCGGGCTGGCGGTGCACGTCTACGAGGCGGCCGCGACCGTGGGCGGGGGACTCCGCACCGCGGAGCTCATCGAGCCCGGCCATTTCCACGACGTGTGCTCAGCGGTGCACCCGATGGCCCTGGCGTCGCCGTTCTTCCGCGAGTTCGAACTGTCGCGGCGCCTCCGGCTGGAGGTCCCGGACCTCTCCCACGGCGCACCCCTCGACGGCGGACGTGCCGCGCTGGGGTACCGCTCGCTGGAACGGACCGCGGCGTCCCTGGGGCGCGACGGCCTGGCCTACCGCCGGCTCATGGCGCCCCTGCTTGACCGGCTGGACGGCATCGCCGATCTCACCCTCAACCAGTTGCTCCGGGTGCCCCGTGACCCGCTGGCGGCCGCCGTGTTCGGACTGCGGACCATCGAGCAGGGGTCTGCCCTGTGGGGACTGAGGTTCCGCGATGAGCTCGCACCGGCACTGCTCAGCGGGGTGGCCGCCCACGCGGTGGCTCCCCTGCCGACGCTGCCCGCGGCGGCAGCCGGCCTGCTGCTGGGCGCGCTGGGCCACGCCGGCGGCTGGCCCATCCCGGTGGGCGGCTCGGCGGCGATCGCCCGGGCCATGGTGGCGGACATCGAAGCCCACGGCGGTGTGGTGGAAACCGGGGCGAGGATCGGCTCCCTGGCGCAATTGGCGCCGGTCAAGGCCACGCTGCTTGACGTAGCCCCGCCGGGACTGCTTCGGATCGCCGGGAGCCGGCTTCCGGCCGGGTACCGCCGCGCGCTCGAGTCGTTCCGCTTTGGCAACGCCGCCTGCAAGGTCGATTTCATCCTGTCCGGCCCGGTGCCGTGGGCCGCCCCCGAACTCGCCGATGCCGGCACGGTTCACGTGGGCGGCACCCGGGCCGAAACCGCCGCTGCCGAACGCCTTGTGGCTGCCGGCCGGCATCCCGGGCGGCCCTATGTCCTGGTTTCCCAGCCTTCCCGCTTCGATCCGGGACGTGCCCCCGCCGGCCGGCAGGTTCTCTGGACTTACTGCCACGTTCCCGCAGGATCCACGGTGGACATGGGCGAGGCAGTCACGGCGCAGCTGGAGCGCTTCGCCCCGGGTTTCCGGGACCTGGTCGTGGGCCGCCGCGTGACGACGGCCGCGGAACTGGCCGAATACAACGAGAACTACGTTGGCGGCGACTTCAGCGCCGGGGTGATGGATCTGCGCGGCCTGCTTCGGCGCCCCGTGCTGGGACCCGTACCGTGGCGCACACCCGTCCCGGGACTGTACCTCTGCTCCTCGTCCACCCCGCCCGGGCCCGGTGTCACCGGTATGCCGGGTTTCCACGCGGCCAAACATGCCTTAAAGGACATATTCGGACTGACAGCGCCGGCGCTGGGGTTCTAGGACGCGGCGGCCAGGATCCCCGCCGAGAGGCGGCCGTCCCGCATGGTCCCCACGGCGTCGGTGAAGGAAACCAGCCCTGTATCGTGCGTGACCATCAGGGTTGCCACGCCGAATTCGTCCGTGACCTGGCGGAGCAGCCGGACAATCTCCTCACTTCGCCCGCGGTCCAGCGCCGCCGTCGGTTCGTCAACCAGCAGCACCGCCGGGCTGGCCATGAGGGCCCTCGCGATGTTCACGCGCTGCCGCTGCCCGCCGGAGAGCTGGTGCGGACGTTTGTCGAGCACCGACGCCAGGCCAACCCGTCCTAGCAGCTCCACGGCCTTCCGCCGTGCCTCGCCCAAGGGCTCGGCCCGCAGATGGGCGGCGACCAGAAGCTGTTCCACCGCGGTGAGCGACGGCAGCAGGTTCGGCTGCTGGAAGATGATCCCGATGCTGTCCCGGCGGAGCGACGTCCGCCCGGCGTCCGGAAGCGCGGCAGCATCCTGGCCCGCCACCAGGACGGATCCGGCGGTGGGGCGCACCAACGTGGCGGCCACGGCCAGCAACGACGACTTTCCGGAACCTGACGGGCCCACAAGGGAGACGAATTCGCCGCGGCGCAGTTCCAGGCTGACGTCGTCGAGGGCACGCAAGGTGCCCTCGCCGTCGGGGTATTCGAGGGTGACATGGCTGAGCTTCAGGTCGGGTTCCATAAATATGCCTTTCGGAGAATGTTTTTAGCGGCCGGGGCGGCGCACCGGCGGGATGGACGGGTGTTAGTTGCCGCCGAGTGCCAGGAGCGGGTCGATCCGGGCGATGCCGCGCACTGCCAGCTCCGCGCCGGCCAGTCCCAGGACCACAATCCCGGCGACGGGCAGCAGGGTGGTCTGCACGGTGGTGAGGAACGGCGCCGCCTGTGCGGCCAGCAGGCCGCCGACCACGCCGGCCGCCCCTCCGGCGGCGGCCCCGGTGACGAGGACGACCGCCGCCTGCACCATGGCGTCCTGGAGCACGTACGCCGAGGAACCGCCGAGGGCCTTCACGACGGCAATGTCCCTGGTGCGCTGCACCGTCCACACGGTCAAGAACGCCACGATCACCAGCGCCGAGATGCCGTAGAGGAAGGCTTGCATGAGCATCAAGGACCCGTTCTCGCTGCGGTAGGAGCCGAGCGCCTGGAAGGAACCCTCCCGGCTGGCACTGACCGTCCCGGCAGCCTCGTCCGCCGCCGGGACATCCGCGCCGCCGTCGTCGAAGCTCGCCGCGATCACGGTGGCGACGGCGTTCCCTCCGGCCAGATGGGCCAGCTTCCGCCAATCGGCCAGGGTGGTCCAGACGACGCCGGTGTGCGAATACCACTGCTCCTGGACCACGGCCGAAACCGCGAGGTCGGTGCCGCCCACCGAAACCCGGCTGCCGACGGCGAGGTCGAGCTCCCTGGCGAGTCCGGACCCCACCACCACCGTGCCCTCGCCGACCGGGGCCGGCGCGAGGCGGCCGCCGGAGTCGACGCCGAAGACGGCCACGTTGGCGGTGCCGGCCGGGTCTCCGCCCGCGCCGAGGGCCTGCAGGCGGGTTTGGCTGATGCCGAGCCCTTCGGCCCTGCTGACGCCGTCGCGGGCGGCCCAGGCGGCCAACTGGGCGCCGGTGACCTCGGATTCGGTGAAGGAGGCCTTCGGGCTGGTGCCGGCCGGTGCACCGAAAACGATGTGATCGGCCGGCAGGTCGGCAATGGCGGACGTTGACTGGTTGCCGAGTCCGGCGGTGAGTCCGGAGAGCATCACGAGCAGCAGGGTAATCAGGGCAACGACGCCGCCCATCAGGGCGAAGCGGCCCTTGGCGAAGCGGATGTCGCGGATGGCGAGAAACATGGGTGTCCTTTGCGGTGGTTAATGGCGTCCTTCCACTCTGGCGCCGCGGGAGCGGCCTGACATCGGGCGTCCGGATGGTCCGGGGCGGACACCCGGTTGATCCGCCGGTCAACCAAAAGGTTGATTGTGGCCGCCCGCCGCCCGTTGTCCGGCTTTGTTGTCCGGCCTGCGGCCGGCTCCGGGCTAGGCTGAAAGCATGGAGGACCTAAGCGGCGCTGCGGAGCACGACTCCACCGGCGCGGCCGTGATCCTCCGCGTCCTTCGGGTCAGCCTGCACGTGGGTTTTGCCGTGCTGCTGCTGGTGGCGCTGGTGCGGCTGCTGGCCGCCGGGGTCCACGGGGCGGCGTGGCTCCAAGTCGGCCTGGTGCTCTGCCTTGCCGGCGTCTACCTTGCGGGCACGGTACTGGAGAAACGCCACTCCGTCCGGCCCGGCCGTTTCGACCCACGGCCGCTGTCCGCCTGGTGGCTGGCCGCGGTGTGCCTGCTTTGGCTGCTGTTGGTCTGGGGCAGCGCGGACTTCGTCTGGCTGGCCTTCCCGCTGTTCTTCCTGCAGCTGCACGTGCTTCGGCGGGGGCCGGCGCTGGCCGCCATTGGGGCCAGCACCATGATGGTGGTCGCGGCGCTGTGGTTCCACAACGGCGGGCCGGCCGGGAGCCAGCTGCAGCTGCCAATGGTGCTCGGGCCGGCCTTTGGCGCGGCCTTCGCCGTGGTCACCGGGCTGGCCTACCGGGCGCTGTACCTGGAGGCCGAGAATCAACGGCTGGCAGCCGAGGAACTCCGCGCCACGCGCGCCGAACTGGCCCGCAGCCAGCACGACGCCGGGACGCTGGCGGAGCGGACCCGGCTGGCCCACGAAATCCACGACACCCTGGCCCAGGGTTTCTCCAGCATCGTGCTGATGGGACGCTCGGCCGAACAGGCGCTGGACGCCGGCGACACGGGACTGGCCCGGAACCGGCTCCGGACCGTCCAGGACACCGCCGCCGCCAACCTGGCCGAGGCGCGCAACTTTGTCCGCGGCCTGCAGTCCCCCGACCTCGAGCAAAGTTCGCTGGTGGACGGCCTGCGCCGGCTGTGCGCGCAGACCGAAACGGAGGCCGCCGCCCGCGGCGCGGCCTTGAGCTGCCGCCTTGAGGTCGAGGGCACCCCTGCGGACCTCCCCAACCCGTACCGGACCACCCTGCTGAGGGCTGCCCAGTCCAGCCTCGCCAACGTGTGGACCCACGCGAACGCCGGAACCGCCGTCGTGACCCTGTCCTTCCTGGGCTCCGAGGTGGCCATGGACATCTTCGACGACGGCGCCGGCTTTGACCCCGCCGCGGTGCCTAACCGCGCCGACGGATCCGGCTTCGGCCTGCTGTCGCTGCGGGACCGGGTGGCGGCGCTGGCCGGGACCCTGGACCTTGAGTCCGCCCCCGGCGAGGGGACCGTGGTCGCGATCCGGCTGCCGCTCGAGGGGGGAACACCACCGGGGACGCCGGCCGGTGCGCCCGGGAAGGGGGGACGGTGAAAGAGATCCGCGTCCTGCTGGTCGACGATCATCCCGTGGTCCGGGCCGGACTGCGGGCCATGCTGGCCGACTTCGAGGGCATCGCCGTCGCCGCGGAGGCCGCCGACGGCGCCGCCGCCCTCGCCGCGCTGGCGAGTCTGAACGCCCTGGGCGAGCCGGTCGACGTCGTGCTCATGGACCTGCAGATGGGCGCCGGCATGGACGGAGTCACGGCGACGGGCAGGATCAAGGCCGGCGAGGCCGGGACGCCGGCACCGCCCGTACTGATCCTCACGACCTTCGACTCCGACGCGGACATCCTCGCCGCGGTGGAGGCCGGCGCGAGCGGCTACATGCTCAAGGATGCGCCGCCCGGGCAGATCCGCCAGGCGGTGCTGGCTGCCGCCGCGGGCCAGACCGCGCTGGCACCGGAGGTCGCCGCACGGCTGCTGGGCCGGATCCGGAACCCCGCGCCCGCCCTTTCCGCCCGGGAGATCCAGCTGCTGGAGCTGCTTGCCACCGGCCTGGGTAACCGGGCCATCGCCCGGAAGCTGTTCATTTCGGAGGCGACGGTGAAGACGCACCTGGTGCATATCTACGGGAAGCTCGGCGTGGACAACCGCACCGCCGCCATCGCCGTGGCGACGCAGCGGCGGATCATCCGTCGGGGCTAGGACCGACCCGGTGACACGGCAATGTCCCTGGCACAGGGCATAATGGCGCGAATGGGGAAAATTCAAAAGCTTTCACTGGGCCTGGTAGGCCTTCTTCTCGGCGCCTCGCTGGTGGCCTGCGACGACGGCCGGGCCGGCGCGCAGGAGGCCGCGAAGCAGCTCGCGTCCGCGGTTGCCGCGCTCGACGTCGGAGCCGTGCCCTTTGAAGGCAAGGACTCCGCCGCGGCGAACGAGAAGCTCCACGAGGTCTTCAAGGGGCTGGACCCGGTCAGGCCGGCGGTCCAGAGCGGCGAACTCAAACTGGACGCCGCCACCGCGACCGTGCCCCTGGAGTACAGCTGGAAGATCGGCGCCGCCGAATGGAAGTACTCCGTCTCCGCCCAGCTGAAGAAGTCGGGCGACAAATGGCTCACCGTGTGGAGCCCGGGGTTGCTTGTGCCCGGACTGGCCGACACCGAAATCCTTGGCACCTCGACCGAGGCGCCGCAACGGGCCGAGATCCTGGGTGCCGCCGACGCAAAGCTGGTCACCTACCGGCCCGTGGTCCACGTCGGCATCGACAAGCCCCGGCTGGGTTCGGCCGACCCCGCCGCCTCCGCGGCCAAGCTCGCCCAGCTGGTGGGCGCCGATCCCGCCGCCTACACCCAGCAGGTCCAGGCAGCCGGCGCCGAGGCGTTTGTCACCGCCATCACCCTCCGCCAGGATGGCCGGACCATCACCGACGAGCAGATCGCCGCAGTGCCGGGCGCCCGCGCGATCGCCGATTCACTCCCCCTCGCGCCCTCCCGCACCTTTGCCCGCGCGCTGCTGGGCAGCGTGGGCGAGGCCAGCGCCGAACAGATCGAGAAATCCGGCGGTGCGCTCAAGGCCGGGGACAGCACGGGCACCGGCGGCCTGCAGCAGCAATACGATGCCCAGTTGCGCGGCACGGACGGCGTCCAGGTCTTTGCCCAGACCGCGGGCCTCACGGCGGAACAGCGCCAGGCCCAGCTCAACGGCGGCCGCCGTGTCCTCTTCCAGGAACCGATGAAACCCGGAACCCCGCTGAAGACGACCCTCGACCCGAAGCTGCAGCAGCTGGCCGAGGACACCCTGGCCAAGGTGGGCCCGGCGTCGGCCATCGTGGCGCTCCGGCCCTCCAGCGGAGCGGTGCTGGCCGCCGCTTCGGGGCCCGGCAGCAACGGCTATGACACGGCCATGCTTGGCCAGTACGCCCCAGGGTCCATCTTCAAGATCGTGGATTCGCTGGCTATGTTCCGCAACGGCATGACCCCGGACGCCACGGTGGACTGCCCGGCCACCCTCACGGTGGACGGCCGGACGTTCAAGAACGCCGAGGGCTACCCAGCATCCTCGCTGGGCTCGGTCACCCTGCGGGACGCCTTCGCGCACTCCTGCAACACCGCCTTCATCAACGCGCGGGAAAAGGTCAGCCAGGCCCAGCTGGAATCGGCGGCTACGTCCCTGGGGGTCGCCGTGGAGGCGCCCTCGCTGGGCGCCGCGGCCTTCCTGGGCTCGGTCCCGGGCGAGGCCGCCGGCACCGAGCACGCTGCCTCGATGATCGGCCAGGGCAAGGTGCTGATGTCACCGCTCGCCGCGGCCATCATGGCCGGCTCGGTGGCCAAGGGGGCCCCTGTCGCCCCCGTGCTGGTCCTGAACCCGAACGCCGCCGCGGCGGGAAGCCCCGCGCCGTCGGCCGGGGCCACCGCCGAGCCCTCGACGTCGGCCCCCGCCCCCGCAAAGTCCGCCGGCCCCCCGGTGACGGCCGCCGAAGCCGCCTCCCTGGCGGACATGATGCGCGCCGTGGTGACCTCCGGCCACGCGGGCTTCCTGGCCTCCGTGCCCGGCGCACCCGTGGGCGCCAAGACCGGCACCGCGGAATTCGGCAAGGAGAACCCGCCCAAGACCCATGCGTGGATCGTGGCCGTTCACGGGGACCTCGCGGTGGCCGTGTTCGTCGAGGACGGCGGCCTCGGCGCCACCACGTCCGGGCCGCTGCTCAAGGAGTTCCTCACCGCCGCCGGCTGAGGCAGGCGTTCCGCAGCCTTCGGCCGCACCGGCCGTGGGAGGATTGCAGTGTGGCTCATATTGACGTATCCGGCATCGACTACTTCCTCTCCGACGGCACCCAGCTGCTCAACGGGGTGACGTTCAAGGTCCCGGACGGCACGAAGACGGCGCTGATCGGGCCCAACGGAACCGGCAAGACGACGTTGTTCCGGATCATCTCCGGGGACCTCGTCCCGGACGAAGGCGTGATCGGCCGCTCCGGGAACATGGGCATCATGCGCCAGTTCGTCGGCCAGGTACGGGACGAATCGTGTGTCCGCGACCTGCTGGTCTCCGCCGCGCCGCCCGCGCTGGCGGCCGCCGCGCACGCCGTCGACGAAGCGGAACTGGCGATGATGGAGCACGACGACGAGCCCACCCAGATGGCCTATGCCCAGGCCATCGTCGACTGGGGCGACGCCGGCGGCTACGACGTCGAAACCGTCTGGGACGAGGTCTGCATGGCCGCCCTCGGCCTGCCCTTCGACCGCGCACAGCACCGCCCGGCGTCGAGCCTCTCCGGCGGCGAGCAGAAGCGCCTGGTGCTCGAGGCGCTGTTCGCCGGGCCGGACGAGCTGCTGCTCCTGGACGAGCCGGACAACTACCTCGACGTCCCGGGCAAGCGCTGGCTCGAGGCCAAGCTCAACGAGTCGAAAAAGACCGTGTTCTTCATCAGCCACGACCGCGAACTGCTCAACAACGCCGCGGGCCGCATCGTGACCCTGGAACCGGGCATCAACGGTGCCGGCGCCTGGGTCCACGGCGGCGGCTTCGGCTCCTACGTGGACGCCCGCGCGGACCGCAATGCCCGCTTCGACGAGCTCCGCAAGCGCTGGGACGAGGAGCACGTGAAGCTCAAGGAACTCGTCAACATGTACAAGAACAAGGCCGCGTTCCGCTCCGACATGGCCAACCGCTACCACGCGGCGCAGACCCGGCTGGCGAAATTCCTCGAAGCCGGCCCGCCCGAGGCGCTGCCGATCGAGCAGAACGTGAAAATGCGGCTCAAGGGCGGCCGCACCGCCAAGCGCGCCATCGTGGCGGAGAAGCTGGAGCTCACCGGGCTGATGAAGCCGTTCTCCACCGAGGTGTGGTTCGGCGACCGGGTCGGCGTGCTTGGCTCCAACGGCTCGGGAAAAAGCCACTTCCTGCGGCTGCTGGCCACCGGCGGCACCGATCCGGAACGCGAGCACCTGCCGGTCTCCGACGTCGAAATCGCCGAAGTCCCGCACGAGGGGACGGTAAAACTCGGGGCCCGGATCCGGCCCGGATTCTTCGCGCAGACCCACGTCCGGCCCGACCTGCTGGGCAAGACGCTGCTGGAGATCCTGCACCGCGGCGACGAACACCGCTCCGGGCTGGCCCGCGAGGCCGCCGCCGGCGCGCTGGACGGTTACGGCCTGGCGGGTCAGTCGGAGCAGAAGTACGAGTCCCTGTCCGGCGGGCAGCAGGCGAGGTTCCAGATCCTCCTGCTGCAGCTCTCCGGGGCCACCCTGCTGCTGCTCGACGAGCCCACGGACAACCTGGACCTGCACTCGGCCGAGGCCCTGGAACGGGCCATCGACCACTTCGAGGGAACGGTCCTGGCCGTCACCCACGACCGCTGGTTCGCCCGGACCTTCGACCGCTTCCTGGTCTTCGGCTCGGACGGCAAGGTCTACGAATCGGCCGAACCGGTCTGGGACGAAAAACGCGTCGAGCGTGCCCGCTGAGAGCCCACAACCCGGGAGCAGTGAACCCATGACCAGAACCGCCAGCGCACCGGAACTGAAGGCCGCCGCCGGGGCGACCTTCCTCGTTTTTGGCATCAACGGACTCGTCTTCGCCAGCTGGGCCGCCCGGATCCCGGCGGTGACCGAGATCCTGCACATCACCTCGGGACAGATGGGAACCCTGCTGCTGTGCGTCGCCGTGGGCTCTTTGATCGCGCTGCCCACCGCCGGGTTCGTGGTGGGGCGGCTCGGAACCGCCAACACCGTGCGCGCCGCCGGCCTGCTGGCCGCCGTCGCAGGTGCCGGCGTGGCGCTGTCCCTCGCCGGCGCAGCCGTTCCCGGAACGGCCGTCTCGCTCTTCTTCCTCGGCATCGGCATCGGCCTCTGGGACGTCTCCCAGAACATTGAAGGGGCCGACGTCGAACACCGCCTGGGGCGCACCATCATGCCGCAGTTCCACGCGGCCTTCAGCGGCGGCGCCTTCGTGGGTGCGCTGGTTGGTGCTGGACTGTCCAGCCTCGGCGTCGGGCTCCCGGCGCACCTGCTGGCCATTGCCGCCGTCGTCGCGGTCCTGACCACGCTGGCCCCGCGGTACTTCCTCCCGCACGCCCCGGAGCCGCGCCCGGCAGCCGGCGAAGCCGGGAAGCCACGGGCCGCTTCGGCCTGGCGGGACGGCCGCACCCTGCTGATCGGCGTCGTCGTCCTGGGCGCCACGTTGACCGAGGGTGCAGGCAACGACTGGATCGCCAAGGCCGCCGTGGACGGCCTGGGCGCCCAACAGTCCACCGGGGCCCTGCTCTTCGCGGCTTTTGTGCTGGCGATGACCGCCATGCGCTTTTTCGGCGGCCGCGCGATTGACGTGTACGGAAGGGTGACGGTGCTGCGCGCCAGCATGGCCGCCGCAGCTGCCGGACTGGGCTTCTTCGTTTTTGCCGGGAACATCTGGCTCGCCACCGCCGGCGCGGCGTTGTGGGGCGTTGGCGCCGCCCTCGCGTTTCCGATGGGGATGTCCGCCGCGGCCGACGACCCCAAGTACGCCGCGGCGCGCGTCTCGGTGGTTTCCACCATCGGGTACGTCGCGTTCCTCGCGGGACCGCCGCTCTTGGGCTACCTCGGCGACCTGACCGGGATCCGGCTGGCGCTGCTCGCTATCGGGGTGCCGATTCTGGGGGCGCTGCTGCTCGCCGGCGCCGCGAGGCCCTTGCGCGCCAGCTAAGCAGCCGCCTGGCGTCGGCGTTCTCCCTGATGCAGCTCTTTTGCCAGCCGAGCCAGAGCAGCAGCACCAGCGGCGCGGCGAGGCACAGCGCACCGACGGTGTCCGTCAGCCAATGCGCCGACAGGTACGTCCTGCTGATCATCATGGCCACGGTGCCGGCCCCGGCGACCAGCCAGACCCAGGCCTTCGCCATCAGAAGGGCCAGCACCAGGACGAAGGCCGTGGTCGAGGCGACGTGCCCAGAGGGGAAGGACCCCGTATCGGTCAGGACCACCGTGTTGTGCGGGCGTTCGCGCAGCAGGGTGGCCTTGAGGAGTTGGGTCAAAATTAGTACGGCCACCCCGGCCGCCGCGCTGAAGATGGCTGCCCGCGGCCGCCGTCGGACCAGAAGCGCCACAACCAGCAGCCCGTGGAGCAGCAGCACGCCGCGGTACCCGGCGATGTTCAGGAAGGCGTTGGTTCCGTCCCAGAAGGGGCTTCGCAGGCCGCTGATAAACCCGGCCCAGGCGTGGTCAAGGCCCAGAAACGGCGGGCTGGCGGCGTCGGCGAGCAGCAGGCCGCCCAACACCGCCGCGACGGTAAGCATTGCGGTGCAGGCCGCGAGGAGGCGGCCCGTGGGAACATGCCGGGGATCCAACACTCGGGTCATCGCCTCATCCTAGCGGCGCTCGGCAGTAGGCTGGGGAAATGCGAAGCATGCTGAGAAAAGCGCCTGGCCGGCTCGAAAAGTTGGACCGGAAACTGGTCGGGGCCGTCTCCCGGTTACCCGGCGGAGGCCACGATGACTTCTTCCGGCGGCTCTCGGCGGCCGCGAACAACGGCAAGCTCT
Source organism: Arthrobacter sp. T2-23 (assembly GCF_055398325.1). Taxonomy (NCBI): domain Bacteria; kingdom Bacillati; phylum Actinomycetota; class Actinomycetes; order Micrococcales; family Micrococcaceae; genus Arthrobacter; species Arthrobacter sp. T2-23. Next base: position 2,097,486 of record NZ_AP027917.1, read on the forward strand.
GGTTCGGAATAGCCGCGGTGATGGCGCTCTTTCCCGGCAGGACCCGGCGGGCGGCACTGCACGGAGTGCTGGCGCAGGGCGTGGCCTCCGCGGTGACGAACCTGGTCTTCAAGGCGCTGCTGCCGCGGGCCAGACCGTTGCCCGAGCATCTCCCGGTCTTCCGCTTCGTCCACCCGCAGCCCACCAGTTCCTCCATGCCCTCGGGGCATTCCGCCTCCGCCGCTGCCTTCGCCCTCGGTGTGGGGCTGGTCCGGCCAGGGCTGGGCGCCGCGGTGGCGCCCGTCGCCGCCGGCGTTGCCTACTCCCGGGTCCACACCGGTGCGCACTGGCCCTCCGATGTCTTCTTCGGCACCGCGATCGGGGCGGGCGCGGCGCTCGTGACGCGCTCCTGGTGGCCGGTCCGGCCCCCGTTCCCCGCGGTCCGGCGCACCCCCGTTCCGGCGCCGGCGCTCCCCGACGGCGAGGGGCTCGGAATCGCAGTCAACACGCTGGGCGGCTCCTACGCCGAGGAAACAGCCGAAGCCCTGCAAGAAGTATTCCCAAAGGCGTATATAAAGGAGATCGGGCCGGATGAGGATGTCGCCGCGGAAATCGAGGCCGTGGCGACCCGGCCCGGCGTCGTCGCGCTCGGCGTCTGGGGCGGGGACGGGACGGTGGGCACCGCCGCCGCGGCCGCCGTCGAGCACTCGGTGCCGCTCCTGGTGCTGCCCGGCGGAACGCTGAACCACTTTGCCCGCGACGCCGGCACCCCCACCCTGCAGATCGCCGTTGACGCCGCAAGCAACGGGGAGGCGGCGCGGGCCGACATCGGCCACGTCGCGGTGGAACGGGGTTTGCCGGACAGCCCCGAGAAGCTAGAGATCACCATGCTGAACACCGCCAGCATCGGCCTCTACCCCAACCTCGTGCGGCGCCGGGAACAACTCCAGCCGGCCCTGGGGAAGCCGCTGGCCGGGGTCGTCGCCATGTTTCGGACCTTCGCCGCGGGCACCCCGAGCACACTGGTGGTGGACGGCGTGCGGCACAAGCTCTGGATCCTGTACGTCGGGCGCGGCCGCTATTATCCCCGCGACCATGCGCCGCTGGTCCGGCCGGTGCTCGACGACGGCGTGCTGGATCTGCGCATGATCACCGCGGACGAGTCGTTTGCGCGGCTGCGCCTGCTGTGGGCCGTACTGACCGGCACCGTGGCCACCTCGCGGATCACCCACCTGCGCGAAGCCAGCCGGATCCGGGTGGAACCGGGCGACTCGACGATGGTGCTGGCGGTGGACGGCGAAGTCATGCCCGCTGTCCGTGCCGTGGAGTTCTCGGTCAAGCACGGCGGCCTGGTGTATTACACGCCGCAACAGAACGACTGAGCGCGTGCCATTCCTTGGCAACCACCCTGATTCGCCCCTGAAACAACCCTGAGAACGGCGAATTTGCGGCATTGCCTCGGTAGCGTGGGGCGTACACAACCACACGCTACGCAAAGGAACGCTTCCATGATCGAAGCACGAGGCCTGACGAAGGTGTACGGCGAGAAGACTGCCGTCGCCGGAGTCAATTTTACCGTCGAGGCCGGGCGGGTCACCGGCTTCCTGGGCCCCAACGGCGCCGGCAAGTCCACCACCATGCGCATGATCATGGGACTGGACCGGCCGACGTCGGGATCGGTCACCGTCAATGGTGTGCCCTTCAACCGGCACCACGCCCCGTTGCGCGACGTCGGCGCCCTGCTGGACGCCAAGGCGGTCCACACCAGCCGCTCGGCGTACAACCACCTGCTCGCCATGGCCGCTACGCACGGCATCCCGAAGAAGCGCGTGCATGACGTCATCGAAATGACCGGGCTGGCCGAGGTGGCCCGGAAAAAGGTGGGCGGATTCTCCCTCGGCATGGGCCAGCGGCTGGGTATCGCCGCGGCGCTGCTGGGCGACCCCCAGACCGTCATCCTGGACGAGCCCGTCAACGGCCTCGACCCGGAAGGCGTGGTCTGGGTCCGCAACCTGGTCAAGTACCTCGCCTCCGAGGGCCGCACCGTGTTCCTCTCCAGCCACCTGATGAGCGAAATGGCCGTCACGGCGGACCACCTGATTGTGATCGGACGCGGCCGGATCATCGCTGACGCCCCGATTCAGGAGATCGTCAACGGCAAGGGGCAAGGCCGCACCCGGGTCCGCACCGACCAGCCTGACCACCTGATGCGCCTGCTGGCCGGCTCCGGTGTCTCGGTGGAGGTGCAGGACAACGAACTCCTGGAGGTCAAGGGGCTGGAACCGAAGCACATCGCCCGTACCGCCCTCGACAACCACGTCATGATCTACGAACTCACCCCGCTCCAGGCCAGCCTCGAGGAGGCCTACATGGAGCTGACGAAGGATGAGGTCGAATACCACTCGCTGATCACCACGGGCGCCAATGCCCCCGCCCAGACCGGAGGCCACTAAGCCATGAGCTCGACGACACTCGAACCCACCCCGTCCCGCCGCGGGGCGCAGTCCGGCGCCTCAAACAACCAGGCAACCGACCGGGCAGGCAATGGTCTCAGCACCGGCCCCGGACCGAGTTTCCCGCGGGTGCTTAACTCCGAATTCATCAAGTTCCGCACCCTGCTGTCCACGCTGATCCTGCTTGGCGCTACCATCGTGGTCATTGTGGGGGTCGGCGCCCTTGCCGCCTGGGGAATCGGCCAGGCGCTGCAGTCCTCCGGCGCCAACCCGCAGCGTGCCGCAGCATTGGCCGCCCAGGGCGACATTGCCGCCTCGGCGCCCAGCGCGGGCATCTCCTTCGCTCAGCTGATCCTCGGTTCGCTGGCCGTGCTGATCATCAGTTCGGAGTTCACCACGGGGATGGCCCGGTCCACGTTCACGGCCGTGCCGAAGAGGATCCCGGCTTACCTTGCCAAGCTCCTCATCGTTATCGTTGCGGCCTTCCTGGTCACCGCACTCTCGCTCTACCTCGCCGGACTCGTGGCGGTCCCGATCTTCGACCAGTACGGACACACCCTGGACGTCTCCAGCGGCCACTACTACCGCACCCTGCTGATCAACAGCGGCTACGTGGCCGCCGTGGCCGCGATCGGCATGGCCCTGGGCGCCCTGCTGCGCAACTCCGCCGGCGGCATCATGAGCCTGGTCGGGATCTTCTTTGTGCTGCCGATCGCGCTGCAGATCATCCAGGGCGACTTCGTCAAGGAACTCCGCAAGTTCATCCCGGACAACACGCTGGCCCCGATGACTGCCGCCGAGCACCTCCCCGACACCCTGGAGGCCTGGCAGGCCGCCCTGGTCCTTGGCGCGTGGGTGGTCGTCCCGGTGGTGCTGGCCGGCATCCTGCTCAAGAAGCGGGACGTCTAGTTGTACTGTCCCGGCACGTTAGTGACACGGGGACTGATTTGACGCAATAAGAGGACCTCCGGGTGTTGTGTGGTGCTTGTCGAGAGCGAACACAACCCAGGAGGTCCTCGTGTCCCACCGTAACGCGTTTTTGGCTCACTCGGGCCGTCTTCGGCTGGCTCGCTGCATCGTTGATGATGGTTGGCCGTTGCGCCGGGCGGCTGAACGGTTCAGTGTCTCCGTGCCGACGGCAGCCCGTTGGTCGCAGCGGTACCGTGATTTCGGCGAGGACGGGCTGGAAGACCGTTCAAGCCGACCGGCTGCCTGCCCGCACCGGACCCGGGTGCGATCCGAGCGGCGGGTGTTGGGTCTGCGGGTCAACAGGCGCTGGGGTCCGGCCCGGATCGCGTATCACCTGCACTTGAACATCTCCACTGTTCACCGGATCCTGGCTCGTTACCTCTGTCCCCCGCTGCGGTTCACCGATCCGGCCACCGGAGTCAGGACCCGGGGCCGGGACCGCGCCCGCCGATATGAATACGCCTGGCCCGGCGAGATGGTCCACATCGATGTCAAGAAGCTCGGCCGCATCCCCAACGGCGGCGGCCACCGGATCCACGGGCGCGTGCAGGGCGAGGCGAATGCCCGGGCCAGGAACCTCGCCGAAGGCCGCCGTAAAGACCGCGGGCAGGTCAGGGGCTACTCCTTTATTCATCACGCCGTCGATGACCATTCCCGGTTCGTCTACTCCGAGATCCTTCCCGACGAAACCCAAGCCACAGCGGCCTCATTCATGCGCAACGCCATCGCCGCTTTCCAAGCCCAAGGCGTTCGGATCAGGCGGGTGATGACCGACAACGGCTCCTGCTACCGGTCCAGAGCTTTCGGCAAAGTCCTTGCCGAGGCCGGCATCAGCCACAAACGCACCCGGCCCTACCGACCCCAGACAAACGGCAAGGTCGAACGCTTCAACCGAATCCTCAAAGAGGAATGGGCCTACGCCAGGGCCTACCGCTCAGAAACGGAACGCCAAGCCTGTTACCAGGACTTCATCGACTACTACAATCACCACAGGCCACACACCGCCCTCAAAGGCGCCTCACCCGCCAGCCGTGTCACTAACGTGCCGGGTTAGTACATCTAGTCCGTAGTTATGGGGGCGCGCCGGCCGGCTGGCGCGCCCCCGGGCCCTGCCCCAAAAGGCCCCGAAACAGTGGTTTCCGGCACATTGCGGAATTGCCGGTGAGGCATCAGGCTTTGCCGCGGAGGCCCTCCCACTGGAGATCTGCCCCAAAACGTCTGGCGTAATCTGTGGGATTGCACAGAACATCGCGTTTCCATTGCCGTCTAGGGTGAAACGACACTGTGGTCCACTGCACATCCGCCCCGGGCATCGCCTGGCGCGGGTGACGGACCGACACCACCCACGAAGGACGGCGCTTAATGCAGGCTGACCAGCAACTCTCCAAATCCCTGAAACCACGGCATCTGTCCATGATCGCCATCGCCGGCGTCATCGGGGCCGGGCTCTTCGTCGGCTCCGGCGCAGCGATCCAGCAGGCCGGCCCCGGCATCCTCGTCGCCTACCTTGCCGCCGGCCTCGTCGTCATCCTCGTCATGCGCATGCTCGGCGAAATGGCGGCAGCCAATCCCGAAACCGGTTCCTTCTCGACCTACGCCGATAAAGCCCTTGGCCGCTGGGCCGGTTTCAGCATCGGCTGGCTCTATGCCTGGTTCTGGATCATCGTGCTCGGCATTGAGGCCACGGCGGGAGCGGCCATCATGCACCGCTGGGTGCCCGGCATCGACCAGTGGGTGTGGGCGCTGGCCCTCATGGTGCTGCTGACCCTGACCAACCTCGGCTCGGTGAAATCCTACGGCGAATTCGAGTTCTGGTTCGCCTCCATCAAGGTCGCCGCGATCGTGCTGTTCCTGCTCTTCGGCGCCGCCGCCATCCTCGGCCTGATCCCCGGTGTCCCGGCCCCCGGCCTGGACAACCTGGTGGGCAGGGGCGGCTTTATGCCCAACGGCCCCGGCGCCGTGCTCGCCGGCATCCTCGTGGTCGTGTTCTCCTTCTTCGGCGCCGAAATCGCCACGATTGCCGCCGGTGAATCCGAGAACCCGGTCGATGCCGTCAAGAAAGCCGTGAAATCCACGGTCTGGCGCATCCTGGTGTTCTACATCGGCTCGATCGCCATCGTGGTGACCCTGCTGCCGTGGAATTCCGCCTCCGTGGCGAAGAGCCCCTACGTCGCCGTGATCGAACTCTTCGGCATCCCGGGCGCCGGAACCATCATGGACATCGTGGTGCTGACCTCCGTGCTGTCCTGCCTCAACTCCGGCCTCTACACCGCCAGCCGGATGCTCTTCTCCCTGTCCCGCCGCGGCGATGCGCCCCGCTCCTGGATGCGGATCTCCAGGCGCGGCGTCCCGGCCGCCGCTGTGCTCGCCTCGACCGTGGTCGGCTTCATCACCGTGGGCCTGAACTACATCGCCCCGGACACCGTCTTCCTGTTCCTGGTCAACACGTCGGGAGCCATCGCCCTGTTCGTCTGGCTGGTCATTTCGGTGTCCCAGCTGATCCTGCGCCGCCGGATGGGCACCGCGGCCCGGGAACTGCAACTGAAGATGTGGCTCTTCCCGTACCTGACCTGGGTCGCGATTGTCAGCATCGTCGCCCTGCTGGTGGGCATGGTGGTACTCGATTCCACCCGGGAATCGCTGCTGCTCTCGCTGGCGCTGGCCGCCGTCGTGGTCGGAATCGGGCTCTGGCGCTACCGCAAGCACAGCACCCCCCCTTCTGACCAGCCCGGGCCGAGCCCCGCCGCCGAAGCCCCCAGCGAGGAAGCCACCGCCGGCGTCGGCCCGGCCTAAGGTCCGCCGGACATGCCGCGCCACCGGACATGCCCCACGCCGGGGGCCGCGGATGGACATATTGCCTTTATGCCCATCGGCGGCCGCCACGGGAGGGCATGTCCGGTGATCGGCGGCCACAGGGCGGCCACAGCAACGCCCTAGCCACGGCACAGCGCCGCGCGGTTGCATGGGGGCATGGACACCTCGACGCCGCCCCCGCACGAACCGCACCCCAACCACGACCGCGGCCTGGAATTCGACCTCGGAACGCTGATGAGCCGCCGCTCGCTGGGCATATTCCTGGGCGCAGGCACCGCGGCGGCCCTCGCCGCCTGCACCCCTGGCGGTTCCCCGGCCGACGGCGCCTCCTCCACGGGTGCCGCGCCCCCGGCGGCCGCATCGGCGTCGGGTTCGACGGCGGCGGCTTCAGGCGCGGCCTCCGCCGCACCCACCCTGACCCGCGCCATCGCCGAATGCGGCGTCGAGATCCCGAGGGAAACGGCCGGACCGTTCCCCGGCGACGGATCCAACGGGCCGAACGCCCTGGCGGCATCCGGGGTGGTCCGGAAGGACATCACCGCCAGCTTCGGCACCTCGTCCACCAAGGCCGACGGCGTGCCCCTGACCGTCACACTTACCCTGCTCGACAACGCCAAGGGCTGCGCACCGCTGGCCGGCGCCGCCGTCTACGCCTGGCACTGCGACAAGGACGGAAAGTACTCGATGTACGACGCCGGACTGAAGAACGAGAACTACCTCCGCGGCGTCCAGGAGGCGGATGCCAACGGGCAGGTCACCTTCACCACCATCTTCCCGGGCGCCTACAGCGGACGCTGGCCGCACATCCATTTCGAAGTCTTCGAGTCCATGAGCAACGCCACCTCGGCCGGACAGATCCTCACCGTCTCGCAAATCGCCCTGACCGACGCCGCCTGCAGGGACGTCTACGCCTCGGCCGGCTACGAATCGAGTGCCCGAAACTTCCCGCGGACCACGCTGAAGTCGGACAACGTCTTTGGCAACGACGGCGGGATCTACCAGCTGGCCACCATGGCCGGTTCGGTGACCGGCGGGTACACGGCCGGACTCAACGTCACGGTCTAGCGCCGGCGCTAGACTCGGAGCCATGCCTTCCTCCGCCACAGCCGCAGACCATATCCAGGACCTCGGCGCGTACGTCAGCGCATCGCCCTCGAGCTTCCATGCCGTCCACGAGGCCGCCCGCCGGCTGGACAACGCGGGATTCACCGGCCTCGACGAGCTGCAGCCCTGGGACGGCGCGGCAGCCGCGGGTTCCGCCGGCAGGTTCTACGTGGTCCGCGACGGCGCCCTCATCGCCTGGGTAACGCCGACGGGAGCTGGACCCGCCACCGGCTTCAACATCCTCGGCGCGCACACCGATTCGCCTTCTTTCAAACTCAAGCCCAAGGCCACCACCGGCAAGTTCGGCTGGCTGCAGGCCGGGGTCGAGGTCTACGGCGGCCCGCTGCTCAACTCCTGGCTTGACCGCGAACTGCAGCTCGCCGGGCGCCTGGTGATGCGCGACGGCACCCAGCACCTCACCGCCACCGGGCCGCTGTTGCGCTTCCCCCAGCTGGCCATCCACCTGGACCGCGCCGTGAACGACGGCCTGGCCCTGGACAAGCAACAGCACATGAACCCGGTCTTCGGCCTCGGCGACCCCGCCGGCGCGGACCTCCTGGGCCTCCTCGCGGACCGGGTCCCCGGTGCCGCCGTGGATCCGGGGCAGATCGGCGGCTACGACATCGTCATCGCGGACACCCAGGCGCCGGCCGTGTTCGGTGCCCGCGGCGAGTTCTTCGCCTCGGGCCGGCTGGACAACCTCTCCGCCACGCACGCCGGGCTCGCCGCGCTCATCGGGCACGCGTCCGGACCGGTGCCGGCCGACGGGCCGATCGCCGTGCTGGCCGCCTTCGACCACGAGGAAATCGGCTCCGCCTCGCGCTCGGGGGCCTGCGGACCCGTCCTGGAGGACATCCTGGTCCGCATCTCCGACGGGCTCGGGGCGACGGCGAGCCAGCGGCGGCAGGCGTTCGCGGCGTCGTTCTGTGTGTCCGCCGACGCCGGGCACGCCGTGCACCCCAACTACCCGGAGCGCCACGACCCGGCCAACCGGCCCGTCCTGAACGGCGGCCCGCTACTGAAGATCAACGCCAACCAGCGCTACGCCACCGACGCCGCCGGCGCGGCACTCTGGGCCGGGCTCTGCGCCGACGCCGGGATCCCCTACCAGGAGTTCGTCTCCAACAACGTGATGCCCTGCGGGTCGACGATCGGTCCCCTGACCGCCACCCGGCTCGGGATCCGGACGGTCGACGTCGGCGTTCCGCTGTTGTCGATGCACTCGGCCCGCGAGCTCTGCGGCGTCGAGGACCCGCACCGGCTGGCGCTGGTCACCGAACTGTTCTTCCGCACCGCCTCCCACCCGGTCCCCCGGGCCGTCTCCTAGGAGCTGGCGAGGCCGATCACGAGGTTGATGGTCGCGGCCAGGATGACCGTGCCAAACAGGTAGGACAGCAGGCTGTGCTTGAGGGCCTCGGCGCGGATCGCATGGTTTTTCAGGGCCGTGTCAGACACCTGGTAAGTCATCCCCAGGCTCGTGGCGAGGTAGGCGAAGTCGGTGTACTGGGGCGGTTCGTCCTGGTTGAAATCGATGCCGCCCACCGCGGCCCCCGCCTTCGGCGCGGTGCTGTAGTAGAGCCCGGCGTACCGGACGGTAAAAAGCGTCTGCACCAGCATCCAGGCCAGCGCGACGGATGCGAGGGCCAGCAGGCCGCCGCCGAGCCGCGATCCGCCGTCGTTGCTGCTGTGCGAATCGAGCACGACGGCGGCCACGGCCGCGAGGCTGGCGACGTTGGCGGCCAGGATCATCAGGTCCGTGACGCTGCGGGACGGATCCTCCGAGGTGGCGTGCGCCCGGGTGCCGGCGGCGTCCAGCGGGCCGATCACGATCCACACCCACACCACATAGGTCAGCGCGGCGCTGCTCCAGCCCACGGCCGGGGCCTCCACCCAGCGCCCGGCGAGCCCCGAAGCGCCGGCGGCCAGCAGCCCGGCAAGCACCATCACGGCGAAGCGCAGCCGGCTGCGGTGGATCGTCGTTGCCGTGGAACGGGAGGGCGAACCAGTACTCATGCCCCGATCATGGCACACGCACCCGGGAGGTTATCCACATGCCTCCGGGGGCGCTTCCGCCGCCGCCGCCGGTGACCTACGGTGGCAGAATAAGAAATCGCCGAAATCCGCCCGGATGCACTAAGCTATTGAAGTCTGTGCTGCGCCCTGCCTCCGTTCCGGGGGCTATGTGCCGCACAAGCACCGCAAATGAACCTCCTGTTACGGAAATGCCGTAACCGCTTAGCCCAAAGGAGGTGGGTTCACATATGCGTCCTTACGAATTGATGGTAATCATCGACCCCGAGGTCGAAGAGCGTACCGTTGAGCCGTCGCTTCAGAAGTTCCTGAACGTCATCACCAACGATGGTGGAACCATCGAAAAGGTTGACATCTGGGGCCGTCGTCGACTGGCTTACGAAATCCAGAAGAAGTCCGAAGGTATCTACGCCGTGGTGAACTTCACCGCCGCGCCGGCTACCGCCAAGGAACTTGACCGCCAGCTGAGTCTCAACGAGACCATCATGCGCACCAAGATCACCCGCCCCGAAGAGCAGAAGGTTGTTGCTGAGTAATCAGCTCCACCCCTCAATCTTTAACCCCGCAGGAACGAACAAGGAGGCAGTAGATGGCAGGCGAAACCACTATTACGGTCATCGGTAATCTCACCAATGATCCCGAACTGAGGTTCACACCGTCAGGTTCGGCAGTAGCTAACTTCACCATCGCGTCTACTCCCCGCACCTTCGACCGCCAGTCCAATGAGTGGAAGGACGGGGAAACCCTGTTCCTCCGCGCGTCGGTATGGCGCGAAGCAGCCGAAAATGTCGCGGAGTCCCTCACCAAGGGCATGCGCGTGATCGTTTCCGGCCGCCTGAAGAGCCGTTCCTACGAAACCAAGGAAGGCGAGAAGCGCACCGTTATCGAACTTGAGGTCGACGAGATCGGCCCCAGCCTGCGCTACGCCAACGCCAAGGTCAACCGTACCCAGCGCTCCGGCGGTCAGGGTGGTCAGGGCGGCTTCGGCGGCGGCAACAGCGGCGGTTTCGGTGGCAACTCTGGTGGAAACCAGGGCGGCAACTCCGGCGGAAGCTGGGGCGGCAACCAGCCCGCGCAGCAGGATGATCCCTGGGCCACGCCCGGGGTCAGCAATGCAGGCGGCGGCTGGGGCAACGGCCCGGATTCCGAACCTCCCTTCTAAACAACATCTAAGGTCCGACGTCGGGACCCGCGAGGCAGCCGCACGGCAGCCACGCGACGACCGCCGCGGATCACCACCATCCCGTGGATCAATATCCACGGGCTCCATCGAATAGGAGCTCCACGATGGCTAAGGCTGAACTCCGTAAGCCCAAACCAAAGTCCAACCCCTTGAAGGCCGCTGACATCACTGTCATCGACTACAAGGACGTAGCATTGCTGCGCAAGTTCATCTCCGACCGCGGAAAGATCCGCGCCCGTCGCGTCACTGGCGTCACGGTGCAGGAACAGCGCAAGATCGCCCAGGCAATCAAGAACGCCCGCGAAGTTGCTCTGCTGCCTTACTCCGGCGCTGGCCGCGGCTAAGGAAGGGATTAACTAACATGGCAAAGCTCATTCTGACCCACGAAGTAACCGGTCTCGGTGCTGCTGGCGACGTTGTCGAGGTCAAGGACGGTTACGCACGTAACTACCTGCTGCCCCGCAACTTCGCCCTGACCTGGTCGAAGGGTGGCGAGAAGCAGGTTGAGTCCATCAAGGCTGCCCGTGCCGCCCGCGAGCACGCTTCCCTGGAAGACGCTCAGAAGCAGGCCGCTGCGCTGCAGGCCAAGCCGGTCAAGCTCGTTGTCAAGGCTGGCGAGACCGGACGCCTGTTCGGCACCGTCAAGCAGGGCGACGTGGCCGACGCTGTTGAGGCCGCAGGCCTTGGCCGCATCGACAAGCGCAAGGTTGAACTGCCGGCTCACATCAAGTCGACCGGTTCCTACCAGGCCAACGTCCGTCTTCACGACGACGTTTCCGCTGTGATCGAGCTCGACGTCGTTGCAGGGAAGTAGTCTTTTCGACTGACTGAACTGCACAGGATGCCCCCGCCTCCGGATTCCTATGGGAACCGGACGCGGGGGCTTTCCGCCTTAAATCCGGCGCCGCAACCGGCCGGACCTAGCCGTGGTGCAGCTCCTTGGTGACGTGCCGGTAGCCGAGCCGGACCAGGTCGGCGAGCACGGCCTCGTCGACGTCGTCGAGCTTGTTGACGTACAGGCAGCCGGTGCCGGTCTTGTGTTTGCCCAGCCTGCCGAGCAGTTCGGCGGCCTCCGGGCCGGACGTGAGGCCGTAGAGCGACAGGCTGGATTTCCTGGGGGAGAACCCGACTGCGGCGGCGTCGCCCTCCCTGCCGCTGGCGTACTTGTAGTGGTAGTGGCCGAAGCCCACAATCGTCGGACCCCACATTTGGGCCGGTTCCCCCGTGATTTCGGACATAAGCGCCAGCAAGCGTAATCCGTCGTTGCGCCGCACCGGGTGATCGACGGCGGCGAGGAACTCCTCCACGGACGCGCCCGTTGCCTGCGTTTTGTTTTCGGCCATGACGGCAGTCTGGCAGATGCGGGCTGTTGCTGTCAGCCGCGCCGTCCGCCTCAGCGGCCGCCGGTGATAGCCTGCTGCGGTGAACGCCATGCCCGCAGCGCCCCGCCTCCGCCCCTTCGCCCAGGTGGATGTTTTTACCGATGTGCCCTACCGGGGCAACCCGCTGGCGGTCGTCGTCGACGCCGAGGGCCTCGACGGCGGGACCATGCAGCAGTTCGCCAACTGGACCAACCTCTCCGAGACCACCTTCCTGCTCCCGCCCACGCGTCCGGAGGCCGACTACCGGGTGCGGATCTTCACCGGCAGCGAGGAGTTTCCCTTTGCCGGCCACCCCACCCTCGGCTCGGCGCATGCCTGGCTGGAGGCCGGCGGCGTCCCCGGCCGGGACGGCGTCCTGGTCCAGGAATGCGCGGCCGGGCTGGTCAGGGTAAAAAGCGACGGCGCCCGGCTGGCCTTCGCGGCCCCGCCGTTGACCCGGACGGGTGCCGTGGCGGAGGAGGATCTGGTTCATGTCGCCGCCGGGCTTGGGCTGCCCCGGGAAGCACTGTTAGACGCCTCGTGGCTGGTCAACGGCCCGGAATGGATCGGCGTGCTGCTCGAGTCCGCCGAACAAGTGCTGGCCATCAGGCCGGACTACCCCGCGATGTCGGGGCTCAAGGTGGGGGTGATCGGCCCGCGCCCGGGAGGATCCGCCGTTGATTTTGAGGTGCGCACCTTCATTCCCGGGGACGCGGCTGCGGAGGACCCCGTCACCGTCAGCTTCCACGCCGGGGTCGCGCAGTGGCTGATCCGCAGCGGACGGGCCCCCGAGTCGTACCTCGCGGCGCAGGGAACGGTGCTGGGCCGGTGCGGCCGGGTCCACGTCGACGCCCTGGGGGACGACGTCTGGATCGGCGGCAGCTCGGTCAGCTGCATCGAGGGGTTTGTCCTGCTCTGACCCGGCCGGGGGACGGGAATAAACGGGTGATGCCGCCGCTTCTACAGGTAGATGCAAATGCATGTAGTGGCATTGCAGAGCTGGATTCGAACTAGGAGCACACCGTGGAAACCCGCCGTATCACCGTTCTCTCCGCCGGACTCGGCGTCCCGTCGTCGAGCCGCCTGCTGGCGGACCAGCTGGCGGCCTCAGCCGAGCGCCAGCTGACCAACGCGGGCTACGCCGTGACGGTCGGCGTCGTCGAACTGCGGGATCTGGCCGTTGAGATCGCCAATAACTTCGTGACCGGCTACGCGGCGCCGCGCCTGGCCGAGGTGATTGCCGGGGTGGAGGCTTCCGACGGCATCATCGCCGTCAGCCCGGTCTTCAGCGCGTCCTACAGCGGATTGTTCAAGTCGTTCATCGACGTGCTGGACCCCAAGTCCCTGGACGGCAAGGCCGTGTTGCTCGGCGCCACCGGCGGCACCGACCGGCATCAGATGGTGCTGGACTACGCGATGCGCCCGCTCTTCAGCTACCTGCGCACCCGGACCGCCGCCACCGGCGTCTTCGCCGGCCCCCAGGACTGGGGAACGACCGGCGACGGCGGCACCCCGCTTTCGGCGAGGATCGAGCGGGCGGCGGGGGAGTTCACGCGCCTGCTCGACGGTGCCCAGCCGCGGCAGCAGCAGGGGCCGCTGGAGTCACTGCCGTTCGAGCAGTTGCTCGCCGGCATCTCCGCCGGTAACTAGCGCGGTACCGGCCGGTCATTCTTCGAGCAGCGCGATGAACTCGCGGGCCTGCTTCAGTGAAATGTCCGAGTGCCGGGTCAGCGCGGCCGCCGCGCCCTCGGTGTCTCCGCTCCTGGCCAGCGTGCGGATCCGGCCGTAAATCTCGTCGTTGAGCATGTTGCTGCTGACCTCGCGGGTGATCTCTCCCTTGCTCGCAATCGCCCGGTACCGGTAGGGGAAGCGCTGCGGCGCGTCCTCGTCGTCGTCGTGGGCGGGCTGCTCGGGCGCCTGCCGGGGCCGGTACGGCTGCGGGTGGGCGGCCAGGGCTCCAACCGCGTCCCGGGAGGCGCGGAGGCCCTCGCCGGTGGCTTCCAAGTAGAGCTTGATGGCTGCCATGGCTTGGCCCTGCGCGATCAGGGCATACAGCCGGCGGTGCTGCTCCTGATCCAGCTTCGCCGCGGCCGTGCGGGCAAGCTCCGCCGAATTGCGGATGGGCTGCGGGGCCTCGTCCGTCCGGGCGGCCGGACGGCGGCGCCCCATGGCACGGGCGGCCAGGACGACGGCGACGCCCGCGAGCACGAGGATCAGGAGGGGGACGAGCAGGGCTTCCATGGACTACAGCCGATCTACGTAATTCTTGGCGGTCAAAAGGTCGGAACGGGTGGCCTGGCGCAGCAGCCTGATCGCCTGCATCTTGTGCCCGGAGCGGGCCAGGGACTGGAGCTGCAGGGTGAACTGGGGGCTGAGCTGGCCGCCGGGCAGCACGGCACCCAGGTGGCCGGGCCGTCCCGCGTCGTTGAAGGAGCCTGGCCGGGCGACCAGGGCCGCGCGGGCGTGCTCCTCCTGCTGCGATTGCTGCTGTTCGTTCTGGCTGGGGCGGGTTGAGGCGTCCACACGCGCCCGCGCGGCCATGGCGGCCCTCACCTGGGCCTCGTAATGGGCACGTGAGCGCATGGCCAGTTCCAGCTGGTACCGCTCGGCGTCGGAGATGCCGAGGTTGCGTGGTTTCAGTGCCGCGGCTACTGCCCACAGGATGCCCGCAAGGATGAGGGCAGGCAGCATGACTATCAAGACGTCGCCCATGGCCACAGCTTATGCCAGATAGCAGTTATCCACAGCACATTCTGGGTTTCGCATACAAGCCGCGGCCAGGGCCGTCAATTCCGCGCCATTCCGGTGATAAGCATCACAAAATTAGCATATTTGCGCCGGTCCGTGGCCTCCGTACGCGGCCGCTATCCCGAGCCGCCGGATGCAAGCTGTGGATGAAGCTTGGTGCAATTTCTTTTTCATCCACAAGGAAAATGATGTATTTCCGCAGGTCAGCGGCATGTTAGGCGGCAAAGTATTCCTCTATCCACAGACGTTCCCACAGGCTGTGCACAAGAAGGGGCCATTAGTCCACAACTTATCCACAGGGGTGCGTGGAAGCGGGGTTGGAGCCTGCCCGATCGGGGGCTAACGTTGCGGGTGACCAGCCGCGGCGGCACCGTGTTCCGGTCCCGCTGCGAGGCACCGGGCGGGCCGGCAAACCGCACGCCCGGGGCGGGCTGGCACCGCATGGCCGGCCAGCTCCTGCGGGCAGGACAAAAAGTCGGTGCGGGCTGATAGGAAGTAAGTGGCGGGCGCCTGGGGGGCGCGTGGCACGTTTCGCCGCAACGCGGGCACCACAACAGATGGCTTAAATGCCGGCGGGGAGCGCGACACCGCCGGAACACTATGAAGGACGGCAGTTTTGTCAGTTACGCATCTTGACTCGGTTGAGGGCACCCGGGGGGCCGAAGGCAGCCGCAAGCCGCCTCAGGACATCCCCGCCGAACAGTCCGTGCTGGGCGGCATGATGCTGTCCAAGGATGCCATCGCCGACGTTGTGGAAATCTTGCGCGGCCAGGACTTCTACCGCCCGGCGCACGAGACCATCTACGAGGCCATCATCGACCTCTACGGCCGCGGCGAGCCCGCCGATGCCGTGACCGTGTCGGATGAGCTGACCAAGCGGGGCGAAATCAACCGGATCGGCGGCCCTGCCTACCTCCACGAGCTGATCCAGACCGTTCCCACCGCGGCCAATGCCGGCTACTACGCCGAGATTGTGGCCGAACGGGCCGTCCTCCGCCGGCTGGTCAATGCGGGCACCAAGATCGTCCAGCTCGGCTACGGGCAGGACGGCGAAGTGGAAGACCTGGTCAACCAGGCGCAGGCAGAGGTCTACGCTGTGGCCGAGCGCCGCACCGCCGAGGACTACGTCGTCCTCAAGGACGTCATGGAATCCACCGTGGATGAGATCGAGGCATCCGGGCACCGCGGGGAAGGCATGGTGGGCGTCCCCACCGGCTTCTACGAACTCGACGAACTGACCCACGGCCTGCACCCTGGCCAGATGATCGTTATCGCCGCCCGTCCCGCCGTCGGCAAGTCCACGTTCGCGCTGGACTTCGCCCGCTCCGCGGCCATCAAGAACAACCTCGCCACGGTCATGTTTTCCCTCGAAATGGGCCGGAACGAAATCGCGATGCGCCTGCTCTCGGCGGAGGCCACGATCGGCCTGCAGGACCTTCGCAAGGGCACCATCAAGGACGAGCAATGGTCCAAGATCGCCACCACCATGGGCCGGATGAACGATGCCCCGCTGTTCATCGATGACAGCCCCAATATGTCGCTGATGGAAATCCGCGCCAAGTGCCGCCGGCTGAAGCAGCAGCACGACCTCAAGCTGGTCATCCTCGACTACCTGCAGCTCATGAGCTCGGGCAAGAAAGTCGAATCCCGCCAGCAGGAAGTCTCGGAGTTCTCCCGGGCACTCAAGCTGCTGGCCAAAGAACTCCAGGTTCCCGTCATCGCGCTGTCGCAGCTGAACCGTGGCTCCGAGCAGCGCCAGGACAAGCGCCCGATGGTCTCCGACCTGCGCGAGTCGGGCTCGATCGAGCAGGACGCGGACATGGTCATCCTGCTGCACCGCGAAGACGTCTACGACAAGGAGTCCCCGCGCGCCGGCGAGGCGGACATCCTGATCGCCAAGCACCGCAACGGCCCCACCAAGGACATCGTGGTGGCGTTCCAGGGCCACTACTCCCGCTTCGCCAACATGGCGGGCGATGCCGGCGGCGGAGGCTTCTAGAGCAGGTGGTTGGGCAGCCGGTTTCCGGGTGCCCGGCCCCTGATCTCCAGCAGCTCCCGGGCATGCGCGTGCAGCCGCTTATCCTCCGCGGAGACCGGAACCCACCGCGGGACCGGCACGGAGGTACCGTTCTCGTCCCGGGCCACCATGACGGTCAGGCAGTACGTGGTGAGGTTCAGTTCGTGCCCCTTGGGATCGCCGGAGCGGACGTGGACGGCAATGTGCATTCCCTTCGTCCCGGTGTAGACCAGCCGGGCCTCCACCTCCACGAGGTGGCCGATGAGCAGCGGCCGGTAGAACCGCACGCCGCCGGAGAAGACCGCCACCGTGTCCATCCCGCAGTAGCGGGAGGCGCACACGTAGGCGGCCTCGTCGATCCACTTCATGACGATTCCGCCGTGGACCTTGCCGCCCCAGTTCACGTCCGTGGGGGCCGCCATGAACCGCAGCGTGACGCGTTCGGCGGTTCCGGCGTCGGTGTATTCCTGCCCGCTCATGGCCTGGACTATGTCCTCGCGGACCTTGATCCGCGCCAGCGCGTGGTCGCGCTGCTCGATCTCGGCCGGCGTCGACGGTTCATACTGCGGCACCGGAATCGGTTTGCCGTCCTCGCCCACTGCCACGAAGATCACCATGCACTGGCTGCGCATCGTGGCGGGGCCGCCCTTGGGATCGCCGGAGGAGACGACGGTCCGGATGTGCATGGAGGAACGGCCGGTGTAGACGATGGTGGCCGTGACCTCCACCATGTCGCCGCTGTTCACCGGATCCGCGAAGTGGATATTCCCCACATAGGCGGTCACGCAGTAGGAGATCGCCCAGCCGACGGCGGCGGCGTAGGCTGCCTTGTCCACCCATTCGAGCACTGTCCCGGCGTCCACGGAGCCGCTGTGGCCGACGTCCGTGGGTGCGGCAAGGAAGCGCAGGGTGACGGCGTTGGCGGAAGTCTCACTCATGGAAGTGAGTGTACTGACCGGCCGTCACACCGCATCGGGGCCATCGACATAATCGCGGCGCAGGGCGCCACACAAACCGCCACCGACGACGGCGGGCGGCCACCGTAAGGTGACCGCCCGCCGTCGTGTGCGTTGGAGCCGAGGCTACGCCAGGGCGCTGAGCTTGGATCCGCTGCGGCCAAAGACGGCCTTGTCGACGGAGACCCGACCGGCGCCGACGAGCGCTACGGCGAGGGCCGCGGCGGCCAGGATCAGCACCAGCTCGTAGCCGCCCGCGGCGGCAAATATGCCCGCCGGGGCATGCACCAGGAACAGGGCGCCCAGCATGTCCAGGGCGAGGAGCACGGCGAACACGCGGGTCAGCACGCCAAGGATCAGGGCGACGCCGCCGACAAGTTCCAGGGTGGCGATGACCGGGGCGACGAGGTTTGCGGCGGGGACACCCATTTGCACGAAGGCGGCCTGGGTACCGGGAATGGTGAATTCGTTGAATTTCTGCCAGCCGTGGGCGGCGAACAGGAAGCCGGTGACGACGCGCAGGATCGTGCGGGCCGTGGTGGTGAGTGTGGGCTGGTTCATGACATACCGTTCTGACGATGGGAAAGCCGAGGGGCGGGCCGGCAGCTCTTTAGTTGAAGATTCAAGTTATATTTTGCTCATGCTTAGTTGAAAAGTCAACTAATGCGACCCGCGGTGACACAGGGGTGACACAGGGGTGACGCCGTACGACGACGGGAGGGCCGCTAGGGTGGTTCCGTGCCAGAACCAGCCCCAGCAACGCTGACGCCCCACGCCCGCCGGCGGGAAATCCTCCGCCTTGCCGTTCCCGCGTTCGGGGCGCTGGTCGCGGAGCCGCTGTTCCTGCTGGCCGACTCCGCCATCGTCGGACATCTGGGTGTTGCCGAGCTCGCCGGTGTCGGGCTGGCCTCCGCCGTGCTGCATACCGCGGTGGGGCTCATGGTGTTCCTGGCCTATTCCACAACCCCGGCGGTGGCGCGGGCGGTCGGCAACGGGCAGCTGCCCCGGGCCCTGGCGGCCGGACGTGACGGCGTATGGCTCGCCCTGGTGCTGGGTGTCATCCTGGCCGCGGCCGGATTCTTCACCGCCGAACCGCTGCTGGACCTGATGGGTGCCCGCGGCGAGGTGCGGACCTTTGCCGTGGACTACCTGCGCTGGTCCATGCCCGGCCTCGTGGCGATGCTGCTCGTCTTTGCCGGGACCGGCGTCCTGCGGGGCCTGCAGGACACCCGGACGCCGCTGGCCGTGGCTGCGGCCGGCTTCACCGCGAACATCGCGCTGAACTTTTTCCTGGTCTACGGCGTGCGGCTCTCTGTCACCGGCTCGGCCGTGGGCACCAGCATCGCCCAGTGGGCCATGGCCCTGGCCTATGTCGCGATGGTCCAACGCAACGCGCGCAACCACGGGGTGTCCCTGCGCCCGGACTGGCACGGTATCCGGGCGCTGGCCCGGGTGGGCTCGTGGCTGATGCTGCGGACGCTCAGCCTGCGCATCGCCATCCTTGCCACCGTGCTGGTGGCCACGGCCCAGGGGCCGGTCAACCTGGCTGCGCACCAGCTCGCGATGACCATCTTCACCTTCCTCGCCTTCGCCCTGGACGCCCTCGCGATTGCCGCCCAGGCGCTTATCGGCAAGGAACTTGGGGCCGCCCGGCCGGCCGCCGCCCGCGAGCTGACCGGAACCATGGTCCGCTGGGGACTTGGCTTCGGCACGCTGACCGGGGTCCTGCTCGCTGCCGCCGCGCCATGGGCCGGGCTGCTGTTCACGCCCGACGACGGCGTCCGGTCCGCCCTCACGCTCGCCCTGTGGGTCCTCGCCGCCGGGCAGCCGCTCGCGGGCTACGTCTTTGTCCTCGACGGGGTGCTGATCGGGGCCGGTGACGCGCGGTACCTGGCGATCGCCGGCGTCGTGAATCTCGCCGCCTACCTGCCCCTGCTCCTGGCGGTCCAGCTCTCCGGTTCCGCTGGCGGTCCGGCGCTGCTCTGGCTCTGGGCCGCCTTCTCGCTCGGCTACATGCTGGCCCGCGCGCTCACGCTGGGGCTGCGGGCCCGCACGGACCGCTGGATGCTGCTCGGCGCCCGCTGAGGCGGTGGCCGCAGGCCGGTGCGGGCCGCGGGCGGACGGTGCGGCCGGACGGTGCGGCCGGACGACGCGGCCCGGATCCGGAAGCCCTAAACTGGACGGGTGACTCTCCCCGCAGCCCCCACGCCGCCACCGCCCTGCCCGCCGCCACGGACCTCTGGAAGCCCGTCCTGGTCCGGGCCGCCGTCGCGCTGGTGTTCGGCGCCGTCACGGTGTTCTGGGCGGCACCGTCCGTCCCGGGCATGGGCTGGGCGGGCGGTCTCTACCTGCTCGCAAGCGGCGTGGTGCTGGCTTGGAGCGTCAAGAAGACCGGATTGCCGCACGGGACGGGCGCCGCCAAGGCCCTCGCCGCCGCCGGTGCGGTGCTCACAGGCACCGGTGCCGCCGTCGGGCTGATCCCCGGAAGCCTGGTCTTCGGCATCGTCGGCGCCCTCGGCCTGGGGCTCGCCGGCGCCGCGGAGCTGTACCTCGGCGTGGCCACCCGCCGCCGCTCGGTGCTGGCGCGCGACTGGATCGCCTCCGGCGTGATCGGCCTCGGCACCGCCGCGGCGCTGCCCTTCTTCATCGAGCTCGGTCCGCACGCGCTGCTGGGCGTGGCCGGCGGCGGCGCCATCATCAGCGGCGTGCTGTGGACCTTGGCCGGACTGACCCTGCGGCACGATGCGCGGGGCGTTTCCGCGGAGGCCGTAAACTAGGAGGGACAGGTTCTACCCTGCGTAGAACAACCGCGGTATCACGACTGCCACGCCTGCCCGGCGCTGGCGGCAGGAGGAAAGCACCTTGGCAGAGCAGAAATCAGGAGCACGCCGCAGTCTGCGGACCTCGGTCAAGGGACCGCTGATGTTCTCCGCGTTCTGGGCAGTGCTGGCCTTTGTCGCCGTCCTGATCTTCGCCTCCGGGGGCAGCGCTAAAGCGCCCCGCTTCGACCTCGCCTTTACCGGCGCCGGCATCGCCTTCATCGTCACGCTCGTGATCGCCGCCATGCTTTCGATGAGCTACAAGGACAACGCCGAGCACCTGGGCAAGGGGTCCGGCGTCAACCTCAGCTCCAGGAGGCCGTCGTCGTCGCACGGCCACCCCGGCGCGCAGCCGGCCCCCGACGCCGACGAGGCCGGCGAGATCCGCTAGGACGCCGCCTTCCGGGCGCGGTAGGCAGCGACGTGCGCGCGGTTGGCGCAGTTTCCGGTGTCACAGTAGCGCTTGGACCGGTTCCGGCTGAGGTCCAGCACGACGGCGTCGCAGTCGTCCGCGGCGCAGACCAGCATCCGCTCCATTTCCTTGCTGCGGATTACGTCCACCAGGGCCATCGCTGCCTCGGTGCTCATCCGGTCGGCCAGCGGCGCCTCGGGGCTGGTGGCGTGCAGGTGCCAGTCCCAGCCGTCGTGCTTCATGAGCTGCGGCAGGGCCCTGGCCTCGCGCAGCAGGCGGTTGACGGTCTCCACGGCGGCGTCTTCGTCGGCCAGCCACAGTTCGGCCAGCTCGGCGCGCAGCCGGTGCACGCTCGCCAGCTCCCCGGCGTCCCGGGTCCGTGAGCCGCTGAAGCCCTCGGCCTCGAGGAAGCGGTCCAGGTCCGCGACCGTGGACAGCTGCTCTTCACCGTTGGCGGCCGTGTTGATCAGGCCGACCACCGAGCGCAGCGCAACTTCCGTGTCAGGGGCAAAAACCATCTTGACTCCTTACGTTGTCCGGGCGTACTGTCATGACCATAACCCCACTTTACTCCTGACAGGAGGCAGCCCGTGTCTGCCGCACGCCGCCCCGCCGGGGCCCAGGCCACGAACCAGCCCGCGTTCCGCGGCGCCGAGAACACCCGGCCGGACGCTCCAGGCTTCCTGGCCTCGGGGCTCGGGGTGGCGTTGTTTTCCTCGGCCGTGTTCGGACTTTCCGGTTCCTTCGCCAAGGCGCTGCTGGAGACGGGCTGGACCCCCGGTGCCGCGGTGACGGCCCGGCTCACCGGAGCCGCGCTGGTCCTGGCGGTCCCGGCCGTCGCCGCCCTGCGGGGCCGCTGGCACCAGCTCCGGAACAACTGGCTCACCGTGCTGCTGTTCGGCCTGATCGGCGTGGCCGCGTGCCAGCTGTTCTACTTCAATGCCGTCGCGCGGCTGTCGGTCGGCGTCGCGCTCCTGCTCGAATACCTCGCCCCGGTCATCATCGTGCTGTGGCTCTGGGGGGCGAGCCGGAAGCGGCCGCGGCCGCTCACGATTGCGGGCACGCTGCTCTCGCTCGCCGGACTGGTCCTGGTGCTGGATCTTACCGGGGCGGTGAAAATCGACGTCGCCGGCGTGCTGTGGGGTATTGCGGCCGCGGTCTGCCTGGCCATCTACTTCTTCATCACGGCCAAGGAGAATGACACGCTCCCGCCGATCGTGCTGGCCTCAGGGGGACTCATGGTGGGTGCGCTCGTGATGTGGCTCGCGGCGGCGACCGGGCTGCTGCCGATGGCCGCCAGCACCTCCGACACGCGGCTTGGCCCCTGGGTCACGCCCTGGTGGGTGGCGCTGGGCGGCCTGGTTGTCCTCGCCACCGTGCTCGCCTATGTCTCCGGCATCGTGGCCGCGCGGGCACTGGGCTCAAAGGTGGCATCCTTCGTCTCACTGACCGAGGTGCTCTTCGCCGTCATCTGGGCCTGGCTGCTGCTGGGCGAGCTTCCCGGCCCGGTCCAGCTCCTCGGCGGCCTGCTGATCGTCGGCGGGGTGGTGCTGGTCCGGCTGGACGAACTGCGGCGCCCGGCCGCCCTGCCCGCCGAACTCGACCACGCGAACGACGTCGAACCCGTCCCCTGAGCGGCGGCGCCCGCCGCAGCGGCAAACGGCCCGGCGGCGGGCTACTTGCCGAAGCTTCGGAGTCGCAGCGAGTTGGCGACGACCAGCACGGAGCTCGCCGCCATTGCCGCGCCTGCAATCATCGGATTGAGCAGGCCCAGCGCGGCCACCGGGATGCCGACCGCGTTGTAGAAGAAGGCCCAGAACAGGTTCGTCTTGATCGTGGCCAGCGTCCGGCGGGACAGCTCAATGGCCTGTCCGACCTGCCGCAGGTCGTTGCCCATCACGGTCAGGTCCGCGGCTTCGATGGCGACGTCCGTGCCGGAGCCCATGGCGATGCCCAGATCCGCCTGCGCCAGGGCCGCGGCGTCGTTCACGCCGTCCCCGGCCATTGCGACCGTGGCCCCGCCGGTCTGGAGTTTCCGGACCGCGTCTACCTTGCCCGCGGGCAGCACGCCAGCGAAGACGTCCTCCGGCGGGATGCCGACGGCGGCGGCGACCTGGCCGGCCACCGCGGCGTTGTCTCCGGTCAGCAGGATGGGCCGCAGGCCCAGTTCGCGGAGCCGGGCGATGGCCGCCGCGGAGCCGGGCTTCAGCGTGTCCCGCAGGCTGATGATGCCGGCCGGTTCCCCGTCGAAGGCCACCCAGATGGCGGTGGCTCCGGCGGCCTCGGCGGCGGACAGGGCCTCCCGCTGCGCTCCGGAGACCGTGACGCCGTTTTCCTGCAGCCAGCCGGACCGGCCAACAATAACGAGACGACCGTCCACGCTGCCGCGCACGCCGCCGCCGGGGGCCGAATGGAAGTCGGTGACGGCGGGCAGCGGGGCGGGGCCGCCAGACCCCTGCCCGGCGGTGAGTGCCGCCGCCGCGATGGCCCGGGCGACGGGATGCTCGGAGGCGGCTTCTGCCGCACCCGCGAGCCGCAGGACCTCGCTTTCGCCGAACGGGGCGAACGCGCGGGTGCCGGCGACGGCGAGGTGGCCGGTCGTAACCGTGCCCGTCTTGTCCAGCAGGATGGTATCCACGGTGCGGGTGTCTTCGAGTACCTGCGGACCCTTGATCAGGATGCCCAGCTGGGCGCCGCGGCCGGTCCCGGTGAGCAGTCCGACCGGGGTGGCCAGGCCCAGCGCGCACGGGCAGGCGATGACCAGCACGGCGACGGCGGCGGTGAAGGCGGCGCGGAGCTCGGCGTCGCTGACCGCCGGGCCGGCCGCGAGCAACCAGGCGCCGAAGGTGACCGCGGCGAGGGCGAGGACCACCGGGACGAAGACGGCGCTGATCCGGTCCGCGAGCCGGGCGATCGGCGCCTTCCCGGACTGCGCCTGGGAGACCAGCCGGCCCATCTGGGCCAGTGTCGTGTCAGCGCCCACCCTGGTGGCGCGGACCAGGAGTCGGCCGGAGGTGTTGATCGTTGCGCCGGTGACCCGGCTGTCCGGTCCGACTTCGACCGGCACCGATTCCCCGGTGACGAGGGAGGCGTCGACGGCGGACGAACCCTCGATGACCACGCCGTCGGTGGCGATCTTCTCGCCGGGGCGGACGACGACGATGTCCCCGACCCGGAGCCGGTCGGCGGGCACCTTGAACTCCAGGCCGTCCCGGAGGACGGTGGCGTCCTTGGCGCCCAGGTCCAGCAGCGCCTTGAGCGCGTCGCCGGCCTTCCGCTTGGCGTTAGCCTCCAGGTAGCGGCCGAGGAGCAGGAAGGTGGTGACGACGGCGGCGACCTCGAAGTACAGTCCGCCGCCGCCCATGCCTTCCATGCCCGGGTGCTCGGTGAGCCTGGGATCGGCCAGGAGCTGCCACGCGGAGAAGGCATAGGCGGCAGTGACGCCGATCGACACGAGCGTGTCCATGGTCGAGGACAGATGCCGGGCGTTCACGGCGGCGGCCCGGTGGAACGGCCAGGCCGCCCAGCTGACCACTGGCAAAGCCAGAGCGCCGGCAACCCACCCCCAGTTCGGGAACTGGAGGGCCGGGAACATGGAAATCAGGAACACCGGGATGGTCAGGGCCGCCGCGGCCAGCAGCCGCGGCCTCAGGGTTGACGCCGGGCTCGCGGCCGCCGCCTCGGCAGCCGTCTCATGCGGCGTCCGGAGCGTGGCCTTGTAGCCGGCGGCGTTCACGGTGGCAGTGATTTGCTCGTCCGTGATGCCGGCCGGAACGGTGACCCGGGCGGACTCGAGCGGCAGGTTGACCGAGGCGGTGACGCCGTCGAGCTTTCCGAGCTTGCGTTCGACCCGGCCCACGCAGGAGGCGCAGGTCATGCCCTCGATGTCGAGTTCAATCACCCGGCTTCCGGGCTGGTCCAGCAGCTGCGCGTTGCTCACGGTATGTTTCCCTTCAGTCCTGGCTGGTAAATGTCCGGCCCGTGGCGGGCTCAGGCCTCGTTTGCTACCACCAGGTAGCCGGCCTCGGCGACCGCTTCGCCGATTTCGGCAGGCGAGAGCGGCTTGGCGGAGGTGATCGTCACGGTGGAGACGCCGCCGGCGTTGAGGTCGACGTCGACGCTTTCGACGCCGGCGAGGGACTCAAGTTCTTCGGAGACGGAGGAGACGCAGTGTCCGCAGGTCATGCCGGATACCTCGATGGTGGTGGAAACGGTGCTCATGGCTTGCTCCTTGGTGGGGGACTGGTGGTTTATCAGCCCGGTCGTTTGGTGCGCGGTGTGGTTGGTGTTGCCGCTACCGCAGCAGGCGCCCGATGGCATCGGTGGCCTCCTTCACTTTGAAGTCGATGGCTTCCGCCCGGAGTGCAGGATCCGGCTCGGCTGCCGCGCCGACCACACAGTGGCCGATGTGCTCTTCCACCAGCCCGAGGCTGACGGCGTGCAGGGCCTTGGTGACGGCGGCAACCTGGGTGAGGATGTCGATGCAGTACTTGTCCTCATCGACCATCCGGGCGATGCCGCGGACCTGTCCCTCGATCCGTTTGAGCCGCTTGAGGTAGGCATCCTTGTTGGCGGAGTAGCCGTGCTGCTGGGGCGCGGCGTCGTCCAGGGCGGCCGTGGCGGAGGTCTCGGACTTGTTCATGCCCCCAACATATACCCCATGGGGGTATCTGGCAAGTACCCTCCGGGGGTATCGCTGCGGGGCGCCGCGTCGCGCCGAGGGGCGCGGAACGGGACACGGACCGGCCGGAAATTAAAGAGCTCCGGAGTGCGTTATTGGGGGATACGCACTCCGGAGCAGCTATGGGGTAGGGGGTTTCCCGCCTACGACTACAACCTTACTTGGCGGTAGCGAAGATGCGCCAGCACCTCGAATAACTACTTTCGCTTTATTTTCCCGGGGCGGGCCGGGGCCTGAATTTCCGGGAAGCAGGGGCGTCCGGGGACAGCTGGCCGGCAGGAAAATCGAAGTGTTCAATCGGGTAGGCGAAGATATCCGCCAGGGACATCACGGAGCACGGCGGGTCTTGCCGGGTCCGGGGGTCCGCGTGGGGACGATCAGGATGGGCCGGTCCTGATGGTGGCTGAGCCAGGCGGCTACAGAGCCGTTGAGGGCGGCGGTGATCCGGTGCCCCAGCCCGGGTTCGGGGGTGCCCACCACGATCATCGCCGCGCCGGCGTCGGCCGCCAGCCGCCCGAGCGCCCTCGCCGGATCCCCCGCCAGGGTCCGCAGGCTCCACTCGACGCCGGTGCCCTCGCACACAGCGGCAATGTCGGACCGCAGACGTTCCGTTTGCTTCCGGATCTCCTCGTTGTCGGCTTCGGGGTGCAGCGACAACCGGTGGGCGGAACGGGCCGGATCCCACTCCACCAGGTAGCTGGCCTCGTCCACGAACGCGCAGAGCAGTGGCGCGGCAAGGACCCCGGCCAGCGTCACGGCGGTTTCGAGCACCTCCGGAGGGTGTCCCGGGAGGACGCCGACAACCAGCGGTGCGTGGGGCGTGCGCTCTGCGGGCATAGTCCATTCTTGCCCCGCGGCCGCCTGCCCGGCTAGGGCCATCCTCCCCGAACCAGCCCTTGATCGGCCCTCCCGCCGGACCTACCGTTGAAGGACAGTGAAAGGCGGGCAGCGTGGAAATCTATATGTGGTGGCTGGACCTGGACCTCGCCAGCAAGGAGTGGCTGCGGGAGAACCTGCGTGCCGCGGAGTTGCCGCTGCCGGTGCTGCAGGGCATCGCCGAGGCCGGCGGGCCGCACCCGGACAGGGCCACCGGGGGGCTGAGCGACGCCGATTGGGACTTCGTCGAGACCCAGTCCGAGTTCGTCGACTGAATGGGCTTAAACCATTGCGGCGGCCGGGCCGGGGTGGTTGCATGTAGGGCATGGCTACCGCAGAGAGTTATGTCCTGGCGATTGGAACCAAGAAGGGCCTGTGGCTGGCAACCAGCCCGGACCGCCAACACTGGTCGCTCTCCGGCCCGCATTTTCTGATGAGCGAGATCCCCAGCATCGGCATCGATACCCGCGAAGGCCGGACGCGGATCCTGGTCGGGGTCCGATCGGAGCACTGGGGACCCACCGTCTTCCACTCCGACGACCTCGGCGAAACCTGGCATGAGCCTGAAAACGGCGCCATCCGCTTCCCTGAGGACACCGACGCCGCACTGGAGCGCGTCTGGCAAATCCACCCCGACGCCGAGTCCCGCCCCGGCGTCGTCTGGGCCGGCTGCGAGCCGATTTCCGTTTGGAAGTCCACCGACGGCGGTGAACACTTCGAACTCAACCGCGGGCTCTGGGACCACCCGCACCGCAGCGAATGGGGGGCCGGCTACGGCGGTGCCGCCGCCCACTCGATCGTCGTCAACCCCGACGGGGACAAGGTGCACGTCGCGATGAGCACCGGCGGCGTCTACCGCTCGCTCGACGGCGGCGCCTCCTGGGAGCCGCGGAACAAGGGAATCTCGGCGCGCTTCAACCCCGACCCCTACCCCGAATTCGGCCAGTGCGTGCACAAGATCGCCGCGGACGCCGCCGTCGACGGCCGCCTGTACGCCCAGAACCACCACGGCGTCTACCGCAGCGACGACGACGCCGAAAGCTGGGAGTCGATTGCCGAGGGGCTGCCGGCGGACTTCGGCTTTGTTATGCTCACGCACCCGCGCCGCGCCGGCACGGCCTGGGTCATCCCGCTCAAGGCCGACGGCGAACGGATCCCGCCGGGCGGAAAGCTGGCCGTGCACCGGACGGACGACGCCGGGGCGCACTGGAAACGGCTGGATGACGGCCTCCCGCAGGCCGAGTTCAACGCCGTGCTGCGCGACGCGGCCTGCGTCGATGCGGCCGAACCCGCCGGAGTCTATTTCGGAACCCGCGGCGGCAGCGTCTACGCCAGCGCGGACGAAGGCGAGCACTTCACCGAGGTCGCATCGCACCTGCCCGACGTGCTCTGCGTCCGGGCCGCGGCGCTCACCGGCGCTCCGGTGCACGGCGCCAAGGCCGACGGCGCCCTCGCCGCGGCCGAGGTTTCCGCGTGAGGCGTCCCTTTGCCTGACATCAGCGTGGTGCTGCCCAGCGTCCTGCAGCCGCTGGCCGGCGGGCAGTCCATCCTGACTGCGCCCGCCGAGGGGGCCGTGACGGTCCGGTGGCTGCTGGATACGGTGGCCGGTGACTTTCCCGCGCTGTCCCGGCGGCTGCGGGACGAAACCGGTGCTGTCCGCCGTTTCGTGAATATCTACGTCAACGGGAACGAAATCCGGCGCCTGCAGGGTCTGGGCACGGAGGTGGCGCCGGGCCAGGAAGTGTTGATCATCCAGTCCGTCGCCGGCGGCTAGCCGGTCAGGCCACCCGCCAGAGGCTGCATTCGTCCGTGTTGACGGCCTTGCGCGTGCCCGACTGCCGGTCCAGGATCCAGACGACGCCGATTCCCGGTGCCGTTTCCTGCACGCAGCCGCGGCGGATCACGACGTCGTCGTAGTTCGGGCCGACGCGCAGCCGGGCCTCGATCTCGTCGCCGCGGTGCAGCTGGTCAAGGGCGCGGACTCTGGTTATGTGGGCTTTGGCTTCCTTCAACATGGCTGGCCTCCTGGACTGGAGCTGGTGCCTGCTCTTGCCGGCACTTCCAGTGTCCGGCGCCAATGTTGCCGCCGCGTTTCCGCCCGGTAAGCGCTGGGTTAGTTTTGCGGGGGTCTCATTTCGAGTCCTGCCCGGCAGCCGTCCGGGCCAGGCGCCCGGGGGATCGACGCGGGCGTTCCGCCGCGCCAGAATAGGGCCCATGCAACTGCCCCTGATGCCCCCGATCGCGCCGATGCTGGCGAAGGCCGTCAGCGCCCTGCCCGAGGGCCCGATGAGCTTTGAGCCCAAGTGGGACGGATTCCGGTCCATCATCTTCCGCGACGGCGAGGAGGTGGAGATCGGCAGCCGCAATGGCAAGCCGCTGACCCGCTACTTCCCGGAGCTGGTGGAGGCCCTGAAGCTGAACCTCCCGCCCCGCTGTGTGCTCGACGGCGAGATCGTCCTGGTGGGGGCCTCGGGGGACCGCCTTGACTTCGACGCGCTCCAGCAGCGGATCCACCCCGCCGCGAGCCGGGTCCGCCTCCTCGCTGACCAGACCCCCGCGAGCTTTGTCGCCTTCGACCTGCTGGCCCTGGACGACGAGGATTTCACCGCGCGGCCGTTCGAGGAGCGCCGGGCGGCCCTTGAGGTGGCGCTCGCCCGCTGCGCCGCGCCGGTGCACCTAACCGCCGCGACCCGGGACCGGGACACCGCGGGACGGTGGTTCCGGCAGTTTGAGGGCGCCGGCCTGGACGGGATCGTGGCCAAGGCGCTCGCCTCCAGCTACCAGCCGGACAAACGCACGATGTTCAAGGTCAAGCACGAACGCACGGCGGATTGTGTCCTCGCCGGGTACCGGGTGCATACCTCGGGCCCGGACCGGATCGGTTCGCTGCTGCTGGGGCTGTACAACGGCGACGGTGTCCTCGCCAGCGTCGGGGTGGTGGGTGCATTTCCGATGCAGCGCCGCAGGGAACTGTTTGAGGAGCTCCAGCCGCTGGTCACCGACTTTGCAGACCACCCGTGGGCGTGGGCCCGGCAGGAGGAGGGGGCGCGGACGCCGCGCAACGCCGAAGGCAGCCGGTGGAGCGGGAACAAGGACCTGGGTTTTACGCCGCTGCGCCCGGAGCGGGTGGTCGAGGTGAAATACGACCACATGGAGGGGGCACGGTTCCGGCACACCACCCAGTTCGTCCGGTGGCGGCCGGACCGGGAGCCCGGTTCCTGCACCTACGCGCAGCTGGAGGAGCCCGTCAGCTATGACCTGGCCGCGGTGCTGGGTGCCGGCGGCCCGGGGACGGCGGACGGCGGCTGAACCTCCCGCCGTCGAGCGTCCCACGCGACGCTCCCGCCCGGCTCTCCGCCCGCGCCGCTGCCGACACGCGGAAAAGCCCGGCGTGTTCGGTGAACACGCCGGGCTTTTCCGTATGTAACTGGGCGGGAGCGTCGGGGACGCCGTCGCCTTCCGTCCGTCAGCGCAGGCCGAGTTCCTTGGTGGGAACCTTGAACGTTTCCTTGGCGGTCAGTGCAGAGACGGCGGCAATGACGCAGATGATGCCGGTGAAGATGGTGATCTGGACCCAGCCGCCGGGCTTGATACCGCCCATGGCCGCGACGATTGCCGGGGCGAAGCCCGCCATCAGGAAGCCGAGCTGGGTGCCGATCGCCAGTCCGGAGAAGCGGACCTTGGTGCTGAACATTTCGGCGTAGAAGGACGGCCACACGGCGTTGGAGGCCGCGTAGCCGAAGGAGAAGAAGCCGATGGCGGCCAGGAACATCAGCGGGACGCTGCCGGATTCCAGGCTGAGCAGGAACACCGGGGTCAGCACCGCGCTGGAGAGTGCGCCGTAGATGAAGACCGGCTTGCGGCCGATCCGGTCGGCCAGCTTGCCGAAGAGCGGCTGGGTGCCGAGGGCGACCAGGTTGGCGCCCACCACCAGCCAGAGTGTGACGGTGCCGTCCACGTTGGCGACGTTCTTGGCGTAGCTGATCGCCAGGGTCCCGAACACAGTGGAGACAGCGGCGATGAAGGCGCAGGCCACCACGCGCAGCACGTCGCGCCAGTGGTGCTTGAGCAGGTCGGCGACGGGGAGCTTGGAGATCTGGGCGCTCTTCTGTGCTTCCTCAAAGGCCGGCGGCTCGTGCAGGGTGCGGCGGATGAAGAACGCGACCACCACGACGACGGCGCTGAGCCAGAACGGGATACGCCAGCCGATGCCGTACTTGACCTCATCCGGCAGCGCCAGGACGGGGATGAAGACCAGGGCGGCGAGAATCTGGCCGCCCTGGGTGCCGGTCAGGGTCCAGGAGGTGAAGAAGGAACGGCGGTTGTCCGGGGCGTGCTCCAGGGTCATGGAGGAGGCGCCGGCCTGCTCGCCGGCGGCGGAGAGGCCCTGGCAGAGCCGGGCGATCACCAGCAGCGCGGGTGCCCACCAGCCGACGGTCTTGAAGTCCGGCAGGCAGCCGATCACGAACGTGGAGGCGCCCATCAGCAGCAGCGTGAACATCAGGACCTTCCGTCGGCCCACCCGGTCACCGAAGTGGCCCAGGATCACGGCGCCCACCGGGCGTGCCACGTAGGCGAAGCCGAAGGTCGCGAAGGACATGATCGCGGCATTCGCGTCCGCGTCCGGGAAGAAGACCTTCGGGAAGATCAGCGCGGCGGCGGAACCGAAAATGAAGAAGTCGTAATACTCGACGGCGCTGCCCAGGAAGCTGGCGAGGGCTGCCTTCTTTGGCGTCCCCGCCGGTGCGGCAGTGCCCGGCGTCGTAGACGGGAGTGTCTGGCTCATGGTGTTCCTTTGTGTGACGACATTGTCGCGGATGGATCGGGAAGGTCTCGCCGGCCGGTGGCTTTAAGTGTGCGGCAGCCGGTGGACCGAGGAAAGACCCGGACTAGTAGCCACATGGTGGGAGCTACTTGTGCGATGTAGCAAGCATGGCTGTGATTGCCATCACTTGTCAACAAAAATAATCATCATCTAGCAATAGCTCTCACCATGTGAGAACATCGATACATGAGTGTGAACCAAGACACAGAGTCGACCCTCGCTGCCGACGCCCCCGCAGGCATCCCCGCCGACGCCCCCGCCGGCGGCCCAAAGAAGCCCGGGCGGGAGGATTCCCGCACCGACATGGTGGGCAAGGCCCTGGGGCTGCTGGTCCTGCTGGGGGACGAGCCCCGCGGGGCCAGCGCCGCCGAGCTCTCGCGCCGCGCCGAACTGCCGTTCAGCACCACGTACCGGCTGCTCGGCTCGCTGACCAGGGATGGCTTCGTGGACTACGAGCCGGACGGCCGCCGCTACCACCTGGGCCTGCGCGTCTTCCAGCTCGGCCAGCGCGTGTCCAACCACCACGGCTTCGCCGGCACCGCGCTTCCCATCCTGCGCCGCGTCACCGAGGAGACCGGGGAGGCCACCATCCTGTCCGTGCGCGACGGCAACCACCATCTCACCGTCAACAAGGTGGACGGCCCGCAGACCTTCCGGGTTACTTCCGACCCCGGCCACCTCGGCGCCCTGCACACGACGTCGGTGGGCAAGGCGCTCGTCGCCTTTGCCGATGACGCCACGCGGCGCCAACTGGTGGACGAGCTCGAGCTGGAGCCGCTCACGGACGTGTCCATCACCGACCGGGACGCGTTCCGGGCCGAGATCGAGCTGGTCCGCAAGCGCGGCTACGCCACCATGGACGAGGAAAACGAGCTCGGCATGCGCGCCGTCGCCGTCCCCGTCTTCAACTCCCAGGGGTACGCCTTCGCCTCGCTGGCCACGGCGGTCCCGGTGTTCCGGATGAGCATGGAGGCCCTCGTGGCCCTGGTGCCGCTGCTCCAGTCCGCAGCGGCCGAACTCTCGGCCCGTCTTCCCCAGCAATAAATCATGTTCGTAATAAGAACAACCGTGCAATATGTGAACAGTTGCGGTAACGTAATCCCCATCACCCGGCCCGCCGCCGTCCACACCGCGGCCCGCCGAGTGCCGTTGTCAAAGGAGCTATACGGATGAGCAACCGAGCAGAGTCCTTCCTCGTGGGCCTCGTAGGCGATGGCGTCACGCCATCCCTCACGCCCCCCATGCACGAACGGGAGGGCGACGTGCAGGGCCTGCGATACCTGTACCGCCCCATCGACCTCACCGAACTCGGCCTACCGGGGCAGGCTATCGGGGAGCTCCTCACCGGCGCGCGGCGGCTGGGCTTCAACGGCCTGAACATCACCCACCCCTGCAAGCAGCTGGTGCTCCAGCACCTCGACGAGGTCTCCCCGGACGCCCGGCGCCTCGGGGCGGTCAACACCGTGACCATCCGCGACGGCCGCTTCATCGGCCATAACACCGACTTTTCCGGTTTTGCTTCAGCGCTCGCCTCCGGCCTGCCCGGGGCCAAGCTGGACCGCGTGGTGCAGCTCGGCGCCGGCGGCGCCGGATCCGCCGTCGCCTACGCCCTGCTCACCGCCGGGGTCCGCCGTCTGGACCTCGTGGATACCGACGCGGCCCGCTGCGCCGACCGGGCCGCCGAGCTCGCCGGGTTCTTCCCGGACAGCGAGGTCACCGCGCGGACGACGGCGGAGCTCCCGGAGCTCATGCCGCTCGCCGATGGCCTGGTCCACTGCACCCCCGTGGGCATGGCCGCCCATCCCGGGGTGCCGCTGGAGACCTCCCTGCTGGAGTCCCGGCACTGGGTCGCGGACATCGTCTACCGGCCGATCGAGACCGAACTGGTCCGCGAAGCCCGTGCCAGGGGCTGCGAGGTGCTCGACGGCGGCCGGATGGCCGTAGGCCAGGCCGCCGACGCCTTCCGGATCTTCACCGGCCTCGAGGCCGACGCGGACCGCATGCGCTCCCACTTCCTGGAGCTCGTCGCCGCCGAGGAGGTGGCCGCCTGATGCGCACCGGAATCGCCACCGTCTGCCTCTCCGGCACCCTGAAGGAGAAGATGCAGGCCTGCGCCATCGCCGGTTTCGACGGGATCGAGATCTTCGAACAGGACCTCGTCACCTCCTCGCTGAGCCCGGAGCAGATCCGCTCGATGGCCGCGGACCTGGGCCTCACCCTTGACCTGTACCAGCCGTTCCGCGACTTCGACAGCGTCCCCGAGGAGCTGCTCGCCGGCAACCTGCGCCGGGCCGAGGCCAAGTTCCGGCTGATGTCACGGCTGGGCATGGACACCATCCTGGTCTGCTCCAACGTGGCCACCGCCAGCATCGACAACGACGAGCTGCGCGCCGCCCAGCTGTCCCGGCTGGCCGAGCTCGCCGGCGAGCACGGGGTGAAGGTCGCCTATGAGGCCCTGGCCTGGGGGAAGTACGTCAACGACTACGAGCACGCCCACCGGCTGGTGGAACTCGTGGACCACCCGAACCTGGGCACCTGCCTGGATTCCTTCCACATCCTGTCCCGGGACTGGGATACGGCACCGATCGAGGGGTTCAACCCGGAGAAGGTCTTCTTCGTCCAGGTGGCGGACGCCCCGAAGCTGTCCATGGATGTGCTGTCCTGGAGCCGGCACTACCGGGTCTTCCCGGGCGAGGGACAGTTCCAGCTCGCCAAGTTCATGGGCCACGTGGTCCGCGCCGGCTACACCGGCCCCGTCTCGCTTGAGGTCTTCAACGACGTCTTCCGGCAGTCCGACGTCGAACGCACCGCCGTCGATGCCATGCGCTCGCTGATCTGGCTCGAGGAACAAAGCGCCAGGTGGCTGGAGGCCAACCCGACCCCCGCCGAAGCGGCCGCCGGTCCCGGACGCCACCGCCATCCGATGGAACTGGCGACGCTGCCCCGGGTGGCGGAACCGGCCGGGTTCAACTTTGCCGAGGTCCGGGCCGCCGAAACCGGCGCCCTGGAGACCCTGCTGGGCCAGCTGGGCTTCGGGTTCAACGGCCGGCACCGGACCAAGAATGTGCAATTGTGGACCATGGGCCACGCACGCGTGATCATCAACGAGGAAGCCCCCGCCGCCGCGGAGACCGCCATTGCCGCGGTCGGCTTCGACGTCGATTCCCCCGTGATCGCCGCCGCCCGGGCGCAGCAGCTGAAGGCCCCCGCGGTGCCGCGCAAGAGCCAGGCGGACGAGGAAGTCTTCCAGGGCTTCGCCGCGCCGGACTCCACCGAAATCTTCCTCTGCCAGGGCAACCCGGACGGCACCGCCGCCTGGGTCAACGAATTCGGCACCGCCGCTGGAACCGCCGCAGCGGGTCCGCAGGCCGTGATCGACCACGTCAACCTCGCCCAGCCCTGGCAGCACTTCGACGAGGCCGTGCTTTTCTACACCAGCGCACTGGCCCTCGAGCCGCAGCCGTACGCCGAGGTGGCCAGCCCCACCGGGCTGGTCCGCTCCCAGGTGATGACCACCCGTGACCGGGGCGTGCGGCTGGTGCTGAACCTGGCGCCGCTCCTCCAGCAGGAGGGCGGGCCGGACGCAGCAGCCCTCTCGCCGGGAACCCAGCGCCGGACCTACCAGGAGCACATCGCCTTCGCGGTCGATGACCTGGTGGCCACGGCCCGGGCTGCCCGCGGCCGCGGCCTGGAGTTCCTGCGCATCCCGGCGAACTACTACGAGGACCTGGACGCGCGCTTCGACCT
The DNA here is from genome assembly GCF_055398325.1 of Arthrobacter sp. T2-23. Taxonomy (NCBI): domain Bacteria; kingdom Bacillati; phylum Actinomycetota; class Actinomycetes; order Micrococcales; family Micrococcaceae; genus Arthrobacter; species Arthrobacter sp. T2-23. Next base: position 2,132,461 of record NZ_AP027917.1, read on the forward strand.
GGACCCGGCGTTCCTGGCCACGCTGAGCGAGCTGAACCTGCTCTACGACCGCGACGCCGACGGCGAGTTCCTGCACTTCTACACCGCCACCGTGGGCAGCGTGTTCTTCGAAATGGTGGAACGCCGCGGCTCCTACGACGGCTACGGAGCCCCCAACGCCCCGGTCCGGCACGCCGTCCAGTACGACCACCTACACCAGCTGAAACTCACCGCCTGACCCCACCCGGCCAGGACCGACCCATCCCAACCCAACGAAAGGAGGCTGCTGTGCCTGAAGAGATCAACCTCGAGATTTTCAACGCGGACCCGCTCACCGAGGACGTGTCCGACGCAGCGCCCGAGGGCGCATCGAAGCCTGCCGCCAAGCAAGTTCCGGCCCTGGACACCGCGGCGGAATCGCAGCAGATTCTCAGCGACGAGATGACGGCGCTCGGGGATGCCTACGCGCAGGCGCTCCGAAACGGTGCCCCGGCGGAAACCCAGCCGCGGCTGGACTACCCGCCGTACCGCAGCAGCATCCTGCGCCACCCGACCAAGAGCCTGCAGCACGCGGACCCGGAAACCATCGAGCTGTATTCACCGGCATTCGGGCACATGGACGTGCACGCGCTGGAATCCGACCTCACCATCCAGCACAACGGCGAGCCGCTGGGCGAGCGGATCATCGTCTCCGGCCGCGTGCTCGACGGCGACGGCCGGCCCGTGGCGGGCCAGCTCGTGGAGATCTGGCAGGCCAACTCCTCCGGCCGCTACATCCACAAGCGCGACCAGCACCCGGCACCGCTCGACCCGAACTTCACCGGCGTCGGCCGCTGCATCACCGGCGCGGACGGGTCCTACAGCTTCACCACGATCAAGCCCGGCGCCTACCCGTGGAAGAACCACCTGAACGCCTGGCGGCCGGCCCACATCCACTTCTCCCTCTTCGGCCAGGAGTTCACCCAGCGGATCGTGACGCAGATGTACTTCCCCGGCGACCCGCTTTTCGCCCTGGACCCGATCTACCAATCGATCGTGGACCAGGACGCACGGGACCGGCTGGTCGCCACTTACAACCACGACCAGACCAAGCCGGAATGGGCGCTGGCCTACAACTGGGACATTGTCCTGACCGGGTCGAAGCGGACCTGGACCGAGAACGAGGCACTGGGCGCGGACGGAGACGACCATGAGTAAATTGACCCCTACCCCCGGCCAGACGGTGGGCCCGTTTTACGGCTACGCCCTGCCCTACGCCAAGGACCGCGAGCTGCTGGCCCCCGGTTCCGCCGGTTCCATCCGGCTGCAGGGCACCGTCTTCGACGGCGCCGGCAACCCCGTCCCGGACGCCATCCTGGAGATCTGGCAGGCCGACGCCGAGGGCAAGGTCCCGCAGCACACCGGCTCCCTGGTCCGCGACGGCTACACCTTCACCGGCTTCGGCCGCAGCGCCGTGGGCAACACCGGCGTCTTCACCTTCACCACGGTCAACCCCGGCCCCACCGCGCCCGGCGCCGCGCCGTTCATCTCCGTGGTCGTCTTCGCCCGCGGCCTGATGAACCGGCTCTTCACCCGCGTCTACCTGCCGGAAAACGAGGAAGCCCTCGCCGCCGACCCGCTGCTGGCCTCGCTCGATCCGGAACGCCGCCGGACCCTGATCGCCCGGCGCGACCCCGACGGCGGCCTGAGCTGGGACATCCGGTTGCAGGGCGAGGAAGAGACGGTGTTCCTCGACTTCGAGGGCGCCGGCATGGCGGGCGCGGGTGCCGGGGACGCCAGGTGAGAACTCCGAACGCTGAGGACGGCGACTTCGGCCTCCTGAGCCCGGTGTCGGCGTCGCCCTGGGTGGCGGCGCTGACCGGGGACCGGGCCGTGCTCGACGCACTGCTCCGGGTTGAGGCCGGCTGGGCTGCCGTCCTGGAAGAAGCGTCCCTGGCGCCGGCCGGCTCCGCGGCCCTCGTGGCGGCGGCGGCCGACGTTGACCGCTACGACATCGCCGGGATCGCCGTCCGCGCCCAGGGCGGCGGCAACCCGGTGATCCCGCTGCTCGCCGACCTCCGTGAACAGGTCAGGGCGCTGGACACGGCCGGCATCGGGGCCGCAAAGGCCGTGCACACCTCGCTGACCAGCCAGGATGTGCTCGACACCGCACTGATGTTGCTGGCCGCCGGCGCCGTCCGGGAACTGCTCACAGAGACCCGCCGCACGACGGCGGCCCTGGCCGACCTTGCGCAGCGGCACCAGCAGACCCTGTGCGTGGGCCGCAGCCTGACCCAGCACTCTCTGCCGTTCAGCTTCGGCCTGAAGGCCGCGCAGTGGTTCCACGGGCTCGCCGCCGCCGCGCAGCGGCTCGAGGCACTGGAACTGCCGGTCCAGACCGGCGGGGCCGCAGGCACCCTGGCGGCCGGTACCGTGCTGGCCGAGGGCTCCGCCCTGGCGCCCCTCGACCTGGCCGACCGCCTGGCCGCCGCGCTGGGGCTGGCCGCCGTGCCCGCCCCGTGGCACACCAACCGTCTGGCCGTCACCGCGCTCGGCGACGCCCTGGCCGCCCTGACGGACGCCGCCGGCAAGATCGCCGCCGACGTGCTCTTCCTGAGCCGTCCCGAAGTGGCCGAACTGGCCGAACCGCGGGCCGCCGGCCGCGGCGGCTCCTCGGCCATGCCGCAGAAGCAAAACCCGGTGCTGTCCGTGCTGGTCCGCAGCGCCGCCTTGCAGGCTCCGGCGCTGGCAGCCCAGTTGCACCTGGCGGCCGCCATTTTCAACGACGAACGTCCCGACGGCGCCTGGCACAGCGAGTGGACCGCGTTGCGGTCGCTGCTGCGCCTGGCCCTCGGCGCTGCCGGACAGCTCCGCGAACTGGCCGAGGGCCTTCAGGTCTTCCCGTCGGCGATGCGGCGGAACCTGGACCTCTCCGGCCCCCTGCTGCTCTCCGAGGCGGTGGGCGCCGCCGTGGGACCCCTGCTCGGGGCGGACGGCCGACGCCGGCTCCAGGCGGTGGTGGACCAGACCCTCCAGGTGCACGCCGCCGAACAGTCCAGCTCCTACCGGAAACTGCTCCGGGCGGCCGTCCCGGCGGAGCTGCTCTCCGACGAGCGGCTTGAGGAACTGCTGGATCCGGCCAACTACCTCGGCCAGTCCGCCGAGATCTCGCGCCGCATCCTCGCGGCGTGGCCCGCTTACGCCCGGCCCGAGGTCGCGCGGCCCCGTCGCGAACCGACCGAACGCAACAACCCGACCGAAGGCGACAACCCGACCGAAGAGAAAGGCGCCCACCGTGGCTAGACCAACCCTCAAGGCCGTACTGCTCTCGCCCGTGCGCGAGCTCGGCGACAAGCCCCTCCTCGTGGTGGGCCCGTCCCTCGGGACGTCCACGCTGCTCTGGAGCCAGGCCGGTGCCCTGCTCGGCGACGACGCCGACGTCGTCGCCTGGGACCTCCCCGGCCACGGCATCTCCCCGGCCGCGGCGGAGACCTTCACGGTCGACGAACTGGCCGACGCCGTCGTCGAGTTGGTCGATTCGATCGCCCCCGGCGCGCGCTTCCACTACGCCGGCGTGTCCCTCGGCGGGGCCACCGGCCTGCAGCTGGGCATCAAGCACGGCGAACGGCTCAAGAGCCTGTCCGTGCAGTGCACGGGTGCGAAGATCGGCACCCCGGAGGGCTGGCTGGAACGGGCCGAGACGGTCCGCAACCAGGGCACCCCGGTGATGATCGAGGGCTCCGCCCAGCGCTGGTTCGCGCCGGGCTTCATGGAGCGCGAGCCCGACCGCAGCAGCCGCCTGCTGCACACCCTGCGTGATACGGACCGCTTCAGCTATGCGTTCTGCTGCGAGGCCCTCGCCGGATTCGACGTCCGCGAAGAACTGGGCAGCATCCGGGTCCCCACCCAGGCGCTGGCCGGCGCCCACGACACCGTCGCCCCGCCGTCGTTCGCTCAGGAGATCGCCGACGGCATCACCGCCGGCGGCGGCACGGCCAATGCGGCGACGCTGGAGGGGGTGGCCCATCTGGCTCCCTTCGAGGCCCCCGGCCACGTGGCCGAACTGCTGCGCAGCCTGATCAGCTGGACCGAATCGCGCGGAGCGGGCCAGTGACCCGGCCCGAGCGGAACGGTGTGGTCCAGCCGGATGCCACCAGCCAAGAGATCTACGACGGCGGCATGAAAGTGCGCCGCGAAGTGCTCGGTGCCGCGCATGTGGACCGGGCCAACGCCGCCAAGGACGACTTCACCGAGGATTTCCAGGACATGATCACCCGGATCGCGTGGGGCGGGATCTGGACGCGGCCCGGAATCAGCCGCCAGATGCGCTCCGCCGTCACCATCACCGCGATGGTGGCGCACGGGCACTGGGAAGAACTGGCGATGCACATCCGCGCCGCCATCACCAACGGCCTGAGCAGGGACGACATCAAGGAAATCCTGCTCCAGACCGCGATCTACTGCGGGGTCCCCTCCGCCAATACCGCCTTCAAGACCGCCCAGCAGGTGTTCCGCACCATCGACGAAACTGATCCGACCGCCGCACCCCCACCCAACTGACTCGCACTTGAGGCCGTTTTCAGGGCTGAAAACGGCCTGATCTGCCAGCCAGTTGGAAGGGAACGTAACCATGAGGGACATGAGAGATGACTGAGGCTTTTCTGTACGACGCCGTGCGGACCCCGTTCGGGAAGTTCGGCGGCGGGCTCGCCGGCGTGCGGCCGGATGACCTGGCCGCGCACGTGATCGGCGAGGCCGTGAAGCGGGCGCCGGGGCTCGACCCGGAGCGGATCGATGAGGTGGTGTTCGGCAACGCCAACGGCGCGGGCGAGGAGAACCGCAATGTCGCCCGGATGGGTACCCTGCTGGCGGGGCTGCCGGTCTCGGTCCCGGGGACCACGGTGAACCGGCTGTGCGGGTCCTCGCTGGACGCGGCAATCATCGCGTCCCGGCAGATCAACACCGGCGACGCGGACCTGGTTCTGGTCGGCGGGGTCGAATCGATGTCCCGGGCGCCCTGGGTGCTGCCCAAGACCGAGAAACCCTACCCGGCCGGGGACCTGTCCCTGGTGTCCACCACGCTGGGCTGGCGGCTGGTGAACCCGGCGATGCGCCCGGACTGGACGGTGTCCCTGGGTGAGGCGACCGAGCGGCTGGCCGAAAAGTACGGGGTGACCCGGGAGGCTCAGGACGAGTTCTCGGCCGCCTCGCACAACCTTGCCGCCGCGGCGTGGGATGAGGGCTTCTACGACCGGCTCGTCGCCCCGGTCCCGGGCACGGACCTGGTCCGGGACGAGGGCATCCGCCCGGGGTCGTCGGCGGCCAAGCTCGCCGGGCTCAAGACCGTGTTCCGTGCCGAGAACGGCACCGTCACGGCCGGGAACGCGTCCCCGCTCTCGGACGGCGCGTCCGCGGCGTGGCTCGGTTCCGAGGCCGCCGCCGGGCTGCTGGGGCTGGACCCGCTGGCCCGGGTCGCCGGGCGCGGGGCGCACGCGAACGATCCGCAGTTCTTCGGCTACGCCCCGGTCGAGGCCGCGAACAAGGCCCTCGCGAAGGCCGGGATCGGCTGGGACCAGGTCGGCGCCGTCGAACTCAACGAAGCCTTCGCCGCGCAGTCCCTGGCCTGCATCAACGCCTGGGGCATCGACCCGGCGATCGTGAACCGGCACGGCGGCGCGATCGCGATGGGCCACCCCCTCGGCGCCTCCGGGGCACGGATCCTGGGCACCCTGGCCCGATCCCTGCAGGCCTCCGGGCGGCGCTGGGGCGTCGCCGCGATCTGCATCGGCGTCGGCCAGGGCCTCGCCGTCGTCCTCGAAAACGTATCTGCCGCACCGTCGGCACCGGCTGCAAAGGGCTAGGACATGCTGAACTTCATTGACACCGTCGGCGAGGCCGTCGTCGGCATCAAGGACGGCTCCACGGTGATGATCGGCGGCTTCGGCAACGCCGGGCAGCCGTTCGAACTCATCGACGCCCTGCTCGACTGCGGCGCCACGGACCTCACCGTGGTGAACAACAACGCCGGCCAGGGCGACCAGGGCCTCGCGCTGCTGGTCAAGGAGGGCCGGGTCAGGAAGATGATCTGCTCGTTCCCGCGGCAGTCCGACTCCTGGCACTTCGACGCGAAGTTCCGCGCCGGCGAGATCGAGCTGGAGCTGGTGCCGCAGGGGAACCTGGCCGAGCGGATCCGCGCCGCGGGCGCCGGGATCGGGGGATTCTTCACCCCCACCGGCTACGGCACCATGCTGGCCGAGGGCAAGGAAACCCGCTTCCTGGACGGCAAATGGCAGGTGTTCGAAACCCCCATCCACGCCGACGTCGCGCTGATCAAGGCGCTCAAGGCCGACGGCAAGGGCAACCTCGTCTACCGCAAGACGGCCCGCAACTTCGGCCCCATCATGGCGGCGGCCGCCCAACACACGATCGTCCAGGTCTCCGAGGTCGTCCCCACCGGCGGCCTGGACCCCGAGAGCGTCGTGACCCCCGGAATCTACGTCAACAGCATCGTGAAGGTGGCCTGAGATGAGCCTCAAGACGAGTATCCAGACTTCGGACGCGCCGCTGGGCCGCGATGACCTGGCCCGCCTGGTGGCCCGGGACATCAAACCCGGCTCGTTCGTGAACCTGGGCATCGGCCAGCCCACCCTGGTCTCCAACTACCTCCAGCCGGAGCAGAACATCACGCTCCACACCGAGAACGGCATGCTCGGCATGGGCCCGGAGGCTACCGGCGACCAGGTCGACGGCGACCTCATCAACGCCGGCAAGATCCCGGTGACGGAACTGCCCGGAGCCTCCTACTTCCACCACGCGGACTCCTTCGCGATCATGCGCGGCGGCCACCTGGACATCTGCGTGCTGGGCGCCTTCCAGGTCTCCGCGACCGGCGACCTCGCGAACTGGCACACCGGCGCGCCGGACGCGATCCCCGCCGTCGGCGGCGCCATGGACCTGGCGACCGGCGCCAAAGACGTCTTCGTGATGATGACGCTGCTGACCCGCGAGGGTGTGTCCAAGCTGGTGGAGAGCTGCAGCTATCCGCTCACCGGAATCGGCTGCGTCACCCGGGTCTACACGGACAAGGCTGTGTTCCTCACCGGCCCCGACGGCGTCCAGGTGCGCGAAACCTTCGGCTGCACGCTCGAGGAGCTGCAGGACATGGTGCCGGTGCCGCTCACCGCCGCGGCAGCCTGACCACCGCGTATAAAGTGAGGCGTGACCGAGAGGCGTGAAATGACTGAGGCAGCAAAGGGCACCCGGCCCGACGGGGCGCCCGCGGCCAGCGACCAATACGTGCAGTCGCTGGCGAGGGGACTGGCGGTGATCCGGTCCTTCGACTCGGAGCACCCGCTGATGACGCTGACCGAGGTCGCGGCCCGCACCGGCCTCACCCGCGCCACCGCGCGCCGGTTCCTGCACACCCTCGTCGAGCTCGGGTACGTCCGCACCGACGGTAAGGCCTTCGCTCTGACGGCCAAGGTGCTCCAGCTCGGCTACGCCTACCTCTCCGGGCTGTCGCTGCCGCAAATCGCCCAGCCGCACCTGGAGGAACTCTCGCTCAAGCTGGGGGAGTCGACGTCGGCGGCCGTGCTGGACGGGACGGACATTGCCTACATCGCCCGGGTGGCGACGCGCCGGATCATGACCGTCGGGATCACCGTCGGCACCCGGTTCCCGGCGTACGCCACCTCCATGGGCAGGGTGCTGCTGGCCGCCCTCCCGCCGGCCCAGTTGAAGGAGTATCTGGCCACGGCCGAGCTCCGGCCCCTCACGCCACGAGCCATCTCCACCCCCGAAGACCTCGCGGCGGAGCTGGACGCCGTCCGGGCCCAGGGCTGGTGCCTGCTGGACCAGGAACTCGAGCTCGGCCTGATGTCCCTGGCCGCGCCGATCCACGACGGTCCCAAGGTGGTCGCGGCCATCAACGTCTCGCTGCAGGCCCAGGCCGTCGCGGCGCAGCCCGATCCGGCGGCCTACCTGGATTCGGTGCGCGAGGCCGCCGTCGCGACGGCAGAGCTCATTTCCGCGGATCTCTCCGCCGGAGGCTGACCCGCCCGAAGGCGCCGCAGCCTGACCCGCCCCGGACCGCGGCCTAACCGCGCCGGGACCGGGCGAACAACTGCCGCAGCGTAAAGAAGCAGCCCAGGGCGCTGAACAGCAGCGCCATCAGGAACTCACCCCGGAGGCCTTCGACCAGCTGCGGGTTGTTGCCCAGGTTGTAACCCAGCAGGTCCCACGCCCGGGGCTCGAACAGCAACGCCAGCGGCGACGCACCCAGGTACTCGGCCAGGTCCAGCCAGATGCTGCCCATGAAGGACAGCAGCACCGTCGCCAGGGTCACGCCAACCACCACCCATGCCCCGCGCCGCGAAATGGCACCACCGCCGGCCGCCGTGCTGCCGGCGAGATACAGCCGGGCGGCGCCGGCAGCCGTCACGAAGGCGACGATGGAACCCATCCACCCCAGCTTCCACATGACCAGCCAGAGCCCGACGCCGAGCGGGACCACGGCGAGGGCAAACACTGTGCCGCGCACCGCGCTTTCCAGGGACTCCGGGCGGACCGGGGGGAGGGGCAGGGCGGGCAGCTGAGACTGCCGGTGTTCCGCGGAATCCGGCCACGGCGCCCCGTCCGGCCAGCGCTGGCCGTATTGCGGCTCGGCCTTGCCAAAGGTTTCGGACTTTTTTTCGGCGTCAAAATCTGCGCGCTCTGTCATCATTCCCCCAAATGAGATGAGTGTTCCGGTCAACGATGTGCCGGTAAATCCCGCTTAGTCTGGCACAAAGCGGAAGGAAAATGATGATTTAGGCGGCATTGTTTCGGCGCCAGGGTCAGGGCGCGGGCTCTGGCTGCGTCGAGATCGCTATAGTGACCCCGGCCCCGTCGTCGCTGATCCTCAGGTGCAGCGGCCGGTCCACGAGACTGGCGTGCATGTCTTCGCTGTCTTCCGGGGCCAGTTGCTCGGCCAGCCGGGTGAGGGCCAGCGCCATCGCCCGCCCCCAGTCGTGCGGGTCCCTGCTCGATGCTTCGGCTTCGGCTGAGTAGTTTTCTTCCGGTCCGGTCATGTGCTGCCGCCTTCCGTGCCTGGAACGAGGCCGCCCGGCGAATCCGGGGCATCCGGCAAGGCCGGGCGCGCGACAGTTCCTGAACATGGCCAGTGTAGTGACCGCCCGGACTGTGCGTCCATGATTCCCGGGCACGTTGCGCAAGGTTCCAGCCCCGCCCCGATAGGATTTCCCTGCGGGGCCTCTCCCGTCACTTGCCGAAGGACGCCATGCCACAGACCAATGCCGCGCAGGACACCTCCGCGCAGGACTCCCCCGTACAGCCCCGCCGCGCCGCCGTGGTCATCAACCCCATGAAATCCTCCGGCGAGGACTTCAAGGCCGCCTTCTACCGGCTCTGCGAAACGCAGGGCTGGACGGAGCCGCTCTGGCTCGAGACCACGGCCGAGGACACCGGACTGGGCCAGGCACGGGAGGCGCTGGAGGCCGGCGTCGACGTCGTAATCGCCGCCGGCGGCGACGGAACGGTCCGCTGCGTGGCCGAGGTCCTGGCGGGGACCGGGACGCCGATGGGCCTGGTTCCGATGGGCACCGGCAACCTGCTGGCCCGCAACATCGGCGTCGACATCACCGACCCGGTGGCCGCCAGCTACGACATCCTGAACGGCAGCGACATCAAGGTGGACGTCGTAAAGGCCAGCCTGGACCACGCGGCGGACGAACAGCTCTTCTTGGTCATGGCCGGCCTCGGCTACGACGCGGCCATCATGGCGAACACCGTCGACGAACTCAAGGACCGCGTGGGCTGGCTCGCCTATGTGGAGGCCGGCATCCGGCACCTGCCCGGCAAGCCGGTCAAGGCACACATCAGCATCGACGGACAGCACCCGGTCCGTCGCCGGATCCGCAGCGTCATGGTGGGCAACTGCGGCAAGATCACCGGCGGCGTGGAGGTCTTCCCGGCCGCGAAGATCGATGACAACATCCTGGACGTCCTGATCCTGGCCCCGGCGGGCAAGCTCGGCTGGTTCAGCGTCCTGGCCGGCATGTTCGGCCGGAAGAACGGCAAGAACAAGTCCGTGGAGTACTTCGCCGGGAAGTCCGCGGAAATCAGCCTCGACCATGAGCAGGAGTTCCAGCTCGACGGCGACCACATCGGCAAGGCCAAGCACCTCAAGGTGGCCGTGGAGCACGAGGGCCTCACCATCAGGATGACGAAGGCGGCTTAGCCCTCCGTCACCGGGACCTGCCGGTAGGCGAGGATCTCGGCGAGCTCGGCCAGCCGGTGCGCCCGCGCGGATTCCGCGGGGGTGAACGGCTCGCCGGGCCGGACAAAGCTGATCGGACCGTGCCAAGCGGTCGGAATCCGGAGCAAGGTCCCGTCCTGGGGGTCCTGGAACGGCGGCCCGGAATCCGAGCCGGGCAACGCCACGATCCGTGCCCGCAGCAGCTCCGCCACGGCCAGCGGCAGCTCGGCGGGATGGGCGGCGATCCGGGCGGCGAGGCTCAGGGCGCCGGTCTGCCCGTCGGCCATGGCCAGGGCAGTTGTGGGCCAGACCTGCGGCTCGCGGCCGCCGCCCTCGCGCAAGGCCCGCAGCAGACCGAGTTCGCCCACCTCCCCCGGGGCCGCCAGGACAAATTCGTCCAGGACGCCGCCCGGCACGTGATGGACGTGGATGCTCAGGATGTTCGTGTCCAGACCGGCCAGTTCCTGCGTGAGCTTTTGCAGTGCCCCTGGCCGATCCCTCAGCACGGTGCGCGCCCGCCACAGGGCAGGCGCGGCGCCGAGCCGGCTGCGGTGCCGCAGGGCGGGGGCGTGCAGCCACCGCCGCAGCATCCGCGCCGCCGAAGGTTCGGCCACCCAGATCACCAGGACCGTGGCGGTCACCGTGAGGACCAGCACCTTGGCCAGGTAGGGAAGATGGGTTTCGACGACGGCGGCGTGCACCAGGAGTTCGATCGGCAGCATGACGGCGACATTGGCCAGGGTCAGCCGCGCCTTGGTCGGTTCGGGCATCTGGCCGCAGACTTCGCAGCTCAACTCCGCCGCGGACGGGGCCGGGTGCGCGGGACGTGGCCCCGCCGGCGTTCCACGTTTTGCTCTGGGCTTCATGCTCCCATCGTGTCCGCCCGCTGTTTCAGGCCGGTTGCCGCCGGATGAAGATTTGCGTCGACGGGTTGCGGCTGCGGGACTGTGGCACTGCGGGCAGGCTAACGGCTGTGCCCGCCGGAGTACTCGGCCGTCCGGCCGGCCGGGGCGTCCGCGCGGCGTTCGCCGCCATCGTCCGCGGTCGGGCCGCCGTCGGCGGCTTTGTCCGCGCCTACCCCGGTTCCGGCCAGCGAGGCCAGCAGGTCACGGATCTCCGCCAGCAGCGCGGTGTCCGGCGGGAGGGGCTTCTCCTCGGGCTCGGCGGTGGCCAGCCGCTGCTTGACCAGCCGGTTGATCCGGTTCATCGGCGCCACGAAGATGAAGTACACCACGGCCGCGGTGATGACGAAGGTCACGAAGGCCGTGATGACGGCGCCTATGTTGACGAAGGTCTTCGTGTTTCCGGGCCAGACGTAGAAGCCGAGTCCCTGGGTCTCGACGCCGCCGGCGGCAGCGATGACCGGGTTGATGATGTTCGTGGTGAACGCCGTGACCAGGGCGGTGAAGGCGGTGCCGACGACGACGGCGATGGACAGTTCGATCACGTTGCCGCGCAGGATAAAGTCCTTGAATCCTTTGAGCATGGTGTCCTCTCGAATGGATGCCGTGTGGTTGGTTCAACCGCTAGACGCTACCATCTTGACCCGCGGCCGCGTCTTCCGTTGAACGGAATTTGGAGCCCGTAATGTCCCGGTTCCGGCGTAGGATTCAGGCGGATGCCAGTGCCGCCGTCGTTCCCTGAACCGAATGCAAAGGAAGGCCCATCCCGCTCGTGAAGCCCGCGACATTGCTTGCCGACATGTTCACCATGGCTCCGGCCAACAAGGATCACCAGGTCGCGGTCCGGTGCGCCGTGGGCGTCTTCGTCCCGCTGCTCAGCCTGGTGCTGCTGGGCAGGCTGGATCTGGCCATCTTTGCCTCCTTCGGCGCCTTCACCGGGATCTACGGCCGAAACGAACCCCATGGCAGGCGGCTGATCCTCCAACTGCGGGCCGGCACGCTTATGCTCGCCGTCATCCTGCTCGGCGCCCTGACGGCCCGCGCCGGGGAAGCGTTCGCCCTCACGCCGTCCGGCAGCATTTGGCTGCAGGTCCTCGCCACCACGCTGGTGGCCGGCGGCTGTTCGCTGATCGTCGCCTGGTGGCGGCTCCGTCCGGCGGGATCCCTGTTCCACATCTTCGCCTTCGCGGCAATTGCCTCCATCCACAGCCAGCCACCGCTGTGGCAGGGAATGCTGGCGGCCGTCCTGACCGTCCTCTTCGCGCTAGTGGTCGGCATGTCCGCCCGCGTGGTCCCGAGTCGCCGCAAGCCGTGGTCCTGGCCCCCGCCGGCACGGCTCACCGAGCGGGAGCGCCGCGTCGCCTGGCTTGAAGCGGTGGGATACCTTGTGGCGGCGGGGCTGGCCGGCACTCTTGCCACCGTGGTCGGGGAGTGGCTCGGCTTCGGCCACAACTACTGGGCGATGGTGGCCGCCGTCGTGCCGCTTGTGGGGCACACGACCCGGCACCGCCTCAGCCGAGGCGTGCAGCGCATCATCGGTACCGCCCTGGGACTGGTCCTGCTCGCGCTGATCCTGCTGCTGGAACCCGCCCCCTGGCAGACGGTCCTGGTGATCGCCGCCTGCCAGTTCGGCGCCGAAATGTTCATCGCCCGCCAATACGTGCTGGCCCAGGTCTTCGTCACCCCTCTGGCGCTGATTTCGACCCTGCTGGTGGCCCCGACGCCGGCGGGAATGCTGCTGCGGGACCGGTTCCTGGAGACCGTCATCGGAGCCGCCGTCGGCGTCGCCGTCGTCCTGGTCCCGATCGCGTGGCGCCGGCTGGGCGCGGGCACCCATTCAATGGAAGACTGATTCCAAGACAAAACAACAATTCGGGAAGCAGGGCGGATGGCTAACTCCCGCACCGGGGATTCGGTGGTCGACCGGGTGGTGCGTCTGATCGAGGCGTTCCCCGAAGGGTCGGCGTCCCTGCAGCTCTCCGACCTCGCGGACCGGGCCGGCCTGCCGCTGACGACGGCGCACCGGCTGGTCCGGCAGCTGGCCGGACACGGTCTGGTGGAGCTGGGTAGCGGCGGATCGGTCCGGCTGGGGCTGCGGCTGTGGGAACTGGTGAACCGGAATTCCCCCACGCTGGCCCTGCGGCAGGCGGCGATGCCCTTTATGGAGGACATCCAGCAGGTGCTCAACCAGAATGTGAACCTGGCAGTGCTGGACGGCTGGGAGGCCCTGTTCGTGGAGCGGCTGTCCCGCCGCGGCTCCGTTGCGAACCGCGCCCAGATCGCTGGCCGGATGCCCGTGCACCTGTCCTCGGCCGGGCTGGCCCTGATGTCCCACCAGCCGGCGGCGGTGCAGGCCGCGTACCTGCGCCAGTTCACCGACCCCTCGGGGAGGCTCCGCGCCGGCGATGTCCGGGCGCTCCTCGCCGAGTCGGCCGGCCAGGGTTTTGCAGAGCTGGCAGGGGTGGTGGACCCGGATACCTGGGGGATCGCCGTCCCCGTACTGGACGCCAAGAAGCGCACGGTGGCGGCACTCGGCGTCGTGGTTCCGCTGCGGGAGGTGCGGCTGCAGGCGCTGGTGCCGGCGCTGCAGACAGCTGCGCGGGGGATCGGCCGCCGGCTCGGAGACACCCGCACCGCCGCTGAATTCCGTTCAATGGAAGACCTGTAACGCGGATCACCCCGGCGGGCGCACACTGTAGCCAGAGAATCCACCGGCCCCGGACGCCCAGCAGTCCCGGCCCCGCAACGAAGCGAGGACACCATGGCAAACCGCAAAGTCATCACCACCCAGGTCGCGATAATGGGCGCCGGCCCGGCAGGGCTGATGCTCTCGCACCTGCTGGCCAAAGAGGGCATCGAATCCACCGTGATCGAGATCCGCAGCCACAAGGAAATCTCCGAAACCGTCCGGGCGGGCATCCTGGAACACGGCTCCGTGAACCTGCTCGTGGACAGCGATGTTTCGGACCGCGTCCTGCGTGACGGGGACCGGCACGACGGCATCGAACTGCGCTTCAACGGGGAAAGCCACCGGATCGACTTCCAGGACCTCGTCGGCGAGTCGGTCTGGCTCTACCCCCAGACCGACGTTTTCCTCGACCTCGCCGCACGGCGCCGGGCGGACGGCGGCGATGTCCGCTACAGCGTCACCGACACCACCATCTACGACCTTGAGGGCGAGCCAAAGGTCTGGTTCACCGATGCCGAGGGAGTCGAATGGGAGCTGCAGGCCGACTTCATCGCCGGCGCGGACGGTTCGCGCAGCCACAGCCGCTTCCAGATCCCGGAGGCCCAGCGCAAGTGGTACTTCCACGAGTACCCCTTCGCCTGGTTCGGGATCCTGGCCGAAGCGCCGCGCAGCTCCGACGAACTGATCTACGCCAACTCCGAGAACGGCTTCGCCCTGATCAGCCAGCGGACCGAGACGGTCCAGCGGATGTACTTCCAGTGCGACCCGAATGAGGACGTCAACGACTGGAGCGAAGACCGGATCTGGGACGCCTTCCGCAGCCGGGTCAACGGCAACGGCTTCGAACTCAAGGAGGGTCCGGTCATCGACAAAACCGTCCTGAAGTTCCGCAGCTTCGTGCACGCCCCGATGCGCCACGGCAAGCTCTTTCTCGCCGGCGACGCCGCCCACACCGTCCCGCCGACCGGCGCCAAGGGCCTGAACCTCGCGCTGCACGACGTCAAGGTGCTTTTTGAGGGCCTCGACAGCTTCTACAAGACCGGCTCCACCAAGCTCCTGGATGTGTACAGCGACCGCGCCCTGGACCGGGTCTGGAAGGCGCAGCATTTCTCCTACTGGATGACGTCCATGCTCCACACCCCGACCGACGCCGACGACTTCGCCCGCGCCCGCCAGCTCGGCGAGCTCAGTTCCGTCGTGTCGTCGCGGTACGGCCGCGCCTACCTCGCGGAGGCCTACACGGGCTGGCCGTCAGCGCGCTAGGAACGGCCCCGGGAGGGGGCACAATTCCGTCGACAGCACCCCCGGCCAGGACTAGCCTTTAACCGTCCCAGCATGACCCGACAAGGACGACGGAGAGGTGTCCGATCATGGGAACCGCAGAAAATATTGAGCTGGTCCGGCGGGGGTACGAAGCCTTCAACACCGGGGATATGGCGACCCTCAACGAGCTGTTCGCGGAGGACGCAGTCTGGCACGTGGCCGGCAGCGGCGTGCTCTCGGGAACGAAACAGGGCCGCGAGGCCGTCCTGGCCTACTTCGGGGAACTGGGAGCACGCACCCGGGGTGACTTCCAGGCCAGGGTCCAGGACATCGTCGGCGGCGAGGACCACACAGTCGCGATCCAGCAAACACACGCCACCAACAACGGCAAGACCCTGGACGTGTCCACCGTCATCACGTTTGTGGTCCGTGACGGAAAGATCGCCGAGGGCAGGGAGTATTTCGAGGACACTGCCAGGGCGGACGACTTCTGGGTCTAGCCCGCGCCGACAGCCTGACTTGCTCCCCGGCCAGCCCTAGCTGCGCGGCGGTTACGGAACGGGCGCGGGATCTTTCCGCGCGTCGTCCACGGGGACCGTCGCCGGGCTGGCCTGCGCGCGGTAACGGCAGGCGCCGGCGGTCTTAACGCGCCGTGAACACCCGGCGCCGCCCGTCGGCGTCGAACCTGGCGGACCAGGGTCCCCAGCCCGGCAGCGTCAGGAGCGGGCGTTGAACACGTCCGCGCCGAAGCTCTTGAGTCCCGGCGCCCCGGCGTACCCGAGCCGTGGCAGCGAGAAGATGTCCTCGATGCTGGCCAGCAGGCTGAAGTGGTTGTAGGGCGTGTCCGATGACGTGCCGCCGTGGGTAAAGGGCGAGAGCACCAGGGCGCCGACGCGGCCGCCGGCGGCGCCCCCCGGAATCGCGGCAGACCCGGTCGTCTGGCCTTCGGTCTCGTCGAAGGTGATGACCAGCACGCCGTCCTGCTTGAAAGCGGGGGAGTCGAGGATGGCCGGGACCTGCTCCCGAAGCCAGCTGTCGCTCGCGGCCAGCCCACCCGGGCTGCCGTCGACGCAAGGATTGTCGTGGCCGTCATGGCAGAGGTTGGGCGAGATGTAGGCGAGGTTCGGGGTCGTGGCGATCGACTGCAGGTCCCCGGCCAGGGCCGAGAAGTCCACGACGTTGCGCGCACAGTCCGGGGAGGAAGTGATCGCGGTGAAGTAGACGAAGGGGTTGTGCCGGGTGGCATACTGGTCGCCCTGCTTGGCGCCCTGGTGGTCGTCCTTGGCCCCGGGTTCGGGATGCTGGCAGGGGGTCCCCATGTCCTCCATGTAGCCCTTCCAGGTCTTTCCGGCCGCACTGAGCTGGCCGGCGACGGTGGGAACGGACTCGGGATAGACGCAGCCGGTGCCCTGCACCTGCCCCGGGGCGGCCGTTCCGGTCTGGGTGAAGGGGGCATACGTCGGGCAGTCCGCGCGGGTCATCGGGTTCGCTCCCTGCCCCGAAATTTGGGCCAGGTAGTTGGGGTTGGAGTTGTGGGCGATGCCGTAATACGCGGAGAGCAGCACGCCCTGGGCGCGCAGGGTCCGGGAGAGGTACGGGGCCGCGGAGCCGGACCCCCAAACCTTGTCATAGCCCTTGTTTTCGAGGTTGATGACGAAGACGTGGCCGGGCTTGCCGGCCGCCTGCGGCCCGCCGGAGGCAGGCGCGGAGGACGACGGTGGCCCGGAGGACGTCGGGGGCGGCGGTGCCGTCGCCGTCGTCGTGGGAGAGCCGCTGCCGGTGGGGCCGGGTGGCTGCGGGGCCGGGGTACAGGCCGCGGCCGCGGTAATCAGCGCGCCGGCAAGCAGGAGGCCGGTCATCCGGCGGGCGGGGAGGGCATGGTTCCGGCTCATGCGTTCCGGCTTTCTCTTGACGCGGTGGTCCGTGTCTTAAGCAAACCCCTTCGCGGCCCCCGGCGACAGCTTCCGGCGGGTATTCACAGGGAGTTCACACCATTGCCGTCCATGCGGCAGAGTGCGAGTTGATCGCCTTGGCGTAGCAGTACGAGTGTTCCACCCCGACGTAGGGTCCAAAGTTGGGCACGGCAGTGAAGCCTGAACTCTCGTAGAAGTGCCGTCCGTCGGCCTGCACCGACCCCGCCTCCGCAGTCAGGGTGGTGATGCCGAGGGCATGGGCATGTCCTTCCAGCGCCGCCAGGATGGAGCTGGCCACCCCCGAGCCGCGGGTGTACGGCAGCACATACAGCCGTTTGATCTCCGCGGAGTGGTCGTCCAGCAGCCGCAGCCCCCCGCAGCCCACCGGCTGGCCGGACGCCTTGTCGTGGGCCACCAGGAAAACCGCCGTGTCGGCCTCCGACGGCGGCGGTCCGGGCTCGTGGTCGCTATGGCCGAAGCGGGCGTCCAGTTCCGCCTGCTGGGCGGCCCGCAGGTCGGCGCCCACGGGGTTGGCCCAGGGGACCTGCCGGATGTGGAGCCGCGGGTTGGTCTGCATCGCTGCCTCGATTCGCCGAAGGGTTATGCAGACCAAGGCTAGGGAGGGGCGGTTTCGGCGGTGTTTCCGCCGTGTAAGGGCTTCGAGAACTCGGCGGCCCGCCGTTTCGACGGTTCCGCGCCCACTCGACGTTCGCAGGCACCCCTCCGGCACGCAAACGTCGAAACGGCACGTCAGGCCGGGCGGCCGGTGGGGTCTTCCGCCGTCGGATCCGCGAGGGCAAGTCCGCCCACCGGACTGCCGTCCCAGTGGATCAGGCGCCAGCCGGCGTCGGGATCGCCTTCGAGAGCCACGATGCCGGTGTTGGCGAGCACGTGGCGGGCCGCGAACTCCGCCTCGACATTGGCGGCACGCAGCCCGGTCCAGACCCGGATCGCCGCGCCATGGCTGACCACGGCGACGCTGGACTCGTCCCCGCCGGTGGAGGCGGCGGCGATCCTGGCGATCGAGTCGTCGAAGCGTTCGAAGAAGTCGTGGCCGCTGGGGCCGGAGGGCATTCGCCGGTCCAGTTCACCCGCGGTCCAGGCAAACACGGTGCCCAGGTAGCGCAGGTGGGATTCGCGGTCCGTGAGCTTTTCCAGGGCTCCGGCCTCGATTTCCCGCAGCCCGGCAAGCACTGCGATCTCCAGGCCCCGGCTGCTGGCAAGCGGCGTGGCCGTGAGCTGGGTGCGGACCAGGGTGGACGCGTAAAGCAGTTCGATCCGCTCGTTCACCAAGGAACGGGCAAGGGCGGCCGCCTGGCGCTCGCCGAGCTCGGTCAGGCCGGGTCCCGGATGGGCGGTGTCCAGCTGGCCCAGGACATTGCCCGGGGTCTGCCCGTGGCGGATCAGCAGAAGCCTCATGGCAGCGATTTTACCGGCTGCCTTTACCGGCCGCGCCGGGTTACTGGATCCGGACCGTGGCCTGGATCGGCGCGTGGTCGCTGGGGTAGCGGTCGTCCAGGCGGAAGGTGTTGACCGCTGCCTCGGCAACCTGGATATCCGGCGTCACCGCGATCCAGTCGATGCGGCTTTCGCCGATGACGGGGTCCTTGTAGTTCGGAAACGTGCCGTACTCGGGGGTCAGCCGTTGCTGCGCGGCGGTCCAGGAATCCCGGAAGGCGCCGCTACCCACCAGGGTGCTGTACGCCCCGGAGGAGCCGGCGTCGGCGTTGAAGTCCCCCATCAGGACGGTCGGCAACCCCGGCTCGCGGGTGGCATGCTCGATGATGGCCTCAGCGCTGCGCAACTGGGCGTTCTCTGACTCGTGGTCGAAATGTGTGTTGACCACCATCAGCTCACGCCCGGTGCAGTTGTCTTCGAACCGGCCCCACGTGGCGATCCGTGTGACGTCGTTACCCCAGGTCGCCGAGCCGGGCACCGTGGGCGTATCCGAGAGCCAGAACTGGTCCCACTCGTGCAGCCGCAGGCGGCGGGAGTCGTAGAAGATGCAGGAGTGCTCGCCCCGGCTGCCGCCCTCGCGGCCGTGGCCGATCATCCGGTAATGCTCCGGAAGGGCATCCTCGATCACGGCCAGCTGGTGCTCCAGCCCTTCCTGGATCCCCAGCACTTCCGGGAGTTCCTCGGCCAGGACGGCCTGCAGCGCCGGAACCCGCTCGGGCCAGTAGTCGGCCTGTCCCGGCAGGGTCGCCGGGATGTCGCAGCGGATGTTGAAGCTCATCAGGCTCAGGGCGGCCGGGTCGGCGCCGGCTCCCGCCGGGCCGGGGTCGGCGTCGGGTTCGGTCAGAACAGTCCGTGCTGTCGACTCAGTGTCGCTCGGCAAGGGGTCTCCTCGTGTCGGTAACAACCCCAGCTTCCGCCTGGAAGCTGGCCAGTCCTCGACGGCCGCGTAAACGACGGCCTGCCGGAAGGTTAATTCGGGGCAAGCCCGGCTAGGCCAGGTGGTCGACCAGCTTGTCCGCGATGCCGGTGTACTTGCCGGGGGTGAGGGCCAGCAGCCGGGCCTCGGCGTCCGCGGACAGGCCAAGGCCCTGGACGAATTCCTGCATCCGGGCGGCGTCGACGCGCTGGCCGCGGGTCAGGTCCTTGAGCCGTTCGTACGGGTTTTCCATGCCCGCGACGCCGGCGATAGCCTCGGCGCGCATCACCATCTGGATTGCCTCGCCAAGGACCTCCCAGTTGGTGTCCAGATCCCGCGCCAGCACGTCCTCCGCGACGTCCAGGCGGTCCAGGCCCTTGGCAACGTTGGAGATGGCCAGCAGGGAGTGGCCGAACGCCACTCCGATGTTGCGCTGCGAGGAGGAATCGGTGAGGTCGCGCTGCCAGCGGGAGGTGACCAGGGTGGAGCCCAGCACGTCCAGCAGCCCTGAGGAGATCTCCAGGTTCGCCTCGGCGTTTTCGAAGCGGATCGGGTTGACTTTGTGCGGCATGGTGGAGGACCCCGTGGCGCCGGCCACCGGGATCTGCGCGAAGTAGCCGATCGAGATGTAGCTCCAGATGTCCGTGCAGACGTTGTGCAGGATCCGGTTGAAGCGTGCGACGTCGGCGTACAGCTCCGCCTGCCAATCGTGGCTTTCGATCTGCGTGGTCAGCGGGTTCCAGTCCAGGCCCAGGCCCTCGACGAAGCTGCGGGCGACCTGCTCCCAGTCGGCGCCCGGCACGGAGGCGACGTGCGCCGCGTAGGTGCCGGTGGCCCCGTTGATCTTGCCGAGGTACTCGGTCCGGGCGATGCGGTCCAGCTGGCGCGTCAGCCGGTGCGCGATCACGGCGAGTTCCTTGCCCAGCGTGGTGGGGGTGGCGGGCTGGCCGTGGGTGCGGGAGAGCATCGGCACCGCGCGGTTGGCCTCGGCCATCGCGCTGATCTGGGCGACGAGCTTGCGGGCGGCGGGCAGCCAGACGTCCTCCACGGCGCCCTTGACACCAAGCGCGTAGGAGAGGTTGTTGATGTCCTCGGAGGTGCAGCCGAAGTGCACCATGGCGGTCAGGTGCCCGATGCCGATCCCGGGCAGGCGCCGGCCAATGTAGTACTCCACGGCCTTGACGTCATGCACTGTGACGGCCTCGATGTCGGCCAGCTCGGCGACCGACGCGGCGTCGAATTCGGTCACAATCGCACGTAGCTTCGCCTGCTGCTCTGAGCTCAGCGGGCCCGCGCCGGGCAACACATTGTTGCTGGTCAGGTGGATGAGCCATTCAACCTCGACGGCGACCCGGTCGCGGTTGAGGGCAGCCTCGGAGAGATAGTCCACCAGCGGCGCGACGGCCGACTGGTAGCGGCCGTCGAGCGGGCCGAGCGCGATCTGGTGGTCGGAAGCGGCGAGGGCCAGGCGTCCGGACGGCGTGCGGGTCTCGGCTGTGGCGGCAGTTTCAGGCATGGTCCGATTCTTTCACGAAGTGCCGCCGGCCCTTAAGCGGGCGGTTGCGTATGACATTCCGCCTGCGGGCCGGGTGCTTGTCCACATAGCCGCCGCGGCCGCTTCCGGCGCGGGCCGCGGGTCCCTAGCCTCGAACCCGGAACTGAAGTGAAAAGGAAGGGAGTCCCGGTCATGAGCGGCACGTTGACAGCAGCCGATGCGACGGCCTGTGCCTCACGCAGCTACGAGGTCCAGCAGCTGGCTGCCAGGGTGGCGTCCTGCGCGGAGCAGGCCGGCGCGGTTCTTGCCAGTCTGGGCCGGCTGGAACTCCAGGCCTGGCAGTCCCCGGCGGGCCGCGCCTACCGCACAACACTGTCGCTGCAGGCCGCGTCCCTGCGGCGCGCCCGGGACGGGTTGCAGGGCGCGGCTACGGCGGTCCTGCGGCACGCCCAGCATGTGACGCTCTCTTCGGGGCGCCCGGGCTACTGATGACGGAGTTCACCCCGGCCGGCTCCGGAGAGGTTCCGCGCCCTTCGCCGCCTCCTCCGGACGGGATGCTGCGCATCCGCGGCGGGGTGGGCGGACTGAGCTTCCAGTTCGAGGAGCTGCTGGCCGGCGCGGCTGCCCTGGACGCGGTGGTGCGGCAGCTGTACGCCGTGGAAGGGGAGGCCGACGGCATCAGGCGGTCGCTCTTCGAGTACCAGACGGATTCCTACCGCAGCGGCAGCGACGCCATTATCTCGGTGGGCGAGGCCGGCCGGGACGTCGGCCGGGTCCGGGCAGAACTCGAACACATCGCAGCCCAGGTGCGGGCCAGCCACCGGGAGTACGAGTTCACCGAAGCCCGCAACGCGCTGTTGCTCAGGGTGGGACTCAGCGGCCCGGAGTACGGCTCCGCCCAGGGGCCGTTCGAGCTCCCCGGCGTGCGCGACCAGGTCGAACACGGGGTGGCCTCGGCTCCCCGCGGCCTCGCCCTGCTGCTGGGACTGCCCGTCCCGCTCGCCGGCGCCGTCGGGGCGCTCAGCGGGCCCACCGATGTCCGCCGTGCGGTGCGGGAACTGACGACGGCGCCGGGGCTGGGATTCCTGAAGCCGCGGCCGGTCAGGGTCGTGGGCAGCCAAACGGCCATTGCGGACGTTGATGTCTCGCCGGCCGGTCTGCTGCGGCGTGCGGAGGCGGTGGGCCGGAACAGTGGCGACATCGAGGTGATCCGGGTCGACGGCGGCGACCGCCGAGCCTGGGTGGTCATCATCCCGGGAACGCAGCTCGGCGGCCTGCCCGAGGGCACGAACCCCTTCGACGTGGCCGGCATCGCCGAGGCGCTTGGCTACGACTCGGCGGCCACCAATGCGGCCGTCGGGCTGGCATTGCGGGAGGCCGGCGCGGAAGCGGGGGAGCAACTCGCCGTTGTGGGCTACAGCCAGGGCGGTATCCATGCCATGAACCTGAGCACGGACAAGGCGTTCCTGGCGGAATTCGACCTCAAGTTCGTGCTGACCGCGGGTTCCCCGGTCGGTGGCATCAGCCCAGCGCCCGGGATCGGCAGCCTGCACCTGGAACACCAGCATGACTGGGTGCCTGGGGCAGACGGGCTGGCCAATGCCGACACCAGGGACCGGGTGACTGTCACGCTGACGAACAACCTGACCCTGCCGCCGCCACAGGACTTCGGCCTCGGCCCGGGCCACAACTTGGAGAACTACGCGGCCGGGGCGGAAGCGGTCTCGGCGAGCCGGGATCCCTCGCTGCTGGCCTCCACCGCGGCCTTGGCCGCGGTGGTCGGGGCGGGCGGCAGCGCAACGGTGACCAGGTTCTCCCTGCGGCGCGAGGCGCTGCCTGCGCCGGGGGTGCCCACGGCCCCCGGCCCGGAGCCCAGGGTGCCCGTGCCGCCGTCGGCCAGGCCCGCCGTGCCGCGAACGGTGCCGGCCGCGACGCCGGTACCACTGGGCGTGGCCGGTTAGTGCGGCCGGTCAGCGCCGGCGGCCGCCCGGGAGCCGGCCGGCTACCAGGGACACCACGGTGATGATGATGGCCGCGAGCACCGCGGTCCAGAAGAAGGAGTCGATGGTGAAATGCACCGGCGTGTAAGAACTCAGCCACGAGGTGAGGTACAGCATGGCCGCGTTGATGACGATCGTGAACAGCCCCAGCGTGAGGATGGTGATCGGCAGCGACAGCAGGCTGACCAGCGGCTTGACGAGGGCGTTGACAAGGCCGAAGATCAGGCCGATGAACAGGTAGGCCAGGATGATCCCGATCTTGTCCGTGCCCTGCGTGACGCCGCTGTTGGCCACGGCCCCGGTGGTGGCCGAGGTGGAGATATCGAGCCCGGGAAGGATCCAGCTGGCGATCCACAGGGCCAGTGCATTGACGATGACCCGCACGAAGAGTGAGCGCATGGCCCCATGCTGTCACACCACCGGGCCACCCGGCAGGAGGGCGAAGTAGGCTAGGTGGCATGACTTCATCAGACAACCAGGCCGGCGGGATCCGCCCGCGGCCGGTGGTAGACCTCCTTCCCCGCTACGCGGCCGGCAAGCCGCCGGTCCCGGTCGAGGGGCTCGTGAGCTACAAGCTGTCCTCCAACGAGAACCCCCTGCCCCCGATCCCTGCAGTGCAGCAGGCCATCGCGGCGCAGACCGACTTCAACCGCTACCCGGACCCGCTGAGCAGCAAACTGCGCGGGGAGCTCGCCGGGTTCCTGGACGTCCCGGCCGAGGACATCGTCACCGGCGCCGGCAGCCTCGGAGCCCTCAACCAGTTGCTGGCCACCTTCGCCGGGCAGAACGACGACGGCAAGGCCGACGAAGTCATCTACGCGTGGCGCTCCTTTGAGGCCTATCCCATCAGCGTGGGCCTCGCCGGCGCGGACAGCGTGCAGATCCCGCTGACGGCCGAGGGCCGGCACGACCTCGACGCGATGGCCGCCGCGGTGACGGCGCGCACGCGGATGATCCTGCTCTGCACCCCCAACAACCCCACCGGCCCCATCCTCACCACCGAGGAAACTGAGCGCTTCCTCAAGAGGGTCCCGTCGGACGTCGTGGTGGTCATTGACGAGGCGTACCAGGAGTTCGTCCGGGCCGAGGACGCGGTGGACGGCATCGAGATGTACCGCAAGTATCCCAACGTCGTGGTGCTGCGGACCTTCTCGAAAGCGCACGGGCTGGCCGGACTGCGGGTGGGCTACAGCGTGTCCCAGCCGGAGCTCACGCAGCACCTGCGCGTCACGGCCACGCCGTTCGCGGTTTCCCAGATCGCCGAGGCGGCAGCGGTCACCTCGCTCCAGCACTTCGGCGAGGTTGTAGAAAGGGTACAAAGCCTGGTCGACGAACGGGACCGCGTGACGGCCGGACTGCGCGAGCTCGGCTGGTTTGTGCCGGACGCGCAGGGCAACTTCGTCTGGCTGAATCTCGGCGCCAACAGCGCGGAATTCGCCGCGCTGGCGGGCGAACGGGCACTGTCTGTCCGGGCCTTCGGCACCGAGGGGGTGCGGGTAAGCATCGGCGAGCCGGAGGCCAACACACGGTTCCTCGAATTGTGTGCGATCTATACAAAAGCCCCGCAGCGTTCCTAGCGCTTAACATGAAGCCCGCAGGGAGCCCGCTGCGGATAAAGTAGGGGACGAGTTAGCCAAATATATGCCGGACCAGGAATGTATTCCCGGTCCGGCATGTATCCCAGCGATTGCGGCGCATTCGGATGCGGCAGGCAAGGAGACGGTATGGGCGCCACACATCTGCCCTCTACCGAGTTCGATGGAACCGACGTGGACGACCGGCGTGAGGCGCAGGCCGAAGCCGTGTTGGGCGACCCCGCTGTCCCCATGGTCCAACTGCTGGGCCCGGACGGCACCCTGGGCACCGACCCGGTGTTCTCCGAGTACGCGGCCCGGCTCGACGCGGAAAAACTCCGCAGCTTTTACACCGACATGGCCAAAATCCGCCGCTTCGACGTGGAGGCAACCGCGCTGCAGCGCCAGGGCCAGCTGGCCCTGTGGGTCCCGCTCACCGGCCAGGAAGCGGCGCAAATCGGTTCCGGCCGGGCGAGCCAGCCGCAGGACTACATCTTTCCCACCTACCGGGAGCACGGCGTCGCGCTGACCCGCAATGTGGATCTGGCCGAACTGCTCCGCCAGTTCCGCGGCGTGTCCAACGGCGGCTGGAATCCCAAGGACACCAACTTCCACCTGTACACCCTGGTCCTCGCCGCACAGACCCCGCACGCCGTCGGCTACGCCATGGGCATCCAGCGGGACCAGAAGCTCGCCGCCGCCGCGTCGGCAGCCGGGAAGCCTGAGGCCGGGGCGCAGAAGCCCAAGGCCGCCGTCATGGTCTACTTCGGCGACGGCGCCAGCTCCGAGGGTGACGTCCACGAGTCCATGGTGTTCGCGTCCTCCTACAACGCCCCCGTGGTGTTCTTCTGCCAGAACAACCACTGGGCCATCTCCGTGCCCACCACCGTGCAGACCCGCATCCCGCTCTCCAACCGAGCCAAGGGCTACGGTTTCCCCGGGATCCGGGTGGACGGCAATGACGTGATCGCGGTCCACGCCGTCACGGAGTGGGCCCTGGAACGTGCCCGCCAAGGCAAGAGCCCGGTCCTGATCGAGGCCTTCACCTACCGCGTCGGCGCGCACACCACTGCGGACGACCCCACGAAGTACCGCGGCTCCGAGGAGGAGGCGCAGTGGCGGGCGAAAGACCCGCTGGAGCGGCTCGAGAAGTACCTCCGTGCCGAAGGCCTTGCCGACGACACCTTCTTCGAACAGGTCAAGGCCGACGGCGACGAGCTCGCCGCCTATGTCCGCAAGACCACGCACGACCTGGAAACCCCGGACATCCGCACGGCGTTCGCCAACACCTACGCCGAGGCGCATCCCCTGGTGGCCGAAGAACTGGCGTGGTTCGAGGAATACAGCGCCGGCTTTGCCGACGAGGCGGAGCCGGCCGACACGGAGGCGGCCAACAGATGACCACCATGACCATTGCCAAGGCCATCAACGAGGGCCTGCGCGCGACCCTGGCCAGCAACCCGCGCACCCTGCTGATGGGCGAGGACATCGGCCCGCTGGGCGGCGTCTACCGCGTCACCGACGGCTTGATCGGCGAGTTCGGCGCCGACCGCGTCGTGGACACCCCGCTGGCCGAGTCCGGCATCATCGGCACCGCGATCGGCCTGGCGCTGAGCGGCTACCTGCCGGTCTGCGAGATCCAGTTCGACGGCTTCGTCTTTCCGGGCTTCAACCAGATCACCACGCAGTTGGCCAAGATGCATTCGCGCAGCAACGGCAACCTCACCGTCCCGGTCGTCATCCGGATCCCCTACGGCGGCGGGATCGGCTCGATCGAGCACCACTCCGAGTCCCCGGAAGCGCTGTTCGCCCACACCGCCGGGCTGAGGATCATCACCCCGTCCAACCCGCACGACGCCTACTGGATGATCCAGCAGGCAGTCGACTGCCTAGACCCGGTGATCGTCTTCGAACCGAAGCGCCGCTACTGGCTCAAGGGCGAGGTCGACACCGACTCCCCGGGCCAGTCCGCGGACCCGTTCCAGGCCCACGTGCTGCGCGTAGGTACCGACGCCACAGTCGTGGCCTACGGCCCGCTGGTTCCCGTGGCACTCGCCGCCGCTTCCGCCGCCGCCGAGGACGGCCACAGCGTGGAAGTGATCGACCTGCGCTCCATCTCGCCGATCGACTTCGACACCGTCACGGCCTCGGTCCGCAAAACCGGCCGGCTGATCGTGGCGCACGAGGCACCGACCTTCGGCGGCATCGGCGGCGAGATCGCCGCCCGCGTCAGCGAGCGGGCCTTCCACTCGCTCGAGGCCCCGGTCATCCGCGTCGGCGGCTTCCACATGCCCTACCCGGTGGCCAAGGTGGAGGAAGACTACCTGCCGGACATCGACCGCATCCTTGAGGCGCTGGAACGCGCCCTCGCCTACTGACGGGGATCTCCATGACCGTGAACAAGTTCAACCTTCCCGACGTGGGCGAGGGCCTGACCGAGGCCGAGATCGTGTCCTGGAAGGTCAAGGCCGGCGACACCGTGGCCGTCAACGACGTGCTCTGCGAAATCGAGACCGCCAAATCCCTCGTGGAACTCCCCTCCCCGTACGCCGGGACCGTCACCGAGCTGCTGGTCCCCGAGGGCATGACGGTCGACGTCGGGACGCCGATCATCAGCGTGTCCGACGCGGCGACCGCCGAGCCCGCCTCCGCCGCTAAACCGGCGGCCGCGCCTGCCGTGCAGGCTCCCGCCGCTGCAACCCCGGACGAGGCGCCGATGTACGGGAAGCTGGAGCCGGACACCTCCGAGGCCGGCGGCCCTCCGGCCGGCGGTCCGCTGGTCGGTTCCGGCCCAAAGGCCGACGCCGTCAAACGCCGGCGCCGGATCTCCGCACCGCCGGTTCCGGCCGCCGCCGCCCAGGCCCCCGCCGTCGAACCCGTCGAGGCGCATGACATCTGGATCAGCCCGGAAGCCGTCGCCGGCGCCGAACGTCCGGCCCCGGCAGCAGCCGTAGCCGTCGACCAGCGGCCCACTCTGGGCGGCGCCATCACAGGCCTCGTCAGCCGCGTCCTGGCCAAACCCCCGGTCCGGAAGATTGCCCGGGACCTCGGCATCGACCTGGCCGACGTCGTGCCCACCGGCGCACGCGGCGAGGTGACCCGGGAGGACCTGGTGAGCTACCAGGCGCAGCGCGACGCCGAGGTGGACCAGGCGGATTCATTCTGGGGCAAGACCGGCCGGCCCCAGGAGCAGCGGATCGAACGCATCCCGGTCAAGGGCGTCCGCAAGGCCACCGCCCGGGCCATGGTGGAGTCCGCGTTCGCGGCCCCGCACGTGTCCATCTTCGTGGACGTCGATGCCAGCCGCACCATGGAGTTCGTCAAGCGGCTCAAGGTTTCCCGCGACTTCGAGGGCATCAAGGTCTCGCCGCTGCTGATTCTCGCCAAGGCGGTCATCTGGGCCGCGGCGCGCAACCCCAGCGTCAACGCGAGCTGGGTGGATGCCGAAGACGGCAGCGACTCAGCCGAGATCCATGTCAAGCACTTCATGAACCTTGGCATCGCCGCCGCGACCCCGCGCGGGCTGATGGTGCCGAACATCAAAAACGCCCAGGACCTCTCGCTCAAGGAACTCGCCCTGGCGCTCAACGATCTGGCCACCACGGCGCGGGCGGGCAAGACCCAGCCGGCGCAGATGCAGGGCGGCACCCTCACGGTCACCAACATCGGCGCCCTGGGCATCGACACCGGAACGCCGATCATCAACCCGGGCGAGGTGGCGATCGTGGCTTTCGGGACGATCAAGCAGAAGCCGTGGGTGCTCGACGGCGAGGTGATCCCGCGCTGGATCACGACCCTCGGCGGATCCTTCGACCACCGCGTGGTGGACGGGGACCTCTCGGCCCGGTTTATGGCCGACGTCGCGGCGATCCTGGAGGAACCGGCCCTGCTTCTGGATTGAGGTCTGCCGGGCCGGCCGAGTCGCTGGCGCTCCCACGGCAGCCGGCGCCAGCCCGCATCAACCCGTTGGTTGGCCCGGCTGCTTGGGTCCGATCCGGTAGGGGCGCATCATCTCGTTGTCTTCATGTTCGAGGATGTGGCAGTGCCACACGTACTGGCCGGCCGGGGCGAACGTGGCCTTGATGCGGGTTACCTGTTGCGGGTAGGCGACAACAGTGTCCTTGACACCGGTTTCCCAGGGTTCCGGCGGGGTCGGGACCGAGGCAGGAGCCAGCTGAACTTCCTGGGTGCTGTCGTTGATGGTGATACGCTGCCGGTTCACCACCTCGAACGCGACTGCATGGACGTGGACCGGGTGGGCATCGCTAGTTGCGTTATAGAACTCCCACACCTCGGTGGTCCCGACGGCGGGGTTCTCGGTGACCTCATCGCTCCACGGGCGCTTCAGCCACACGCCCGGTGCCGCGTTGGGATTACCGGTCACCGTGCCGAGCAGCACCTCGGCCGGGACGCCGGGGAACGTAGTCGATTCGTCCTCCAACAGAGCCAGTGGACGGGTCACGGTAGCTGCCGGCAACGCTTCGTGTGCGGGCAGACGCAGGAAGCGCGGCGGTGTGGACTCGTCGTCGCCGTTCCTGCGGCCCACCCTGAATTGCAGCACCTGCCCCGTTCCGTCAGGGTCCGCGGCGTCGAAGTCGACGCCGGGCTGGCCCCCGCTGAACGGCTCGTCCGGTCCGACGTTCTTGAGGACGTAGTTGCCGGGGGCGACGTTGGTGAAGTCGACGATCATGTCCGCGCGCTCGGCCGGGCCTATCAGCAGCCGCCCTGCGTTTCCCGCGGTGAGGTTGACCGGGTGGTCGAGGAAGCCGCCTTCGTTGCCGATCTGCCAGAGTTCAGCCCCCGGGATGGCGGTGATGTCGAGGATGAGGAACCTGGCCTGGCAGCCGTTGAGGAAGCGCACCCGGTATCGCCGCTGCTCCACGTCCAGGTAGGGCCAGGTGTTGCCGTTCACCATGAGCGTGTTGCCGAAGAACTCCGGGTTCCAGATCGGGGACAGGTCGCTGCCGGGAATGAACGGTCCGGTATTCCCGTCGAAGAATGTCCTGCTGTCGGGGTAGAAGAGCGCGCCGTCGGTGTTGAAGGACCGGTCCTGGATCACGATGGGTATCTCGAAGGTCCCCCGGTTCCGGTTCCGACCCCGCTCGTCATACTCGCCCTGGTTGTCGCCCTCGCCCGACGCCGTCCTGGGAAGGTGTGCCCGGCGCCCGGTGCGGGTGTCACGGACGGCCTCATCGCCCTGGGGCCCGCCGCGTACGATGTAGAACCCGGCGGGTCCGGCATAGACATTCAGGCGCGTCATGCCGACAGTGTGGTCGTGGTACCACTTAGTCCCTGCCTCGGTGTTGGGATATTGGAAAGTAGCGAAGCCCTGGCCCCATTTCGCCCCGAACGACGCAGCGGCCTTGTTTGCGAAGAACTCATACCAGGTGCCCTTGGTAGCGAAACCCGCCGGGATGTTGCGGGCTTTGGGCAGGAACCAAGCCTCGGCGTAGCCGTCACTCTCATCCCCGACGCCAATAGAGCCGTGCACGTGCGTGACGAGAGGCACCGGCCCCTGGTAGCGGGACGGGGTGGATGGAAAGATGGGCCGCGTGTCACGCCCGGCCGTGCCGCCGCCCGGGTTGGCCCAGTGCAGGGTCGGGTCGACCGGCAGCAAATGCGGCAGAAAATTGCCCCGCTTGTCCGTCAGATCGTTGATCCATTTGACCCGGACAGGCCGCTTCCAGCCGGCCTCTATGGTCAGGGAGGGGGCATTGAAGATCTTCGGCGCCCTGGGGTCCTCTGTAGTCGCAGGGCCGTACCCCCACACTGTCGTGGCCGGCATGCCGGCGGGCAGGATCTGCTAGCGGCGTCATGTACTTGGAAATCTGTGGGGGCGTCAGCGTCCCGCCCGGAATGGCAACCGTCCGAACCAGTTGGGGCATGCCGAACGGAATGGGCATGAACATCCCCAAGGCGCCGGTGGAGGTGAATTTCAGAAACATTCGCCGGTCCATCGCGGTTCCCTTCAGCCAGCCCGCCGGCCGAAACCGCCCCGACCTGCCGCCGACAGCGTAGTCGGGCCGCCACATCGGCGAGCATCCAAAGATGAGAAATTTCCATCTGGCGTGAACTTAGCGGGCGGACCTACGGAAAAGGTTGGAGAGGACGACGCCCCCGCTCCGGCGCCCCGCACCAGCCGATGGGGACGACCTTGGAAAATAGCGCCGATCAAATCTTTGGGATTCCTGTCCCTGGCCCGCGCGGCGGCATTAGAGTGGCACCAGCCGTCGCCTCGGCGGACGCCGATCAAAGGAGATTTTGCGTGTTCTCGAGCCCGTTCCCCGCTGTTGATATCCCCGACGTCAGCCTCTACGAATACCTCTTCGGCTCTCTGACTGAGGACGACCTGGACCGGATCGCCGTCGTCGACGGGACCAGCGGCGCGGAAACGAGCTACCGCGAGCTGCGCGACCGGATCAACGCCCTCGCCGGCTCCGTCGCCGCCCAGCGGCTGGGAGTCCATGGGGTCGCCGCCATCTTGTGCCCGAACATCCCGGCGTTCACCGTCGTCTTCCACGGCCTGCTCCGGGCCGGCGCCACCGTCACGCCGATCAATTCGCTGTACACGGCGGACGAGATCGAAAAGCAGCTCACCGACGCCGGAGCCAGCTGGCTGTTTACGATTTCTGCCCTGCTGCCCGCCGCCCAGGAGGCGGCCGCCCGCGTCGGGATCCCGGCGGAGCGGCTGGTGGTGCTCGACGGCGCCGAGGGCCACCCCTCGCTGACGGAGCTGCTCACGTCCGGCGCGCCGGCCCCGGAGATCAGCTTCGATCCCGCCACCCACATCGCCGTGCTGCCCTACTCCTCGGGCACCACCGGCCGGCCCAAGGGCGTGATGCTCAGCCACCGGAACCTCGTGGCGAACGTGGAACAGTCGCGCGGGCTGCTCAAGGTCCGGCCGGAAGACCGGCTGCTGGCCCTGTTGCCGTTCTTCCACATCTACGGACTGACCGTGCTGCTGAACCTCGCCCTCCGGGAACGGGCCCGCCTGGTCACCATCCCCAAGTTCGACCTCGCGGAGTTCCTGCGGATCGTCCAGGACCACAAGTGCAGCTACCTCTTCATCGCACCTCCGGTGGCCGTGGCGCTGTCCAAGCACCCCATGGTCGCGGACTACGACCTCAGCTCCGTCCACACCACCCTCTCCGGGGCGGCGCCCCTGGACGGCGCACTCGGGGCGAGGCTGGGCGAGCGGCTCGGCTGCAGGGTGCTCCAGGGCTACGGCATGACTGAAATGAGCCCCGTCTCGCACCTTATTCCGGTCGATGCGACGGACGTGCCGGTCAGCTCGGTGGGCTACACGGTCCCCAACATGGAGTGCAGGCTGCTCGACCCGGCCACGGGGGAGGAGATCGAGGTCCCCGCCGAGGGAACCAGCGCCCCGGGGCACCTGCTCTGCCGCGGGCCCAACGTCATGCTCGGCTATTTGAACCGGCCCGAGGAAACGGCGGACACCCTGGATGCAGACGGTTTCCTGCACACCGGCGACATCGCCACGGTGCGGGCGGACGGGGTGGTGTCGGTCGTGGACCGGCTCAAGGAACTGATCAAGTACAAGGGCTACCAGATCGCACCGGCCGAGCTCGAGGCGCTGCTGCTCACCCACCCCGGCATCGCCGACGCGGCAGTGATCGGAACCGCCGACGCCGACGGCCAGGAGGTGCCGATGGCCTTCGTCGTGCGCCAGCCCGGCGCTGACGGCGAGGCGCTGGACGAGGCCGCCGTGCAGGACTTCGTGGCCGCCAGGGTGGCACCGTTCAAGAAGATCCGGCGCGTCGAGTTCATCGATGCAGTGCCGAAGTCCTCCTCCGGCAAGATCCTGCGCCGGATGCTGAAGACCGCGGAGCCGGCGCCGCAGCCCTAGCTGTACTGCCCAGCCCCTAGCCGGCCAGCCCTAGTCGGAGGAGTCGGTCTTGGCGATGTAAACGTCGCAGGGGGCGTTGTGGGCCACACTGTTCGCAACGCTCCCCAGGACGCGGCCGAGGCCGCGCATACGGCGGTTGCCGACCACGATCATCTGCGCACCGGAGCGCTCGGCCTCGTGGATCAGCGCTTCCGCGGGCTTGCCCCGGGCCGCGGCGTAGGTGACATTGACCTCGGCCGTGCGCAGGCCCTCCGCAACGGACTTGGCGACCTTCTCGGCGTCGTCGGCGTCGGAAACAATCCACCGGTCGCTGCCGCTGCTGAACACCTCGGTCCGGTCGCTGTCGAACGCGCTGACCACGTGCAGGGTGGCTCCCAGGGAGACCGCCAGGTCCCGGGCCGTGTGCGCGGCCTTGAGGGCAGTTTCACTGCCATCGACGCCAACAACGATAATTCCGGTCATGGGGGAACTCCTCTGGTCAAGCACGGATCGGGCCACAGCAATGATTCAGGCTACAACGCGGCGACGGCTTCCCCCAGCACCGGCGCCAGACGTCGGACACCTTCTTCGATGGCGTCGGGAGGCACCGCGCTGTACGCGAGCCGCAGTTTGTTGGAGGGCTCATCCGAGTGGGTGAAGGCCGCCCCGGGCACGAAGACGACGCCTGCGTCGATGGCCCTCTGCAGCAGCGGATAGGTGTCGACGCCCTCGGGCAGCGTAACCCAGACGAAAAAGCCGCCCTCCGGCCGCGTCCAGCTCAGCCCCTCCGGCATGTACTTCTCCAGTGCCGCGAGCATCGCCTCGCAGCGTTCCTGGTAGAGCCCGCGGTAGGTGGCGATCTGCCCGCGCCAGTCGTAATCCCGCAGGTACGCGGAGACCAGCATCTGGTTGAGCGTCGGAGGGCACAGGGTGACAGCCTCCGAGGCCAGGTAGTAGCGGCGCTGGAGATGTGCCGGGACCAGCGCCCAGCCGATCCGCAGGCCCGGGGCAAAGATCTTGGAGAAGGACCCCATGTAGATGACGTCATCCGGGTTTCCGGCCCGCAGCGGGGTCAGCGGCTTGCCGTCAAAGCGCAGCAGGCCGTAGGGGTTGTCCTCGAGGATGAGAATATTCGCATTGCGGCATATGTCAACGACCTGCTGCCGGCGCTCGGCGGCGAGGGTGATGCCGGAGGGGTTGTTGAAGCTCGGGATGGTGTAGAGGAATTTGATGTTCTTGCCCGCGGTCTGCAGGGCCGCGATCTTGGCTTCCAGCAGGTCCGGAATGATCCCGTCCCCGTCCATCGGCACGGTTCCCACCTCGACCTGGTAGGCCTCGAACGTGTTGAGCGCACCGACGTAGGTGGGATCTTCGACGAGCACGACGTCGCCCGGGTTGCAGAAAACCTTGGTGGCGACGTCCTGGGCGGACTGCGAGCCAGCGGTGATGACAACGTTTTCAGGCTTAGCGTCAAGGATGCCCTCGGCGGCCATGACCTCGCAGATCTGCGTGCGGAGTTCCTCGGTTCCCTGTCCGCCGCCGTACTGGAGGGCGGTCAAACCCTGTTCCGCGATGATCTTCGCTGCGGACTGGCCGAGGCGCTCGAGCGGGAGCGACTGAAGGTAGGGGCTGCCGCCGGCCAGCGAAACGAGGCCGGGACGCAGGGAGATCTCGAAGACGTCCCGCACGGCGGACTGCTTGATGTTTGCGGCGCGCTCCGAGAAAAGCCTCTCGTGGCGGTGGGCGGACGTAGCCGCGCGTTCGATTGCGTCAATTGCCTCGGCCGGGAGAAGCTCTGCGGCGGCATCAAGTGTTTCGTGGCTCACAATCCTAGGATACAGGGCCGCGTTGTCAGTGGGAAAACTTTTGTTCACAAAGGCGCCGAAGGGTGCCCGGACGCAGGACACCCCCGGCAGCTGGGGGACTGCCGGGGGTGTCGGTCTGCAGGCCGGGGACTAGGCTGCTTCGGTGCTCCGAGCCTGTTCGAGGGCGGCAAAAACGCCCTTGATCTGCTCCACTACCTCGGCGTCGTCCTTCGGGTGGATCTCCGCGAAGCGGACCATGGAGCCCGGAACGGCAAGCTTGACGTCTTCGAGGACCTGGGCGCCGGCGATGCCGACGGCCTTGCGGGCCTCGTCCTGGGCCCAGACGCCGCCGTACTGGCCGAACGCTGTGCCGACGACGGCCGTGGGCTTGCCGCTGAGGGCGCCGGCGCCGAACGGGCGGGAGAGCCAGTCGATGGCGTTCTTCAGGGGCGCGGGGACGGTGCCGTTGTACTCCGGGGTGACCAGCAGCAGGGTGTCCGCTTCGTTGGCGGCGGCACGCAGCGCGGCCGCGGCCGCGGGGACCTGGCCCTCGACGTCGATGTCCTCGTTGTAGAACGGGATGTTGCCGAGGCTCTCGTGGATAACGACCTCCACCTGCTCGGGGGCGTTGAGCTGGATCGCCTCGGCGAGCTGGGCGTTGGTGGAGCCGGCGCGCAGGCTGCCGACCAGGGTGAGAACGGTGTTGGTGGTCATGTGAACTCCTTGTATCGCGGCGCCGAGGTTCCGGCGGCTTGATGGTCGCGGAGGCTTTGGGAGGCCTTCATCCATCTAAACGGACTGCGGTCCGTTTAATATTCCCCGGGGCTACACTTGGCGCTGTGAGCCTGATCCCAATCCGCCCCGGCGCGCCGGATGCCCCAGCTGCGGGCGCGCCTGCCCCGGGTGCGCCCGACAGCCGCCCCGGCAGCGGCCGCGCGGCCGAGTCAGAGCGACGGGATGCCGCCCGCAACCGTGAGCTGCTGCTCCGGGCCGCCCGGGAACTCATCGAGGAGCGCGGCGTGGACGGTCTCACGATGGCCACGCTCGCCCGGCGTGCGGGCGTAGGCAACGGCACCGTGTTCCGTAGATTCGGCAGCCGGGCGGGTCTGATGATGAACCTCCTCAGTGACGCCGAGGCCCAGTTCCAAGGCAGGTTCATGTTCGGCCCGCCGCCCCTGGGGCCGGGCACCCCGCCCCTGGAGCGGCTCATCGCGGTTGGCGCCGAACGCATCGGCTGGGTGCTGGAGTACGGTGACCTTGCCCGGGCCGCCGACGTGTCTGCCTACAACCGCTTCGATGTGCCCGCAGCCGTCCTCTGGCACCGCCATCTCGAACTGCTGCTGCGCCAGGCCGGCGTCACCGCAGACCCCTGGCTCATGGCCGGCGCCCTGAGCGTGACGCTCGAGCCGGAACGGATCCTGCACTCCGTCCGGGTCCACGGCGTGGCACCCGACCGCCTCGTC
Source organism: Arthrobacter sp. T2-23 (assembly GCF_055398325.1). Classification (NCBI taxonomy): domain Bacteria; kingdom Bacillati; phylum Actinomycetota; class Actinomycetes; order Micrococcales; family Micrococcaceae; genus Arthrobacter; species Arthrobacter sp. T2-23. The sequence goes on from NZ_AP027917.1 coordinate 2,167,998, forward strand.
GAGTCATGGCGTGAGTTGGCCACCCGCGTCGTCAACGGAGCGTAGGCTAGCCGGTCCGAGCGCCGGCTGACAATTCAAATCAATTCAAAGGAATTATTCATAACGATCTGGTAGTGGCTGTACCGTTTCGGCCCGTTTCCCGCGCCTGCCCGGGATTGCTTTGTGATAGTTTCCTCTGGAATGTGACCCGCAACATAGTCCACAAGGACTCGCCGAGAGGCCTGCGGGGGGCCAGTCACCCGCTGGCCGTGATCCCGGATCGGCAGCGGAAACCCCCTGCCATATGGGGGGGACAACGGAAGGATCCATGCTGTGAATCTCAACACTCCTGCAGGCGGCGCGGCGGAAAAGACCGCCCGGGCAGCGGCAGGCACCGTAAAGACACCGGCGATCCAGAACTAGTCGTCCCATGCTCCGATATCTCGCCAAACGTGCCCTCACGTATGTCTTCATGATCTTCCTGACCACCACCGCCGGGTACTTCCTGGCCGTGAACACCCTGCAGCCGGCGCTGCTGGAGCAGGAGCGGATTCCGCGGCCCACCCCCGAGCAGGTGGTCAATTCCTTCCGGCTCAAGGGCCTCGACCCGGAGCTCAGCCCGTGGGAGCGCTACGTTGACTGGCTCACGGCGATCGTCACCCGCTGGGATTGGGGACGCAGCCCCAACGGCGCGTTCATCAACGCCGAGTTCGGCGACCGCGTCTGGATCTCGACCCGGCTGTTCCTGGCCTCCATCATCCTGACCCTGATCATCGGCGTCGCCCTGGGCGTCTACACCGCGGCCCGGCAGTACAAGTTCTCCGACCGCGCCATCACCTCATACAGCTACCTCGTCCACATCGTGCCGGCGCCGATCGCCTACTTCCTGGTCCAGCTCGGTGCCATCAACATCAACGAGACGGCCGGTGAGCGCATCTTCTTCGTTACGGGCATCTCCACACCCGGGATGGAGGGCAACGGCTGGGCACAATTCGTCGACCTGATGGCCCACTACGCCGTGCCGACCTTCGCGATCACGATCGTGGGCTGGGGCACTTACCAGATCGCGCAGCGCCAGTACCTGCTCGATAACGTCAACGCCGACTTTGTCCGCACCGCCCGCGCCAAGGGGCTGACCCGCAACCAGGCCATCAGCCGGCACGCGTTGCGGGTGTCCTTTATCCCGGTTGCGCAAAGCATCGCCTTTACCATCCCCGCGATCTTCGCCGGCGGCTTCTTCGCGGAGAAGATCTTCGCCTGGCACGGCGTCGGCTCCTGGAGCATCGACGCGATCGCCCTCCAGGACGTCAATGCCGCGACGGCGACGCTCGCCTACGGCTCCGTGATCTTCGCCATCGGTGCGATCCTCGCGGACTTCGCCACCACGCTGGTCGACCCGAGAGTGCGGGTGCAGTAACCATGACAAACCTGAATGCCATTGACCCGGCAGCGGTCGCCGAAGAAGCAAGAATCGAAGGCAACGACGTCGTCATTGCCAAGTCCTCGATCATCCTGCGCCGCTTCCTGCGCAATAAGACGGCCGTCGCGGGCCTCGTGATTTTTCTCGCCCTCACGCTGTTCTCCTTTGTGGGCGGTTTCTTCACCAGCTGGGACAAGGAGACGATCGACCCGTTTAACATCGGCATGCCGCCGTCGGCCGAACACCTGCTCGGCACCTCCCAGGCCGGGATCGACCTCTACGCACTGACCGTGGAGGGGACCCGGATCTCGATTCTGATCGGCCTCGTCGTCGGCCTCGTCTCGGTCCTGATCGCCGCCGTCTACGGCTGCACCATGGCCTATTTCGGCGGGAAGGTGGACAAGGTCATGCTGTTCATCCTCGAAGCCCTGATCATGATGCCGGCCCTGCTGGTCGTGGCCGTGGCCACGAGCGGGGGCGGCAACGGACTGCAGAAAACGCTGCCCAGCTGGCTGCTGCTGATCATCGTCCTGCTGGTCTTCAGCTGGATGGGCACCGCCCGTCTCATCCGCTCGCTGTCAATGTCGCTGATGACACGCGACTTCGTCAAGGCGGCCCAGTACATGGGGATCCCGCCGCGGCGCATCGTCTGGCGCCACCTGGTCCCGAACATCGGCTCGCTGCTGGTGCTGGATATCACCCGCGGCATCACCGGCGCGATCCTGGCCGAGGTTGCGTTCTCCTTCATCGGCATCGGCATCAAGGTCCCGGATGTCAGCCTGGGTGTGCTGATCGGCCAGGCTACCTCCCAGGTCTCTACGTTCCCGTGGATGTTCTGGGTCCCGCTGACCGTCATGTTCCTGCTGACCGGTTCGCTCGCCATGATGAACGACGGCCTGCGTGACGCGTTCGATCCCAGCTCCAGCTCCGTAGGCAGCGCCAGGAAGAAGAAGACGGTATGAGCCACGAAATGACCGCCAGTTCCGGGTCCGCCGACCTCTCCACCGCCGAGCGCCTGCACGTCGCCGGGCTGCACACCGCCAACCGGCATTACACGGATGCCCCGGCGGATGCGGTGCTGTCCGTCCGGGACCTGAACGTCCGGTTCAACACGGAGAACGGGGTGGTGCACGCGGTCCGCGGCATCGACTTCGACCTCCGCGCCGGCAAGACGCTGGGCATCGTGGGCGAATCGGGCTCCGGGAAGTCCGTCACCTCGATGGCCATCATGGGCCTGCTGCCCCCGACGGCGGAGATCACCGGCTCGGTCCGGCTGCAGGGTAACGAACTGCTGGGACTCAGCGATAAGGCCATGTGCCAGTACCGCGGCAACGACATCGCCATGGTCTTCCAGGACCCGTTGTCCTCGCTGACGCCGGTCTACACGGTCGGAACCCAGATCGTCGAGGCGCTCACGGTCCACAACCCCACGATGAGCAAGCAGGCCAAGGAAGAGCGCGCCGTCGAACTGCTCAGCATGGTGGGCATCCCGAGCCCGAAGGACCGGCTCAAGGCCTTCCCGCACGAGTTCTCCGGCGGCATGCGCCAGCGCGTGATGATCGCCATCGCCATCGCCAACAACCCTCGGGTGCTGATCGCCGACGAACCGACGACGGCGCTCGACGTCACCATCCAGGCGCAGGTCCTCGAAGTGCTGCACACCGCGCAGGAGGAAACCGGCGCCGCCGTCGTTATGATCACGCACGACCTGGGCGTGGTCGCCGGCATGGCGGACGACATCATGGTGATGTACGCCGGCAAGCCGGTGGAAACCGGCAGCGTCGACGAGATCTACTACAACCCGCGGATGCCGTACACGATCGGTCTGCTCGGGGCGGTGCCGCGCGTTGACGTGGCCGAGAAGTCCACCCTCGTGCCGATCGAGGGCATCCCGCCGAACCTCATCCACGCACCCACCGGATGCTCCTTCGCGCCGCGCTGCCCGCTGGTCAGCGAGGCCTGCCTGGAGGGCGAGCCGGAGTTGTTGCCTGTCACCGGCAACCACGCGGACGGCGCCCAGTCGCACCGGGCCGCCTGCATCAAGACCGGCTCCCTGGGGCAGGAAATGGACGCCCGTGAGGTGTTTAAGGCCCCGGCCGTGCCGGTGTCGCGCTTTGACGCGATCCCCCGCACCGAACGCCGGAGCGTGCTGGAGCTTAGGGACGTCAAAAAGCACTTCCCCCTGTTGAAGGGTGCCCTGATCAAACGCCGGATCGGCACCGTCAAGGCGGTCGACGGGCTGAGCTTCGACATCCGCGAGGGCGAGTGCTTCTCGATCGTCGGCGAATCCGGCTGCGGCAAGACCACCACCTTGCTGGAGATCATGGAGTTCCACAAGGACCAGGACGGCGAGGTGGTCATCGGCGGCCTCAGCAATAAGCAGGCCTCCGACGCGAAGACCAAGAGCGCCATGCGCAAGGAACTCCAGATGGTGTTCCAGGACCCCACCGGCGCCCTGGACCCGCGGTTCACCGTCTTTGAAGTGCTGTCCGAGCCGCTCGAGAATGCGGGCTTGGCCAAGCCCCAGATCCGGAAGCGGATCATGGAGCTGATGGAACTGGTGGGTCTGCAGCCGGACCACGTCAACCGGTTCCCGAACCAGTTCTCCGGCGGCCAGCGGCAGCGGATCGGCATTGCCCGCGCCCTCGCCGTGAACCCGAAGCTGGTGGTCCTCGACGAGCCGGTGTCCGCCCTCGACGTCTCCGTCCAGGCCGGCGTGATCAACCTGCTCGATTCGCTCCGCGCGGAACTTGGGCTCAGCTACCTGATGGTGGCCCACGACCTCTCCGTGGTGCGGCACATCTCCAACCGGGTGGCCGTGATGTACCTGGGCAAGATCGTCGAGATCGGCGACGTCGACAGCGTCTTCGACAATCCGCGCCACCCCTACACCCGTGCGCTGCTCTCCGCGATTCCGGTCCCGGACCCCGTCCTGGAACGCACCCGCGAACGCATCATCCTGCAAGGGGACCTGCCTTCGCCGCTGGAGGCGCCGAAGGGCTGCAACTTCGCCACCCGCTGCCCGGTCTTCGCCGCCCTGCCGCCGGCCAAGCAGGAGAAGTGCCTGACTCAGGAGCCCTTGCTGGAAACAGCACCCGGCACGGCCGCCTCCGCGGCACCCACAGACCAGCAATTCGCCTGTTTCTACCCGGACGGCGAACTGGACGCGGACATGCTCGTTGTCCACAAAACCACCTGATTCACTCATCCGCATCAACTCGCACCAGAAGGAACAAAAAGGGGAAAACATGAAGAATCTGACCAAGATCGGCGGCGTTACCGCCGTCGTGGCAGCGCTTGCGCTCACCGCCTGCGGCGGTGGCGGCGGCGCAGCAAAGGGTCCCGAGGCCGGCAAGGGACAGGAAGCGGGAAGCGACCTGGCCAAGCTCGTCAGCATCAACGCGAAGGACGCCAAGGACCTGCAGCCGGGCGGCACCGTCACCCTGCCGCTGGGCAACCTTGGACCGGACTTCAACGGTTTTTCCAACAACGGCAACAGCGCGGACAACACCGCACTGCACCGCCCGATCGACCAGGCCGGCACCTGGGGCTGCTGGAACTTCGACTTCGACGGCACCGCCACGCCGAACAAGGACTTCTGCGAAGACGTCAAGAGCGAGGTCAAGGACGGCAAGCAGACCATCACCATCAAGGTGAACCCCAAGGCCACCTACAACGACGGCACGCCGATCGACGTCAAGACCTTCGAAAACACCTGGAACATGCTCAAGGGTGCCAACAAGGACATCGACGTCGTCAGCTCCGGCGCGTACGAGTTCGTTGACTCCGTCAAGGCCGGCTCCAGCCCCAAGGAAGTCATTGTCACCACCACCCAGCCGGTCTACCCGCTGGACTCCCTGTTCACCGGCTTTGTGCACCCGGCCGTGAACACCCCGGCGATCTTCAACGACGGCTTCACCGGAGAGATGCACCCGGAGTGGATGGCCGGCCCGTTCAAGGTCGACAAGTACGACAGCGCAGCCAAGACTGTCACCCTCGCCCAGAACGAGAAGTGGTGGGGCAACAAGCCGGTCCTGGACAAGGTGGTCTTCCGCCAGCTTGAGAGCAGCGCCGCAATCGCCGCCTTCAAGAACGGTGAAATCGACGGTGTTTCCGCCAACACCATCACCCCCTACAAGCAGCTCGACGGCACCAAGAACTCCGAGATCCGCCGCGGCCAGCGACTCTTCGCCGGCGGCCTGAACCTCAACGCGCAGAAGGCCCCGTTGACCGACGTCGCCATCCGCAAGGCGATCTTCACCGCCGTCGACCGCGAGGCACTGCGCAAGGTCCGCTTCAACGGCCTGAACTGGGAGGAAGAAAGCTCCGGGTCGATGATGCTGCTGCCGTTCTCCAAGTACTACCAGGACAACTACCCGGTCAAGGAGACCGGCGCCGACGCCGCCAAGAAGGTCCTGACCGACGCCGGCTACAAGCCCAACGCCGCCGGCATCATGGAAAAGGACGGCGTCCCCGCCGCCTTCAAGATCAGCAACTTCGGTGACGACCCCACCACGCTGGCCTTCGCACAGACCCTGCAGAACCAGCTCAAGGCAGGCGGCATGGACGTCGGTATCGACCAGCGCGCTTCCGCCGACTTCGGCAAGGTTGTGGGCAGCCGCGACTTCTTCCTGAGCATCTCCGGCTACACCGTGGGTTCGGACGCAACCGACGCCGTCAAGCAGTTCTACGATTCCAAGACCAACTCCAACAAGCTCGGTGACGCCGACTTGGACGCCAAGATCAAGAAGCTCTCCACTATTGCCGACAACGCCGAGCGCAACAAGGCCGCGATGGACGTGGAAAAGGAGCACATGGCCAAGTACTTCTCCATGGGCGTGGTGATGAACGGACCGCAGATCTCCTTCGTCCGCACCGGCCTGGCCAACTACGGCCCGTCCCTTTTCAAGAGCCTGTCCCAGGTTCCGGACTGGACCACCATCGGCTGGGAAAAGAAGTAGCACCTACCCTTCCGACGCTCTCTCAGCTATAGCGGCTTTTCGGGCGGCGTTCCCTCACCTTCTGGGGGAGCGTCGCCCGAATTGTTGTCAGAGCTGAGGGAGCGTCGGACCGGGGGCGCCGGAGTAGCGTGGAACCATGCCAGACGACTCCAGCAGCCCCATCCGCACCGCCGTCGCCGGCTTCGGCCTGTCCGGCAGCGTTTTCCACGCGCCGCTGATCGCGGCGAATCCGGCCTATTCGCTTGACGCCATTGCCACCTCCGACGCCGGCCGGAAAGAGGCCGCCGCGTCCCGCCACCCTGCGGCGACGGTCGTGGATACCCCGGCCGAGCTGCTCGCCCTCGCCGGCGGGCTGGACCTGCTGGTGCTGGGGACGCCGCCGGCCACCCACTATCCGCTTGCCAAGGCGGCGCTGGAAGCCGGCCTGGACGTCGTCGTCGACAAGCCCTTTACGGTGCTCAGCGCCGAGGGCGCGGAACTTATCGACCTCGCCGCGCGGCTGGGCCGGGTGCTCACCGTGTTCCAGAACCGGCGCTGGGACGGGGACTTCCTGACTCTGCGCGGCCTGCTGGAGCGCGGCATCCTCGGCACAGTCACGCGCTTCGAATCCCGCTTTGAGCGCTGGTCGCCGAGCGTCACGAAGGACTGGAAGGCTGCCGCCACGGCCGGCGACGGCGGCGGCGTGCTGTTCGACCTCGGCACCCACCTGCTGGACCAGGCCGTGGAACTCTTCGGCCCCGCCACCGTGACGTACGCGGAGCTCACGGCCCGCCGGCCCGGGGAACGGGCGGACGACGACGTCTTCGTGGCCCTGCGGCACGACTCCGGAGTCACCAGCCACCTCGCGATGAACCTGCTCTGCGCGCAGCAGGGCGCGCGGTACCGCGTGCTGGGCAGCGACGGCGGCTTCACCAAGCACGGCGTCGACCCGCAGGAGCCTTACCTCGCCGCCGGCGGGAGGCCGCTGGACGCCGACTACGGCGTGGAGGCCCGCGAGTGGGCCGGCCTGCTGGGCCGCGACGGCCACCTGGACCGGCTGCCCACCGAACGCGGCGCGTACCCGGAGTTCTACCGGATCCTGGCGGACAAGATCATCGACGGCGGGGCCGCCTCGGCCCTGCCCCTCCCCGTCGACCCCGCGGGGCCGGTGGAGGTACTGCGGCTGATCGAACAGGCCCGGGATCTTGCGACGCTGCGGGCTTAACGTTTGAACGGCAGCCATCCAGAAAGCGTGCGTCAAAGCGACGAAGGAGCAGCACGCGTTGGATGACTGCCGTTCAAACGGCTGACTGGAACTTACGCGGAAACGAGCTCGTGCCAGTCGGCGACGAGGGGCAGGTTGTGCGCCTCGGAGACCGAGCGGTGCGCCACTTTGCCGCCGGCGACGTTGAGGCCGGCGGCGAGGGAGGCATCGCGTTCGAATGCTGCCTTGACGCCCAGGTTGGCCAGCGAAACCGCGTAGCGCAGCGTCACGTTGGTCAGCGCATAGGTGGAGGTGTTCGGGACGGCGCCCGGCATGTTGGCCACGCAGTAGAAGATCGTGTTGTGGACCTTGTACGTCGGTTCCTGGTGCGTGGTGGGGTGGGTGTCCTCGAAGCAACCGCCCTGGTCCACGGCGATGTCCACCAGCACGGAGCCGGGCTTCATCCGGGAGACGAGCTCGTTGGTGACGAGCTTCGGGGCCTTGGCGCCCGGGATCAGCACGGAACCGATCACGAGGTCAGCGTCGACGACGGACTTTTCGATCTCGTAGGCGTTGGACGCGACGGTCTTCAGGCGGCCCTGGTACTGGGCGTCCAGTTCGCGCAGGCGGTTGATGTTGATGTCCAGGATGGTGACATCGGCGCCGAGGCCCAGGGCCATCGCGGCGGCGTTGGTGCCGGCCACGCCGGCGCCCAGGACAACGACCTTGGCCGGACGGACGCCCGGGACGCCGCCCAGCAGCACACCCTTGCCGCCGGCGGGAGCCATCAGCGAGGTGGCGCCGACCTGGACGGACAGGCGGCCGGCGACCTCGGACATCGGGGCCAGCAGCGGCAGCGAGCGGCCCTCCTGCACGGTCTCGTAGGCGATCGCAGTGACGCCGGAGTTGATGAGCTCCTGGGTCAGGTCCGGCTCGGCCGCCAGGTGCAGGTAGGTGAAGAGGATCAGGCCCTTGCGGAAGCGGTGGTATTCGGCCTTGACCGGCTCCTTGACCTTCATCACCATGTCGGCGCGGGCCCACACGTCGTCCGCCTCGGCAACGATCTCGGCGCCGGCAATGGCGTATTCCTCGTCGGTGATGCCGGAGCCCAGGCCCGCGCCGCGTTCCACCAGGACGGTGTGGCCGTGGTGGCGGAATTCGTGCACGCCGGCGGCCGTGATGGCGACGCGGAATTCGTTGTTCTTGATCTCTTTGGGGACACCGATAATCATTTTTGGGCTCCAGTGGTTGTGGGCCTTGTGGGCCTGGGGGTGTGCGGGGAAGTCGTGATTCCAGAATAGAACCGGCTGTGAGGCAGGCGACAGTGCCGCCGTCCGGGTCCACGGCCCCGGCCCCGTCATTCCGGGGTTTTGCAAAAGCACGGCTCGACAGTTGTCGACTCCCGGGGCGGCAGGTGTCGCCTGCTGTCCGTTGCCGCGGCGTTCGTGGCCGGGGGCCGCGTGGCAGTAAGGTGGCACCATGCAGCAGCAGGACGTGGAGCAGCTAGTGGAGACCGTGGCGCAGCGGCTCGGGCGCGGGCTCTCCTTGGAAGACCTCGACGGCGTCCTGCTCGCCTACAGCTCCAACCAGTCCCAGGCAGACCGGGTCCGGGTGAATTTCCTGCTCAGCAAGCGCGTCGCCGTGGATGTCAGCGCCTGGCAGCTCTCCCACGGCATCGCGACGGCGGTGCGCCCGGTGGTGGTACCCGCCAACGAGGAACTGGGAATGCTCGGCCGCGTGTGTGTCCCGCTGCTGGTCCGCGGGTTCCGGGTGGGCTACCTGTGGGTCCAGCTCGACGCCGAGGAACCCACCGCCGCGTCCGTCCTGGCCCGGCTGCCGGAGGTAGCCCGCGAACTCGAGCAACTCTCAGCCCTGCTGCTGGACTCCAACACCGCCGAATCCGAGTTCCGGCGCCGCCGCGAACAGGAGTTCCTTGCCGCCTGCCGGGGCGAGGTGAACGCCGTCGCCGCCGTCGGAGGCTGGAAGGAAGTCCAGGGCCGCGGGCCGTGGCAGCTGGTCACCGTCCTCGACGCCGACGGCTGGGCCGAGGGCTCGGACCCGATCGCCTCCACCCTGATCCACCGCTCCGCCGCACTGCAGGCGACCATCGGCGTGGACGCCGCCCTCTTCAGTGCCGGGACCGAGACGCACTCCGTCGTGCTGTTCAAGGAGTCCTCCGGCCGCGCCGACCACGCCCAGGTCCTGGTCCACTACCAGCTGGAACTGGCCAAGCGCGCCGGCCGCCCGGTCCACCGGATCATCCTGGGCACGTCAGAGGGGTTCTCCCGACCGCGCGAACTGGCCGAGGCCTACCGGCAGTCGCGCCAGGCGGCGCAGGCCGCGGCGGTGGACCCCCAGCTCGGGGAGCTTGTGGACTGCCGAGCCACCGGCCTGTACCAGCTGCTGGCCTCGGCCGGCGGCGGGGCCGGCGCCTGGGCGGATGCAGGATCCGTGTACTTCAAGATGCTGGAGGACCACGACCGCAACGGGGAACTGCTGCCGGTGCTGGAACTCTTCTACGACAATGACAGCTCGGTCCAGGAGGTGGCCGGCAAGCTGCATTTGCACCGGAGCAGTATCTACAACCGGCTGGGCAGGATCCGGCAGGTGCTCGGTGTCGACCCGCTCAAGGGGATGGTCCGGCTGGAACTCCATGCGGCGCTCAAGGCCCGGCGTTGGGCCGACCGCCCGAGGATCTAGCGGGCCGCGGCCCTAGTGGTCGTCCCTGAAGGCCGGGTCCTGCATCGGTCCGGGCGCGGTGTCCCGCGCGTCCGCCCACGCTGACTCCCGCCTGCGGCGAGTGATCCGGCTGTCCGTCCACAGGGCCACGGCGACGAACGCGACGCAGCTGGCCATAAAGGCCGCCGTGTTGTTCAGCCCCATCACGGTTCCGAGGATGCCGGTGAGCACCATGGCGGCGATGCCGGCCAGGATGTGCCACCCTCTGAACTTACCCACAATTCAAGCGTAACCCCGGCCTTCGCCGCGTTTCCGCGCCGGGCCGGGATCGTTGTTTGATCCTTATCACGCCGTCACGAAGCATCCGCGCCGTCGCTGTCTTTTCTGTCAGCAGCGTCGCCGCGGGCGGCCTCGGGTGCCGCATTTTCCGCGGCGGTATTCTTCTTTTGGGTCTCCAGCCACGCCATGACATCGGCGAGCCGGATCCGCCGGTGCGTGCCGCGGTACTCGACCGGAATCTCGCCGCGGTCCGTCATATTGCGCAGGTAGGTGTGCGAGATCCCCGCCAGCTCCGCCGCCTTCGAGGTGGTCAGCATGTCCTCCACGCTGCTGACCGTGACCGACTCGCCCCGGCTGAAGCGGCCCAGCAGGTCGACGACGGCGTCCCGCGCCGCCGGCGGCAGGCGGTGCACGGTGCCGTCGACGAAGACCGTGATGTCGCTGCTGCCGTTGAGCGCGTAGCGCAGTTTCTGTGCATCCTCGGCCGGGAGCCCGGCCGTCAGCCGGGGCGCGATCAGTGTCATGGAGTGCATCCTAGCGCCCCGGGCCGGGGCCGACACTCCCGTTACAGGCCGAGGTCCTCCAGTACCGGCAGCTTGGCACGGACCCAGGCGCGCGCCTCGGTGGCGCTCGGGGCGGAAAGGGCCAGCCGGGCCAGCTCCTGCGCCTCGGCGAGGGTGACCGTCTTGAGCACCGCGGCCACCGCGGCAATGGAGCGCGCTGTCATGGACAGCGTGCTGACCCCCAGGCCCGTCAGTACGACGGCGAGGGCGGGATCCGCCGCGGCCTCGCCGCAGACGCCGACCGGCTTGCCGTGGCCCTCCGCGGCGGAGCCCTCAACCGTGAGGCCCACGAGCCGGAGCACGGCCGGCTGCCACGGGGTATTGAGTGCAGCGAGCGGTCCGAGCTGCCGGTCCGCGGCCATGGCGTACTGCGTGAGGTCGTTGGTGCCCAGGCTCGCGAAGGCCACTTCCCGCAGGATGGACTCGGCGGTGAGCGCCGCGGACGGCACCTCCACCATGACGCCGGGCGTCTTGATCCCGGCCTCGGCGCACAGCGACGCGAACCGTGCGGCTTCCTCCGCCGTTGAAATCATCGGCGCCATCACCCAGACGTCCGCCTCGGAGTCCTGCTCCGCCCGGGCGATCGCCTGCAGTTGGCGCTCCAGCACTCCGGGCGTGGTGAAGTCGGTGCGGTAGCCGCGGACGCCGAGCGCGGGGTTCGGCTCGGTGGCGTCGGTGAGGAACGGCAGGGGTTTGTCCGCGCCGGCGTCGAGCGTGCGGAGCACCACCTTCTTTCCGGGGAAGGCGTCGAAGACACCCTTGTACGCGGCGGCCTGCTCCTCCACGGAGGGTTCGGTGTCCCGTTCCAGGAAGCAGAACTCGGTGCGGAACAAGCCAACACCCTGGGCGTTCAGGCCGGCCGCGGCGACGGCGTCCTTCGCCCCGCCCACGTTGGCCAGGAGCGGCACGAGGTGGCCGTCCGCCGTCGTGCCGGTGCCGTCAAAGTCTGCCAGCAGCGACGCGGTGGCGGCCCAGTGCTCCGCGGCGGCGCGCTGCGCGTCCCCGGGCTCCGCCGCGATGGTGCCGGCGGCGCCGTCGACGTAGACCTCCGTACCGTCCGGCAGGGAGTCGACGCCGGCGGCGGCGACGACGGCGGGCAGGCCAAGGGAGCGGGCGATGATCGCGGTGTGGGACTGCGGGCCGCCGCCGGCGGTAAGGAGTGCGAGCACCTTCTCGGGATCGAGCGTGGCCGTGTCCGCCGGGGCGAGGTCCTCGGCAATCAGGATGAAGGGCGTCGCGGAGGACGGGATACCCGGGGCGGGCACACCGCGCAGCGCGGCCACGATCCGCGCCCGGACGTCCAGGACGTCGGTGGCGCGCTCGGCCATGTAACCGCCAAGGTTGTGCAGCATCTCGGACACCGACGCGCCGGCCTCCCAGATGGCACGCTGGTTGGAGGTGCCGCGACCGATCAGCTTGGCGGCGGACTTCAGCAGCATGGTGTCTGTGGCCATCAGCGCCGTGGCTTCCAGCACGGCCTTGCCGTCGCCGCTGACCGTCTCGGACCGGGCCTTGAGCTCGTCGTGCACGGCCTTGGCCGCCGCTTTCAGCGCCGCCGTCGCATCCTCGGCGGAGACGCCGGCCGGCAGTTGTTCGCCCGCGGGCGGCTCGCTGACCGGCTTCGGCATCTGGCGGATGGTGCCGATGATCCGGCCCGGGCTGACGCCTACTCCTTGGAAGTTCTGCACTGAAAGTCCTCGTTCTCTGCGGTGAGCCAGTAAAGAAAGTGTATGTGATGCACTTCATATAGCGTTGCTATAGGTGCTAGGGTAGCGGTTATGAGTATCGATGGCCAGCTACCGCCCAAGATCCGGCTGCTCCGTGCAGCCGCCGGATTGCTGGCCAAGTCCGGAGGCGCCTCGGTCTCCACCCGCCAGATCACGCAGCTGGCAGGGGTGACAGCCCCCACCCTGTACCACCACTTCGGGGACAAGGAAGGGCTGTTCGACGCCGTCGTCGCCGCCGGCTTTGAGGAATACGTGGCCGGCGAACGCGATTTCGCCCCGTCCGGCGAGCCGCTGGAGGACATCCGGCGCATGTGGGACCAACATGTGCAGTTCGGGCTCAAGCAGCCGGAGCTGTACCTCGTGATGTTCGGCAATATCCGCCCCGAGAGCCGTCCCGCCGTCGTCGCCGACGCCGAGGCCCTGATGGAGGAAATGCTGAACAAGGCGGCCGTTGCGGGCCAGCTCGCGGTCCCGCCCAAGGAAGCGGCCCGGAGCATCCTGGCCGCCAATGTGGGCGTCACGCTCATGCTCATCACGGAGAAGGCGCCGGAGCGGAACCTCGAGCTCTCCGCTATGACCCGCGACGCGATGATCTTTGCCGTCTCCACGGAGCAGGCACGGGCGTCCGGGCCGGAAGACTCCGGAAAATCCCCGGTGGTGGTCGCGGCCATCGCCCTGAATGCGGCACTGCAGGCCTCGCATTCGGACCAGCTCTCCAGCTCGGAGCTCAAGCTCTTCCTCGAATGGCTTCACCGGATCTCCACCAGTTCCACCAGCTAGCTCGTCGGAAATATCGGACAATCCTGCGATGCCGCAGGAATCACGGTTAGGAAATCACATGGCAACAGAGACAGTGGCGAAACCCCGGAGCAGTGTGCGGGTCGGCGTACAGAAATTTGGCACTTTCCTGTCCGGAATGATCATGCCCAACATCGGTGCCTTCATTGCCTGGGGCATCATCACGGCCTTCTTCATCCCGGCGGGCTTCACCCCCAACGCGGACCTGGCCAGGCTGGTCGGGCCGATGATCACTTTTCTGTTGCCGCTCCTGATCGGCTACACCGGCGGGCGCATGGTCTACGGGGTTCGCGGCGGCGTCGTCGGCGCGGCCGCGACGATGGGCGTGATCGTCGGAACGGACATCCCCATGTTCATCGGCGCCATGATCATGGGCCCGCTGACGGCCTGGATCATGAAGAAGATCGAAAGCCTCTGGGAAAACAAGGTCAAGCCCGGCTTCGAGATGCTGATCGACAACTTCACCGCGGGCATCGTCGCCGCCGTCATGGCCATCTTCGGCATGCTGGTGATCGGCCCGGTGGTGAAGGCCTTCAGCAACGGCGCCAGCGGCGTCGTCGAGTTCCTGGTCAATAACGGGTTGCTGCCGTTCACCAGCATCTTCATCGAGCCCGCCAAGGTCCTGTTCCTGAACAACGCCGTCAACCACGGGATCCTGACCCCGCTGGGTACCGAACAGGCGCTGGCCCAGGGCAAGTCCATCCTCTTCCTGCTCGAGGCCAACCCCGGCCCGGGCGTCGGCATCCTGCTTGCCTACATGATCTTCGGCAAGGGCATGGCCAAGGCGTCGGCCCCCGGTGCCGCGCTGATCCAGTTCGTCGGCGGCATCCACGAGATCTACTTCCCGTTCGTCCTGATGAAGCCGATCATCATCCTCGCCGCGATCGGCGGCGGCATGACCGGCATCTTCACCCTCGTGCTCACCGGCGCGGGGCTGCGTTCGCCGGCCGCTCCGGGCAGCATCATTGCGGTCTTCGCGGCCACTCCCGCGGACAGCTTTCTCGGCGTGGCCCTGTCCGTGCTGCTTGCCGCGACCGTGTCCTTCCTGATTGCCTCCGTCATCCTCAAGTCCAGCAAGGACGTCGAGGGTGACGAGCTCGGCGCGGCAACCACCCGGATGGAAGCCCTGAAGGGCAAGAAGAGCTCCGTCTCCTCCACCCTGGCAGGATCCGGTGCGGGCGGCGTCGCGGTACTGGCCGGTCCGGTCAAGAACATCGTTTTCGCCTGCGACGCCGGTATGGGTTCGTCCGCGATGGGCGCCTCGGTGCTGCGGAACAAGATCAAGGCCGCCGGCTACCCGGACGTCAAGGTCACCAACTCCGCCATCGCCAACCTCAGCGACAGCTACGACGTCGTCATCACGCACCAGGACCTGACCGAACGGGCCAGGCCCGCCACGTCCAGCGCCGTCCACGTCTCCGTGGACAACTTCATGAACTCGCCGAAGTATGACGAGATCGTGGAACTGGTCAAGAGCAGCAACGCACCGGCGGACGCCTCGGGCGCCGTGGCCGGCGGCGCGGTGGGCGCCGGCGCGGCCGCGGGCGCCGGCACTGCGGTGGCCGCCGAAACGGCCGCCGAGCCGGAAGCCGGGGCCGGACCGTCCGGCATCCTGGTCGCCGACAGCGTGGTCCTCAGCGGCACGGCAACCACCCGCGACGCCGCGATCGACGAGGCGGGCCGGCTGCTGCTGGACCGCGGCGCCGTCGACGCCGGCTACCTGGACGCCATGCACGAGCGCGAGGAATCCGTCTCCACGTACATGGGCAGCTACCTCGCGATCCCGCACGGCACCAACGCCGCGAAGGACCACATCATGAAGTCCGCGGTGTCCGTGGTCCGCTACCCGAACGGCATCGACTGGAACGGCAAGGAGGTCAAGTTCGTCGTCGGCGTCGCCGGCATCAACAACGAGCACCTCCAGATCCTGTCCTCGATCGCCAAGGTCTTCACCAACAAGGCCCAGGTCGCGCAACTGGAGGCGGCCACCACCGTCGATGAAGTGCTCGACCTGTTCGGAAGGGTCAACTCCTAGTGAAGGCTGTACATTTCGGAGCCGGAAACATCGGCCGCGGGTTTGTCGGGCTGCTGCTGCACGAGGCCGGCTATGAGGTGGTGTTCGCGGATGTCGCGGACGCCCTCATCACCGCCCTCGCCGCGGCGGACAGCTACCAGGTGCACGAGGTGGGGGACAGCCCCGCCGTGCGGACCGTGGACAACTTCCGCGCGCTCAACTCCGGCACGCAGGAGGCCGACGTCGTCGCGGAAATCGCGACGGCGGACATCGTCACCACCGCCGTGGGCCCGCACATCCTGAAGTTCGTGGCGCCCGTGATCGCCAAGGGGATCGCAGCCCGGCCGGCGGGGCTGGCGCCGCTGCAGGTGATGGCGTGCGAGAACGCCATCAACGCCACCGAAATCCTGAAGTCCGAAATTACCGCCCAGTGGGACCCGGCCGCCGGCTCGCTGGACGACGCCGCCGTGTTCGCCAACACGGCGGTGGACCGGATCGTGCCCAACCAGGAGGCCGGGCAGGGCCTGGACGTCACGGTGGAGACGTTCTACGAGTGGGTCATCGACCGCACCCCGTTCGGGGGCAAGGAGCCGGTCATTCCGGGGGCGACCTTCGTGGACGACCTGGCGCCCTACATCGAGCGGAAGCTCTTCACCGTGAACACCGGGCATGCCTCGGCCGCGTACTTCGGCTTCGAGGCCGGGCTGGCCAAGATTTCCGAAGCCATGGCGGACCAGGACGTCGCCGCGGACGTACGCGCCGTGCTGGACGAGACCAAGGAACTCCTGGTGGCCAAGCACGGCTTCAACCGCGAGGAACAGGAAGGCTACGTGCAGAAGATCCTCGGCCGCTTCTCCAACCCGCACCTTCCGGACACCGTGAACCGGGTGGGGCGGGCGCCGTTGCGGAAGCTCAGCCGGCACGAACGCTTCATCGGGCCCGCGGCGGAGCTGGCCGAGCGCGGAATCGTCCCCGAGGCGCTGCTCGGAGCGATCGCCGCCGCGCTGCGCTTTGACGACCCGGCCGACGCCGAGGCCGTTGAGCTGGCGCAGATCCTGAACTCCTCCACCCCGGAGGACGCCACCACGAGGATCACGGGCCTGGACGCGGACCACCCGCTGTTCCCGGCCGTCTGCGCCCTCGTCGAGGAGGCCAAGGCCGCCGTCTAGCCGGACGCTCCCGCACCTTGCGCGGACAAAAGAAGGGGCCTCCCTCACCTGGTGTGAGGGAGGGCCCGTTGTTTAAGCCGGGGATCTGCGGGAGGTCAGACGCGGACGGCGTCGGTCTCGGCGTCGGCCATCGCCTTCCATTCGGCCACGCGGGCCTGGTGCAGCGGCGAGCGGCGGACGACGGCGAACGCCGCGCCGAGGATCGCGAACCAGAGCGGCGTGACCAGCAGGGCGACGAGGGTGTCCGGCTGCGTGGTCAGCGCCCAGATGAGGAACGCGAAGAACGCGAACACGACCCACACCATCGGGATGCCGCCGGGCATCTTGAACGTCGAGGCCGCGTGCAGCTCCGGCCGGCGCTTCCGGAACACCAGGTAGCTGGCCAGGATGATGCTCCAGACAAACATGAAGCAGACGGCGGAGACCGTGGTGACCATGTC
Source organism: Arthrobacter sp. T2-23 (assembly GCF_055398325.1). Taxonomy (NCBI): domain Bacteria; kingdom Bacillati; phylum Actinomycetota; class Actinomycetes; order Micrococcales; family Micrococcaceae; genus Arthrobacter; species Arthrobacter sp. T2-23. The sequence goes on from NZ_AP027917.1 coordinate 2,185,210, forward strand.
GAAGGCCACGCCCACGTCCTTGCCCGCATATAGCAGGGCGACGCCGGCGAGCAGCAGCACACAGGACAGGAACAGGGCGTTCTGCGGGACCTTGCGGCTGGAGAGGCGGCCGAAGAGCTTGGGGGCGTCGCCGTCGTTGGCCAGGCCGTAAACCATCCGGGACGTGGAGTAGATGCCGGAGTTGGCCGAGGACATGGCGGAGGTCAGCACCACCAGGTTCACCACCGTGGCGGCCATGCCGAGGCCGGCGAGGGAGAACATGGCGATGAACGGGCTCTGCCCGGCCTTGAACCCGGTCCAGGGGGTCACCGACATCAGGATGATGAGGGCGCCCACATAGAAGAGCATGACGCGCAGCGGGATGGCGTTGATGGCGCGGGGCAGGTTGTGCTCCGGGTTTTTGGTTTCAGCCGCGGCGGTGCCCACCAGTTCGATGCCCACGAACGCGAAGACGGCGATCTGGAAGCCGGCCACGAAGCCCATGAATTCCTTGGGGAAGAGGCCGCCGTGGCTCCACAGGTTGCTGAAGCTGGCCGTGCCGGCGTTGGACTGGAAGCCAGTGAAGATCATGACCAGGCCCACCACGATCAGCGCCACGATGGCCACGATCTTGATCAAAGCGAACCAGAATTCCGTCTCACCGAAGGCCTTGACGGTCGGAAGGTTCAGCAGCAGCAGGATGATGATGGTCGCGATGCCCGGAACCCACAGCTGGACGCCGGGCCATAGCTGCTCGGCGTAGCCCGCGATGGCAATCACGTCGGCCACGCCTGTGACCACCCAGCAGAACCAGTAGGTCCAGCCGGTGAAGAAGCCGGCCCAGGGGCCCAGCAGGTCGCCGGCGAAGTCGCTGAAGGACTTGTAGTTCAGGTTGGACAGCAGCAGCTGGCCCATGGCGCGCATTACGAAGAACAGCATGAAGCCGATGATCATGTACACGAAGATCACGGACGGCCCGGCCACCGAGATGGTCTTGCCGGAGCCCATAAAGAGGCCGGTGCCGATGGCGCCGCCGATGGCCAGAAGCTGGATGTGCCGGTTGCTCAGCGAGCGTGCAAGGTGGGGCTCGGTGTCCCGGCTGGAGGCAGTTCTCTGCTCCGCGGTTGTCTGTTCGGGCATGTCAACAATCCTTTGAGTGGTCCGCCGAAGGTGACGGCGGTTACAAATCAGCCTTACCAAAGTACAGCTTCGGAACGCCGGCGGCCTTGTCGGGTAGCAACCATTGCGTCATGGCAAGCTGGGTGGGTGACTTCCACTTCGGCTGGCCAGACCGCCCTGCTAACATTCGGCGTCGACGGCGGAACGTTCCGCCTGCGCCGCGCGGCCCGGGCGCAGCTCACCACGGCTGGGGTTTGCGGCGAGCCATGAGGGCATGAAGCTCCTGCTCTAGCCTCCATTGACTCTTAGGATGCCTAACTGTTAGGCTGCCTAACTATGAGTGAACGACCGTTGCCGGACGCCGGCCTGACCGCCCTCGCCGGAGATTTCCGCGAAGCCCTGCGCCACAGCATTTACCTGGTCCGCCGGCTGGACGCCGACGGCGAACTCAGCGCCGCCCAGCTGAGCACGCTCAAGATGCTGCTGGACAGCGCGGGTGGCACTGCCGAAGCGAGCGGCGTGCGGGTGGGTGAAATTGCCCGGAACCTCGGCGTCAAGGTGCCGAGCGCCACCGAGCAGATCATCAAGCTCGAACGTGCCGGGCTGGTCCGCCGGGAAGCTGATCCTGCCGACTCCCGGGCCGTCCGCGTCCACCTCACCCGTGAGGGACACGCCGCCGTCGACTCGGCGAACCAGCGCCGCAATGCGGTCATGGCGGCCATCCTCGGTTCACTGACGGATGTCGATCGGGAAGCCCTCGCGGCCGCCATCCCGGTCATCGGCAAGATCAACGAGTCCCTGCAGCCCTGACAACCGGCTGTCCGGCCCGCAGGGCACAACGACAGACCAAACCACGACATTAGGAGCGCCTTCCATGGACGGCCAGCTCACGGCGCCAGCGCCGGAGGCAACATCAACCCTCGAGGACGAAAAAGCCTCACTGCTCAAACAACCCAAGGCGGTCTGGGCCACTGCCCTCGCGGCGGTGTTTGCCTTTATGGGGATCGGGCTGGTGGACCCCATCCTGCCCGCCATCGCCAAAAACCTCGACGCCACCCCCAGCCAGGTGTCCCTGCTGTTCACCAGCTACTTCCTGGTCACTGCCGTCGCCATGCTGATCACCGGATTCGTCTCCTCCCGGATCGGCGGCAAGCGGACCCTGCTCGCCGGCCTTGCCATCATCGTGGTGTTCGCCTCGCTGTCCGGCCTCTCCGGCAGCGTGAGCGAACTCGTCGGCTTCCGCGCCGGCTGGGGGCTGGGCAATGCGCTGTTCGTGGCCACCGCACTGGCCGTCATCGTCGGCGTCGCGAGCGGGGGCGCCGGGACCGCCATCATCCTGTACGAGGCCGCGCTGGGCCTGGGCATTTCGCTAGGCCCGCTGCTAGGCGCATTGCTCGGCGGCTGGCAGTGGCGCGCCCCGTTCTTCGGCACCGCGGTGCTGATGGCGTCGGCCTTCATCGCCCTGATCGCGTTGCTGCCCAAGACCCCGCGGCCGGAGCGGAAGGTCCGGCTGCGGGATCCGCTGCTTGCCTTGGGCCACAAGGGCCTGCGGACGACGGCGGCCAGCGGGCTGTTCTACAACTACGGCTTCTTCACCATCCTGGCCTTTACCCCGTTCATCCTGGGCATGGATGCCTACGGGATCGGCGCGGTGTTCTTCGGCTGGGGCGTCGCCGTCGCCGTCTTCTCGGTCTTCGTGGCCCCGGCACTGCAGCGGCGCTTCGGGGCCGTGCGGGCCCTGGGTGGGACCCTGGCGCTGCTGCTCCTGGACCTCGTCGGCCTGGGCCTAGCCGCGGGGCACTCGGTGCCCGCCGTCGTCGTCCTCGTGGTGGCCTCCGGCGCGCTGCTGGGGATCAACAACACGATCTACACCGAGCTGGCGATGGGGGTCTCGGATTCGCCCCGTCCGGTCGCGTCCGCCGGGTACAACTTCGTGCGCTGGATGGGCGGCGCGCTGGCCCCGTTCGCCGCGGCACAGCTGGGAGAACACTTCGGGCCGCAGGTGCCGTTCTTCGCCGCGGCCGTGGCCATGGCGCTGGCAATCGCAGTCGTCCTCAGTGGACCCCGCGACCTGGCCGCGCACGAGCCGCACCTCGTCTAGGCCCTAGCTCTCCGGGGCGGGCTACTTCCTGGCGGAGCCCTTCGGGACGAAGAGGGTTTCGGCGTGCTCCAGGGCCATGCCGTTGGTCTCCGGCACCTTGAACATCACAAAGAAGAACGACGCCGCCGCAAACAGGGCGTACATGGCGTAGGTCAGCGGCAGCGAGGCAGCGGCCATGACTGGGAAGCTCAGCGTGATCGCGAAGTTGGCGATCCACTGGGCGGCCGCGGCCAGCCCCAGGGCGCGGGCGCGGATGCGGGACGGGAAGATCTCGCCCAGCAGCACCCACACCAGCGGGCCCCAGGAGGCGCCGAAGCTGATCACGAAGACGTTGGCGGCCACCAGGGCGGCGGGGCCCCAGGCGCCGGGAAGGGTGATCGAGTCGCCCGATCCGGTAGCGGAGCCGAAGGCGAAGGCCATGGTCGCCAGCGAGGCGGCCATGCCGATGGAGCCTGCCAGCATGATGGGGCGCCGGCCGATCCGGTCCACGAGCGCGATCGCCACGAGGGTGACCAGGATGTTGGTGATCGCGGTGGCCACGGAGATCGTGAGCGAGTCCTTCTCCTGGAAACCAACGGCCTTCCAGAGCGTCGTGGAGTAGTAGAAGATCACGTTGATGCCGACGAACTGCTGGAGCACCGACAGGATGATGCCGATCCACACCACCGGCTGCAGGCCGAGCGACTTGCCGCGCAGGGAGCCCTTCTGGCCGGCGAGCTGGTCCTCCTCGATGGCCTTCTTGATGTCCCGCAGGTGGCGGTCGGTGTCGTCGTCCGGGGCGATGGATTCGAAGACCTTGAGGGCTTCCTGATCCTTGCCCTTGAAGACCAGGAACCGCGGCGATTCGGGCAGTGTGAAGGCGATCCAGCCGTACACGACGGCGGGGACGGCGCCTGCGATGAACATCCAGCGCCAGGCCTCGATGCCGAACCACAGGTTCTGGTCGGCGCCGCCGGCGACGTTGGCGAACACGGCGTCGGAGAGCAGCGCCGCGAAGATACCGGTGGTGATGGCGAGCTGCTGCAGCGACGCCAGCCGGCCGCGCACGTGCCGCGGCGAGATCTCGGAGATGTAGGCCGGGGCGATCACCGAAGCCAGGCCGATGCCCAGGCCGCCGATGAGGCGCCAGAAGATCAGGTCCCAGACGCCGAAGGCGAAACCGGTGCCGAAAGCGCTGACCAGGAACAGCAGCGCACCGAGCTTCATGGCCGGGATGCGGCCATAGCGGTCCGCGACCTTGCCGGCCAGGTAGGCGCCGGCGGCGCAGCCCAGCAGGGCGATGGCGACGGCGAACCCGGTCACGGCCTCGCTGAGCGCGAATTCTTCCTTGATGGCGTCGACTGCGCCGTTGACGACCGAGGAGTCGAAGCCGAAGAGGAAGCCGCCAACGGCGCCCGCCACGGCCAGCCAAATGACCCGTTTGGGAATCTTGGCGACGGTCTGGTCTTGGGTGGTGGTCATGTGGCTCCCTCGGCAATTCGTGGTCCACGGCTCGCGCCGCAACTACCAAGTCTTGCATCGGCACCACCGCGATGCACATCACAGGGCGCAGAAAGTGAGATGAAACATACAGTTCGCGGCGGCGGGAAACGCAAACGGCAGGCAGTCCAAAAGACTGCCTGCCGTGACGCGATTGCGCGGGTGCCTAGTGCGCCGGGACCGACTCCTTGGCGGCGGCCTTCGGGTCGGTGAGCTTCTTGTTCGGCAGTGCGAAGCTGATCAGGAAGGCAACACCGGTGAGCACGGCTGCGGTGAGCATGACGGCGTCGATCGACTGGGCGAAGCCTTCGGTGATCGGCCGGGTCAGCGCCGAGTTGGCGGTGTGCAGCCAGCTCGTGTCGTTCAGCGAGTCGTTGCTGGCGCCGTTCTTGAAGAAGGCGTAGAGCTTAGCGTTGGCGGGGTCGGCGGCGACGGCCGGGTCCTTGAGCACCTTGAGGTAGTCCGCGTTCTGCACGGCGTCCTTCATGCCCGTGGCGATCTTATCCGCCGCGAGGCTGAACAGCATCGAGATGAACACGGCGGTGCCGACGGCCCCGCCCATGGAGCGGAAGAACGCGGCCGAGGAGGTGCCCACGCCCATGTCCTTGGCCGGGACCGAGACCTGCATGGCGAGGGTGAGCGGCTGCATGCAGAAGCCCAGGCCCAGGCCGAAGAACACGGCGATCGCACCGGGCACCCAGAGCGGGGTGTCCACGCCGAGGGAGAGGCCCATGACGACGGCGGCCGCGGTCAGGACGGCGGTGCCAAGGATCGGGAAGATCCGGTACGTGCCCGACGCCGAGATGGTCCGGCCGGCCGTGATGGAGCCGGTGAGGATGCCCACGGTGAAGGTGATCATCATCAGGCCGGCCTCGGTGGGGGTCAGGCCCTTGACCAGCTGGAGGTACATCGGCAGCATCGCGATGGCGCCGAACATGCCGACGCCGATGATGAAGTTCAGCAGCGACGAGAGCCCGAAGGTGATGTTCTGGAACAGCCGGAGCGGGATCAGGGCGTAGTCGCCGGCCCGCTTTTCGGCCAGCAGGAACGCCACGATGCCGAGCACCCCGAGGCCGTAGCAAAGGAAGGCGCCGGTGGAGGTCCAGCCCCAGGTCCGGCCCTGTTCGGCGACGAGCAGCAGCGGCACGATCGCCAGGGTGATGGCGGCGGCGCCCCAGTAGTCGATCTTCTGCTTGAGGTGCTTGGCCGGCAGGTGCAGGTACAGGAACACGACGGCGAGGGCCGCCAGGCCGATCGGAATGTTGATGAAGAAGACCCAGCGCCACCCGTCGAAGCCCAGGATCGTGGTGGTACCGGCGAAGGCACCGCCGATGACGGGCCCCAGCACGGAGGAGATGCCGAAGACCGACATGAAATAGCCCTGGAACTTGGCACGGTCCTTCAGCGCCACGATGTCCCCGATGATGGTCAGCGCGAGGGCCAGCAGGCCGCCGGCGCCCATGCCCTGGATGCCGCGGGCAATCGCCAGCTCGGTCATCGAGTGGACGGAGCCGGCGTAGAGCGAGCCGGCCAGGAAGATCAGGATCGCGGCGAGGTAGAGCGGGCGGCGGCCGAAGATGTCGCTGAGCTTGCCGTAGAGCGGCGTGCTCACTGTGGAGGTGATCAGGTACGCCGTCGTGGCCCAGGCCTGCAGCGAGAGGCCGTCCAGGTCATTGGCGATGGTGTAGATCGAGGTGGACACGATGGTCTGGTCCAGCGACGACAGGAACATGCCGAGCATAAGGCCCACCATGACGGTGATGGTCTGACGGTGTGTCAGGACCTCGCCGGGCAGGCGTGAGGACGTGGTTTTGGACATGACTGCTCCAAGGGGAAGTTTATGGGGTCAAGCAGGAAGGTTGCTTTCAGTAACTATCTTACCGGCTACTTTGTTCCCGCCGCGTTCCCGCCGCGTTCCCTTCCGCGTTCCCCGTCCCTCGGGGGCCGGCTGTGAAAACGCTCAGCGTTCCAGCAGGATCCCGTCCGGGTCGCACCAGATCCGCTGGCCCGGCCGGATCGCGACGCCGTCGATATCCAGCTCCACGTCTGTCTCGCCGGCCCCGGCCTTGGCGCTCTTGCGCGGGTTGCTGCCGAGGGCCTTCACCCCGAGCGGAAGCCCGGCGATCGCCACCCGGTCCCGGATGGCGCCGTTGATCATGACGCCGGCCCAGCCGTTCTCCACCGCGCTCGCCGCGATCATGTCCCCCATCAGCGCTGTGCGGAGCGAGCCGCCGCCGTCGACCACCAGCACCGCGCCGTTGCCCGGTGTGCCGAGCATGGTCTTGACCAAGGCGTTGTCCTCCCGGCAACGGATGGTCCGGACGGGACCGCTGAAGTGGGTGAGGCCGCCGAGCGACTGGAACTGCAGGGCAATGGAGTCCAGCTCCTCGCCCCGCTCGTCGAACAGGTCGGCGGTGTTGACGGGGCTGGCGGGGTTAAGGGGCGAGTCTGGCACGGGTTCTCCTGGTTCTCGGCAATAGCTGGCGGGCGTTGATGCCCACGATAGTCTGGGCGCACACTGATCATCAGCTTCAGTCATCAGTTCCGGGGGGAACCACATGAGCCTGTCCGACACCGCAGTGGCCGCCCTTGCCGAACCGCAGCGCCCGGTCCGCCCGGCGTGGACCGCCGGCGTCGTCCTGGTCAACGTTGGCATCAATGCGGCCTTCTTCGGCCCGCTCCAGGTGCTGCTCGGCCAGCAGGCCGCGGCGTTCAACGAGGGCGAAAAGGAGGCCATCCTGGCCCTGGTCACCGGGGCAGGGGCGGCGGTGTCGCTCGTGGCCAACCCGCTGTTCGGTGCGCTCAGCGACCGGACCGCTGCCCGCCGGGGCCGCAGGGTGCCCTGGGTGCTCTTCGGCGCGATCCTCGGTGCGGCCGCTCTCGCCGCGCTCGCCGGGGCCCCCAACGTCGCCGTCATGACCATCCTCTGGTGTCTTGTGCAGGCCGGCTGCAACGGGGCGTACGCCGCCATCACCGCCGCCATTCCGGACCGGGTGCCTGCGCCGCAGCGCGGCACGGTGGGAGGCCTCGCGGCGATGGGCCAGACCGTGGGCGTCCTCGCCGGCGCGGTGATCGCCGCCGTCGTCTCCGGCAACTTCGCGCTCGGCTATCTGGTCTGTGCCCTGGCGCTGCTGGCCGGCGTCGTGCTGTATTTCTTCAAGAACGACGACGTCGCGCTGCCGCGGGCCGGGCGGCCGCCCTTCAAGCTCGCGGAATTCGCCCTGAACTTCTGGATTTCGCCGGTCCGGTACCCGGACTTTGCCTGGGCCTGGCTGACCCGGCTGCTGGTAAACATCGGCAACCACATGGTGACGCTGTACCTGCTCTTCTTCCTTACCGACGCGGTCCGGCTGCCCCAGACGCAGGGTCTGGCGGCGGAGTCCGGCGTCCTGATCCTCACCGGCCTGTACGCGGTCATGGTCATCATCACGAGTGTGGTCGGCGGCAGGTTGAGCGACCGGATGGGGCGCCGCAAACCGCTCGTCATTCTCTCCTCGGCCATCATCGCAGTGGCCGCGCTGATCCTGGCCGTGGCCCCCACCTGGCCGGGGGCGCTGATCGGGGCCTCGGTGCTTGGCATCGGCTTCGGCGCCTACCTGGCAGTGGACTTTGCCCTGATCACCGAGGTGCTGCCCACCGCGCTGAACCGAGGCAAGGATCTGGGGGTTATCAACATCGCCAATTCGCTGCCCCAGGTGCTCGCGCCGCTCATCGCCTACCCCTTTGTGGCCTACTGGGGAGGGTACGTTTCGCTCTACGTGGCCGCCGCGGTGATCGGTCTGCTGGGAGCCGTGTTTGTGGTGAAGATCACGGGCGTGGACTAGGGCCGCCGGCACCCCGTTTGACTGGCATTCGGCCCCCTGACGTGCCGTATAGTGGACGGGATTCCCGCGGCAGCGCTGTGGACTAACCCTCCCGGCTGCCGAGAAAAACGACCCCGGAACGCTGCTGATGCCTGAATTCCCTTCGGATCTTCCGCCAATGGCCCCGCCGCCCACCCTTCCCCGCCAGCGGCGGCGCTATGCGCGAATCCTTGAGGTCGCGGCCGGCTTTGCCCGGAAGGGCCTGGACTCCGTGGTGCTCTCGGAGGTGGCGGCCAAGGCAGACGTGCCGCTGGGTACCCTGTACCGCTACTTTCCCTCCTCGACCCAGCTGATGCTGGCCCTGTACCGCAAGCAGCTCGGCGAGCTGCACCTCGGCGAGTGGCCGTCCGGTACCAGGGTTCCGGTGCATGCGCTGGTGGGTGTGGTGATGGAAATTTTCCACATGCGCCTCATGCAGCCTGCGGTGGAGCAATGCCTGAACCGGGTGGTCTACGCGAAGGACACGGACACCACCCGGCTGCTCCGGGACATCGACGCGACCGCGGAGAAGGCCGTGACGGCGCTCAGCGGCGACCCGGCCGTCTCCCGGGTCCTGCTGCTCACCGTCACGGGTCTGGTCCAGTCCGTCCGCTGCCGCAGGCTCTCGCTGTTCGAGGCCGAGGAAGACCTCAAGAAGGCCTGCTCCCTGCTTTCACGGGGGCGCGGGAGCGCGAAGCCGGTCTAGACCAGTTACCGGAATATGTCTGGATGAATCTCCGCCGGGGCGCTGCGTTGTCTACCATGGCAGAACCGGAGCGGCGCCAGCGCCAGCACTTCCGGGAGCTTCACCGCAGGCCCGCCACCCCCGGGCCGCCCGCGAAGTTCCCCCAGACCATCTCGGGCACCACTGTGCCCCAGCAGCCAAGTGCCGTACGCCCACGGTGAGCCCCAGGAGACAACGACGTGTCCATTGAAACGATCATTCCCGCCAATTCCACCTCCCCCGACGGAGCCTCAGACGCGCCGGTAGCAGCGCTCAGCGACGAGGAAATCTTCGCCGCCCACGAGGGCGGCAAGCTCTCCATCGCCAGCACCGTCCCGTTGGCCAGCAAACGCGATCTCTCCATCGCCTACACGCCCGGCGTCGCCCAGGTCAGCCGCGCCATCGCCGCCAACCCGGACCTGGCCAAGACCCACACCTGGGCGCAGCGCCTGGTGGTCGTGGTCAGCGACGGCACCGCCGTGCTGGGCCTCGGTGACATCGGGGCCAGCGCCTCGCTGCCCGTGATGGAAGGCAAATCCGCCCTCTTCAAGGCGTTCGGGGACCTCGACTCCATCCCGCTGGTCCTCAACACCACCGACGTCGACGAGATTGTCGAGACGCTGGTCCGCCTGCGGCCCAGCTTCGGCGCGGTCAACCTCGAGGACGTCTCGGCGCCGCGCTGCTTCGAACTCGAAGAAAAGCTGATCGAGGCCCTCGACTGCCCGGTCATGCACGACGACCAGCACGGCACCGCCGTCGTCGTCCTCGCCGCCCTGACCGGCGCCGCAAAGGTCACCTCCCGCGAGCTGGAAGGGCTCCGCGTGGTGGTGTCCGGTGCCGGCGCGGCCGGGATCGCCGTCGCCGAAATCCTGCTGACCGCCGGCATCGACGACGTCGTGCTGCTGGACTCCCGCGGTGTGATCAACCGGGACCGCGCGGACATCGCCGCGGATCCGGCGAGCAAGAAGGCGCAGCTCGCGGCCCGCAGCAACCCCCGCGGCGTTGTCGGCGGCCCGGGCGAGGCGCTCCTTGGCGCCGACGTGTTCATCGGTGTCTCCTCCTCCCGGCTGGACGAGGAGCACCTGAAGCTGATGAACCACAGCGCGATCGTCTTCGCCCTCTCCAACCCGGACCCCGAGGTGCTGCCGGAGGTCGCGTCCAAGTACGCCGCCGTCGTCGCCACCGGCCGCAGCGATTTCCCCAACCAGATCAACAACGTCCTGGCGTTCCCCGGCATCTTCCGCGGCGCCCTCGATGCCGGGGCCCGCCGCATCACCCCGGCCATGAAGCTGGCCGCGGCCCGCGCTATCGCCGAACTGGCCGAGGACGAGCTCTCCGCCGATTACATCGTGCCGAGCCCGCTGGACCCGCGCGTGGCCCCGGCCGTCTCGGCGGCCGTCGCCGCTGCGGTGGAGGCGGAGTAGGCAACCGCCGCCGCCGCCAGCCCTAGACTGGGGCGATGAACCCCGACACCGTCGTGACCATCCTCTGCGGCCTGGCCATCCTGGTGGGCGTGGCGGGCATCATCGTGCCCGTCCTGCCCGGCAGCATCCTGATCGGACTGAGTCTGCTGGCCTGGGCGCTCTGGGGCGGCGCCGGTGCCACCGGTTGGGTCGTCTTCGGCATCGGCCTGGTGCTGGTGCTGGCCGGGATGACCGCCGGCGCCGTGCTGACCGGCCGGAAGCTGAAGCAACACAGCATTCCCGGCCGGTCCGTCGTCACGGGCCTGGTGTTCGGCGTCGCCGGGATGTTCCTCATTCCGGTGGTGGGCCTCTTCGTGGGTTTCGCTGCCGGACTGCTGCTCAGCGAGCTCCACCGCACCCGCGCCTGGCGGACCGCCGTCACCTCGAGCTGGGCGGCCCTGAAAGCCACCGGCCTGGGCATGATCACCGAGTTCGGACTGGCCTGCCTGGCCGCGAGCACCTGGGTGATCGGCGTCTGGGTGGCCGCTGCCGCTTAGCCGTTCGGCCGGCCGCCCGGCGCGCGCTATTAGCATGGAAGAATGAGCGCCGGACAGTCCTTGGGACCCATTTACCGCGACACCCGCGACCTCACCCCGTTCGGCAGCCCGCAGGTCCGCACACCGGTGCGTGACATCGCGGACGGCGTCGGCGGCATCCTGCACACGGCGCTCGGCGGCCGGAGCGGGGCGCTGCTCAACGTGGACGGCACCATCCCCCGGCTTAAGCGGATCTCCGGGAAGGCAGCCAGGGCGGTGTACGAGGCGACCTTCCACAACGCCGACCCCAACCGGCTGATCGCCGCGGGCCGCGCCTACCCCGGCTGGGCCGGGCTGTGCTACGTGCTGGCCGGGCTCCTGGCGCACCAGCAAGGCGGGTACCTGCGCGCCTCGGAACTCCTCCAGCGCGGCCTCACCACCAGGAACGACGACGACGCCAACCAGTTCGCGTCCGGCTACCTGGCCCGCGTGGTCACCCGGGTTGAGGTGGCCGAGCGCCTTGAGGTTCCGATTCTCTTCAGCGAGGAAGCGGTGTTCCTGGCGCTTTCGCACTCCCTCCGCGAGACAGGCCACCTCGAGGCGGCGCTGCAGACTGTTGCCTCGTTGCCGCCCTCGCTGCCCGCGGCCCTGGCCCGGTGCTCGGTGGCGTTTGCGCTGGGCCGGGACAAGGAAGTGACCGTCTGGACGGAGGGGCTGTTGAATGCCGATGACCTCTCGGCTGCGCTGTTGTTGATCCGCGCGCGGTCGCTGCGCCGCCTCGGGGCGCCCAAGGCCTCCCAGATGGCATTGAAGGAGGTTCTCCGGCGGCGGAAGACCCACCTGGCGCTCCGCAATGATGCCCTGACGGACCGCGCCCTGCTGCTCCTGGACAACGGGCGCAAGTCACTGAATCCCCGTGACTGGCTGCGCGGCCGGCCCGTCGAGCTCGAAACCTTCGAAGTCATTCGCAAGGACGCGGAAGAACGCAGGCTCTGGGAACAGGAATGGAAGGCGTTGAACGGGGAATGATCCGTTGCGGGCGGAGGCGGCGGGGCTACTGCCGGGCAATCCCCGCGACCACCGGAACCAGCTGCTCGCCCAGCAGCACGAGGCCCAGGGCCACCATGATGACCCCGCTGGCGAGCGTCACCCGCCGGGCTGCTCCGGGCCGGGAGTGCAGGAGCCTGCGGGCGAGCAGGGCCACGCAGCTGTAGATCACCGCCACCAGCAGCACGAAGGTGAGGCCCAGCAGGCCGGACTGCAGCGGCACCGGCAGTGCGGCGTCCGGGCTGACGAACTGCGGCACCAGGGCGACAAAGAAGAGCAACCCCTTCGGGTTGATGCCGCTGGTACCCATGCCCTGCAGGAAGATCCGGAACTGATTGGCGGTGGCGGGGGCGGTGCCCTGCGCGTTGGCCGGGGCCGCCGGACCGGTAACGGGCTGCGCACCGAAGCTGGCACTCCGCCACGACCGCACCGTGCCGGCGCCCAGCCACAGCAGGTAGGCCGCGCCCGCCACCGTGAGCCAGCCGAGGAGCCCGGGCATGCCGGTGATGACGGCGGCAAGCCCCGCGGTCAGGAGCGCTGTATGCACGACGTAGCCGCCGCACAGGCCCGCAACCGCCGGTACAAAGCTGCGCTCCCTCAACCCGGCCGCAATCGAGTAGGCCCAGTCCACGCCGGGGGTGCAGGCGAGGGCCACGGCGACGCCGATGAAGGCGAGGAAAAGCTGGGGATTCATGGCGGTCTCCTGAAGGTGCGGCTACAGAAACAAGCCTAGGAATTTACCGCCCATAAGTGTTTACTGATTTCGCTCAGTTCGCCGCGCCGAGGGTAAGGTTATTGCGTGATAGACCACGTCGACAGAAGTATTTTGCGCTACCTTCGCGAAGACGGGAGGATGACGGCGACCGCGCTCGCCGCGAAGGTCGGCCTCACCGTGGCGCCGTGCCACCGCAGGCTCCGGGAACTGGAGGCCAGGGGGGTCATCCGGGGTTACCGCGCCGACATCGACCCGGCCGCGGTGGGGCTTGGCTTCGAGGGGATTGTCTTTGTCACACTGCGGCAGGTGGACCGCGCCACGATGGAGATCTTCGAAAACCGCGTGGCCGAGAACCCCAACATTGTCGAGGCCCAGCGGCTCTTCGGCGAACCGGACTACCTGCTGAAGGTCATTGCAGAGGATCTGCCGGCGTACCAGCGCTTTTACGACGCCGAACTCACCTCGCTGCCCGGCGTCGAGCGGCTGACCTCCACCCTGGTCATGAAGAACCTGAAGTCGAACGCCGGGCCGCCGGTGTGACCCGGCGGGGTCTGATGCGGCAGTGTCTGATGCGGCAGGGTCTGGCCCGGCGGCTTAGCCGTCCAGCAGGGCTGTGGTCCGGTAGGGGATGACCTCGCGCAGGAACATGCTCGTGGAGGTCCGCACAATGCCGGGGCAGAGGCGGATTTCCTCGGAAACACGGTATAGGTCGTCCGGGCTCGTGGCCACCACCCGGATCAGCAGGTCGGTGTCGCCTGCGGGCGCGTGGCACTCCAGCACCTCCGGGATGTTCCGCAGTGCGGCGATCGCCTCATTCAGGTGGCTCTGGTCCAGCTCCGCACTGACCGCCGCCGCCACCCCGCGGCCCAGTGCGGCGGGAAGCACCCTGCTGCTGTTGGGCCGGAGCGCGCCCGACGCCGTCATCCGCTCCAGGCGGGACTGGACCGTCCCGCGGGCCAGGCCGAGCTTCTGGGCCAGGACCATGATGGGGACCCGCGGGTCCGCATCGAGGGCGAGGAGGATCCGCCGGTCCGTCGCGTCCAGCTGCTGCAATCTGACCACTTCCTGCCAATCATTCTGATGCGATCTGGTCAGTCTGACCAATAAGGACCATGTCTGTTGCACCAACTGTACGACGCCTGCTCAAATAGTGGCAACAAGGGATGCGGGCCACCGCCGGCACCCGAAGGCTACGGATCCCCCGGTACACCACCCGGACTCTGGATGAGGCCCCGCAAGGAGCCCGCCGCTGATTGACTCTTGTTCACGCATCGTCATTCCGCACACCCAAACGGCAAGAGCCCCTGAGCCCCCGACGTCGGATCTCCGAAGTCATCGGTGGCTGAGGGGCTCTTGTGTTGCTCCGCATAGGCTGGTGCCATGACAACAGCCGGTCGTTTCGCCCCCAGCCCCTCCGGCGAACTGCACGTGGGGAACCTTCGCACCGCGATCCTCGCCTGGCTTTTCGCCCGGTCCACCGGCCGCCGCTTCCTGATGCGGGTGGAGGACCTGGACCGCGCCCGGGCCGGCGCCGAGACGGAGCAGCTCCGCGACCTGGCGGCGATCGGCGTGAGCTGGGACGGCGACGTCGTCCGGCAGACCGACCGTGAACACCTCTACGCGGCGGCGATTGAGCGGCTGGCCGCTGCCGGGCTAACCTACGAATGCTTCTGCACCCGCCGCGAGATCCAGGAGGCGCCGTCCGCGCCGCACGCCCCGCAAGGGGCGTATCCGGGCACCTGCCGGAACCTTTCCGAGGCCGAGCGGGCCGGTAAGCGCGCTGTCAGGCCCGCGGCGGTCCGGCTCCGCGCGGCCGTCGCCGAGGCAACCGTGCGGGACGTGCTGCACGGCGGCTTCACCGGCGTCGTGGACGACTTTGTGCTCCGCCGCAACGACGGTGTCACTGCATATAACCTGGCGGTCGTGGTGGATGACGCAGCGCAGGGCATCGACCAGGTGGTGCGCGGCGATGACCTGCTTCCGTCCACCCCGCGGCAGGCCTACCTGGCCACCCTCTTAGATATTCCCGTTCCGGAATATGCCCACGTGCCGCTGGTGGTGAACGCCGACGGCGCCCGGCTGGCCAAACGCGACGGGGCGGTCACCCTCGCTGACCTCGCCGCCGCAGGGGTCCCCGTGGAGCGGGTGCGCGATGCGCTGCTGGCGTCGTTGGGCTTGCCCGCGGGGTCCCTGGACCACGCGCTGGCCGCATTCGACCCAGCCGCCCTGCCCCGGGAGCCGTGGGTGTGGCCGGGGATGGGCGGGCGCGGCGCGTAGGCTGGAAACATGTCAGAACCAGAGTTCCGTGAAGCGTCCTCCCCGAGGCCGGGTTTTACCGTCGAGACTGCCAAAGTCCTCGCCGAGGTGGCCCACAACCGGCAGAAGGACAAGCTCAAGCGGCCCTACCGCGAACACGTGATCGCCGTCGGCGATGCGCTGGCCGACTTCGATGACGACGTCCGGATTGCCGGCTACTTGCACGACATTGCGGAGGACACCCCGATGACGCGGCAGGCGCTGCTGGACATGGGCGTTTCCGAGCGGGCCGTGGACATCATCGAGCGGGTCACGAAGCGCCTCCACGAGAACCCGGATGACTACCAGGCCGGGATCCGCTACATCGCCGAGGACCACGACGCCACCCTGGTCAAGATCGCCGACAACGCGCACAACTCCCTGCCCGAACGGGTCCAGGCGCTGGCCGAGAAGTGGCCGGACAAGCCTCCGGTCACGCGCTACGCCGACGCCCGGCCTGTGCTCTACGCCGCGGTCCCGGTCGAGGAAACCCGCAAGATCCTGGCCCGGATCAATCCGTGGCTGCTGGAGGAGCTCGACGAGATGCTCGACGAGGCCGACGACACCGACTACGAGAACCTGTCCTACGACAGCACCACGTAGGGACAGCCCCGAGGGCTAGACGCGGCCCAGCAGGTCGATGTCCTCCAGGAAATCTTGCTGCACCTCGGCGCTGACGGTAGTCCGGGTGTCCGCGATCGCGTCGAGGTAGTCCTGCGTCACCGGCCCCTTCCGGACCGCCTCGCGGACCGACGCCGCACTCCCCGACGCCGCGCCGCCGTCGCTGTCCATTCCGTAAACTGCGCTCTCCAGCGCGCGCTGGGAGGCGCTGCGCGCCGCGTATTCGATGTCCGCGGGGGAGAAGCCCTCGGTGCGGTCCACCAGCAGCTCGACGTCGACGTCATCCACCACCGTCGCCGGGATGAAGCGCTGCCACATGGCTTCGCGGGCCAGCCGGTCCGGCAGGCCGATTGGAATGACGTAGTCGAAGCGCCCGTGGCGCAGGAACGCGGAGTCCAGGGCCCGGATAAAGTTGGTGGCGCAGACCAGCAGCCGGCCGGGCTGTT
Organism: Arthrobacter sp. T2-23; assembly: GCF_055398325.1. Lineage (NCBI taxonomy): Bacteria > Bacillati > Actinomycetota > Actinomycetes > Micrococcales > Micrococcaceae > Arthrobacter > Arthrobacter sp. T2-23. The sequence goes on from NZ_AP027917.1 coordinate 2,201,517, forward strand.
CGCGGAAGGCCGGGATGATCTTGAGCAGCTCGTTGGTGACGCCCTGCAGCGGCGACGGCGGATCCCCGGCACGCTGCGAGGCGATTTCCTCCACCTCGTCGATGAAGACGACGGCGTGTTCCAGCTCGGCGATCTCGAGGAAGGTCTCCCGCAGCGCGCCGGCCAGGCCCTTGGGGTCGGAGGCGAGCCGGGACGGGAAGACTTCTACGAACGGCCACTCCAGACGGGAGGCAATCGCTTTGGCAAAGGTGGTCTTGCCGGTGCCGGGCGGCCCGAACAGGACGACCGCGCGCGGCGGGACAACGCCGTACTCGTCGGCGAGGTCTGCCTCGGCCAGCGGCAGGACCAGCCGGCGTTCCAGCAGTTCCTTCTCGTTCCGCATGCCGGCGACGTTTTCCCAGAGGTCGCGGGCCAGGATCCGGCCGCCCAGCTGGCTCAGCGGTTCGAGCTCCTGGCGCTGCACCGGGATCTTCCGTTCGAAGTAGCGCAGGTTCTTCTTCAGCACGAAACCGCGGCTCAGGAAGGCCTCGACGCGGGTTTCGGATTCCGGCATCAGCGCAGAGAGCTTGTTCAGCCCGTGCGGGGCCATCCGGTTTTCGACGGCGGCCAGCAGCGAGGTGCCGATTCCGCGGCCGCGGAACTCGGGGAGCGTGGCCAGGAAGACGATCCAGCCCTGGTCGTGCGCGGCGCGGCCGACGGCGGCGCCCACCACCTGGTCACCCTGCACGGCCACGACGGCGTGGTCCTTCTCGCACGAGGCGAGGACCTCGGAGAGCGCGTAGACCGGCTCGACGTTCGTGGCCTTGAGGGACTCCCAGAGGTGCAGGATCCCGTCCAGGTCGGCCGAGTGGAAATCCCTGATTCGCCAGTTGGTCATGAGGTGTCTCCCGGGTGGTTCGTCGCTGAGCCAGGTGGAACTTCTTCCTCCGAGCTTAGGCGAACCGGACCCGGCGGCAGCGTTCCCGACCCCTCCGTTACGCCGGGTTCTATTCGACCCCGGAGTTCCCCGAAGGACGGTTGGCCACCAGCGGGTACGGCCCGGTGAAGCCGTCGCGGACGGCGGCGATTTCCAGGATCCGGTGCCTGCAGAGGCGCCAGCCGAGCGTCAGGAGCGGCACGATGATAACCAGGGACGCGATCGTCCAGGTGCCCACGGGCGAGTCGAAGGCCATCAGGACCAGGACCGCCAGCAGGAAGGCCAGCGTGATCCAGCCGGTGACTGGTGCGCCGGGCATCCGGAAGGAGGGCCGGAGCAGTTCACCTCGGGCCGCCAGCCGGGCAAGCTGCATCTGGCAGAGGACGATCATGGCCCAGGTGCTGATGATGCCCAGTGACGCGACGTTCAGGACGATCTCAAAGGCCTCGGCCGGGACGACGGCGTTCAGGATGACGCCCAGGACGGCCACCCCGGCTGTGAGGGCGATACCGCCGTAGGGGACGCCCGCCCTGTTCATCCGCGCGGCGAATTTCGGCGCGGAACCCGAGACGGACATGGACCGCATGATCCGGCCGGTGGAGTACAGGCCGGCGTTGAGCGAGGACAGCGCCGCGGTCAGCACCACGAGGTTCATGATGGCGTCCACGCCGTCGACGCCAATGGAGCCGAAGAACGTCACGAACGGGCTTTCGCCGGCCTTGTAGGAGCTGTAGGGCAGCAGCAACGAGAGCAGCACGAGGGAGCCGACGTAGAACACGGCGATGCGCACGATCACGGTGTTGATGGCCCGCGGCATGATCTTTTCCGGGTTTTCGGTCTCGCCCGCCGCGGTGCCGATCAGCTCGATCGAGGCGTAGGCGAACACGACGCCCTGCATCACCACGATGGCCGGCAGCAGGCCGTTGGGGAACAGCCCGCCGTGGTCCGCGATGAGGCTGAAGCCGACCTCCTGGCCGGCGACGGGCGTGCCGAAGACGACGAAGTAGATGCCGACGATCAGGAAGGACATGAGCGCCACTACCTTGATGAGCGCGAACCAGAACTCGAGTTCGCCGAACACCTTGACGCTGATGAGGTTCAGGCCAAGGACCAGGATCAGGGCGGCCAGGGCCCAGGTCCACTGCGGCACGTCAGCGATGGGCGCCCAGTACTTCTTGAAGAAGTTCATGTACAGCGCGACGGCGGTGATGTCCACGATCGCGGTCATGGCCCAGTTCAGCCAGTACAGCCAGCCGGTGACAAACGCGGCTTTCTCACCGAAGAATTCGCGGGCGTAGGAGACAAAGGACCCTGACGACGGCCTGTGCATCACGAGTTCGCCGAGGGCGCGCAGGATCATGAACGCGAAGAACCCGCAGAGGGCGTAGCTGATGATCAGGGCCGGCCCGGCGGTGGCGAGCCGGCCGCCGGCGCCCATGAACAGGCCGGTGCCGATGGCGCCGCCGATCGCGATCATCTGGACCTGCCGGGGTTTCAGGCCCTTGTGGTAACCCTGGTCTTCGGCATGGAGTGCGGCCTCGGAGGCGTGGGCATGCGCCGGAATGGTGTGGTCGGAGACTGCCTGCTGCCGGGTTGGCTGTTCCTGGACCGGCGGTTTTTGGGCGCGGTCAGTTTCTGGATAAGTCATGGGAATCCTTTGGGGTTCGGAGGTGCGCTACTTGCTCAGGTTGGCCAGGCGCTGCGGGCTGAGCAGTTCGGTGAGCTGCTCGGCGGTGAGCAGCCCGTGTTCGAGTACGAGTTCCGCGACTCCCTTGCCGGTGGCGAGGGCTTCCTGCGCGATGGCCGTAGCGGTCGCGTAGCCCAGCTGCGGATTGAGGGCCGTGACGAGGCCGATTGACTGCTCCACCGTGAGGCGGAGCCGTTCGGTGTTGGCGGTGATACCCCGGACACAGCGGGCCGTGAGGGTGCGGCACGCGGCTTCCAGATGCGAGATGCTCTTGTGGAGGCTGTGGACGATGATCGGTTCGAAGGCGTTGAGCTGGAGCTGGCCGGCTTCCGCGGCCATGGTGATGGTGACGTCGTTGCCGATGACCTCATAGGCCACCTGGCTGACCACTTCCGGGATGACCGGGTTGATTTTGCCGGGCATGATTGAGGAGCCGGACTGCACGGCCGGGAGGTTGATCTCGCCGAAGCCGGCGCGCGGGCCGGAGGAGAGAAGCCGGAGGTCATTGCAGATCTTGGAGAGTTTCACGGCCACCCGCTTGAGCACCCCGGAGAGGTGCACGAAGGCGCCGACATCCTGGGTGGCCTCGATCAGGTCCACCGCCGTGACCAGCGGCAGGCCGGTAATCTCGGCAAGGTGCCGGCAGGCAGCCTCGGCATAGCCGGCGGGGGCGTTCAGGCCGGTGCCGATCGCCGTGGCGCCAAGGTTGATTTCGTGGATCAGCAGCTTGGCTTCGGCCAGGCGGAGTCGGTCCTCGCCGATCGTGACGGCGTAGGTGCCGAACTCCTGCCCAAGCGTCATAGGTACGGCGTCCTGGAGCTGGGTGCGGCCCATCTTCACCACGTTGCGGAATTCGAGGGCTTTAGCCGCGAAGGCGTCTTCGAGCTCCGTGAGGGCCTCCAGCAGTTCCCGGGCGGCGAGGATCGTGCCGAGTTTGACCGCGGTGGGGTAGACGTCGTTCGTGGACTGGCTGAGGTTGACGTGGTCGTTGGGGTGCAGCCTCGCGTAGTCGCCCTTCGGGTGCCCGAGGATTTCCAGGGCCCGGTTGGCGATCACTTCGTTGGCGTTCATGTTCGAGGACGTCCCGGCCCCGCCCTGGATGACATCCACGACGAACTGCTCGCTGAGCTTGCCGTTTGTGACGTCGGCGCAGGCGTCCTCGATAGCCCGGGCGCGCTCCGCGTCGAGCAGCCCGAGTTCGTGGTTGGTGCGGGCGGCGGCCAGTTTGACGGCGGCAAGCCCGCGGACCAGATACATGTTGGAGGAGAGCGGCTGGCCGGTGATGGGGAAGTTCTCTACCGCGCGGAGGGTGTGGACACCCCAGTAGGCGTCGGCGGGAACGTCCCGGTCGCCCAGGAGGTCGTGTTCGGAGCGGAATTCTGCGCGTTCGTCGGGCGGGGTCATGACGGTCCTTAAAGGTCTTCGGGGGTGGTGGAGGTCTAGGAGGCGGCGAGGAAATCGGTGGCCTGCAGCAGCCCGACGGGACGGCCGCCGCCCAGCACGGCCGACGTGGCGAGGCCCGCCAGGGCTGAGGTGTCGACGTCGAGAGCCTCCAGGAGCCGGACGGTGACGGGCATCCGGGCGCGGTCTCCGCCGTCGGAGATCTTCACGGCGAGGGCGCGGCCGTCCGGAAGGCCCACCAGCTGGACGCCCTCGAAGCCGTCCTTCGCGAGCAGGCCGGGGACCAGGCGCATGAGGGCGGTGACATCCCGGTCCTCGCCCGCGACCATCGCGGGGTGGCGGCGCATCGCGTTGGCGACGGCGGCTTCCGCGCCGCCGTCGCTGGCGGCCAGCCTGCCGAAGGCGCGGGCCATGCCGGACAGGGTGAGGGCGAAGAGGGGGGTGCCGCAGCCGTCAGTGGTGGCGGCGCGGGGTTCCTCACCGGTCAAGTCCACGACGGTTCGGGCCACGAGTTGCTGCAGCGGGTGGGCCGGGTCGAGGTAACCCTGGACCGGCCAGCCGTTGATGACGCAGGTGGCGGCCATTGCGGCGTGCTTCCCGGAGCAGTTCTGGGTCAGTTGGGTAGCGGTTCCGCCGCCGCCGAGCCATTGCTCGCGCTCGGCGGTGCCATAGGGGAGGTCGGTGCTGTTCTGGAGGTCTTCGGGGGTCAGTCCGTGCAGGTCCAGAATGCGCAGCGCGCCGTCGCGGTGGGCGGCGGCTCCGGAGTGGCTGGCGGCCGCCAGGGCGAGGAGTTCCCCGGGGAGGTCGAGGCCGGCTCGGACCATGGCTACGGACTGCAGTGGCTTGAGGGCGGAGCGGGGGTAGAACGCGGCGAGGGGGTCGCCGGCGCTCAGGAGGGTCCGTCCGTCCGCCGCGGTGGCGATGGCCGAGCCGTAGTGGACGCTCTCAACCAGGCCGTCGCGGGTCTGGACCGCGAGCGGGGCGTGCTCCGGGAGCCGCGCGGGGGCGGGCGGTGTCGGAATGCGGGCGAGGGCTGGAGAAATCATTGCGTCCTTTGGCGGTGGTGTTGTTCGTGGCCTGCGGGGCCGCCGGGCAGGTTCGTTCCGGCGGCTTTCCGGCGTCAGGAACCGGGGCGGGGGTCCAGGATCGAGGCGAGGGCGACGCCGACGGCATGCAGGTGCTGGCTCATCGCGATGCGCGCCGTGGCGGCGTCGCCTGCCTCGATGGCGGCCAGGATGCGCCCGTGCTCCTCATCGGAGGCGTGCTGGCGGTCCGCGACCATGTTCAGGGTCTCGGACTGATGCGCCAGGGCCTCCCGGATTTCCGCGACAACGTTCTCGAAGACCTTGTTCCGGCTGGCCTTGGCGATCAGGGCATGGAAATTCGAGTCCAGGCCCACCCACACTTCGGGGTCGTCCTCGGCGGTCATTGCGGCGAGGACGTCCCGGAGGGTGTCCAGTTCCTCCGGCGACCGGCGTTCGGCAGCGAGCCCGGCGGCCGGAACCTCAATGTGGGGCCGGGCCTCGGTGAGGTCGAGCGCCGAGTACTGGCCGAGGACCAGGTCTTTCGCCACGTGGTCGGCGACCACGAAGGTACCCCGGCCCGTCTTCGTGATGGTCAGTCCCAGCGCGGTGCAGGACCGCAAAGCCTCGCGGACCACCGAGCGACTCACCCCGTACTGCTGGGCAAGCGTGGCTTCGGAGCTCAGTTTGGCGCCGATGCCCAGCTTGCCGGATTCAATTTCGGAGCGGAGGACATTGAAGACCGCCTCGGCCGCGCTGAGGCGGGCGAGGGGTTGTCCTGCTGTCCGGCTGTCTGACAGGTTCACCCCTCAAATATGGCAGGGGTCACATTGGGGTGTCAACTAGCGTTACGCCCCCGCGGGGCCGAACGGACACTTCGGGCCCACAAAGCGACCCGGTGTCGGGGGCCTGAAGTGTCCGTTCGGCCTCATGACCCGGGCTTAGAGCGCGGCCATCAGGTCTTTCATTTCCTTGATCTCGCCTGTCTGGGAAGCCGAGATGTCCTTGGCCAGCGTGACCGCTTCCGGGTTCTTGCCGCTGCGGACCTCCGCGTTGGCCATCTCCACGGCACCTTCGTGGTGCGAGATCATCTGGGTGAGGAACAGCTTTGCGGCTTCGGTGCCGTTGGCGGCGTCGAGCTTCTTGAGGTCATCTTCGCCCACCATGCCGGACATTACGTGGCCGCCCGGCATCTGGGTGGATTCCTTCCAGCCCTGGAGCCAGCCGGTCATCCGCTCGATTTCGGGACCCTGGGCAGCTTTGATCCGGCCCGCCAGGGCGGTCACCTTGGCGTCGATGCCCTGCTTCCTGAGCATCATCTCGCTCATCTCGAGGGCCTGGGCGTGGTGCGGGATCATCCCCTGGGCGAACATGGTGTCCGTGGGGTTGTGGTCCGCCGCTGCGGGCACGGTGCTGGCGCCGGTGGTGCTGTGGTCCATGCCGGGCATGCTGCTGCCGGAGTTGGTCCCGGCCGAGCAGCCGGCCAGGGCGATGACGGCAGCCAGGGCGGTGGCGGAAATTGTCAGTGCTTTGTTCACGATGGATCTGTCCTTTGAGGGAATCCGGCGTGCGCCGGTGTCGGGACGATGCGCGGCGCATGGTGCGCGCAACGGTGGGCATGGGTGCCGGCGAAGCGCGGCACGGATTCCCTTTACGTCCGGCTGATGGACAGCTCGTTGGGCGTGGGCGTCGCCGGAAGATAGGAATATGTGCTGGCCGGACCCGCTGCCGTCGTGGTCCTCGGCTGGACCGCGAGCAGTGTGGTCCCGGGCGGGGGAGCGCTGAGGGTAGCGCCCGAAGGGGCCGGCGTGCAGGAAGCGTGCGCCGTCTGCTGTTCGCCGCAGGATCCGCCGCACCCGCACGACGGCGGCGCCGAGGTTTCGTTGTGGACCGCCGGGTGGGAGTGGTCGGTTGCGGAAGGGGTGGCGGAGGCGTGTGCGCCGTGCGCTCCGACAAGGACGTGCATGCCCAGAAGCCCGGCAAGCACGGCCAGGACCAAAGCCAGCAGGCCGAAGCGGCGGAGGCCCGCTACCGGAACAAGTCTCGGTACTGCGATCACGCCGGTCCTCCTCTCGAGCTGATATCCCGCATTTCAGGCTACCCGGGTTCAACGATGCTCCCGTGGATTCTGTTCCGGCGCACTGACGCCCGTCCGCCGGAAGTTGGTCGGGAGCCACGGATGTGACATTATCTGCGTATGAATGCGGATATGCAGATTGAGGTCGACAGCCCCCACGTGGAACTGGCCGTCGAAGTTTTCGCCATGCTGGCCGACGCCACGCGCGTCCGACTGATCCTCGCCCTGGGGGACGGTGAGCTGCCGGTCAACGCCTTGGCAGAGCGCGTAGGGAAGCCGGCCTCGGCCGTCTCGCAGCATCTCGCCAAGATGCGGCTGGGCGGCATGGTCGCTACCCGTCAGGAGGGCACCAAGGTGTTTTACCGGCTGCAGAACGACCACGCCCGCCAGCTGGTCATGGATGCCGTGCACCAGGCGGAGCACGCGCTCGGCACGGCCCCGAGGCACGGAGCATGAGCGGGCCCGGCAACGCAGTGGGCGAGCACAGCCACGGCGAGTACGGACATGACCATTCGCATGGCGAGCACGGCCACGACCACGACCACAGCCACGACCACTCGCACGGCGAACACGGCGAGCACGGCCACACCCACCCGACGGGGTTGAAGGGTCTGCTGCACGGGCTCTTCGTCCCGCACTCGCATGACGCCGCGGACTCCATCGACGCGGCGCTCGAATCGAGCGCCCAGGGGATCCGCGCCGTGAAGGTCTCGCTGCTGGGCCTCGGCGCCACCTCGCTCTTCCAGTTGGCGATCGTGCTGGTCAGCGGCTCCGTGGCGCTGCTGGCCGACACCGTGCACAACTTCTCCGACGCACTGACCGCCGTGCCGCTGTGGATCGCGTTCCTGCTGGGCCGGCGTAAACCGACGCGTACCTACCCGTACGGCTTCGGCCGCGCGGAAGACCTGGCCGGACTCTTCATCGTCGCCATGATCACACTCTCCGCGATCGTTGCCGCCGTCGAATCCATCCGCCGCTTCTTCGAACCGCAGCCCGTGCACAACCTCGGCTGGGTCCTCGCGGCCGGCCTCGTCGGCTTCGCGGGGAATGAGCTGGTCGCGGTCTACCGGATCCGCGTCGGCCGGCGGATTGGTTCGGCGGCCCTGGTCGCCGACGGCATCCATGCCCGGACCGACGGCTTTACCTCCCTCGCCGTCGTCGCCGGTGTCATCGGCGTCTGGCTCGGCTTCCCGTTGGCGGACCCGATCGTGGGGCTGCTGATTTCGGTGGCGATCATGGTGCTGTTGTGGGGCACCGTGCGCGACGTCGGGCGGCGGCTCATGGACGGCGTCGAACCCCACCTGACGGATGCCCTGGCCGCCGTCGTCCGGGAGCGTTCGCCGTTGGGCGGGACGTCACGGCTGCGCTGGTCCGGCCACCGCCTGCACGCAGAGATCACCGTCCCCATCGGCCGCGACGCCCGGCTGGCCGATCTCGCCGCGGCGGCTGCGCACCTGGAGGACGGCGCCCGGAAGGCATTGCCGCACCTCGGCACGGTGACGGTGGTGCCTTCTGTAACGGCGTCCCCCGCGTCAGATCCCGAGTGAGGCGAGGCTCTGCCGGAGCGTCTCGGAGGAGTGATGCAGCGAGGCCCGTTCGCCTTCGTCCATAGGAGTCTCCAGCACCGCACGCACGCCGCCGTGGCCCACAATGCTGGGCAGCGACAGGGCCACACCCTCGATCCCGTACTGCCCGCCCAGGACCGTGGACACCGGAAGCACCGCGTTCTCGGAGCGCAGCAGCGCCTCGACGATCCGGGCCCCGGAGAGCCCGATCGCGTAATTCGTGGCGCCCTTGCCGGCGATCACCTTGTACGCGGCCTGGGTGACCTCGCGGGCGGTCTCGCTGAGGTAGCCGGACGTGAAGATGCGCTCGCCGTCGACGTTCCAGTCCCGGATCGGCACCGGGCCGATGGTCGCGCCGGACCAGACCGGGAACTCGGTGTCGCCGTGCTCGCCCACCATGCTTGCGTGGACGCTGCTCACCGACACCCCCGCGCGGTGGGCCAGCAACCAGCGCAGCCGCGAAGTGTCCAGCACGGTGCCGGAGGAGAAAATCCGCGACGTCGGCAGGCCGGTGATCTTTTGCGCGGCCACGGTCAGCACGTCGCACGGGTTGGTGACCAGCACGTAGACCGCGTCCGGGGCGTGTTCCAGAAGCTGCGGCATGAGCCGTTCGAGGATGCGGACGTTGGTGCCGGCCAGGTCCAGACGGGTTTGGCCGGCGGACTGTTTGGCGCCGGCGGTGATGACGACGACGTCGGCGCCATCTGTGACGCTGATATCCGCGCCGCCGTTGACGGTGGCCGCCGCCGCGGTGAACTGGGTGCCGTGGGCCAGGTCCAGGACTTCAGCCTCCGCCTTGGCCGCATTGACGTCGTAGAGGGCGACGTGGCTGGCCGAACCGCGGATCAGGGCGGCGTAGGCCAGGGAGGTGCCGACGCTGCCGGCGCCGACGACGGCGAGCTTGGAACCGGAATGTACGGACATGAGCGACTCCATCCTGATCGGTCGGCCCCGTGCGCTCAGCCGGCGGGCGGTGCGACGGTGCCGGCCGTTTCGCCGCCGTCGATGACGAATTCGGCGCCGGTGATAAAGGAGGATTCGTCGCCGGCCAGGTATACGGCGAGGTCCGCGACCTCGGTGGGTTGGCCGATCCGGTGCAGCGGTACGTGGCCGGTGTCGAAGGTCATGCCTTCGGTCATGGGGGTCTGAATGACGCCGGGGTGCACGGAGTTGACGCGGATACCGTCCCGTCCGAGGTCCAGTGCAGCGCTTTTGGTCAGACCCCGCACACCGAACTTGGAGGCCGTATACCCGGAGAGGCCTTCATAGCCGCGCAGCCCCGCGATCGAGGAGACATTGATGATGGAGGCGGAGCCCGCCTTGGCCAGCGCAGGCGCTGCGGTCTTGATGCCGTTGAAGACGCCGGTGAGGTTCACATCGATGATCCGGGCCCACTCTGCGTGCGGGTACGCGTCGATCCGGCCGAAATTCACCATGCCGGCATTGTTGACCAGGATGCTCAGGCCGCCAAACGCGGTGACCGCCTCGTTGACGGCGGCGTCCCAACCCGCCGGCTGGGTGACGTCCAAGTGCACATAACGGGCGCCGTCGCCGAGTTCCGCGAGCAGCCGGGCGCCGTCGTCATCCAGGACGTCGCCGACGACGGCCTTCGCGCCCTCGGCTACGAAGCGCCGCGCGATTGCTGCGCCGATACCGCGGGCGCCGCCGCTGATCAGTGCGACTTTGCCGTCCAACCGTCCCATGGTGGTGCCCCTTCCGCGCTGGTACCGGCCGTGATCCGGGCGGCTCTCCCAGCTTGGCCGCGGAAGGCGGGGTTGTGCAGGGCCGTTGGGCCCAAGCGCGACGTCGGCGGGCGGCGGGCCGACGTCGTGAGGTCGCTAGAGGTGCTGGATGCCGGCCCGCTGCATCGCGTCCTTGTAGACGGCGACGTTCTTGGCCAGGAGCTCCTCTTGCTTGGCCGGGGAGACGGCGAAGGCGCGGCCGCCGAGGGCGGTGGCCTTGTAGATCTTCACGCCGCGGTTCTTCAGCGAGGAGTGGTAGGTCTTTTCGAAGAGCGTCAGGAAAGCGTGGGCGTCGGCGCCGTGCGCGATGATCGCCGAGGTGCGCTTGTTGATCTTCATAAACTGGCGGAAGGGGCGCAGCCCGTCGGTCTTTTCCTGGACATTCAAGGCCGACGGCAATTCCGGATCGCGGACCCAAGGGTAGGCGTTCCACGGCATCACGTAGCGCGGGTCCAGTTCGACGGCTTCGTAGATGGAAGTGGCGCGGCGGGCGGCCTCGTCCTCGTTGAAGTGCGAGACGAACCCTGATTCGCAGCCCTTTCCGGGCGCGGTATGGAGGCTGACGATCCGGCACTCGTCCTCATCATGGACGGGGTCGATGTAGGGAACCACGGATCCCGGCTTCTTCTCCATCAGTTCGTCGCAAAGTTGGGTCACGGCCGCGATGTTCGGTTCCTGCAGCAGGGTCTTCTTTTCGTCCCAGTCAATCGTCACGATTTCTCCCTCAGCACTCGGCGTCCAGAATCAGGCGTCTTGTTCCACTCTACGCTTCTGTTTCGGGGCGCGTTCCCGGGCGTCGCGGAAGAGGCGCTGGCCCCCTAGTCACGGCTCCGGGGACGGGCGTACGCTTAAAGCGCCTGCAGGTAACCACTTGATTAAGCCGGGCTGTTCAGGACATGAAAATGTCCGAGCCGTCTCATAGCGAGATCGCGAAGGTACCTGCAGGTCCCGTGTTTAAGGCGGGGTGCAGGGTCGTGTTGCCAGCCACTGCTCCCACTTCCCTTGCTGCGGGCAATGGGGTGCGCTCTCTTTGGCCGATCGCTTTTTGGCCGACCGCGGCGCCCCCATTGCCGTGCAGCGTTAAATCGATCACGCACGCACTTGCCCTTGCATTGTATTGGGGAGGGCCGACGTTGGTTGGTCACATGGAGTCGACGCCGTCGCGTCTACCTGAGTCAGCGACCGGCAGGGTGGTAACCTGCTGCCTTTGGGACGTGCGGACAGACGTGGGGGCAGTGGACACAATGACAACGATCATGACGGGCTACGAGCAGCAGGCGTGGGAAAAGCTCATCGCCGACGAGCGCTCACGTCGCGGAAGTTGGCGGTCACGTGGGGCAGAGACGGCGGCAAAGGCAGTGGAGGCCGCAGGGGACGCGGTGAAGAAAATCCCTGGCGCCGAGCGGGTGACCGAGGTCGTGGATGACAGCATCAAGGTTGCGCTGAACGGAGCGGCAAAGGCGATCTTCATGCCGGCCGTTGCGTCGGTCTCGATTGAGCGGCGAACCAAGGCCCTCCGCAAGAGACACCCGCAGATCGGCCAGGCTTCCCCTTTCGAAGTGCTGGATCTCAGAGACCTTGATAGGGGCAGGCCCAAGCAACTCCTCCCGTTCATCGGCATGATTGAGTCGGCTGCCGCATCTTTGGCCATCACCGGCGTCGAGGTGTCCACGACCGTGACTGGTGGGGCGACCGCTGGGGCGGTAATCCTTGCGATCGCCGCAGATGTCAGCGCGTCGCTGGCGCTTTTGGGCCGCGCGGTCGCTGAAGTCGCGGTTCACTATGGCTACGACCCGAACGAACCCGACGAGGAAATCTTCCTCATGGGAGTGTTGTCCTACAGTACGGCCGCAAGCCTGGAGGGCAAGACTGCCGCCCTCTCTGCGCTTTCGCGGTTGAGCCAGCAAATGATGCGGCAGGCTACGTGGAAGCAACTCGAAAAGGATGTCCTGGTCAAGATTATCCAGACGGTGTTCGCGAAAATCGGTGTCACCCTCACGCATAAGCGGCTAGCGCAGGCGGTACCTGTCGCTGGTGGACTGGTCTCCGCTGGCCTGAGCTACGACATGCTGCACCGCGCACTGAGGGACGCGACCCGTGTTTACCGGGTCCGGTACCTCGCTGAGAAGCACGGGTTGTCATTCGATGACTGGGTCGAGCGGACGATGGCAAACGAGGCGGCGGATCCTGTTCAGGACGACGCTACTGACGAGGAACCGATCGACGTTGAAGCTATAGTGCAGGCCGCTATGGAAGAGCAGGATCGCCTCCCCCTATAGCGGCAGCCGGTTCTTCATTGTGGATCACGGCCGAATCGACTGTGCCAGAAGTTCGCCTGCAAACGGGAGGCCGAGATTCTTACCCCGCCGTGGCCGGCGGAAACCGTTGTCGGAGGTCGCCAATAGGTTGAGTAGGAAGCTCCTAGACAATCATTAGCGGGCAAAAGTTGGGGGAACAAATGAACGCAGGATTCGCAGTCGTCGACGTTGAAACAACCGGTCTCTTTCCTGGCAGTCACCGCATTGCCGAGATCGCCGTCGTGCACGTCGAACCGGACGGCACCATCACTAACCGCTGGGAGACACTCGTCAATCCCGAGAGGGACTTGGGGCCGCAACACATCCACGGCATTCGGGCCGCGGACATCCTGAACGCCCCGGTCTTTGATGACATCGCCCACGATGTGATGGAGCTGCTGTCAGGCAGGGTTCTGGTTGCCCACAACGTCCACTTCGATTACCGCTTCGTTACCCATGAACTGGGGCGGACGGGACTGGCTCTGCCGTTCGAGGTCCATGATTGCCTGTGCACGATGAAGCTGGCACGGCGTTACCTGCCAGGCGCGGGACGGTCGCTGAAGGACTGCTTTGACAGTTTCGGTGTGAGTCTCGACAAGGCTCACTGCGCCGGCGACGACGCTGAAGCCGCTGCCCATGTGCTGAGCAACTACCTCCGCATGGATTCCGAAAACCCCGAATGGTTCAGCGCTCTCGACCGCGCCTACTTCGCATCATGGCCAACAGTCACGCCGAAGCGCTTGCCGCCCGTCCTTCGCCGTTCAGCCGAAGAGCCGCAGCCGCATTTTCTGGAGCGCCTGGTCAACCGGCTGCCTGAAATGGCTGGCCCCGACGTGCACAGTGCCTACTTGGCCATGCTCGACCGAGCGCTCATGGACCGGCAAATCTCAGCATCCGAGGGGAACAGCCTCGTGGCACTGGCCGACGAGCTCGGAATTAGTCGTAGCTCCGCGGAACAACTTCACGTCGACTACATGGTCGCGATGCTTGTCGCAGCCTGGGAAGACGGGGTCATCACGCCGGAGGAGGAAGCTGACCTTCGGATTGTTGCCGCCCTCTTGGACATTGATCAAGAATCGATTACCCAATCTCTCACCGCTCCGATCACCGTCCGCGGCAGCGACACCGGGGCGGTCCGGCAGGCACTGGTCTTGGCTCCGGGCGACAAGATTGTACTCACGGGAGACATGTCGCGGGACCGAGCCGACATTGAAACAGCCCTCCGCTCCGCCGGCTTCGTCCCGCATCCTGCGGTGACCAAGGCGGTCAGACTGCTGGTCGCTGCCGACCCGGACAGCCTTTCCGGCAAGGCCAAGAAGGCAAGGAGCTATGGCATCCCCGTCGTTGGCGAACCCTATCTCGATAAGCTGCTGCAGAACTGACGCCATGTACTTCGATAAGGAAGGGCTCGCCGCGGAGGGATTTACCGGCTTCCAGTCGTTCGCGGAGCTCGCGGTGGGTGAGTTACCGCAGGATCCCGGCATCTACGCTGTGCTGATGCCGGAGTGCTTCGCGCCACGGTTTCTCGTGACAAGCGCAGGCGGCCACTTCAAGGGGAAAGATCCTTCTGTGGCTGGGGACGCCCTGTCCGCTAAATGGGTTGCCGGGGCCGAGGTCCTCTACATCGGCAAGGCCGGCGCCGGGAAGACCGCCAAGCGCGGACTTCGAAAGAGGATCCAGGAATTTGCCGACTTCGGCCGAGGCATTCCGGTGGGCCATTGGGGCGGGAGGTTGCTGTGGCAGCTCGAAGATTCGCAGGCCCTGCTGATCGCGTGGAAGGTGCTGCCCCCAGAGTTCGTTGACGCAACGGAAGCGCGCTATCACGCAGACTTCCGGACTCTGCATGGCCAGCTTCCGTTCGCCAACCTCGTCCAGGCACGCATCTCGGCCACATAGGTTCAAGGGCTACGCCGCAGCCCTGGCAGTCCCGAGCCTCAGCATCTCAGTGTCTTGACGATTTGCCGGATCTCGCGGCGGTGGCGGGGTGCCGCCAGCAATCCCGTTCCCGGCAGAGGTGGGGCGGTGGAGTGGTAGGTGTGGCCGGTTGGCGTTGTGAGTTGGAGGGTGTGTCGGGGGCCGGGGCGGGGTTGGGCGTTCCAGCCGGGGGTTTCTTTGGTGTGGTTGCACGCTTCGCAGAGTCCGGCGGCGTTGCCGAGGCTGGTGGTGCCGCCGTTGTGCCAGGGGATGATGTGGTCCAGGTGGCGGATGGGGGCGTCGCAGTACGGGGTGCGGCAGGTGTCGTCGCGGGCCTGGATGAACCGGCGGTGTCCGGGCGGGAAGAGCCGGGCGCGGGAGTCCATGGCGACGAGTTCGCCGGTGGCGGGGGCGGTGTAGAGCCGGCGGAGCCAGGTGGCGAAGGCTTGCTGGCCGGTAGCGCCGGTAGCGGTGTTGTTGCCGGCGTCGTGAAGCAGGGATCGCGCCCACCCGGCGGGGACGATGCCGTAGCCGGGGAGTCGGGCGGGTTCGCTGTCGCCTTGGAGGAGGGCCCGGTCGGTCATGATCAGCTGGATTTCGATGCCGGTGATCCCGCCGGCGTTGCCGGTGGTGCGTTCGACGAGGGCGTCGGCCATCAGCTGGCCGCGGGAGCGGGGATCGCCGTCGGCGCGGGGAGCGTCCGCGGCCCGTGTCAGGGCGGCGTGCACGGCAACACCCTGGGCGACGGGGAGCAGGGCGGTCAGGTAGCACATGGTGTCCGGTGCGGGGCGGAGGCTGACGTGGCGTTCGGTCTCGGCGTGGGCGGCGCGGTCGGTGGCGGAGCGGGGGTCGCGACGGTAGGCGGCGGCACGGGCTGCGGCGATGATGGCCCGGTCGCCGGCGCCTTCGAAGGCTCCGGTGTCGGGGGCGAGTTCCTCGTCCACGGCGGCCCGGTCGGCTGCGGGCAGGCAGGCGGTTTCGCGGACCAGGAGGGTGGCGCGCCATTCGTTGAGCTGGCCGGTTTCGAGGGCGGCGAGGGTGTGTGGCATTTCGGTGACGAGGGCCTTGGCGAGGCCGAGGAGCCGGCCGCCCTTGGCGGGGGATTCGCGCCGTGCGAGGGCGATCTGAGCCCCGACGCCGGCCCCCAGCTGGTCGGCCGGCAGGCCGGCGGCGGCTTGGTCGCGGCGCTGGAGCAAATCGAACGTGACGGACAAGCGGGCTTGGCGGGCGGCCAGGGCTGACTTTAGGTCCTCCAGCTTGCGTGTTTCGTCGATGAGCGCCGCGGCACTGGCCGGGGCCGGGATTCCGGCCAGGATCCGCGCAAGGTCCGCGACCGTCACGCTTTCCGTCAGAGCCACGTCGGGCCCTTGCTTGCCGTCCATGGAACCCAGTCAACCAGGCACCTGTGACAATTAACTGCGGCCGATAAGTGCGGCCGCTAAACGCGCCTCCGCAAGCCTCGAGGGGACGCCGTCGCCCGAACCAAGGAACCTATGCCGACCAACAGACAGTCATTGAAGAAGGACGGCTTCACCGGTTTTCGGCCGATCGAGGCGCTGGACATCAACCGGATCCCGCAGAAGCCCGGCATCTTCGCGGTGCTGCTGCCCGAGATCCCCGGACACAGCAGCCCCAAGCCCCAGTTCCTCGCCAAAAGCACGGCGGGCATCTTCAAGAAGAAGGACCCCACGCTGAAGGCGGACGCGCTGGCCGCCGAATGGGTCGACGGCGCCGACGTCCTCTACGTGGGCAAGGCCGGCCCGGGGAGCAAGGGCAACCGCGGGCTGCGCCGGCAGATCCAGGAGTTCGTCGACTTCGGCCGGGGCAAGCCGCCGGGCCACTGGGACGGGCGGCTGGTCTGGCAGCTTGCCGCTACCAACAAGCTGGTCATCGCGTGGAAAGAGCTGCCCGTGGAGCAGTTGGCCGCGGCCGAGGCCGGCTACCACGCCGCGTTCGTCGAGGAGTTCGGCAGGCTGCCGTTCGCCAACCTGGTCCAGGCCCGGGTGAAGGGCGCCTAGCCACCGCGGTCAGTCAGAAGCCCCGGTGCGTGAACCGCCCGGCCACGAGCGTTGCGCCCACCGGCATCGCGGCAAACTCGGCGTCGGAGGCGGCCAATGGGTCGGCGTCGAGCACGACGACGTCGGCCGGGTCGCCGACGCTGATCCGGCGCCGTCCGCGCGAGGAGGCCGCCAGTGCCTCCAGCCGGGTCAGGGCCTGCTCCGGATGCCACGGTTCGCGGCCGTCCTGCCGGGCGCGGGTGGTGGCGGCGGACATGGCGGTCCACGGTTCGAGCGGTGCAACCGGTGCGTCGGAGCCCAGCGCCAGCGTGGCCCCGGCGTCGAGCAGGGAACGGAGCGGGAACGCCCGTTCCGTCCGGCCGGCCCAGTTGGAGTCCGCGGCGTCGCGGTCATCGAGCGCGTGGGCGGGCTGCACGCTGGCAGTGATGCCCAGTTCGCCGAACCGCGCGAAGTCCTGCCGCCGGACAAACTGGGCATGCTCAATCCGGCCCCGGATCCCGGCCGCCGCGAAGGCATTCAGCGCCACCTCGTTGGCGCCGTCGCCGATCGCATGCACCGCCGGGACGAACCCGGATACGCGTGCCTTGACCAGGAGGTCCTGCAGGTCCGCCTCGCTGACCGTGAGCAGGCCGCGGCCGCCGTGCGGGTACGGGTCCACGCAGTACGCCGTGCGGGTGTTGAGGGAACCGTCGATCAGCACCTTCAACGGGCCTACCCGCAGGAGTCCTCCGCCCTCCGGAACCAACTGGCCGGTCCGCATCCCCTCGCCAATCGCGCGGTCCAGGTCCTGCGGGTAGACCCCGGCGTCCACCCGGAGGGAATCAAAGCCGGCCCCGATCCGCCGGAGCCAGGTGTCCCGGTTCCAGACCATCTCGAAGTCGACAATCCCCACAATTCCGCGGGCCGCGGCCGCCCTGCCGGCGTCGCGGACCATGGCATCGACCACCTCGTCGGGCAGGCGCCCCAGTTCCCGGGTCAGTTCAAAGGCCGGCTCCTCGCGCAGCAGCCCGTCCGCATCCACGCCCACGTGGTAGCGGGCCGCCGCGGCACTGTTGAGCCAGATGCAGTGCAGATCGTGGCTGATCAGCGCCGTGGGGACGCCCGCGGTCGCGCCGTCGAGCAGTTCAAGACTCGGCGCGTCCGCCCAAACGGCATCCCGGAACCCGACCCCCACCAGCGTCCGTCCGCCGGCCGGATCGCCACCGGATTGGGCCGTGGTGGAAGCCTCAAGACGGGAACGCACGACGGCGACCGCCTCCCGGGCCGAGGACGCGCCGGACAGATCGATCCGGCCGGCTGCCAGGGCCCACTGGGTCATGTGGACATGCTCATCCCACAGCCCCGGGATCACGTAGCGCCCGTCGAGATCAACCACCCGTGAACCCTCCGCAGACGCTGCCGGCGAACCCGACGGCACAATCTGCGCAACCATGCCGTCTGTAATGAAAATGTCACAAAGTGTCTTTTCGCCCGGCTGCCGGACCGAAGCGAGAACAAGGGCTGGCCGGGAGGCGTGGGAGGCAGGATTCGGCATAGGGACAAGGCTAGGGGCGCATCCGGGCGGTAGCAATTCGCACAACATGGGCCACTGCGTCCCCACGATTCCCATCCCTTCGGCACTCACCCGACGCAAGGGACTTTCGCCCCCTTGCCCGAGGCCGGCGGTGCGGTCATTCTGGAGTTGGGGCGGTTCCTGCACGGCAATTGGGGGATGAACCGCTCGATAGGAAGTATCGGTCTCTCGCTAGGACCTGGGGTGAGGAAATGGCAATTGCACTTTCCGGCTTGGGCAGGAAAGGCAGGAGACCGGCCATGATGTGTATCAAATTCCGAATCGAATTAGACCGTCCAACAACCGCAGCAGCCCCTGGCATCCGGAGCTCTGAGGCGTGATGAGTCCCTTGCACCACCTCAATCATGCCAGCCGGGCCCGCGCCTACCACGCGCACCCATCCCACGGTGATCCGCGGATCAAGGTTGTCATCCGTATCGACAGCGCGGAGGAGTCCGCGCGAGTGGAAGTGCGCGGCGTCGTAACGACCGCCAACATCCGCGCCCTTTACGTCGTCTGCCGCCGCGTGACCTCTAAACTCGCGGGCTACGAGATCGTCGTGGACCTGGCCCATGCCCGGGTTACAGACGCGGCCTTTGAGGAACTCCGCGAGCATGCGCGCCAGTCCATTGTCTCCTCCGGCATCGACACCTCTGTCACCCCGTGCCGCCTGCGGATCGTCGATCCGCCGGTCATCCTCAGAACCAAGGAGCTTGCGTGAAGGCCCTCGTG
This sequence comes from Arthrobacter sp. T2-23, assembly GCF_055398325.1. NCBI lineage: Bacteria > Bacillati > Actinomycetota > Actinomycetes > Micrococcales > Micrococcaceae > Arthrobacter > Arthrobacter sp. T2-23. The sequence continues at coordinate 2,220,440 of NZ_AP027917.1, forward strand.
TACGGCGGCCCGGGAGAGAAATCCTGGACGGACGTTCCTGATCCGGTCATCCAGAACCCATCGGATGTGATCGTCAAGGTGGACACCACCACCATCTGCGGAACGGACCTCCACATCCTCAAAGGCGATGTGCCCGCGGTGACCAAGGGCCGGATCCTCGGGCATGAGGGCGTAGGCACCATCACCGAGACTGGGTCCTCGGTGACCGGACTCAAAGTGGGGGACAGGGTCATCATTTCCTGCATCAAATCGTGCGGGCATTGCGCCAACTGCAAGACCGGCCTCTACTCGCACTGCATGGGCGAGGAGGGCAAATCCGGGACCGGCTGGGTATTTGGACACCTGATCGATGGAACGCAGGCCGAATACGTCCGTGTCCCGTACGCCGAAAACTCGCTGCACCTGCTGCCGGCGGGAGTGAGCGATGAGCAGGCCGTGATGCTCTCTGACATCCTGCCCACCGGGTTTGAGATCGGCGTGCAGTACGGCCGGGTCAAGCCCGGGGACACCGTGGCCGTGATCGGCGCCGGCCCGGTCGGTCTTGCCGCGATCGCTACCGCGGGACTCTACGGAGCGGCCACCATCATCGCGGTCGACCTGGATGCGAACCGGCTGGAAAAGTCCCGCGAGTTCGGCGCCACCGACGTCGTGCTCTCCGGTGACGCCGACTGGAAGGACCAGGTTCTGGCCCTGACTGACGGCCAGGGGGTGGATGTGGCCATCGAGGCTGTCGGCATCCCGGCGACCTTCAGCATGTGCACGGACATCGTGCGGCCGGGCGGCAATGTGGCCAACGTAGGGGTGCATGGCAAGCCCGTGGAGCTGCACGTGGAAGATCTCTGGATCCAGAACATCAACATCAGCATGGGCCTGGTCAATGCCAACACCACCCCGATGTTGCTGAAACTCGTGGCCCAAAAGAAGCTTCCGGCCGAGAAATTCGCCACCCACCACTTCACCTTCGACCAGTTTCTGGACGCCTATGACACTTTTGCCCGTGCCGCGGAAACGAAAGCCTTGAAAGTGGTGATCACGGCATGAAGGCCCATGTCGTCTACGACTCAGCGTTCGGCAATACCAAGTCTGTGGCGGAGGCCGTCGCCGGTTCGCTCGGCGAACTCGACGCCACCCCTGTTGCGGTCAGCGACTTCCGGCCCGACGACCTGGCCGCCGGCGACCTGCTGGTCCTTGGCAGCCCCATCAATGGCTGGCGTCCGACGCCGAAGATCACCGAACTGCTCTCGAACCTCGGCGGCGGTCATCTCAAGGGGGTCAAAGCGGCCGCTTTCGACACCCGCGTCCGGATGTTCATCCACGGCGACGCGGCCAAGAAGATGGCACACGCGCTCCGGGACAACGGCGCCGATATCATTTCCGAGCCAATGCCGTTCTACGTCCAAGGCAGCGAGGGGCCGTTGCGTCCCGGCGAAATCGAGAAGGCGGAACGATGGGGCAAGTCACTGCTGGAGGCGTTGGACCGGCCATGAAACCGGGCCGGATTGTCTTGCTGGTGCTCGGCACGCTTTTCGCGTTGCTGGGCCTGGGACTCCTGGCCGGGGCCGGCTTCACCGGCTGGGCCAACTATCAACAGCGCGACGGCGGCTACTTCACCACGCCGTCGGAGCGCTACACGGCGGACTCCTACGCACTGACCTCGCCGCGGCTGGACATCATGACCGATGCCCGGCCCGGAATCGACCCGGCCGTGATCCCTGGCAGCGTGATGCTTCGCGGCTCCACGGCCGACTCAGCGCGGCAAATCTTCATCGGCATCGCGCCGCAGGCGGATGTGGCAAAGTACCTGACCGACGTCAGGCACTCCGAGCTCACCGAGGTCCGCTTCTCGCCCTTCCGGGCCGAATACCGGGACGTGTCCGGCACTAAACCGCCGGCCCGGCCGGCCGACCAAACGTTTTGGGCCGCCTCCGCCACCGGCGCCGGCAGCCAGGAACTGAAGTGGGACCTGCGCCCCGGGAACTGGGCCGTAGTGATCATGAATGCCGACGCGAGCAGCCCGGTGTCCGTGGATCTTCGCGGGGGCGCGCGCTCGGACCTGCTCTGGCCGGTTTTCCTCGGACTGCTGATCGGCGGCATTGTGCTCCTGGCCGTCGGCGTCCCGCTGATTGTGGCCGGTGCGGCCGGGCTGGGACGCGGCGGCCCGCCACAGGGACCCGGGCAGCAGCCGCACCCCGGGGCTCCCTACGCGTCGGCGGCCTCCACGGGGCAGCCGTACAGCGGGGCCTCCCCGCCGGCGGCCGGCTACGTCTATCCGGCGCGCCTCAGCGGCTATCTGGACCCGCACCTGTCCCGTTGGCTGTGGCTGGTCAAGTGGTTCCTTGCGATCCCGCACTACATCGTGCTGTTCTTCCTGTGGTTCGCCTTCGTCGTCACGACGATCGTGGCCGGGTTCGCCATCCTCTTTACCGGCCGCTACCCGCGCTCGCTGTTCAACTTCAACGTGGGTGTGATCCGCTGGAGCTGGCGGGTGGCCTTCTATTCCTACGCGGCGATCGGTACGGACCAGTATCCGCCGTTTACGCTCGCCCGCACCGGATACCCCGCGGACTTCGACGTCGACTATCCGGAGAAGCTCTCACACGGACTGGTGCTGGTGAAGTCCTGGCTGCTGGCCATTCCGCACCTGCTGATCGTTGGGGTGCTGACGGGGACTACGCGCGTCTGGGGCGGCCGGGAGGGTTATTGGGACGACGGACGGTGGATCCAGCAGAACGCCGGCATCTCGCTGATCGGGCTTCTGGTGCTTATCGCTGGCGTCATCCTGCTGTTCACCGGCCAGTACTGGCGCGGCCTCTTTGACCTGCTGATGGGCCTGAACCGCTGGATCTACCGGGTCATCACCTACGTGGCCCTGATGCGGGATGAATACCCGCCCTTCCACCTGGACATGGGCTCCACTGACCCGGGTGACCCGCAGCCGCTGGCGCCCGCCGGACCTCCGGCTCCCCCCACCTACGGTCAAGCGGGCCCCGCCGCCGGCCCGCCCCAGCAAGGCCAAGCGGCTCAGCCCCCGGGTTTCTACGGCATCGGCGGTCCCTCCGCGTCAGTTCCACCGGAGGTGCATGAGGGCCGCGGCGGTCCGGACAGTCCGCGGCCGCCCGGACCCGGGAACGGGCCCGGATCCGGCCCGCCGCCAGATCCTCAGCCAGGATCCGGGGCCCTGCCGCGCCCCTGACCCGGCCAGGACGCCCGCCCCACCCCCTTGCCACCGGAGTCCGGCGAGAACATAGTTGAGGGAATTCACCACTCCGCGGCGGGAGGCAGGGACAGATGCTGACGAACCAAGTGCCGGCTGGCGGCCTACTGCAGGGCAAAACCGCACTGATTTACGGCGCCGGAGGGTCGATCGGGGGAGCGGTGTCCCGGGCCTTCGCCGCCGAGGGGGCCGCCGTCTATCTCGCCGGCCGCACCGAATCGCGGCTGGAGAAAGTAGCCCGGGACATCAAGGAGGGCGGCGGACGGGCGGACGTCGCCGTCGTCGACGCCTTGGACGAGGAGCAGGTGGAGTCCTTCGTTGATTCGGTGGTCAAGAAGACCAAGCGGATCGACATTTCTTTCAATGCCATCTCCTTCGGCGACATCCAGCAGCCCCTGATGGAAATCGACGTGAACGACTTCACCCAGCCGATCACCCTGGCCACCCGCACCCACTTCCTGACCACCCGGGCCGCGGCCGGCCACATGCTCAAGCAGAAGTCCGGCGTCGTGCTGATGTTCGGCGGGTCCGGCCCGCAGACCATGGCCGGACTTGGCGGGTTCAAGGTGGCCCTGGATGCGATGGAGGGGCTCCGGCGGCAGTGGGCGATGGAGCTGGGAAGGTACGGGGTGCGGGTCGTCACCATGGTAAGCGGGGGCATCGTCGAGACCATTCCCTGGCAGGTGGAGGGGCGGGAGGAGATCGTGGTGGAGATCGCTAAGGCCGCGCACCTGAACCGCACGGCCACCCTGGTGGATGTCGGCAACGTGGCAAGCTTCATCGCCTCGGACAAGGCCGGCGCCATCACGGACGCCACCATCAACATCTCCAGCGGCGCCATCGTGGACTACTAGGCGGGATTCTCGCAGCCTCCGGCAATACCCACGAAACATTCAACACGGGACAATGGTTGCAGGGCGGCACCGCACGGGGCGCCGGCGAATTTTAGGCGGGAGGCGGGAGCTATGACGATCAGCCCGCTGCCGCGTCAACGACACAGACGGCACAGCTGGCTGGTTGCGGCTGGCGTGGCGGCCTGCCTGGCAGTTGCGGCGCTGGCCTGCGCGGCGCAGCCGGTTGTCACGGCTGCCCCGGCGGTGCGGGTGGTGGTTGTTGGCGATTCGCTGAGCACCGGACATGGAACCTCCCCCAAGTACGCGTGGCCGGCCCTGATCCGGACGGACCCCCGCCTCGCCGGATTCCAAGTGGTCAATGCCGCAGAGAACGGCAGCGGCTACGTCAGGCCAGGCGACACCGACGGTACCTTCGGCAGCCAGGTAGACCACTTCGTCACCCGGGACACCGCCGTCGTGGTGTTTTTCGGCTCCGAAAACGACCTTGACTACGATCCGGCGGCCGTCGGAGCTGCGGCCTTTGCGGCCATCACCCACGCCGAAGCCGTGGCCCCCGCTGCGAAGATTATCGTGGTGGGCCCGCCGTCGTACTCGACCGACGCGGACCAGGGCCTCCTGGAGATCCGGGGCCAGCTCAAGTCCGCGGCTCAGGGGGCGGGCGCCGAATTTGTCGATCCGATTGCGGAGGGGTGGATCAGCGACGACGTCGGCGACCTGATCGGACCCGACGGCGATCACCCCACCGTCGCCGGGCAGCAATACCTCCTGGAGCACATCGCTGCCGTCATCGAGCAGGCGGCGCCGCAGCCCGTTGCGGAGCCCGGACGCGCGTCGGAGTGAGCGCCCGCGGAGTATGCGCCCGCAGGGCCGCTTGCCGGGCAAACTCCTAGGAAGCTCAGCTACCCTCAGCCCGTGCCACCTTTCGATGTCGTGATAACTGCCTGGCAGATTGATTGGACCGCCGCGGCGGTCATTGTGTCCTCGGGCGTGCTGTACGCTCTCGCGCTGAAGGCTGCGGCCAATAAGGGCCGGAACTGGCCTCTGTGGCGGACGGCCGCGTTCTACGTCCTGGGTCTCGGCTCCCTCACGGTGCTTACGTGCGGATTCCCGGGCGTGTACAGTGCCGAGCTCCGCTGGGCCTTCACCTTGAAGATCACGCTGATGCTCTTCGTCGTGCCGCTTTTGATTGGGTTGGGGAAACCCATCTCCCTGGCCCGCATGGCACTCAGCGATCGGGGGATAGCCGGGCTGGACGCGGTGCTGTCGAACCGGCTGGTCCGGTTCGTGAGCAACTCGCTGGCGGCGCCGTTGCTCGGGCTCGCGCTGTTCTCAACGTTCCTGACTCCGGCGTTCTACACGCTGCGCACGAACCCGGTGGCCGAGGCGCTCCTGACTGTCGGCATTCCCCTGCTCGGCCTGCTTATGGCGCTTCCCATCATCGAAGAAGCGGACTTCCATCGTTCCAGCGCCTTCATCACGCTGGAGTTTGTCTTCGTCTTTATCGAGCTGCTGATCGATGCGGTGCCCGGAATACTGTTGCGCCTGAACGGACAGGTCCTCGACCACGTTGTGACGCGACAGGCGGGCGCCAGCTGGATTCCCGATCCCCTGCGCGACCAGCAACTCGCGGGAGACGTGTTGTGGTTCATCTGTGAAATTGTGGACCTGCCGCTGATCATCCTGATGTTCATGCGGTTCTCCCGGACGGACAAACGCGAGGCGCGGGGCTTCGACGAGCTGACCGACAGCCAACTCGATGAACTGAATGCCGAGCACCTGAGACGCGGCCGCTAGCCTATTCCACGGTGACTTTGACCCGCTGCACCACGTTGTTGCCCATGCCCTGGTAATTCCACACCGGCTCGAGCGGCTGGGTGGCGCCGCTGGCGTCCGTGGCGCGGCACGAGAGTTCGTGTTGACCGGGATCCGCCACCCACGGCATCGACCAGGCGGACCAGGCGAACGGCGCCGCAGGGTGCTCCAGCTGCGCGGGTGCCCATTGGCCGTCGATGCCCACCTCGACCCGCTGGACGGCGCCGTGGCCGGACCAGGCCCGTCCGGTCAGCATCACGGGGCCCGCGGGCAGGAATCGCTGCCGGGTGAAGAAATCGGGAACCCCCGGCGGCACCATCAGCGAGCGGACCTTGATCCACGTGACCGGAGTACCGGCGTCGTCCGCGTCCTGCTGGTAGCGGTAGGCGACGGACTGCTGGAAGCCGTCGAAGGGCTTGGCCAGCACCTTGATCGAGGCGAGCCATTTGACGCTGGCCATGCCGTACCAGCCAGGGACCACGAGCCGCAGCGGGTACCCGTGCTGCGGCGGCAGTGCGGCGCCGTTCATCTCGTAAGCCAGCACGACGTCGGGCCGCAGCGCCTCGCTGACCGGCAGGCTCCGCGCGTACTGCTGGCGAACCCCGCCCTGGATTCCGGCGTCGGCACCGGTGAAGGCGACCTCGACGGCGTCCTCATCCACGCCGGCCTGGGTCAGCAGGTATGCCAGGGGCACCCCGGTCCAGACGGCGGTGCCGACGCCCTCCATCATCCAGGGTTGGCTCAGCGGCCGCGGCTTCAGCAGCGACCGGCCATTGCCGGCGCATTCCAAGGTGACCGGGACACTGATACTCGGCGCCCGGCGCAGGGCCCGGAGGTTCAATTCCAGCGATCGCTGCACGGCCCCACCGATCCGCAGGTGCCACCCTTCCCCGTCGATGGCCGGGATGTCGAAGTGGTCCAGCAGGTAGTGCAGCCCGGGCGGTGTCACGTCGTTGCGGAGGGCCTCGAGCGGCATCGAATGGTTCCGGACCGCGAGCTGCAGCTCCTCGGCCGTGAGGGGTCCGTGGCTGGGTTCGCCGGGATGTGCTGCCAGCTGTTGCGTCTGCCGGCGCCGGGCCATGACGGGGGAGGTGTGCTTGGATAATTGCTTGGGCATGGGACTGCGATTCTGTTCCGGACCAGCCCGGTTTTGGACCGGTGTCACCGTCTTCAGGTCTACGCCGCGGCCCTGAAGCCGTCAATACCGCCCAGCCCCGCTGCGCTGCCCCGCTGTGCAGCTACAGGGTGTGCGTCTCGGCCAGGAATTCGGCCAGTCCCAGCGGTTCCCGTCCGGTCAGTTCGTGCACGGCCGACGTCGGTCCCGCCAGTTCGCCGGCGGCTATGGCGGTGTAGGTGCTGACCCAGGCGTCCACCTGCCAGGGTGGTGCCCCGTAGGGTTTCCGGGAGGCGTACGCCTCCTCGACGGTCTCGTTGTGGTACGTGATGGTACGGCCGGTGCCGGCTGTCAGCAGCTCTGCGGCGGCGGAAAGCGAAATGTCTTCCGGTCCGGTCAGGTCATAGCTCCGGCCCACGTGCAGCGCCGGGTCACTCAGCACGGTCAGGGCCGAGCGGGCGATGTCCGCCCGGGCCACGGCCGCCATCACGCCGTCTCCGGCCGGGCCGCGGATCACGCCGTCCTCGCCGGCCAGCAGCGGCAGGAAGTCGAGATAGAAGTTGTCCCGCAGGATCGTGTAATCCATGCCGGACGCCTTGATCCGTTCCTCGGTGGCGTAATGGTCGCGCCCCAGCGTGAAGGTGCACGTGGGCGCGGCGCCGAAGAACGAGGTGTACACGATGTGCTGTACCCCGGCCTCGGCCGCCGCGTCGACGAAGGCGTAGTGCTGCTGCAGACGGTCCTCGGCCTCGGCGGCGGACACCATCAGCAAGGTTTTCACCCCGGCCAGGGCCGCCCTGGACTGGGCCCGGTCGGCGTAGCTGGCGACGACCGGCACGGCGCCGTCGAGTTCCGGGGCGCGGCGGGCGTCGCGCACGAGGAGCCTTTGGGGGCTGCCCGCCTCCGACAGCAGCCGGGCCACCTGGCCGCCGAGCTGTCCGGTGGATCCGGTGACGGCGAGTTCCGGCAGCGTCGCCATGGGTCAGGCCTCGCGCGAGGCGGGCGACTTGGTCTGGGCGGGGTCGCGCTCTGCGAGGGATCCGATGGCGGCGTCGATCTTGTCCATGATGGCCGGGTCCAGCTTCACGCCGGCCGCGGCCACGTTGCCGGCAATCTGTTCCGGGCGGGAGGCGCCCATGATCGCCGAGGCCACGTTCTTGTTCTGCAGCACCCACGCGATGCTCAGCTGGGCCATGGTGAGCCCGGCCTCCTCGGCGATGGGCTTGAGCTGCTGCACTCCGGTCAGGACCTCGTCGGACATCCAGCGCTCGATCATCCGGGCGCCGCCCTTGGAATCCGTGGCGCGGCTGCCTTCCGGAGCGGGTTTGCCGGGGTGGTACTTGCCGCTCAGCACGCCCTGGGCCATGGGCGACCACACGATCTGGGAGAGGCCGAGTTCCTCCGACGTCGGGACCACCTCCGCCTCGATGACCCGCCACAGCATGGAGTACTGCGGCTGGTTGGAGATCAGCTGGAAACCGAGATCCTTGGAGAGGGCGTGGCCATCACGGATCTGGCTGGCCGTCCACTCGCTGACGCCGATGTACAGCGCCTTGCCCTGCCGCACGATGTCGGCGAAGGCCTGCATGGTCTCTTCCAGCGGCGTCTCGTAGTCATAGCGGTGCGCCTGGTAGAGGTCCACGTAGTCCGTCTGCAACCGGGTCAGGGAGCCGTTGATGGATTCCATGATGTGCTTGCGGGACAGTCCCAGGTCGTTGTGACCCTTGGGGCCGGTGGGGCCGAAGACTTTGGTGAAGATCTCCAGCGACTCGCGCCGCTCGTCCTTCAGGGCCTCGCCCAGGACCTTTTCCGCCGCGGTGTTGGCGTAGACGTCGGCCGTGTCGAAGGTGCTGATTCCGGCGTCGAGCGCTGCGCGCACGCACTGGGTGGCGACGTCGTTCTCCACCTGCGACCCGTGCGTGAGCCAGTTGCCGAAGGTGATTTCGGAGATCTTGAAGCCGCTGTGCCCGAGGTATCTGAATTCCATGGGTTCCAACGTAGCCCAGATGACCGCCCGGGGTAAGGGTTCAGCTGGCCTTGCGCTGCTGGCCCGGCTGCTGGTCCCGCCGCTGGGCTGCCTGCGGCGGCTGGTGCTTGAGCGCGGTGAGCGATCCGGTGTCCAGCACCGGGCTCTTGGCTGGAAGCGGGGGCTTCGTGAATGCCCGCGGCGCCGCGGCGGGGGCGCCGTTCCGGTCCGTGGCGGACTCGACGAGCGGCGCGACTTCCTGGAGGTCGCGCACCGGGGCTTTCGGGCTGGGAAGTTCACGCACCGAGACCCTGACCTCCGGCGCGGTTCCGGCCTTGGCGCGGGCACTGGCGCGGGCATCGGCGCGCGCGACGGCGGCGGCCCATTCGGGGGAGAGCTGGGGTTCCTTGCGGGCCGGCTTGGCGGACTTCGCCGGCCCGTGCGCCTTGGCCGGCGCGGGAGTGGACCGCCGGCCGCGGAGCAAGGCGGTGAAGGCCGTGGCGATCAGCCTGCCGAGACCGGCCAACAGCAAGGTGATGACGAAGGCGACGAAGACCCCGAGGAACATCACGAGGCCAACACCGAGGGTGCCGAAAAAGGTCAGGTTCATGGCGATCGTCGTCGGGTCTTCCACTTCGCCTCTCCTCTTCCAACCAGCCTGCAGCGAGGCCCGTGCCGCAATGGTCCCGCCGGGCACCGGCCCCCGTTAACCATACGGACAATCTCCAGCGGACACGCGAGGAAATGGGCCGGCCGGGCCGGATGTGTCCAAGCTGATACCTTCGGGCGGCGTCTATAGTCGGAAGCAGCCCATGCCGGAGGTGTCCGGCCAGCCGGAAGGACCCCTTTGACGTCATACCAGGGACATTGCCCGTGCCTGTCCGGTGAGCAGTACGCAGACTGCTGCGGCCGGTACCACCGCGGTGAAGCGGAGGCACCGACCGCGGAGCAGCTCATGCGGTCCCGCTACAGCGCCTTTGTGGTGCTCGACGCCGGCTACCTGCTGCGCACCTGGCATCGGGACACCCGGCCGGCCGCGCTGGAGCTGGATCCTGCCATGCAGTGGCGGCGCTTGGACATTGTCTCGACGGGGCGCGGCGGCCCGCTGGACACGGAGGGCACCGTCGAGTTCAAGGCGTACTTCCGGCACGACGGCGAATCCGGGGTCCACCACGAAACGAGCAGTTTCCGGCGCGAGGACCGCCGCTGGTTCTACGTTGACGCCCTGACGCTGGCTTAGCGTTCCTCGACGGTCTCCACCGGAGTGAAGCCTGCACGGTCCACCTTGCGGTGGAAGCGCATGCCGGCCAGGCCGCCCAGCATGGCCCCAATAAGGGCAACCACCGCCACCACGACCGCGGCGACAATGCTGGTGGTGGTGAGGTCGCCCTCGTTGACGGGGATGCGGGGGAAGCTGTTGAGGTTGGCCAGGACGTTGTACTGCTGGCCGGCGGTCATGGCCAGGACGGCGACGACGATGGCCGCGATGAGTGCCCAGATCCACACCATCAAACCCTGCCGGACTCCGTTGAAGCGCGCCATCCGGCCGGCCACGTAGCCGCCGCAGTAGTAGGAAACGAACAGGATCACGAGCAGCGTAATGATGCCCGCGATCCCTACGCTTTGATTGCCCGAGGCCTGGTTGACGGCGTCGTTGACATTCGTATGGGTGGCAAGGCCGACGGCGGTGCCGGCAGCGGCCACCAAGGCGGTCAGCAGCACGGCCATGCCCGTGGCGGCGAGCCAGCCGAAGAACGCGGACCCGATTTTGACGCCGCCGAACTGTTCCTTCTCGCGGGCAACCACAGTTTCGCGGGTGGGCACCTCTTCGACGACGACGTCGTGGTTGTGGCGGCCGTGGTCGTCGCGGGTCCCGTGGATCACCTGGTTGTCGCGGCCGGCGGCGGCACCGGCAGTTGAGCCTGCTGCGGCGCCGGCGAGGGGTGCGGCGGGGAAGGCGCGGGTCTCGTTGGCGCGCTGCTCACGGTCTGCGGCGCGTGCCTCGGCGCGGTCTTCGGTGCGCGCGTCGGCCGCGACGGGGCCTTCAGCGGTCACGCCGTCCTGACGCGCATCATGGATCCGGGCCTCCCGATCCAGGGTTCCGTCTTCCTCGCGTGCGCGGCGGGGCATGCGGTCTTCGGGGCCTGCTGTGCTGCTCATGATGGCTGCTCGCTTTCATTGATTGACCCGAACTCATTGTTTGAGCCGGGCACGGCGATGCTTCGACCGTCATCAGGTCTTGGCTCCACCTAACCACGCCTCCGGACCAATAGCAAGGATGCTTACTATCTGATCCGTACGGCTTCTCCGCGGGCATCCGCGCACGTCAGCGGTACTTTCGGTGCAGGTTCTCCTTCACCGAGGCACGCGGGCTGGCATCCGCAATCCAGGGGCCGGTCCCCTCGGACTGGTCCAGTACCCCGGCTTCCAGCCACTCGTAGTCGCCGGCGAGCACCGCGCGGGCCAGGACGCGGTCGCCGTCGTCGGTGTTGCGCCAGAGCTGGTCGAAATACTCCTCGACCCGGACCCGCGCCTGCTCGCAGTAGGCGTCGGCGAGTTCGTAGGCCGAGGCCCCCCGTTCCGGGGCGGTCCGCAGCAGCATTTCCGCCCGGGAGCAGCACGCCGCCATCGCGAACAGCTCCGCGCCGATATCCACGATCCGGCCCAGGAAGGCCTGTTTGTGTTCAAGCTTCGCCTGCCAGCGGCCCATGCCGTAGAAAGTCTGCCGCGCCAGCCGCCGCGATGCCCGCTCCACGAAGCGCAGGTGCCGGCCGAGCCGGCCGAAGTTGCCATAGGAGCGCGGATCCATGCCGGTGCCGGCCACCAGCTTCGGCAGCCACCTCGCGTAGAACCCGGAGGCCCCGACGACGGCCTTGGCCTTTTCGGACAGGCTGGCGTCCTCCGAGCCGAGGGCCCCGGCAGCGGCCAGGTGGGCGTCCACGGCCTCGCGTGCGATCAGGAGCCGCATGATTTCCGAGGACCCCTCAAAGATCCGGTTGATCCGCATGTCCCGCAGTTGCTGTTCCGCCGGAACCGCACGCTCGCCGCGGGCTTCAAGCGAGTCCGCTGTTTCGAAGCCGCGTCCGCCGCGGATCTGGACCAGTTCGTCGGCGATCCGGCAGCTGATCTCGGTGGACCAGAGCTTCGCGAGGGCCGCTTCGATCCGGACGTCCTTTTGCCCGGCGTCGGCCAGCTCGGCGGAAAGCTCAAACACGGCGTCCAGGGCGAAGGCGCTCGCGGCGATAAAGGCGATCTTCTTGCCCACCGCCTCGTGCTGGCCTACCGGGCGGCCCCACTGGGTCCGGGCGTTGGACCATTCCCGGGCGATCTTCAGGCTCCAGCGGCCGGACGCCACGCAGAGCGCGGGGATGGAGAGCCGGCCGGTGTTGAGCGTGGTGAGAGCGATTTTCAGGCCCTGGCCCTCGCGGCCCAGCCGGTTGGACGCCGGCACGCGGACCTGATGGAAGCGGGTCACGCCGTTCTCGATGCCACGCAGGCCCATAAAAGCGTTGCGGTTCTCCACCGTGATGCCGGGGGAGTCCATTTCCACGACGAAGGCGCTGATGCCGCCCTTGTGCTCGGTGCCGTCCGCGCCGGTGTGCGCGGGGACCAGCGCCATCACCACCACAAGTTCCGCGATCACGCCGTTGGTGGTCCACAGCTTCACACCGTCCAGCACGTACGACGTCCCGTCCTCCGAGGGGACGGCGGTGCTGCCCATCCGGGCCGGGTCGCTGCCGACGTCGGGCTCGGTGAGCAGGAATGCGGTCACGGCACCGGCGGCGCAGCGCGGGAGGTACTCCTGCTTCTGCTCCGGCGTGCCGAACACCTTCACCGGCTCCGGCACGCCGATCGACTGGTGCGCGGAGAGGAGCGCACCGAGGCTGGGGTGGACCGAGCCCAGCAGGGCCAGCGCACGGCCGTAGTACACCAGTGACAGGCCCAGGCCGCCGTATTCGCGGGGGATCTTCATGCCGAAGACGCCGAGGCCGGCCAACCCGGAGAGGTATTCGTCGGGGATCCGGGCGTCGCGCTCGATTTTGCGTCCGGACATGGTCCGGCAGAAGGCGGTCAGGCGTTCCATGAACGCTTCGCCGCGTTCGACGTCGTCCGCCGGCGCCTGCGGCCAGGGGTGGACGAGGCTGAGGTCGAAGCTGCCGAGGTAGAGGCCCTTGGCGAAACTGGGCCGGTCCCAGCTTGTATCGCGGGCGGCCTCGGCGACGGCCCGGGCATCGGCGGCGGTGGCCTCGGGCCCGATCTTCTGCGCGGCCACCGGTACCTCGGCGGCGGGGCTATCGGTGGCTGGATCTTCAGTGGCTGGGTTGTCGACGGCGGAGCTCACGGGGCATCTCCTCTAACCGGGTTGGCCGGCTCGAGCCCTGGATCCGCCGCGGGTGGAGGACCCTTCAGCTGTCCCGCAATACTACCCGCGGGTAGGTGCCGGTACTAGGGGAAGACTGCCCTATCAGGTCGCCGGGGAAATCGCCCGGGAGCTCCACTGTGCCGGCGTGATGGACCAGCCGGTCCCAGGCGTCGTTGATACCGTGGACCGCCCCGAGCAGCAGGCTCGCCGCAACGAACCAGGCCAGCCGGCCGACGCCCAGCAGGGCCAGCGCAGCGAAGGCCGCCGTCATGATGAAGAAGGTCAGGAGGAGGCCGAATAACAGTGTTCCCAGGAACACCATGGTGGCCGTTTCCACCGCGCTTAGATCGAACTGCATTCTTCCTCCTGCACCGTCGCTTCGGCTGAATCAGTAGCCCGAGCGTAGGGTGCCGGAAGGGGGCCCAGCCAGAGTCGCGGGGCGCGTCGGGAGGTCTTGATATGGGATCGAAATGCTACCCGGGCGTAGGTCACGAAGAGGTCGCGAAAACCTCACCAGTAACAGACGTTACACGCGGGGCCGCGTTGGCAGTGCGCTTTGGCGTTGCCTGCCGCGGTGCATTGGCGCGCGGTACGTCAGTCGTCCAGCTCGGCAGCCCCCTGGGCCAGGACCTGGAAGTCCGCACCGAGCTGGACCTCAACGGTCCGGCCGTCGTTGAGGCGCACCTTCACCTCGTAGGCCGTGCCACCGTCGTTTTCCCGCTCCACTTCGGTGACGCTGCCCTGGCCGACCCTGGCCAGTGCCGCGCTCGCGGCCTGGTCCCGGTCCGCGCCGGTGAGGGGCGCCAGGCCGGAGTCGTCCGCGTCCGAATCGTGCGAGTCGTTATCCGGCTGCGGCGCGATACTCACGCCGGGAACCGGGTTGTTGGGGCCCAACAGGCCGTCCGCAGCGACGGCCACCGTGGCGCCGCCCAGGACTACCGCCGCCGTCGCCGCTCCTATGATCCATGCAGTCTTGGTCCGCATGACGGTCTCCTCCCACGTGGTCTTCCCAGTGTCCTCCCGCTGCGCTGCAGGTTCAACGGTTTTTCCGGAGGCCCTGCGTTAACCTTGTAGTTGGCAGTTTCCTTTGATCCGCTGCCCGACCCCACCCCGCGGCAGCGATTGGAGAATGCGTGTCCCGTTCCGCCGTGTCCTCCGCCGAGGCCATCAGCGCCCGGCTCCGGGACCTCGAACTCCTCACCAAGGGACCTGCGTGGGCGCTGACCCGCTCGGCCCCGTGGGTGATCGCGGTGCTGCAGGCGTCCTTCACCCGTACCCGGCCGCAGCTTCCGCTCGAACAGTTCCATGCCGACGTCGACGCCTTCCTGGAGCAGCTTCGCCGTCAGGAACCGGGACTCGGCGGCTCCGCCAACGGCAAGGGGTTCGGCGACGAATGGACCCGCAAGAACTTCCTGACCCGGCGGAACCAGTCCGGCCAGATCGTCTACGAGGTCACGGAGCCCGCGGCCCGCGTCCTGGCCTTCCTGGACAGCCTCTCCAGCGAGCGTTCCACGCTCAACGGTTCCCGGCTCGGCACGCTGCTGGGCGACGTCGAAAAGCTCGCCAACGAGACCAACCCGGACCAGAGCGCCCGGCTGGAGTCTCTGGAGGAGGAGATCGGCGAACGCCGCCAGCTCATCGAGGAGATCAGCTCCGGCGAGTTCGACGGGCTGCTCGACGACGAGGAAGCCGTCGAGGCCGCCGGCAATATCCTGGACCTCGCGGCGAGCCTGCCCGCGGACTACAAGAAGATGCGTGACCGGATCGAGGAGCTGGTGGGCGAGCTCCGCAATCAGATCATCGAGGAGTCCCTGAGCAAGGGCGCCACCATGGCGCAGGTGCTGGAGGCGGACAAGCGGCTGCGGCAGAGCCCGGAAGGAAGGACGTTCCGGTCCTTCACCGCGTTCCTGGAGGACCCGCAGCAGCAGCTCCGCTTCCGTTCCGCGATCGGGGAGGTGCTCAGCCGGCAGTTCGCGGACGAGCTCAGCCAGGACGAACGCGAGACGTTGAAGAACCTGGTGGCCGAACTGCGCACCCAGCACAGCCAGATCCAGCGGATCTACGGCAAGCTCAGCGAAAGCCTCAACACCTACGTCCAGAGCGACGACTACCGCCAGTCCGTCCGGCTCCGCAAGGTCCTGCGCGAGGCCGAGCAGGCGATCCGTGCGCTGCCCTACGAACGGGAGCGGCCGGGACTGGTCCGCGGCCCGGTGCTCTTTAACGCCGGCTTCGAGTCCCTGGCGATGGTCAAGCTCTTCGACCCCGACGAGTTCGCCGCGCCGCCGAAGCTGGCGGACCCGATCGCGTTCAGCGACTCGGACCGGGTCCGCTCGCCGAGGACCGGCAAGGCCAGCCCCGAAGCCATCCGCGCCGCCGTCGCCGGGGCGTCCACCCTCGCCGAGGCCTGGGAACAGCTCCCGGATACGGAACGCCACATCAACTCCATCCGCGCGCTGCTTTCGCACGCGCTGCACGAGGGCGCCGGTTTCGACCGCGAGGCCTGGGCGCCGCTGGACTTCGAACAGATCGACGGCTCCACGCGCACCGCGTACCTGCCCGTCGTCACGCTCAAGAAGGATTGAAGATGACCGAAGAGACCACGACGGCGGACGTGCCTTCCGCGCCGGCAGCGCCGGACAACCAGGGTGACCACGTCCGCAGCGACCCGTTCACCGTCACCCCGCGCGACACCTTCGTCGACGGCGCCGCCCTCTTCCCGGGCGACACCGGCGTGCTCCCCATGAAGGTCCGCCAGGCCCTGGTGAAGCTCCTCAAGGGCCCGTACATTGACGGCGGCCGCGACGAGAAGTTGTGGACCACCCTGCTGGACAACCAGCTGATCCTGCGCAGCCGCCTCTCCGAGCTCTTCCTGACCCTACAGCTGGACCACGAACGAAAGGTGGCCGTGCTGCGCCCGGTGGATCCCGAGGCGATCGGCGGCAGCACCCGCTCCAGCATCCTGCGCCAGCAGCGGGCCCTGAGCCGCGTCGAAACCATCGTGCTGCTGTGCCTGCGCCTGCTTCTGGACCGCCACGTCACCGCCCAGACCGATCCCACGATCACGCGCGAGGAAATCGCCGACCTCGTGGCCCACTACCAGCCCGCCGGCCAGCAGGACGCCCTGCGCGACGCCGACGTCGTCAACCGCGCCATTACCAAGCTCCTGGCCCGCCAGCTCCTCCTCAGCACCAGCCTGGACGAGGTCTACACCATCTCCAACGCCCTCCCCCTGGCCCTCCCCTTCGAAAACATCGGCGACATCCCGGCCCAGATCGAGGCCCTCATCGCAGCCAGCACCGACCCCACGGGCACCGAACCCCTCCTGGACCTCGACGGCGACGCCGCGCCCGGTGACCCGAGCGAGGAAGACGACGACGGCGATGCCGCCCCCGGTGGGGCCGCGCAAGGCGACAACAACGAAGCGGAGGACGCCAAGTGAGCATCGCGACCATGCTCCCGCTGGGCGAGCTCACGAACCCCGGCCAGATGCGCCTCGCCCTCGTCCAGGTCGTCAACTGGGGCACGTTCCATGGCGCCCACACGATGCACGTGGACCGTAACGGCACCCTGCTGACCGGCAACTCGGGGGTCGGAAAGTCCACGCTGTTCGACGCGATGCTCCGGGTCTTTGATGCCCGGCCGCGTTCGAACGAGGCCGCGGCCCAGCGCGCCGGCGGCGCGGTCGAGGACAAGCGGACCACGTTTACCTACATGCGCGGCAAGGTGGGGGACAAGGCCGTCGGCGAGGGGTCGGCCAGCGCGTTCCAGCGCCCCGGGGCCACCTGGTCCGCCGTCGCTCTGACCTTCGACAACGCCGCGGGCACCCGCGTGACCATCTCCGCGCTCTTCGACCTGCCCAAGAACGGCACCGAGTCGAGCGTCGGCCGGTACTACCTGATCGACAATAAGCCGCTGGACCTGGCCGCGGTCGAGGGTATCGCGGAGAAGCGGTTTACCAAGTCGGCGCTGGATGCGATCTTCCCGGATGCCCAGATCTTCGACGTCCACAAGGCCTTCGCGGAACGCTTCCGGCGTCTGCTCGGCATCAACTCGGACCAGGCACTGCCACTGCTGCGCGTCATCCAGGCCGGCAAGGGCCTTGGCGGCAGCGTCAACACCTTCTTCCGCGACCAGGTCCTGGACGCGCCCGCTACGCTCGCCGCCGCGGACGACGTCGTCGAGGAGTTCAGCAACCTGATGTCCATCCGGCAGCGGCTCGAGGACGTCCGGCAGCAACGCGACCAGCTGGCACCCGTCCCCGGACTGAACAAGGAATATGCCCAGTCCCTGCTCGACGCGAACCGGCTCCGTGACCTCTCCGGCGAGGAATTCGAGGCCTACAAGCAGCAACTGGCCGTCACGGTCCACGAGAAGACCCTGGAGCGCTTCAGGGCGCTGGCCCAGGTGAAAGCCAAAGAGCTCGGCGCCGAGCGCGGTGTCCGCGACGGGCTGGCCAAGGAACTGCGCCAGCTCGAGGCGGACTACAACAACCAGGGCGGCAACGCGATCTCCGCGATCGAGCAGTCGCTGGAGAATGCCCGGGTGGGCCTCAAGCTCCGCCAGCAGGTCGAAGAATCCGCAAGGAAGGCCCTGACCGACGCCGGGCTGGAGCTCGAGTGGACCGCGGCCGGCTGGGATCAGGCTCACGAGCACGCGGCCGCGCGCTCGGCTGAACTCAAGGACGACTCGGAGGCGCTCAAGGAACTGCGCTTCGAGGCCTTCGACGGCCACGCGACCAGGAAGCGGGAGCTCGCTGCGGCCCAGCAGGAACTCGTCTCGCTCAAGACGCGTAAGTCGCTGCTGCCGCCGTCGAGCATCGAAAACCGCAGCGCCATCGCGGCGGCCACCGGCGTCCCGGAGGAGCAGATGCCGTTCGGCGGCGAGCTGATCGACCTGGCCGATGGGCAGGAACAGTGGCGGCCTGCCGCCGAGCGTGCGCTGCGCAGCCTCGCCACCACGCTGCTGGTCCCCGGCGAGCACTTCGCGGCCGTCACCCGTTACCTGAACGACCACCCGGTCCGCGGTGCGCTCCGCGCCGTCGACGTCTCGAAGCCGCTCGCCGGCGGGGCCCTGGCCGTGGAGGACGCGGCCGACGGCGAGCTGCTGACCAAGCTGGACATCCTCACCGCCGGTCCGGCCGCCGAGGCGGGCGAGTGGATCCGCGAGCGGATCGCCCTCGACTTCGCCTACCCCTGCGTGGAGGACCCGGACGAGCTGGCACGGCTGGACAAGGGCCTGAGCCTGGGCGGAGTGGTCAAGCGCAACCGCCACACGGTGGAGAAGGATGACCGTTTCACCTCCCGGCAGGACTACGTCCTCGGCTTCGACAACGCCGCGAAGCTCGAGCTGGTCGCCGCGCAGGTCGAGGACCTGCAGCAGGAGCTCGCCAAGGCCGCCGAACTGGCGCAGAGCCGGGAAGAATCCCACCAGGGCATGACCCGCCAGCTCGAAGCACTGCGCCGGGTGGCCGACGACCACCGGCCCTGGGAACAGGTCTCGGCCGCGGTGGCCGCGGACGAACTCACCCGGATCGAGCAGCGGCTGAAGGATGCCCTCGCCGCGCAGGCCGACCTTGAGCCGCTGCGCGCCAACATCGAGGCCGCCCGGCACAAACACCAGTCCAGCACCGAAGCGGCCGCCGTGCTCCAAAGCGAGTACAAGGCCCTCGACTCGCGGCTGACCACGGCGGATTCGCTGCTCGACGCCGCGCGGGGGCGCCTGGCGCAGTCGCCGCCGTCGGAGGCCACCGTCGTCGCACTGGAGCCCTACTTCGCGGACTTCGGCGAGGTGCTGGAGATGCACGAACTCGACAACCTCGCCAACCAGGTCCGGACCCGGCTGCTGGCCGAGCTGCACGCGGCCGAGTCGCGGGGCCAGGCCACCTCGGAGCGGCTCACCCGCATCTTCGAGGGTTTCGTCCGCGAGTGGGGCACGGCAATCTCCGCCGATCACGGCACCTCGATCGGCGCCGCGGGCGAGTTCGAAACGCGCTACCACGCGATTGTCAGCGATGGCCTGCCCGCGCAGGAGGCCGAGTTCCGGCAGTTCTTCAACCAGCGCACGCACGAGTCATTCAGCACGCTGTTGCACCTGCTGGATGAGGAACGCCGCTCCATCACCAGTCGCATCCTGCCGCTGAACGGGATTCTCTCCGAGGTGAACTTCCACGAAGGAAGCTTCCTGGAACTCGACATCAAGCAGACGTTGCCCGCCACCGCCAAGCAGTTCAAAGACGCCATCCAGAACGCGCTCAAGGTCCGGCACACCCGGCCGGGCAAGGCCGCCGCGCTGGCTTCAGGTGCCGCCGGCGCGGCGGGAGAGGCGGACGACGACGCCGAGCTCACCAGCCGCTACAAGTCGCTCGAGACGCTGGTGAAGCGCCTCGGTTCGCAGACCCCCGAGGACCGGCGCTGGCGCGCCGAGGTGCTGGACGTCCGCGGCCACCTCTTCATCCAGTGCAAGGAGCACCGCGAGGTGCAGGGGCCCGGTTCCAAGGCGGGCAACGGCGGCCGCAAACGGACCGAGGTGTTTATGCACGCGGACACCGGCTCGATGTCCGGCGGTGAGCGGCAGCGCTTCACCGCGTTCATCATGGCCGCTGCGCTGAGCTACCAGCTGGGCATCGCCGAGCAGGGCTTCACCACCTATGGCACCGTGATGATGGACGAGGCCTTCGTGCTCGCCTCGGAGGAATTCGCTGGCGCCGGCATCAAGGCGCTGCACGAATTCGGCTTCCAGCTGCTCCTGGCCGCGCCGGAAAACGTGATCGACCTGTCGAGGCACCTCGGCTCGGTCACGGAGATCCTGCGGGACAAGCGCACCAACCGCTCCGGTGTCCTCACGGCCCCGGTGATCGCCCCGGGCCCCGGCTCCGGGGGGAGCTGGCGGTCCGAGGCGAACCCGGTGGACATCATCCTCCGCTGACCCCGCGCTGCTACGTTCCCTTGACGCGCTCCAGGAACTGGGCGGTCCGCGCCGCCATCCCGGCGATCTGCCGCAGCACGACGGCGGCCGGGTCCGGGTTGATGTCGTTGGCTGGAGGCTCAACCCGCACGTTGCGGCAGCAGCCGAACTCGGCGCAGATCAGGGTGCCCACGGTGTTGCCGTTGCGTCCGGACTGTCCGGCCCGCTTGGCGACCCACAGCACGACGTCGTCCTTGGAGAAGATGTCGCGGCACAGCTCACAGAGGACCGAACGGTTCTTCTTGGCCCCGCCTTCGGGGGCCCGCAGCATGATTCCGGTGGGTCCCTTCGGGCCGGGCACAACCAGATAGCCGCGCAACGGCATCTTCTCGTCCCGCCACCCCAGGAAGTCGAGGCGCTCCCAGTCCAGGGCATCGAAGTTCTTGGGCAGATTGAGCTTGGCCGCTTCTGACCGGCTCGCGTTGATGAAGGACGAACGGATCTGCTGGGCGGTGATTTTTTGCATGGTGAAAACCTTCGGAATCGGATGGTCCGGCCGGTCGGCTGTTCAGCACGCCGGAGCGGAATTGAGGCAGGGCACTGCCAGCCTGTGACTCCGGGTGAAACCGGGCGTTTCCGCGGACTCAGTCCGCAGCGGTACCCGACGGTCCGGGAAGGGCTGGCAACTGTGCGGCCGCGGAGCAGGCCACAACGGCCACCCCGCTCACCGCGGCAACAGTCATCGTGGCGATGCCCATGCTCACTCCCCATCAGAAATCTTCAGGGCCGGTTCCGATCCCCCGGCCGCGCCCATCCTTGCAAAGCTCCGGATGCCTGTCCAGTTGGGCGTTCCCTGTGCGCCGACTGTTTACCCGGCCTTTCCCTGCTGGCCGAGTCGGCTGGTTAGCGTGGAGCTGTGGCCGAAAACCTTCTGCATCCAGGCCCGACCGGGCGGCGGGTCTTCGTTGCCCTCGGGGATTCTTTCACCGAGGGCGTGGGGGACCGCAGCACCAGGCTGCCTAACGGGGTGCGCGGCTGGGCGGACCGCGTGGCCGAGAAGCTGGCGAAGGCGGAGCCCGGGTGGGAGTACGCGAACCTGGCGATCCGCAGCAAGCGGCTGCGGCACATCATCGCCGAGCAGCTGGAGCCGGCCTTGGCCATGGAACCGACCCTGGTCACCCTTTACGCCGGCGGCAACGACATCCTGGACTTCGGCACGGACATCGAAGACCTGATGGACGACTACGAGTACCTCGTGGCCAAGCTCGCCGCCAGCGGTGCCACCGTGGTGCTGTTCACCGGCTTCGACGTCAAGGTCTCGGTCCTGCTCGAGCCGCTGAAGAGGCGCAACACCCTCTACAACCGGCGCGTGAGGGAACTGGCCGAGTGGTACGGCGCAGTGCTCGTGGACTACTGGTGCTTTGAGGCCTTCCACGACTCCCGAATGTGGGACACGGACCGGCTGCACATGTCCAAGGCTGGCCACAAGTACCTGGCCGCGCAGGTCCTGGACCACCTCGGCGTGCCGCACAACATCAACCCCAAGGAATGGGAGCCCCCGGCCCGGCTTGGTCTTCGGGATTGGGAGAGACGGCAGCGCCGCTGGGTGCACGACTGGGTGCTCCCCCTCTTCGGCCGCAAGCTGCGCGGCGTCACGCTGGGGGACCAGCTGAGCCCTCGCTGGCCCGAACCGGTCAGGGTGCCCCGAAAAGGCGGCCTGAAGAAGCTGCTGCCCGGCTGAGCTAGCTGTCCAGCAGGTTCTCGTACCCCGGTGCGACGCGGCTGGCGTGGAACTCCTCGACGTCGAAGTCGGCCACGCCGTTGACGTAAAAGGGGTCCTGGGCCAGTGCGGCGTCCAGATCGGCGCGGTCCGCGTTGGAGAGCAGCAGCCCGCCGGTGCGCGGGATCTTGCGTCCGGCCACCATAAAGACTCCGCGGTCGAAGGCGTCCTGCAGCCAGGCCACGTGCGCCGGGAGGTGGAAGTCGACGATCTCTTCGGGCACCTTGTAGGTCAGGGAGACTACGTACATAGCGCCAGCCTACCGCCTGCCCAAGACGGCGGGCAGGTCGAAGTTGAACCCTCAAGCATCGAGTCTCCTAGAATGGAGCCATGACCGAACCGCGCTGGCTCAATGCCGACGAACGCCGTGCCTGGCTGGCCCAGCTGAGCATCAACACGCTGCTGCCCGCGGCGCTGGACACGCAGCTGCACGCGGCCGGAAAACTCTCGCTGTTCGACTACAACGTCCTGGCCATGCTTTCCGAGGCGGAGGGCCGCTACCTGCCCATGAGCGAACTCGCGGCGCGTACCAGTGCCTCGCTGTCGCGGCTCTCCCATGTGGTGACCAAGCTCCAGAACCGCGGGTGGCTGGAGCGCCGGCCCCACCCCGGAGACGCCCGAGTCACCACGGCCCACCTCACCGACGCCGGCATGGACACCATCGTGGGACTCGCGCCGGGCCACGTGGAGGCCGTACGGACACTGTTCCTCGACGCCCTCGATCCGGACGACGTCGCGCACCTGGCCCGCATCGGCGAGAAGATCGTCTCCCGCCTGGACGCCGGCCACTGGATCCTGCGCGACAGCGAGCTGCCCCCGTCCTAGCGGCAGGGCCTTGGTGGTTGCTCCCAGCAACAGATGGCAAACTGGGCCCATGGATTTTACGGCCCGCTATGTTGCACTCGGAGACTCTTTCACGGAAGGCGTCGGCGACGACGACCCGGCCCGCCCCAACGGGGTGCGCGGCTGGGCCGACCGCGTCGCCGAGCAGCTGGGTGCGGCCGACCCGGGCTTCGGCTACGCCAACCTCGCCATCCGCGGACGGAAGCTCCGCCAGATCATGGCCGAGCAGGTGGATGCCGCCGTCGCGCTCAACCCCACCCTGGTGACCATCTACGCCGGCGCGAATGACATCCTCCGGCCGAAGGTCAACATCGATGACCTGCTGGTCGAATACGACGCGGGTATCCGCAAACTGAAGGCCACCGGCGCCACCGTGGTGATGTTCACCGGCTTCGACGCCCGCGGATCCAAGGTTTTTGGGACCATGCGTGGCCGGACCGCGATCTACAACGAACTGGTCCGCGGCATCGCCGGGGACCACGATGCCCTGCTGGTGGACTACTGGCGGTTCAGCGAGTACTACGACTGGGGCATGTGGGCGACCGACCGCATGCACATGTCCGCCGCCGGCCACGCCAATATGGCCAAGCGGGTCCTCACCGTGCTGGAGCACGACCACTCGATCGACGTCCCGCCGATGACGCCGGTCCCGGAACTCAGCCGCTCCGAGGCAATCCGCGCGAACGCCCGCTGGGTACGCGAATTCGCCGGGCCGTGGGTGGTGCGCCGGGTCACCGGAAAGTCCTCCGGCGACGGGCTCTCGCCGCGGTATCCTCAGCTCACCCGCCTTTAGCCGCAAGGAGCAACAGGATGAACCGCAGCGCCCTCACCTTCCCGGCCGGTTTCCTGTGGGGAGCCGCCACCGCCGCGTACCAGATCGAGGGCGCCACCCGGGAGGGAGGCCGCGGGGAGTCCATCTGGGACGTCTTCTGCCGGGTGCCGGGGGCCGTCGCCGATGCCCACAACGGTGATGTCGCCTGCGACCACTACCACCGCACGGCCGAGGACATCGCGCTGATGAAGAACCTGAACCTGGCCGCCTACCGGTTCTCCATCTCCTGGGCCCGCTGCATGCCCGACGGCGTGACGCCGAATCCCGAAGGCATCGCTTTCTACTCGCGGCTGGTCGATCAATTGCTCGACGCCGGGATCACCCCCTGGGTCACCCTGTACCACTGGGACCTGCCGCAGGCGCTGGAGGACAAGGGCGGCTGGGCGTCACGGGACACGGCCGAGCGTTTTGCCGCCTACGCGGTACTCATGCATGAGGCGCTTGGCGACCGGGTGCGGATCTGGACCACCCTCAACGAACCCTGGGTCTCCGCGTTCCTGGGTTACGCCGCAGGCATTCACGCCCCGGGACGGCGGGACCCCGCCGCGGCGCTCGCCGCTGTCCACCACCTGCTGCTGGGCCACGGACTGGCCATCCGGGAGCTCCGCCGAAGGGACCCAGAGGCGACGCTGGGCATCACCTTGAACCTGACGGTGGCCGATCCTGCCGATCCGGACCGGGACGGGGACCTGGACGCGGCCCGCAGGGTGGACGGGCAGTCCAACCGGCTGTTCCTGGACCCGCTCTTCCGCGGTGAATACCCGGCGGACGTCCTCACCGACGTCGCCCACCTCGGCATGGCCGACGTCGTCCGGCCCGGGGACCTCGACCTGATTTCGGAGCCCATCGACCTGCTGGGCGTCAACTACTACCATGGCGATGCCTTCACGACGGACCCCGAGCCGCTCCCCGGACCGGCGGCAGGCGCTCCAGCGTCACCGCTGGTCGCGGCGGACGGCGTCCGGCAGGTACCGCGCGGCCTCCCCGTCACCGGGATGGGATGGGAGGTGCAGCCCGAGGGCCTCCGCCGGCTGTTGAACCGGCTGCAGCGCGAGTACACCGGCCCGGCCGGGATCCCGATCTACATCACGGAAAACGGCGCCGCCTTCGACGACGTTCCGGATGCCGAGGGATTCGTCGACGACCAGGCGCGGCTTGCCTTCTTCGATGAGCATCTGCGGGCCCTGCACGCATCAATTGCCGGCGGGGTGGACGTCCGCGGCTACTTCGCCTGGTCCCTGCTGGACAACTTTGAATGGGCCTTCGGCTACCATCAGCGCTTCGGGCTGGTGAGGGTGGACTACGAAACGCAGCGGCGTACCCCCAAGGCGAGCGGCCTGTGGTACTCCCGCGTTGCCGCGGCCAACGCCCTGCCCGCGACGGACGGAGAGCCCTAGGCGCGGAACCCCGGTGTCGCGAGGATGCCGCCGTCGTTCCGGATCGCGAGCACCTCAACGTCCCAGCCGCTTGTCGCCCGGTTGAGCATGGGAATGCCGCCGGCCACAATGGCCGTTGCGAGCACATCAGCGGTGACGATGTCCGCCGCTGCGACCGACACCTGCCGGAACGTGCTGACCGCTGCCCCGCTGGTCCAGATGTGATCGCCCCGTTCGGCGGAACCGGAGGTGGCCAGCGCCCGGAAGGCGGTGCTGCCGCCCAGCGGGAAGGCGGCTATCAGGATCCTGCGGTCCTGCGGATCGACTATCCCGGCCTGCCACGAAGCCCGGCCGGCGACGATGGGCGAACCGGCCACGAGCACATCGCCGCCTGCGTTCAGGCACCAGTCGCCGTGCCCCAGCGATTGCAGGGCGGCCCCGGCTTCCTTGATCGCGACGCCCTTCACCAGGCCGGACAAGTCCACCACGCCGTCCGGCCGCTCGGGCGTGAACGCGCCCTCGGTCAGGAGCCGCCAGTCCGCAGCCTCGGCATAGCGGTCCCGGAAGTCCTGCGAGGCCGTCCGGAGCTGCAGTTCGCCGCGGGCCAGCCTGCTGGCCTCGGACTCAGGCCGGTACAGGCTGAAGCGGGCGTCGAGTTCCCGGAAGAGCCGCTCGACGGCGGCTGCCGCGGCCGTGAGTGCTTCCTCTCCCGCTGATGACCCCTCGCCCGGAGCAACCGGCACGGTGAGGCTGATGACGGTGCCCATGCAGGGGAAGGTCTTTGCCTTCAGCTGCGGGACCTCGAGGTCAGAGGTGGGCTGCATCAAGGGCTGCCTGGAGCGAGGTCAGATAGGCGGAACTGGTGACGGTGGCGCCGCTGATGGTCTGGACGTTGGCCGACTGAGCCTTGAGGACTTCGGCTCGCAACAACGGGGCCGCGCGGTTGCTGATCTGCACGGACCGCCTGTCCTCGTCCGTGAGCTGCAAGGCGGTGACGTCGGTAATCTTTCCGCCGGACACACTGATCTGGACCTGGACCGAGCCGAAGCGGGTCTGGACGACGTCGCCGGCGAAGGTGCCTGCGGCGTTCGAGGACGCGCCGGACGAGCCGGTGGACCCGGAGGCGGCTGCAGAACTCCCCGCCGCCCCACTCGAGCCCTTACTGCTTGAACCGGTTCCCGACCCCGCGGAGCCGGGGGTAACGGTGCCGGCCCCTGTGGAGCCGGCGGCCGCGGGCCCGGCCGTGGTGCCGGTGGCGCTGGCAGTATCCGCCACGTGGGTTCCCGACTGCCAGCCGGCTATCAGGATCCCGGCGGAGGCCAGGGTTGCTGAAACTGCTGCGCGAATTCTCACCAGTCGAACCTTTCGTAGTGGAGTTGCTCTTCCCGCACGCCTGCCCGGCGTGCGTCATCGAGGACATTGCGGGCCCACCCGGCCGGCCCACAGACGTAGACGTCGGCGTCGGCCAAATCCGGCACGTAGCTCGCCAGCCCGTAGCCGGAGCGCGCCTCGCTCTCCGGCAGCCAGGTCTGCGCTCCCCGGGGCCGTCGCCCGGTCAGGTGGAACAGGGTCGCGCCGCGGCGCTGGCAGAGCTCGAGGATTTCGTCGCCGAGGTACAGCCCGGACGGGCTGTGGCCGCGGAGGATTACCGTGGCATCCCCGGGCTCGAACGGAGTCCGCTCCAGCAGCGCGCGGATCGGGGTTATGCCGATGCCGGCGCCGATCATGACGACATGCCGGCGGCTGCGGGCGGCGGTGCTGAACAGGCCGTACGGTCCTTCGACCGCAACCCGGGTGCCGGGCTTCAGCCGCGCCAGGGCCGTCGAGCCCCGGCCGAGGTTGCGCACCGTGATCCGCAACCGTCCGCCGCCGTCGGCGTCCAACTGCAGGGGCTCCGCGGAGAGGCTGAACGGATGCGGGTGCCACCACTGCCCGGGGGCGAGAAACCGCCAGATGAAGAACCGGCCGCCACTGCCGGACAGCTCGTCCAGGTGCCGACCGGCCATCTCGATGCTGACCACGCCATGGCCCACCGCCACCACCCGGCTGACGTGCAGTTGGTGCCGGACCGTGGCGACGATCGGCTCAAGGACCCGGTAGTGCACGAGCGCGGCGCCGGTGCCGATGCAGACGGCGAGCCAGTACCAGCGCTGCCAGGTGCCCTCGGCAAAGAGGCCGCCGACGCTGAACTGGTGCGGCAGTGACGTCAGCACCGCCGCGTAGGTCAGGAGGTGGACGGCGTACCAGAACTCATAGGGGAAACGACGGCGGACGGCCACCAGGGA
Source organism: Arthrobacter sp. T2-23 (assembly GCF_055398325.1). Classification (NCBI taxonomy): domain Bacteria; kingdom Bacillati; phylum Actinomycetota; class Actinomycetes; order Micrococcales; family Micrococcaceae; genus Arthrobacter; species Arthrobacter sp. T2-23. Next base: position 2,247,782 of record NZ_AP027917.1, read on the forward strand.
GGTGACGACGACGGCGATAAACAGGGCTATGGATACGTATGCCAGCCACATGTCGGGTACGAGCACCCACAGGGCGACCGCTTCGCTGACCGGGTCGAGGCCCTCGGCCAGGCCGTAGCCGATCGCGAGCAGGACACCGTGCGCCAGCAGGAGATAGAGCGACGGCTTCCCGAGTTTTCGGTGGAATTCAAGGGCGCGGTCATGGCCTACGGCGCCGTCGATGACCGGGAGGCGTGCCGCGAGGAGCAGCATCAGCAGCACCAGGTCCATGCCGGCGAGCCCCGCCACGATCCCCATCGCTGTGAAGGCTCCGGCCAGAGTCGAGAAGCCGGCGGCACCGCCGTCGGCGAGCCACAACGCAACAGCCCCGGCCAGTGACGCCCAGGCGATCACGGTCAGGAGGTCTGCTTGAAGCATCCGCCGACGGTGTTGTCCCTTGAAAGGGTTCCGGGCCCCGGGTGCCTGTCGCGCCGCGGGGTGCACGGCAGTCTGGGTCGTTGTGTTCATGAATCCAGACTCTGCCCGTTGCCTATCATTTTGCTGTGAAAGGACTGCGCCCCTCTTATGACTTCCCTGCGAGAGGCCCGGCGCTTATACACCCTTGGGGGCCGGATTGGTCTTTAATTCCCCTAGCTCGTAGACTTGGTAGGCGCTAGGTGGCGCGGAGCGTGTGCAATTGCTCCGGTTGGCGGGAAAGTCTGCGAAATCAGGCACTTCCGGTGGCCGGTAGTTAGGGGCTCAAGTTGCGTGCACTCCTGTATTCGCCCAGCATCCGGCACTCCCCGGCGGTTTCCCACAAGGTTTCCTCCGCCCCGTGCCCGAGTCCACAATTGTCGCCGCAGTGCAGACTGCAACCGGTTCAGCCGGTTGCCGTAGCACCGCCGGACATACGTGGGAGCTGGATGCGGACGCCGCCTGCCGCACGGTTATGCGGGAACTCCGCCAGCCGTTTCATTTTATTTTCATGAGGAGAGTCGTCATGGCAGCACACTGCCAGGTGACCGGAGCCGAGCCGGGCTTTGGACACAGCATTTCGCACTCGCACCGCCGCAACAAGCGCCGGTTCGACCCGAACATCCAGAAGAAGCGCTACTGGGTTCCGTCCCTGCGCCGGAATGTCACCCTGCAGGTCTCTGCACGTGGCATCAAGACCATCGACGTACGCGGCATTGACGTAGTCGTCGCCGCCATCCTGGCACGAGGAGTGAAGCTCTAGTGGCAAAGGACAAGGACGTACGTCCGATCATCAAGCTCAAGTCGACCGCGGGCACGGGTTACACCTACGTGACGCGCAAGAACCGTCGTAACGACCCGGACCGCATGGTCCTGCGGAAGTACGATCCCAAAATCCGCCAGCACGTCGAATTCCGAGAGGAGCGCTAAACACATGGCTAAGAAGTCAATGATCGCTAAGAACGAACAGCGTAAAGTCATCGTCGAGCGTTACGCCGCAAAGCGCCTCGAACTGAAGAAGGCTCTGGTTGACCCCAACTCAACCGACGAAGCTCGCGAAGCCGCACGCCTCGGCCTGCAGAAGCTGCCCCGCAACGCCTCGCCGGTCCGCCTGCGTAACCGCGACATCATCGACGGCCGCCCCCGCGGCACGTTCCAGAAGTTCGGTATCTCCCGTGTTCGCTTCCGCGACATGGCTCACCGCGGTGAGCTCCCGGGCATCACGAAGTCTTCCTGGTAATTCAGCACGCTTGTTGCCAGAGGCTTGAAGAAGGGCCGGCACCCGTTTGGGTGCCGGCCCTTCTCGCGTTAACCGCCGTTACCGTCCGGCGGTATCCGGGCGAACACGGCGGTGACGGAGCACACACTCGCAACTTCCGACGCCGGCTGCCCGGTCTGGGTGCCTGGCGGCCCGTTTTGCCCCGTCTTTCCGCGGATTCTGCCGCTCGGGGCGCCCGTGGGGGCCGATTTGTTTGGGGTCGGGTTGGTGTGTAAAGTAGTTCGAGTCGCCGCCGCTGATGCGGAAAGATAGCGACAGACCCCCTTCTAAACGGCCTGGAAAATGGTTCGCAAATTTGCGTGCTGATTTCGGGTGGGGGACCTGCTGTGTGGGACTGGCAATCGCGGAAACGTTGATTTGCTAAGGACCGCGTGAGCGGGTAAGTTTGAAAAGTTGCTCCGGAGCGATCCTCGACCGATAAATGGTTGTGGTGGTGCCGGGTGTGTCTGTTGTTTGAGAACTCAATAGTGTGCCAAGTTTGTTGATACCAATTTTTTGTATTGAATTGGTTGATTGTGCCGGATCCGCCACCCCGTGGATGGGTCCGGTGTTTTTAGCTGGTTTCAAATTTTGTGCAACCGGGTTTCCGCGTTTTCCCGTGGTTCCTGGTTGTGTCTGTTTTACTTCAACGGAGAGTTTGATCCTGGCTCAGGATGAACGCTGGCGGCGTGCTTAACACATGCAAGTCGAACGATGATCCCAGCTTGCTGGGGGATTAGTGGCGAACGGGTGAGTAACACGTGAGTAACCTGCCCTTAACTCTGGGATAAGCCTGGGAAACTGGGTCTAATACCGGATATGACTCCTCATCGCATGGTGGGGGGTGGAAAGCTTTTTTGTGGTTTTGGATGGACTCGCGGCCTATCAGCTTGTTGGTGAGGTAATGGCTCACCAAGGCGACGACGGGTAGCCGGCCTGAGAGGGTGACCGGCCACACTGGGACTGAGACACGGCCCAGACTCCTACGGGAGGCAGCAGTGGGGAATATTGCACAATGGGCGCAAGCCTGATGCAGCGACGCCGCGTGAGGGATGACGGCCTTCGGGTTGTAAACCTCTTTCAGTAGGGAAGAAGCGAAAGTGACGGTACCTGCAGAAGAAGCGCCGGCTAACTACGTGCCAGCAGCCGCGGTAATACGTAGGGCGCAAGCGTTATCCGGAATTATTGGGCGTAAAGAGCTCGTAGGCGGTTTGTCGCGTCTGCCGTGAAAGTCCGGGGCTCAACTCCGGATCTGCGGTGGGTACGGGCAGACTAGAGTGATGTAGGGGAGACTGGAATTCCTGGTGTAGCGGTGAAATGCGCAGATATCAGGAGGAACACCGATGGCGAAGGCAGGTCTCTGGGCATTAACTGACGCTGAGGAGCGAAAGCATGGGGAGCGAACAGGATTAGATACCCTGGTAGTCCATGCCGTAAACGTTGGGCACTAGGTGTGGGGGACATTCCACGTTTTCCGCGCCGTAGCTAACGCATTAAGTGCCCCGCCTGGGGAGTACGGCCGCAAGGCTAAAACTCAAAGGAATTGACGGGGGCCCGCACAAGCGGCGGAGCATGCGGATTAATTCGATGCAACGCGAAGAACCTTACCAAGGCTTGACATGGGCCGGACCGGGCTGGAAACAGTCCTTCCCCTTTGGGGCCGGTTCACAGGTGGTGCATGGTTGTCGTCAGCTCGTGTCGTGAGATGTTGGGTTAAGTCCCGCAACGAGCGCAACCCTCGTTCCATGTTGCCAGCGCGTAATGGCGGGGACTCATGGGAGACTGCCGGGGTCAACTCGGAGGAAGGTGGGGACGACGTCAAATCATCATGCCCCTTATGTCTTGGGCTTCACGCATGCTACAATGGCCGGTACAAAGGGTTGCGATACTGTGAGGTGGAGCTAATCCCAAAAAGCCGGTCTCAGTTCGGATTGGGGTCTGCAACTCGACCCCATGAAGTCGGAGTCGCTAGTAATCGCAGATCAGCAACGCTGCGGTGAATACGTTCCCGGGCCTTGTACACACCGCCCGTCAAGTCACGAAAGTTGGTAACACCCGAAGCCGGTGGCCTAACCCCTTGTGGGAGGGAGCTGTCGAAGGTGGGACTGGCGATTGGGACTAAGTCGTAACAAGGTAGCCGTACCGGAAGGTGCGGCTGGATCACCTCCTTTCTAAGGAGCACCTACAATCACCGTGCCGGGCGTTATGCCTGTGTGTCGGGGTTGTCAGGAGTACGCCCGTTGCGCAGACGTAAGTTCTGCGGCGGGTGCTCACGGGTGGAATATCAACGAATAGGTGCCTGGCGGCACAGGCCGGCAGCAAGTACGGATGGGTCCTTTCGGGGTCCCTGTCCTGGAACGCTCGCCGGAATGAACCGTTGGGTAGTGTTTGGCACACTGTTGGGTCCTGAGACAACAGGACCGGGAGGGTTTTCCTTTCCGGGGCTTGTGTTTCTGGTTTCCTGGCTGCACCGAGCGCGCATGTGATGTGTGTGGGGTGTGTGGTACGGGGTTGTTGTTTGAGAACTACATAGTGGACGCGAGCATCTTTTATAAGAAGCAATTTCCAAGAATATGAACCTGGATCTGTCCTTGCGCCTTTGGGTGTGGGGGTGGTTTCTGTGGTTCTCTCGAAATTACTCCTTGATCTTTTGTGGTCAAGTTTTTAAGAGCACACGGTGGATGCCTTGGCATTAGGAGCCGAAGAAGGACGTAGGAATCTGCGATAAGCCTGGGGGAGTCGATAACCGGACTGTGATCCCAGGGTGTCCGAATGGGGAAACCCCGCCAGACGCGCGAGTGATCTGGTGACCCGCATCTGAACACATAGGGTGCGTGGAGGGAACGCGGGGAAGTGAAACATCTCAGTACCCGCAGGAAGAGAAAACAATAGTGATTCCGTCAGTAGTGGCGAGCGAACGCGGATCAGGCTAAACCGTTCCATGTGTGATAGCCGGCGGGCGTTGCATGGTCGGGGTTGTGGGACTTTCCGTTCTGTCTCTGCCGGGACAGTGGGGTGAGAGCATGTGCATAGGTGAACGGTCTTGAAAGGCCGGCCAGAGAGGGTGTGAGCCCCGTAACCGAAATGTAGTGTGCCGCCTGGGAAGTATCCCAAGTAGCACGGGGCCCGAGAAATCCCGTGCGAATCTGTCAGGACCACCTGATAAGCCTAAATACTCCCTAATGACCGATAGCGGACCAGTACCGTGAGGGAAAGGTGAAAAGTACCCCGGGAGGGGAGTGAAACAGTACCTGAAACCGTGTGCTTACAATCCGTCGGAGCAGCCTTGTAGTTGTGACGGCGTGCCTTTTGAAGAATGAGCCTGCGAGTTAGTGTTACGTCGCGAGGTTAACCCGTGTGGGGAAGCCGTAGCGAAAGCGAGTCTGAACAGGGCGTTGCAGTGGCGTGATCTAGACCCGAAGCGAAGTGATCTACCCATGGCCAGGTTGAAGCGACGGTAAGACGTCGTGGAGGACCGAACCCACTTCAGTTGAAAATGGAGGGGATGAGCTGTGGGTAGGGGTGAAAGGCCAATCAAACTTCGTGATAGCTGGTTCTCCCCGAAATGCATTTAGGTGCAGCGTTGCGTGTTTCTTACCGGAGGTAGAGCTACTGGATGGCTAATGGGCCCTACAAGGTTACTGACGTCAGCCAAACTCCGAATGCCGGTAAGTGAGAGCGCAGCAGTGAGACTGTGGGGGATAAGCTTCATAGTCGAGAGGGAAACAGCCCAGACCACCAACTAAGGCCCCTAAGCGTGTGCTAAGTGGGAAAGGATGTGGAGTTGCGAAGACAACCAGGAGGTTGGCTTAGAAGCAGCCATCCTTAAAAGAGTGCGTAATAGCTCACTGGTCAAGTGATTCCGCGCCGACAATGTAGCGGGGCTCAAGTACACCGCCGAAGTTGTGGCATTCAGATATTAGCTAAGCCCTTGTGGTTCAGGCGTCTGGATGGGTAGGGGAGCGTCGTGTGGGCAGTGAAGTCGCGGTGGAAACCAGCGGTGGAGCCTACACGAGTGAGAATGCAGGCATGAGTAGCGAAAGACGGGTGAGAAACCCGTCCGCCGAATGATCAAGGGTTCCAGGGTCAAGCTAATCTGCCCTGGGTAAGTCGGGACCTAAGGCGAGGCCGACAGGCGTAGTCGATGGACAACGGGTTGATATTCCCGTACCGGCGAAAAACCGCCCATGCTGAACAGGGGATACTAACCGCCCGAGACCTGCCCGACACCCCTTGTGGGTGAAGGGTTTTGGTGGAGCGCGGGACCTGATCCTGGGAGGCAAGCGTATTAACAGGTGTGACGCAGGAAGGTAGCCGAGCCGGGCGATGGTTGTCCCGGTCTAAGGATGTAGGGCGAACGGTAGGCAAATCCGCCGTTCATGATGCCTGAGACCCGACGGGACCCCCGTATGGGGGGATTCGGTGATCCTATGCTGCCTAGAAAAGCATCGACGCGAGGTTTTAGCCGCCCGTACCCCAAACCGACACAGGTGATCAGGTAGAGAATACTAAGGCGATCGAGAGAATTATGGTTAAGGAACTCGGCAAAATGCCCCCGTAACTTCGGGAGAAGGGGGGCCCCTATCGTGATGGACACTAGCTGTCCGGAGCGTGCAGGGGCCGCAGAGACCAGGGGGAAGCGACTGTTTACTAAAAACACAGGTCCGTGCGAAGTCGCAAGACGATGTATACGGACTGACTCCTGCCCGGTGCTGGAAGGTTAAGAGGACCGGTTAGCCGCAAGGCGAAGCTGAGAATTTAAGCCCCAGTAAACGGCGGTGGTAACTATAACCATCCTAAGGTAGCGAAATTCCTTGTCGGGTAAGTTCCGACCTGCACGAATGGAGTAACGACTTCCCCGCTGTCTCAACCATAAACTCGGCGAAATTGCAGTACGAGTAAAGATGCTCGTTACGCGCAGCAGGACGGAAAGACCCCGAGACCTTTACTATAGTTTGGTATTGGTGTTCGGAGTGGCTTGTGTAGGATAGGTGGGAGACGTTGAAGCCCGGACGCCAGTTCGGGTGGAGTCATCGTTGAAATACCACTCTGGTCACTTTGGACATCTAACTTCGGCCCGTAATCCGGGTCAGGGACAGTGCCTGATGGGTAGTTTAACTGGGGCGGTTGCCTCCTAAAAAGTAACGGAGGCGCCCAAAGGTTCCCTCAGCCTGGTTGGCAATCAGGTGTCGAGTGTAAGTGCACAAGGGAGCTTGACTGTGAGAGAGACATCTCGAGCAGGGACGAAAGTCGGGACTAGTGATCCGGCGGTACATTGTGGAATGGCCGTCGCTCAACGGATAAAAGGTACCTCGGGGATAACAGGCTGATCTTGCCCAAGAGTCCATATCGACGGCATGGTTTGGCACCTCGATGTCGGCTCGTCGCATCCTGGGGCTGGAGTAGGTCCCAAGGGTTGGGCTGTTCGCCCATTAAAGCGGTACGCGAGCTGGGTTTAGAACGTCGTGAGACAGTTCGGTCCCTATCCGCTGCGCGCGCAGGAAATTTGAGAAGGGCTGTCCTTAGTACGAGAGGACCGGGACGGACGAACCTCTGGTGTGTCAGTTGTACTGCCAAGTGCACCGCTGATTAGCTACGTTCGGATGGGATAACCGCTGAAAGCATCTAAGCGGGAAGCTCGCTTCGAGATGAGATTTCCATACACCTTGTGTGTGAGAGGCCCCCAGCCAGACCACTGGGTTGATAGGCCGGATGTGGAAGCGAGGACTAACGACTCGTGAAGCTGACCGGTACTAATAGGCCGATAACTTACACCACACACCCCCTTCCGTGAACGGATTCAAAAGACGTTCACACCAGGGAAGAGGGTACAAAGAAACAAGACTGCTTGCGTCCACTATGTGGTTCCCAAACAACAAACCCGTTGCTAAGGAACCAAAACAACTGAATACAACACCACAGATGTTGTAACCACCAGATTTCCCACCCAGGGAACGGCTCTCACAGCCCCCAGGGTGCGGACACAGGGTTACGGCGGTCATAGCGTGGGGGAAACGCCCGGTCCCATTCCGAACCCGGAAGCTAAGACCCACAGCGCCGATGGTACTGCACCCGGGAGGGTGTGGGAGAGTAGGTCACCGCCGGACAACCATTACAGCCAGGCCCCGACACACAGTGTCGGGGCCTGCGCCATTTAACACCCAAAATGCTCCGGGAGCGTCGGCTGATGCGCGCCAGTTCGGCCGTCTTGAGCCGACGCGTCAGCGGGGAAACTTCCGGCGGTGGAGCCAGGCAAGGAGCTCAATAGCGAGACCACCGCCGATGCCCGCGGCCAGCGCCGTCACCAGCAGGCCGACCGGCGGCCAGGAGAGGATGAAGAACTCCTGCGCCAGGGGGAGGTTGAGCAGGATCACCAGTGCCGCACACATTGCCGCCAGCACTCCCACCCGGCCTGCGTTGAGCGGCCGGGAAACGACGGCCAGGATCCAGAGCCCCACCACCGAGAGGGTGAGAACCGCGGCGGAACCCATCGTTTCCGGCGTCGTTCGTCCCACGGAGGGCGCGATCGCGTTCAGCGCCAGCAGGGCGGCCGCGACAATGAGCCCCGCCGGCAGGGAGAACCAGAGGGAACGGCGCAGGAACCCTGGCTTGTACCGACGGGCGTTGGGCATCAGGGCCAAAAAGAAGGCGGGGATGCCGATGGTCAGGCCGTCGGTAAAGGACAACTGGCGGGGCAGGAACGGGAAGGGCCACTGCAGCAGACCGAAAGTGACGGCGATGGCGATCGAGTATGCCGTCTTGCTGAGAAAGAGGCTCGATACCCGTTCGATGTTGGCGATGACGCGCCGGCCTTCCGCGAGCACTTCCGGGAGCCGGTCAAAGCGGCCGTCGAGCAGGACCAGGCGCGCAACCGCCTTGGTAGCGGGCGCGGCAGAGTCCATGGCAATGCCAAGGTCCGCGGTCTTCAGGGCGAGGGCGTCGTTGACGCCGTCTCCGGTCATTGCCACCGTATGGCCGCGCCGTTGGAGGGCGGCGACCATGTCTTTCTTCTGGTCGGGACTGACCCGGCCGAACACGATGTTGCTTGCCATCACCTCCTCAAGAAGCAGCGGATCCTCGGGCAGATCGCGGGCGTCGAAGCCCTGGGCGACCTCGAGGCCGACCCGGCGTGCGATGGCCGCGACGGTTCGCGGGTCGTCGCCGGAAATGATCTTCAGCTCCACACCCTCCGCGCGGAAGAAGTCCAGCGTCTCGCGGGCGTCGGAACGCGGCTCTTCCCGGAACGTGAGGAGCGCGACGGGCCGGAGTCCGTCAGGCAGGGTCGCCGACTTTCCCGCACCCGGCAGCCCGTCCGCTCCGGCCAGAAGCAGCGTCCGCAGGCCGGCGCGGGCCAGCTCGCCGGCCTGTTCCAGGACCTCCGCGTGGCCGGCCGGGGCCAGGACCATTTCCGGCGCACCCAGAATCCAGGTAGGCGTCGTGCCGTTGTTGCCGCCGAAGGTCACCCCGCTCCACTTCCGGGAGGAGGAGAACGGAACATACGAGACGGACTGGAACCCGCCGTCGTCCTCAAACGCGGCGGCAAGGCTGCGGGCCGTGGCGTTCGCCTCGGGTTCGGTGGCGAACCAGCCGAGGGCCTGTTGCCAGCCACGGTCCGGCGCGGCGGTCAGCGGGTGGACGGCCTCGAACCTGAGCCCGCCCTCGGTCAGGGTGCCCGTCTTATCCATGCACAGGATGTCCACCCGGGCGAGCCCTTCGACGGCTGCGAGCTCCTGGATGAGCACCTTGTGTCCGGCGAGCCGGAGTCCACCGACGGCAAACGCCACGCTGGTCAGCAGCACCAGTCCCAGAGGAACCATGGCGATCACACTGGCGATGACGCCTACCATTGCTGCGGTCCAGGCGCCGGTGGCGATGGCATCCTGCCAGCCGCCCCGTGCCTGGAGTTCGCCGTTGATCACCACGAGTCCGACGGGCAGGATCCCCCAGGCGATCCAGCGGAGGACACGGTTGAGGCTGTTGCGGATCTCCGAGTTCACAAGGGAGAAGCGGCGTGCGTCCGCGGTGAGCCGGCTGGCAAACGACTCGGCGCCCACTCTGGCCACCCGGGCCTTGCCGTGCCCGGCCACAATGATGGAGCCGGAAAGCACATCGGTCCCGGGATCCTTGTCAACGGGATCCGATTCGCCGGTGAGGAGGGACTCGTCGGCTTCGAGCCCGGCCGCTTCGAGTACCGCGGCATCCGCAGTGACCTGGTCGCCGGCGCGCAGGACCAGGACATCGTCACGCACGACGTCGGCCGTGGCGATCTCGAGGATCTTGCCGTCGCGCAGCACTCGCGCGCGCGGGGCATCCAGGACCGCGAGGCGGTCCAGGGATCTCTTCGCCCTAAACTCCTGGACGGCGCCGATCACGGCGTTTCCGGCAGCCGCCAGTCCGAAGAGCGCATCCTGCCAACGGCCCACGAGCAGCAGGACAAGGAAGCTCGTTCCCACGATCGCGTTGAAGAGCGTAAGGACGTTGGCGCGGAAGATCTGCCACAGGCTCCGGCTGGTCTTATCGGGAACGCGGTTGTCCAGTCCGCTTTCGACGCGGGCAGCGACCTCGTGTTCCGAGAGTCCGTTCACGGCAGGGCCGGACACAGGTCGATGGAGCAAAGCTGGGTCCTGGCGCCGGCGGTCTGCCCTCATCAGCTGATACTAACCGGCCCGGCGGTAGGACGTGATGGAGCATACGGCCCTAATCCACGACGACGGCGCCGCTGGGGGCACGGTGCCGGGGCGGGTTTGCGATTGCCGCCGGCTGGGTGTATTGTTTTCTAAGTCGCCACGAGGGAGACCAGCGGAAATGCTGGAGTACCGGAGGCGGCCAATCCCCCAAATTAATTCAAAACCAAGGTCTTCCGACGCTTCAGGCGCTAGAAGAATTCTGGTGGGGCTGGTTCGTCTGCTGATGCAGGTCCGGAAGACCGGATTTGCATCGGAGGCTGGGACCGGGTAGGTTTGAAAAGTTGCTCCGGAGCGATCCTCGACTGGTTTTGTGGTTGTGGTGGTGCCGGGTGTGTCTGTTGTTTGAGAACTCAATAGTGTGCCAAGTTTGTTGATACCAATTTTTTGTATTGAATTGGTTGATTGTGCCGGATCCGCCACCCCGTGGATGGGTCCGGTGTTTTTAGCTGGTTTCAAATTTTGTGCATTGTGTGTATCCCGTTTTCCCGGGGGCGCATGGTGTGTCTGTTTTACTTCAACGGAGAGTTTGATCCTGGCTCAGGATGAACGCTGGCGGCGTGCTTAACACATGCAAGTCGAACGATGATCCCAGCTTGCTGGGGGATTAGTGGCGAACGGGTGAGTAACACGTGAGTAACCTGCCCTTAACTCTGGGATAAGCCTGGGAAACTGGGTCTAATACCGGATATGACTCCTCATCGCATGGTGGGGGGTGGAAAGCTTTTTTGTGGTTTTGGATGGACTCGCGGCCTATCAGCTTGTTGGTGAGGTAATGGCTCACCAAGGCGACGACGGGTAGCCGGCCTGAGAGGGTGACCGGCCACACTGGGACTGAGACACGGCCCAGACTCCTACGGGAGGCAGCAGTGGGGAATATTGCACAATGGGCGCAAGCCTGATGCAGCGACGCCGCGTGAGGGATGACGGCCTTCGGGTTGTAAACCTCTTTCAGTAGGGAAGAAGCGAAAGTGACGGTACCTGCAGAAGAAGCGCCGGCTAACTACGTGCCAGCAGCCGCGGTAATACGTAGGGCGCAAGCGTTATCCGGAATTATTGGGCGTAAAGAGCTCGTAGGCGGTTTGTCGCGTCTGCCGTGAAAGTCCGGGGCTCAACTCCGGATCTGCGGTGGGTACGGGCAGACTAGAGTGATGTAGGGGAGACTGGAATTCCTGGTGTAGCGGTGAAATGCGCAGATATCAGGAGGAACACCGATGGCGAAGGCAGGTCTCTGGGCATTAACTGACGCTGAGGAGCGAAAGCATGGGGAGCGAACAGGATTAGATACCCTGGTAGTCCATGCCGTAAACGTTGGGCACTAGGTGTGGGGGACATTCCACGTTTTCCGCGCCGTAGCTAACGCATTAAGTGCCCCGCCTGGGGAGTACGGCCGCAAGGCTAAAACTCAAAGGAATTGACGGGGGCCCGCACAAGCGGCGGAGCATGCGGATTAATTCGATGCAACGCGAAGAACCTTACCAAGGCTTGACATGGGCCGGACCGGGCTGGAAACAGTCCTTCCCCTTTGGGGCCGGTTCACAGGTGGTGCATGGTTGTCGTCAGCTCGTGTCGTGAGATGTTGGGTTAAGTCCCGCAACGAGCGCAACCCTCGTTCCATGTTGCCAGCGCGTAATGGCGGGGACTCATGGGAGACTGCCGGGGTCAACTCGGAGGAAGGTGGGGACGACGTCAAATCATCATGCCCCTTATGTCTTGGGCTTCACGCATGCTACAATGGCCGGTACAAAGGGTTGCGATACTGTGAGGTGGAGCTAATCCCAAAAAGCCGGTCTCAGTTCGGATTGGGGTCTGCAACTCGACCCCATGAAGTCGGAGTCGCTAGTAATCGCAGATCAGCAACGCTGCGGTGAATACGTTCCCGGGCCTTGTACACACCGCCCGTCAAGTCACGAAAGTTGGTAACACCCGAAGCCGGTGGCCTAACCCCTTGTGGGAGGGAGCTGTCGAAGGTGGGACTGGCGATTGGGACTAAGTCGTAACAAGGTAGCCGTACCGGAAGGTGCGGCTGGATCACCTCCTTTCTAAGGAGCACCTACAATCACCGTGCCGGGCGTTATGCCTGTGTGTCGGGGTTGTCAGGAGTACGCCCGTTGCGCAGACGTAAGTTCTGCGGCGGGTGCTCACGGGTGGAATATCAACGAATAGGTGCCTGGCGGCACAGGCCGGCAGCAAGTACGGATGGGTCCTTTCGGGGTCCCTGTCCTGGAACGCTCGCCGGAATGAACCGTTGGGTAGTGTTTGGCACACTGTTGGGTCCTGAGACAACAGGACCGGGAGGGTTTTCCTTTCCGGGGCTTGTGTTTCTGGTTTCCTGGCTGCACCGAGCGCGCATGTGATGTGTGTGGGGTGTGTGGTACGGGGTTGTTGTTTGAGAACTACATAGTGGACGCGAGCATCTTTTATAAGAAGCAATTTCCAAGAATATGAACCTGGATCTGTCCTTGCGCCTTTGGGTGTGGGGGTGGTTTCTGTGGTTCTCTCGAAATTACTCCTTGATCTTTTGTGGTCAAGTTTTTAAGAGCACACGGTGGATGCCTTGGCATTAGGAGCCGAAGAAGGACGTAGGAATCTGCGATAAGCCTGGGGGAGTCGATAACCGGACTGTGATCCCAGGGTGTCCGAATGGGGAAACCCCGCCAGACGCGCGAGTGATCTGGTGACCCGCATCTGAACACATAGGGTGCGTGGAGGGAACGCGGGGAAGTGAAACATCTCAGTACCCGCAGGAAGAGAAAACAATAGTGATTCCGTCAGTAGTGGCGAGCGAACGCGGATCAGGCTAAACCGTTCCATGTGTGATAGCCGGCGGGCGTTGCATGGTCGGGGTTGTGGGACTTTCCGTTCTGTCTCTGCCGGGACAGTGGGGTGAGAGCATGTGCATAGGTGAACGGTCTTGAAAGGCCGGCCAGAGAGGGTGTGAGCCCCGTAACCGAAATGTAGTGTGCCGCCTGGGAAGTATCCCAAGTAGCACGGGGCCCGAGAAATCCCGTGCGAATCTGTCAGGACCACCTGATAAGCCTAAATACTCCCTAATGACCGATAGCGGACCAGTACCGTGAGGGAAAGGTGAAAAGTACCCCGGGAGGGGAGTGAAACAGTACCTGAAACCGTGTGCTTACAATCCGTCGGAGCCTCCGCAGCTTGCTGTGTAGGGGTGACGGCGTGCCTTTTGAAGAATGAGCCTGCGAGTTAGTGTTACGTCGCGAGGTTAACCCGTGTGGGGAAGCCGTAGCGAAAGCGAGTCTGAACAGGGCGTTGCAGTGGCGTGATCTAGACCCGAAGCGAAGTGATCTACCCATGGCCAGGTTGAAGCGACGGTAAGACGTCGTGGAGGACCGAACCCACTTCAGTTGAAAATGGAGGGGATGAGCTGTGGGTAGGGGTGAAAGGCCAATCAAACTTCGTGATAGCTGGTTCTCCCCGAAATGCATTTAGGTGCAGCGTTGCGTGTTTCTTACCGGAGGTAGAGCTACTGGATGGCTAATGGGCCCTACAAGGTTACTGACGTCAGCCAAACTCCGAATGCCGGTAAGTGAGAGCGCAGCAGTGAGACTGTGGGGGATAAGCTTCATAGTCGAGAGGGAAACAGCCCAGACCACCAACTAAGGCCCCTAAGCGTGTGCTAAGTGGGAAAGGATGTGGAGTTGCGAAGACAACCAGGAGGTTGGCTTAGAAGCAGCCATCCTTAAAAGAGTGCGTAATAGCTCACTGGTCAAGTGATTCCGCGCCGACAATGTAGCGGGGCTCAAGTACACCGCCGAAGTTGTGGCATTCAGATATTAGCTAAGCCCTTGTGGTTCAGGCGTCTGGATGGGTAGGGGAGCGTCGTGTGGGCAGTGAAGTCGCGGTGGAAACCAGCGGTGGAGCCTACACGAGTGAGAATGCAGGCATGAGTAGCGAAAGACGGGTGAGAAACCCGTCCGCCGAATGATCAAGGGTTCCAGGGTCAAGCTAATCTGCCCTGGGTAAGTCGGGACCTAAGGCGAGGCCGACAGGCGTAGTCGATGGACAACGGGTTGATATTCCCGTACCGGCGAAAAACCGCCCATGCTGAACAGGGGATACTAACCGCCCGAGACCTGCCCGACACCCCTTGTGGGTGAAGGGTTTTGGTGGAGCGCGGGACCTGATCCTGGGAGGCAAGCGTATTAACAGGTGTGACGCAGGAAGGTAGCCGAGCCGGGCGATGGTTGTCCCGGTCTAAGGATGTAGGGCGAACGGTAGGCAAATCCGCCGTTCATGATGCCTGAGACCCGACGGGACCCCCGTATGGGGGGATTCGGTGATCCTATGCTGCCTAGAAAAGCATCGACGCGAGGTTTTAGCCGCCCGTACCCCAAACCGACACAGGTGATCAGGTAGAGAATACTAAGGCGATCGAGAGAATTATGGTTAAGGAACTCGGCAAAATGCCCCCGTAACTTCGGGAGAAGGGGGGCCCCTATCGTGATGGACACTAGCTGTCCGGAGCGTGCAGGGGCCGCAGAGACCAGGGGGAAGCGACTGTTTACTAAAAACACAGGTCCGTGCGAAGTCGCAAGACGATGTATACGGACTGACTCCTGCCCGGTGCTGGAAGGTTAAGAGGACCGGTTAGCCGCAAGGCGAAGCTGAGAATTTAAGCCCCAGTAAACGGCGGTGGTAACTATAACCATCCTAAGGTAGCGAAATTCCTTGTCGGGTAAGTTCCGACCTGCACGAATGGAGTAACGACTTCCCCGCTGTCTCAACCATAAACTCGGCGAAATTGCAGTACGAGTAAAGATGCTCGTTACGCGCAGCAGGACGGAAAGACCCCGAGACCTTTACTATAGTTTGGTATTGGTGTTCGGAGTGGCTTGTGTAGGATAGGTGGGAGACGTTGAAGCCCGGACGCCAGTTCGGGTGGAGTCATCGTTGAAATACCACTCTGGTCACTTTGGACATCTAACTTCGGCCCGTAATCCGGGTCAGGGACAGTGCCTGATGGGTAGTTTAACTGGGGCGGTTGCCTCCTAAAAAGTAACGGAGGCGCCCAAAGGTTCCCTCAGCCTGGTTGGCAATCAGGTGTCGAGTGTAAGTGCACAAGGGAGCTTGACTGTGAGAGAGACATCTCGAGCAGGGACGAAAGTCGGGACTAGTGATCCGGCGGTACATTGTGGAATGGCCGTCGCTCAACGGATAAAAGGTACCTCGGGGATAACAGGCTGATCTTGCCCAAGAGTCCATATCGACGGCATGGTTTGGCACCTCGATGTCGGCTCGTCGCATCCTGGGGCTGGAGTAGGTCCCAAGGGTTGGGCTGTTCGCCCATTAAAGCGGTACGCGAGCTGGGTTTAGAACGTCGTGAGACAGTTCGGTCCCTATCCGCTGCGCGCGCAGGAAATTTGAGAAGGGCTGTCCTTAGTACGAGAGGACCGGGACGGACGAACCTCTGGTGTGTCAGTTGTACTGCCAAGTGCACCGCTGATTAGCTACGTTCGGATGGGATAACCGCTGAAAGCATCTAAGCGGGAAGCTCGCTTCGAGATGAGATTTCCATACACCTTGTGTGTGAGAGGCCCCCAGCCAGACCACTGGGTTGATAGGCCGGATGTGGAAGCGAGGACTAACGACTCGTGAAGCTGACCGGTACTAATAGGCCGATAACTTACACCACACACCCACCCGGGCAAACGGGTTCAAAAGCGTTTGCCACCAACGGGCGGGTACAAAGAAACAAGACTGCTTGCGTCCACTATGTGGTTCCCAAACAACAAACCCGTTGCTAAGGAACCAAAACAACTGAATACAACACCACATGTTGTAACCACCAGATTTCCCACCCGGGCCGGCTCTCACAGCCCCCAAGGGTGCGGAGCAAGGGTTACGGCGGTCATAGCGTGGGGGAAACGCCCGGTCCCATTCCGAACCCGGAAGCTAAGACCCACAGCGCCGATGGTACTGCACCCGGGAGGGTGTGGGAGAGTAGGTCACCGCCGGACATACATTAGGTCGAGAGCCTCCAACCACCAGGTTGGAGGCTCTCCCCCTTTAACACCCAATACACCCAACGCCGGGCGGCGGACGGCCCGTCGCCCCGGCTGGCGACAATCGTAACCGGCCCCGCGGAGGGCCTGTCGACCCTGCGGGCGCCCACCAGGGTGTCGGAGCTTCCGCTGACGGCTGAAAAGCGGCGCCGAAAGCCCTCGGAATCCGGAAATTTTCCCAAAAAAGGGCGAAAACACGCGGAATTTGCCACCTCGGGGGCGGCAAGCTGGTAAGTTTTCGAAGAGTGGCTTGCACGCATGCCGCGTGCAGGCTTCAGAAATTAGAACCGTCCAGGAGGACATAAATGGCTAAGAACCGTAGTGAACTTGTTGCAGAGGTAGCTGGCAAGGCCGGCACCAGCCAGGCAGCCGTCAACTCCGTGCTCGATGCACTGTTCGAGGTTTTCGAGACCTCTGTCGCCGCGGGCGAAAAGATCACCATCCCGGGCTGGCTCGCCGTCGAGCGCACCGACCGTGCAGCCCGCACCGGCCGCAACCCGCAGACCGGCGAGACCATCCAGATTGCCGCTGGCCACAGCGTCAAGCTGACCGCCGGCTCCAAGCTGAAGGCTGCAGTCGCCAAGAAGAAGTAGTCTTCTTCGAACGCTTGAAAGGAGCGGCAACCTGCGGGTTGCCGCTCCTTTTGCGTTAACCCCCGTCGCTCGGATTCGTTGCCCGGGCGGCCGTAGCGGACAATGGAGTTGTGCCTTCCGCAGCAAAACCCCGAACCACATCAGCGTCTCCCCCGACCGGGGGAGCGTTTGGCTCCGGTGCCGGAGCGCGCGGGATTGGCCGCCCCTGGCAGCTCGCCGGCCTGGCCGCAGTATTCGTGGGCCTGACCGCTGCGTTGCTCTTCTCCGGCGCCGCCGGCGCCCGTTCGGTCTCCGATCCCGGAGCGCTGGTTCGCTGGGGCCTCCCGGTCAGCAAGGCTCTTCACAACGTCGCTCTGGCCACGGTGATTGGCGGCCTGATGTTCGCCGTCGGGATCCTGCCCCGGAACCTCAACGGAGCCCGGTCCAAGGATAAGGACGCCGCGGAACATCCCGCATTCACCCGCGCGTTGGCCGTCGCCGCCGTCGCCGGCGCCGTCTGGACCCTCTCCGCTGTTGGGGTGCTGGTCTTCAGCTACTCGGACATCGCGGGGCAGGCGATCTCGGGCGACCCCGAATTCACCAAGTCCCTTGTCTACTTCATGACCGACATCGAGACCGGGCGCGCCTGGTTGACCGTCGTCATCATCGCCGCCGTGGTCACCACCGCGCTGTTCGGCGTCCGATCGCGCGGAGCCTTAGCGCTCACCCTCGTCCTCTCGCTGGTCGGTCTGGCCCCGGCGGCCCTTATCGGGCACTCGTCCAGCTCGAACGACCACGAGGGCGCCATCAACTCCCTTGGCCTGCACCTCGTCGGCGTCTCGGCCTGGCTGGGAGGCATCATTGTCCTGACCCTCCTCTCCGGCATCCTGTCCGCCCCCTCGAGGGCGGCGGTGTCCGGTCCGGGCAAGACCGACATCACCGAGCCCACCCTCCGCCGGTTCTCCGCGGTGGCCGGATTGGCCTTCGCCTTGGTCTTCGCCTCCGGCGTGATCAACGCCGGTATCAGGGTCCACAGCTGGGCTGACCTCTTCGGGTCCACGTACGGGCAGCTCATCGTGGCCAAGGCGTCGGCCACGCTGGTCCTTGGCGGCGTCGGGTTCATGCACCGGCGCTGGGTTATCCCGCAGCTGGGCGTGAAGGGAGCCGGGCTCTCCGCCCGCCGCGTGCTCTGGCAGCTGGTGCTCGTGGAACTGCTCGTGATGGGCGCGACCTCGGGGATCGCCGTCGCGCTTGGCCGCTCTGCCCCGCCGCAGGGCGAGGCGCCTGTCCAGAACGCCTCGCCGGCCTTCATCCTCTCCGGTTATGAACTGCCTCCGGAGCTGACACCGCAGCGCTGGCTCACCGAGTGGCGGTTCGACTGGCTCTGGGTCGCTGTCGCGGTCTTCGGCCTTGTGTCCTACGTGCTCGGGATCCGCAAGGTGCGCCAGCGCGGCGACTCCTGGTCCTGGTTCCGGACCGCGAACTGGGTGATCGGACTGGTGGTCCTCACCTACGTGACGTCCGGGCCGCCGTCGGTCTACGGAAGGGTGCTGTTCTCGGCGCACATGGTGGACCACATGGCGCTGACCATGGTGACCCCCATCTTCCTGGTCCTGGGTGCGCCCGTCACACTGGCGCTGCGGGCACTGACCGCGCGCCGCGACAGCTCCCGCGGGCCACGGGAGTGGCTGCTGATCTTCGTGCATTCGAAGTTCTCGCAGCTCGTCACGCACCCGCTGTTCGCCGCGGCCAACTTTGCCGGGTCAATTGTGCTGTTCTACTACTCGGACGCCTTCGGTTACGCCATGCGCGACCATGTGGGCCACGAACTAATGAACCTGCACTTCGCGCTGACGGGCTACATCTTTGTGCTGACCATGATCGGCACCGACCCCCTCCCCCGGCGGGCGCCCTACCCGATGCGGCTGCTGCTGTTGCTGGCGACCATGGGCTTCCACGCGTTCTTCGGCGTCGCCATCATGGGCGGCACCGGCCTGCTGGCAGCCGACTACTTCGGGAACCTGGGCCGCCCCTGGGGTCCCGCGGCCCTGTTGGACCAGCAGATGGGCGGCGCGGTGGCGTGGGGGATCGGCGAAGTGCCCACCCTGCTGGTGGCGATCGGCGTCGCGGTCATGTGGTCCCGCTCCGACGCGCGGGAGTCCAAGCGCACCGACCGCGCGGCGGACAGGAATAACGACGCCGATCTCACCGCTTACAACGATATGTTTGCCCAGCTCGCAGAACGCGACGCGAAGCTGGCAGAACGCAATTCAAAGCTGGAAGGACGCTGATGAGCGAAACCGTACGCACCCACCTCCGGGTCCGGGCCTCCGAACTCGTGGGCCGCGGCTGGCTGAACACCGGCGGCAAATCCCTGGACCTCGAATCCCTGCGCGGCAAGATCGTGCTGCTGGACTTCTGGACCTTCTGCTGCATCAACTGCCTGCACGTCCTGGATGAACTCCGCCCGCTCGAACAGCAGTACTCCGACGTCCTCGTGACCGTCGGGGTGCACTCGCCGAAGTTCGAGCACGAAGCGGACCCCGTGGCCCTGGCCGCCGCCGTCGAACGCTACGAAATCCGCCACCCGGTCCTGGACGACCCGGAACTGGAGACGTGGAAGGCCTACACCGCCCGCGCCTGGCCCACCCTGGTGGTCATCGACCCCGAGGGCTACATCGTGGCGCACCTCTCCGGCGAGGGCCACGCGGACGGCCTGGCCGTGCTGCTCCCCGAGCTGATCGCCGAACATGAGGCCAAGGGCACCCTGCACCGCGGCGACGGTCCCTACGTGGCTCCGGAGCCGACGTCGGGCACGCTGCGGTTCCCGGGCAAGGCGCTGTACCTGCCGGCCGGACGCGGCAGCTCGGCCGCCGCCGGGGACGCGGAGCCGCAGGACGCCGCCGGAACCTGGCTGGTCACCGACACCGGCCACCACCGGCTGGTGGAGCTCGCCACCGACTTCGAGACCGTGTTGGGCACCTACGGTTCGGGCGAGAAGGGCTACGCCGACGGCGGCGCCGCCGACGCCCGCTTCAATGAACCCCAGGGCCTGGTGCTGCTTCCGGAGGACGTCGCCGCGAAGGCCGGCTACGACGTCGTCATTGCCGACTCGGTCAACCACCGGCTCCGCGGGCTCTCGCTCACGGACGGCACCGCCACCACGCTCGCCGGCAACGGCGTGCAGCGGCTGCTCGAAACCGGGCCGGCCCGCGTGGACGAGGAAGGCGCCGCCTACGGTGCCCGGCTGGAAGCGGACCCGCTGCAGGTCTCGCTGAGCTCGCCCTGGGACGTCGTCTGGTCAAGCAAGCTCAACGCCGTTGTGGTGGCGATGGCCGGGGTGCACCAGATCTTCAGTTTCGACCCGGTCACGGGAGCGGTGTCCATCGTCGCCGGCAACGGCCTCGAGGGCCTGCTCGACGGACCGGCCGCGGAGGCCTGGTTCGCGCAGTCCTCCGGCCTGGCCGAGGACGCGGACGGCAACATCTGGGTCGCCGACTCCGAGACCTCGGCCCTGCGCAAACTTGTCATCACGGACGACGGCGCCATCACGGTCGAATCGGCCGTGGGCAAGGGACTGTTCGACTTCGGCTTCCGGGACGGCCCGGCGGCCGAGGCCCGGCTCCAGCACCCGCTGGGCGTGACGGTGCTGCCGGATGGTTCGGTGGCGATAGCGGATACCTATAACGGTGCCGTGCGCCGCTACGACCCCGCCACGGGGACGGTCTCCACGCTCGCCCGCGGGCTGTCCGAACCCTCGGACGTGATTGTGGACCACACCCGGGTGGCCGGCGCCGAGCCGCTGCTGGTGGTGGTCGAGGCGAACAAGCACCAGCTCGTCTATGTGCCGATCCCCAAGGAAGCGCAGCAGGTGGACGAGGGCGCCGTGCAGACGCACCGGCCCAAGAGCCCGGTGGCGCCCGGGCTGCTGTCCCTCGCGGTCCGTTTCACCGCCCCGACCGGGCAGAAACTGGACGACCGCTGGGGCGACCCCACGCAGCTGAAGATCTCCTCCACCCCGCCGGAGCTGCTGGTGGCCGGGGGCGGGACCTCCGTGGGGCTGCTCCGCACCCTGGAGCTCTCGTCCGATGTCCCCGAGGGCGTGCTGCACATTACCGCCCGCGCCGCGGCCTGCGACGGCCCGGAAACCGAGGACGGCGAGATCCCCGACCATGCGGCCTGCCACCTGTACCAGCAGGACTGGGGCATCCCGGTGCTCCTGCAGGCCGACGGGGACACCGAGCTGGTCCTTGACCTGCGCGGCATGGACTGAGGCGTCCGACGCCTTAGGGCTGCTGTCCGTGGCTTGCGTGTCACGGACGGCAGCCTTTTGCGCGCCCCGGGGCACAGCCGCCTTGGTTCTCCGAGGGAGTACGGCATTGGCAAGGCCAAAAGACTGCGGTGAATGACGCTCGACGGCACGCCACTGTTCCGGTTGCGGGCTGCGGCGGCGCTAGTTGCTGAGCTGCGGGGTGAGCTTGACCGTGTCGCCGTCGATGTCCAGGCGGGCGGTGAAGCTGAAGTCGTGGACCGCGTTGAGTTCGGTGACCGCACCGGTGAAAAGGTCCGTCTGCCGTGCCTTAATCCGGGCCTTGCCGTCCAGCGGCGCGACCACCCAGCGGCCGCCGAAGGGCTCAATCTTCACCACGGGGTAGTCGGTGATGCTCCAGTCGATGGTTCCGTCCGCCACCCGGTTGTTGGTGATGTGGTAGAAGGGGCAGTCCGGCTGAAGCTGCTGTTTCTTGTCCGCCTGGTCGGCGCAGTCGTCGAGGAACTGCTTGACCTTGGCGCTGACCGCGTCCTTGAGGCCGCCGGTGGCCTGGGTCAGCAGATTCAGCGGCGCCGGGGGTGTGTCCCGGCCGGAGACGGTTGCCCGGGTCGCGGGGGCCGCGAAGAACTGGCCGTTCAGTGAGGCCTCGTATTCGCCCGGGTAGAACACGGCGAAGGTGTTGCGGCCGTTGGGCATGTTCACGGGAACCCCGTTGAGCGAGGCCTGGTTCGAGTTCACCACGGTGACGCTCAGGGTTGGCAGCTCCGCCGGGACGAAAGACCAGTCGTGGAAGAAGAGCCACTGGGTGCCGGAGCGTTGCAGCAGGAACTCGGTGCGCAACTGGGTCCCGTCGATGCTGTAGTTGACCGGTACCATGACTTGGTCCCCGCCCCGGTCTTCAGCGTCGCCGAATTTCAGCCCGGAGATCTTCGCGGCCGCGGTCTTCAGCGCTTCGCCGTCCAGCATTGCAGGGTTGCTTTGCGGCACCCTTGCGTGCAGCAGGCCCAGGGCCTTCTCGCCTTCGCCCTTCTGCAGCGCGTCCAGATACTCGCGTACCGGCTGCTGCGGGCTGGCGATGGAGTCGTTCACCAGGTTGATGGCGAGTACGGCGCCGGCCACGGCGAGCATCAGGCCCATCAGCCACCCGGCTGCAATCCTGACCAACGCCTGACTCATTTGCACGTCCCTTACGTTACCTGCACGCCCGCTGAATACACGTGTCACAGGAGTCACGTGTGACGCGCACCATCACCGCCGGGCGGACCCGGCTGCCTCAACGTGCCTAGCGCCGACGGCTCCGGGATGCGGTTCCGAAGACGCCGCGGAGCAGCTCCCGGCCGAGCTGGGTACCAAGTGAGCGAGCCATGCTTTTGAGCCCGCCGCCGAGGGCGCCACCTAGGGCCCCGGCGAGGTCTCCGGCCATTCCGCCGCCGGCTTGCTGCTGCTCCCGCCGTTGCGGTGCACGTTCCGGTTCGGGCTCCGGCGCGGGACGGCTGCTAGGCCGGCCGAGGATTTCTTCCTCGATCCGGCGGGCATCGGCGTCGACAGCGTTGGGGTCCAGGCCCGCCCCTGCACCCGAGCCGGCTTCCGCCGCGGAGCCGCGGGCAGCGGGTCCGGTTGACGCGGCCGTCCGGCCGGCCAGCTTCTCGTAGGCGGAGATGTTGTCCACGGCCGTGCCGTACTTGGCGAGCAGGGCGGAGCCGGCCACGGTGCCGGCAATCAGCGCATTATCGCTCGGGCCCATCACGGACTCGGGAGCCCGCAGCCGGGTCAGGGCCACCGGAGTCGGCGCGCCCTTCTCGTTCATGACGGTGATGACCGCCTCGCCGATTCCGGCCGAGGTGAGGGTTTCCTCAAGGTCGTAGTCGCTCATCGGGAAGGTGGAGACAGTCGCCTTGAGCGCCTTGGCATCCTCCGGGGTGAAGGCCCGCAGGGCGTGCTGCACACGGTTGGCGAGCTGGCCAAGGACCTCCGCCGGCACGTCCTTCGGCGTCTGCGTGACGAAGAAGATACCCACCCCCTTGGAGCGGATCAGCCGAACGGTGGTGGTGATCGCGTCCAGGAAGGCCTTGGAGGCGTCGTTAAACAGCAGGTGTGCCTCGTCCAGGAAAAAAACGAGTTTCGGTTTGTCCAGGTCGCCGGCCTCGGGCAGGTCCTCGAACAGGTCGGCGAGCAGCCACATCAGGAAGGTGGAGAACAACATCGGCTTGGTCTGCAGGGTGGGCAGCTCGAGGCAGGTCACGACGCCGCGGCCGTCCGGGGCAGTCCGCAGGAGTTCGGCGGTGTCGAACTCCGGTTCGCCGAAAAACTTTTCCATCCCCTGCGCCTCGAGCGTGACAAGTTCGCGGAGGATGACACCGGCGGTGGACTTCGACAAGCCGCCCAGGTTTTCGAGTTCGTCCTTGCCCTCGTCCGAGGTCAGGAACTGGATGACCGCCCGCAGGTCCTTGAGGTCGATCAGCTCGAGGTCGTTTTTGTCCGCGAAGTGGAAGACCAGTTGCAGGCTGGACTCCTGGGTCTCGTTGAGTTCCATCACCCGGGACAGCAGGATGGGGCCGAAGGAGGTGATGGTGGAGCGGACCGGGATACCTGCTCCGTCACCGCCGAGGGCAAGGAATTCCACCGGGAACGTCTTGCCGGACCAAGGCTGGCCGATGCTGTCGGTGCGGGCCTTGAGCTTCTCTGATCCGGCGGCGGCTGTGGCAAGTCCGGAGAGGTCGCCCTTGATGTCCGCGAGGAATACCGGTACACCGGCCGTGGAGAGCTGCTCCGCCATCATGTGCAGGGTAACGGTCTTGCCGGTGCCGGTCGCGCCCGCCACCAGCCCGTGCCGGTTCATCATGGACAGCGGCAGCCGGACAGGCGCGTCCTTGTGGAGTTCGCCGTCGACGATCGCGGCTCCCAGCTCGATGGTGGGCCCCTCCAGGGTGTACCCCTTCTGGATGGTGGCGACTTTATCAGCAGTGGATTTGATGGCCATGCCGCTAGCTTAGCCGGGTCCGGCTGCCCGGACCCGGCATCAGCCTAGCTTTTTTGCCGCTTGCAGGAGGCGCTACTCAGAAAGGGCCTTCAGGACTTCCTTCGCCACGTCCTCGCTGGACCGCGGGTTCTGCCCGGTGATGAGGTTGCCGTCGCGGACCACATGGGAGCTCCAGGCGGCGGCATCCTCGACGACGGCGCCCTTCTCCTTCAACACGTCTTCGACAAACCAGGGCGTGTTCTCCCCGGTGCCGCCGCCCAGTTCCTCTTCATTCGTGAACACGGTGAGGCGGCGCCCCGCGAAGGCGAACTTCCCGGCGTCGTCGACGGCGCTTAGCAGGCCGGCGGGGCCGTGGCAGAAGGGCGCGATAACCTTGCCGGCCTGGTTGGCCTCGATCAGCAGCCGGCCGAGGCCCGCGTCCTCGAACAGGTCGGCCATGGGGCCGTGGCCGCCAGGCATCACGATCGCGTCGTACCCGGCCAGGTCGACGTCGGCCAGCACCAGCGGGGCGGAGAGTTCGGCGTCGATGTCGGCGAGGTACCGGCGGAAGCCGTCGGCGCGGTCCTGGCCGCCGGCTGAGTCGGCTGCCAGGCTGACCTCGTCCACGGTGGGCTTGGCGCCGCCGGGAGTCGCGATCTGGACGGTGTGGCCGGCGCCGCGCAGGGTCTGGTGCGAGACGACGAGCTCCTCGGCCCAGTAGCCGGTGGGGTGCTTGCTGCCGTCGCGCATGGTGAGGGAATCTGCGGCGGATACGACCATCAGGATGTTAGCCATGTTGTGCTCCTGTTCTGCCGGCGCGAGGGCCGGTCACGGGGTGGTGATGGGGGTGGGGCTTAGCGTGCGGCTTCGAGCTCCGCGAAGGTGGCGTCATCGAGGACGACGCCGCCGGCGGCAAGGTTCTCTTCGAGGTGCTTGATCGAGCCGGTGCCGGGGATCGGCATCATCGCGGGGGAGCGGCGAAGCAGCCAGGCGAGGGCCACCTGCGAGGTGGTGGCGCCCAGCCGGGTGGCGGCCTCGTCGAGCGGGCGGCCGGGCCGGGCGAGTTCGCCGGCCGAGATCGGAGCCCAGGGGATGAAGCCGATGCCGTTCGTCTCGGCGTAGTTCAGGACGTCTTCCGAGCTGCGGTCCGTCAGGTTGTAGCGGTTCTGCACGGTGGAAACGGTGAAGTAGCGCCCGGCCTGCTCGAGTTCGGCCACACTGACCTGGGACAGGCCCAGCGCCTTGACCTTGCCTTCCTTCTGCAGGTCGCGGAGCACGCTGAACTGCTCCTCCTGGTCCACCTTGGGATCAATCCGGTGCAGCTGCAGCAGGTCCAGCGCGTCCACCTTGAGCTTGCGCAGGCTCAGCTCGGTCTGCTGGCGCAGGTACTCGGGACGTCCTACCGGCACCCATTCATTCGGGCCGGTGCGGGTGAACCCGACCTTGGTGGCGATCAACAGGTCGTCCCGGTAAGGGTGCAGGGCCTCGGCGAGGATCTCCTCGCTGATGTTGGGCCCGTAGGAATCGGCGGTGTCGATGAAGTCGACGCCGAGTTCGACGGCGCGGCGGACGACGGCGATGGCCGTGTTCCGGTCCGCGGGTTCGCCCCAGACTCCGTCGCCGACAATGCGCATGGCGCCAAAGCCCAGCCGGTGCACAGTTCCCAGGTCCTTCAGATCGATCGTTGCGGATAGTTCCGGATGCTGTGAGTTGTGGTGGCCCATAAGGTCGGCAACCCACTAAGGGTGCTGAGTATTCCTCCCGCGCAGTCCAGCCGGTGATTCCGGCCGCGCAGAAATAAGCCGGGCGTCGGCGTCGTTGGCATCAGTGTGCGTCCGCCGGATCCCGGCGCGGCTGACACCTGATCTAGACCATGCTCCGCAACGAAAGGCCGGCTTTTCCGTGACTGTTCCGCTTTCCATCCTTGACCTGGCAATCATCGGCAAGGGCCAGACGGCGGCAGAAAGCTTCGCCGGCAGCGTGGCCATGGCGCAGCGCGCCGAGGAACTGGGCTACCGCCGCATCTGGTACGCCGAGCACCACAACATGTCCTCCATCGCCTCCTCCGCGACCAGCGTCCTGATCGCTCATATTGCCGCGCAGACCAGGAGCATCCGGCTCGGGGCCGGCGGCGTCATGCTGCCCAACCACTCCCCGCTGACCATCGCCGAGCAGTTCGGCACGCTTGAGACCCTGCACCCCGGAAGGATCGACCTGGGCCTGGGCCGCGCCCCCGGCAGCGACCAGAACACCATGCGTGCCCTGCGCCGCGATCCTATGAGCGCGGACAGTTTCCCGCAGGACGTCCTGGAGCTGCAGGGCTACCTGACGGGCCCGACCCGCATCCCCGGCGTTGAGGCCACGCCGGGCAAGGGCACCAATGTGCCGCTCTACATCCTGGGGTCCTCGCTCTTCGGCGCGAAGCTGGCGGCCCAGCTCGGACTGCCCTACGCCTTCGCCTCGCACTTCGCCCCGAACGCCCTGCAGGATGCCGTGGCCCTCTACCGCCGCGAATTCCGGCCCTCGGGGCAGCTGGAGGCCCCGCACGTGATTGCCGGCGTCAACGTGATCGCCGCGGATTCCGCCGCCGACGCCCAGGAAATGTTCCAGGCCACGAAACGGGCCCGGGTGTCGCTGTTCTTCGGCAACGGCCGCGTTTTCAGCGACGACGAGGCGGACATGATCCTGGACTCGCCGCAGGGCCAGCACCTGGCGCAGATGATGAAGTACTCCGCCGTGGGCACCCCGGCTGCCGTGGTCGAATACCTGGAGGAGTTCGCCGCCCACGCCGACGCCGACGAACTGATCGTCGCGCACCAAAGTGCCAGGGTGGAGGACAGGCTGCGGTCCGTGGAACTCCTCGCAGAGGCCGCCGGAATCGTTGACTTGGCCGTGGGCCGCCCCTAGCGTTAAGCCTGCCGCGGGCTGTATTCCGGCCGCCGGCCACAACGCCGCTCCGCGGCCCCGGATTCATCTTCAGAAGCCCAGGTGTCACTATGAAGATCAAGTCCATAGCTGCACCCATGCTGGTGGTCCTCGTGCTGCTGGGAGGTTCCCTTGCGGGAATCTGGGCACCGGCGTCGGCTGCCGGGACCACCTACTTCCTCAGCGTGGACGGCAACGACGACAACGACGGAACCTCTCCCGGAACCCCTTGGCAATCGTTGCTGAAGCTCAACAACACGGTGCTGAAGGCGGGCGATTCCGTGAGCTTCCGGCGGGGCGATACCTGGACCGGCGGCGTCGTCGTCAACCAGAGCGGCACGGCCGACGCCGCCATCACCCTGAACAGCTACGGCGCCGGGAGCGCGCCGACCGTCACCGGCGGCGAATCCAGCGGGCAGGGCGCGAACTGCGTCACGATCAACGGGAACTTCATCACGGTGGACGGCCTGCGCGCCCAATCCTGCGGTTATGCCGGGTTCAGTGTTTCCGGTGACCACACCACCCTCAAGAACTCCACGGCGACCCACAACGCAGCGGGCATCAAGGTGGGCCAGGGCTCCGATTTCGGACACTACGTGAACAACAACCTGGCCGATAACAACGTCATGAACGTCAACACGCCCGGGGTCAACTGCGGCACGCCGCAGGCCGTCAACTGCAACGACGACTCGGGCGCCTTCGGTGTGCTGATCAACGGGAGCGACAACGAGTTCACCGGCAACACCGTCACCGGATCAGCCGCGAAGTCCTACGATTTTTCGATCGACGGCAGCGCCTTCGAAATCTTCAACGGGAGCCGGAACAGCATCCACCACAACGTGGCGGTGGACAACAACGTGTTCTCTGAGATCGGCCGTTCGCCGGGGGGCGCCGCCGACGGCAACACCTACCGCTACAACCTGATCCGAGCGAGCTGCGGCGAAAACTGCTCTAAGGCCGGCGGGCTGATCGCACGAGGGTCGAAGTCAGTGTTCGGTCCGACGAACGGCACCGTCTTCGAATTCAACACCGTCTGGCTGGACGGGCCGGAGTCCCAGGCCGTGGTGTGCCACGCGGCGTGCCCCGCCTCAACGGTGATCCGGGGGAACATCCTCGTCGCCGTGCGGAATTCGCTCTGGATCGACGGCTCGGGCTGGACCGAACAGGCAAACGTCTTGAACGGACCCAGCTCGGTGGAACCCAGCGGCACCTCCACAAGGGAGGCCGCCGACTTCGTGGACGCCCCGACCGACCTCCACCCAACCAGCCTGAGCCCCGCGATTGACCGCGCCGGCAGCAGTCCCTTCACCGTGGACCTGGACGGGCAGCCCGTCGCCCAGAATGGCGACTGCCAAGGCGACGCGGGGGCCGACGCCGGAGCCTACGAGTACCAAGCGCCGGCCTGCTAGCAGTCGGAGTGCGGGCCCGCCGCGCCTACTCGCAGGCGATCCCGTCGCCGTCGCGGTCCAGTTTGCTGCTGTAGCCGGGCTGCCCGCGGCGGATGGGCGCAGCCCCCGCCGCACGCACCGCGGCGCAGTTGGCGTAATACACGGCAGCCGGGGCAGGTGCTGCCGGGACGGGCGCCGGGGCCGGTGCCGCGGGCGGTGCGGCGGGCTGGGCGGGTGCAGCCGCCGGGGCAGGAGCGGCCGCCGGTGGCTGCTCGTTGGTGGGGGCCATGGCGTCCGGGCAGTCGCCCAAGATCCGGGCCATGGCGTCATGCTCTGCCTGGGTGACCCACAGCGCATAGCTGGCCTTCACCGAGATCTGCCGGGCCACGTACGCGCAGCGGTAGGACTTGTTCGGCGGCAGCCACGTGGCGGCGTCGCCGTCGCTCTTCTGCATGTTCGCGGGGCCGTCCACGGCCAAGAGGTTGAGCGGGTCGTTGGCGAAGGCGAGGCGCTGGGCCGGGCTGAGCTGCTGCGCGCCCTTCTGCCAGGCGTCACTGAGCGCCACGACGTGGTCGATCTGGACAGCGCTGCTGCTGCTGTTGCCGCGGACGAAGTTGATCAGCTTCGCCGTGTAGGGGTCGTTCAAGGCGCCGGAGAGCACCACGCAGTCGCGGGTTCCGGCCTTGAGCGCGACCGCCGTGAGATCGCGGCGGAGCGTGTCGTTGCGGGTATCGCAGCCGTTTCGGTCGACGTCGGCCCAGGCCTGGCCGAACTGGTCGCGCGAGTAACCGGTCTTGGGCGCCCTGCCCTTGACCGGCAGGGTGGCGAGTACGTCGAGCGCCTTGCTGGCATACGCCGGCTGCTGACGCGGGGCCGAGGCTCCGGCCAGGCTCACAACCGGGGCCGTGTCCGGGTCCAGCGGGGCGCCGGCGTCCGCCGACGCGGTCGGCGTGGATGATGGTGTCGAGGTGGGCGCGGCCAAAGTGACCGACGCGCTGGGCCGCGCCGATTCGACGGCGGTCTTCTCCGCGGTCGGGGCGGGTCCGCCGCAGGCCGTGGAGGAAACCAGCAGCAGCCCTGCCGCGGCGTAGGAGATCCAGTCCACGGCACCCCGACGGCGCGTGGTTCCCCTGCCGCCTGTCCCAACGACTCCGGCTTTAAACGTGCGCACCCATTCCCCCAAATTCTGCCTGCTACCGGGCCTGTGTTCGGCCTTTCACAGCCTACCGGCGCAGTCGCCGGAGCCCGGGCAGGCCACGCGGGTGCGCCGCGCCGGGTGGCGTCAGGCCAGGAGCAGCGCCACCCCGATCATGGCGGGGACGGCGACCACGGTGGTGATCAGGACGGTGTCTTTGGCGACGGTAAGCCCGGTCCGGTACCGGTTGGCCACAACAAAGACGTTCTGGGCCGTGGGCAGGGCGGATGTCACCACCACGGCGAACAGTGCCTGGTCCTGCAGGCCGAGCGCGAAGCGGGCGAAGAGGAAGGCGAGCAGCGGGTGGACGATAAGCTTGAAGCCGCTGGCCAGCAGCGTGTCGGCACGCCGGGCGGCCGAGGCCTGCAGCGGCCGGGAACCGTTCAAGCTCATGCCGAAGGACAGCAGCATGGCGGGGATCGCCGCCCCGCCGATCAGGTGGATAGGCTGCAGCACCAGCGCCGGCACCTCCCAACCGGTCCCTGCCACGAGCAGGCCCAGACCCGAGCCCACGATCATGGGGTTCCGCAGGATCATCAGGACGAAGGTCAGCGGCGTCGTCCGGTGGGCGCTGGTGGTGGCGTCGAGGACCAGCAGATAGAGCGGCGTGAAGAAAGCGAGCTGGAAGATCAGCAGCGGCGCCACGTAGCTGGCATCGCCCAGGACAAAAACGGCGATCGGAATGCCCAGGTTGGCGGAGTTGGCCAGGGACGAACTCATGGAGGACACGAGGGCCTCCGGCAGCGCCCGTTTCAGCGCGAAGCGCACGATGCCGAAGTAGAGCGCCGCCGTCGTGATCGCGCCCACGGCGGTCACCAGCAGCGGGGCCGCGAAGACGTCGTGGAGCCGAGCCTTGCTGAGGGTCTCGAACAGCAGGGCAGGGCTCGCCACGAAGAAGGTCAGGGCGCTGAGGACGGAGCGGGCGTTCTCGCCCAGGATGTTGCGCCGGCCGACGAACATGCCAACCAGGATGATGAACCAGACGACGAAGAATCCAGCCAGGACGCCTAGCACTCCGGCGCTGCTAGTTCAGGGTGGCGTTGTTCAACGCGTGCGGCGGGCGCAGGAGCCCGGCCGTGTGGCTTTCCGCCGGATCGTTGCCGATCTGCACGACCTTGTTGTCCTTGTCCACGTGGACCACCTTGGGGTTGTAGGCCTTGGCCTCTTCCGTGGTCATTTGCGCATACGTGATCAGGATGACGATGTCGTTTTCGTGCATCAGGTGCGCGGCCGCCCCGTTGATGCCAATGACGCCGGATCCGCGCTCGCCGGCGATCGTGTACGTCTCCAGCCGGGCGCCGTTGGTGACGTCGACGATCGCGACCAGCTCACCGGGGAGGATGTCGGCGGCCTCGAGCAGGTCCAGGTCCACGGTGACCGAGCCGACATAGTGAAGGTCCGCGTGGGTGACCGTGGCGCGGTGGATTTTGGACTTGAACATTGTTCGATTCATAACGTCATCAGTCTAACGCCGGCGCGGTCAGTGCGCTGTGAGCCAGCGAACACAGGGCCACGGAGCCCGCCTCACCAAGGCGCGCTCGATGGACCAGGCGGTGCTTCAGGCGGCCGGCGCGATGGACGCGGCGGTCTCGGCGAGGATTTCCCGCGCGGCCACGATGGCGGGCCGTTTGGCGCTGGAGCGGCGAACGGACGTGAAGACGGTGCGGTGCGGATTGCCGGGGAGATCAATCAGCTGGGCCGTGGTGCCCCGGCCGGTCCAGACCAGGTCCGGCATCAGGGCCACCGCGTTGCCCGACTCGATCAGCCGGATCTGCGCCTGCAGGTCGGCGGTCTCGAAGCGCACGTCTGGCTCGAAACCGGCGCTCCGGCAGGCCTGCTCGGCCCAGTGCCGGGATGCCGCGCCCCGGGGTTCCATAACCCAGGACAGCCCATTGGTGTCGGCGAGGGAGGTGATCGCGGGGCGGCCCGGGGACGCGGGCGGAACCGCCAGCCGGATCGCGTCCCCCGTCAGGCGGACCCGGTCCAGTTCGGCGTAGCGGGGCGCGGCGTGGCCAGGGTACTGCTCGGCGATGACGAGGTCGAAGTCACGCGCCCAGGTCTCGTGGAGCGCGGTCTCGGGCTCCCGCTGGACCATCTCAATCCGGACCTCCGGGTAGCTTGCGGACATCCGGGTCAGGGCGTCGGGCATCAGCGCCAGGGCCGCGGACTGGAAAACGGCGATCCGCACGGTCCCGGTCACGGTGGTCAGCGAGGCCGCGAGGTCGG
Organism: Arthrobacter sp. T2-23; assembly: GCF_055398325.1. Classification (NCBI taxonomy): domain Bacteria; kingdom Bacillati; phylum Actinomycetota; class Actinomycetes; order Micrococcales; family Micrococcaceae; genus Arthrobacter; species Arthrobacter sp. T2-23. The sequence continues at coordinate 2,279,741 of NZ_AP027917.1, forward strand.
CCTCCGCCTGCTCCAGCGTTTCCAGGAGTTGGGCAGTGTGGGCGACCAGCACCTCGGCCTGCGGGGTGAGCTGCACCCGGCGGCCCGTTTTCCGGAGCAGTTCGACGCCGGCTTCCTTCTCCAGCAGCGCCAGCTGCTGCGAGACCGACGACGGGCTGTACTGCAGCGCCTCGGCCACCTCGGCAAGCGTGCCCCGGATTTTGAGTTCGCGCAGCAGGCGCAACCGCCGGACGTCGAGCATCGCTATTCCTTTGTGAATTCTAATGGTTATTGATTAGGAGAATTCACTTTATCTAATGGAATCCGGCTTGCATACTGTTGTGATCCAGTAACCCCCATCACAGGGCGGTTTGATGGGCGACACCCCACTGCAGGAGACCCTGATGAGCACCAGAGACCTGACCAGATCGATCATGCGGCGCAAGCCCATCGACGACATCGAAGAGGAAAACAAACACAGCGGCCTGTTCAAGAGCCTCGGCCTCTGGCAGCTGACCGCGATCGGCGTCGGCGGCATTATCGGCGTGGGCATCTTCTCGCTGGCCGGCCTGGTGGCCCACGGCAGCGGGAGTGAACCCGGCGTGGGCCCCGCTGTGCTGTTCTCCTTCCTGATCGCGGGACTGGCGTCCGCGGCCGCCGCCTTGTCCTACGCCGAATTCGCGGGCATGATCCCCCGGGCCGGCTCGGCCTACACCTACGGGTACGTGGCGCTGGGCGAGGTGATCGGCTGGTTCATCGGCTGGGACCTGCTGCTGGAGTACATCGCCATCGTGGCCGTGGTGGCCATCGGTATTTCCGGCTACTTCGACGCGTTCCTCTCCGGCATCGGCATCCACATGCCCGTCTGGATGACCTCGACGGTGGATGAGGGCAAGGGCGGCGTCGTCAACATCCCTGCCATCGTCGTGTGCCTGGTCGTGACCTGGATCCTCTCCCGCGGCACCAAGACGTTCGGACGCTTCGAGCTCGCGGCCGTCGCCATCAAGGTCGTCCTGATCCTGTTCATCATCGGCCTGGGCATCTTCTACATCAACACCAACAACTACAACCCGTTCATGCCCAGCGGCTTCGGCCCGGTGCTGGCCGGTTCGGCGACGGTGTTCTTTGCCGTGTTCGGCTACGACGCGATGAGCACGGCGGCGGAGGAGGCCACAGACGGCAAGAAGCACATGCCCAAGGCGATCATCATGTCCCTCATCGTGGCCATGCTCCTCTATGTCGCCGCCACCCTGGTGCTCACCGGCATGCAGAACTACAAGGACATCGACCCCAAGGCCGGCTTCGCCTCCGCCTTCAACGGCGTGGGCCTTCCCGTCATCGCGACGATCATCTCCGTCTTCGCCGTGCTGTCCATCCTGACCGTCATGCTGACCTTCCTGCTCGGCGTCACCCGCGTCTGGTTCTCGATGAGCCGGGACGGGCTGCTGCCGGGCTGGTTCGCCAAGACCGACCGCCACGGCACCCCGCAGCGTGTCACCTGGATCGCTGGCGTGGCCTCGGCACTGCTGGCCGGCGTCTTCCCGATCAAGGCCGTGGCCGACCTGACGAACATCGGCATCCTGGCCGCGTTCGTCGTCGTCTGCCTCTCCGTGATCATCTTCCGCTACAAGAAGCCGGATGCCCCGCGCACCTTCCGGCTGCCGTTCATGCCGGTGGTGCCGCTCTTCGGCATGCTGGCCTCGGCGTTCCTGATGGTCCAGCTGCACTGGGAGACCTGGGTCCGCTTCGGCGTCTGGCTGGTCGTTGGGCTGACCATCTACTTCGGCTACGGCCGGAAGCACTCGCTGATGAACCCGGACAGCCCGCGGCACCAGGAAGCCGTGGAGATGCACCGGCACGTCGGCTAGCTTCACCCCACGTTGCGCTATCACTTACGGCTCCCCTCCGCAGGATTTGGGGGCCGTAAGTGATAGCGCTTTTTTGGTGTCCGGGGCCGCGTCGACCCGCTTCCGGAACGTTCGAGTTTTCTAACCAGTATTGCTCAGAAAACATCGCTTTATCTTATGAAAATTTGCTCTCATACTGATTTCAAGAACGGTCCACATTTTGAGAAAGAACGAGTGCCACCATGACCAACACCTCAATGGAATCCGGCCTGACCACCGGCGCGGACGCGGGCAAGGAAGCCACGCACGCCGCAGTCTCGGAAGGCTCGCCAGTGCTTGAGGCAGCAGCCCTGGCCGAAGAGGCCATCACGCTGGTCCGCCGCTGGCTCACTGAGGCTGCCAAGGTTCCGGTTGACGCCTCCGCGGAGCAGCTCGCGGGCGTCCTGAAAGACCCGAACGGCCTGGACTTCACCGTCGGGTTCGTCGACGGCGTCGTGCGCCCCGAGGACCTGCGCGTTGCCGCGCACAACCTTGCCGCACTGGCCCCCAAGGTCCCGGCCTTCCTGCCCTGGTACATGCGCAGCGCCGTCCGGCTCGGCGGCACCATGGCCCCGGTACTGCCGCAGGTGGTCATCACGGTGGCCCGCCGCGTGCTGCGTGAAATGGTCGGCCACCTCATCGTCGACGCGACCGACGCCAAGCTGGGCCCGGCCATCGCGAAGATCCGCCGGGACGGCATCAAGCTCAACGTCAACCTCCTTGGCGAAGCGGTGCTCGGCGAACACGAGGCATCCCGGCGGCTAGAAGGCACCCACACCCTGCTGGCCCGGCCCGACGTCGACTACGTCTCGATCAAGGTCTCCTCGACCGTGGCCCCGCACTCCGCGTGGGCCTTCGATGAAGCCGTGGAGCACGTCGTGGAAAAGCTCACGCCGCTGTTCAGCCGCGCCGCCTCCTTCGCCACCGGCGGCAAGAAGGCCAAGTTCATCAACCTGGACATGGAGGAGTACAAGGACCTGGACATGACCATCGCGGTCTTCACCCGGATCCTCGACAAGCCCGAGTTCAAGAACCTCGAAGCCGGCATTGTGCTCCAGGCCTACCTGCCGGATGCCCTCGCCGCGATGATCCGGCTGCAGGACTGGGCAGCGGCCCGCCGTGCCGACGGCGGTGCCGCGATCAAGGTGCGCGTCGTGAAGGGCGCCAACCTGCCGATGGAACAGGTCGAGGCCTCCCTGCACGACTGGCCGCTCGCCACCTGGAACACCAAGCAGGACTCGGACACCAACTACAAGCGCGTCATCAACTACGCGCTGCACCCGGACCGGATCGGCAACATCCGGATCGGCGTCGCCGGCCACAACCTCTTCGACATTGCCTTCGCCTGGCTGCTGGCCAAGCAGCGCGGTGTTGAGTCCGGCATCGAGTTCGAGATGCTCCTCGGCATGGCCCAAGGCCAGGCGGAAGCCGTGAAGAAGGATGTCGGCTCGCTCCTGCTCTACACGCCGGTGGTCCACCCCGCCGAGTTCGACGTCGCCATCGCCTACCTGATCCGCCGCCTGGAAGAGGGCGCGAGCCAGGACAACTTCATGTCCGCCGTCTTCGAACTCAGCGAGAACGAATCCCTCTTCGAACGCGAGAAGCAGCGCTTCCTCGCCTCCCTCGCCAAGCTCGACGACGAGGTCCCGGCCCCGAACCGGCGGCAGAACCGCAGCCTCCCGGCCGAGCCGCTGCCGCATGATTCCTTCGAAAACACCCCCGACACCGACCCCTCGCTGCCGGCCAACCGCGACTGGGGCCGTGCCATCCTGGGCCGTGTCGCGGGCTCAACGCTGGGCAACGCCGCCGTCGAGGCCGCCACCATCAACGACGCCGAGACCCTGAACAAGGTCATCGCCACCGCCGTCGAGAAGGGCAAAGCCTGGGGCGCACTCTCCGGCGCCGAGCGCGCCGAAATCCTGCACCGCGCCGGTGATGTCCTCGAATCCCGCCGCGCCGACCTCCTCGAGGTCATGGCATCAGAGACCGGCAAAACCATCGACCAGGGCGACCCGGAGGTCAGCGAGGCCGTCGACTTCGCGCACTACTACGCCGAATCGGCCCGCAAGCTCGATCACGTCGACGGCGCCACCTTTGTCCCCGCCAAGCTGACCGTGGTCACGCCGCCGTGGAACTTCCCGGTTGCCATCCCGGCCGGCTCCACCCTCGCGGCACTCGCCGCCGGCTCCGCCGTCGTGATCAAGCCCGCCAAGCAGGCCCGCCGCAGCGGTGCCGTGATGATCGAGGCGCTGTGGGAGGCCGGCGTGCCGCGCGACGTGCTCACCATGGTGCAGCTCGGCGAGCGGGAGCTGGGCCAGCAGCTGATCTCCCACCCGGCCGTGGACCGCGTCATCCTGACCGGCGGCTACGAGACGGCCGAGCTGTTCCGTTCCTTCCGCAAGGACCTGCCGCTGCTGGCCGAGACTAGCGGGAAGAATGCCATCATCGTCACCCCGAGTGCCGACCTGGACCTCGCCGCGAAGGACGTGGCGTACTCCGCGTTCGGCCACGCCGGCCAGAAGTGCTCCGCGGCCTCACTGGTGATCCTGGTGGGCTCGGTGGCGAAGTCCAAGCGCTTCCACAACCAGCTGATTGACGCCGTCACCTCGCTCAAGGTCGGTTACCCGGAGGATCCTGCCAGCCAGATGGGCCCGATCATCGAGCCGGCCAGCGGCAAGCTCCTCAATGCGCTGACCACCCTTGGCGAGGGCGAGGCCTGGGCCGTGGAGCCGAAACAGCTGGATGACTCCGGCAAGCTGTGGAGCCCGGGCGTGCGGCACGGCGTCCGGCGCGGCTCCTACTTCCACCTCACCGAGTTCTTCGGCCCGGTCCTCGGCGTCATGACGGCGGAGACCCTGGAGGAGGCCATCGCGATCCAGAACCAGATCGAGTACGGCCTGACCTCCGGCCTGCACTCGCTCAACTCGGACGAGCTGACGCTCTGGCTGGACACCGTCCAGGCCGGCAACCTCTACGTCAACCGCGGCATCACCGGCGCGATCGTGCAGCGCCAGCCCTTCGGCGGCTGGAAGAAATCCGCCGTCGGCGCCGGCACCAAGGCCGGCGGGCCCAACTACCTCGTCGGACTCGGCGAGTGGGTCAGCAAGCCCAGCACCGCCGACACCATGCCGGCCCACTCCGGTGTGCGCCGGATCGAGGACGCAGCCAAGGGCTTCCTGACCGCGGAGGAGCTGGCCCCGCTGCAGCGTTCACTCGCCTCGGACGCCCTGGCCTGGGCCGAGGAGTTCGGCACCGCTAAGGATGTTTCCGGGCTGAGCGCCGAACGCAACGTTTTCCGATACCGCCCGTTGCCCGTCACGGTGCGCCTCTCGGAAGGTGAACCGCTCGGCCGCCTCGTCCGGGCCGTTGCCGCCGGCGTGCTGGCCGGGTCGGACGTCACGGTTTCCAGCGCGGTGGACGTCCCCTCCCAGCTGCGGGCCGTGCTGTCCGGGCTCGGAATCGCCATCGCTGTGGAGAGCGACGCAGAGTGGCTGACTTCCGCGGCCAAGCTCGCCGGGGCCGCAAAGCTGTCCATGGCGCGGATCCGCCTGATCGGCGGCGACGCTACGGCGCTGGCCGAGGCGACCGGCGGCCGCCCCGACCTGGCGGTTTACTCCCACCCGGTCACGGAGGCGGGGCGGGTGGAGCTGCTGCCGTTCCTGCATGAGCAGGCCGTCAGCATCACGGCGCACCGCTTCGGCACCGCCAACCACCTCTCGGACGGCCTGGTCTAGGCAATCCCCGGGGCGCGCCCCGGCCAGACAGCGTCGCCGCCGTGACCGCACGCAAAGTGCGGGCACGGCGGCGACGGCCGTTTAAGGGGCGCTCAGCCCAGGTACCATCCGGGCGGCACCCAGGACGCCGGGACGGCATGTGCGGAGAAATCTTCGCAGCCGGAGCAAAAGTAGGCCACCTCGCCCAGTTTGCTGACCGAGCCGTCGCGGCGGTGCTTGGCCGGGACGAACGACTCCAGGTAGACAAACTCATCCGTACCGCAACGCTCGCAGAACGGGATGCCCACGTAGTCCTCGTCGGCGCGGACAGGGGCAGCGTGCGGGTCGAGGCGGCCCAGGGGCGGATGCGGCACAGAATCGAGCGGCGGGGCCGCCGGCAGCGGCCGGGCCGGAGCCAACGGGCGGCCGTGCCGCATGGTGCCCGATCGCATGGCGGGGTGGGGACGGTTTATGGCTGGCATCATTGCTGGCCTATCCCGAACAAGTTCCCGCGGGTTGCCGCCATGGCGGTATGGCGGCAACCAGCGACAACGTTCGTTGTGTCGAATTCCTGGTGGCGGGCCTCTGCTTGACCTTCAACACAGTCAGGATAGGACAAGTACCACCCGCGTTCAATGGCCGCGTACTGACCCGGCCAGCCAAGTATTTTGGGGCAGGTACCGCGGCGGCCTGCGTAGGTACCCCGGGGTCCGCGGACTAGGTGGAGCGGTTGAGGGCGCGTCCCACGATGGTCTGGGTGAGGGCCTCGATGACTTCGGTGTTGGCCAGCGGATTGCGGATCAGGGTGAAGTCGACGTCGCCGACGCTCGGCAGGTCAAAACGCCGGGTGATGATTTTCAGGTCCTCCGGAACCAGGGACGAGGGCATCACGGCGACGCCGATGCCGGCGCGGACGGCGGCGAGCACCCCGCTGATCTGCCGCGTGGTGCAGGTGATCCGCCAGGTGCGGCCGGTGGCTTCGAGGGCATCGATGGCCAGCTTCCGGCTGAGGCTGGGGGCGGGGTAGGCGATCAGCGGCACGGGGTGGCCAGGGTCCAGGGAGGTCTGCTCGAGCCCCACCCAGGCGAAGGAGTCCTGCTGCACCACGGTGCCGTCCTTGGCGCCGGCGACCCACTTGACGAAAACGAGGTCCAACTGGCCGGCGTTGAGCCGCTTGTACAGCTGGTCGCTCTGGCCCACCGTGAGTTCGAGGTTGATCTGCGGGTAGATCTGGCGGAACTCGCGGAGGATGCGGGGCAGTCCGGTGATCGCCAGGTCGTCCGCCGTGCCGAAGCGAAGCCGGCCGCGCATCGCCGAACCGGAGAAGTAGCGGGCCGCGGAATCGTGGGCTGCGAGGATACTGCGCGCGAAGCCCGCCATGGCATCGCCGTTGTCGGTCAGGCGGACGTCGCGGGTGTCGCGGGCAATCAGGGTTCGCCTGGCCGCGGCTTCCAGCTTCCGGACATGCTGGCTGACCGTCGGCTGCGCCAGGCCCAGGCGCTCGGCCGCGCGCGTGAAGCTGAGCGTCTCGGCCACGGCCAGGAAAGACCGGAGCTGGGCGGGTTCAAACATGCGGCTTCCCGGCCAGTTGGTCGACGTACCGGTCCACTCTCAGTCCTCCCATTGCGATTCGTGATGCTAGTTATATGCAGAATCGCCTTCCATAATCGTTTCGGGTCAGCATAGCGTTAAGGCGACCCCGTTGACCCCGTTCCCTTGAGGACTTTCCGTGGCACCCCCTCCGCCTTTCCAGGCCGCCGACCCGCAGCACGAAAAACTCCGGCAGGTCCCCCTGCCGCCCACCACCGCGCCCACCACGCAGCCGATCGGCGTCGTCAGCGAGCGGCTGCCCTGGCGGCACACCTTCATTTCACTCAAGGTCCGCAACTTCCGGATCTTCGCGATCGGACACTTCATCGCCGTGGTGGCGCTCTGGATGCAGCGCATCGCGCAGGACTGGCTCGTCCTCCAGCTCTCCGGCTCCGTCACCGCCGTCGGCGTCACCGTGGCCCTTCAGTTCCTGCCCTCGCTGTTCCTGGGCCCCTGGGCGGGCATGATGGCGGACCGTTTCGCCAAGCGCAGGATCCTCATGCTGTGCCAGTCCGTCGCCGCCGTGCTGGCGGCGCTCCTCGCGGCTCTGGCGCTGAGCCAGCGGATCGAGGTCTGGCACGTTTACGCGATCGCCCTGACGCTGGGCCTGGTCACAGTGCTGGACCAGCCGGCCCGGCAGGTCTTCGTCAACGAACTGGTGGGCCCGGCCTACCTGCGCAACGCCATCAGCGTAAACTCCACGATCTTCCAGCTCGGCGGCCTGATCGGCCCGGCCTTCGCCGGTGTGCTGCTGGGCGCGGCCGGGGCAGGCTGGGCCTTCGCCGCCAACGCCACCGCGTGCTGCTCCACGGTGACCATGCTGCTGGTCCTGCGCAAGGACGAGCTCCACCTCACGCTGCCCGCCGCCAAGCGGAAGGGCATGCTCAGGGAAGGGCTGCGGTACGCCCTGGCCAAGCCCACGATCTACTGGCCCTGGCTGATGGCCGGCTTCGTCGCGGTGTTCGCGATGAGCCTGCCGGTGCTGCTGGCGGCCTTCGCCGACCAGGTGTACGACGCCGGGGCCGGCGGCTACGGCCTGCTCAACGCCTTGGTGGCGCTCGGGGCGCTGGCCGGGGCCATCACCTCCGCTCGGCGGCGCCAGCTCCGGCTGCGCTCCGTGGTGTTGGGCGCCGGGATGTACGGGTTGATGCTCTGCCTGGCCGCCGCGGCTCCCTCGATGGAATGGTTCGGCGTGGCCATGGTGCTGGCCGGCTTCTGGTGCCTGATGTTCCTCACCGCCGCCAACCAGCTGGTGCAGGTCAGCGCCAACCTGGGGATCCGCGGCCGGGTGATGAGCCTCTACATCATGGTGCTGATCGGCGGCCAGGCCATCGGAGGCCCCCTGATGGGCTCGCTGGCCGAGCACCTGGATCCGCACACGGCGATCCTGGTTTCCGGCGGGGTGCCGGCACTTGCCGCGGCGGCGGTCGCCGTCGTACTGGCCCGGCGCGGCCAGCTGATGCTGAAGGTGGACCTGAAGGACCGCCGTCGGCTGCTGCGGATTGTCGCCGCCTAGCTTTCCGCACCGAAAAAGGACAGCCGCTAGTCCGCCAGCCGAAGGTGCGGGTAGACAGGCTGCCGGTGCTGGAACTCCAGGACGTCCGGGTTGAGCACCACACCGTCCCGGATTTCAATGGCCCGGCGGATGGTTTCGTTGCCGTCCCAAGCCGCAGGCCCCGCGAGCACTGTCTCCAGGAATGGCAGCAGTGCCTCACTGATCTCCCAGCTGGCGGAGTTCCAGAGGTAGGACGGGCTGTGGTCCACAGCGTAGTAGTCAATGTGGTCGCCCACCGTGAACATCGGCGCGGCGAAGGTGGTGGTCGTTGCCCAGCTGAAGCCCATCCCCTCATCGCAGGACACATCCACGATCAGGCTGCCCGGCCGGAAGGCAGCCAGGTCCTCGGTGCGCAGGTAGGTCAGCGGGGCATTGGGATCCTGCAGGGTGCAGTTGACCACGATGTCGCTCTCCGCGAGGAAGGGCGCCAGCGGAACCCGGCCGCGGTCGGTGATGACCTCGCTCAGGAACGGCGCCTTGCTGTCGTGGTCGAACTGCGCGATCCGCACCGAGTGGATCGGCGAACCCACCGCCGCGACGCCGCGGTTGGTCAGCACCTGAACGTCGTGGATGCCGTGGGCGTTGAGGGCCGTCACTGCTCCGCGGGCGGTGGCGCCGAAGCCGATGACCACGGCACTGAGCCGGCGGCCGTAGTCGCCGGTGGTGCCCGTGAGGGCCAGGGCGTGCAACACCGAGCAGTAGCCGGCGAGCTCGTTGTTCTTGTGGAAGACATGCAGGCCGAAGCCGCCGTCGCTGGCCCAGTGGTTCATCGCCTCGAAGGCGATCAGGGTGAGTTTCTTGTCGATCGCCAGCTGGGTGATCGCCGCGTCCTGGACGCAGTGCGGCCAGCCCCAGAGGACCTGCCCGTCACGCAGCTCGGCCAGGTCCGCGGGCTGCGGCTTGGGGAGGAGGACGACGTCGGCGTCGGCCAGGAGCCGGGCCCGCGGCACGATGCCGCCCACGAGACCGGCCAAGTGGGCGTCCGAAACGCCAAAGCGCTCGCCATAGCCTTCTTCCAGGATCAGCTGCTGCCTGAGCTCCGGGGCGATGCGTTCAAAGTGGCGCGGATGGATGGGAAGGCGGCGCTCGTCCGGCTTCCGCGTGCCGGCGAGGACGCCGAGGGTGAGGTGGTTCGGGGAACCGGTCACTTCTTTTTGGGGCTCGCCGTCTTGGCTGCGGTCACTTTGTCGAGGGAGCTGGGCGGCGCTGCCGCGGCCCTCTTGTCGGCGCGCTTTTCCTTGATGGACTTGGCGGATTTCTTGGATGCTGCTTGACGGGGGGATTTGTCAGCCATGATTGCTCCTGTAGCGGAACCGAAGAGGTTCCTGACTCCTGACGATACAGGTAGCCACCTAACCGGCCCCGTGGCGGCGGTGCGGGACAGGCATGCGGGACAGGCAGCGGGAGAACTGGAGCGGCTGACGGGAATCGAACCCGCGTATCAAGCTTGGGAAGCTAGCGCTCTACCATTGAGCTACAGCCGCAGCGCCGCAGCGGGATGGTCCAGGATCCTGGGCCGCTCCTGCGGAACAACGAAACTTACCTTACCCCAGCCGGGGGACTTCCCAGAACAGCGACGCCGAGTCCCCGGATTGCGCTATCCCGCTTGAGGTGGCCAGGTGGAGAGTGCCCCGGCGCAATCGCCCCTTGCCGGGCAACGATCCCGTTTAGCGCGGCGACGTCGACTCACGCTCGGCTCCTGACACCGACCCGTCCCCGGCCGCCGCGCTCCGATGTCGGCACCGGACCAGCCGGTGGATTATCAGGTAGTCCTATCTCAGCTCCGGGTGTCCGCCGAGTAGTCATCACGTCCAATAGGGGTAGGACCCACTCGTGTGCCGCCAATAATCATCTATTTTACTTGGGGAGACCACAGCCAACCCAGTTGCTAGAAGGTCTCTCTATGTTTAATCAGGCGTTCGAGGCTGTCCATCTTTCGGTGCTTTCGGATGGACTTTGCCGATCCGCTTCCGTGCACGTCGAAGCAAATCGTCCGAGTTATACCGATCCTTTCCTGTCTTCAGGTAACCGGTCATGAGCGAACTCAAACATCGCCGTCCTTTCCGCGCACCGACGCACCTGGCGGCCCCAACCCGGCCCTTTGAACGAACTCACGTCTCCGCCCGGCCCCTACATTCGGTTTGGGATGACGAATCGCGGATTGACATTTCGGCGTCGAGGAGGGCCGTCACCCAAACCTGGAGAAAGTTTGCGAACCGCCTCCGAATTGCGGATTCGTCAGCCATTCTGGTCGCGGTCGCGTCGGCCTACGTGCTCCGGTTCGGTGCCGATGCGCCGACTTCCTTCGGGGACAACTCTGAGGCGAGATATCTCGTGGTCTCCGTGCTGCTGTTGGTGGCCTGGATCGCCGTCCTTGAGGTTTACCCCACCCGCGACAACCGTACCTTCGGAGTCGGAGCCGTCGAGTACAAGCGAGTGGCGCAGGCAACCCTCAAACTCTTCGGTGCTCTGGCCATAGCGATGGTCTTTGTCCGGGTCGACGTGGTGCGTGGCTACTTCGCCGTGGCACTGCCCCTGGGGCTCATCCTTCTCACGGGCGACCGCTGGATATGGCGAAAGTGGCTTAATCGGAGGCGGACCGAGGGCAAGTACCTTTCCAAGGTGATCGTGATAGGGGAAGCGGCCGACGTCGAGTACGTGATCAACCAGATCGAGAAGAACCCAGCGGCCGGCTACCAAACGGCCGGGGTGGCGCTACCAACGCTCGACAAGTCCATGGAGCTTCGGCCTCCATGGTACAAAATTCCTGTCGTATCCACCCTGACCGATGTCTCGCGGATGGTGGAAGTAGCCGGCGCGGACGCTGTCATCGTCGCAGGACCCGTCCCGGGCGGTAGCAAGTACATCCGGGAATTAGGGTGGAAACTCGAGGCTTCCGGAACCGAGCTCGTCCTGGCCTCCAGCCTCACGAACGTTGCAGGTCCCAGAATCCACTGGCGGCCGGTCGACGGGTTGCCCCTTGTTCACGTGGAGCTGCCCCAGTACGCCGGCGGCAAGCACGTCTTGAAGCGGGTCGTCGACATCGCCGTTGCTTCGATGGCGTTGCTGGTCTTGTCCCCCGTGTTGCTCGCGCTCGCAGTCATCGTCAAACGGGATAGCGCCGGCCCCATTATTTTCCGCCAGCTGCGTGCGGGCCGGAACGGGGTTCCCTTCCACATGTTGAAATTCCGGTCGATGGTTCAAACGGCAGAGACGGATTTGGAATCGCTTCGGGAACTCAATGAAGGTGCGGGTCTGCTATTCAAGATCCGCAACGATCCGCGGGTTACCAAATGCGGCCGCTGGATGCGCAAGTACTCGCTGGACGAGCTTCCCCAATTTTGGAATGTGCTGACTGGCGAAATGAGCTTGGTTGGCCCGCGGCCGCCGCTGCCTAGCGAAGTCGAACGCTACGAGAGGTTTACCAACCGGCGGCTCCTCATCAAGCCCGGAATCACCGGACTGTGGCAAATCAATGGCCGGTCCACCCTCCCCTGGGAGGAGAGCATCCGTCTGGACCTCTATTACGTCGAGAACTGGTCGCTCACCGGCGACCTGATCATCATGTGGAGGACCTTCAGAGCCCTGCGCAGCCCGGCCGGCGCCTTCTAAAGGAGAAACCCATGACGACACGAATCGGCTACGCGGCCGGCGCTTTTGATCTATTCCACGTTGGCCACCTAAACCTGCTGCGCCAAGCGAGGGCACACTGTGATTTCCTGATCGCCGGTGTCGTCTCGGATGAACTCCTGGTCGCGTCCAAAGGCCGTCCGCCGGTGATTCCCCTGGCGGAGCGCCTCGAAATCGTCCGCCAGATCCGATACGTCGACGACGCAATAGCTGAGACTCTTCCACACAAGATTGACACCTGGCGGCGCCGTCCCTTCGACATCCTCTTCAAGGGCGACGACTGGAGGGACACGCCCAAAGGTCTCGCCCTGGAACTGGAGTTTGCCGCTGTTGGGGTGGAGGTTGTCTATTTCCCGTACACGATGCACACATCCAGCACCTCTCTAAGGAGAACCCTGGAACTCCTGAATGCGGGACGCCAGGAGCGAGCGACTCTTCAGAGTTTGCCCTAGACGCCACTTCGCCCGATCAACTCGGATAGTTGCCGGTCTCAGCAAAGGTTCCAATCCATTGCACGGTCTTTATCCATAGCTAGGTCTCGATCAACAAAATAGAAACTTCCCGGGGGGAAAAGTGAAGGAATCAACTCCTAAGCGTGCTGGATTGCGCATCGCATTAGTCGGTACGCGGGGCGTACCCGCACACTATGGCGGGTTTGAAACCTGCGTGGAGGAAGTGGGACGCAGGCTTGCCGAGCGAGGGCATCTGGTAACCGTCTACTGCCGAACCGGAAACGGAGCGGACAACGGCGCAAGAGAATTCGAGGGCATGCGGCTTGTGCATCTGCCGGCCCTCCGACGGCGCTCACTCGAAACACTCAGCCACACCGGGCTGTCGGTAGCCCACCTTTTGGGCCGAAGGGCAGACGCCACGATTGTCTTCAATGCGGCCAACGCGCCTTGGCTCCCGCTACTCAGGCTGGCCAAGCTGCCGGTCGCCACGCACATGGACGGCCTGGAATGGAAGCGCGCAAAATGGGGACCGGTCGGGAAGCGATATTACCGCTGGGCTGAAAGCTTTGCCGTGCGGTTCTCCAATGCCTTGATCGCCGATGCCGCCGGAATCCGCGACTACTACCGGACGACCTTCGATGCCGCGACGGAACTGATTTCCTACGGTGCACCGCTACTGCCACCGAAACAGCCCACTCGCTTGGCCTCGGTCGGCCTGGTTGCGGGCCAATACCACTTGGTGGTCGCCCGGCTGGAGCCGGAAAATCACGTCCACACGATTGTGGAAGGCTACGTCCGCAGCAATGCCCGGCTTCCGCTGGTCGTCGTCGGTTCCACGCCGTACGGCCATGAGTACAACCAGCAGGTACAGGAATCTGCGGACGCGAGAGTGAAATTCCTCGGCGGCGTGTGGGACCAGACGCTTCTGGACGAGCTATACGCCAACGCCCTGGTGTACTGGCACGGACACTCGGTGGGAGGCACCAACCCCTCGCTGCTCCGGGCAATCGGCGCCGGCGCGGCGACGAACGCCTTCGATGTGAACTTCAACCGCGAGGTACTCGGTTCGGCAGGCAGATATTTCCAGAGTCCGGACGACGTCGCACAGTTGGCGGAGGAGTCGGAAGCACACCCCGGCAGAATCCGGTTTAGGGCGGAACACGGGCGGCAGATCGCCGCCGAGTATGACTGGGACGTTGTAGCCGACGGTTACGAGGCCCTCTGCTATGCGCTGGCTTCCCGCACCCTCACCCGCGCTCAAGGCCGCGGACGCAACACGAGAGCCGCGAGGGTCAGCCAGGTCCGGGACGAAAGTCGGGTGGCCTCTTGAGCCCCGGAAGCACGCAGCAGACAGGGGCATCTCTGTCGCGGCCCAGTTTCCACGAAACTATGGCGGCGCTTGGCGCTGCCCAGAAGGCCCCTGCCGCGGGGGCTCCACCGTATTCAATCCTGGTCAACCGGAGGCTGGGCCGATATGCCGCCGCGCTGACATATCGGGTGAAAATGACACCAAATCAGGTCACCTGCATTAGCGCGGTCTTCACCTTCGGGGGAATCTTTCTGCTGGCGCTGGCCAACCCAGAGTGGTGGGTTGGGGTCACGGTCTGGGTTGCCTTGGCGCTCGGATACATCTTCGATTCAGCCGACGGGCAGTTGGCACGCCTCCGGGGCGGCGGGTCTGTAGCTGGTGAGTGGTTGGACCACGTAGTGGACAGCACGAAGATCGTAAGTTTGCACCTCGCGGTTCTGGTGGTGGCGTTCCGCCATTTCCATCTTCATCCGGAAGCTTGGTTCCTGGTGCCCATCGGCTACGCCATCGTCGGGACGGTTTCGTTCTTCGCCATGATCCTCAATGACCAGCTCAAGGCGATCGTCCTCCTCAAATCCGGCCGGCAGGCCATCCGGAGGCGGGGATCGGCAGTCAAGTCCGTCCTCCTGGCCCCTACGGACTACGGCGTGCTGTGTTTGCTTTTCATCCTACTGGGCGCACCGCTTCTCTTCTTCAGCATCTATTCCTTGTTTTTCGCCGCCAACACCGTGCACCTTGTTCTGGCTTCAGCCCGGTGGTTCGGCGATATGAAAAGCCTGTCAGTGTCCCAACCGATCTCGACTCGGAGCGAATCATGAACAGCACGAAAACCAAAGGAAACCCTTCTCCCGAAGACTGGAGAAGGAAGAAGACCCTGGCCATCGGACTTGCCTTGGTCGGGATTCTGGTCGGTGGCGGTATCTGGGGATCCAGCCTGTCTGCCCCCGGCACACCCGCAAGCGCGGTGGACGCGACACAGGCCGGGGCCGCCGGGCCCGCGGGAACGCCGGCGCCGACTGCGCGGGCGACCGCGGCCTCCCCTGGAACGGCTACAGCACCGGTTCCCCTCCCCTCCAAAGACGCGAGCACTGCCGGAACACCCGCGGCAGCTGCTAACGGAAGATCCGAGGCAGAACTTGCGGCCACGCCGCAGCTCGTCTCCGCGCCTGTAGCGTTCACCGACTCAGCGGCGCTTCTGCCGGGGGTGAGTGCCTCAGTCTCCGGCTTTCAAGCGGTCACAGGAGAGGCTTCAGGACCCGGCGAGATAGCCGGCCCGGCGGTTCGATTTACGGTTTCCGTTCATAACCAGTCCGAGAAGTCCGTGTCGCTAGAAGGCGCGCTTATCAACGTCGATTACGGAGGCGGCCTTATCCCTGCGCTGCAGTTGAGCGGACCAGGGGCGACGAGATTTCCCGCATCCCTTGATGCGGGTGCTACGGCCTCCGCCGTTTACGTGTTCCTACTACCCCTGGACCAGCGTGACCAGGTTCGTATTTACCTGAATTACGAAGTTTCTTCACCCATTGCAGCTTTTGCCGGGTCCATCACAACGTCTGAGGGGAAGTCATGAGCATCGAACCGAGATTCGATAGTGTTCCGGCGCGACCGCGCGGGGACAAGAATCATCCATCTAGTGCGCCACCGCGAGGATTGACAGTGCGGTCTGTGTTGGAAGTCACTAAGAGACTGCTCGTGCTCGGGGTGTCCGTCGCAATGATGCTGGCTATCGCGGTTTTGCCGGTTCCGGCTGCCACGGCGGACACTGCGCCCTTGGATCCGGCCAACCCGGCCACGCCACCCACGGTCTCTGCGGATGCGTTGCCGACGGTCCAGATTAATGGTGTGGCGTGGCAGCAGCTCGTGGTTGGCAATACCGTGTATGTGGTCGGAAACTTCACGACGGCGCGGCCTGCCGGGTCCGCGCCGGGCACCAACACGGTGGTGCGGAACAACATTCTGGCGTATGACATCACAACCGGTAAGCTCAATACGACGTTCGTGGCGAACCTGAACGCCCAGGCGAAAGCCATCACCGTCTCCCCAGACGGTTCCCGGATCTATGTCGCCGGGGCTTTTACCCAGGTCAATGGTGTGTCGAGGCCGTACGTGGCGGCACTGAACCCGGTCACCGGGGCATTGATCACAAGCTTCGCGCCGAATGTAAATTCGCGCGTCTATGCCCTGGCGGCCACGAACACTGCTGTCTTCATGGGCGGCTGGTTCAGCGGCGTCGGTTCGGTCAGCCGGCCGCATCTTGCCGCAGTCCGCGCCTCCGACGCCGGGCTGCTTGGCTGGAATCCAGTGGTGGCGGGCGGGGATGTAAACAACATGGTGATTTCCCCTGACGGCACCAAGGTCGTGGTCGGAGGTAATTTCACGAGCATCAATGGTTCAAGCAATCCGGGGTATGGCATGGCTGCCCTGGACACGTCGACTGGGGTGCTGCTCCCGTGGGCCGTGAACAGTCTGGTACGCAATGGTGGAACGCAGGCTTCAATCTATAGCCTCACGTCCGACGGTACGAATGTGTACGGGACCGGCTATGTGTTCGGGTCGGGCGGCAATCTTGAAGGTGCGTTCTCTGCAAGTTGGAATGGGGGGGAGCTCAACTGGGTGCAGGACTGCCACGGTGATTCGTACGGAGTCTACGCCTCGGATACGGCGGTCTACACGGTGAGTCATGATCACTATTGCGGCAATATCGGCGGCTTCCCTCAGACCGACCCGAAGTGGACCTTCCACCACGCATTGGCTTTCAGCAAGGCAGCAACGGGTACTATAACGGCAGATCCGTATGGCTACTATAACTACGAAGGTACCCCCCGGCCCTCTTTGCTGCCGTGGTTCCCGGACCTTGACGTCGGGTCGTTTACGGGCCAGAGCCAGGCAGCCTGGACGATCAACGGAAATTCCCAGTACGTAATTTTGGGCGGGGAGTTTCCCACAGTTAATGGAACTGCGCAACAGGGTCTCGTGCGTTTTGCCACCAAGAACATCGCCCCAAATAGGCAGGGGCCCGTACTGACCGGAAGTGCCATGAATCCCACCGTACTGTCACTTGCGGCCGGATCTGTCCGCGTCGCCTGGCAGGCGAACTGGGACAAGGACAATGAAAACCTTAAGTATGACGTCATCCGTGACGATCATCAGACCACTCCTATTTTCACCACGACCAAGGCCTCCACTTTCTGGAAACGGGCGGCAATGGGCTTTCAGGACACTGGGCTCGTGCCTGGCTCGACCCACAGCTACCGCATCTTCGTTACCGACCCGTTCGGGAACATAGCCAGGTCGGACGGAGTCACGGTAACAGTCGCCTCCGCTGGAAGTATGAGTGCTTATGCCACTGACGTTTTGGCCGATGGTGCCGGCAGCTACTGGCGGCTCGGCGAAGGCAGCGGCAGCTCCCTCGTTGATTGGGCCGGCTGGGCCGACGCCGTCGCAGGGACAGGCGTGACGCGAGGAACGCCCGGCGCCATAACTGGTGACACCAACACGGCAACCACCTTTGATGGCACAGTGAGCGGCTCTGCCGCCACTCAAACATCGATTCCGGGTCCGGACGTCTTCAGCGCGGAGACCTGGATTAACACCACGACGACGTCGGGCGGAAAGATTCTTGGGTTTGGTAACAACCCCACGGGTAATTCCAACAACTACGACCGTCATATCTATATGGACAACGCAGGCCACATCTACTTCGGCGTCTACACCGGCTCGACCGATACATTGCGCACCGCCGGTACATACAATGACGGCCAGTGGCATCAGATAGCGGCCAGCCTCGGGGCCAACGGAATGATCCTGTATGTGGACGGAAAGCGAGTCGGCCAACGCGGCGATGTGACACAAGGCCAGCCGTATACCGGATATTGGAGGATCGGCGGGGACAACATCTCAAGCTGGCCAGGCGGCCCCTCAAGCGATTACTTCCAGGGCGCCATTGACGAAGTGTCAATCTACCCGGCCGTCATCACGCTCGAACAGGTGCAGAAGCACTTCACCGACTCTGGCCGCACTTTGAACATTCCCGTCGCGCCGGCCGATAAATACGGCAAAGCCGTGTTCCAAGCGGCACCCGATTTGTACTGGAGGCTCGGAGAGAGCAGCGGGACTACCGCGGCAGACAGCAGCCCCTCGGATAATCCTGGCACCTATGTCGACGGTGTGACTCTTGGTGGCCCCCCCGGGGTTGCCGGGACGACCAACACTTCGGCCACGTTCAATGGGACGTCCGGACTTCTGTCCAGCGCAAATGTATTTGTAAATCCGACAACGTATTCGGAGGAACTCTGGTTCAACACGACCACGCAACAAGGCGGCAAGCTGATCGGCTTTGGTGACCAGCCAACAGGGCTTTCGAACGGTTACGATCGCCACGTCTATATGGAGTCCAACGGCGCCTTGACCTTTGGAGTCTGGACGGGGCAGACAAACACCATAACGTCGCCGCAGCCTTACAACGACGGACTGTGGCACCACATGGTGGCGACACAATCTTCAGGGGGGATGAAGCTATACGTAGATGGAACCCTCGTCGGAACTAACCCCCAGACGCAGGCCCAGGTCTATTCCGGGTACTGGCGGGTCGGTAGCGATAGGACCTGGGGTCCGCAGCCATACTTCGCCGGGGCAATCGACGAAGTAGCGGTCTATCCAGTTGCGCTTTCCGACGCCGACGTCGCCAACCACTTCGCGCTAGGAAGCGCTGGGCAGCCGGCGAATCAGTCGCCGGTGGCGGCGTTTACGTCCTCGGCGGTGAATCTGGCGGCGTCGTTTGATGGGTCGGGTTCTTCTGATCCGGATGGCACGGTTGTTTCGTATGGTTGGGATTTCGGTGACGGGACTGCGGCGGGTTCGGGTGTGTCTCCTTCGCACACGTATGCTGCTGCGGGCACGTTCCAGGTGAAGCTGACGGTGACGGATAACCAGGGCGGCACGGGTTCGGTGACGAAGCCGGTGACGGTCACGGCGGCGAATCAGTCGCCGGTGGCGGCGTTTACGTCCTCGGCGGTGAATCTGGCGGCGTCGTTTGATGGGTCGGGTTCTTCTGATCCGGATGGCACGGTTGTTTCGTATGGTTGGGATTTCGGTGACGGGACTGCGGCGGGTTCGGGTGTGTCTCCTTCGCACACGTATGCTGCTGCGGGCACGTTCCAGGTGAAGCTGACGGTGACGGATAACCAGGGCGGCACGGGTTCGGTGACGAAGCCGGTGACGGTCACGGCGGCGAATCAGTCGCCGGTGGCGGCGTTTACGTCCTCGGCGGTGAATCTGGCGGCGTCGTTTGATGGGTCGGGTTCTTCTGATCCGGATGGCACGGTTGTTTCGTATGGTTGGGATTTCGGTGACGGGACTGCGGCGGGTTCGGGTGTGTCTCCTTCGCACACGTATGCTGCTGCGGGCACGTTCCAGGTGAAGCTGACGGTGACGGATAACCAGGGCGGCACGGGTTCGGTGACGAAGCCGGTGACGGTCACGGCGGCGAATCAGTCGCCGGTGGCGGCGTTTACGTCCTCGGCGGTGAATCTGGCGGCGTCGTTTGATGGGTCGGGTTCTTCTGATCCGGATGGCACGGTTGTTTCGTATGGTTGGGATTTCGGTGACGGGACTGCGGCGGGTTCGGGTGTGTCTCCTTCGCACACGTATGCTGCTGCGGGCACGTTCCAGGTGAAGCTGACGGTGACGGATAACCAGGGCGGCACGGGTTCGGTGACGAAGCCGGTGACGGTCACGGCGGCGAATCAGTCGCCGGTGGCGGCGTTTACGTCCTCCGCGGTGAATCTGGCGGCGTCGTTTGATGGGTCGGGTTCTTCTGATCCGGATGGCACGGTTGTTTCGTATGGTTGGGATTTCGGTGACGGGACTGCGGCGGGTTCGGGTGTGTCTCCTTCGCACACGTATGCTGCTGCGGGCACGTTCCAGGTGAAGCTGACGGTGACGGATAACCAGGGCGGCACGGGTTCGGTGACGAAGCCGGTGACGGTCACGGCGGCGAATCAGTCGCCGGTGGCGGCGTTTACGTCCTCGGCGGTGAATCTGGCGGCGTCGTTTGATGGGTCGGGTTCTTCTGATCCGGATGGCACGGTTGTTTCGTATGGTTGGGATTTCGGTGACGGGACTGCGGCGGGTTCGGGTGTGTCTCCTTCGCACACGTATGCTGCTGCGGGCACGTTCCAGGTGAAGCTGACGGTGACGGATAACCAGGGCGGCACGGGTTCGGTGACGAAGCCGGTGACGGTCACGGCGGCACCGCTGGCTCAGGACGGGTTCGCTCGAATCGTAGCCAATGGTTTCGGGAAAGCCGATGTGGGCGGTAACTGGAGTACCTCAGGGGGAAATGCCAACTTCGCCGTGAACAATGGCAGCGGCAAGATGATCACGGCCAAGGGCGTACAGCTCACGGCGACCCTCGGATCCGTTTCGTCTACGTCGTCTGATACCCAGGTCCAGCTGTCGCTGGACAAGCTGTCGGACGGGGGCGGATTCTTCACAACCGTCATCGGCCGCCGCGTATCAGGGGCGGGGGATTACCTGGCAAAGATCTGGATCTCAAAGTCCGGGGCGATGACGTTGGATCTGAAGTCCACGGCGGGAGGAACTGAGACCACCCTAAAGAGCATCACGGTGCCGGGCCTGACCTACACAGCGGGCATGCAACTGGCGGTCCGACTGCAGGTCTCCGGGATCTCACCGACGACCCTACGTGCCAAGGTGTGGAACACGGCCGTTGCCGAACCCACAGCCTGGCAGGTGACGGCAACGGACGCCGCAATTGCCATGCAAAGCGCCGGATCCGTGGGCGTGATGACGTATCTTTCTGGCACCGCAACCAACGGCCCTGTCACACTGTCCCTTACCAACTGGGTGACTAGGAGAGTGGAGTGATCGACCCGGCATAGCAAAACTGCACCGACGGCTGGTCCGGATCCTCTTCGAGGGTCCGGACCAGCCGTGTTTTTTGCCGCGAGGAGATCCCGGCAGCGCCCGATCTTTGCCGGGGCCGCGACCATCGGAGGAGAACGGCGGAGTCGATCAGTGGCCGCCCGCGGTTGTCGCACGGTTAATATCCGTCGTACGGCCCGCGGAGAGCGGCCTCAAGGTCCAGATTGCACAAATCGGAAAGTACAACTTGTGGCTGCTGAGGGTGATCCTGGATGGCCAGCAGATTTGATCGAATATTTCATCCCGTGTAGTGTGACCGTTTGCAGCAAAAGTATGCTTTTCGCGTACCTGTAAACTGCAAATTGGTCTCTGGTTGTGTTATAGCGTCCCGCTGGGGGAACGGTCTGAGGACGGCGTCAACGTTCGTCTTCGCTGAGTGTATTTACCCACGGCCTGCAAGCTCGTTGATACCCGGCGGGCTTGTCTTGGTTGCCATCATCCACGAGGAGCCCCTAATTGACGCGCAAAATAGACGATCCCCCCGGCGACGGCTGGCCAAAGCAATTAGTAGCTCCCCTGATCTGCGCTGTATCTCTCGCGATGGCAGCAGTCAGCCTGGCTCCTGCCGCCAACGCGGCAGTCACCCGCCCCGAAAGTGCCTTCACAACGTCCTCCGAAGTTGCCCGCGACACTTTTAGCCGCACTTCCCTGGCCGGCTGGGGCAACGCCGAAACCGGAGGCACCTATGCAATGGACAACCCGGCCAAGGCGGGTCTCACCGTTGCGAACGGCACAGCCAGGGTAAATGGACTGCCGCCAGGGCAGTCACTGTCTGCCGTGCTGCCCGCGGTCTCTGCGACCGATGTCAACGTCCAAGGGGCGCTGATGTTACCTTCGGTTCCCTCGGGTCAATTCGGCTTATACCACGCCCTCGATGTTCGCCGGCAGAGCTCCGGTTCCGCCTACCGGGGGCGCCTGGAGGTGATGAGTGGGGGCAAGTTATTCCTTGCCGTCTCGAAGATTGCCAACGGGACTGACGTAAATCTGGGAAAAGTGCAGTTGCCGCAGTTCCTGAGCGCCAACCAAAAGGCCCATATCGAATTCAGTGTCACGGGTACGTCTTCTGTGTCCATACAAGGACGCGCCTGGCTTGACGGAAGCGCGGTCCCGAACTGGCAGCTATCGGTCGCGGACACTTCCGCCACTCGGATCGCCAGTGCGGGAGCCGTTGGTATCTGGGAGTACATGTCTGGCGGCAACTCGACGCCGGTCAGTACTGTCCTGGACGACTTGCACGTCGTTAACATCGGAGCCACTCCGGCTCCGGCCCCGGCCCCGGCACCGGCACCCGCACCGGCTCCGGCCCCGGCCCCGGCACCGGCACCCGCACCGGCTCCGGCCCCGGCCCCGGCCCCGGCCCCACAACTGGGACGTGGAGCATCCGCCGTGGGTTCGGCTGTGTACGCCGCGCCCGCCGACGCAATATATGTCGACGTCGCCAAGGGCACGGATTCACAACCGGGCAGCCAGGCTGCTCCCTTGAAGACCCTTGCTAGCGCCGTCGCTCATGCAAAGTCCGGCCAGGTCATAGTGCTGCGAAAAGGCACCTACAACGAGTCGGTCACAATTCCGTCCAACAAGTCGCTGACGATTCAGTCTTACCCCAACGAGGCTGTTTGGTTGGACGGGTCCGTGCCGGTGGCTTCCTGGCAGAAATCGGGTGCCACCTGGCTCGCATCAGGATGGACCCCCGAGTTCTCGAATTCCATGGACGGTGTAGCAGACAACCCGAGATACGTGAATTCGGCGAAGCCCATGGCGGCCCGGCCGGACCAAGTGTTCTTGGACGGGGTCTCGCTCAAGCAGGTCGGGTCCGCTGCTCAGGTGGTTGTGGGGACGTTCTACGTGGATAACGCAGCCAATACGATCCGGCTCGGGAGCGATCCCGCGGGGCACGACGTGCGGGCCAGCAATCTGGGCCAGGCCATCTACTCTTCAGCCACTAAAACCACGCTGCAGGGATTCGGGGTGCGCCGCTACGCCACGCCTTATGAGTCCCGCGCCGCCATTGTCCTGGCCGCCACGTCCGCCGCGGCCCGGAATCTCACCGTCGTTGACAACGCCATGATCGGCATTGCAATTCAAAACAACGACAGCATCGCCGAACGCGTCACCGCGCAACGAAACGGCATGCTGGGCATCGGTGTCAATGCCGCCTACGGTCTGGTTATCAAGGACTCGATTGTTTCGTTCAACAATGCCGAGGGATTCAAGCCGGAGCCGGTCGCGGGAGGAATCAAGGTGACTCGTTCGCGTGGCATTAAGATTGTCAACAACGACACCAGCAATAACCAGGGCAGTACCGGGATTTGGTTGGATGAGTCCGTCAACACTGCAAACGTCTCCAATAACACCTCGTCCTCAAACGGGATCAACGGCATTGAAATCGAAATATCCGATACCGCGATCGTTGCAAACAACGAGACCAACGGCCAAGAGACCGGAATCCTCATTTACAACACGGGAAATGTAAAGGTCTTCAACAATAACATAGGCGGAAACCGACTGTTCGGGGTCAAGTTGGCCCAAGATGAACGCCGGCAGGCAGTCTCGAGCTTCGCCGGACAAGACCCGCGCCAACCGGCCGTCGATCCGACAACTCCGTGGCTGACACGCAACATTACGATATCTAACAATGTATACGGGAACGGGGGCCGCTTTCAGTTCTATGCGCTTGACGGCGTCACCAAGATTCCCGTGGATAACATGAATGTCGTAATTACAGGAAACCTTTTTAACAAGCGAGTTGTCACAACGGACCCGACAATGGTTGCGTGGGGCGGCAATGACGGAGTTACTCTTGCGCGCTACGAAACCCCCGCCGCTCTAGCCGCCGCCAAGGGTGCAAGCTGGAAGAATGCCAGCACCAACACCAGCGTCCCGATTGACCAGATGGCAGCTCTGGCAGCGAAGTCGACCGCCATCGCTGTTCCGCTGCCACAGGACGTGGCCACGGCGATCGGCAAGCCTGCAGGCAGCACAGTGGTCGGGCGCTACTAAGCCGGAACTAGGCCTGTGCGGCCCGGTCCGGCCAGCGGTCACGGTACACGCCGCACTCGCGGCGTGCCGTGGCCTCTGGTCCGCGCACCCAGCGACGAGCAGGGAATACAAGCCCTTGCGGGCCCCGAAGGATGTTGTGAGGCCGCTTCGACTCCTCCCGGGATGCAACCTAGATCGGCTCCGACGCGAGTGCCGCCGCCCTACGTCGTTTCAGGTCCCTATTCACGTACCAGATGTTCGGGCCGATCTGGCAGACAGCTACGGAAATGGCCGAACCGACGATAGGGCCGCCAGCGCCTAATAGGCCGATCAGCCACCAAGAGAGACATAGGTTTAAAGGAACCATAATGAAGATCGGAATGGTTTGAAAGCGGAGTCCCTGGTGATCTGTCATGTACATACCTACCGGGTATTTTGCTGCCTGCAGGCCAACGAACACAACGAATCCGAAAATCAGCCAGTTGTCGAGCTGAATTTTTCCGCCGGAGATGAAATCCACTACCAAGGGTGAAAGCGCGGCTAGAACGATCCCCAGCCCCACGCCGCCCGTAGCAAACCAGAGAGTCGGAATCAACGGAGACTCCACCCGGGACGCGGAGCGGGCTTTGGCGTATATAGGCCAGAAGGCGATTCCTGCGGCAGCAACGGTTTGGATGACGATTCCGTACAATTGGGATCCCAGGTTGTACTGGGCCAATTCGCTCCCCGCTGTCAAATGGCTGAGCAAAAGGCGATCTGTCTGCATCGCCACGGGCAACGCGATCATCTGAAGAAGCATAGGCCAGGCCAGATGGGCTGCCCGGACTCCATGATGGCGCCTGACGTGGGGAATTGCACGAATAGCGGACTTGAGCTGAGGCGAGATAAGACGCCCTGCAATGATCAGGCAGATAAGAGAATTTACGGCATTTGCAATGTAGGAAAACGTTGCCAGGAAACTTTCTGCGGGGGCTGCGATTCCCACGGTGATGAGAACGGCGGTCAAAATGAGTGGCGCTACAACAATCTGACTCATGACCTGGACGTTTGTCCGCTCAAGGCCGACGAGAATGCGCTGACCGATCGATAACGGGAGCGCCAGGCCAAAGAGCGCCAGGCAGGCGCAGGCCGCAACGGCGCCCTCCCCCGGGAGGAGGCCATTCCCCAGAATGGTAGGCCACCAACCGAGCCAATAGACCGCAAACGAAATAACGATCAAGAGCAGACCTGAGACCAGGAGGATACGCATGGCCGTGAGAATCGCGCCGAGCACATACTCGTCGGTCTTAGGCTTCGACGACCCCGCCACAGCGTTGATAACGACCGCAGCGATGCCAAGGTCCGCGAAGGGCAGCAGGCTCGGGATCGATGACAGCAATCCGTATTGTGCATAGGCGTCCGTGCCGAAATGGGCGATTATCAGTTGACTGGTTACGATGCCCAGCAGCCCCGAAACTCCCATAACCGCGACTTTGGTCGCTGCCGTGCCGCCCACTGTTGCCAGCAGGCCTCGGCGTCCGGCCGAACGGTCCTGTTCGGACTTCCGATCAAGTCTGGTAGGCACGTGAATCCGTCTCAAAAAGCCACGAATCGGCGGCCAGACGTCCGTCTAGCTGCGGCAGCGTGGCGATGACGTCGCTGCGCCGCGCGGCCCGGAGCAACTGGTCTTTGATCGCTTCTCCCAAGGCACCGGCGGAACACCCAGCTGCCACCACGGAATGACCATGCTCTGTCAGCCACGATGCCAGTCCCGTCTCGGTCGTCGTGACGACCGAACAACCATGCGCCAAGCCTTCGACGATGGGAAGCCCCACCTGCTCACGCCAGATCGGCGTGGACTGCGAGGGCAGGACAAGCACTTGGGCGTGCCGCAAATGGCGGTGGATTTCACTGCGAGGCGGGTCGATGACAACGTCGATACTGCTATCCGCCGCAGCGCTGGCGAGAGCCTTGTTGACCAGGGCTCCTTTGCCGACGATAGTGAGCCGGGCTGCCGGGTCCGAGTTCCGAACCGAGGGCCAAGCTTCGAGTAGAAGGGGAAACCCCTTGCGTTGCGACAAGTCCCCCAAATAGATCACTCGATGGGGGTCACTGAACTGTTCGGGCTCGCATGAACAAGCGGCGGGAACGGCGGGGATGAGCACCTCCGTACGGCGGTCAGATTGCGGCAATAGCCCGTGATATGTGTCCCGCGCGGCCGCAGTGCCAAAGGCCAGCCGGTCCACTCTCTTCCAGACAATGGCCGCGAGTCGCCGCTCGACTACCTTGCGCAGTGAGGACTTCCACGTGGGGCGCAGGCGCTGCGGATACGGGTCGCTGTTGCCAATGGCATAGCTCACCACCAGCACGCGCCTGCCGCCGAGCAGCCTTCGGGCAGCCAATGCCAATAGCGCAACCGCCGTGCCCGGAAGGCTGGATAGCATCAGTGGTTCGTTGACCTCCAGAGCGGTCACGTCGGAGCGGGCGAGGATCAGTGCCGCCCTGAGCGGGCTGGCCTCGATCAGTTCCAGGCCACGAGCCAGGTCTGCGTCAAAATCGTAACGCCGCTCGCGATAGATTATTGCGGCCGGCGTCAGCTGATGGGCGCGCTCCAGATGGGCGGTGCGGATCGACTCATATAGCCGGGCGCGTTTGAGTTTCATCCGGACCATTGCCATAGTTCCACCCCCACGTTCGCTGTTCGGAATCGGGTCATCTCTTGAACCAGGCCGCCAGCGCCGGAGTGCCGTGCTGCAAGGATTCGCGCAGCGCCCATGCACCTAGCCCGGCGTCGGCGTACGCGTCGAGGATGCGGGCTGTAAGATCCCCCCGGTCCAACAACGGCGGGGGGCCGTCGTCGACGCCGTCTCCCAAGCCGGCGTGACCGTCGTGGGAGAGGAGGATAGCCCCCGGAGCCGCCCCGGTCATGGCTTTCTGGACGCGGTCGGCCTGGGACGCCACCTTGGAATCCCAGCTGGTCGCCCCCCACATGACGGGCATGAGTCCGGCGGACCGGACAGCGCGCCAAGTAGCCAGTGTCTGCCGGCCATACGGGGGACGGACCCATTCGACCCGCTTACCTGTCAGGTCTTCGAGTTCGGAACGGCCATCCTTGGTCCGTTGCGAGACTTCGCGGGAGGAGAAGCCGGTCAGCCGTTGATGATCAAGTCCGTGGAGGGCGATCTCGTGGCCCGCGGCTGCGACCTCTGCCAGGAGGCCGGGATGACGGCGGGCCCGGCTGAGCAGAACGAAGAACGTGGCGCTGAGCTGCCGCTCATCCAGCACCTGCAGGATTCTGTCAGTTCCGCCGGGTTCCGGACCGTCGTCGTACGTCAGGACAATGTTCGGAACTGCCGTATTGACGGCGACGATGGAGCCGACAAAAGCGGAATGGGCGCGGATAACGGGCTTCACGACCCGGCTTACGATCCGCCTCACTTCTTTCATCGGCTACCGCCCTGTCTGCCGGGATTGCGCCCGTTTCATCCACGGGCGCAAATGCGCTTCCCGCGAGTACTCGAGGTAGGCGACTCCGACTCCTCCGGCCAGCATGCCGGCCCCGCGATAGGCGGTGCGCAACCCTCGGGCCTGATGGCGTTGGGAATCGGCTATCACCCCGAAACCGAAACGTAGCGAACCGCCGCACATGCGCAGCATGCCGCGCACAACGGATCGCAGGCGTGCCGTGCTCTTGTGCATGGCCCTTTGCGTCGAATGGATGTCGACCAAAGCGGCTGAATTTCCATGGCTCCACGCTCTCCGGAGAACCCATTCACGGGTGGTGCGTTCCGCCGGAACAAAATCGGTGGCCACGGATTCGTCGCACCAAAGGATCGTTCCCCCCGCCCGCACCAGCAACCTGCTGAAAAGCGTGTCCTCGCCCCCCGTGAGGCCGAAGCTGTCGTTGAAACGCACGCCGGCCTTCCGGATTTGGTGCATGTCGAGGAGTAAATTTCCTGCGGCTGCCGTCGGTATCACGGTCCCCGTCGGCATCCGCCGTCGACGGAAGAAGGCGCCCGCGGCGATCCACGGGTCAAGTTCAGCTTCGAACTGCGAGACCACCCTCCCCATGACAGCAGCAGGGTTGGTCTTCCGCCACGTGTCCAACAGCGGTTCGAGCCAATGTTCTTGCGGCTCCTCGTCGTCATCGATGAACACAAGCAAATCATGGTGCTCAGCTTCATCTAATGCCCGATTTCGACCGGCGGAGATGCCGGGCATTGGTTCGGCCACGTATCGGATCAATTCCGAGTTTAAGGCTATGACAGTATCCTGGGCGCTTTCCGCCGGATCATTGTCAATAACAACGATGCTGGGCGAAATTGAGCGGTCTGAGTCCTGGGCGAGTTTTGTCACGTGCTCGAGCATGGTTTCCAGACCGCGCTTAAGCGTGGTGGGCCTCCGATACGTCAGCACTGCAACGAGAAGCGACTGCGGCTTCATGGGCGCATGGCCTTCTGTAGTTGAGGCGCCTGGCCGGCGGCATAAGCCACTGCCTTTTCGTAGGCTTCCTTGTGCGCAGACGAGCCGTTGCGCCAGTCTCGCCGTCCAAGGTCCGGGCGAGTGTGCGAGGCATCCTCTGCGAGGGACGCCAATGTTTGGAGGATACTCTCCGGTGTCAGCGCGCCGGTGTACTGAAATACCCAGCCCGGGCCTACCTCTTCGGATAACGCATGGTTGACTTCGTTGGCGGGAACCAGCACCGGCCGATCCAACGACAGGGCGGCCAACGCTCCCCCCGAATTGTGCATGAATCGGTAGGGGAGGACCACGAGCTCTGAACTGGTAATGGTGTCAACGAGTTCCGCGTCGGAGACATATTCCAAATTCAGGAGGATGCGGTCATCCCCATAGGACAAGGCCGCGATCTTCTCGCCGATTTCCCGGGTGGAGGGATTGCCTCCCAGCCGAAGTGAGAGTCCGGGGTGGGATATCGTTGTCTGTCGAAAGGCCTTGATCAGATCCTCAACGCCCTTGTATCGCCGTATCAGCCCTACGTATCCGATTCGGCCCGGTATCTTTTCTGACTTCGGAAACCGGGAAAACCAGTCACGATAGTGGCCGTGCGGGATTGTGACGCTGGGCTTCTCCGTTGGAAGCGGCGTTTCGGAGTTGAGGCGAACATAAAGCGTAGTTCGGCGGTTTATCAGGCGCAGCAGCCATACCTCAAGGACGGAGATGTCGCTTGGGATTCCGATGTTATGAACGGTCCGCACGATGGGGGTCTTCGTGAGAGCGAGCCGGCCCAATAGGGCCGCGGTGAGCACCTGTCGAACCAGTTTCTTTAGCGGGTTGTGTCCACTGACCAGAATCTCGGGCCAGTGAACGTGGAAAACGTCGTACTTTCCGAGGAGCGCCACGCGCCAATTAAAGTTCACCACGGTCACTCCCGGCAGTTCCTGTAGCCCGCGGGCCAGCTGAACAAGGTACGGGTTGGTCGTGGAACGCGGCACCGGGAAAGACTGCAGGACAGCGAGTGAACTGTTCAATAGTCAACACCTCGTCGAGTGAGCAGCATTTGAATTCATTACGCATGTGGCTTGGACGTATCCTCTCACAATGACCTCAAATTACTAGGCCCGCTTCGGGGCGAAGGGATAGTCTTCCCACTATGACGCGCTCCAAACTTCCGCCGGTGGCGATTGTGGTGGTGAACTACGGCTCCCATGAGCTCTTGGAGAGGAACCTTGTACCGGTGTCCAGGCACTCGGCGGACGCAAGGGTGGTTGTTGTGGATAGCTTCTCTGACATCTCGGAGCGGGTAGAGGTCGTTAGGTTGGCGGAACGGTATGGGTGGTCAACCGTGCTTCCGACGACAAACGTTGGTTTTGGGGGCGGGATGAATCTGGGCGTTGCCAAGGCCCATGAGGCGGGTGCCCGGTTCTTTCTCCTACTGAATCCGGATGCCTCGCTAGATGCTGAGAGTCTTCGATCGTTAAGGATTGCTGCAAACGCGGAACCTCTGACGTTATTGGCACCGAAGATCTTCCGACCCGACGGTTCGGTCTGGTTTGATGGGTCCCATCTCGACCTGAAGGATGGCTCTACAAGGGCGAGCCGAAAAATCCCCGCGGCTGCCTCCGAACGGAATGTCCCTTGGCTTACAGGTGCCTGCCTGATGGTCAGCTATGACTTGTGGCAAATGGTCGGAGGCTTCGATGAACGGTATTTCTTGTATTGGGAAGACGTGGACCTGTCATATCGGGTCCTGTCCATCGGCGCCAATATCCGCGTCTTGCAAAGCGCACCAGCCGTGCATGACGAAGGAGGCACCCACCCGGATGCGGCGAAACGGACAGAAAGTCGGGCCAAGTCGGCTACCTATTACTACTACAACGCCCGCAATAGGTTGCTATTTGCGAGCCTCAACCTCGGACCGGACATTCAACGTGACTGGAAGCGCACGGCGGTCCGCGCAGCCGGCGACATTCTCTTGCGCGGGGGCCTGCGACAGTTCCTTCGGCCTCTAACACCCTTGCGAGCGGCCGCTACAGGAACCTGGGAGGGCCTGCGGTTACTCAGGGATGCCCAAAAGGCCCGCTAGGCCGGACCCGATGGCTTGACTTGCGAGCGCCACTTCCCGGAGTGCCTTTCGGTGCACCCGCATATTTCCCCAATGACCGTCCGCTATTTCTACATGGGCGGTGGAATCTGAAGTACGGCGAGGGAAGACCGCCAAAGACGGCTTAGGCGCCGCCAGCTTGCCCATTCCGCGCATGTCATTCATTTGCCGGACGATCAGGCCCACCGCGTTCTCCGGAGCTCCCGGTCCGCGCTGCGGGCGCAGTGCCGGGTCAGCAACCATGCTCTGTATGAACACGCTTGCCTCTTTCATCGTAAAGGTCTTCCGCCTGGCCGCCGGACGCAGCTGAGCTACGGCAGTGCGGTGCTCGTAGGCAGCCACCAGGACCAAGTCGGCGTCGTCGACCAGCTGTGCGGTCAAACGCCGCGCCCGATGACCGCCCGGGCCGCTCCCGGAGCCTGTCATCTCCGACGCCCGTTCGCACATTGATTGGTCGGGGACAGCCGCGGTGCCAGCACTCCCAAAAGCTAGACCGCGGAGACCCCTCTGTTCACGAAGAATGGCCGCGGCGAGAGGGGAGCGGCACACGTTTCCGGAACATACGAGGAGAATGGTGGACATTTTGCGCCGCTTCCCGGATAGCGATGAATCATGGCAGGATTCAAAGGTAGTCCAAGCTTCCATACAGAGGCCAGAACATCCAATGCAGTGCTATTATCACGCCACCGCCGCATTGGCGTTCACGCGTTTCAGCGCCACGGAGTTCGAGGGGGAGTATGCTCCGATCTGCGGATCACGCCGCCGCTGACTCAGCCCTGCCGGGAGGAATAGGGCAAGTTCGACGGGCAAGATGGGTATGGACTCTGCCAACTGGTCGCCATCACGGCACCCGGGCCGCTTTGATCGGCGGCTTTGCTGCGTTAGTGGCTCTAACGGGTTCCTGGGGTGTTTCCTTATGGACCGACGAAGCCGCAACCATCGCTGGCGCACGTCGTACCCTCCCCGAGCTATGGCGAATGCTTCAAAACGTTGACGCCGTCCATGGCCTTTACTACCTTTTGATGCACTTTTGGATCGAAGGGTTTGGCGCGTCCGCCGTGAGCCTGCGTATGCCGAGCGCGTTGGCTGTCGGGGCGGGAGCGGCCGGTGTGTATGTGCTGGCGCGTGGACTGGGCGGGTCTCGGCTGGCCCTGTGCGGTGCATTGATGTTTGCGGTGCTACCAAGAGTCACATGGACCGGTATTGAGGCCAGATCTTATGCTTTCAGCGCGGCTGCTGCTGTCTGGCTGTCGGTGCTCTTGATCGGGGCGATACAACGCAACACAGGATGGCGTTGGATCGCCTACGCAGCAATGTCGGCAGTGTCCGTGGCGACCAATCTCTATCTTGTCCTACTGATTGCTTCACATGCCGTAACGCTGTTTGCGCTGCGAGACGTGACCTGGAGGCAGCGTTTCAGATGGCTCTCGGCTGCGACTGCGGGGATGTTGGCGTGCGCCCCCGTGCTGTATCTGTCGATGAGACAAGGCAGCCAGATCAGTGATCAAGAACTGGGCTGGACACGGTGGATCCAGAATGTGGTCGTTAACCAGTGGTTCCTCGGGGATACGCCCACCACGCAGGAAGGCGGGACGGGTACGAGCCAGCCGTGGGTGATCGCGGCCGTGACGTTGGCCGGCCTGTGCTGGTCCGTAATGGGCTTTGCCGTCCACTGGGCGCTGATTCGGAGACGGAAGGCATCTCCGCCCCGATGGCTCGTTTGGGTTGTTCCGCAAATCTTTCTTCCGACCGTGGTCATAGGGCTTTACTCACTCTTGATCCATCCCATGTACAACCCGCGGTACCTGTCCATGAGCACGCCAGCAGTCGCCATCTTGATAGCTGCTGGACTGAGGCTGTTGCCAGGGTACTGGACGCGGGCCGCCGCCGGGATAATGATCGTGTTGTGTGCAACTCCCGTCTACCTCTCACAACGCGAGCGTCAAGGAAAGAGCGGAACTGACTGGATGGAGATTGCGAATTACATGAGCGCGCACGCAGATGCTCCGGATGCGGTGTATTTCAGCCCCCGATATCCCCCATCAGAAGCGGAAACGGGACTAACCCTAAGGCGTATAGCAGTGGCCTACCCCGAGGCTTTTTCAGGTCTCCGGGATCTGACCCTTCATGTTTCAGGAGCCGCCAACGGTACCCTCGATGGATCGTCGAGACTCATTGGGGATTCCCTGGATAAGTTGACGGGGGTGCAGAGGGTCTGGATGATCCGGCGACTGGATTATCCTGATGTCTTTGCGCAGGCTGATGACCAGAAACTGGAGGCCGCGGGGTTCAAATCGCGCCTTGCTTGGTCGGGGCCGGTCGATTACATTTTGGAATTCACAAGGTGACTTCTATGAATATTGCTCGACTAGCGCCGGTAGCATGAGGCATGGAGACGAAGAAATACCTGGGAGACGGGCATATGGATTTTTCGGAGTATTTGGGGGCACTGAAGCGGTGCTGGGTTCTCTTGTGTGTTTTGACTCTGCTGGGTGGGGCAGTCGGCTTCGGATATGCCCGTAGCGCCCCGCCCATGTACAAGGCCAGTGCCAGTGTTTTTGTCTCCGCCCAGCGTGGCGAGACGACATCAGAATTAGTCCAAGGATCAACATATACGCAAAATCTCATCCAGTCCTATGCCCAGCTCGCGAAGTTGCCCTCTGTGCTGGAACCGGTCATCCTTCGCTTGCGACTGGACACCACTGCGGAAAAGCTGGGTAATTCTGTTTCAGCCGTGGCGCCGCTAAATACCGTCCTTATCGAAATTTCGGTCACCGATTCCTCTGCGGCGCGGGCGGCACTCATCGCTAACGCCGTCACATCATCCCTGGCCACCACGGTCCAAGGCATTTCACCAAAAACTGCTGCAGGAACGCCCGCGGTCGCCATGCAGCAAGTCGCCGAAGCCCAGGCTCCCACGTACCCTTTCGCGCCTAACACCAGCCTCGCCAGTCTCACCGGGGCAGTGATTGGGTTGGCGCTTGCGGCTGTCTACGCTTTGGGCCGGGAATTGCTGGATACCCGGATCAAGGCGTTGAAAGACCTCAGACGAGTCACCGATGTCCCCCTGCTCGGCACCATTCCGGGGCCCAGACGGCAGAGCACCAATGACATCGTCATGCGAGTGGCACCGCACGGACGCTCGGCCGAATCGTACCGGCGTCTGGCCGCGAATCTTGAATACATTAGTCCTGATGCTGCCGTTCAATCGGTGGTCGTTACGTCCGCCTCCGAGGGAGAGGGGAAAAGCGTGACTGCCGTCAATTTGTCGCTGGCCCTCGCGGAGAAGTTCGACCGCGTGCTGCTGGTCGACGCCGATCTCCGGCAGCCGCGGATAGCCGACTACTGCCAGATCGAGGGACAGGTCGGGCTCAGCAACGTCCTTGCCGGCACGGCCGAACTGCGGGACGTCATCGAACCCTGGGGCGCAATCGATGTCATGCCGTCCGGGGCCATGCCTCCGAACCCGAGTCAGCTGATTAGCTCAGAGGCCATGGCCGCGCTCGTCCGAGTTTGCGCGGGGGACTACGACATTGTTGTCCTCGATTCCGCTCCGTTGCTGCCAGTGACGGACAGCCTTGCGCTGTCCCGGATTACGGACGGCGCAGTCCTCGTCGCGCGGGCAGCGTCGACCAGACGGGGGCAGTTGGGTTCCGCCTTGGATGCCATCGACGGCGTCAACGGACGCGTGCTTGGCATCATCCTGAACGGCGTGAAAGTATCCCGCAACGAGCGCTCCTACGGCTATGGAAACGGGGGACGCGCGGCGGCGGCGACAGCCGGGGCCAATCCCGCGGACTTGCCTAAGGTGACGTCCGTTTCCGGCGAGCACAAGGACCCTGCGCGGGTGCGCGCACGGTCGTAGCCAAAGATGGCCGAGATCGGCGGGGACACCACCCCTCGTGGCTCCCCCGGAGTTGTCGCTCTGACCGTGCGGCCCTTGCCGTCGCGTCCGGACACAGCTGCGAAGATTGCGGCTTTCGTCCTGCTCGCTTTGTTGGGCCTGCGCCAAGAGATCAATCAGGCTCTGACCCTCGGCGATGTTGCGGCCTTGGCGATTAGCCCCGTGTGGCTGTCCAGCCTCGGGCGCTACCGGGGAGGGAGAGCCTGCATAACGATCGGGGCGGCGGCGCTCCTACTCGGTTTTTTCCTGTCTGGTTTCAGCGTAGCTGACCATGGATTCGACCGGATCAGCTACTTCAATAACTCCGTGGTCTTTGGCAGTCTCTTCCTCACAGTCGGGGTAATACTCTGGGCCCGGACGCTGATGCCGGATTGGCTCGTGGGATTCGCCATGGGGTCTGGATTTGTCTTAGGTGTTTCGGGTGCGGGACGTGCAACGGAGAACCCCTGGAAATTCGGGTACGCCGTCCCCACGATCATCGTGGCGCTGTCACTGGCCAGCTACGCGAACCGGAGATGGGGGCCGAGCCCGCGCAGCATGGAGACCGGGCTGCTTCTGGTACTGGCCGTCGTGTCGGGAGCAAACGATGCCAGGTCTCTGTTCGGGATGCTCATGCTCGCATTCACCCTGGTCCTCTGGCAGATGATCCCGCAGGGGCGCACCGTCCGGCGGTCGGCGGCTAAGACTCTGATGGCCTTCGCAAGCCTGATATTGATTATTTACAATGTGGGGACCGGATTATTGGTTGAAGGATACCTCGGTGCGGGGGCCCAACAGCGTTCTGTGGAACAGATCGCGCTGACTGGCTCACTCCTTGTGGGGGCGCGACCCGAGATGGCCGCAACTGCTGCGTTGTTTCAATCCCGGTCGTGGGGATTTGGGGTGGGAATCACTCCGTCACTGGAAGATATCCTCGTGGCCAAAACGGGTATGGCAGCGATCCACTATCAGCCCAATAACGGGTATGTCGAAAACTACATGCTCGGAACCCACTTCGAATTGCACTCCGTGCTGGGCGACTTCTGGGTGCTGTTTGGTCTTGGAGGTCTTGCCGCGGCCGTTGTGGTTCTGACGCTCATGATCCATTGGATCGTCACGGCCGTCGCCGGCCGGCGGGCCACCGGACTGGTGCTTTTCCTGTCCATCATTACGCTTTGGAACATCGCTTTCAGCCCTATGTACACATCGGTCCCGACGATGGCCTTGGCCGTGGGCCTTATCCTGGCCCGAAAGACAAGCGCCTCGGCGCGCCCCCGTCGTTATTAACCTACAGGCCGTAAGTACCGATCCCCGACCGGCATTGCTGCCGGTGGATGGGAAGGGGCCGGACGCGATGCGGTCACGGTAGGACGGCTCTCACCTCCGCGCTGATCCGGGCGCCGTACGCTTCCGGGCCGTGCTTGGTCAAAGCCTTGGTTGCGTCGATCTGTGCATGATCCCGGTAACCAGTCCAGTTGTCGACGACTCTTTCAACTGCCTGTGCTAACGCCTGCGCATCCCCCGGGGCCACCAGTTGAGCGCTCGCATAGCCGCCGGCAGCTTCCCGAAGGCCGGAAGTGTCGCTGACGATAACCGGACGTCCGGCCAGGACAGCTTCGACTGCCGTGTTTCCAAAAGGTTCGTCCAGCCGGGAGGGCACGAGCACGACATCGGCGCGGGCGATGTGCGGCCAGACGTTGGGCGCAAATCCGTGGAAAGTCACGAAGTCCTGGAGGCCAAGCTTTACCACCAGCCCGCGTAACTCCTGCTCATACCCCTCATAGCCCGGGAAGACGGCACCAACGATGTCGAGCGAGGCGTCTTGACCATGCTGCTTGATGTGGCTCAGAGCGCTGATGGCGACGTCGACTCCTTTCCGCGACGACAGACGCCCTATATAGAGAAGCCGGACAGACGATGCGATCGCCTTGCGCGCAGCATCCGGCTGATTGGGACCAGGGACCCCGTTATAGACGACGACGGTGCGTGCGGACAAGCAGTGAACAGCCTCCGCTAGGACGGAGGCGCTATATGCGCTGTTGGCGACGATCGACGTCGAGAGCAGAAGCGGCGCCGACAGGAGAATCTGCAGGATTTTGGGAGCAGAGCCTTCCGCCTCGTGGACATGCGTGAGAACCGGCTTCCGGAACAGCTTCGCCAGAACGAACCACAGGGGAATGGTTAGGGTGTTGATGTAGACGACATCGGGATTGCAGTTCCTCAGCACGCGAAGACCGGAGGCAGTTCCCGTGGCGATCTGGGCGCTGAATAGCGCGAAGCCTCTGGGTTTTAGGATGCTTTTGCGAAGTACAGGTGAAGGACAAATAACGACGGTGGCCCCAGTATCTTCGAGGGCTGCCACCAGGGGGCCTGCGGATGGGAGCGCTACCGTGACCCGCATGCCGCCAGCCACAAGCCCCTTTACGCTCTCTATCAGGACCCGGTCTGAGCCATACAGGTCCGGACTGGGGTGCGCTACCAAAACGGTGGGAGCACCGTCGGCTGCAGCGCACTTTCGATTCCGTCCTACACGGAACCCGGTCAAGAAAGCAGGAAAATACATCCTCGCTCCGATTATAAGTGCGGCACTTCTCATATGCCAGATGGTTGACCCGGGCGGGTAGCATACAGCCTATACAACTTCAGCCTGGCATCCCAGAGTCTGGGAACACGCCTTCTACACCGTGACCGGATATCGGGTTGGCGAAGCGGTTGATGTCCATTAGGAACAATCGAGAAGGTGATGTGTTGGAGAATGGCACTCCCCGCGGAGTTGACAAGACAGTTCAAAGGCGGCGATTCTCGCGCAGGGAATTTCTAATCGCCTCGACGACTACCGTCGCCCTAGCCGGTTGCGGCGTGGATACAGCAGCGCAGGTGCCCCGCAATAATTTCACTATTGACAGCCTGATCGGTACAAGCCCGTTTTACATCGCGCACCGTGGGTCAGGTGATAACTGGCCTGAACACACTGCGCTGGCATATTCATCGGCAATTGAATTTGGCGTTAAGGCCATTGAAATCTCCGTCTGTGCGACCTCCGATGGTGTCTTGGTCTGCCACCATGATACGAACACTCTGCAGTTGACCGGCCATGATCTTGAGATTTCCAAACAGACCTATGCCGTAATCTCGGAACTCCGCAATGATGCCCGGCAGTGGCTGGGGCCGGCCTCACTGCCTCAGCCAATTTCAAAATTAGAGGATGTCCTCGACGCGTACGCCGGAACGCACGTCATTTTCATCGAAGACAAGCAGGCGACCAATACCAAGTCGCTCCTGGACCTCATGGACCGTTACCCGGATTCAACGAGTCATTTTGTGTGGAAACAGCCAGCGTCCTCCACGACACGGGTGGAGGCTGCGGCCCGAGGGTACAAAACGTGGGGCTACTTCCTCAATGGAAGCAGCGCCACATATACTAAATACGCCCCGAATTTTGACTTCCTAGGTTTGTACCATGCAGCGACCGACGCCGAGGTGACTGCGCTGCAGGTCTTCGGGAAGCCTGTAATCGTGTGGGAAGTCCACACGCGATGGATGCGGGACCGTTTGCTGGCCTTGGGTGTGCGGGGACTCATGTGTTCAAACATCCCATATGTGACGAACGATGTTCCGCTCTCAAAGTCCGACGCCTTCGCCTCCGGCATCCGGAGCGCGGGCGATCTGCCTTGGACTATCAACTGGAAGTTGCAGCCCAAGATTCAGCCCGGCAGTAGTTCTTCAAGGCTCGATGATGGGTCCGACTTCAGCTACTCCATGGGATCACTATGTCCGGTTTCGGCGGATGCATATTCAATCGACTTTGAGGTGCGGTGGGCAGGGGTAATCCCCCAGGAGGGAGGATGGGTGGGCGTCGCTTTCTGCTTGCGGGACGACCGTCCGTATCTTCCGAATGTCCCCGGCGCCTCGGGTGGATACCATCTATTGATCAATGAGGCCGGAAGAGTCGAGCTTTACCGCCGGGACGCCGACGGAGCCAGGTCCGTCCTCATAGCGTCGTCGGAGACTGCCGCCCCTCATGACGGTCAATGGATGAAGTTTTCCGTCAACGTGACCTCCGGTGGCATCCGCTGCTCACGGTTGGACAATGGTCAGCAGGCCATTGCCGTTGCGGACACTAAGTACAGGGGCGGGTATTTCATGCTCTGCAAGGCCCATGACGGAGAGCAGCCGGTGGAGTTCCGGTCGATCTCAGTTGTGCCGTGAGCCTCGGGCGGCCGCCTTTGAGAAACGCTTCGGTAAAGGCTTCGGAGTCGCCGTGGAACGGGCGTCGTCACTGAATATCCTGATCCGGTTAGCTGAGGTTCCGGGGAAGCGGGCTACGCCCATCAGCCGTCCGTCGATCAGGGATACCAGTGGCATTCGCACACTATGACATCGTCATCGAGCGCGGTGCCATGAGCGTCTACAACTTCCTGATGAACGCCAGGAACCTCCCGACGGCCGCCCGCATGGCGGCTACAACTTGAGCACGGAAGGAACCAGTGCCCGCGCCCGTTTCGCCGTGGAATACGAGGCCAAGGGATTCATTGCCAGCGTGACGAACTCCTTCCGCGGGCGAATGAGGGCAGACGTCTGGCAGTTGGAGCGGCTTACGACAGTGATGGAAGATATGGCCGCCTAGGAATGACTCGGAGACTGGCTGCCCGGGGCGGGGCAGCGTTGAGGTAACGCCAAGCCCTCTCCCCAGCGTGTGCGGCCGGCCGGCGATTAGTGGGGTATTTTGGAACCTGTGCTGATCTCTGACCGCGACATTCGTACCGAAATCGATTCCCAGCGGATCGTGCTGGAGCCGTTCGACCCCAACATGGTTCAGCCGTCGTCGGTGGACGTGCGGATCGACCGGTTCTTCCGGCTGTTCGACAACCACAAGTACGCGCACATCGACCCGGCCGAGGACCAGCCGGAGTTGACCCGACTGGTGGAGGTCGACGCGGGGGAGCCGTTCATCCTGCACCCGGGTGAGTTCGTGCTGGGCTCCACCTACGAGACCGTCACCCTGCCGGACGATATCGCGGCGCGGCTGGAGGGCAAGTCCTCGCTGGGCCGTCTTGGCCTGCTCACGCACTCGACCGCGGGGTTCATCGACCCGGGATTCTCGGGCCACGTGACCCTGGAACTCTCCAACATGGCGACGCTGCCGATCAAGCTGTGGCCGGGCATGAAAATCGGCCAGCTGTGCTTCTTCCGCCTGAGCTCCGCCGCCGAGCACCCGTACGGGTCCGGCGAGTACGGCAACCGCTACCAGGGCCAGCGCGGCCCGACGGCGAGCCGCAGCCACCTGAACTTCCACCGCACCGACATCTAAGCCGGTACCGCCTCAGCTGGCCGGACGGACCGGGAGAGTTGCGCGCCGCGCCGGGCGGCGCAGCATCCGCACGACCGGCTCCACGAAGCGTGCTGCCAGCGGACCCATGATCGCCATGATCAGCACGTAGGCGGTGGCCAGCGCGGCGAGCTCGCGGGGCACCACGCCGGAGGCCACCGCGAGCCCGGCGATCACAATCGAGAACTCACCGCGGGCAATCAGGGCCGCCCCGGCACGGAAGCGCCCGGGGATGGCGATGCCGGCCCGTTTGGCGGCCCAGATTCCGGTGATCATCTTCGTGGCCGCGGTGACAACGGCCAGGACCAGGGCCCATCCGAGCACCGGCGGGATCGACGTCGGATCCGTGTTCAGGCCGAAGACCACAAAGAAGATCGCCGCGAACAAGTCGCGCAGCGGCTCAAGGATCCGCGTGGCGCTGTGGGCGGTGGCGCCGGAGATCGCAATCCCGAGCATAAAGGCGCCCACCGCAGCCGACACCTGCATGGCGGCCGCCAGCCCCGCGACCAGCAGCGCTGCGCCCAGCAGGTTGAGCAGGAACACCTCGGAATTTTCACTGTGCACGGCCTTGGACACGTGATGCCCGTGCCGCAGCGCGACCACCAGCACCAGCGTGACCACCGCGAGCGAGATCCCCACGGTCTGCAGCCCCACCAGGAACGTCACTCCCGCGAGGGTGGCCGTCAGGATCGGCAGGTAGACCGCCATGGCCAGATCCTCGAATACCAGGATGGACAGGATCACCGGCGTCTCGCGGTTACCGATCCGGCCCAAATCGGTGATCACCTTCGCGGCGATTCCGGAGGAGGAGATGTAGGTGACGCCGCCCATCACCATGGCCCCCACGAGTCCCCAGCCCAGCATCACGGCCAGGGCCGCCCCGGGCAGGAAGTTCAGCACGAGGTCCAGGACGCCGGCCTGCCAGGACCGCCGGAGGCCCGTGACGAGCTCGGCCGCTGTATATTCCAATCCGAGCATAAGAAGAAGCAGGATGACGCCGATCTCACTGGAGAGGTGCGCGAACTCGTGCATTCCTTCGAGCTTGACCGGCCCGCCGGCCCCAAAGAACAGGCCGCCGACGAGGTAGAGGGGGATGGGGGACATGCCGATCCGCCCGGCCAGCCTGGCCAGCAGGCCAAGGCAGAACACGACGGCCCCCAGTTCGATGAGGGTCAGGGCGAGCGGATCCATACCGTTTATCCGTTGCGCAGGATACCGGCCGCGGTGTCCAGGCCCTCTTGGGTGCCCACCGCTACCAGCAGATCACCGGGGTGCAGGACGACGTCGGGGCCCGGCGAGGGGAGGACTTCCCCCTCACGCATGATGGCAACAATCGAGGCTCCGCTGCGGGTCCGGATGCACGCCTTGCCCATCGGCTGGTTCTGGAAGGGGGAGTCCGCGGCAATGGAGAACTGCCGGGTGACGATCCCCGGGACCTCCCGGTGCGCCTCGGACAGTTGCATGGCCAGGCGCTGGCCGCCCAGAAGATTGCCCAGGGCGGCGGCCTCGTCGGCGGTCAGCGGGATGGACGCCTGGCAGGTGTCCGGGTCGTCCCAGGTCGAGACGATCAGTTCGGTTTGGCCTTCGCGGTACTCGACGACGCCGATCCGGCGCCCCGAGGCGGTCATGAAGTCCTTGCGCCGGCCCAGGCCGGGAAGGTCGGTCTCATCCACGTTCATGCCTCCAGCCTAGTGCGCTGGCAGCTTTTTGGGGCAGGTTCAGGCCTCGGGCACGACGGCGATTTCCGTCTTGCCCGGCGGCTTGACGGGCAGCATCACCAGCAGCCCGGCCAGCAGGACGACCATGATGCCGAGGATGCCCCAGCGCTGCGCTTCGCCGGGGGCAACAAGTGGCGTCGCGACCGTGATGCACAGGGTGAACAGCGCCGGTGCCAGGAAGCT
Source organism: Arthrobacter sp. T2-23 (assembly GCF_055398325.1). Taxonomy (NCBI): domain Bacteria; kingdom Bacillati; phylum Actinomycetota; class Actinomycetes; order Micrococcales; family Micrococcaceae; genus Arthrobacter; species Arthrobacter sp. T2-23. The sequence continues at coordinate 2,321,433 of NZ_AP027917.1, forward strand.
GACGGCCCGGCCGGTGGTGGCGTACAGGCCGAACAGCTCGCCGGATTCACCGTGCGGGGCCAGCCGGGCCAGGTAGGCGCGGGACGAGGACTGGGCCGGTCCCACGAACAGGCACAGGAACAAGCCGAATACCCAGAAGGTCGTACTGCCGGACCACTCCATGCCGAGTAAGGCATAGTTGCCGTTCCCCAAGGCCAGGAGGACGCTGCCCGCGACCAGCAGGCCGGCCAGTGAGGCGATGATGACGGCCTTGGGGCCCACCTTGTCGTCCAGGAAACCGCCCAGCAGGGCGCCGACGGCGGCCACAACGTTTCCGAAGATGGCGAAGAAGATGACCTGCTTGAGCTCGAAGCCAAAGGTGCCGGCGGCGATGATCCCGCCGAAGGTGAAGACCGCGGCGAGGCCGTCACGGAAGATGGCGCTGGCCAGCAGGAAGAAGATGGTGTGCGGGCTGGTCCGGTAGATGGCGCGGATGCGGCGCACGAGCAGGCCGTAGGAGGCGAAGAAGCCCAGGCGGGCCTGCCTGGCCTTGGGCACTTCCGGGACGGCGAGCATCACCGGAATCGCGAAGACCAGGAACCAGAGCGCGGAGAACACCGCCACCAGGCGGATGTTCAGGCTTTCCTCGGTGGAGGCCCCGAACCAGTCGATGCTGGGCTGGACGAAGAGCTGCAGCACGATCAGAAGCGCCACGATGCCACCGAGGTAGCCCGAGGCCCAGCCGAAGCCGCTGATCTTGCCGATGTTCGCGGGAGTGGAGATCTGGGCCAGCATGGCGTTGTAGTTGACGCCGGCAAATTCGAAGAAGACGTTGCCCAGCGCGATCAGCGTCACGCCGAGCAGCAGGAACTCCGGGCGGGGGAAAACGAAGAAGCAGAGCCCGGTCAGCAGTGCGACCGCAGCGGTATTGACCCCCAGCCAGAGCTTGCGCCGACCGCCGTTATCGGAGCGCTGGCCGGTGACCGGGGCCAGCAGCGCGATGGCCGCCCCGGCAATGGCCAGGGCTCCGCCGAGGACCGCCGAGGCTTCGTCTTCGCCGCCAAAGGCTTTGGAGGTCAGGTAGACGGTAAAGACGAAGGTGGTCATAACGGCGTTAAAGGCTGCGGAACCCCAGTCCCAGGCGGCCCAGGCGAGGACCTTGCCCTTGCCGGTGGCGCGGCTGCCGGACTCGAGTTCCGAGGCCGGACGCATGGCCTCGGGGGCGGTGGCGGAGTTCATAGCCTGATGTTAGCCGTCCGATGAGGCCCACCCGGGGAGGAAACGGTTCGGACCGCACCGGCCCGTCGTGGCCCGGGACTCGGCCCGTCACGCGGAAAAGAATTTGTGCACGCTTGGTAAACTGGCCGCACCGAACCTAACCAATGCCCCGCCTGCTCCAACTTTTTGACAATCGAGTTCCTGACGTTGCGGAGATTCCAGTGATCACAGTCCTTGCCGTGCACTTCGCGGTGGCTGCTGTGGCGCCGTTCCTGTTCCCCAGGATGGGCAGGAACGCGTTCTTCGCGCTGGCGGCAGTGCCCGCGGGATCGTTTGTCTGGCTGGCCTTCCAGCACGACGCGGTGTACTCCGACGCCGGTTCCATCACGGCAGTCCTCCCGTGGATCCCGGACCTCCGGCTCGAGCTGGCCTTCCGGATGGACGCTCTGGCGTGGGTCATGTCGCTGCTGATCCTGGGCGTCGGGGCGCTGGTCCTGGTCTACTGTGCCCGCTACTTCAAGGACAAGGACAGCTACCTGGGCGGCTTCGGAGCCCAGCTGCTGGCGTTCGCCGGGGCGATGTTCGGGCTGGTCACCGCCGACGACCTGCTCCTGATGTTCGTCTTCTGGGAACTGACCACGGTGCTGTCCTACCTGCTGATCGGCTACGCCCGCACCAGGTTGTCTGCCCGCCGTTCGGCGCTGCAGGCGCTGGTGGTCACCACCGCCGGGGGCCTCGCCATGCTCGTCGGGCTGATCATGCTGGGCGCAACCGCGGGAACCTACCGGATCTCGGCCCTCCTGGCGATGGCGCCGGAACTGGTGACGGGTCCCGCCGCGGCCACGGTGGCGGCCGCCGTCGTGCTGGTGCTGGTGGGTGCGATCACGAAATCCGCACTGGTCCCCTTCCACTTCTGGCTTCCCGGTGCGATGGCCGCGCCGACGCCGGTGAGCGCGTACCTGCACGCCGCTGCCATGGTCAAGGCGGGCATCTACCTCGTGGCGCGGCTTGCCCCCGGATTCGCCGAGACGACGTTCTGGCTCCCGGTGGTGCTCGGCCTGGGGCTGGCGACCATGCTGGTGGGCGGCTACCGCGCCCTCCGCCAGACCGACATCAAGCTCATTCTCGCCTACGGCACGGTCAGCCAGCTGGGCTTCCTGACCATGGTGGTGGGCCTTGGACAGCCCGACGCTGCGCTCTCCGGTCTCGGCCTGCTGCTAGCCCATGGACTCTTCAAAGCCACGCTGTTTCTGGTGGTCGGGATCATCGACCACCAGGCCGGGACCCGCGACATCCGCAAGCTCTCCGGGGTCTACCGCTCGTCCCGGGCCTTGGCCATCGTGGCCGCCGCCGGCGCGGCATCCATGGCCGGCATCCCGCCGCTGGCCGGATTCGTGGCGAAGGAATCTGTCTTCGAGGCGTTCGTGCACCACGGCACCGGCGCCGCCGCCGGCCCGTGGGGGCCCGTGCTCCTTGCCGGCCTGGTCGTGGGCTCCATCCTGACCTTCGCCTACAGTGCGCGGTTCTTGTGGGGCGCCTTCGCGGCCAAGCCCGGCGTCGAGGCCACCCCGTTCAAGGCCGTCAAACCGGCCTTCCTGGCGGCCCCCGCCGTGCTGAGCCTGCTGACCATCGTCTATGGACTGTGGCCGGCCCCGGTGGACGCGTGGATCCAGCCCTACGCCGCACTGTTTGTGCGCGAGGGCGAGGACCCTGCGGCCGCCGCCGGTCACCTGGCGCTGTGGCACGGCTTCACCCCGGCGCTGGGGATGACGGCGGTGACATTCGCTCTGGGGGCGGCGATGTTCTACGGACGGAGCGCCATCTCCCGTGTCCAGGACCTGGTTCCCGGCTGGGTCGACGGCGACCGCGCCTACCAGCTCTCCATTGGCGCCCTCGATGATGCTGCCGTCTGGGTCACCGGCCGCACCCAGCGTGGCTCGCTCTACTTCTACCTCTCCGTCATCCTGACCGTTGCCTTCGTCCTGCCCCTCACGGCGCTGCTGCTGGCCAATAAGCCGCTGCCCGGCGGCCTGTACTTCATCGATCCCGGCTCGCCCCTGCAGCCCGTGGTCGGCGCAGGCATCGTGATCGGCGCACTCGCCGCGGTGCGCGCCAACAAGCGTTTCCTGGCCGTACTGATGGTCTCGGTCACCGGCTACGGCATCGCGCTGATGTTCGCGCTCCAGGGCGCCCCGGACCTGGCCCTGACGCAGATGCTGGTGGAGACCATCATCCTGGTGGCCTTCGTCCTCGCCATGCGGAGCCTGCCGGCCGAACTGCGGGACCGCACCGGCGGTAAGTACCGGGTCGTCCGGGTGATCATCGGGGCGGCGTTCGGCGTCACGATGATCTTCGTGGCGATCTATGCCCTGGGCGCGCGCGTCGCCACGCCGGTCTCGCTGCAATTCCCGCGACTGGCCTATCAGGAGGGCGGCGGCCTGAACGTCGTCAACGTCACCCTCGTGGACATCCGGGCTTGGGACACCTTCGGCGAGATTTCCGTTTTGGCGCTCGCGGCGACCGGCGTCGCCAGCCTGATTTTCATCCGCGGCCGCGGCGACCGGATCGGGCCCTCCGCGTCCGTGGCGGCGGGGACGGTCGGGCGCCGGGCGGGCGTGGCCGGCAACACCCGGGACAACGCGGCGCTGGCCATGAGCCGGCGCTTCGCCGCCTCGGCGCGCGACGCGTGGCTCGTGGCCGGCCGGACCATGGCCCCGGAACGCCGATCGATCATCTTCGAAGTCGTCACCCGGCTGATCTTCCACTCGATGATCGTATTCTCCCTCTACCTCTTGCTCGCCGGGCACAACCTGCCCGGCGGCGGTTTCGCCGGCGGGCTCACGGCCGGCCTGGCGCTCGCCATCCGCTATCTCGCCGGGGGCCGCTTTGAACTGCGCGAGGCCACGCCGCTCAGCGCCGGCGCCCTGCTGGGGATCGGCCTCGCCACCGCCGCCGCGTCCGGCGTCGCCCCTCTGCTGCTGGGCGGGCAGGTCTTCCAAAGCGCCATCATCGAACTGTGGCTGCCGATCTTTGGCGACATCAAATTCGTCACCTCTACGATCTTCGACATCGGCGTCTACACCGTCGTCGTCGGCCTGGCCCTGGACGTGCTGCGCAGCCTGGGCGCGGAAATCGACGAGCATTTCGAGGAACAGCCGGAGGAACAGCCCGCGGAACCGTCAGACCGCCGGCCGTCCGACGGCGTCCCGGTAGAAACCACCGCCAAGGGGAGAACATGAGCGTCAACCTGACCCTGCTCACGGTGATGGGAGCCCTCTATGCCTGCGGCATCTACCTGCTGCTGGAACGGAGCCTCACCCGGGTCCTGCTCGGCCTCATGGTGCTGGCCAACGCCACCAACCTGCTGATCCTGGCCACCGGCGGCTATGCGGGGCTCGCCCCGCTGTTCACCAAGGACACCGCCGCCGGGGAATACAGCGACCCGCTTCCGCAGGCGCTGATCCTGACGTCGATCGTGATCTCTTTTGCGGTCACGGCCTTTATGCTGGGCATCATTTACCGCACCTGGGTGCTGGCCCGCCAGGACGAAATCCAAGACGACGCCGAGGACCGCCGCGTGGCCGAAACGCCCAGCTTCGATGCCGAGGACGACGCCGTCATCCCGGCCGAGACCTCCGAGTTCCCGCTCGTGTCGGCGTCCGGCGGCGAAGAGGTCGTGCAGGCCGGCGCCCGCCGGATGCCGGCCGCGGACGCCGCCGCCGAGGAACAGCCCGGATCCCAAAACATCGCCCGCGGCACGGAAGGAGGGACCAAGTGAACATCGTCAGCTTTGCCCCGCTCGCCGTCGTCATCCCCATTCTGGGTGCCGCCCTGACCTTCTTGCTGATCCGTCATTCCAGGGCGCAACGGACCGTGAGTATCGCGCTGCTGTCGCTGACCCTGCTGCTGGAATGCTGGCTGCTGGCCTCCGTCTGGGAGGGCGGCACGGCGGCGGTGAATATCGGCGGCTGGCTGCCGCCCTGGGGCATCGTGATGGTGGTGGACCAGTTCTCCTCGCTCATGCTGGTGGTGTCCTCGGCGGTCAGCCTCGCCGTGCTGGTCTACGCCACCGGCCAAGGCATGGCCGACGGCGACAGAGACGCCCCCGTGTCGATCTTCCACCCCACCTACCTGATCCTCGTCGCGGGCGTGTCCAACGCCTTCCTCTCCGGCGATCTTTTCAACCTTTACGTGGGCTTTGAGATCCTGCTGACCGCCAGTTACGTGCTGATGACCCTCGGCGGGACGGGCCCGAGGGTCCGTGCCGGCGTGACCTACGTGGTGGTCTCGGTGGTGTCCTCGGTGCTCTTCCTAATCGCGATCGCCATGATCTACGGCGCCACCGGGACCATCAACATGGCGGACCTGGCCATCAAGCTGGCCGACCTGGACCAGGGCACGCGAAACCTCCTGCACGTGCTGCTACTCGTGGCGTTCGGCATCAAGGCGGCCGTGTTCCCGCTGAGTTTCTGGCTGCCGGACTCGTATCCGACGGCGCCGGCCCCGGTCACCGCCGTGTTCGCCGGCCTGCTCACCAAGGTGGGCGTCTATGCGATGGTCCGTACCGAGACCCTGCTCTTCCCCGGGGACACCTTCAACACCCCGCTGATGGTCGCGGCGCTGCTGACCATGGTGGTGGGAATCCTCGGCGCCCTGGCGCAGAGCGACATCAAGCGACTCCTCTCCTTCACACTCGTCAGCCATATCGGCTACATGGTGTTCGGCCTGGCGATGTCCTCCGTCGCCGGGCTAGGGGCCGCGGTGTTTTACGTGGCGCACCACATCACCATCCAGACCAGCCTGTTCCTCGTGACCGGCCTGATCGAGCGCCGTGCCGGGAGTTCCTCGGTGGACCGGATCGCCGGGCTCGCCAAGCTCTCGCCGCTGCTGGCCGTGCTGTTCTTCGTGCCGGCAATGAACCTGGCCGGCATCCCGCCGCTCTCCGGGTTCCTTGGCAAGCTCGGCCTGCTGCAGGCCGGCGTCGCCCTGGGGACCCCGCTGGCCTACGTCCTGGTGGCAGGCGGCGTGCTGACCAGCCTGCTGACCCTGCTGGCCATCGCCAGGGTCTGGAACCGCGCGTTCTGGCGCAAGCCCGAGGACGCCGAACACCCGGACCCCGTGCTGCTCGCCGGCCCCGGCAGCCAGGCCACCGGTGACCGCGCCGGCCAGCAGAACGTGACCCTGCTGCCGCGCACCATGGTGGGTTCCACCCTGGCCCTGGTGCTGTTCGGCGTGGCGCTGACGGTCTTTGCCGGGCCGCTGTTCAGGGTCGCCGGGCAGTCGGCCTCGGAGATGCTGGACCGGTCCTCCTACATCCAGGCCGTGCTGGGGGACGAAGCCCCGGTTCCGGTCATCGCGCAGATGCCGCGGCAGGAGGGGCCGAAATGACGCGGAAGAGAATCTCGCTGCGCCAGGAACTGCCGCTGCTGGTCTGGCTCGTCATCGTCTGGGGCGCCCTCTGGCAGGACTTCAGCGCGGGCAACCTGCTCTTCGGCGCCCTGATCGCCGTGGTGGTCGCGCGGCTCTTTTACCTGCCGCCGGTGGAGCTGGGCGGCCGTTTCAACGTGCTGCGCGCCGTACCGTTCGCCGTGGTTTTCCTGGGCAAAGTCGTGGCAGCCAGTTTCCAGGTCCTGTTCCTAGCCCTGGTCAAGGGGCCGCGGGTGATCAGCGCCGTCGTCGCCGTCCCGCTCCGGAGCCACTCCGACCTGCTGGTGACCGCCACCGGGCACGTCATCTCGCTGATCCCGGGGTCGCTGGTGGTGGAGGTGGACAGGTCCACGTCCACGCTCTATATCCACGGCATTAACGTCCGCGACGCCGAGGACGCCGCCAAGCTCCGTAAGGAGGTCCGCGACACCGAGGCCGGACTGATCCGGATCATGGGCACCCCGGCCGAATTGTCCGCCCTGAAACAGGAGGTGGGCGCATGATGCCTCTGGTCCTGACCGTCACCGCCTTGGTGCTGTCCCTCGCCGCGGGCGGCGCGATCATCCGCATCGCGCGCGGCCCCTCGCTGCTGGACCGGGTGCTGGCCGCCGACGTGCTGCTCGCCATCCTCGGCGCAGCGCTGTGCATCGACATGGCAGTGAACCGGCACCTGAACAACCTGATGCTCCTGGTGTCCATCTCCATCATCGGCTTCGTGGGCTCGGTGACGGTGGCCCGTTTTGTGGCAGACCGGAGGAAGCAGCCCAATGAATCCTGAGACGTTCTCCGCCGACGCCGTGATCGATACCGTCTCGGCTGTGTTCATGGTGCTCGGGGCGCTGATGTCCCTCGGCGCGGCCATTGGCCTGCTGCGCTTCCCCGACCTGATGAGCCGGATGCACGCCGCGACCAAACCGCAGGTCCTGGGGCTGTTCCTGCTGCTCTGCGCAGTGGGGCTGCAGCTGCGGTCCTGGTGGGTGTGGCCGGTGCTGGTGGTGGCGTGGATTTTCCAGCTGCTCACCGTGCCGGTCTCGGCCCACATGGTGGGCCGGGCCGGCTACCGCACCAAACACCTCCACCCCGAACTGCTCAGCGCAGACGAGCTGGAGGCCGTGGTGCAGCAGGCGGCCGGCAAAAGCGGATTTGCCGACGACGACGTCGAGTGACGCCGCCGCCCGGGCTGTTCGCCCTTGGCGAGTTGGCTTAGACGATGTCCTGGGTCTTGGCAAAGCGGGTGATCGCCCGCTGCGTGCCGCGGTTGGCGAGGACCTGGATGACGGCGCTGACCGAGGCCGAAATCAGGGCGAAGGTCAGGGCCTGGCGCAGCGTGGTGGGGACGTCGTCGTCGTGGCCCTTGGGCGGCTTGTTGCCGGTGGTCTTTTCCCAGACGGTGTCGACTACCTTGGTGCCGACGAAACCGGCGACGAGGCTGAGGCCGGTGCCAAGCAGTTTGATGAAGATGTTCATACGTCGTACTCCTTGCGGGAGGGAACAGGGCTTCCCCTAGCCTAGCGTCCCTGCCGAGGTGTCCGAACGGCTGAGGATTTCGGTCAGGGCCTCGACCACCAGCTCGTGGTCGGCCTTCTGCGGCAGCCCCGAAACTGTGACCGTGCCGACAGCCCCCGTCCCGCGCAGGTAGATCGGAAAGGAGCCGCCGTGGGCGGCAAACTCCTGCTGGTCGAACCAGGCGTTGTCCTCGATCCTCCGCCCGGCGGCCCTGGCCCGGAGGCCCACCAGCAGCGACGGGACTTCGTACCGGGAGGCCGTGCGCTGCTTCGCCCTGATCCAGCGCTCGTTGTCCGGCGTGGCGCCTTCGAGCGCCGCGTGGAAGAGCACCTGCTCACCCTTGGTGATGTCGATGGCGATGGGGTGGTTGCGTCGCCGGCCGAGTTCCACCAGCAGGAAGCCGAGTTCCAGGGCGTCGTCCTTGCTGAAGGAGCGGAACTGCAGTTCGTCGATTTCCGTCAGGATCCGGCCGATGAGCGCGGCCAGGGCCCCGGGCGGCTGCGGTTCCGCGGAGTCCGGGTCGTAGTCGGGGGAAGGAACGGGTGCCTCGCTCATGGGATTCAGCTTCCGTTAGGTGGGTGCCGTTGCGCAACCCCAACTGCGAGTCACTTGAGCTCCGGCGGGTGTAAACTGGCCCAGCCCACAAGGGTGATTTTAATACGACAGGGGAGCGCCGCCGTCGGCATCACTGGACCAGTCCAGGGAACCGTAGGTGGGCGCTGAGAGTGCGGACAGCCGCAGACCCTCGAACCTGATCCGGTTAGTACCGGCGCAAGGGAGTCGAGTTCTCAGGGTGCCCGGCATCCGTGGCGAAAGCCGCGTGCAGCCGGAACACCCTCCCCTCCTGTACCTCAGGAGGACGACATGACTGATATTTCTGCGAAACAGACACTGGCCACCGGCAAATACAGCTGGCGCGTGGTCGACATTGTGCTGGCCGCGTTGATCGCTGTTGCCGGCGGCGTGATCTTCTGGGCCTGGGACCAGGGCGCCAACCTCGTGACGGCCCCACTGACGGCGGTCTACCCGCCGCTGACCGGGCTCTACGCCGGCGGCTGGATGCTCCCGGCAATCCTGGGCATGCTCGTCGTCCGCAAACCTGGCGCTGCGCTGTTCTGCGAAGCGGTGGCCGCCACCGGCGAGCTGATCATGGGCTCGCAGTACGGCACCACGGTGTTGATCTCCGGCATCCTGCAGGGTCTCGGCGCCGAACTCATCTTCGCCGCCTTCCTCTACAAGAAGTTCAACCTGCCGGTGTCCCTGCTGGCCGGCGCCGGTGCGGGCCTGTTCTGCGGCCTGAACGACTCCTTCCTGCCCTGGGGCTGGAACATCGCCTACGAACCCGGTGACAAGCTCGCCTACATCGTCTTCTGCGCTATCTCCGGAGCAGTGATTGCCGGCGGACTGTCCTGGCTGGCCACCCGCGGGCTCGCCAAGACCGGGGTGCTGGCCTCGTTCGCGTCCCGCAAGGCGGCATCGGAACCAGTCTTCTCCTGATGCCCGCACACGCATGACATCTGTCGACGCCGTACGACCGGCCGCGGTCACCGCCCGCGGCTGGGGCTGGCGGCACGCCGGCCGGCCCCGGCCCGCCGTCAGCGGACTGGACCTGGACATCAGCCCAGGCGAACGTGTCCTGTTGCTGGGCCCCTCCGGCGCCGGCAAGTCCACGCTGCTGCACGCCCTGGCCGGGGTGCTGGGGGACAGCACCGCCGACACCTCCGCGGCCGGATCCGCGGACGCCGAGGACTCCGACGAGACCGGCAGCCTGCTGATCGACGGGGCCCCGCCTAGGGCACGGCGCGGCCGGGCGGGGCTCGTGCAGCAGGACCCGGAAACCCAGGTGGTGCTCTCGCGCCTGGGCGACGACGTCGCCTTCGGGGCCGAGAACCTCGCCGTTCCCCCGGCGGAGATCTGGCAGCGGGTGGCGGAAGCGCTCGACGACGTCGGGCTGGGGCGGCTGCCGCTGGACCACCCGACGTCGGCGCTCTCCGGCGGGCAGAAGCAGCGGCTGGCGCTCGCCGGTATCCTTGCGATGCGGCCGGGCCTGCTGCTGCTGGACGAACCCACCGCCAACCTCGACCCGGCCGGCGTCCTGGAGGTCCGCGACGCCGTGGGGCGCTGCCTGGACAAGACCGGGGCCACGCTGGTGGTGGTGGAGCACCGCGTCGCCGTCTGGAAAGACCTCGTGGACCGGATCGTCGTGCTGCAGCCAGGGTCCGCCGGGGACTCCGCCGTGCTCCTGGACGGCCCGCCGGACCAGGTCCTGGAGCAGGCGCGGGACATGCTCATCGCCGCCGGCGTCTGGGTGCCCGGCCATGTGCCGGCCGCGCGGGCGCGCACCGCGGACACCAGCGCGGGCGGAGTCGCTGGGGCCGGTCAAGGTCCCGCCCAGCTGCTGCTGGCCGCCGAGGGGCTGGCCGTCTCCCGCCAACGCCCACGCCGTGCCGGCCTGCTGGCGGGCTTCCGGACCGTCCCGCCGGAACCGGTGCAGTCCGGGATTACGGCCCAGGTCAGGGCCGGGCAGGCGCTGACCATCACCGGCCCCAACGGCTGCGGAAAGTCGACCTTCGCCCTGACCCTGGCCGGGCTGCTGCCGCCGGTTGCGGGGGCCGTGTCCGCCACCACCGAGCTGAGCGCCGGCGCCGGCATCGATCCGTACAAATGGAAGGCCCAGCAGTTGATCGCCAGGATCGGCACCGTGTTCCAGGAACCCGAGCACCAGTTCGTCACCGGTCGCGTGCTGGACGAACTGATGTTCGGCCCCCGCCACCTGGGCCGGGGCGAAGAGCGTGTGGACGAACTGCTGGAGCGCCTGCGGCTGCGCGACCTCGTGGACGCCAATCCCTACACACTCTCCGGCGGCGAAAAACGGCGGCTCTCGGTGGCCACCGTGCTCGCCGCCCACCCGCAGGTGCTGGTGTTGGACGAACCCACCTTCGGCCAGGACGCCAACACCTGGGCCGAGCTGGCGTCCTTCCTCTCCGAGCTGCTCGACGCCGGCACCGCCGTCGTCTCGGTGACCCATGACGCGGAATTCAGCCAGGTCCTCGGGGGCGCCGAGCTCACCCTCGGCGCCCCTCAACCAGGTCTGCCCGGCCGGACGACGCCGGGGGCGGCGGCGCCGTGAGGGACACCCTGACACTGCGGGGCAACGAAGCGCTGCTGACCCGCGCCAACCCGCTGGCCAAGTTCTCCGGCGTCTTGTTCATCACCGTGGCGTTGGCGCTGTCCATCGACTGGGTCTCCGCGTCGGTGGCGCTCGGGTTCGAACTCCTGCTGCTCCCGCTCGCCGGCCTGACCCTGGCACTCCTCTGGCAGCGCGGCTGGCCGCTGATCCTGGCGGCGGCAGTGGGCGGCTGGAGCACCGCGATCCTGGCCGCGGACCACGGAAGGACACTGCTCGACGTCGGCGTCTGGTCCATCAGCGAAGGCTCGCTGCAGCTCGGGCTCGGGTTCCTGTTGCGCGGCCTCGCGATCGCCCTGCCCGCGGTCCTGCTGATGAGTTGCACGGACCCGACGGACCTGGCCGACGCCCTGGCGCAGCAGGCCAAACTGCCGCACCGCTTCGTCCTGGGCACCCTCGCCGCAATGCGGCTGGTGGGCGTTATGGCCGAAGAGTGGGAGACCATCGGCATGGCCCGCCGGGCCCGGGGGGTGGGCTCGCACGGAAATCCGGTGCAGCGGCTGAGGGCCACGCTGGGGCAAAGCTTCGGGCTGCTGGTCCAGGCGGTCCGCCGCGCTTCCCGGCTCGCGGTGACCATGGAAGCGCGCGGCTTCGGCGGGGCGGAGCGGACCTGGGCCCGGGAGGCGGCGTTGAGCCGGCTGGACGCGTGGGTGGTACTGGGCGGCGTGCTGATCGCGGGGGCCGCCGTGGCCGCCGCCGTCGGGGCCGGTACGTGGAACATGGTGTTCCTTGGCCAGCAGTAGCCGGTGCCCCCGGGGACCGCAATGGAAGAAGTGATATCGCACGAGGCGAATCGCGAGGTGAATATCGTGTGAGATTTACTGCTATTCGGGCAGTGTGGAGGGCGTCAATAACTCATCCATGATATTTGTTGGATATGACTCAACAGACTGCCGAATACGTTGGCGCCGTGCTCCGGGACGCCCGCGGCGAGAAGGGCTGGACCCAGGGACAGCTGGCCGCCGAGCTGGGAACCAGCCAGAGCGCCATCGCCCGGATGGAGCAGGGCAAGCAGAACCTGAGCCTGAAAATGATCCAGCGGCTCGAATCGATTTTCGGCCGCACCATCGTCAAGGTGGGCCGGCCCCAGATGACCCACCTCCGGGTCGAGGGCGGCCGCACGCTCTCCGGCGCCGTCGACGTCAACAGCAGCAAGAACGCCGGCGTCGCCCTGCTCTGCGCCAGCCTCATCAACCGCGGCACCACGGTGTTGCGCCGGCTGGCCCGGATCGAGGAGGTCAACCGGATCGTCGAGGTGCTGACCAGCATCGGCGTCGAATGCACCTGGCTCAACGCCAACGACCTGCAGATCCGCCGCCCGGCCGTGCTGGACCTGGCCTCGATGGACGTGGAGGCCGCCCGGCGCACCCGCAGCGTCATTATGCTCCTGGGCCCGCTGCTCGATGAGTCCACCGAATACCGGCTGCCCTACGCCGGTGGCTGCGACCTCGGCACCCGTACCGTGGAACCGCACATGCAGGCACTGCGGCAGTTCGGGCTCAGCGTAGAGGCGAAGTCCGGCTTCTACAGCGTGCAGGCACCGCCCTCGGACGGCCACGACCGGTCTTTCGTGCTGAGTGAACGCGGCGACACCGTGACCGAGAACGCCATCATGGCCGCCGCGCACCGCCGCGGCAGCACCATCATCCGCAATGCCAGCCCAAACTACATGGTCCAGGACCTCTGCTTCTACCTGCAGATGCTGGGCGTGCAGATCGACGGCGTCGGCACCACTACGCTGAAGATCGTCGGCCGCCCTTCGATCAACGTCGACATCGAATACTTCCCGTCCGAGGACCCGATCGAAGCGATGAGCCTGATCACCGCCGGCATCGTGACGAATTCCGAGGTCACGATCCGCCGGGTCCCGATCGAGTTCATGGAGATCGAGCTGGCGACGCTTGAGCAGATGGGCCAGCGGCTGGAGGTGTCGGCGGAATACGTCGCCCGCAACGGCCGCACCCGGCTCGTGGACGTCACCACCCAGCCCTCGGAGCTGAGGGCGCCGGAGGACAAGATCCACCCGATGCCCTTCCCCGGCCTGAACATCGACAACCTGCCGTTCTTCGCCGTCATCGCCGCCAACGCGCAGGGCCAGACGATGATCCACGACTGGGTGTACGAGAACCGGGCCATCTACCTCACCGAACTGAACAAGCTGGGCGCCCAGGTCCAGCTCCTGGATCCGCACCGGATCTACGTCAACGGGCCCACCAAATGGCGGGCCGCGGAAGTCGGCTGCCCGCCCGCCCTGCGCCCCGCCGCCTGCCTGCTTCTGGCCATGCTCGCCGCGCGGGGCGTGTCCGAGCTGCGCAACATCTACGTGATCGAGCGCGGCTATGAGGACCTGGCTGAACGGCTCAACACCATCGGCGCCAAGATCGAGTATTTCCAGGACTGAATCGGCCGGTTCCCGCTGCTAAATGACCGCACTGGGGGTAGCGCGACGGGGCGGGTGCGGACGGACAATAGTTGCATGCGCACCTTCGGCGTCGAGGAGGAACTGCTGATCGTGGACCCCGTCACCGGGGTCCCGTCGGCACTGGCCGATGCGCTGCTGGCCGGCCTCAAGCCGGCGGCCGCCGCCGTGGAGCCCGCGGCCGCCAACAGTCCCGCCCACGACGATTCGGGCTTCAGCTTCGAGCTCAAGCTCGAGCAGATCGAGACCCAGACGCTGCCCTGCCTGGACCACGGAGCCCTGCTCCGGCAGATCCGGCAGTCCCGGGCCTTCACCGACCGGGCCGCCCAAACCCACGGGGCCAGGGTGGCCGCCCTGGCCACCTCGCCGCTGGCGTCGGTCACGCACACGACGCCCAATCCGCGGTACGCAACCATGCAAAGGCGCTTCGGCCTCACCGTGCAGGAGCAGCTGACTTGCGGGTTCCACGTCCACACTTTCGTGGAGTCGCCGGAGGAAGCGGTTGCGGTGCTGGACCGGATCCGGGACAAGCTCGCGGTGCTGATCGCCCTCAGCGCCAACTCCCCCTACTGGAACGGCACGGAGACCGGGTTCGAAAGCTACCGCACCCAGGCGTGGAACCGCTGGCCGGGGTCCGGGCCCACGATGATCTTCGGCAACCTGCCGGTCTACCGCCGGGTTGTGAGCCGGCTGGTGGAGACCGGGGTCCTGATGGATGAGGGGATGGTCTACTTCGATGCGCGGCTGTGCCGGCATCATCCCACCGTGGAGGTCCGGGTCGCCGATGTCTGCCTGCGGGCGGACGACGCGGCGCTGATCGCTGTCCTGGTGCGGGCGCTTGTCGAGACGGCCGCCCGGGAATGGGACGACGGCGTCGACCCCGCACCGGTGCCGACGTTGCTGCTGCGGATGGCAGCCTGGCAGGCCAGCAACTGCGGACTGCGGGGGCAGCTGCTGGACTTCGGAACCTTCACCCCCGCTCCCGCGGCCGAGGTGGTGCATGCCCTCGTGGACTTCCTGGCCCCCGTGCTGGCTGAGCAGGGGGAGCTGGACCTGGTGCGCCACGGAGTCAACCGGATCCTGGCGGACGGCACGGGCTCGCAGCAACAGCGCCAGGCTCTCTGCGCTCCGGGGCTGGACACCCCCGTCGACGACGCCGGACTGGCCGCCGTCGTCGCCCATGCCGTGCGCGTCACGACGCGCGGCGCGGAGACCGAGGAGACGGAGGGGACGCCGGAACCGGCCCCCGTGCTCTCCCGGGTCCGCCGGAGCTAGACCTGCTTGAGCGCGTAACCGAGGTCCCGGATCAGGTCCTCCACCTCTTCCAGACCCACCGACAGTCGCACCACGCCGTCGCTCAGCCCGATCGCCGCCCGACCCTCCGGACCCATCGCGCGGTGCGTCGTGGTGGCCGGATGGGTGATGAGGGACTTTGAATCGCCAAGGTTGTTGGAGATGTCGATGATCCGGAGGGCGTCCAGCAGGGCGAAGGCGGCCTCCTTCGCCGTCCGCCCCGGGGACGGGGACAGCTCGAACGTCAGCACGGTGCCGCCGGCCTTCATCTGCCGTGCGGCCAGCTCGTACTGCGGGTGGGACGGCAGCAGCGGGTACTTCACCCAGCTGACGGCGGGCTGCTCCTGGAGCCAGCCGGCAAGCCTCAGTGCGGAGGCAGAGGAATGGTTCACCCGCAAGCCCATGGTCTCCAGCCCCTTGGTCAGCACCCAGGCATTGAAGGCCGAGAGCGCCGGACCGGTGTGGCGCATGAGCTGCTTGACCGGGCCGTCGATGAACTCCTTGGAGCCCAGGATCGCCCCGCCGAGCACACGGCCCTGGCCGTCGATGTGTTTGGTGCCGGAGTAGACGACCACGTCCGCGCCGAGCTCCCCGCAGCGCTGCAGCAGGGGAGTGGCGAAAACATTGTCGACGACGACCGTCGCGCCGGCGGCGTGCGCCAGCTCGCTGACGGCGGCGATGTCCACGATTTCCTGCATCGGGTTCGACGGGGACTCGAAGAAGACCGCCGTCGTGGGTTCCGACAGGGCGGCGCGCCATTGGCTAAGGTCCGGGCCGTCCACGAAGACCGTCTCCACGCCCCAGCGCGGCAGGATTTCGTTCAGGATCACGAAGCACGAGCCGAACAACGAGCGGGCCGCGACAACACGGTCCCCGGCGGCGAGCAACGCCCCGAGCGCGGTGAACACCGCGGACATGCCCGAGGCCGTGGCGAAGCACGCCTCGGTGCCTTCCAGCAGACGGAGCCGTTCCTGGAAGGTGGCCACCGAGGGGTTGCCGTAGCGGGAGTAGACGAAGCGCTCATCCTCGCCCGTGAAGGCACGCTCGGCCGCGGCGGCGGATTCGTAGACGAAGCCGGAGTTCAGGAAGATCGGCTCGGTGGTCTCCTGGAACCCGGTGCGGTCGAGGCCGCCGCGGACGGCCTGGGTATCCGGGCTCCAGCCCTGGGCGTCGGGATTGAAGCCCACTTAGTGCTTTCCGGAGTTGGTAGGGAGGCCGCGGTTCTTCCAGCCGTTGACGGTGCGGGCACCGGATGGGTCCGGGTCGCCCTCAAAGCCCTCAAGGACGTTGTAGGCGGTGAAGCCCGCCGCGGTGGCGGCGTCCGCGGCCGCCGCGGAACGCGCGCCGGAGCGGCACAGGAAGATGAGTTCGGCACCGTCGGCCGCGGGCACCTGCTGGCGCAGCTGCTCCACGAACTGCAGATTCGGGGTGCCGCCGGCAAAGGTCCACTGGATGAACAGCGGATCCCGCTGGCCGCCGGTATCCGCGGTATTTGGAACACCGATCTGGGCCCATTCGCCCTCGGTGCGGACGTCGACCAGGACGGCGCCGGCTTCAAGCCGGGCCCAGGCCTCCTGCGGGGTCAAGTCTCCGGCGTAGCTCACGCGTGGCCTTCGCCCTCGAACTCGACGGCGTCGAGCTCATCCACCGCGTTGGCGACGGCGGCGTCGGCGCTGGCGATCGCGGCCGGCAGCACGAGCGCCTGGGCAACGATCACGGTGCTGCCGTTGAACGTGGCAGAGGGGCTGCCGTGCAGGACATAGCCTTCGGCCAGCGCGGCGGACACGCGCTCGCAGAAGGCACGGTCATCGGGGCCGGTGAACAGGCGGTAGGCCAGCTTCACGTCGGCGCCGGGGGCGGCGGGGGACGGGGCTGGGGCTGTGGCGGGCACAGCGGGGGCGGACGCGTCAGGCACGACGGATCTCCTTCTTTCACGTTTGCAGCTCGAATGGGTCGATATGCCGAGTATTCACCTGAGGCACCCCGCCGCGAAAGGGAGGGTTGCCGACCGGCCAGTCAGGGCTTGGCGCCGGGTCTCATTACTCACAAAAAACGTAACACCTGCGACGCCGGCCCGCAGAGCCGCCGTCGTCATGTTAAGTAACCGGACCGGAGCCGGCCGGCCCCCGGGACTAGTCGATCGTGGCGTACAGCGCGTTGAGCTCGGCCGTGAGCTGCCGGCGCAGTTCGGGGGTACCAATTTCCTTGCCGTCGATGTGGTTCACCGGTGCGAGGAGCCGGATGCTGGAGATCAGCCACACGGCGTCGGCGTCGTAGAGGTCGTTGGGGACCAGCGGGCCGTAGCCCAGTTCCCAGCCGGCTGCCTTGGCCGCGGTGAACAGGGCGCCCTGCGAGGTCCCGGGAAGGATGCCGCTGTCCAGCTGCGGGGTGATCAGCCGGCGCACGGTGCGGCTCCCGCCCGCTCCGTCGTCGCTGGTCTCCAGGTGTGCCAGCAGGACGGTCGACGTCGGGCCCTCCAGGACCCGGCCGTCGGCGGACGTGAAGATGACATCGTCCGCGCCCTGGTGGTGGGCGTAGCGGAGTGCCGCCATGTTGACGGCGTAGGACAGGGTCTTGGCGCCCAACAGCAGCCAGGGGGCGCGTTCGCCCACCTCGCTGTCATAGCCGCGGTCCAGCAGGATCACGTCGATGCCGGTCTCGCGCTGGACGCGCCCGGCGGCCGGCGGCGGGGAGGCCTGGACCCAGCAGGTGGGGGTGGCAGCGCCCTCGACACCCCGGGTGGCCAGCAGCTTCACCACAACCTCGTCCGCCCCGTCGGCGCCGCCGCCAGCCGGGCCGGCGTGGCCGCGGAACTCGCCGATCGCGGTTTCAATCGCACGGCGCCAGGCGTCCTCCGCCGGAATATCCAGCTCCAGCGCCCGGGCGGAACCGGCCAGCCGGCTCAGGTGGGCCTGCAGCTTCCGCGGCTTTCCGCCCACCGCCAGCAGCGACTCAAAAACGCCGTCGCCGCGGGTCGCGCCCTGATCCGTGGCCATCAGCTGCGGTGCGGACGAGTCGGCGATCCGGCCGTTCTCAAAGGCGGGGTCGAGGAACACCAGCACCGTGGCGGGGGCCGGAACAGAGGCGGAGGTAGTCATGCCTTCAGCTTAGTGTGGCCCGCGGCGGGATAAGCTGTGCGGGTTGCCCGTTCCGGAACTGTTCCGCGGGTCTGGAGCTTGAGGGGTACGCCTGTGCTGTGGCCGTTTCCGCTGACCGGAATATTCCCGTCCTGGGTGATTCTGATCCTGACCGTGATTGACCTCGTCATCCGGGTGCTGGCGTTGGGAATCATTCCCGGCAACCGCCGGCCCACCACCGCGATGGCCTGGCTGCTGGGCATCTTCTTTGTGCCGGCGCTTGGCCTCGTCCTGTTCCTGCTGTTCGGCAACTTCCGGCTCTCCCGCCGCCGCCGCGCCCAGCAGGAAGCCGTGAACACCCGGGTGCGGGCCGGGACCTCGGCATTGGCCGCCGTCGAAAGCCAATATGCCGGGCCCGAGTGGGTGGCGTCCGCGGCTGAGCTCAACAAGACCCTCGGCTCGCTGCCGATGGTGGACGGCAACAGCGTCGAGCTGCTGTCCGGCTACCCGGATTCCATCAAGGCGATGGCCGCGGCCGTCCGCGAGGCCACGTCGTTCATCAACGCAGAGTTCTACATCATGAGCTCGGACCACGTCACCGACGATCTGCTGACCGCCCTGGAGGACGCTGCCGAGCGCGGCGTCGAGGTCCGGATCCTGTTCGACCACCTTGGCACGCTGCGCATCAAGGGATACCGGAAGCTGATCGCCCGGCTCGAGGCCAGCAAGATCCGCTGGCGGCCGATGCTGCCCCTCAATCCGGTGCACGGCCAGTGGCGTCGGCCGGACCTGCGCAATCACCGCAAAATCATGGTGATCGACGGCGAGGTCGCCTTCACCGGCTCGCAAAACCTGATCGAACCGTCCTACAACAACCCGAAGCACCGCAAGGTGGGCCGCGAGTGGGTCGAGCTGATGACCTGCATGCGCGGCCAGATCGTCACGACCTTGAACGTGGTCTTCGCCACCGACTGGCTGAGCGAAACCGACGAATCGCTGGAGCACCAGCTGGGGCACAGGCCCGAGTCCGCGCCCGGAAACGTGACCGCCCAGGTGGTGCCCAGCGGCCCGGGGTTCATCACCGAGAACAACCTGCGGCTGTTCAACACGCTGATCTACTCGGCGCAGCACAAGCTTTCCATTTGCAGCCCGTACTTTGTCCCGGACGACTCGCTGCTCTATGCGGTGACGACGGCGGCCCAGCGCGGCGTCGACGTCGAACTGTTCGTTTCGGAGAAGGGTGACCAGTTCTTGGTCCACCACGCCCAGCAGTCCTACTACGAGGCGCTGCTGGAAGCCGGCGTGCGGATCTACCTTTACAAGGCGCCGTTCGTGCTGCACGCCAAGCACTTCACGGTGGACAACGAGGTGGCCGTGCTGGGCTCGAGCAACATGGATATGCGCTCGTTCTCGCTGAATCTCGAGGTCTCCGTCATGCTGCTCGGCGAAGACATCGTGCAGCGGATCCGCGCCGTGGAGGACACCTACCGCGGCATTTCGCGCGAACTCAAGCTCGAGGACTGGATCAAACGGCCCATGGGCGTCAAATACGTGGACAACGTCGCACGGCTCACGGCCACCCTGCAGTAGGCCGGGACGCCGGACCCTTAGCCCCGCGGGAACTCCGCGCCGAGCGCCGAGAGGACCCCGAAGGCCTTGGTCCGGATTTCCTCGTACTCCTCCTGCGGGGAGGAATCCGCGGTGATCGCGCCGCCGACGCCGAGGCTCACGGTGGTGCTGTCCGTGCCGGCGGCGGCCACCAGGGTCCGGATAGCCACCGCGAGGTCCGTGGCGCCGCTGAGCGAGAAGTAGCCGATCGCCCCGGAGTAGACCCCCCGCGGCGCGGCCTCGAGCCGGTCCAGGATCGCCATGGTGCTGACCTTCGGCGCCCCGGTCATGGAGCCGGCCGGGAAGCAGGCCGCCACGGCCTCGGCCCGCGGCATTCCGGGCCGGAGCCGCGCGTCGATGGTGCTGACCATCTGGTGCACCGTGGCGTAGCTTTCGATCGCGCACAGCCGGCTGACCGAGACGGACCCGGGCACCGCGAAGTGGCTGAGGTCGTTGCGCAGCAAGTCCACGATCATGATGTTCTCGGCCCGGTCCTTGGGCGAGGATTCCAGTTCGCGGCGCAATCCCTCGTCCCGGGCGGCGTCGTCGGACCGGCGCCGGGTGCCCTTGATCGGCTCGGCCCGCATGGCGCCGTCGGCGGAGATCCGCAGGAAGCGCTCCGGCGAGGTGCTGGCCACGGTGAGGCCCGACAGTCGCAGGAAGCTGGCGAAGGGTGCCGGATTGCGGCGCCGGAGGGCCAGGTACGCCTGCCACGGATCGAGCTCCCCGGCTGGCGCGCTGGCCGTCAGGGCCGTGGTGAGGCAGACCTCGTAGCTGTTGCCCTCGGTGATCTCGTGCTGCGCCGCGGCGATCTTGGCCTTGTAGGCGGCCTCGGTGTCCCGGGCGCTGAAGTCCAGGGCGGGGGCGGGGCCGGCCGAATGCCCGACGCCGCCGGCTGCGGGTTCGGGGCCCTGGTCCGCGGCCAAGACGGCGGCTCGGGCGGTAGCCAGCCAGTCGCCGGCGTCCGGGGCGTCGAGGGCGAGCAGCCACGCCGTGCGTTCCCGGTGGTCCAGGACCACGGCGCGGCCGGCGAAGATCAGGCAGGCATCCGGGGTGGCGGCCTCGACATTGCTGCCGCCGGTCTCGCGCTTGAGTTCGTAGCCGAGGTAGCCGAGCCAGCCGAGGGTGAACTCGCACGGGTAGCCCTGCGGGGCGCGCAGCGCGCGGCGGCCCCATACCCCGTCAAGCCAGCGGAAGAACCCGCCGTCGGTCTGTACGGTCGAGTTGCCGACGCTCACCCGGGTCCGTCCCGAACGGTGCCGGACGGACTGGCCGAAGCTGCCGCCGTCGTCGGCCAGGATGCTGAAGCGGCTGCGTTCGGCTCCCGCGCCGCCCTGCCGGTTCGGTTCGCCGGCGCCGCCCTCGGCCAGGGAGGAATCAAGCCACACCGCGTTCGGGGAGCCGCCATAGAGCAGCTCGAAGAGCCTGGCCGCGTCCGGTGCGGCGTCCAGCCGCTCGGCCGTCAGTTGCAGCCCGCGGCGGGCCGAAAGTTCCGGGAGCAGCACCGGGGACAGCGCGGGAAGGTACTGGAGGGCCTGCAGCACCTCGGCGGGCGCGGCGCCGTCGGCTAAGTTGAGCACCCGCACGTCGGCCCGGGACGGCACATCGTCCGCAGCGAGCCACTCGTCTTCCTGCCCGGCCCATTGATCCCAGTAGGGGCGGTAGGTCTCGCCGTCGCGGGACAGGGCCCGCGTGCGGCGGTCCTGGTCGGGGGAGTCGGCCCAGATCACGGCGTCAAGGAAGGGCATGGCGGCCGCGGCGCCCGCACCCACGCCTTCGACCAGGACGATTTCGGCCGGTGGGGTCAGCCGGGTGTCGCCGTCGTAATGCCGTTCCCAGTCCCAGCTGACCCAGAGGGCAGCTTCGCCGCGGCGCAGCGGGGCCAGCACGGTGGCTGCGTAGCGCTCGATGCCCGCCGCCAGGCCGTTCCAGCCGGGGTAGATGTCCTCGAGGTGGAAGAGGGAGACTTTGTGGTGTTCGCGGAGCCGGGCCGCGAGTTCGATGGCCAGGGTGGTTTTGCCTGCCCCGGAGCGTCCGTCGATGGCGATGATGACGGGTGCGGGGCTCATGAACTAGAGCGTACCCGGTGCCCTGTGCTGCCCTGGTGCGCCTGCTGCCGTCCCCCGGTCTGCAGCCGGGCTGCGCGGACGTGGCCCAGAATGCCCGGGACCGCGGCCTGGATCAGATCCCAGGTAATGTCGAAGTCGGCGTGTCCGCCGTACCAGGGGTCCTCGATGCCCTGGTCCAGGGGATCCTTGCCGGCGACAGCGGGGTCGAAGCTGCGCAACATCCGGATCTTGGCCAGCGAGGCCTGATCCGGCGCGGCCTGGCGCAGCCAGCCGTAATGGTCCACGTCCAGGGCCAGGATCAGCTCGCGCGACTGGAACCAGTCATTGCGCCACTCGCGCGCGACGTGCAGCTCGGAGCCAATGTTGTGGGCCGCGAGCTTGCGGGCGGCCCGCGGGTCGATCGGGCGGCCCACCTCATAGGCGGTGATCCCAGCCGAATCTACCTCGACGCCGGTCAGCTGCGCCGCGGCCGCGGCCTCTGCCAGCATCAGTTCGGCCATCGGAGACCGGCAGATGTTTCCGGTGCAGACCGTGATGATCCGGTACTGGCTCGACATAGAGGTCATGACTAAGCATGACGGATCACCTAGGGTCCCGGCCAGCCGGGCCGCCGGGTCCTTTGGCTCTGGACCGTCGGCCCGGCCGTCCGCAGACTGTCTCTATGACGGATCGGGAGTCCCCTGCCGTGCCGGCGGTCATGCCCCGGGATGCGGACGGAGACGCGCCGTATGGTGCCCCGGCGGGGGCCGCCGCGGTCCCGCCGCCGTCGACGAATCCAGGGGCCGTCGCCGAAGCGCCGGGCCGCGGCCCCGAGCGGCGCGCGAAGCGCTTCTCCCTCGGTTTCCTCCAGCTGCTGGGGCTCGTCCTGGTTGCCGCGCTGGCAGGCGCCGGATCGTCACTGCTGGTCGCGCGGTTCAGCGGCTGGGGAAACGCGACCGTGGTCAAGCAATACGTCACCACCGGCGGCGCGGTCTCCGACCACCCCACGGATATCAAAGGCATCCTGGCAACCTCGCTGCCCGCCGTGGTCTCGGTCAAGGCCACCACCACGCAGTCCAACCCCTTCCTGGATCCGAGTGGCGCCAACCGGGTGACGGCCGAGGGGACCGGGATAGTCATCGGCAGCACGGGGGAGATCCTTACCAACGCCCACGTGGTCCGGGGCGTGGTCAGCGGAGCATCGACCGTGAGCGTGACCTTCCAGGACTCGAGCAGGCTCGCGGCCCGGATCGTCGCCTCGGACAGCGATAACGACGTGGCGCTGTTGAAGGTCTCCGGTGTGACGGGCCTGGCGGTGCTGGAACTGGGGGACTCCGGAGCCATGGCGCCGGGCGACCCCGTCATCGCCATCGGCTACGCCCTGGGGCTGGACGGCGGCCCCAGCGTCACGACCGGCATCATCTCCGCGACCGGGCGGGCGGCCCCGACCCAGACCGGCGTCGGCGCCGCTTCCCGGCTGACCAACCTGTTGCAGACTGATGCGCCGATCAGCTCGGGAGACTCCGGCGGCCCGCTGCTCAACACCGAGGGCCGCGTGATCGGCATCAACACCATGGTGGCCACGTCCACCTCGCAGACCGCGGCGAACGGCATTGGTTTCGCGATCGCGGCGGACACGGTCAAAGCGCTTCTGCCGGCCCTCCGCGCGGGCGGTTAGTCCCGGCTCCAGAGTGCCTTCCGGAGGAGCGCCTTCAGCTCTCGGACCTCGGGTTCGCTGAGGCTGGCGAGGGCCGCCGCTTCGGCTTCCCGCGCGGAGGCTTCGGCCCGCCGGAAGAGGGCTGCGCCATCAGCGGTGGCGGACACAATCTTGGCCCGGCGGTCCAGTTTCCCGGGCGCGCGGATCACCAGGCCGCGTTTTTCCAGTTCGTCAATGAGGGCGACGATCTGGCTGGGGTCGAGGCTGAGGAACTCCGCCATCTCGCGCTGGGTGGGCTCGAGTTCGCTGTTGGCCAGGGCCAGGACCGAATAGGAACGTTCCTTGAGGCCAAACTCGGCCAGCGCACGGTTATTGAGGATCGACCCGGCGGCGTGAAGCTTCGCCAGCAGGAAGCCCGCATCCAGGCTGATGGAGGCCGCCACGAGCTTGTCCTGCTGCGCGGTGCCGGGCTGGGCGTCTACTTCGGTCGTCATGCCAGCTCCAATAGTCCAGAAAATAAATCATTGACATTTTCAATTATCCATACTTTCATGGATGCAGACCAGCATCCCACGTCACAGGACCGGATGCACACGGCAGCTAGCAAAGGAGCAGCATGAGCCTGTCAGGAAAAGTAGCAATCGTCACCGGAAGCGGCCGTGGCCTCGGCCTGGCCTACGCACGGGAGCTGGCCCGCCAGGGCGCCGCCGTCGTCGTCAACGACGTGGACGCCGCCGTCGCCGAAGAGGCGGTCCGGACCATTCAGTCCGACGGCGGCCGGGCCGCGGCGGTCGTGGCCCCGGTGGGCTCTTCCGACGTCGCCAAGCAGCTGGTGCGGGCCGCCGTGACCGAGTTCGGCAGGCTGGACATCCTGGTCACGAACGCCGGCATCCTGCGGGACAAGAGCCTGCTGAAGATGACGGACGAGGACTTCGACGCCGTGATCAACGTCCACCTCAAGGGCACCTTCACCTGCGCCCGGGAAGCGTTCGGCTACTTCAAGGAGAACGGTATTCCCGGCCGCATCATCACCATTGGCTCGCCCACCGGCCAGCGCGGCAACTTCGGCCAGACCAACTACGCCGCCGCGAAGGCCGGAATCGTGGGCATGGTCCGCACCTGGGCGCTGGAGATGAAGAAGGCGGGCGTCACCGCCAACGCCGTCATCCCGGTGGCCGCCACGGCGATGACCAAGACAGTGCCGTACTTCCAGAAGGCCGTCGAGGCTGACGAGCGGGGCGAGGCCATGCCGGCCTTCTTCCGCCACGACCTCGGCTTCGGCACCGCCGACGACGTCGCCGGGCTGGTCGCGTTCCTCGCCTCCGACGCCGCAGCCGGCGTCACCGGCCAGGCCATCGGCGCCGGCGGGGACCGCCTGCAGCTCTGGACGCACCCGGAGGCCGCCGCCACCGAATATCGCGAGGGCGGATGGGGCTATGAGGACCTCGTCGAAAACTTCGGGGCGCTCTTCGGGGACAAACTGCAGAGCGTGGGCGAGGAATTCCTGCCGCTGCCGGAGGAACTGCAGCCCGAACCGGCCCAGGTCCGCTGACATGGCCGCCGCACGTTATGAACTCGGCATCGAGGCCGCCAGGCTCGATGCGATTGACATGCACGTCCACCTGGAGGTGGACGGCCACGGCCACGGTTCGCTGCCGGCCGAGCTCACCGAGGCCTCCGCCAAGTACTTCAAGGCCGAGGACCGGACACCATCGCTGGACCGGATCGCTGAGCTCTACCGCGAACTCAACATGGCGGCCGTCGTGTTTACCGTGGACGCCCGCACCCAGCTCAAGCACGAACCCAACAGCATCCCCGAACTCATCGCCGGGGCCGCCCGGAACAACGACGTGCTGATTCCGTTCGGCAGCGTCGACCCGCGCACCGGCGCCGAGGCCATCCAGGGCGCCAAGCACCAGGCCGTGGACCTGGGCGCGCGCGGCTTCAAGTTCCACCCGTCCCTCCAGGGCTTCGATCCCTCGAGCGAGCAGTTCTATCCGCTCTGGGAAGCACTCCAGGAGCTGGGACTCCCGGCGATCTTCCACACCGGCCAGAACGGCATGGGTGCCGGCCTGCCCGGCGGCTACGGCATCAAGCTGGCCTACTCCAACCCGCTCCTGCTCGACGCGGTCGCCGCCGACTTCCCGGAGCTGCAGATCATCATGGCCCACCCCTCGGTGCCGTGGCAGGACGAGGCCAACTCGATCGCCACGCACAAGGCCAACGTCTTCATCGACCTCTCCGGCTGGTCCCCAAAGTACTTCCCCGAGTCGCTCGTGAAGATGGCCAACTCGGTGCTGCAGGACAAAGTGCTGTTCGGCACGGACTTCCCGCTGATCACGCCGCAGAAGTGGCTGGGGGCCTTCGCGGACCTGCCGCTCAAGGACGAGGTTCGGCCCAAGATCCTCAAGGACAACGCCGTCCGCCTGCTCGGGCTGGAGAGTTGAGATGACTGCCGACACCGCCGTCGCGGCCGACAGCGCCGCGCAGGAGAGGCTGTACGGCGTGTGCGATTTCTACGACGCCGAATCCCTCCTCACACCCGCCGAACGCCGGGTCCTGGACCGGCTGCGCGCCTTCCTGGACGAGCAGGCCCGCCCGCTGCTCGCCGACTACTGGGAGCGCGGGGAGTTCCCGGACCAGCTGGCCCAACCGCTGATCGACCTGGACCTGATGGAACCGGCCGAACTCACCGGCGGCCCCGGCGCCGGGCAAACGCCGGCCCGGGGGATCTACCAGGGGTTCCGGATTTTCGAACTCGCCCGGACCGACGCGTCCCTGGCCACCTTCTACACAGCCCAGGCAGGGCTGTTCCGGACAGCCATCACGGTCGGTGCCTCCGCGGAGCAGCAGGCCGAGTGGATGCCGAAAGTCCTCGATTTCTCGCTCAAGGGCGTCTTTTCGCTGACCGAGCCGGAGTCCGGCTCGGATATTGCCGGCGGCCTGTCCACGAGGGCCCGCCGCGACGGCGACACCTGGGTCATCAACGGCGCCAAGCGCTGGATTGGCGGCGCGGCCACCGCCGACGTCCTGGCCGTCTTCGCCCGCGACGAGGCCGACGGCCAGGTGAAGGCGTTCCTCGTGGAGCGCGAAGCCGCCGGCGTGACCCTGCAGAAGATCCACGGCAAAACTGCGCTGCGGATGATGCAGAACGCGCACATCACCCTCGACGAGGTCCGCGTCCTGGAATCAATGCGCCTGCACAACGTCAACTCCTTCAAGGACGTGGCCGCCATGCTGCGGGCAATGCGCTCCGATGTCGCCTGGATCGCGACCGGCATGGCCGCCGGCGCGTTCGAGGCCGCGCTGCGCTACGTCACGCAGCGGGAGCAGTTCGGCCGGCCGGTGGGGTCCTTCCAGCTCGTCCAGGAGAAACTCGCCCGGATGCTGGGCAACGTCACCTCGGCCCTGTCCCTTGTGGTCCGGCTGACCGAGCAGCAAGCCAAGGGCATCTACCGGGACCAGGATTCGGCCCTTGCCAAGATGCAGACCTCCCTGCTGATGCGCGAGACGGTGGCGCTGGCCCGCGAGGTGGTGGGCGGCAACGGCATCACCCTCGAGACCGACGTCGCCCGGTTCCATGCCGATGCGGAGGCTGTCTACTCCTATGAGGGCACCCACGAGATCAACGCCCTGATCATCGGACGCGCCCTCACCGGACAGAGCGCCTTCACCCGCTAAGTCTTTACCTTCTTGCCACCAGGCGGTGCCGCCCAGATCCGGGCCCGCCGTCATCCTTCAAAACCCGCCACACCAGCACAGGAGCCAAAGATGCCCAACCTCGTCGTCGACTTCGACAAACTGCTTACCCTCGCCGGCACCGACCTCGGCGTCACCGAATACCGCGAAATCACCCAGGAGCAGATCAACAAATTCGCCGACGCCACCGGCGATGACCAGTGGATCCACGTGGACCCGGAACGCGCCAAGGACGGCCCCTTCGGCGCCCCGATCGCGCACGGCTTCCTCACCCTCTCGCTCATCATCCCGTTCTGGGGCGAGCTGTTCGACGTCGAAGGCGTCACCACCAAGGTCAACTACGGCCTGGACAAGGTCCGCTTCACGTCCCCGGTCAAGGTCGGCTCGCGGATCCGGATGCGCGCCACCATCGCTGAGGTCACCGAAGTCAAGGGCGGCGCCCAGATCAAGGTGTCCAACACGATCGAAATCGAAGGCCAGGAACGGCCCGCCGTCGTGGCCGAATTCCTCGCCCGCTTCTACAAGTAATCCCTCACCCACCACCCCCACTGCCCCAAGGAACAACGATGTCCCAGATTTTGCAGTTGCAGGCCATGGACGCGGGCACGCGTCGCCGGGAGGCCCGGACCGTCATCGCCTCCAGCTACCTCGGCAGCACCATTGAGTACTACGACTTCCTGCTCTACGCCACGGCCGCGGCCGTGGTCTTCCCCAAGGTGTTCTTCACCGGCCTGGACGACTGGGTCGGCGTCGTGGCCGCCTACGGCACCTTCGCCGCCGGCTACGTCGCGAGGCCCCTGGGCGGCATCATCTTCGGCCACTTCGGCGACAAACTCGGACGCAAGGGCATGCTGATCGTCTCGATGCTGGTCATGGGCATCGCCTCCACCCTGATCGGCCTCGTGCCGGACGCGTCCGTGGCCGGCCCCTGGGGTGCGGTCCTGCTGGTGATCCTCCGCGTGTTCCAGGGCATCGCCGTCGGCGGTGAATGGGGCGGGGCGGCCCTGATGGCGCTGGAGCACTCCGAGTCCGGCAAACGCGGCTTCGCGGCCTCCTTCGTCAACGCCGGCGCCCCCACCGGCGCGGTGCTCGGCACCCTCGTGATGGGCGCCTTCTCCGCCCTGCCGAACGCCCAATTCCTCGCCTGGGGCTGGCGGGTGCCGTTCCTGCTGTCCTTCGTGCTGCTGGGGGTCGGCATGTTTGTCCGGCTCAAGGTCTCCGAAAGCCCGATCTTCAAGGCCGCGCTGGAGAAGGAGCAGGCCGAAGAGGCCCTCCAGGGGGCCGCGGGCCGACGCGAACTCCCGCTACTGCAGGTCCTGCGGCGTCCCAAGACCCTGATCTTCACCATGCTGGCCGGGGCGGCAGGGTTCGCGCTGCAGGTGGTGCTGGCAACCTTCTCCGTCACCTACGCGGTGTCCAAGGGCGCCGACCGGCAGGGCGTGCTGTACGCGTTTGCGGCGGCGTCGTTCGTCTCGATCATCTTCGTGGTCATGGGCGGGCGGCTCTCCGACAAGCTGGGCCGGCGGCCCGTGATGATCGGCGGCCTGGTCCTCTTCATCGCCTACCTGGTCCCGATGTTCCAGCTGCTGTCCTCGAACAACATCGGCCTGATCTTCGTAGCGTTCGCGGTGGGCCTGATGATCCACTCCACGCTGTTCGGCCCGCTCGCGGCGTTTGTCTCCGAGCAGTTCGGCA
The DNA here is from genome assembly GCF_055398325.1 of Arthrobacter sp. T2-23. Lineage (NCBI taxonomy): Bacteria > Bacillati > Actinomycetota > Actinomycetes > Micrococcales > Micrococcaceae > Arthrobacter > Arthrobacter sp. T2-23. The sequence continues at coordinate 2,350,246 of NZ_AP027917.1, forward strand.
CGACCTCCCGCTACACCGGGGCCTCGCTGGGCTACCAGCTCGCCACCCTCCTCGGCGCCGGATTCACCCCCGGTATCGTCGCGCAGATCTTCAAGGACTCCGGGCAAAACACCTCCTCCGTGGTGTGGTACCTCGCCGTCATGTCCGTCGTGTCCATCGTCTTCATCCTGCTGACCCGGGAGCCGAAGAACAACGATCTGGAAGCAGTCCGGTCCTAACCGGTGCCGCAGGCCTTAATGTCTAACTGGAAAGGAATTGCCGTGGAGAATTTTGGCATCGGCTCGTGGTTGCAGCGACGCCGCCCGAAGTCCGGCACCAAGACGGCCATCATCAGCGGCGGCCGGGAGCTCAGCTATGAGCAGTTCGCGGAGCGCGCCGCCCGGCTGTCGAATGCCCTGCGGGACCGCGGGGTGGGCAAGGGCGACCGGGTCGCCTACCTCGGCGAGAATGATCCGTCCTTCCTGGAAACCCTGTTTGCCGCAGGGCTCATCGGTGCGGTCTTCGTCCCGCTCAACACCCGGCTGGCCCCGCCGGAAATCAAGTTCCAGCTCCAGGACAGCGGGGCGGTGCTCCTGGTCCACGCCGCGACCCTCGCCGGCCTCGCCGAGCGCGGTTCGGCGGAGACCGCGGTGCGTGCGCGCATCGTCGTCGACGACGCCGGCAATGCCGCCGACGCCGCTGCCTCCGAGGCCGGCGGCGCCGCCGAAGCCGAAGCGTACGAAGCCGTGCTGGCGTCCGGCGCCGTGCCGGCCCCGGATGAATCCGTGGGGCTCGACGACGGGGCGATGATCCTCTACACCTCGGGAACCACGGGGAACCCCAAGGGGGCGCTCCTGACGCACGGCAATATCACCTGGAACTGCATCAACGTGCTCGTCGATTTCGACTTCTCGTCCGCCGATGTGGCGCTGATGATCTCGCCGATGTTCCATGTGGCCTCACTGGACATGGGCGTCCTGCCCACGCTGCTGAAGGGCGGCACCGTGGTTCTGGAACCCAAGTTCGACCCCCGCCGCACGCTGGAGCTGATCCAGCAGCACCGGGCCACCACCATCAGCGGTGTTCCGACCACCTACCAGATGCTGTGCGAGCACCCGGACTGGGAGGCCACGGACCTCAGCTCGCTGAACAAGCTGACGTGCGGCGGTTCCGCGGTGCCGATGCGGGTCCTGGAGGCCTACGAGCGGCGTGGCCTGCGGTTCTCCAACGGCTACGGCATGACCGAGACGGCCCCCGGCGCCACCACCCTGCCGGCCGCACGGTCCCGGGACAAGGCCGGATCCTCCGGCCTGCCGCATTTCTTCACGGACGTCCGGGTGTCCGATCCCCTGGACCCGGAGGCCGGCCACGCCGCACCGGGGACCGTGGGGGAGATCCAGATCAAGGGGCCCAACGTCATCCACGAGTACTGGAACCGGCCCGAGGCCTCGGCCGATTCCTACACCCCGGACGGCTGGTTCAAGTCCGGCGACATGGGCTACAAGGACCCGGACGGTTTTGTGTTCATCTCCGACCGGCTCAAGGACATGATCATCTCCGGCGGGGAGAACATCTACCCGGCTGAGGTGGAGCAGGCGATCGCCGAGCTGGACGCCGTCGGAAGCGTCGCGGTGATCGGCGTGCCGGACGAGAAGTGGGGCGAGGTGCCGCGGGCCGTGGTGCTGCTGCGGGACGGTGCCCGGCTCACGGAGGAACAGCTGCGCGGCCACCTGGAAGGCCGGCTCGCACGGTACAAGATCCCCAAGTCCGTGGTCTTTGTGGACGAGATGCCCCGGACCGCCAGCGGCAAGATCCGCAAAGCCGATCTGCGGAAACTCGCACCGGCGACCGGGCAATAGCGCGAACGGACACTTGCGGCCCGGGCCGGCAGCGCGAACGGACACTTGCGCCCCGGGCCGGCTGCGACTAGTGGATCAGCGCGAGCAGGACGCCGACGGCCATAAACAGCACGCCGAAGGTCCGGTTGAGGGTCCGCTGGCCGCGGGCGTCATGGGTGAAGCGTTGGAAGGTCGTGGCCGCCGCGGCGAAGAAAAACCACATGACCAGGATGTCGATGACGATCACGGTGGCGGCGAGGACGAGGTACTGCGCCACCAGCGGTTGCTCCGGCCGGATGAACTGGGGCATGAAAGCCAGGAAGAAGACGATCGCCTTGGGGTTGAGCAGATTGACCCACAGGCCGCGGCGGAAAATCGAGAACGCGGGCTCGTTGCGCAGCGCCGCGGCTTTCTCCTGGTCCAGGTCGGGCTTGTGCCGGAACTGCTGGATGCCCAGGTAGACGAGGTAGGCCGCGCCGGCGTAGCGGATGATGTTGAAGGCCAGCGGCGAGCTCGCCACGAGCACCCCGACGCCGAGGGCCACAATCAGGATGTGCACCACCAGGGCGGCCTGCTGGCCCAGGATGCCCCAGATGGAACGCCGGAAGCCGGAGTTAAGGGAGTTGCTCATGGTGTTGATCGCGCCGGCGCCGGGGGTGAAGCTGATCAGGACGCCGGCGCCGACGAGGGCCAGCCAAAGGGAGAGTTGCACCTGTCAAGTTTACGTTTTCTCCGGCACGCCCGCGTTGATGACGGGGAGGAGCCCGCGCGGACTCCGGTCAGCCCTGGCGGAGACCGTATTCGAGGATCATGTTGCCTTTGCTGGTCTGCTGGGACGACTGCAGCTCAAGCCGGGTGACGGGGTCGCCGTCGTTGAACAGCCGCCGGCCGCTGCCGGCAATCACCGGATGGACGATCAGCATCAGGCTGTCCAGCAGTCCGGCGAACAGCAGCTGGCGGACCAGCGAGATACTGCTGAAGACGCCGACGTCGCCGCCGACGCCGTTCTTCAGCTCGGCGACGAACTCCTCCAGCGGCCGATCCATCAGCCGCGAGTTCTGCCACTCGAGGTCACCGGTCAAGGTCCGGGAGGCCACATATTTCGGCAGCGGGTTGATGAAGCCGCCGAAGTCGGCGTCGGCTTCGGCGTTCGGCCAGTACTGTGACCATTGCTGGTAGCCGACGCGGCCCAGGATCCCGGCGTCGATCCGGCTCATCATCTCGCCCATCCCCGCCCCCAGTTCCTCGTCGAAGCTGTCGAACTGCCACAGGAACGGGTCTTCCACCACACCGTCCACGGAACTAAACAAACCGGCCGTCACCTTGCGCATGCTTTCTCCTCACCGTTGGTCTTTGACTGCACCCTAGCGGCCGTTGGGATGTCTGGGAATGGCCGGCAGGAAGTTGCTCCGGACCGCGGCCGGGCCGCAATCCGGAGCAATCCGCCCCCGCGGTGGTCAGCCGTTGGCGGCGGAACCGTCCGATCCGGCATCGCCCGGGCCGCCCTGGCCGCCGCCGGGGCCGCCGTGGCCCGCTTGGGTGCCGGTCACGCTGAAGTTGGCATCCAGCAGGACGGTGGCGCGCGTGCCGTCGGCCTTGGTGATGTGCGCTTCGTACGTCGCGCCGTCGGCGTCTGTCTCCATGCGTTCGATCGTCGCACCGGGCTGGGCTGCCTTCACTGCCGCTTCGACCTTTGCGGCGGTGTCGCCAGTGAGGATCTCCTCGGTCTTGCCGTTGGCTTGGTGCGGACCGCGCGTCGCCCCGCCGGTCCCGGGTGTGCCGCTGCCAGTGGTGGCGGCGGGGCTGCTCGACGACGTCGTTGCGCCGGCGTCGTCGGCCATCGCCGGGAGGGCCGAGGCGCCGATGGCGCCGCCGCCGATTACCGCGGCGAGCATGAGTGCCGCTGTGCCTTTGTTGATCTTTGCCATGGTGATACTCCTTCGCTGGGGTCCGGGAATCCGGACCTGCCGACTTTGCGGCTGTGACCAGCTTGGTCCGCGCAGATTTGGCGGGACTTTGGCGTCACTGTGGCGGCGCTGTGAGTGCTGGGACGCCGTCGGCGCGGCAGTTTGAGAGAACATCGGGCATACGCACGAGTTTCAGCCGCACTTGCCGGCGTCGAATGAAGCCAACGCAACATGGTCCTGGGAAGATCGTCGTGGCGCGGATACTGGTCAAAGTACGAGCGCGCGCGGGCCGACATGTAACCCGTTTTACCCAAGGCGAAGTGGCCGATCAGCGGCATGCCCCGTTCGGATGCTTTCGCTTCCAATGCGCGAGCCTCGTCCAAGAGTGGATCCGGCTCGCCGTAGGCTTCACCGAAACTGCCAGGATGGGCGATCGCGAAGGACCTGATGTATGCCGGATCCCGTGGGACGCCGTCAGCAGGGATCAAGGCTATGTGGACAACTGCCTGTTGCTCAGGCCCGGGCTATCACTTCGCCGTTCGGGATCAGGAACCAGCCGTCGTCCGTGGAGCCCCAGCGGTGCCAGCCCGCGGAGATCCGGGCCAGGTCCGCCGCGGTGGCGAACCCGTACTCGAGCGCCTGGTCCGCGAACGCAGAATGCAGCACCCGTTCGCCCCACACCCGGGCCTGCCAGCGGCGCTGCTGTCCGGTCGCGTAGAGCCAGTTGCTGCTGGAGGGCGCGACGTCGGTGAACCCGGCAGCCTGTGCCCAGGACACGAGCCGCCTCCCGGCGTCGGGCTCGGCACCGTTACGCCGCGCGATCCGCTGATAGAGCTCCATCCACTCGTCGAGTTCGGGAACCGCGGGGTACCAGCTCATGCCGTGGAAATCTGCGTCGCGCACCGCCACGATCCCGCCGGCCTTGGCGACCCGGCGCATCTCCCGCAGCGCGGCCACCGGATCGGTGAGGTGCTGCAGCACCTGGTGGGCATGCACGAGGTCGAACGTCTCGTCTTCGAAGTCGAGGTCGTAGATGTTGCCGGCCACGAACTCGACGTTCTGCACGCCGCGCTCGGCCGCGAGGACGGACGCCTGGCCGATCACCTCGGGGGAGCGGTCCAGCCCGGTGACCCTTCCGGGGGAGACCAGACCGGCGAAATCGCACGTGATGCTGCCCGGCCCGCAGCCGACGTCGAGCACCGAAACCCCCGGGGTCAGGTGCGGGATCACAAAGGCCGCGGAGTTCTCCGCCGTCCGGGAGGCATGGGCGCGGACCACCGACTCGTGGTGGCCGTGGCTGTACACATCTTCAGGCTGCTGCGCACTCATAAGGAAACGCTACAGCTGCACACCGGGGAGGAACCCAGCTGACTGGCACGTGTTGTCGTTTAGGCCCCGCTGAACGACAGCTAACGCGAGTCAGTTGGGGGAGTGGCCGCTTCCCGCCCGGCCATGACCGTCGCGTCGATCATGGCCTTCATGAACCGGGTGGCGAGCTCGAGTTCCTGCGGCGTGAAGTCCGCCAGGGCGGCGCCCATGTGGCGGGCCAGCGGTGCGAACATGGCGCCGCCGTCGCGGTAGGCCTTGGGGGTCATGCGGAGCTGGACCTGGCGGCGGTCCGGGCCCTCCCGCTCGCGAATCACGTGCCCGGAGCTGTGCAGCCGGTCAATCAGCGCCGTGGTGGCGGGTGAGCTCAGGTGGAGTTCCTTGCGGAGCACGCTCGGCGTGACGATCTGGTTCCTCGCGGTGTGCTGCATGATCACGGACAGGGCGTTGAGGTCGGTGCGGTGCATGTCGTTCCGGGCTCCCGCCGAGTCCGCATAGCGGTTGGCTTCGAGGCTGAACTCCTGAAGCAGGCTCACCAGCGGCGGCGGCCCGGCGGCGTCGGGGATTGCCGGCATCTCAGTTGACATTGCACCCTTCCTGCTCGGTGCCCCTGGAGGCATGCGCGGTTGCGCCTTCCGGAGTTTACTCCAGCCCTTCAGCGTCCTCAGGCAGAATCTTTCTAGACACTCACTTATGTCTATGATGGAGATACTCTATTATGGATTCAATTCTACTCTTCCGAGGCCGCACCCCAGAAGGACGTCATGAAAAACATCCCCAAGCACACCGCCCGTGTCCCGTTCTGGCTGCGCTGGCTCGTACCCGCCGTCCTGGTGGTCGCCTGGCTGGCCATCGCCGGCATCGGCGGCCCCACCTTCGGGCGGCTCAGTGAGGTCTCCTCCAACGACCAGGCCTCGTTTCTCCCGGCCGGAGCCGAGGCCACCGCGGCCCAGGAGTGGCAGGCCAAGTTCCGCGATTCCAAGGAGATCCCGGCGGTCATCGTGATCGAAAGCGATTCCGCGCTCACTCCGGCTCAGCTCGGTGAAGCGGCCGCCCTCAAGGGCAAGCTCGCTGCCCTGCAGGCCGGGAGCACCGTGATCGGCCCGATCCCGTCGGCGGACGCAAAGGCCGTGCAGTTCGTCGTGCCCATCGCCTCCGCCGGGGAGGTGAAGACGGTCATCAAGGAACTCCGGGACGAGGTCAGGGCCTCGGCGCCGGAGGGCATGCGGACCTTCGTCACCGGACCGGCCGGGCTCACGGCGGACCTTGTCAGTGCCTTCGCCGGAATTGACGGCATCTTGCTGCTGGTGGCCCTGGGCGCGGTGTTCCTGATCCTGCTGGTCGTTTACCGTTCGCTGCTACTGCCCATTGCCGTGCTGTTCACCTCGGTCTTCGCACTCTGCGCAGCCATCCTGCTGGTTTTCGGGATGGCGAAGCTGGGCTGGATCCAGCTCAACGGCCAGAGCCAGGGCATCCTGTCCATCCTGGTGATCGGCGCCGCCACGGACTACGCGCTGCTCTACGTGGCGCGCTTCCGTGAGGCGCTGACGCACACCACCAACCGCACGGCCGCCGCACTGACCGCTTGGAAGGCGGCCTGGGAGCCGATCCTGGCCTCCGGCGCCACCGTCATCATCGCCCTGCTCTGCCTGCTGTTCTCCGACCTGAACTCCAACAAGGCCCTCGGCCCGGTCGCAGCGGCCGGCATCCTGTGTTCCCTCTTCGCAGCACTGACCCTGCTGCCGGCCATGATGGCGCTGCTCGGCCGCGCCGCGTTCTGGCCCTTCCGCCCCAAGTTGCTCCCGGCGACCGAGCGCGAGCCGGAACTGGTCACCGGCCTCGAAGGCCAGAAGGGCCTGTGGGGTGCCACCGGCTCCCTGGTCTCCCGCCGGCCCCGCACGGTCTGGATCGCTTCCGTGCTCCTGCTGTTGGTGGCCGCCGCCGGCGTCCTGCAACTCAAGGCCAACGGCGTCCCGCAAACCGATGTCATCCTCGCCGCCTCCAACGCCGTCGACGGCCAGGACGCGCTGGCCCGGCACTTCGACGCCGGCTCCGGCAGCCCCGCCGTGATCGTCGCCGACGAGGCGAAGGCCCAAGAGGTGCTGGCGAAGACCAAGGCAAGCGCCGGCGTCGGGGACGCCTACCTGCTGGCCGAGGGCAGCGTGCCCATCGTCGCTGGCGCGCCTGGTGCCCCCGCCGCCCCGGCCGTCAGGGACGGGAAGGTGCTGATCAATGCGACGCTTAACTACGCCGCGGACTCCAATGAGGCCGAGAACGTCGTACTGGATCTCCGCCGGGAACTGAAGCAGGCCGACGGCGGCGCCCTGGTCGGCGGCGTGACCGCCACGGCCCTGGACACCAACACCACGGCCCAGCGCGACCTGGTCACCATCATCCCGGTGGTTCTCGCGGTCATCCTCGTGATCCTGATGCTGTTGCTGCGCTCCGTCCTGGCGCCGGTTCTGCTGGTCGCCTCGGTGGTGCTGTCCTACGGGGCGGCGATGGGCGTCTCCGCCGTGGTGTTCAACCACGTCCTGGGATTCCCGGGCGCCGACGCCACCGTTCCGCTCTTCGGCTTCGTTTTCCTCGTCGCCCTGGGCGTGGACTACAACATCTTCCTGATGAGCCGGGTCCGCGAGGAGTCCATCAAGCACGGGACGCGGCCCGGTATCCTGCGGGGCCTCGGCGTCACCGGCGGGGTCATCACCTCGGCCGGAGTGGTCCTGGCGGCGACCTTCGCGGCCCTGGGCGTCATCCCGATCATGTTCCTGGTGCAGCTTGCCTTCATCGTGGCCTTCGGGGTGCTGCTCGACACAATCCTGGTCCGCTCCCTGCTGGTCCCGGCCCTGGCCTACGACATCGGCCCGCGGATCTGGTGGCCGAGCAAGCTGGGACGCCCCGCGACGGATGCCGCCGCGCGTGACCTGCCGGCCGCCCCGGAGCCGGAAACCGCCGACGCGGGAATCCGCTAGCCGGATCCCCGTCTGCGGGATCCGCTTGCCGGACTCATTGCCGCAGCCGCCGTCACCGCTTCTGGTCCCCCCACCAGGCAACCGTGGCGGCGGCTGCTTCCGTGAGAGGCGTCGGCTGCAGCCCCAGCGCCGCCTGGCTCGCGGCGGAGTCCATCACGAACGGCTTCTCGAACTGGTAGAGCATCTCCGCGACCTCCCGGAGATCCGGTGAGAACAACCCCAGGGACCGGAGTGCCCAGCCCGGTAGCGCTGCCATTCTGGGTCTTGCGACGCCGGCAGCTTCAGCGAACGCAGTTGCCAGCTGACGTTGCGTGACGGCCGGTACAGAAGGCGTGTGCCACACCTGGTTCCAAAGCTGCGGCGCCTGGGCGGCATGGATCATGGCGGCCGCCAGGTCGGGCACGTACGTAAACGCGTGCGGCTGGTCCGCGCTGCCGACCACCCACAATTTCCTTTCGGCCAAAACGGGCGCCACCATGCGCTCGCCGCCGTGGGAGGTCCTGACGCGTGGACCAAAGAAATCGCCGGCGACCATGCTGAGGGTGTTGGCGGCCGACGCGGCCCGCGCCTTGAGCAGCGCGGTGCGGATGCCGCGCTTGCCGCCCCTGGCCTCCCGGGGACCCTCCTCGGTCATCGGCCGTCCCGGCTCGCTGTAGGAATACAGGCTTTCCGGAAACACGACGACGGCGCCGGCCTCGGCCGCAGCGGCCAGTACCGTCTGCTCGGCGCCCGGAAGCTCGGCTGCCCAAGCCCGGGCCGTGTACTGCGAGCCGTGGATGCAGTGGAAGACCGCTTTGGCGCCCCGGAACAGCTGCCCCAGCCGCGCCGGGTCGGAGACGTCCACGGCGATTCGCTCGACGCGCGGATGGGACGGCCCGCTGCCGGAACGGGTGAGCACCCGCACCCGGTGGCCCGCCGTGGCGAGTTGCTCGGCAACCGTCCAGCCGACCGGACCGGCGCCGGTGACGACGAAGAGTGCGGGGCCCGGGCTATCGGGGAACTCGGACGGGGACATGGCGTTCTCGCTTTCGCTGCATGGTCGGGGGAGAGCAGTGCTCTCAAAATCAGGATGCAGCGGTTCCACATGCAAGTCAAGAGCGGTGCTCACATTTGTTGACACTGCTCCGGATTGTGGAATGCTGGGGGCATGCCGCAGACCGCCACCGCTCCGCCTGCCAAGCCCTCCACGCCCCGCGAGCGGGCCCGGGCGCGGACCATCCAGGACATTGTGCGCATCGGCCGGGAACATCTTGCCCTGCATGGCGCCGCCGCGTTGTCCCTGCGCGCCGTCGCCAGGGAGCTCGGCGTTGTTTCCTCTGCCGTGTACCGGTATGTGGAGAATCGTGAGGAACTGCTGACCCTGCTGTTGGTCGATGCCTACAACGAGCTGGGGGACGCGGTGGACGCCGCCGTGCAGGCTTGCGCGGGGGACGATTTCCAGGGAAGGTTCGAGGCGCTCGGGCTGGCGGTCCGGGGCTGGGCGCTGGCGCAGCCGCCCGGCTATGCGCTCCTCTTCGGCAGCCCGGTACCCGGCTACAAGGCCCCTGCGGAGCGGACCATAGGGCCGGGAACGAGGGTCATCTCCGCCTTGATGACTCTCCTGGACGGCGCCTACCGCTCCGGCCGGCTGGCGGCGCCCGACGGTTCGGCCGCCGTCGCTCCTGCCCTCGCCGCTGACCTGGAGCGCATCCGCAGTGGAGCCGGACTGGCTGTGCCCGACGCGTTGCTGGCGCGTGGTGCGCTGGTCTGGACCTCGCTGTTCGGCGCCGTCAGTTTCGAGGTCTTCGGCCAGTACGGCGAGGACACCTTCGCGGCCCGGGATGAGTTGTTCGCGCACCACCTGGCCGTCCTCGCCGGGGTCGCGGGTCTGCGGCCGTAGGTGCGCCCCGACTGTTCCGCGTATCGTCGCCGGCCCCTGTTGCCTCCCTGCGGCGCTCGATAGACTGCGACTGCGCCAACGTCGGCGCCCACCGCCTGCAGGAGGGATCCACACATGTCCGAAAACAGTGAGTTTGATCGAACGGCAGCACACGAGCACCCCGGCGCCGCCCCCGTTCCGGCGGCCGACGAGCAGGTGGTCGAGGAGCCGGCGGTCGAGGGCGACGCCGGCCAGTACGTCGAAGGCGACTACGGCCGGGCGGGTGTTGCGGGGGAGAACCCGGCATCGGCCCCCGAAGGCGAGTACCCGGAGGGGGACTACGGCAAGGCGGGAGTGGCCGGCGGGTCGCACGTAGGCGCGGAGGCCGGGGACTACCCTGAAGGCGACTACGGCCGGGCCGGCGCAACCGGGCCGGCCTCCGTCGTCGGCGAAGAGGGTGAATACCCCGAGGGTGACTACGGCACCGCGGGCGCGGCAGGTGTCCGGCGCACCGGGCGCGGGGCCGAGGTACCCGCCGACGAAACGGTTGGACGCGATGGCGCCGTCCGCGACGACGCGGGCCGCGAGGACGCCTAAGCCCTGAATCGGGCGCACTAACCTCCGTCTCGCTGCGTTCTCGCACAGCGAAATCGCCACCACGACGCTTCATCCTGCCAAAAAACCGCGGAAATCCGGGGCGGTAAGACCCTCCTGGTGTCCGTAAGATACCCCTGCGTACGAAGTTGAGTGAACTTGACTCAACTTTGGATTGACATCCTCCGGGCTCTGGGTAAAGTTGAGTGCAGAGCGCTCAATAAGTGGGCGCGCCTCGTCCTCGACGGGCTCGAACTCCGGGTATGCCCCGGCCGCCGGGCACCCGCCCGATTACCGGGGCCAGCAAGTTTCCAAGGAAAGAAGGAAGCAACACATGTCACGTGCAGTAGGTATTGACCTCGGAACCACTAACTCCGTCGTCTCCGTTCTCGAAGGTGGCGAGCCCACCGTTATTGCCAACGCCGAGGGTGGCCGCACCACGCCGTCGGTCGTTGCGTTCTCCAAGTCTGGCGAAGTCCTGGTCGGCGAGATCGCCAAGCGCCAGGCAGTCAACAACATCGACCGCACTATCGCCTCGGTCAAGCGCCACATGGGCACCGACTGGAACATCGCGATCGACGACAAGAAGTACACCGCGCAGGAAATCTCCGCGCGCATCCTGATGAAGCTCAAGAACGACGCCGAGTCCTACCTCGGCGAGAAGGTCACCGACGCCGTGATCACCGTTCCCGCATACTTCAACGACGCCGAGCGCCAGGCCACCAAGGAAGCAGGCGAGATCGCGGGCCTCAAGGTGCTGCGCATCGTCAACGAGCCCACCGCGGCAGCCCTCGCCTACGGCCTGGACAAGGGCAAGGAAGACGAACTCATCCTCGTCTTCGACCTCGGCGGCGGAACCTTCGACGTCTCCCTCCTCGAGGTGGGCAAGGACGAAGACGACTTCTCCACGATCCAGGTCCGCGCCACCGCCGGTGACAACCGCCTCGGCGGCGACGACTGGGACCAGCGCGTCGTTGATTACCTGCTGAACCAGCTCAAGGTCAAGGGCATCGACCTCTCCAAGGACAAGATCGCCCTCCAGCGCCTCCGCGAGGCAGCGGAACAGGCCAAGAAGGAACTCTCCTCCTCCTCCAGCACCAACGTCTCGCTCCAGTACCTCTCCGTCACCCCCGACGGCCCGGTCCACCTGGACGAGCAGCTGACCCGCGCCAAGTTCCAGGACCTCACCAAGGACCTGCTCGAGCGCACCAAGAAGCCGTTCCACGATGTCATCAAGGAAGCCGGCATTAAGCTCTCCGACATCGACCACATTGTGCTGGTCGGCGGTTCCACCCGCATGCCCGCCGTCTCCGAGCTGGTCAAGGAACTCGCCGGCGGCAAGGAGCCGAACAAGGGCGTCAACCCGGACGAGGTAGTCGCCGTCGGCGCCGCACTCCAGGCCGGTGTCCTCAAGGGCGAGCGCAAGGACGTGCTGCTGATCGACGTCACCCCGCTGTCCCTCGGCATCGAGACCAAGGGCGGCATCATGACGCACCTGATCGAGCGCAACACGGCTATCCCCACCAAGCGCAGCGAAACCTTCACCACGGCCGACGACAACCAGCCGTCCGTCGCGATCCAGGTCTTCCAGGGCGAGCGCGAGTTCACCCGTGACAACAAGCCGCTGGGCACCTTCGAACTGACCGGCATCGCCCCGGCTCCGCGCGGCGTCCCGCAGGTCGAAGTCACCTTTGACATCGACGCCAACGGCATTGTGCACGTCTCCGCGAAGGACAAGGGCACCGGCAAGGAACAGTCGATGACCATCACGGGCGGTTCCAGCCTCTCGAAGGAAGACATCGACCGGATGGTCCGCGACGCCGAGGAGCACGCAGCCGAGGACAAGGCCCGCCGCGAGGCGACCGACACCCGCAACACCGCAGAGCAACTCGCCTACTCCGTGGACAAGCTGATTGCCGACAACGCCGAGAAGCTGCCGGCAGAGGTCAAGACCGAGGTCCAGGCCGACGTCGACGCCCTCAAGGCCGCGCTGGAAGGCACCGACGACGCGGCTGTGAAGACCGCGTTTGAGAAGCTCCAGGCTTCGCAGACCAAGCTCGGCGAGGCCATCTACGCCCAGCCCGGTTCCCCCGACGGTGCCGCTGGCGCCCAGGGTGCCCCGGCCGGCGAGCACGCTTCCTCCGACGAGGACATCGTTGACGCCGAGATCGTTGACGAAGACGAGAAGAAGAAGTAATCATGCCGCATCACGGTAACGAAGAAGAGCACGGTGCTCCCGGGGGCCGTCGCGACGCCGAACAGCCGAACGAGCCGCAGAAGCCGGTGATCCACGACAACCGCAAGGTTGATCCGAAGACCGGCCAGGCGCGCCATCCCGACCAGGAGCGCGCCGCAGGGGAGTCCGACACTGGGGACGCACTGTCTCAGGCCGAGGACATCCTCAACAGCGTGGACGTTCCGGCCGCGGAGTCGGTCGCCCAGGGCGTCAACGCCGGGGAGGCGGAGGAACTGAAGAACGACCTCCGCCGCCTGCAGGCTGAGTACGTCAACTACCGCAAGCGGGTCGAACGCGACCGTGCCGTGGCAGGGGAAATGGCCGTCATCGGCGTCCTGAATGCCCTGCTTCCGGTACTCGACGACGTCGACGCCGCCCGGCAGCACGGTGACCTCGCGGACGGACCGTTCGCCGCGATTGCCGCCAAGCTGGAAAACGCGCTGAAGACCTACGGCCTGATGCGCATCGACGAGACCGGCGTGGAGTTCGATCCCACGATCCACGAGGCCCTCATCCAGCAGCCCGGCCCGGACGTCGAAACCGACACCGTCAGCCAGGTCCTGCGCTCCGGCTACAAGTCCGGCGACCGGGTGCTCCGCGCAGCCCAGGTCATCGTGTCCGTCCCGGCGTAGGTACCTCTGGCGCTACGCCGGATAGGGGGCGGTGCCCGCTTCGCGGTGCCCTCCACACCGCCGCCCCCTAACCGGCCTCCGCGCCAGCGCATTGCTCGCTTAAAGTGAGTGGACAAGCAGCGCGAAGCAGATGATGGGCTCCGGGAGTGGCATCGGGCCTGTCGGAGCCGGGTGGCTTGGGATCGCAGATCCCAAGCCACCCCGCGAAGGGGCGGGGGCCCATCATCTGTGAAGCGCACTCTGCATGACTTTTGAAAGGAAACGCCATTGGCTAGCCAGGACTGGGTGGACAAGGACTTCTACAAGATCCTTGGTGTCGCCAAGGACGCTTCCGACGCCGACATCAAGAAGGCGTACCGGAAGCTTGCGCGGCAGCACCACCCGGACACGAACGCCGGTGACACCGCGTCGGAGAAGAGGTTCAAGGACATCTCCGAGGCCTATTCCGTGCTGTCCGACCCGGACGAGCGCCAGCAGTATGACGCCATCCGCGCGATGGGCGGCGGCGCCCGCTTCGCACCCGGCGGTGCCGGAGCGGCCGGCGGCGGCGCGGGGTTCGAGGACCTCTTCGGCGGCCTGTTCAGCGGCGGCGGGGGACGGCACTCCGGCGGCTACAGCACCGCCGGCGGCATTCCGCCCGAGTTCGCCGACCTCTTTGGCGGTGGCGGCGGCTTTGGTGGCGGCCAGTCCTTCCAGCGCGGACCGCAGAAGGGCGCCGACCGCACCGCCTCGACCACCATCTCCTTCGCCGGATCGATCCGCGGCACCACCATCGGGCTGCGCGAGCCCGACGGCGAGGTGATCGACGTACGGATCCCGGCCGGGATCAAGGACGGCCAGAAGGTCCGCGTCCGCGGCAAGGGCCAGTACGGCCCGGCCGGCAACGGCGACCTCATGGTTACCGTGTCCGTGAAGCCGCACGATTTCTACACCCGTGACGGTGACAATCTGCGCATCCATGTGCCGGTGACGTTCCCGGAAGCCGCCCTCGGCGCCGACATCGAGGTCCCGACCATCGACGGCGACAAGGTCAAGGTCCGCGTGCCGGCCGGGACACCGTCCGGCCGGACCCTGCGCGTCAAGGGACGCGGCGTGAAGCACACCAAGGCCACCGGGGACCTGCTGGTCACCATCGACGTCGCCGTGCCGAAGAAGCTGGACAAGGCCGCGGAGGAAGCCGTGAAGGCCTTCGCCGCGGCCACTTCCGGCGAGGACGTCCGCGCCGGCCTGGCAGCCAAGGCCCGGCTGTAGGAGTCCTGGCATGGACATCGAGTTCGACCAGCCGATTTTCGTCATCTCCGTCGCCGCGGAGCTGGCGGACATGCACCCGCAGACGCTGCGCCAATACGACCGGCTCGGCATCGTCTCGCCGAGCCGTGCGCCCGGCAAGTCCCGGCGGTACTCGCAGCGTGACGTGAACATGCTCCGGGAGGTGCAGCGCCTCTCGCAGGAGGGGGTTTCCTTGGAGGGGATCAAACGGATCCTGCAGCTGGAAAACCAGGTCGCCGCCCTGCAACGGCGCGTCACCGAGCTGAGCGAAGAACTCGAACGGCGGCCCCGTGCCCTCGATTCCCGGATCTTTGCCGCGGGAACGGCGGGCGACGTCGTCAGCCTGGCCCGGGGCCAGCGTCCCCGGGCACGGTCCCAGGCGCTGGTGGTGTGGCGGCCGCGCGGCATCGAATAGCAGAAGCAGTGCCCGGGACCCGACAGGGTCCAGGGCGCACTTTCGCTGTGACCTATTTTCCGGCCATTCGAAACCCCTGGCGCGGCATCGCCGGCCGGTCCAAGTAGTCGGGCTGCCGGAACTGAGTACTCCCGTCCAAAGTCGGGTGGTCGCACCCGCATAGTCGCGTACCGGCAGCCAGTGACTCGGACCCCGGCTGCCGGTTGAATTGTTGTTGCAGCCAGGTGGCGGCCGATGGGACGGAAACCCAAGACAGGGTCCCAGTGCAAATGTCGGGGGGCAGCACATGTTCACTTCAATGATTTCGGACGCTCCAGCGCCGGCGTCCGCAGCGATCGCGGACCGGCCATGAACTCCGGACTGCACGCAGTCGCCGTCTTCGGAAGCTCCTTGCCCGGGTTGCTCCTGCTGACGCTCGGACAGGCGCTCGTCGTCGTCTGCGTCTGTTTCGATCTGGTCCGGGCCGTCTCCGTGCCGCGGTCCCGCCGCCGCTACGTGGCCAACACGGTGTTCCGCACCCTGGCGCTGCCTGCGATCCTCAGCATGGCCCTCATCGTGTTGGTCCATGCGGCATCGGGTGCCTGGGAACAGGTCGCCGGAGGGGTGTTCGTCCTGGTGTCCGTCATCTTCCGGTGGCATCACGATACCGACGAGGACAGCTGGTGGAAGGGAAGGGGCAAACAGCTCGGCCGCTGGCTCCGGAGCCGTGCCGTGTCCCGGCTCGTCACCGCCCCAGCCGCCGCCTGAGCCCGGCCCGGGGAAGAACGCGTCGCGGGTTATTCGTTGAACAGCCCGGCGAGGTCTTCGGCCGTCAACGCCCCGCCGGAGAGCGCGTCGCCCTCCATCACATCGGCGAATAGCTGGGACTTCTTTGCCTTGAGCGCCATGACCTTTTCCTCGATGGTGTCCTTCGCCACGAGCCGGTAGACCATCACGTTGCGGGCCTGGCCGATCCGGTGGGTCCGGTCCACAGCCTGCGCTTCCGATGCCGGGTTCCACCACGGGTCCAGCAGGAAGACATAATCCGCCTCGGTCAGGTTCAGGCCGAAGCCGCCGGCCTTGAGGCTGATCAGGAACACCGGCGCCGCGCCGTTCTTGAACTCGTTGACGACGTCGGTGCGGTTGCGCGTGCCGCCGTCGAGGTAGCAGAACTCAATGTTTTCCGCGACGAGCCGCTCCCGGACCTTGCCGAGGAAGCCGGTGAACTGGCTGAAGATCAGCGCCCGGTGGCCCTCCGCTATGAGGTCCTCCAACTGCTCGAACAGCACGTCGAGCTTGCTGGAGCGCACCCCCGAGAGCGACGGGTCGATCAGGGACGGGTCGAGGCTGAGCTGGCGCAGCAGGGTCAGCGACTGGAAGATCGTGAACCGGTTCTTGTTGACGTCCTCGATCAGGCCGAGGATCTTTTGCCGCTCGCGCTGCAGATGCGTCTGGTAGACCTTCTGGTGCCGCGGGTTCAACACCACCTCGAGGACCTGCTCCTGCTTGGGCGGCAGGTCGTGAATGACCTGTTCCTTGGTGCGGCGCATCATCAGCGGGCGGACCCGGCGGCGGAGCTTGTCCAGCTGCGCCTTGTCGCCGTTCTTTTCCACGGGCTTCTGGTAGTACTCGGCGAAGCGCTTGGGACTGGAGAAGAGCCCCGGCGCCACGATCGAGGTCAGCGCCCAGAACTCCATCAGGTTGTTCTCCAGCGGCGTGCCGGTGATGGCCAGTTTGAAGCCGGCGGGGAGCTTCCGGGCGCACTGGTACGCCTTGGACTGGTGGTTCTTCACGAACTGGGCCTCGTCCAGCACCAGGCCGGCCCACTGCCGGGAGGCATAGGCGTCGTAGTCGATGCGGAACAGCGCGTAGGACGTGATGACGATGTCCGCGCCGGCCATCGCTTCGGCCGGTGACGAGCCACTCTTGGCGAAGGTTTCGCTGATGGCCCGGACCGTGAGGCCGGGCGCGAAGCGCGCGGTTTCGGCCTGCCAGTTGCCCACGACGCTGGTGGGGGCCACCACCAGGAAGGGAGCCCCGCCTGGCGCCTCGCCGGAAGCGACCTTGGCCGCGCACATCAGCGCCAGCGCCTGGACGGTCTTGCCCAGACCCATGTCGTCGGCCAGCACCCCGCCCAGCCCGTGGCGGTAGAGGAAGCTGAGCCAGTTGAATCCTTCCAGCTGGTACGGGCGCAGCTCCGCATTGAGCATGGCCGGCAGCGGCAGCCCCTTGACCCCGCCCTCCAGCAGACCGCCCACCGCCTCCCGCCAGGCGGCGGCCTGCTCGTCGACGATGCCCAGCTGGGCCAGTTCATCCCAGAGTCCGGCCTGGAAGCGGCTGATCTGCAGCGGCGCGTCCTTGTTGTCCTGCAGCTCCCGGGCCTCCTCGATCAGGGCCCGCAGCTGGTGCAGTTCGGGTAGGTCGAGGGAGAAGTAGGCGCCGCTGGGCAGAAGCATCTTGGTCTGGCCCGCGGCGAGGGCGGAGAAGACGGCGGCGAAGGAGACCGGCTGGCCTTCGAGGGAAATCTGGATGCCCAGGTCGAACCAGTCCCGCTGCTCGGTGGCCTTGGTGGAGATCGAGACCACCGGGGCTTCCTCGGCCTCGCGGTATTCGGCGATCTCGCCGGCGGTGTCCACGGAGACCTCGGGAAGCTCACGGAGCGCGGGCAGGACCTCCTCGGTGAATGCGAGCGTGTCCAGGCCGCTGAGTTCGGCGGACGCCGCGAGCCGGGGAGTGCCCCAGCCGCCCGTGGCGGATTCCCCGAGCTTCGGCACAACGTCCCAGGGCTGGCCCACGGTCTCAAGGATCCGGGCCTCGGCGGCGTCGTCGCGGTAGCCGTGGTCGCCCGGGTGCCGCCACAGGGGCTGGGCCGTGACCAGGGTGCCCGACGTGTAGTGCCATTCCCAGTGCAGCCGGACGCGGTGGTCGGCCCCGTAGTTGGCCAACAGGGACAGGGTGGGGACGGCCAGGGTGGGCAGCTCGACGGATTCGTCGGAGGCCGTGACGCGGGCGGTCTGCTTGAGCTTGGGGTAGAAGCCGGTGAGGAAGCGGCCTTCATCACGGGCCGGGATGCGCAGCGTGGTGCCGGCGGTGACGAAAGTCAGGAGCTCCTCGCTGAGACCGGCCTCCAGGGGCGCGAGGGTGATCGCGGAGTCACCCGGGGCCACGCCGGGCAGCGCGTCGGCGTCGGAGGTCAGGAAGATCCCGTGGGCGGGCCGGCCGATGGTGCCGACCGACGCGGGATCAACCACGGCGCCCTCGACGGTGATGGTCGGTGCGAGCGCCAGGCCGCCGCCGTCGAGCTCCTCGGCGCCGAGCCGGGTCAGGTTGAGTCCTACCGCGGCCGGCTCCCCGGCCAGGTGCACGGCATCGTCGCCCCGGCCGTGGACCAGCGCGAGGCCGATCTTCTGTGCCTCGGCCAGCAGGCTCCAAAGGTTCTTGCCGGCGTAGGTGTTCAGCCCCAGCCAGGGAGCCGTGCCAGCGTGCTGGCGGTTCGCCAGGGCCGTGTGCGAGGCCAGGAATTCCTGCATCCATTCCACATGGGCTTCGTTGCATTCGCGCCGGTAGTTCAGGTAGCTCAGGGTGTTCCACGAAACATCGCCCTTGATCCATTTGCCCTTGGCCCCCATGATGACGGGACGGGCCTTCAGCTGGCGGACGCTGCGCAGCGGATCGCGGCGTCCGGTGTAGGAGAAGTGCGGCGCCGGTTCCTCGATCTCGAACTGCAACGCCAGCGGGACGCCGTTGGTCGAGGTGGTGATGCCCGGCCGGGCGAGCAGTGGGCTGAGGGCCTGCTCCCAGTCAGGCAGGTCCTGTGCGGGGGGCTGGCGCGATAGCCGGGAGGAATCCGCGGGGGCCAGCAGCTGGACGCGGGTCGCCGGGTTGTCCTCGGCGGCGAAGAGCAACGCGGCCACATGCTTGCAGTCCTTGCGGACGGGACAGCTGCAGACCCCGACGGTGCAGCTCCAGCCGCCTCCCTTGCGGACCAGCTTCGCCGTCGTCGAATACGGCACCTCCGCGCCGCCGCGGACCTTGCCGAGCATCAGGCCGGTGGCGGCATCGAAAGAAATCCCGGAAACCCGGCTCCCCATGGCGTAGGCAAGCCCGGCCGCGAGGGAGCGGTCGTTGATCGCGGGGGTCTGTATTGCCAGTGCCGCACTCTCGTCCGGATGGGATGGCATGTGCGCACTACTTTCAGCAGTTGGTCATCTGATCCATCTTAGCCAGCCCGGAGGGGCCCGGAAACTTCGCCTGACGTTCACCTGTAGCTCGGGCCGCCGGCAACGGGGCAGATCTACGGTGGAAGGGACCGGAGCACCGCCCGCCACCACCGTGAGGATTCCCATGAGCAGCAGCCCGACCGAGACCCCGACCGCCGCCGGCCACGCCCCGGTCCTGACCAGGGACAGCCTGCACGGCGGCAACGTGGATGTTGTGGACGCCAACGTGGACGTCGTCAATGCCATGTACGCGGAGCTGCTCGACGCGGAGGAGATCGCACCCACCGCGCTGTGCAGCTACTACGTGGATTTCTACCTGACGCAGGCACTCGACGGCGGCTTCGCCCAGTACGTCTTCACCCTGCCGGAGCGTGAGGAAATTGACGGCTACATCCGTGCAGGGCTCGCCGGCATGGGAGCCACGGCGCATCTGGACCTGTTCAACCGTAGCGTGGCCGCCTTCGACTCGCTCTCGGACGAGGAAGCCGACGCCTACCTCGACGGGGATGCCGGGCAGGGGATCGGCGACGACGCCCCGCCGGCGCCCGCGGCCGTCCAGCTCCTGGAGCGGCTCGACGACGAATTCGAACCGCTGCTGGAAACCGAGGACATCGTCGCGCTCAACGCCGCCTGGCTCCGCAGCCAGCCGGACTTGCTGGTCCTGGACGCGGACGAACTCGACCGGCACATCCACGAGCGGGTGTCCCGGATCCCCAACCTGGCGGAACGCCAGGCTGAGGCAGCCGAGGAAGAACGCCTGAGCGCACCGGAGTTTGAGCTGATCATCCGGGAGCTCTGTGAGGTGGCCGGACATACCTTGCTGAAAATCACCATGGGCGACCCGAACCATGATCACAACGGCGAACGGGTCCTGGCCTGGCATTTCACCACGGACCAAGGCGAGTTCCTCATGCTGGAGGACGACGAGGAGGCGTACATGATCCACCCGGAGACCCGGGAGATCGTGGCCGCCGTAGAGTTCGTGGACGACGACGAGGACGACGACGAGTCCGGAGCCGGCTTCTAGTAGCCCCCTCCAGCGGACCTGATCATGTCGCCTGCGGGGTTCACGAGGTACCAGACGCCGCCGACGGCCTGGCCTGTGATGTCGCCGGGGGCCTTGTCCTTGACGTAGTGGTACACCGGCATCCCGTTGATGGTCAGCTGCTTCTTGCCATCGGGCGTGGCGATGGTCCCTATCTGGCCGGTGATTCCTTCCACCACGGGCGCGTCTGAGCCGGCGAGCACTGGCGGCCACGCCGCGGCGCACGAACCGGTGCAGGCGCTCATGCCGGAGTCCTTTGTGTCCTTGGCGAAGAGGTAGACGCTCATGCCCTTGGCGTCCACGACCACCTGCCCGGCGTTGGTCGCTGCGGTCTTGAGGGCGGGGGCCGACGCCGGGGCGCCGGACTCGGTGCCCGCCGCTGGTGTGGTTGCCGCCGGGGCGCTGGGCGCCGGGGCGCTGGACGAGGCCGTGGCTGAGCCCGTCGTCGTGCTGGCGGGGGGTGCCGACGATGTGGAGGTTCCGCTGCCGCCGGCGCAGCCGGAAAGGACCGCGGCGAGGGCGAAGACGGACAGGGTGGCGCCGAAGTGCTTTGTCATGATTGGCTCCTTGGCTGGGTGCCGGCCCTCTCGCGGTCCGGCTAGTTGATACGACGGCGGCGGGTGAAGAATGGTTCAAGGGCGATCCTTTGAACTTTTTCGCCTGCGTGGACGTCCTAGTGGGGCAGCAGGACCAAGCCCGGGGAGGTGCCGCATGCCGCTGGATGAAGATGTGGTTGCTGCGATTTACCGTGACCACGGCACGGCCCTGCGCCGGTTCGTCCTGGGTGCCTGCCACGACCCGCAGCTGACAGAAGACGTCGTGCAGGAAACGGTGTTGCGGGTCTGGCAGCAGGCGCCGCAGCTCACCGGCAGCATGCGCAGCTACCTGTTTCGGACCGCGCGCAATATCTTGATCGACAACTACCGCCGGGCCCAGCACCGGCCGCGTGAAGCAGCGGAGCGGGACGTGCCCGACCCTGCGGGGGCCTCCGACCGGGTAGATGAACTGCTGAACCGGGTCTTGATGGAGGAGGCCCTGCTGCGCCTCAGCGCCGAGCACCGCGACGTGCTGGTGGCCCTCCATTACCGCCGATTCACCGTCCAGGAGGCTTCCGACCAGTTGAATATTCCAGCCGGCACGGTGAAGTCCCGGGCCTTCTACGCGGTCCGGGCGCTCCGGACCATCCTGGACGAAATGGGGGTGCAGCGGTGAATGGACCCGTACTCCACCAACTGCTCGGCGCATACCTGCTCGGTGGGCTGCCGCCGGACGAGGCGGCCGCCTTCGAACGGCATCTGGCCGGATGCCGGGACTGCCGCGCCGAACTCGATGAACTGGCCAGCCTCCCGGCGCTGCTGGACGCGGTCCCGGTGCCCGACGCCGTGGCGCTCGGCGCCGCTGCTGACGCCGCCGGGCGCGCATCGGCACGGTCGGACCCCGCGTCTCCCGCCGTGCCGCGGCGGCTCCTCGACGAGCTCTCCTCCCGCCGGCGGAAGATTCGACGCCGGTGGGGCGCGGCGCTCGCAGCCGCGGCGGCGGCGTGCCTGGCGCTCGGAATCCTGGTCGCGCCGCTGGTGAACCAGCCGCCCAAACCCGACGCCAGCTACTCGGTCCAGGCCGGCGACGGACTGCAGTTCACCGTGTCCCTGGTCAAAAAGAGCTGGGGCACGGAGCTTGCCGTTGACGGCCGGAGCTTGCCCGTGGACGGAACCTTGTCGCTCTGGGTCAAGGCCGGCGACGGCGGCGAAGACCGCGCCTGCGCATGGACGGCGACGCCGAGCGGGAAGGCCAGGGTCACCGGAGCCACGCCCCTGCAGTTGGCCAACATCGCACGGATTGAGCTGCGGAACGGCCAACAGAGCATGGCTGTCATCGCCGTGCCACGAGGATAGCCGGCCAACCGGCGGCGGTGGAGCCGGGGCCGGGTGGTGGTCCACGACGACTTCAAGCCGTAGCCGCGGCCCGCACCTACATCCGGGCCAGCCGGGCCCGGACGGCCATGAAGACGCCGTAGCAGATCAGCCCGGCGCCGACGGCCGCCAGCATGTACATGCCCAGCGGCTGATCGCGCAAGGCCTTCAGCCCGCCGTCGAGGCCGGTCGATTCGTCCGGGTCCGCCTTCACTGTGGCGATGACGACCAGCAGCCCCGTCAGCAGCAGCGCCACCCCCTTGGCTGCGTAGCCCGCGATTCCGGTGACGGACACCGCGGTCCGGGCATGCTCATTGGAGGGCATGCGCAGATACTTGATGAACGACTTCCTGAAGCCTCGGATGGCGTAGACAACCCCGGTCACTGCCACCCCAGCACCGATGACGATCAGCAACAGCACGCCGCCCGGAGCCTGCATGAGCTGCAGGGTGAGGTCGCTGGTGGAGCGCCGGTGGTCTGCATGGGCGCCGATCGCGACGGAGGCCAACGTGAGCGCGAAACCGGTGTAGACGACTGCCTGGAGGGCGGCTTTGAGTTTCTTGGCGATTTTCTTCTTGGTCGGCAGATGTGAGAAGTCGAAGATGGCATCACTGGTCTGCCAGATTGCCAGCGCGACGCAGGCGGCGAAGGCGCTCCACAGCAAGATGGGACCCGCCGGTTGCTTGGAGAGCGATTCGACGGCGCCGCTCACATCAGCCTGCCCGTGGCCACCCATGGCGAGCTTGATCGCGACCAGCCCGATCAGGAAGTGCAGGATGCCGGAGACGGCAAACCCGGCCCGTGCCGCGTATTCGAGCGGCTTCGAATTGGTGACGTCCTCGGCGACTTCCGCGGCGTCCTGAAGTTCTTTTTTAATGATCGGTCCCTTGCGTCATTGAGCTTTTCCGCTGCGGTGTTGCTGCCGCCAGCCATGCATGTTCCGTAATCGTGCCACGGGAATCGGCCGCGTGACAGCAGCTACGTGGCACTAACGGCGGACGTGGTCCCGGCGGGAAGCCTGCGGCGTCAGCGGCGCCGGTAGCTGAGATCGAAGATGAGCCTGCCAGCCTCGTGGGCCTTGTTTTCGAAACTGGTCAGGATCCGGCCTTCAAACCGGGGTGCCCAGCCGCCGACGTCGTCGACTCCCTCGTTGGGGCCGGTGTGTTCGGTGCTGACCGGGGCGCGGCCTTCCTTGACCGGGGCCCCGCCCACCACGGATTCCACCCCGGACTCCCATACCTGAGTGAGCGGGCTGTCGTCGCCGCTGCGTTCGCCTTCATGCAGATTTTCGAAGTCGGCCGAGCCGGCCAGGACCTCACGCACGTGCACCGCGTAGTTGGACCAGTCCGTCGCGATCCGCCAGATCCCGCCCGGCTTGAGGGATCGTGCGGCCAGTTCCGCGAAGGCGGGCTGGATGAGGCGCCGTTTGTGGTGACGGGACTTATGCCACGGGTCCGGGAAGAAGACCCACAGTTCGGTTACCGAGCCCTCCGGGAGCATGCTGGCCAGGACCTCGGGAGCGTTGGCCTCCACCACCCGGACGTTGCTCAGCCCGCGGCTGTTGATTTTGATGAGCGTGTTGGCCAGACCCGGGGTATAGACCTCAACGGCCAGGAAGTCCTTGTCCGGATTCTGCTCGGCCGCATGGCAGACGGCGTCGCCCAGTCCCGAGCCGATCTCCACGATCAGCGGCGCCTTACGGCCAAACTCTGCCTCGGCGTCGAAGACGTAGTCGGGATGCACGGAGGTGTTGGCGACGTGCCGCGGCACGTCGACCGCCCACCGGTCCGAGTGCTCTTCCCACGCGGCCTGGCGGCGGCCCTGCAGGCGGGTGCCGCGGCGCACGAAGCTGACCGGACGGCCGCCATAGGTGCCAAAGGAAGCCTGGCTTCCGGGCGTAACCGGGCGGGGATCCTGCGGCGGCTGGTGGGATTCTGGAGATTCGCTCATCACCTCCAGAATAGTGGAGTTCGGTGTCCGACTGGCCGGGCCGGTTTGCTGATGGGGACCACCGCCAGTATCGCCGTTGAAACGGCAGGCGGCACGGAGCCTGCCAGAATGGCGTCCGTGACTGCGTCGAAACGCTCCCAGGGCTCCTCTGCCCGCAGCGCCGCCGGCGGCCGCCCGGAGCTGCGGCTGGATCCCCTGGTGGACGCCGAGATCGACGACGTTCCCGCCGCGGTGCCGACCGTCGTCGGCGGCCCCCGCACGCTGGCCCACCTTGGCGTCTGCCCGGTGCTGATCGGACTGAACCTGCGCACTTTTCGCCAGTTTCGCCGCGGTCCTTCCGGAGGCGACGGCCGACGTCGGCCTGCCCGCCTGGGCCGTTGCCGCGCTGTGCTGACCGCAGGCCTGCTGGCCAGCTGCTGCGCCCCCTGGACGTACCCGGCGTCGGCCACCTGCCCGCGCTCAGCGGGATCCTTCGCCGCGGGCGGATGCTCCCCGGAACGGCAGCCCGGTCAGAAGGTGAGGTCCTTACCCTTCGTTTCCGGGATGGTGAAGACGAAGACGGCGGAGACGGCCAGGAGCAGGACAGCGTACACGTTGAACAGCTGCGGCAGCTGCAGGCTCGTGCCGAGCCACTGCTGGAGGTACGGCGCGGTGCCGCCGAACAGGGCCACGCAGATGGAGTACGGCACTCCGACGCCCACGGTGCGGATGCTCGTCGGGAAGAGCTCGGCGTAGACGGCCGGGACGATCGCAGCGCTCGCCGCGATGAAGATCAGCATGACGGACATGCTGACGGCCAGTTGCCAGGCCGAATCCTTGAGCAGTGCGGTCATCGGAAAGTGCATGATGCCTGCGCCAATCGCACCGGACCAGAGGACCTTCTTGCGGCCAATCCGGTCGGACAGCTTCCCCCAGAAGGGCAGCGCCGCGATGAAGACGATGTTGCCGATCACGCCTGCCCACAAAGCTTCGCCGCGGTCGATCTTCAGTGCAGTGGTGGCGTAGCTGGGGGCCACGACGCCCCAGATGTAGTAGATGACAGTGAGACCGACCGTCAGACCGATCACCTGCAGGGCCTGCTTGCGGTGGCGGACAATCTGCGGCCAGATCGGCGCGCGCTTTTCGGCGGCCGCCTCGCCCGCAAAGACGTCCGATTCATGCAGCCGCGACCGCATGATCAGGGCGTACAGGCCCATGGCAGCGCCGACCAGGAACGGGATGCGCCAGCCCCACGCATTCATCACCTCTGTGCTCAGGGCCATGTTAAGCACGGCGCCCAGCAGCGTTCCGAACAGGATTCCCACCGTGCCCGAGGTATAGATCAGGGTGGCCCAGTAGCCGCGGTGGTTCCTTGGCGCCATCTCGGAGAGGTACGTCTGCGACGACGGGAGCTCGCCGCCGTGGGCCAGGCCCTGGACCAGGCGCGCCACCAGCAGCATCAGCGACGCCCAGGCCCCCACCGCCGCGAAGGTCGGGGCGATGCCGATCATCAGGCTGCCCGCGGACGCGAGACCCACGGCCAGGGTCATCGACGCCTTCCGGCCGATCCGGTCACCGATCCAGCCGAACAGGAAGCCGCCGAAGGGGCGGGCCACGAAGCCGACGGCGAAAATCGCCAGCGTGGACAGCACCGCAGACGCGGGATCGGCCTTGCTGAAGAGCTGGCTGGCGATGAATGGCGTGAACGTGGCGTAGATGGCCCAGTCGTACCATTCGACGGCGTTGCCGATGCCGGTGCCGATGAGCGTCTTGCGGGTGGAGGTCCGGATTGCCGTCGGCATGGACGCGGTTGCAGTCATTGGTCTTCTTTCTCGGGGGCGGGGCTAGGAAAGAGCCGGGGCGGCGTTGGCCGCGGCGGGTGCGTTTGCTGCCGCAAGCGCGGCCAGCCTGGAAGTGGCGAGCTCCGCGTAGAGCGCGGCGCCGTCGGCCAGCACGCCGTCGTCGAACGTGGCGTACGGGGAATGGTTGAATGCGGAGGTGGCGTGGTCCGCGTCCCGGGGGACGGCGCTGAGCCCGATGAACGTGCCGGGGACCTCGGCGAGAACCCTCGAGAAGTCCTCCGAGCCGCTCAGTGGGGTGGCCCAGCGGGCGAGCCGGGAATCGCCGAACAGCCCCTCAATGACGTTCTCCGCGGTATGCGTTTCGTCCTCGTCGGTGATGGTGAGGGGGTACTCCTGCTGGTAGTCGACGTCGACGTCGAGGCCGTGCGCCGCCGCGATGCCTTTGAGCAGGCGCGGCACGGCGTCCATCATCTTCTGCCGGGATTGCTCGGAGAAGGTCCGGATGGTGGCCTCGATGCGGGCGGTTTCCGGGATGATGTTGCGTTTGGTGCCGGCCCGGAGCACCCCCACAGACAGGACCACGGGATCGAACATGTTGAACTGGCGGGTCACCATGACCTGGAGGGCGGTGACCATTTCGGCCGCGGCCGTGACGGGGTCCTTGGCCGAGTGCGGGGCCGAGCCGTGGCCGCCGGCGCCGAGTACGGTGACGGTCAGCCCGTCGGAGGAGCTGAGCATCACGCCAGGCTTGGTGCAGAACGTGCCGTACGGTTCCAAGGCGGAAAAGACGTGCATGCCGTAGGCCGCGTCCACACGGCGGCCGGCGGCGTCCAGCACGCCTTCGCGGATCATGTGGCTGGCGCCGTCGAAGCCCTCCTCGCCGGGCTGGAACATCAGCACGACGTCGCCGTCCAGCCGGTGCCGGCGTTCGGCCAGCAGGGTCGCGGCCCCGGCGAGCATGGCCGTGTGCAGGTCGTGGCCGCAGGCGTGCATGGCGCCGTCGATCCTGGAGGTGTAGTCCACGCCGGTCTTTTCCTGCACCGGGAGGCCGTCCATGTCCGCGCGCAGGAGCACGGCGGGGCGGGCGCCCGGGCCGGAAGCCTGGCCGCGCAGCACCGCGGTAACCGACGTCGTGTCCTGACCGAGCGTGATCTCGTAGCCGAGCCCGTCCAGGGCCTTGAGCACCTTCTCCTGGGTGCGCGGCAGCGTCAGGCCGATCTCGGGCTCCTGATGCAGTTCGTGGCGGAGCCGAGCAAGGTCCGGCTGCATCTCCCTGGCGTCTGCGGTGATCGGCACGTGGTCTCCTTCGTGGTCAGTGCGGCCGGGGTTCGGCCTGAGGTGGACTTGCGTCTATTCTGAAGTGACCTGACTCACAGGGCCGGAAAGGCCTGAAAATATGCAAAAAGAACCGCTTTCTACAGGTTTTATGCAGCAATGAAGGGGAAACCATGGAACTCAGCGAGGAAGACCTCGCCCTGATCAACGTCCTGCAGATTGCACCGCGCCTGAGCTGGGCAGATGCCGCGGAGGTCCTGGGCGTTCACGCCACCACCCTCGCGGCCCGCTGGGAGCGGCTGCGGGCCTCCGGCGTTTCCTGGATCACCGCCCACCTGATCGGCGACCCCCACCAGATGTGCCTGGCGTTTGTCGCCGTGGACTGCGAAATGAACCGGCGCGAGGAGGTCACCGCCCGGCTCGCCGGGATGCCGGAAATCATCACGGTCGAGGAGGCCGCCAGCAACCGGGACTTGATGCTGACCGTCATCACCTCTTCCCTGGACGAGTTCAACACGAAGGTGATCCAGCGGCTGAAGGAGATTGACGGTCTGCTCAAGTACCAGACCGCACTGTGCACTCGGCTGCACGCCAGCGGCGGATCATGGCGGCTCAACCTGCTCAGCCGCGCACAGCAGGCCGCGGTCAAGGCCATGGCCGGACCCGAGGCCACCGGAGGCGTCCGGGCCGCCGCCAGGGAGGACCTGCCCGCCAGCCACCTGGCGCTCCTCCCGTACCTGGCCAAGGACGGGCGGGCGACGGCGGCGGAGATTGCCCGCGGGCTGGGCCGGCATCCGGCCACGGTCCAGCGGCAGCTCAACCGGGTGCTCGCGAGCGGAATCCTGTCCTTCCGCTGCGAGGTCGCCCAGCGGTTTTCGGCCTTCCCGGTGACCTGCCAGTGGTTTGTCAACGTGCCGGCCGGCCGGCACGAGGAAGCGGCCGCCGAGCTGAAGACGATGCGGAACGTGAGGCTGAGCGCCTCCACCACGGGGCCCACCAACTTCGTGATCGTCATGTGGCTGCAGTCCCTGGCGGACGTGATGAGCGTCGAGTTGGCGCTGCAGCAGAAGGTGCCGGGGATCGTGTTGGTGGAAAGCGTCGTCATGCTGAGCACAGTGAAGCGCGTGGGCTGGATGCTGAACCCGGACTCCAGGGCCAGCGGCGCCGTCGTGGTTCCGGCCGAAGGCATCGGTGCGGCCGAATGAGCATCCCGCTTAGGGTGGCCGGCGGTCCGGCCCAGCCGCCATCGCGGGAGGAGAGCCCCTCTTGTAGGCTGTGGCACGTGGCCAGAACAGACCCGCCCCCACGGCGTGGAGATCCCGAACCGGAAGCGGCCGGCATTTTCCACCGCCGCTACCTGCTGGTCACTCTCGGCGCCCTGGCCCTGGTGTTCCTGGCGGCCTTCGAATCGCTGGCGGTGACCACCATCATGCCGCTGGTCAGCCGCGAACTCGACGGCGCCAGCCTCTATGCACTTGCCTTCGCCGGGCCGCTGGCGACGGGGGTCATCGGGATGGTCGCGGCCGGCAACTGGTCGGACCGGCGCGGGCCGGTGGGTCCGCTCTATGCCTCCGTGGCACTGTTCGGCCTGGGCCTGCTGATCGCCGGATCGGCGGGGACCATGCCGGCCCTCGTTGCCGGGCGGCTGGTGCAAGGACTGGGCGGCGGTGCGATGACAGTGGCGCTCTACGTTGTGCTCGCCCGGGTCTATCCGCCGGTGCTGCACCCGAAGATCTTCGCCGCTTTTTCCGCAGCCTGGGTGATCCCCTCCCTGGTGGGCCCCTTCGCAGCAGGTCTAGTGGCACAGCTGGCCAGCTGGCACTGGGTGTTCCTTGGCGTCGTGGGACTGGTGGTGCCGGCCTTGCTGATGATCGTGCCGGCCCTGTATGGGCTGCGTGGCGGTCCCGAAAACGCGAAGGGAACCGCAAAGGAAACTGCGCCGGGGGAAGCAGCTGTGGCCGGCGCGAGCCGCTCCCCGGGCTACGGCGGGCTGGCCTGGGCCGCGCTCGCGGCGCTCGCAGTGCTCGGCCTGAATCTTTCCGACCGGCTTCCGACGGCGGGCGGAATGGTAGCGGTCGCAGCCGTCGCCGTCGCCCTGATTGCCGTCCGCCCGCTCGTGCCCCGCGGAACCCTGACCGCCCGGCGTGGCCTCCCCAGCGTCATCCTGACCCGCGGACTGGCCTCGGCTGCGTTTTTTGGCGCCGAAGTCTACCTGCCGTACCTCCTGGTGGAACGCTATGTCTTCTCGCCCACCTTCGCCGGACTGACCCTTACCGGGGGCGCCGTCGCGTGGGCTGCCGGTTCCGCGGTCCAGGGCAGGCTCGGGGCGCGCCTTGATCACCGCCGCGCGGTTCGGACCGGCGCAGCACTGGTGCTGGGCGCCATCATCCTGGTGCTGGCGACCACGGTCCTGCACTGGCCGGCCGCCGTCGTGATCATCGCCTGGGTGTTCGCCGGCGGTGGCATGGGGTTGATGTATGCGCGTCTGAGCGTGATGACCCTGGCTTTGTCCGACCAGCACAACGAGGGTTTCAACAGCTCGGCGATGTCCATCTCCGATTCTCTCGGCGGCGCCTTGGCGCTCGCCGGCACGGGGCTGGTCTTCGCGGCGTTCGCGCCAACGACGCCGGCGGCGGGCATCGGCATCGCGCCCTTTGTGGGGGTGTTCGCGCTCACCGCCGCGATCGGCGTTGGGAGCGTGGCGGTGGCAGCGCGGGTGCCGAGGCGGCAGCAGCCGTAGCCCGTCGGAAATGAGAGGGTGGCCGCAGATGCTAGACTGGGGGAACTTGATGTGCAGTGATGCCCACTTTTGATTCGGTTGACCGGCTTCGGTCCATCAGTCGGATCCCTGCCGGATTCCCTCGGGAATCCGCACGCAGGCAGTGGGACTTTTTCATGTGAGAGGCACATCCTGCGTCGATGAACGCGTTCTATTTGGTCCCGGCGGCCTGCGAAATATCGCAAGCAGCCCGGTTGATCACCTGACTTTTCTTCGGCGAACCCCTGGTCCAACCGGCGCCGGGGGCCGATATCCGCATGGATACCGCCTGAAAGACCTTTGAAACACATGACTACTTTTGCTGCCCTCGGCACGCCCAAGGCCCTCGCCGACACCCTCACCGCACAGGGGATCGTTGAACCGTTCCCCATCCAGGTCAAGACCCTCCCGGACACCCTGGCCGGACGCGACGTCCTGGGCCGCGGCCGCACCGGTTCCGGCAAGACCATCGCCTTCGCCATCCCCTTGGTGGCCCGGCTCGCTGAGCGGGAAGCCGCCCACTTCCGCAAGCCCGGCCGCCCCATGGGCCTGGTCCTTGCACCCACCCGCGAGCTGGCCACCCAGATCAACGCCACCATCGAGCCCATGGCCAAGGCCCTGGGCCTGACCACCACCGTGATCTACGGCGGCATCTCCCAGGCCCGCCAGGAAAAGGCCCTCCGCGCCGGCGTCGACATCGTCATCGCCTGCCCGGGCCGCCTGGAGGACCTGATCCGCCAGCGCATCCTGACCCTCGAAGCCGTCGAGATCACCGTCCTGGACGAGGCCGACCACATGGCCGACCTCGGTTTCCTCCCGGTGGTCAAGAAGCTCATGGACATGACCCCCAGCCAGGGCCAGCGCCTCCTCTTCTCCGCCACCCTGGACAACGGCGTGGACAAGATCGTCCAGCGCTACCTGTCCAACCCGCTGACCCACTCCGTGGACGACCCGCAGGCCGCGGTGACCACCATGGAGCACCACGTCCTCGTCGTCAACGACCAGACCGTCAAGAAGCAGCTGATCGTCGAGCTTGCCTCGGGCGCCGGCCGCCGGGTGCTCTTCATGCGCACCAAACACCACGCCCGCAAGCTGGCGAAGACCCTGACCGACGCCGGGATCCCCGCCGTCGATCTCCACGGCAACCTCTCGCAGAACGCCCGTGACCGCAACCTGGCGGAGTTTTCCTCCGGCGACGTCCGCGTCCTGGTGGCCACCGACGTCGCGGCCCGCGGCGTCCACGTCGACGACGTCGAGCTGGTCATCCACGTGGATCCGCCCACGGAGCACAAGGCATACCTGCACCGTTCCGGCCGTACGGCCCGTGCAGGCTCCGACGGTACCGTGGTCACGCTGACCCTGCCGGAGCAGCAGTCCGACGTTAAGAAGCTCATGAAGGCTGCCGGCGTCGAGGTCAACTTCGAACGCGTTACCGCCAACTCCCCGCTGGTTGCAGAACTGGTCGGCGAAATGGCCGAGAAGATCGATCCGCGCACCCGCGCCGCGTTGCTGGCCGCCAAGGCCAAGCAGCAGGGCGGCGGCACCTCCACGGGTGCCAACGCCGAGCGCAAGCGCGCCCGCCGCACCAGCCAGGCTGCACCCACCGCGGGCGGCCGGGGTGGCCGTGGCGGACGCGGGCGCGTCACCGCCGAAGCGCCCCGCACGGATCTTCCCCGCGCTGAGCGCCGCGCCGTGGCCTATGAAGGCCAGGCCGCTGCCCGCGACGCGGCCGAGCGTGTCGCGGAAAAGAACCAGGACCGGGCCGACGCCGAGCGCGCCGAACGCCGCAACGCACGGGGCCGTGGCCGCACCACCGCCTACGCGCACCACAACGATGTTCCCGCCGCCGGCGGCCGCGCCTCGGCCGGCCGTGGTTCGGACGGACGCGCTGCCGAGGGCCGTAGCGACTCCCGCGGCGGTTCCGCTCCCCGCGGCGGCGCACCGCGCACCGGCGGCGCACCGCGCACGGGCGGCGCACCCCGCACCGGCGCCTCGGCCGGTGGACAGCGCGGCGGACGCCCCGCAACTGGCCAGCGCGCCGCTGCCGGCGCCAAGTCCGGCGGCTCCGCGGCCGTCTGGTCCTCCAACACCGGCGGCACCTCGGGCGGATCCTACGCGGGCGGCGGCAACGGCCGCTCCGGCGAAGGCCGTCCGGCACGCAGCGGCGGCCCCCGCCGCGCGTCGGCACCGGCGTCGAACGAACGCCGCAGCCGCTAAGGTCGCTTGTTCGCTACGTTAGGTAGCTGATGACACGCAAATGCCGGTCGCTTCGGGAATTCCCGCAGCGACCGGCACTATGCGCAGCGCAAAGTCACAACCTCGAGCGCCAGTTACCAGCCGCGGGCGCGCCACTCTTTTAGATGCGGTCGTTCCGCACCCAGGGTGGTGGGCTTGCCGTGGCCGGGGTGCACCACGGTGTCATCCGGATACACGTTGAACAGTCGCTCGCTGACATCGGTGATCAGCTGGGCAAACCGGGCCGGATCCTTCTGGGTGTTGCCCACCCCTCCGGGGAACAACGAGTCGCCGGAGAAGATGTGTGCCGGGCCCTCCGGGTCTTGGTACACGAAAGCCACCGAGCCGGGGGTGTGGCCTCGCAGGTGCACCGCCGTCACGTCGAAGCCGTCGAAGTTGCCGACGTCGCCGTGACCCAGCAGCACATCCACCTTCACCGGCAGCTCGGCGGCGTCGTCGGTCCCGGCCGCCGTCTTCGCCCCGGTCGCTTCCACCAGGCCCGGCAGCGCACGGACGTGGTCCCAGTGCTGGTGCGTCGTGGCGATCAGCGCCAGCTTCGGCGTCGCCTCGGTGTCCGCGGCGGCGTCGGCGAGCAGACCCTGGATGGCGGCAAGATCATCGGCCGCATCGATCAGGAGCTGCGCGCCGGAGGCCTTGGCCGTGAGCACGTACACGTTGTTGTCCATCTCGCTGACCGAAATTCGGCGGATGGTGATGTCACGTAACGAGTGAATAAGCGAGTCCATGGGCTGCAGTCTACAGATTCGCTATTCACGGCCCTGGGACACCCAGTTGGGGTCCGCGGAGCGGGAACCGACGACGGCGTCCGCGGCGGCGTCGAGCCGCTCAAGGTGCGCCGGAGTCAGCGCCAGGGCCAGGGCGCCCAGGTTCTCGTCGATCCGGTCCGCCTTGCGCGTGCCGGGGATCGGGACCACGGGCAGCCCGTGCTTCCGGCCCTGCGCAAGCAGCCAGGCCAGTGCCACCTGGGCCGGCGTCGCGGTCTGTCCGGGGCTGCTGAGCTCGGCGGCGACGGACTGGACCGCGGCCACCACGGCCTGGTTGGCGTCCAGCGCGGCGTCGGCGAAGCGCGGGATGTTGCGGCGGAAGTCGTTGCTGCCCAGCTTTGAGGCGTCGACGGTACCGGTGAGGAATCCCCGGCCAAGCGGCGAGTACGGCACAAAACCAATGCCAAGTTCGGCCGCGGCAGGGACGATGTTGCGTTCCACGTCGCGACTCCAGATGGACCATTCGCTCTGGACCGCGGCGATCGGGTGGACGCTGTTGGCCTCCCGCAGTTCCTCGGCCGTCACCTCGGACAAGCCCAGATGCCGCACTTTTCCGGCCTGCACCAGCCCCGCCATGGCCTCAACGGTTTCCACAATCGGAACGCGGAGGTCGCGGCGGTGCATGTAGTACAGGTCGATGGTGTCGGTACCCAGGCGCTGCAGGCTGCGGTCGACGGCCTGCTTTATGTAGCCGGCGTCGCCGCGGATGTCCGAGTAGCCGGTGGACGGGGTTCCCACGAGGCCGAACTTGGTGGCCAGCTGCACCTCGCCGCGGCGGTCCTTGAGCAGCCGGGCTATCAGCTCCTCGTTGCTGCCGCCGCCGTAAATGTCCGCCGTGTCGATGAAGCTCACGCCAGCGTCCACTGCATGGTGCAGGGTGGCCAGGGCCTCGGCCGGATCCACTTCGCCGTAGACCGGGGTCAGGGCCATTCCGCCGAACCCCAGCGGGCTGACGCTGAGGCCGTCACCGAGCTGGATTGTTGCTGAAGTCATCTTTGGTCTCCTGTCACTGATGGTGCCGTCCCTGCCAAGAACTCCGGCGGCCGCGCCGCTATTCCGGGAATAGGCGCCCGTTTCTCCCCACCTTTGACCGCTGCCGGGCCCCGACGACGGCGCGCCGCGGGGGACACGCCGTCGTACTGCCTCAGACGTTGGGGGATTGCGCGGGGGAGGACGGCTGCAGCTTCAGCCCGGCCGCGCAGCCGACGATCCCGGCGATAAACAGCAGCTTCAGCGGGTTGGCGGGCTCGACGCCGGTCGCCATCGCCCAGCCGACGGTCAGGGCTGCGCCGATCCCCACCCAGACGGCGTAGGCGGTCCCTAGCGGGATGCGCCTGACGGCGAGGCCGAGCCCCGCCAGGCTCAGGGTTGCCGCCACGGCGAACACGGCCGTGGGCAGCGGCTTGGTGAAGCCGTCGGACTGGCCGAGCGCGGTGGCCCAGACACCCTCCAAGACCGCGGAGGCCAGCAGGATGAGCCACGCCGGCGTCGCCGCGGGTGCCTTGGCCGCCGGATCCGGCCTCCGGTTCGCGGCCATGGTCACGCCACCAACTTCAGGCCGGCCACGCACGCCACGATCCCGCCGAGCAGCAGAATCCGCCCGGCGGTCGCAGGCTCAACTTTGGTGGCCATGGCGTAGGCAGAGGTCAGGACCACGCCGACGCCCACCCAGACGGCGTAGGCGGTGCCGGTCGGAATGGACTGCATGGCGATGGCGAGTCCGCCCGTGCTGGCCAGGACGGAAACGAGGAAGACGGCGGCCGCCGGAATCCGGCGGCGGCCCGTGGCCTGCGACGTCCGGTGCAGGGCAGCGGCCCAGACGGCTTCCAGTGCGCCGGACAAGATGAGAATTAACCACGACATGACTGCTCCTGTGGCCAGTCTTGTCGCGTGCCGGGTACTGAACCGTCGTCCGGAGGCCGCAGAAGGGCGGCCTTGTTTTCCAGCGTAGCAACGCAGGGGTAGAGGGACGGACTTCCCGCGCGACCCCGGCCGCGGCTCAGGGGGCAGCGGCCCGAAGGGTCAGCCGGCGGCGGGGTCGATCGACACAACGGCCAGGAATCCGCGGCCTAGGATCTCGGGGGAGGCGCTGTCCGAACCCACGACGGCGTCATAGCGGTCCAGCGTCCGGGGCTCGGCGCCGGCTGCGATCCCATCTGCAGCTCCTGGCGTGACCGCGGCCTGGCCCTGCAGCAGGATGCCCAGTTGGCCGTCGAACACCGGATGCGACCGCTTCTTCGAGAGTTCGATGATGGACGTGTAGCCCTTGAAGGCCCCACGGCGCGTGATGACGTTCAAGTCGCGGACGTCGCCCGTCGGCAGGGCACCGGTCGCGGCGGCGTCGCCGGAGAACCGGAACGGCCGGTACTTCTCCAGCGGGTGCTCGGCGCCGTCGACGCTCAACAGCAACAGCTCGCCCTCGACCACGGTCAGGACGCGGTCCATGCCCGGAAATGCCGAGAAGTCGCCCGCCTTCGAGATCTCCGCGATGCTCACCCGCCAGTCCCAGCTTCCGTCCGCCGCGCCCTGCCCTCTGGCCTCCGGGAATCGGGCCACTTCGCGGGTTACCCCGCCGCCGTTGCGCCAAGGGCGGGGTTTGAGCTCGGCATAGCGGATGATCTGCATGACCTCAGCCTAGCCATCGGCCGTGTGGCCCCGTCAGCGTAACCTCGGCGCGGCCGGGGTGGGCTTGCTAACGTCAAAGCAGCAGAAGGCTACGAAGGGATCCGCGATGTTCGTCAAAGTATGCGGCCTCAGCACCGCCGAATCGGTGCGGGCAGCGGTCGACGCCGGGGCGGATGCGGTCGGCTTCGTGCTCACCCCTAGTCCCCGGCAGGTGGCACCGGAACGTGCCAGGGAGCTTCTCGACGGGGTGCCGGCCGGGGTTGCCGCGGTCGGGGTCTTCCGGCACGAGGCGGCGGCCGACGCCGTCGAGGTGGCGCGCGCAGCCGGGCTGGAATGGGTGCAGCTGCACGGCGAACGCACCCCGGAGGATGTCCGGACGGTGCACGGTGCGGGCCTGAAAGTCATCCGCGCCGTCACCATGGCCGCCGCGCCGGAAGCGTTTGCCGACTGGGGGGAGGAGCTGCTGCTCATCGATGCGGCCGTTCCCGGCTCCGGCGAAGCCTGGGATTATGCATCGGTCCGGGACCTGGGGCTGGCCGGCCGGAAATGGCTGTTAGCCGGTGGCCTTGATCCGGCAAACGTCGCCCGGGCCGCCACGGCGGCCGACGCGTGGGGAGTGGACGTCTCCTCCGGCGTCGAACAATCCCGGGGGGTCAAAGATCTTTCCAAAATCAGGGCCTTCGTTAAGGCGGCTAAGGGCGCCTGACCGGCACGCAGCGGCGGCCGGGGAGAATTCCCCGGCCGCCGCTGCGTGTGTCCTGCAACTAGGAGCGCTTGATAACTACGTCATCAATGTTGCAGTCGCCCATCTGGCGGTTGTGTTCGGCTCCGAGTTGGACCTTGCTCAGTCCGGTGCCGGCCATGCTGACCGCGCTGCTGGAGTACTTCAGCACTCCGTCAAACCAGACCTGGATGGTCGACTTGGTGCCATTACTGGTGACCCGCATCTGGACCCGGTGCCAGGCGTTGAGGGTGATGCTTCCGGCGATCAGCTTGGTGTAAACGAACGTTCCGTTGGGATCGGTCACCCGAAGCCAGAGCTGGCCGTTGCTGTTGTAGCGGTATACGTCGGCTACCCGGGTGCTCCCGGAGAAGAACCGGAAGTAGGGGACGTCGTTTCCGGCCAACCCGGCCTGCGTGACGTCGAACCAGCCGTCCGCGTAGACGGTCTTGGTTGTGGATGGAAAAGCCGGGGTGGAGAGGTTGGCGAGGGACCCTGCATCCGAGGTGACGTGCAGCTTAGCCGAGCAGGTCCCCGTCTTGGCGAGGGGGCTCGTGACGGCGGCCGTGCCCGTTCCCGACACTTGCGGAATGAGCGGAGAAAGGCTGCCGGATTCAAAGTTCGTGGCGACCGCGACAGTGCCGGGGAAGGTGTTCGTGGGCACGGGTGTGCCCGCCTTGCAGGTGGCCGCAGAGCTTGCCTGCGCTGAGCCGAACAGCATGCCAGTGACGAGCAGGCTCAGGGTTCCTAACGTGCCGAGTGCTTTTAGTGTTCTCATTTGATCAACTCTCAGGATTTCGTGCGAGCGGTTACTTCAACTGATCCAGCGGGTGCGATCCGCCGGCGCTGGTTTATGGCAGCTCCATGAACTGCCCGATCAGCGTCACGCCAATGAAGAAAAGCAGGGCCCCGGCCGTGCACGGGCGGCCGGGAACCGTTATTACTAGTGGTGCGGGTCCGCGCCACCGCCGGCAGCCCTCAAGCCCCGGAACGACGGGGAACCCGCGTGTCTGGAGAATCATTTCGCCACTATCAGGTCGCTCCTGGTTCTCCGGAAGTCCACGGCCAATAGGCCGAGGGTGGCAAGGGCAAGAAGGCATACTCCCACCGGAGGCGCCCAGAGATGCGCATAAATCATGGCGGTGGCCACGAGTGTGGAGAGGGTAAGGCTGACGGCGACGGCGAGCGCGGTCGCCAGCGGGATCGCTCCGGCCGCCACCGTTGAGCTGGCAGGCGCGAAGCGGATCAGGAGGACCAGCGCCGTGCCTGGTCCCGCGAGCAGGAACAGGCCGACGACGGCGAGCCGGAGTGACTCTGGCCCTAGGAAAGAGAGCGGTATGGCTGCTACCGCCACGGCTGCCGTTGCGTAGCCCACGTGCGTGCGTTCAATTGCCATTTTTTGCTCCTTCGATGTGGAAGATGACACCGCCGGCGTTTTCGCTGACCTTCTGCCAGCCCGGTCCGGTGCCGCAAGTGTCGATAAAGCGTTGAAGGTCCCCGGCCGGCCTCGTGCCGCGAAGCTCCGCGGCGTGCTGCTGGCTGGCCGTGACGATGAGGTACGCTCCGGCTCGCCGGGCGATCTGGTTTGCCGTGTCGCAGCTCAGCGGTGCAGCATCGGGCCGGGGTTCGACGGCGGCCAGGGCACGGTAGTCGTAGCTGGCGTACTCCTGGTATTTCCAGGGGGTGTTGCGGATCGCCTCGATCAGCACGGAGCCGGGAGGTGCCGTCGCGTAGAGCCGGTCAACGAGGGCGATTTCAGCGCGTGAGAAGGTCTCCATGCTGTCGTTGCCGTACCGCGTGACGAGGGTCGTAGTTGCCAGCGCCGCGCCAAGCACGAGCAACACCACACCGCGCACCAGACCGGGTCCGGCCGGCCGGTCCCACATCAGCGGGAGCACCACCAAGCACGCCGCGAACGGCAGGCTGAACAGGAAGAGCCGCAGCAACAGTTCGCCGCCGTAGGGCTGGACCGACACCAGCAGGAGCGGAGCCAGGGCGCCAACCGCGGCGGCCAGCCACGGTGTGGCCCTCCGGTGGCCCATAACGGCGCCGATGATCGCGAGGATCCAGATCACCCCGACCTCTGCCATGCGGGTGTAGACCACCGCGAGGTGCGGACCGCTGCCGGAAATCCTGTCGTTCAGTGCCCCGAGCGTGTTTGCGCCAATGTCGCCGAAGGATCCGAAGAGCTGGTCCTGGTGGCCCTGGAAGTAGGCGGAGGCGACAAATACGAGCCACATCACGGGGAGGACCAGTGCCAGAAGCGGTAGGAACCGCGAGCGCAGCCGCCCAATCAGCATGAAGGCCACGAGGACCGGGACAGCGGCGAACGGGGTCAGCTGGTGCGAGGCCGTCATGGCCAGCAGGATCAGCGCGCAAATCCCCATGAGGATCGCTGAATCCCGCTGGGAGGGCTGGATGAGTCCCTGCTGCGGTCCTGAGCTATCCAGTCTGTCCACGGTGCGGCCAAGCGCCGTGGTAAAGCGGTTGCCACCGGTGGGCCAGGCCCAGCCGGTGAACGTGCTCAGGAGGCAGGCGAAGAGCGTGACGAGCAGGATGAACGCGTAGGCCTGCGGCGCCAGGTAGTCCTGTCCGACCCAGCTGGTCAGGTAGAAGATCCAGATGCCGGCCCAGGCATGGCGCCGGTTAGCCGTGAGCCGCGTGGCCAGTGCCAGCAGGGGAGCAAGCAGCAGGAGATTGATGCCTACCGGCGCCCAGGTGGCGATGACCATAAGATCCTTTGCGCCGGTTGCGCCGGAAAGCATCCCCAGCAGGTCGAAAAAGCCCGGCCAGTTGAAGTAGGCGTCCAGGTTCGGGTTCAGCTGCCCGGACTGGGCGATGCTGTCGGCGATGCCGAGGTGCCGGTAGCTCGCTTCAAGCCGGGGCAGTCCGTGGATTATTGGATCGGCGCCATGCAGGATGAGCACGGTGACCAGCACCTGGCCGGCAAGGAGCGCCGGAACGAACTGCCGTAGGTTCAGCGTGGCGACGAAGCCGGTCAGGCTGAGGGCCAGGGCGACGAAATACACGGGGGGAAGCAGGGCGATGA
This sequence comes from Arthrobacter sp. T2-23, assembly GCF_055398325.1. Lineage (NCBI taxonomy): Bacteria > Bacillati > Actinomycetota > Actinomycetes > Micrococcales > Micrococcaceae > Arthrobacter > Arthrobacter sp. T2-23. The sequence goes on from NZ_AP027917.1 coordinate 2,389,605, forward strand.
GCCCGGTCCCGTCGGTCTGGCCAGGGTCGACCTGCCGCAGTCCCCAGATGCCCAGGATCAGGGCCAGGGCTGCGATTCCCGCCAAGGCGCCGATCTGCCAGAGGGGGCTTGATTCTACCCGGTGCTCGGCAGACGGGGGAGTGGCGCCGTGTTTCACGCCGTGTTTGGCCTCGTCCCTGGCGCCTTCGTGGCGCCCATGCGCCGACGGAGCAGCGGGGACAACGGTTGAGGGTTCGGGTGTCATGATTTCTCGATTCCAGTGGGCTCGTTGAATGCCGCTGAAGAGACCGGGTCAGGTGCAGCGGGCTTCACTCGGGTCAGAGTGATCAGACGCCAGACGGCGATGAGCGCCGCGGCCGCCTGGGCGGCGGACCAGAGCACGGACACGCCGGTAAGGCCGTATTGCTGGGCAACGGCGGCGGCCGGGAGGACCACCAGCGCGGCCGTCAGGACCGCGACGAATGTCGATTCCAACAGGCGCCCCCGGGCGCGGCACAGGCCGTAATAGACCTGGGTCACGCAACTGAGCAGCAGTGCCGGTACGAGGACCGGCAATAGGACCCAGGCGGAGGCGTAGTGCGGACCGAGGAACTGCAGGAGATAGGGCCCCAACAGCAGGAGGATCAGCCCCGCCGCGAGGGTGAGCAGCAGGCTTGCGCGGATGGCGGAGGCAACCAGCCCTGGTTTGGCCCGCGTTCCGGCCAGGGCAGTCTGAAGTGAGAACCCTGCCGACTGCGGGACAAAGAAGACTGCGGAGGCCATCATCCACACGATGTACCAGGCGGCGGTCGACGCCGGGCCGAGGGTGGCGGCGACGATCAAGGGCAGGAGGTAGCCCGGGGCCCGGTCCGCCAGCATGAGGGCGTGGTTGGGCAGGCCCGGCCTGAGCAGGCCGACGGCCGACCGGGGGCGCAGGCCGTGCCGCCAATCCGGTTCCAGGCGCGCCCGGCGAAGCTGGCGCAACCCCGAGAGGACACTGACCAGGGCCCCCGCTCCCACGGCGCCCACCACGACCGACAGATCGCGGATCCCGGCGGCGAAGGCCAGACCGAGGACGCCCAGCTGCACCAGGCTTTGCAGCAGGCTGCGCACCAGTGCACGGTCCGCCCGCTCCTGGGCCACGCCGATGTGGTCCAGCTGGTAGGCCGCGCTGGCGAAAAGTGCCGTCGCGAGGAAGATGACCGTCACGAGCGGGTTCTTCCACGCCTCTCCGACGCCCGAACCCAGCGCGTAGGTGACCACCGCGAGCACCCCGCCGACCACCAGTGCGGAAACCGCGACGGTCAGCAGGCTCGTGGCGGTCAGCCGGCGGCCGCCGTCGGGCTCGCTGGGCAGGAGCGTCAGGGTTGCCGGTCCGACGCCGAGCATGCCGAGTTGGACGGTGAGGAGGGCGGCGGAGACCACCGCTGACCCCAGCCCGATTTGTTCCGGCGGCAGCAGCAGCGCGGCGAGCGCCCAGAACAGGAAGCCCGTCACCATGGGAGCGATCCGTGCCGCCGCGAGCCAGGCCGCGTTGCCGCCGACGGAGAGCGGGCGCGACTGGGGGCGGAGGATCTCGCCAAACATCGCTCGGTAGTTGTAGAGCAGGAAGCCGGCCCAGTAGGGCAGGAAGCGGGGGGCATGGACCAGGGACAGGCCCACCCCGCGCACGGAGGCCAGCAGCGGCAACACGGCCAGCCAGCCGGCCCGGCCCGGGTGCTTCCGGATGGTCCGGGCCATGCCGGCGCCGTCCTGGAGCCACTGGTCGCGGGCGCAGTCGAACGTATCGGCGAAGCGGTGCCGGACCACGGTGGTGGGGGAGACGCCGAGCTTGTAGCCGCCGTTCTCGAGCCGGATCCGCAGTTCGATGTCCTCACCGGAGCGGAAGTTGTCATCGAAACCAACGGACAGCAGCACCTCGCGGCGCATCAGCGTGGCGCTGACACCGAACCACGAGCGGACCCGGCTGTGGTTGTGGTGCCACGCCAGGGCGGCGCCCCAGTAGCCGGGGCCGTCGGACTCGCTGGCCAGACCGAACTGCAGGCCGTCGTAGGCGCCGTCGTCGAACTCGCGCAGCAGCCGCTTGAGGGTGCCCGGCGGCAGCACGACGTCGGCGTCAATCAGCGCCACGACCTCGCAGCCGGCATTCTGCACGCCCAGCATCCTGGCGGCCGGCAGGCCGCGGCCCTCGTCGGAGAGGACACGGGCCCCAAAAGACCGCGCAATGCTGGCCGTGTCGTCGAGTGAACAGCCGTCGACCACGATAATCTCGCGCGGGTTCTGGGCGCGGACCGATTCCAGGCACTCGCCCAGCCAGGCCGCGGCGTTCCGCGCCGGAATGATCACGGACACCTCAAGATCCCCCACCGGCCCGTACCTCACTCATCCAATTTCGTGCGGACCAGGTTGGCCACGTAGTCCGAGGTCCGGTCGGCGGACCAGGCTGCGGGGATCCGCAGGAGCGAGCAGGGCACGTCTTCCAGCGCCCGGCGCACAACTGCCGCCTTTTGGCCGAAATGGTCCTCGAGGGGCACGAGGCCGGTCGCCCCGAGCGCTTCGACCAGCCGCCGGGACACCATCGGCAGTTCGGAGTGGAAGTTGCCGATGATGCGGGAAGTCATCCACTCGCGGCTGCGTGCCTCCAGCCTCGCTTCGGAACCGTCGAACCGTTCGAGGAAGATCGCCAGCCGTGCCGGCGCTGCGGAGGAGATCCGTTCGGCCCCGAACACCTGGTCCGGTTGCACCATCCGGTGTTCGGGGGACCAGCGGCGGGTGAACGCCGCGGTCTTTGGGTACCGGACGATGACGGGGTGCACGGCCGTGGCCAGCCGCGCGACGGGGTTGGTGAGCCAGCCCGGTGCGAGGGGCTTGCGGGTGCCGTGGAAGAGGTCGGGGTAGATGGCGCGGTGGTGCGGCTTGATGAACATCGGCTTGGCGTAGCCCATGAGCATGCCGTCCGCCCCGGTGAAAGCCCAGTCGTCGGCCATGAACCGCACGCCCGGAGTGGCGACCAGCTTGGCGACGGTGCTGGTCTTGCCGACCCCGCCCCAGGCCGGCAGCAGGACCCCGGAGCCACGGAAGTCCACGACGGCGGCATGGATCATGGCGGCGTCCTCGCGGACGCACAGCCGGTCGAGCAAGGGGATGACGGCGGTCAGGAGTTCACCCTGGCCTTGGACCCGGTAGCCGTCGCGGGTTTCGATGATCTGCACACGGTCGGCGGGAAGGTAGAGGGAGTCGCCGGTGAAACGGTAGGCGTCCTCTGCATGTGACTGCTCGGCAATAGGCGAGACGGCTCCGCTGATGTGCAGGCGAAGCGGCGCCCGTGAACCGCGAAGGAAGGGCGCGAGCATGTCGCGCAACTGAGCCTCGCCCGGAGTGCCGGGCTCGACGTCGATGCCGACGAGGCCGTGGATGTCGAAGCTCGCGCCAGCGGAGGCGCCCGCAGGGGTCAGCACGTCCCGCTCGGACTGGCTCATAGTTCGAGCCGCCTGGAACCAAGACTGCGGCCGCGGGCGATTTCGCCGGCCCCGCCTACTGAGATCGCTTTCACTGAACTTCCCTCCACAGATCGTCGGGTGCTGGCTGGCTGGTTTCTTGCGGCGCGGGGGCAGGAGGCAGCCGGCGCCCGCGCACGTACCCGAAGGCAGTCGTGGCGAGCACAGCCATCACCATGGCCGAGCGGCCGAGTCCGGCCAGGTCATTGCTTCGCACCGCGTCGCGAAGTCCGGCAAACACGGCGCGCGGCAGGACCTGCCTGACGTAGCGCCGTTCCGGGCCGAGCGCCCGCTTGTGCCCGACGAGCCGGCTGACCCGGGCCTTGGAGATCCCCTCGGACCAAGACCGCGAGAGCATGTACTTCAGCGTGCCGCGCTCCCTAGGAACGTGGTGGTGCACAACGGCGGCGGGCTCGTAAACGACCCGCGAACCGGGGGCGCCGATGACCGCCCGGATGCACAGCTCCGTCTCTTCGCAGCCGAGGGGTTGCGCGTCCTGCCGGCCGAGGTCCGGATTGAACCCTCCAACGCGCTTCAGCACGTCGGCCCGGAAAGACATGTTCGCGCCGATCACGTTGCGCACTTCGGCGGCGACTTTGGGCAGTCCGTGGTAGGTGCAGCCGACGATCCAGTCGAGTTCCTGGGCGAAGTAACGCGGCCGGCCGGCGTCCCAGACAGGCTGCACGCTGCCGCCAACGGCGAGCACATCGTCGTCGTCGTACATCGCCGCGAGCCGTTCAATCCAGTCCGGGGCAGCCTCGGCGTCGTCGTCCAGGAACGCCACGATCTCGGCGGTGGCGACGCCGGTTCCGGTGTTCCGGGCTCCGGACAGGCCCTTGGGGCCGGTGTTTTCCACAATCACGACGTCGGGAACGGTGAAGATGAGCCGCTTGTACAGTTCCACGTTGTAGTCGACGACGACGATGGTCTGCTGCGGGCTGTGCGTCTGGATCCGGAGCGAATCGAGGGCGCCGATGAGCATGTCCCATCGCTCTTCCGCGTAGGAGCAAATAACGACGGACACACTGGGCAACCCCGAAATCTGGGACATCCTATTCCCCTACCGCTAAGCCGAGGACACTCCGCGGATCCGTGGGAATATGCGGGAATGCCTGGTTCGGATACTTGTATTTGACTCGCCGCAGGGCCTCGGGCCGGGCGCCGGCGGTGGGTGCCTCCCAGCTGATGCGTTCTCGGGTCAGGGTGCGGAGGACCCGCCACCCGTCCCGGAAAGTGTGGAGGTTCGAGTTCCCCGAGATCCGGGCCAGTTCGCGGCTGGGCACCTCGGCGATCCGCAGCCCGGCCCGGGAGGCCCGCACAATCAGCTCGGTTTCGATTTCGAATCCGTCCGACTGGAGCTCCAGCACTTCGACGCATTCCCGTCGAAGGGCGATGTAGCCGTAGCAGAGGTCGGAGAAGTCGCTGCCGAGCACGAGGTTGGCAAGCGCGGTCAGCATCCGGTTGCCGGTGGTCCGCAGCAGGGTGATGTCGTCGGAGCCGCCGCCCGTGACGTAGCGGGATCCCTTGACGAAGTCGTACTCATGCTGCAGCGGGGCGACCAGCCAGCCGATTTCCTGGGGGTCCATGCTGCCGTCGCCGTCCAGCATGACGATGATGTCGCCTGAGGCGGCAGCGAAGCCGGCGCGGACCGCGGCCCCCTTGCCTGCCCTGGACTCGTCCACCACCACGATGTCGAGACGCAGTGCCTTGGCCACTTCGACCGTGCTGTCCAGCGACCGCCCGTCAACGATGACAACCTCGTCCACGTAGGACGGCATGCGGCGGAGGACCCAGGGCAGGTTCATGGCTTCGTTCAAGGTGGGGATGACCACGCTGACGGAAGCTGGAATCATGGGCGGCGTCGTCTGAGGGCGCGATTTTGATGAAAGATTCGGGATGGACATTTGCCTCACCACTCAATGACGTTGTTTGCTTTCGCCCCAACTGCAGTCGATTCCCGGTTTCTCAGGAACCAGCCAGTAGATCTACGTGCGTACTGCCCGCTGCGGCAACTTCCGTGATTTCCCCCTTTCCATAATCGGCTCAGGAGCTTGTAAAAACCTTGGGCAAGGTTGCAGCTTCAAGTTAAAATTGACGGGCTGCAAAACCGTTGATCGGAGCCGCCGTCGGTGTCAAACTGGCGCAATGCGGATACCCGGTGAAGGCGGCGTTACCCGACAGGCCAGGGGTCGGACGCCTCGTTTGAGGCGCCTGCTCGTTCCGGCCGTCGTCCTGCTACTCGTCGGGTGCTCCAGCGTGGCCAAACCGGATGGGGCGGCCCCGTCAACGCCGCCGACCGCACCCAGTGCCGAGTCCACGACGGCCACCCCCGGTGCCCCGTCGACGCTGCCGAATGCGCCGGCTCAGACGGCGCCGCCGACTGTGCCGGCTCAGTCGGCTCCGGCCGCATCCGCCCCCCGGCCTGCTCCGCCGCCATCAACCCTCTCGGACTTGGAACTGGCCTCGTTGCAGACGATGCCGGTGGGGGATCTGCCCGGCTGGAAACAGGTTTTCACCGAGGACTTCACCCAAGGCGATGTCCCGCTCGGGGCTTTCCCGGGGCCCGCCTACCAGGCGCGCTGGAGCGCCGGCTACAAGGACGGGACACCGGACACCGCGGGCCAGGCCAGCGGAGGCAAATCCGGCTATTACCCGACCAAGGTGCTTAGTGTGACCAATGGCGTCCTTGACTGGTTCGTGCACTCGGAAAACGGGGTGTTCATGGGCGCCGCCCCGACGCCCAAGATCCCGAACGCCAGCACCGCCCCGCCGCGGGCCAACAGCCTGCTCTACGGCCGGGTTTCGGTGCGGTTCAAGGCCGATTCGCTGGCCGGGTACAAGACGGCGTGGCTCTTCTGGCCGGACAGCGGGGTCTGGCCGCGGGACGGGGAGATCGACTTTCCCGAGGGGGACCTGGCCGGCATCATCTACGGGGCGGCGCATTATGCCGCACCGCAGGACGGGTTCGACGTGTTCGGCTCGACGTCGAAGTACACGTCCTGGCACGTCGCCACCACCGAGTGGAGTCCGGGGCGGGTGGAGTTCCTTCTCGACGGGCGATCCCTGGGGGTCAGCACAAAACTGGTCCCCGCCACGCCGATGCACTTCATCCTGCAGACCGAGGCCTGCCTCCCGACGTGCCCGGCGCCGCAGACCCAAGGGCATGTCCAACTGGACTGGATCGCTGTCTGGTCACGGCTTTGAGCTGCTACTTCCGGCGGATCTCGAAGGCGTCGGTGTGGCTGTAGCCTTCGGCCGGAACCAGTCTCGCGGTCAAGGAGCCCTGCCCCGCCGTTACGTCCAGGGTGCCCAGCGTGGCGTTGCGGTTCTTGCCTGACCAGCTGGCGAAATACCCGACTTCGGGGTCGTCGTCGTGGACGTTGTAGTGTCCGATGCCGCCGATGCCGACGCCCACAAAGACCGTCCCGGCCCCCTGCACCATGGTGTTGTCCGTGTCGGCCAGGCACTGTGCCGAGAACGATGCCGGGACCAGAGCGGGGCAGCCTCCGGAAAGGCCCAACTGGTGCGTTCGCTGGTACACGTGGTCATGGCCGGACAGGACCAGGTCCACCTTCTTCTCGATCAGCATGTTGGTGAACTCCTCGCCGGGCTGGCAGCCGTAATTGCCCAGGCTGAAGCACGGGGCATGCATGCCCACCACCGTCCAGGGGATATTGCGGGCCTTGGCCCCGTCCAGCGCGTCCGAGGTCCACCGCCAGCGCTCGCTGCCCCGGGAGTAGTCCAGCGGCTGCCCGCCACGGAAGTCGATGCCGGGCGAGACCATGACGATCCGCACCACCGGATTCTTTTCGGGCACGTCCACGTACCACTGTGTGCCGTATTCGCCCTGCAGCCCGGGCAGCCTGTTGGGCAGGCACTTGACGATGTTGGCGATATCCCCCTCGTGTCCGTCACTCTCGTGGTTGCCGGTGACGACCTCGTAGGGGAAGCCGGCCCCGAGCTTTTCGGTCACCAGGTCGCAGAACTGTTGCTCGATTCCCGCCTTGTAGGTGTAATCCCCGAGGGCCAGGTTCATTTGCGGCTTGATCCGCGCGATCACGTCCAGCACCTTCCGGGCGCCGGAGCCGACGCCGGTGTCCCCCTGGGCGGTGAAATGCACGGAGGAGCCCTCGATGGGCGCGAGCGAAGGCCCCGGCGAGGCGGGCGACGTCGGAAGCCCCGCTGAACTGGACGGCGGCGGCTGCGGGGTCTCCGGGGTGCACGCGGCGAGCAGCAGGCCGGCCGCCAGCAGGGCCGCCGCAACGCCGGCCCTGCGCGGTGAAAGGGATATTCCGGCCACGATTCCTCACATCAAGAGTCTGAGCCCGGCCGGCGGGACCAGGCAGCGACGGACAACTCGGCGGCTGCTAGGCCTAGGGTAAGCCCGGTCGCGTGGCCGAAGCCAGAGGTCATGGGGCTGCGGGCGGCCGGCCGGCCGCCGGACCCGGCAGCCGGCGCATCTATCGCCGCCCGGGCTTCCTCGTTAGCATGCATCTTGGGACTTCAGATTCCCGGCGGCCATGCCCGCCACCGATGCGAAGGAGAAACGGCGATGACCCTGCCCGAAGGATTGACCCCCGGTGTCTGGACGTTGGACATGTCCCACAGCGAGATCGGTTTCAGCGTCCGCCACGCCGGAATCAGCAAAGTGCGCGGTCGCTTCAACGAGGCCTCGGCGGAGGCGCGTGTCCGGGATTCCCTGGCCGACGCCAGCCTGCACGCCACCATCAAGACCGCCAGCTTCGATTCCGGCGACGCTAATCGCGACGGCCACGTGCGCGGACCCGACTTTTTCGACGTCGAGAACTTCCCCGAGATGACGTTCCGCGCGACGTCGGTCAGGGGCGACGGCGAGGACTACGTGCTCACCGGTGACCTCACCATCCGGGGCGTCACCAAGCCGGTGGAGCTGGAAGTCGAGTTCACCGGCGTCGCGGTGGACCCCTTCGGCGCGACCCGCGCAGGCTTCAGTGCCGAGGCCGATATCAGCCGCAAGGAATTCGGCCTGACCTGGAACGCCGCCCTCGAAGCCGGCGGACTGCTGGTCAGCGACAAGGTCAAGATCAATGTTGAAGCGGCGATGGTCAAACAGGCCTGATTCAGGGGCGGCTCAGGGCAAACCCCTGATCCGGATCCGCGGCCGGCGGGAGACAATGGAGCCATGAAGACACTGCTCAACATCATCTGGCTGGTTTTCGGCGGCCTCTGGCTGGCGCTGGGATACTTCCTTGCCGGCATCATCTGCTGCCTGCTGGTCATCACTATTCCGTGGGGGCTGGCTTCATTCCGGATCGCCTCCTACACCCTGTGGCCCTTTGGTCGCATGGTGGTGGACAAGCCCGGCGGCAACGGCGTCTTTACCCTGCTCGGAAATGTCATCTGGCTGCTGGTGGCCGGCATCTGGATCGCGATCGGGCACGTCGTCACGGCGTTCGCCATGGCGATCACCATCATCGGCATCCCGCTGGCTATCGCCAACCTCAAGCTCATCCCGGTGTCGCTGATGCCGCTGGGCAAGCAGATCGTTCCCACCGATCGGCCCTTTGTGACCGGCTACCGCTAAGCCCGGCCCGGGCGCACCACCACGAGGAAGCCGAGGAAGAGCGCAGTGCCAGAGTCAACGTCTCCCGAAGCAGTGCCCAGCGATGATGAGCTGATGCTGGTCATCACCCGCGAGTTCCAGGTCCCGATCGCGGCAGTCTGGTCAGCCCTGACCGACGCTGACCAGGCGCCCGCCTGGTGGGGTCCCCGGGGGTTCCACGCCCCGCGGGAGAGCATTGATGCCGACCTTGAAATCGGCGGCCTCTACCGAGCCTGCCTGGTCCAGGACGCCACCGGGCAGGAGTACTGGTGGAGCGGTGTCCACACGGACATCGAGCCGCCCCATCTGTTCGTGTTCACCCACGCCTGGGACAAACCGGACGGGACCAGGGGCTTCGAGACTGAAGTGGCGTTCCGGCTGGAGGAGATCGACGGCGGCACCCGGATGACGTTCACGCAGGGGCCCTTTGACTCGGCGGAGAACCGGGACAGCAACGGCACCGGCTGGCGGGAGTCCTTCGACCGCCTCGCCGAACATCTCCGCAGCGGCACCTAAGTGGCCCCGCGACGTGGTTGCGGCTACGGTTTCAGGGCCGCGGACTCGCGGATTTCGTAGCTCAAGCCCTGAAGCTCCGCGTCGGCCTCGTTGACCTGGATGCGGTAGCCGTCGGGGTCCTGCACGGTAAAGAACCGGCCGAAAGTCTCATCCACGATGGGCGAGGGCTCGTAGCCGGCGGCGGCCAGGCGCTCCGCCACCGCGTCGAGGCGCTCGTCGCTGGTGAACTGCAGGGCCACCGCGCCGGCGTCGTCGTGCGTTCCCGGGTGTTGGGCGATGTGCAGTCCCAGCGAGCCGCCGGCCGCGCCGAGGTCGGCCCAGGTGCCGCTCGTCGCCTCGGTCCGTTCGGCCAGGCCCAGCACTACGTAGAAGGCGCGGGAGGCCTCAACGTCGCGTACGAAGCGGATCGGGGTGATTCTCATTCGCTGTGGCCTTTCTTCGAGTCCAGGGTCCGGGCCAATGCCTCTTCCACAAAGGCGGACAATGACAGTCCCTCCTCGATGGCGGCATGCTTGACCCGCTTCACCAGCGGCGCCGGCAGATAGACGTTGAACTGCACCTTCTCTGTCATGGCTAGAATGCTAGCAATCTAGCCCTCGTCGCGCAATGGGCCGCCGTCTATTGCCCGGCGCTCGGGCACCGGATCCGGATTAGTCCAGTTCGCTTTGCAGGTTCCGCCGGGCCGCGTCCTGCCACAGCTCGCGGCCGCGCGCGGTGTGGAAGAGCGGGTCCAGCTCCAGCAGCTGGCGGACGACGGCGGCGCGCCCGGCGGCGAAATCGGCGTCGCCGATGTGCGCGAAGTCTTCCCGGACCGCCGCGAGGTAGCGGGCGTAGGCCGACGGCTCCCCGGCCAGGACGGAGAGATCGGCGTCGCTGAGCAGGGCGGCCGGTTCGTCGTCGGGATCCGGACGGTGCTCCGCCGTCATCCTGACCAGCCGCGCGACCTCCGCCACCTCGCCCGCCGGCAGCCGGGCGTGCTCCAGCCGCTCCTCCGCAAGCCGGGCCGATTCTTCTTCGTCGTCGCCGGCGATGCCGCGGTAGACGGCGTCGTGGAACCAGGCCGCGAGCAGTACGGCCCGGGACGGGCGTGCCGGCGCCGCCAGCAGATCGAGGGCCTCCAGCACGGCGAGCAGATGGGTGCGGCCGTGGTACTTCCGGTGCTCCTCGCCCCAGCGGTCCAGCAGGTCCAGGAAGAGCGCGTCGTGGCCCGGCAGCACCTCGTTCCACCGGGTCAGCAGCGGGAGCTTCAGGGATGCGTTGCGGCGGCGCGCCGGAATCCGCAGGCCGCTTCCGATCAGCTTCCGCACGAGGACCCGGCCCTCCACCGGGACCGCGCCCGCGGCCACGAGCGCACCGTAGCGGGCCTCGGCCACGTCGTAGTGGTCGCCGTCGAACGCCCGCTCCGGGATGTCCGCGGCCCGTGCGAAGGCATGCAGTTCGGCCAGGGAGCTGTCGGAGATGAGGTGCGAAAAGTGGGTTCCGTGCGCGGGCCACAGCGGCGGATCAAGGTAGATCATGCAGGCAGTCTACGAGGCGGACGGCAGGATGTTCTGGTTGCCGCGGAAGACGTTGCCCGGATCAAACTCGCGCTTTACCCGGGCCAGCCGGGCGTAGTTGTCCTCGCCGAAGGCCGCCCGCACGCGCTCCGCGCCCTCGTCCCCGACGAAGTTCAGCCACACGCCGCCGTTGGCGTACGGGGCGATGTCCTGGCGGAACCTCTTCACCCAGGCTTTGGCCTCCTGGCCGCCCTCCGGCGTCTCCTCGATGCCGAAGGGGTGGGTGACCCACTTGGCGCCGCGGTTCTGCAGCGGCGTGCCGGCTGCGGCCGGTCCCGCGACCGCGCCGCCCCAGCGGGCGACGAGCTGCTGGGAGTGCGCGCCCGGAAGGTGCCGCGCCGAGTCCACGATTACGTCCAGGGCTGCGTCCGGCAGCTCGTCGTGGTAGTCCGCACTCCAGTAGTTGTAGAGGTTGGGCGGGTCGTCGATCATGCACTGGAAGTCGGCGTAGTTCATGTCGCCGACCAGGTCCACTGCCGGGCCCAGCTCGCGGAACGGGGCCGCGTGCTCCGCCCCGGCAGCCGGATCGCCGGCGTAGAGGTAGGCGAGGCCAACCGCCTGCTGGCCGACCATGTCCTCCGGGACAAAAGGTTCCGGCGGCGCCGTCAGGTAGACGAGGGCACTGCCGACGGCGTCCGGCGCGGCCAGCGAGAGGTCCCGGTAGGCACGCGCGAGGTCGGCGGAGGCGGCTCCGGGCCAGAGCATCAGGCCGGCCTGCACCGTGGGCCCCAGCTCGTGCAGCCGGAAGGTAAAGGCGGTGGCGACGCCGAAGTTCCCGCCGCCGCCGTGCAGCGCCCAGAAGAGTTCGGGGTTCTCCTGCGCGCTTGCGGTGACCCGTTCGCCCGCCGCCGTCACGAGCTCCACCGACAGCAGGTTGTCGCAGGCGAAGCCGAACGAGCGTTCCAGCCACCCCGAGCCGCCGCCGAGGGTGAATCCGGCCACCCCGGTGCTGGAGGCCCGTCCGCCGGTGGTGGCGAGGCCGTGTTCCTGGGTGGCGCGGTCGAACTCGCCCCAGTTGACGCCGGCCCCCACCGAGACAGTCTGGTTCTCCCGGTCCACCGTGATGGACTTCATCGGCCGGACATCCACCACCAGTCCGTCGTCGTTGGTGGACATGCCGGCCACGGAATGGCCGCCGGCCCGGACCGCGACGTCGAGGCTGTTGTCCCGGGCGTAGGCCAAGGCATCGGCCACGTCGGCTGCATCCGCGCATTGGGCGATGACGGCCGGGCGCCGGTCGATCATCGCGTTGAAGAGTTTTCGAATTTCGTCATAGTCCGTGCTGTCCGGCCCGACCCATTTCATGGCAGTGCTCCCTAGCCGACCGCGGCTCCACCCCACCCCAAAATCGTACGGCTGATGGACCGGCCGGGCTACAGCTTCCCGCTTCCCGCCGCAACCGGCGTGTCCCGAAGATGATGGGCTTTGGTCGAGTAGATTGACGCAAATACGGACTACAGTGTCCGTATGACTCGTATTCGCGTCTCCGAAGCCGCGCGGTTCCTCGGCGTCAGCGACGACACTGTCCGTCGCTGGACCGAGAACGGCAGCCTGACGCCGCTCAGGGATGAGTCGGGCCGGCTCGCGGTCGACGGTCTGGAGCTCGCCACCCTCGCCCGGGAACAGGCGAAACTTCCGGATGACCCGGCCCGGGCCGGGAGCTCGGCCCGGAACCGTTTTGTCGGACTGGTCACCGCCATCACCGCGGACACCGTCATGGCCCAGGTGGAACTGCAGTGCGGTCCGTTCCGGGTGGTCTCCCTAATGAGCAGCGAGGCAGTCCGCGAACTGGGCCTGGAACTCGGCTCGGTGGCCACCGCCGTCGTCAAGGCCACGACGGTGATCATCGAAAGCCCGCACGTAAGGGCCTTGATATGAGACGGCCCGGGAAGGCAGCCGCGCTCCTGCTGGCGGGAGTTCTGGCGGCCGCTGCCGCCGGCTGTGCCGCCCCCGACGGCGGGAGCGGGACCGGCAAAACCCTGACGGTGTTCGCCGCGGCGTCGCTGAAGGCGCCGTTCACGGCGTTGGCCCGGGAGTTTGAGACCAGTCACCCCGGGACCAGGGTCGCGCTCAGCTTCGCCGGCTCCGCCGACCTCGCCACCCAGCTCGGCCAGGGCGCCCCGGCGGATGTCTTCGCCTCTGCGGACCGGAAAAATATGGCCAAAGTCGCGGACGCCGCCCTGTTGGAGGCTGCTCCCAGCGACTTCGCCAGCAACGTCCTGGCCATCGCCGTCCCGCCGGCCAACCCCGCGCACATCGGCTCCTTCGCCGATCTGGCCCGGCCGGGGACCAGGCTGGTGGTCTGCGCGGCCCAGGTCCCCTGCGGTGCGGCCGCCGCAACGATTGCGGGCAGGGCCGGCGTGGCGCTGAAGCCGGTCAGCGAAGAATCCGCCGTCACGGATGTGCTGGGCAAGGTCACCTCCGGGGAGGCCGACGCCGGGCTCGTCTACGTCACCGACGTCAAGGCCGCCGGAGACAAGGTCAAGGGGATCGCCTTCCCCGAGTCCGCCTATGCGGTCAACAAATATCCGATTGCCGGGGTAAAGACGAGCAGGAACAAGGAGCTCGCGGCGGCCTTCGTTGCCCTGGTCACCGGTTCCGAGGGGCAGAAGATCCTCGCCGACGCGGGCTTCGGGCGCCCGTGACGCGGCACGGCTACAGCGGCATTCCGCGCTGGGTGCTGGGTATCGCCGCGGCCGGGGCGCTGTTTATCCTGCTGCCGCTCGCGGCCATGGTGGCACGGGTCAAGTGGGCACTGTTCATCCCGCTCCTGACCTCGGACGCCTCGCTCACCGCCCTGGGACTGAGCCTGCGGACGGCCGCGGTGAGCACCGCGCTCTGTGTGCTCCTCGGGGTCCCGCTGGCCCTGGTGCTGGCCCGGGCTGACTTCCCGGGCCAGCGGCTGCTGCGCTCCTTCGTGCTGCTGCCGCTGGTGCTGCCGCCGGTGGTGGGCGGCATCGCGCTGCTCTATACCTTCGGCCGGCAGGGGCTGCTGGGCCGGAGCCTCGAGGTCGCCGGGATCCAGGTCGCGTTCTCGACGACGGCGGTGGTGCTCGCCCAGGCTTTTGTGGCGCTGCCGTTCCTCGTGGTCAGCCTCGAGGGTGCCCTCCGCTCCGCCGGAAGCCGGTACGAAGCCGTGGCCGCCACCCTCGGCGCCCGCCCCACCACGGTGCTGCGCCGTGTCACCGTGCCGCTGGTGCTGCCCGGCCTCGCCTCCGGAGCGGTCCTCTCCTTCGCCCGCAGCCTCGGCGAGTTCGGCGCCACCCTCACCTTCGCCGGCAGCCTCCAGGGCGTCACCCGCACCCTGCCGCTGGAGATCTACCTGCAGCGCGAAACCGACGCCGACGCCGCCGTCGCGCTCTCGCTGCTGCTCGTCGCGGTGGCGGTCATCGTCGTCGGGCTGAGCTACCGCGGCCCCTCGCCCGCCGGGCGCCCGGCAGCCAGCCCTGCGGCGGCCGAGCGGGAACGGCCATGACGTTCACGTTCGACGCCGCCGTCGCTGACCGCGGCTTTGACGTCTCGCTGATCCTAGGGGAAGCGGAGACCGTGGCGGTGCTTGGGCCGAACGGGGCCGGAAAGTCCACCCTGCTCTCCGTGGTGGCCGGCCTGCTCCGCCCCGATGCCGGCCGGGCGGAGGTGGACGGACGGGTCCTCTTCGAGCTCGGGCCCGGGCAGAGCACCTGGACCCCGCCGCACCGCCGCGGCACCGCCCTGCTGGCCCAGGAACCGCTGCTGTTCCCGCACCTGAACGCGCTCGAAAACGTTGCGTTCGGTCCCCGGAGCACCGGCGTCCCACGGGCCCAGGCGAGGCAAGCGGCCAGGGGCTGGCTGGCGGAGGTCGACGCCTCGGATCTTGCCGGCCGTCGGCCCGCGGAACTCTCCGGGGGCCAGGCCCAGCGGGTGGCCGTGGCCAGGGCGCTGGCCGCCGACCCGGGACTGCTGCTGCTGGACGAGCCGATGGCTGCCCTCGACGTCCACGCGGCCCCGCTGCTGCGGCGCCTGCTGAAGCGGGTCCTGGCCCGGCGCCGGGCCATCATCGTTACGCACGATGTGCTGGACGCCTACATGCTCGCCGACCGGGTGATCGTGCTGGAGGAGGGCCGGATCACCGAGGACGGCCCCACCCGGGACGTGCTGCAGCGGCCCCGCAGCCGCTTCGCCGCAGGCCTCGCCGGGCTGAACCTAGTGGCCGGCACCGTCACCCGGGCGGGGCTCCGGACGGCCACGGGCCAGGACTTCGCCGGCCGGCATGAGGATCCGCCGGTTCCCGGCCAGAGCGGCGTGGCGGCCTTCCCGCCGTCGGCCGTCTCCGTTTTCCTCGACGAAGCGCACGGCAGCCCGCGCAACTCCTTCCCGGTCACCGTCACCGACCTGGAACCGCGCGGTGACCAGATCCGCGTCCGGGCCGGTGAGCTGTCCGCGGACGTCACCCCCGCCGCGTCGGCCGATCTTGGCCTGGCGCCGGGGGTGCGGGCCTACTTTGTGGTCAAGGCGGCCGCGGTGTCGATCTACCCGGCCTAGGGTGGAGAGAGGCTTGCCCCGCAACCAGGAGGAAATCACGTGCAGCACAATCCAGCCCCGGCCCATGGACGCACCGCTCTGGTGGTCGGAGCCAGCGGCATCGCCGGCTCCGCCCTCGTCGCTCTCCTTGCGGAAACAGGCAGGGATGTCCTGGCCATGTCCCGCGGCGGCGTTGCCCGCCCCGGTGTGCGGCCCGTCAGTGCGGACCTCACTTCTCCGGAGAGCCTCGCGGCCGCGCTCGCCGGAGAAAACCCGACCCACGTGTTCTTCACAGCGTGGTCGCGGCAGGACACGGAACGCGAAAACATCGACGTCAACGCCGCGCTGCTGCGGAACCTGCTCAACGCGCTGCAGGGCAGCCCGGTGAAGCATGTGGCCCTGATGACCGGGCTGAAGCACTATCTGGGCCCGTTCGAGGCTTATGCCGCGGGGGAGATGCCGGACACGCCCTTCCACGAGGAGGAGCCCCGGCTGCCGGTGCCCAACTTCTACTACGCCCAGGAAGACGAACTGTGGGCCGCAGCGGAACGCCAGGGATTCAGCTGGTCGGTTCACCGCGCCCACACGGTGATTGGCCACGCGGTGGGCAACGCCATGAACATGGGGCTCACCCTCGCGGTGCAGGCGTCGATCTGCAAGGAACTGAACCGGCCGTTCATCTTCCCCGGCTCCGAGACGCAATGGAACAGCCTCACCGACATGACCGACAGCGGGCTGCTGGCAGAACACATGGTCTGGGCCGCCACGGCGGAGTCAGCGGGCCACCAGGCCTACAACATCGTCAACGGCGACGTCTTCCGCTGGCGCTGGATGTGGCCGCGCCTGGCCGCCTACTTCGGCGTCGAGGCCGTCGGTTTCGAGAAAGAGCCCCGGCCGCTCGAAGAGCAAATGCGGGGCATGGAAGGGGTGTGGGCGGACATGCCCGCCGGGCACGGGCTCGCCGAGCCGGACCTCGCGCGGGTTTCCACGTGGTGGCACACCGACGGCGATCTGGGGCGAAACATCGAGGTGCTGGCCGATATGAGCAAGAGCCGCCTCGCTGGCTTCACCGGATACCGCCGGACCCTGGACTCGTTCACGGGGCTGTTCGACCGGCTCCGGGCGGACCGGCTGATCCCCTGACACCTGGCCGTGCTCGGTGGTCCGAAGACTACCCGGGCTGAGTGCTTTGGTCCTTGGTTTCCCTGGCCTTGTTGCGGACCGGGTGCTGGCTGACGATCGAGACGCGGTTGAAGGCGTTCATCGTAATGGCGAGCCAACTAATGGCGGAAAATTCGGCGTCGCTGAGGTGTTTGCGCGCCAGGCGGCCCTCGTGCTCGCGGGCGGCGGCGTCGGAGATGTTGGTGATGGCCTCGGCCAGGGTCAGCGCGGCACGTTCCTTCTCGGTGAAAAGGTCCGTGTCACGCCAGGCCGGGAGTACCGCCAGGCGCTGGGCCGATTCGCCGTTCTTGACGGCGTCCCCCACGTGCAGGTCCAGGCAGAAAGCGCAGCCGTTGATCTGCGAGATGCGCACGTTCAGCAACTCGATCAACGTCTCGTCCAGGCCTGCCTCGGTGGCGGATTCCTTGACTTTGAGGCCCAGCCCGTTGAGCGCCCGCCATGCCGCGGGGTGCTCTTTATCCAGGAAGACGCTGCGCCGGCCGTGCTCGGGGGTCGAAGTCTCACTCATGCGTCCCAGCGTACAGAGGTCCGGCCAGCCCCGCCCGCGCGGCGTGTGACAAACTTGTCAAACGTGTGACAGACTTTATGCGTAGCCATTATTCGATCCGGTGGTCGGTTCCTTGGGGGAGCCGACCGCCGGATCGCTTCTTTATGACGGACATGCCCATCCTTCGGCCCCGCAAGCGGGCATGCCCATTGCTCGGCTTGAACTGGTCCCCGGAATCAGAAATGGAAATCCAAGTCCAACTTCCGGGGACCAGTTCAGCGCCCAGGGTGGGCATGTCCAGCGGCCCGCGTCCAGGATGGCACAGGATGGGCAAGTCCGCCAGCGCATGTCCCTCAGCCCGGGAGCGCGCCGCATCCCCCGGGGGCCTGTGGCACTAGACAGCGGTTTCGCCGTGGGCAAACATGGAGCCAAAGGGGCCGAATCCAAAGTTGAGCGGGCTAGACTCAACTTTGACGATAGTCTCATCCCGGAAGGAGCTCTCTTTGGACGCCAAATTCACCACCAAGAGCCAGGAGGCTCTTTCGGCAGCCGCCATGAACGCCTCGACGGCCGGAAACCCGCAACTGGAACCGGCGCATCTGCTCAAGGCCCTCATGGACCAGCGCGAGGGGGTCGCCGTCGCGCTGCTTCGCGCCACCGGCACGGACCCCGACGCCGTCAGTGTCCAGGCGAGCTCGGCGATCAAGGCGCTGCCCTCAACCTCGGGCAGTTCCGTGCAGCAGGCCCAGCTGTCCCGAGCGGCGATGAACGCCATCAAGAACGCCCAGAACGAGGCAGAGCGCCTGGGCGACACCTTCGTTTCCACCGAGCATTTGCTGCTGGGCCTCGCGTCCGGCAACGACGACGTCGGCCGGCTGCTCCGGGACGCCGGGGCCTCCCACGAGGCGCTGCTCGCGGCCCTGCCGGGGGTCCGCGGCGACCGCAAGGTGGACAACGCGGACCCCGAAAACACCTTCCAGGCGCTGGAGAAATTCGGCACCGACCTGACCGCGATCGCGCGCTCCGGCAAGCTGGATCCGGTGATCGGACGCGACGCCGAGATCCGCCGGATCATCCAGGTCCTGAGCCGCCGCACCAAGAACAACCCGGTGATCATCGGCGAGCCCGGCGTCGGCAAGACCGCCGTCGTAGAAGGCCTGGCCCAGCGGATCGTGGCCGGCGACGTACCGGAGAGCCTGCGCGGCAAAACCCTGATCGCCCTGGATCTCGCCTCGATGGTGGCCGGCGCCAAATACCGCGGCGAATTCGAGGAGCGGCTCAAGGCCGTACTCGAGGAGATCAAGAGCTCCGAGGGCCAAATCGTCACCTTCATCGACGAAATCCACACCGTGGTGGGCGCCGGTGCCTCCGGCGACAGCTCGATGGACGCCGGCAACATGCTCAAGCCCATGCTGGCCCGCGGCGAGCTCCGGCTGATCGGCGCCACCACCCTGGACGAATACCGCGAGAACATCGAAAAGGACCCGGCGCTGGAACGCCGCTTCCAGCAGGTCTTCGTCGGCGAGCCCAGCGTGGACGACACCATCGGCATCCTGCGCGGCCTCAAGGAACGCTACGAGGCGCACCACAAGGTAGCCATTGCCGACTCCGCCCTCGTGGCCGCCGCCGCGCTGTCCAACCGCTACATCACCGGCCGGCAGCTGCCCGACAAGGCGATCGACCTCGTGGACGAAGCCGCCTCCCGCCTCCGCATGGAGATCGACTCCGCCCCGGAGGAAATCGACCAGCTGCGGCGCCAGGTGGACCGGCTCACCATGGAGGAGCTTGCGCTGGCGGGCGAGACCGATGCCGCCTCGGTGGAGCGGCTCGCCGCCCTGCGCGCCGACATGGCCGACAAGAAGGAAGAGCTGGCGGGGCTCAACGCCCGCTGGGAAGCGGAAAAAGCCGGCCTGAACCACGTCGGCGACCTCAAGGCCAAGCTGGACGAACTGCGGTCCGCCGCGGACAAGGCGCAGCGCGAGGGCGACCTGGAGACGGCGTCGCGGGTGCTGTACGGCGAGATCCCGGCCCTGGAGCGTGAACTGAACGCGGCCGCCGAGGCCGAATCGGCCCGGGTGGCCGGCGGCGGGGCCAAGCAGGACCTGATGGTGGCCGACGAGGTCACCGCTGATGACATCGCCGAGGTGATCTCCGCCTGGACCGGCATCCCCGCTGGCCGGATGCTGCAGGGCGAGAGCCAAAAGCTGCTGGAGATGGAGCATGTTCTCGGCGAGCGGCTGATCGGCCAGAGCAAGGCCGTCACCGCGGTGTCCGACGCCGTGCGCCGCGCCCGCGCCGGGATCAGCGACCCCAACCGGCCCACCGGCTCCTTCCTGTTCCTGGGACCCACCGGCGTCGGCAAGACCGAGCTGGCCAAGTCGCTGGCCGACTTCCTCTTCGACGACGAACGGGCCATGGTTCGGATCGACATGTCGGAGTACTCGGAGAAGCACTCTGTGGCCCGCCTGGTCGGGGCGCCTCCGGGCTACGTCGGTTACGAGGAAGGCGGCCAGCTGACCGAGGCCGTCCGCCGTCGGCCGTACTCCGTGGTGCTGCTCGACGAGGTGGAGAAAGCCCACCCGGAGGTCTTCGACATCCTCCTGCAGGTGCTCGACGACGGCCGCCTCACCGACGGCCAGGGCCGCACCGTGGACTTCCGCAACGTGATCCTGGTCCTGACCTCCAACCTGGGCAGCCAGTTCCTCGTGGACCCGAACCTAGACGCCGACGCCAAGCGGGACGCGGTCATGGCCACGGTGCACGCCTCCTTCAAGCCCGAGTTCCTGAACCGGCTCGACGAAGTGGTGCTCTTTGACCCGCTAAGCGTCGAAGAACTCGCCGAGATCGTGGAGCTGCAGGTCAAGGAGCTCGGCGAACGGCTCAAGGGACGCCGGCTCAACCTGGAAGTCACGGAGGGCGCCCGCGCCTGGCTGGCCGTCACGGGCTACGACCCCGCCTACGGGGCCCGGCCGCTGCGCCGCCTGGTGCAGCGGGAGATCGGCGACCGGCTGGCCAAGTCCATCCTGGCCGGCGAGATCGCCGACGGGGACACCGTGCTGGTGGACACCGCGCCCGACCTGTTTGAGCTCACCATGGGCGGCCCGGACGTGTCCGCGCGGCCCGACGGCGGGGCCTCCACCGGCAGCGGCCTCTCGGTGCGCCGCAAGGAGTAGGTGCCGCCGGGCCGCCGGCAGAGGGCCGCCATCCGCGTTGTGCGGCTGGCGGCCCCTTTTGCTGGCTGCTGTTAGGCGGGCATCAGCCGAGGCAGAGGCAGAACGGATGGCCGGCCGGGTCCAGGAAGACCCGGAAGGTTGTCCCCGGCTGATGCCCGTGCTTCCTCGCGCCCAGTTCAAGCGCCGCGGACTCGGCGGCATCGAGGTCATCAACCACGAAGTCGAGATGCATCTGTTGTGGGACGTCCTGGCCGGGCCACTGCGGCGGCGTGTAGGACTCGACCTTCTGGAAGCTCAGCGAATCACCGTAGTCAGCGCGGATGGAGCACCAGTCGTCGTCGTCCTGCTCCACCTTCCAATCCAGCAGGGCGCCGTAGAACTCGGCCAGGGACTTGGGATCAGGGCAGTCCAGTACAACGACCGGGAAGCGTGCGATAGCCATGGCGACACTCTAGGACCATTTCCGACGGACCGCACCGGAAATGCCGGATGCAGGCAGACCTTGCCCGAAGATGCCGGATGCAGGCAGACCTTGCCCGAAGATGCCGGTGCAGGTCACAATGATCCGGCCGAATCCAGCCCGGCCGAAAGGACGTCTTCCATGACGGCGCGCGACACCTCCTCCGTCGGTGCGCCGTGCTGGGTCGACACCTGGCAGCCCGATCCCCGGGCCGCGAAGGACTTCTACGGCCAGCTCTTCGGATGGACGTTCGACGACCCGGTCCCGATGCCGTCCGGTCTCGACGGCGACTACTACAGCGCGCGCCTTCGCGGGCAGTTGGTGGCCGGCATCGGGCAGGCCCCGCCGCAGTCTCCGCCTGGCTGGCTCACCCACGTCCGCGTCCATGACCTCGGGGAATCCCTGGCTCGCGCCGAGCGGGCAGGAGGCAAGCGCCTCGGGCCGGCTGACGACGGCCCCGAGGCACGATTTGCGGTGCTCGCCGACGCTGCCGGCGTCCCGTTCTGCCTGCGGCAGTCGGGTGCGGCCGACGGGGTCGAGCTGGCCGACGAGCCGAACTGCTGGGCCATGAGCTCGCTCCACGCCCCCGACGTGGGACAGGCCCAGGCCTTCTACGGAGCCATGTTCGGCTGGGAGCTCAAAGCGGTGCCTGACGCTCCCTATTCACTTTGGCTCCTCTCCGACCGCGTCGTGGCCGTCGTGGCGGCCACCGACGGCGTCGAGGTTCCGCCGCATTGGAGCGTCAACTTCGCGGTCCGCGACGCCGACGCCACTGCTGAGCGTGCTGTTGCCCTGGGCGGTGGCGTCTTGATGGCGCCGGCGGATGCTCCGGGATTTCGGAGCGCCGTGATCAAGGACCCGCAAGGCGGCGTCGTTGCGGTCAGCGCTGCGGCAGCAGGGATTCCATGATGACGTTTCCGGCGTCCGCGGCGACGTAGCAATCCACCCGCCGGTCGCCGGTGCCCCAGCTGGAAGAGCTGGGGTAGGCAAGCTTGTAGCTGAGCATGTAGTCGCTGGACTTGTCGGTCAGCAGGGCTGCCTTGCACGCGTCGAGCGCTTTCTGCTTCAGCGGATCACGGCCGGGGTAGGCGTCCGAGGCGGCGTAGGACTCGATGGCCACCAACTGCGCCGAGTGTCCGGTATCGCACGCCACGACCGTGGACGTCGGGGAATTCGGGTCGAAGTCCTTGAAGCAGTCGCCGAGCCGGAAGTCCATGGGGTTGACCCCCTCCAGCGGCAGCGCCCCACGGGCCGCGGGGGTACCCGACGAGGACGCGGCCGGTGCGGGCGAGGTGCCGGCGGCCGGCTGCTGTTTGGCTGCGCCCAAGGCGGTCAGCCACCAGATCACCAGGCCGAGCACCACGACGGCGGCGAGGGCCGCGCCCACCTTCGCCAGGCCCAAGCGCTGGGCGCCGGCCCACAGGGTGCGGCCCAGCCGTTGGATGCCGGCCCACAGGTTGCCGGCTGGCCCCTGGGTGCCGGCCGGCCCTGGGGTGCCCGCCGAGCGCTTTGAACCCCGCAGCTTCGCCGTCCTGGCCGAAAGGAGCTTGCCGAACTGGGCGGCGCCGGAGGCCGGTTTACGGTTCGGGCGGACTTGCGTCGGGCGGACTTGCGGCATCGCCGACGTCGGCGGAGCCGAAGGCCGCGGCGGGATGTGGACGGAAGAGGGATGGCGCGTCGGCGGGGTCGTTGCCGCGCGATCGCCGGTGTCGCCGGTGCGCGGAACGTCAGGCATTCCTGCATCGCCGAGCCTGGCGTTCTCGTTGCTCTCAGGCCTTTCGGTCACTCGGGAAATCACCTCTTCCATGCGTTGCGCCGGGGCTGGACGTCCGGCTCGAAGCCCCGTTGGCGGGAGCCCGTCAAGAGACTCTATCGAAGAAGCGCGCGGGCCGCGGTGTGGGCCGGGGCCCAAGCCGCGGCCCGGCGGCCGGGGCGGGAGGCCCAGCCTGCACGGTGACGCCGTCCACAGCGGCCGGGCCGGCGAGCAGTACCGGCCGAAAGCATGTAATCTAGGTGTACGACAAATTGACCAAACATTCCGGGGCCTCACCGATCGCCAAAAGGTGACCACCTCCGGTCCGAGTACAAAAGGGGGTCACGCCATGGGGCGCGGCCGTCAAAAGGCAAAAGCTACCAAGCAGGCTCGGGATATTAAGTACTATTCCCCGAACACTGACTACTCTGCGCTTCAGCGTGAGCTGAAGAGCTCCGAGGGTCGTGCACCGAGTCGTTTCTCGAGTGAGCCCGTTGAGCCGGACTATTCGGCTTATGTGGATAAGTACGCGGACGATGTGGAAGAGGACGACGACGAGGTAGATTCCCGTCGGATAGGTTAGTCGCCACTCTCTCCGGGTTCCCCCGCAGGCTAGGGACCCGGCCATGTTTTTCAGGCCCGCCGGCCACACCCCGCCCGGGGCGTGCCCGGCGGGTTTCTTGCGTCCGCCCCTCCGCCGCCGCGCCCTCCCCTCACCGCCCCCACCGCCCCTCACCGCCCCCACCGCGCCGTTTAGACGGTTCCGCGCCCACTCGACGTTTGTGAGCGTCTTACCGGCAGGGAACCGTCGAATCGGCGTACGTGCGTCGGTTGCCGCCCCCTGGGCCGCAGGCTAGTTTGGATGTGCCGGAGTGCCCGGCGTTCTCTCGGAAGGACTGCCATGGCCATTCGATCGGGGTTCTCCGAAGGTGAGGTCTGCTGGGCCGATCTCCAGACGTCGGATGTCGCGGCGGCCAAGGACTTCTACGCAGCCCTCTTCGGCTGGAGGTACGAGGACCTGCCTACTCCCGACGGTCGCAGCTATGCCAAGGCGTTCCTGGGCCAAGAGTTGGTGACGGTGATCGCGCCGCAGAACCCTCAGCAGCAACGGGCGGGGGCACCGGGCCAGTGGAACGTCTACTTCGCCGTCGACGACGCCGCCGGGCTCGCTGCCGAGGTGCCACATGCGGCCGGGAGCCTGGAACTCGGCCCGGAAGCCGTCGAGGGCACCGGCGTTATGGTCTTCTTTTCCCCGCCCGGGGGAGGGACCACCGGGGCCTGGCAGGCGGACAGCCACTTCGGCGCGGCACGCACCGAGGAGCCCGGAGCCCTGGCCTGGGTCGAGCTGCTGACGCCCGAGCCGCAGGCCGCCGTCGGCTTCTTCCAGCAGCTGCTGGGCCATGAGGTGACCGAATACCCGCAGGACGACGGCGGAACCTACACGACGCTGATGGTGGACGGAACCGAGGTGGCCGGGATCGCTACGGTCCCGGCGGCCGAGCCCAACCTCGAGCCCGGCTGGCAGGTGTACTTCGGCGTCGCAAGCGTGGCCGACGCCGTGGCCGCCGCGCGTGCGGCGGGCGGCGTGGTGCTGGTCGAACCGGAGGACGGCGAGGAAGCCGGAACCGTCGCCACCCTGGCGGATCCGCAGGGCGGCGTGTTCAGCATCCTGGAGGTTTAGAAAACCAATCGAGTGCTCCCCACCGGCGCCCTAGCCGCGCAAGCTCGGCCAGGGAACCCTGCCGGCGTGGGCCCGACCGCCGTTTTGAAACTGCTAGACGGCACTTAGGGAGCACTCGGTGGAGGTTAGGCGTAGGCGTTGACCATCCGGACGGCGCCGCCGTCGACGCCCTTGGCGCCCTGGACGTAGTCGGGGCCGGACTTGAGAACCGAGTCGGAGTTTTCCCCGACGGTGCCCATGATCCAGGAGGGCAGGCCGCGAGCGTTGAGATGGTTCACCGCGGCGTCGGCGGCCTCCGGGGAGACGATCGCGACCATGCCCACGCCCACGTTGAGGGTGCGCTCGAGGTCGGCCAGCGGGACGTTGCCCAGCTCGGCGACCAGCTTGAAGATGGCGGGCAGTTCCCAGGTGGCGCGGTCCACGGTGGCCAGCAGGCCCTGCGGCAGGACGCGGGCCAGGTTGGCGGCCAGGCCTCCGCCAGTGACGTGGCTGAAGCCGTGCACGGCCTGGCCGGCGGCGGAGCCGTCCACCGGGAAGGTGCGGGCCAGGTCCAGGCAGTCGGCGGCGTACACGCGGGTGGGTTCCAGGAGTTCCTCGCCCAGGGTGCGCTCGAATTCGGAGACGTGGCGGTCCAGGGCCCAGCCGGCGTGGTTGACGACGCGGCGGACCAGCGAGTAGCCGTTGGAGTGCAGGCCGGAGGAGGCCATGCCGATCACCACGTCCCCGGCGCGGACCCGCTCCGGACCCAGCAGGGACTCGGCCTCGACCACGCCGGTGGCTGCACCGGCGACGTCGTACTCGTGTTCACCGAGCAGTCCCGGGTGTTCGGCGGTTTCGCCGCCCACCAGGGCGGTGCCGGCGACGGAGCAGGCGGCCGCGATGCCGCGCACGATGTCCGCGATGCGCTCCGGGACGACCTTGCCGCAGGCGATGTAGTCGGTCATGTAGAGCGGCTCGGCGCCCACCACCACGATGTCGTCCACCACCATGCCCACCAGGTCGAAGCCGATGGTGTCGTGGATGTCCATGGCCTGGGCGATGGCGACCTTGGTGCCAACGCCGTCGGTGGAGGTGGCCAGCAGCGGCCGCTTGTAGGTCAGCAGCTTCGACACGTCGTACAGGCCGGCGAAGCCGCCGACGCCGCCGATCACCGAGGAGTTGTGGGTCGCCTTGACGGCGTCCTTCATGAGCTCGACGGCGCGGTCGCCCGCTTCGACGTCGACCCCGGCGGAGGCGTAGGTGATGCCCGTGTTCTGGGCGGAGTTCATGTCAGCGGCCGGGGCGGCGGAAGTCATACTGGCTCTTTCTTGTCGGCATCATGCTTGTCGGCGGGTACGCGGTCGGCGTCGGTGAGCAGTTGTTCGAATTCGGCGTCAGGTCCCGGATCGCAACCGGTGGCGCCGGCCTTCTCGGCGGGGTCCTGGTCGGCGGGGATGGCGGCGTCGGACGCGGCGTCGGCGGCGGCGTCGGCAGCAGAAGTACCGGCGGCGGGCAGTCCGCCAAGCTGTCCGACAGAGTCGGTGCGCTCCAGCAGGTTCTTGCCGAGCTTGTCCGCGCCGGGCAGCTCGATCGGGTACTGGCCCGTGAAGCAGGCCGTGCACAGGCGTTCGCGCGGCTGCCGGGTGGCGCCGATCATGCCGTCCTCGGAGATGTAGGCGAGCGAGTCCGCGCCGATGGCCTGGGAGATCTCGTCGATGGTGGCGCCGTTGGCGATCAGTTCCGCGCGGGAGGCGAAGTCGATGCCGTAGAAGCAGGGCCACTTCACCGGCGGGGAGGAGATTTTGATGTGCACGGCGGCGGCGCCGGCCTCGCGGAGCATCCGCACGATGGCGCGCTGGGTGTTGCCGCGGACGATCGAGTCGTCCACCACCACCACGCGCTTGCCGCGGATGACGGATTCCAGCGCGTTGAGCTTGAGCCGGATGCCGAGCTGGCGCAGCGTCTGCGAGGGCTGGATGAAGGTGCGGCCCACGTAGGCGTTCTTGACGAAGCCGTGCGCGAAGGGGATGCCGGATTCCTCGGCGTAACCGACGGCGGCCGGGGTGCCGGATTCCGGCACCGGGATGACGATGTCCGCTTCCTGGGTGTTTTCGCGGGCCAGCTGGCGGCCCATCTCGACGCGGGATTCGTAGACCGAGCGGCCGGCGATCGCGGCGTCCGGGCGGGCGAGGTAGACGTACTCGAAGACGCAGCCGGCCGGCGTCGGGTCGGCGAAGCGCTGGGAGCGGACGCCCTGTTCGTCGATGGCGATGAATTCGCCGGGTTCGATCTCGCGGATGAAGCTCGCGCCGACGGTGGCGAGGGCGGACTGTTCCGAGGCTACGACCCAGCCGCGCTCCAGCCGGCCGAGGACCAGCGGGCGGATGCCGTAGGTGTCGCGGGCGGCGTAGAGGGTGCCTTCATCCATGTAGACAAAACAGAAGCCACCCTTGATCTTGGGCAGCAGTTCCAGGGAAGTCTGTTCGAGGGACTTGCCCTCCTCGCCCTCCAACAGGGCGGTGACCAGGGCGGTGTCCGAGGTGTTGCCCTGCTTCATTTCGCCGCTGAGCTGGCCGCCGTTGCGGTCCATGATCATGGCCTTGAGCTCGGCGGTGTTGGTGAGGTTGCCGTTGTGCGCCAGGGCGACCGTGCCGGTGGCCGTTGCGCCGAGGGTGGGCTGGGCGTTGGCCCAGTGGCTCGCGCCGGTGGTGGAGTAGCGGCAGTGGCCGACGGCCAGGTGCCCGGTCAGGGTGTTCAGCGTGGTCTCGTCGAAGACCTGGGACACAAGGCCCATGTCCTTGTACACGTTGATGCGTTTGCCGTCGCTGGTGGCTATGCCAGCCGACTCCTGACCACGGTGCTGCAGCGCGTACAGCCCGTAATAGGTGAGTTTTGCTACCTCTTCGCCGGGAGCCCAGACCCCGAAGACGCCACATGCGTCCTGCGGGCCTTTTTCGCCAGAGAGAAGATCATGAGAAAGTTTTCCATCGCCGCGTGCCACTGGTCGATTATCTCACGTTGTGCGCTGGGACTTTTCCGGGCGCCCGTTTGTGACCTGGCGGCCTCAGGCGCGGTCGCCGTCGTCGGTGTCCGGAACCGAGTCCGGAACGGATTCGACGACGGCGTGCTCCGCACGGCGGACGCTCAGCCGGTCCAGTACGAGCGCGACGACGGCGCCCAGGATGGCGCCGCCCGCGGCGCAGAAGGTCAGGAAGAAGCCGAAGACGGAGTTGGCGTCATAGCCCTCGTCGCCCGGCAGGCCGTAGGCGATGAGGGCGGCCACGACCACGCCCAGCAGGCCGCCCAGGATCAGGAACGGCACGTACTTGGGTGCGCGGCGGACGGTGACGGCGCGGCGTTCGGGCGCAATGGGGGAGTCTTCAGGAGCCATGCTGTTAAGCCTACTGCCCCCGCCGGCCCGGTTTTTCGCCGCTTTTTCGCGGCGGCCCGGTTTCGTGGCGGATATCCGGAAGCCTAGCGGGAACGCCGACGGCGGGGCAGACTATGGGATGGGGGAGGGTGCGGTCCGGATTCTTGTAAGGACGCACCATGGCAATCACAGCGGACAGTATCCGTGACCAGCAGCGGCTCACCTGGGACCGGTTTGCGGCCGGCTGGAAGAAGTGGGATGCCGAACTGATCGCCTGGCACCGTCCCTTTGGCGACGCCGTGATCGAGGACGCCCGGTTGCGCCCTGACTCCGTGGTGCTGGATGTTGCGGCAGGTTCGGGCGAGCCGGGACTCACGGTCGCGGCGCTGGTGCCGGGCGTCGAAGTGGTCTTGGCGGACATCTCGGCCGGAATGCTGCAGGTGGCCGAGGAGAAAGCTGCGGCCCAGCGTCTGGGCAATGTCCGCTTCAGCGTCTGCGCCGCCGCCGACCTGCCCTTCGACGACGGGACGTTCGACGCCGTGCTCTGCCGGTTTGGGTTTATGTTCTTCCCGGAAATGCGGACCGCGCTGCGGGAGATGGTGCGGACGGCCAAGCCCGGGGCGAGAGTCAGCGCCGCCGTCTGGGGCCGGGCCGCGGAAAACCCCTGGGCAAGTCTTGTACTGGGCACCCTGGCGCATCACACCGAGCTGCCGCCGCCGCCGGCCGGGACCCCGGGGCTGTTCCGCTGCTCGGCTCCCGGGTTCATGACGCGGCTGTTCAAGGAGGCCGGCCTCGCGGAGGTGACGGAGCGGTCGGTCAGCACGGACTTGGTGCACCGCTCCCCGGACAGTTACTGGGAGTTTATGGAGGACATCGCGACCACGGTGGCCGCCGGGCTGGCGAACGCCGACCAGCATGCCCGGTCACTGATCCGCTCCGATGTGTTCCAGATGCTGGGCCGCTATGAGCACCAGGGTGCGCTACGGCTGCGGTCCACGGCGACAATTGTGGCCGGCACCCGGGCGTAGTCCGCTTCCGCTCCGATTTTGGACAGCTGCGGCGCGGATCCGGGCCGCGGCTGTCCGATTCCGGCGCGGATTTCCGGAGCCGCCGCGGGATTACCGGCGGCAGGCCGGTCGGATCCGCCGCTGGATGCCCTGGGCCGTGAGGAAGGCCGCGAACTTCGCCGGCCCGGAGATCTCCGTCCAGGTCCAGCGGACGACCCGGCGGCCGGTCGATCGGATCCGGTCCTCGCGGCGTTTCTCGTCGATGACGGCCTCGGAGGGGGTCCTGCCTTGGAGGTATTCAGCCTTGCGGTACTTGACCAGGCCGTCGAATTCCCCGCAGAGGCGCTCCTCGGGCCATTCGAAATCGGAGTAGCCGGCCAGACCTCTGGCATCGCGGATCTCGGCCTGTAGCTCCGGGGCCTTGAAACCGAGCCGATGCATGAGCGCCCGGCTCACCGATTCCCCGGGCGATCCCGACGCCGGGTCTGCGAAGTCGAGCGCGGCCCGGATTCTGCGCGCCGCGGCTGCGCTGTAGTCGGCTCCGATGCCGGCGTCGAGCTCCTCCTTGCTCAGGGCAGGCAGCCCGGGCTGTGGTTTCAGCACGTGGTCAAGCGCGGCGGTTGCCTGTACGAAGGACTCGAAAGCGGCCAGGTCCAGAACCGTCCGGACCCGGGTAGTGACCAACAGTCCCCGGCGCTCTTCGACCTGAAGTGACTCGGGGTCGGCGAAGTGCCGCCGGACGCCCGCTCGGGAACGGCCGCCGCCGTCGTCGGACGTGCAGGCATGCACCAACGGTGAACTGCCCAGCACCGGAAGATCCCACAGCGCAGCGGAGGACTGTCGGCAAAACACCGTCCGGCTTTGCAGCGTCGACGCGGCCGCCTGGATTAGGAGCGGATACCGGTCCCAGCGCGGCAGTGCGTCCCACGCCGCGGCGGGCACGTAGACGCCCTGCCGGATGCGGCGCAGTTCCCCTGCCGCGGCCCGGCGGGCCAGTGTGCGGGTGTCCCGGCCCAGGCGGGTCGAATCACTGCTGAGGATGAGCTGGGGGAGGTCCATGCCCCGATGCTGTCCCGCCGCCCGGTCGTCGGCAACGGCCACGACGCCGGATGTGGACAACTGCCGCTACTGCTCCGGATTTTCGCTGCGGGTTCGGACGGGCGCACTCCGGACCCGGGGCGCGGTGGTCCTAAAGCGCAGCGGTTTTCCGGAAGCAGGGCGGATTCGCTAGACGCCGAGCTCTTCCTTCAGGGCGGCGACGTGGCCCTCGGCCTTGACCTGGTACTGCGCGAGCTTGACCTTGCCCTCGGGGTCGAGGACCACGGTGGAGCGTACGATGCCCTCGGTGATCTCGCCGCGGACCAGCTTCTCGCCCCACGCGCCGTAGGCGAGGGCAACGGAGTGGTCCTCGTCGGCGAGCAGCGGGAACGTCAGCGCAAAGTCGCCCGTGAAGTGGGCCAGTGCCTTGGGGGCGTCCGGGGAGATACCCAGGACTTCGTAGCCGGAACCCTGCAGGGAGGCCAGGCTGTCGCGGAAGTCGCAGGCTTCGGTGGTGCAGCCCGGGGTGGCGGCCTGCGGGTAGAAGTACACAATGACGTTCTTGCCCCGGTAGTCGGCGAGGGACACCGGCTTGCCCTCGGCGTCGGGCAGGGTGAAATCGGGGGCCGGGGTGCCGGGCTGAAGCTTGACGGTGAGGTTCTGGCTCATGGAAAGTCCTTCGCTGGGAGGGCGGTGGCAAAGTGGTCTGTGGTGCACAACACTAGGGGCGGATCCGGTATTCCGGTGGCCCCCGGGCGGGTTCAGCCGGCAGGTTCAGCCGGCGGTTCGGCGGGCCGTGCGCTGGCGGAGGGCCCAGTCGAAGGCGGTTGCCGCCGGGGCCTTGTACTCGAGGCCGACGTAGCCCTCGTAGCCGAGCTCGCGGCTGCGGGTGATCCAGTGCTCCAACGGAAGGTCCCCGGTGCCGGGGGCTCCGCGGCCGGGGGCGTCCGCGATCTGGATGTGGCCGAAGTCGCCGGCGTGGCTTTCGATGACAGCGTCGACGTCGTCCCCGTTGACCGCGAGGTGGTAGAAGTCTGCAAGCACCCGGATGTTGTCCGCGCCGGTCTCCCCCCGCACGCGGGCGATGGTGCGGAGGGCGTCGTCGGCGGTGAGGAGCGGGTAGCGGGGCGCCCCGCTGAGCGGTTCGAGCAGCACGGTTCCGCCAATCCGGGCCACGGCGCCGGCCGCGGCTGCGAGGTTCCGGACCGCCAGTTCGTCCTGGGCTTCGGGGGCGTGCCCGTCCTGCCGGTTGCCGTAGAGGGCATTGAAGGAGGTGCAGCCGAGCCGCGCGCCGATGCCGGCCACAACGTCGATGTTGTCCCGGAACTCGGAGTCTCGGCCGATCCAGGACACCAGGCCGCGGTCGCCGGCGGGCATGTCGCCGGCGTCGAAGTTCAGGCCGGTGAGCTGGACGCCGGCGTCCGTGATCGCCCGCTCGAAGCGGCTGAGCTCCGCGTCCCCCGGGACGGAGCCTGCGAACGGCCACCAGAATTCGACGGCGTCAAATCCGGCAGCCTTCGCCGCGGCCGGGCGCTCGAGCAGCGGCAGTTCAGTCAGCAGGATGGAGCAGTTCACGGAAAAGGTCACGGTGGGCTCTTTCTGGAGTCATTCTGGTCCGGGCAGGGACGGGCCTATCGACGCTTCCGGGGATCCTTCCGGGCGGCCAAGCCCACCAGCGCGCCGACGCCGATGCCGATCAGCAGCCCGGTAAAGGGCTTGTCGACCGTGGCCACGCCAATGGAATAGCCAAGGGCGGCGCCAACGAGCATTCCTATCCACAGGGACTGGTATTTCACAGCCTCAGGCTAGCAAGCCCTGCCGAGTGGGCGCTGGCCGGCGGTCAAGCTGCCCCGACTATGACAGAGCCTGTGACACGGCCGGCGGCCTATAGTCGGAGGGTGGAGCACAGCATCCCCGGCGATCCCGGCCGGGCGTCCGAGATTGATGGGTTTGTGGACCGGCTTGCGGCAGTGGAAACCGGCCCGGGCTGCGCCAACTTCTTCGATCACAGCGTGGCCGCGAACGCGATCCGCCGGCGGAACCTGGCGACGTACCTGCAGGAAATGCGGGAGCGCGCCCCGGAAGTGCTGCTGGTGGGGGAGGCCCCGGGCTTCCGGGGCATGAAGATCACCGGCGTTCCGTTCACCAGCCGAACCATCCTCGAGGGCCCGGCCAACGCGTTCGGGCTGTTCGGGCCCGGAAAGGGATACGTGCTGCCGCCGGAAGCGCAGGGCGTTGCGGCGGAGCCGACAGCCACGGTGATGTGGGATGTGCTGGCGGAGCTGGACTTCCTGCCGCTGCTCTGGAGCGCGTGCCCCTGGCACACCCACGTGCCGGACCGGCCGCTGTCCAACCGAACCCCGACAGCCGCCGAAGCCGCGCTGGGGAGCCGGTTCTGGCAGGAGCTGGCCGAGATGTTCGCGATCGAGACCGTGGTGGCTGTGGGCAACGTTGCACAGCGCAGCCTGCACCGGAACGGCGTCGAGGCGCCGAAAATCAGGCATCCCGCCCACGGCGGCCGGTCCGGGTTCAAGCGGGGGCTGGAAGAACTCATCGTGGCCGGCGGCTGGGTCGGCCAGGCGTAGCTTTCCATCTTGCTGGCCTGGTGACAGCTGGTTCATAGCTTTTCCATAGCCGGCGTGGCTAGCTTGGCAAACTATGGAAGAGCGCACGCCCCGGCAACCCGGTTACCGTCCCGCCGGCAGTTGTAACTCCCGGCGTCGCTCGCGGGCGTTCCGCCGTCGTCGGGCCTTGATGATGGCCTTGTGCGCCGCCCTGCTGGCTGCGGCTCTGGGTGCCGGCGTCCACTCAGCCGCCCAGGCAGGCTCGACGGCGTCCGTCCGGACAGACAGCGTCTCCGGCGCCGCCGCGGGCGCCACGGCGCCGGCCCTCGGCGCGCCGGCGAAGCCGGCCACCCCAGCCGCCACCCCGGCGGCCACCCCAGCCGCCACCCCGACCGCCACGGGTGGCTTGGGCGCGGCGCTGGATGACAAGATCAACGACATTGTCGCCGCGAATCCGGAGTACCAGATCGGTGTGGCGCTGCTTGATGTGTCGGACGGGGCGGCCGCTTCCGGTGAGGTCCGCCGTTACGGGGTGGACTCAGCGTTCGTCGCCGCCAGCACGGCCAAGGTCCTGGCCGCGGAGGCGTTTTACCATCTCGTGGAAACGGGGGCGGCGTCGCTCGATGACCCCCTGGGTGACTACACCGCGGAATTCCAGCTGCAGGCGATGATCCAGCAGAGCGACAATGACTCCTGGTCGCTGATCATGGACTCCGTGGGCCATGCGGCATTGACGGACTACGCGGCCTCGATCGGTGTGGACTACAGCCCCGAAAGCAACACGCTCACTCCCGCCGACATGACCCGCATCCTGGCCGGCCTCTACACCGGAACGCTGCTGAAGCCCGCGGACACCGCCCAGTTGCTGGCCTTCATGCAGAACACCAACTATGAAACGCTCATCCCGGCCGCCGTGCCGGCCGGCGTCGCCGTCTTTCACAAATACGGGCTGCTGGGCGGGGAGTTGCACGACGCGGCCATCCTCGCCGAGGATGGCCGCGCCTACGCCCTTGTCGTCTATACCAAGGGCGATGACCTGGGCAGTGTCCCCGAACGGACGGAAGTCATCCATCAAGTGACACAGGCCGTGGCGGACTCCTTGTTCTAGGGGCAGCTCGGGGCGGAAGAGGCGGCTACTTCGCGAGGAACCCCAGCAGCGCCTCGTTGACCTCTGCGGCGTGGGTCCAGAGCATCCCGTGCGGGGCGCCGTCGATCTCCACGTACTCCGCGCTCGGCAGAGCCTTGGCGAAGCGGCGGCCGGTGACGTCGATCGGCAGGATCCGGTCCGCGGTGCCGTGGACAATCAGGGCCGGGACGTCGATCTTGGGGATGTCGCCGCGGAAATCGGTGAGCCAGGTGGGCTGGGCGGCGACGGACGCCGTCGGGCCGCCCGAGGTGGCAAGGTTCCAGCCGGCCCGCAGGACTTCCTCGCTGAGCCGCGGGGTGCCCAGGAAGGTATCGCTGTTGTAGAAGTTCTTGAAGAAGTCGGTGAAGAAGGCGTAGCGGTCGGCCGTGACCGCCTCCAGCAGGCCGTCGAACACGGACTGCGGGACGCCGTCGGGGTTGTCGTCGGCCTGCAGCACGTAGGGTTCCAGTGAGCCGAGGAACACGGCCTTGGCCACCCGTGCCGAGCCGTAGCTGCCGAGGTAGCGCCCCACTTCGCCGGTGCCCATCGAGAAGCCCGCCAGCACGGCGTCGTTGAGGTCCAGCTCCGTCATCAGGGTGTTGAGGTCGGCGGCGAAGGTGTCGTAGTCGTAGCCCTCGGTGGGCTTGCTGGACTTGCCGAAGCCGCGCCGGTCGTAGGTGACCACGCGGTAGCCGGCGGTCAGGAGCGCGGTGGTCTGCTTTTCCCAGGATGACCCGTCCAGCGGGTAGCCGTGGATCAGGACCACCGCCTGCCCGGTCCCGTGGTCCTCGTAGTAGAGCTCGACGTCGGTACTGTTCTCGGTTCCAACCTTGATGTATGCCATGAAGCGATCCTCTCGGTACGGTCTAAAGTCGGTACGTGCGTCCCGCAGCGGGTCCCACTGTAGGAAACCAACGCCCCGCCCGGCCAGGGCGTTCCACGAATTTGCGCCAGATACCCCCGGGGGTATAGTGGAAGCACTAGACCTACCAATGAGGGAGAAGCCAGATGTGCCGACAGGTTGCATGCAAGAAGTGCGGTAAGACCACCTGGGCCGGCTGCGGCCAGCACGTTGACCAGGTCATGCGCGGCGTCAAGAGCGCCGACCGCTGCAAGGGCCACGAGAACGAGCCCAAGACCGGCTTCTTCGCCAAGCTCTTCGGCCGCTAGGCACTCCGGGCGCGGAACGACGACGGCGGCCCTGGCTGAGGAAGGCCTCCGCCAGGACTGCCCATTGGGGCCGGAACGAACATGGGCAGCCGGGCGGGGCAGCCGGGTCGCCTTGACGTAGCGTGGGACCGGCCGCGGGTGGCCCCCAGGGCCTCCGCGGTCGACACGACCTGGCAAAGGACCCGGTTTCCCTAACCTCGCTTGCGAAGCTGGACAGGTGCGGACTCATAGCCGGACGTGAGCGGAACGTGCGCGGCACGTTCGCCGAGCACAGCCAGGGCCCTGGCCGAGCGATTGGGAAACGGGGAACAGGCCAGCCGGAGCCAGGCGCCGTCGGAATAAGCATGGAACCGGTCCGGGCTGACGTGCAGATCTTCCGCTGCAGCTACGATTCGCCTGTGGGCCGCCATGTACCGGTCCGGCGAAATGCAGGGTATGCGGGCACTCAGTTCCAAATGAACGTCCAGGTTGGCCAAATCCAGTGCGGCCTCGGCCTGGGCAGTATCGTCGAAATCCAGCAGACCCAGCGGCGAGGCGCCGTCGGCGAGGATTTGCTTGTCGTGGAGGTCGCCATGCGCCCAGCCCAGCGGGTCCGGCGCGGTCCGCAGCAGATTCCGGATCACGTCCTCGGCCCGTGCGCTTAGGGTGGCGCGTTGGGATGCGGCTTCCTGAATGTCGTTGTAGTGCCGCAGCCAGCGGTTCACCCAGCGCCGCAGATCCGCGACCTCCGCCTCCGGGGAATGGACGGGTAACGCGGCCAGGGCTGCGTGCCCGGCGGAGCTACTCACCTGGGCGGTCCAGGCGTCCTGCCATCTCTCCCACAGCCGGTCGAACTCTTCATCACTGAGACCGGCGGTGTCGTCGCCCAAATCTCCCAGGGGTTGGCCGGGAACGGCGCTGAAGACGATGACGTCCGGAGAGTTCCGCAGCAGCCGGGGTGCGGTGAAGGTCCCGGGGGCGAGGAGGAGCTCGGTCTCCGCGCAGCGTTGCGCGGGGACGATTGCACCGCCGGGCGGGAAGACCTTGATGTAGCCGGCATCGGTCCGGACGACGGCACGCAGGTGCGGCCGGTAGGACACCAGTTCCCCGCGCCGGGCCTCGGCCCGCAGGGACGGCAGCCCCGGATCGTCCGTGGGCAACAGCTCGAACGCTCCGCCGCATAGCACGCCTCCCCGGACGCCGGCCTGCCCCGGCGCAACTACCTCCAGGATGTAGTCCCCGACCGTTCTGTCCGGCCACACCCGGTGGATCTTCCAGGTTTGCCCGGAAGAGTCGACGGCGGACCGCGGGACCTGCGAGTGCCAGCTCATGTGATCAACTCCGTCGATCGGTGGATATGCCAGTCCGGAGGCCAGTGTCCCTGCCGTGCCATGCTCATTTCGGCACCTTGAACAGTTCACCCGGTTCTGCGGTCTGCTGCCGATGGACCCAGCCGGCAAAGCGGGAGTCAGGATCAACAAGCAATGACTGCGGCGCCCCATCTTCGAGAATTTCGCCGTCTTCGAGCCAGATCACCCGGTCGCACGATTGGGCAGAGTTGACGTCGTGGGTAATGGCGATGGAGGTCCGGCCCTCGGTGAGTTTGTCCAAGGCGTCGAGGACCGAATCCCGGGAGGCCGGATCAAGCCCGGCGGTCGCCTCGTCCAGGATGACGATGGGAGCCTTGCGGAGCATGGCGCGGGCTACGGCCAGCCGTTGACGCTGTCCCCCGGAAAGATCGTTGGCCGCCTCGCCGAGCACAGTTTCGTAGCCCTCGGGCAGTGCGCGGATGAAACCGTCGGCCTGTGCAAGGACAGCCACGGCTTCGATCTCCTCATTGGTGGCATCCAGGCGCCCGAACCTGATGTTTTCCCGGACCGAAGTTCCAAACAGCACGGAGTCCTGGAGCAGGATGGAGACATGGGCACGCACGGAAGCGATGGTCAGGCCCCGAAGGTCCTTCCCTGCGAGACTGACACTGCCCTCCCAGGGGTCCACCATCCGAAGGATCATGCTTGCCAGCGTGGACTTCCCGGCCCCGGAGGGCCCCAGCACGGCGCAGTGCTGACCCGCCGGTATGGTCAGGGTGATCCCCTTGAGCACCGATGCCCCGTCGAAGTGGCCGGCCCAGACGTTGTCGAACACGACGTCCGGGTGCCGGCTCGCCAAGGGGACGGCGTTGGGCGCCTCGGGCACATCACTCTGGGCGTCGAGCAGGTCGGCCACCCGTTCCCCGGAGGCCGTCGCGCGGGCGATACGGCTGGTGTACCTGGCCACATCCTTGAGCGGCCTCATCCCGGTTTTCAGGTAAAACAGGAAAACGGTCAGATCTCCGGGGGTCATCGCATGTTGCATCACCCTCCAGCCGCCGGCAGCGAGGACCACCCCCGTCGCGATTCCGGTCAGGACGTCGGTTTTCCGTTGCAGGCTGGCGGACAGCCTCAGCGTGGCCACCCCCGAGCCAGACGCTGCCTGGTTGCTCTTGCCGAAGCCCGAGCTGAGGGTGTCTTCGAGTCCATAAGCCTGGACTTCGCGCATTGCTCCCAGGGTTTGTGCGGCTGTGGTGGCCAGGGCACTTTCGCCCTTGCGTGATGTGCGGGCCGCGGTGGTAATCGATCCCGAGCTCTTACGGGAAAACAAAATGAATATCCCGATGGACACGAACGTCACCAAAGCGATAAAAGGATCGAGCCAGAGCATGATGATCATCATGGCGATCAGGGACACGACGTTGCCGATGAGGGGGAGCCCTGCTGTGACTGCCACGTCCTGCAGCCGGGATACGTCCGCGACGAGCCGTTGGACCGTGTCGCCGGTGGAGGCGTGGCTGTGGTGGCGCATCGACAGGCTCTGGAGGTGGCGGAAGGTCCGGGCACGCAATTCGGAGGAAACGCGGGTGCCCACGAGGGCAAACGAGATCGCGGACAGGTAGCTTGCCACGGCCCGGACTAGGCTGATGACAACTATTGCGCCGGCGCAGAGAAGCAGCACCTCGGCGCTTGCCTCCACGCTGAGCGGGGACCTGCGCAGATTGGCGCCGAGTGAGTGTGAGACGGAGTCGAGGACGATCTTCACCGGCCACGGTTCAAGAAGCCGGAAGAGGATTTCCACGGCCATGGCCATGAATCCCCAGGTGATCAGCAACCTGTGCCCGCGCAGATGCGGGCGGATGCACCGCAAGGTCCGCTGCATCGGAGTGGGTTCGGAGGGCGCGTTGGTGCCGGTCCTTCGCCACAGCGTTCGCCAGCTACGGGGGTGTGAATGCCTGGCAGCGGTGGTCATTGCATGGCCAGTCTGCGGGCAGGCGGCAGGGCCCCGGTGATCCGGGACAGCACACCGCTCCAGCTGAATCTCTGCACCGCGTCGCTGCGGGCCTCGAGCCCGAGCCTCTCCCGCAGGTTCGGGTCTTCACCGAGCCGGATGAGGGCATTCGCCAGTGCGGCCGGCTCCCCGGGCGGGACGAGGATTCCGGTGCGGCCGTCCTGGACGATGGACGGGATCTGGCCCACGGCGCTCGCGATCACGGGCAGCGCGGCCGCCATGTACTCAAAGACCTTCAGCGGTGAGAAGTAATCGTCCTCGCCGGGGGCGTCCGGGGGATAGGGGGCAGCGGCGGCGTCGAATTCTGCCATGAGCCCGGGCACGGCGGCCGGCGCAACGGCGCCCGTGAACACCGTTGGCACGCCGAGAGACACGGCGAGGCGTTCGAGATCCGCCCGCCCGGGCCCGTCACCGACCACCTGGACCTGCCAGCGCAGGCGCGGGTCAAGGGTCTGCTGGTTGGCCAGGGCCACACCGTGCAGCAGGCCGGGGACGCCATGCCAGGGCTTCAGCGTTCCCACAAACCCGACCGTGAGGTGGTCCGGGTTCCGGCGCCCGGGGCGGCGGGCCGAAATCCGGTCGACGTTCACGCCGTTCGCTGCCAGCACGGTTCTGGCCGCGGGCACCCGCGCCCGCACCCAGTGCACCACGGGATCCGAGACGCAGGCCACGACGTCGGCCGTGGCCGCGTTGCGGCGGAACACCGTCTCGGCCTTCTTCACATCCAGCAACTGGCGGTACCGCTGCTGCTCCTCGATGAGGGGGGCGTTGACCTCCAGTACTGACGGCACGTCCAAAATGCGGGCCACCACGGACAGTGCCGGGCTGAACAGGGAATAGCGCTCGTATAACAGCCCGCAGCCGTTGCGCAGGACCTCGTCCGCCAGGCCCAAAGCGGCGTCCTGTACGGCCCGTTCCCGCGCGGGCCCCGGGACGGATTCCGGCCTGACTTCGACGACGTCGAGATCGGCAAGATCGCTGGGCCGCTCGGTGCCGAGCCGGGTGCAGTAGACCGTGACTGCGGCGCCGGTCCCGCGCCACGCCCGGACGATTTCTTGGACGTGCACCGAGGAGCCCTTGGTGCCGAAAACAGGCACGCCGGGGTCGGCGCAGAGGTAGGCCACGTGTGTCATGCGGCGCTCCTTTCAGAACGGGCGAGGGATCTCAGGAGCTCGGCCTGGCGGTGGACGTCGTAGTCCTCCTCAATCAAGGCCCGGGCATTGCGGGACATGGCAACCCTGTCCGTGGCGGGGGAGCCTAGGGTGAGGATCCCGCGGGCCAGGGCGCGCGGGTTGCCCGGCCGGACCAGGACTCCGGTGGAGCCGTTCCGGACCACCTCGGGTATCCCGGTGACGGATGTGCTGACGCAGGGGAGGCCGGTGGCCATGGCCTCAAGCAGGACCGTGGGCATGCCGTCCGCGTTACCGTCGGCGCCGATCACGCAGGGCGCCACGAAGATATCGGCGGAGTGGAGCAGTTCGTGGACCTCGTCCTGGGTCTGGGGGCCGAGGAGGCGGACCTGCCCGCGGAGCCGGAGCTGATCGATGCTGGCCTCCAGCTCCTCGGCCATGGGCCCCGTCCCGGCGATCCGGAGGTCCATTTTGACGCCCTGGTCCAGGAGTTCCGCTGCCGCGGGCAGCAGATGCTGGAAGCCTTTCTTCTCCACCAGGCGGCCGATGGCGGCGATCCGCAGGGTGGTTCCGAGCGGGTGGGGCTCCCGGTAGGGGAAGCGTTCCAGCTCCAGTCCGTTGCGCACCAGATGGAGCCGGGACGTCGAGCCCGGGAAGCGGTGGCGCAGGTAGCGCATGTTGTACTGGCTGATGGTCACGGCGTGGTGGGCCTGCTCCAGCTTGAGCCGCAGATCCTCGTCCTGGACTGACTCATGGAAGATATCCACCGCGTGGGCCGTGAACGAGAAGGGGATCCCGGTAATGAAGGACGCCAGCCGGGCGACCGTTGTGGCGCCCGAGGCGAAGTGGACGTGCATGTGCCGGATGTTCCGGCCGTGCAAGGCGGTGGCCAGGTTGATGGCCTGGACGGCTTCGTCCGCCGTCACAGCGGCGAGTTTGGCGAAGTTCAAGCCAAGGGCTGCCGTGAGCCCCGCCTCCTCGGCCAACTGGAGGGCCTCCCACAGGGCTATCGTCTTGATTGGGCGGTCAATGTAGGTCACCGGTGCCTGGACGCGGGCGAGCTCGGGGTGGAATCGGGCGTCGTTGGTGGGCAGGAGCGAGAAGATCTCGATCCGGTCCCCCGCCGCTTCGCGGGCCAGGATTTCCGCAACGATGAACGTTTCGGAGAATCGCGGATACATCTTGAGGACATACGCCGTCCCCGGTTCAGACGGCGACACGGCCCGCACCGCCCTTCGATCGGGCTGCGGCCACGCTTTCGTCCGCCCCGAAGTGAGGTGCACTGACCTCGTCGGGACTGAACTGATCGGAATCGGCCTGGGGCTGCAGCAACTCGGCGGCAAGTTGGGGAACGCGGACCAGCCCGTCGAGGACTGCCCGACGGCGGTCCACGGTGGTGCCGAGCCGGGAGGCCAGCCAGCCGGCGAGGAACGCCGGCGTCAGCGTGCCTATGTCGTGCTGCTCCAGGTACCCCGCCGCGGCGAGGGACGCGGCCCGGATCTGCTGCTCGGCGCGCGACTGCGTTCGGGGCACGATTAGCGCGGGGACAGAGGTGCTCATGATCTCGCACACCGTGTTGTAGCCGCCCATGGAAACGACGGCGCCGGCGTGCCGGATATGGAACACGATGTCATCCACAGTGGCCACGACTTTCACACCGGGACGGGCTCGCTGCCGGAGGTCGGTGAGCTGCTCTGCGGGCATCTGCGGTCCGGCGACCACCAGATGCCCCAGCCCATCCGGTACCGGGGTGGCGACGGCGATCCGGGCCAGGGCATACCCGTCCGAGCCCCCGCCGACGGTCGTCAGGCAGTACCGCCCGGGCATGCAGCTGGTTCCGGCGGCCGAGGGGCGTCCCTCTGCCAGGTAGCCGGTGTAGCGGATGAGCTTCCGGAGGGCGAACGGTATCTCGCCGGCGGCCACGGGATCATGGACGGCGGGATCGCCGTACACCCAGATGGCATCGAACAGGGCCTTGACCACGCGCGGGCCGCCCACCCTGGCCCATTCGGTGGCGGCCGTGGCGGGCGAGTCAAGCACCTCCCGGAGACCGAGCACCACACGAGCAGATCCGGCGCGTGCGCGTCGCAGCGCTGTTTCGAGTTCGCCGTGGACGCCGGTCGCGTGGCGGTCCACGATCACCAGGTCGGGGCGGAGCCCGGCCAGCGTTGCCTGTAACAGCCTGGCCCGCAGCGGCACGAGGTCCTGCATGGTCAACGCCAGGTTCCGGGGAAGATAGCCCTGGGAACCTTTCTCGACGCCGGGAAGCAGCACCCAGTCCCATCCCTCGGGTAGCTCGAACGCCGGTGCCAGGGCGGTGCCGGTGATGAGGATGCCGGTAACGGCGCGGCCGGTAAGACCGGGAAGCTGATTATTCAACGCATGGGCAAGGGCCAAGTTCCGGCGCACATGTCCCAAGCCCACCGAGTCATGGGAATACAGCACTATCCGTATCGGCTCCACGGCATTTCCTCCCCCAGGTTCCGGCGTTCCGGGCTGCGCTGTAGTGGCCGCCGTGTCCGGTGCTGGCGCCGCTCTGATGATGATCATCAGCCTGCGCCGCAAGAGTGAAGACGGGATGAGGGGAAGATTAAGGACTTCTCATTCAGGGACCTCACAGCCGGTTCGCGGGTGCAGCGGAGCGACGGTCCAGCAGAGCACCGGTTGAACGTAGCGCCCGGTCAGGCCCTGACGCCGACGGCCTGCAGCGGAATGCTGATCATAAAGCGCGATCCCTGGCCGTAGGCTGATTCCACGGTGGCCGTCCCGCCGTGGGCCTCGGCGATAGCGGTAACGATGGCCAGGCCAAGGCCGGATCCTTCCTCCCCGCGGCCCGGGCGGGCCCGGCCGAAACGCTCAAAGATCCGCTGCTGGTCCTTCACAGCTATGCCGGGGCCGGTGTCCCGTACCCATAGCACCAGCGTGTCGGAGCCGGGCAACTCGGTGCCGTCCGGCGCCGTCGGGCATTCGATCCTGCTGCCCAGGGCGATCGTGGAGGAGTGCCCGGTGAACTTGACGGCGTTGGCGGCCAGTTGGACGAAGGCCTGGGTGAGGCGCTGGGGGTCGGCCTCCACGGTGCAGTCGGCGCATTCATCGATTTGCCAGTGACGGTCCGCGAGGACCCGGATTTTCTCCATCACCTGGTGGAGGAAGTCGGGGATCCGGACGGGCGCCTTTCTGAGGAAATCAGGGTGGCCGGCGTTGGCGAGCAGGAGCAGGTCATCCACCAGGCGCTGCATCCGGTCCACCTCTTCCAGCAGTACCTCCCTCGTGGCTGTCACATCGGCGGGGTCGTCGACCGACACCAGTTCCAGGTGTCCGCGCAGAATCGTGAGGGGGGTCCGGAGTTCGTGGCCGGCGTCGTCGAGGAACTGTTGCTGCTGCCGGGCGCCCTCATCGAGTCTTTCCAGCATGGTGTTGAACGTCTTCGCGAGAAGCGTGACATCGTCCTCGCCGTCGCGGACTTCCACCCGTCTGGTGAGGTCCTCGTGGCTGACCACCAGGGTAGCTTCGCGCAGGCGCCGGAGCGGATCCAGCAAGCGCCCTGCCACCAGGCCCCCGATCAAGGCGGCGGCAAGCAGCGTGCAGGCGGCCACCAGAGAGTACGTCTGGACCGAGGCGAGATTGTGGTCCCTTTGGTCGGCGGCGTCCCGGCCAATCAACAAATACGTCCCGGTGTTTTCACCTGCTGTGCCCGGCACCGGCAGGGCCACCGTCCTGAGCGGGCGGCGGCCGGCGTCGAACGCGCCGAAGGCGGCGGCCCAGCGGTTGGGGAGCCTGGTGACTGAAGACTGCAGGGTAGCGTCAAGCAGAGGCTCCTTCGGGTTCCCCTCTTTGATCCAAGCGATGCGCCCGTCAACGATTCCGGCCATCACTTCGTTACTGCGGGGTTCGATGTCCTCGGCGGCTTCGTGGAGCCTGCTTCCGTACGAATCACCGCTGGAAGCGCTGTTGGTCCCGACCAGCTTGACCACTGAATTGCCCTTGTCCAAGATGGCCTGGTCCACCCGGGCGTCGGAGTCCTGGAACTGGACGATGAACGCGATCAAGCCCGCAGTTACCAGACCGGCGATCATCATGCCCAGCATGGCAGCAATGACCCGGAAACGCACCGAGTGGAACTTCGCGCTCCACCCGGACGGGTCCGCGCCGGCGCCGGGAGAACCTCCGCCGGGCGGCCGGCTGCGGCCGCTTTGACGCAGCCGGTTCATCATGGAGGTCACGATTCCCCTTCCTTGGCAAGGCGGTATCCGGCGCCGCGCGTGGTGACGATGTGGTCCGCCCCGATCTTTTGCCGTAGCTGGCGTACATAGACGTCCACCACGTTGGACGTCCCGTCAAAGTCGTAGCCCCAAACGTGGCTGAGAAGCTGTTGCCGGCTGAGGACCTGCCCCGGATGGAGCAGGAACATTTCCACCAGCGCGAACTCGCGGGCCGAGAGTTCCACCGTCCTGTCCCCGACGCTCACCGAGCGGGTGTGGAGGTTCAACTCCAGGACGCCATAGCGGATGATGTGGTCCGCGGGCGGATCGTTGTTTTCGCCCGGACGGACCCGGCGGCGGATCCGGGCGACGAGTTCCTCGAAGCGGAACGGCTTGGTCATGTAGTCGTCTGCGCCGCCGTCGAGGCCTGCAACGGTGTCCGCGGCGGAGCCTCGCGCGGTAAGGATGATCACGGGGAGGTCCACCCCGTTTTTTCGGAGCGCGGTCAGGACGGTGAAGCCGTCGAGACGGGGAAGCCCGACGTCCAGGAGCAGGAGATCGAACTGGCCGCTGGACGCGTAATCCACGGCCGTCACGCCGTCGGTTACCACAGTGGGGACAAAGCCGGCCGCCCGCAGGCCCTTCTCGATGAAACGGGAAATGCGTTCTTCGTCTTCGGCGATGAGTATGCGGATCACTTCGACCCCAAGGAGTTCGAGCCTGCTCGAAAACTGTGGCGTCTCCTGCATATGAGCTGGGAGGAACGTCAGGGACCCCAGCAGCCCCGATCGGCCCGGACAACGGGCGAAAGTCGGACATTGCTAATGTCCGTGCGCAAAGTTCCGGCATCCGCGATTGGCTTGGGATCCGGTTTCCTCCCATCCTGCCCCTGCGGCCGGGCCTACGCTAGCCCCTCGCGGTACGCGTTTTTCCGCACCGCGACTTATCACGACGACGTCGGCGCCCGCCCGCTAGGCTGGCAACCATGCTCAGGAAACTAACTGTCAGCCTGCCCGACGCGACCCTGCGTGAATACCTCCAGCCCCACCCGGACGTCACCGTCCTCGAGTGGGATCTGTCCGGTGAACCGCCGCAGCCCCGCCTGGACATCGTGGTGCCGCCGTACATGGGCGGTACCAAGGTCCTGCGCGGTCTGGAGGGCGTCGAGACCGGGCTGGTGCAGAGCCAGTCGATCGGCTACGACGGCGTGGAGGAGTTCCTGCCTGCCGGCCGGACGTTCGCCAACGCCGCCAGCGTCCACGAAACGTCCACCGCCGAGCTGGCGCTGGCCCTGATCCTGGCCAGCCAGCGCGAGCTCCCGCGCGTGCTGCAGAACCAGCGGGAGGGCCGCTGGGAGAGCCGCCCCACCGCCAGCCTCGCGGACCAGCGCGTGCTGATCGTCGGCTACGGCGGCGTCGGCAAGGCGATCGAGGACCGGCTGCTGCCGTTCGAAACCACGGTGACCCGG
Source organism: Arthrobacter sp. T2-23 (assembly GCF_055398325.1). Lineage (NCBI taxonomy): Bacteria > Bacillati > Actinomycetota > Actinomycetes > Micrococcales > Micrococcaceae > Arthrobacter > Arthrobacter sp. T2-23. The sequence goes on from NZ_AP027917.1 coordinate 2,434,324, forward strand.
GTGGCCAGCCGGCGGCGGACCGATGACCGCGGCCACGTCCACGGCATCGACGAACTCCCCGGCCTGCTGCCGGAGCACGACGTCGTGATTGTGGGGGTCCCGCTCAGCGACTCCACCCGCCACCTCATCGGCGACGCCTTCCTCGCGGCAATGCCCGATGGCGCGCTCCTGGTCAACGTGGCCCGCGGCCCGGTCGCGGACACCGAGGCGCTGGTCAAGCACACCTCCTCCGGCCGGCTGCGTGCTGCGCTGGACGTCACCGATCCCGAACCGCTCCCCGAAGGCCACCCGCTGTGGGGGATCCCCGGCGTCATCATCAGCCCGCACGTGGGCGGGGCCAGCGCGGCCATGCGCCCGCGGATGGGAAAGCTTGTCCAGCGGCAGATCGAGCTCATGCTCGCGGGCGAACCGCCGGTGAACGTCGTAATGAACGGCTAAGTCAGCCCGGGCTTCTCGTCGGGCGTCTCGTCCTGTTGTCTTTGGGCGAGCCGCTGTACTTGCCATTGATGTACGTCGGGCAGCCATTCCAAAGGGGCCGAGGTGCCGACCCGCGTGTCGTCGGGGTCAGCTGTTGCCCTCCGGATGGGCAAGGATCACGTAGTCCGCGTCCGCCGGCCGCTTGCTCCACGCGACCCGGGTGGCGCCCAAGCCTAGGAGCCGCTGCACTTCGGCGTCCTGTTCGTCGGTATACAGGTCCAGGTGCAGGCGCGGCGGGATCTGGAGGGCCGCGGGAACGCGGTCCAGCGAGATGCAGATGCCGGCACCGCCCGGCGGCTGCAGGATGACAAAGTCGTCGTCGGGCTGGTGCCGCGGTTCGTAGCCCAGCGCGGCCTGCCAGAAAGCCATCTGTCGTTCGAGGTTGTCCACCCGGATCACGATCGAACCAATGCTCAGCATCCGGCCAAGCTACACCTTGGCGCCGAAATTAACTGACGGCTCTTCCCAGAAATAAGTCGATCACGGCCGGGGTGACCTGCTGAGCGAACTCCTCAAAAAATCCATGCCTGCCTCCGGGATAGACCTGCAGGCGCGCAGCTGGAATCCGGGCAGCAAGGAGGCGGGCATTCTGCACGGGCGTCATCAGATCATCCTCCCCATGCAGGACCAGCGTCGGGGCAGTAATCGAGGGTAAGAGGTCCCAGGCGTCGTGGCGCCTGCTCGCCTTGCGGTGCGCTGCCAGTTCCTGCGGAGTCATCGAAGCATCACCGAGCAGGACACTTTCCTCGGGTGAATGTGGCCAGGCCGGGGTGTAGAACAGCTCATGCAGAACCTTGAGCCGGTCAGCCGGAGACGACCGGGCGAGTTCCGCAATGACCTCTTGGGCGCGCCCGGCAGCGTTCGGTCCGCCAGGCGTCGTACACGCAAGGACCAGGGCAGTCACACGCTCCGGGTAATGGGCCGCGATCATTTGGCCGACCCGCCCGCCCATTGAGGTCCCATAAACGAAGGCACTGGAGATGCCGGCGCGATCAAGTATTTCCACAGCATCGGCCGCGAAACTCTCCGTGGTCCACGCAGCGACGGGTCCGCGGCTTGAGCCTGTTCCTCGGTAATCCATCGTGATGGTCTGGAAATCGGACTCAAAGGCGCTCCGAGGGCCGTCCCACCAGACGTGGGAATTCGCTTGTCCCTGCAGCAGCAAGAGGGCCGGCAAGCCGGCGGCACCGCCCACCTGCACTGCAAGGTAAAAGCCGTCCCTGGTCTGACAGGCATATTCTGTGAGCAACCCTCGGCTTCCCTCTCGATCTGGAGCGCGGTCGTTTTCCGGCGGACGGACGCGTCGCAGCGTGCCGGGCCTCCCGATGCCACCGCTCGTTTCTCGGTGTGCGGCTAGCCGAGGCTCTCGAACACCATGGTTGCCTGGATGCGGTCACCGCCGCCGAGTCCCTTGCGGCCGCTGCTAGCGGTGGTTGGAGCCAACGCTACTCGACGTTGCCCAGTGTCACCGCAAGCTCAGCAGTACGCCCGCGTGCATGCCCGCTGCCCCGCCCCGCATTCGCCCTGAGAGGAACCCCGTTCACTCCCAGCATCCGGACGTAAACTGGCCTCCAAATCACGCGCGCCAAACAGCGCGTGCAGCAGCGTGAAAGTGGAGACCGGATGCTCTGGAAACTGCTCGTCGAATACCTGAGGCCGCAGCGGCGGCTGCTGCTCGCCGTCGTCGTCTTCCAGCTGGCGGCCTCCATCGCCTCGCTGTACCTGCCCACCCTGAACGCGGACATCATCGACCAGGGTGTGGCGCGAGGGGACACGGACTACATCATGCGCACCGGCGGCGTGATGCTGATGGTCACGCTGCTGCAGATAGCCTGCACCATCGCCGCCGTCTACTTCGGCGCGAAGGCCGCGATGGCGCTGGGCCGGGACGTGCGCGGCGCGATCTTCACCCGGGTGGCGGAGTTCTCCGAGCAGGAAGTGACCCGGTTCGGCGCGCCCAGCCTGATTACCCGCTCCACCAACGACGTCCAGCAGGTCCAGCAGTTGGTGCTGATGTCCGCCACGCTGATGGTCACCGCGCCCATGCTGAGCATCGGCGGCGTCATCATGGCGGTGCGGCAGGACGTGCAGCTGTCTTGGCTGATCGCGGTCAGCGTGCCGGTACTGCTCATCGCCGTCGGCCTGATCGTCACCCGGATGGTGCCGCTGTTCCGGCTGATGCAGACCCGGATCGACACGGTGAACCGGGTGCTGCGCGAACAGCTCACGGGCATCCGCGTGGTCCGCGCCTTCGTCCGGGAGGACATCGAGGCCGCCCGCTTCGGCCGCGCCAACGAGGACGTCACGGACACCGCGCTGCGCGCCGGCCGGCTGATGGCGCTCGCGTTCCCCACCGTGATGCTGGTGCTCAACGTCTCCTCCGTGGCCGTGATCTGGTTCGGCGCGTTCCGGATCGAGGACGGCTCCATGCAGGTGGGCACCATGATCGCGTTCCTGAGCTACCTGATGCAGATCCTGATGTCCGTCATGATGGCCACCTTCATGGCGATCATGATCCCGCGCGCCGCCGTCTCCGCGGACCGGATCGGCGCGGTGCTGGGCACCGAATCCAGCGTCCGGCCGCCGGAGTACCCGGTCAGCCTCGCCGGTGCAGCCCGCGGCGAACTGGAGATGCGCGACGTCGGATTCGCCTACCCGGGTGCCGAGGCGCCCGTCCTCTCCGACGTGGATTTCACCGCCCGCGCGGGGCAGACGACGGCGATCATCGGGTCCACCGGCTCCGGCAAGACCACCCTGGTGAACCTGATGCCGCGGCTCTTCGACGCCACCTCCGGTTCGGTCCGGATCGACGGCGTGGACGTGCGCGAGCTGCACCCGGACCTGCTCTGGGGCCACATCGGTCTGGTCCCGCAGAAGCCCTACCTGTTCTCCGGCACGGTCCGCAGCAACCTGCTCTACGGCAAACCCGACGCCACCGAGGACGAACTTTGGCGCGCGCTGTCTATCGCGCAGGCGGAGGATTTTGTCCGGGAGATGGAGGGCGGGCTGGACGCGCCCATCTCGCAGGGCGGCACCAACGTCTCCGGCGGGCAGCGGCAGCGGATCGCGATTGCCCGGGCGCTGGTGAAACGGCCCGAGCTCTACATCTTTGACGACTCGTTCTCCTCGTTGGACACCGCCACGGATGCGCGGCTGCGGCAGGCGCTCCGGCAGCATACCGCCGGCGCGACCCTGGTGATCATCGCCCAGCGGGTGTCCAGCATCGCGGATGCGGACCAGATTTTGGTGCTCGACGACGGCCGGATCGTCGCGCACGGCACGCACGAGGAGCTGCTGGAGACCTCGCCGACGTACAACGAGATTGTGAATTCCCAGCTCGCGGCGGAGGAGGCGGTATGAGCAAGGTCGAGTCCCGGACGCCCGGCGCCCCCGCTGGTGCCGGCCCTGGTGGAGGAGCGGGCGCCGCTAAGGACGCGCCGCTGCGCATTCCCCGTCCGGCCGGCGGGCCCGGCCGCGGCGGCCCGTTCGCCGGAATGAACATCCCCGCGGAGAAGGCGATGAACTTCGGCCCCTCCGCCCGGCGGCTGCTGGGCGAACTCCGCCCCGAGCGGATCTGGCTGACGCTGGTACTGGCCCTCGCCGTCGTGAGCGTAACGCTGTCCGTGATCGGGCCGCGGCTGTTGGGCGAGGGCACCAACCTGATCTTCGCCGGCGTCGTGTCCAAGCAGCTGCCCGCCGGGGTGAGCAAGGCCCAGCTGATCGCGCAGCTGCGGGCCGCGGGGGAGAACCAAAAGGCGGACATGCTGGGCGCCATGGCGCTGACGCCCGGGACCGGGATCGACTTCGCCGCTCTGTCCTCCGTGCTGCTGTGGGCGCTGGTGCTGTATGTGCTGGCGTCGTCGTTTATGTGGATGCAGGCATATCTCCTCAACGGCGTGGTGCAGCGCACCGTGTACCGGCTGCGCGAGCGGATCGAGGCGAAGATCAACCGCCTGCCGCTGCGCTACTTCGACACCGTGCAGCGCGGCGAGCTGCTCAGCCGGGTGACCAACGACGTCGACAACATCTCCCAGAGCCTGCAGCAGTCCATCAGCCAGGCGGTGACCTCGCTGCTGACCGTGGCCGGGGTGCTGGTGATGATGGTGATCCTGTCGCCGACGCTGGCCATCATCGCCCTGGTCACCATTCCGCTGACCCTGGTGACGACGGCGGTGATCGCCAAGCGCTCGCAGAAGCTGTTCGTGGCGCAGTGGAAGAACACCGGCGAGCTGAACGGCCAGATCGAGGAGACCTACACCGGGCACGCGCTGGTGAAGGTCTTCGGCCGGCAGCGCGAGGTGGAGGAGCGGTTCCGGCAGAAGAACGTGGAGCTGTATCAGGCCAGCTTCGGCGCGCAGTTCATTTCCGGGCTGATCATGCCGGCCATGACGTTCATCGGGAACCTGGTCTACGTGGGGATCGCCGTGGTGGGCGGGCTGCAGGTGGCGTCCGGGGCGATGCAGCTGGGCGACGTGCAGGCGTTCATCCAGTACTCGCGGCAGTTCACCCAGCCGCTGGCCCAGCTCGGCTCGATGGCGAACCTGCTGCAGTCCGGGGTGGCGTCGGCGGAGCGGGTGTTCGAGCTGCTGGACACCGAGGAGCAGTCGCCGGATCCGGTGCCAGCTCAGGCGCCCGACGGCGGGCGGGGCCGGCTGGTCTTCGAGAACGTGTCCTTCGCGTATTCGCCGGACAAGCCGCTGATTTCTGACTTGAGCCTAGTGGCGGAGCCGGGGCAGACGGTCGCGATTGTGGGCCCGACCGGGGCGGGCAAGACCACGCTGGTGAACCTGATGATGCGCTTCTACGAGCTCGACGCCGGTCGGATCACGCTCGACGGCGTGGAGGTGGCCGCGATGTCCCGGCACGAGCTGCGCTCGCGGATGGGCATGGTGCTGCAGGACACCTGGCTGTTCGGCGGGACCATCCGGGACAACATCGCCTACGGCCGGCCGGATGCTTCCGAGGCGGAGATCCTGGAGGCGGCGAGGGCGACGTATGTGGACAGGTTCGTGAAGTCCCTGCCGCAGGGCTACGACACCGTGCTCGACGACGAAGGTGCCAACGTCTCGGCGGGGGAGAAGCAGCTGCTGACCATCGCCCGGGCGTTCCTGGCCCGCCCGTCGGTGCTGATCCTGGACGAGGCGACGAGCTCGGTGGATACGCGGACCGAGGTGCTGGTGCAGAAGGCCATGAGCGCGCTGCGCTCGGACCGGACGTCATTCGTCATTGCCCACCGGCTGTCCACCATCCGCGACGCCGACCTCATCCTGGTGATGGAGGCCGGCCAGATCGTGGAGCAGGGTACGCATGCTTCACTGCTGGAGGCCGGCGGGGCGTACGCGCGGCTGTACGAGGCGCAGTTCGCGGCGCCGGTGGCGGAGGTTTGAGGAAAGGGCTCCCCGCAGCCGCAGAAGGCACGCCCTACAACCGGTGCGGGTCCTCGGCGTACATCTGCAGCCGGATCTCCAGCGCTTCGGTCATGTGGTGGGCGGCGATGTCGCCCGCCACAGTCGAGTCGCCGGCGTCGATAGCCGCAACCAGGGCCTCGTAGTCGGCCAGCACCGCGTCCCAGCGGCCCGGGTGGGTGAGGGTGGTCAGGCTGTAGCGGCGCACCTGCTGGTCCAGACCGGTCAGCAGCCGCATGAGGGACGGGCTGTGGGCCGCGGACCAGATCAGGCCGTGGAACTCCCGGTTGGCCTCGGCCAGCGCCGGCCCGTCCGACGGATCGAGCACGCGCATGCCCTGGTACTTTGACCGCAGCAACCGGACGTCCAGGTCCGTGCGCTTCCGCGCCGCCTTGGCCGCGGCGGCCTCCTCCAGCACGATGCGGGATTCGTAGATGTCCACGATCTCTTCGGCCGTATGGGTCCGGACCGCCAGCACCTTCCCGCGGCGCTCCAGCAGGCCATCCTGCTCCAGCCGCTGCAACGCCTCGCGGATCGGGGTGCGGGACGCGCCGTACCGCTCCGTCAGCTTGACCTCGGTGAGGGTCTCCTCCGGCGTGATCGCCGAGCTCAGGATGTCCTCCCGCAGGCGGCTGTAAACCGACTTCTCCAACACCACACACGCTCCTCGCCGGGCCCGGACCTGGCGTCCACGGGCAATTATCCGGGTTCCCATTACCCAGCTCGCAGTATACATTTGCATTCAATCGCGGCGCCGGAGCCCGGCGGCCGCGTTCAGCACCACCGAAGGAGCATCCATGCCCGCCGAGATCCTGCTGGTCCACGGAAGCATGCTCGGCGCATGGTGCTGGGAGGAGACCATCGCCGAGCTCGCCGCCCTGGGCACGGAGGCTGCCGCGTTTGACCTTCCCGGCCACGGAAATGACGAAACCCCGCGCGGCTCGGTGACCGTGGCCGACTACGTTGCCGCCGTCGTCGAGCGCCTGGACGCTGCCCCGGGGCCCGTGGTCCTCGCCGGGCACAGCATGGCCGGGTACCCGATCGCGGCCGCGGCCATGAAGCGCCCGGACAAGGTCCGGCACCTGGTCTATTTCAGCGCCCAGGCCCGCAAACCCGGCCAGTCCTGGGCGGACACCCTGGACCCCGCCATCCGCGAGACCTACGAGCGGGAAGCCGCGGCGCGGGGGGACGGCAGTTACGTAGTTCCCGAAACTGTGGTGGCCTCCCGCTGGCTCTCCTCGCTGGACCGGGAGGACCCCGCGGTCCGGGCCATCCGATCTCGGCTCACCCCGCAGCCCGCCGGGCCGCTCTTCGAACCATGGACCCTGACCGCCGGTGCCCTGGACGGCGTCCCCGTGACCTACCTCTGGCCCGAGGAGGACCGGCAGAACACCGAACGGCGAATGCGCATGTCCCTGTCCAATCTCCCTGCCGCCACCCGGCTGGTCACCATCAGCGGCGACCACTGCGCCATGCTGACCAACCCGAAGGTCGCCGCGGCAGCCCTCCACGACGTCGCCGCCGGGTACCGAAACTAGGCACCCGACGGCGGTGACGGCAACGGCTCAGGCGACTGAGCCGGCCCTCCTGCCGAACACCGCGCCGGCCGCGAGGCCGCTGCCGCCCGGGTAGTTGCCGCTGAACAACCCGCCCAGCGCTTCGCCGCAGGCCAGCAAGCCCGGGACGGGGGCGCCGTCGTTGTTCAAGACGCGCCCGAAGGTGTCCGTCTTCAGCCCGCCGAACGTGAAGGTCACCCCGCACGTGACGGGGAAGGCGTAAAACGGAGCCGTCTCCAGCGCCAACGCCCAGTTGCTCTTGGGCGGCACCACGGCCGCCGCCCTCCTGTCCTTGACGTTGGGGTCGAACGCCCGGCCGGTATCGATGGCGGCGTTGTAGCCGGCAACCGTGCGTTCCAGCCCCGCCGGGTCGATGCCCGCACGCTCGGCCAGGGTGGCCAGGTCATCGGAGACGATGACCGAGACGCCGGGCATCTCGTACTCCTCGGCGCGGAGCATGGGCCGGGTGGTGGCGTCGAACAGCTGGTACGCCACGGCTCCGGGCTGCTGCAGAATGTCCCGGCCGTAACGGGCGTAGGTGTAGTTGCGGAAGTCGGCGCCCTCGTCCACGAAGCGCTCGCCCGCCTGGTTCACCACGATGCCCAGCGGGTATCCGCCGCGGGTGAGCTGGTTGGTCAGCTCGTAGTTGCTCTCGTTCTCCGCGACCCCGGCGTCCCAGGCGACGCTGTGGCAGGTGGACCAGTCCCCGCCCTGCGCCGCGCCCGCGTCCAGGGCCGAGCGGATCATCTCGCCGGTGTTCCCCGGGGTGCCGCGGACCTTCGCGTTCTGCCAGCCCTCGCCAAGGTAGCGGCGCCGCATCTCGGGGTTGGCCTCGAAGCCGCCGGAGGCCAGGATGACGGAACCGGCCCGCACCTCTTTCTCCACGCCGTCGCCGTCGCGGAACCTCGCGCCCACAACGCGCTCATCCTCGACGATCAGCCCCGTCGCGGCGTGGCCGTAGCGGACGCCGACGCCGGCGCGTTCGGCCGCCGCCGCGTGGTCCTCCATCAGGCCCTTGCCGCCGCCGACGTTGCCGATGTGCAGGCCGCCCCAGAACAGGAACGATCCGTCCGGCCGGCTGTAGGCCTGGCGTTCGTACATCAGCCGGTACTTCAGCCCCTGCCGCTGCAGCCAGCGCAGGGTCCCGTGGCTCTCCTCCACCAGCACCCGGGAAAGCTCGGGATCGTTACGTCCGCCCGAGACTTTGTCCAGGTCCGCCAGGTAGTCCTCCTGCGTGTACGGCGGGAGCTCGGTGACGGTGTGCCGCTCGTCGGGTTCGACGACGTCGGCCAGGTCTTCCAGCCCGCCGTGCGGGATGCGGGTGGCGCCCGCGGTGTAATAGCTGTTGCCGCCGGCGCGGTCCTTCTCCGCCTTCTCCAGCAGCAGCACCGAGCGGCCGTTTTCGGCCGCGGCCAGTGCCGCCGTGAATCCGGCGTTGCCGCCGCCTACCACCAGAACGTCGACGTTCTCGATCATTGTTTAGCTCCTGTCTATGAATGGATACGAATGTATACAACAGAATGCAAAGTGACAATAGGGTGCTGGAAGATGACGCGAACGGCGCCTTGAGCGTTGGGGAAACGCAGCAGGGAGCCCGACCGTATCCCGGTTGGGCTCCCTGCTGATCCAGTCGCGCCGCCGCTATGGGCGCGCTGTGGTCAGTTGGTTTTGGCGATGAAGACGTCGCACGGTGCGTTGTGGGCGACCGTGTTGGCCACGCTGCCCAGAACCCTTCCCAGACCCTGCATTCGGCGGTTTCCCACGACGATGATCTTCGCTTCGAGGCGTTCGGCCTCGCTGACGAGGACCTCGTGGGGCTTCCCATGCGCGGCGGTGTACGTGGTGGAGACGCCCGATGCGCCCAGCAGCAATGCCACGCGCTGCGCCACCTTGTGGGCCTGCTCCGAGTCGGAGACTGTCCAGTCCTCGCCCGCGATCTCCACCACCTCGGTCTTGTCGCTGGCGTACGCGGTGACCACGTTGAGGGTGGCGCCCATGGCCTGGGCCAGGTCCGCCGCGGTACGTGCTGCCTTCATGGCTGTTTCTGATCCGTCGACGCCGACGATGACAATGCCTGACACTGGTCGATCTCCTTCGTTAGTTCCTCATGGCTGTGCTCCCGGTGCCCCGCGGGCACCGGGTGACGTGCGTGGGTCTTACGGCGCAGGGATCTCCTGGGCGTCGATGTACATCTCGATCCGGATGTTCTTGGCAACTTCCAGGTGGGCACTGGCGATCTTGCCGGCCCGCTCCGCGTCGCGGTCGCGGATGGCGGCCACCAGTTCCTCGTGTTCCTTCAGCACCTGGTTCCAGCGGGCCGGCGTGGCCAGGGTGGTGCCGGGGTAGCGGATGAAGTGGACCAGGATGCGGTCCAGCAGATCCAGCAGTGCGGCGCTGTGGCTCGCTGCCCAGATGCGCTCGTGGAAGGTGCGGTTCACGGCGGCCAGCTGGGCCGCAGTGGCCTCCTCGAACTTCAGGTCCACCATGCTCTGGTGGGCGCGTTCGATCAGCATCAGGTCCATGTCCGTGTGCCGCAGAGCTGCCGTCTTGGCGGCGGCTTCCTCCAGGAAAGAGCGCACCTCGTAGAGGTCCAGCATCTCCTCGGGCCGGTACTCCCGGACCTGCATCCGGGAGCCGATCCGCTCCACGAGGCCCTCGGTTTCCAGGCGGCGCAGGGCTTCCCGGATAGGGGTACGGGACACGTTGTATTTCTTGGCGAGTGCGGTCTCCACCAGCTGGGCCTTTGGCGGGAACTCCTGGGCAATGATCGCGTTGCGAATCATCAGGTACGGACTCATGAGTGCCGGATTGCTCATCGCTGGTCTCCTCCTTGTGGCAGCAGCTGTTGTGAACATCAGGCGGTCCTGATTCAACTCAACATACAGTCGCAGGCCATTTTAACACACGGTATACATTCTCCGCGTTCGGTCGACACGGAAGGAGCGCCGTCCCCGGCTTTATGTCACGGTTCGGTAACGGGTGTGTGCCAACACACATTTTTGTTGCTCGCTTCTCTCAAACGGTATACATTCGAGCGAAAGCGAGGACAGTTTTCCAAAACTGTACCGAAAGTGTTTCAAAGATCGACCGGTACCAACGACGGTACGCAGGCACCATTGAGGAGAAACCATGACCAGCCCCACCGGCACGGTCCAACTGGGGGAATCGGACTCCCCACGAACGTCAGTAATTCAGGTCCCGGCCGCCCTGGTCCGCGGCGGGACCAGCAAGTGCTGGATCTTCCGCCAGAGCGACCTGCCGGCGGACACCGCGGACATCGAACGCCTGCTGATCCGCACCTTCGGCTCACCGGACCTCCGCCAGATCGACGGCGTCGGCGGCGCATCCTCCACCACGAGCAAGGCGATCATCGTCGATGACCTCGGCTCGGCCGACGGCGTGGTGAACTACTGCTTCGCCCAGGTGGCCATCGACAACCCCTCGGTGGAATGGGACAGCAACTGCGGCAACTGCGCCACCGGCCTGGGCCTGTACGCGCTGCACGCCCGGCTGGCGACACCGGCCGACGGAGTCTCCCGGGTCACGATCGTCAACACGGTCACCGGACTCAGCCTGGTCTGCGAGGTTCCCACCCCCGGCGGCGAGGTCCCCACCTACGGCGCCCGGCAGATCCCGGGGCAGTATTACCCGGGCGTGCCGGTGGACATAATCTTCGAGAGCAGCAGCTGGACCAGTTTCGAGACGGAGCTGCCCACCGGCAACCCCATCGACGAGGTCACCGTGCAGGGGCGCACCTTCCACGCCACCCTGATCGACGCCGGCGCGCCGGCCGCGATCTTTGATCCCCGCGACTTCGGCTTCACCGGCCGGGAAAGCGCGGAAGAACTCGAGCAGCTGGTCGACCTGGCGCCCGCGCTGCGGGCCGCGGCCGCGAAAGTCATGGGCATCCCCAGCCACCTGACTTCCATTCCCAAAGTCGGCATCGTCGGGCCGCCGCCGGCCGGAGAAACCGGGGTCTCCGCGCGGATGATCTCCATGGGCGCCCTGCACCCGGCCATCGGCCTGACCAGCGCGGTGGCCATCGCCGCCGCCTCCGGCCGCGCGGGGTCCGTCGTCGCGAACGCCGCGGTGGCCCGGCCGGACCACGGCGGCGAAAACAGTTTGGCGATCCATCTTCTGAACGGCGCGACCAGGACGGCACTGGACGCAGCGGTTCCCACCAAGGTCGCATTCCAACGGTCCGCCAGGGTCATCAGCGAAGGAACAGTGCTCGTCCCCGGCGACTGACCGGGCGGCAGGCTTACATTCACAAGGACGTGTCATGAAAATCAGCATCCAGAATTTGCAGCTCAAGTACGGCGATTTCGTCGCCATCGAGAACCTCAACCTAGATATCGGAGACGGCGAGGCCCTGGTTCTCCTGGGTCAGTCCGGCTGCGGCAAGACCAGCACTATGCGCTGCCTTGCCGGCCTGGAAGAACCCAGCTCCGGCCGGATCATCATCGACGACGTCGTGGTGTTCGATTCGGAAAAGGGCATCAACCTGCCGCCGAACAAGCGCAACGTCGGCATGGTCTTCCAGTCCTACGCAGTGTGGCCGCACATGACGGTCTTCCAGAACGTCGCGTACTCCCTGAAGCTGCAGCGGCTCTCCAAGGCCGAAACGCAGGACCGGGTGATGGAAGTGCTCACTATGGTGGGCCTGGAAAAGTTCGCGGACCGCGGCGCCAGCCTCCTCAGCGGCGGCCAGATGCAGCGCGTGGCCCTGGCCCGCAGCCTGGTGATGCGCCCCAGCGTCCTGATGCTCGACGAACCGCTCTCCAACCTGGACGCCCGGCTCCGCGACCGCCTCCGCGTGGAACTCCGCGAGATCCAGCTGCGCCTCGGCCTGACCTGCGTTTACGTCACCCACGACCAGCACGAGGCCTTCGCCCTGGCGGACCGCATCGCCCTGCTCCAGGGCGGAAAGATCGTCCAGATCGGCGGCCCGCGGGAAATGTACGAGACCCCGGCCAGCGCCTCGATCGCCCACTTCCTGGGTGTCTCCAACGTCATGGACTGCGAATCGGTGCCCGCCCCGGACGGCTCAGCCACCGCCAAGGTTGCCCACCACGGCCTCACCATCCACTCCGCCCAGCGCGCTGCCGCGGCGCCGCAGCAGATGAAGGTCTGCATGCGCGCCGAAGACCTCCAGATCAGCTCCCGGCCCACGACGGCGCCCAACGCCTGGCAGGGCAAAGTCATGGTGGCCGGCTTCCAGGGCAACGACGTGCGCTACGCCGTCGAACTGGAGGGCGGGCTGGAACTGGACGCCCTCGGCACCATCAAGCGGGGCGAACAGCACGAGGTGGGCGACTCGGTCTGGGTCAGCATCGACCCCTCGCAGGTCCAGATCCTCCCGGCGGAGGTGCTGGTATGAGCCTCAAGACTCCGCTGGCGGACCCCGTCGTCACGGCCAGCCCCGTCCCCGTCGCCTCCCGCGGCACCAAGGCGCTGGGGAACCTGCGCAAGAGCACCCCCGCCATGATCATCATCGCGATCCTGGCCGTCCTGGTCCTCCTGCCGCTGGCCCTGGTGCTGCTGGCGGCGTTCTCCGACGCCGTTCCCCGCCCGGGCAACATCTCCCTGGGCGGGCTGACGCTGGACAACCTGATCCTTCTGGCCAGCCCGGAAGCCCTGGGGGCGCTCGGCAACTCGCTCATGGTGGGCGCCGGGTCGGCCGTGGTGGCACTGGTCATCGGGGCGTTCATGGCCTTCGTCTGTGCCCGCACCGACGCGCCGCTGCGGAAGTTCATCTTCTTCATCGGCATGGCCCCGATGTTCATCCCGGCGCTCGTCGGTGCCCTGGCCTGGTCGCTGCTGTCCTCCCCGAGCGCCGGCTACCTGAACATCCTGCTCCGTGACCTCGGCATCGACTTCATCATCAACATCTACAGCCTGCCGGGGCTGATCTTCGTACTCGGGATCTTCTACGCCCCGTACGCGTTCCTGCTCATGCACAGCTCGCTGTCCATGATGAACGCCGACCTCGAAGAGGCCGCCACGGTCCATGGGGCCACCCTGAAGACCATGCTGCGCACCGTCACGCTGCCGCTGGCACTGCCGGCCGTCCTCGGCTCCGCGATCCTGGTCTTCGCCCTGACCATGGAGAACTTCCCGGTGGCGCAGGTGATCGGCAATCCGGCCGGCATCGACACCCTGCCCACCTACATTTACCGCCTGATGAGCGCGACGCCGGCCAAGAGCAACCAGGCGGCCAGCATCGCGATCGTCCTGACGGCTGCCCTGCTGATCATCACCGTGATCCAGCAGCGCATCATCAACAAGCGCAAGTTCACCACGGTGACCGGCAAGGGCAACCGGCCGCGCCAGGTCCCGCTGCGGAAGCTGCGCTGGCCGTTCACCATCATCGCGCTCGCCTATTTCGCCGTCGCCGTCGTCCTCCCGATGCTCGCGCTGCTGGCAGCGTCCATGCAGGCCACCCCGTTCGTGGCGTCCATCTCCCAGCTCTTTGAGACCGGGGCGATGAGCTTCGCCAAGCTCGCCGACGTGCTCGGCTCCCACGATTTCCAGCTGGCGCTGCGCAACAGCGTGATGGTGGCCCTCCTCGCCGCGATCGCCGGCACCACACTGAGCTTCATCGCCTCCTACGTCCGCTACCGGACCAAATCGCGCCTCGGCCAGCTGATCGAGCTGATCGCCATGACGCCGCTGGCGGTTCCCGCCATCGTTATGGGCATCGGCCTCCTCTGGACCTGGCTGCTGCTGCCGGTTCCGGTCTACGGAACGCTGGCCATCCTGGCGATCGCCTGCGTGGCGGTCTTCCTGCCGCAGGGTTACCGGGGCATCTCGGCGTCGATGCTGCAGATGGACCAGGACCTGGAGGACAGCGCCGTTATGCTCGGCGCCCGGCGGGCCAAGGCGATCGTCTCGGTCACCCTCCCGCTGATGCGCGTCGGCATCACGTCCTCGTTCCTGCTGTTCCTCATGCTCTCCATGCGTGAGCTCAGCGCCTCGATCTTCCTCTTCACCTCCAACACCCGGATCCTCTCGATCCTGGTGTTCGACAACTTCGACAACGGGCAGAGCCAGGCCGCCGCGGCCGTCAGCGTTCTGTACATCGTCGTGATCGCCGTGCTGGCGGTGATCGCCCAGAAGGTGGGCGCCGACCGCAAGCTCGGTGCCAAGTAACGCTTCCCAAACCACACCATTTGAAAGGGTCTAAACAATGAAGTTAGCGTCCAAAATCCCCCTCCTCGGCCTCGGCGTCGTCCTCTCCCTGAGCATGGCCGCCTGCGGCGGCTCCGCCCAGGGCACCAGCGTTGTCACCGCCACGGCGGAGGTGAAGACCGACGACGGCCTAGTCATCAGCGGCGAAAACATCGCGGACAAGGCCACCTATGACAAGGCCAAGACCCAGACGCTGAGCCTGTACTCCGGCTACACCGAGTCCTCCGAGAGCGCCCTGGTGGCGGCCTTCACCAAGGACACCGGTATTAAGGTCAACGTGGTGCGCCTGACGCCGAACAAGCTCGCCGAGCGCGTCCAGTCCGAGCAGGGCGCCGGCAAGCTGGGCGCGGACGTCATCCGCACCTCCGACTACCGGATCGCCAAGACCCTGGAGGACGCGAAGGTCTGGAAGGCCTACGACGTGCCGGGTGCGGCGCAGTTCAAGGACGTCTCGATCGACGGCGGCCAGTTCACCCGCATGTTCAACTCCGTCTACACCCTCGGGTACAACACCCAGCTGGTCAAGGAAGCGGATGCGCCGAAGTCCTGGGCCGACGCCGTCGGCGGAAAGTGGCAGGGCAAGCTGGGCATCGTCCAGGGCGGCTCCGGCGGCAGCACCGCCTCCTTGAGCCGGTTCATGGAGTCGAAGATGGGCCAGGACTACTTCGCCAAGTACGCGGCGCAGAAGCCCACCATCTATGACTCCCTTGGCGCCGAGGCCACCGCGCTGGCCCGCGGCGAGGTGGCGGTGGGAACCGTGACCATCAGCGGCACCAACATCTCCGCCGTGCAGGACAAGGCCCCGGTGAAGTTCATTGTTCCGGACGAGGGACTCGTGGCCTACGACTACTACCTCGGCATGGCCGGGTCCGCCACGAACGTTGAGGCGGCCAAGGTGTTCATGAACTACAACCTGTCCAAGCAGGGTCAGAAGGTTTTCGCACAGCTGGGCGAATACCCGGCCCGCACCGACGTTGAGCCGCCCACCATCATGGGCATCAAGCTGCCGGCCGCCGACTCCGGCAAGGTCTATCGGATGGCGAACTCCGACGCGACCACGTTCGGCAAGGACGACCTGGCCAAGTGGAACAAGGTCTTCGGCTACAGCAAGTAACCCGCAAGCTGCCCGGGCCCTGAGGCCGCGGGCAACGGACCGCAGTGGGGCGGCGAATGATGATCACCGGGATCATCGCCAATTCGCAACGTGCGCCGCCCCGCTGCGCCAACCCGCAATCCCTGAGCGCCGGTCCGTAACTAATCCGCGCAGACTCCCAGCGCCGGATATGCTCTACCAAGCCGCTGCAGACACCCTCCGCCGCCGAGCAAGGGTTCCGGTCCGCCCCTGCGTGAGCCGGCCGACGACAGTGCCGTAAGCGGCTGTCTCGCAGTAGCCGCTCTCAAGGAGGAGACCAAGGTGACTAAGACCGCGCAGCGCACCGCTGCTCCTGCCGGCGACGCCCCCGGCAAACGTCCGCAGCGGACTGCCCCCCGCCGCCTTGTCCTGCTGATGGCTGCGAGCGTGATCGCAGTCCTGGCTCTGGGTTTCCTCGTTCTGTCCGGAGGCATCTTCCAGCCCGCGTCCGGCGTGGAGCCGGAGGGGACCATGACCGCTGTCCAGATCATTCCCCTTGTCATCCTCGTCGTGATGTTTGTCGTCGCTACTAAGTGGCCGTTGAACATCGGCGTCATGGGGCTGGTCGCATCCTTCGGCGTAGGGTACTTCATGCTCGGCATGACCGATAAGGAGATCCTGGCGGAGTTCCCCGCCAGCATTGTCCTGACGATCATCGGGGTGACCTATTTCTTCAGCATGGCCCAGCGGAACGGCACCATCGACATCATCGTGCAATCCTGCGTGCGCCTGGTCCGGGGCAAGACCATGCTCTTGCCCTGGGTGTTTTTCCTCATCGCAGCCACGCTGACGTCGCTGGGTACTTTCTCTCCGGCCGCTGTCGCGCTGCTGGCACCGGCTGCCCTGGGCTTCGCCTACGAATCACGCATCCATCCCGTGCTGATGGGTGCCTTCATCATCAACGGAGCCCATGCTGGCGGCTTTTCCCCGTTGTCCGTTGCCGGCGTGCTGGTACACGACGTCGCACTGAAGAACGGCTTCCCTATTTCCCAGGGGGCACTCTTCACGGCGAGTTTCGCCCTCAACCTCATTCTCTCCGCCCTCACCATTGCCGTCTTCGCCCTCCTGGGCAGGCTTCGCGAGGGTGAGAACGGCCAACATGCGGATCTCGACACAACCCGTACTGCTCGTCCCCACGGCCAGCAGATCCTTACCCTCACGCTGATCGCCATCATTCTGGTGTGCACCCTTGGGTTCCACCTACCGATCGGCTTTGTCGCCCTTTCTGCCGGCCTCCTGCTGGCCTTGATCAACATCAACGAACACCAGACGTTCATCGGCGGCATCTCCTGGTCCACGGTCCTCCTCGTGGCCGGCATGATCACCTATGTCTCCCTGCTCCAGCACGTGGGCGTCATCGACACGCTCGCCAAGCAGGCCTTGGCGCTCGGCGCCCCACTGCTGGTCGCACTGGTCCTCTGCTACGTGATCGGCGTCAGCTCAGCCTTCGCTTCCTCGACGGCACTGCTGACAGCGTTCATCCCCCTCGCCGGTCCGCTCCTGGCCACCAGTTCGTTGAGCGCTTCGGGAACAGTCGCGGCGCTGGCTATTGCTGCCACAGTTGTGGATGTCTCCCCGTTCTCCACTGACGGTGCGCTCGTGGTGGCCAGCGCAAGTGAGAGCGACCGGCAGCGCGTCTACCGCCAGCTCATGGCCTACGCCGGCGCAGTCGTGCTGGTCGGTCCGGCGCTAGCCTGGGGACTGCTGGTACCGACCGGCATCATGTGATCGTTCCTGCGACCCGTCCAGATAGCCACGGCGCTCCGTCTCGTGGGCGCTGGGGCCCACCGGTGCGGGGAAGACCAGGCTGGTGAACCTGATGATGCGCTTCTATGAGCTCGACGCCGGGCGGATCACGCTGGACGGGGTGGACGTCGCCGCGATGTCCCGGCACGAGCTGCGCTCGCGGATGGGCATGGTGCTGCAGGACACCTGGCTGTTCGGCGGGACCATCCGGGACAACATCGCCTACGGCCGGCCTGCTGCTATCGAGGCGGAGATCCTGGAGGCGGCGAAGGCGACCTGCGTGGACCGGTTCGTGAAGTCCCTGCCGCAGGGCTATGACACCGTGCTCGACGACGAGGGCGCCAATGTTTCGGCGGGGGAGAAGCAGCTGCTGACGATTGCCCGGGCCTTCCTGGGCCGGCCGTCAGTGCTGATCCTGGACGAAGCAAACGTCGTCCGTGGATACCCGGACGGAGGTGCTGGTCCAGAAGGCGATGAGCGCGCTGCGGAGCGACCGGACGTCGTTCGTCATTGCCCACCGGCTGTCCACTATCCGCGACGCCGACCTCATCCTGGTGATGGAGGCCGGCCGGATCGTGGAGCAGGGGACGCATGCTTCACTGCTGGAGGCCGGCGGGGCGTATGCGGCGCTGTACGAGGCGCAGTTCGCGGCGCCGGTGGCGGAGGTTTAGGGACGGCAAACTCCCCAGCCGGTGATGGGCTGGGGAGCGGCCGGACTAGTCATGTTCGCTGAGGGGCGGGCCCTACGGCTGGGCCGCCACGGGAGCGGCCTCGTTTGTACCCTCGTCCTCCCGGCGCATGGCTGGAAGTGCGATGGTAGCCAGCAAGCCGAGGAGGATGATGCCGGCGGCGCTCAGCGTGGTGATCCGGGCTGCGGCCACCATTGCTGTCTCGGCCGCGGCCTGGGCGGCCGGACCGCCCTGGGGCAGCGATCCGATCTCGGGAATTGCCGCTCCGGCGGAGCCCTTGACGACCGAGACGATCGTTGTACGGGCATTCGAATCGAGGCCTGGCACTGTACTCAGGTTCTCGGTGGCCTGGGCTGCAAGGGTCGAGACGAGCAGTGTGCCGAGCACGGCGATGCCGAGTGCTGAGCCGAGCTGCCGGAAAGTGCTCTGCAGGCCGGACGCCTGTCCGCTCTGGCTGACCGGGACATCCGCGAGGATCACGCTCGTGAGCTGGGCCGTGGCCATGCCCACGCCGATGCCGTACAGGAACAGCCAGGCCGCCAGCACCCATCCGTTCGCGGTGAGGCTGATGCTGAGGCCCAGCCCGGTGATGGCGACGGCCTCGAGGAGTAGGCCCACACGCACCACGCCGCGACCGCCGAGCCGGCGGGTGAGCTGGGCTGAACCGCCGGAGATCAGGAAGGTGCCAACGGCCAGGGACAGGATCAGGAGTCCCGTGTCCAGGGCCGTGTATCCGAGAGCGCCCTGCAGGAATAGCGGCAGCGCGAAGAGCATGCCGAATTCACCCAGCGCCACCACCAGGGCCGCGATGCTGCCGTAGCGGAAACTGCGGATGCCCATCAGTGTCAGGTCGAGCAACACCGGTTTGCGGGCGCGCGCCCGGGACCGCTCGACCAGCACGAACGCGACGAGCATGGCCGCGCCGAGCACAAAAGCGACCGGGACCGGCGAGATCGACCAGCCCCAGTGGAAGCTGCCGACAGTGAGCTGCTCCGTGGTGGTCCACCAGCCGTAGCGCTGGCCCTCGATCAGTCCGAAGACGATTGCGCCGAGTCCGAGGACGGACAGTCCGACGCCGGCAATGTCGGCACCGCGTTCGGCGTGCGGGTCCTTCGTCTCCGGTACCCAGAGCAAGGTGCCGACCAGGACGATCACGGCGATCGGGATGTTGATCAGGAAGGCCCAGCGCCAGCTGAAGTCGGTGGTCAGCCAGCCGCCGACAAGCGGCCCGACCGCTGCCATACCGCCGATGGTCGAGCCCCAGATTGCGAAGGCGATTCCACGTTCCCGCCCGGTGAAGAGGGCGTTGACGGTGGAGAGGGTCGCTGGCAGGATCATGGCGCCGCCGGCACCCTGGAGGAGCCTCGCCGCGATCAGCGTCGCCCCGGAGTCCGACATGGCGGCCAGAACGCTCGCGATGCCAAAGATAATGATGCCGACGATGAGCAGGCGCCGCCTGCCGAAGATGTCGCCAATCCGACCGACCGTAATCAGGAGCGCGGCGAAGACCAGGGCGTAGACGGAGTTGACCCACTCGGCGTCGGCGGCGGTCAGGTTGATGTCGCGGATCAGCACGGGGAGAACGACGTTGACGACCGTGGCATCCATGATGATGATCGAGACGGCGAGGGCGATGATTGGCATCGCCTTCCAACGCTTGGGGTGCAGCGTGGTGTCGGCAGGGCCGGGAAGCGCGTCGGTCACGGTGGTTCCTGATCTCTCGTGGTGTATGGGTAATACAGTAGCTTACTGACATGCTGTCAGCATCCTAGGCCTTCGTTGGGAACCTCGTAAACTGGCGTCTCCACTGGCTGGCTCGCGAACAGGGCTGGCATGCCGAAGATCTCCGCCCCGACCGTCGGAGAGCACCGTGTGCGCCAGCGCTCCCTCTCCTCGAGGCGGCAAATGAGCTGCTCGTCAGCGGGGGGGTGAACGCAGTGACGCCCGCCGGAGGGCTCGATGAGTATGGGCGCGTGACACTGCAGCTCGTGCACGAGTGCGCGCACCGGCCGGCCGGGCGCTTTTCGCCGCGCAGCAGCTTCCGAAGGAGCGTCTGGCCCGGTTGGATGAATGCACCGTGAGCAGGCTGCGCCGTTTAGGCAGGTGCTACGGGGAGCTCCGGGTGCCCGAGGCCGCGGGCGGGGCGTACGCGCCGCAGTTCGCTACTCCGGTCGCGGAGGTTTAGGGGAATACCCCCTAGTGCGACGCCCCGGCGGTCACCTCTTGAGCGCCAGATGTTGCGTCACCGCCTCGAGCATTTAGCCGACCAACGGTCGATCCCTCATCGTGAACCGACCGCGGACTGCGTCCTCCCCGCAGGCAGACGCCAGCCCTGCTGTTGCTTCATGATCGAATCCGTTGACCGGGCTGACGAGGCGGGGAGTACGAAGATTCGCGCGCTGCACCGGCACGGCCGGCCGCAGGTGGGGCATGAGTAACCCTCACGAATCGAATCCGCCTTCCAGAATTCTTGGACGTCTCCCCGCGCCGTAAAGCCCAGGGTTTCTAGAGGACCCTGAATGTGGCAGCCTTCGTCGTCCATCCATCCGATGGAGACGACGCTCGTGGCGCCCTTAGCGAACAGCGCTTCCACGACCGTTCTAGACACTTCCGTTCCAACGCCCGTTCCGCGGGCCTGGGAGTCAACGGCTACGGATTTCAGTAGGCCCGTCAGGTTGAAGGCAAGTTCGGGCACCAGGTCAGCTACTTTTTGTCTCTGGTCCTCAGGGAACATTGACAGAAGATCGTCGGCGGAGGACGGGATTACACCGGTGGCCGCTGCGACGACCGCAGTCCGCGACGACGAAGATGCAACATAGGCGACCTTTTCGGGGTCTTCCGTATATTCGAGTAGCTCTTCGCGGCTAATGTATCGGGCACCCAAGGCGTTTCCGAGTACCGAGAGGGCCGCCGGTACGTCCGCTACGGTCATTGGTCGTGCGACTATCTCATTCATGCGCCGGAAGTAGTAACGTCCAGAGCTCACCGTCTTGTTCTCGGAGTCATATCCGGTCCACATACCTTCCAGCGAGTGATCAGGTGTCATCTCTAGGAAGAATGCTCCGAGGCCAACGTCGTGCGGGTCATCTGCGACATACCTGCCGTGAATTCGTCCACTCCTGTCGATGTCGCCTTCAAGCAGCCACCGTCGGTTAGTGCCAACCTCTTGTGTGGGTCCCCAAACTTTGTGGCCGCGCTGACGCAGTTCTGCGATGGCTTTGGTATAGATCGTCTTACCGTCTTCGATGTCCTCGAACGTGCTTCGGTAGAGGCCAGCAACGGGAAAACGGCGGCTCAACATCGCTCCTCGGACGACTTTGTATCCAAACGTGACGCCCGTCAGTACTCCTGCGCCTACCAAGCCAATTGACACTTGATACGCCATTTCAGCGATGTCAAAGTTCATGGTGTTCCCCCCAATTGAATCCGCGGCCTACGTCGAGGACGCCCCATTCGATGCCCCAGAGTACCAATTGAAACAATTGAACTCTCACAGGACTGGCCAATGGTGGCTGGTCCTAGGTAAGGGCCGTTTCGTTCTGGTCCAGCAGCCAAAAGTCGAACAAGTTCCTCATCTCCCCGCCCGGGCGGCGGCGACGGCGAGGTCGGCGATCGCCGTGCGGAGGGGCTGGAGGCCGCCACGGTCGCGTGAAGGGTGGACGCGATTGGTCAGCAGAACGACGCTGACCTGCGTGTCGCGGTCGAACAGCAGGGAGGTTCCGGTGAATCCGGTGTGCCCGCGCATCGTGGCAGTGGCTCCCATGAACTCGGCGTCGCCGATGCGGAGGCCGAGCGAGGATCCAAAACCGCCTTCGGGTGATGCGGTCGCGCGGCCCAGCATTGGCGTGAGCGCGTCGTCCCACATCCATCGCCCGAGAACCCGTCCTGAGCCCACGCGGAGCTGCTCAGCGAAGCGCAGCAGCCCGCGGGCCGTTGCGAAAAGCGCGGCATTACCGGCCGCGCCGCCCAGCGACCAGGCAGCCTCGTCGTGGACGACGCCGTGCACCACTCCGCGGTTGAATTCCGGCTGGTACTCGGTCGCGGCGGTGAGCGCCGGCTCCGGGTCGGCGGTCACCCCGCTCAAGCCCAGTGGCCCCAGGGTGTATTCCTGCACCAGTTCCCGCCATCGGCGGCCGGTCACCGCTTCGAGGTACGACATCGTGATGTTGTAGTTGACGCTCGAATACATGAACCGGGTGCCAGCCGGCGCCTCAAGCGGCGTCGCGAGGAGGTCGGCGATGAGTGCCTCCCGCCCGGTCGGCGGCGTCGACGTGAACGGTGCCCCGGAAGGCCCGCTTTCCAGCTGCCGGGCCAGCGGTTCACGCCAGCCGACCCACTCTGCCGGCAGCCCGGAGGTGTGGCTGAGCAGCTTTCGCAGCGTGACCCGCGAGCGCTCGCCGTCGCGGTAGGCAGGGAGTGCGGCAGCGATGGGGGCGTCGAGTTCGACCACCCCGGCGTCGGCCAGCGAGAGGGCGGCGTGGGCGGTGAAGACTTTGGTGACGGAGGCGAGGTCGAACATGGTGTCCGGCGTGACGGGACCCTGTTCCTCGACATTGATCCGTTCCAGCGCCCCGCGCCACATGGCCTGGGTTCCCAAGTAGAGCTCAGCGGCTGGCTCTCCCGCAATGGCCACGGCGCATGCGGCGCCCGAGAACCGACCCGCCTGGATGCCGCGGCTGAGCTGCTCAAGGACCTCATCCTCCAACACACCCCAACTCTCCGATGCCGGCTCGGAGCGGGTCAGCACCCCCGCCCGTTTGCCCCCGAAGCTGCTTTGGCCAGGACGCTGGGCTGCAGCAGGCTTGCGGCGCCCTCGTCCAAGACGAGGGTGGCGCGGTGAAACGTTCACGGCCATCTGGACCGATGATGATCGTCTTGGAACTGGGAGGCCAGCAGACTCAAGACATCCTGCGGGCTACCTCATCTGGAAAGTTCAAATATTTTGGGGTCAAGAATGACTCGTCGGATGCTTCGCTTGTCGGCGAAGGGAACGATACGTTCCGTATTAGCGGGGTCATCTAGCTCAAACAGAAACTCAAAACCCTCTGGTTCATTCCGTGTTCTCTTGAGGTCGACGTAAGTTCCATAATCCAATGAGTAGATATTGTACCGAAGTCCCGGATTATCTCGGTCGCTGTATCCGCGAGAGATTAGATGGATGAGTCGAAGGTCAAATAATGACTCGATCATCGGATGGCCAGAGTGCTCCCGAGCCAGTAGGAACATCTTAGCCTGACGAGTTCCAATCACGTCAGTCATAATGCGGTTTAGGGCAACTCGTTGCGCCGCAGACAGAACGGTTGACTTGTCCGTCTCGTACCAGTCGCGAGCGGCCTCTTCTACCGAATTAAGATCTATCTTTTTGCGACCGGAACGGGTTGCACGAAAATAGGCCGAAGTGAATATTCCCAGGAAATCTCTGACAACCCCTTCGCCGGCGCGGACGAGTTCGACGAAAGTTGCTGACTCCGTAAAGAATTTGGTTCGAAATCCAACCGCGCTCTTCACGCCGCGGTTGGCCAGAAAATTCCTAGGCAACTCAGCATCTACGTGTTTGTGCAGCAATTCAAGGAACATATTGACGACATGTTCGGGATTTCTGTCGTATACGTAGTAGTCATCTAAATCGAGGTTCGCCGAAAGGTCGCT
Organism: Arthrobacter sp. T2-23; assembly: GCF_055398325.1. Classification (NCBI taxonomy): domain Bacteria; kingdom Bacillati; phylum Actinomycetota; class Actinomycetes; order Micrococcales; family Micrococcaceae; genus Arthrobacter; species Arthrobacter sp. T2-23. Next base: position 2,458,169 of record NZ_AP027917.1, read on the forward strand.
ACCTACTTCAAATCCAACGACACCGCCCGCTTCGTTCGACAAAGCAAAATGGGATCTATATTCCAAAGATGCAATCTTGACAGTTACCCGTGTGCTGGGAAAGAAACCTCGCTTTAGAAATTCAGCTATGTAAGGTTGAACGTCGGGGGGAATGGCTGTCCATTCATCTATGAGGACATATAGTGACTCAACGCCAAGAGCAGACAGGGCAGAGTCCAGTAATGTCGAGATCTCGGCGAAGACCACCGTATCTCGAAGTACCTCACTAAATTCTTCACGCCTGTCAGTCTTTGACTCGGAGCCCGTCTTCAGTTTGGCTCCGATGTTCACTGCTGGAAATAATGTAGCATCTAAATCCACGGAATCATTCTTTGTCCGCGAATTCGAGGTATTGACATTTCTCGACGTTATCTCAGAACTCTTTTGAACGACGGCCTGGGCAAATAGAGATACCTCCTCGATGCCGGAACCATCTCGTTTGGGGTCAGTGGCAATATCGAGCAGTTGTGCCTGCATAAGCGAGAGTAAGTCCTTGAAAACACTTACGCAGCGTACCGTGAGGGGTTGGGAGTCATCCGACATGAGCTGAGCGCTACCGAGCAGGCGGATATCGATGTAGATCACGCTGTGCCCGGCACGCTTATTTACGTCGGCGCCAAGGACTTGAAGAACATGGGACTTGCCGGTACCCCGGCGGCCGTAGAGGATCTGGTTATTAGGATTTGCCAGCTGCGGCAGGACGCCGGTTTCAACGTAGGTCTTTTCAAGTACCGCAACATCCGGTTGCCGCTCCGACCTGGGGCGAATATTGCTGATTGCTCGCGCAAGGTTTTGATCGCTGAGAAGTAACTCCGAAGACATGATTCCCCCAAATGAACGTGACGGGCCGGACGCGAGCACGAGGATTCGCAGCACCTCACGGACTTCTTTGCCGGTTCTTTATATGAGCATAGCGCCCGATCATCGGATGTGGGGTCATTACAGGTTGCAGAGTGAAGAATCCACTCGCGGCCACGTTCTAGGTGAGCATATCGGAGATTGGCTGCTAGCGATGCAGTGGGATCTGGGCCGTTCAATCGCCGCGCTAGATCGGAATTTACCGCGAGCCATGAACTTGGTGAGGTCGGTAGCATTTAGGCTTCTGAAATCGACCTAAGCCAAAACCCGACGCAGGACCTAAAAGGAGAACCTCGATGTCGCCCAGAAGTCTGGCTTCGCTAAAGCTATCTGCTGCCGTAACGCTGGCGAAATATACTGATCCAGCGCTTCACTACGCCTTCCTCACATACGATCGACAAGGTGAGGTCGACGGGCCTCTGGGCCCTGCCGACGTTCTATCGGCCAACCTGCTGAGCATGAAGCTCGGTTGGAAGGAAGTCGTTCCAATGTTTGCGACCGGCGATGGTCCAGAGCAGAAGTTGCGTCTAGCACTCGACAGGGCCCTTGATGAGCTAAGGGATGCCAGTCCGTTTGAGGCCTATGAGTCGACCGAGGAGCTTGAGGAAGCGGTTGGTACGCTGGCGGCGGCAAATGCGGCTACGGATGGAGTGGTGAACTGGACTCCAGTGACTGTGTCGAAGGTGCTGCACCGGCGACGGCCCCATATCGTGCCCATCAATGACTCTCGCGTTCGAAAGTTCTACGATGTCAAGACCAATGAATCCAAGAAACTGCGGGCGGCTCTCTGGACGGATATTCGCGCCAACGAGGACTGGATGCGCCCTCTAGCCTCGTCGACCACTACTCCAGATGATCGGCCACTGAGTCTCCTTCGGCTAGCAGACATTCTGATTTGGGGCTCCTAGGCCGCTCGGAGAAAAGCACGGTGCGCCGAGCGAACCGCGGCACCGGCCATCCTTGGATCACGATGGCCGCTGGGCGGCGCTGCCGCAGAGACGCCCGGGGTAGCATGCGCGCGGACGGCTGGCGCCTACACAAGCGGCCACGGATACCGCATGCCCGTGCGGTCCACCGGCAGCGTCCCGGCGAGCAGCATCCGCTGGACGCGGAGCTTCAGCGCGGTGACCTCGTCGTCGTCGAGCAGTTCCGCCAGCTCCGCGGGGACGGCCTCGGCAAGCGGGGCGATGTCCTGGAGCAGGGCCTCGGGGATGGGGTCGCCGGCGAAGTCCCAGATCACGGTGCGCAGTTTGAACGCCGCCGCGAAACACAGCCCGTGGTCAATGCCCCAGATCCGGCCGTCTTCGCCGCGGAGCACATGGCCGCTTTTGCGGTCGGTGTTGTTGGCGACGTAGTCGAACAGGGCGATTCGGGCCAGCTGGCGGTGGGTCTCCGGGGCGTCCTCGAACAGTGTGAAGTAGTGCTCCTGGAAGTCGCACTCGATGAACCACTGCAGCGACCCGACGCCTAGGGGAGCGTCCTCGCGGATCACCGTGGGCGGTACGAAGCCCCAGCCCATCGATTCGCTGAACAAGTAGGCGGCGCGTTCCCGCTTGTGGAGTCCGGGCTCGAAATCGGACAGCGGCCGTTCGCCAGCCTCCGGCTTGTAGACCGCGTACCCGACATCCTCCCCGCAGGTGACTTGGACCAGGAACGTCTGGTTGCTGCTGCGCGGGATGAGACCGAGCAGCTCAATGCTGCCCTCGGTGAGCAGCCTCAGCTCGTGGCCGGACACCAGCTGCCTCGTTTCATGATGTCCTCAGTCCGCTCAGCGGTTCCGCCGTCGAATTCACCATGAGCACCGCCGGATCCTGGCCTTCCACAAACGAGATGGCCGACACCGTGCCCGGACTGATGACGATGCGCTGGAAGAGGTCCAGTGGCGTGCCGAGGGCGTGGGCGACGGCGGCCTTGATGGGATCGGCGTGGGAGAAGCACACCACCACACCGCCTGCGTGGGCCGCGCACAATGCCTCCAGCGCACCGACAATCCGGCCCTGCATCTCCGGGAAGCTCTCGCCGTCCGGGAAGCGGAACGCGGACGGGTTGTGCTGCACGGTGTGCCACTCCGGCAGGACCGCTAGATCGGCAATCGCGGCGCCGGTCCACTCGCCGAAATCACACTCCAGCAGCCCGTCGTCGTGCTTAACCGCCAGTCCCGTGCGCACCGCCGTCGGCTCCGCCGTCTCGCAGGCGCGCTCCAGCGGCGAGGAGTAGAGGGCGTCCACTGGCAAGTCGGAGAGCTGTTCGGAAACCCGTTCCGCTTGGGCCCGGCCCCTGTCGGACAGGTGCAGTCCCGGCGCCCTGCCCGGCAGGACCATGCCCGTCGTCGGCGTCTCCCCGTGGCGCACCAACAGCAGGAGCGTTCCCTGCCGTGGGGGCTCCGCTGAAGGTCCGGACGTCACTGTAGTCATCACTTTTCAGCGTAGGGGGTGCCATGCTCCCGAGGCGAGGTCTACGGTGGAGGAGTGAGTGATCGCCCCGAAATCTTCACTGTTGGTGAACTGCGTGCCTCCGGGCACGTCCACAAGGACCTGCGCCGCGAAATCCGCGACAACCTGCTGGCCGCGCTCGCCGCCGGCCGCGACCCGTGGCCCGGGATGTACGGCTTCAGCCGCACCGTCCTGCCGCAGCTCGAACGCGCCCTGCTCGCCGGGCACGACGTCGTCCTGCTCGGCGAACGCGGCCAGGGCAAGACCCGGCTGCTGCGCACCCTGGCCGGGCTGCTGGACGAGTGGTCGCCGGTGATCGAGGACTCCGAACTGAACGAACACCCCTACGAACCCCTCACCGAGCACTCCCGCGCCCGCGCCCTCACCGAGGGGGACCGGCTGCGGGTGGCGTGGCGGCACCGCTCCGAACGCTACGTCGAGAAGCTCGCTACGCCGGACACCTCCGTCGCGGACCTGATCGGCGACGTCGACCCGATGCGGGTGGCCGAGGGCCGCCGCCTGGGTGACCCGGAAACCATCCACTACGGCCTGGTCCCGCGCTCCAACCGCGGCATCATCGCCATCAACGAACTTCCCGACCTCGCCGAGCGGATCCAAGTCTCCATGCTCAACGTGATGGAGGAACGGGACATCCAGATCCGCGGCTACGTGCTGCGGCTGCCGCTGGACGTCCTGGTGGTCGCCTCCGCCAACCCGGAGGACTACACAAACCGGGGCCGGATCATCACCCCGCTGCGGGACCGCTTCGGCGCCGAGATCCGCACCCACTACCCGATCGAGCTCGACGACGAGGTGGCCGTCATCCGGCAGGAGGGTCACCTGGTGGCCGGCGTCCCGCCCGTCATCCTCGAAATCCTGGCCCGCTACACCCGGGCGCTGCGGCAGTCCCCGGCGATCAACCAGACCTCCGGGGTGTCCGCCCGGTTCGCCATCGCCGGCGCCGAAACCGTCGCCGCGGCCGCCCTGCGCCGCGCCAGTGTGCGCGGCGAGGACCAGGCCGTGGCCCGGATCATCGACCTGGACGCCGCCGTGGAAGTCCTCGCCGGGAAGATCGAGTTCGAATCCGGCGAGGAAGGCCGGGAACAGGACATCCTGGACCACCTGCTGCGGATGGCCACAGCCGAGGCCGTGCGGGCGCACTTCCACGGCCTCGACATGGGCGCGCTCGTCGCCGCCCTCGACGGCCACACCACGGTCACCACCGGGGAGCTGGTCACCGCGCGGGAGTTCCTCGACAACCTCCCGTCGCTCAACGGATCCAGCCTCTACGACGACATCGGCGCGCGCCTCGGCGCGGAAAACGACGGGCAGCGCGCCGCCGCCGTCGAACTGGCCCTGGAGGGCCTCTACCTCGCCCGACGGATCTCCAAGGACTCCGACGACGAGGCGACGGTTTACGGTTAGGCGCCGTTACGGCTAAGGAGGGCCCATGACCGCTCACCACCGGTCCCGCTACAGCCGCTACGCGGGCGGGCCCGATCCGCTCGCCCCGCCGGTGGACCTGGCGGAGGCGCTGGACGCCGTCGCCGAGGACGTGATGGCCGGCTACTCGCCCCGGCACGCCCTGCAGGAATACCTCCGCCGCGGCGGCCACAACCGGGAAGGCCTCGACGAGCTCGCCGGCCGCGTCCAGCAGCGGCGCAAGGACCTCTTAGGCCAGCACAAACTGGACGGCACCCTCAACGAGGTCCAGAAACTGCTGGAGACCGCGGTGCTGGAGGAACGCAAACAGCTGGCCCGCGACGTCCGGATGGACGACACGGACCGCGCCTTCCGGGAGATGCAGCTGCAGAACCTGCCCAAATCCACGGCGGCGGCGGTCAACGAGCTCGCCTCCTACGACTGGCAGTCCAGCACCGCCCGCGAGGCCTACGAGCAGATCAAGGACCTGCTGGGCCGCGAAATCCTGGACCAGCGGTTCGCCGGGATGAAGGAGGCGCTCGAGGGAGCCACCGAGGAAGACCGCGCGGCCGTCGCCGAGATGCTGGCCGACCTCAATGAGTTGCTCGAGAAACACCGCCGCGGCGAGGACACGGGCGCCGATTTCCAGGAATTCATGGCCAAACACGGGCAGTTCTTCCCGGAGAACCCGCAATCCGTGGAGGAGCCAATCGATGCGTTGGCGAAGCGCGCGGCCGCCGCCCAGCGGCTCATGCAGTCCATGTCCGCCGAGCAGCGCGAGGAGCTGATGCGGCTCTCCGCGCAGGCGTTCGGCTCGCCGGAGCTTATGGCACAGCTGGGCCAACTCGATGCCAACCTGCAGGCGCTGCGCCCCGGGGAGGACTGGTCCGGCTCCGAACGCTTCGAGGGCGAGGAGGGGCTGGGGCTCGGCGACGGCACCGGCGTGCTGCAGGATCTCGCCGAGCTGGACGAACTCGCCGAACAGCTCTCCCAGTCCTACAACGGTTCCCGCCTGGACGACCTGGACCTGGACGCCCTGGCCCGGCAGCTGGGTCAGGACGCGGTCGTCTCCGCCCGCACCTTGGCGGAGATTGAGCGGGCCATGCACGACGGCGGCTTCCTGCAGCGCGGCGCCGACGGCGACCTGAAGCTCTCCCCGCAGGCCATGCGGCGGCTGGGCAGATCGCTGCTGCGGGACACCGCCAAGCAGCTCTCCGGCCGGCAGGGCCGCCGGGACACCCGCGTTGCCGGGGCGGCGGGGGAGCAGACCGGCTCCAGCCGGCCGTGGGAGTTCGGCGACGCCGAACCGTGGGACGTCACCCGGACCATCACCAACGCGATCCGCCGCACCATCGCCGACGGCCGGGACCCGCGCCACGGCCTGCGCCTGGCCGTGGACGACATCGAGGTCACCGAAACCGAAGCGCGCACGCAGGCGGCCGTCGCCCTGCTGGTGGACGTCTCCTTTTCGATGGCCGCGGAGGGGCGCTGGGTGCCGATGAAACGCACCGCGCTCGCCCTGCATCACCTCGTTTCCACCAAGTTCCGCGGCGACCGTCTGCAGCTGATCAGCTTCGGCCGCTACGCGCAGACCATGGACATCGGCGAGCTCACGGCCCTGCCGGCCCTGCGGGAACAGGGCACCAACCTGCACCACGGGCTGCTGCTGGCCGGCCGGTTCTTCCGCCAGCACCCGTCCATGCAGCCGGTCCTGCTGGTGGTGACCGACGGCGAACCCACCGCGCACCTGGAGTCCGACGGCGAGTCCTGGTTCAACTGGCCGCCGGACCCGGAGACCATCCGCGTCACGGTCGCCGAGCTGGACCGGCTGGGCCGGGCCGGCACCCAGGCCACGTTCTTCCGGCTCGGCAACGACCCCGGCCTGGAACGGTTCGTCGCCCGGATGGCTCGGCGGATCGACGGCCGCGTGGTGGCGCCCGACGCGGGGGACCTGGGTGCCGCCGTCGTCGGCGAGTACCTCCGTTCGCACTTCCGCGGCAGGGCCTACGGCGACGACGACTGGGCGACGTAGGCCGGCGGTTCCGACGGCGGCAGAAATCAGGGCGTTTCCTGTCGAATAGCGGCAGAGTTGTTCGTAGTAAAGGTGAGCGGCCGCCCACGAGGGGCGCCCCAAACCGCAGGAGATGACTCGAAATGCAGTATTTGCTGTCCGTGATCCACGACCAGCTCGAGCTCGCGCCGTCGGACGAGATGGCGGCCATCGACGAGTTCAACGACCGGCTCCAGGCCGACGGTCACTGGGTTTTCGCTGGCGGCCTCGGATTCCCGGATACGGCGACCGTCATCGACAACCGGGGAGAGTCCGCAGTGGTCACCGACGGGCCCTTCGTGGAGTCCAAGGAGTACCTCGCCGGCTTCTGGATCATTGAGGCCCCCGACCTCGACGTGGCGCTCAAACTCGCCGCCGAGGGATCGAAGGCCTGCAACCGGAAGGTCGAGGTGCGGCCGTTCCTGTGAACGCACCCGACGTGGGCGGCGCCGTCAGCCAGGCCTACCGGGAGAACTGGGCCCGGGTGGTCGCCGCCCTGGGCCGCCGTTTCGGGGACCTCGACCTCGCGGAGGAGGCGGCGGCCGAGGCGTTCAGCACCGCCGTCGAACGCTGGCCGTCCGACGGCGTCCCCGCCAACCCCGGAGCGTGGCTAACCACCACGGCCAAGCGCAAGGCCATCGACCGGCTCCGGCGCGAAAACAAACGCGACACCAAACACCAGGAGGCCCAGTTGGTCTTCGACGACGACCCTCCCGAACCGCTCGGCGCCATCGACGACGACCGGCTCCGGCTGATCTTCACCTGCTGCCACCCGGCCCTCGCGCTGCCGACCCGCGTGGCCCTGACCCTGCGCATGGTCGGCGGCCTGACCGTGCCCCAGATCGCCCGGGCCTTCCTCGTGCAGGAAACCACCATGGGGCAGCGGATCACCCGCGCGAAGGCCAAGATCAAGGCCGCCCGGATCCCGTACCGGGTGCCGGCCGCGGAGGATCTCCCGGCGCGCATCTCCGGCGTGCTCGCCGTGCTCTATCTGGTCTTCAACGAGGGCTATCTGGCCACGGGCCCGGACACCGGGCCCGTCCGTACCGACCTGACCGCCGAAGCCATCCGGCTCACCCGCCTGCTGCGGGAACTCCTGCCGGACGACGGCGAGGTGGCCGGCCTGCTGGCCCTGATGCTCCTCACCGAGGCCCGCAGCGCCGCCCGGATCTCGGCAGGCGGCGAACTCGTAACCCTAGACGAGCAGGACCGGAGTGCCTGGGACAGGACACTGATCGCCGAGGGCCACCGCCTGGTGCGGGAGCGGCTGGCCTCCGGGAAGGCGCCGGGGCCGTACCAGCTCCTCGCGGCCATCAACGCCGTCCACACCTCTGCCGGCGATATCCACGAGACCGACTGGTCACAGATCGTCGCGCTTTATAACCAGTTGGTCACCCTCGACCCGTCGCCGATCGTCGCGCTCAACCGGGCCGTCGCGGTAGCCGAGCTGGACGGGCCGGACGTGGCCCTGGCCGCCGTCGATCGGCTGGGGCCGGACCTGGCCGGCTACCACGCCTACTACGCCACCCGCGCCGAGCTGCTGCGACGGGTGGGCCGCACAGCGGACGCGCGTGCGGCGTATGAGAAGGCCATCGAACTGGCGGGCAACTCCGCCGAAGTCGCCGCGCTAAAACGGCGCCGGGACCAGCTGGGTAGTTGAGCCGGGCCCAGCCAGACCCTTGCGCGGCACTGTGCCGTCCGCGAGGATGAACGCCATCCGCCGTCCTGCGAACAAGGAGCCCACCCGATGACCAAATATCTGATCTCGTTCCCGAGTGCGGCCATGGTCTTCCCCGAGGAAGAGCTGCAGGCAGTTGCTGACGCGGCGCACGCCGTCGTGCAGGAGGCCAAGGATGCCGGCGTCTGGGTCTTCGGCGGCGGCATCGACGAGAGCATTCCGCCCGTCATGGTCGACGGCGACGGGACCGTCCGCGAGGGCACCTACCCGCAGACGGCGCAGCTTGAAGGCGGCTATTCGGTGCTGGAGTTGCCCTCGTATGAGGCGGCCTTGGAGTGGGCCGCGAAGATCGCGGCCTCCTGCCGTTGCGCGCAGGAGGTGCGCGCGTTTCAGTACGACCCGGGCAGCTGAGGGCGCCGTCGTCATTGGCGCTGCCGGAGGCGGGCGCCCCGTGCCAGAATTTCAGCCATGGAACCCATGGATTGCCTGGTCATCTACGTCCCTACCGACGCTGCGGACGCGGTCCGGCGGGCCATCGGCGACGCCGGGGCGGGCAGGCTGGGCAACTATTCGCACTGCTCGTTCAGCCTTGACGGCACCGGGCGCTTCACGCCTCTGCCGGGCGCGTCCCCGGCCATCGGTGCCGTCGGTTCCCCCGAGGAAGTCCGGGAGACGCGGATCGAGGCCATCTACCCGCGCTCCCGGCGCGACGCCGTCGTCAGCGCCGCGCTGTCCGCGCACCCGTACGAGACGCCGGCGTTCATGACCTTCCCCATCGACGTCAGCCTGCCGGACGAGGCGGAGCCTCGGAGCTAGCGGCTGCTCACCTTCCCGAACAGCTTGGCGAGGGGTGCCAGCACGATCGGGCGTGCGGCGTACCAGCCGGCAGTGGTGATGGCGATGGCGGCCGCGAAGAGCCAGAACCCCACCCAGTTCACCTCGTCGGTGCCGGCGAACATATGGTTCAGGTTGCGCAGCGCACCGGTCGCGAACACCAGGAACACGTGGATGAGGATGAACAGCACGAAGAACAGCATCGTGGGGAAGTGGATCGCGCGCGCCACCTCCACGGGGTAGGCCTTGTTCATCGTCTTCGCGTTCTTTGGCCAGAACTCGCTCATTCGCACGCCCGTGATGGCCGCGAGCGGGGCGGCGATGAAGACCACCAGGAAGTACATCAGCTGCTGCAGGCTGTTGTAGTTCACCCAGCCGTTCTCCACGGGCCAGTCGAGGGTCATGTACTGCAGCAGCGCGGAGAGCGCGTTCGGGAACACCTCCCAGCTGGTCGGGACGATCCGCATCCAGTGACCCGTGGCAAACAGCAGCACCGCGAAGATGAGGCCGTTGGCCAGCCACAAGATGTCGAGCGACTGGTGCAACCACAGGGTGATGCTGATCTTCTTGCCGCCGCGCTTGGGCGTCCAGAAGGCCGGCGGCTTCTGCTGGGTGCGCACCTGGTATCCCGAGCGGATGATGAGCACCATCAGGAAGATGTTGAAGAAGTGCGCCCACTGCGCCCACCAGGGGAAGCCGGCCTCCGCCGTCTGCGGCAGCTCGTATTCGCCGGGGTACCTTTCGAGGAACTCGGGCACGCCCGGCAGCGTCGTCACACCGCGCGCGGCCAGCACCAGAATTCCGGCGGCGGCCACTGCGCCGACGGCGAGGAGCACGACGCGCGCGATCCACTGCGCCAGGGTGCGCGAACCGTAGAGCTTGGCCTCGGCCTTGGGAGCCACGGGCTTTGCGGGCTTTTCGACGACGGCGGGAGGTACGGCCGCGGTCGGGGCGGCTGCGGGTTCATGCGGCGGCGCTGGCGGCGTCTTGTCGGCAACGGTCTCCGCGACGACGACGGCGGCGGCCGGAGCGGCAGCCGGTGAAGGAGCCTGGGCAACGGGTTGCGGCACGGCCTCTGCCGCGGGAACAGGTGGGGCAGAGGCTGCCGGGGCAAGGCCTGCCGGCGGCCACGGTTCACCGCCGGGGATACGGGGGAGTCCGCGTCGAAGCTGAGCGGCTCCCGCCGTCGACGTGGCCGGTGTGGCGGCAGGCTCAGTCGACGACGCCGCCGCAGCCGGCGCTGCCTTCTCGATCGGAGCAAGCGGAGCCACCGGGGCGGTCGGCGCCGGAGCGGCAGCCGGAACCGTCGCGGGCTCGGCGACGGCGGCCGGAGCCGCGGACCGATTCGCAGCCGACGCCAACACCTCGCCCGCCGGCGGCCAGGGCTCGCCGCCCGGCACGCGTGGCAGGCCACGGCGCAGCCGCCCCGCCACCGGGGCCACCGGGGCTGCCGCCGCCGCGCCGGCATCGTTCACTGCTCCGACCGGAACGGACTGCGCCGCCGCCGGCACCGTGTCCTGAACAGCGGCCGTCGCCGCGCCCGCCGTGATGAGGTGTGCGGGGGCTTCGCCCGCAGGCGGCCAAGGCTCGCCGCCCGGCACGCGCGGCAGGCCCCGCCGAATGGACCCAGACTGAGTTGCCATCGCTATTTCTTCCGGGCCTCAAGGGCGCTGATGAGCTGGGGCACAACCTTGAAGAGGTCGCCCACCACACCAAAGTCGGCGATCTCGAAGATTGGGGCGTCCCCATCCTTGTTGATGGCGACGATCGTCTTGGCGGTCTGCATGCCGGCCCGGTGCTGGATTGCGCCGGAAATGCCCAGCGCGATATAGAGCTGGGACGACACGGAAACCCCGGTCTGCCCCACTTGCTGCGACTGCGGAACGTAGCCTGCGTCCACCGCGGCACGCGAGGCACCAATCGCGGCGCCGAGGGTATCGGCGAGCTGCTCGACGAGGGCGAATTGTTCCGCCGACCCAAGACCTCGGCCGCCCGCGACGACCTTCGCCGCACCGCGCAGTTCCGGCCGGGTGGTGGCCGCGACGGCCTCCTCGAACGAATCGATCCGGGCGGCCTTCCTCCCGGAGGGCGTGACTGCCAGGGTCTCCGACGCCGGCGGCTGGGCCGCAGCACGGGCCTCGATGGAGCCCTGGCGGACCGTGATGACCGGCGGTCCGAATGTGGCCGTTGACGTCACATCGTAGGCGCCGCCGTAGACCGAGTGGTGTGCCACCACGCCCTCGTCGTCGCGGGAGACCCCGACGGCGTCAACGGACACCGCCGCGCGCGCACGGGCGGCGTACCGGCCGGCCAGGTCCCGCCCGTTCAGGGAATGCGAGATCAGGATCGCATCCGGTCGCACCCGCTCGACGGCGGCGGCCAGCGCGTCCACGCCCGGCACGCCCAGCGCGGACGGATCCGGAGTCTCGGCGATCAGTACGTGCGCGGCACCAAGCTCCGCGGCCTCAGCGGCGGCGGCGCTCCCGGCGTCGGGGGCGGCCAGCACCAGGGCAACCGGCGTGCCGACGCCGGCGGCGGCGCCGAAGAGACCGGCCGCGGCCTTCTCGAGGTCACCGGAGGCCCGGGTTTCCACGACCACCAGGATTGCGTCAGGAGGGAAATCAGTCATGTCGTTACTCCCTAAGCCAGTCGGTTTTCGATCAGGAACTCGGCCAGCTTCTCGCCGGCATCGCCCTCGTCGACGATCTTGACGCCCGCCGCGCGCGGAGGCTTCTCGGCGATGGTCAGCATGATCGCCCGCGCCGCGTTGGGGTCGTCGGCCGTGATTCCGAGGTCCGCGAGCGTCAGCACCTCCAGGGGCTTCTTCTTCGCGGCCATGATGCCCTTGAAGTTGGGGAAACGCGGCCCGGGAAGCGCCTCGGTGATGGAAATGACCGCGGGCAGGTCCGCCGATACCTGCTGCACGCCGGATTCAACGCCGCGGGTGCCGGACACCGCGCCGTCGTGGATTTCCACGGAACTGAGGCCGCTGGCCAGCGGCACGTCCAGCAATTCCGCAAGCATCGCGGGAATCATGCCGCCGGATCCATCGGTGGAGACGTTGCCGGCAATGACCAGGTCAAAGCCGGTGCGGCGGATTGCTGCCGCGAGGGTTTCAGCGGTCAGTCCAAGATCCGCACCCCGGAGCTCCCCGTCACAGATGTGGATGGCGCTCCCGGCGCCCATCGCAAGCCCCTTGCGGATCGTCGCCGTCGCCCCCTCGGGGGCGAGGGACAGGACGGCGACGTCGGTGCCCTCATTCGCGTCAGCGTAGGTCAGTGCCAGTTCCAGAGCCCGCTCACCGATCTCATCGATAACGGTCTCGCTGGCTTCCCGCTCGGCGAGACCCGTTTCAAGGTTCAGTTTTCGGTCCCCATAGGTGTCGGGGACCTCCTTGACTAGGACGATAATCTTCATCGATGGCTCTTCCTGTGGCGGGCATGTCTCCAGAGGGGACACGTCGGATCTCCATAGAGTCTACGAAAGTGGCGCCCGGCTTGTTTCATGGGGGTCGTGTCGTGCAGTGTTCGGCCCTGGCGGCTTTTGGTTTAGAGGCGGTCGGGGCGGACCCGCACCGGCGCGAGCCAGGCGGTAAGTCCGACTGCGACGAGGGCACCGGCGCCGATGATGGCGGCGAGCACCACGATTTGGAACCGTCCTGCCTCCAGCGGTGAAACGCCGCCGAAGATCGCACCCACGAACGCGCCGGGAAGTGTGACGAGCCCCGTGGTCTTGGTTTGATCTACCGTGGGAACGAGCGCAGCTGAAATGGCTCGACGAACTTGGTCCGCGGTCGCCTGGCGTGGGCGTGCGCCGAGGGCGAGCCAGCCTTCGACCTCCTCCCAGCGGTCGTTGACCAGCTCAACGAACCGGCGACCGGACAGCGTAGCGATCGTCATTGCGTTCCCGATCACAATTCCGCCGATCGCCAGAATGTACCTGGGCGTGAACGCGATCGCCCCGGTGGCGAACACCACGATGCCAGCGGCGATGACCCCCGCGCCCATGCACGCCGCCACGGGGATGAACCGTGCGCGGAGCGACCCGAGCCTACGTGCCGAGGTGCTTGCCGCAATGGTGAACATGACCGTTAGCGCAACGGCGACCAGCCAGGGCGACTGGATAACGCCTGACAGGATGAAGCTGATCACCGCGAGTTGCACTACCCCGCGGGCGACGGCGAACGCGGCCGACCACGGGGCTGGCACCCGTGCGCTCACCAACACGATCGTCGCCACCCCGACCAGGATGACCACGCCAAGGGCGGTCCGTAACGACTCGTCGAACGTCACGCCGGTTTACGCCGGATCTGGGACTTGGTCATAGGCCGATTTTTGCACGCGTTGCACATGGGTCCTGGTATCCAGTTCGGCGTCGAGGCCGTGGACGTTGGCCGGCGTCGGGCTAGGGCAGCCGCGACGGGCGCAGGAGCGCCGCCTCGCCGGCGAGGCCAGGATCGAGCGGCACCGGGCTGACCAGCACGGCCGGTCCGCGGTGCAGGACGCCGTCCGAAAGCACCTGGCACCGCACGCCGCCCCGCCCACGCATGGCCTTATGGGCGCCCGGGGCGAGCATCTCATCCATCCACGCGCACGGGTGCGCCGGCCGCCCGGCCTTGAACCGCACCAGCTTGCCGCGGGACTCAATGGCGAAGTCGTGGCCCAGGAGGGGCGGCAGCTGGGCGCCCCTGAGGTGCACGTTCCGGCGCGTCAGCAACGGGTCAAACGGGGCAGCCCCGAGCTCGGCGGCGATCGCTTCGAGGGCCTCGACGGCGAAAACGGTGACTGCGGCATCCATGTGCGCGGCCTTGCCGAAGAACCGGTCGCCGACGATTCCCTTGCCTGCCACGAATCCGGCCCGGTCGGCGTCCGTGGTGGGGACGTCGGCGGCACCCTCGCGTGCGCGGCCGAAGTAGGCATGGGCCGGTGACACGAGCAGGTGCAGGACCTCGACGTCGTACCTGTAACTGGCCGTCATCCCACCAAACTATCGCCTCACGGAGACGGATCGGGACGAAATCCTCATGTGGCGGCTCCTCCAACAGGGCCACGATGATCGTATGAATGCTGAAATGCCGAAGACGACGGAGCTGAGCCTTCCGCAGGCCTTCCTGCTGCTGGCAACGAAGGACCACGACGGAACACCCGAAATCCCGGTGTTCGCCCTCAGGACCACGCTGGCCGGGGCCATCCTGGCCGAGCTGGAACTGGCCGGTGCCATCGAGCTGCAGGGAAAGCATGTCCGCGCTACTGGTGGAGCCCCGCCAACGGACTTCCAGCACGAGCTCGAGCTCATCCGCGGCAAGTCGCGGCCGCACACTCCCAAGCGGTGGGTCTCCATGCTGGAGGGCCGTGCCGAAGTGCAGCGTGTCTACGAGACGATGGCGTCGCGCGGAATCGTGGAGCACGTCGGCGAGAAGCACCTGGCTCGGTTCCGCGCCGTGCGGTACCCGGAAAAGGACCATGCTCCGGAAGGTGCGGTTCTGGAACAGCTTGAGGCCGCCCTCAGCGGTCCGCCGTCGGCCCAGACGAAGCCCGATGCCGCGTCGACACAGGCCGCTGCGACGGCTACGGCGTCGGGCGCCGGGGAGTCGGAACCGGGGAAGCCGGAAACCTCGGCGAGCGAAGCGGCGGGATCTGATGACAGGATCCTGGCGCTGATCGCCCTGCTGCACGCTGCCGGGCTGCTCGGCAAGCTCTTCCCGGCGGCAGACCGAGTCCGCGCGGACGAGCTGGCCAAGGACTACTGGCCTGCCCGGGCCGTGGAGGATGAACTTCGGCTCATCAGGCTGGCCCAGGAAGAAGCAGCAACTCTTTGATGGGGTTTGAGCGTCCGGGTCGATCCATCGGCGCTGTATCCTCCTTACGCCCTGGCTTCCGAATGTGGAAGAAGTGACTGGGAGTTCTGCCAAGCAGAATTTAGCACTCGGCCTATTTGTAGATCTGCCGGAACTTGCAGGAGTCTAGCGCCGCGCAGATCCGGGAAAATAAATTCGCTTTCCGGGATTTGGACCTACACAACGCTGGGTGCTGTTGGGATTTTATCCGAGGCAGCCTTTGCGCGCTTCGATTCCGTCTTCGCGCGAACTCCGGCAGTCGCCAAATTCCGCCACGTGGGCCGGGAGCCGCCCAGGGGCATGGATGATGCCCGGATGCCGCGCCAAGCCTCGGGGAATCGCGCGCTTTGTCGAATTTTTGTGTCCGCGTTTTCCCGGGCTGGCATAAAAAATATAAGTGTGTATGGTATTGGGTACACGCAAGCACGGAAAGGTGTGATTACTTTGTCGGGGAAATTGCCAAAAGGTGGCAGCGCCAAAAAAGCAGGAAAAACAATTCTCGAAAAACGGGCCGAGAAAAGGGCTAAAAACGAATCCAACGACTTGTTCGTAAAGCCGCGCAAAAACCAGCGCTGACATGCCGCGGGCGGCCCGATGGGGCATTCCTGGTTGTACAGCCCGTCGGCCGCCCTCCCGCTCCTGCCGCCCTCGCGCTCCCGCCGCGCGGCGGATCTGGCCAGCCCGTTCCGCCGTCCGACCCGGGAGCCGGACGCCATTCGTTTCAGTCCCAAGGAAATGAACCATGAACACCACGTACAACGCCCTTATCGTTCCAGCCCGACTCACTCAAACGGTGCGCATTCAACCCGTGGAGGCCGACGTCGGTGAGTTGCAGAAACTGGTTGCAGGGAATGTAGGGTGCATCAGCGGCGCGGATTGGCACGTCTATTTCAACGACGAGGGGTACCGCCTCCCCCATAACGACCGGGCCGAGGTGCTCATCCGCGAGGCGGGCGTCCGTCTCGACGACACACTCAACGGGGTGGCGGTGTTCCTTGGCCATGGACGCTTGGAAGAGGAGTCTTCTGCTCCGGCTCGCCTCATCCGGCTAGCCGAACGGCTTTTCGACCTGCCGTTGGCGGCCTAAGACTCGTCGGCGCGGTCCTCCAGCAGGCCGCCGCTGGCCCAGCGGCGCAGGGCGAGTTTCTCGGCGTCGTCGAACTCCATGAGCGCAACCCGGCACAGCTCCTCGACGTTCCTCGTCCACGCCGCCGCCAGTTCCCGGGCCGGGAGCTCGTCGGTGAGCGGAACCCCGGCGTACCCCAGGCCCTGGAGAACGAAGTTCACAGCCGCCCGGGAGACCGGCTGCCCTGCCGCGACGCAGTCGTCCCTCACGGCCTTGGCGAGCTCAGCTCGGGTGGCCAGGTGCTCGCGCAGCTTGGCCTCCAGCGACACGAAGACCTGCCTGTACTGGCCGGACGACAACGCCGGCACATCGGTCACCCGGATGATCTGCTCCTCGATGGCCGGCCGGGTTTCCCCGGCGCCGGGCAGCAGGTCCGGTGAGAACCGCTCCGCATCCCAGACCCAGCCCGGCGAGGGGGTTGACGCGTAGGCAATGCCCGGGCCGGCTTGGGCAATCCAAGCGCTGAACTTCCCGTGGCCGCCCCAGTCCGTCTTGAGGGAAGGATCGGCGGCCAGCGCGCGGTGCGCCGCCACCGACCCCGTGACCGGTCCCGGCGCAGCCCGCACGAGGGCGAGGACTTCCGCGGCGGCCGTCGTTGCGGGTCCGGGGGTGAGCGTGGCCGCCGGCTGGCTCGTGGCAGGTTTGGCCGAACGGACCAGCCTCGGGGCATCGGCTGCGGTTCCGTTGAGGATGGCCACGAAGTCGTGGGACTCCACGACGCTGTCCGCCATCTCCCGGTAAGCGAACGCCACGGCGCCGGCGGCGATCACCGTCGTCATCCGGTCCGCGGCGCGGAAGCGTTGGACCAGCGAGGTGAAATCCGCATCCGCCGAGGCGACAAAGAACTCTTCGATGTGCGCCGCGCCGGACAGGGCGTCCATCGCGTCAAGCACCAGGTTGATGTCGGTGCTGCTCTTGCCCCGCTGCGTGAGGGACGGGCAATCGATCACCCGGAAGCCTGCCCGGGTCCAGTAGGGCCGGTACTTGGAGTAGATGACGGGGTTGAGGTAGCAGTTGCGGATCAGGAAGCGCCGGGAGTCGTCGCCCGCGACGCCGTCGGCCAGCGCCTCGGTCCAGTGTTTGGGGTCCTCGGCGAACCTCTTGGCAGCCGCCGGGTCCAGTGCCTGCAGCCCGGTATAGACGTTGTCGAAGTCCACGAACATCGCGGCGCGGATCCCGGGCCGCCGGGACTGATTGAGAGGTTCGGTCATCGGCTCAGTCTGCCAGCACGACGGCGGGGCGGACCAGAAGGGGCTTTGCGCGAGTTGCGCTGGATGCCTGGCCGGTCGTCAGGGCTCGGCTTCCCTCCGACGCCCACGTGGTTTCTCGGGACCGGCAAATATTTCCAGACCTAAGGGTTGGTAGGGCCGCCGGGTGCGGAAGCCCTCCACACCCGCACGAATCAACCGCTGAGGCCGAGTGCTGCCTTCGCGTTGTTCTTGCGCTCAGCGAGCTCCCTGCGTGCTGCCAACGCTTCATCCATGCTCACGGCGACGAACCTGGTGGACGTGCCGGGGGCGGCACGGGCCACCAAGTCCATGTCGGCGCTGATGACTGTTCCCACCATGGCATAGCCGCCGCCGGAGACGGCATCGCGGTGCAGAATGATCGGCTGGGTACCGCCCGGAATCTGGATGGACCCGACGGCGTAGCCGGCATCCACGATGTTCGACGGGTCGGAACCGGCCCCGAAAGGCTGCTCCCGTTCCTTCCACTTCACTCCGGGACCGGAGTACCGCAATCCCATCCGGTCGGCCACCGGAGTCACCTTCCACTCGCCGTTCAGGAGATTGTCCAGTCCCTCGTCGGTGAGGCGGTGGTCATAGAGTCCCAGCACTATCCGGACGGTCTGCTCCTTGGCGAAGGCGGGCCGGAACTCTTCCGGAACCGTATCCGCGTCGGGCACGGCTCCGTCGTTGAGCGGGCTGCCGACAGAAATCCGGTCGCCGGCCTCCAGCTTGCGGCCGTGGAATCCGCCGATTGCGCCCAGGCTGTAGGTGGATCGGCTACCCAGCACCTCGGGCACATCAATGCCGCCCTGGACCGCGATGTAGTACCGTGTGCCGCCCCGGATGACGCCGAAGCTGAGTTCGTCGCCGGCTTTCAGTTGCAGTCGGCTCCACTGTGGCCGGGGTTCGCCATTGACCCTGACCTCAACCGGGGCCCCCGTGACGGCAATGACAACATCCTGGTCGGCGGTCAGCGCCGGGCCCAGGTACGTGCATTCAAGGACCGCTTCCTTGGCGGTGTTGCCCACCAGTGCATTGCCGAGTTCGGCCGAGTACTGGTCCAGGGAACCGCTCTGCGGGATGCCGACGTTGTAGTGCCCGGTGCGTCCCTGGTCCTGGACCGTGGTGGCAAGCCCGGGGCTCGTGATATCAAATGCCATTGAGGGCCTCCATGATTTCTTTGTTGTAGCCTTCGGGATTCGCCAGCGCTTTGGACAGATCGAAGGTCACGGGCGACTGCCGGTAGCGGAACGTCCCCGCGGCGATTTCGGTCTGGATGCTGTTGTACTCGGCCTCGGTCACAGGCTTGAACTTCACGATGTCGCCCGGCCGGAAGAACACCATAAAGTCCTTGAAATCGGCCAGGGCCTGCGCCGGATCGAAGATTGGCGCGGCAGCGATTCCGAACATCTGATACCCGCCCGCTCCCCGTACCGAGTAGATGCAGCCGAAGCAGCCACCGTGGCCCACCGTCAAGGCAGGCGTGTCCGTGCGGGGGCTTAGGTACTTAGGGACTTCCAGCTGTTTCTCGCGCTCTACCAGCTGGAAGAGGAACGGCAGGCCGGCGACGAATCCGACCATGGAGACGAGCCACGGCTGCTCGTGGTGCCGCTTTATGAACTCCGCGGCATCCTTGAGGTTGTTGACTTTGGCGGCGTAGTCAATGTCGCTGCCGCCCGGCTCCTGGTGGAATCCTTCGCGGAAGCGCTTGGCTACTTCGGCCGTGAACGGATCGTCGTACCAGACGGGCACTTCGATGATCCGGGTTTCGAGGGCCTGCTGCTGGTGGTGCGCCAGGTCCGCCTCAATGGTCCGGACGGTCTCTTCAAGGCTCGACGGCGGCAGGACGTCGGGATCGAACCGCACCAGCAGCGAAGCGTTGGCAGGGCAGATATCCACGATGCCCGGCAGCCCCAGTTCTGAAAGCTTCTCGGCAATGGACATGACCCTGAAATTGGCGGCCAAGCTCATGGACTCGGAGACCTCGACGAACAGGAATTCGTCTCCGCCCCAGGTGTAGCGGGCCTCCAGCTCGGCGGGTGCGGGGCTACTCATGGTGCCTCCATCAGATTGTCGACGGTTTCTATGAACTTTGAGTGGTGTTTGACGGCGGCGAATTCGAGCCGGTCCAGCAGTTTCTTGAGCACGGGAATGGTTGTCTTGACCCCTTCGATCCGGGTCCTGTGCAGGGCCTCCAGCGCCCCTTCGATGGCGGCTTCGCGGGTGTCCTTGTGGACAATGAGCTTGGCGAGCATGGAATCGTAGTACGGGCTGACCGTGGACCCTGCTTCCACGCCGGCATCGATGCGGATCCCGTCGCCTGTCGGCCATTCCAGGGAGGTGATGAGGCCCGGGCTGGGAAAGAAGTTGTTGTGCGGGTCCTCGGCGTTGATGCGGCACTCGATGGCGTGGCCGCTGAAGTGGATGTCCTCCTGCCGGACCGACATGGATCCGGTGGAGGCAATGAGCAGCTGTTCTCGGACCAAGTCGACGCCGGTGATTTCCTCGGTGATTGGGTGCTCCACCTGAATCCGGGTGTTCATTTCGATAAAGGCGGCCTCGTGGCCGGCCGGGTCGTAGAGGAATTCGACCGTTCCGGCGCCGCTGTAGCCGCATTCGCGGGCGAGTTCCACCGAGGATTCGCGGATGGTCCGGCGGACGGCGTCAGGAAGGTCGGGGGCAGGGGCTTCCTCAATGACTTTCTGGGAGCGCCGCTGCATGGAGCAGTCGCGGTCTCCGAGGTGGATGAAGTTGGTGCCGTCGCCCAGGACCTGTACCTCCACGTGCCGGGCGTGCTTCACGAAGCGCTCCAGATAGACGGTCGGATCGCCGAAGACCGACGCCGCTTCCCCGCGCGCCAGCTCTATGGTTTCCAGAAGTTCGCCCTCGTTGTGCACAAATCGGATGCCCCGGCCCCCGCCGCCGGCGGAGGCCTTGACCACCAACGGGTAACCGATGCCGCGGGCCGCTTCCACGGCGTCGGCGTCGGGGTCGAGCGGCCCGTCGGAGCCGGGGAGGATTGGAACGCCCGCTTTGCGGGCGGATTCCCTGGCCAGGGACTTGTTGCCCATCATCTCGATCGCGTCGGCGTCGGGACCCACCCACGTGAGCCCCGCTGCTGCGACCTTGCGCGCAAACGTGGCGTTTTCGGAGAGGAATCCATAGCCAGGGTGAACGGCGTCGCAGCCGTTATCCACGGCTGCGGCGATGACGGCGTCCTGGTTCAGGTAACTGGCGGGGGCAGGGGCCGGGCCTATCACGACGAAATTGTCGGCCGTGCGCGCTGCCAGGGAATCGGCGTCGGGTTCGCTTACGACGAGGAGGGTCTCAATGCCCATCTCGCGGGCGGTCCGGGCAATGCGCACTGCGATTTCGCCGCGGTTGGCGATGAGCAGTTTCTTCATCACTAGCCTTCTCGGATGACGATGATGGTGTCGCCCGGATTGACCATTTCGCCCTCGTTGACCTTAAACGATTCGAGGGTCCCGGCGACATCGGACTGGATTTCGGTGAATTGCTTCATGATTTCGATGATGCCTACGGTCTGGCCGACTTCTATGGTGTCGCCCTCGTTGGCGAAAGGCGGCTTGCCCGGGCCGGGCTTGCGGTAGAAGACTCCGGGGAGCGGGGAAACAATGTTTGCCATGGGGTGCTCGCTTTCAGGTGGTTGGATTAATCGGCTCTAGCCCAGGACCGCACGCACGGCGCTGGCCACGGCAGTGGAATTGGGGGCGTCGGAGTGCACGCAGATGCTTCTGAACGGAATGTCCAGTTCGGTGCCGTCAACGGCCAGTACCGGCTCACCGGCCAGGGCGCGGCTGACGCGTTCGGCGGCGGCTGCGGGGTCAGTGGGAACCGGGCGTCGCTGGATCAGCAGCTCGCCTGCAGGACCGTAGTTGAGGTCCACATAGAGTTCCGGCACGAATTCCACGCCCATCGCCCGGCACACCTTTTCGTGGGCGGTCCCGGCGAGCCCGTAGAACGGAACTCCGTACTGCAGGGCCGCTCCGGCGGCGGCCTGCATCAGCTCCTCGTCGCCGGCCAGCATTCCGTAGAGGGCGCCATGGGGTTTGATGTGGTTCAGCGAGAGCCCGTGCTTGCCCAGGAACGCCGTCAGGGCCCCGGTCTGGTACAGGATGATCGACTCGACCTCGTCAGGGCTAAGCACCATCCGGCGGCGGCCGAAACCCACCACGTCGGGGAGCCCGGGGTGCGAACCGACAGCCACGCCGTGCTCGGCGGCCAACGCCACGGTCCGGTTCATCACGTCGGGATCACCCGCGTGGAACCCGCACGCCACGTTGGCAACGTCGATGACGCGCATGAGTTCCTCGTCGTTTCCGAACTCGTGGAGGCCCAGGCCCTCACCCATGTCGGAATTCAACAACACACGCCCCTCCGGGCGGGGAGAAGTGTCGGGAGTCACATTTGTTTGCATGGTGCAACGCTACTCAGCATCCGGGGGCGCCGATATTGTGCAGGTCGATGAATCGAAGGGCCTGACTTATGATGTTTGCACTATCTGGAGGGTTTGGCCCGCCACACATTGGAGGCTCCCGTGAGAATCTCAGACCTGATTGACGACGCCGATCTCAACATCCGGCTTCGTGTTCGGGGCGCCGAAGGCCGTCTGGACCGGCCGATCACCTGGTGCGCGCCCGCCGAACATATGGACCCCACGCCTTTCCTCAGCGTCAATGCCCTGCTGCTGACCAACGGCATGGGGCTGAACGTCAGAGACTTCAGGACCTGGGACGCCTACGTGGAACGGCTGGTCTCCGTCCCCGTGTCCGGACTCGCGTTTGGCCTGGGCGCCGCGCACCGCGAGCTGCCGGAGGGCCTGCTGCAGGCCTGCGAGGCGCACGGACTGCCGCTGCTGGAGCTCCCGCCGGATGTGCCCTTTGTGCTGGTCATGCGCCACGTGGAGCGGATCATTGCCGCCGAGCGCTATGAGGAACTGCGGACGGGCTGGGAGCTGGCAGACGAATGCACCCGCCTGGCGGCCGACGGACATTCCTTGGGGGAGGTGCTTGGGCGGGTGGCGGGCGCCGTCAACGCGAGGGTGGCCGTGATCGATCAGAATGCATTCGAGCTCGTAGCCGCAGGCACTGCCCACGGCCATACCGCGCGGACCACGCTGCGCCTGCCAAGCGGCGCATCCGAGCAGTTCAGGCTGGCCATCGAGGGGATCGGTAGCGACATTGTGCTGCAGCCCGTCCTGGGCCCGGTTGCGGCAGTCATCGGCATGCAGCTGAGCTACACCCTTGGCTCGCGATCGCCCCTGCATTCCCGGGAAGCAGCGCGCTTTATGGAGGCCCTCTATGCGGATCGCGGTGAGCCGTCCCTGCCGCTGCGGCGCTATGCACTGGAGTCCGGCTTCGATCCCGACGGTGACTGGAGCACGGTACTCATCGGCAGCTCGGAGGAGGTCGCGCCCGCCAAGCTGCGTGCCATCGCATGGCGCGCCCGGGTGGGATTGCAGGCCACGTTCAGCACGGTGCGCTTCATGGAGGAAAACGGACTCACCTCGCTGTTGCTGCAGCGCCGGCAGGGAACGGCGGACCTGCTTGCTGCCGTGCGGGAGTTCTTTCTGGACGCGCCGGAATTCTCTGTCATCGTCACCGAGTCCGCGAGCCTCAGCGAACTGCCGCTGACGCTTCAACTTGCCCGGCGCCAGGTGGGGCGGCCGGGCGTGCGTAGGGCGCCGCTGGCCGACCTCGCCGGCATAGTGCAGGGGCTGCCCAGCCCGGGGTTGGTGGCGATGTGCCAGCGACTGCTGGCCCCCTTGACCTCTGACGGCGGCATTGCGTTGAGGGAGACGTTCGACGCTTACCTCCGGCATAGCGGGAATTCCACGAAAATCTGTGACGAGCTCTTCATCCACAGAAACACGCTCAGCTACAGGCTGAGGAAGATCCAGGAGCTCCTGCGGCTTGATCTGGCCGACGGCGAGGTCCGTGCCACCTACATGCTGGCTTTGAGCATCGTCGCGGCAGCCCGCTCAGGCAACGCGATACACGGCGCAGGCGCGCCGTCCGGCTGATCGCAGATCTCTCCGGGAGTCTTCGAGATCACCCGGGGATCGCCTGAGCGCTGCTTTCCCGGATGCATAGGGTCGGTTCGAGCAGGACAGGTTCGACCGGTTCGCCGTCCAGCACGCGCTTCAGGAGCTGCATGGCGGTCCGGCCGATATCCAGCATCGGTGAGCGGACCGAGGAAAGAGGGATGGGAAGCTCCGCGGCGACCGACGTGTCGTTAAAGCCCACCACCGCGACGTCACGGCCGACGGTGAAGCGATGGGACCGCAACACGCCCATAGCCCCGATTGCCGCGAAGTCGTTGACGGCGAACACGGCCGTGGGATGAGGCTTCCCGCTGGCCAGGATGGTTTCGGTTGCTTCGCGTCCGCCGGACGTGTCGAATCGGGACCACACCACAGCGTCGTCGGGAATTTCGCCGCCCAGGGATCGCCACCGGTCCACGAACCCGGCCGTCCGGTCAACGGCTGTGCTGGCGTACGGTTCACCCGCGACCACGGCCACGTTCCTGTGGCCTTTGCTCCACAGATGGTCCGCCGCAAGACGGCCTCCGAGGACATCGTCGCAGGTGGCCGAGGGGTAGCCGGGAACGCGGCGGTTCACGAGCACGAAAGGGACCTTGCGCTCGGTCAGCTCACGCAGCTGGTTGCCGTCCAGGTGCGCATCTCCAATGATCAGCCCGTCCACCCGGCGGGCCAGCATGGTGTCCGTTTTTCGGCGCTGTTCCTCCGGGTCGTCCCGGGAGTTCATGACGAACGTCGAGTAGCCGAGCTCAGCCGCGGCCTCTTCAATGCCCTCGTACATGATGGCCAGGACGAGGTCCGAAAGCCGGGGAACGATTACGCCCGTGAGGCGGGTCCGCCGCGTCCGCAGGCCGGCGGCCTGGGGGTTGGGGGAGTAACCCCGCTTCCGCGCCAACTCGCGAACGCGTTCGGCCGTCGCCACGGACGCGGCGCCGCGTGCCACGTCCGAGCCGGAATGAAGAATCCTGGACACGGTCGACGGGTGGATGCCGAGCTCATTTGCAAGGTCCTTAAGCGTGACCGTGCGGCCATCGGCCGTGATTTCTTTCATTTGCTCCCCTGCCGCAGCTCAAGAAGGCGTCATACAAGACTGCCCGATGCTGCGCGAATCCTCAGCACTGGGACCCTTGACGTGTCCCAAGTCACATCCTATAGTCAGTTTAACCTCTTACCCAATCGATTGGGTAGCCCGGCGAGTCGCATTCCACGCCAAAAGTGTTTACATCGCCGAAACGCCGGGCGCCATGTGGGCGAAACATCGCACAGATACTTTTTAGCCAGATACCCAAACGATTGGGTAAGCGTTCGCCGGAGGCGGATGCAGGAGTAACGGAGTCGAACATGACCGTCACAGATACGGGCCAGGCACACGTGGTACTGCTGGCCACGGGCGGCACCATCTCCTCCCGCGGGTCAGAGGGGGGCGGCGGAGCGGTGGCCTCGGACACGGGAGAGCAGGTCTTTGCCAGCGTGGGCGGCCGGGCTGCCTACCCGGTTCGCGTGGTGGACGTCTTCCGGAAGGGCTCGTACCTGCTGACCGTTGACGACATGATCGCCATCTGCGCCAGGATCCGCGAGGCCCTGACGGACCCGCAGGTTCTCGGGGTAGTGGTCACGCATGGCACGGACACGATGGAGGAAACGGCGTACCTGGCGGAACTCACACATGACGATGCCAGGCCGGTCGTCTTCACCGGAGCCCAGCAGGCTGCCGACTCCACCACCCCTGATGGCCCGGGAAATCTAGTCCGTGCGATCGCCGTCGCCGGTTCCCCCGCAGCCCGGGGGAAGGGTGTTCTCCTGGCCTTTGCCGGGACCATTTTCCCTGCGGCTGGAGTGCGGAAGTGCCACACCACAAGACCCGAAGCCTTCGCCAATCCGGATTTCGGAACGGCCGGATCGGTCAGCGATGCGGGCGAAGTCAGGCTGACGGCGGTACGGCCGCCGATTGAGGCGTTGCCGTTGCCGGGCGACGGGGCAGGTTCGCCCCGCGTGGACCTCATAGCCGCCTACCCCGGCGCGGACGCCGCCCTGCTGCGAAGTTCCCTCCAGGCCGGTGCGGCGGGAATTGTCCTCCAAGGAACTGGAACGGGCAACGCCAACCGCGAGATCTGCCGGGAGGTCGCCGCGGCCACCGCGGCCGGCGTCGTGGTAGTGACAAGCACCCGCGTGGAGGCCGGCGCCGTCGTGCCGATCTATGGCGACGGCGGCGGCGACGATCTGCGCGCGGCGGGCGCCATATCCTCTGGGCTGCTCCGGCCCTCCCAGTCGCTGGTTCTCCTGAGCCTGCTGCTCCGCCTCGGCGCACCACCGGACCGCATCGCGGCAGCCTTCGCCCAGCGTGGCAGGTTGCCGGACCCCGACCACCCCGAAGCCAGTACCTCACCACACAACTCCAACAAAAAGCCCAGTGAAAGGTTGATCTCATGACTAAGGACATCCAAGTCGCGTTCGGCGTCGACGTGGACGCCGTTGCCGGAATGCTCGGCTCCTACGGAGGCGAAGACTCTCCGTGTGACATCTCCCGCGGTCTGTTCAGCGGTGAAGTCGGCGGCCCCCGCCTTATCCGCCTCTTCGAGAAATACGGGCTGCCGGCCACCTGGTTCGTCCCGGGCCACTCGATCGAGACGTTCCCGGATCTGACGCGGATGATCGTTGACGCGGGGCACGAAATTGGCGTCCACGGGTACTCGCACGAGAACCCCATCGCAATGACGCGGGAGCAGGAGACGGCCATCCTTGATCGGTCGATCGAACTCATCGAAAAAGTCTCCGGCCGCCGCCCCACGGGGTACGTCGCTCCCTGGTGGGAATTTTCGCAGGTTACCAACGAAATCCTCCTCGAACGCGGGATCAAGTACGACCACTCTCTGATGCACCGCGACTTCGAGCCCTACTACGTCCGGGTCGGTGACAGCTGGAAGAAGATCGACTACACCAAGGACGCCGAAACCTGGATGGAGCCGCTGGTCCGCGGCAAGGAAACCGACCTGGTCGAAATTCCGGCCAACTGGTACCTCGATGACTTGCCTCCCATGATGTTCATCAAGGCGTCCCCGAATTCGCACGGCTTTGTGAGCCCCCGCGACATCGAGCAGATGTGGCGCGACCAGTTCGACTGGGTGTACCGGGAAATGGACCAGGCCGTCTTCACCATGACCATCCACCCGGACGTCTCGGGCAGGCCCCAGGTCCTCCTCATGCTCGAACGCCTCATCGAACACATCAACTCCCATGAAGGCGTCAGCTGGCTCAAGTTTGACCAGATCGCAGACTCCTTCCTCGCTCGCAGCCCCCGAAAGGAAAACCAGTCATGACCATCCAGCAGCCCGCCGTCGACCTGACGAACCCGACACCTGACGAGAAGCGCCGTTTCCCGGTCTTCTCCAAGCGCAACACGACCACCGCCACGGTACTGGCCCTGCTGGCCTGGACCATCGCCGTTTTCGACTACGGCCTTTTCGGCACCCTCTTGCCGGCCATGCAGGAAGAGTTCGGCTGGACAGCAACCGAGGCCTACGCCATCAACACCTGGATCGCCGTCGGCACTGCGATCGTCTGCTTCGGCATCGGCCCTGTCATTGACCGGCTCGGCCGGCGCAAGGGCATGATGACCACGATCGGCGGCACCGCCGTCGTCTCCGGCCTGACGGCCCTGATTCCGACTGGCATCCCGTTCCTCAGCAACGGCATGCTCGTGCTGGTCCGGTCCTTCGGCGGCCTCGGCTTCTCGGAGCAGGCAGTCAACGCGACCTACATGAACGAGGTCTACCAGGTCACCGAGGTTGCCGATAAGCGAAAGCGTCCCGGTTTCCACTACTCCTTCATCCAGGGCGGCTGGCCGCTGGGCTTCCTGCTCGCCAGTGCCCTGGCCCTCGCTTTCCTTCCCTCCCTCGGCTGGCGCGCCCTGTACCTCATGGCGACGATTCCGGCAGCGATCATCGTGTGGGTCATTTCCAAGAAGCTCAAGGAGACTCCCCAGTTCGAACTGCACCACAAGCTGACCCAACTTGAGAAGAGCGGCCAGTCCGGGGACGCGCACGCCCTGGCCCATGCGTACGGTGTCGAACACTCGTCCGCGGCCCCGCTGAAGCGCATCTGGGAACCGCACCTGCGCCGGAACACGATCGTCTTCTCGCTGGCCTGGATCTTCAACTTTTTCGGGATCATGATCTTCAGCATCCTCGGCAGCTCCGTACTGAAGAACGCCAAGGGCGTGGAACTTTCGGATGCGTTCTGGATGCTGATTGTCATCAACATGCTGGCGTACTTCGGTTACGTCTTCCACGGATGGCTCGGTGACAAGATCGGCCGCAAGCGGACCATCATCGGCGGCTGGATTCTCTCCGGCCTGTCCTTCACCATCATGCTCAGCCCCATCGCCACCAGCCCGTTCATGATCATCCTCACCTACGGCGCCGGGCTGTTCTTCCTGGTCGGACCCTACGCCGCCATCCAGTACTTCATGGCCGAGTGCTACCCCGTCAGCTGCCGTGCCACCGGCACCGCATTCATCGGTGCCATGAGCCAGCCCGGCACCATCCTGGGCGGCGCACTGTTCACCGCAGCGGCAGCCAGCGCGGGCACCGGCGCTGCAGCCCTCTGGGTCGGTGCAGCCGGAACCCTGTTCTCGGGGCTCCTGATGATCGCTGCGAAGCCGCCGGCTGAGGCCCTGCTCGAGGACCACCCGCACGAGGTCGACGCATGACAGCGGACACGAGGGTGGCCGTGATTACCGGGGCCGCCAGCGGAATTGGCCGCGCGCTCGCCGTTCATTACGCCAAGCATGGCGTGCGGTCGGTGATCGGCACCTTCCCGGGGGATCCCCACGACCCGGAGGAAACCCTGCGCCTGGTGAAAGATGCGGGGGGCCAGGCGGTGATCCACGAAGTGGATGTCCGCAGCACTCCCTCGGTTGACGCGTTCGCCGAACGCGCGGTCAACGAATTCGGCCGGCTGGACTACGCCGTGGCGAACGCCGGAGTCCTTCGAAACTCGCCCCTCGGCGAGATGACCGACGAACGCTGGGACGACATGCTCGACGTCGACCTCACCGGCGTGTTGCGGACCCTGCGGGCGGGATCCGCGCAGATGACCGAGGGCGGGGCGATGGTTGCCGTGTCCTCAATCGCCGGCGGTGTCTACGGGTGGGAGGAGCATGCCCACTACGCGGCCGCCAAGGCCGGCGTGCTCGGGCTGATCCGCAGCGTAGCCGCAGAGCTGGGACCGCGTGGCATCCGCGCCAACGCCGTCATCCCCGGGCTCATCGAGACGCCGCAGTCCCTGGACCCAGTGAACTCGCTGGGGCCCGAGGGCCTGCAACGCGCCGGGCGGGACATTCCGTGGGGCCGGGTTGGGCGGCCCGAGGAGGTTGCCAGCGTGATCGGCTTCCTGACCTCCGATGACGCCGCCTACGTCACCGGCCAGTCGGTAACAGTCGACGGCGGCCTCACGATCAAAATGCGGGCCTGAGAAGCACTGGAAGGAACGAATGAACAACACGCACACCTCACCCAACCAATCGGGCCGGGCTGTGGTGGTCACGGGCGGCGCCAGCGGCATCGGCAAAGCCATCGCCGAGGCCTTCACCGCCAATGGCGACAGAGTGGCCGTCTTGGACCGGTCGGGCGCGGGGGGAGCCATCGCCGTCGATGTCTCGGATGAAGAGAGCGTGAAAGCCGCCTTCGCCACGGCACGGGACCAGTTGGGCAGGATCGACATCCTCGTTAACAGTGCGGGGCTGCTCACCGAATCGCGGCTGGAGGACATGACCCTGGCCATGTGGAACGAGACTATTTCCGTCGACCTGACCGGCGTCTTCCTCTGCTGCCGGGAGGTCGTGGGGGAGATGCGGCAGCAGAAGTGGGGCCGCATCATCAACATCGCCTCCCAGCTGGCCATCAAAGGCGCAACCGGGCTCAGCCACTACAGTGCCGCCAAGGCCGGGGTGGTGGGGCTGACAAAAGCCTTGGCCCTGGAAACCGCCGGCGATAATGTGCTGGTAAACAGCATCGCCCCGGGTCCGATAGAAACCCCGCTGGTTGACGGAATATCGGAAGACTGGAAGGCGGCCAAACGTGCCGAGCTTCCGCTGGGGCGGTTCGGAAAACCGGCGGAGGTGGCACCCACAGCTCTCCTGCTGGCGAGCGACCCCGGGGGAAACCTTTTTGTTGGGCAAACTCTCGGCCCCAATTCCGGCGATGTAATGCCCTAGAAAGGGGAAGCCGCATGTGCGGTGCCTGCGGACGAACCGTGGTGCTAGATCCCATCCTGGGCCCGGTCAGAACGATGCGGCAACAGCTGATTGTCGCTGCCACGATCAACAGCTTGTGTCAGGGCCTGCCGGGAGCCCCCAGGGTGACCGCGCTCAAAGAGGGCTGGATCATGACAGGCCCTTCCGGGGCTTCAAAGCAATGCGAGACCCTTGAAGAACTAGGGGCAGCTGTCCTCGCTTGTTTTACTGAAGCCTCGGTTCGCGGACGCCTGCGCAGGCGCCAGGAAGACTACGCGGCCGACCCGTCCAATGAAGGGCTGCCCGCTCGTGCGGCCGGCATGCTAGCAACAAATCGCAGAGGAGATTTTCATGACTGACTTCACCCCCCTTTGGTCACCCCTTCAGATCGGTTCCACTCACCTCGACAACCGGGTGGCGCTGGCTCCGATGACACGGATCAGTGCCACCGAAGACGGACTCGCCACGGAACGAATGGCCTCTTATTACCGGACGTTCGCCCGCGGTGGTTTTGGACTCCTCATAACCGAAGGGATTTATCCTGACACGGCGCACAGCCAGGGCTACCACTACCAGCCAGGCATTGCGACCGAGGAGCAGACCCGGTCTTGGGCCACCGTCGTCGACGGCGTCCACTCGGCTGGCGCACGAATGTTCGCCCAGCTCATGCATGCAGGAGCGCAAAGCCAGGGAAACCGGTTTGTCACGTCCTCGATCGGTCCATCAGCAGTGGCTCCCAAGGGGGAGCAACTCGCGTTTTACCGCGGTGAGGGGCCGTATCCAGTTCCCGCGGAGATCACCCCTGACCAGATGACCGACGTCCGGAAAGGCTTCGTCACGGCTGCGCTGAACGCCAAGCGGGCCGGTTTCGACGGCGTCGAAATCCACGGCGCCAATGGGTATCTGCTGGATCAGTTCCTCACGGACTACCTGAACCAGCGCACAGACAGCTACGGAGGGTCGCCGGAAAACAGGGTGCGCTTCGCTGCGGAGATCTGCCGCGACGTCCGGGACGCGGTGGGCCCCGACATGACAGTGGGCATACGAATTTCACAGTCGAAAGTCAGCGACAATGACCACCGATGGAGCGGCACCGGGGAAGAAGCGGAAGTCATCTTCTCCACGCTGGGGGCCACCGGCGTCGACTTCATCCACACCACGGAATACCAGGCGAGCGAGCCCGCATTCGAGGATTCGGAGGAGACTTTGGCCGCACTGGCCAAGGCGCATTCGGGAGTGACAGTGATCGCCAACGGCAAACTCGACGATCCGGAAACCGCGGTGTCCATGTTGCGTGACGGTGCTGCCGACGTCGTCGCGCTCGGCAAGGCCGCCCTGGCCAACCGGAACTGGCCGCATCTGGTCCGGAACAACTTGGAATTCGACGAACTCGACCCCGGCGTGTTCGCTCCCCTCGCGGATGTCAAAGACTGGGAGTTAGAACCTCCCGCCTAAGCCCCAAGACCGCCGTACGCGGTGCCCGGGCGTCATTGCTTTTGCCGCGCCCACAGACGCGACGACGACGGCGGGAGCCTCCCGCCGTCGTCGTCGTTTAATGCTGGGTTATGTTCTTAGGCGGAGGCCGAATCCAGGTTGGCTGCACCGTTGTTCAGGCTGAGCGTGAAGGTGTTGGGGCCGCTGGCGTGGACCGCAATGTTGGACTTCGGGGTGTTGTGGCGGACCGAGAGGTCGTGGACCAGGGCGTCCAGCTCGTGGTGCATCGTGGAGCGGTCCCAGAGCTTGTGGGTGACAGAGTTGGCAGTTTCAAACGTCATTGTTCAGTGCTTCCATTCATGATTCCGGGTGTCCGGCTGCCGCACCGATGCGGAGCCGCCGTATCCATACCAGGAACACCTGAGACCAAGGGGCAGCTCTGCGAGCTCACCGGTTTGGCCTCATTGCGTCCACCAGGATGGTGCCCTGGCCCGCTTGGGACGCGTGGCGTCAAGCGAAGACCGGGGCTGAACGGGCGGGGGAGTCGACGCCCCTGCCTGCCATTTCATGATGCACAGCGGCCGGTTGCCGGCTCAAGCCAGATGGCGATTATTGCGGGTGAGACTCATCACAGCCACCCCCGGGCACGCTCCAACGGGCCGCCTTGTCCCGGCATTCAGGCGTCGAGGGTGTGGGCCGTGGCGGCGGAATTCCCTGGTGCGATCTGCCGCTTGACCTGCGCGAGCTCTTCTTTGAGCTCATCTACGGTGGCACGGTATTTGTCGAAGTCCGCCGCGCGGCGCCTGGCCGCGGCGAAACTGACGACGGCGGCGAGAACGGCCAGCGGGAACGACACCAGCAGCGCCCAGCCGGACGTGCCAAGGAAATCCAGCGCCACGGGCAGTGCGTGCTTGAAGGCCAGGAAATCGTTGACCCCGCCCACCACGCCGTTCAAGGCGGAGTCCAGGGGGCCCAGAAATTGCCCCACCACGGGCGTGCCGGAAAACGACGGCGCGCTCAGCGGCGGTTCATTCCCGGGAGACCAGCGCGAATCACTGAAATGGTTCAGGACGTAGATCCCTGCGCCCGCGTTGAGGGCCGCGAAGAGCAGCACGGAGCCCAACAAAGTCCAATGAAGCCTGCGCGGACGCCAGGCGCCGGCCACCAAGGCGAAGACGGCGGCCGCGACCCACGCATAGATCCGGAGTTCGTCGCGGCTCATGCCTGCCAGTAGATCCAAAGAGTTCCCCGCCTTTGAGGTTGACGTCGATGCTTGTTCAGGTCCCGAGTGAGCCTATCCCAGTGGCCGCGGGCCTGCCGTCGTTTTTACCGGTCCGTCGCGGCACGCGCCGCGGCGCTTACCGCCGCCAGCTGCCCGGCCAGGGACGCCGCATTGACCGGCGCGGAGGTATCGACCCTGAAGGTCCGGCCTACGCCGAGGGGTACCGCGTTTGCCGCCCATTCAGCCCAGTCCCGTTCTGCAGCGTTCCCGGTGGGATGAATCTCGTGGCGACTGCGGGCCAGGTATCGTTCCCACGCCAGCCCGGAAGGGAGTTCGCACCAGAGCTCGATGGCCAGCGGCTTCCCGGAGTGGGCTAAGCCTTCACGGACAAAGCCAAGATCCCGGGGCCGGTACCACCACGATTCGGCGATGGCCGTGCCCGGAATCGCGGCCACCACCTGCCACATGGTTTCCGAGGCAATCTGGCCGAGCCTGCCGCTGCCGACCTGGCCGAGGCATACGTCCGCCAGGGCTTCCTTGATGCTGTCCTTGGAGACAACCGGCACGCCCAATTCGTCTCCGAGCTGCGCAGCGAGGGTGCTTTTGCCCGCGCCGGGGAGTCCGTTGACCAGGATTACAGATTCAGCCATTGGTTCATTGTGGCCTGTCGGTGCCGTCTGAACCGGCCGCAAGCGGAAAGATTCGCCTGAGGCGCGCCCCGATTGTGGCGTGGCGGCCGCTAGTCTTCAGCTCATGACCCCCGTAATTGCCCTCGCATTCTGTGCGGTGCTTGCTGCCCTTGCTTCTTTCCAGCTGCTGCTCATTGTTGGCCTTCCCCTTGGGCGGTTTGCCTGGGGCGGCCAGAGCGCGGTGCTTCCGGCGCGGCTCCGGGCCGGAAGTGCCGTCGCGGTCGTAGTCTATGCGGCCTTTGCGACAGTCGCCCTAGACCGCGCTGGGCTGATCCGGGTCCTGCCGGGGGACATGGTTGCGGTGGTTGCGATGTGGGTGGTTGCGGCCTACTTGTTGCTGAGCGTGCTGCCCAATCTCGCGTCGAAGAGCCGGCACGAAAAGCGCGTCATGGTGCCGGTGTCCCTTGTGCTCGCCGGCCTGGCGATCCTCATCGCCCTGGGCTGAGGACGCACGTTCCTTGCATTCTTACTTCAAGCCCCAAGGGTGGCTACGAAGCATTCAACAGCGGTGAATGCCTGGGACTGGGCTGCTAGGGAGGCGCGCGAGGCGTTGCCCGGCGGGCGGCGCCTCGGCGAATGCCTGTTCCACGGCCCGGGCAGCGAACCCGTGCGGTCATCGCCGGGCTCGTCGTTGGTCCAGCGAACCGCGCGGACGTGCCAGCCGCGGTCCTTGAGCAGTTCTGATGTTGAGGGTCAGCCAAAAGGAATCCGTAGGACCCAAGAATGCTCTTTCCGGGAACCGTCCCCGGCCGGGACGGCAACGGAAACGCCACCCGTCAACTGGCGGGTGGCGTTTCCTGGCGTTCCCTGTGCCGGCAGAGGGAGTCCGGCGAGCGGGGCCTACTTGTCGCGGGTTTCGGCGTCGTCCTCGTTCTTGGTGATGGACTCTACGGCGCCGGTGCGTTCGTTGAGCAGGACCTTGTCGGTGCGGGGCTCATCGAAGTTGAACATCGCCTTCAGCGAGCCGGCGGCGGCGTCGGCAGAGGAATCACCGACCTGGCCGGTGTGCCAGTTGTCCTCAATGAAGCGCAGGATCGAGGCCTGGTCCGTTTCAGTGTGGTCAACGAAGTTCTTTTTGGCGTAGGGGGAAATTACGACCAGCGGCTGGCGCGGGCCCGGGCCGCAACGGTCGGCGTAGCCGCCGGCCATGGGAACTCCGCTGGCCGCGGCGCTCTGGCACCATGCGTCGTCGTCGGCGGTGTTGGAGGAGTTCTTCACCTTCGCGGCGGCGTGGTCGTACCAGCCATCCGAGTCGTCGTAGGCGAGGACTACGGCGGTGTTCTCCCAGTTCTTGGACTTCTGGATCTGGTTGACCGTGGCGGTGATGAAGTTCTGCTCATCGATCGGGTCGGAGTAGGCGGCGTGGCCGTCCTGGTACATGCCCGCCTTCAGGAAAGACACGGCCGGCATGTTGTCCGTGTTCACCACCTTGTTGAAGTCGGTCAGGTCGTACTGGTGGTTTGCCTGGCCGTTGTGGCCGATCTCCGCGTCCGAGGCCGGGGCGAGGTGGTGCGGGTTGGCGGTGGAGGCGTAGTACTGGAACGGCTGGTGGTGCGGGGAATAGTCAACAACGCTGGCACCGGCCGCGTTCGTGTGGCTGGACAGGCATGACGCCGGAGTCGTGGCGGTGGCTGCGGTGGTCGGCGTGAAGCCGCCCTGGAACCAGCCCCACGACGTGCCCTTGGCGTTGAGCAGGTCCCCGATGTTCTTGCCGTTCATGCCGGCAAGATTGTTGGTCTTGGCGTGGCTGTTGTTCGAGCAGTCGTCGTAGACCGGATCCGGGTCGTTGATGACCGTGCCGACGCCCTTGGCATCCGGCTGGCGGACGGCGTAGTCGCTGGTGGCAGACGCGGCGGGCTGCCCCGTGGCGGTGTATTCGGTGGCCCCGTGGGTCTGGCCGGAGACCAGGTTCAGCGCGCCCGGGGTGGACGGGCCGAAGACCGTGCTGTAGTGGTTGTCGCTCATGGCGTAGTGCTGGGCGTAGTTCCAGATGCCGGTGACGGTGTTGCCGTCGTAGTAGTCCATGGTCAGCCCGTTGCGGCCGTACTGGTTGGCGCCGCAGGCATCCCGGCTGGTGTACTCAACGAACTTGTTCATGAGGCCGCCGTTGTACGCCTTCTGCTCGGCGCCGTAGTTGTGGTCCTGGTCGCAGGTGACGGCCTGCTGGGGCGTGAGCCGGGAGGGCTGGACGGAGTTGGGGTTGTTCGGTGCCAGCAGGCCGGCGGCGGCCAGGGTATCGATCTTCTTGGGCGTGTTCTTCGCGGCGGTGAACGTCGCCGTCTTGGTGCCCGAGCCCTGCTGGGTTTCCCCGGGGATGTTCGCGGCCTTCGGGTACGTGGCGAAGTAGTGGTCGAAGGAGACGTTCTCCTGGAAGATGACGACAACGTGCTGGATGGGCGTCGCCGTCCCGCCGTGGTGGTCGTCGCCGCCGGCGGTGGCCGGGCCGGCGCCGACCAGGCCGGCCGTCAGGGCCGAGGCCGCCAGGGCGGTGGCGCCGGTGGCGGCGGCGATGCGCCTGCGGGTGGAGCGGTGAGCTGGAGGAATCATGATTTTCCGATCTTTCGGGTCCTGCGGGGGTGCCGTTTTAGTTGGCAGGGGAGGGGGCGCTTACTTAGCTGGCGTGACGGTCGCTTCGTAGCTGAGGATTTCGGTGCCGTTGCCTTCGTCGCCGTTGTCCGGGGCCACCTTCAGGGTGAGGTGGTCGCCGTCGGCGGTCATCTTGAAGGGGTTGCGGGTGGCGACGTGTCCGGCGGTGGACCACTGCTGGAACGGCACATCGCGGGTGACGTCGTGGGACTTCAGGTCGATCATGGCCATCCCGCCGAGCTCATAGGTGGCGCCGGTGCCGCCCGCCGCCGGGGTCTGCGGGAGGTTGGTGATGCCGCCGCAGAGCATCTTGGAGTTGGGCACGTACTGGCAGTCCTGATAGTCGATGAAGAAGTTCGGGTTCTGCCAGGTGGCCAGCTGCTTGCCCTGGAGGTCCCATTCGGCGAAGCGCCGGGAACCCCAGGTATTGCCGACCAGGTGGCCGGTCTCCTTGTTCATCACGATGCCGCCGAAGTGGTCCTTGACCTCGAACTGTTTGTGCACGTCGAGTGTCTTCGCGTCGACCTTGTAGATGATCGCGCTGCTGTTGGGCCGGTACTGGGCCACCGGGACCCAGACGTTGGTGCCGTCGAAGTCGATGCCGCCGGGGTGGTACATGTCGCCCTCCCCCAGGGTGATGTCCTTTTGCAGTCTTCCGGCCTTGTCCATGACAAACAGGTGGCCGATGCCCTTCCCGGGGGTCCGGTCGAAGCCGTTTTGCGGCGTCGCGAACTTGGTGGTGGGCTCGGTGATCTGGACGGCCGAGAGGAAGATGTGGTCCTCGCTGAAGGCGATTCCCTCTGTGTGGTAGGTCGGGAAGTCCAGCTTCAGTTTGGACGTCTGCTGCCATTTCGTGTTGCGGTCGACGCCGTTGAACGCGTCGGCCAGTGCGGTGTTCGTTTCGTGGTGCGTACCGGCGTCGTTGGTTCCGTTCTGAGCGTTATTGCCCGCGGCCTCGGCGGCAGCGGTGCCGCCGATTGCGGACACGGCCAGGACCAGGGTAGTGGCGGCCATCAGGATGCTTCGGGCGCGGGGGGTGCTCATGGGGGAGCCTCTCAAAGGTTGGATCTCTGGGACGTCCCCAAGTTACTTACTGGTAATGAACCCCGGATGGAGGGATGGTGAACAGCAAGCTGACTATCTGCCGGGAGGCGCGGCAGTGTGCCTACTGCGCCGTGTTGTCCCGTTGTGTGGCCACACCGCGCCTAGACTGGGCCGAATGACGCCCGAACCAATCCTTGCTGCGAGCGGGAAGAACTCCCTCTGCGTCAATGGCGGAATCATTGAATCCGTGTGGGCCCCGGGTTCGTTCGTGGACGTCGTCGACGCCCGGGACGCCATGCGGGCCACGGCGCTGCTGGCCCAAGCCGGGCGGATGCCTATGCTCTCGGTCATGATGGACGTGGAGATCAGCGCTGCGGCCCGGTACGAGTTTGCCAAGTCGGCCGATGTGCTCGCCATTGCCGTCCTGGGATCCAGTGCGGTCGACCGCGTCGTGGCTGCGGCAACGAGCCGGGACACGCAGTACCCGCACGAGTTTTTCACTTCACGGGACGACGCCGTGGCGTGGCTCAGCGGGTTCGTCCCCGGCCCCGGTGGGCTTGCACAGGACTAATTCGACGCCACGGTGCCGGTGCCCCGCTCCCGCTGAGTCCCGGTAGGAATGGCCCACCACGACAGGCTCCGTCAGGCACCGGTCCACGGCCGCTAGAGAGCCGCGGTGCAGGCGAGGGTCAGCGCTTCGCGGCGGCTTTCGCCGTTTCGCGCTGGGTGGCGGCCCAGCTGGCAAGGACTTTCAGCGCATCCTCGGACGGTGTGCCGGGATCTGCCGTGTAGACATTGATGCGCAGCCCCGGGTCGGCCGGCAGTTCAAGCGCTTCAAAGGCCAAGTCCAGGTCCCCCACGATCGGGTGGTGGAGCCGCTTCCGGCCGGTGCGGTGGTATTTCACATCGTGCCGGGCCCACCGGGTACGGAACTCCTCGCTGCGGGTGGAGAGCTCCCCGATCAGGTCCGTGAGGTCCTTGTCGTACGGGTTCTTGCCGGCCGCGGAGCGCAGCACAGCGACAATGTCATCCGCCGCGCGTTCCCAGTCGGAGAAGAATTCCCGCGCCTTCGGGTTCAGGAAGGTGAACCGCGCGCTGTTCGGCGCGGTGGTCTGTTCGGCCATCAAATCCAGGTAAAGCGCACGGCCCAGCTCGTTGGCGGCCAGGACGTCCCCGCGGTCGTTGCGGACCCAGGCCGGCGCGGCCGTGACCGCGTCAATGACGCGTTGCACGCTCGGCCGCACTGTCTGCGGGCTGCGCTTCCGCCGCACCCGGGGAGCGGACGTGGCGGCGCGGGCCAAGTCGAAAAGGTGGGCCGTTTCGGCGTCGTCGAGCTTCAGGGCCCGAGCTAGGGCCTCGAGGACGCTGTCTGAGGCGCCGGAGAGGTTTCCCCGCTCGAGGCGGATGTAGTAATCGATGCTCATCCCGGCGAGCATCGCGACTTCCTCGCGGCGCAGGCCGGTAACGCGCCGGTTCCCGCCGTAGGCTGGCAGCCCGGCCTGATCCGGCGTGATCCTTGCGCGGCGCGAGGTCAGGAACTTCCGCACGTCGTCACTGTTTGTCATGGCTCCACGCTACGCCGCAGCCCCGGGTCGAGGGAGGGTCTGCCGTTACCCTGAACAACCGTGACTCCCCGGCGGGAGGAGATCACGCTTGCATTGAAGGCATGAAACCTGCACCCGCCATCGCTCCCCGCCCCGCAGCGACCTGACGATCATCCTCGTCAGTTACTTCATGATCCTGCTGGACAACTCGGTCATTTTCACCGCCCTGCCGAGCCTGCAGGCAGAATTGCGGCTGAGCGCCGGTGAACTGTCCTGGGTCCAGGATGCGTACACGCTGGTCTTTGGCGGCCTGCTGCTCCTCGGCGCCAGGGCCGGAGACCTGCTCGGCCGGCGCCGCACCTTCGTCTTCGGGCTACTGGTGTTCTCGATCGCGTCACTCCTGATCGGACTGGCACCGGCGGGATGGTGGGCGATCACCGGCCGTGCCATCCAGGGCATCGGGGCCGCGATCGTGGCGCCCGCTTCGCTGTCACTGCTCACGGCGAGCTTCCCGGAAGGACGGGAGCGCGCCCGGGGGTTGGCGTTGTACGGCGCAACCGCAGGAATCGGCGCCAGCCTTGGCCTGGTGGTTGGGGGCGCGCTGGCCCACTGGATTTCCTGGCGCGCCGGGTTCTTTGTCAACGTGCCCATCGGCGCCGCGATGATAGTCCTGGCCCCGCGATTCCTCCCGGAATCGGACCGGGCCCGCGGCCGCGTTGACCTGTCCGGGGCACTCAGCGCGACGTTCGGCGTCGGGGCCCTGGTGTTCGGCATCATCAACACCGCCGACGCCGGCTGGGACTCGCCGGTTACGCTCACGGCTGTCAGCACCGGCGTCGTCCTCCTGATTGTGTTTGTCCTGATCGAACGCCGGGCTGCCCAGCCCATCATGCCGCTGCGCCTGTTCGGGAGCCGCCGCCGGGCCGGGGCCTACGTGGCCCGATTCCTGTACCTGGGCGCGATGATCGCGTTCTTCTTCTTCACCACCCAGTTCCTGCAGGA
Organism: Arthrobacter sp. T2-23; assembly: GCF_055398325.1. Lineage (NCBI taxonomy): Bacteria > Bacillati > Actinomycetota > Actinomycetes > Micrococcales > Micrococcaceae > Arthrobacter > Arthrobacter sp. T2-23. The sequence goes on from NZ_AP027917.1 coordinate 2,497,487, forward strand.
AGTGCTCGGCTTCGACCCGCTGCAGGCCGGCCTCGGGTTCCTGCCAATGACTGCGGTCAACTTCGCCGTCGCAATGAGCGTCCCCCGGTTGCTGGGCAGGATGCCTGGTTCAATTCCGCTCGCGGCCGGTATCCTGATCACCCTCGCCGGGATGTTCTGGCTCAGCCGGGTCGGGGTCGGCTCCGGCTATCTGACCGGGGTGGCGCTGCCGATGGTCCTTATTGGCGCGGGCCAGGGGCTCGCGTTTGCGCCGCTGACCTCCTTCGGCATCATCGGCGCCCCCGCGGCCGACGCCGGCGCCGCATCGGGGCTGGTGAACACATTCCACCAGGTGGGCACCTGCCTGGGGCTTGCCATAGCGGTTGCGGCCGCGGCGACGGTTCCCGCCGGTCCCGCTACCGCCCACTTGGCCGCGCAGGTCAGCGCCGCCCTCAGCACGGGCAGCGTCCTGCTGCTTCTCGCCCTTGGTGTCACCGCGGCCCTCATCCTGCCGGCGGACCTGGCGGCGCAACGGCGCACGACACCCCGGGCGGGAGTGCCTTCACCTGAGGCCGAGCCTGCCCGCTGACCCGCCGCCGGGCACGTGATGGGGGTACTGATATGAACTCCCACAACACCGAACACCTCGATACCGTGAAAGGCATGAACATGGAACTCACCCTCAACAACGGCGTCACGATGCCAGCCCTCGGCCTCGGCGTCTTCCAAAGCCCGCCAGAGCAGACCACTGCGGCGGTCGAAGCCGCCCTGGCCACCGGCTACCGGCACATCGACACTGCCGCCGCCTATGGCAACGAGCGGCAGGTTGGCGAAGGCATTCACAACTCCGGCCTGGACCGTGCGGAGGTGTTCATCGAAACCAAGGTCTGGGTCAGTGACTACGGCTACGACCAGACCCTGCACGCCTGGGACAAGGCGGCAGGCAAGCTCGGCGTCGACTACCTCGACCTGTTCATCCTGCACCAGCCAGCCCCGGACCGGTTCGAGAAGACCATCGCCGCCTACAAGGCGCTGGAAACCCTGCTCGGTGACGGACGCGTCCGGGCGATCGGCGTCAGCAACTTCATGCCGCACCACCTGAAGCAGCTGCTCGAGTCCACCGACGTCGTCCCGGCCGTGAACCAGGTCGAGCTGCACCCCTACTTCACCCAGCCAGACGTACAGGCGGCCGACGCCGGGCACTGGATCCTCACCCAGGCCTGGTCGCCGATCGGAGGAATTACGTTCTACCCGGGGTGGGGCGAAGACCGCAAGAATGTGATGGCGGACGCCACGATCGCCGCCATCGGCCAGAAGCACAGCAAGACCCCTGCACAGGTGATGCTTCGGTGGCACCTACAGCAGGGACGCTCAGCCATTCCGAAATCAACGAACCGGGCCCGCATCGCCGAAAACTTCGACGTGTTCGACTTCGAACTCAGCGCCGACGAACTCGCCGGCCTCGATGCGCTCAACACCGGCAGGCGGAGGGGCCCCGACCCCGACGAAGCCCGCGCGGAGCGCTTCGCCATGGTCATCCCCGAAGCCTAAGGGAAGGAGGGACCCGGCCGTCGTCGCACACCCGTACCAGATAGCGCGGAACTGCTACGCTCCAGGTAACGGCCCGGTGCGGTGCCGGCCGGTTGACGGACGGTGCGCACCAGCTTCAGGTGAGCGAGGGAATCAGCATGACGGTTGCCGAAATCCAAGTGGACCAGCGCGTGATCGGGATCGACTCGCGGCGCTTCGCCTCGGTGGAGAAGGCGCTGGTGGAGCTGGTCACCAACAGCGACGACAGCTACGCCCGCCTCGAACGAACCGGTGCGCACGCAAGCGGCCGGATCGACGTGCGGTACGAGCGGCACCATACCGGCGCGGTGATCATGGTCAGCGACCAGGCGGAGGGCATGTCCTTCGAACAGGCCGGCAGGATCCTCAGCTACGGCGGTGCGCACAGTCCCCTCGCGCGCGGCGAGGGCGACGGCCGGGGGTACTTCGGCCGGGGCCTCAAACAGGCGATATTCGGCCTGGGCCATGGCTGGATCGAGACCATCCAGGGTGGCCGGTTCACCCGGATCGACGTCTTCCGCGGCGAGAACGGCGGTTATCTCTACGACGACGGCGGCGAGGACCGGCGCGCTTTCCCGGCAGACTATGCCCGACTCGGCGTCGACGAAGCGCCTGACGCCAGCGGCACCCGGGTGACGGTCGTTGTCGACAATCCCCACGTCCGGATCACCCAGTACAGCACCCTGCTGGAGTCCCTTGCCGACAACATCTACCTGCGCGGAGTGCTGGGCCGCCGGAGCGTCGAGCTGGAGCACGGGCACCCGGGAACGGGGGAATACCACCGCGAGCCGGTCCGGTTCCGGGAGCCGGCGGCGGCACTGCTGCTCGGCCCGAACCTGCCGGGCAGTGTCAGCTTTGAGGACCAGGAGTACCCGTTCGTCCTCACGCTGAAACGCGCCACGGACACCGAACTGACACTCAAGGGCGACGAACGCACCAACGGCCTCCTCGTCCTCTCCGGGCAGGCCGTCCTGGATTGCCAGCTGTTCGACTTCGAAAACCAGGTGGGCACCGAATACCTCTTCGGCGCGGTGCGCTGCGACGCCCTGACCGGCATGCTGGGCCGCGGCCGGGCGGTCATCAGCGACGAGCGCGAGGGCCTAAACCCCCGGGATCCCTTCGTCGCCGCGTTCGCCCGGGCCGTCAGCCGGATGCTCGCCGACGCCGTGCAGGCCGAGAAGGAGAAGCTCACGCACCTGGAGCGCGCCACCACCTCCGGCCGCACCGCAGAAATGATCGAACAGCTGCTTCAGCACATGAACGAGGCCGCCGTCGTTGATCTGGGACTGGAGACCGCGCCGGAGCCCCAGCCCGGTCTCCCGTCAGGGGACCAACCCGCGGCGCTGCGCTTCACCACCCCGTTTTACTACCGTCCGCCGGGGCGCCCGTTCCATGTGTCGCTTCTGCTGGACCCGGCCCGGTTGCCCGACGGCGACACACTCACCTTCGAGGTGGACGTGGCCGACTCGATCAGGATGGAGCCAGTCCCGGAGCCGGTGGCCGTTGGCGCGCTGGGGCAGACGCGGCGGCTGGAGTGGGCCGTCACGGGGGAGCGGTCCGGCGACCGGGGCGAGCTCACGGCCCGGGCCGGTGATTATTGGGCGCTGTGCGAAATCGTCATCGCCGAGCACGCCTCGCACCGCGGCGCCGAGCAGCCGCCGCACCTGGCGGCACCCAAAGACGCGGCGGCTGCCGAGGTGGCCGCGCCGCACCGTGAGGCCCACCGCCCCGTCCGGGACCACGGCGTCGACCTCTTCACCGGGTATGAGTTCCGCAGCCTGCACAACAGTGCCGACCGGGCCGTCTACAGCAGCGAGGAACGGAAAGTCATCATCAACACCGCGGCCCCAACGGTCCAGCTGTACGTCGACGGCCGCGGCCGGTTCCGCGATTCAGCCCGGCTGTTGCTGGCGGAGCTCTTCCTGGACGTGATCGCGGACGAACTCGCCCGGCGCCGCGCGGAGCAGCACGGCCACGCCGGTGACCTAGAGGCCTTCAAGAGCGCCAAGCGGGACATCATCCGCCGCTACGGCAGCGACGTCCACCGCACGTTCATGGGGTGAGGCGCCGCCAACCCATTGACGGCCCAGAGCCGGTGGTCTATTCTACAACCAAATGGTTGTAGATCAGTTAAGTGACGAAGCGGTGGACCGCCTGTTCCAGGCGTTCGCCGACTCCACCCGTCGGGACATCGTGCGCCGCGTGACGGCGGGGGAGTACTCCGTTTCCGGGCTCGCCGCGCTCTACGCCATGAGTTTCGCCGCCGTCCAGAAGCACGTGGCGGTGCTGGAACGCGCTTCCCTGGTGACCAAGGAAAAGCGCGGAAGGGAGCAGATTGTGCGGGCCAACCACGCCGGACTCCAGAAAGCCCGCAGGCTGCTCGACGAGTACGAAGTCATCTGGCGGCAGCGGTCCGAGCGGATCGCGGATCTGCTCGCAGAAACAAAACCCCACGCAAGCCAGCAGGATGCACCCCCCAGAAGCCAGTGAAGAAGGATAGGAAGGGTTCGACATGACAGTCATTAGTTCAGTCAAGAATCTTGAGGCGCTGAGCCTCAGCGTCGTCGCGGAGTTCGACGCCGGCGTCGAGCGTGTCTGGCAGATCTGGGAGGATCCGCGCCAGCTGGAGCGCTGGTGGGGGCCGCCCACCTGGCCGGCCACCTTCGAGAAGCACGATTTTGTCCCGGGCGGCGAGGCCAGCTACTACATGACCGGCCCCGACGGGGAGAAGGCCCGCGGCTGGTGGCGGTTCGTCGCCATTGATGCCCCGCACAGCCTGTCGTTCGACGACGGCTTCTCGGACGACAACGGTGAGCCGGTGGCCGAGATGGGCACGATCCACGGCCTCGTGACGCTGGAACCGATCGGTGACCGCACCCGGATGACGGTGCTCTCCACCTTCGAGAACGAGGACCAGATGGAGAAGATCGTCGCCATGGGCATGGAGGAAGGCATGAAGGGTGCGCTGGGCCAGGTGGACGCCATCCTCGCCGAATCCGTCCGCGCCTGACGGCAGCAGGGGGCAAGCACTACGGGAGGACGACGGCGGGTATCCCGCCGTCGTCCTCCCGCTGTGAGCTAGTTGTGAACCGCGGCGTACAGGTTCAGGCTGGCCGAGAACACCAGCCACGAAACGTAGGGCAGCATCAGCAGTCCCGCCGTCGTGCTGATCGGTCCGAAGCGCAGTACGGCAACGGTCGCCACCGCGGCGTGGGCTGCGATCACCAGCAGCGCCAGCCACAGGGCGGCGGTCCCCAGCAACGGGTACAGGCCGAAGAACATCAGCGGCCACGACAAATTCAGCAGAAGCAGGCCGGCATAGACCGTAAGGGCCTTCCGGCGCGGGAAGAGCTGCTGCCGCCAGACGAGCCATGCCGCCAGCGCCATCGCCGCGTAGAGTGCCAGCCAGGCCGAGCTGAACATCCAGCCGGGCGGGGTCCACGGCGCTTTGTCTGCCGCCGCGTACCAACCGCCGTTCATCCTGATCGGTAGGGAGCCCAGCAGCGATACCGCCAGGGACGCCGCGAGAAAACCGATGAGGGCAGCAATCTGCCGCCGCGGGCGGGTGCCGGGGGCAAAGGTGCCCGGGGCGCTTTGTTCAACGTTCAAGAGCACTGACTCACTGTGGACAACCGCACGCCCTCCCGTCAAACTACGACGGCGGGACTTTGCGCAGTCGTCACCATCATCTACGTCTGGAAGGACATCATGGGCAACGAAGCTTCATGGCAGGAAACCATCACTCCGGGCCGTTTCGCCGGCAAGACCGTGATCGTCACGGGCGCAGGCTCCGGCATCGGCCTGGCCACCGCGCTCCGCGTCGCGAAGGAGGGCGGCAGGGTGGTCGCGGCGGACATCAGCAAGGAACGCCTGGATGACCTCGTGACCCAGAACGCAGGCCTGGACCTTGTGCCGGTGGCCGGCGACATCTCCACCGAGGAAACCGTCGCCGCCGTCGTGGCCGCCGCGGGCGGGCGCGTGGATGCGCTCGCGAACGTCGCGGGCATCATGGACAACTTCGCCCCGGTCCACGAGGTGGACGACGCCGTCTGGGAGCGGGTTTTCCGGATCAACGTCACGGCCCTGATGCGCCTGACCCGCGCCGTTGTCCCGCTGATGCTCGAGGCCGGCACCGGCTCCGTGGTCAACGTGAGTTCCGAGGCCGGGCTGCGGGGGTCCGCCGCCGGCGCCGCCTACACCGCGTCGAAGCACGCCGTCGTCGGCCTGACCAAGAACTCCACGGTGATGTACGGGCCGAAGGGCCTGCGCTTCAATGCGGTGGCGCCCGGGGCAACGATCACCAACATCGTGGCGGACTGGGGCTCCCAGCTGGCCGCCGAGCGGCTCGGCCCGCTGATGGGCGCCAACATCCCGACCCCGGCCACGGCGGCGCAGCTGGCGGCCTCGATCACGTTCCTGCTCAGCGACGACGGCACCAACGTCAACGGCGCCATCCTCGCGTCCGACGGCGGCTGGTCCGCGCTGTAGCGTCTCACCCAACTGACTGGCAGTTGGTGCCGTATTGAGGGCTCACAACGGCGACAACTGCGAGCTAGTTGGGTGCGCGGCGGGCCATGATTCGCCCCCGCGCGCAGTTCGCGAAATGATGTGGGCATGGAGCAAACGGACCAGCAGCCCTGGGTGAAGAACTACCAGCCGGGCGTCCCGGCCGAGATCGAACTGCCCACGGAGTCGCTCGTCGCCATGTTGGAGCGGTCGGTGGCCGAGGCCGGCAGCGCCCCCGCCCTGGAATTCTTCGGCCGCCGGACCAGCTACACCGAGCTCGGCGAGCAGGTGGACCGGGCTGCCGAAGGCCTGCGCCGGCTCGGTGTCCGGGCCGGCGACCGGGTTGCCCTGATCCTGCCCAACTGCCCGCAGCACGTCGTCGCCTTCTACGCGGTGCTGCGCCTGGGCGCCGTCGTCGTCGAACACAACCCGCTGTACACCTCCCGCGAACTCCGCCACCAGTTCGAGGACCACCAGGCCCGCGTCGTCATCGCCTGGGACAAGGCCGCGGCCGCGGTCCGCGAGTTCCCGGCGGACATCGAAATCGACCACGTGGTCTCGGTCAACCTGCTGGACGCGTTCCCCGCGGCCAAGCGCATTGCCCTGTCCCTGCCGGTGAAGAAGCTGCGCGAGACACGGGCGTCATTGACGGCCCCCGCGCCGGGAACCTTGCCCTGGAAGGAACTCCTGGGCCACGGCCGGATCGACCCCGCGCACCCGCGCCCCGCGGTATCCGATCTCGCCGCCATCCAGTACACCTCGGGCACCACCGGCAGGCCCAAGGGTGCGATGCTCACGCACTTCAACCTCTACGCCAACGCCCTGCAGGGCGAGGCCTGGATGGCCGGCGCCGAGTACCGCAAGGAAGTCTTCTACGCGATCCTGCCTATGTTCCACGCCTTCGGCATGACGCTCTACCTGACCTACGGCATCCGCAAGCAGGGCCTGCTGGTCCTCTTCCCCAAGTTCGACCCGGACCTGGTGCTGGCCGCGATGAAGAAATCGCCCGCCACCGTCTACTGTGCGGTCCCGCCGATCTACGAGCGCACCGCCATGGCCGCGAAGGAGAAAGGCGTCTCGCTTCGGTCCTGCAAGTACTGCATCTCCGGCGCCATGAACCTGCCGGACCACGTGGTGGAGCTCTGGGAATCGGTCTCCGGCGGCCTGCTCGTGGAGGGCTACGGCATGACCGAATCCTCCCCGGTGGCGCTCGGCAACCCCTTCCACCCGACCCGCCGCACCGGCACCATCGGGGTGCCGTTCCCCTCCACCCTCATGAAGGTCGTCGACCTCGACAATCCCGCCGTGGAGGTCCAGCAAGGCCAGCCCGGCGAACTGCTGATCAAGGGCCCGCAGGTGTTCCAGGGCTACTGGAACAACCCGGAAGAGACCGCGAAGACCCTAACCGCCGACGGCTGGCTGCGAACCGGCGACGTGGTGACCGTGGACGAGGACGGCTTCACCACAGTGGTGGACCGGGCCAAGGAACTCATCATCACCGGCGGCTTCAACGTCTCGCCCACCGAGGTGGAAGCCGTGCTGCGCCTGCACACGGACGTCCGGGACGCCGCCGTCGTGGGCAAGCCGCTGGAACGCGGCGGAGAAATGGTGGTGGCCGCCGTCGAACTGGAACCGGGCACCGCACTGGACGAGGAAGCGCTGCGCCTCCACTGCCGCGAGCACCTCGCCGGTTACAAGGTTCCGCGCCGGATCGTCCCCATCCAAGACCTGCCGCGCTCGATGCTCGGCAAGATCCTCCGGAAGCAGGTCCGCGAACAGGTCCTGCCGGGGCTGTAGCGATGGGCGACGCCGCAGCGATCGACTTCACCTCAGGCGTGCCACGGCCCGGCAACCTCGCCGTGTCCTGGATCCACGGCTCGGAGTCCGCGAAGCACAACACGGATCCGGACATCCAGGTCCACGCCTACGATGAACACACCTTCGTGCTCCGCCAGAACATGGCGGTCAACTATGAGGCGCCGTTCATGTTCCTGCTGTTCGGCAATGCCCGGGCCGTGCTGATCGACACCGGGGCCACCGCCGCGGCCGAGTTCTTCCCGCTCCGCCACATCGTCGACGGCCTGATGGACGGCTGGCTGGCCGCCCACCCGCGCGACGGCTACGGGCTGCTGGTCCTGCACACGCATCCGCACGGCGACCATGTTGCGGGGGACGGCCAGTTCGCCGGCCGGCCCGGCACCCTCGTGGTGGACGCCGGGCAGCCCAGCGCGTGGGACTTCTTCGGATTTGAGGACGACGACGCCGGCCCGCCGGCCCGGGTGGACCTGGGCGGGCGGGTGCTCCAATGCTGGCCGAGCCCCGGGCACCACAGCACCGCCGTCACCTTCTACGACCGGTACACCGGGTTCCTGCTCACTGGCGACACCGTCTATCCCGGACGCCTCTATATCCACGACTGGCCGGCCTTCGTCCGCACCATCGACCGGCTGGTGCGTTTCTGCGCGGCGAACCCGGTCAGCCACGTCCTGGGCTGCCACATTGAGATGGCTGGGGCGCCCGGCGTCGACTACCCGGTCTACACCAACTACCAGCCGGACGAGCCCCCGCTGCAGATGACCGTGGATCAACTGGGGGACCTCCGGCGGGCCATCGACGAGGTGGACGGACGGCCGGGACGGCACGCGTTTCGCGACTTCGTTCTCTGCCTCGACGGGGACTGACACGCCCCGTGGCAGGCCCTGCCGGGCCAGCGGCGCAAAGCCTAATGCGCCGCGATGCTCTCCGCCTCCTCGGGCCCAACGAAGCTGCACGCCCCCGGGTGGCGCATTGGCAGGGTGCAGGTACGCCCTGTGGGCAGATGGACGTTGGCGCACCGCCCGGTCACGGCCACATCCTCCCGGACATGGGTGACGTGCACGCTGCTCAGGTCTTGGGGCGATGCCCCGCCGCCGGTGGGGACGGGGCTCACGGACGGATTGTGCTCTTGGCTGTTCACGGCTGAAACTCCTTGCGATCTGCGGTGCAGGAAGGGTTCTGTGCTAATCCGAAGTCACCAGCCTCGCACGGGCGGATTAACGCCGCGTTACCGCGGTGTTAGGTTCCTGTCTCATCGAGGCCGCACCTTTTGCCGCCGCCCGGTCGTTGCGCATACTGGAAGGCAAACCCAGACACAGCTCCGGGATTCGCGCAGGCGGGAAGGACGGTGGCCCATGAGCGGCGGGGGAGGCTCGGCGTTCCGGCGCCGGGTGGAACGGGCGGCGGAGTTGCGCTCGATCCGGGCCAGCGGCAGCACGGTCCAGGAAAATGACGAGCTCAGCGCGGCCGAGGAGGAACTCCGGCAGAAACGGGCCGCGGTGGACGACGCCGCCAAGGCCGAATACCTGATCCGCGACGCCATGGCCCAAGGTAAGTTCGACAACCTGAAGTACGCCGGCAAGCCCATCCCGGACCTCGGCGAGGTGTACGACCCGGACTGGTGGGTGAAGGGGCTGCTCCAGCGCGAGAACATCACCGGGCTGGGCCCGACGGCCATCCTGCTGCGCACCGAGGATGCCGCACTCGAGGCCCGCCTGGACGAGCAGTTCTCGGAGAAACAGGTGCGGGACATCGTGGCGGACTTCAACGCCCGGGTGATCGACGCCCGGAGGCAGCTTCAGGGCGGGCCGCCGGTGGTCACGCGGACCCGCGACGTCGACGCGGAGGTAGCGAGGTGGCGCGAACGCCGGGCCGCGCTGGCTGCCGCGGCTGCCGCTGCCGCGCCCGAACCGGAACCCCGGCGTCCCTGGTGGCGGCGGCTCTGGAGCCGAGGCTAGGCACAGGCGCGGCCAATCACTCCGGCCCGTCCGGCGTCACTCGGCGGGCGGCCGCCTTCGCTGCTGCTTCGTCGCTGCCCGTTGCTCTTTCGCTGCGAGGCGGCGGCGGTTCGAGGCCCGGGTGGGTTTCGTGGCGCGGCGGCGGGCAGGCTCAGGAGCAAGGCCTTCTGCCACGAGGACGGAAAGCTTGGCCAGTGCGATCTCGCGGTTGCGCAGTTGGGAGCGCCGCTCGGACGCGGATACGGTGAGCACCCCGTCGACGAGGCGTTGTCCCAGCCGCGTGACCAGCCGCAACCGTTGGACGTCCGAAAGCGCCGCGGACTCGGCGACATTCCAGGACAGCTCGACGCGGCTGTCGGAGGTGTTGACGTGCTGGCCGCCCGGCCCGGACGACCGCGAAAACCGCCAGCCCAGTTCGGACGCCGGGATCGTGAGCGTGGGCGACACCTCCAGATCCATGCCCCTAGCCTCGCACGATATCCGCGCGGGTGTCCCGCCTTTCGCGCGGGCGGCGGGACCGGCGGGTCTGGCGGGACCGGCGGCAAACCACCGGGCCGCAGGACACGGTCGCCCCGCGGGCGCAACCGGCGTACCCTGCGCTTAAACGCACCCAGCGCGCAGCCGCGCGCCGTCACGAAGCGGGCGATGCCCATGAAGCAGCTCGGGTCCGAGGGGAATCAAAGCTCCCGGTCGGACAGTCCCGCGGCATCCGGGCGGCGGACACCGCACCGCGCACCCTTGCACCTGGCCGCCGCACTGGCGTTTGCCGGCGTCGTCGTGTCCCTGGTCGCCGGACTGTTCCATGCCGATTCCGCCAATGCGAACGACCACCCCGCGACCTTTGCGGAGTACGCCCGCAGCACCATCTGGACGGCGGTGCACCTGGGCCAGTTCGTCGGCATGGCACTGCTGATCGCGGGCCTGCTGGTCCTGCTGGTCGTCCTGACCCCGCCGGACGGTGCCCTGGCCTGGACCGCCCGGTTCGCCATGGTCGCGGCGGTCACAGCGCTGGCTCTCTACGCGGCGCTCCAGGCCGTGGACGGGGTTGCGCTGAAGCATGCCGTGGACGCCTGGGCCGCCGCCGCGGAACCGGCGAAGGCCAGCCAGTTTGCGACCTCCGAAGGCATCCGCTGGCTGGAATGGGGCATGCGCAGCTACCAGAGCTTCGTGCTCGGTGCTGCCCTGGTCCTTACCGGTGCCGTGGTTGCGCGCACCGGCCGTGTTTCCCGGCCGGTCGGCTACCTGATGGCACTGTCCGGGGCCGCCTACCTTGCGCAGGGCTGGATCATCGGGGCCGAGGGTTTCTCTTCAGCGAACGCCATCCCTACGCTAGCGGGGATCGTCCTGGTTCTGGTGTGGTCGGCGTGGCTGCTGGCCAGCGCCTGGGCGCAGAAAGATCTGCGGGCCGGCGCCGGAACGCCAAGGGCGCGGTGACGACGGCGGGAGGTCCCGCCGTCGTCGTTGCGGTCCCTAGTGGGCGGAGACGGTGCGTGGCGCTTTCGCCAGGTTGTCCCGCAGTTCGGCGGCGTTCTGGCGGACCACGTAGGCCGGGCGGTCCCGTTCCACGCGCCAGCTTTCGGACAGCGGGCCGATGTTGACGGCGTCGAAGCCGAACTCATCGTAGAGCCGGGTCACGAGCTCGGCGGCCTCCGGAAAGTCGCTCGCGGTTGCCAGCGCGCGGCGGTTGTCCGTGCCGGCGGGCGTGCCGTCGGTGGTGATCTGGGTGGCCATGATGTGGTTGAAGCCCTTGGCTACCTTGGCGCCGGGCAGGTGCTCCTGGAGCAGCCCCGACGTGGTGGCCTCGCCTTTGTCCAGCGCCGGGAACCGACCGTCGCGCTCCCAGTAGTAGTTGTTCGTGTCGATCACGATTTTGCCCGCCAGGGGCTCGGCCGGGATGTCCTTGATGTTCTTTAGCGGGACGGTCACGACGGCGAAATCGCCGGCCGCGGCGGCTTCTGCCGCTGTGGCCGCGCGGGCATGAGGCCCCAGTTCGGCGACGAGTTCCGACAGGGTTTCCGGGCCCCGGGAGTTGCTGATCACGACGTCGTAGCCGAGCTGCACTGCCTTCCGCGCGATCTGGCTGCCAATGTGTCCTGCACCGATGATTCCGATTGTTGTCATATCCGGGCCAACGACATCCCGGCTGCGGATATTTCAAGCAGGGGTATTCCAGGCAGGTATACACCGCAGGCGCGCTGCCGCCCTCAGGGCCGCAGCCAGCCCTGCTCGAAGTCCGGGTGGTCGAAATACGGCAGCGCCAGGGCCTGGAGCGAGCGTTCCATCCAGTCCAGCGACCGCGGAGCCCAGTGGACCTCCTGGAGGGAATCGCTCACCATCGCGGCCAGCGCCGACTGCCGTGCCGCCTCGACGACGCCGATCAGCCGCCGCTTCGCCTCGCATTCGAGCAGCAGGCGCTGTTCGTACCATTCGCCGGACTTGGAAACGGTCCGGTCGCTGAGCAGGGTCCGGGCCGCGGCCTCGTCCTCGGAAATACGCTCGGACAGAAACTCGACAATGTCCACAAACCGAGGGTACGCGCGGTGGGCGGCCTTGGCATCACCCCAGCAGGTCGTCCTCATAGCACCAGCGCCAGTCCTCGCCCGGCTCGATGCTGCGCATGACCGGGTGGCCCGTGGCCTCGAAGTGCCGGGAGGCATGCGTTCCGGGCGAGGAATCGCAGCAGCCCACCGACCCGCACGCCAGGCACATCCTGAGGTGGACCGGCGTCGTGCCTTCGCGGCGGCAGTCCGCGCAGAAGGGGTCGCGCGGCACTTCCGGGTCCGCGGCGGATTCGAGGTGCCCGCAGACACCGCCGGGCCTTGCGATGCCTTCCCCGCCGCCGCCGTCGCCGGCGGTGTCCAGTTCCTCCAAGGAGATGTCGAGCATGGATTCCTCCACGTCCAGACGGTCCAGCACTTCGCTGAGGACCTCGTGGGCGTACTCGCCCCCGCGCCGCAGCTCCAGCACCTTGGCCCGTTCCGCGTCCAGCATGGCAAGCCGCAGCTGGGCGTAGCGCTGGCTGGGGGTGGCGGCCTCCGCCGTCGGTCGGCCCAACCGCTCCCAGGCCGCCAGCCCGCGCTCCTGGGTCCGCCGTTTCAGCATCGCCACGACCTCCGGGGGATCGTTATCGGTGCGCAGTTCCTGCAGTCGTGCCACCCCGGCCGCGGTGGCCAACTGCATCAGTGAAGCCTGGTTCAGGGCATCCTCGCGCTGGTCCGGACCCTGCACCCGGAGCAGCCGCACCAACGCTGGCAAGGTGAAGCCCTGCAGCGTCAACGTACCGCCGACCACCACGAGCGCGGCCAGGATCAGCACCGGCCGATGTTCCAGATCCGCGGGCAACACCAGCACTGCCGCAAGCGTCACCACCCCGCGCATCCCGGCCCAGGACACGATCGCGGCGAACTGCCACGGCGGCGCGGGGTCTTTCCGCCGGATGGACGGAATCAGCCGGGGCAGGTAGGTCGCGGGGAACACCCACACCGGCCGGAGCAGCAGCACCGCCAGCAGGATCACGGCGCAGCCGGCCCAGATCCGGCCAGCGCCCAGCGAGTCGTCCTGGACGCCTTCGATGATGGTCCGGACCTGCAGGCCGATCAGCAGGAACACCGAGTTTTCCAGCAGGAACTGCACCGTGTTCCAGTTGCTGCGCTGGCTCAGCCGGGCTGCTCCGTTGGGCATCGACGGCGCCTTGGTTCCCATCACCAGCCCGGTGACGACGACGGCGAGGACACCGGACGCGTGGATCGCCTCGGCCGGGAGGTAGGCGACGAAGGGTGCCATCAACGACGTCGAGGTGTTGATCGCGACGCTCCGGATCCGCTTGCGGAGCTCGGTCAGGACGTAGGCGGCGGCCAGGCCCACCACCAGCCCGCCGCCTGCCGCGAGCACGAAGCCGCCGGCGATCCCGGCGGCGGACACCGTTCCGGCGATGGCCGCGATGGCCGCCCGGAGACAGACCAGCGCGGTGGCGTCGTTGACCAGGGATTCGCCCTCCAGGATGGTGACAATCCGGCGGGGCATGCCCACCTTCCGGGCGATGGCGGTCGCGGCCACGGCGTCGGGCGGGGCCACCACCGCGCCGAGCGCGATCGCGGCGGCCAGCGGAATTTCCGGGAAAAGCGCCCACACCACGAAGCCCACGGCGAGGGTTCCGAAGATGACGTAACCCACCGAGAGCAGCCCGATGGCACGGCGGTTGGAGCCGAAGTCGAAGAGCGAGGTCCGCAGCGCGGCGGCATAGAGCAGCGGCGGCAGCAGCCCGATGAGGACCAGTCCCGGATTCAGCTCGATGGGCGGGATGAAGGGCAGGAAGGACCCCGCGACTCCAGCCAGCACCAGCAGCAGGGGAACGGAGACATTGAGCTTGCGGCCGAGGGCGCTCCCGGCACAGACAACGGCCACGAGCACCAGGAGTCCGAGGGCGAGTTCCATGAGGCCATTCTGTCAGGCTGGTTGTTCGGCGGATCCGACGGGCTTCCGGGCCGCCCCGCAGCGTTACGCGAAGCTGTCTTCCCTCACACGCTCCGGCTGGCCGTGCTGCGGGCTGTGCTGCGCGGCGGCGGCGGCCTGGTGGGCCTGGACGGGGTGGCCAAACGGGTTGAAGCGGCTGTGCGCCAGGCCATCGAATTCGTAGGCGCTCTCGGCGTGCTCCGAGCGGTCCACGCCGGCCACCTCGGCCTCATGGCTGACGCGGAAACCGACGGTCCGGTGCAGTGCCAGACCGATGACCGCCGTGCCCAGCCCGGAAAGCGTGACGGTGATCAGCACGGCCGCCGTCTGGGCAACCAGCTGGTGCAGGCCCCCACCGTAGAAGAGACCGCCGCCCTGGCCGTCCGCCGGCAGGGCGATTAAGCCGAGCGCCAGCGTTCCGATCAGCCCGCCGCCGAGGTGCACGCCGACGACGTCGAGCGAGTCATCGAAGCCGAACTTGAACTTCAGGTCCACGAAGACGCAGCATGCGGCCCCGGCCACCAGGCCCAGGCCGATCGCGGCCAGGGGGCTGACATTGGCGCAGGAGGGCGTGATCGCGACCAGTCCGGCCACGACGCCGGACGCCGCGCCGAGCGAGGTGGGGTGGCCGTGGCGGACCTTTTCGGCCACCAGCCAGCTGAGCATGGCCGCGGCCGGGGCGGCGAGGGTGTTGACCCAGATCAGGCCGGCCTGCTCCACCGTCGTCGCGGCACCGGCGTTGAAGCCGAACCAGCCGAACCAGAGGATGCCGGCGCCGAGCATGACGAACGGGATGTTGTGCGGCCGGTGGGCCGGGTCCTTGCCGAAGCCGTGGCGGTTGCCCAGGATCATGACCAGCACCAGGGCGGCGGTGCCCGAACTGATTTCGACCACGGTGCCGCCGGCGAAGTCGATCACCTGGCCGAAGACGGAGCTCACGGCCCCGCCGGCGCTCATCAGGCCACCGCCCCAGACCATAAAGGCCAGCGGGCAGTAAACGAGGGTGATCCAGACCGGCACGAAGAGCACCCAGGCGGTGAACTTGGCACGGTCGGCGATGGCACCGCTGATCAGGGCGACGGTGATGATCGCGAAGGTTGCGCTGAAGCCGGCCTTGAGGAGGTCGGGGGAGCTCATAAGCCCGTTCAGCCCGAAGCTGGCGAATGGGTCCCCGAAGATGCCGAGGACGCCCTTGCCGCTGGTCATCGAGTAGCCCCAAAGTACCCAGACCACACCGACGATGCCGGCCGAGACGAAGCTCATCATGATCATGTTCAGTGAGGCCTTGGCGCGGGTCATGCCGCCGTAGAAGAGGCCCAGGGCCGGAGTCATGAGCAGCGCGAGGGCCGCCGAGACCATGATCCAGATGTTTCCCGCGGTGAGCTCCACCTGCGTGTCCCTTCTCAACAAATCGCCGTACCGGGACACTTCGCCGCCGGCCCCCAACCGGGTTCAATCCTCCCGGGGCCGTGTTTCAGGCAGTCGGGAACTACGTTGCGGGGAAGTTACAGGAATTGGCATTGTGCGAAGACGGCGTCACGGGCGTGTTTCGGGCATGTTAACGGGGGCTCTCCTGCGCCGTTTCGACGGTTCCCCGCGCGCTCGATGTGTCCCGGCGTCGAGCGCGCACGGAACCGTCGAAGTGGTCCCCGGAATGAAACCTGATACTTGAATGTTCAATAAAACATGGACTTTGGCATTTTTACCTTCGGCGAGCTTTCCCGCAACATCAGCACCGGCAGTGCGCTGTCCCCCCAGCAGCGGCTGAAGGAGATCATCGAGCTGGCGAAGCTGGCCGACCAGGCGGGTCTGGGGTTCCTGGGCCTCGGGGAACACCACCGCCATGACTTTGCCCTCTCGGCACCGGAAATCGTGCTCGCCGCGATCGCCCGGGAAACCAAGAACCTGCGGCTCGGCACCGCGGTGACGGTGCTCTCCACGCAGGACCCGGTGCGCCTCTTCGAGCAGTTCGCCACGCTGGACCTGATCTCCGACGGCCGCGCCGAAATCATCGTGGGCCGGGGCGCCTTTGTGGAGTCCTACCCGCTGTTCGGCCACCACCTGGAGGATTACGACGCCCTCTTCGAGGAGAAACTGCAGATGCTACTGGAGCTGCGGGACCACGCCGTCGTGGACTGGCAGGGCCGGCTGACGCAGACCCTGGCCGGAATGGACGTCGCGCCGCGGCCGGTGCAGGCCAAGCTGCCGGTCTGGGTGGGCGTGGGCGGGACGCCGGCGAGCTTTGCCCGGGCCGGACGGCTGGGCCTGCCGCTGTTTGTCGCGCTGCTGTCCGGGCCCGCCCGGTTCCGCCGCCTCGTGGAGCTCTACCGCCAGAGCGCGGCCGACGCCGGCCACGACCCCGCCGGGCTGCAGGTGGGGGCGGGCGGCCACTTCTACGCTGCGCCCACCTCGCAGCAGGCCCGGGACACGTTCTACCCGCACTACCGGGCGTATTTCGAGCAGAACATGCCGCGCCCGGTGGACCACTTCCCGCGCTCCACCTTCGACGAGTGGGCCGAGCCGGGAGGCGGACTTCTGGTGGGTAGCCCCCAGCAGGTCATTGAGAAGCTGCTGGAAATCCATGCCACCCTCGGAAACCGCCGCTACCTGGCCCAGATCGGACTCGGCGGGCTGCCCTTTGCCGAGACCGCGCGTTCCATCGAGCTGCTGGCCACCGAGATCATGCCCGCCGTCAACCGCGAGATCAGGGCGGCCGGTAACGGCGCTGCACGGCTGCCCGCGGTCCCCGGGAGCCGACGGGACCGGAACACCTAGAACTGGGTGATCGTGGTCAGGTAGCCGTAGTACTTCGCGCCAGCCGGACGCATCGGATCTCCGGCGAAGCCGAAGTCGTGGTGCCGCTCGTTGTACGACTCGGCAAGATCGAGGAACTGCTCGCTGATGTCGGCGCCGGAACCGCGGCAGGCCTTGTGTTTGATGCACTGGGCCATCGCGCCGGCCACTGCGGGACTCGCAAAGCTGGTGCCGTGGCTGACGCTGTAGCCGCCGGGGGCCGTGGACAAGATGCACACGCCCGGCGCCGCCACGGTGTGCCGCTGGTCCTTGATGTCGACTGCGTAGTTCGAGAAGAATGCCGGCTGGTCATCCCGCTGGCCGATGGCGCTCCAGTCGTCACGGCCGCAAATACTGGGCGCGAGCCCGTTCGGGTGCCCATCGAAATCTGCCATGGCGGTGGCCGTCACCACCTCGTGGTATGCCGCGGGCACCGTCCCGGCGATGTCCGATGCGGCGTTTCCGGCAGCGACCGCATAAGCCACGCCTGCCCGGACCGAGCGGCAGATGGCGTAGTGCATCGGGTCCGTGCCCTTGCCGCAGTTGGGCGTGTTCGAACCGGGCCCGGCGATGCTGATGTTGGCGACGTCGATGTCGTTGGTCTTGTCGTTGTCCCGGCGGGTCGAGGTAACCCAGTCAATGGCGCAGATCAGGCTCGCCTCGGTGATGGTGCGGGAGTCCGACACCACCCGGACAGACCAGAGCGCCGTTCCCGGCGCCGTGCCGATGATGCCGGAGCCGTTGTTGCGGGCCCCGATGATGCCGGCCACTGCCGTCCCGTGGCCCATCACGTCGATGGGCGTCACTTTGACCGGTTCGCCGCTGGTGCAGTCCACCCCGCCCCGCACATTGAGGTCCGGGTGGCTGCCGTCGATGCCGCTGTCAATGACCGCCACGTTGACGCCGGAACCGCCGTCGTCCTTGCTGGCCCGCTGGTTGGCGCCTTCCCTGGCGTCTTCCAGGTTGCCGCCGATCCGCAGCCACCAGAACGGGGCCACCTCGGTATTAGGTGCTTTGGGCTCCAGCGGCTTGTCGAAGTGCCGGCCGAGCGTGACGAAGTCGACGCTCGGGTCGGCCGCCAGGCTGCTGGCCTGGGCCGCCGTCATGGTGCCGGCGTAGCCGTTCACCGCGTCCCGGTAGACCTTCGACGCGGTGACGCCGAACTTGCCCTGGTGCGCCGTGGCCACAGCCCCCGGGTCGCCGGCGGTGTCCTTCAGCACGACGATGTAGCTCTGTGCCGGCCCGGCAGCGGCAGCCGGGGCGGCGGCGGCCAGCCCGCCGCCCGTGGCCAGCACGAGGGCGGCCGACGCGGCCAGGAAGCGCAACGGCCGTGTGCTGTCCGGCGGGGAAGAGGAGGCGCCGGGCCGGGGGCGCCGCCAGCCTGCAGCCACGAATGTTTTCTGCGGACGCGGGAAGAATGTGCGGACAGTGGTGAACATCGTGGCCTCCAATAAGCGTGGTCGCTTTCGAGTGCCCCCCGACCATCATGGTAGGCCTGCGGCGCGGAAAAATCAGGGGGCAAAAGGAAGCTGCGGCGAGAATCCGGGCCGGGCGGCGATTAGGCCAGTGGAATCTCGAGGTAGCCGCCGCCGCCATCCCACCCGCACGCGGTGCCCAGTTCCGCGCACAGCCGCTGCATCCGGCCGGCGATATCCCGCGCACTGCGCCCCGCCAGCCTGGCCTGGAAGGCTGCGATGACGGTGGGGACCATCCGGAGCCGCTGCGGCGACCCGCCGTCGGTCTCCAGGACGAAGATGAAGGACCGGTCGTTGCGTTCCTCCGGGTCCACGGCGTAGTCATCGACGAAGTCCCCCGCGCCGTAGATGACGGGCCGCCCCCGGTACACCTCGATGCCGCGGACGACATGCGGCGAATGCCCGAACACGACGTCGGCGCCGGCGTCCACCAGCCGCCGCGCCAGCGCCCTGTGTTCGGCCGGGGGATCGGATCCCCAGTTGCCGCCCCAGTGCGCAGACACGATGAGCAACTGGACCCGTGACGCAGTCCGCCGGACCAGCTCAAGGAGCTCCTCGACGCCCTCCCCGACGGCGGTCGCCGGGGCGTAGTGGACGCCGGGGGAGCCGGCGTCCGCCTCCCAGTCCGGCTGGTTGTCCGTGAACGCCACGAACCCTACGGCGTCGGCTCCCACCCTAAGCACGGCCGGCCTGCGGGCCGTGTCCCGGTCCGTGCCGGCGCCCGCGTGGAGGATCCCGTGCCGGTCCAGCGCCGGCAGCATTTCCCGCAGTGCGTCCGGCCCGTAATCGAGCACGTGGTTGTTGGCCAGTAACACCACGTCCAGCCGGGCGACGAGGAGGCTGTGCACGTTCTTGGCATCGGTACGGAACGTGAAGACCTTGCCCGGGTCGGGGGCGCCGCCGTCGGCCAGCACGCACTCCAGATTGGCGACCCTCAGATCCGCCCGACTGAGGACGGGCAGGGTGTCACCCCAAGGATAGGCCGGGCCCGCGGTCTTGAGCCGCTCGTTCACGAGCCGGCCGAGCATTACGTCGCCCACGAACGCGATCTGCATGGCACCAGCATGCGCCGCCCGTCAGGGAAGGGGAAGCTACGGCGGGTCAGCGTGTGGCGGCCCCGCGCGACCGGCCGGCCTTGGGCGGGGCCGCGGCGGTGTGGTGCCCCAGGGCAACCGACGCGGCCCTGGCCGCCTCCGACACTGCGGGACCCAGACGCCCGACGTCGGCAACGGTCACCCGCTGCGTGGGGAAGCCCAGTCCGAGGACCCCGGCGAGCTCGCCGGTGTGATCAAAGACCGGCGCGCTGATCGAGCCCACGTCACTGTTCCGTTCACCGAACGCCGCGTAGAAACCCTGACTGCGCGCCTGCTCGACCTGCGCGTCCAGCACGTCCCAGCTGGCGGGGGTGTTCGGAGTGAAGCGCGTCAGCTCCATACCGGCGAGCGCCTCCCGCGCTCCGGGGTCGAATGCGAGGAAGATCTTGCCCGGCGCCCCGGCATGGATCGGCATCACCTGCCCCACGCGGAACGGGCGCATCACCACATGGCGGGTCTCCGCGACGGCGACGACGGTTCGGAAGGCTCCGTCCCGGATGTAGAGGCAGGCCGTTTCCCCGGTGTCGTCACGCAACTGCTGCAGGATCGGACGCACGATGCGCACGATGTCCAGCCCGAAGGTGCCAGGGCTGGCCCATTGGACCAGGCGCAGGCCGATCCGGTAACGGTCTCCGTCGCGGTCCAGGAAGCCCTCGCGGACCATGTTCTGCACGAGCCGCTGGCAGGTGCTGGTGGGCAGGCCCGTCTGGCGCGCGATCTGGGCCAGGGTCGGGTCCGGCTCCTCGAGCGAGAAGCAGTTAAGGATTTCCGTCACCTTGCCCAGCACGAGCAGCGGGGTCGATCCGGTGCCCTGTTCTCTTGCCAACGCGCGGTTTTCCTTTGTTCGGGGCGGACCCCGCCGTGCGACGGGCGCCGTAGCGGAAGGGTCCTTAGAGGGTATTGACATCAGACTAACATTTCCCGCAGGATGGGTCACGGCCTCACAATGTGGGATTTTATGCACTCGGACAACGACTTGGAGACAGACTGTGAGCACACCGCGGGGCGTGGAGCAATCAAGTACGGTGCGACCGGCCGCCGGCCCGTCCAGGATCGGGCTGATCGTTCCCAGCTCGAACAGCACGATGGAAACAGAGCTTCCAGAACTCTTCCGCCGGCAGAGCGAAGTGACGGGCCACCGGTACACCTTCCACTCGGCCCGGGCGGCCCTGAAGAACGTGACGCCCGCCGAGCTTGCCGCCATGGTGGCCAAGGCGGCGGACTGCGCCACGTCCGTCTCCGACGCCGACGTCGACGTCATCGCCTATGCCTGCCTGGTCGCGGTGATGGCCCAGGGCCCGGGGGCCCACGCCGGCTCCGAGGAGATCATTGCGCAGGCCGCCGAAGCCAACGGCCACCCGGCGGCGGTCACCAGCAGCGCCGGCGCCCTGGTGCGCACCCTTCAGCACCTGGGCGCGCGCCGTGTGGCAATGGTGACGCCCTACCTGCCGGAGCTGACCAAAACCGTCAGCGACTACATCGAGGGCGCGGGCATCACCGTGCAGGACGTTATCGGCCTCTCGGTGGCCGACAACCTCGAAGTGGGCCGGCTCGATCCGCTCGCCCTGCCGGGCATCGCGCGCCGGCTCAACACGAGCGGCGTGGACGCCGTCGTCCTGTCCGCCTGCGTTCAGATGCCGTCGCTGGCCGCCGTGCAGACTGTCGAGGACGCACTCGGCCTGCCTGTCATCACGGCAGCGACAGCCACCACCTTCGAGATCCTCAACGCACTGGGACACATGCCGGCGATGCACGGCGCCGGACGCCTGCTGGCCGGCGCCGTGCGCAGCGGCGTCCCGGTTCCTGCATGACCTTCCACCGCGCCACCACGGCGCCATCCATACGGGCGCGAGCCCTCCACATCAATACAACGGAGTGATGATGACAACCCAAGCAGTGACCCGGGAGCAGGCGGCACGCCGCGCGACCGTTGCCAGCGTCGTAGGCACCACCATTGAGTGGTACGACTTCTTCCTCTACGGCACGGCGGCCGCCCTGGTGTTCCCGCAGCTGTTCTTCCCCGGCCAGAACGCCTTCGCCGGTGTTCTCTTCGCCTTCGGAACGCAGTTCGTGGGCTTCGTGGCCCGGCCAGTCGGCGCGGCCATCTTCGGCCATTATGGCGACCGAATCGGCCGCAAGACCACGCTGATGGTCACCCTGTTCCTGATGGCCTTCGGAACCGTGCTGATCGGCTTCCTGCCCACATACCAGGCAATCGGCGTCGCGGCCCCGATCCTGCTGACGCTGCTCCGGATCATCCAGGGCATCGGCGTCGGCGGCGAGTGGGGCGGATCCGTGCTGCTGAGCATGGAGTGGGGCCACAAGGGACGCCGCGGTTTCTCCGCCAGCTGGCCGCAAATCGGCGTGCCGCTCGGCCTGGTCCTCTCGACCGGCGTTGTCCGCATCACCTCCGGAATCACGGGCACGGAAGGCTTTGCCTCCTTCGGCTGGCGTATCCCGTTCATCATCAGCATCCTGCTGATCGGAGTGGGCCTCTTCGTCCGCCTGCGTGTGATCGAGAGCCCCGAGTTCGAGGCAGTCCGCAAGTCCAACAAGATTGTCCGGAACCCCCTGATCGAGGTCATCAAGCGCCAGCCCAAGGAAATCCTGCTCTCTGCGCTGGTCCGCATGTCCGAGCAGGCGCCCTTCTACCTCTTCATCACCTTCGTGATCACCTACGCCGTCAAGCACCTGCAGCTGAACAGCAACTCGATCCTGGACGACACGTTGATCGCGGCTGCCCTGGGCCTGGTGAGCGTGCCGCTCTTCGGCTGGCTCTCTGACAAGTTCGGCCGGCGCAAGGTGTACGGCGTGGGCATCGTGCTGACGGCCCTCTTCGCGTTCCCGTACTTCGCGATGCTGGACACCCGCGAGCCCTTCATCGTGGGTGTGGCGATCGTCGTGAGCCTGATCCTGCACGACATCCAGTACGGACCGCAGGCGGCGCTCATCGCGGAGAGTTTCGACGCGGACATCCGTTACACCGGCGCCGGCCTGGGGTACCAGCTGGCCAGCGTCGTGGCCGGCGGCCCCGCTCCGCTGATCGCCGCCGCGCTGCTGGCCCAGTACGGCAATTCGACCGCGATCGCGCTGTACATCATCGCCTGCTGCGCCATCGCCATGCTGGCCCTGATCTTCCTGCCGAAGGCTGCCCACCGCTTCGAAGAAAGCCCTGAGATCAAGACGGAAGCAACTGTATGAGCCTGACGCATGCGGGCATCGCCCCGGACCAAACGGCAGGCGCCGACCCCCTGGCGGCGCCGCAGCCGGCGGACCCGGCCCTGGCCGGACCGCTCAAGGACCTGCTGGTCCTCGACCTAAGCCGGATCCTCTCCGGCCCCTTCGCCACCATGACCCTGGCGGACCTCGGGGCCGACGTCATCAAGATCGAACAGCCCGGACAAGGAGACGACACGCGGCAGTGGGGGCCGCCGTTCCAAGGCGAGGAAGCGGCCTATTTCCTCTCCGTGAACCGTAACAAGCGCAGCCTCGCGGTCGACCTCAAGTCACCCGAGGGCCTGGCCGCGGTCAGGCGCCTGGCCCAGAAGGCGGATGTGCTGGTCGAGAACTTCCGGCCCGGCACGGCGGCGAGGCTCGGTCTTGGGTACGAAGAGCTCTCGCGGGACAACCCCGGACTGGTCTACGCCTCGATCAGCGGCTACGGCCAGACGGGGCCGGACGCCCTCCGGCCGGGGTATGACGCGATCGCCCAGGCGCGCAGCGGCATCATGAGCGTCACCGGGGAGGCAGACGGGCCGCCGGTGCGGGTAGGGGTCAGCAGTGCCGACCTCGTCGCCGGAATGTGGGCGACCATCGGTGTGCTTGCCGCGCTGCACGAGAAGCAGCGCACGGGGAACGGACAGTGGGTGGACATCAGCCTGCTTGACGGATCCGTCTCCTGGCTGACCTACGTCTCCAGCGGATACTTCGCCAGCGGCGAGGTCCCCAAACGCTACGGTTCGGCCCATCCGACGATCGCCCCGTACCAGGCGTTCCCCACCTCGGACGGCTTCGTCATGGTCGCTGTCGGCAACGACGGGCTGTGGCGGCGCTTCGCCGCTGCGCTCGGCGACGAGGGTCTCGCAGCCGACCCGGACTACGCCACCAACCCCTCCCGGGTAGCGCACCGGGACACCCTGATTCCCCGGATTGAGGCGGTCCTGTGCACGCGCAGCGCCGAGGACTGGGTGCGGATCCTGGACGACGCCGGGGTGCCCGTGGGGCCGATCCAGACCGTAGACCAGGCCCTGGCCGACCCGCAGGTCCGGGCCCGGGGCATGGTGGCCGAACTGAACCACCCCACAGCGGGGCCTATGAAGGTGGTGGGCTGCCCGGTGCGCCTCACACGCACCCCGGCGTCCGTGCGCACGGCGCCACCGCTGCTGGGCCAGCACACCGACGAAGTCCTGGCCAGTCTTGGCCTGGATGAGCCTTCGATCGCCGGGCTCCGGCGCACGGGTGCGGTCCAGTGATGGCGGGGCAGCAGACCATGGAAGCCGTGTCCCTCGAATACTCGGGGCAGGTGGCCACCATCACGCTGGGAAGCGGGGAGCGCTTCAACGCGATGGGGGCGGCCGAATGGCGCTCACTCGGGGAAGCCGCCCGTTCCTTGGCCGCACAGGAGGTGCGCGCCGTCGTTATCCGTGGCCGCGGCGGCACCTTCTGCTCGGGCTCGGACCTGCGGGAATGGGAACACTCCGCCGCAGAGGACGTGCAGGAGATCTTCGCCACGATCGAGTGGGCCCTGCAGGCGGTCGAGGCCCTGCCGATGCCGACTGTGGCCCTCGTCGAGGGTGCCGCGACCGGGGCGGGCTGCCAGTTGGCCTTGGCCTGCGACCTGCAGCTGATGGCCGAGTCGGCCCGGATCGGCATGCCGATCGCCCGCCTCGGAATCCTGGTCCCGCCGTCATTTGCGAACAGGATCAGCCTGCGGATCGGGCCGTCCCGCACCAAGGACCTGTTCTACCGGGGCACGCTGCTGCGGGCGCCCGAAGCACACGCCATGGGCCTGGTCAGCTCATGCGTGGCGGACCACAAGACCGAGGCTGAGCTTGCTGAGTTGCTCGCGCTCTGGGAGCGGCTCTCGACGGCCTCGCTCCGGGCCGCCAAAGCCGCGGTCGACACCGGCCTCGGACCGCTGTCCCAGCCCGCCCGCGACTTGCCCGTGGGCCCGGCGACGGACCCGGCCGAGTTTGGCTGGCGGGTCGGGGCGTTCCTGCACCGCAAGAGCCACCCGGCTCAGCCGTTGTAGCCCTCCACCTGCGTGACAGGCCGAGCCTCCGCATCGTCCGGATTCTCGCCGTATTGCCTCTTCGCACGCCGTTGCCGCAGCAGGTCCCAGCACTGATCGAGGTCCTCCTCAAGCTGCCGGAGCCGGAGCCGGTCGGGGACGTGGTCATGGTCGGCGCTTGCGGACTCTGCCCGTTCGCGGAGCTCTCGTTCCTCTTCCACCAGCGAGGTGATGCGCTGGAGGATGTCCCGTTCGTCCATGGTGGCCTACTTCCTGCATTCCTGAAGCACTGTGGTACCCGCCAGCGTAATCACGGTCCTTCTCGCTGACCAGAGGGTGAGGGGTGGCATGGCGCCATCCCGGAAGATTGTCAGCTTGCTTATTATTTTTCGGCTTTTTAGAGTTGAGTCTGTAAGGCACCAATCTCTCCGAGTGGGACATGTTCGGCCGGACAGCCGACGGCCCCTCGCGCTGGCTAGAGGAGGACACATGTCGGAGCACACCATTGCAGGCAAGAAGGTCGCATTTCTGCTGACGGACGGCGTCGAGCAGGTCGAGCTGACCAGCCCATGGAATGCGGTCAAGGATGCCGGCGGCGAACCCACCCTCGTAGCTCCCAAGAGCGGAAAGCTGCAGGGCTACGACGGCACCGAAAAGGGCGAGACGTTCG
The DNA here is from genome assembly GCF_055398325.1 of Arthrobacter sp. T2-23. Taxonomy (NCBI): domain Bacteria; kingdom Bacillati; phylum Actinomycetota; class Actinomycetes; order Micrococcales; family Micrococcaceae; genus Arthrobacter; species Arthrobacter sp. T2-23. The sequence continues at coordinate 2,523,028 of NZ_AP027917.1, forward strand.
ACGTCGACCTCACGGTGGACCAGGCCAGCGCCTCAGACTTCCACGCCCTGGTGATTCCGGGCGGCGTCGTGAACGCTGACCATCTCCGGGTCCACAAGGGAGCCCAGAACTTCGTCCGCGGTTTCTTCGAACAGCACAAACCGGTGGCCTCGATCTGCCACGGCCCCTGGCTGCTGATCGACGCCGGCGTCGTCAGCGGACGGAACCTGACCTCCTACCACACGCTCCAGACCGACCTGAAGAACGCCGGCGCCCACTGGACCGACGAGGAAGTGGTCGTGGACCAGGGGCTCGTGACCAGCCGGAACCCGGACGACCTGCCGGCATTCAACAGCAAGCTGCTGGAAGAAATCGCCGAGGGCGAGCACGCCGGCCAGACGGCCTAGTCGGGCGTCACAGCCCGGCGCCGCCAGGCGGCACCGAGGCCCGGCAGGGCCTATGAAGTGTGCCCGATTTCGGGCAGGATATGCCCTGTAAGCCGCGCCGGAGCGGTGGCTACCGTCCGCCTGCTCCGCCGCCGTCACCAGCCATCAAGGAGTCCCGGATATGACCACGCTCAACCCCTACCTTGGCTTCCGCGACAACGCGAAGGATGCCATGACCTTCTATCAGTCCGTGTTCGGCGGGGAGCTGAACATGAGCACCTTCGCCGAGTTCCACGCGAGTGAGGACCCGGCCGAGCAGGACAAGATCATGCACGCCATGTTGACTGGCGAAAAGGGGCTGGTGCTGATGGGCGCCGACACCCCCAACAGCATGGACTACACCCCCGGCAACAACTTCTCGGTGTCCCTCAGCGGCACGGACGAGGCCGAGCTCCGCGGCTACTGGGACAAACTGTCCGAGGGCGGCACTGTGAGCGTGCCCCTGGCGAAGGCCCCGTGGGGCGACACCTTCGGCATGTGCAAGGACAAGTTCGGGGTGGACTGGCTCGTAAACATCGCCCCCGCCGCTGCCGGCTAACAATTCTCCACAGGCCGGGCGCCCCCAGGTGAGGGTGCCCGGCCTGTGCCGCGCCGGTGGACTAGTCGGGGCTGGTGTCGGTGGTGAGGCCGCGGTCGTCCGCCGTCTTCTCGTCCTGTTCCTCGGCCGGCCCGGGCACCTTGTGCGCGTCGCCTTCGCCGGGGGCGTGGCCCTCCGTGGCGTCCGACGCCGACGCCGCGCTTCCGGCGCTGCCGCCGTCGCGGGGAATTGGCTTCCCGTCTTCCGCCACCCCGTCGATCACGATGTCTTCGGGTTCGGTCGGTTCGTTGCTCATGCGTTCCTCCGATGCTGGCCAGCGGGACGTCCGCCCCGGATCTTCCACCCAAGGTACAGGGGGCGCCGCGCCGGCGTACAGGCGGACCATTCGGCGTCGCCGGTTCGACGGTTCCCTGCGCACACGCCGCTGCGACGCGTCGCGGCGGCGGGGAACCGTCGAAACGGAACCCTGGGTTGTCAGTATGCTTACTAGACGCTGACCAGTGGCGCTGAACAGAAACGAGACCACCATGAGCAGGCCCGTGCGCATCGAGGTCGAGGCCGCAGGACACCTGGGCCACGTCTTCGCCTCCCGACGGCCGGGCGGCACGACGGCGGCACCCGCCGTCGTCCTGATCCACGGGATCGGCGCCTCGCACCGTTACCTGCAGCGGCTGCACGGACTGCTGGCCGAATCGGTGGACACGTTCTCGATCGACCTGCCGGGCTTCGGCGCCACCCCCAGGCCGGAGCACACCCTCAGCGTGGCGGAGCAGGCCACCTACATCCTCGGCGCCCTCGAACAGCTTGGCGTGCTGGAGTTCGTTATCGTCGGCCACTCAATGGGCACCCAGTTCGCGGTGGAAGCGGCGCGGCAGCAGCCCTCGCGGATCCCGCATTTGGTACTGATGGGCCCGGTGGTCAACGACCGGCGGCGCACCGTGGCGCAGCAGGCCCTGGCGCTGGGCCGTGACTGCCTGTTCTACGAGAGCCCGTCCTCCAACGCCCTGGTCTTCACCGACTATCTCCGCTGCGGGCCGAGCTGGTACCTCAAGAACCTGCGCGTCATGATGGACTACCCCATCGAGGAGAAAATCGGCGGCGTCGCCGCGCCCGTTCTCGTGCTGCGGGGCGAAAACGACCCCGTTGCGCCGACGGACTGGTGCCTTCGGCTGGCCGCCCGCGCAGCCTCCGCAACGTTCCTGGAAATCGAGGGGACCGGACACGTGGTCCAGCACAACCGTGCCGTGCAGGTCGCCGACTCAATCCTCGCCTTCGCCGGCTCCCCGGCCGGCGGAAGCGGAGCAGCCCGCGGGTCCACCGATTGAGCACGGTGTTCCAGATCGCCGGCTGGTGGGCCCGCGACTACGCCTACGCCGTCGGCCGGCAACTGCGCAGCGCGGTGTCCCGGGTGAGCCCCGACGAGTTCCTCAGCGGTGCCGGCCGGCCGGTCGTCGTCATCCCCGGCATCTTCGAAGACTGGCGCTTTATGCTGCCGCTGATCCGGGAACTGCACGCGGCCGGGCACCCCGTGCACGTCGTCACGGTGCTGGAACGCAACCGGCTCGCCGTCCCGAAAGCGGCGGCCCTGATTGCCGACTACCTCCGCGCACGGGACCTGCGGGACACCCTGATTGTCGCGCACAGCAAGGGCGGACTGATCGGCAAATACGCGATGATGTCGCTGGACCCGGAGCGGCGGATCAGCCGCATGGTCGCGGTTGGATCCCCGTTCTCGGGTTCCCGGTACGCGGGCTACATGCTCCTGCCGAGCCTGCGGGCCCTGTCGCCGCGTAGTGCGGTCACCGTCCAGCTCTCCCGCGAACAACGGGTCAACGAGCGGATTACCTCCGTCTACGGGCTCTTCGACCCGCACATCCCGGAGGGCAGTGTGCTCCCCGGCGCGCGAAACGTGCCGCTGGACACGGGCGGCCACTTCCGGATTCTCGCCCATCGGGACACCATCAGCACCGTCCTGGCGGAAGCGGCCGCGCCAGAACACGTGCCGCCCGCACCCCTGCCGCCCGCCGCCCCCAAGGCCGGCCCGGAAAGCTAGTCCTCGAAGTGGGTCCGCGCCGGACCCTGGCCCAAGGCATCCACGATCGCCGCGGCGACGGTGTGCAGCTTGACGTTGCGGGTGCTGGAGGCCGTCTTGAGCAGCTCGAACGCCTCGGCCTGGCTGCAGCGGTTCTGCGCCATGATGATGCCAATCGCGACGTCGATCGCGGTGCGGGTTTCCAGTGTTGCCTTCAAGTTGACCGCCGTCTCGCTGAAGTGCGCGAACCGCACGGCCAGCCCGAGTGCCATGGTCGTCTGGCTCACAAAGATGCTGGCCAGCTGCTGTGCCCGTTCGTCGAAGCGGTGCGGCCGGTGCGAATACAGATTGAGTGCGGCCCGGGTTTCGCCGTCGAGCAGGAAGGGGACGGCGAGGATGGAGCGCATGCCGTGTTCCCGCACCCTGGCAGCGCACTGCGGCCACCGCGAATCACCGTCCAGATCGGCAATGTGCACCGTGACCTGTTCCCGGGACGCCGTCACGCAGGGGCCGTCGCTGAAGCCGTACTGTATCTCGTCCATGGCCTGCGCCGCTGCGCTGCTGCTGGCCACGGTGGCTGCCTTCCGCTGCCGGAGCAGCGTGATCCCACACAGGACCTCGTCGCCGGGCTCGGACAGGCTGCGCGCCGAAACCCTGGCTAACTCGCCGAGGAATTCCTCTACGTCGGCGCTGTTCAACACCAGCTGATGCAGGTGCTGGTTGATTGATGTTGCGGTTGACTCGCTTACCACTATTCCTTGATGCCGTTTCGCTCGAATCGAATCGAACCGGCCAGGCGCGACGCACCACAGCAGGGAAGGAGGGCGGTGGTAGCGGCAGCGAAGCCGGATCGAAGAACTATCCAACGGCCTTCTGCTAAACCGTACCAAAAAGAGATTATATACAGGACTCTGCCGCCGTTTCATCTGCACTTCACCCGCACAAATGACTCCCGGGGGCCGCCGACGTAGTGTTAGCGGTACCTTGAGGTACCGGACGGAATCTGTATGCCACAGCTCGACACCAGGGAGTCTGCCTCCCCGCCCCTGACCATCGCCGATGCCGCCCGCACCGAGGCGGCCACGGTGCTTGCCCGGGTGGGTTCGTCCGCGGGCGGGCTGTCCCAGACGGAAGCCGAGGAGCGGCTCGCCACACTGGGGCCCAACGCGGTCCGTACCCACGAGGCAAGCGGCTGGTCGGTGCTGGGCCGGCAGTTTCGCAGCCCTATCCTGATCCTGCTGCTCATCACCGCCGGGCTCTCGCTGTTCCTGGGGGACGCCACCAACTCGATCGTGATCGGCGTGATCCTGCTCGTGAGTGTGGGCTTGGGATTCAGCAACGAGTTCCGGGCCGAGCGGGCCGCCGAGGCGCTGCATTCGCGTGTCACGCACACCGCCGTCGTGCTCCGTGACGGGACCGCCAGCGAGGTGAACGTAACCGCCCTGGTGCCCGGCGACGTCGTGCAGCTGGGACTCGGCGCCATCATCCCGGCCGACCTGCGGCTGCTGACCGTCAAGGACCTGCTCTGCGACGAAAGCATCCTGACCGGGGAGTCGCTGCCGGTCGCCAAGGATCCGGCCCCGGTGGCCGGCGGCGCAGCGCTGGGCGACCTGACATCCTGCCTGTTCATGGGAACCGTGATCCAGGCTGGCAGTTGCACCGGGGTGGTGGTGGCGACCGGCGGCCGGGCGGAATTCGGCCGAATCGCGCTCGGCCTGGGCGAGCGTCAGCCGCAGACCGAATTCCAGCTCGGGCTCAAGCGCTTCTCCTTCCTGCTGCTGCAGGTGGCCATCGGATTGACCTCGCTCATCTTCGTCGCGAACCTGCTGCTCCAGCGCCCGCTGATCGAATCGCTGCTGTTCTCCCTGGCGATCGCCGTGGGGATCACCCCGCAGCTGCTGCCCGCCGTGGTCAGCACCAGCCTCGCCACGGGCACCCGGCAGCTGGCCAAACGCAAGGTGCTGGTCAAACGGCTGGTCTGCATCGAGGACCTCGGCGACATGGACATCCTGGTCACGGACAAAACCGGGACCCTGACGGAGGGCCGGATCAGCTTCACCGCCGCCCTGCCGGTGGACGGCGGTGTGTCCGCGGACCAGCTGTTCACGCTGGGGCTGCTCGCCACCGAGGCCGATTACACCGAGGCTAAGCGGTCGGTGATCGGGCAGAACCCGCTGGACGCCGCGCTCTGGGAGTCCCCGGACGCCGCGGCCTTCGAGCCCGCACGCTTCGAACGGCTTGACGTGATCGATTTCGACCACCAGCGCCGGCGGACCAGTGTCCTGGTCCGCGACGACGGCGCCCCGGCCCGGATCATCACCAAAGGCTCGCCGGAGGACGTGCTGGCGCTGTGCGGCGCCACGCCGGCGGCGGTGCAGGCCCTGCTGGACGAACAGTTCGACGCGGGCTCCCGAGTGGTGGCGGTGGCGACCCGGGACGCGGCCGGAATGGAGGACATGTCGCCGGCGGACGAGAAGGACCTGGAACTGGCCGGTTTCCTGGTCTTCCTCGACAAGCCCAAGGCCAACGCGCGGGAGTCCCTGGACCGGCTGGAAGCGCTGGGCATCACGGTCAAGATTGCCACCGGGGACAACGCCAAGGTCGCCGAGCGGGTCTGCGACGAACTCGGCGTGCTCTCCGGCGGGACCATCGCCGGGGCTGAGGCGGAGGCCATGTCCGACCCGGAACTGAGCGCCGCCGCCCGCGAGGCCAGCATCTTCGCCCGCGTCTCCCCGGAGCAGAAGGCCCGGATCATCCGGCTGCTGCGCCAGAGCGGCGGCGCCGTCGGGTTCATGGGCGACGGCGTCAACGACGCGCTCGCGCTGCACCAGGCCGACATCGGCATCTCCGTGGACAGCGCCACCGACGTCGCCAAGGACGCCGCCGACGTCGTGCTGCTGGACAAGGACCTCGGGGTGCTGGCCGACGGCGTTATGGAGGGTCGGCGGATCTTCGCCAACACCATCAAGTACGTGTTGATGGGCACCTCCAGCAATTTCGGCAACATGTTCAGCGCGGCGACGGCGTCGGTGGTGCTCAGCTTCCTGCCGATGCTGCCGGGACAGATCCTGCTCAACAACCTGCTCTACGACACGGGCCAGCTGGCCATCCCCGGTGACCGGGTGGACAAGGAACAGTTGCTGGCCCCGGCCCACTGGAACATCTCCTTCATCCGGCGCTTCATGTTCCTCTTTGGCCCCATCAGCTCGGTCTTCGACTTCGCGACCTTCGCCCTGATGCTGTTCGTCTTCGACGCTGTCCCGGGGGAGTTCCGGGCTGGCTGGTTCATCGAGTCGATCGCCACGCAGACGCTGATCATCTTCGCGATCCGGACCCGCCGGGTCCCCTTCCTCCGCAGCCGCCCCTCGCTCGGACTGCTGTGCGCCTCGCTCGGCGTGGTGGCCCTGGGCGTGTTCCTGCCGCTGTCCCCGCTCGCCGGTGTGCTGGGCTTCGATCCGTTGCCGGTGCCCTTCTTCCTGGCTCTGCTGGGCATGACCGTGGTGTACCTGGTGCTGGTGGAGATTGCCAAGCAGTGGTTCTTCTCCCGTGCCGCCCAGCAGCCCACGGCGCCGGTGCTGCCGCGGGTCCGGCGGCGGGGTAAGGACCACCACGTGGCCCGGCGCGCGGCACGCTTCAGCACGACGAACGCCGCGACGGCGCACGCCCGCCGGGCACCGTTGGCGCCCCGCCGGGGCCGGCCGGGCCGGGGCAAGCGAAACCGGGTACAAGGGCCCTCACATCCCCGGAACTCCTGACGGATAGTGGGAGAAAGCGCCAAGCTGCTCCGATGCCCAGCCTGCTCCGATGCCCAGCCCGCGGAGCGCATCACTGGATGGGCCCGTCGGCCGGCGCCCGACTGGAAAGCCAATACAATGAGCATTTTTGAAGACAGGGTTGATGCCGGGCGGCAGCTGGGGCGGCGTCTGGCGGACCTTCGTGGCAAGGACATCGTGGTGCTGGGCCTACCGCGCGGCGGGGTTCCGGTCGCGTTCGAAGTTGCCGCGGCGCTGGACGCACCCTTGGACGTGATCGTGGTTCGGAAGCTCGGGCTGCCCTACCAGCCAGAGCTCGCCATGGGGGCGACCGGCGAGGGCGGTGCCCGGGTCCTAGAGGAGCACGTGTTGGCGCAGGCCCGCGTCAGCGATGCGGAACTGCAGGCCGTCGAAGACCGCGAGCGGGCCGTGCTTGAAAACCGTGTCGCGCAGTTCCGGAAAGGCCGCACCCGCCAGGACCTCACCGGGCGCATTGCAGTGATCGTCGACGACGGGATCGCCACCGGCTCCACCGCCCGGGTCGCCTGCCGCATTGCCCGGAAACTGGGCGCCGCGCGGGTGATCCTGGCCGTGCCCGTTGCTCCGGCCGACACGCTCGCGGCCCTGAGCGAACCCGACGAAGTGGTCTGCCTTGCCACACCCCGGCAGTTCTCCGCCGTCGGCTATCACTACCGCGACTTCTCGCCCACCGAGGATGACGAGGTGATCCAGCTGCTCGACGCCGCCGCCCGGCGGCTGAAGGATTCGCCGCCAACGGGGGGAACGCCGACGGCCACCGCGGACCTCGCGGAATTCGACGAAGAGGTGGAGATCCCCTCCCGGGGAGTCCGGCTGCAGGGGCAGCTTCACCTGCCGGTGCCGGCCCGCGCCGTGGTGGTTTTCGCCCACGGTAGCGGCAGCAGCCGGCACAGCCCGCGGAACCGCTTCGTGGCCAGCGTGCTCCAGCGCGCAGGCCTCGGCACCCTGCTGCTGGACCTGCTCACACCGGCGGAGGAGCGCAACCGGGCGAACGTCTTCGACATCGAGCTGCTCGCCCGCAGGCTGTCCTCGGCCACCGACTGGCTGGCCACGCGCGATGACACCGCGTCCAGCGCCATCGGCTACTTCGGCGCGAGCACCGGCGCGGGCGCGGCGCTGTGGTCCGCGTCCGAACCCTCCGCCAGGATCTCCGCCGTCGTATCCCGCGGCGGACGTCCCGACCTGGCCGGTCCCCGGCTCTCCGCCGTCCGGGCGCCGACGCTGTTGATCGTGGGAAGTTTCGACTACGAGGTGCTGGAGCTGAACCGCAAGGCCAAGGCCATGATGCGGTGCCCCAACCAGCTGGCCGTCGTCCAGGGCGCCACCCACCTGTTCGAGGAACCCGGGACGCTGGCCGCAGCGGCCATCCTTGCCCGGGACTGGTTCGCCAAGTACCTGCTGCCCGCGACCGAACCATCCCGCAAGGAGTGAGCCATGAGCTACACCTACAGCACCGCCGTCCAGCTCAGCTGGGCCGAGGCGGTGGAGAAGACCCGTGCCGCCCTCGCGGACCAGGGCTTCGGAATTCTTTCCGAGATCAACGTCCGCGACACTTTCGCGGCGAAGCTCGGCGAGGAGGCGGCGAAGGCCGTGGGCGACTACGTGATCCTGGGGGCCTGCAACCCGCAGCTGGCGAGCCGTGCCCTGGCGGCCGAGCCGGAACTGGGAGCCCTGCTTCCTTGCAACGTGGTGGTCCGCCGGGGTCCGGGCGCGGCCGAAACGACGGTGGACGCGATCGACCCGCAGACAATGGTGCAGCTCAGCGCCAGCCCGGCGGTCCGGGAGGTGGCGGACGACGCCGGCGCCCGGCTCCGCGCAGCCCTGGCCCAGCTGGCGGGCAACTCCTAGGAGCGCTGCTGGATTCGCTGCCGGATTCTATGCGCCGTGCACCTTGTGCTGGCCGCCCCGGCGCGCGCGGTAGGCGTAGACCAGCAAGGCGATCCCGCCCAGGATCATGCCGACCGGGACGGCGAAGTCCAGGGCAATGAGCACCGCCGTGGCCTGAAGGGCGAAAATCAGGCCCAGGACGCCGAGGACGGCGGCTGGAATCAGCGGCCATTTCATCCGGCCCGGGTGCTCGGAAATTCCGTCGGAAAGCCGGACCCGGACCAGGGACAGCAGGCCGAACGTGGCTGCCAGGCCCAGGAACAGGACGGCGGCCACGGCGGTGCCCGGCAGCCCTGGCGGAAGGGCCACGATGACAGCGAGTGTGAACATCACCCCGCAGGGGATCAGGGCCCACCAGTTGCCGCGTTCGCGCAGGTAGACCGCGGCGAATCCGGCCGCCATGAACAAGAACAGGTATGCGCCCGCCGTCGCCGGGGGAGAGCTGCGTGGCGGTGATGACCGCGGCAAGGCCAAGGAACACCGAACCGGGGATGGCCGCCCACCAGTTCTCCCGGCTGCGGACGAACAGGGATGCGAACACCAGACCCACCGCGGCGAAGATCAGCGGCGGCAGGAACGCGGCAACCTTGAAGATGCCGAGCAGGTCCAGCAGCAATAGCGCGCCCACCGTCATAAGGACGATACCCGCGACGATGCTTGACTTTGCCGATTTCACCGTGGGCCTCCCGGAATCCGGCGGGCGGCCGCGCCGCTCTGTTCATTCAGGCTATGACGCCCCGGCGGGCCGCCGTAGGGCACAAAGCCCCCGCCCTCAGCGTCCCCGGCGGCGCCTGCTGCGGGGACGACGGCGCTCGACGCGGGCGCGGATGCCCAGGAGCATCCGGCGCTCCATCAGGAACTGCAGCGGCTCGAGCAGGACACGCAGTGGAATGCTGAGCACCAGAGGCGAGTAGTCATACCGGGTCCTCGCCAGCAACCGGGTGCTGCGGGCGCCGAGGGGCTGCAGCACGAACGTCCAGCCAACCTCCAGCCGGGGACCGGCCACGCGCCGTTCAATCCCGGCGCCCTCTCCGGCCACCTGCCCGGTGCGCGGGTCCATGGTGCCGCCCAAGGCCAGCACTCTTTCGGGCTCGAGCCGGCGGACCGGAACGCCGCCGCTGGGGGCCAGCGGAATGACGTCGCCAACGGCGAGCTGCTGGAACTCGGGGATGATCCGGTCAGCGCTGTGCATGCCGAGACCGGCCGCATTCTCCAGGGCGTCGAAGCTGTACATGCCGCCGCGTCCGGCCCCGAGCTGGACCAGCCATGGCCACACCGCCGACGGCGGGGCTGCGATGCTTACCGCGCGCGTGCTTTGCAGCCGCGGCGCGGGCACCAGTTCGTCGCCGGCCAGGGGGCCGGCGGCTTCCTGCGCCGTCGCTCCCCAGTTGAGCAGCCGCGGCCGGACGGCGAGGACGTAGCCTGCCGCCGCCGCCGCGGCGCCGAGCGCCGCGAGCGGGCCTTTCCATCCGGCCGGTGGCTGCACGCGGGGCGCGGCCCCGCCGTTGCGGCCGGCACTCATTCGCCCGGCTGGCCTTCACGGGCGTCCTGGCCGACCACCAGGACCGGGCAGTGGGCGTGGGCCGCGCAGGCGCCGCTGACGGAGCCCATGACCTGGGCGAGGAAGCCGCCCTGGCCGCGCCGGCCGACGACGAGCAGCTGGGCATCCTTGCTCTCATCGATCAGCACCTTGGCTGGCGGCCCGAATTTGACCTGCCGGGTGAGCCGCTCCGGGCGGGAGTCCCCGAAGGCCCGCTCCAGGGACTGCTCCACGAGGCGCTTCGCCGTCTCCTCGAGCTCGCCGGCGGAGGGCGTGCGCTCCTCCGGCAGGTGGGAAGCGAGGAAGAAATCCGAGGTGCCCAGGCACGTGACGACCTCCAGCGGGGCGTTCAGGCTGCTGGCCATGCGTCCGGCGAGCCGGAGCGCCGTCGTTGAAAACTCGGAGCCGTCCACGCCCACGACAATCCGCTGATCTCCGCTCATGGCACCCACCTTTCCGGGTCACCCCGGCAGTGCCTAGGGCCAAAGGTCACCGCGCCCCGCAGCGTCCCCTCGGCCGTCAGGGGTGCACCGCCCTTGCCGGCCGTTCTAGGGTGGAGGGATGGCAGGCACCCGACCACCGAGGAGACCCCGATGAAAATTGCAGTGACCGGAGGAAGCGGAAAGCTCGGCAGGAACGTCGTCCGCAGGCTCGGCGACGACGGACACCAGGTCACCAACCTGGATCAAACGGGGGAGCGGGGGCCCGGATTCACCCGGGTGGACCTGCGCGACTACGGGCAGGTGGTGGATGTCATCCTGGGCCTGGATGACCGGCACGCCGGGTTCGATGCGATCGTGCACCTGGCCGCCATCCCGGCGCCCGGCCTCGCCCCGGACGCGGCGACATTCGAAAACAACATGCAGGCCACCTACAACGTGTTCCAGGCAGCACGCCGCGCCGGCATCAAGAAAATCGTCTACGCCTCCAGTGAGACGGTGCTGGGCCTGCCGTTCGACGTCGACCCTCCCTACCTCCCGGTGGATGAGGACTACCCGGCCCGGCCGGAGAGCACCTATTCGCTGGTCAAGCACCTCGAAGAGCAGATGGCGATCCAGCTCACCCGCTGGGACCCGGCGCTGAGCATCACCGGCCTGCGCTTCTCCAACGTGATGGATCCGGAGGACTACGAGGAGTTCCCATCCTTCGACGCCGACGCCCGGCTGCGCAAGTGGAATCTCTGGGGCTACATCGACGGCCGCGACGGCGCGCAGGCGGTGGCCCGGGCGCTGGAGCACGGCAAGCCCGGCTTCGAGGCCTTCATCGTCGCGAACGCGGATACCGTGATGAGCCGCCCCAGCAGCGAGCTGGCCGCCGAGGTGTTCCCGAGCGTCTTGGTGGTTAAGGAACTCGGCGAGCACGAGACCCTGCTCTCGATCGAGAAGGCCAAGCGGCTCCTGGGTTACGCTCCGGAGCACAGCTGGCGCAACTACCACTCGCTGCGCACCACCCCCACCGAAGACTGATCAGGAGTCCCATGGAATACCGCACTTTGGGCGCCAGCGGCGCCGTCGTTTCCAACTACGCGCTGGGCACCATGACCTTCGGAGCGGAAGCCACCGAGGAACAATCCCACGACATCCTTGACGGTTACCTCGCGGGGGGAGGCAACTTCATCGACACCGCCGATGTCTACTCGGCAGGGGCTTCCGAGGAGATCATCGGCCGCTGGCTCGCCGCGCGGCCGGAAGCGCGGGACCGCGTGGTGCTCGCCACCAAGGGCCGTTTCCCGATGGGCCAGGCTCCAAACGACGTCGGCACCTCCCGCCGGCACCTCAACCGCGCACTGGATGGTTCGCTCCGCCGCCTGGGCGTGGAACAAATCGACCTGTACCAGTTGCACGCCTGGGATCCCATAACGCCGCTGGAAGAAACCTTGCGCTTCCTGAACGACGCCGTCAGCGGCGGGAAGATCGCGTACTACGGCTTCTCGAACTTCCTAGGCTGGCAGCTGACGAAGGCCGTGCACGTGGCCCGTTCGCACGGGTGGAGCCCGCCGGTGACGTTGCAGCCGCAGTACAGCCTGCTGGCCCGCGAGATCGAGTCGGAGATCGTGCCGGCCTCGCTCGACGCCGGGATCGGCCTGCTGCCCTGGTCGCCGCTGGGCGGGGGCTGGCTTTCCGGGAAATACCAGCGGGACCAGCCGCCGTCGGGCGCCACCCGGCTGGGCGAGAACCCCAAGCGGGGCATGGAGGCCTGGGAGGCCAGGAACGCGGATCCGCGCACGTGGGAGATCCTGGATGCCGTGAACGACATCGCCGGTCAGCACGACGCAAGCGCCGCCCAGGTGGCGCTCGCCTGGCTGGCGGAGCAGCCGGCCGTGACCTCGGTGATTCTGGGCGTCCGGAGCACCAGACAACTCGCGGACAACCTCGCGGCAGCGCACCTGGAGCTTTCCGGGGAGGAACTGCGGCGGCTGGGTGAGGTGAGCCGTGCACGCGTCGGGGTGTACCCCTACGGCCCGATGGCCCAGGATCAGCGGAGTCGGAAGATCGAGGGCGGCCGGTAGCGTCCAACTTGAGCCGAAGCTGATCCCGCGTCGTGGTGGGCTCGGGCTAGTGGGCTTCGGGCTCGTGGTGGCTGGACCAGATGTCGCCGATTTCCTCGGTGGACTGTTCCACGATCCTGCGCATGGCCGCGTGCGCCGCATCCATCTCGCCGCGCTGGATGGCGCTGGCGACGTCGACGTGCAGCTGGAGCGCCTCATGCTGCGGCAGATGGGGCATCAGGCCATGCTCGGTCCGGCCGGTCAGGACCTCGGCGACGAGGTTGTGGAGCTGGGAAAACATCGGGTTGCCGGAGGCCCGGAGGACGGCGGCGTGGAACTCGATGTCCAGCCGCAGGAACTCGCCCTGGTCGCCGCGCTGGCCCGCAGCCCAGAGCCGCGCGGCCTGCGAGACGAGGTCACTGCCGGTGTCCCAGGACGCCCGCTCGGCAGCCAGACGGGCAGCCTGCGGCTCGATCGCGCCGCGGAGTTCGTTCAGGGCGCGCAACTGGTCCACCCGCCGGGACGAGGCCAGCCTCCAACGGATCACCTGCGGGTCATAAAGGTTCCAGGACTCCTCCGGCTGCACCACGGTGCCCAGCCGGCGTCGGGATTCCAGCATGCCCATGGATGCGAGCACCCGGGTTGCTTCCCGCACGACCGAACGGGACACACTGTGCTGCGCCTCCAGCTCGTCCAGGCGAAGGATGGAGTGCGGCGCCAGGCTCCCCTCGGCAATGGCGAGCCCCAGGGTCTGGACCAGCACGGAGTGCAGGTCAGCTGGAGACTCCGCCTTTGGGGTTTGCATGAATAAATCATACGGGTGGGCGCAAGGGGTTGTTTAAGTCTGCTTTATTTCTCTAAGATCGCTCCAGAGCAGATGTAAAGATGCATCCGCGGGTGGCTGGAGCTTGATCCGGCCCTGAAGACAAGGGAGTCGTAATGAAGCGGCGTTCAATTGTGAAGTACGCGGCCGTCGCCGCGGCGCTGTCGCTCGGCCTGACCGCCTGTGGCGGCGGCAGCGGCAGCGGCGATGCCAAGGCCGCCGGCACGGTCCGGGTCACACTGGCCAACCACGTGTGGACCGAGGGCATCAAGGCAGCCATTCCGGAATTCGAAAAGGCCACCGGCCTCAAGGTCGAGCTCACCCAGCTCGGCGAGGACCAGCTTTCGGACCAGTACAACGTCAAGCTCAACGCCGGCAGCGACGAAATCGACGTCATGATGTACCGCCCGCTCCAGGAAGGCAAGGCGTTCGCGAAGAACGGCTACCTCGCCGACCTGACGTCCAAGGTCTCCTCGGACGCCGGCTGGGACTGGAAGGACTACCAGGAGGGCCCGGTCAAGGCCTCCACCGTTGACGGCAAGGTGGTCGGCGTTCCGATCATCACCGAGCGCGAGGTGCTCTACTACCGCAAGGACCTGCTGCAGGCAGCCGGCGTCGCGGTCCCCAAGACCATGGACGAGCTGCAGGCCGCCGCCAAGAAGATCTCCGAAGCCACCCCGGATACCGCCGGGTTCGTGGCCCGCACCGGCAAGTCCGCCGCGGTCACCCAATTCTCCAGCTTCCTCTACAGCTTCGGCGGCGACTTCATTGACGGCAGCGGCAAGTCCGCCGTCGGCAGCGACGCAGCGAAGAAGGCCTACTCCTTCTACGGCGGCCTGATCAAGAACTACGGCCCGAAGAACGTCAGCACCGACATGAGCTGGCCCGAGGCGATGGCAATTTTCACCCAGGGCAAGGCCGCCTTCTACACCGAGGCCGACTCGCTGTACAAGAACGCCACCGATCCGGCCAAGTCCAAGGTCGCCGACAAGGTCGGTTTCGCGGCCCTTCCCGCCGGCCCGGCCGGTTCCAAGCCGTACAACATCCCGTCCTGGGGCCTCGCCGTGAACAAGGCCTCGGGCAACCAGGACAACGCCTGGAAGTTCATCCAGTGGGCCACCAGCAAGGACCGCACCCTGCAGGCCCAGAAGGCCGGCGTTCCCGGTCCGCGTGCCTCGGTCTGGGCTGACCCGGCCGGTACCTCCACCTACCCGAAGGACCTGGCTGAGGCCATCGCTGCCAGCGCCAAGAACGGGGTCGGCCACGACCGTCCCGAGGTTGTCACCGTGGGCAAGGCCCGCGAAATCGTGGGTGCTCCGATCGTTTCGACCATCACCGGTGCCGATGCCGCGGCCGCGGCCGACACGGCGAACGACGCCTTCCAGAAGTTCCTGGACAGCGAAAAGAAGTAACGCCGCGGCGGGACGCGCCTGACGCGAACCCCCTGCGCACACCGCTGCGGCGGGACGGCTGCCGAGCCGCCGTCCCGCCGCAGCCACGCTCTTAACTTCACCCCCAACTCCTTAGGTGAACCATGTCTGTACTGAACACCTCCCGCGGCGACACCGCCCGTGACACGGCCCGCGGCGCCGGCCGCACGGCCCGCACGCCCGGCCCGCGGAAAGACTTCTCCGCCTGGGCCAACCGGCACCGCAAGTGGCTCTTCGCCGCACCGGCGATGATCTTCGTCGGCGTGCTGATCGTCTTCCCGCTCGCGTGGACGCTCTACCTGAGCCTCACCGACTCGCAGGGCTCGGTCCGCGCCGCCTCCGAGTTCGTCGGCCTCGAGAACTACCTGACGGTGCTCTCCGACGTCGAACGGTTCTGGCCCGCCGTCGGCCGCACACTGAGCTTCACCGGCGTAGCGCTGGCCTGCGAAGTTGTTCTGGGCATGGGCATCGCCCTGCTGCTGTGGCGCCCCTTCCGCGGCGAAAAATGGGTGCGGGTCGCCATCCTGCTGCCGCTCGTTGCCACCCCCGTGGCCGTCGGCATGATGTGGCGGCTGATTTTCGACCCCAACATCGGCTTCGTCAACCAGCTCCTCGGCATGATCGGTATCCCCCCGCAGCCGTGGCTCTCCGGCCAGGACACCGCGCTGGGCACCACGATCTTCATGGACATCTGGCAGTGGACCCCCATGGTGGTGCTGATCCTGCTCGCCGGCCTGACCTCGCTCTCCGAGGAACCGGACGAGGCAGCCCGGATGGACGGCGCGAACGCCTTCCAGCGCTTCTTCTTCATCACCCTGCCGCTCATGATGCCGACCGTGATCGTCGCCATCCTGCTGCGCGGCATTGACGCTCTGAAGACCTTCGACATCCTCTACGCCACCAAGGGCAAGGGCGGCGGTTCCTTCCACGAGGTGGAGACCCTCAACGTCTACGCCTACGGCCTGAGCTTCGATTACAACCAGTACGGGCTCTCCTCCGCGGTGCTGATCCTGTTCTTCATGATCATCATCGGCACCATGTGGCTGCTGACCATGCGCAAGAAAGCGGTAAGCAAATGACCGTCCTGAACACGAACATCGAAAACACCAGCACCACGGCTGCCCCCCGGCCCGCGCAGGCCCCCCGCCGCCGCAAGCCGCTGGCCACCCGCGCCTACAAGGTGTTCCGGGTTGTTGCCCTGATCGCCGTCGTGCTGTTCCTGATCGCCCCGCTGTTCTGGATGCTGCTGGCCTCCTTCAAGACCAACGTGGACATCTACGACACGGCCAAGTCCTTTGTCTTCACCCCCACCGGCGAGAACTACGCCAACGTGCTGCAGCGCAACAACTACTTCGTCTTCATCTTCAACAGCTTCTGGGTGGCGTTCGTCTCCACCGCGCTGTCCCTGGTCCTCGGCGTCCCGGCGGCCTACGCGATGAGCCGCTTCACCATGCACCGCTCGGCCCTGGTGGTCCTGATGGCCCGTGTCATCCCCGGCGTCTCGCTGCTGGTGCCGTGGTACTACGTCTTCTCCAACCTGAAGATGGTGGGCGGCTTCGAGGTCCTCATCCTCAGCCACATGTTCGTGGCACTGCCGCTGATCGTGTACATCATGATGAGCTACTTCGATTCGCTGCCGCTGGAGCTGGAGGAATCCGCCCAGGTGGACGGGCTCACCCCGATCGGCGCGTTCCGGCGCATCACGCTGCCGCTGTCCGTCTCCGGCATCGCCACCGCCGGCATCCTGTCCTTCATCTTCTCGTGGAACAACTTCATGTTCGCCCTGGTGCTGTCCGGGTCCAAGACCAAGACGCTGCCGGTGGCGATCTTCGACTTCGTCTCCTACGCCAGCATCGACTGGGGCGGACTGATGGCCGCCGCCACGGTGGTCACCATCCCGATCATGATCATTGCGCTCTTCACGCAGAAGTACATCGTCTCCGGCCTCACCGCCGGCGCGACCAAGGGCTAGGCAGCATATGACACGCATCAGCAGGATTGAGACGTTCCTCGTCGCGCCGCGCTGGCTCTTCGTCCGGATCGAGACCGACAGCGGGATCGTCGGCTGGGGTGAGGCCAGCTGCGAGGGGCGCAGCGAAACGGTCCGCACGGCCGTGGACCAGCTCTCCGAGCTGCTCATCGGCAACGACGCGCTCCGGATCGAGGACCACTGGCAGGTCATGACCAAGGGCTCCTTCTACCGGGGCGGACCCATCCTGGCCAGCGCCGTCTCCGGCCTGGACCAGGCCCTCTGGGACATCGCGGGCAAGCACTTCAACACTCCCGTGCACCAGCTCCTGGGCGGCCACGTCCGCGACCGGATCCGGATGTACGGCTGGGTGGGCGGGGACGAGCCCAACGAGGTGGCCGACCAGATCAGCGCGCAACTGGAGGTCGGGCTCACCGCCGTCAAGATGAACGCCAGCGGCCGGATGAGCCCCATCGCCTCGGTGGCGGAACTCGACGGCGTCGTCCGCCGGGTCGCGGCCGCCCGCGAGGTCCTCGGGGACCACCGCGACGTCGCCGTCGACTTCCACGGCCGCTTCAGCCTGGCCAACGCCCGCCGGGTGGCGCCGCTGCTGGAGCCGTACCGGCCGTTCTTCCTCGAGGAGCCCGTGGTCCCGGAAAACACGCACCTGCTCCGGGAATTCACCGCCAGCACCACGACGCCGGTCTCCACCGGCGAGCGGCTCTACAGCCGGCAGGAATTCCTGCCCGCGCTGCAGGCCGGGATCGCCGTGGCCCAGCCGGACCTCTCCCACGCCGGCGGCATCACCGAGGTCCGCAAGATCGCCTCGCTGGCCGAAATCTACGAGGTCCAGCTGGCGCCGCACTGCCCGCTGGGGCCGCTGGCGCTGGCCGCCTGCCTGCAGGTGGGCTTCGCGACGCCCAACTTCCTGATCCAGGAACAAAGCATCGGCATCCACTACAACCAGGGCGCCGAAGTCCTGGACTACGTGGTGGACAAGAGCCCGCTGAAATTCGTCGACGGGCACATCGAGCGCCTCACCGGCCCGGGGCTGGGCATTGAGATTGACGAGGCCGTCGTCCGGGCCGCGGACAAGCGCGGCCATGCCTGGCGCGGCCCCGTCTGGCGCCACCCCGACGGCGCTTTCGCGGAATGGTGAACGAGATGATCTCCGAGCCCACCCCCGGGGCCCTGCTGGCCGGGATCCGTGAGACCCGCCTCGTGGCGATCGTGCGCGGTACCGACGGCGGAGCCGCCGCCCAGGCTGCCCTCGCGGCCATGGCGGAAGGCTTCCGCTACGTCGAGATCGCCCTCACCACCCCGGACGCGCTCGCCGCCATCCGCGCGGTCCGCGCCGCGGCCCCCGCAGGCTGCTTCGTCGGAGCCGGCACCGTCCTCACCGCCGCGGATGTGGCGGAGGTGGCCGAGGCCGGCGGCCAGTTCATGGTGACGCCCTCGCTGGCGAGCTCCATCCAGGAATCCGCACGCCTCGGCATTCCCGTCCTGGCCGGTGCGCTGACCCCCAGCGAGGCCTACGAGGCCATGAACCGCGGCGCCACCGCGGTGAAGCTCTTCCCCGCCTCGATCGGCGGCCCCGGCTACCTCAAGGCGCTCCGCGACCCCTTCCCCGGCATTCCGTTCATCGCGGTGGGCGGCGTAGGGCTGGACGAGGCCGCCGGCTACTGGGACGCCGGCGCGATCGCCGTCGGACTCGGCGGGCCGGTGTTCGGCGACGCAGGCTCGGGCGGGGACCTCGCCCCGATGCGTGAGCGGGCCCGGGCGTTCGTCGGCCTCGCCGCCGGCTACGGCCGGCCGGGAGCCGCGGAGCGGGCGCGATGACGGTTGACCTGCTCACGCTTGGCGAATCGATGGTCTCGCTGCGGTCGGGCGGGCCGCTGTCCGCCGGCGGCAGCCTGTCCATGCACGTGGCCGGGGCGGAGTCCAACGTCGCCGTCGGCGTCGCCCGGCTGGGCCACAGCGTCGCCTGGGCCGGCGTGGTGGGCGCGGACCCGCACGGCGAGTTCATCCTGCGGCAGCTGCGCAGCGAGGGCCTGGCGGTGCAGCACCGGGTGGACGCCGCCCGCGCCACCGGAGTGATGTTCCTGGAGCGGCGCACCGCGGACATCAGCCGCGCCTACTACTACCGCGCCGGGTCCGCGGGCTCCACGATCTGCCGCGAGGATGTGGACCGGGCCTTCGCCGCCGGCCCCCGGGTCCTGCACCTCACCGGCATCACCGCCGCCCTCAGCCCGGACGCGCGGCGCGCCGTCGAATACGCGGCCGCACGCGGTGCGGCCGAGGGCCTGGTGGTGTCCCTCGACGTCAACTACCGCAGCAAGCTGTGGTCCCGCGACGAGGCCCGCGCCGTCCTCACCCCGCTCGCCCGGCACGCCGGCGTCCTGGTGGCCTCCGACGACGAACTCGGCCTGGTTGCCGACGGCGGCGGCGCAGCCGGCGGAACGGACCCGGACGGGTCCGAACTGGCCCTGGCCGCCGAGCTCCTGGACCGCGGCGTGCAGGAGGTCGTGGTCAAGCGCGGCGCTGCCGGCGCCGGGGTGCACACCTCCGCCGGCCGCTGGGAAGCCCCAGCCGTCCCGGTGACCAGCATCGACACCGTCGGGGCCGGGGACGCCTTCACCGCGGGCTACCTTTCGGCCCTGCTCGACGGCGGCGACATCGCCGAACGCCTGCGGCGCGGCACCCTCGCCGGCGCCTTCGCCGTCAGCACCGCGGGTGACTGCGAGGGCCTGCCCAGCGCCGCGGAACTGGCGCTGCTGGGCGCCGCGCCGGACGGCAGCACCCAGCGCTAAAGACCCCCAACCCGCCCCGGACCCCCATCCCGATCGATACCGAAAGCCTGGACCCGCCGTGAAAATCATTGCCGCCGAAGTCTTCGTCACCAGCCCGTCCCGCAACTTCGTCACGTTGCGGATCACCACCGAGGACGGCGTCACCGGAATCGGCGACGCCACCCTGAACGGCCGTGAGCTGGCCGTCGCCGCGTACCTGAAGGAACATGTGGCGCAGCTGCTGATCGGCAAGGACCCGCACCGGATCGAAGACACCTGGCAGTTCCTCTACCGCTCCGCGTACTGGCGCCGGGGTCCGGTCACGATGGCCGCGATCGCCGCCGTCGACATGGCCCTGTGGGACATCAAGGGCAAGCTGGCCGGGATGCCGGTGTACCAACTCCTCGGCGGCGCGTCCCGGAACGGGCTGCGCGCCTACGGGCATGCCTCGGGCTCGGACCTGGAATCGCTGTTCGACTCGGTCCGGGAACACCTGGAACTCGGGTACAAGTCCATCCGGATCCAGACCGCCGTGCCCGGCATCAAGGCCGTCTACGGCGTCGCGGCCCAGGCGCAGGCCTCCGGGGAGCGGTACGACTATGAACCGGCCGGTCGCGGCGCGTTCCCGCAGGAGGAGGACTGGGACACCCGCGCCTACCTGCGGCACCTGCCCTCGGTGTTTGAGGCGGTCCGGAACGAGTTCGGTCCCGAGCTGCCGCTGCTGCACGACGGGCACCACCGGATGACCCCGATCCAGGCCGCGAAGCTGGGCAAGGCGCTGGAGCCGTACGACCTGTTCTGGCTGGAGGACTGCACGCCGGCAGAGAACCAGGAGGCGCTGCGCCTGGTCCGGCAGCACACCACCACCCCGCTGGCGATCGGTGAAATCTTCAACACCGTGTACGACTACCAGAGCATCATCAAGGAACAGCTGATCGACTACGTCCGGGCCGCCTCCACGCACTTCGGCGGGATCTCGCCGCTGAAGAAGGTGATGGACTTCGCCGCCCAATACCAGATCAAGTCCGGCTTCCACGGCCCCACGGACATCTCCCCGGTCGGCTTCGCCGCGCAGCTGCACGTGGGCCTGGCCATCCACAACTACGGCATCCAGGAATACATGCAGCACTCGGACAAGACCAACGAGGTCTTCGAGCAGTCCATGACCTTCGTGGACGGCTACCTGCACCCGGGGGACAAGCCCGGCATCGGCGTCGAATTCAACGAGGAGGCCGCCGCGGCCTACCCGTACCAGCAGGCCTACCTGCCCTACAACCGCCTCGTCGACGGCACGGTCCATGACTGGTGATGGGCCACGGCAGGTGCGCGGCCGCTAAACAAAGAAGGTCCCGGGCGGCGAGTCGATGCTCAGCCGCCCGGGACCTGGCTTGTTCGGGCCCGGAGCCTGGCGGCCCGGTCCCGCGGTGCATCCGCCCTAGTGGACGAGTTCCCGGGTCATTCCGAAGGGAACCTGGTCGGAGAGCGCTGCCGTGTAGTGGCCCGGCTTGACGCGCGTCAGCAGGATGCCGTGGGTGCCCGTCAGCATGGCGAGCCGCTGCAGCCCCAGGACCGCGTCGTTGAGCCGTTCGTCAAGCAGCCGGGGGCTGTCGATCTGGATTTCAATGCACTCGCTTGCTGTCGTCATCGCACAGTCTTCCTGAAGGTGGTCGCCTTGGTGGCCAAGGGCTGAAGCGAGAGTAACGTCTGATTTAAACGTGAGTCAACTCACCACGCGGGCGGCCTTGTGGGCGTGTCGATCCGGCGGCAGGCATGGCTGAAGTGAACAGCGCAACCGGAACCGCGATAATCTTCACGGAAGAAAATAACAACACACGTGCAGAGGCGGATGCGGGCAATGGCTCAAGACCAATCAAGGAAATCATCCGGCTGGTGGCGGGGCTTCCACGACAAGTTCGTGGTCGAAGAGCGCTACATGGACGTGGAGGCACGCAGGAACCTCTACCGGACCGCCGTCGGACTCATGGTCTTCGGTGCCGTGTTGTTCACCTTCATCCTGGTCAGTGTCCTGCAGCACGGTGGCATCAGCGTCGTCGACGAGCCGGTGCGATCCTGGCTCGTGACGCTGCGCGGGGAGCCCACCACGACCATCATGATCATCCTGGCCATCGTCTTCGGCCCGATCGGGCTGCCGATCATCATCCTGGTAGTCACCGTGGCCTGGGGGCTGCTGGCCAAGCATGCGTGGCGGCCGGTCGTCCTCGCCGGCGCCATGCTGACCGGCGTCATCCTGGCCCAGCTCATCGGCCGGACGGTTGAGCGGCACCGGCCGCCGGTGGATCTCATGCTCTTCGGGGCGGACTCCACCTTCTCGTTCCCCTCCGGCCACGTCCTGGGCGCGTGCGACTTCCTCCTGGTCACGACATTCCTGGTCTTCTCGCGCCGCAAAAACCCGAAGGCTGCCGTGGTGGGCTTCGTGGTGGCCGGCATCGGGATCTTCTTCGCCGCCGTGAGCCGGCTCTACCTCGGTTACCACTGGACCACCGACGCCCTCGCCTCCCTGTCGATCTCCTTCGTGATCCTGGGCGCGGTGATCATGCTGGACACCTGGCGAACGGCCCGGATCCCCGGGGAGCAGGTCACCGGCGAACTCTCCAAGCATGAGACCGGCGCGGACTAGGCAACAACGGAATGAGGGGCGCCTGCCGGTCAGCGCGCCCCTCGTCGTTTAACGCCTCGGCTTACGCCGCTCCAGCTCCGCCCGGAGGATGGCATTGGCCGCCTCCAGCTCCAGCACCTTGGCCACCCCGGCCAGGTTCAGGCCCTCCTCCAGGAGTTCGCCGATCCGCCGCAGCACCACCAGATCCGTGTCGCTGTACTGCCGGGTGCCGCCCGCCGTCCGGTCCGGCCTCAGCAGCCCCTTCCGTTCGTACAGCCGGATGTTCTGCTGCCCGGTCCCGACCAGCTGCGCCACCACCGAGATCGCGTAGACCCCGACGTCTGCCCCGCGGTCAGCCATGGCGCCACCCCCTTCATTCGTCACAAAATTTCCTCTTGCAGTAGTCTCGCACTGGTGCTATAAAAAATCTATATCCACCACCACAGATAATTGGGGGCTGGATAGTCAACAAGAATTCAGGACTCACTGTGATGAAGGAGTGGTAAATGATGTTGATGCGTACGGACCCGTTCCGTGAACTGGACCGGCTGACGCAGCAGGTTTTCGGAACGACGGCCCGGCCGGCCACCATGCCGATGGATGCATGGCAGGAGGACGGCGAGTTCGTCGTCGCGTTCGATCTTCCCGGCGTCAACGTTGACTCGGTGGACCTCGATATCGAGCGCAACGTCCTGACGGTCAAGGCCGAAAGGCGCGACCCGACGCAGCCCAATGTCGAGCTGCTGGCCTCGGAGCGGCCCCGCGGTGTGTTTAGCCGCCAGCTGATCCTGGGCGACACCCTCGACCTGGACAACGTCAAGGCCAACTACGCCGACGGCGTCCTGACCCTCCGTATCCCGGTGGCGGAGAAGGCCAAGCCCCGGAAGATCGAAATCACGCACAGCCAGGACAAGCCGCAAGAGATCGCGAAGTAGCCGCGCCGGCCGGTGTGGGCGGCCGGCGCGAGCGGGGATCCGCGAAGGATCCCCGACGGAGGGGGTGGAATCATGAACCGTGACCCGCGTGGTTTCTACGCCGCCCTGCACGTCGCGCCGGACGCCACGCAAGCTGAGATCCAGCGTTCCTTCCGGGCACTGATGCGGCTCCGGCACCCGGACCGGGAGGCGTCCGCTCCCGTCGTGTCCCGCACCGCGCCCGACGGCGGGGACGAAGTCCGGCTCATCCTGGAATCGTTCGCCGTCCTCAGGGACCCGAGGTCGCGGGCGGAGTATGACCCCGCTGCCCGCACCGGGGACGCCGCGCCCGCCGGGGCGGGAGGCCGCGACATCCCGGTCCGCCGCCACCGGGAGCGGGAACCCGTCCTGCGGGTGAGCCCGGTGCGGTGGGAACGGGGTCCTGAATGACCGCGGCGCCGGCAGCGCGGTGGCGCCGCACCAGCCAAGGAAGTCCACGGGAAGGAGTACTGCCATGAGCGCATGGCGGCGTTACGATTCGCACCTGATGCCGGCGTTCCACGAACGGTTCGAGGAACGGTGGGGCGAGGGGACAGCGCCGTTCCTTGACCCCGAGGCCCACGAGTTGCCACTCCCGCGTGCGCAGTGGATCAACGTGGACACCGGCGCTGCGCTGGCCGTGGTGCCGATCTGGTCCGCCGAGGACAGCCAGCAGCGCTCCTTCGGTGTGTTTTACCTGCCCCCGGCCGGGGACATCTGGGTACTCCGGCCGGGCTTCACCGGCTACCTCGAGCCCGCGGCGGACGAGGCGGAGCAACTGGTGAGCCTGCGGAATGACGCCTTCAAGAAGGCCGTGGCGCATGCCAAGGAGTTCCTCCTGGGCCCGGAGGGTTCAACGTACTGAGCGAAGCCCGGTACAAAGCGACCCGGGGCCACCCCGACGCGCCGGTTGTGGCGCGGGCCCCTGCCGGGGCCTAAAATCAATCAACCACCAGCGCAACTGCATAGGGGATCCGCCAATGAACGCTTCCGCCCACGATCTGGCTGCCCTGCTGCCTTCCGGTTTCACCATGGGGGTGGCGACCGCCGCGTTCCAGATCGAGGGGGCGCTGGACGAGGACGGGCGGGGCCCCTCGGGGTGGGACGCCTTTGCGGCCAGGCCCGGCACCATCGTCGAAGACCACAGCCCCTCCATGGCCTGCGACCACTACCACCGGATGCCCGAGGACGTGGCGCTGATGAAGGAACTGGGCATCGATTCGTACCGGTTCTCACTGTCCTGGCCCCGTATCCAGCCCGGCGGCAGCGGTCCGGTGAATCCCAAGGGGCTGGACTTCTACGACCGCCTGATCGACCTGCTGCTGGCCAACGGGATCTCCCCGATGGCTACCCTGTACCACTGGGACACGCCGCTGGAGCTGGACGAGGCCGGCGGCTGGATGAACCGGGACACCGCCTACCGGCTGGGGGAATTCGCCGCCATTGCAGCCGCGGCCTACGGCGACCGGGTGGCCCGCTGGGTGACCATCAACGAACCGGCCACGGTGAGCGCCAACGGCTACATGCTGGGCGTGCATTCCCCGGGCGAAGCCCACATGCTCAAGGCGCTCCCGAGCGTCCACCACCAGCTGCTGGGCCACGGGCTGGCGATGCAGGCGCTGCGGGAGGCCAAGGTACCCGGCGAAATCGGCCTGACCAACGTCTACTCGCCGATGGTCCCGGCCTCCATCAACCCGTTGGACAAGGTCAGCGCCGGGCTGATGGACATGGCCCAGAACCGCCTGTACGCGGATCCGGTGCTGCTGGGCAAGTACCCGGATGCCATCAGGGCCGCCACGTTCTTCTCCTCGTTCAGCCCGTCCAGCGAGGACATGGAGCTGATCTCCCAGCCCCTGGACTTCTACGGGCTGAACTACTACATGCCCACCCGGGTTGCCGCCGGACCCGGCGAGGGCACCGTGCCGAAGGGCATGGCCGAGGCCATGGGCAACGACCTCAACGGCGGCGGATCCGGAACGCCCTTCCACATCCAGAGCTTCCCCGACACCGAAATCACCGCCTACGGCTGGCCCATCAAGCCTGACTACATGGCCGTGGCGCTCGCGGAAATGGCCGAGCGCTACCCGGAACTGCCGCCGGTCTATATCACCGAGGGCGGCGCCAGCTTCGAGGACCTGGAGATCCACGACGCCGAGGGCCGGCTGATCGTCCCGGATGAGCGCCGCGTGCGGTACCTCGCCGAGCACATCGGGGCCGCTATCGAGGCGACGTCGCCCGGGGGCGCCGCCGAGTCGATCGAACTGCGCGGCTACTACGTGTGGTCGCTGCTGGACAACTTCGAATGGTCCGCCGGCTACAAACAACAGTTCGGCCTGATCCATGTGGACCGGGACACCATGGCCCGGACGCCGAAGGCCTCCTACTACTGGATTCGGGAGCTCATGGCGGCCCGGAACCGCGACGCGGCCGGCGTCGGGGCGGCGGACGCCGCACTACCCAACGCCGCAACGCCGGACACAGCAATACCGGACGCAGCAATACCGGACGCAGCAACGCCCGACGCCGAAGCCCCCGCGGCGGAAGCCGGAACCGCGGCCGGGGGCTAGAGGAGCTCCAGCTCCCGCAGGCGCTTGGCCATCCCGGCGCCGTCGGGCGAATAGACCCAGGGGACCGTCGAGCCGGTGTGGTCACCGTTTTCGGAGTGGCCGCCGGCCAGCACCGCTTCGCCGGTGGAGAGCTGGCGGATGCCGATCGCGGCCACCTGGTCGGCGTGGGCCTGGGCGAACTGCGAATAGATGGACTCGTCGTGCTGGCCGTTGTCTCCGAAGAGGAGCCAGCGCATGTTGGGGAACTCCTTGGCCAGCAGCTCCAGGTTCCGGCGCTTGTGGTCCTGGCCGCTGCGGAACCAGCGGTCGTGGGTGAGTCCCCAGTCCGTCAGCAGCAGGGTCCCGGAGGGGTACATGTTGCGGGTGATGAAGCGGGCCAGGGTCGGGGCGGCGTTCCACGGCCCGGTGGACAGGTAGATCACCGGTGCCTCGGGGTGTTCCACCAGCAGCCGGTCCATCAGGACAGCCATGCCCGGGGTCGCCATCCGGGCCCGTTCGTTGAGCACGAAGGTGTTCCACAGCGCCAGGAACGGCCGGGGGAGTGCCGTGACCATGATCGTGTCGTCAATGTCGGAGACGATGCCCAGCGTGGTGTCCGGAGAAATGACGTAGATCTTCGCCTCCGCAGGCTCGGTCCCCTCGGCGCGCAGGACGGCGGTGTGCCAGCCGGGCGTGAGCTGAACCGGGACCACGGTGTCCACGATGCCGCCGCGGTCGGCGTTCACCCGGATGGTCGTGCCGCCGATCTCGATGTCCACCTCGACGAACTGGATCGGGACGGAGGTAAAGGCGCGCCAGCCACGGACATTCTGGTTGCCGTTCTGCGCCGCCTCCTCCGCCCGGCTGCCGGGCGTCGGCTTGCTGGTGAGCACCACGCGGCCCAGGATCCGGACCCACTCGGTGGAACCGTAGCCCTGATAGGCGACCGTTTGCGGGGCGAACTTCCAGCGCCTGGCGGCTTTGAGGCGGAGATGGTTCACGGTGTCCGAGACCCGGTGGGCCAGTCGGAATGCCTGGCTGCCCTGGACCCGATTGTTCGGGGCCGGGCAGTCCGAGTCCTTTTGCGGTGGTCCCTGCGACGCCATTTCCATACGTCCACTCTCCCACAGCAGGCACAGCGGCCGGAGATTACGTCGGCGGATCAGCCGTTTGCCAGCAGCTCGCGGAGCCGGGTGGCGTTGCGCACCGCGTTGCCCCGGCCGTCGTTGTTGAAGTACGCGTAGACGTCCCGGCCGGACGCCTGCCATTCGCGGATCCGGTCGGCCCACCAGCCCAGCTCCTGCTCGGAGTAGGACCCGGCGTAGAGGTGGTCCCGGTCCGGGCCGTGCAGCCGCACGTAGACGAAGGCGGCGGTGGCCCGCAGGATGCAGGGAAGCTGCGCCCCGCTCATCACGCAGTAGGCGGCCCCGTGCCGCTCCAGCAGCGCGTACACCTCCGGGTGGTCCCAGCTGCGGTGGCGGAACTCCACGCTCACGCGGATCCACCCCGGCAGCGCCGCCAGGAAGTAGTCCAGCCGGGCGTCGTCGCGGGCGAAATCGGGCGGCAATTGCACCAGCAGCACGGCGCGCTTGTCGCCGAGCTCGTGCCAGCACCGGGTGATCCGCTCCACCCAGGCCTCCGGACCGTACAGTTTTTTCCCGTGCGTCAGCCCCCGCGGCGCCTTGACGGACATGGTGAACCCCTCGGGCAAGCGGCGCTGCCAGCCGGCAAAGGATGACTCCCGGGGCCAGCGGTAGAAACTCGCGTTCAGTTCCACGGTGGTGAACCGGGACGCGTAGCGGGCCAGCCGGTCCCGGGCCGGCAGCCCCGGCGGGTACAGCACGTTCTCCCAGTGGTCGTAGCTCCAGCCGCTGGTTCCGATGTTCGCCGCTCCGCGGCCCATTCCCTGTTCCGGCATGCTGGGATCCTAGCCCGCCGGCACGGCCGGGCCCATCCCTGCCGCCGGAATCCTCGTTGGCGGTGATGCCATGTGGCACTGTAAGACCCATGGCACGCATCGAGGATTACGCAATGGTCGGCGACCTGCATACCGCCGCACTGATCAGCACGGAAGGCTCCATCGACTGGCTCTGCCTGCCCCGGTTCGATTCGCCGGCCTGCTTCAATGCACTGCTGGACAGCCCCAAGGCCGGCCGCTGGTTGCTCGCACCGGCCGCCGGCGGCGAATGCACCAGGCGTCGCTACCGCAAGAACACCCTCATCCTCGAAACCGAATGGGAAACCGAGGACGGCAAGGTCAAGGTCATCGACTTCATGTCTCCCCGCGACGGCGCGGCGGACATCGTGCGGATCGTGGTGGGAATCCGCGGGACGGTCCGGATGCGGGGCGAACTGGCCCTGCGGTTCGACTACGGCCATATCGTCCCCTGGGTCCGTCACGACGAGCACGGGATCCACGCCGTGGCCGGCCCCGACGCCGCGTACCTCGTGACCGAGGCGCCGCTCCGCGGCGAGCACATGCAGACAGCCAGCGACTTCACCGTCAAGGCCGGGCAACGGATTCCCTTTGTGCTGACCTGGGCCCCCAGTCACCTGGGACGACCGCGCAGGGTGGACCCGGAAGGCGTCCTCGCGGCCACCGAATCGTTCTGGCAGGAGTGGTCGGCCAAGTGCAGGGTCACCGGCCCGCACCGCGATGCCGTGCTGCGCTCGCTGATCACGCTCAAGGCGCTGACATTTGCCCCCACCGGCGGGATCGTGGCCGCCGTGACCACGTCGCTGCCCGAGGAACTCGGCGGGGAACGCAACTGGGACTACCGCTACTGCTGGCTTCGTGACGCGACCCTGACGCTGGAAGCCCTGCTCTCCTCGGGCTACTCCGAGGAGGCAGGGGCCTGGCGGAACTGGCTGCTGCGGGCAGTGGCCGGAGATCCCGCGGATCTGCAAATCATGTACGGGCTGCATGGCGAGCGCCGGCTGCCCGAAATGACGCTGGACTGGCTGGCCGGCTACGAGGGGTCGAAACCGGTGCGGATCGGCAACGGCGCGGCCGGACAACTGCAGTTGGACGTCTGGGGCGAGGTGCTGGACTGCCTCGCCCTGACCCGCACCGCGCTGCTGCGGGACGGCGACGATTCCTGGGACGTCCAAATCGCCCTGATGGAGCATCTGGAGACAGCCTGGGACCGGCCGGACAACGGCCTCTGGGAAATGCGCGGACCGCGCCGCCACTTCACCCACTCCAAGGTGATGGCCTGGGTGGCGGCGGACCGGATGGTCAAGGGAGTCCGGGATTTCGGCCTCCCCGGCCCCGCGGACCGCTGGGAGACCCTCCGCGACACCATCCACGCCGACGTGATGGCCCACGGATTCGACGCCGAGCGCAACACCTTCGTGCAGTCCTACGGCCGGCCGGAGCTGGACGCCAGCCTGCTGCTGATCGCGCGGGTGGGCTTCCTGCCGCCGGACGATCCACGGGTGGTCGGGACCATCGATGCGGTGCAGCGGGAACTCACCCATGACGGCTTCCTGCTGCGCTACCGGACGGAGCAGAGCGACGACGGGGTACCGGGCGGCGAGGGCGTGTTCCTTGCGTGCTCCTTCTGGCTCGTGGACGCGCTGATCGGTGCCGGCCGCCGCCGGGAAGCCACGGAACTGTTCGAGCGGCTGCTGGCGCTGCGCAACGACGTCGGGCTGTTGAGCGAGGAATGGGACGTCCAAGAAGCGCGGCAACTCGGGAACACGCCGCAGGCCTTCAGCCACTTCGCCCTGGTACGCAGCGCACTCCAGTTGCAGGCGGGCGGCCACTGAACACCAGCCCGCCGCACCGCCCGCCGTCGATCCGCCTCGAAACCCGACTTTTCTCCAGAGCTTAGATAAGTATACTTACTAATATCCCCGCAAGGGGTGCAGGATTGAAGGAGTATGCAATGGCTGGCTATTTCGAGCTCGTGGATGCGCCCGACGGCGGTTACCGGATTCGGATGTTGGACGCTGCGGGCGACCTCATGGCCGTCTCCGTCACGTTCCCCACGAAGCGGGCAGCCGTGGCGGGCATCGCCCAGGCCCGGGAGATCGCCGGAACCGGCCTCATCAGGGACCGCAGCGGCGACAGCCAGTCCGCTGTGATGGCGTCCCTGGCGAAGCGGCGGACCGGCGGCGGCGCAGGCCGCGGCTCCTCGCTCTCTGGAGGCACCCTGGCGGCAACGAAGCGCACCCGTGCCCACCACTGACCCTGCCCGCACCGGGGCGGTCCTCTTCGACGTCGACGGGACGCTGGTCGACTCTTCCTACATCCACACCCTCGCGTGGTGGCAGGCGTTCCGGCAGGCCGGCTATGACGTCCCGATGGCAAGCATCCACCGCTCGGTGGGAATGGGCGGGGACAGAATCCTTGACCACCTGCTGCCGGAAGACCGCGATCCCGACGGCGACGCCGACATCATGACCTCCCATGCCGCCGTGTTCTCCACCTTCTGGCCGTCGCTCCGGCGGCTCGACGGCGCCCGGGACCTGCTGGCGCAATGTTTCGACTCCGGCCTCGCCGTCGCCCTCGCCTCCTCGGCACGAGACCGCGACCTGGAGATTCTCCGCGCCACCATCGACGCCGACGCCTACATCCACGCCGCCACCAGCTCCGCCGACGCGAAGGAAAGCAAGCCCGCGCCGGACATCCTCGCCGCTGCGCTTGAGGCCGTGGGGGTGGCCGCCGAGAATGCGGTCTACGTGGGCGACGCCGTCTGGGACATCTACGCTGCCGGCGCCTTGGGCATTCCGGCCATCGGACTCACCTGCGGCGGCACCAGCGAAGCCGAGCTCCGCGAAGCGGGCGCCGTCGAGGTCCACGAGAGCCCGCGGGCGTTGCTGGACAACCTGGCCGGCAGTGCCATCGGCAGGCTGGCCGCGCGCGTCCGCTGACGTTTCACCCGGCATCCCGGAGCGCGGCCACCCAGGCTCACGACGACGGGAACTTCTGCCAAAGCTTCAGGAAGGCCCGTTCCGCGGCGGCCGCCTGTACGTCCTCGGTGCGGTGGTGTGGCAGCTTGCGGCAATGTTTGCGCCCGACGGTGCCGCCGAGGGCCATCTCGGCATAGGCTGTCCGGGACCGGACACCAGCCCGCTACCCCAGGGAGCCCCGCATGACACGCCAGCATCACCTCGGCCGGGTCGCCGTCGTCACCGGAGCCGGCTCCGGAATCGGGCGGGCGGTGGCGCGGCTTATGCTCGCCGAAGGCTACCGGGTGGTGCTCGCCGGCCGCCGGGAGGCGCCGCTGCTGGAATCCGGGGCCGGCCACGCACAGGCGCTCGCCGTTCCCTGCGACGTTACCCGGCCCGACGACGTCGAACGGCTCTTCGCCGTGGTGCTCGAACAGTGGGGGCGGGTGGACGTGCTGTTCAATAACGCGGGCGTGTTCGGCCCCGCCGCGGCCGTGGACGAGATCAGCGTCGCCGACTGGGACGCCACGGTGGCGGTGAACCTGACCGGATCCCTGCTCTGCGCCGCCGCCGCCGTCCGGGCCATGAAGGCGCAGTCGCCGCAGGGCGGCCGGATCATCAACAACGGTTCCATCGCGGCACATTCGCCCCGGCCACGGACCGTTGCCTACACGGTCACCAAGCATGCGATGACCGGGCTGACCAAGAGCATCGATCTTGATGGCCGCGGCTTCGGCATCAGCTGCGGCCAGATCGACATCGGCAACACCGCCACGGACCTGATGGATGAGATCGGTGTTGGCGACGGCGCGCTCCAGGCCGACGGAAGCCGCCGGGTGGAGCCGACGTTCCCGGTCGAGGACGCCGCCCGCGCCGTGCTGCTGATGGCCGGCATGCCCGCGTCCGCGAGCGTGGGGTCGATCGTAATTACCGCGGCCGGGATGCCGTTCATCGGCCGCGGCTGAGGCCCTGCCGCCGGCAGGCTGCCGGCCCCACCCGCTAAAAAAGCGGCAGCAGCCCGGACAGGTCGCCCCGCAGCCCGGAAGCGGCCACCGTGCCGGCGTCGACCGCGTCCGCCCAGTCCAGTCGGCCGGTCACCATCGCCAGCCAGGTGGCGGCGTCGCACTCGATGACGTTCGGGGGAGTGCCGCGGGTGTGCCGCGGGCCCTCGACGCACTGGGTGACGCCGAACGGCGGCACCCGGACCTCCACCGAGTTCCCGGGCGCACGGGCGGTGACTTCCTCGAGGGTGTAGCGCACCGCCGTCGCGAGCGTGTTGCGCGAGACGGCCGGCGCCTCTGACGCTGGCACTTCTGACGCTGGCACTTCTGACGCTGGCGCCTGGGCGTCGCGCCACGCGGCCAGGGCGGCGCGGCCTTCGTCCACCGGGATCCGGCGCCGTTGCACTGCCACGGGCCTAGTCCAGCAGCGCCGAGACGGCGTGGCCGAGGCGGATCTTGCCGACCTGCCGGCCACCGCCCAGGACCGGGTCCACCACCTTTTCCAGCACGCTGGAGACTTCCGGAACCTCGACGGCGCCCGCGGCCGCCAGCAGGGTCAGGCCCACCAGGGTTGTGGCGCGGATGCTGCCGTCGAGGACCTTGATCGCCACCGACACGCCCTGCGGGGTGGCCATCACCAGCACCCCCTCGGCGCCGATCTTGGCGATGATTCCCAGCTCGTCCATGACAATCGTGTTCGCCTGCCCCCGGCCCTGCACGGCCCAAGGGTAGTCCAGCATGGATGTGGCGATCGTGGCGGCGCGGGCGTTGGAATTGTTGTCCCCGGGCGCCTTGGCCAGACGCGAGTAGGCCCGGGCGAGGCCGGTGAGGGAGACGGCCGCCACCGGAGCGCCGCAGCCGTCGATGCCGAGGTGGGCAATGCGCTCGCCGCAGTACTCCTCGATTACGGAGCGGATCCGCTGCTGCAGGGGGTGGTTCGGTTCGAGGTAGCTGTGCGTATCCCAGCCGTTTTCCGTGCAGGCCCAGAGGAAAGCGGCGTGCTTTCCCGAACAGTTGAAGGCCAGCCGGGACTTCCCGCGTTCCGTCTGGACCAGCCAGGTCCGGGCCGTCTCGTCCTCGGGCCACGCGGCCGGGCATTGGAGCTGGGATTCTTTGACGCCGGCGGCCTTCAGCATGCCTTCGACCACGTCCATGTGGTCGAGGGAGCCGACGTGGCTTCCGCACGCGATCGCCACCTGCGCGCCGCGCAGCGCCACACCGGACTGCATGGACGCCAGGGCCTGCAGCGGCTTGAGCGTGGAGCGCGCGTAGATCGGGGTGGTGATGTCCCCGAGTTCGGTGACGACGTTGCCGTCCGCGGACAGCACGACGGCGGAGCCGATGTGCCGGGACTCGATGAAACCGCTGCGTTCTATGACTGCCAGTTCGACGGCGGACTCAACAGTGAAGGTGGCATGCGGGTTCGAAGGCATGCTGCAATTCTATGGTGCGATGCGGGCCCGGCCCGGTTACTCCACGGTGACCATCACGGACTGCCAGCCGGAGGCGCCGTCGGGTACGGGATCGGCCCGCTTGTCCGTCTGAACCTCGCCGGTGCCGTCGGTGGCGCGCGCTTTGATGTAATGCGGGCCCGGGGTGGCTTCCCAGTCGAAGGACCACTGCCGCCAGGTCACCACGGAGGCCTCGGCCGACAGCACCGCCTCCGTCCACGGGCCATTGTCGATCTGGACCTCCACCTTCGTGATACCGCGGGTCTGCGCCCAGGCCGTGCCGCCGATCGCGACCTTCCCGGCGGCGACCTTGGCGAAGGACTTGGGGACCTCCACTCGGGCCATGGTCTTGATCGGGCCGCGCTCGGACCAGCCGCGCTGGGTCCAGTATGCCTTGTTGTCCGCGAACCGCGTCACCTCGAGATCGACCACCCATTTGGTGGCCGAGACGAAGCCATACAGCCCGGGGACCACCATCCGGACCGGGTAGCCGTGCTCCAGTGGAAGGGCCTCGCCGTTCATGCCGATCGCCAGCATCGCGTCCCGGTCATCCTGCAGGACCTCCAGCGGCGTGGAGGCGCTGAAGCCGTCGACGGAGGTGGAGAGCACCATGTCGGCACCCTCCTTCGGCCGGGCCCTCTTGAGCGCGTCACGGATGGGCATGCCCAGCCATTTGGCGTTGCCGGCCAGGTTCCCGCCCACCGGGTTGGAGACGCAGGTCAGCGAGACGTGGGATTCGATCAGCTGGGCGTCCAGCAGGTCCTGGAAGCTGAGCCGCACCTCTTGTTCGACCATGCCGTGGATCCGCAGTTCCCAGTCCTGGACGTTGATTTCCGGCACGCTGAGGGCGGTGTCGATCCGGTAGAAATCCTTGTTCGGGGTCAGCCAGGGGGTGACACCGGGTGCCTTGGACTGGACGCCGGCGGGCACGGCGGCGGCTGGCCTGGCCGGAGCGGGCAGCTTGAGGGCCTCACGGGCCTGCGCCACATTGCTGCGGGCGGCGCTCAGGAGCCGTCCCCCGGTGGCAGCGGCGGCGGCCGCCACTGCGGTGATGCCGGTGGCGGTGAAGAAGGCGCGGCGGCTGGTGGCGGGTCGTTCCGGTTCCTTTGCGCCGCGGTCCGAAGCCACCTCAGGCCATTCCCGCATCAGCCACAGCCTGGTGATCAGGAGCCGGAGCACAATGAGGCCGGCCACCGTGCCGACCAGCGAAGGAATGGCATCGAGGGGCTTAACGCTGGCCCGGGTAACCACGCTGGCCACGATCACCGACCCCATCAGGAGCACCCCGGCCACACCGAGGGCCCACCTGCGGTAAGCCACGACACCGAGCACGCACGCCAGCAGCAGGATGGTCAGGCCCATGCCCGCGAACAGGGCGGCCTTGTCATTCGTGCCGAACGTAGCGATGGCGAAGTCCTTCATCCACGGCGGGGTGAAGTCGATGAAGGTGGAGCCGAGGGCAATCAGCGGCGTCGCGCGGGCCGTAAAGAAGGCGCCGAGCAGTTCCGCGACGGCCAGCACGACGGCGGCCGAGACCACCCCGGCCAGCGCTGCGAGGGCTACGGGCCCTGACAGCAGGCGCTTCCTGCGCTGGTGCATGCGCTGGTTCGTGCCCTGGGGGGTGGTGCCGGGCTTCGGGGTGCTGGGCGTCGTCATACAGGGTGTTCGGAGCGGCGCGGCCCGCGGATTGACCGCCCGGGCGATCGGGCGGGTCGGGGAGTGGGGATGTCCGGCGGATCGTGCGGTGCATTGCGGCGGACATGCCCATCCCTGGGCGAGAGGAGTGGACATATACGCACTATGTCCAGTGGCTGCGGCGTGGGCTGGGCATGTCCTGTGGAACCTGGGCCTGGGAGGGCATGTCGTGAAGATCGGGCGGCTTCGCAGGGACGGGCATGTCCATCCGTGGGCATGAGGAATGGACTTATACGCACTATGTCCAG
Source organism: Arthrobacter sp. T2-23 (assembly GCF_055398325.1). Classification (NCBI taxonomy): domain Bacteria; kingdom Bacillati; phylum Actinomycetota; class Actinomycetes; order Micrococcales; family Micrococcaceae; genus Arthrobacter; species Arthrobacter sp. T2-23. The sequence goes on from NZ_AP027917.1 coordinate 2,558,147, forward strand.
TGGCTGCGGCGTGGGCTGGGCATGTCCGGTGGGACCGGGCCCGAAGGATGGGCATGTCCGTCGGAACCCGGGGTCCACGGGCCGAAGACAGGCCAACTCCGGCCGGCGGTCACAGCTTAGGAGCCTGCAGGGTCCACCACGTACCCTTGGGAACTGTGAAAGTACTTGTCATCGGCCCCGGCGGCCGCGAACACGCCATTGTCCGATCCCTGCTCGCTGACCCGAATGTTTCCGAGGTCCACGCGGCCCCTGGCAACGCCGGCATTGGCAAACTGGTCCCCACCCACGCCATCGACGCGAACGACCCCGACGCCGTCGCCGCCCTGGCCACGAGGCTCGCCGTAGACCTCGTGGTGGTGGGACCCGAAGCCCCGCTCGCCGCAGGCGTGTCAGATGCCGTCCGCGACGCCGGAATCCCGGTCTTCGGGCCCAGCAAGGCCGCCGCCCAGCTTGAGGCCTCAAAGGCCTTCGCGAAAGAGGTCATGGCCGAGGCCGGCGTGCCCACCGCGATGGCCCGGGTGGCATCCAACGCCGCTGAAGCCGCCGACGCGCTGGACACCTTCGGCGCGCCGTACGTCGTCAAGGATGACGGGCTCGCCGCCGGCAAGGGCGTGGTCGTCACCCGCGACCGGGACGAGGCGCTGGCCCACGCGCAGAGCTGCTTCGACGCCGGTGGCACCGTGGTGATCGAGGAGTTCCTCGACGGCCCCGAGGTCTCCGTCTTCGTCTTGTGCGACGGCAGCACCACCGTGGCGCTGTCCCCGGCGCAGGATTTCAAGCGCATCTTCGACAACGACGAGGGCCCCAACACCGGCGGCATGGGCGCCTACACCCCGCTGGACTGGGCCCCCGAGGGCCTGGTCCAGGAGGTCATCGACCGGGTTGCGCAGCCCACCGTCAACCAGATGGCGCACCGCGGCACCCCGTTCGTCGGCGTGCTCTTCGTCGGTCTCGCCCTGACGTCCCGCGGCACCCGCGTGATCGAATTCAACGTGCGTTTCGGCGATCCGGAGACCCAGGCCGTCCTGGCCCGGCTCAAGACGCCGCTCGGCGGCCTGCTGATGGCCGCCGCCAAGGGCGAGCTGGACAAGGTCCAGCCGCTGCGCTGGTCCAAGGAGTCGGCCGTCGCCGTCGTCGTCGCCGCCGAAAACTATCCCGGCACGCCCCGGACGGGGGACCGGATCCGCGGCCTGAAGAAGGTCGAGGCGATCGAGGGCGTGCACGTCATCCATGCCGGCACCAAACTCGACGACGAGGGCAAAGTCGTCTCCGCGGGCGGCCGCGTCCTCGCCGTGGTGGCCCTCGGAACCGACCTCGTGGAGGCCCGTGAGCGTGCCTACGACGGCGTCGAACTGGTCCAGCTCGACGGCGGACAGTTCCGTACCGACATCGGCGGCAAGGCCGCCCGCGGCGAAATCAAGGTGACGGCCCCCGGCGCGGCCGCAGCTGCGGCGAAAGCGAAGGCTTGATCATGAACGCGACTGAATCCTCCCTGCCCGCGGGCGGCCTGGACACCGAGACGCTGGACCTGCCCGGCTGGACGCACGTCTACTCCGGAAAGGTCCGCGACCTCTACATTCCGGCCGACTCCTCCATCACGGAACGCTTCGGCCACGAGTGCGTCCTGGTGGTGGCCAGTGACCGCATCAGCGCTTTCGACCACGTCCTCGCCAGCGAGATCCCGGACAAGGGCCGCATCCTCACCCAGCTGAGCCTGTGGTGGTTCGAGCAGCTCGGCGTGGAGCACCACGTGCTCGCATCAACGGTCGACGGCGGCGTCCCCACCGCTGTCGAGGGCCGCGCCATGATCTGCAAGAAGCTCGAGATGTTCCCGGTGGAATGCATCGCCCGCGGCTACCTGACCGGGTCCGGGCTGGCCGAATACAAGGAATCCGGCAGTGTCTGCAGCATCCCGCTGCCGCCCGGCCTCGTGGACGGGTCCCGGCTCGCCGACGCCATCTTCACCCCCTCCGCCAAGGCCGAGGTGGGGGAGCACGACGAGAACATCACCTACGAGGACGTGGTGGAGCTGGTGGGCGAGGACATCGCCGGCCGGCTCCGAGAACTGACCCTGGAGATCTACACCAAGGCCGAGGAGATCGCCCGGAGCCGCGGCATCATCCTGGCTGACACCAAGGTGGAGTTCGGCATCGACACCGCGACCGGCGTCATCACCCTCGGTGACGAGGTCCTGACCCCGGACTCCTCGCGGTTCTGGGACGCCGCCACCTACGAGCCGGGGCAGGCGCAGCCGTCCTACGACAAGCAGTACGTCCGCGACTGGCTGACGTCCGCGGAATCCGGCTGGGACAAGGCCTCCGACACGCCGCCGCCAGCGCTGCCTGCCGACGTCGTCGCCCGCACCCGCAGCCGCTACGTGGAGGCCTTCGAGTTGCTCACCGGGCGGCCCTTCGCCTGAGGCGCCGGAACCGGGGCAGCCGGATGACGGGCCCGGGCAGCCGGATAACGGCTGCCCGGGCTCAGCGCGTACTCACGCTTGCGGTCAGGTGCCGGCGGCTGCCGCGGCGCGGCGCTGGGCCAGCCGGATTTCCAGCACGGCGTCCATGGCCTGCTGGACCCGGTCCGAGGCGCCGGCCGCGCTGAATTCCTTCTGCGCTTCCTCCAGGTACACGAGGGCCTCCTCGGACTCGCCGGCGGCCTTGAGCGCCTTGCCCAGCAGGAGCGAGACTTCGCCCGCGGTGTGTTTGGCCAGCACGTCCCGCTCGGCGTGGATCTCGCGCAGCTTCTGCACGGCGCCCACGATGTCGCCCGTGAGGTAGAGCCAGCGCGCCCGGATAAAGGCAACCTCCAGGTGGTCCGTCTTGTTGCCGCCCACGATCGAGAGGGCCAGTTCCGCGCGCTCGATGGAGGACAGGGTTTCCGGTTCCACGATCCCGGACGAGAGGCGCACCGCGGCGGAGGCCTTGTTGAACCGGGCCCAAAGGTCAATGTCGTTCGCGGGGGAGAGCAGCTTGGCGGCCTTCTCGTGGTACTTGATGCCCTCGGCGTAGTCATGCCGCATGAACGCGACGTTTCCGACCACCCAGGCCACTTCGCCGGCCAGCTGGGACATGGACTGCTCGTCCATCTGCTCGTTCATGTCCTGGCAGTACTTCCAGGCTTCGTCCAGCCGCCCGCTCTCGGCCAAGGCGCCGATCAGCGCGCGCAGCGCACCGATGATGAGGGTGGAGCCCTTGGGCAGCTGGGAGCAGAGCCGCACGGCTTCCTGGGCTTGCTCCACCGCTGTGGTCAGCTGGCCCTGGCCCTGCGCGGCCGCGGCGAGCATCTGCCGGGCACGGACTCCAAGGCCGGCGGACTCGGCGGCCATCGGATGGTCCAGCAGGCGCTGCACGATCGCCTTGCAGTCGGCCCACATGCCCTGCTTGATCATGCATTCGGCCTGCATATAGGTCATGTTCCACCAGGCGCTGGTGTTTTTCGCCTCGAGGGCGATTTGGGCGGCGGCCGCCGCATGCACCGCGGCCAGCGGGTAGTCCCGGAGGTCCCAGGCCTGGCGGGCGTACAGTCCGGCCAGCACGTATTCGGCGTCGCTGACGGAAACCGGCTGGCTCCACGCTTCGAGGGCCTTGGGGGCCAGCTCAAGCCGCCGGGCGAGCTCCTCGATGACATCCGCGGTTGGTTCCCGGCGGCCGGTTTCGAGCAGCGAGATGTAGCTGGGCGAGTAGAGATCCTTCCCCAGTTCCGCCTGCGTGAGCCCACGCTCCAGCCGTTCCGCGCGGAGTTTCTCCCCGAATCCGTTCCCCACGGATACCACCTCATTCCGGACACTTCATGTACTAAATGCTTGACACTCTCTGTGGAAAACATTTTACAATGTATGTCAACAAGGGCAGTGCTGACTTGGTAACGACTCCGACTCAAAATTGAGGAACTCTATGTTGAAGAAGATTGCAGCCGGCGCGGTTCTCGCGGGCGCCCTGGCTTTCTCCGCAGCGGCTCCGGCCGTTCTGTCCGCAGGTTCCATCGCCGATACCACCAACATCACCGCCGTTGGCAACTGGCCCGACCCCATGCGCACGGCCACGGCCGTGGGCAACTGGCCCGACCCGATGACCTACTCCACGAACGTCGGCAACTGGCCCGACCCGATGTAACCAAACGCTCAGCGAACGGGCCCCGGTGGCACCGAAAGGTGTCCCGGGGCTGTTTCTTGCCCGGAACCGCGATCCGCTGCTCCGGCGGCGGGTGCCCGGGCGGCCGGGTGACCGCCCGCAAACACAAAAGAGGGCCTTCCGAATGGAAGGCCCTCATTTGACTGGTCGGGATGACAGGATTTGAACCTGCGACCTCGTCGTCCCGAACGACGCGCGCTACCAAGCTGCGCCACATCCCGATCCGTTACTTCAAAAGCAACTTCACAAGAGTATCCGATTCGGGCCCCGGATGCGAATTCGGGGCCGCGCGGGCCGCCGCATACGTCGGACTCAGACCAGCGAGTCCTTCCACGCCCCGTGCAGCTTGGCGAAGCGGCCGCCCCCGCCGATCAGCTCCGCCGGCGTGCCGTCCTCAACCACGCGGCCGTCATGGACCACAAGCACGCGGTCCGCGGTCTCCACGGTGGAGAGCCGGTGCGCGATGATCAGCGCCGTGCGGCCCGCCTCGCCGGAGCTCACGCCCCGTAGCAGGCTCGCCAGGCCGGCCTGGACCAGCCGCTCGGAGGGGATGTCCAGCGAGGACGTGGCCTCATCCAGGATCAGCACCGCAGGCCGTGCCAGGAAGGCCCGGGCAAAGCTGATCAGCTGGCGCTGGCCGGCGGAGACGCGGCCGCCGCGCTTGTTGACGTCGGTGTCGTAGCCGTCCGGAAGCGCGGTGATGAAGCCGTGGGCGCCCACGGCCTTCGCGGCGTCCTCAATCTCCTGGCGGGAAGCCTCGGGCCGGCCCAGGGCGATGTTGTCCGCCACGGATCCGCTGAACAGGAACGCCTCCTGGGTGACCATCACGACGTTCCGGCGCAAGTCCGCCGTCGTGAGCTGCCGCAGGTCCACGCCGTCGAGCGTGAGCGAACCGGAAGAGACATCGTAGAAGCGGGCGATCAGCTTGGCGAGGGTCGACTTGCCGGCGCCGGTCTGGCCCACGAGGGCGACCGTCTGGCCGGCGGGAATGTGCAGGTCCAAGGCGGGAATGACGACCGGGCCGTCGCCGTAGCGGAACTCGACGTTCTCGAAGTCGATGCGGCCCTCCGCCTGCGGCAGGGCCACGGGGTGCTCCGGCGGCCGGACGGTGGGCACCTCCTCGAGCAGCCCGGAGACCTTCTCCAGCGCCGCCTGCGCGCTCTGGAAGGAGTTGTAGAACATGGCCATCTGGTCGACCGGCTGAAAGAAGCGCTTCGCCGAGAGGATCAGTGCCAGCAGCACGCCCACGGCGAGTTCGCCGGAGAGGACGCGGAAGCCGCCGGTGAGCAGGACGACGGCGACGCAGACGTTCCCGATCAGGACCAGGCCGGGCTGGAGGATGCCGTTGAGGTTGATCGAGCGGACGGTGACCTTGCGGTAGTCCTCCGAAAGCTCCGCATACCGCTCGGCGTTCTGGCGCTCCTTGCGGAAGGCCTTGACGGCGCGGATTCCGGTCATGGTCTCGACGAAGTGCACGATCAGCCGGGCCGAGACGACGCTCGATTCGCGGAACGCGATCTCGGAGTGCTTCTGGTACCAGCGGGCCAGGAAATACATCGGCACGCCGGCGGCCAGCACCAGCAGCCCGCTGCGCCAGTCGAGGGCGAACACCGTGACGGCGGTGAAGATCATGAACAGCATCCCGGACGCGAGCGAGCTGACCCCGGAGTCGAGCAGTTCGCGCAGTGCCTCGAGGTCCGACGTCTGCCGGGCGATGATGCGGCCCGAGGTGTATTTCTCGTGGAACTCCAGGCTCAGCCGCTGGGTCTGGCGGAAGACCCGCACACGCAGGTCCAGCAGCATCGCCTGGCTCAGGCGGGCGGTCGAAGTCACATACAGGGCCGTGAGGCCCGCCGTCGCGACGGCCGCGGCGAGGTACGCGGCGCCGGCCAGCATGAGCGGCAGGCTGTCGCCGGTGCGCAGGGCCGGCAGCGCGTGATCGATCCCGAACGCGATCAGCGCCGGGCCGGCCACGCGGGCCGCCTGGGACAGGACGACGGCGGCGATGGTGAGCCAGAAGCGCCGGCGGACGGGACGGATCAGCGAGCCGAGCAGCGCCAGGGAGCGGCGCCGGACGGCCCGGCTGTCGGACTTGGACAGGTGTGCGTTGTCCTCGTTGGCGGTGCCGAAGGTGGCCGTGCTCATCGGGACACCTCCTCGGCCTCGAGGGCGGACAGTTCGGAGTCCAGGTCCCGCGGTTCCGGGTCCAGGCTGGCGATCACGTAGCGGTAGTGGCTGTTCTCCGCGAGCAGTTCGGTGTGGGTTCCGACGGCGGCAATCCGGCCGTCCTCCAGCAGCGCCACCCGGTCGGCGAGGGCCACGGTGGAGGGCCGGTGGGCCACGATCAGGGTGGTGGTGTCCGCGAGGACCTCCCGGAGCCGGGCCTCCACCAGCTCCTCGGTGTTGACGTCCAGGGCCGACAGCGGGTCGTCCAGGACCAGCACCTTCGGCCTGGCGGCGACGGCCCGGGCCAGGGCGATGCGCTGCCGCTGGCCGCCGGACAGGCTCAGGCCCTCCTCGCCGATCAGCGTGTCCAGGCCTTCGGGCAGGGAGTACGCGAAATGCGCCTGGGCAGTGTCCAGCGCCTCCGCCAGAATCTCCTCCCGGCGCTCCTGCGACTCCTCGCCCTGGACGCCGAGCAGCACGTTGTCCCGCACGGAGCTGGAAAAGAGCGTGGTGTCCTCGAAGGCCACGGAGACGACGGTGCGCAGTTCCTCGACGCTGAAGTCGCGCAGGTCCACGCCATCGATCGTGACCGAGCCCGCCGTCGCCTCGAACAGGCGCGGCACCAGCTGCAGCAGGGCACTCTTGCCGCTGCCGGTGATGCCCACCAGGGCCATGGTCTCGCCGGGCCGGACGTCCAGGCAGATGTCCTTGAGGATGGGCTTGTCCGGGGCATCCTCGAAGGCGAAGGTGGCGTGGTGGAAACCTAGGGCGCCTTTGAGCTCCGCGGGCCGGCGCGGCTGCGGCGGGCTCGTGATGGTGTTGGCGGAGTCCATCACCTCAAAATGCCGGTCCACCGCGGTCTTGGCGGTCAGCGCCATGGCGAGCAGCATGCCGCAGAACTCCACCGGCGTCGCGATCACGGCGGCGGTGGCGAAGAACGCCACGAGTGACCCGATGCTCAGCTCCCCGCCTGCCGCCAGCATGATGCCGACGACCAGCCCGGCGCCGAGGGCCAGCTCGGGCAGCAGCGTGACGACGAGGCTGAAGGCGGCCAGGTGTTTGGCCTTCACAATTTCGGTCTGGCGCAGTTCCTCGGCCTGTTCGTTGAAGTTTTCCAGCGCCTCGCGGCTGCGTCCGAAGGCCTTGAGCACACGGATGCCGTGGACGGATTCCTCGACCGTGGTGGCGAGGTCCCCGGCCTGGTCCTGGCTGCGGCGAGCCACCTTGCTGAAGCGGGTCCGGAAACGGAAGCCGTAGATCATGATCGGCACGGCAGCGGCCAGGAAGATCAGCGCCAGCTGCCAGCTCATAGCAAACATCACGACGACGCCGATCACCACCGTCAGGGTGGTGACCACAAGCATGATCGCCCCGAACGCCATCCAGCGCCGGAGGAAGTTCAGGTCCGTCATGGCGCGTGAGAGCAGTTGCCCGGAGCCCCAGCGGTCGTGGAAGGACACGGTCAGGTCCTGCAGGTGGTCATAGAGCGAGACGCGCATCCGGGTTTCCACCGTGGTGGCCGGGTTGATGACGAACTGGCGTCGCAGCGCCACCAGCCCGGCTTCGGCGATGCCCAGGACGAGGATCACCCCGGAGGCGATCCAGACGGCCTGGCTGCTTCCGCCCGGCCTCAGCCAGTCGTTGATCAGGACCCGCAGGACCTGGGGGATGGCCAGGGCGACAATGCTGGCCATCAGGGCAGAGACCAGGCCCATGACAAGCCGCGGCATGATCGGCCTGACGTGCGGATAAAGACGACTGATTGACGAGAAAAACGGTGTCTGCTTGGCCATGCCTGCTTCTTAACTGCAACTGCGGAATGAATTACGCAACTGGATGTAGTTTCCTGTAGCAACTACCCTAGGCCATTTCGTGACCCGGTTCACAGGATATCGGTCCGTTCCGCAATCTGGCCCAGTAATTATGTTCCGCAATGGCCCGGGTCCGGGGGTCGGCCGGGTACTCCGCCGGCGTGCCTTGGGGACATGCCCATGCTGCTGGCCGCTCAGGGGAGCATGCCCATTCGTTGCGAACCACACCTAGGGACATGCCCATCCCTGGACCCCGGGGTTGGGCATGATGCCGTTATGTCCATTGCTCGGCGTGGAGACTGGGCATGTCCCGTGGAAAGTTGGTCTCGGGGATGGGCATGCCCATCCGAAGCAATGTCCCATGGAATCTTGGTCCCGGGGGATGGGCATGTCCCTCCGGAGCGGGCGCACGGGGAGGGGCCCGCAGCCTCAGTTCCGGGCGGTCAGGGTGAGCAGTACGGCCTCGGGCTTGCAGGCGATTCGGACCGGAGCGAAGCGCGAGGTGCCGATGCCGCCGGAGACGTTCACCGGCGTCGTCCGACCCTTGCTTTCCCAGTCGTGCAGGCCTTTGGCGCGCCAGGTCGGCAGATCGCAGTTGGACACCAGTGCCCCGTAGCCCGGGACGCAGATCTGGCCGCCGTGGGTGTGCCCGGCCAGGAGCAGGTCCGCGGCGTCCTCGGTGAAGTGGTCCAGCACGCGCTGGTAGGGGGCGTGCGCGACGGCGACCCGTAGGTGCGGCTTGGCGTCCTGGCCCTTGGTTCCGCGGGGCCAGCCGGCGTAGCGTTCGAGGCGCAGGTGCGGATCGTCCACCCCGGAGAAGTCGACGCGCAGGCCCTTGAGCACCAGCGACTGGCAGCGGTTGGTGAGATCCACCCAGCCGGCCATTCCGAAGCCCGCCCGCAGCCTTGGCCAGTCCAGCTCTACCGGCTTCTTCGGACGCCCCGAGGGGCCCCGGAAGTAGGCTGCGGGGTTCTTGAAACCGGGGGCATAGTAGTCGTTGGAGCCGGGAACGAAGACGCCGGGGAACGCCATCAGCGGCCGCAGGGCTTCGAGGACAGGTTCCACGGCCTTGGGGTGGCTGAGGTTGTCCCCGGTATTGACCACCAGGTCCGGTTCGAGTCCGGCGAGGGACGCGAGCCAGGCGGCCTTCCGGCGCTGGCCCGGCACGAAGTGGATGTCGCTCAGGTGCAGCACCCGCAACGGCCCGAAGCCCGGCGGCAGGATCGGGAGGCTTTCCTCCCGCAGGACGAATTGGTTCTTCTCCCACAGCCCGTAGCCGGCCGCGGCGGTGCCTGCGGCTGCTCCGGCGGCGGCGGTTACGGCAAAGCCACGCCCGATGGTCCGGGCGCGGCTAGCCAGTGTGTCGGCGGGGGCCATCGGCAACCCTACTTCTTCGGGCTGGGGGGATTGGTCGGCGGGGCCGACGGCGCTGGGTTGTCGGTGGGGGCCGGTGCCTGGGTCGGCGCCGCCGGCGCCTGGGTCGGCGCCGCCGGTGCCCTCGGAGCCGGAGCCGTGACGGCGCCGGAGACCATGTTCGACGGCGGGGCCGGGAACGGGTCCGTGCCGAATGCCGGGGCCACCTGCGCCATGAAGTTCGAGAACTGCGGGCCGGCGATCATGTAACCGTCGATGCCCTTGTAGAACTGGCCGTTGATGGTGATGTTCTGGCCCGGACGGCGCTGGTCGCCCAGCGGATCGCCGAACCAGGAGGCCGTGGCCAGACCCCGGGTGTGGCCGACCACCCAGGTGGACTCGTTGTTGTTCGAGGTACCGGTCTTCGCCGCGATCGGGAAGTTGGTGCGGGTGGAGATCCGCGGCTTGATCAGGGCGCCGGAACCCCTGTTCAGGACTTCCTGCAGCGCGTAGTTGACGCCCCGGGCGACCTCGGGCTTGATGGCGTCCCGGCAGTTGGTGGCCTGCGCCGGCAGCTTTGCGCCGTTTTGGTCCGTGACCGAGGTGATGGCGATCGGCTCGCAGTATTTCCCGTCGTTGGCGAAGGTTGCGAACGCGCTGGCCATGGACAGCGGGGAGGTCTGCGTGGCACCCAGCAGGTTGGCCGTGGTGAACATGTTGATCTTCGGGTTCGGATCGGTGATTTTGCCGTCCTTGTCCACTGCGGGAAGGCCGGAGTGCAGGCCAACGGAGTCAACGATCTTCTGGATGCCGCAGAAGTCCAGCTGGGCGGCGGAGGCGAACGTGATGGTGTTGATCGAGTTGTAGAGGCCCTCGAGGACGGTCAGGGGGCGGTACCAGGTGTCTTCGGCGTTCTGCAGGTCGTCCGCCGCACCGAGGCTCTTCTCGTCGGTGTTGTAGGCACCCGTGGTGACGCCGCAGGAGTTCCGCCATTTGAAGTCCAGCGGGTACTTCCGCACGGCGCCGTTGAGCACCTGATTCATCGACTTGCCCTCATTGAGCCACTCGGCAAAGGTGAACGGTTTCATGGTGGAGCCCGGCTGCGCGCCTCCGAGACCGTTGATGTCGTTGCCCTTCTCATCGAGTTTGTCGACATTGAAGTTCAGTTCCGTGTTGAACTTTCCGTCGGCGGGGAACCACACAGTGTTTTGAGCCATGTTGATGATCTTGCCGGTGCCGGGCTGGACCGAGACAAGGGCGGCACCCCACTTGTCCGGGTTCGCTCCGGCCGAAGCGTCCACCTGCGCCTGGGCGACGGCCTGGGCGTTGGGGTCCAGCGTGGTCTTGATGGTCAGGCCGCCGCGGAAGATCTTCCGGTTTCGGGCGTCGGCGTCGGCGCCGTAGGCGGGGTTGTTCAGCAGCAGGTGCAGCACATAGTCACAGAAGTACGGCGCCGTGGCGGCGTACGCGCAGCCCTGCTTGGCCTGGGTGACCTTGGTCTGCACCGGCGTGGCCACGGCGGCGTCATACTCCGGCTGCTTGATCTTGCCCTGCGTCAGCATCGCCTTGAGCACAAGGTTCCGGCGCGCCTTGGCGTTATCCGGGTTGGTGATCGGGTCGTAGAAGGACGGGCTGTTGACCACGCCGGCCAGAAGCGCGGCCTGCGGCAGGGTGAGGTCCTTGGCGGTGGTGCTGAAGAAGAACTTCGAGGCGGCTTCGATGCCGTAGGCGTCACGGTTGAAGAAGACGATGTTCAGATAGCCCTCGAGGATCTGCTCCTTGGTGAACTTCTTCTCCAGGGCGATGGCGAGCTTCATCTCGCGGAGCTTGTCCCCGACGCCCTTGTTGACGCCGTTGAGGAGGACCTGGTCGCCCTTACCCTCGGACTCCAGCGAGGAGTTGATGACGTTGTTGACGTACTGCTGCGTGATGGTCGACGCGCCCTGCTTGTTGCCGCGGGCGGTGCTGACGAGGGCACGCAGGATGCCGGTGGTGTCCACGCCGCCGTGCTCGTAGAAGCGGCTGTCCTCGATGGCGACGATGGCGTCCTTGATGTACGGCGACATCTTGTCCAGCGATACCCGGGTCCGGTTCTCCGAGAAGAGGTTGGCGATCACGCTGCCGTCGGCAGCCAGGATGGTGGTGGACTGGCTCGGCGGATCGACCTGCAACTCCGCCGGCAGGGTCTCAAAGAACTTAATCGACCCGGAGGCGCTGTTGCCGGAGAGGGCGGCCGCGGGGACCAGCAGTCCGGCCACGAGCACACCACAAATGGCGCTCACGCCCAGGAAAAGAATGATCTTTCCGAGGGTGGTGGCCGTGTCGAATAAAGGGTTCTTACCAGTCGCCATGTTTTCCACTTTACCGGCAAGGACTAGGCTTTACTTCATGACCAAATGGGAGTACGCCACGATTCCGCTCATTATCCACGCGACCAAGCAGATCCTGGATCAGTGGGGCGACGACGGCTGGGAGCTTGTCCAGGTTGTTCCGGGCCCCGATGGAAACGGCCTGGTTGCCTATTTGAAGCGGGAGAAGCAGTAGCCATGAGCACCCCTGAAACGGCCGCTCCGGCCGCCGGCCTCGGCGCTACAAACAGTCCCGTAAACGGCGCCGAAAGCGCCGTGGCAACCGCCGAAAACGCCGTGGGTACCGGCGCGTCGTCCGCCGTCGAACAGCGCCTCGCCGAGCTTGGCCTTACGCTTCCCGCAGTGGCCGCTCCGGTGGCCGCGTACGTCCCCGCTGTCATCTCCGGGAACCATGTCTACACCTCGGGCCAGCTGCCGTTCATCGACGGCAAGCTCGAAGCCACCGGCAAAGTCTCCTCCGGAACCGAAGGCACCTCGGACGAGCCGACCGTGTCTCCGGACGCCGCCAAGCGCTACGCCGAGGTCTGCGCCGTTAACGCGCTGGCGGCGGTGAAAAGCGTGATCGGCGACCTGGACCGCATCACGCGGATCGTTAAGGTCGTCGGCTTCGTCTCCTCCGACCCCTCCTTCACCGGCCAGCCCGGTGTCATCAACGGCGCGTCCGAACTCCTGGGCAAGGTCCTTGGCGACGCCGGCCAGCACGCACGTTCCGCCGTCGGCGTCGCCGTTCTGCCGCTCGACTCTCCGGTCGAGGTAGAACTGATCGCCGAATTCGCCTAGAAGGCCGGTCGTTTCCCTTGCCGCACTTAGCACGACGCCTGTTCGTCCTCCCGCCGGATCTTGAGGGGGCAGCCCGCAGCTGGCTTGAACACGGCGAGCGGACCCCGCGCGCCCCCCGCTACGCCTCCTCCGTGGTCCTGCTGCGGGACTCGCCCACCGGCCTGGAAACGTGGCTGGGTTACCGGCCGGGCTCCTCGCCGCTGGGGGTGCTCGCCTTTCCCGGCGGCTCGCTGGAGGCGAGCGACGACGACGCCGTCGGCTGGCTCGGCCCTGCGCCGCAGTACTGGGCCGAGAAGATGGGGACGTCCGACGTCGGCCTGGCGCGCCGCCACGTGGTGGGCGCGATCCGCGAGCTGTTCGAGGAGACCGGTATTCTGCTGGCCGGTCCGGACCTGTCCACCACGGTGGAGGGAACCTCCACGGCCGAGTGGATGCGCGCCCGGGAGGCAGTGGCCGATCAGGAGAAATCTTTCACCGACCTGCTGGCCAAGCGCGGACTTTCGCTGCGGACCGACCTGCTGAAGCCGCTGGTGAACTGGCTCAGCCCGGACTTCTCGCACCGCCGCTTCAACACCCGGTACTTTGCCGCGACCGTCCCCATGAACCAGCAGCCGTCGCTGCTGGCCAGCAAGGGCATCTGGGGTCGCTGGGTCTGCGTCCGCAAGGTCATCGCCGAACGTGACACCACCGCCCTCGGCGACGAGGTGGGCCAGCCGAACACCGTGGGCCTGAAGCTGGGCCAACTCCTGGTGCCGGGCTCGGAGATCATGCTCGAGAAGATGGCAGCCGCCAACGGCTGCATCGCCTACCTCAGCTACAAGCGCACGGCGCACGCCTACCAGCCGACCCTGGTGGAGGAGGGCGGCCAGTTGATGCTCGAAGTCGAGGCCGCCAAGACCGTCGCCGGGGAACCCCAGCGGGAACGCTGACCCGGCCGTTGACCGTCCCGGGGCTGTGGGGACTCCGGACGTGACCTGCCACCGGACATGCTCATCGTTCGAGCCGGGCAATGGACATGCCCGTCGGGACTGGAACTCGTTGCTGGACTTGCTCATCGTTCGAGCCGGGGAATGGACATAGTGGGCATATGTCCATCCCTGGCGTTCAGGGATGAGCATGTCCGGAGGTGCCTGCCGCGAAAACCACAGAGGGCCGGCCCGTTGTCACGGGCCGGCCCTCTGTGGTTTTCGGACGTGTTGCGGAACCCTTAGCGGGAACGCTGGCGCAGGCGCTGCATGTCGAGGATCACGACGGCGCGGGCTTCCAGGCGCAGCCAGCCGCGCTGGACGAATTCGGCGAGGGCCTTGTTGACCGTCTCGCGGGAGGCGCCGACCAGCTGGGCCAGCTCTTCCTGGGTGAGCTCGTGGGCTACGAGGACGCCGTCGGTCGCGGGACGGCCGAAGCGGTCCGCCAGGTCGAGCAGGGCCTTGGCGACGCGGCCCGGGACGTCGGAGAAGACGAGGTCGGACAGGGAATCGTTGGTGCGGCGCAGGCGGCGGGCCAGTGCCTGCAGCAGCTGCGCGGACACCTCCGGGCGGGTGCGCAGCAGAGCGTTGAGGCTCTCGTTCTTCAGCCCGGCCAGGCGGGTTTCGGAGACGGCGGTCGCCGTGGCGGTGCGCGGGCTCGGGTCAAACAAGGCCATTTCGCCGAAGAGTTCGCCCGGGCCGAGGATGGCGAGGAGGGACTCGCGGCCGTCCGGGGAGGTGCGGCCGAGTTTTACCTTGCCGGAGACGATGAAGTAGAGCTGGTCGCCCTGGTCGCCTTCCCGGAAAACCGAGGCTCCGCGTGAGAGGTCCACCTCGGTGAGTTCGTCCGTCAGCAGACGGAACGCCTCGTCGTCGAGCGTGGCGAAAAGGGGTGCGCGGCGCAATACCTCGATATCCATGAAATCTCCTGACTTACTGTGTCGGCTGGGGCGCTTCAGCCATTGTTTCAGAATTTTGCGGCTTCTGTGACGTAGTTGGCATCGAAACGCGCGAAACGGCGCCGGAGTACGCCCCCGGAGCCCCGACGGTCAGTTGGGGGCCGGGATCCGTCGGGGCAGGACGCCAAACACCCGACAAAGTGTCTGTGCGCGCCGGTAGAATGAGGGCCTACAAGTTTTAAGGAGCCCCGGTGTTCGGCTTGACCATTTTGGACCTGGCGTTGATCCTCACACTCCTGTCCTACCTGATCTACGGCTTCCGCAACGGCTTCCTGGTGACGCTGGGCGGCATCGCAGGTTTCGCGGCAGGGGCTGTGGCCGCCTTCGTGTCGGTGCCCATCGTCAGCGACCTCGTCGACGACCCCAGTTGGCGGCTCACCGCGATCATCGCCACGGCCGTGCTGCTGATGATGCTGGGCCACGGGCTGGGCACCATGATCGGACGGCGCATCCGCAGCGTCGTCAGGATCAGCCCGCTCCGGCTGGCCGACCGGGTGGTGGGCGGCGGCGTCAACGTTGCCGTGTCCGCCCTCGTGATGTCCATGCTGTCCTTCAGCATCAGCGCCCTGGGCGTTCCGTTTGTTTCCCAGCAGCTTGCTGATTCGAAGGTGATCGGGTTTATCGACGGCGTCACCCCCACGCCGCTGAAGACGTCCATGGCCCAGCTGCGGTCGGCCGTGATCGGCGACGGCATTCCGACCCTGTTCGAAGGCATCGGCGGCCAGCCGGTTCCGGTCCCGAATGCCAGCACCGACACCCCGGCGCTGAACAAGGCGGCTGCGTCCGTGCTGAAGATCGCCGGCACCGCGTACCAGTGCGGACAGAACCAGACCGGAACCGGGTTCGTCGTCTCGGCCGGCCGCGTTGTGACCAACGCCCACGTGGTCGCCGGCGTCCCCGAGCCGGTTGTCGAGGTCCCGGGCGGCGGGGCCCTTCCGGGCAGGATTGTCTACTTCGACAGCCGCCACGATCTCGCCGTGCTGGCCGTGGACGGGCTGCCCTCGGCGCCGCTGCCGCTGGGGCCCAACCTTCCCGCCGGCAGCCCCGCGGCGTTCGCGGGTTATCCGCACGGTGGGCCGTTCCAGTCCAAACCGGCCACCGTCCGGGACATCGCGACCGTGCTGGTACCGGACATTTACGGCAACAATGCCGCGGCAGAGGACGTCTACCGGCTCGCCGGCGACGTCCAGCCGGGGAACTCCGGCGGACCGCTGCTGACCATGGACGGGCAGGTGTCCGGCGTGGTCTTCGCGAAGTCGACGTCGGAGGCGTCGCTCGGTTTTGCCATCACTATGAACGACCTCGGCCCCGTGGCCGCCCAGGCCCCCGGGCTCGGCGCCACCGTCTCGCCCGGCCAGTGCATCAAGAAGTAGCCGTGGCCGGGGCGTAGGCTCCGTCAGCCGGAGGCCGCCTCGATCCACTCGAGGCTCTGGCCGTGGGGTCCGGCGATGGCCACCGGCAGGCCGTCCTCGAGCAGCAGGAAGCGTCCGCCGAGCCGCGCCTCGTCCATTTCCGGAACCACACTGGAGCCGTCGGCCTGCACGATGACCGTGTGGCCCTCGTTGGAAAGCCAGTGGCAGCCACGGTCCGCGGCCAGCATCGAGATGCTGTCCCGGAAGCGTTCACGCCCCGTCGCGTCGAGGTAGGCCATCACCGCGCTGTGGAACACCACCAAAGCGGCGTCCGCCGGGGCCTGCCCGGCGAGGGCCATGAGCTGTTCGTTGAGGTCCCCGGCGACCAGCAGCGGCGGGTCAGCCTGCGCAATCGCGATCGCCTGGCGCAGCCGTTCGCGGCGGAAGTCCTGCTCCGGCCAGACCAGCGCCTCGAGCCAGGCGACGTCGTCGGGGTCGCGGATGTCGAGCGGATTCAGGTCGATGCCGGCGCGCCACGCCACCGCGGGCAGCCCGGCCGGCAGCGGCACGGGGCCGGTGGTGGCGCAGCGCAGGACCGGGTAGCTTCCGGGCGCCGCGCCGGCCGGAGCCAGCCGCGTCACACCACCGGATCCGGCGCCGGCCACGCCGTCATACTCGTAGCCGTAGCGGTCCGGGAACAGTGCCAGCCCGGCCGAGGCGCCGACTTCGAT
Organism: Arthrobacter sp. T2-23; assembly: GCF_055398325.1. Taxonomy (NCBI): domain Bacteria; kingdom Bacillati; phylum Actinomycetota; class Actinomycetes; order Micrococcales; family Micrococcaceae; genus Arthrobacter; species Arthrobacter sp. T2-23. Next base: position 2,574,766 of record NZ_AP027917.1, read on the forward strand.
GAGGGCCAGCGGACGGCCCTCCGCGGCGGCGATGCGGGCAAGGGACGGGAGCCGCGCGGCGCAGCGGCCGGCTTCGTTCGTCTGCGTGGACCGGGAGAGGACAATCCGGGAGACGTCGTCCCAGTGGGCGTCCAGGAAACTCCGGAACTCCCGGTACGGGCCGACCCGGGCGCCGAGGAAGCGGGAGGCGGCCAGCATCAGCAGGGGCTGGCGCTTGTTATGCGGCCAGGCGTCGATGCGCCGGAGGAGTTCGGGGTCGTCCGCGATGCCCACCGACCATTCGGAGTAGCAGGCGGAGTTCCCGGGGGCATCGACGGTACCGAAGTGGCGGTACCAGTCAGCCGTCCCGGCCTGCTCCGACGCGGCGGACATGGCTAGTCCCGGCCCGCGTAAAATTCGGCGAGGTATTCGACGGCGAAGCGGTACCCGAGGATTCCGGCCCCGGCGATCACGGCTTTGCTGACGTCCGAGAGGTAGGAGTGGTGCCGGAACTCTTCCCGGGCGTGCACGTTGGTGATGTGGACCTCGACGGCGGGCAGCTGCACCGCCGTGATCGCGTCCCGGATCGCCACCGAAGTGTGCGTGTAGGCGCCGGCGTTGAGGACGATGCCCAGCGCCTTGCCGCGGGCGGCGTGGATGGCGTCCACGAGCGCGCCCTCATGGTTGGACTGGAAGCATTCGACGTCGAGCCCGTGCGCCGCACCGGCGTCCTTGGCGAGCTGTTCGACGTCGGCCAGCGTGGCCGTGCCGTACTTCTCGGGCTCGCGGGTGCCCAGCAGGTTCAGGTTGGGCCCGTTGAGGACCAGGACGGTGCCGCGTCGGACGTCCGCGGAGGTGGCTTCGCTCATGCCAGCCAATGTACCGCGGAACCGTGGGCTCTGGCCCGCGCCGGGCCCGCTGCCTACACTGAAAGGACCATCGTGCGGAGCCTCCGTAACGGTCGGTCCGCGCACAACAAGCCCATTTCTCATGGAGCGTCATCATGCGCAATATTCACGCAGTGAAAGCAATCCGCCGGGCCGCGGTGGCCCTCCTGGCGGCGGTTGCCGTGCTTGTGCCGGCGCCGCTGTCCACCGCCGCAGGAACCGACCCCGGACACGGCCGCTCTGTGATCACCCTTCCCGGCGCCACCGGAGCGGAAGGCATCGCGGCCGGTGAGGGGTCCACGTTCTTCGCCGGGGACCGGCTCAACGGGAACATCTACCGCGGCGATATCCGCGGCGGGACGGCAAGGAGATTCATTACCGCACCCGCCGGCAGGGCCGCCCTCGGCATGAAGGTGGACCGGCGCCACGACCTTCTCTTCGTCGCCGGCGGCGGCACCGGACAGGCCTACCTCTATGACCTCAAGTCCCGGACGACCGAAGCCACATACCAGTTGGCCGCGGCCGGGGCGAGCTTCATCAACGACGTCACCCTGACCAGCCGCGGCGCCTGGTTCACCAACTCCCAGGCCGGCGAGCTCTACTTCGTGCCGGTGGGCAGCGACGGCGAACCCGGAACCGCCCGCACGCTGAAGCTGAAAGGCCCGGCCGGGACCGTGGACCAGGGCTTCAACCTCAACGGCATCGCCGCCGCGGGGGACGGCGACACCCTGATCGTCGCTCACACCGCCCGCGGCGTGCTCTACACGGTGAACCCCCGCAACGGGGCGAGCGCCGAGATCGGCGGCGTCAGCGTGCCCAACGTCGACGGGATCCTGCTCAAGGACGGCACCCTGTGGGCCGTGCAGAACCTGGACAACCAGGTCAGCCGCATCCGGCTCGACAGCAGCCTCGATTCCGGGGAGCTGAGGCACGTCATCACGAGCCCGAACTTCGACATCCCCACGACGGCGGCCCTCTTCGACGACACGCTCGCCGTGGTCAACTCGAAGTTCACCAACCCGGGGGCCACCAGCTTCGAGGTAGTCCGGGTCCAGGCCCGCTAGCTGTACTGTCCCGGCACGTTAGTGACACGGGGACTGATTTGACGCAATAAGAGGACCTCCGGGTGTTGTGTGGTGCTTGTCGAGAGCGAACACAACCCAGGAGGTCCTCGTGTCCCACCGTAACGCGTTTTTGGCTCACTCGGGCCGTCTTCGGCTGGCTCGCTGCATCGTTGATGATGGTTGGCCGTTGCGCCGGGCGGCTGAACGGTTCAGTGTCTCCGTGCCGACCGCAGCCCGTTGGTCGCAGCGGTACCGTGATTTCGGCGAGGACGGGCTTCAAGACCGTTCAAGCCGACCGGCTGCCTGTCCGCACCGGACCCGGGTGCGCTCCGAGCGGCGGGTGTTGGGTCTGCGGGTCAACAGGCGCTGGGGTCCGGCCCGGATCGCGTATCACCTGCACTTGAACATCTCCACTGTTCACCGGATCCTGGCTCGTTACCTCTGTCCCCCGCTGCGGTTCACCGATCCGGCCACCGGAGTCAGGACCCGGGGCCGGGACCGCGCCCGCCGATATGAATACGCCTGGCCCGGCGAGATGGTCCACATCGATGTCAAGAAGCTCGGCCGCATCCCCAACGGCGGCGGCCACCGGATCCACGGGCGCGTGCAGGGCGAGGCGAATGCCCGGGCCAGGAACCTCGCCGAAGGCCGCCGTAAAGACCGCGGGCAGGTCAGGGGCTACTCCTTTATTCATCACGCCGTCGATGACCATTCCCGGTTCGTCTACTCCGAGATCCTTCCCGACGAAACCCAAGCCACAGCGGCCGCATTCATGCGCAACGCCATCGCCGCTTTCCAAGCCCAAGGCGTTCGGATCAAGCGGGTGATGACCGACAACGGCTCCTGCTACCGGTCCAGAGCTTTCGGCAAAGTCCTTGCCGAGGCCGGCATCAGCCACAAACGCACCCGGCCCTACCGGCCCCAGACAAACGGCAAGGTCGAACGCTTCAACCGAATCCTCAAAGAGGAATGGGCCTACGCCAGGGCCTACCGCTCAGAAACGGAACGCCAAGCCTGTTACCAGGACTTCATCGACTACTACAATCACCACAGGCCACACACCGCCCTCAAAGGCGCCTCACCCGCCAGCCGTGTCACTAACGTGCCGGGTTAGTACAGCTAGCGGCCGGAGCCTACTTCTTGAGCGAGTTCGCGATCTGGGCCATCACGGTGTTGTCGGCCAGCGTGGTGGCGTCGCCGACCTCGCGGCCTTCCGCGACGTCCTTGAGCAGGCGGCGCATGATCTTGCCGGATCGGGTCTTGGGCAGTTCCGGAACGATCAGGATGGTCTTGGGCTTGGCGATCGGACCGATTTCCTTGCCCACGTGGTTGCGGAGCTCCTGGACCATCGCCTCGCCCGAGTCCACCGCGTCCCCGCGCAGGATGACGAACGCCACGACAGCCTGGCCGGTGGTCTCGTCCGCCGCACCGACGACGGCGGCTTCCGCCACGGCCGGGTGGGACACGAGGGCGGATTCGATCTCGGCGGTGGAGAGCCGGTGGCCGGAAATGTTCATCACGTCGTCCACGCGGCCAAGCAGCCAGATGTCGCCGTCGTCGTCCTTCTTGGCGCCGTCGCCGGCGAAGTACATGGTTTCGAAACGGGACCAGTAGGTTTCCTTGAACCGCTCCGGGTCGCCCCAGATGCCGCGCAACATGGCCGGCCACGGCTCGCGGATCACGAGGTAGCCGCCGGCGCCGTTGGGCACGGACTCGCCGGCTTCATCGACGACGTCGACGGCGATGCCGGGCAGGGGGACCTGCGCGGAGCCCGGCTTGGTCGCGGTCACCCCGGGCAGCGGGGCGATCATCTGCGCACCGGTCTCGGTCTGCCACCAGGTGTCCACGATCGGGGCCGGGTGGTCCTTCCTCTCCCCGTGCGCGCCGGCGTTGGCGCCGATGACCTCCCGGTACCACATCCACGCCTCCGGGTTGATGGGTTCGCCCACCGAGCCCAGGACGCGGATCGAGGAGAGGTCCGACTTGGCCGGGATGTCCTTGCCCCACTTCATGAAGGTGCGGATCGCGGTGGGGGCGGTGTAAAGGATGGAGACCTTGTACTTCTCCACGATCTCCCACCAGCGGCCCTGGTGCGGGGAGTCGGGGGTGCCCTCGTACATCACCTGGGTGGCGCCGTTGATGAGCGGCGCGTAGGCGACGTAGGAGTGGCCGGTGATCCAGCCGACGTCGGCCGTGCACCAGTAGACGTCCGTTTCCGGGTGCAGGTCGAAGACCGCCTTGTGGGTGTAGGCGCCCTGGGTGAGGTAGCCGCCGGTGGTGTGCAGGATGCCCTTGGGCTTTCCGGTGGTGCCTGAGGTGTAGAGGATGAACAGCGGGTGCTCGGCGTCGTGGCCGACGGCGGTGTGCTCTGCGGAGGCGGTCCCGACCGTATCTGCCCACCAGTGGTCCCGGCCGTCATGCCAGTCGACGTCCTGGCCGTTGCGCTTCACGACGACGACGTTCTGCACCGTGTGCCCGCTGCCGTCGCCCTCGTGGGCCAGCGCCTCGTCGACGGCGTGCTTGAGCGGGCTGGGCTTGCCGCGGCGGTAGGTGCCGTCGGCGGTGACGACGAGCTTGGCTTCGGCGTCGTCGATCCGGGACCGCAGGGCCTCGGCGGAGAAGCCGCCGAACACCACGGAGTGGATGGCGCCGATCCGGGCGCAGGCCAGCAGCGTGATGACGGCTTCGGGGATCATCGGCAGGTACACGGCGACACGGTCGCCCTTGGCCACGCCGAGGGATTCGAACGCGTTGGCGGCCTTCTTGACCTCTTCGGTGAGCTGCGCGTAGGTGTAGGTCCGGGTGTCGCCGGGCTCGCCCTCGAAGTAGATGGCGACGCGGTCCCCGTTGCCGGCCTCGACGTGCCGGTCCAGGGCGTTGTACGCGGCATTGATCTCGCCGCCGACAAACCACTTGGCGAACGGCGGGTTGGACCAGTCCAGCGTCTGGGTGAAGTCCTTGCTCCAGCTGAGCAGGCTGCGGGCCTGCTTGGCCCAGAAGGCGGGCCTGTCGGCGTCGGCCTCGGCGTAGTCGGCGGCCGTGACCACGGCGTTGGCGGCGAACTCGGCCGAGGGGGCGAACTTCCGGTTCTCCTGCGACAGGTTTTCGAAGGCATCGCCCTGCCGGGGCGCCTGGGTTGTCGTGGAGCCTGGGGTCTGCTGGGACATGGTGAACCTCATCATTCATCGAGCCGTGCCGCACGGAACGTCCGTTGCGCAGCAGCGCCCGGCCACGTGCGCGGCATCGGGCATCGGCTGGTCACGGACGTGCCGCAAGAGCTGTTCCGAAATACACACTAACCCTTGGCTCCGGCCGAACGTGTGCCCCGTCACAAGGGGAGCCGTAAGCGGTGTTTATTATGCGCCGAATGGCGGCTGTTGGCCTTTGGCGCGCATCACCCGTTGCATGTGACGGTGGACCAGCAGAGCCCATCCAGTGAGCAGCAGGGTAATGGTTATCAGTACGATGGCGATCGCGGGTGCCGAGGGCAGCAGGATGCCCGCGACCACGGCGGCCACGGCGAAGAAGCAGACGCCGCGCCAGAGAAAGACGGGGGTCGCGTTCAGGAGCTCCATGCCCAAACCCTACTCCCCGCGAAGCTTCCCCTCGCCCCACACCTGACGGGCTGCGCCGAGCCGCCCAACGCGGCGGACCGCAGCTACCGGGGCATGCTCTCGACGCCGTCCGCAGGGCCGGGTGCACCGTCCGGTGCGCCGCCGGGTGCCTCTCCCGCGCCGCCGCTGTCCCTCGGAGAACCGTTGACGGCGTGGGTGGACAGGCCCCGGCGGTTCGGCATCACCCTGTGGGGAAGCTCCAGTTGCCCGGCCGTCCCTTCCCGGATCGAAGCTACCGCCCCGGACCGGGTCAGCATCCGCGTCGAACCGTCCGCGGGAAACCCGTGCACCGTGGACCTGGCGCCGACCTCGCACGAATTCAGTGTCCCGGCCGGCGTGGGCACACTCCCGCTGACGATCACGCTGTTTTACGCGCAGGGCGAAAGGACCCGCACACTGGTGCTGGAGTGACGGCCGGTCAGCTAGTGAACAGTCCCGCACTTGGCTAGGCTGAGATGGAGTTGTGACATCCGATGGGGGCGACAGGACCGCTGGCGGTCCTGTCTTTGCCTGCCGTTAGGCTGCACTGTCCAGGGTGCGGCCACGCTAAGGAGAACAGAATGAACGAGCAAAGCAACGGGCAGCTCCACGTGCCCTCCCGCAACGACGCGACGGCCGGGCCCGCGCAGACCAGCGGGCAGGGGGAACAGCCACGCTTCACCGTGGACAAGCCGAACGCGAAGAACAACGAAGCCGTCCTCGGGCCCTTCACCGTCCGCGACCTCACTGTCTTCGGGTCCACGCTGGTTCTCTTCATCGCCTCCCTCATTCCGATGTTCGCCATCCGGTACAACCTCTGGAACCTGGGCAGCCTCTTCTTCCTGGGCTTGGGGATTCTGCTGCCGCTGATCGTCACCGCCCTCTTCGTGGCACGCCGGGTCAGTCCGGGCACCAAGATCCGGATCGGTTCCCTCTCCGTTGACCAGTTCGGCTCAGTTGTGGCGTCCTTCAGCCTCGCCTTCTACTTCCTCGCGGCAGCCGGCGCGTTCGTGCCCAGTATGCTGTTGGGCCTGGTGGGGGCCCTCGGACTCTTCGCCGCCACGGTGCTGGCACGCCTGATTCCGGTCCTTGCCGGCGATTTCCTGCACCGCCCCGAAACCCCCGCGCACGTTGTGGCGCGCGAAGCCGCGGAACCGGTCCGCAAGCCGCGCGCCCCCAAGGCGCCCAAGGCCCCGAGGGCCGCTGGCGAGGCCACGGCCGCCAAACAGGCAAGCAGCCCGCTGGCCGGCTGGGCCAAGAAGATTGTCCCCGGTAAGCAGACTGCAGGTTCGGAGCCCGCAACGCGCGGCCAGGAAACCACCGGGGCGTCGCACGGCGCTGGCGCCGCCGCGGCCGGTGCTGCTGGTGCAGCCGCTGGTGCCGCCGCCGCTGGTCCTGCGCGCCCGGCGGCCCAGGAGCCGGCCACCCAGGCGCACGGCGTCGTACCCTCCGCATCCCCGGCGCCGACGGCGGCTTACGCACCGTCCCCCACGGCCGCCCCCGCGGCCAGCCAGGAACCGTCCGCCTCCGAGCAGAGGCAGGCTGCGGCGGCGCCGGCCGCCCCTGCAGCACCGGTCGCCCCGGCGGAGCAGCACTCCGGCCTGGAGGAAACCCAGGCGGCCGGAGTTCCGGCGGCGGCAGCGCCGGCTGCCGCAAGCTATGCTGCCCCCACCGCGCTCACGCCTCAGGTCCGTTCGCAGGAGCCGGTCGGCGCGACCGTGGATCCGGCGAGCCGTCCGGAAACCCAGGCCCGCCAGCCCGCCTACGAGGCGTTCTGGTTCGCCGTCGCCCAGCCCCGCACCGCCGTGGACGAGCACACCGGCGCGCCGGCGTTCGTTGTCGAGCCCGGCGGCTGGGTGCTGGCCCTTGAAGACCGCGGCCACGAGTTCCTGGTCCAGCACACGGACGGCCGCGTCGGCGTGTTGCGGGACCTGAGCAACATCGAACGCGGTTAGCCGGACCATGCCCACCGAAGCCGGGAGCGTCGGGCCAGGACGTGCGCACCCCGGCGCCACCGGGCCGACCAGCGGAAAGCCCGGCGGTGCGAACTCGCGCCGCTGGGCTGCCGGAGAGACGCTGTTGGGCCTCAAACGCCGGGCCCGCCGGATCAACAAAGCGCTGGCCGAGCAGTACCCCTACGCGCATGCGGAGCTGGATTTCCGCAGCCCGTTCGAGCTAGTGGTGGCCACCGTGCTCTCGGCCCAGACCACGGACGTGCTGGTCAACCAGATCACGCCGCTGCTGTTCGCCCGCTACCCGGACGCCCGCAGCATGGCCGAAGCCGAGCCTGCCGAACTCGAGGCCATCATCAAACCCACCGGGTTCTTCCGGGCCAAGGCACGGAACCTGATGGCGCTGTGCACCAAGCTTGTCGACGACTACGACGGCGAGGTGCCGGGCCGGCTGGAGGACCTGGTGAAGCTCCCCGGCGTCGGCCGGAAGACCGCAAACGTCGTCCTGGGCAACGCGTTCGGCATCCCGGGCATTACGGTGGACACGCATTTCGGCCGGCTGGCCCGCCGCTTCGGCTGGACGGAGTCGGACGATCCGGTCCGGATCGAGTCCGATGTCGCCGAGCTGTTTGAACCGAGGGACTGGACCATGCTCTCGCACCGCGTGGTGTTCCACGGCCGGCGCGTCTGCCATTCCCGGAAGCCGGCCTGCGGCGCCTGCGCGGTGGCGAACTGGTGCCCCAGCTACGGTGAGGGCGAAACCGACCCGGAGAAGGCCAGGAAGCTGCTGAAATACGAGCTGGCCCCGGGCCAGGAGGACCTGTTGGCGAAGCTGCTGGCGGAAAGCAACCGTGCCGCCGAAATCCGGATGGAATCGCAGCGGAGGTCGCGGTGACCGCCCGCCAGGACCTGGTAGACCTCGTGGCTGCGGTGGAGGCCGGAACCGCGCCGTCTCCGGACCCTCGCTGGCGCGAACTGGCGGTGGAGCCGGGCGAACGCGTGCGCCGCGCGGCCGTGTTGATGCTGTTCGGGTCCCTCGACGATGTGCCCGCGACGTCGGTGAAGCTGCTGGCACCGGCGGACCTGGACGTGTTGCTGCTGCAGCGCGCGCAGACCCTCGACGACCACCCCGGGCAGGTCGCCTTTCCCGGCGGCGGCATCGACGCCGGCGAAACCGTCATCGAGGCAGCCCTGCGCGAGGCCGAAGAGGAAACCGGCCTGGACCCGCGCGGTGTGGAGGTCCTCGGCGTCATGCCCGAACTGGCGCTGCCGCGCGGGAACTTCCTGGTCACCCCTGTCCTGGGCTGGTGGGCGTCGCAGTCGCCTGTCCGGGTGGTGGACTACGGCGAATCCGCCCAGGTGTTCCGGGTGCCGGTCCGGGACCTGCTCGACCCCGATAACCGGGTCATGGCGACCGTCAGCCGAGCCGGCCAGACGTTCCAGAGCCCGGCTTTCACCGTCAACGGTGTGGTGGTGTGGGGCTTCACCGGAATGATCCTCAACCAGTTGTTCGACCAGTTGGGCTGGTCCGTCCCCTGGGACCGTACCCGCCTCCACGGCATCGACGTCTAGTTGTAGGCGGCGGACGCCAGGCGCCCTACCGCGACGTCACGAGCGCGTCGGGCAGCGATGCCGACCTGGCCGGTCTGGCTGGCTTGGCGGCGTGGGCGGAGTGGTCCACGACCAGGCCGGTGGCGGCGTTCTCGCGCACCGCGGTGATGCCCGCGGCTGCCCCCTTGATGGTGCTGAAAAGCGGTGAAACAGCCACAACTGTCCCGTCCGGTGCCGTCAGCCTGAAGAAATACGACTCTTCTCCGGCCGCTGCAATCTCGAATACGCCAGCCACTCTGCTGCCTCCCCGTTCCCTGCCTCATTGCATTTTTGCGCCGGCGGATCATTCGGGATCATCACCGGCCTTTTCGAGCGTAACGGGGCTCACAGAGCGGGCGCAACGCTACTGGCGGGTACGTTACCCCGGGTGTCCGGGCCCGGCGTCCGGCGGCGGTTGGCGTAGGCTATTTGGCGTTGTCGTAGGAGTCGACGACGGCGATGCTCACCGGGAATTCCACCGGAATCCTGCCGAACAGCAGCTCCTTGGCGGCGGCCGCGGATTCCTCGATGGCCCGGATGCCGGCATCGACGGCGTCGGCGGGGCAGTGCACCATGACTTCGTCGTGCAGGAAGAAGACCAGCTCCCCGGCGGGGGTGCCGCCAGCGCGCAGGGTCCGGAGCCGGCGTCGCAGTTCCGCCAGCCAGCAGGCGGCCCAGTCGGCGGCGGAACCCTGCACCACGAAGTTCCGGGTGAACCGCCCGCGCGAGCGAGCCAGCGACTCGGCCCGGCGTTGTTCCTCGGCGGTGGTGGATTGCTGGCTGCGCAGCCACCGCTCCGAGGGCGGCGGGCTGCTGCGGCCAAGCCGGGAAGTGACGGTCTTGCCCGTTTCGCCGTCGCGGGCGGCCTGCTCCACGAAGCCGACGGCACGCGGATAGGTGCGCGCCAGCTGCGGCATCAGCCGCCCGGATTCGCCCGTGGTGGCGCCGTAAATCGCGCCGAGCAGGGCGACCTTGGCCTTGGCCCGGTCGCCGCCGAAACCCTGCGCGGCGATGCCGGCGTAGAGGTCCTTGTCGCGGGCGGCCTCCGCCATCCTGGAATCCTGGGCCAGCGCCACCAGCACGCGGGGCTCAAGCTGGGAGGCGTCGGCGACGATGAGTTTGTGGCCCGGGTCGGCGTGCACGGCTCCGCGGATCTGCCGGGGGATCTGCAGGGCTCCGCCGCCGCGGGAGGCCCAGCGCCCGGACACCACGCCGCCCACCACGTATTCGGGCTGGAAGCGGCCGTCCCTGACCCAGGCGTCCAGCCAGGCCCAGCCGTTGGCGGCGTGGAGGCGGGCCAGCTTCTTGTAGGCCAGCAGCGGTTCGATCGCCGGGTGGCTGGATTCCTTCAGCTCCCACTGCCGCGTGCTCTTCACCTCGATGCCGTTCCGGTGCAGGGCGCGCATCAGTTCCTGCGGGGAATCCGGGTTCAGCGCCGGGGAGTGCAGCAGGCTGCGGAGTTCGGCATTGAGCGCCTCCAGCTTGGCCGGCCGGTGTCCTTGGGGCGGGCGCGGGCCGAGATAGTCGGCGAGGATCCGCTCGTGCAGCTCTTCGCGCCAGGGCACTCCGGTGTGCTGCATTTCGGCGGCGATCATGGCGCCGGCGGACTCGGCGGCGAGCAGGAGCTGGAGCCGCTGCTTACGGCGGTCGCCGTCGGGGGCGACTCCGGCCAGGGATTCCTGCTGCGCGGCGTACTCGGCGCGGAGCTCCTCGGGGGAGTGCCTCGGCGCGGGGCGCAGCCCGGGGTCATCAAAGAGGGCGCCCTGGTCCGCTGGCGGGAGAGGCGGCTGCAGTGCCCGCGGCGGCTGCTGGACGTCGTCGTCCTGGGTCAGCTTCTCCGCGTTCCGGGCGTACGCCGTGTGCGCGGTGAACTCCGAGTGGGCCAGGATGGCGCCGCACAGGGTCAGGTCGTAGCAGCGTTCCAGGTCGACGCCGGCGGCCAGGAGAGCCGGGTACCAGTCCTGCGTGCGGTGCCAGATCCAGCGCGGGTGCTGCTGTTCCAGCTGGCGCACGATGCCGGGAAGCTCGCTGGTGGAGACCAGGCGCGGCTCGGGCATGGCGGGATCAGGGGCGCCTGCGGGCGTGAGCCGTTGTAGGGCTGCGCCGTCGGCGTGGGCGGCGAGCAGCAGGTGCATAGGCTCAATTCTGCCCTGCGGGCACGTCCGCGAGGGCCACGGCCCGGATCCGCCGAGGCCAGGTGCCGGAATCCGCGGTTCTCCTCGGTGCTTTCCGCGCCGCTTTTCCACATAGCCGGCGACGGCGGTTTTGTCCCGCGCCCGGGGCGTCCACAGTGGTGGCATGAGCAGGCACCAGCTACCCGAGACCGGGACGCCCCAGCCCGGAATCCAACCCGTGTCCGTGGCCCCGCCTCCTGTCTGGCTTCCGGACCGGGCGGCGGAGACGTTGCTCATCACCGGATCCGAGGTCCTGCGCGGCGAGGTGGAGCGCATCGTCGCCGCCGCCGGGCGCCAGCTGAGCCGCGCACGGGACGCCACGGAGGCGGCCCCGTACTGGGACTCGGCTGTCGCGGTGCTGGTCGGCAGCGATGTGCGCGAACTGCCTGTCCGGCACCGCGCCCCTGCCGTGCTCGTGGGCCTAAGCGGCGAAGGAGACAGCCTCTGGCAGCTGGCCGCCGTGATGGGGGCCGACCGCGTGGCTGTGCTTCCCGAGGGCGGCCCGTGGCTGGCGGAGTACCTGAGCCGCTCACAGGTCCCCGATCCGGGCGGCCACGTCCTCGGTGTGACCGGCGGCTGCGGGGGCGCCGGTGCCACCACGGCCGCGATCTGGCTGGCCCAGGCCGCGGCGGCCCTCGGCGCCCGCGTGCTCCTGATCGACGGGGATCCCTGGGGTGGCGGGCTCGAACTGGCTCTTGCCGCCGAGGACGCCCCCGGTCTCCGCTGGCCCGACCTCGCCGAGGCCAGCGGCAGCATAGACCCGGATCAGCTCCACGAGGCGCTGCCCGAGGCGGGCGGTTTCTCCTTCCTGTCGTGGCCGGGCAACCGGGAGCGGCCCGGGGGCATCGACGCCGCTGCGGTGGCCGGAGTGCTCGATGCGGCGCGGCGGTTTTACGAGCTTGTCCTGCTGGACATCGGCCGCGGACGGGAGGCGCTGCGGACCTTCGCGTGGGAATGCGACCGGGTACTGATCGTGCTGCCGGCCCAGCTCCGGGCCGCGGTGGCGTCCACCCGCCTGGTCCCCGAACTTCCGCCGGTGGATGCCGCGCTTGTGGTCCGGGCGAGACCCCGGAACTCCCTGGACCTCCAGCTCATTTCCGAAGCCGTGGGGCTCCCGGTGCAGGCCATCATGCCCGAGGTCCGCGGAACCGCGGACGCCACGGAACTCGGGCGCCTGCTGGACGCCGGCGGACGGCGCGGCGTGCAGCGTTTCACGGACGCCGTCCTCGACCTCGACGGGGACCGCTGCCCATGAGTTCGCATGCGGCAGCAGATCCGCCGGACGCGGTTGGTCCATTCGGTCCGGCCGGTCCAGCCGGCCCGGCCGGGGCCCAGTCCCGCCGGCAGCTGCGCGGCCCCCAGCGGCGGGTGGATGCGCGGCTGCTGGAAGCGGTCCGCGAGTCCGTCATGGCCGACGCAGGCCCTGTCACGCCCTCCCGCGTGGCCGCGGCCGTGCAGGCCAGCGGCAAGCTCCTTGGCACCGCCGGGGCGCTGGCCGCCGTCGAAAGCATCAGCGCCGAACTGAACGGGCTGGGACCGCTACAGCTGCTGACCCGGGACCCGCTCGTGACGGATATCTTCGTCAACGGCCCGGCCTCGGTGTGGCTGGACCGGGGCCGCGGGCTCGAACGCGCCCCGGTAACCTTCGCCGGTGAGGCCGAGGTCCGCGCGCTGGCGGCCCGGCTGGTGGCCGCCGGCGGGCGCCGGCTGGACGACGGTTCGCCCTGCGTGGATGTTAGGCTCGAGGGCGGCTATCGGGTCCACGCGGTGCTACCGCCGATCTCCACGGCCGGAACGCTGCTGAGCGTGCGGATCCGGCGCGAGTCGGTCTTCTCCCTGGACGAGCTCGGCCGGGCCGGCATGTTCGGCCCCCTCGTGCGGGAGGTGCTGGAACGGATGGTGGCGTGCCGGCTGAGCTTCCTGGTCAGCGGCGCGACGGGGTCGGGAAAGACAACGCTGCTTGCCACGCTCCTTGGCCTGTGCCGGCCCGGAGAGCGTCTCGTCCTGATCGAGGACGCCGCGGAGCTGAACCCCGTCCATCCCCACGTGGTGTCGCTGGAATCGCGCCACAGCAATCTTGAGGGCGGCGGCGCCGTCGATCTCGGCGAGCTGGTCCGGCAGGCCCTGCGGATGCGTCCCGACCGGCTGGTGGTGGGGGAGTGCCGGGGTGCTGAGGTCCGGGAACTGCTCTCCGCGATGAACACCGGGCACACCGGTGCCGGCGGCACCATCCATGCCAATACGGCCGCCGCGGTCCCGGCCCGGCTGACGGCGCTCGGCGCGCTCGCGGGCATGGGGCCCGACGCCGTCCGGCTCCAGGCGGCCAGCGCCCTCGACGTGGTTGTCCACCTGGAACGGGCCCGTCAGGGCCGGCAGGTGGCGTCCGTCGGGCTGGTCGGGGAAAACGGGTCCGGTCTGGCCGTCTCGGTGGCCCTGGAATCCGTCGGCGGCGCGGTCCTCCCCGGTCCCGCCTGGCCGGAGCTGGCGGCCCGCCTCGGCATGGACCCGCTTGCCGCTCCCGGCAGTATTGACCACGCCGGAAGCGTCCGCTCCGCCGTGAACTCAGGCCTGCCATGACTGCCGCGATGACCGGGATCCTGGCGCTGGCGCTTTGGCTGCTCCTCGCACCGTCGGGCGGCCCGGGCCGGCGCCTTCGGCGGGTCCTCTCTGTTCCGTCGGGCAGGCATCTGCCGGAAGTGGTCGCGGCCCGCCTGCGCCGCTGGCGGGGCCGTTTCCCGCGCCGGGGCAGGGGTGCGGCCGCATCGGAGGTTCCCATGACCGGGCTGGTGCAACAGCTGGCCGCACTGTTGAAGGGCGGCCGGTCGCCTGCCCGGATGTGGGAGGACCTCTGGCTGCTCTACGGGGACCCGGCGTCTGCGCTGCAACCGCCGGACGGCCCCGGGCGGCACGACGGTGCGCTGGGTGCGACGTCCCGGGAGATCCTGGCCGCTGCCCGGGCTGCGGCCCTGCGGGGGTTGCCGGTGGCCGTGGCCATCCGAACCCGAGCCTCCCCGGAACGCGGCCGCTCGGCACCCTGGAGTTCCGACCGCGGGGAACAGGCGGTCTGGATGGACCTTGCCGCGTGCTTCGACGTGGCCGAGGCCAGTGGCTGCCCGCTCGCCGACGTCCTGACGCGCTTCGCCGCCCACCTGGAATCTGAGGGCGACGCCCGGGCCGCCCGGGAGACCGCGCTCGCCGGGCCCAAAGCCACGGTCCGGCTCCTGACCTGGCTGCCTTTCCTGGGGCTCGGGCTAGGGCTATTGCTTGGCGTGGATCCCTGGACCATCCTCCTCGGCAGTCCCTGGGGCGTGGCGGCGCTTATCGCGGGGCTCGCACTCACCGCTTCTGGCCGGATCTGGTCGGCCCGCCTCGTCCGGGGTGCCGCCGGGCGGCAGCCGTGACCCCGCCGGGTGGCCTCGCGGTGGCCGCACTGCTGGCCGCGGCTCTGGTCGTAGCGGGCGCGGACCAGCGGCGGTCGGCCCGGCGTTGGAGGGAGCAGGGCCCGCACCGGCCTGGCAGGGCGACCGGCGGCGTCAAGGGTGGCGGCGATGACCGGGCGGCCCGGGACCACGGACTCCGGGATCCCGCGCTGATGCTGGAACTGATCGGCGCCATGCTGGACGCCGGATCCGGGCTCGGCCGCTCGCTTGAACTCATCGCCGCGCACGCCGAGCCCGGGATCAGCCGCCCGCTGGGTCCGGTCGTGTCCGCCCTTGCGATCGGTGCCGACTGGGAGACCGCCTGGCGGGGCTCCCGCAGCGTTCCCGCCCCGGTGCTGGCGCTCCGCAAGGCCATGGGTTTTGCGGCGCTGACCGGCGTTCCGTCATCGGCCATCCTGTACGCACAGGCCGCCCGGCTGCGCCGCGAGCAGTTCCGGGACGCGGAGCGGCGCGCCGCCGCACTGGGCGTGAAGCTCGTCATCCCGCTGGGACTCTGCTCGCTGCCCGCCTTCGTCTGCCTGGGCATTGTGCCGGTGCTGCTCGCGCTGCTGCCGCCGGGGGCATGACTGGCGTCGGGCGGACTGCCCGCTGCCGGAACTTGGCCGGTGTGCCGGGACTCCTCCTCCACAGCCGGACTTATCCACTTGGCAGCGCAGCGCCCTTACCTGCGGGGAACAGACGACGGAGATTGGAATGAGCCGGTGACTGCGCCGGAATCTCCCGAGAGGAACGCTCATGACTTTCCACCGCAACGCCCCCGACGGCCCCGACAAGGTGCCCGACGGGACCGAAACCGCCGAAGTACGCGAAATCTATCCGGGCGCACGGCAAGCCCGTCCGGTGCAGGTCTTCCCGAGGCCGGAGCGCCGGCAGAGAAAACTCCTCCGCTCCGAAGCGGGGATGGCGACGGCCGAATACGCGATCGCCACACTTGCAGCCGTAGGATTCGCGGGCCTGCTTGTGCTGATCATGCGCAGCGACGAGGTCCGGGGGTTCCTGCTGAACCTTATCCGCACGGCCCTCGCCCTGCCGTGAACGGGGCGCCGCCGGCCTCGGAAGCGTCCCGGGGCGCCGTGACGGCCGAGTTCGCCGTCGCGTTGCCGGCCGTACTCCTGGTCCTTGGCCTGTTGCTGGCCGGGTCGGCCGCCGGGCTGACACAACTCCGGCTCGAAGAGGCAGCCCGGGCCGGCGCCCGGGCGCTGGCCCGCGGCGAAGACACTGCCGCCGTCGGCGGCATCGTCCGGCAGCTCGCCGGGGATTCGGCGCGGACAACCGTGACAGCCGACGGCGTCTGGCTCAGCGTCACGGTGTCTGGAACCGTCAGCGGAGCAGCGGGTCCACTGATCCCGTGGACGCTCACGGCGAGGGCCTGGGCACGGCGTGAATCCGCGGGTGCCCCGGCGCTTTCCTCGCCAGCGAAGATGCCCCTGGTCCTGAGCAGGGACGCGTGATGCGCGCCCTGGTCCGGAACCCCGAGGTCGGAGCGGGCACGGTCCTCGCGGCCGGCCTCGGGCTGGTGCTGCTGTTGGCGCTGACCGGGGTCGTCCTGCTGGCGCAGGCCGCGGTGATGGCTTCGAAGGCCGCCGCGGCTGCGGACCTGGCGGCGCTGGCGGCTGCGGATGCCGCCCGTGGACTGACCGCCGGCGAGCCGTGTGCCGTCGCTTCTGAGGTCGCTGGCCGGCATGGCGCGCGGCTGGTGGGCTGTTCGGTGGCTGTCGGTGACATCGTCCAGGTTCGGACGGAGCTGCCCTTCCGAAGCCTGTTCGGCCCGGCTTCGGGGCTCGCCCGGGCGGGACCGCCGCCGGCCGTGGACGCCGGGGTGTCCGGGCCTGGCCGTCCGCCGCCGATGACGGGCGCGGGGTAGCCGGACGCCGGCCTATCAGTCCTTCTCGGACTACCCGGCCGGGCTCGTCACCTGACCGGGTGCCCCGGCGGCCGGGGTCACGTCCTCCCCGGCGGCGCCGCCCATGACGTCCGTGGCGTCAGTCAGCAGCATCTCAATCAGCGTGACGGCGGCGTCCTTGTCCAGGGGGTTGTTCTTGTTGCCGCATTTGGGGGACTGAACGCAGGACGGGCAGCCGGACTCGCATTCGCAGGCCCTGATCGCGTCGCGCGTCGCGGAGAGCCACACCCTGGCCTTGTCGTAGCCGCGCTCGGCGAAGCCGGCCCCGCCGGGATGGCCGTCGTACACAAAGATCGTGGGGACTCCGGTGTCGGCGTGGATGGCCGTGGACACCCCGCCGATGTCCCACCGGTCGCTGGACGCCACCAGCGGCAGCAGTCCGATGGCCGCGTGCTCGGCCGCGTGCAACGCGCCCGGGAACTGCGCTTCGATCAGCCCCGCGCCCGTGAGGGAGCGGTTGTCCATCACGAACCAGACCGCCTTGGTGAACAGGTCCCGGGCGCCCAGCTGCAGCGGCTCCTCGCCGAGGATCTCGTTGGAAATCAGCGCCTTGCGCTGGAAGGAGACCACCTGTGTCGTCACTTTCACATCGCCGAAATGCACCGCCACGTCGCCCCACTGCGTGGTGCGGAGCGTCTCCAGGACCTCGATCTGGGTCACGTCGCGCGCCGTCGTGTAGTAGTCGGGGTTGGCGCGCCGCACCACGACGCAGTGCTCGCCTTCGTTCAGGTCCTCGACCACATAGCTCTCGCCCTGATGCACATAAATCGCACCGGTGTGCGCCTGGTAGTGCGTCTGGGGTGAATCCATGGTGCCGAGCAAGGAACCGGTATCGGCATCCACAATGCTCACCGGACCGCCGCCGTCGGCCCGCAGGTTCACCATCGCCGCGGCGCTCTGAGGGTGCGTCCAGAACCAGCCCGCCGGACGCTTGCGGAGGTAGCCCTGGGCGACCAGCTGGTCCAGCAGCTTCTCGGCAGTCGGGCCGAACAACTCAAGCTCCGCGTACCCCAGCGGAAGCTCCGCCGCGGCTGCGCACAGGTGGGGGCCCAGCACGTACGGATTCGAGGGGTCGAAGACTGTGGCCTCCACCGATACGTCGAAGATCGCCTCGGGGTGGTTCACCAGATACGTGTCGAGCGGATCGTCACTGGCGACGAACGCGGCGATGGCATCCTGTCCGGCGCGGCCCGCCCGCCCGATCTGCTGAAACAGCGACGCCCTGGTTCCCGGCCAGCCGGCGACCAGGACCGCGTCCAGGCCCGAGATGTCGATGCCCAGTTCCAGCGCCGACGTGCTGGAAACGCCCAGCAGCTCGCCGGAGCGCAGCGCCTTTTCCAACGCCCGCCGCTCCTCCGGCAGGTACCCGGAGCGGTAGGCCGCCACCCGTTGCGGCAGGCTGGGGTCCACTTCGTCGAGGAGGCGCTTGGTGATGGAGGCGATCGTCTCGGCCCCGCGCCGGGACTTGATGAAGGCGATCGTCCGGATCCGGGACGAGACCAGGTTGGCCAGCAGGTCCGAGGTTTCGGCCACGGCGGTACGGCGCTCCTTGGCGCCGTTCTCGCCGCGTAACTCCGTCAGGGCCGGCTCCCAGAATGCCACAGTGGTGGCACCGTGCGTCGAGCAGTCCTCGGACACCGCCCGGACCGGAGCGCCGATGAGACGGCCGAAGGACGTCCCCGGGTCGGACGCGGTGGCCGAGGCGGCGATGAACACGGGCCCGGGATGGTCGGCGCCGGGACTGTAGTAGGCGCAGATCCGCCGCAGCCGGCGCATCAGGTTGGCCACGTGCGAGCCGAAGACGCCGCGGTAGCTGTGCGCCTCGTCCACGATCACGTAGCGCAGCCGGCGGAAGAACCGCGCCCACCCGGCGTGGTTTGGCAGGATCCCGAAGTGCAGCATGTCTGGATTGGCCAGGATTACGTTGGCGTGGTCCCGGATCCAGCGGCGGGAGGCGGGGTCGGTGTCGCCGTCGTAGGTTTCGGCGCGGACGGTGGGGACCCGGAGCGAGCGGATGGCGGCCAGTTGGTCGGCCGCCAGAGCCTTTGTGGGGGAAAGGTAGAGGGCCACGGCGCCGTCGTCGTGGATCTTGCCCGGGTCGGCCAGGACACGCAGTTCGGAACGGTGGACCGCATCCAGCGCCGGCAACTGGTAGGCAAGGGACTTGCCGGAGGCCGTACCTGTCGCGACGACCACGTGTTCGCCCGCGTGGGCCAGGTCGGCCGCCTGGACCTGGTGGCGGTAGGGCTCGTGGATGCCGAGGGAGCCGTACGCCTCCACGAGATCGGGGTGGACCCACTCCGGCCACGGCTCGTTGACAGCCTTCCGTGCCGGGATCGTCCGCACATGGCGCAGCTGTTCCGGGTCCGGGCCGCGGCCCAGCAACGGAATCAGGGACTCATGTGGATTCACTCCAACATTGTTTCACCCGGGCTCAAATCGCCCGGCAGGATCCGCGCCCCGCCCGGCCCCGCATCCCGGCGCAGGACTCCGCATCACTCCACGGAGAGGTCGGCACCCTCGTCCGATGAAGAGAGCATCAGCACGTGGCTCACCGTGGTCCAGCCGAGATGTGAGTACAGCTGCTGGCCGTCCAGCGAGGCCAGCAGGAGGCCAGCCTCGACATCGTGCTCGAACGCCTGCGCGGCCAGGGCACGCATGATGAAGCTGCCGAGCCCACGGCGCTGGAACCCGGGCTCGGTCACGATCTTGTCGAAGACGGCGGTGTGGTCGGCGACGAACACCCGTCCACTGGCCGCGACCTCGTCGCCGGCATAGACGACGGCGTGGTGGACCCCGTCCGCGGTCGACGGTACCCACCTGAGGTCGTCGTCCGGAAGCCAGGGATCCTCGGAGTCCTGGGTTTCCATGTCCACGATCATCATGGTCTGCGACGCAGAGGTGACGTTCAGCCGGTGCTGCGCGGCCAGGGAGGTGTAGCGGGGCACGTTGTTCGTGAGGATCGTGAGGATCCGGGCCGGGACCTCAGCGGTCTTGGCGGCCAGGTCCGCGAACTCCGAGTCTGAGGGATCATGGGCGAAATATTCCCATTCGTGGGTGGTGTCCGCTCTCAGCACGGCAGGGAAGCGGCCCTCCATGCGCGTCTCATACCCCCGGCAACCGGCCCACCCGGCAACCCAGACCTCAAGGAGGTGGGTGGTGTCTTCAACCATGGCGTCAAGACTCATGAGATGAGAGTATTCCAGCCCCGGCACAAGCAACAGGGGCCGGGTTCGGTGAGGACGCTTGCTTACGCAATTGTGACCCCAATCGGCGGGGAGAGGGGCAGCCGCCGGGGGAGGAGAGCGCCCGGCGGGCCGCGCCGGAGGCCCCTGCCATGGCGACGGCGGGCCTCGCCGGCAGCCCCCCGCCGCTGCGACGTCCGACTGCGCGGCGGACTGCGCATCGGCATGGTCCGTGCCCGACCCGGCACTGCGTTTTGCCCCGCCCAGTACGCTTAAATACGTGAATCGAATTGTGCTCTTTTACGGCTTTACCCCGATCGCGGACCCGGAAGCGGTCCGGCTCTGGCAGCGCGCCCTCTGCGAGAAACTCGGGCTGACCGGCCGGATCATCATCTCCAAGGACGGCATCAACGCGACCGTCGGCGGCGAGATCGGAGCCGTCAAGCAGTACGTCAAGACGACCCGCGAATACAAAGGCTTCCGCGGCATCGACGTGAAATGGTCCGACGGCGGGGCCGAGGACTTCCCCCGACTCAGCGTCAAGGTGCGGGAGGAGATCGTCTCCTTCGGCGCCCCGGGCGAGCTCAAGGTAGACGAAAACGGCGTGGTCGGCGGCGGCACCCACCTTGCCCCGGAAGAACTGCACCGGCTCGTGGAGGAGAAGAAGCAGGCCGGTGACGAAGTGGTGTTCTTCGATGGACGCAACGGCTTCGAGGCGCAGATCGGCAGGTTCAAGGACGCCGTCGTCCCCGACGTTGCCACCACGCATGATTTCATCAGGGAACTCGACTCGGGCAAGTACGACGCCCTCAAAGACAAGCCTGTCGTTACCTACTGCACCGGCGGCATCCGCTGCGAGGTCCTCTCCAGCCTGATGGTCAACCGCGGCTTCAAAGAGGTTTACCAGCTCGACGGCGGGATCGTCCGCTACGGGGAGGCGTTCAAGGACCAGGGGCTCTGGGAGGGATCGCTTTACGTGTTCGACAAGCGCATGCACCTCGAGTTCAGCGAAGACGCGAAAACGATCGGCCAGTGCGTCCGCTGCGAAGCCCCCACGAGCAAGTTTGAGAACTGCTCCAACCCGAGCTGCCGGACGCTGACCCTGTACTGCGGCGTCTGCGCCTCGGACCCCGCCACGCTGCGCTGCCCCGACGGCTGCGCCGCCTAAAGCTACCCGATCCCGCCGCCGGGAATATCTAGCAGGAACGTGTGGGGCTCTCTGGGTCGACACCGGTCATCGGCGCAATGCTCACATCCAACAACTCCAAGATTCGGGCGATCGAACGGGCCGAGTAGCCGAGCACGTCATCTTCCCCGAGGGCAGAGCCATACAGGAGCGACGCCCCGATGGTTTGCATGAGCATTGTCATGTCATCGCTCGCCAGCGTTTGGCCCGTCATCCGTTCCAGCCCGATGTTCAAGGCCGCCGCCAGCAGCGGCTGGTGGTTGCGGATGATCTCTTGCAGCTCAGGGTCGTGGCCAGCCTCCAGAATCGGATTGAGCCTGGTTGTCACCACATTCGAGCTCAGCTTGGGGGCAAAGTAGATGGCCATCAGCCGGAGGGCAACCGACGCCAGGCTCTCCTCCCCGCCGCGGCATTCGCGGGCAACCTTCAGGGCGCTTTCTGACCGAAGGTCCTCGGCTCCTGCGACAGCGGCCCGAAACAGTTCCTTTTTGGATGGAAAGTAGTAGCTTCCCGACCCCGCGGCCAGCCCGGCAGCCTCGGCAGCGCGACGATGCGTGACCGCGGACGGACCCTCATCAATCAGTAATCGTGCTGCGGCCGCGGCCATCAATTCTTGCTTTTCCTGACTGCGATGCTGTTTGAATTCCCTCACCCTCTCAACCTAGGAGCAGCCGGAATAAATCCACCGTCCCCATCGCTACATTAAAAGCCATACAACAGTATGGGTTTAGTAATGGACCATGGCGGCCCACGCAAAAAGGGAAGCGATTGCATCATGAGCATGACAACTGAAGCTCTAAAAATCGACTGGGCGACGATGCCCACCTACAACACCATCATGTCACTGGCCGCCGGGGCGGCCTTGTTGGCTGTGGTGATCTTCACCCGCGACCTTTTCCGGTTCCGCCGCAGCAATGAGGCAACTGTCAGCACGGACGGCTGGTCTTTGGCTTTCGGCGTGCTCGGCCTGATCCTTACCACCACCGGCCTACACATGACCCTGACGTGGCCGCTTGCGGCAGGTGGCTTCCCGTTCGACAACATCATCTTCGGCGAAACCAGCCTGGGCTTCGGCGTGCTGCTCCTCGGGGCTGCCTTTTACCTGTGGCGTCGCGGCGAGGTCCTCATCTCCGCCCCCGACCCGATTGCCTCTGCAGCAAATACGGTCCGCCCGTTGTCACTCTTCATTGGCGGTCTCGGCCTGAGCCTGATCGCGATCGCGGCTGCCGGAATTACCTACCAGCTTTTTGCGGCCCCGCCCCAGGAACCAATTTCTGGAGCCTTCGCCGCCTATCCCATGATTGAAGCAACCTTTATGTCCGGGCTCTTTGCCCTCGTGGGGGTCGGTGCCGTGCTGTTTCCCTTTGCCGTTGCCAAGCTCCGCACCTCGGGCACAGCGGCGTCCGGGCTGGTCAAGACCATCGGCATCGTTTGGCTTCTGACCGGGCTGGCCTTCCTGCTCTTTGGCGCCATGAACTACTTCACGCACATCGGCCTGATTGTCAACACCATGTAGGGAGTCTGGGCGGGCCCTCGTGGATGAGTCCGCGGGGGCCCACTGCTATCCACATCCTTTAGAGGCGGCTGACGCGGTAGGCGAAGTCCGCCGTCGCCAGCGACTCGACCCGGACTGTCAGCACGGTGTCCGCGGGCAGCTGCACCACGTTGACCCGCGAGGTGCCGCACCGCAGGCTCAGGTCCACCAGGATGCTTTCCTTGTCCCGGATGGTGAAGGACACGCGCCGGGTGCTCCGGCAGACCAGCGTGACGGCGTAGGTTCCGCTGGGCAATTGCGTGGTGGTTTCGTTCCGCGTCGCCCCGGCGTCCAGCAGCCCGTAGCCGGTATGAAAGACCTGGCCTTGAAGCTCCGGCAACACTTCCGCCACCCAGTGGTTCAGGTCCGCCCCGTACACCGGCCGGTTCATAGAAGGATCCTGGGGGAGCGCTGCGTCCGTATACGTCACCGACGGGGAGGGTGTGTCGTCGGCGGACAGGCCGTCGTCGTACTCATACTCGCAAGCTGACAGCCCGGAGGCCAAGGCAACGGCCAGCGCGGCGGCGGCGACCGCGCCGCGCGACCGCTGCAGCCGGGGTGCCTGCGCGGTGGGCATACTCCGACTTTAAGCCCGGCCGCGGCACCGGACCAGAGCCGATGGGCCCGTCAGCTGGAAGGCACCAGCTGGTAGGCAAAGATGAGCGGGGCGTCCACGCTGGACGCGCTGATCGTCAGCCGGCCGGCTGCGGGCACCTTGATCCTGGCGGTTTCCCGGCTCCCGTTGCAGGCGGCCCCGGCCTCCGCAAGCCGGTTGCCGTCGAGGGAAACGTCGAAGAATTCCTTGCCGCCGCCGTCGCAGCTCATCGTCAGGGTGTAGCTGCCCGCCGGCACGGTTGCATCTTTGGCAATCGGATCCCGGTTCAGGATCTTGCCCGCGTCCGCCAGGACGATCCCGCTGGCAGACGGCAGGGCGGTGGCCTTCCAGCTGTCCACATTGGCGGATTCGATGGAACCGGCGGGGGAGCAGGCCGAGGCGCCGAGCACGACGGCGGCACCGGCCGCCGCCACGAGGGCGCGCCGAACGGCTCGGGCGCGGGGCGTCTGAGGGGGAGCGAAAAGCATGCCTCCAACTTACCGGCTCCAGCGCCCCTCCCCGGCCGTGCCCGGTCACGCTAGCCGGCGATCAGCTCCAGCACCCGGCCGCGGTGCAGAGCCATGTAGATCCGGTCCCGCAGCCGGTTCGCCTCCGCATCCGTCAGCGTCCGGTCCAGCGGCTGCAGCACCAGGCGGACGAGGACGTTCACCTGGCCCGGTGCCGGCCGGAGGCGTTCGACGGCGGCCTGCGGAAGCTCCGCAGCCGGCGTCACCGCCAGGATCTCCAGCGCAGCCAGAAGCTCGGCGTCCGCGCCGATTGCGGCGCGGACCAGGTCACCCAACAGCTCGCCGTCGGCCTCCTCAACCGCGTCCAGGACCAGGGACAGGTCACGCCGGATCTCCGGCATGACGGACACCGGCCGGTACGGCCGGAGGTCCTGCAACTGCGCCTGCACCTCCGGATGCTCCGAGCGAAGGAGCCGGATGTCCTGGATGCCCTTGCGCAGCATCAGCGCCCGGTCCAGCCCCAGGCCCAGGGCCAGCCCGGCCCAGCGTCGGGGATCCAGCCCGGAGCCGCGCAGCACCCGCGCGGCCACAAGCCCGCACTCGGCCAGTTCCAGCCACTCCCGGCTCCCGTCGGGCCGGGTCACCAGCACGTCCAGTTGCTGCCCCATCGCCGTATAGCTGTGTTCCGCCGGCGTGGCGCGCCACTGCACGTCCGGATACTCGGCGGCCGGCAGCACGGCTTCCACCACGGCGGCCATCATGGCATGAAGCTCTGCCGGCCCCAGCAGGCCGCGGGCCTTGAGCCGCCACAGATCCACCTGGTGCGGCGTGCCGACATGGGTCCGGTCCACGGCATCGCGCCGGTAGACCAGGCCTGGCAGCACGTGGAGCCGGTCGTAGTGGCCGGTCTCTCCGCGGAGCGTGTCCAGCAGGGCCGGGATCCCGGCCGAGGTGTGGCTGCGGAGCATCACGGTGGGGCTGACGTGGCGGGAATAGCGCGAGTCCCGGGTGACGTCGCCGCCCGAGTAGCCCAGGCGGTCATAGTTGTCTGCGGTGGCCACGAGGGGGCTGTGGCGGTGCGTCGTGGCTGGAGTGTCCCAGAGCCGTTCCAAACCGGCCACCACCTCGGCCAGCAGCAGCTGGAGGGCATGTGGTCCGGCGGCCGGATCAGATAAGTCGCGCACGGCGAGGGCGGAGTTCAGTTCGGGCAGGGAAAGGTAGGTCTTCATGGCGGGGTCCTTGGTTTTCAGCGGCGGGCAGGGGAGTCACCCTCAGCCGCTGCGCCGGACGGACCCCGGCGGCCGCGGTTAGGCGCGCGTCAGGAAGCCCGTGCGGCCGGTAAGCGGCCGAGGGCTGATAAATCGCTGCTGCCTGTGCATGGGTCAATGGTACGCCTGGGTCGAGTCCGGTAAACCGGCACACCGGCCGGCCGGCCAACTGGGCAGGGCTTGACCTTGACGCAGCGTCAAGATTTAAGCTCGCAGTAGCGGCCCGGAAAGACCGGGATGCGGGAGGAGTCGTCGTGGAGTGGGCTGTGGAGTGGTCAGTGCAGCAGATCGCCAAGCTTGCCGGCACCACGAGCCGGACCCTTCGCCACTACGACGGCGTTGGGCTGCTTAAGCCAAGCCGCACCGGGGAGAACGGCTACCGGTACTACGACCAGGCCGCGCTGCTCCGGCTCCAGCGCATCCTGCTCCTGCGCGAGCTGGGCCTGGGCCTGCCGGCGATCGCCGAGGTCCTCGCCCACGAACGGCATACGGAGCGTGCGCTGGCCGGCCACCTGGAGTGGCTGCGGCAGGAACAGGACAGGCTGGCCCGGCAGATCGCGTCGGTCCAGCACACCATCGAGGCAGTGCAGGCAGGAAAGGAAATCATGGCAGAGAAGATGTTCGACGGCTTCGACCACACCCGTTACCAGCAGGAGGTACAGGAGCGCTGGGGCAAGGACGCGTACGCGCAGGGCGACACATGGTGGCGCGGCCTGGGTGCCGCCGACAAGGAATCCTGGAAGCGGGCCTCCAAGCAACTCAGCGACGACTGGACCGCGGCCGCGGAATCTGGGGCCGCCCCGGACGGTCCGGAAGCGCAGGACCTGGCCCGGCGCCAGGTCGAGTGGCTCAGCGGCCTTCCGGGGACCCCGGCCGCAGCCGGCGGGAGCGTGAAGGAGTACGTGACCGGGCTGGGCGACATGTACGTGGCGGATCCGCGCTTCTCCGCAAACTACGGCGGGGCGGCCGGGGCGGCCTTTGTGCGGGACGCACTACAGGCCTACGCGCGCAAGCACCTCTAGCCCGGGAACGCTTCCACGGCCAGGGCCGGCACGGGCCGGCAGGGACCTGCATAGCCCGCGCCTAAACTTGTCCGGTGACCCCTTCAACGCTTTTCACGGCCGGCAACACCCCCGACGCTCCCCGCAGCGACCTCCCCGAGCTGCTCCAGGCGCTCGCCGCGGACCTGCGCCGGATCGGCTACACGGTCGACGGCGTCGCCGGGCTCCTCGGCGAGGCCGCGCACGCGGCGCTGGCCCGGGATCAGCTCATCCCGGCCCTGATCGCCACCGAGGCCGCGGCCCGCAGCACACCGGCGACGGCGGCGCTTGCCGCCGTCGTCCGGCTCTGGTTGCTGGCCGAGCCGCAGGAAACAGGAACCCTCGACGCCGCCCTCCCGGGCATCCGTACCGACGGGCTGCTGGAGCTGGACCTGGTGGAGCCCTCCGGGGACGACCGGGTCCAGGCGAAGGTGGACCTCCGTCCTTACGGCTGGGAAGGAACGTCCGGGGAAGACACCGTCAGCAGCGGCGGCGCCGAACTCTGGGTGGCCAGCGACCTGGCCGCGCACCAGCGGCCGGGCGTGCTGCGCCACGACCACGTGCTGGGCATCGGGCAGGCATCCACCACCCTGGTCCAGGTCACCGCCCGCCGGCATGTGGCTCGCGCCCTGGACCTCGGCACCGGCTGCGGCATCCAGACCTTCCACCTGCTGCACCATGCCGAACACGTCACCGCCACCGACATCTCCGAGCGGGCGCTGGCCTTCACGCGTTTCAACTTGCTGTTCAACGCTGCCGCGCTGCACCTCGATCCGGCCGAGCTCGAGGCCCGGGTGAGCCTGCGGCTGGGCTCGCTGCTCGAGCCCGTGGCGGGGGAGGAGTTCGACCTCGTGGTCTCCAACCCGCCCTTTGTGATCACCCCGCGCGGCGGCGGGGAGACCGCCGCGGACCAGTTCACCTACCGCGACGGCGGCCTGCCGGGGGACGAGATTGTGTCCTCGCTGGTCCGGGACCTCCCGACCGTCCTCGCCCCCGGCGGAACAGCCCAACTTCTGGGCAACTGGGAAATCCCGGCCGGTGCAGGGTGGGCGGGCCGGCCGCAGTCCTGGGCCAGCCCGGACGCGGACGTATGGTTCATCCAGCGCGAGCAGGTCAGTCCGGAACAGTATGCCGAGACCTGGCTGCAGGACGCCTCGGAGGCCCGCGACCGCCGGCTCTACCAGGCGTCCTACGCCGCGTACCTGGACGACTTCGCCGCGCGGGACGTGGAGGGCATCGGCTTCGGGATGATTTGGCTGCGGCGCCCCGCGGCCGGCACCCGGCCGGTGATCTCGCGCTTCGAGGAGATCACCTACCCGATCGAACAGCCCGTCGGCCCGCACCTGGGCGCCGCCGTCGAGCGCGCCGACTGGCTTGCCTCCCACGAGCTGGCGGCCGCGCACCTGCTGGTCGCCGACGACGTCACCGAGGAACGGCACCAGCGCCCCGGTGCTGAACACCCCGGCGTCATCCTCCTGCGCCAGGGCGCCGGACTGCGCCGGACCAACCTGCTCAGCACCGAGCTGGCCGGCTTTGTCTCAGCGTGCGACGGCGAGCTCTCCGTCGGGCAGATCATCGGCGCCCTGGATGCCCTGCTGGGCGGGTACGAGGGCTATGACAGCAGGGCGTTCCGCGAGGGGCTCCTCGGCGAAGTCGGCGACCTGGTGCGCGACGGCTTCCTGCTCCCCGCCTGAGACGGACCCTTCCGCCCGCGCTTCCGTCCCCGGCACCGCGCCCTCGCGGCCGAACCGGGGCAGCACATAGGCGGTGACGGCCAAGGCCACCAGCACCCCGCCGGCCCCCGTGATGAGGAAACTCAGCCGAATCGGCAGCAGCGCGCCCAGCAGGCCGCCAATCGCCAGGGCGGCGATGGAGACCGCCCGGGTCATGCCGCCGATTATCGCAATCGCCTGGCCGCGCCCGCTTTCCGGCATGCGCAGGATCGCGATGGCCCCGAAGCACGCGTTCAGGGCGCCGCAAGCCGCGCCCATCGCCGTGTAGGCCACAAAGAGCAGCTCGACGGTGGGCACCAGCGCCATCACCGCCAGGAACGCCGAGGTCAGGACCATGGAGGCCAGCAACACCCGCAGTCTGGCCGGCGGCGTCGTGATCCGGCCCGCCAGCGCCGCGCCGGCAGCCATACCGAGGCCGAAGGCCGCTGCCAGCAGCCCGTACTGGGTCTCGGTGGCGCCAAGTTCACCCCGGGCCAGGAAGACCTCGAGCACGTTGGTGGCCTCGCCCACGACGATGAAGAACAGGGCGCCGAGCACCAGGGCCCACACCAGGGGGTCCCGGCGGATCAGCCGCAGGCCGTCCATCAGGGCGGGGGCCTGGCGGCCGGCCCGTTCGGCCGCGGTGCCGCGCCGGGTCCGGATCAGCAGGGCGCCGGCGCCCATCGCCAGGTAGCAGCCGCTCGCGACGCCGAACACGAGCCCCGAGCCGCCCCAGCCGCTGAGCAGGCCGCCCGCCGCCGGCCCGGCCATACCGGCAATCATGATGGTGGCCTGCATGGTTCCCATCGCCCGCGGGGTGCGTTCCTCGCCGACGATCCGGGGCAGCAGTGCCTGCCAGGTGGGGCCGGCCACGGCCTGCGCGGCGTCGAGCAGGAAGGTCATGGCAAACAAAACCGGGATGTGGTTGTCCATGTACTGCATGCTGACGCCCATCCCCGCCACGGCGGCGGCGCTGACCGCGGATGCCGCCGTCGCGAGCGTGCGGGAGTCCCGGGTGTCGGCCAGCCGGCCCGCCCACGGCGCCAGCACCACCAGCGGCAATGCCGAACACAGCAGGTAGCCGGCCACAAGCCACGGCCCGGCGTCCGCAGCGACGGTCGCAGCGACGTTCTGGAGGTGCAGCATGACGCTGACGACGACGGCGCCCATGCCGGCCGTGGCCAGGAAACGGGAGCTGCTGGCGAGCAGGAAGTCGCGGTTGCGCCAGAGCGACGGTCCGGCGGATCTGCTCCGCATTTTATGAAGTATATGTTTCATAGAAAGCAAAGTATCCGTGGCGCTGCCATAGTGTCAAGCATTCCTTTCATAGTTTGGCGGGCCTCGGTAGACTGGAGCTGTGAATGCAGATATCCCGAAGGCGGAGCTGTCCGCCGCTCCGGCCGCCAAGCGCAGGCAACGTCCGGAAAAGAAGGTCGAAATCACCGACCCGAAGGCGATCCGGGCCCTGGCCCACGCCGCACGGCTCGAAGTGATTTCCGAGCTGTATTCCACCCAGGTCAGCCGCACGGCCACCGAACTGGCCGCGCAGACCGGCCTCACCCCCAGCGCCATGAGCTACCACCTTCGTGCCCTGCAGAAGTGGGGCATCGTGGTGCCCGCGGCCACCTCCGGCGACGCCCGGGAACGGCGCTGGAAGGCCGCCGGCACCGACTTCACCATCCACTCGCTCGGGGGAGTGGCCAGCGGGGAACTCGCGGTTGTCGACCTCGAACTCGATGCCTACCGCCGCCGGGTTCTTGCGTACGCCAAGGCCCGCAATGAACGGCGCGAGGCCGGCGACACTGCCGAGGGCCCGTCCGCGGTGGTGCTGGCCAGCAACCTGCTGTACCTGACACCCGCCCAGCGCGCGGAACTGAACGAGAGGCTTTTTGACCTCCTGAAGGACTACGAGCTCGAGGACCCGGACCGGGTGCCCGAGGGTGCGGAGCGGATGGCCACCATGTGGTCCATGATTCCGGACGACCGGGGCAAGGCCGCGCCGGCTTCCTGAAATGCCGCACCGCCTTGGCGTCCGGGAACGCAGTGCCCTGTGACGTCAGTAAGTCGTGGCGGGAAGCCTGGGATTTCCCTCCGGATGCGCGGGAATCTGCAAAATATGGTGAACTAGGCGGGTATGGGCGCATCTGCCCGAGCAACCATTTTCTGTAGGAGTACCGTGCCAAGCAAGGCCCCCACCGGCAAGAAACTCGTGATTGTGGAGTCTCCCGCCAAGAGCAAGACCATCGCCAAGTACCTGGGCGAAGGTTTCATCGTTGAGGCCTCCATCGGTCACATCCGCGACCTTCCGCAGCCATCGGAGCTCCCTGCAGACCTGAAGAAAACGCCGCTCGGCAAGTTCGCCGTTGACATCGAGCACGACTTCAAGCCGTACTACGTGGTGTCCCCGGACAAGAAGAAAAAAGTCGCCGAGCTCAAGGCCCAGCTCAAGGGCGCCGACGCGCTCTATCTCGCAACCGATGGGGACCGCGAGGGCGAGGCCATCGCGTGGCACCTGCTTGAAGTGCTCAAGCCCAAGGTCCCGGTCTACCGGATGACCTTCGGTGAAATCACCAAGGAAGCCATCCACCGCGCCATGGACAACCTGCGCGACGTGGACCAGGACCTGGTCGACGCCCAGGAAACCCGCCGCGTGCTGGACCGCCTCTACGGCTACGAGATCTCACCGGTGCTGTGGCGCAAGGTGGCCCGCGGCCTGTCCGCCGGCCGGGTGCAGTCCGTGGTGACCCGCATGGTCGTGGACCGCGAACGCGAACGGATGGCCTTCAAGTCCGCGGCCTACTGGGACCTGACCGGCCAGTTCGGCGCGGAATCCGGCTCGTTCAAGGCCAAGCTTGCCTCCGTCGACGGTTCCAAGGTCGCCAGCGGACGGGACTTCAACGACGACGGCGAGCTCACCTCCCGCAACGTCGTGCACCTCAACGAGGAGCGGGCCGCGTCCCTCGCCGCCGGACTGCAGGACGCGGACTTCCGGGTCCGCTCCGTCGACACCAAGCCCTACACCCGCCGCCCCGCGGCGCCGTTCACCACCTCCACGCTGCAGCAGGAGGCCGGGCGCAAGCTGCGCTTCTCCTCGAAGAGCACCATGCAGGTGGCCCAGCGGCTCTATGAAAACGGCTACATCACCTATATGCGTACGGACTCGTCCGCGCTGAGCAACGAGGCCATCACGGCGGCGCGGCGCCAGGCCTCCGAGCTGTACGGCCCGGAGTACGTCCCGGCCTCGCCCCGGGTCTACTCCGGCAAGGCAGCCAACGCGCAGGAGGCCCACGAGGCCATCCGTCCCGCCGGTGACTCCTTCCGCACCCCCGCGCAGGTCGCGAAGCAGCTTTCCGGCGACGAATTCCGCCTTTACGAGCTGATCTGGAAGCGCACCGTCGCCTCGCAGATGGCCGACGCCAAGGGCTCGACGGCGACCATCCGCCTCGGCGCCGTCGCTACCGACGGCAGGAACGCCGAGTTCTCCGCCTCCGGCACCGTCATCACCTTCCCGGGCTTCCTCGCCGCCTACGAGGAAGGCAAGGACGAGAGCCGCGGGGACGAGGACTCCGAGGAAGCGCGCCGGCTGCCCAACGTGGCCAAGGACGACGCCCTGACCGCGTCGGAGATCGTCGCCGTCGGGCACGAGACCTCGCCGCCGCCGCGCTACACCGAAGCGTCCCTGACCGCGGAACTGGAAAAGAAGGGCATCGGCCGCCCGTCGACCTACGCCTCCACGATTTCCACCATCCAGGACCGCGGCTACGTCCGGAAGCAGGGCTCGGCCCTGGTCCCGAGCTGGATCGCGTTCTCCGTGATCCGGCTGCTCGAACAGCACTTCCACGACTACGTGGACTACGACTTCACCGCAGACATGGAAGCCGACCTGGACAAGATCGCCAACGGCCAGGAAGCCGGACCCGCCTGGCTCAAGCACTTCTACTTCGGCGCGGATTCCGAGCCCGGGCTGCTGAGCATCGTCAACAACCTGGGCGAGATCGACGCCCGCGAAATCAACTCCATCCCGATCACCGACGGCATCACGCTGCGCGTGGGCAAGTTCGGCCCTTACTTGGAGAGCTCCGTCCCCACGGTGGACCCGAAGACCGGCGAAGTCGTCGAGTCTGCCCGCGCCAACGTCCCCGAGGACCTGGCCCCGGACGAGCTCACCGCTGCCAAGGCGATCGAGCTGATGGAGACCGCCGCCCCCGAGGAACGGGTGCTCGGCGAGGACCCGCACACCGGGCACACCATCGTGGCCAAGAACGGCCGCTACGGGGCGTACGTCACCGAGATCATCCCCGAGATGACCGAGGAGCAGCTCGCCAACCAGCCGGTGGAGTACTACAAGAACGGCAAGCCGAAGCCGCCGAAGAAGCCCGTCAAGGCCAAGCCCCGCACCGGGTCGCTGTTCGCCTCCATGGGCGTGGACACCGTCACCTTGGATGAGGCGCTGCAGCTGATGAGCCTGCCGCGTGTGCTCGGCCAGGACGCCGAGGGCAACCCGATCACCGTGCAGAACGGCCGCTTCGGCCCGTACCTGAAGAAGGGCACGGACTCCCGCTCGATCGGCTCGGAGGAGGAAATCTTCACCATCACGCTGGAGCAGGCACTGGAGATCTACTCGCAGCCCAAGCAGCGCGGCGCCCGCGCCGCCGTCGCGCCGCTGGCCGAATTCGGCCCGGACCCGGTCTCGGAGAAGAACATCGTGGTGAAGGAAGGCCGCTTCGGCCCGTACATTACCGACGGCGTCACCAACATCACCGTGCCGCGCAGCACCGCCATCGAGGAACTGACCCGGGAACAGGCTGTCGAGCTTCTCGCCGAGAAGCGCGCCAAGGGCCCGGTCAAGCGCACGACGACGGCCCGCAAGGCCCCCGCCCGCAAAAAGGCCCCCGCAAAGAAGTAGGGCGGCTCGCTCCCGCTCGCGGGTTCCTTCCCAGCTCGACGTGTCAAAACGTCGACGGCGGACGGAACCCGCGAGTCGTTGTGCACATAGGTGGTTCGCGGACTTTCGGACACGTGGCAGCGGCGGCAGGCTGGCGCCATGGAATACCCTGCAGCCCAGCGTGAGGATCCCCTCGCCGCTGTGTGGGCCGCAGAGCCAGCCCGGCCGTTGACGCCCGGCCCGGTACCTTCGGCAGCAGCCCTGACCACAAAGCTTCCCGAAGCCGCTAATCTGTGGCGCACCGAGGAACTGCTGGACCGAGGCCTGTCCGCACGGCAGATCCTGCAGTTGGCTGCCGACGGCACCCTCGTCAAACTGCGCCGGGGGTGCTACGTCCGCCGCTCCTTCTGGACAGCACTCGATGCGAATGGTGCCTCGCGCTGCCGGATCGAGGCCTACGCCCACCGCTGCCTGACGAGCTCAACGGGCGCCTACGTGTTCAGCCACACCTCGGCAGCCCGGCTTCACGGCCTCTTTCTCTGGAAAGTAGACGACACCATCCACCTCACGGTGCCGTTTCTTCCTTCGTCCGGCGGCCACGCGAGCGATGTCAGGGCGCATACCCGTGCGCTGGGTCCCGCCGACGTCGTGCACGTGGCAGGGCATCGCGTTACGTCGCTGGCCCGAACGGCCGCGGACAGCTGCCTCGTCCTGAACTATGCGCAGGGACTGATACTGATGGACCATGCCCTGCGGCTCGGTGCCGGCCGGGAGGCGGTGGAACTGGAGTGCGCCCTGCTCCGCGGGGCACCGGGCGTCGCGACCCTGAAGAAGGTTGTTTCCAATGCGGATCCGCTGTCCGAGTCGCCGGGTGAAACCCTTCTCCGCGACCTGGTCAGGCGGCTAAGGTTTCCCGCTCCGCAGCTCCAGTTCGAGATCCGGACGCGGCTGGGGATATGCAGGCTGGATTGCGCGTGGCCGGAGCGGCGGGTGGCGTTGGAATTTGACGGTCGCGGCAAATATTTCAACTACGCCCCCACCGCCGAGGCCATTTTTGCAGAGCGGCGCCGCGAGAAGGCCCTGATGGAACTGGGCTGGAAGTTCATTCGGGTCGAATGGCGGGATCTGTTCCGCGAGCAGGAGTTGAAGACGAGGCTGCTTCGGGTGCTTGGGCGCTGAGATTGCCGCCTGCTCGCGGCTTTGATCCGGGCTCGTGGTGTCCAAACCGCGAACGTGGACGGAACCCGCGAACCGGCCGCCCGGGCGGGGAGGAATTGCGGTGCACGGCGCAACGTGATCGAGTAGGAACATGACTGAACAGCCCGCACACCTGGACAACCAGCCGTTGAACGAGCTCGAAGAGCAGCTTGCCCGGGGGGAGCAGCCGGACGCCAACCCGGTGGACGTCATCCTGGCGTTCCTCAACAACGAGGTGTACATCGTCAGCACCGACACGATCGAGGGCCCCGATTCCCAGGTCGAGCCGCTGGTGCTGGCGAACTCCGCCGGCAAGCCTGTGCTGGCCGTCTTCTCGCACCCGAGCCGCGTCACCGAGCAGTACCTCGCCGCGGCGCCGAACGTGCTCGGCACCCAGGGCGCGGCGATCATCGGCAACCTTGGCGACGAGCTGGGCATGGTTATCAACCCCGGTGCCGTCTACGGTTTCGAAATCGATCCGGAGGGTGTGGCCAACATCCGCCGCGACTTCAAGCCGTCCGACGAGGAGCCGGGCGCGGACCAGGGCAACGGCAAGGCCTAGCCGCGTTAACCGCCCGGGCAGGGCGCCCGGTTAGGGCACGGCCACTCCGGGGACAATAATGGCCCTATGCGTCTTGGCGTCCTCGACATCGGTTCAAACACCGTCCACCTCCTCTTGGTGGATGCCCACCCCGGCGCGCGCCCGGTCCCGTTCGCCTCGCACAAGCGCCCGCTCTCCCTGGTGCAGTTCCTCGACACGGACGGCAATATCAACGACGCCGGCCAGCACGAACTGATCGAGTTCGTGCTTGAGGCGTGGGAGTTCGCGGCGAAGCACAAGGCCGAGGACCTGCTGGCGTTCTGTACCTCCGCGATCCGGGAGGCCTCCAACGGACCCGCGGTGCTGGCCCGCGTCAAGGACGAAACCACCGTTACGCTCCGGGAACTGACCGGCAGCGAAGAAGCCTCGATGACGTTCTTCGCTGTCCGCCGCTGGTACGGCTGGGGCGCCGGACCCATGCTGAACCTGGACATCGGCGGAGGTTCCTTTGAGATGGCCTACGGGGAGGACGAACTCCCCGAACTTGCCATGTCGGTCCCGCTCGGGGCGAGCAGGCTTACCCAGGACTGGCTGCAAGAGGACCCGCCGTCGGCGAAAAGTGTCAAGGAGCTTCGCCGCTACATCCGAACCACCCTGAAGCCGGCGGTCCGGGACGTCGCCAAGCTTGGGAAGGCCAACCACGTGGCCGGCACCTCCAAGACGTTCCGTTCGCTGGCCCGCATCGCCGGGGCCGCGCCCAGCGGTGCCGGGCCCTACGTCAAGCGGGAGCTGCACGCCACGGACCTGGGACTCTGGGCCCAGCGGATCTCCGCCATGGAGGTGGAGGACCGGTTGAACCTTCCCGGCGTCTCCGAAGCCCGTGCCCCCCAGCTGCTGGCCGGCGCGCTCGTGGCCGAGGCGGCCCTAGAAATGTTTGAGTTTCCCAGCCTGGAGATTTGTCCCTGGGCCTTGCGGGAGGGCCTGATCCTTCGCCGCTTGGACCAGCTGGTCTCCGAGGGCCCGCTAGAGCCCGCGCCGCACGTCGCCCTGGCCGACGAACCGGCCGAGCCGCAGTCGCCGAGCGCCGAGGGGCCGGACGCGGCCTAGGCACGGCCCGCCGTCGCCCAATGTCGAACCGGACGCGGGCCATTCGTCTAGTTGGTGGAGGCCGGTAAGGAACCGGCCCGTCAATCAAGGAGGACAGCACCATGGCACAGTATCTGCTCAGCGTTTTCCAGCCCGTCGGCCCGGCTCCGGCGCCGGAAGTCCTGGCGCCCATCATGGCGGACCTCGAGGCCCTGAACCGCGAGATGAAAGCTGCCGGCGCCTGGGTGTTCGCGGCGGGGCTCCACCCCACCGACACCGCCACGGTCGTGCGGCAGCGGGGCACGGAGACGCTCATGACGGACGGACCTTTCGCCGAAGCGAAGGAGCATCTCGGTGGCTTCACCGTCATTGAAGCGCCGGACCTCGACGCGGCGCTCGGCTGGGCCGGAAAAATGGCCCGGGCCACCACCCTTCCCATCGAAGTGCGGCCTATCCAGCATTAACTATCAGCCGTCCCTGGGCGTCACAAACAGATCCTTAAAAGAGAATGCACCGGGGGCCTGCTGCGGGAAAATGGGGGAAACCCGCTGCAGACCCCCGGTGCCGGGCAGACATCCGCATGACTGCCTATCATCACTCGCACCCTCAATGAGGTGGTACCCACGTTATTCGCGGAGTTTGGGAGCAAGCTGCGCTGAGGATGTGAGCTGGCTGTGAATCGGGGCGGACTGCAATGATGGGGGACATGAGCAACCGAATCGCATTCCTGGGCTGTGGGTCAATGAACGAGGCAATCATGGGCGGCATGATCGCGGGCGGGACGGACCCCGCCGACGTCGTCGCCACGGTCCGCCGGGCCGAACGGGCCGCCGAGCTCGCCGAGCGGCACCACGGCATCACGGCCATCGCCAGCGAAGAAGAACCGGAAAACAATGCGCAGGCCGCCACTGGCGCCGCCGTCGTCGTCCTGGGCGTCAAGCCCGTGGGCATCGCGGACCTGGCCCGCGAGATCAGCGGCTCGCTCTCGCCTGACACCATCGTCGTCAGCGTCGCGGCGGCAGTGTCGCTCGAGCAGCTGGAAGCGGCACTGCCGGCCGGACAGCCGGTAATCCGCGCCATGCCGAACACGCCCGCCCGGCTGGGCCGCGGTGTCGTGTCGGTCTCGGCCGGGAAGCACTGCTCGGCGGCGCAGCTCCAGCAGGCGAAGGACATCTTCGCGGCCGTCGGCACCGTCGTCGAGATTCCCGAAGAGCAGGTCGACGCGCTGTCCGCGATCAGCGGCTCCGGCCCGGCCTACGCGTTCTACCTGGCCGAGGCGATGGCGGCAGCCGGGGTGGAACTGGGCCTGGACGCCGAGCTCTCGCTGCTGCTGGCACGCGAAACGGTGGCCGGTGCAGGGCTCATGCTCGCCGAGCCCGGGGCCGACCCGGCCGCGCTGCGCAAGGCCGTGACCAGCCCGAACGGCACCACGGAGCGGGCCATCTTCACCTTTGACGAGCGGGGCCTCCCGGCGATCATCGCCGACGGCGCCCGTGCCGCCGCCGAGCGGGCCGCGGAGATCACCAAGCAGCTCGGCTAGCGGCGCCGCAGGCGCAGGCCATGACGCGGACGGCACCCGGTGGCAGGATAGGACCCATGGAACTGCACATCACAGGGGACCCTGCGGCGGACAAACTACTCAGCGATGACGCGTTTGCGCTGCTCACCGGCATGCTGCTCGACCAGCAGGTGACCATGGAGTCGGCCTTTGCCGGCCCCGAGAAGATCCGGACGCGCCTCGGTTCCCTGGATCCGGCCGCCATCGCCGAACACGATCCGCAGGCATTCGTCGAGCTCTTCAAGGAACGCCCGGCCGTCCACCGGTTCCCCGGATCCATGGCCGGCCGGGTCCAGGCCCTCGCGGAGACGGTGCACCGCGACTGGAACGACGACGCGACGGCCATCTGGACGCAGGGTGACCCGGACGGGCCGGAGGTGCTGCGCCGGCTCAAGGCGTTGCCGGGATTCGGCGAACAGAAGGCAAAGATCTTCCTGGCGCTGCTGGGAAAGCAGTGCGGGCTCCAGGCTGCGGGCTGGCGCGAGGCCGCCGGCCACTACGGCCAGCAGGACGCCTTCCTGTCCGTCGCCGACATTGTGGACCCGGAGTCGCTGACCAAGGTGCGGGCCAGCAAGCAGGCAGCCAAGGCCGCCGCGAAGGCGTCAAAGGGAACATAGGGTGCGTGGAGGTCGGGACCGTGACTGAACAGCCGGCAGGACGCCTTCTTTCGCTCTGGGCTGCAACCGGCGGCGCCGACACTTACGCTCCCCTGGATTCGGACGTGGACGTGGACGTTGCCGTGCTTGGCGGCGGCATCGCTGGACTGACCGCCGCGCTG
The DNA here is from genome assembly GCF_055398325.1 of Arthrobacter sp. T2-23. Classification (NCBI taxonomy): domain Bacteria; kingdom Bacillati; phylum Actinomycetota; class Actinomycetes; order Micrococcales; family Micrococcaceae; genus Arthrobacter; species Arthrobacter sp. T2-23. The sequence continues at coordinate 2,612,380 of NZ_AP027917.1, forward strand.
GCCCTGAAACGGGCCGGCCTGACGGTCGCCGTGCTGGAGGCCGCACAGGTTGGCACCGGCGTCACCGGAAACACCACGGGCAAGGTCACCTCCCTGCACCGGCTGGCCTACTCCGAGCTCGCGGCCCGTCACGGCGTCCACGCTGCCGGCGTCTACGGGCAGGCCAACGAAGCGGCAATTGAACACGTTGCCGGCGTCGTGGCCGCGGAGAGAATCGAGTGCGGCTTCCGGCGGGTGGCCAACTACACCTACGCCGAATCCGGGCGGGCTCTGGCGCTGGTCCGGGAGGAAGCGGCGCTGGCCGACCGGCTGGGGCTGCCGGCGTCCTTCACCACGGACGTGCCGCTGCCCTTCGCCGTCCGGGGCGCGGTGCGTTTCGACGGCCAGGCCCAGCTCCATGCCCTAAGATACGTGCAGGGCCTGGCCCGCGCCGTGCACGGGGACGGCAGCTTCGTCTTCGAGGAGTCGCCCGCCACGGGTTTCCGGGACGGCTCCCCGGCCGTGGTGGACGCGGAGCGGGGATCGGTCCGGGCCCGGGACATCATTGTGGCCACCAACCTGCCGTTCGGGGACAACGGCCTGTTCGCCCGGCGATGCTACGCGCACCGCTCCTACATCGTCGCCGGCCGGAGCGCGGCTCCTCCGCTGGACGCAACCTTTGTCAGCGTGGACGAGCCGATGCGCTCCATCCTGACCGTCGACGTCGACGGTGCCAGCTACGTCCTGGCCGGCGGTGAAGGGCATCCGGCCACCGAGAGCGTTGATTCCGCCGAGCGGTACGGACGGCTCGCCGCCTTTGCCCGCGACCGCCTGGGCGCCGGGGAGATTGCCTTCCGCTGGTCCACCCAGGACGCCATGCCTGACGACGGGCTGCCCTACGTGGGCCTCATGGGTCCGGAGTCCCGGCATGTCCACGTGATCACGGGGCTGCGGAAATGGGGCCTCACCAACGGCACCGCCGCTGCCTTGATCCTCCGCGACACCCTGTGCGGCACCGCCAACCCGTGGGCCGCAGTGTTCGACAGCAACCGCAGCGGCAGTTCGCGGCGCGAGATGCCGCTCCCGCCGGAGGAGCCGACGGCCGAAGGGGAACCGGCCGTGGGCGCTGTGCCGGCTGGCATCGCTCCGGGCGAAGGGACGGTGGTGGACGTCAGGGGCGCCAAGACTGCCGTGTACGTCAGCCCCGCGGGGGAGGTCCAAGTGGTCTCGGCAGTTTGCACGCACCTTGGCTGCACCGTCGAGTTCAATCCGACGGACGTGACGTGGGACTGCCCCTGCCACGGCTCCCGGTTCGCCACGGACGGCACCGTCATCCAGGGGCCGGCCACGAGGAACCTGGCCCCCAGCCCGGCCCCGGACGCCACGGGCTCGGGCCGTGGCGGCGCCTAGTCCCGGCCGCCGCCGGAACTAAGGCCTCGCGGCGAACCGTTCCAGCAGGTCCACGTGGCCGGAAACGATCAGCATGTCCCGCGCGGACACCTTCGTCTCGGGCCGGGCGTAGGTGAAGTCCTCGCCCGGGGATTTCACGCCCACGATCGTCACGCCGTACTTGGAGCGCACCTTGGACTCATCGAGGGTGAAGCCCACGGTTTCCCGCGGCGGGTACATCTTGACGATCGCGAAGTCGTCGTCGAATTCGATGAAGTCCAGCATGCGGCCGGAAACCAGGTGCGCGGCCCGGACACCGGCGTCGGCCTCCGGATAGATCACGTGGTTGGCGCCGATCCGGGTCAGGATCTTGCCGTGCGACGGCGTGATTGCCTTGACCCAGAGGTGTTCGATGCCGAGGTCGACGAGGTTGACCGTAATCAGCACCGAGGACTCGATCGAGGTGCCGACGCCCACGACGGCGGAGCTGAACTCCTGGGCGCCGAGCTGGCGCAGGGCGTCGATATTGGTCGCGTCGGCCTCGACGACGTGGGTCAGCACGCTGGCCCACTTCTGCACGAGGCTCCGGTCGCGTTCGATCGCCAGCACCTCGCGGCCCTGCTTGACCAACTGCTCTGCGGTGGATGCGCCGAAGCGGCCCAGCCCGATCACCAGCACGGGCGCGTTGTGGGCGGGGCGGTTGACGGCGCCTGAGGAACTAGCCAATGATCGGTCTCTCTTCCGGGTAGTGGTACAACTGGCTGCGCTGGCGCAGGGCCAGTCCAGCGGCGAGGGTGACGGTGCCGACGCGGCCGGCGAACATCAGGACGGTGAGGACGTAGACGCCCGCCGGGGGCAGTTCGGCACTGAGATTGGTGCTCAGGCCCACCGTGGCAAAGGCGGAAATCGTTTCAAACAGCACCCGGTCAAGGGACGCGCCGCTGATCTGCAGCAGCAGCAGGGCCGAGACTGCCACGAGGGTGGCGCCGGCGACGATGACCGAGATGGCCACCCGCATGGTGCCCTCCGGGATGGTGCGGCCGTAGACTTTCACATCCGCGTCGCCGCGGGCCTCGGCGATGATCGCCAGGAACATCACCGCGATGGTGGTGACCTTGATGCCGCCGGCCGTCGACGCCGAGCCTCCACCGGCGAACATGAGCGCGTCGGTCAGCAGCATGGTGGTGGAGTCCATCTGGTTCTGGTCCACCAGGTTGAAACCCCCGGAGCGCGTCATCACGGAGGCGAAGAGCGCGTGGGTGACCTTGTCACCGAGGCTCATGCCGCCTATGGTGCGCATGTTCTCCCACTCCATCAGCCCCCACAGCACGGTGCCGGCGGCCAGCAGGATCAGGGAGACCTGGATGGTCAGCTTGGTGTGCAGGTTCCACTTCTTCCAGTTCAGCCCGTTCTGCTGCAGCACCATGACCACCGGGAAGCCCAGGCTGCCCAGGAAGACGCCGATCATCAGCGGGATGAGGATCCACAGGTCCGTCTCGTAAGGGACGATGCCGTCCGAGTGCGGCGTGAACCCGGCGTTGTTGAACGCGGAAATGGAATAGAAGACACCGTGCCAGACGGACTGGCCGAAGCTTTCGCCCAGCGCCAGGAACCGCGGGATCAGCGCCACGGCCAGCGCCGCCTCGATCACCACCGAGGTGACGATGACGATCCGCAGCAGGGTGCCGACCTCGCCGAGGCGCCCGGCGTTCATGGCCTCCTGGGCGATCAGTTTGCCGCGGACGCCGAGCTTCTTGCTGACCATCAGCGCCAGCAGCGACGCCAGGGTCAGGGTACCGAGGCCGCCAACGAAAATGCCGACCAGAATGACCAGCTGGCCGAAGAAGGACCAGTGCACCGCGGTGGAAACAACGGTCAATCCGGTGACGCACACAGCCGACACCGCGGTGAAGAGAGCCTGGTGCAGGGGTGTCGCCTGCCCGGCAGCGGAGGACACCGGCAGGGAGAGCAGGGCGGTGAAGATCAAGACCACCACGGCGAAGGCCGAGACCGCCAGACGGGCCGGGGAGGTGTTGGCGATGTTGTCGATAAAGTCGCGCAACCGTGTGAAGATCCAGAGTCCCTCGCGCTCCGGCTGGCCGGGGTGCCAGCCGGCGGGGCTCGGTGACCTCGACTGGCTTTGCGTCATGTGGGGCTTGTCCTCGGTTGAAACGGCGTCCTCAGTAGTAAACCACTATATTCCGCGCAACGACGGGGGACTGGCGGTGCCCTCCGGTAGCCTGTGATTGATGACATTCCTGCCCGGACTCGCCCAGACCGCCCCGCCGACGACGGTGGTGTGGGATTCGGCCATGACGGCGTACAACTTCGGTCACAGCCACCCGATGGCGCCGGAGCGGATGGAACTCACCGCGCGGCTGGCCCGCAGCCTCGGGCTGCTGGACCTGGGGCACGTGTCCGTTGCCGCGCCCCTGGTGGCCACCGACGAGGAACTGGGATCGGTGCACAGCGCGGAATATATTGCCGCCGTCCGCCGCGTCTCCGCGGACCCGGACGCCCCGGACCTGGAACGCGGCCTGGGCACCGAAGACGACCCGGCCTTCGCCGGCATGCATGAGGCCAGCGCCCGGCTGGCCGGCGGTTCCCTGCTTGCAGCCGCTGCGATCCTGGACGGCAGCGCCGTCCGGGCCGTGAACTTCGGCGGCGGCATGCACCACGCGGCCCGAGAGCGGGCCAGCGGCTTCTGCATCTACAACGACGCCGCCCTGGCCATCCAGCGGCTGCTCGACGGCGGCGTGCAGCGGGTGGCGTACGTCGACGTCGACGCACACCATGGCGACGGGACGCAGAGCATCTTCTGGGATGACCCGCGGGTGCTGACCATCTCCCTGCATGAGACCGGGCTGACCCTGTTTCCGGGCACGGGCTTCGCCAATGAAATCGGCGGACCGAATGCCCAGGGCAGTGCCGTCAACGTGGCGTTGCCGGCCGGAACCGGGGATGCCGGCTGGCTCCGGGCCTTCCACGCGGTCGTCCCGCAGCTCATCGGCGCGTTCGAGCCGGAGGTCATCGTCAGCCAGCACGGCTGCGACTCGCACCGCCTAGATCCGCTGACGCACCTGAACATCAGCGTGGACGGGCAGCGCGAGGCGGCCACCGCGATCGGCAACCTCGCGGCCCGATACTGCGAAAACCGCTGGATCTCGACCGGCGGCGGAGGCTACAACGTCATCACGGTGGTCCCGCGTTCGTGGAGCCACCTGATCGCGATTGCGGCCGGCCGGCCGGTCCCGTTGCGGACCCCCGTCCCGGAGGACTGGCGGCGCTATGTGCAGGAAAAGTACGGAGCCAAGTACGGCGTCGAACCGCCCAGGGTGATGGGCGACGACGTCGACGTCTGGTGGCGCTCCTGGGAGGTCGGGTTCGACCCCAACGACGAGGTGGACCGCACGGTCATGGCCACCCGCAAGGAAGTTTTCCCGCTCTACGGCCTGGATCCCTGGTTCGACTAGGCCGCTATTCCGGGTTGCCGGCATGCGGCCGCGGGCACGCCCGCAAATAGTGGATGCCATCTGGCGTATATGTCGCTAGTGTGGAGGACATGGTGACCGACGACGTATTTGCCGTCATTGCTGAGGCAACCCGGCGTGACATTCTGGTATCCCTCCGCGAGGGGGACAAAGCGGTGGGGGAGCTGGTCCAGGAGCTCGAGGCTAGCCAGCCCACCATTTCCAAGCACCTCAAGGTCCTGCGCGAAGCGGACCTGGTCAGCATGCGCGCCCAGGGCCAGAAACGCTACTACGCCCTGAACCCCAAGCCGCTGGCCGGCGTCGCCAGCTGGCTGGAGACGTTCGACGTCGGCCGTCCGGCTGCAGCGGAGCCGGCGACCGCTGCCCGCAAGCCGGCGGCCCCGGACAGCCTCGCCCCCAGCGTGAGCGCCGCGGCGCCTGCTCCGGCGCTCCCTGAGGTCCACGCGGGGAGCGCGCTGAGTCCCGCCGTCGCGCTGCCGGTCGGGACCGCCGGGGAGGACAAGCGGCCGCAGCAAATCGGCCGCACGGTGGGGCGCGCGGCTACCCGGGCCGCGGACCTGCTCGCCAACCTGCCGAAGTTCGGCCGCAAGAAGTAGCGGCTAGCTCTTGAGCAGCCGGACGTGGTCCGGGGTCAACTCGGAGATCCTGCTGACGCCCAGCAGCGCCATGGTTCGGAGCATGTCCTTTTCCAGGATCGCGATGGCCCGGTCCACGCCCGCCCGCCCGCCGGCCATCAGGCCGTAAAGGTAGGCGCGGCCGACCAGCGTAAAGTCGGCGCCGAGGGCCAGTGCCGCGATGATGTCCGCGCCGCTCATGATGCCGGTGTCCAGGATGACCGCCGCGGCACTGTTGTCGGCCTTGAGTGCCGCCGAGACGTCCGGGAGCAGGTGGAACGGGATCGGGGCGCGGTCCAGCTGGCGTCCGCCGTGGTTGGAGAGCACCACGCCGTCGGCGCCGTGGTCGACCACCTTGCGGGCGTCGTCGACGGTCTGGATGCCCTTGACCACCAGCTTGCCCTTCCATGTCTCGCGCAGCCAGTCCAGGTCCTCGAACGTCAAGGTGGGATCGAACATGGAGTTGATCAGGTCCGCCACGGTCCCGGTATAGCGCGAGAGCGAGGCGAAGGTCAGGGGCTCATGCGTGAGGAAGTTGAACCACCACGCCGGCCGGTAGGAGGCATCCAGCACGGTCTTCAGGGTCAGCGCCGGCGGGATGGTCATGCCGTTGCGGACATCGCGGAGGCGGGCGCCGGCGACGGCGGTGTCCACTGTGACCATGAGGGTGTCGTTGCCGGCCCGGGCCGCGCGCTCGATCAGCTCCAGCGACCGGTCCCGGTCGGTCCAGAGGTAGAGCTGGAACCAGTTCCGGCCGTCCGGAGCGGCGGCGGCCACATCCTCGATGGAAGCCGTGCCCATGGTGGACAGCGTGTAGGGGATGCCGGCGGCAGCGGCCGCCTGCGATCCGGCGTACTCGCCCTCTGACTGCATCATCCGGGTGAAGCCGGTGGGCGCGATGCCGACGGGCAGCCGGGAGGGTTTGCCCAGGATCTCCGTGCTGAGGTCCACGCTGGAGACGTCGCGCAGGATGCCGGGGCGGAACTCGATGTCCAGGAACGCCTCGCGGGCCCGGCGCAGGGTGATCTCTGCTTCGGCGGCGCCGTCCGTGTAATCGAAGGGCGCCTTGGGCGTGCGCCGCTTGGCCATGTCCCGGAGTTCCCAGATCGTGCTGGCCCGGCCCAACCTCGCCTCGCGGCCGAACTCCGGCTTTTTGAACTGCATCAGCGGCGCGAGGTCGGCGTATTTCGGCACCCGGCGCCGGAGGGCGGCAGGCAGGCCGGCGGCCGGCACTGCGCCATGGTCCGCGCCGCCGGAGGGCGTCCCGTCGGTGTGATGGCTGGTGGCGGTGTCCTCCGGCGTTGTCGGGGCCTCGGGGTTGCCGGTGATTGGGGGTTGCGTCATTGCTGCCTCCGGTGCGTCTCGTCACAGTCTGTGGTCCAACCACACTCTAAGGGACGCCGTCGGAATATTACGGACCAGCTTTGCCCTCCCGGCTGCGCCGGGGATATGGTCGATGGCATGACAAACCGTTGGTATGCGTATTTTTCGTTGGCTCTGGAGGGGCCCGCGTCTAACTGACACGCATCCACACACCTTCAGAGCCAACAGGGCAGAGATCATTCTCTGCCCTTCGCCATTTCTCCGGCGGGTTCTGATCAGGGCCCGCTCCGCACCCCCGGAACAGGACCCGAACCATGAGCATCGAAGCAGCCCCCGCCAGCCAGCAGTCCACCTCTAACCTGCGGGTTAGCGAATTCACCGCGCTGCCCACCCCGCAGGAAATGATCGCGGAGTTCCCGCTGGACGCGCGTGGCTCGGACGTCGTCGGACGCGCCCGGGACGAGGTCCGCGCGATCCTGGACGGCGTGGATGACCGGCTCCTGGTGATCGTCGGCCCGTGCTCCATCCACGACCCGAAAGCGGGGCTGGAATACGCCCGACGCCTCGTCAGCCAGGCCGAACGCCACCGCCAAGACTTGCTGATCGTCATGCGCACGTACTTCGAGAAGCCGCGCACCACGGTGGGCTGGAAGGGCCTGATCAACGACCCGCGGCTCGACGGCAGCCACGATATTGCCGCCGGCCTGCGCGCCGCCCGCCAGTTCCTCCGCCAGGTCACCGCCCTGGGGCTGCCCACCGCCACGGAATTCCTCGAACCGATCAGCCCCCAGTACATGGCTGATCTCGTGGCCTGGGGGGCCATCGGGGCCCGGACCACGGAAAGCCAGATCCACCGCCAGCTCGCCTCCGGACTGTCCATGCCGATCGGCTTCAAGAACGGCACGGACGGCGGCCTGCAGGTAGCGCTCGACGCCTGCAGCGCAGCGGGCGCCGCCCAGGCGTTCCTGGGGATCGACGACGAGGGGCGCGCCGCCCTCGTGAGCACTGCCGGCAACCCGGACACCCACATCATCCTTCGGGGCGGCAGTGGCGGGCCCAACTTCTCAGCCGCCGACGTCGGGGACGCCTCCGCCCGGCTCGCCGCCCGGCAGCTGAACCCGCGGCTGATCGTGGATGCTTCCCACGCCAACAGCGGCAAGAACCACCACCGGCAGGCCGAGGTTGCGCTCGAGATCGGCGCCCAGCTCGAGGACGGCGGCGCCTCCGCGTCCGCCATCGCCGGCGTCATGCTGGAAAGCTTCCTGGTCGGCGGGGCGCAGTCCCTGGACGTCGCCGACCATGCCGCCGGAAGGGACGAGCTGGTGTACGGCCAGAGCGTTACGGACGCCTGCATGGACTGGGACGTGACCGCCTCGGTGCTGGGCCAACTGGCGGCGTCGGCGCGCACCCGGCGCACGCGGAGCTGAGGCAGCCGGATTCGGGCGGGCCCGACGTCGGCCGGTGGGGAGTTCCTGCGGAAATCCTTGACAGATTCCTGCGGAAACCTTTCACATTGGCACCACGAACCCCTAGAGTATCTAGCACATGGTTGTTTGATGGCTCAGCATCGGCACACCGCCATGTCGTTCAGACGGGGCAGCCGTTCGCTTGAGCAAAAGGAATTAGGGAAATGTCTTCGGAGGCCAACTTCTCCAACGCGCGCTTTCTCACCGTGGCCGAGGTCGCGGATGTGATGCGGGTGTCAAAGATGACCGTGTATCGCTTGGTGCACTCCGGCGAAATGCCGGCGGTGCGCTTTGGCCGCTCTTACCGGGTTCCGGAAAACGCCGTCGAACAGTACCTCAAGGGTGCTGTTGTCGACGGACATACTGAGACGGCCTGAGTCTTCTGCTGTCGCACCGGGCCACAGCAGACCCCCTCGCGGGGCCTGCGGTCGTGGTGTGCCCCGGATAGGCGGTACCCTGTTAAGGAACGTTTTACGTCATTGTAAGAACCTGTCAGTTGTTCAGTTCGCTTGCTTAGCCCGCGGACCTTTCCCAACGGGCAGGTACTGCATCTAGCCGGTAAGGAACTTTCGTGGGTTCAGTTATTAAGAAGCGTCGCAAGCGTATGGCCAAGAAGAAGCACCGCAAGCTGCTTCGCAAGACGCGCCACCAGCGTCGCAACAAGAAGTAGAGATACTTCGTCCAGCGTCAATGCCCGTTGCCTGTCCGGCAGCGGGCATTTTCTTTGCCCAGGCGCGGGCGGCTAGACCGTCGGGCCCCGGAAGCGGGAGAAGCCCCGCCAGAGGCCGTAGATGGCCCCGCCCACCGTCGCGGCCTTCAGGCCCAGGGTCGCCGCCCGGCGTCCGGACCGGAAGTCGTAGACCGGCCAGTTGTGTTCGCGTGCGTGGCGGCGCAGCCGGGCATCGGGGTTGATGGCCACGGGGTGGCCCACCATGCTCAGCAGCGGAATATCGTTGTGCGAGTCGCTGTAGGCCCAGCAGCGGTTCAGGTCCAGGCCCTCGGCCTCGGCGATCCCGCGGACGGCCACTGCCTTGGCCGGCCCGTGCAGAATCTCGCCCACGAGCCGTCCGGTGTAGGACCCGTCGCGGATTTCGCCGACGGTCCCGAGCGCGCCGGTCAGGCCCAACCGGGTGGAGATCACGGTGGCGACTTCAATCGGGGTGGCCGTAACGAGCCAGACCGGGCGGCCCATGCGCAGGTGTTGTTCGGCCAGCGCCTTGGTGCCGGGCCAGATCCGCGACTCGATCATCTCGTCGTAGACCTCCTCGCCGAGGGCCGCGATGTCCTCCACGGTGAAACCCGAGGCCAGGCTCAGGGCGGTGTCGCGGACGGCGTGGACGTCATCGATATTTTCGCCGCGGAACACGAACATCAGCTGCTTCCAGGCGAAACCGGCTGCCTGTGGGATCGTGAATGCCCCGCGCTGGTACATCTTCCGGGCCACGTGGAAGAGGCTCGCGCCCCGCATGAGGGTGTTGTCGACGTCGAAGAAAGCGGCCTCGCCGTGCTGCGCTGACGCAACCGGCCTCGTGGCCGCGGCGACGATCTTCTCCTCGGGCATGCACCGAGTCTAGTCAATGCCGGGGATTCCCATGCGCACTCGGCCCCGCCGCACCGCGCGGGCCGGGCGCGGAACGGCACACGGTACGGAGCACGCCGCCGAATCGGGATACTGAACCGGACGCGTCGACGTCGGGCGGCGCGCCGGGCTACGGTGGATCCATGGCCTCACCCGCGTCCCCTCCCGAAGTAGTCCTCATCACCAAGGCTGACTGCCACCTCTGCGCCGACGCGCGCGACGCCGTCGGTCGTGTCACTGCCGCGCTGGGGCTGGGCTGGTCGGAGCGGTCAATCGACGACGACGCGGAGCTGCGCGAGCGCTTCGCCGAGGAGATTCCCGTGCTGCTGGTGGACGGCGTCCAGCGGGATTTTTGGCGGATCGACGAGGTACGGCTGGCCAGGACCCTGCGGCGGGCACTGGAACGTCCCGCCTGAGCGCGCCCGGACCCCTGGCCCGCGGGACCGCCGGCGCCTGCTTTGTGGCCCGAACTGCGGGGGCTCTAGAGTGGAGTCACAACGCGACGCAACGGAGCAGATAGTGACCTCGCTGGATTCATCACCCGACGCCCTGCCCGGGGGAGCCGGGACTGCGGCCAAGCAGATCCCGCCCGCGGCCGTGGCCCGGCTGACGATCTACCTGCGCGCCCTGACGACCCTGCTGGCTGAGGGCGTGGACCGGGTTTCCTCCGAGTCGCTGGCCGAGGCCTCCGGCGTCAGCTCCTCCACCCTCCGCAAGGACCTCTCTTACGTGGGCTCTTACGGAACCCGGGGCGTGGGCTATGAAGTCCAGTACCTGAACCGTCATATTGCCGCCGCGCTGGGCCTGACCCGCGACTGGAAGGTCGCGATCGTCGGCGCCGGCAACCTCGGCAAGGCACTCGCCCGGTACGGCGGGTTCGAATCCCGGGGCTTTGACATCGTGGCGATTTTCGACGCCGACCAGATGGTGGTGGGCAGCGAGGTGGGCTGGCTGCGGGTGAGCGACGCCGCCGACCTCGAAGCCGTGCTGCATCGCACCGGCGCCAATATGGTGGTGCTCGCCCTGCCCGCGGCGGTGGCGCAGGGCGTGTGCGACCGGGTGGTAGCCGCGGGCGTGCGCAGCATCCTCAGCTTTGCCCCGGTCATGCTGCAGGTCCCGCCCGGAGTGAACCTGCGCAAGGTGGATATGGCCACCGAACTGCAGATCCTTGCCTACCATGCGCAACGGGCGCAGGACCCGGAAGACGCCGACTAGATTCCGTTGGCGGTCCGGATGCTGCGCCCGTTGGCGGGGCCCTGGACTAGCGGCCGTAAGGGTTCTGCGAATACGGGTTGGCGAAGGGCTGCTGCTTCTGGAAGTACGGGGCGACGGCCGGCATGTACAGGATCACGATGCCCGCGACGCCCATCAGAATCACAGCGAGCTGCAGGATGCCGGACAGGACGCCGAAGGCGAACATGCCGCCAAAGAGGCCCAGCAGCGAGAACGCGGCAAAGACGGTCCCCAGGATGCGGGCCCAGTTCTTGCCCTTGCGGACCGGGAAAGCGACCAGCGAGTAGAGCCCGAAGGAAATCAGGCCGCCGATGACGCCGCTGACCGGGATGATGGTGCGCATCGCACCGAGGTCGTCCGCCGTGAGCCTGCGGCCCTGCTGGGCGGCCGCCTGCTGCATGGCGGTCTCGAAGTACCCGGCCCCGGAGAAGGAGACAACCAGGCTGTTGATGAGGGAAAGCACGCCCGCGCCGATGATGAGCCAGAAGGCCAGGTCAAGCTGGGACGGCCGGGCCCCGACGCCGCCGGTGGGGAGCTCCGAGGGGTACTGCCCATAGGGCGACTGGCCGTAGGGGCTCTGGCCGTACTGGCCCTGTCCGTGAGCCGGCGGCTGCTGGCCATACTGGCCCTGTCCGTAAGCCGGCGGCTGCTGGCCGTACTGGGGCGCGTTTTGGCCGTACTGCGGGCCCTGCTGGCCGTATTGCGGCGCCGGCGGCTGCTGGCCATACTGGGGCGCGTTCTGCCCATACTGGGGCGCGTTTTGGCCGTACTGCGGAGCCTGCTTGCCCGACTCGGGTCCCTCCGGACCGGAAGGCTCGACTGGCGGGTTACTCATGGCGGTCCTTTGCATTCGATGGCGGGGTGGACGCCGGGACCAGTGCCTAAAACCTGCCCCCAGCGTGGTTTAACTCCACCGTACCCCGGGCCCGCGGCGCTTTGGGTGATTCGGCAGCGGTATTCTCGGCCGCATTTTCCGCGCGACGCAGGGGCCGGCGGGCCGTACATTCCGACCCGGCGGTGGGACCGGGCCCGGGCCGGGACCCCTTCGCTTGACCGAGGCCTAGAAGCGGCCCTTCTCCGCGGTGAACCACGGCTGGGAGTTGGGCATCCACATCAGCACGGTCGCGGCAAGGCTGATGAGGAAACCCGGCCAGCTGCCGCCGCCCGCGACGCCGGCGCTGATGGCTGCTAGCACCAGGCTGACGCCGGCGGCGATGGTCAGGGCGAAACGCGCCCATTCCCAGCCCTCCTTCATCTTCATCGCGAGCGTGATCTGGGCACCTGCCAGCGCGAGGGCGACCAGGACCAACAGCAGGAGCAGAATGCCGGCCGGTGGCGAGACCACAAACAGCACGAGCGCGCCGAAGAGCCCGATCACCCCGGCGAGCAGGCCCAGCAGGCCGCCGATCACCCACACCCAATAGGAGATCTTCAGCTCCGTGGGCATCGCAGGGACGGTGGACATCCCGGAATAGCCACCCGCGGGCAGGACTTCGCTGAACGTCCGCGGCCGGTGCGCCGGCACCCGGAAACGGGATCCGGCGGGCAACCCTGGACCGCCCGGCTGCCCTGGCCCGCCCGGCTGCCCTGGCCCGCCCGGCTGCCCGTGCTCGTCCGGCTGTCCCGGTTCCGGCGGGACGCGGCCCTGATCCTGGGAATTGTCATCCGGCTGCTCGGGTTCGGGGGCGTCGCCGGTAGTGCTCATGAATTTCACTCTAGACCGCGGCCTCAGTGCTTTCCAGCGGCCCCGGTTAAGCACAGCACCCCGCCCCATCCGTGGATGGCGCGGGGTGCTTGCCGGGTCTCCGGCGAGTGGCCGGAACAGCCTGTCCGCTTCTTGCGGAGGCGGGACTAGGCTGCGGGGGCGATGAAGGCCAGTTCGAGGTTGATGGCAACCTTGTCGCTGACCAGCACGCCGCCGGCTTCGAGGACGGCGTTCCAGGTCAGGCCGAAGTCCTTGCGGCTGATGGTCGTCTCGGCGGTCAGGCCGGCGCGGGTGTTGCCGAACGGATCAACGGCAACACCGTTGAGCTCGGTCTCCAGAGCCACCGGGCGGGTGACACCCTTGATGGTCAGGTCGCCCTGCAGTTCGTAGGCATCGCCCTTGGGGACGATCGCGTTGGAGACAAAGGAGATCTCCGGGAACTTCTCGACGTCAAAGAAGTCCTCGCCGCGGACGTGGCCGTCGCGGTTGGCGTCACCGGAGTCGAAGCTCGCCGTCTTGATGGTCGCGTTGACCTTGGAGTCTGCGACGTTCTCGGCGAGGTCCAGGGTAGCGTCGGCTTCCTTGAACTGGCCGCGGACCTTGCTGATGCCCGCGTGGCGGACAGTGAAGCCGATCTCGCTGTGCGAGGAGTCGAGCGTCCAGGTGCCGGTGGTGAGGTTGGCGGGAAGTGCCATGGTGGTTCTCCTTGAGTCGGGTGGGTCTTGCGGAAGGTCATCTGATCGTCGGTCGTGACTTCATTGGTTGAAGTCTCAACTAACTGCTTCACCCAGTATAAACATGCATTTGCATCTTTTATTCCGCCGCTGGGGAACATTTCTCAAAAAGTTTCAGTTCTACTCCCTGTAGAAGATTTCGTCATTGCCCCTGCCCTTTGAGAAACTGGTACACATGCCCCAAGCCACCGTTCATCTGCTCCGCCACGGCGAGGTCCATAACCCCGACGGCGTCCTGTACGGACGGCTGCCTGAGTTCCACCTCTCCGAACTCGGCCGGGAGATGGCCAGGACCCTTGCCGGGCATTTCAGTGAACGTGCCGCGCAGGGGGCCAAGATCGTGCATCTCGCAGCCTCCCCGCTGACCCGCGCCCAGGAAACGGCGCAGCCGATCTCGGAGGCCCTCAACCTGGACATCGTCACTGAGGACCGGATCATCGAGGCCGCCAATTACTTCCAGGGGATCCGGGTCTCCAAGGCCGAGATCCTTAAGCCCAAGCACTGGCCGATGCTGCGCAACCCGCTCCGGCCATCCTGGGGCGAGCCCTACAAGGAGCAGGCCGCGCGGGTGACCGCCGCGGTGCAGGACGCACGGCTGCGGGCCATCGAGCTGGGTGGCGACGGTGCGGAGGCGATCCTGGTCAGCCACCAGCTGCCCATCTGGGCCACCCGGCTCAGCGCCGAAGGCCGGCCGCTGTGGCACGACCCGCGGAAACGTGAATGCACGCTCACCTCCGTCACGTCCCTGGTGTTCGACGACGCCGGCAAGCTGCAGCGCGTCGACTACAGCGAGCCCGCAGCCGCCCTCCTGCCGGGTGCCTCCAGCACCCCGGGGGCTTGAGTATGTCCGGGAACGACCCCAGGCTGACCCGCCGCAGCATCCTCACCGCCGGCGGCGCGGCCCTTGCCGGCATGCTGGGGCTGTCCGGCTGCGCCCAGGAAGACGACCTCGCCAAGCAGGCCAAGGCGGGGGACAACAAGAACTACGTCGCCGGCGACGGCTCGGTGACCGAATTCGCCGTCGCCGACCGGAAAAAACCCGTGGACATCAAGGGGACGCTGTTCGACGGGACCGCCGTGGCGGCGTCGGACTTCTCCGGCAAGGTCACGGTGCTCAACTTCTGGTTCGCCGCCTGCGCCCCGTGCCGGGTGGAGGCACCCTCGCTGGAGGCCCTGCACCAGGAGTTCAAGGCCCAGGGCGTGCAGTTCTTCGGCGTCAACCTGCGCGATGAAAAGGCCACGGCCGAAGCCTTCGACAAGACGTTCAACCTGAGCTACCCGAGCTTCAACGACAAGGACGGGGCGGTCCTGCTGGCCGTCTCCGGCCTGGTTCCGCCGGGCGCGGTTCCCACCACGCTGGTGCTCGACAAACAGGGCCGGGTCGCGTCCCGGGTGCTCGGCGAAATCCAGAAGGGCACCCTCAAGTCCCTTATCGCCGCCGCCGTGGCCGAGTAGTGGAGTAGACGACGCAGTGAACAGCCCCTTCGCCGAAGCCATCCTGAGCGGGTCGCTGCTGCTCGCCATCCCGGTGGCGCTGCTGGCCGGACTCGTCTCCTTCCTCTCGCCCTGCGTGCTGCCGCTGGTGCCCGGCTACCTTGGCTACGTGACGGGACTGACCGGCGTCGACCTGCAGAAGCAGAAGCGCGGCCGGATGCTGGCCGGCATCGGGCTCTTCGTCCTCGGATTCTCGGTGATCTTCGTCTTCCTTGGCGGGGCCTTCGGCCAGCTCGGGACCCTGATCACCGGCTCACAGAACGCGTGGATCACGCAGCTGCTGGGTGTGCTGGTGATCATCATGGGCATCGTGTTCCTGGGCGGTTTCTCCTGGTTGCAGCGCGACGCGAAGATCCATGCCAAACCGCCAGCCGGTCTGTGGGGAGCGCCCCTGCTGGGCATCACCTTCGGCCTGGGCTGGGCGCCGTGCATCGGACCGACCTACTCGGCCGTCCAGCTTCTGAGCCTTTCCGGCGGGTCCTCCGCGGCGAAGGGCGCCCTCCTGGCCTTCGTGTATAGCCTGGGGCTGGGTATCCCCTTCCTGCTGATCGCCCTGGCCGTGCGCCGCGGCATGGGCGTGATGTCCTTCTTCCGCAAGCACCGGCTCGCCATCCAGCGCACCGGCGGCGGCATCCTGATTGTGCTCGGCCTGCTGATGGCCAGCGGCGTGTGGGGTGCCTGGGTGTCCGGGCTGCAGTACTGGTTCCAAACCGATGTGAAATTGCCGATCTGATGAGCGAGCGAGTGAACGTAAAGAAGAAGACCCCAGCCAACGGCACGAAGCGCCCCGGCACGCCCGACTCCGGCTCCCCCCACACCGGGAAGAAGCCCGCCGACGCTGCCGTGTCCGCCGCGAAGGCCGAGGCTGTCCTGCCCTCGCTGGGACCGGTGGGCATGCTCCGGTGGGCCTGGACACAGCTGACCAGCATGCGCACTGCGCTGTTCCTGCTGCTGCTGCTCGCCGTCGCCGCCGTTCCCGGATCGCTGTTCCCGCAGCGTCCCGCGAACCCCGCGGTGGTCACCCAGTACATCAAGGACCACCCGGACTACGGCAAGGTCCTGGACGCGCTGCAGCTCTACGATGTGTACTCCTCGGCGTGGTTCTCCGCGATCTACATCCTGCTGTTCATCTCGCTGATCGGCTGCGTGGTGCCGCGGGCCATCGTGCACTACAAGGCCATGCGCTCCCAGCCCCCGCGCACACCGGCCCGGCTGTCGCGGCTGCCCGAGTACGGCACCCTGGTGATTCCCGCCGACGCCGGGATCCCGGCGTCGCGCGCCATTGACGACGCCGCAGCCCTGCTGAAGAAGCGCGGCTACCGGGTAGAGGTCAGGGACCGCGACGGAGCCCGGCCGTCGCTGGGCGCGGAACGCGGCTTCCTCCGGGAGGTCGGCAACCTGGTCTTTCACACCGCGCTGATCGGCGTGCTGGTGTCCGTCGCGGCCGGCGGCCTGTTCGGCTACAGCGGCCAGCGCATCCTGGTCGAGGGCGACACCTTTGTGAACACCTTGGTGGGCTACGACCAGTTCACGCCGGGCACGAATTTCCAGAGCAGCCAGCTGCAGCCCTATTCCATCCAGCTGGACAAGTTCCAGATCACCTTTGACCGCGAATCGAAGGGCAAGTTCGGCCAGCCGATCGACTTCAAGGCAGACGTGACCACGAAGGAGAACCCGGGAGCGCCCGCCGAGCACCAGGTGCTGAAGGTCAACGATCCGCTGAACCTGGGCGGCACCAGCATCTACCTGACCGGCAACGGCTATGCCCCGGTGGTCACGGTGCGCGACGCCGCCGGCAACGTCGCCATGCAGGGCCCGGTGGTGGCCAAGCTCCAGGGCGACAACTACTATTCCTCGGTGGTCATCAAGGTTCCCGATGCCAAGCCCGAGCAGCTCGCCTTCGCGGGCTTCTTCCTGCCCACCGCATTCGTCACGCCGGAAGGCGTTTCCTTCAGCGGCGATCCCGAGCTGTTCAACCCGCAGCTGACACTGAACTCCTACTACGGCGACCTCGGGCTGGACAGCGGCTCGCCGCAGAACGTGTTTGAGCTGGACGTGAAGAAGCTGACGCCGCTCAACGCCCGCAACCTGCCCACCAAGGGCATCGTGCTGACCCCCGGCGCCACCCACACCCTGCCGGACGGCAAGGGCACCATCAGCTTCGACGGGGTCAAGCGCTACGTGGGCGTGGACATCCACCACAACCCCGGCCAGGGCTACGCTCTGTTCTTCGCGCTCCTCGCGGTCGCAGGCCTGGTCACCTCGCTGTACGTGAACCGCCGCCGCGCCTGGGTCCGCGCCGGTTCGCACGAGGACGGCCGGACGATGGTGGAATACGGCCTGCTGGCCCGCGGCGAGGACCACCGCCTGGCCGGGGAAGCCGCCGCCATCCGGGCCCTGCTCGCGGCTGCATGGCCGCTGGACGACTCGGGTTCCCAGCCCGTTCCCAGCGCGGGGGCGGATAATGACCGGGCGGACACCGGCGCAGGCGCTGATGCCGGACCGCAGAGCTCCCCCGAACAGCCCGCAACAGACTCCCTCCAGACCACAGCAGGCTCTCCTGAGTCAAAGAAGGATCAGTAATGCCGTTCTCGATCAACGAAACCATGGGCCAGTACAGCGAGCTCTTTATGCTGCTCGCCGCCGGGACCTACACGGTGGCCTTCATTGCCTTCGCCTGGGACCTGGCCAAGAGCAGCAAAACCCTGCGCGCGGTGGACCTTAAGGCGGCGGAACTGTCCGGCGTCGGGGCCGCCCGCGTGCCGGTGGGCGCCGGCGTCGGGGCTTCCTCAGGGACCGTTGACCGGGCCCAGTCCGACGTGGCCGGACCGATCGGCCGTGCCGAACGTCCGACGTCGTCGGTCGCGGGCAACCAAGGCGCCGGTGCCGGCCAGACCGCCGACGGCGGAATGCGCTATGGCGACGAGCGCCGTGTTCCCGCCCGGGTCGCCGTCGCATTGACCGTGCTGGGGGCGGCCATCCACGCGGCCGGCGTCATCACGCGGGCCCTCGGCGCGGGCCGGGTCCCGTGGGGCAACATGTACGAGTTCCTGACCACCGGCGCGTTTGTGGCTGTGGCCGTCTTCCTGGTGGTGCTGATCCGCCGCGACCTGCGCTTCCTGGGCACCTTTGTGATCGGCCTGGCCATCATCATGCTCGTGGCCGCGTCCGTTGCCTACTGGACCCCGGTGGGACACCTCGTGCCGGCGCTGCAGAGCTACTGGCTGATCATCCACGTCTCCATCGCGGTGATGTCCTCGGCCCTGTTCACCCTGACCTTCGCGATGTCCGCGCTGCAACTGGTCCAGTCGCAGCGGCAAAAGACCCTTGCCGCCGGCGGCGCGGACAAGCTCGGCTTCATGCGCCTCGTGCCCAACGCCCTGAGCCTGGAGAACCTGTCCTACCGGATCAACGCGATCGCGTTCGTGGGCTGGACCTTCACCCTGATGTTCGGTGCCATCTGGGCCGAGAAGGCCTGGGGCCGGTTCTGGGGCTGGGACACCAAGGAAGTCTGGACCTTCGTGATCTGGGTGGTCTACGCCGGCTACCTGCACGCCCGCGCCACCCGCGGCTGGACCGGCACGCGCGCTGCCTGGCTCTCGATCGTCGGCTACTTGTGCGTGGTCTTCAACTTCACGATCGTTAACCAGTTCTTCAACGGACTGCACTCCTACTCGGGGCTGTAGGCTCCGGGCTCTTGCCAGCAATTCGCCATGAATGGCCGCTAAGCCGCCCGGCTTAGCGGCCATTTGTGTCAGACGGGTAAGTGGGGCTCGACGCCGTCGCTTCGACTTCGGGCTCTGCGCCGGCCTCGAGCCTCGGCTTCGACGCAGGCCTCGAACCTGGGTCCATCACCGCTGTCCAACCTTGGCGCGGATGCCGACTCGCTGGTGACGTCCGTCCGCGCCCCTGTCTGCCGTCTTGTGTGTCTGTCCGCTGAGCAAGTTCACGATTCGCCATGAATGGCCGCTAAGCCGCCCGGCTTAGCGGCCATTTGTGTCGGATCGACGACGGTTGGGTGCAGGACGCGGGCCAGACCCGGGATGTTGCCGCTGCTTCGCACCAAGGCTGGGCCTCCAGCCGCGGTCCACCAGCGCCGCCCGCACCCTGGTAACTGCCGTAGGCTCCACGCCGGGGGCGAACCGGTTCAGATCCCACTGCGTCAATACAACTACCCGCCACCCAGCGTCTCGGGCATTCTCATCCCGGAAGATATCGCTACGACGTTGTGCAGGACTGGCATGATGGCCGCCGTCGTACTGGATCGCGACCTTTTCCCTTTCATAGGACATGTCGGGGTCCTGGATCCAGCCGCCGGTCTCGTCGAACATGGGGACGTTGATTCCAGGTTCGGGCAGTCCGTGGCGGATCAGGAGCAGCCGGAGTTCGGTTTCTTTGGGGGAATCCGTGCCGGCACGGACCAGGGCACGGGCCCGCATGGCGCGCCGGTAGCCCGGCGTGCCTCGCTTTCCTTCGAGATAAGCGTCAAGGTCAGCGAGCGTGGTCAGGGGATTCCTGCGTTGGAGCAGGAAGTCGCCGGCAGTCACCAAATCATCGAGACTGAGCATGCCCGCGAGATCGAACCATGTCCGCAAGGGGGAGGTGCAACTTACCTTGGCCCCGGCAACGATCTCCTCCGGTTCGAAAGACTGCTGATGGCCTACGACGTTCTTTCGCCGCACAGCGCGACGGCCCGGCGGGCTCGTCAGATGGACGAGGGCCGTGGTCGCCAAGGATGCCGGCAGGGGGAAGCCCCACAGCACGGCTGCGGATGAATGGCTCACCACCGCGGTGGTTACGGCAGCCAAGGCACGAACGCGTTCGAGGAGTGTGTCCGTGATCGTGGCAGTGGTGCGCACGCCGTAACAAGGCGCGACGAGATCCCGGGCCCGGGTTCGACGTCGGCTCAGCCCTGCTGCGCGGGCGTCCGCCATGGTGAACGGCTTGTTTCGAAGCTGCGCGGGAAGCTCACTGGGTTGGCGCATGAGTGAATTCTGCGCCCGACGGGAGGCGGCCCGGACGTTATCCACAGAGCGGGCCGTGTGTGGGGGAGTAGTGGGCCGACGGATGGAAGTTCGTGCGGCGCGGGTGCATGGCGGGGATTTGCCAAAGATGGCCGCTATGCGGGGTGGGATTCCGGCCGTGTGTGGCGAATGGACGGTCGCGTTGATGGGCCAGGCCATAGGTGGCAAAGAACGGCGGCCCGGCCGCGGCAATGGGTGGCTCAGGACAGTATGGCGCCGGTGCGAGGCGCCGGTTTGCCAAAGATGGCCGCTATGCGGGGTGGGATTCCGGCCATGTGTGGCGAAGGGAGGCGGCTGCCTGCTCGTGGTGGTGGGCCAGGCCCTAGGGGCGAGAGAGGCGGCCGTGAGAGGTCATTGTTGGTCCAGGGAACCGTTCGGCGCGGAAAGGGCGCGGTGATTTGCCGGTGACGGCCGTAATACGGGTGGGATTCCGGCCATGTGTGGCGAATGGGGAATGGTATTCGCCGGGGCGTAACCCTGTGGCTAGACCTGGAATAAGGGCGCCGCAGTGTGGCGTAAAGACCTCAAGCCCCCGGGCGGTGCTGCATGCCCGTGGTGCTACTTGACTTCGTCGGTGCCCTGCGTGGTGTCGCCGCTGGCTTCGCCGGACTCCGGGCCGCGGGACGGGCCGGTGCCGCGGCCAAGCTCGCGTTCCTTGGCGTCCAGTTCGTCCTTGAGCTTCTTGAGCCGGTCGGCCTCCGCCTGGTTGCGGCGGCGCAGCTCCAGGTTGCGGAGGAAGTCGGGATCGTCGTCCGGGGCGGTCGGGTGGCTGTAAGCGGCCGGGGACGCGGCGGCACTGCCGCGCGGCCTGCCGATGAGGAACCACAGCGCGGCGCCGATCAGCGGTAGGACGATTTGCACGACGATCCAGGCCGGCTTCGAAATGCCCCTGGTCTGGCGTGCGTCGGTCCGGATCAGGTCGATGAGCCCGTAGACAAACACGACCAGCAAGATGATGGGTACCACAACACGGAGCATAGCTTCAGTTTAGCCTCCGGGAGGGTTTCCGGCGCCGGGTCCGGGAGGGCCGGGGCAACCGTGCAGGACAACGGCGCCGGGGCAATCAGGCGAGGCCATCAGGCGGGCAAACAGGCGGGACAACCGGGCGGGGCCGGGCCCGGTCCGCGACGGCTAAACTGGGAGAGTGGCTTTCCTGAAATACTCCCTGATCCGTCTGGCGCTGTTTGCGCCGTTGTTCGCCCTGTTTGTCTACCTGCAGCTGGGCTGGCTGCTGGCTGCACTCTGCGCCGGGATGATGGCCTTCGCGATCAGCTTCCTGTTTTTCCAGAAGCAGCGGGACGCGGCCACCGCCTCCATTTACCACCGCTTCTCCGGCCAGGCGAAGCCGCTGCGCAGCGCTGGCGAGGCCGCCGACGCCGCCGCGGAGGACCGGCTGGTGGACGAGCACCCGGACGTCACCGTGCGCACCGACAGCCGTCCCAAGGACTCCTAAGCAACTCGGGCGGCACGACGCCGGCGGCTCGGCGGTGCCACGCCGGCGGCACGACGCCGGCGCTCCCGGCAGGCCGCCCCCGGAACCTGCTCTAGAACCCGTGGCTCAGCACCAAGCCGAGCGAGAACAGCAACGCGTAACCGAGGTTGATCAACCCAGTCTGCTTCAGCACCGGAATGAGGTTCTTGCGGCGGCGTCCCGCAATCATCAGCCACGACGGCATCAGGATGGCCGGGATCAGCAACAACACGATCAGCATCCACGGCTGCCGGGGCGCAAGCACGATCACCAGCAGGATGGCAACGGCGAGCATCAGCACATAGCTCTCCCGGGCATGCTTGTCACCGAGCCGGACGGCCAAGGTCTTCTTCCCCGCGACCCGGTCGGTGGGGATGTCTCGGACGTTATTGGCCATCAGCAGGGCGCAGGCGATGAGCCCCGTACCCATCGCGCCGATGACTGCCGCGAGGCTGATCTGGCCGGCCTGAGTGTAGGTGGTGCCCAGTGTGGCCACCAGCCCGAAGAACACAAAGACGAACACGTCGCCCAGGCCGAGGTAGCCGTAGGGGTTCTTTCCCCCGGTGTAGCCCCACGCGGCCAGGACGCAGCCCACGCCCACGAGGATCAGCCACCAGGCCTGCGTGATGATGACCAGGGCCAGGCCGAATAGCATCGCCAGGCCGAACGCCGCGAACGCGGCCCGCTTGACGTGCGCCGGCGCCGCCGCCCCGGAGCCGACCAAGCGGAGCGGGCCAACCCGGTCCTCGTCGGTGCCGCGGATGCCGTCGGAGTAGTCGTTGGCGTAATTCACGCCGACCTGGAGCAGCAGTGCCACCATGGCGGCCAGCAGTGCGTTGACGGGTCGGAAGGCATCCAGCTCATAGGCGGCTGCGGACCCGATCAGAACCGGCGCGATCGCGGCCGGCAGGGTGCGCAGCCGGGCGCCTTGGATCCATTGTGCGGCTGTGGCCACGTTCAGTACCTCGTTGGTTTTGGTGACGATCTGGTTGGACAGACTAGGTTGAAGCTTTTCTATTTTCCCTGATGCAGGGCTTCCAGCCGAACCGTCATGCCCAGCCGGTCCGGTTTTCCGTTTGGAAGCATCAGCAGTTCCGCCGCGGTCAACACGGTTTTCGGGGCCAAGGCACCGGTCAAAGCGCCCGAACTGCCGTCGGCGAAACGCGCCCTGAAATCGTCCGCCGCTTCCGGGGAAGGATCCGCCAGCACCACGTAGGCCGCCAGCGCTTGGCCCCATTCGGCAGACGGAACCCCCGCCACGAAAGCCGCCCGCACACCGTCAAGCCGCTCCAGCTCGGCCTGCACTTGTGTGGCGGACACCTTGACGCCTCCGGTGATGACGACGTCGTCTGCACGGCCCAGCACGGTCAGCGTGCCGTCCGCGGACACTGCCCCGAGGTCGCTGGTGCGGTACCAGCGCACCCCCTCGTCCTCGACGAACGTCTCCGCACTCAGTTCGGGGGCTCCTAGGTATCCGGCGGCGATGGTGGCCCCGCCGAGCAGGATGCGTCCGTCGTCTGCCAGCCGGACTTCGACGCCCTCCAGCGGCACACCGTCGTAGACGCAGCCGCCGCAGGTCTCGGCGGACCCGTAGGTGGTCACCACCCTGACGCCTGCGTCACGGGCCGCGTCGAGCAGCCCGGCCGAAGCGGGCGCGCCGCCGAGCAGGACCGCGTTGAAGCGGCGGAGCGCGGCCAGTGTCTGCGACGAGGGCGTGTCCAGCAGCCGTTGCAGCTGGGTGGGCACCAGGGAGGTGAAACGGAGCTTGTCGGTGAGCTCCTGGGCCGCGGCGGTGAAGGCCTCCGGGGTGAAGCCGCCGGAGAGGTCCATCGCCCAGGGCCGGGTGCCGGCGAAGAGGGACCGGACCAGCACCTGCACGCCGGCCACGTACTGCAGGGGCAGCGCCAGCAGCCACTGGCCTTCGCCCTTGAGCGCCATCGCCGTCGCCATGGAGGAAGCCGCAAGGGCATCCACCGTGAGCACCGTGGCTTTGGGCACCCCGGTGGAGCCGGAGGTACGCACCACCACCGCGGCGTCCTCGAACCCGGGGGTCTCCACCAGGCCGACGACGGGGGACCCGTCCGCGCCGGCGGACAGCTCGACGGCTGGGCCCTCCCCGCGGAGGGCCGCGGCCAGCGCGGCCAGGGCGGGCTCGATGTTCACCTCTCCGGAATTCACGGCGTCAGCCTCAGAAGTAGTACGGGAACTGGGACCAGTCCGGATCGCGTTTCTCCAGGAAGGCCTCCTTGCCCTCCACCGCCTCGTCCGTCATGTACGCCAGCCGCGTCGCCTCGCCGGCGAACACCTGCTGTCCGGCCAGGCCGTCGTCGGCCAGGTTGAAGGCGAACTTGAGCATCCGGATGGCCTGCGGGGACTGCCGGGCGATGTCGGCGGCGTATTCCAGCGCCACCTCCTCAAGGCGTTCGTGGTCCACAGCCTCGTTCACGGCGCCCATCCGGACCATGTCCTCGGCGGAATATTCGCGGGCTAGGAAGAAGATTTCGCGGGCGGCTTTCTGGCCGATCTGGCGGGCCAGCAGGGCCGAGCCGTAGCCGGCGTCGAAACTGCCCACGGTGGCGTCGGTCTGCTTGAACTTGCCGTGCTGGCGGGAGGCGAGGGTGAGGTCCGAGACGACGTGCAGGGAGTGCCCGCCGCCGGCCGCCCAGCCGTTGACGACGGCGATGACCACCTTGGGCATGGTCCGCATCAGCCGCTGGACCTCCAGGATGTGCAGCCGGCCGGCGCGGGCCGGGTCGATGGTCTCCTTCGTCTCGCCGTCCGCATAGCGATACCCGTCGCGGCCGCGGATCCGCTGATCGCCGCCGGAGCAGAAGGAGTGGCCGCCGTCCTTGGCGGAGGGGCCGTTGCCGGTGAGCAGCACGGTGGCCACATCCGGGCTCATCCGGGCGTGGTCCATGGCCCGGTAGAGCTCGTCCACGGTGCCGGGGCGGAAGGCGTTGCGGACCTCGGGCCGGTTGAAGGCGATCCTGACGGTGGGCAGATCCCGGACCACGGTGCCGTCGTCGGACCGTTCCACCTGCCGGTGATAGGTCATGTCCTGGAAGTCGTCGAAGCCGGACACGGTGCGCCAGCGGGTGGGGTCAAAAACGTCGGATACCTTGGCGGGGATTTCGTTGCTCACAGTCCGAGTCTAGTAATCGGCTCAGCTGATGCAGAACTCGTTGCCTTCCGGGTCCGCCATGGTGTGCCAGGAGTGCGGGCCCTCGTTGGCGGTCCAGAGGTACGTTGCGCCGCGGGCTTCCAGGGTGGCGCGCACCTCGTCCTTGTCCGCGCCGGCCAGGTTCACGTCCCAGTGGACCCGGTTCTTCACGGTCTTGGCCTCCGGCGCGGTCTGGAACAGGATCCTCCGGGTGGCCGGTTTGGTGTCCAGGTCCTCGGGCGGCCGGATGGCGGCTCCGGTGCGCCAGACCAGCTTGCCGTGGTGCAGCTTGGTCTCGGACTCCGTTGCGAACCCCTGCTCGATCATGGAGCGGATGAAGTCCTCGTCCTGGGGCTCCACGGCCCAGTCGAGGGTTTCGGCCCACCACTCCGCGAGGCCGTGGGGATCAGCGCAGTCGACAGCGATCTGGATGTTCAATGCCATGGGAAGAACCTACGACGCCGGCGGCCGCCGCGCTAGGCCTAGGGGCAACGCGGCCCGTGGATGTTCACGGCGGCTATTGCAACTGCTCGAGGACTTCCGGCGGGACGGCGTAGATGAAGATGACCGCCAGCAGGTTCTTCGCGGCATGGACGAAATAGGAGAACATCACGTTCTTGCCCGTCCAGACATAGACGAACACCAGGACGGCGCCCATGGCGAGGTACGGCATGAGGACGGGCAGCGAGAGCGCTTCCTGGCCCACGATGTGCACGGCTGCGAACAAGGCGACGGAGAGGGCGCAGCAGAGCCAGATGTTCAGCTTCCCGCTCAGCTTGCCGATCAGCAGGTGCCGGAAGATGTACTCCTCCACAAAGGGGCCCACCACCACAAGCAACGGCACCATCAGCCAGGCCGGGACCTGCTGCATCAGGGCTTGCAGGCCGGCCTGGTTGGCCGAGGTCTGCGGCGGGCCGGTCACGGCCACCAGGACGGCGGTCAGGATCATTGCGGCGAGCACGGCCAGCGGCACCATCAGCAGCGTGAACCAGGGCCTGGTGGCCAGGACGCGGAGGTCCCGGCGGGCCACGTGGCGCGCCGCGGCCAGGGCGAGCAGGCCGATGACCCCGTAGAAGACCAGATTGACGGCGTACGATGCGATCGCCGGGTTGGGGGAGAGCTGCAGCAGCAGCGGGGCCAGCAGTCCGGACGCGGTGGCAAAAAACGCGCTCACCGCCGTGTAAATCCCCGCCGTTGCGTAGTCCAGCCGGGAAAAAACGTACAGGTCCGGACGTGGCGCAGGTAGTTGACGGAGAGCGGTGCCCATGGCTTCAGCCTAGCTCCCCGGGAGGGCCCGCAATGTAGCCCGCGTCACGGTCGGGTGCCGAAAGCTAGTACTATGGATGAGCCGCGCGACGCTGCGAGCCATTGCGGTCTCCGGTACCACCGCTGACCCCACGCCCCGGGCTTACCCCTTGATTTGGCGCGCCCCGGCCCGCCTGCCCGTCCCGGCGACACCCCGACCCACAAGGAACAGTTGTGCCACAAAGTACTTCCACAGAAACCCAGAGCACGACGGCGCCATCCGCCGTCGTCGACTCCACCCTCAGTGCCGAGGGATACAAGAAGTCCCTGAGCGGCCGCCAGGTCACGATGATCGCCATGGGCGGCGCCATCGGCGTCGGACTCTTTATGGGTGCCGGCGGACGCCTGGCCTCCACCGGCCCCGCGCTGATCTTCTCTTACGCCATCGCCGGCGTCATCGCCTACCTGCTGATGCGTGCCCTGGGCGAACTCATCATGTACCGCCAGACCTCCGGCTCGTTCGTCAGCTACGCCGGCGAGATGTTCGGCAAGAAGGGCGCGTACCTGTCCGGCTGGATGTACTTCATCAACTGGGCCATGACCGGCATCGCGGAGCTGATCGCGATCGGGCTGTACTTCCAGTTCTTCTTCCCCAACGTCCCGGTGGAACTGACCGCCATCGCGGCGCTGCTGCTCCTCGTCGGGGTGAACCTGCTGAGCGTCAAGGCGTTCGGTGAATTCGAGTTCTGGGCCTCGGTCCTCAAGGTCGCGGCCATCCTGATCTTCCTGGCCGTGGGCACCTTCATGGTGGTCACCAACGCCAAGGTCGGCGCCGGCCACGCGTCCGTGAACAACCTCTTCGCAGCCGACGGCGGTATGTTCCCCAAGGGCGCCCTCGTGATGATCCTGGTGCTCAACGCCGTGATCTTCGCCTACAACGCCATCGAACTGGTGGGCATCACCGCCGGGGAGATGGAGGACCCGGCCAAGGAGGTCCCGAAGGCCATCCGCGCCGTCGTGATCCGCATCGTCGTGTTCTACGTCGGCTCCGTGACCCTGCTGGCCATGTTGCTGCCCTCGGACCAATACAAGGCCGGCGAATCGCCGTTCGTCACCGTCTTCGGCCAGATGGGCCTGCCGTGGATGGGCGACGTGATGAACATGATCGTCATCACCGCGGCCCTGTCCTCCAGCAACTCGGGCCTGTACTCGATCGGCCGGATCTTCCGCACCATGGCCAACAACGGCCACGCCCCGCAGTGGCTGACCCGGATGTCCAAGAGCCACGTGCCCTACGCCGCCATCCTGGCGATCGGCGCGGTGTACCTCGTCGGCATCCTGCTGAACATCTGGCTGGGCGGCTCGCACGCCTTCGACCTGGCGCTGAATACAGCCTCGATCGGTGTGATTTTCACCTGGGGATCGATCTTCGCCAGCCAGATCGCCCTGCGGAAGACCAAGGGCAAGGCTTCGTCGCTGCCCATGCCGGGCTCCCCGTGGACCAGCTGGGCCGGCCTGGTGGCGCTGCTGGCGATCACCGTGCTGATCGGGTTCGACACCATGACCAGCAAGTCCGGCGAGGTCTTCCAGCTGGGCTTGTGGACCCTAATGACCATTCCGTTCTTCGCGGTGGTGCTCTGGCTCGGCTGGCAGAGGGTCAAAAACAACGAGCCCAAGAGCGAGCTCTTCTGCTAACCAATCGAAACCAGTAACGACGGCGGGGGCCACCTTGCATAGGTGACCCCCGCCGTCGTTGTGTTTGCGGGAGTCAGTCCTTCAAATACCGGGCAAAATGGTCTTCGATCCGGCTCCAGGCCTCGGGGGCGGACTGCGGGTCCGGCCCGACGCCGAGCACCCGGAACAGCGGGCGCAGTGGCCTGGGCCCGGCCTCCGCGTCGTTGAGGAACGCGTGCCCCGCCGTTTCGAATTCCTTGACGTCGTGCTCGACGCCGAGGGACTCGAGCACGGAGGTCAGCCGTGCCGCGGCCCCACGAAGGGTCCGGTCCCTCGCACCGAAGTTGGCCACGATGGGGCAGGCACCGGCAAGCTCCGTTTCCGGGTCCTTCGGCAGCCTTCCGTAATTGACCGCCGCGGCGTCGAAGCCGTCGTTGGCCATCAGCAGGGCAAAGCTGCCGCCCATGCAGAAACCGATCACGCCGATTTTTCCCGTTGTGCGGCCTGAGTCCAGCAGCCACTGCCGGGCGGTCGCCAGGTCGGTGAACGCACGTCCTTGACCGGCCGCCAGGGAGCGCATGGTCGACACGAGGCACCGGCGCGCGCCGCCGTCGCTGTACAGATCCACTGCCAGGACCAGATATCCCGCGGCTGCCAGCCGCTCGGCGTGCCGGACGGTGATGTCGTCGAGGCCGAAGGCTTCATGGACCATAAGCACGGCCGGGAACGGTCCCTCCCCTTCCGGCTCCGCCAGGTAGCCGCGGAGTTGGGGCGATCCGCCGGCGGCGCTGCTGGCCGCGCTGAGATCGAGATTGTGCAGATACATGTCCGGCACTTGGGGCCGGTCTGCTGGATTCCTGGCCATATGCACTCCTGGGTCGTGCTGCAGACGGATGTTCCGTTGGGGACAGTCTTGCATCCGGGCACAAAAAACGGCGCCGGACATCCCCCAAAGGAATGTCCGACGCCGTCGACGCTAAGGACTAGTCGCGCTTGACCGCGTCCTTGACGTTCTCGCCGACCTTCTTCGCGTCAGCGACGACCTGGTCCTTCTGGCCCTCGGCCTTCAGACGGTCATTGTCCGTGGCGTTACCGGTAGCTTCCTTGGCCTTGCCGCCGAGGTGCTCCGCTTCGTTCTGAATCTTGTCTCCGATACCCATGGTGTGTTTCACCTTTCGTTTCCGGTTGAAATTCAACGCACTTTCACCATAACACGAAGCATGCTTACTAATTCAAGTGGTTTCACCGGTTCAGTTCATTCGCCCTGCACCGCGGGCCTGCTATGCGGGTTTCCGGCGCCCCGGGCTAGGCTCGAACCCATGAACTTCAAGACCACCCCCGCTTCAGCCCTCGCCGAGTCCGCGGCCAAGGCGCAGTCCCGCTGATGGCACGGGCTTCGGACGGGCATAGGGTGGCCGCCCCGCGCCTCACGCCGGTCCGGCTGGCGGACCTCCTGCAGGACCGTGCCCCGGAGTTCCGCCGCGGCGAACGCTACGACGGCGTCCAGTAGAGCCGGGCGGCCGCCGACGGGCTGGAACTCAGCGGCACGGAGTTTGCCGAATGCGAGTTCAATGGCGCCTCGTTCAACGAAACCCAGCTGCGCGGCGTCAGCTTCCGCGACTGCGTCCTGGCCGATGTCTACGCCCCGGTGTTCATGGCCGCACGCTCGAGCCTGCGCGACGTCGAAATCCGCAATCCCCGCTGGGGCTCGGCGGAACTGTATGAAAGCGGCTGGCAGTCCGTGCGGATCGACGGCGGCAAGCTGGACTACCTCAACCTCCGCGGCTCCAAGCTCGTGGACGTCCAGATCAGTGACTGCATCATCAACGAATTGGACCTGGGCTCCTGCACGGCCACCCGGGTGGCACTGAAGAACTGCACGGTCGGAAGCCTGGACTTCACTGGCGCCCGGCTCAAGGACTTCGACCTGCGCGGCACCGACTTCCGCTCGCTCAGCGGCCTCGGCAGCCTTGCGGGTCTCGTCGTAGACGACTACCAGCTGACCCTGCTGGCGCCCCTGCTGGCGGGCCACCTTGGCATTACGGTGGCCTGAGCCGCCGCGCGTCATCCGGGGGCCTCCGGTTGACCCCCTTGCCCCGCCGTGTAATCTTTATAGAACGAACGGTCGGTAATTTACCCTGCTGCCGGCCCTGCTCCCTTGGTGAAGGATGTTCTCATGGTCGAGGCTTTTCTTGTTGGCGGTGCCCGCACTCCCGTGGGGCGGTACGGTGGGGCCCTCTCCGCTGTCCGTCCCGACGACCTGGCGGCGCTGGTGGTCCGTGAAGCCGCGGCCCGCGCCGGAGTCGACCCGGACGCCATCGACGAGGTCATCCTCGGCAACGCCAACGGCGCCGGCGAGGAAAACCGCAACGTCGCCCGGATGGCCACCATCCTGGCCGGCCTCCCGCTCCACATCCCCGGCATCACCGTCAACCGGCTCTGCGCCTCGGGCCTAAGCGCCATCATCATGGCCAGCCAGATGATCAAATCCGGCGCCGCGGACGTCGTGATTGCCGGCGGCGTCGAATCCATGAGCCGGGCCCCCTGGGTGCAGGAGAAGCCGCAAACCGCCTTCGCCAAGCCGGGTCAGATCTTCGATACCTCCATCGGCTGGCGCTTCGCCAACCCGCTCTTCCAGAAGGGCGAACTCTCCCGCGACGGCAAAATGACCTACTCCATGCCGGAAACAGCCGAGGAAGTCGCCCGCGTGGACGGCATTTCCCGCGAGGACGCCGATGCGTTCGCCGTCCGCTCGCACGAGCGTTCCCTCACCGCGATTGCCGCCGGCCGCTTCGCCCAGGAAATAGTTCCCGTGACCGTCAAGACCCGAAAGGGGGAGACGGTCGTGGACACCGACGAGGGCCCCCGCGCCGGCACCACGATGGACGTCCTGGCGGGCCTCCGCCCCGTCGTCTCAGGCGGTTCCGTGGTCACCGCCGGCAACTCCTCCACCCTTAACGACGGCGCTTCGGCGATCATCGTCGCCTCCGAAGCAGCCATCAAGAAGCTCGGCCTCACCCCGCGGGCCCGCATCATCGACGGCGCCTCTGCCGGCTGTGAACCCGAGATCATGGGCATTGGCCCGGTCCCCGCCACGCAAAAGGTGCTCGCCCGGACAGGGCTCAGCGTGGGGGACCTTGGCGCCGTCGAACTCAACGAGGCCTTCGCCACCCAGTCGCTGGCCTCCATGCGCCGGCTTGGACTGGACCCGGAGATTGTGAACCGCGACGGCGGAGCGATCTCCCTGGGGCATCCGCTCGGCTCGTCCGGCTCCCGGATCGCCATCACCCTGCTGGGCCGGATGGAACGCGAAGACGCCAGGATCGGACTCGCCACGATGTGCATCGGCGTGGGCCAGGGCACGGCCATGCTGCTGGAGCGCGTCTAATGGCGGCCCCGGCCCTGGAGCCGGCAGGGTTTGCGACGCTCCGGGTCGAGGAACGCGAGGACCGGGTGGTGGTACTGCTCAACCGCCCCCAGGTCCGCAACGCGATTGACCAGCAGATGGTCGACGAACTCCACCGGGTCTGCGCGTACCTGGAGCAGACCCCCAAGGTGTTGATTATGGCGGGCACCGAGGGCGTGTTCGCCTCCGGCGCGGACATCGCCCAGCTGCGCGAACGCCGCCGCGACGACGCACTGCAGGGCATCAACTCGACCATCTTCGTCCGGATCGCCAAACTGCCGATGCCCGTCATCGCAGCCATCGACGGCTTCTGCCTGGGCGGCGGCGCCGAGCTCGCCTACGCCGCCGACTTCCGGATCGGCACGCCCGGGGTCCGGATTGGCAACCCCGAGACGGGCCTCGGCATCCTGGCGGCCGCCGGGGCCAGCTGGCGCCTCAAGGAACTGGTAGGGGAGCCCGTCGCCAAGGAAATCCTGCTGGCCGGCGCGGTGCTCCGCGCCGACCGGGCGCTCGCCGTCGGCCTCATCACCGAGATCCACGACCCCGCGCAGCTGATGGATGCCGCCCATGCGCTGGCGGACCGGATCGCGCAGCAGGATCCGCTCGCGGTGCGGATCACCAAGTCCGTGTTCCACGCCCCGGCGGAGGCGCACCCGCTGATCGACCAGCTGGCGCAGGGCATCCTGTTTGAATCGCAGGCGAAGTTCGACCGCATGCAGGCCTTCCTGGACAAAAAAGCGGCCAAGACGTCTGCCAAAAAGGCTGCCACAAAACCAGACCACACCACGGACCGGAAGAAGTAGATATGAGCAACTCGGTACTCCCCGCGAACCTGCCTGCCACCGTTGGAGTTCTCGGCGGCGGCCGGATGGGCGCGGGCATCGCCCATGCGTTCCTGATCAACGGTGCCAATGTCCTCGTCGTCGAGCGTGACGAGGAGTCCGCTGAGGCGGCCCGCGAGCGCGTGGAGTCCGCGGCGGCCAAGAGCATCGAGCGCGGCGCAACCGACGGAAACCTCGATGAGATGGTCTCCCGGCTCTCCGTGACCGTGGACTACGACGACTTCAAGGACCGGCAGCTCGTCGTCGAGGCCGTGCCCGAGGACTGGGACCTGAAGGTGGCCTCGCTGCGCGGGATCGAGGAACGGCTCGCAGCAGACGCGTACCTCGCCTCCAACACCTCCTCGCTCTCCGTGAACGGACTGGCCCGCGAGCTGAAGCGTCCGCAGAACTTCCTGGGCCTGCACTTCTTCAACCCCGTCCCGGCGTCCACCCTGATCGAAGTGGTCCTCGGCGAGCAGACCTCGGAGGCCCTCGCCCAGGCCGCCCGCGGCTGGGTGGAAGCGCTGGGGAAGACCGCCGTCGTCGTCAATGACGCCCCCGGCTTCGCGTCCTCGAGGCTGGGCGTCGCGATTGCCCTCGAAGCGATGCGCATGGTGGAAGAAGGCGTTGCCTCGGCCGAGGACATCGACAATGCCATGGTCCTGGGCTACAAGCACCCCACCGGCCCGCTGCGCACCACCGACATCGTGGGCCTGGACGTCCGGCTCGGCATCGCCGAATACCTGGCCTCCACGCTGGGTGAGCGCTTCGCCCCGCCGCAGATCCTCCGGGACAAGGTGGCCCGCGGCGAACTCGGGCGCAAGACCGGCAAGGGCTTCTTCGGCTGGACCGCCTGAGCCGATCCCGGGCGGGTACTCATTGGGGGATCCGCCCGGGCCGTGCGGCGCGGCCCGGCTGTAGCCGGTTAGGACCGTGCCAACGAGTCGAGCGTCCTCTTCATCCCGTCCATGGCGGGGCCGGCGAGGGAGTTGAAGGCCGGCCGCGCAATCGGTTCGGCGAGCTTGAGCCAGCCCTTGAGCTGGAACTCAGCCGTGTAATCCACCGTGGACCCGTCCCCGGCCGGCGACACCTCGATTGTGTCCACGGAAATGACTGACTTGTTCTCGCCGCGCAGTTTTATCCGGCTGGCGCTCAGTTCAATTACCTCGTAGGTCAGTGCCTGCCGTTTTCCGCGGAACTCGGCCTCGGCGTGGTACCGGTGGCCAACGGCAACCGGCCCCTCCGAGAGCTTTTTCACCACGGGGGTCCCGGGATCCCACTCCGGGGTGTGTTCAAACGCTGACAGGTAGGTGAAGACCCGGGCGGGTTCAAGGGCAGTATGGACGGTGCCGTGGACTGTGATCATGGGCCCAGCCTACCCAGACCGCCGGCCGGCATGCCTAGGATGGTCCGGTGACTTCCCTGGACCGCCCCGCGATCTCGCCCATCACCCTGACCGGTAACTACGTCGTCCTCGAGCCGCTGAGCCACGGCCACCACGACGGCCTGGTGGACGCGGTCCGGGACGGCGAACTTTGGAAGCTCTGGTACACCTCGGTCCCTGCGCCCGAGGCGATGGCCGCCGAGATCGACCGGCGCCTGGCGCTCCAGGACAGCGGCTCGATGCTGCCGTTCGCCACCCGGCGGCTTGACCCGGAAACCGGGGCCCCGGGCAAGGTGATCGGGATGACCACGTACATGAACATCGACGCCGCAACCCCCCGGGTGGAGATCGGTTCCACCTGGAACGCCGCCTCCGCGCACGGCAGCGGCAGCAACCCTGACTCCAAGCTGCTGCTGCTCCGGCACGCCTTCGAAACCCTGGGCTGCCCCGCCGTCGAATTCCGCACGCACTGGCTCAACCACCAGTCCCGCGAGGCGATCGCCCGGCTGGGCGCAAAACAGGACGGCGTGCTGCGCAGCCACACCCGGACAGCCGACGGCGTCCTGCGTGACACCGTGGTGTATTCCATCCTGGAACATGAGTGGCCGATGGTCCGGAGGGCCCTCGAATTCAGGCTGGCGAAGCGGCGCTAGCGCGGGCTCGGCGGGTAGATGGGATGGGGTGATTCCGTGAAGGAGCAGAATCCTGGCGGCGCCATCGCCTGGGACGGCGCTGTCAATGCCTGGCACATTGCCGGCGGCGTCTACCGGATGGGGCGCCGGGAGTGGCTCACCGAGACCGGCTGGCGGCAGGCGTACGACGGCGGGATCCGCACCGTGATCGACCTCCGCAACCCGGAGGAGATCCGCCGCCGCGGCACCGATCCGCGGGTCGGCGCGGAGACCCTGGCGGCGTTCGACGTCGTGCACACGCCCACCGAGGACCCCGGCAACAGCGAATTCCGTGCACTGTGCATTCCCTACCTGAACGACCCGGCGTTCTATCCGGACAACGCCCGGATCTTCCCCGGCAGGCTCGCGGCGGTGTTCAAGGCCGTGGCGGCGGCGCCCGGCGGCGTCGTGATCCACTGCTCGGCCGGCAGAGACCGCAGCGGAATGATTGCGGCGATGCTCCAGGACCTCGCGGGCGCTGGAGAGGAAGCCATCGCCTTGGCCTACGAGCGCGCGATGCGCGGCATTAATGAGCACCATCGGACGTCCCCGACCCCTCATCAGCATGAGCGGTATCTGCCCGAGGACGTCCTCGCGCCGCTGATCCGGAGCCGCCAGGAAAGCCTGCTGCGGTTCGTACGCCACGTGAAGATCGCCGAGTTCCTCGGCCACAATGGGGTAACGGTCGGGGAGATGGCAACCCTTGTAGGCAAACTGGGGCGCTAAAGTAACCGGGTGATGACTCCCAAATACGCGCTGGTGATGAGAGCGGTGGCAGCCGCAGCCGTTGTGCTCGCGGGCTCGTCTCTGGCCGTCCCGGCGTTTGCCGACGCCGGGCAGGCCGGCACAGCGACTGCGGCGCCGTCCCCGTCGGCAACGCCCAATGCGTCGACTTCGCCGGCTCCGTCACAGTCTTCGGCGCCCGCCGCCCCCGCCATCAGCGACGCCGGCCTCGCCGAGGCCCTCCGGCGCGACCTCGGCCTGACGCTCGAGGAATTCAACGCGGCAGGACAGCTGGCCAAGCGCGCCGCCGACGCCGAACCGTCCCTGCACGGGCTCCCAGGGTATGTGGGAATAAGCCTGAAGGGCGGCCAGATTGTCGTCGAAGGCCGCGGGGCGGAGTTGCAGACCATGATTGATGGACTGAACGCGGCCGGGTCGACGGCGGATTTCGTGCTCGCACCGCCTGCCGGAGCCGCTGCGAAGGGGCCGACGGCCGCGGAGCAGCTGGCCTGGAGTGCGGACCAGTTGTTCGAGGCCTACGTCCGCGAGGTCGGGCCGGCCGGCCTGCAGGCGGTGGCCTACGCCGACGGCCACTTTGTCATCCGGACCGGCGGGAGCACCTCAGCCGAGGCCGCACTGCCGGACTTCCTGGCCCCTCGGCCGCCGGTGGCATCCGGGACTCCCGTGCCGGGCAAGATTACAGCTGCGGAATTTGTGGCCCGCTACGGGAATGTCCAGCTGGAAAAGGGTGCCCCGCTCACGGCCGAAGCCCCGACCACCTCGGACATCTTCGGCGGGCAGGGCTACATCACGGACGTCAACTTCAGTTGTTCTGCCGGCTTCGGCGGATATGACCGCACCACCGGTGCCCCGCTAATCCTGACCGCCGGCCACTGCGCCGGTGACGGAGCCAGCCACGCCACGGTCATAGAGCCGCCCACCGCGTCGCCGGCAGGGGGCGCGACGACGGCCCGGCCGGCTGTTCCCGAGCCGCTTGGAATCTTTGGGTTCAGCCAGTTTGGCGGTGCCAACAACACCCCGACTACCGGAACCAATCCCGGCAACATCGGAACGGACATCGCCGTGATCAAGGACATTGCGGCCGGCGTCAGGGTCCAGCCGGCTGTGACCAAGTGGCTCGGTGGGGAGCCAGCATATAACACGGCGGACCCCGCAAACCCGGGGCCCACGGCCGTCAAAATCATCGGAGCGATGGCCCCGAAGGTGGGCCAAGCGGTGTGCCGGTCCGGCCGGACCACCGGGTGGAAGTGCGGCACCGTCGACTCGGTCGGGATCTGGCTGATCCCGGGACCGAAGAGCCTGCCGCAAAACTATGACAACGACCTCCGTGCGGTCAGGGCTTTCGATTCCAGCACGGTCACGTCGGACGGCGGTGATTCCGGTGGCCCCTGGATCAGCGGCAACTTTGCGGTGGGAACCCATACCGCTGCCGAGAAGCAAGGCAGCACCCAGTTGCGTGCCATCGCCGCCACCCTCGAGGATGCCCTGAAGCTGGTCCCGGACGTCCAACTGCAGTTGTTCCTGAACAAACCGGAACTCGTCGCACCCGCCAACCCGGCAGCTAACCCGGCGGTCAGCCCCGGGAGATTCATCTCCGGGCAGGTTCGGGCGGCGCCCGCCTCCGCCGTACCCGCTGGGTCTGCCGTCCGCATCACCGTGCCCGGACAGCCGGCGTCGGAAGTGCCCGTGGACCAGTCGGGACTCTGGTCCTTCCCCGCTCCGGCGGCCGCGGGCCACCTGACCTTCACTGCAGAGACGGTCAACGGCTTCAGCCGCTCGGGCGCGGTACTGCTGGCCGTGGACGTCTCCGCGCCGGCCGCACCGGAGACCGCCGCCGCCGGCGCAGCTGCCGCAGCAGCGGCCCCGGTGGTGCAGCCAGCGGCCCCGGTCGTCCGGCCCGTCGCCACGCCGACTGGCCCGGCCGCGCAGGCCGCGGAGTTGCCCGACGCCGACGCTGAGTCGCCGCTGGTGCCTTCGGGGCTGCCCGGGCCGATTGACGTCGTGCCGGAAGCTCAGGCCGACCACCCGGCGGGCCTGCCGGCCGCTAGTGCGCCGATAGCTGGTCTTCCGACCGCGGCCGCCGCCGCACCCGCGCGGCCGCCGGCAAGTTCCGGACAGGCGCCAGACGCCGGTACCGGGTGGCTGCTGCCGGCCGCAGGGCTGGCCGGCGGATCCGTGCTGCTGGCCGCTGCGCTCCTGATCCTGCGGCGCCACCGGGCCGTCAGGGCCGCGCCGCCGCGGTAGCAGCCGGGCCTAGCCCTTCCGGTCCAGCAGCAGGTTCGTGATCCGCAGCGTGCACAGCCGCTCGCCGGCCTCATTGGTGATCAGTACCTCGTGTGTGGTGACCGTGCCGCCCAGGTGGATGGGGGTCGCGGTGATCGTGATCAGCCCCTCACGGGCCGATTTGTGGTGCGTGGCCGAGACATCGACGCCCACCGCCGTCTTGCCCAGCGTGCTGGCGTGAATGACGGCGGCCCAGGAACCCACCGCCTCGCCCACGGCGAGGGAGGCACCGCCGTGCAGGAGCCCGAAGGACTGCCGGTTGCCCTCCACCGGCATGGTGGCCACGACCCGGTCCACCGACTGCTCCACGATCTTGACGCCCATCTTCTCGTCGAGTTCGCCGAGCGTGATCTTCCACGGCTCGGCGGCGCGGGAATCGGCTGTCATAACGTCTCCTCGGGGCTTGGGCCCTTCACGGGCCGGTCGGTGCTGCCGCTACTAGTGTGCCGCAGGGCTCATTCATGTACTGTAGACATATTACCGAACGGACGGTCAGTAATGCGCTGGCCGTGTTGATCTTGCCCCGCGTTGGAAGGACCCGTCAACGATGACCACCACTGCAACAGCTCCGGAACCCACTGTGGGCACCGTCGAGATTGTCCCCAGCTTCATCCGCGGCTCTTGGTGGACCCCCGATGCGGCCGCCGCGGCCGGAGCCGCCTCCGTCCTGGACGCCAGCACCGGCGAACTCCTGGCCAAGGTGAGCACCGAGGGCCTGGATCTGGCCGCCGTCGTGGACTACGGCCGCACCACCGGCCAGGCGGAACTGGGCAAGCTGACCTTCCACCAGCGCGCCCTCAAGCTCAAGGAACTCGCGCAGTACCTCAACGGCCGCCGCGAGGAGTTCTACGCACTCTCCGCGCAGACCGGCGCCACCAAGGTCGACTCGATGATCGACATCGACGGCGGCATCGGCGTGCTCTTCACTTTCGGCTCCAAGGGCCGGCGCGAACTGCCCAACGCCCAGGTAGTGGTGGACGGGCCCATGGAGGTGCTGTCCCGCGACGGCTCCTTCGCCGGCGAGCACATTTACACCCGGATCCCCGGCGTCGCCGTGCAGATCAACGCCTTCAACTTCCCGGTCTGGGGCATGCTCGAAAAGCTCGCCCCGGCCTTCATCGCCGGCGTCCCCACCATCGTCAAACCCGCCACCCCTACCGGCTACGTCGCCGCGGCCGTGGTGAAGGCAATCGACGAGTCCGGCATCCTGCCCGAGGGATCGCTGCAGCTCGTCTCCGGCTCCGTCCGCACCCTGCTGGACCACCTCGACTACCGTGACCTCGTCGCCTTTACCGGCTCCGCGTCCACCGCCAACACCCTGAAGTCCCACCCCAACGTGGTCAAGGGCGGTGTTCGGTTCACCTCCGAGACCGACTCGCTCAACGCCGCCATCCTGGGCCCGGACGCCGTGAAGGGCACCCCCGAATTCGACGCCTTCATCAAGTCCCTCGTCACCGAGATGACCGCCAAGGCCGGCCAGAAATGCACCTCGATCCGCCGCGCGATCGTGCCGCAAGACCTGGTGTCCGACGTCGTCGCCGCCGTGGGGGAGCGGATCAACGAACGCGTTGTGCTCGGAGACCCGCGCGCCGACGGGGTCACGATGGGCGCCCTCGCCTCACTGGAGCAGCTCGCCGACGTGCGCGCAGCCGTCCAGTCCATGCTCGACGCCGGCGGCGAGCTCGCCTACGGCACCCTCGATTCGCCGAAGGTCACCAGCGCGGACGGGAGCGTCGGCGTCGTCGACGGCGGCGCGTTCATGTCCCCGGTGCTGCTGAGCTGGGCCGACCCGGAAGCCGAGGAGGTCCACTCGCTGGAGGCCTTCGGCCCGGTGTCGTCCGTGATCGGCTACAGCGACCTCGCCGACGCCGTCCGCCTCGCCGCCCGCGGCGGCGGCTCGCTGGTCGCCTCGGTCTGCACCAACGATCCGGAGGTGGCCCGCGAACTGGTCACCGGCATCGCGGCGCACCACGGACGCGTGCTGATGCTCAACCGGGAGGACGCCCGCAGCTCCACCGGGCACGGCTCCCCGGTCCCGCACCTGGTCCACGGCGGCCCCGGCCGCGCCGGCGGCGGCGAGGAACTGGGCGGCATCCGCTCGGTCATGCACCACATGCAGCGCACCGCCATCCAGGGCTCGCCGAACATGCTGACCGCCGTGACCGGCGTCTGGCACACCGGCGCGGACCGCAACTTCACGGTCGAGACCGAGGGGCTGCACCCGTTCCGCAAGCCGCTGGCCACCCTGCGCATCGGCGATGCCGTCCGCTCCGGGCTGCGCGAGGTCTCGCTGGAGGAGATCACCAAGTTCGCCACTTCCACCGGCGACACCTTCTACGCCCACACCAACCAGGAAGCGGCGGAGGCCAACCCGTTCTTCCCCGGCATTGTGGCGCACGGCTACCTGCTCCTGGCTTGGGGCGCCGGGCTGTTCGTGGAACCCGCGCCGGGCCCGGTACTGGCCAACTACGGCCTGGAGAACCTGCGCTTCATCACGCCGGTGGCCGCCGGGGACTCCATCCGGGTCACCCTGACGGCCAAGAAGATCACCCCGCGTGAGACGGACGAGTACGGCGAGGTGGCCTGGGACGCCGTCCTGACCAACCAGAACGACGAGATCGTGGCCACCTACGACGTGCTTACCCTCGTGGAGAAGTAGCCTTTCGGGGCTCCCCTCATCAGGTGCGCTTTCCGCGGTGACGCTCCCGCAGTTGGTGCGGGAGCGTCGGTGGTTGGGTCGCCGGAGGTGTGGGAGCGTCACGTGCCCGGGGGCGCAACTTGCCGGCTCTTTCCGCCCCGCCCCGGCGTAAAATTTGCCTCGTAGGAGGTGGCGAAATGACCCTCGTTTTAGACAAAGCCACAACGGTCCTGCCAGTCGATGATGCAGAGCGAGCCCACCGCTTCTATGCGGACACACTGGGCCTGCCTCACCGTGGGGTGACAGACGATGGAAGTGAACTGTTTGGCTCGGCCGGCGGCCCGATGCTGCAGCTGATGCCAGTCAGGGATGGAAAGCATTCAGAGCACACCACCCTGAGTTTCGAAGTCAGCGAGATCGAACGCACGGTCAAGGAGATGGAAGCCAAGGGCGTCATGTTCCAGGACTACGATCTCCCCGATCTCAAGACCGAGAACCACATTTGCACAACGGACTCCGAGAAGTGCGCCTGGTTCATGGACACCGAGCACAACATTCTCTGCGTGCACGAGAACATCACCACGGCGGCCGATTACCAGCTCTGATCGGAGGCTCAGCGGCGTCCCGCATGAGGCACGGCACCCCGGTTTCCGGGGTGCCGTGCCTTCGTCCGGCTGGGTTCGGGGTGCCTGTCCGCGGCGGCGCCCCGGGTGTAGTTTGGGACCAGATTCCCGGCCGCCGGAGGGAGACGCGCAGCATGAGCCATTCCCGGTCCGGGCCGGTGCCCGAGGCCCGGAGCCGCGGCGTTGTCTGGTTCCCGATCACCCGAATGGGCAAGGTGGCCCTGACGATGGCCTACGTCACCGTCCTGTCGCCCGCCTGGGTGCTCATGGTCCTGGGGCAGGCCGTATTCCAGGCCGGAGCCTCCGACGACATCGTGGTGATCCTGCTGGTGGCCACTGTGGTGATGCTCTGGGCAACCCTGCTGTGGGCGAAGGATCGTTCCCTCCTGGTCGCGGCGTTCACCGTGATCCTGTCCGCGGCCCTGATGTATTTCCTCGGGTGGGTCATGACGGCCCCGGGCGGAACGGCGGGGTGACGGCGTCCGCGGCCTAAACCCGGGGCGGTCTAGCTGTACTAACCCGGGACGTGCAGGCCGTGGAACGCCATGGTGATGACGTCGTCGGCCAGCTTCTTCGGGGACAGCGAGCCGCCGGGTTTGTACCATTCGACGATCGAGTTGATGGTGCCGAACAGCAGCCGGGTGACCGTGCGGGGGTCGATGTCCTGGCGGAGCGAGCCCTCGTCGCGGGCCGCGGAGATCAGGGCCGCGACCTTGTGGTCGAAGGTGCGCCGGCGCTCTAGGGCGTCCCGTTCGATCTCGGTGTTGCCGCGGAGCCGGAGCAGCAGCGTGACGAACGGCAGCCGCTCCACCAACACCGAGATGGTCTCCCGGACCACGAATTCCAGCCGGGCGTCAGCCGAGCCGGTCCGCGCCTCGGGTCGATCCAGGATGGCTTCGAGGCCGCCCAGGGCGTGGTCGAGGGCAAGCTTCAGGAGGTCGCCCTTGGACGGCACATGGTGGTAGATCGCGGACTTGGAGATGCCCAGGTTCTCGGCGAGGATGCCCATGGACGTGGCGTCATAGCCATGGCGGTTGAAGACGTCTACGGCGATCAGCAGGACCGACTGCTGGTCATAGCCGGGGCGGCCGCGCTTGGCGCTGGTTACTGTGCTGGGCATACTCGCTAGTTTCTCATGAACGGTCGGTCGGTCAGGCCTTGGGGCGCAGGTCGTAGATCCGGCGCAGCTTGCCGTTGGAGCGCTCCAGCGAGCCCGGTTCGACGACGTCGACCGTGCAGGAGGACCCCACGTGGATCTTGATCTGCTGCTGCAGGACCTTCGCGGCCGAGGCGACCACCTCGCCCGTGACGGACTCGCGGCGTTCGATCCGGACGGTCAGCTGGTCCATCCGCTGGCCCTCCGGGCGGGTCAGTTCCAGCTGGAAGTGCGGGCTCAGTTCCGGGATCCGCAATGCGATCTCCTCGATCTGCGAGGGGAACAGGTTCACGCCGCGCAGGATGATCATGTCGTCGCTGCGGCCGGTGATGCGGCCCATACGGCGGTGCGCGGGGCGCGCGGTGCCGGGCAGCAGCCGGGTGAGGTCCTTGGTGCGGTAGCGGATGATCGGCAGCGCTTCCTTGGTGAGCGAGGTGAAGACCAGCTCGCCGGGTTCGCCGTCGCCCAGGACCACCGAGGGATCAAAGGCGTCGATGATTTCGGGGCGGAAGTGGTCCTCCCAGATGTGGCTTCCGTCCTGGGTTTCCACGGCCTCGCCGGCAACGCCCGGGCCCATGACCTCGGAAAGCCCATAGATATCGCAGGCCTTGATGTTCATGGTGACTTCGAGCTCGTGCCGCATTTCCTCGGTCCAGGGCTCGGCGCCGAGGACGGCGTACTTGAGCGAGGTGGAGGCCGGGTCGATGCCCTGCTTCATCATCGCGTCGGCGATGGTCAGGAGGTAGGTCGGGGTGGCCAGGATCGCGTCCGGCTTGAAGTCCTGGATCAGGGTGATCTGGCGTTCGGTCTGCCCGCCGGAGATCGGGATGACGGTGCAACCGAGGGCCTCGGCTCCGGCGTGGGCGCCCATGCCGCCGGTGAACAGGCCATAGCCGTACGCGTTGTGGACCTTCATCCCGGGCCGGACGCCGGAGGCGCGCAGCGAGCGGGCCACGAGCTTGGCCCAGTCCGCGAGGTCCTTCTTGGTGTAGCCGACCACCGTGGCGCGGCCGGTGGTGCCGGAGCTGGCATGGATCCGGGCAACCTCGTGCTGCGGCACGGCGAACATGCCGAAGGGGTACTCCAGGCGCAGGTCCTCCTTGGTGGTGAAGGGGAACTTGCCCAGGTCCGAGAGTTCACGGAGGTCCGTGGGGTGCACGCCGGCCTCGTCGAACTTCCGCTTGTACAGGGGAACGCGGTCGTAGGCGTACGCCACGGTGTGCTGCAGGCGGCTGAGCTGCAAGGCCTCGAGCTCGTCACGGGAGATGGTTTCTTCGCGGTCCAGGACGGCGTCACTGGCGGCGAGGGCAGATTCAGCGGTGGGGGTGGTCATCTGGGGTTCCCTGTTTCTATTTCTTGGAGATGGTGCGGCTGCGGCCGCGGAACTCGGCGACGAGTTCCCACGCTGCGGCGTTGGTGGCGGCGTCGGCGGGAAGTTCGCCGGGGGCCGTGGGGACAGGGGCCGAGCCGGCTGGCGCCGTCGTCGGAATGTCTGTGCCCGGGTCCGCGGCGTAAATCTGGATGTCGTACAGGCCGCTGCGGCCGGTGCTGGCGCGGCGGTTGGCGACGGCGGTCAGGATCTGGCCGCGGAAGGCAGGCTTGATGAAATTGATGTCGACGCCCGATGCGACGGTGATGGTGCCTGTGTCGATCCCGGCTTCGCCGGGCCCCGGCGTCACCGGGTTGCAGGCGAGGGCGAAGGCAGTGTCGCCGAAGGCGAAGATCATTCCGCCGTGGGCCATGCCGAAGCCGTTGAGCATTTCCTGTCGGAGCGGCATCCGGATGGTGGCGTGGCCGTCGCTGAGCGCCAGGACCTCAATGCCCATCCACTCGGAGGCGTAGTCGTCTTTCAGGATGGGGTGTGTGAGCCCGGAAATCGTCAGTTCAGCCATGCGTCGTTGCCTCCAGCTTTATTTACCGAATGT
This sequence comes from Arthrobacter sp. T2-23, assembly GCF_055398325.1. Classification (NCBI taxonomy): domain Bacteria; kingdom Bacillati; phylum Actinomycetota; class Actinomycetes; order Micrococcales; family Micrococcaceae; genus Arthrobacter; species Arthrobacter sp. T2-23. The sequence continues at coordinate 2,655,612 of NZ_AP027917.1, forward strand.
TCATTAGGTAATCCCATTCGGGTGCCCGCTGTCAAGAGGGGTAAGTATGCTGGGACACATGGCCAAAGGAATCTACGTCAGTGCGACCACTCCGGGATCCGGGAAGTCGCTCATTGCCCTGGGCCTGGCGGATACCCTGCACCGGCACGCGGACCGCATCGGTTTCTTCAAGCCCGTCGTCCACGGCCGCGCCGATGCGGACCCGATGGTCGCGCTGATGAAGTCCCGCTTCGACCTGGACGACGACCGTTGCCGCAGCGGCCTGACGTTCGCCGAGGTCCGCGGGCTGCTCGCGGAGGGGAAGCGCGAGGAAATCGACTCCCGCTGCGTCGAGATCTTCGCGGAGATGGCCCGGCACTGCGACGTCGTGATCATCGAGGGCACGGACCTGACCGGCCAGGACGCCGCCGTCGAATTCGACCTGAACGCCCGGCTCGCCAACAACCTCGCGGCGCCGATGGTCGCCGTCGTCGGGGCGAAGGGCCGGACCGTGGCCGAAACCGCGGACGCCGTCGAGGTGGCCCGGAAGGAACTCTTGGCGGAGCGGTGCAGCCTGCTGGCGATCATGGTCAACCGCGCCGACCCCGAGGACCTGGAGGCGATCGCCGCCGCGGTCCGCCCGGGCGCCTCGGGACGCCCGGTGTACGTTTTCCCCGAGCTTGAGGACATTGCCCGGCCCACCACCGGCGAGGTTGCCGCCGCGCTCGGCATCGGCCAGGTGGCTGGGCTGCCTGACCTGGAACGCGACGTGCACTCGGTCAAGGTGGCCGCCATGAACGTGGCCAATTTCCTGCACGTGCTCGACGACGGGGCGCTGGTGATCGTTCCCGGTGACCGGGCGGACGTGCTGGTGGCCTGCCTGGCCTCCTCGTTCTCGCCGGAATTCCCGGTCCCGTCGGCGCTGATCCTGACCGGCGGCCTGGCCCCGGACCCCACCATCTACTCGCTGCTGGCGCAGGCCCCGTTCCCGATCTTCGCCGCTCCGGAGGACACCTATGTGACCGCCAAACGGGTCTCCGAGGTCCGCAGCGAAATCTGGTCCGGCCACCGCCGCAAGGTGGCCTCCGCGCTGGGTCTGTGGGCCAAGAGGGTGGACGAGACCGAACTGCTGGAGCGGCTGCATCTGCCGCGGCCGGAGCGGATGACGCCCCTGCGGTTCCTGCATGACCTGATCGAACGGGCCCGCTCGCAGCGCCGCCACATCGTCCTGCCGGAGGGCACGGACGTCCGGATCCTGCGGGCCGCGGAGATCCTGCACCGCCGTGACGTCTGTGAGCTCACCGTGCTGGGCCGCGAGACCGAGGTCCGCGAGCTGGCCGCCACGCAGGGGATCGACCTCGCCGGCATCAACATCGTGGACCCTGCCACGTCCGAGCTGCGCCAGGGTTTCGCGCAGAAGTACGCGGAGCTCCGGGCGCACAAGGGAGTGGACCTGGCGAAGGCGCTCGAGGTCATGCAGGACGAGAGCTACTTCGGCACCATGATGGTCCAGTTGGGCGTGGTGGACGGCATGGTTTCCGGCGCCGCGCACACGACGGCGCACACCATCAGGCCGGCGCTGGAATTCGTAAAGACCCGCGAGGGCGTGAAAATCGTCTCCTCGGTGTTCCTGATGCTGATGCCGGACCGGGTGCTGGTCTACGGCGACTGCGCCGTCAACCCGGAACCCAATGTCGAACAGCTCGCGGACATCGCGCTGGCCTCGGCGGAAACCGCCGCCCAGTTCGGCGTAGAGCCGCGTGTTGCCATGCTGTCCTATTCCACCGGCGGCTCCGGCGCCGGCGAGGCGGTCGACGCGGTCCGGCAGGCCACCGAACTGGTCCGCCAGCGGCGCCCGGACCTCGCGGTGGAGGGCCCCATCCAGTACGACGCCGCCGTCGACGCCGCCATCGCCGAGTCCAAGATGCCCGGGTCGTCCGTGGCCGGCCAGGCAACGGTGTTCATCTTCCCGGACCTGAACACCGGCAACAACACCTACAAGGCGGTCCAGCAGTCCTCCGGTGCGGTCGCCGTCGGGCCCGTGCTGCAGGGGCTCCGCAAACCGGTCAACGACCTGTCCCGCGGCTGCACGGTGGATGACATCCTTAACACGGTGGCCATCACCGCGATCCAGGCCCAGTCTGCCAAACCGGCGGCCGCGCCCGCGGGGCAGGCCGGGCAGGCCGCGGTGCAGCCCGTAGACTCCAAGGCCTAGGAGGCCCCCATGCTCGTGCTCGTCATCAACTCCGGCTCGTCCTCGCTCAAGTACCAGGTCCGCGACGTCGAGGCGGGCAGCGTCCTCGCCGAGGGCCTGGTCGAGAAGATCGGGATGGGCAACGGCGGGGACGGCGACGGCGAGATCGAGGGCCCGCGCGACCACGCGGAGGCGCTGGAACTGGTGGACGGGGAGATCCACGGGGCACTCGGTGACCGCCCGCTGGACGCCGTGGGCCACCGTGTGGTGCATGGCGGCGAGCGGTTTTCCGAACCGGTGCTGGTCAACAACGAGATCACCCGCGCCATCGAACGGCTCAACCCGCTGGCGCCGCTGCATAACCCGGCCAACGTGCTCGGTATCCGCGCGATCGCGAAGAAATGGCCGGAGCTGCCGCAGGTGGCCGTCTTCGATACCGCTTTCCACCGCACCCTCCCCGAGCACGCCTGGCGCTACGCGGTGCCGGATGAGCTGTACACGAATCACGGCATCCGGCGCTACGGCTTCCATGGCACCTCGCACGAGTACGTGGCGCACCGGGCCGCGGCGCTGCTGGACCTGCCGGTGGAGGAATTCGACGCCGTGATCGCCCACCTGGGCAACGGCGCCTCCGTCACCGCCATCCGCGGCGGCAAGTCGATCGACACTTCGATGGGCTTCACCCCGCTCGAAGGGCTGGTGATGGGCACCCGCTCCGGCGACCTGGACCCCTCAATCCTGGTGTTCCTCGGCCGGGCCGGCTGGTCCGCCGAGGACATCGATTCCATGCTCAACCGCCAGTCCGGGCTCAAGGGCCTCGCGGGCAACAACGACATGCGGTCGGTCGTGGAGGCCGCCGAAGCCGGGGATGCCAGGTCCGCGATGGCCCTCGCCGTGGCCTCCTACCGGCTGTCGAAGTACATCGGCGGCTACCACGTGGCTGTCGGCGGGGCGAAGGCGCTCGTGTTCACCGCGGGGATCGGCGAGAACTCGCACCAGTTCCGCAGCCTGGTCGCGGAACGGCTGGGGGCGCTCGGTGTGGAGCTCGACGCCGGCCTGAACCGCGAACGCTCCAAGGAGCCCCGGGTCATCTCGACGCCGGACTCCGCCGTCCCGGTGCTGGTGGTCCCGACCGACGAGGAGCGCGCGATCGCGGAGGCGACGGCCACCGTCGTCGCCCAGTCATCGGTTGCTCCGTAACGGCTCTTTTTGGCGGCGCATAACGGCACCTCCGGAGCAGTCGACGGCAGTGTACGTCCTAGGCTGGGGACATGACCGAACTCAACCTGCCAATCCTGTTGCCCCTCCGCACGCAGCGGTTGGTGCTGCGCCGCTTCGAGGCCGCTGACCTGGATGCCTACCACGCCTACCACTCGCTGCCCGAAACCGCCCGGTTCCTGCCGGGGGAGGCGAAGAGTTACACGAAGTCCATGGAGTCCGTGGGAAAGTACGCCAATTTCGTCTTCGAAAAGGAGGGCGACTGGATCTGCCTGGCCATCGAAGCCGCGGACTCGCCCGGGCTGCTCGGCGAAGTAGTGCTCAAGTGGCTGCCCGGCTGCGGCCAGGCCGAGATCGGCTGGAGCCTCGCGCCGGAAGCACGCGGCAGGGGGATCGCGTCCGAGGCCGCTGCGGCGCTGCTGAAGCTGGGCTTCGAGGACCTCGGATTCCACCGGATCGACGCCAAGCTGGACGCCCTCAACACGGCCTCCGCGGCGCTGTGTGAACGCCTGGGTATGCGCTTGGAATCGACCCAGGTGGACAAATGGCACTACAAGGGCAAGTGGGCGACCGAGTTGGTCTACGCCATGCTCGCCGCGGAGTGGCGGGCCCGGCAGCCGGGCTGACGCTCCCGCCCAGTTGCTCCCATCCACGCCGAGTCCGGTCTCCTGCAGCCCCTGAGATCCCGCGGCTCGTCTGCTCCCGGCCAGGTTCGGGCATCCATGAACCGGGATGGAGCGTTGGCGTTCGGGATGAGCTGGCTGCCCTCGGTGGCGCCACAGGGATCACCGCTTCGCCAAGCATGGCCGCCATGGGGGTCCCCATGGCGGCCATCTCTGGCGAACCGGCCTGCTTCGTGCTAAACGGACGAGCGCAACTACGCCCCGGCCTATGGTGCCGGCGGAGCCGTGGCGGAAGGAGCAGCCGACGTCGAGCCGGGGGCCGGCGCAGTGGCTGTGCCCGGGGGTACCGCGGGCTGCGGTTCCGGCGCCGACGTGCCCGGGGACGTGGCTGGCGGGGCGGCCGGGGCAGGGACCGGGGGAACGGTCGCAACCGTGCCCCCCGAAGTGGGCAACGGCATAGAGTCCGTCGCGCCGGGGGTCGGGGTCGGGCTGGTTCCCGCTGGCGAGCTGCCAGGGGTGGCCGGAGCCGGGCCAGCCCCTCGCGGTGAAGCACTGGGGTCGGTCCGGACGAGCTCCATGATCTGTTCCTTGAAGCCCTCCAGTTTCCCCTGGATCTCCGAGAGGGGGACGTTTCGCAGGTTCCGGCCGTACTCCGCGATGTGCTGCCATAGCGCGTTCAGCTTGGCCATGCCGTCGGCGCTTAGCGGCCCGTCGAGGGTGAGGACCAGCTGGTTCGCCAGAGCGTACGTGAGGCACCTGAGGCAGTTGTAGTTAGCCGCGGCCGAAAGGTTCTCGGGGACTATCACATGGGCCTGTCCCACGATCAGGACTACCTGGAAACCGACCGCGACGGCCGCGCAGTCCTTGCAGCTGGCGAAGGCGTAAGCCTCGTTGGTGTTGCGGACGTCCGACCCGTCGTCGGCCCAGACCAGGGCGAAGGCGACGTCGTAGACCACTGAGCCGTCCTTGGTGTTGACAGCCAGCGACTGGTTGCCGCCCTCTTCGGGCGCGGCCGGTTTGTCAAAGGGGAACACCCACGACGGTGCCGGCGTCGTGGTGCCGGACGCTCCCGGCGCGGCCGAGGACGCCCGGGGGACCAGCACCATGCTCAGCTGCGGTTCCTCGCGGGTGGGTTTGCGGGCGCCCTGGGGCCAGAGCGCCACCGTCCGGCCCGCCTGCCCCTGCTTCAGGTCCCGCCCGGTTGCGGCGGGGAAGATGGCGGTGGTGGCATCGGCCAGGGTGCCGCGTTCGTAGGGTTGGACCGGGCGATAGCTCTCCGCGCCGGGCCACCAGGCCCACGCCAGTCCCGCAGCGAGGGCGGCAATCGCGGCGATCGCCGTCCCGCGCTGCAGTGCCTTGCCGCGGGTCCGCTGCCAGAGGCCGGTGACTACCTGCCGGATCAGGCGCAGCAGGATGTGTAAGATGCCCAGGATGGGCAGGGCGATGCAGATGATGGCCAGCGCGCGCACGGCGGCATCGACAAAGTCGCCGGCGGCCACGCTGTGCGACAGCATGGCTTGCTGCTTCCATCCGTTGTCCCAGGCGGTACCAAGAACCCGAGGCAGGGTGAGGACCATCGTGACGAGGCTGAAGACCAGCAGCGGAACCGTGACAAGTACCCAGGCGGTGACAACGGCCCGGGCCCACGGCTTGAGGAGCTGGGCTTCGGGATCGGTCTTGCGCCAGGGGATCAATGCCAGCAGGGTCGGTTTGATCCGCTGGAACAGGTCCGGCACGCCGGTGGCGTCGGCGAGGATATGGTAGCCGTCGAAGCGGACCATCGGCAGCAACTGCCGGACCATCTGCAGGATCTGGGTTACCACCACCAGCAGCAGCGCGTCGAAACCGGTAGCCCACCAGACACCCATGATGGCCACGGCGACGATCGCGTTGAAGTAGAGTCCACCCAGGTCGGTGCGGATCCGGCCAGCGCGGCCCAGCCGGTAAGAATCGGTGACGTCGGTGTAGAACGCGGGCCACATAAGGTACAGGCCGGTGCCCATGGCCCCCGGCGTGGCGCCCCCGCGGCGGGCCGCGGCGGCATGCCCGAATTCGTGGAAGCCGGCGGACAGCACGGTGACCAGGAGGATCAGCAGCACCAGGCCAGGGTTGGAGAAGGCCTCATGGGTGGCCGAGGCCAGTCCCTTGACCATCAGCACCCACCAGCAGGTGGCGAGGAAGGCGGCCGTCACGGCGACGACAATCAGCGGATTGAACAACGTGGCAAACGGCGCGGTGAGCTTTCGAGTGCGCTCCGGGTCCGTGACGGAGTAGCGGAACCGCATGCCCAGGAGCGGGTTGGACTTCTTGACTTCCGGCTGCGAGCCGTCAGCCAGCCGCAGCAGACCGAGGGGGAGCAGTTGGGTGTCGATCAGGGTCCGGACATTGTCTGCACTGACCTGCTTGCCGAAGACGCTGCCGGCGTGCTGCGCGATCTCCTCCAGGCTGCGGCGGCCATCGATGGCTTCGAGCACCAGGTAAAGCAGTCGCGTCAGCTGGATCGTCTGGCCGTCCGCGCGCCGGACCAGCGACGGGGCCTGCTTGTAGCCGGACCCCTTGGTCTCGCCGATCAGTCGGACGCCGTCGGCCAGCGCCGGGGGTGGCAGGGTGGCGGGAGCTGTGCCCGCGGATGCCGGGGCAGGGGCCGGCGGGCCGTCCTGCATGGACGGCCCGCCTTGCACGCTAGTCATTGACTGGCTACTGCTTCAGGGTGGACTGCTGTTCGGCACCAGCCGTGGCGTTGCCGTGGATGTCCTGGTTGATGATGGCGTCCTGGTGGGCCACGGCGTAGGCGTTGCTGTCGATCGAGCCGATGTTGGCTCCGACTGCGGCATCGATCGGCGCGGCGACGTTGGCGTTGGCGGCCACGGCACCGTTGATGGGTGCGGCGATGCCGGCGTTCGCGTCCAGGTTGACGTTGACGTTAAGCAGGTTGCCGTTGAGGGCCCCTGCCGCGCCCGCGGTGGCCGCGCCGAGGTCCGGGGTGCTTCCTGCCGGGAGGACGCCGCCGGGGACGACTCCGCCGCCGGGCGTGCCCGCCGGAGCGGTCGCGGCCGGAACAGCTGCCGCGGGGTCCGTCGCCGCCGGGGCGGGTGTGGTGGCGGTGCCGTGGTCGATGCCACTGTTCTGCACGGAATGTGCCGTGGCATCGCCGGTGATGCCCTGGTTGATGAGGGTTCCTTGCTGGGCCAGCGCCTGGGATTCGGACCCGAAGGAGAGGACGTTTGCGGAGGCGCCCGCGTCAATCGGGGCTGCGACATTGGCGTTTGCCGCGACGCCCAGGTCGATCGGTGCCGCGGCGCTGATGCCGAGGTTCAGGTCGGCATTCAGGTCCAGAACTGATGCGACTTCCTTGTCGGGAAGTGCCGTGGCGCCCTCCGCCATCAGTTCAGCGTCGCTGAGCGGTGTCAATTCCTGTTCGTTGCTCACAATTACTCCAGTTCCGGCACGGTTTCTGCTGCCCCCAGTGAGCAGTGTCCACCCGGATGTGCCTAGTGACGGTTAATAGTAAGCATGATGATCAAATCTTGGCACCACCCGGGCCGGTTTTACTTCAGCCCGGCGCCTGGGAGCAGTTCCGTTGCGCCGAGGGAGTCGGCGACGAAGGCGTAGTCCCAGGCGCGTTCCTTCCACTGCACGTAGCGGCCGGAAGCGCCGCCGTGGCCGCCTTCCATTTCGATCTTCATCACGATCGGCTCGGTCCCGGTGTTCACCTCGCGCAGCCGCTGCACCCACTTGGCCGGCTCCACGTAGAGCACCCTGGTGTCATTGAATGAGGTGACTGCCGCGATCTTCGGATATGCGGCCGCCCGGACGTTTTCGTACGGCGTGTACGACTTCATGTAGGCGTACACCTCCGGGTCCGTGATCGGGTTGCCCCATTCCTCCCACTCCAGCGCCGAGAGCGGCAGCTCCGGGTCAAGGATGGTGGTCAGGGCGTCCACGAACGGGACGGCTGCGACGATCGCGGCGTACTTCTCCGGTGCCAGGTTGGCCACGGCGCCCATCAGCAGTCCGCCGGCGGAGCCTCCCATGGCGGCGATCCGGGCCGGATCCACCCAGCCGGAAGCCGCGAGCCAGTCTGTGGCAGCGATGAAGTCGGTGAAGGTGTTCTTCTTGTGCAACTTCTTGCCGTCGTCGTACCAGTGCCGGCCGAGTTCACCGCCGCCGCGGACGTGGGCGATCACAAACACGATGCCGCGGTCCAGCAGCGAGAGCCGCGGAATGCCGAAGCCCGGATCCATGCTCAGCTCGTAGGAGCCGTAGCCGTACACCAGGCCGGCGGCGGTCGAATCGCGCGCCACCGAGGCGTGCCGGAGCACCGAGAGCGGGATCCGGGTCCCGTCGGAAGCGACCGCCCACTCCCGGGTCGCGACATAGTCCGCGGCCGAGTAGCCGCCCAGCACCGGGCTCTCCTTGCGCAACAGCAGCTCACCGGCGGGCTGCTCCGCCGTCGGGAGCACGAAGTCGTAGACGCGCGACGGCGTGAAGTAGGAGGTGTAGCCCATCCGGATCACGGGGGCCTCGTAGTCGGAGCCGGCCACCCCGGCGGTGTACAGCTCCTCGTCAAAGGCAGGTTCCACGGGAGAGCCCTGGTGCGGGGTGCCGAGTCCGGCCAGCGGCAGGACCTGCACGCGTTCGATCGTGTCCTTGCGGATGGACAGCACCAGATGGGTGGAGGTGACGCCGGCGCCGTTGACCCGCACCTGGTCGGAGTGTGCGACGACGGTGTGCCAGTGCTGCTGGGCGGCCGGCTTGGCGAGCTCCGCCGGGTCGACGAGGGAGACCATCGAATTGATGGCGTCCTTATTGTGGGTCAGCAGGATGGTTTCGGACGCGACCCCGTCCGGGCCCGCCAGCAGGAACGGCTCGGCCTCGTAGAGGATGCGCTCGTCGCGGGAAATCACAGTTGTCAGCCCGGCGTCGGGAGCGTCGAAGCGCAGCAGCCGGGTCTCGCTGAACTCGGAGCAGCCGATGCCCAGGACCAGGTGCCGCCGGTCCGCGGAGAGCTCGAAGCCCAGCCACATGGCGACGTCGTCCTCCTGGTAGATGACCTCGTCCTCGGCCACCGGGGTGCCCAGGACGTGGGCCTTCACCTGGTACGGGCGCCAGGACGCGTCCACCACGGTGTAGAAGATTCGGGTGCCGTCGGGGGAGAAGGAGAGGCCGTAGAAGACGTTCTCGATCACGTCCGGCAGCAGCTCGCCGGTGCGGAGGTCTTTGATGCGCAGCGTGAAGCGTTCGTCGCCGGCATTGTCCACCGCATAGGCATACAGGTTCCCGTCGATGGTCACCGCGGATCCGCCGACGGCGAAGAAGGGCTTGCCTTCGGCTTCCACGTTGCCGTCCAGGAGGACTTCCTCGCCGGGAATGTCGACGCCGACCTCGACGGCGGGCGGCGTCCAGTCCGCCACCCGGTCGCCGCTGTCCTCTGCGCGGAGGCGGCACTGGATGCCGTACTCCTTCCCCTCGACCGAGCGGGTGTAGTACCACCAGCCGTCCTTGCGGCTCGGCACGGAGAGGTCGGTTTCCTGGGTACGGCCCTTGATTTCCTGGAAGATGGCCTCGCGCAGCGGTTCCTGATGGGCTGTGACTGCCTCCTGGTAGGCGTTTTCGGCCTTCAGCAGGTCCACAACCTCGGCGGATTCCTTGTCCCGCAGCCACTCGTAGTTGTCCTCAAAGACGTCACCGTGGTGGGTCCGGGGGGCGGGGACCTTTTTGGCGACGGGGGGCTGCGGGGAGGGCTGCACGGGAGTCTGCGTCATGGACCCAATCTACCGCCGGGCAGGGCCGCAACCGGACCCCGGGGCCGGGCCGGGCGTGCCTCAGTTCCCGTTCCGGAACCCGTGGGCCACCACGTAGTTGCCCAGCCCTCCGGATGCCAGTGCCGCGGCCACCTCTGCGGTGCCGGCGGTGTCTTGCAGGACAATCGACTGGCCGTCCGCGCTGGTGCCGGTGCCCGCCGTCGGAAGCGTGAAGAACACCCCGTTGCCGGCCTGCACGGAGCGCAGGCCAAAGGCCAGTCGCTCCAGTGTGTCCAAGGTCAGTCCGGGGGTCGCGGTCACGTGGGGCAGCACGCCGGTGACGAACGCGTGCGCGGTGGCACGGTCCGCCAGCACGCCGCCGCCCAGGGCCTTGGCGAGGACGGCCCTGAGGAAGGTCTGCTGGTTCCGGACCCGCTGGTAGTCGCCGTCGGCGAAGGCCTTGCGCTCGCGGACGAAGTCCAGGGCCAGGGCACCGTCGAGTCGGTTAACCCCCGGCGGGTAGTAGTGCTGGGACTCGATCGTGCCGGTGAACGGCCGTGTCACGTCCACGTCGATTCCTCCCAGCGCATCGATCAGCGCGGCAAAGCCCTCGAAATCGACCATGACAGTGTGGTCAATGCGTGTGCCGAGTAGAGACTCCACCGTCTTTGTCTGCAGCGGGATCCCTCCCAGTTGGAGCCCGGCGTTGACCTTCCCCCCGCCGTAGCCGGGAATGTCCACCCACAGGTCCCGCATGATCGAGATGCCGTACATACTCTGCCGGTCGGCCGGGAGATGAAGGAGGACCAGGACGTCGCCGCGCTGGTCGGATTCGTTGCCGGCGGCGGCCTCCGCACGGGCGTTGACGCGGCTGTCGCTGCCCACCAGCAGGATATTCAGGTCCGTCGGCGCCGGTTCAGGGGTGGGCGTGGGGGTCGGCGTGGGGGTGGGGGTCGGCGTCGGGGCGGGGGCGGGGGCGGAGCTCGGCGCGGGGGCAGCTGTTTCGGGGCGGGGCCCGTTCAGCAGCCAAGCCGCGGCGCCGACGGCGAGGACCGCCAGCCCGGCGATGATAGCGAGGATAATCCGACGGCGGCGTGCCCCGACCGGCGTCCCGGCGGCGGCTGCTCCTGCTGGTTCCGGTGACGTTCCCATGGCCGGACACTACCACCGCGGTCCATCAAAAAGTCGCAGGCGGCACTGTTCCAGCCCGCGGCCCGCGCCGTCGGTCAGTTGCCGTTTTGGAAGTGGTTCTCTGCCACGTAGTTGCCCACGGTGTCCGAGGCCAAGGCCTCGGAGACGTGCCCGATGGCCGCGGGAAGGGGCAGGACGATGGACTGCCCGTCGGCTGAGGTTCCCGTGCCGGCCGTGGGCAGCGTGAACATCACGGTGTTGGCCGAGCGTACGTCCTTCAACTCCAAGGCAAGTCCTGCCAGCGTCGCAGCATCTAAGGTCTTGTCGACGCTGACGAAGGGCGAGAGGGCGCCCACCAGGTTGTTGATCGTGACCGGGTTGGAGAGCGTCTGGCCGTCGATGGATTTCTTGAGGACGGCTTTCAGGTAGTCCTGCTGGTTGCGGACCCGCTGGTAGTCCCCGTCGGCGTAGGCGTAGCGCTCCCTGACGAATGCCAGCGCCTCGTCTCCGTTGAGGGTGTTCATCCCAGCCGGGAAGTAGCGACCTTTGAGATGGCTTGAGTTGAAGGGGACTTTGACGTCCACGGTGACCCCGCCCAGGGCGTCGGTGAGCCCCTTGAACCCCTGGAAATCAACCATGGCGACGTGGTCGATGCGCTGCTTGAAGACGGATTCAACGGTCTGCACCATGAGCGGCGTGCCACCGAGGGCCAACGCCGCATTGATTTTGGCCTGACCGTGCCCGGGAATATCCACCCAGAGGTCCCGCATGATTGACATCGTGTAGATGTTCTTCCTATCGGCAGGAATATGGACGAGCATCAGTGTGTCCGCGCGCTGGTCGGTGGGGGCGCCCCTTTCCGCGTCAGCCTCCGTGGCGCCGCGGCTGTCGCTTCCCATCAGCAGGATATTCATTGGCGTCTTGCCAGCCTGACCAGGCGCGGGCTGGGGCTTCTCCGGCCTCATGGACTCCGCCGGAAAGGCCTGCTCAATCTTGGTGCTGTGTGAGTCGAACGTCTGCGCCAAGTTGAAGACGTACCCGCCGGCAATCAGTGCGGCCACGGCCGCCAGGAGCGCGACGCCGAGCAGCAGCCGCGTGAAGGCCACCAGGATGCGCTGTCGAGCGCTTTTGCGGCTACCCATCCTGGGCGCCGGGGAGTGTCGCGCGGAGTCCTGGCTGGGTCCGTGGCCCGGAGTTGTCCGTCTATAGAGTGCTGCACGGTTCGACATGAGCGTCCCCTACTATCGGGCGGCCCGAGGCGAGGGACGCCGTGACAGGGCTGCAATCGATTTTGGAGAGGCTACGGGGAGGACCTTGAGTTAACCTTCGGCACCGCGGGTGCTTGACTCCTTTCCCGCCCGCCGCATATCCTGAACGAACGGTCGGTAATTATTTATCGGAAACGCATAGGAGCAACCATGGCATCGCAGACCCTGCAGTCAGTGCCCACAGGGCCATCGTCGGCACGGCATGAAATGAGCCCCGAGGACGCGGCGCGCCGTGATGCCGAGGGCCAGGCGTACTTTGACAAGGTCATGGCGGAGGATTCCCGGATCGAACCCCGCGACTGGATGCCGCCGGCCTACCGCAAGACCCTGCTGCGCCAGATCTCGCAGCACGCCCACTCGGAAATCATCGGTATGCAGCCCGAGGCCAACTGGATCTCCCGCGCCCCGAGCCTGAAGCGCAAGGCCATCCTGATGGCCAAGGTCCAGGATGAGGCAGGCCACGGACTGTACCTGTACTCCGCCGCCGAAACCCTCGGCCAGCCGCGCGATGCGATGATGCAGGACCTGATGGACGGCAAGGCCAAGTACTCCTCCATCTTCAACTACCCCGCCCGCACCTGGGCGGACATGGGTGCCATCGGCTGGATGGTCGACGGGGCCGCGATCGCCAACCAGGTGCCGCTCTGCCGCGCCTCTTTCGGCCCCTACGGACGCGCCATGGTCCGCGTCTGCAAGGAAGAATCCTTCCACCAGCGCCAGGGCTTCGAGATCCTGCTGGAACTCTCGCACGGCACGCCGGAGCAGAAGCAGATGGCCCAGGATGCCGTGAACCGCTGGTACGCCCCGGCGCTCATGATGTTCGGCCCGCCGGATGACGATTCGCCCAACTCCAAGCAGTCCATGGCCTGGAACATCAAGCGCTTCAGCAATGACGAGCTCCGCAACCGCTTCGTCGGGATGATGATGGAGCAGGTCAAGGTCCTGGGCCTGACGCTGCCGGACAAGGACATCCGCTTCAACGAGGAAACCCGCAAGTGGGAGCACGGACCGCTGGACTGGGATGAGTTCCACGAAGTCCTCGCCGGCCGCGGCCCCTGCAACGCCCAGCGCCTGGAACGGCGCCGCGAAGCACACAACAACGGCGCCTGGGTGCGCGAAGCCGCTGCCGCCTACGCGGAAAAGCAGGCCAAGAAGCAAGCAGAGAAGGAATCCGCAGCATGACAACCCCCGAACCGCACGCAGGCAACGTCTGGCCCATCTGGGAAGTTTTCGTCCGCTCCAGCCGAGGCCTGTCACACGTCCACGCCGGCTCCCTGCACGCGCCCGATGCGGCCATGGCCCTGCGCAACGCCCGTGACCTCTACACCCGCCGCAACGAGGGGGTGTCCATTTGGGTCGTCCCCGCGGATGCCATCGCCTCGTCCGACCCGGACGCCAAGGGCGCCTTCTTCGAGTCGCCGCAGGGCAAGGACTACCGGCACGCGACGTACTACACCAAGAGCGAGGGTGTGAAGCACCTGTGAGCGCACCCGAAGCAGCCACCCAGATCAACGACAGCGGCCACGCGGAAGAAACAGGCGGCCACGGTGACATCTCCGTCGGCGTCCAGGGCACGAGCGGAAGCGGCGAGGCCACGGCCAGCGCCACCCGAATCACCCCGGGCAACGCCCTCCGGCCGGAGGACATCGCGTTGGCCGTCAGCCGCGGTACAGCCAAGCCGAGCGAAGACGTCGCCGAGTTCGCCCTGCGCCTGGGCGACGACGCCCTGGTCCTGGCGCAGCGCCTCGGACACTGGATCTCCCGCGCCCCGGAGCTTGAAGAAGACATCGCCCTCGGCAACATCGCGCTGGACCAGCTGGGACACGCCCGCTCCTTCCTGAGCTACGCCGGGGGCCTGGACGGACGCAGCGAGGATGACCTCGCCTATTTCCGCCGGGAGCACGACTTCCGGTCCGTCGAGATCTTCGAAATCCCCAACGGCGACTTTGCGGTCACCATCGCCCGCCAGTTCGTTGTGAGCTACTACCAGTTCGAGCTGTACCGCCGGCTCACGGAATCCACCGACCCCACCATCGCCGGCATCGCCGCCAAGGCCGTCAAGGAAGTGGACTACCACCGTGACCACAGCGCGCAGTGGGTGCAGCGCCTGGCGCTCGGCACGGATGAGTCCCGCGAGAAGATGATCCACGGATTCAAAGTCATCTGGCCCTACGTCGACGAGCTGTTCCGCGACGACGAGCTCACCGGCCGCCTCAGCGAGTCCGGCGCAGCCGTCCAGCCCTCCAGCCTGCGCGCCGATTTCGACCGGCTCACCGGCGAGGTCCTCGCCGCGGCAGAACTCGACGTTCCGCAGGTCCAGCCCGCTCCCGGCGGCGGACGACGCGGACTCCACTCGGAGCACCTGGGCTACCTGCTGGCAGAGATGCAGGTGCTGGCGCGCGAGTTCCCCGGAGCGAGCTGGTAACCATGCCGGAGATGTACGTCAGCCACCCCACGGCCGGCTCCTCGGGGCCCGGGGAGCAGAAGACTGCAGAAAAGAAGACTGCTGACCAGAAAGCGTGGGACCTCGCCGCCACGGTCTGCGACCCGGAAATCCCGGTCTTGACGATCGCGGACCTGGGGATCCTGCGCAACGTCGAGGTGACGAAGGAACCAAACGCAGCCGACGGCGCGATGGTCCCGACAGTTCATGTGACCATCACGCCTACCTACTCCGGCTGCCCGGCCATGGACGCCATCCGCGACGACCTCACGGCCGCCTTCAAGCGCGAAGGCTACCCAAGCGTCAACGTCGAGCTGGTGCTGTCCCCGGCCTGGACCACGGACTGGATGAGCGAGTCCGGCAAGGCCAAGCTGCAGGAGTACGGCATCGCGCCGCCCTCCGGACATTCCAACGCAATGCGGCACGCCGGTCCGGTCCGGCTGTCCCTCGCCGTCAAGTGCCCCCAGTGTTCGTCGCTGAACACGAAGGAACTCACCCGCTTTGGTTCCACCTCCTGCAAGGCGCTTTACGTCTGCCAGGAGTGCAAGGAACCGTTCGACTACTTCAAAGTTTTGTAAGGAACAGGTGCTCCCATGACTGTTGTCCGCCAGACCGCCGCTGAAACGGCTGCAGCCACCGGCCGCCGTCGTGCGTCCTTCCACCCACTGGCGGTGGACGAGGTCCGCCGCCTCACCGACGACGCAATCGAGGTCACCTTCGGGGTACCGGCTGAGCTGGCGGGGCAGTTCGACTACCTCCCGGGCCAGTACGTGGCGCTGCGGACCACCTTGCCGGACGAGTCCGGCGAGCCGAAGGAAGTCCGGCGCAGCTACTCGATCTGCGCGGAGCCGCGCAGCTTCTCCGACGGCAGCAGCGAGATCCGCGTCGCGATCAAGAAGGACCTGGGTGGCGTGTTCTCGACCTGGGCGAACGCCGAGCTCAAGGCCGGCGACGTCCTGGACGTGATGAGCCCGATGGGCGCCTTCGTGTCCAAGCACGGCCGGGACGGCAAAGAGCAGAACCTGATGAACTCGATGAACCACCCGGAGGAGATGGCCAACGCCATGGCGGGAGAGCCCGGCTCCTTCGTCGCGATCGCGGCCGGCTCCGGCATCACCCCGGTGATCGCGATTGCCCGCACCCTGCTCGCGGCACATCCGGACACCCGCTTCGACCTGATCTACGCCAACAAGGCCGCCATGGATGTCATGTTCCTCGAGGAGCTTGCCGACCTGAAGGACAAGTACCCGTCCCGGCTCGCCCTGCACCATGTGCTTTCCCGCGAACAGCGCATCGCCCCGCTGCTCAGCGGCCGGATCGACGCGGAGAAGCTGCAGTCCCTGCTGGGGACCGCCATCCACGCCGACGACGTCGACGAGTGGTTCCTATGCGGCCCGTTCGAACTGGTCCAGCTGTGCCGGGACACCCTGGCCCAGCGCGGCGTCAACCCGGACCATATCCGCTTCGAACTGTTCACCACCGGCAAGCCGGACCGCCCCGAGGGCAACGCCGGCCGTCCGGTGATTGTGGACGAGTCCCAGGCTACGTACAAGATCACCTTCAAGCTCGACGGCCTCCAAGGTGAGGTGGCGAGCCCCACGCACGCCCGCGAATCGATCCTGAACGCGGCGCTGCGGGTCCGCCCCGATGTTCCGTTCGCCTGCGCCGGCGGCGTCTGCGGCACCTGCCGCGCCAAGGTCGTCACCGGCTCGGTCACGATGGACGAGAACTACGCCCTGGAACAGGATGAACTGGACAAGGGTTACGTGCTGACCTGCCAGTCCCATCCCACCACTCCCGAAGTCACCGTCGACTTCGACGTCTAAGTTTTTTTCGACGCCCGCCCCACGTAGCCAAGGAGCCGCATGATTTCCCTGACCATCGCCGACGCCGTCGCCGAGATCGTCCTAGACGCACCGCAGAAGCTGAACTCGCTGGATGAGCAGGCGCTGCAGGAGCTGGCACAGGCGTACGACGACGCCGCCGAAGCCGCCACGCGCGGCGAGGTGCGGGCACTGCTGCTCCGTGGCGAAGGCCGCGCCTTTTGCGCCGGCAGGGACATCGCAGGCGTGACTCCGGAGAGCGACGACGCCCAGGCCTACCTGGGCGGGCTGGTCCAGCCGCTGCTGAAGAAGATGAGCGCCTTTCCGGCCCCCACCTTCGCCGCCGCGCAGGGCGCCTGCCTCGGCGTGGGGCTCGGGCTGCTGCTGGCCACGGACGTGGTGTACGTCGCCGAGAATGCGAAGTTTGGCTCCCCCTTCGCCAAGCTGGGCGCCACGCTGGACTCCGGCGGGCACTGGTACTTTAACGAGCGGCTCGGCATGCACCGCACCCTGGACCTGATCTACACCGCCGAGCTCATGAGTGGCGCCGAGGCGGTGGCGCAGGGCCTGTTCAGCCGGGCCATGCCCGCGGACGAGCTGCTGGAGACCACCCGCGGGATCGTCGCCAGGGTGGCTACCGGGGCCACGGGGGCGTTCAACGCCAGCAAGGAGTTGGTGGCGCACCTCCGCGACCAGCGACTCGGCCTCTGGGAAGCCATGGAGGAGGAGAACGCCGAGCAGGCCCGTCTCTGCAAGAGCGAGGACTATGCCGAGGGGTTCCGGGCGTTCCAGGAGAAGCGCGCCCCGGTCTTCAAAGGCTGACCATCCTCCCGGAGGGGCCAGGAAGGCCCCGGACGCCCCGGTACTTGTCTTTTTTCCAGCCATTCTCATTTGCAGAACGCGCTTGTACAGTGCGGATATGACTTTGGGGAAACCGGTTCGAAAAGCTGTCATACCCGCGGCCGGCTTGGGGACACGCTTCCTGCCGGCAACGAAGGCGATGCCCAAGGAAATGCTGCCGGTGGTGGACCAGCCGGCCATCCAGTACGTCGTCGAAGAGGCGATGAGGGCCGGCCTGAGCGATTTGCTGATGATCACCGGCCGGCAGAAGCGTGCCCTCGAGGACCATTTCGACCGGGAGCCCACCCTCGAACGGACACTTGAGGAGAAGGGCGACCTGGACCGGCTCGAAGCGGTCAGGTACGCCTCCAGCCTCGGTCCGCTGCACTACCTCCGGCAGGGCGATCCGAAGGGTCTCGGGCACGCCGTCCTTTGCGCCCGCCAGCACGTGGGCGATGAGCCTTTTGCGGTACTGCTGGGCGATGACCTGATCGACGAACGCGATGAGCTGCTCACCACGATGATGGACGTGCAGCAGAAGACCGGCGGGTCCGTGATCGCACTGATCGAGGTGGACCCGTCACGGATCAGCGCCTACGGCTGCGCGGATATTTCGCCGGTGCCGGGCGAGGATCACTTCAGGGTCAACCGCCTGGTCGAGAAGCCTTCCCCGGGGGAAGCGCCGTCGAACCTTGCCGTCATCGGTCGCTATGTGCTGCACCCGGCCGTTTTTGATGTCCTGGAGGACACCGGGCCCGGCCGCGGCGGGGAAATCCAGCTCACCGACGCCCTGCAGGTCCTCGCCACCTCCGACGCCGAAGGCGGCGGGGTCCACGGCGTCATCTTCCGCGGGCGCCGCTACGACACCGGGGACAAGCTCAGCTACCTCAAGGCCGTCATCTCGATCGCCTCCGAGCGCGTCGAGTTCGGCGAGGAGCTCAAGACCTGGCTCAAGGCCTTCATCAACTGACGGGCCCCGCCTGCGCCGGACCGGGCGCCTCGGCGGCTTGGCCGGCCCGTGCGTCTACCGGGTATCCACATCCTCAAACACCAAAAACGTCTGCGTATCCAGCACCCCGGGCATGGACTGCAGCTGGTCGAAAATCACCCGGCGCAGGTCAACGTTGTCCACCGCGCGGACCAGCAGGATCACGTCGAAGTCCCCGCCGACGAGGGCGATGTGGTGCACCTCGGGGATCGCCCGGAGTAGTTCCCGCAGTTCGCGCCAGGAATGTTGGCGAACCTTGAGAGTCACGTAGGCGGAGGACTTCAGGCCGGCCTTGATCGGGTCCACGAGGGCGGTGAACTTGGTCAGGACCCCTTCGCCGGTCAGCCGGGCAATCCGGGTATAGGCGTGGGCGCGGGAAATGTGGACGTTTTCGGCTACCTGGGTCACGGACATCCGCCCGTCCCGGGTCAGTTCCGCAATGATGTTCCGGTCCACGTCGTCCAGCGGTACCGCTTGCTCCGGGTCCGTGCCTGCCATTTGTCTACAACCTCCGCCGGTAATCCAGCTCACACTTACATTCTGTCTTCAACATTAGGTCAATATTCGGGACTTCTCCACGATTCTGCCCGGAGGTGGATACGAAACGGCCTCCGGGACCATACTGAATGCGAATAGTGGCTACAGAAGGACGGACCAATGACGATCTCCGCAGACCACACTGCGCAGCAGCCCGCGAACGAGCCGGCGCCCGCAGCCCCGGCGGAAAACGCCGCCAGCGAGGCCGTGCGCAAGTTCGGCATCACGGTCGAGGACTACATGCTCCCGGCCCGCCACCCGATCCAGATCGTTGGCCCGGACGGCGCGCTGAACGCGGACACCGAGCAGGGCGCCCAGCCCGGCCACGAGTACAGCCTCCCCGGAGATGCGGAGTTGCTGGCGGCTTACGAGCAGCTCGTCGTCGGACGCCGCGTCAATGACCAGAACTCCGCCCTGGTGCGGCAGGGCCGGATGGCCGTCTACCCCTCCAGCCACGGCCAGGAAGCGTGCCAGGTCGCGGCGGCGCTTTGCCTGTCCGACGGCGACTGGATGTTCCCGACCTACCGCGACTCGGTGGCCGTGATGGCCCGCGGCGTGGACCCGGTCCAGACCATGACGCTGTTCCGCGGCGACTGGCACGGCGGCTACGACCCGGCCAAGCACAAGGTCGGCATCCAGTGCACCCCGCTGACCACCCAGCTGCTGCACGCCGTCGGCGTCGCCCACGCGGCCAAGCTCCGCGGCGAGGACACCGTCGTCCTGGCCATGTGCGGCGACGGCGCGACCAGTGAGGGGGACTTCCACGAGGCGCTGAACTTCGCCGCGGTGTTCCACCTGCCCGTGGTCTTCTTCGTCCAGAACAACCAGTACGCGATCTCCGTGCCCCTCGCCCACCAGTCGGTGGCGCCGTCGCTGGCGCACAAGGCCGTCGGTTACGGCATGGCCGGCGAACGCGTGGACGGCAACGACGTTGTGGCCCTGCTCGCCGTGCTCGGCCGGGCCGTGAGGCTTGCCCGCGAGGGCTCCGGCCCGCTGCTGGTGGAGGCCCACACCTACCGGATGCAGGCCCACACCAACGCCGACGACGCCACCCGCTACCGCCAGGACAGCGAAGTGGCCGAATGGGTGGCCAAGGACCCGCTGAGCCGGATGAAGACCTACCTCACCGACCGCGGACTGCTCGACGACGACGGCGCCGCCCGGATCGCCGGCAAGGCCGAAACGGTCGCCACCCAGCTGCGCGAGGGACTGAGCGAAGAGGTCCCGGTGGAACCCCTGGACCTCTTCAAATACGTCTTCTCCACGCCCACGCCCCAGTTGAAGGAACAGTCCGCCATGCTCGCCGACGAGCTCTCCCGGGAAGAGGCAGCGAAATGAGCCCCACCGTCACCACCTCCTCCGAGGCGAACGGGAACGTCAGCGCCGCGACCGCCCGCGCCGCCGCCAAAGCCGCCGTCGAAGCCGAAAAAACCGGCCCGCAGACCATCACCCTCGCCAAGGCCCTCAACACCGCCATGGCCGACGCCATGCACGCCGATGAATCGGTGCTGGTCTTCGGCGAGGACGTCGGCATGCTCGGCGGCGTTTTCCGTATCACCGACGGCCTGACGGCGACCTTCGGGACGAGCCGCTGCTTCGACACCCCGCTTGCCGAATCCGGCATCGTGGGCATGGCCGTGGGCATGGCGATGAACGGCATGCGGCCGGTGATCGAGATGCAGTTCGACGCCTTCGCCTACCCGGCCTTCGAACAGATCGTCAGCCACGTCGCCAAGATGCACAACCGCACCAAGGGCACCGTCAAGCTGCCCATCGTCATCCGCGTCCCGTACGCCGGCGGTATCGGAGGAGTGGAGCACCACTGCGACTCCTCCGAGGCCTACTACGCCCACACCGCCGGTCTCAAGGTCTTCACCCCGGCCACGGTCGCGGACGGCTACCGGATGCTGCGCGAAGCCATCGACTCCGATGACCCGGTGATTTTTATGGAGCCCAAGAAGCTCTACTGGTCCAAGGACCAGGTGGACCTGGACGCACTCCGCGCCCAGCATGCCGAGAACACCGAACACGGGACCTCATCCGAGGGCCGCGCCGCCGTCGCCCGTCCGGGCACCGACGCGACGCTTATCGCCTACGGGCCGTCCGTCCCGACGGCGCTTGCCGCCGCTGCCGCCGCCGCCGAGGAGGGCCGCTCGCTCGAGGTGATCGACGTGCGCTCGATCGTGCCGTTCGACGACGAGACCGTCTGCGCGTCTGTCCGCAAGACCGGCCGCGCGGTGGTCATCGCCGAGGCGCACGGCTTCGCCTCCGTGGCCTCGGAAATCGTGGCCCGGGTACAGGAACGCTGCTTCCACCACCTGGCCGCCCCGATCCGCCGGGTCACCGGCTTCGACGTGCCGTACCCGGCGCCGAAACTCGAGCACTACTACCTGCCCGGCGTGGACCGCATCCTCGACGCCGTAGACGACCTCCAGTGGGAAGACTGACCATGAGCGAACCGAAAGTATTCCTCCTGCCTGACCTCGGCGAAGGCCTCACCGAGGCCGAACTCGTCAGCTGGCTCGTGGCCGTGGGTGACGAGATCCGCGTGGACCAGCCGATCGCCGAGGTGGAGACCGCCAAGTCCATGGTCGAGGTTCCTTCGCCCTACGCCGGGACCGTGGCCGTGCTGCACGGCGAGCCCGGGCAGACGCTCGACGTCGGGAAGCCGCTGATCTCGGTCATGCCGGCTGGGGCTTCGGCGACTGGCGCTGCTGCTGACTCGCCGGCTGCCGTTGCCGCCGAGGTTTATCGCGAGGAGGAGAAGGCTGGGTCCGGGAATGTGTTGATTGGGTATGGCACTCCGGGCGGGCATGGGGTTGCGCGGCGGACTCGGGCTCCGAAGCGGGGGGCGGTTCAGGTGTCGGAAGCTGAGAAGGCTGCTGACGACCTTTTGCTCCAGCGGACGCGGGTTCCCGGGAAGCTGGGGGCAGTTATTTCGCCGCTGGTCCGGCGGATGGCGCGGGATCACGGGGTTGATTTGGGGGAACTCCAGGGCTCGGGCACCAGCGGGCTGATCATGCGGCGCGACGTCGAGGCCGCCATCAAGCCCCCGGTCGTTGAGCGCCCGGAGGCGCCGGCCGGAACCCCCGCTGTGGCTCCGGTCCAGGCTGGCGGCACGGACGCCCGGACCGGGCTAGGCATTGCCGGCCGGACCCCGGTGCGCGGTGTGCGCAAGGCCGTCGCGGCGAACATGGCGCGCAGCCGGTCCGAGATCCCGGAGGCCACCGTGTGGGTGGACGTGGACGCCACGGCGCTCGTCGAAATGCGGGCCGTGCTGAAGAAAGCGGACCCGCACAACACGCCCGGGCTGCTGGCGTTCATCGCCCGGTTCGTGACCGCTGGACTTAAGAAGTTCCCGGAGCTGAACACCCGGATCGTCACCACCGAGGACACCACCGGCGGGGCGTCGCAGGAGATTGTGGCCTTCGACGGCGTCAACCTCGGCTTTGCCGCCCAGACGGACCGCGGCTTGATGGTCCCCTCGGTGCGCAACGCGGACAGACTCAGCGCGCGGGAACTGGACGCGGAGATCCGGCGCCTCACCGCCGTCGTCCGAGACGGCAGGGCCACGCCCGCGGAACTGGGCAGCGGAACGTTCACGCTGAACAACTACGGCGTCTTCGGCGTCGACGGCTCGGCGGCGATCATCAACCACCCGGAGGTGGGAATCCTCGGCGTCGGGCGGATCATCGACAAGCCCTGGGTGGTCAACGGCGAACTCGCCGTCCGGAAAGTCACTGAGCTGACGCTCACCTTCGACCACCGCGTCTGCGACGGCGGGACCGCCGGCGGCTTCCTGCGCTACGTGGCCGACGCGATCGAAAACCCGGGTTCGGTGCTGGCCGATCTCTAAGGCCCGTTGGGTAGAATCGACACCTGAACATCGCACCAACCATGCCGGCGGAGCGCCGGACTACGGAGATTTCATGTCACGATGGCTCGAGGTCGGCCAGGACAACTACGTGCTGACCACCCAAGGATCCCTGCTCAACACCGGGCTGATCGTCGGCACCGAACGTGCCATGGTGATCGACACCGGCGGCGGACCTCGACAGGGCCGCGAGATCCTGGACGCCGTCCGGGAAAAGACGCAACTGCCGCTGGTGGTGGTCAATACGCACGCCCACTATGACCACTTCTTCGGCAATGCCGTATTCGCCGACGACGGCGTGACCGAGTTCTGGGGGCACGAGAACTGCGCCGCGGACATCGAGGAGAACGGCGACGCCCAACGGCGCTTCGTGGGGGCCGCGGAACCGGAGATGGCAGCCGGGGACGGCGGCTCGGTGGAGCTTGTGGTTCCGAACGCGATCGTCAAGGACCAGCCGGTCCTGGTGGATCTGGGCGGGCAGACCGCAACCCTGTTCTACCTCGGACGCGGACACACGGACGGCGATCTGCTCGTGGGCACAGGCACCACGCTTTACGCAGGCGACCTGGTGGAGCAGGGCGCGCACCCCTCCTTCGAGGATTCCTTCCCGGAGGAATGGGCCGATGCCCTCCGTCACTTGTCCGCCCTGCGGCACCGCTACGAGTTTCTCATCCCGGGCCACGGCGAACCGTGCAGCGACCAGTTCGTCAAGACCATGGCAAACACCATGAGCACGGCGGTACGGCAGGCCACCCAGGCCACCCGCGAAACGCCGAACGACGCCACCAAGGCGGTCCCGATCCTCCCCTACGGCCCGGAGCAGTCCCGGTGGTTCATCCGGCGCCTTCAGGAGACCCGCGCCCACCACTGAGCCAGCCCCGGCGGCGGGCCACTTTTCCGGGCCCCGACCGGGCCGGGGGACAGTCGACGGGCCAGCAAAAGATAAGGGTGCTCACGACTGCGCCTAGACTGGCTCTTGGAAAGAAGTCACAACAAGCGCCGCTGCGTGCTCCGCGGTGAGTCCTGGGGAGAAACCAAAAGATGCCCGAACCGGTGGAAGACAACTCAGCTACCACTGCTGAAAACTCAGGTCAGCCTGAACTCCGCCGCCGCCGCGACCTGCGTCGCACCGACGGTGAGAACTCGGCTGCCCGGACAGGAACCATGCCGGTCGTCAATCCTCGAAGTGCCCCCGCGGAAACCACGGAACCCCCCACGCGCCCGGCACCGCCGCGCAGCAGCTCATGGGCCCAGGCGGCGGAGGCTGCAGATGAGCGCTTTGGCTACCCGGCCACCGGCGCCACCCCGGTGATCAGCCAGGTTCCCGCGGCGCCGCGTCCTCCCGCCAGCGCGCCGACGTCGGCGGCTCCGCAAGCAACGGACGAGCCGCACACCACCGAAACGGCCCCTGCGACCGGCTCTGCACCCGGCTCCGTGCCCCCGCAGCCCACCCGTGCCACCCGCTCCGCGAGCCGGGCCGCCGCCCTTGCCGAGGCGCCGATGCCGGACTTCATCAGCTCGCCGGGCCTCTTTGTCCGGGAACAGAGGCCGCGGCCGGTCGGCGGACTGCGCGGCGCGCTCTACAACCTGACGGGCGGCAGCCTGAACTTGGGCCCGAGCGCCCGGCAACGCGAAGAAGACGAGCTCGCGCGGCGGATTTCCCGCCAACTCCAGGGCAGCTACAACACCGCGGTGCTGAGCCTCAAGGGCGGGATCGGCAAGACCTCCACCACGGTCGGCGTCGGGCTGACCCTGGCCGAATACCGCGGCGACCCGCCGTGCGCCATCGACGCCAACCCGGACTCGGGCGACCTCGTGGAGCGAGCCCTCGGCGAAGGAATCTACCAGCAGCAGGCCCCGCGCACCATCAGCGACCTGCTCCGCAACGTCGAGTCGATCGATTCACTCACGGCCCTGGCCCGGTACATGCACCACGCAGGCCGGCTGCACCTCATCGCCGGGGAACAGGACCCGGAGGTCTCCGATTCGCTCACGGCGGAGGAGTACCTGCGCATCCGCAAGCTGATCTCCGGCTACTACTCCGTGGCCCTCACCGACTGCGGCACCGGCGTGACCCACAACGCCATGAGCGGGATCCTGCAGTCCGCGGACAACCTCATCATCGCGGCGGGCTACGCCGTCAGCGGCGCCAAGCGGGCTAGGAGCACCCTGCACTGGCTCGCCAGCCACGGCTACGAGGACCTGGCCCGGAACGCCGTCGTGGTCATCACGGACAAGGACGAGGTGTCCTCGCGGGTGGACAAGGACGCCATCGAGGACCACCTCTCGGGCATCTGCCGCCAGCTGATCGCGGTCCCGCACGACCGCGGCGTGGCCGACGGCGACCTCGTCACCCTCGACGCGCTCCGGCCGGAGACCCGGCGGGCCTACCGCGAGATCGCCGCGGCGATCGTCGACGGCTACGTCTAACCGCTACATTTAGGCCATGAGTAAGTACGTCGAGGG
This sequence comes from Arthrobacter sp. T2-23, assembly GCF_055398325.1. NCBI lineage: Bacteria > Bacillati > Actinomycetota > Actinomycetes > Micrococcales > Micrococcaceae > Arthrobacter > Arthrobacter sp. T2-23. The sequence continues at coordinate 2,680,740 of NZ_AP027917.1, forward strand.
CGAGGCCGCCGTCCATCTGCAAGACCTCATTGCGGGCACCGAAACCGTTGAGGATTTCCTGGACGGGCTCTCGGAGTTCGCCGCGTCCACCCTGAGCCACTTCTCCGGGACGGATATCGAATGCGGCGTGACTCTCCAGCGACGGAAGAAAACCATGACGGTGGCCGGCAGCAGCCAGACCGCCGTCGTCCTGGACCGGATCGAGCAGAGCCTGGGGGACGGGCCCTGCATCGAGGCGCTGCGTACGAAGACCGTGGTACTCCTGGCTGACGTGGACACCGACCCACGCTGGCCCGAATACCAGGCCCAGCTGGCCGCGCACGGCTGCCGCAGCACCCTCGGCGTCCCGCTGGAAATCGGCGACGACTCCACCGCGGCGCTGAACTTTTTCGCCCCCGCGACCGGCGTCTTTACCGCCGAAGTTGTGTCCGAGGCCGCCGGACTGGCCGACATCGCCGGCCGGGCCTTGCGCCTGGCTGTCCGGATCGGTACCGCCCAGACCCGCGCCGAGGACCTGCAGGCAGCCATGGAGCACCGCACGTCCATCGACCTGGCCTGCGGCGTCGTGATGGCGCAGAACCGGTGCTCGCAGGAGGAAGCGATGGCCATCCTCACCCGGGTCTCCAGCAACCGGAACCAGAAGCTCCGCGACGTCGCCGCCGAGGTGCTCGGGAACGTCACGGGCGAGGAAATCCACACCCATTTCGACAGCTGACCCTGCGGCCGGGCTGACCGTCCGGCCCTAGGATGAAGGGGATGACCACCACACGCCCCGCCGCCTTCAGCCTCCGCAGCATCGCCCTCCCCGCCTTTGGCCCGGCCCTGCTGTTCAGCATCGGCGAAGGCGCGATCCTGCCCGTGGTGGCTCTGTCCGCCCGCGACCTCGGCGCCTCGGTGGCCGTCGCGGCGCTGATCGTGACACTGATCGGGCTGGGCTCCTGGTTCTTCAACCTGCCCGCCTCGCTCATCACCTTGAAATTCGGCGAGCGCTGGGCGATCGTCGGCGCGGCCGCCGCGAGCGCCGTCGCCCTCGCTGCCGCCGCCTTGGCACCTCTGGTGCCGCCCGGGATCTGGCTGCTGGCCGCGGCGATGGTGGTGGTCGGGATGGCCGCCAGCGTGTTCAGCCTGGCCCGGCAGAAGTACTTGACCGAGGCGGTCCCTGTAATTCTCCGGGCCCGGGCGCTGTCCACCTTGGGCGGGGTCAACCGGATCGGCATCTTCATCGGCCCCTTCATCGGCGCGGCGGTGATGCAGTTCGGCGGCATCAGCGCGGCCTATTGGGCCGGTGTGGTGGCCATGGCCGCAGCCGCGGGTCTGTCCGTGACCATCCCGGACCTTGTCGCCGGGCCCGCGCCGGCCGACGGTGCCCCGGCCCGGCAGCCCACGCTGCGCAGCGTTGCGGCCTCCCACGCCGGGGTGTTCCTGAGCGTGGGCATGGGGGTGCTACTGCTCAGCGCGCTGCGGGCGTCCCGCCAGGTGGTGATCCCGCTCTGGGCCGATCATCTGGGGATGGACGCGACCCAAGCCTCGCTGATCTACGGCATCTCCGGAGCCATCGACATGCTGGTCTTCTACCCGGCCGGCAAGCTGATGGACCGCAAGGGCCGCCAGTGGGTGGCGGTGCCGTCCACGCTCATCATGGGCATGGCCATGATGCTGATCCCGCTCAGCACCGGGTTCGTGGGCCTCCTGCTCGCGGCGCTCCTGATCGGCTGCGGTAACGGCATCAGCTCCGGGCTGAACATGACCCTCGGTGCCGACTTCTCGCCGGACAACGGCCGCGGCCAGTTCCTCGGCATCTGGCGGTTTATGGCCGACGCCGGCGCCACCGGGGGCCCGGTGCTGCTCTCTGGCGTCACGGCCGCGGCCTCGCTGGGTGCCGGCGTGGGCGCCACCGGAGTGCTGGGCTTCGCCGCTGCCGCCGTCTTCGCTGTCACCATTCCCCGGCTCAGGCACCGCCGCAACTACTAAGGGCCCCGGCTCCGCCTAAGACTGAGAAGGCAGCGGCCCGGTGCCGGCTGAGCGCCGGACCGCCGCGGCAAAGAACGGCAGGCTGCGCTCGATCATCTCCTCGCTGGCGGTCAGCGAGATCCGGAAGAACCCGGGCGTCTCGAACAGGGTTCCGGGCAGCACAAACACCCCGTCGTCGGCGAGTGCGTCGGCGAACGCGTCGTCGTCGGCCCCTTCAGGGGTGCGCACGAACAGGTAGAACGTGCCTTCGGGCCGGTGCAGCCGGTAGCCCATCGCGGTAAGCGCGTCCACGAACACGTCCCGCTTGTGCTGAAGCCGTCGGATGTCGATCGAGAACTGCTCAAGCCGGGGCAGGGCGTACTGCATTACGGCGTTGGGAAAGATCCAGCCGCCGGCCATTTGCAGGGCGGCGATGGCACCCCGCAGCTCAGCGCGGTCCGGCATGGCGGGGGAGACGGCGAGGTAGCCGATCCGTTGCCCCGGCGCCAGATGGGTCTTGCCGTAGGTGTAGGCCAGGAGGGTGTGGGGGTAGAACTCGGCCGGGCTGTGGAAGCGGGCTCCGTCAAAGATGATCCGGTTGTAGGCCTCGTCGGAGACGAGGTAGATGCGGTGCCCGATGCGGGACGACTCGGCCTCCAGCATCGCGCCCAGCTCGGACAGGAGGGCCGGCGGATAGATCCGGCCGGTGGGGTTGTTAGGCGAGTTGACGATTACCGCGCGGGTCCGCTCCGTGATGGCCGAGCGGATGGCCGAAAGGTCAAGGTCGAGGCTCTCCGCGTCGATGCCGACCTTGACTGGGACCAGCCCCGCCTCGACGGTGAGGGGCTCGTAAAAGAACCATGGCGGCAGGCTGAAGATGACCTCGTCACCGGGATCGCCGACGGCTTTCAGTGCCACGCTGATGGCCGAGAACCCGCCGGTGGTGAGGAAGATGTCCTCGGGCTCGAAGCCGATGCCAAGATGGGACCGCAGCGAGTCCGCCGCGGCGGCCTGGGCCGCTGCCTCATTGGTCTTGTAGGCAAACCACTTCTCGGTGCGCGGGGTCAGGACCTCCCGGAGCGCGGTGACGTAGGCGTCCTGGGGCATCTCGTGCGGGTTGCCGAAGGTGAAGTCGCAGACCCCGGGCTCGTCCTGCCGCCGGGCGTACACGGAACCGGCCAGGTAGGCGTTGATCCGCAGTTGCGACGGCACCGCGGCGAGCCCTGCGGCCCGGCGGGACACCGGTGCTGGATCGCTGCGGCCCATGGCGGGCTCCTCTGGGTCAGGATGACGGATGCCATCACGCTGCTGAGCCAGTGGCGGCTGCGGAGGTGATTATTCTGGCCCCGCTCCCCGCGGATGTAAAGGGACCGGCGGTCAGGCTGCGGAGGCGGCGGTGGCGGCGGTGGCGGCGGTGGCGGCGGTGGCGGCGGACGGGGCACGGCACCGGGCGGCGTGGCCAAACAGCCACACGCCGGCAATGGTGGCGAGGTAGCCGGTGATGACGATCAGCGAGGTGCCGGCCCAGAAGTAGTTGGTGGTGCTGCCTTCCTGGCCCGGCCCGGGCGCGATCTTCAGCAGCGAGTAGGCGGCCACGGCGGCGGAGGCGAGCCCGGCCAGCACCGGGACGGCGGCCCACAGCCGGGCGGACGCCCAGTGGCCGTTGTAGCCCTCCCAGACATTCCAGCGGCCTCCGGTGCGCATGATCAGCCAGCCCGCGGGAAGCGTGAAGACCCCCACCACCAGGAACGCCGCCACCACGTCGGCTGGCCGGTGCCACTGGTTGATAAGCGTGGACACCCCGGTGGCAACGGCAAAGCTGCCGCCCAGGAACCCCGCCAGCGGCCGCCAGCGCGGCGACACCATCAGGAACACCGCGGCCGCGGCCGAGGCTGCCAGCGTGGTGTGGCCGGAGGGGAGGGAATTGAGCTCAAGGGTTTCGATGCCGCGGAACGGCCGGACCGGGACCAGGTCCTTGAGGACCTGGGTGGCGACGTTGGCGCCTACGGCGGCCAGCACGGCGATGCCAGCGGCTTTCCAGCGGCGGCGGGCCACCGTCACGAACAGGACCACCACGGACGAGATCAGCACGGACAGGGCCGGGAGCCAGTCCAGGAGCTTGTTGCTGGCCTTGCCCGCGGCACCGTGGATTTCGACGGCCTCGACCAGCGCCGATTCATCAATGAACTGGCCGGTGGTGGTGCGCACGAAGAAGTAGTACGTGGCCGCGAGGGCGGCGGCGCAGCCAAGGGTGGCCAGCAGGAAGAGGGAGCCGGTGGTCCTGCCCGGGGCAGGGCGCGACGGCGCACGGCCGGGGGAGCGCACCTCCCGGGCCCCTGGCGACGCCTGCCCGCTGCTGGGTTCCTGCCGAAATCTCATCGATATACAGGTTCCCACAGAACACTAGGAGCCGCCTGACGGCCCGGCGGGAACCCGCAGGATTGACCGGCGCAGCGAACCAGACCAGAGTCGTCCCATGAGCAACCTGGAGCGCGGCGCCGACTCGGCGGCCGTGGCGGCACGGCACCCGGACCCGGCTTTCCCCCGCTTCCACCCGCGGCCGGCGCGCGGCTGGATCAACGACCCCAACGGCCTGTCCTTCGTCGGCGGCAGGTACCACGTTTTCTTCCAGTACAACCCCGACTCGGCACGGCATGACCGGATCTGCTGGGGGCACCTGAGCTCCCCGGACCTGCTCCGCTGGGAGGAACACCCCGTCGCGCTCCGGCCCCAGCCCGGCGGCCCGGACGCACTGGGTTGCTGGACCGGCGTCGTCACTGACGACGACGGCGTCCCCACCGCGGCGTACTCGGGCGTCAGCACCGCGGGCGGACATGCCCAGGTGGTGCTGGCCCGGGGTTCCCGGGGACTGACGGAGTGGCGGCAGGACGGGCAGGTCGCGGCGCCGGTGCCGGCGGACCCCCACATCACGGCGGTGCGCGACCCGTTTATCTTCACCTTCCACGGCCGGCGCTATGCCCTCCAAGGGGCCGGCCTAGCGTCGGGGCACGCGGCCGTTCTGCTCTACCGCGCGGACGAGCTGCGCGACTGGCGCTACGAAGGTATCTGGTTCAGCACCGAGAACGCCTTGGCGGCCCGGCATCTTCCGGCCGAGATCTGGGAGTGCCCGCAGCTGGTCCGCGTGCCGGACTCCTCCGGGGCGGAAACCTGGCTGCTGATGGCCTCCCTCTGGCTCGCCTCTGACTACCACCACCACCCCAATGGTGTGGGCTACCTGCTGGGGTCACTCGCCGAGGATGCCGTCACCGGCCTGCCGGTCTTCACCCCGGCGAAAGGCGGCAAGGCGGATATGGGCCCGGACTTCTATGCGCCGCAGATCCTGTCCCGGCCGGACCGCACCCTGCTGTGGGGCTGGTCCAACGAGGTGTCGGGCCTGGACGGACGTGCCGGCCGGGGCCAGGAGCAGACGGACGCCGCCGGCTGGGCCGGACTGCTGACCTTCCCGCGGCAGCTTGCGGTGCACGGCGGGGTGCTCGCGGTCGAGCCGGCACCGGAGCTGCGGGGGTACAGGGGTGCTCGCCGTGCCAAGGGAGCCGCGGGAACCCTGAGCCTGCCGGCCCAGGCCGAAGCGGTGGTCACCGGCGGGGAAGGCCGGATCCGGCTGGTCCTGGCGTCCGCGGCGCAGCTCCGTCCGGTTTTCGCGGACACCGTGGCCGGCGGCGACGAGCTGCGGATCTTCGTGGACGGCTCGATCGTGGAGGTCTACCGCCACGGTTCGGTGCCGGCGACGGTACGCGCCTACCCCGCGGCCGGCGAGGAGTGGCGCCTGGAACTGCCGCACGGCGCAGCGGCCGACGTCTGGGAGCTGCAACAGCCCGGCCCACGTAGCGCCCTCTCACAAGTCAGGTAGCCACTACTCGTGTCCGCCCAGAGGTGGGGTCCCTAGACTCGCAGGACCGGTGCGGCTGATCCCGCCGGAAGCTCCTTGGGCGGGGCCGATGCAGACGAGTGTCCTAATCCAGGAGCTCACCCCCAGTCGACGTCGGCCCGCCCAAGGCCTCGCGCCCGCTTGCAACCAGACCGCCGCCCGAGGGACCCGTGCGTACCGCCGGTAGAGTACATCCATGCCCACCAGTGCCGACACACCTCCCGCCCCAGGCCTCAACCCGGGGGGAGTGGACGAACTCCTTGATGTGGCCCGCGTGGTCAGCCTGCCAATGCGGGTGAAGTTCCGCGGCATCACCCAGCGCGAGGCACTGCTGCTGCCCGGCCCCCTCGGCTGGGGCGAGTTCTGCCCCTTCCCGGAATACGGCGACGCCGAGGCTTCCCGCTGGCTGGCCGCCGCCGTCGAGGCAGGCTGGCAGGGCTTCCCGGAACCCCGGCGGACCAGCATCCCGGTCAACGCCACCGTTCCGGCGGTCGCCGCGGAACGGGTGCCGGAGATCCTTGCCCGCTTCGGCCGGGTGGACGCCGTCAAGGTCAAGGTCGCGGAGCCGGGCCAGACGCTCGACGACGATGATGCCCGGGTGGGTGCCGTCCGCGCCGCGCTGCCCGACGCCGCCATCCGGGTCGACGCGAACGGCGGATGGGACGTGCGGACCGCCGTCGAGGCATTGACCCGGCTGGCCGCCGTTGGGCTGGAGTACGCCGAGCAGCCGGTTCCGGACATCGCGGGCCTCGCCGAGGTGCGGCGACGGCTCCGTGCGGCCGGGGTGCCGGTGCTCATCGCCGCGGATGAAAGCGTCCGCAAGGAGGATGATCCCCTGAAGGTGGCGCGCGCCGGCGCTGCGGACTTGATTGTGGTGAAGGTGGCGCCGCTGGGGGGTGTGCGGCGGGCACTGGAGATCGTGGCACAGGCCGGCCTGCCCGCCGTCGTCAGTTCCGCCCTGGACACTTCCGTGGGGATACGCGCCGGGCTGGCGCTCGCCGCGGCCCTGCCCGATCTGCCCTACGCCTGCGGGTTGGGGACGGTGCAACTGCTCGCCGCCGACGTCAGCCGGGATTCCCTGGTTCCCGATGACGGTTCTATCCGGCTCCGGGACGTCACGGTGGACGCCGGGCTGCTGGCCGAATATGCGGCCGCGCCCGAGCGCAGAGACTGGTGGCTGGCCCGGCTCCGGCGGGTCTATGCCGTGCTGGAAGCAAGGCGATGAGGCTTTCACCTACCTGATTGCGGCAGCCGCGGGTCAGTCAGCGGCCGGCCGCGTACAGGGCTCCAACCTGGGATTGGGTCAGTACCGTCGAGTAGACGGCCGCGTTGTCGACGCTGCCGCGGAAAATCGTGTTCTCGGTGGCCCCGGGCCAATCGCGGTTCTTGTCGAAGTCCATGCTGTCGTAGCCGACCCGCCAGTAGCCGTCGTAGTTGCGCTCGGCAACTAGACGCGGGTTGTCCGCCTTCGGGACGCCGTCGACGTACAGCACCGATCCGGCGGGACCGGAGGTGGCCGTGGCGAGGTGCCAGCGGCCGTCGTTGTAGCCGGCCTGAGTGGTGAGGCCGGCGGCCTTGTACTGCTGGCTGTTCCCGTTGCGGGTGGCGACGCCGAACCCGACCCCTCCGTTGTCGGTGAGGTACAAGTGCCGGTCAGTGAGCGTTGACGTTCCGGTCTGTGTGTTGCCGAACCCCAGCAGCCGTCCGCCGGAGGTAGTCCCCGGTATTGTCTTGAACCAGACAGAGACACTGAATGTCTCCGGGGCGCTGACCAGCAGACGGGTGCTGACCATTCCCGCGGCACTGCCGAAGGACAGCGCGGGGCTGTCGCCGGCGCAGGATCCGGCGGTGCGTTGGACGGCGCCGGAGAGGATGCCGTCATTTCCAGTCCCGCTGCCGTCCTCGGCCGCCGGTCCGGACGCCTCGTTGAAGCCGAAGAACAGTGCGGGGTTCTCCTGGGCAGGGCGGAACAGGCAGTCGTATGAGCTTGCAGCGGCAAAGGTGCCGGCCTGGGTGGGCGTTGCGGCGTAGAACGCGGCGTGGGCCGGAGCCGCCGTCAACAGCTGAGGCGTGACGAGGACCGGAAGTGAGGCCAGGCAGAGCAGGGTGCGGACGGCGGTGGCCCGTCGCGCCGCAGTCCGGGCATGCCGCCGGATAGCCCTGCGGGTGGCGGGGATGTGCCGGTGCGGCGACTGCCGCGGGGCGCGGGCGGCAGCGGGCGTGGCGTGCGCTCCGCCGTCGTGCTGGCCCGCGCTGGACCCGGCGGCCGCGGCCACTGTCAGCGCTGAGATTCCGGCGAACAGGGCGGCGAGATTGCCCCAGTTCTTTTCGGCGAACCAGACAACGGGAAGTCCCACGAAGGGGACGCGCAAAACGGCTACACCGTGAACTGCCTCGGGTGCCACCGCAGAGGAGTCGTTGGCCGGGTTCGCGTCGCCGCGCAGGATGAGCTTGCCGTCGGGGGCGTCCTGCACGTAGCGGTGCAGCCGCAGCCTCCCGGCGTGGTCCGGGTCATCGACCAGCAGGACATGGCCCAAAGCGGCTGTTCCGGTGGGGATGGGCCGGGCGATGATCACGTCACCGGCTGATATCCGGGGCTCCATGGATCCGGTCATGACGGTGGTGGGCATCCAGCCGAGGGCGAAAGGGAGCAGGGCCCAGGCCAGCATCCCGAGGAGTGCGAAGAGGATGGACTGCGCAGCGAGGGTGACGGCGAGGCGCACGGGCCCAACGACGACGACGGCCTCCGGGCCGCCGTCGTGCGGTGAAACGGGAATGCCTGCAGTTGCGGGGCTCGACTGGGGAGAAGTTGCTGCGGAACCGTGGTCCTGGAGGACACGTGCATGCACCCGGCGCCGGAGAGCCGGCATACGGGCGGCGCCGCTGTCCGGTGCCCCGCCGCTGCCGCGGGATGCCCGGGCAGCACGGTGCCCGGACGTCGCGGGCAGTTGGCTCGGTCCGGGCATCGGCTTAGTTGTTCTGTGCTTCCCAGGTGAAGCCCATGGAAGCGGTGCCACCCTGGGTGCTGTTCGGGGCATCCGTCTTCAGCGTGTAGGTGATCTTGTAGGTGCGGGTCTCGGGTGCGGTACCCGTGGGCGCCCAGGAGCCCCAGCCGGTCGCGTAGCTGCTACTTGCTCCACCGAAGGCTGCGAGAGTGCCCGAGTAAGCTGGAGCTGCCGGGCTCAGAACCTTGAAGTCGTTGCAGGCGCTGTTAGCGCCGGTCCCCTCGGTGATGTCCAAGGTGATGTAGGAGCTGAGATTGTTGGTCGAGGCCGGGGCCGTAGCGTAGAGCTTCACGGCGGAGGCCAGCGAACCGCCGGAGGTCACCGTGATGCACTTGGTGCCGGTCGAGCCCGGCTTCAGGTTCGATGCGGTGAACATGGCGGTGGAGGCATTCGAGCCCGCGGCACTCCCGGCGCCGCTGTCGAGCTTGACCGTGCCCGCGGCCCAGTTGCTCGCGGAGCTCTCGGTGGTGGCGCTGAACGCGGAGTAGGAGGCCTGGGAAACGGCGACGCCGCTCACCAGAAGTGCTGCCGGGACGACTGCCCATTTGGCCAGAGTGACCGTACGCGCTGAGACCTTTGCCATGACAAGCTCCTGGTGGTGTTGAGGGGCCCCCGCCCCGAATGAGACCTAGTACAAGATCCCTGAGGGAACCTGTTGAGAAAAAAGTACACTCAAGTGACTTGATAATCAAGCTAACGAATAATCTATCTTGTTTGCTGTGATGACATCCTCTTTGTTGCAGCGTTTTTAACGACTTAGCTTGAGAATCAAGTAGATCTTGACGCGGTTGAATATCGATCCACTGTGCAGCACGAGGCCGGGGCTTATGATGAATTGCCCGCAGATCGCAGGGCGCGGCAACAAGGAGCTAGACATGTCAAACCAGGCGGAGGGATCACCGGGTAAGAAGGATGCGCTGCTGCGCATCACGCAGGGGCTGCGCCGCGTGGACGTCGGGACCTACGCCCTCCGGATCCGGCTGGCCGAGAAACTGGGCATCGGCACTATTGATATCAACGCGATGGCCTTCGTGGGCGAGGTTGACGGCATGACGCCCAAGGCGCTCGGCCACCTCCTTAACATCACCACCGGATCTGTGACCGCCATGGTGGACCGCCTGGAGTCCAAGGGATTCATGGTCCGCAAGCCTAACCCCGCGGACCGGCGGAGCGTGCTGCTGCACCTGAGCCCGGCCGGGACCCATGCGATGCAATGGGCCACCGAGCACTTTGCCGAAGCTGCCTCCGCCGTACTCGATGGCGCGCCGCAAGGGAGTATCTCCGACGTCGCCGGCTTCCTTGAGGGAATCGGGCAGCGGCTGCTTGCTGCCGCCAGCGAGCCGGAAAAGCCGGGGGCCTGAGGGCGCTGCCGCCCAGCTCACAGCAGACGCTCCGGCACCGCCCCACCACCCGCCCCGTGAGTCAACCGGATTTTCACCGTCAGGACCGCTCCGCGTTCTCGCGCGCTGGCCGGGTGGCGGAGACGCATCCCCTGCCTTGGCAGGTCTCACCCATGACCCCGCGTTGCTCCTGAGGGACCGTCCGGGGCGGCGGGAACTGATAATTTGAACAGTGTGAATAATCCGGCCGAATTGGTTGTCCCCAGAGTCCAGGCAGCTATTGCCCACGCCTTCGGCGAGGAGTTCCGCCAGACGGATCCGGTCATCAGGCCCTCGCAGTTTGCGGACATCCAGATCAACGCCGCCATGGCGCTGGCCCGCAAGGTCGGCCTTCCGCCGCGCGACGCCGCGGCCAGGATCGTGGAGGCGCTCGACCTCGACGGCGTCTGCAGCCTGGTGGAGATTTCCGGGCCGGGCTTCATTAACCTCACCTTCGACGGCACCTGGATCGAAGAGCTGCTGAACGCACCGGCGCCAACGGGCAGCCAGCCCGACCCGCTGCACCGCGTCGTCGTCGACTATTCCTCCCCAAACGTGGCCAAGGAAATGCATGTCGGCCACCTGAGGACCACAGTGGTCGGTGACAGCATCGTGCGTGTTCTCGAGGCACTGGGCCACACCGTGATCCGGCAAAACCACATCGGCGACTGGGGCACCCCGTTCGGAATGCTGATCGAACATTGGCTCGAAGTGGGGGAGGACTCGCCCGAGGCAGCCCTGCTGGTTGATGACCCGAGCGCCTTCTACCAGGCCGCGCGTGCGAAATTCGATGCCTCCGCCGCGGACCCCGACGGTTTCGCCACCCGCGCCCGGCTGCGCGTGGTGGCGCTGCAGGGCGGAGATCCGGAGACGTTCGCCGTCTGGCAGCGGCTCGTGGCGCAGTCGAAGCGCTACTTCAACGCCATCTACGCGATGCTCGGGATCAGCCTCACCGACGACCACATCGCCGGCGAAAGCTCCTACGACGCGCATCTGGCACAGCTGTGCCAGGAACTCGAGGAACGCGGCATCGCCCGGATCAGTGAGGGCGCGCTCTGTACCTTCCCGGCCGGCTTTACCGGGCGCGACGGCGACCCGCTGCCGCTCATCATCCGCAAGTCCGACGGCGGCTACGGGTACGGCACCACGGACCTCGCCACGATCCGCTACCGGGTCCGCGAACTCGAGGCCGACCGTGTGCTCTACGTGGTGGGCGCCCCGCAGAACGTGCACCTGCGGATGGTAATGGCCACCGCCCGCGACGCCGGCTGGCTGCCGGACACAGTGGAGGCCACCCACGTCCAGATCGGCAACGTGCTCGGCGAGGACGGCAAGATCCTCAAGTCCCGCGCCGGCAACCCGGTCAAGCTGATGGCGCTGTTGCAGGAGGCGGTGGACCGGGCCCGGGCCGTCATCGACGCCAGCCGACCCGAGCTAAGCGAGCAGGAGCGGGCTGTCACCGCCCGTCAGGTGGGCATCGGCGCGGTCAAGTATGCGGACCTCTCCACCGGCCACGACACGGAGTACGTCTTCGACTTCGACCGGATGCTCGCGCTGACCGGCAACACCGGCCCGTACGTCCAGTACGCCGCCGCCCGGATTCGGTCGATCCTGCGTAAGGCCGGCGCGTTGGAGCAGCACCTCGGCGCGGCGGTGACAGGGGCTGGGGGCGCAGCCACCGCGCCGGCAGCGACCGTGCCCGCGGCGACCATCGCCGTCGTCGAACCGGCCGAACGCGCGCTGGCCCTGCACCTGCTCGAATACGACGCCACGCTGCAAAAAGTCGGCGAACTGCTTGAGCCGCACCGGCTGTGCACGTACCTGTTTGAACTGGCGCAGCTGTTCACCTCGTTCTACGACCAGTGCCCGGTGCTCAAGGCCGAGGATACGGTGCGGGAATCGCGGCTGGCGCTGTGCGGACTCGTGCTGCGGCGGCTCTCCGACGGCCTGGACCTGCTCGGCATCGAGACGCCGGAGAACATGTGAGCCCGGACGTTCCTCCCGCCGACCCTCCAGCCGCAGGCAGGCTGGCGTCGGTCGAGGCCGCGCGGATGGCCGTTGCGGCCCTGATCGGCTCCGGGGTGCGCTACGTGGTGGTGGCCCCGGGATCCCGCTCCGCGCCGATGGCCTACGCGCTGGCCGAGGCCGACGCCGCGGGCCGGGTCGAGCTGCTGGTCCGGATCGACGAACGCGACGCCGGCTTCACCGCACTGGGCCTGGCTCTAGCCACCGGTGCCCCCGCCGCCGTCCTGACCACCTCGGGCACCGCCGTCGGGAACCTGCTGCCGGCCGTGATGGAGGCCAACCACGCCGCAGTTCCGCTCGTGGTCCTCTCGGCCGACCGGCCCGAGGAACTCCGCGGCACCGGGGCCAACCAGACCACCGTGCAGCCGGACCTGTTCGGCGAGCACGTCCGTTTCGCCGCCGACGTGCCCGCCGGCGACAACCCGCTCCGGGCCGTCGAGACGGCGCTGAGCGCCGCCACCGGCGCCTTTGAGGACATCCCGCCCGGCCCGGTGCAGCTGAACCTCGCCTTCCGCGACCCGCTGGTCCCTGCCGCGCGGGACGGCTTGGGCGAGGGCTCCGGTCGCCGGATCCACCAGGCGGCGCGGCACCCGCTGGCGCTGGACTTCCCGGCCGCATCCCCGGCGCTGCCCGACCGGCGCACCGTTGTCCTCGCCGGACACGACGCCGGCCCGGTCGCCGAGGCCTTCGCCCGCGCCCACGGCCTGCCTCTGCTCGCCGAACCGTCGTCGAACGCCCGCTTCGGCCCGAATGCGGTGGGTCCGTACCGGCTGCTGTTGGAGCACTTCGGTCCGGAATCCGGCCAGCCGATCGAACGCGTTGTGCTGTTCGGCCGGCCCACGCTGTCCCGGCCGGTCTCGGCCCTGCTCGCCCGCGCCGACGTCCCGTCCGCCCTCTACCAGCCCGTTCCGGTGGCCTGGTACGAGCCCGGCCGGCGCACCGAACTGCCGCTCGAGACCCTCGCTGACCTGGCCGACTTCGCCGGCCGGGGAAGCCCTGCCTGGCTCGATGCCTGGCTGCTGGCCGGGGCCGCCGCCCAGCACGCGCTGGACCTGGTGCTCGTTGGTTCGGCCGCCTCCGGGCCCGCCGTGGGCGCGCTGGTCTGGGGCCAGACGCGCGGGCAGCTGGTTCTGGGTTCCTCCAACGGGATCCGCGACGTCGACCTCGCCGGCGCCCCGCCCCAGGAACCCCAGGCCACCGTCTTCGCCAACCGGGGACTGGCCGGGATCGACGGCACCCTTGCCACCGCCACCGGCATCGCCGTCGGCGGCCGGCAGGAAACCACCGTGCTGCTGGGCGACGTCACGTTCCTGCACGACGCCGGCGGGCTGCTGCTCGGCGCGGGCGAGGCCGTTCCGGCGTTGCGGATCGTGGTCCTCAACGACGCTGGCGGGGCCATCTTCGGATTGCTGGAGCACGGCGCCGTCGAGCAGTCCGGCCGTTACGGCACCGCCGTCGAACGCCTCTTCGGCACTCCGCACACGGTGGATTTTTCCGCCCTCGCCGCGGCGTACGGCGTCGCCCACCGCGCGGTCAGCACGACGGCGGAGCTCGCCGCGGCGCTGGCGGAACCCGTGCAGGGCCGCAGCATCATCGAAGTGCGGACCGGGCGGCACGGCCTCCGCGAACTGCACGGGCGCATTCGCGGCGCCGTCTCCGCCGCCGTGGCCGGGGTCCTCGGGCGTTAGCACCCGGTTTCCGCTACGAAAACGGACAGCCGCTACGTGATTCCACGTAGCGGCTGTCCGAAATCGTTGCAGAAAGTTGCTCCCTAGAGCACCCGGCTCAGGAACTCCTTGGTCCGGGCGTGCTGCGGGTTCGCGAGCACCTCGCGCGGGTCGCCGGATTCCACCACGACGCCGCCGTCCATGAAGGTCAGGCGGTCGCCTACCTCCCGGGCGAAACCAATCTCGTGCGTCACCACGATCATGGTCATGCCTGACTTGGCAAGATCCTTCATGACGTTCAGCACGTCACCCACAAGCTCCGGGTCCAGTGCGGACGTCGGCTCATCGAAGAGCATCAGTTCCGGGTCCATGGCCAGGGCCCGGGCGATGGCTACGCGCTGCTGCTGCCCGCCGGACAGCTGCGAGGGGTAGTGGCCGGCCCGGTCCGCGAGTCCTACCCGGTCCAGCAGCTCCAGTGCCCGCTTCCGGGCGGCGTCCTTCGGCTGGCCCTTGACCTGGACCGGAGCCTCCATGACGTTCTGCAACGCCGTCTTGTGCGGGAACAGGTTGAAGCGCTGGAAGACCATGCCGATCTCGCGGCGCTGGGCCGCGATTTCCTTGGTCTTCAGATCATGCAGGCGGCCGTTGACCTCGCGGTAGCCGATCAACTCACCGCCGACGGAAATCCGTCCGGCGCTGATGGTTTCAAGCAGGTTGACACAGCGCAGCATGGTGGACTTACCGGAACCAGACGGTCCGATCACCACCGACACCTCGCCCTGGTTGACGGTCAGGTCAATGCCGCGCAGCACGTGGTGCTGCCCGTAGAACTTGTGGAGGCCTTCGATTTTGACCAGCGGGTTCTCAGTGGTGATCGTCATTTCGCCTCCTCCTCGGGATCCAACTTCAGTGCCGGCTCGGCCTCGGCGCTCGGCGCCACCGCCGCGGATGCCCTGGCGGCCGCCGGGTTGATTGCGGCCGGAGCCAGGTTGTCAACGCCCTTGCCGTAGTACGCCTCGATAAAGTGCTGGCCCACCATCAGGATGCTCGTGATGACGAGGTACCAGATGGCAGCCACAATCAGTAGCGGCACCGGCAGGTACGTGCGGTTGGCCAGAGTGTTCGTGGCGAACGTCAGGTCGAGGGTGAACGGCACCGCGAGCACCAGCGAGGTGGTCTTCAGCATGCCGATCGTTTCGTTGCCGGTCGGCGGGACGATCACCCGCATCGCCTGCGGCAGGATGATTCGCCACATGATCTTGGTCTTGCCCATGCCCAAGGCTTCAGCGGCCTCCATCTGGCCTCGGTCCACGGACTTGAGGCCGGCCCGGAAGATTTCGGCGAGGTAGGCCGATTCGTTGAGGCCCAGACCCAGGATCGCCGCAACAGTGGCGGTGATGATGGTGCTGGTGTCGACGCTGAAGAGCTCCGGTCCGAACGGTACGCCCGCGCTGATCTTCGGGTAGAGCACGGAGATCAGACCCCAGAACACCAGCTGGGTGTACACGGGGGTGCCGCGGAAGAACCAGACCCAGACCCAGCTGGACCAGCGGAAGACCGGGTTCTCGGATTGACGCATGAAGGCCAGCAGGATCGCCAGGACGATGGCGAGGACCATGGAGCCAACGGTGAGGATCAACGTCCAGCCAACGCCCTGGACGACCTTGACGTCCAGGATGTAGGTGCCGACGATGTCCCAGCGGAAGTTCCGGTTCGTGACGAGGGACTGCAGGAACACCGCGAGGAAGCCGAGGATGATCAAGGCGCTGATCCAGCGGCCCGGGTGCCGCACGGGCACGGGCTTGTTCAGGACCGGTGCTGCGTGGTTGTGACTTTCCATCCCTACCCCTGATGAGTGGTCGGTGGCGGGAAGACTCAAGACGCGGCCGCCGGGTTGACCTCGGACTTGGCGATGGCACCTTCAGCGTTGCCCCAGCCTTCGAGGATCTTCTTGTAGGAGCCGTCCTCGATCAGCTTGGTCATCGTCTTCTGGATGACGTCGGCGAGCGCAGTGTCCGACTTGGCAACGGCGATGCCCTGCGGGGCGGCGTCGTAAACGTCGCCGAGCTTCTCCAGCTGTCCGTTGGTCTGGGTCAGGGCGTAACCGATGATGGGGGAGTCAGCCGCCATGGCGTCGATGCTGCCGTTGACCAGACGCGTGGTCACGTCCGTCTGGTTCTTGAGCGTGACGATATCGATCGGCTTCTTGCCTTCGGCCGTGCACTTCTTGTTCCGGCCGGACAGGTCCGGGTCCTCCTGCACGGTGCCGGTCTGGACGCCAATCGACTTGCCGCAGACGTCATCGAGGGAGAAGTTCTTCGGGTTGCCCTTCTTCACAGCCCAGGCGGTGCCGGCGTTGAAGTAGCTGACCATGTTGACTGCGCCGAGGCGCTCCTTGTTGATGGTGAAGGAGGAAATGCCGAGGTCGTACTTCGGGCCCAGCGCGGGAAGGATCCCGGTGAATTCTGCGGTCTGCACCTGGACCTTGAGCCCCAGGGTGGCGCCGATAGCCTTTGCAATGTCGACGTCGTAACCTACCGGGGTCTGGCCGTCGGTGCCGAGGAACTCTGCCGGAGCGTAGCTCGTGTCAGCGCCAATGGTGAGGGTCCCCTTGGACTTGATGGCCGCCGGAACCATGGCCGCCAACGCATCGTCTTTCTGAACCGTCGTGGGGTCGAAGCTTGCCTTTGCGCTGCCGGACGGCGTCGCCGCCCCGCCCGTGCCGGTCTCGGAGGCATTGGTGCAGGCCGAGAGGGCCAGGGCGCCGATAGCAAGCACGGCTGCAGCCTTGACCTTGGAATTGGTCAGGAGCGAACGGGAGATCTGCATTTTTTTACCTTTTGTTGCAGGGGCATGCGAAAACTAAGTCGGGGTATATTGTATCGCCGAAGAAGAGATGTACGTCACAGGAAACTTAGTTTCACTATTGGATAACTAAATCGAGACGGTTTTCAAGGGGCCACACCAGGCTGCTGTCTGTAATGACGGATTCGGCGCGCGCCGCGGGCCGCCGCTGACGGAGGGGTGCCGGCTCAGCTGTCGATGCCCAGGGATTCCAGCATCGGCCTGAACTTCGCCCAGGTCTCGGCCAGCTCCGCCTCGGGGACGGAGCCCTCGACGACGCCGCAGCCGGCGTAGAGCCGGACCGTGTCCGGGCCCTCGATGACCGCGCCGCGCAGCGCGATGCCCCACTCGCCGTTGCCGGCGGCGTCGAGCCAGCCGACCGGGCCTGCGTACGGGCCGCGGTCCAGGTGCTCGAGTCTGCGGATCAGCGCCCCGGCCACGGCGGTCGGGGTGCCGCAGACAGCGGCGGTGGGGTGCAGGGCGTTGATCAGTGCCAGACAGGTGGGCACGTGGCCCTCCACCTCGGTCAGTTCGGCCTTGACGTCGGAGGCCAGATGCCAGACGTTTGGCAGCTCCAGGATGAACGGCTCGCTGTGGGCGTTCATGGCCTCGGAGAAGGGGGCCAGCTGGGTGGTGAGCGACTGGATCGCGATGTCGTGCTCATGCCGCTGTTTTTCGGAACCGGCGAGGACGCGTTCGGCGAATTCCAGCGGCGAGCCAGCCATGCCCTCGGCGTCACGGCGATCCAGCGTGCCGGCCAGGACGCGAGCCTGCGCCGTGCGGCCTTCCACCTGGATCAGCATTTCCGGGGTGGAACCCACAAGGCCGTCGACACCGTAGGTCCAGCATTCGCGGTAGCGGACCGCGAGCTGGCGCAGGATCTCGGCGGCGTTCACGCCGTCGGGCACGGTGGCGACGATGTCCCGCGCCAGCACGAGCTTCTCGAGCGCCCCGGTGCGGATTTCGGCGACGCCCTCGGCGACGGCGGCCATCCAGTCCGCCTCGCTGAGTGAGCCGGTGCTGAGCTTGGCCTCCCGCCCGGCCTGCGGTTCCGACGTCGCCTGCCGTTCAGCCGGCGCCTGCCGTTCAGCCGGCGCCGGGTCGCCGGAAGCCCGGGCGCCGGGTGCCTCCAGCCAGCGCCGCAGGGCGGCGCGGGCGCCGGGTGCCTCCAGCCAGCGCCGCAGGGCGGCGCGGGCGCCGGCCTCGGTGAGCTCGCCGTCGTCGAAGGTGAGCTGGGTAAGCCAGGCGTTGCCGTCGCGCAGGCCCACCACGATCTCGGGAACAATCAGGCGGGACTCGTGCGCGGACACCTTGGAAAAGGCGAAGGAGCCGAAGGCCACGGGGCCGGTCCCGGGGCAGCCGACGGCGTCGGTGACATCCGCTTCGAGGACCAGGTGCCGCCACCAGATGTCCGCCTCGAGAAACCGCTCCGGGCCGGTGGCGGTGAACCGCGCCACCTCGCCGAAACCGACCAGGCCGGCCTCGCGGCGGGTCCAGCACAGCACGTCGTCACGGACCAGAAACGACGGCAGCCCCCCGGGGAATGAATCGGCATCGAGGGGGACTGTCAGTGTCCTGATAATTCTGGTACGGAACGCGCTCGTCATGATGAGACAACACTACTCCCGCCGCACGCCGCGCCCCGGACCGGCCGGTGGTTAGGGGGTGCGTCGAAGATTTGAGACAATAACGGGGTGAACCGAGCATCCTTGGATAAGCGTCCGGACGAAGTAGCCACGATGTTTGACGACGTCGCCCCGAAATACGACGTCGTCAACGACGTCCTGTCGATGGGACAGACGCGCCGCTGGCGCCGGATCGTCGTCGAAGCCATGGACGTGAAGACCGGCCAGCGCGTGCTGGACCTCGCCGCCGGAACCGGCACCTCCAGTGAGCCGTACGCCGACGCCGGGATCGACGTCGTCGCCTGCGACTTCTCCCTGGGCATGCTCAAGGTCGGCAAACGGCGCCGCCCGGACATCAACTTCGTTGCCGGTGACGCCACCCGCCTGCCCTTCGCGGACAATACCTTCGACGCCAGCACCATCTCCTTCGGCCTGCGCAACGTCAACGAGCCCAAGAAGGCCCTCGCCGAGATGCTGCGGGTCACCAAGCCCGGCGGACGCCTGGTCATCGCCGAGTTCTCCCAGCCGGTGGTGCCGCTCTGGCGCACCATGTACACCGAGTACCTGATGCGCGCCCTGCCCGCCATCGCCGTGAAGGTCTCCTCCAATCCGGACGCCTACGTCTACCTCGCCGAATCCATCCGCGCCTGGCCGGACCAGGACCACCTCGCGGCCTGGCTGCAGGAAGCCGGCTGGGAGTCCGTCACCTACCGCAATCTCAGCGGCGGCATCGTGGCCGTCCACCGCGCCCAGAAGCCGGCTGGACCGGCATCCGGACCCGCCGCCGGCGCGGCGGCGCTGGCCAACCACACCGGCCCCGTGGCCAAGCTGCGCCGCAACATCACCCGGCCCGAGCGGTAGCTGGCAGCTGCCGTGAAAGTACTGATCGTCGGGGCGGGCCCGGCCGGATCCACCGCCGCGTTCTACCTTGCCCAGGCCGGGATCAACGTCACGGTGCTGGAAAAGACCAGCTTTCCCCGCGAGAAGGTCTGCGGCGACGGGCTCACCCCGCGCGCGGTCCGGGAGATCCAGAAACTCGGCCTGCCGCACCCTGAGGCCGAGGGCTGGCGCCGGAACAAGGGCCTGCGCCTCATTGCCGGCGGCCGCACCATCGAACTGCCCTGGCCCGAGGTCTCCGACTTCCCGCAGTACGGACTGATCCGCACCCGCCTGGGCTTCGACGAGGAACTGGCCCGGCACGCCCAGGCCGCCGGCGCCGTCGTGCTGGAACGCCACAGCGTCACCGAGGCGCTGCGCTCCGAGGACGGCCGGGTCACCGGCGTCCGCGCCGCGCTGCTCGATGAAGCCGGCCGGAAGACCGGCGAAACCCGGGACTTCACCGCCGACGTCGTGCTCGCCGCCGACGGGAACTCCACCCGCACCGCCGTCTCGCTGGGCATCCAGAAACGCGACGACCGTCCGCTGGGCGTGGCCGTGCGGACCTACTTCACCAGCCCGCGGCACGACGACGAGTGGATGGACGGCTGGCTGGAACTCCCCGGTAAGGACGGCAAGCTCCTTCCCGGTTACGGCTGGGTGTTCGGCGTCGGCGACGGCACCTCCAACGTCGGCCTGGGGATCCTGAACTCCTCCAAGGAATTCGGCAAGCTGGACTACAAGCAGGTCCTGCGCGAATGGACCGCCGGCATGCCCGCGGAATGGGGCTTCACCCCGGACAACCAGGTGGGCGAGATCCGCGGCGCGGCGCTGCCGATGGGCTTCAACCGCACTCCGCACTACTCGCCCGGGCTGCTGCTGCTCGGCGACGCCGGCGGCATGGTCTCCCCGTTCAACGGCGAGGGCATCTCCTACGCCATGGAGTCCGCCCGTTTCGCGGCGGAGTTCATCATCGACGCCTCGTCCCGGGCCGCTTCGGCAGGCTGGAGCCCGGCCGACGCCGATGCCCGGCTGGCGGGGTACGCGGACTATGTGCGCGGGCAGTGGGGCTCGCACTTCACCCTGGGCCGCGCCTTTGCCGCGGTGATCGGCAAGCCGGCCGTGATGAAGCTGGCACTCCGGACGGGCATGCCCATCCCGGTGCTGATGAAGTTCGTCGTCCGGTTGCTGGCCAACCTCACCGACCCCTCGGCCAAGGGCATCGAGGACCGCATGATCCGCGTCCTCGAAGCACTCGTCCCGGCCACCTCGAACACCCGGCCCCTTCCAGACTCAACCCCGCGGATTCCGCAACAAAAAGTTAGGGTTAACCCGTGACCAACTCTGCAGACCAAAGCTGGACGCACGCCGGGCACGGCCTGCCGAGCGCTGAACCGGACCTGAACACCACCGCCATTGCCACCGGGCTCCAGTTGCCGGCCGGCTTCGCGGCGATTGCAGGGGACCCCGAACTCGGCCCGGCCATCACCACCAACCTGGCCCGCGTGGAGAAGAAGCTGCGCGAGGCCATTGCCAACTCGGACCCGCTGGCCGACGCCACGTCGCGCCACCTGGTCGAAGCCGGCGGCAAGCGCATCCGGCCGCTGCTGACCCTGCTCTGCGCCCACCTCGGCGACGCCTCGCTGCCGGCGGTGGTGCAGGCCGCCGTCGTCGTCGAACTGACGCACCTGGCCACGCTGTACCACGACGACGTGATGGACTCCGCTCCGTTCCGCCGCGGCGCCCCCACCGCGCACGAGGTATGGGGCAACTCCGTGGCCGTCCTGACCGGTGACCTCATCTTCGCCCGGGCCTCCATCCTGGTCTCCGAGCTGGGGTCCCGCGCGCTCGGCATCCAGGCCCGCACCTTCGAGCGGCTCTGCCTCGGCCAGCTGCACGAGACCGTGGGGCCGCGCCCGGACGAGGACCCGGTGGAGCACTACCTCTCCGTGATCGCGGACAAGACCGGCTCGCTCGTGGCCGCGTCCGGCCAGCTCGGCGCGATCTTCGCCAACGCCGATCCGGCCTACGAGAGGCTGCTGGTCGAGTACGGCGAGAAGGTCGGCGTCGCCTTCCAGCTTGCCGACGACGTCATTGACGTCACCGGCGTCAAGGTCAAATCCGGCAAGTCGCCGGGCACCGACCTGCGCGAGGGTGTGCCCACCCTGCCGGTGCTGCTGCTGCGCAAAGCGGCGGACGACGGCGACCAGTCCGCCGTCGACCTCCTGCAGCTCATCGACGGCGACCTCAGCTCGGACGAGGCCCTCGCGGCCGCCGTCGCCGGGCTGCGCGAACACCCCGTCACCGCGGAGTCCTGGACGGTGGCCCGCGCTTGGGCCGACGAGGCCATCGCCGCCCTCGCCCCGCTGCCGGAGGGCGTGGTCAAGGATTCGCTGACCAGCTTCGCGCATGCCGTCGTGGACCGCAGCAGCTAGCGGTTCCCGGAGCCGCCTGGCGTACCGGCCGGCAACCCGGCGCCGGCGGGCGCGGGCTTGACGTTAAAGCGGAATGGCCCCGGTTCCTCACAACGTTACGAGTCGTCCGTTGTGCGGAACCGGGGCCATTTCTCCGTTCGCATCAGATTCACCGGAGGCATTTGGTGAACCCATGAACGAGCTTATGACAGTTGTGTCATGTTGTCTAGCGATTCTGTAAATTGATTGTCACGGATTTGCGGGGTGGCCGGGGCGGGGACTCTCCCCAGTTTTGGGCGCCGCGGGCGTCGGCTACCCAGCAAGTCGCGACGACCCGCCGTCGGGCGTCTCCGAAGTTGGGGAGAATCAGCCCGCCAGTTGTCCACATAGCAGTGGGGCAGCCTCCCCGCTGTGGGTGTGGGCAGGTCTGCTGGACGCATGGATGTCACGACCTACATGAAATTTGCCGGCTCGGTCGCACGGACCGGAACGCTGCTTCAGGCTGGGTTCTCGGGACGGAGTATCCGCAACTCGCTTACCTCCGGGGAAATGCTCCGGTTGCGTCATGGTGTCGTTGCGTTGCCGGGTGCGGCGCCGGACCTGGTGGCCGCAGTCTTGGCTAATGGCTTGCTGTCCTGTGTCTCGGCGGCGGGACACCACAGGATCTGGAGACTCCACGAACCGGCGCAGCTGCACCTTTTCTGCCGCCATGGTTCGGCCATCGGGGTGGTTGTTCACCGGGGCAGTGTGGTCCCGCCGGAGTTCCCGCGGCCCGTGGCTGGGCTGACGGATACTCTGCTGCACGCCCTGCGATGTCGGCCGCCCATGGAATCCGTGGTCATGGTGGAAAGCGCCCTCCTGCAGGGTCGGACCACTCTCGAATATCTCAGAGGGCATCTTCCCGGCAACCGCAACGGTTCGGCCCGGGCGGCGCTGGAATTGGTGGACGGTTCGGCAGGATCCGCGATCGAAGTTGTAGCCAGGCTCCTGTTCCGGAGCGAAGGGATCTTCACGCAGACCCAGGTCGATCTCCCGGGGATCGGGATCGTGGACTTCCTGCTGGAAGGGTTCCTCATTGTGGAGATTGATGGCGGCACGCATTTGGAACCGGCGCAGGTCAAGAAAGACCGTCGGCGCAACAACGCCAGCACCCTTATCGGGTACGCGGTGTTGAGGTATGGCTACCAGGACGTCGTTTTCAACCCGGAGAAGATCGTCGCGGAAGTGTGGCAGGTGCTGCGCGGCAGGGTCGTCCGCTGAATCTCCCCATGTTTGGTCAGCAAGGGCCGCAATGGACCGGCGGTTCTGCGCAACACGCCGGCCGGCCGGCTCAAACCTGGGGAAACTCGGCGCCCCGCGGCGTGGGGAGACGGGAACCCGGGGCGGCCCTTAGTCCTCGTCCTCGTCGGTGAACGCCCACTCGAACATGTCGAAGACGAACTCGGAGAAGGTGCCTTCTTCGCTCTTCCACTGGCCGCGGGCGTTGTTGCGGCGGTACACGATCGGGTCCGGAATGCTGAGGTCGCCCACACGGAAGCCCCAGGTGAACTGCTCTTCCTCGTCCTCGAGGAACATCAGGAAGCCTTCGTCGTCGACTTCGAGTTCCTCGGGGTCCCAGAAGTAGTGGTAGGCCTCCATCAGGTCCTCGCAGCCGCCGAGGGCCAGGTAGAACTCGCGCAGGACCAGCGGGACCTGGAACTGGTGCTCGGCGAGGGCCGCGTCCAGCTCGTCCTCCGGCAGCCCGTCCTCTTCCTGCCATTCGTCCTCGAGATACTTCGGAACAAGCGCGCGGAACTTCTCGAGGAACATGTCAGTCATGCTTCTTATCCTAGCTAATCCCGGGGGCCCTTTTCGGCCTGGTCCAGGCCCAGGCGGTGCCAGCCTCGGACGGCCAGCGGCACGTACCAGTGGCGCCGCCAGGCGGTGACGCGGAAGGCGAAGACCAGGGCGGCCACGGCGCTCGCCGTCAGGGCGGTGAACACCCCGGTGACGGACAGCGTCACGGTCAGCGCGGCCCCGGCAAACGCCGGCAGGGCGTAGATGTCTTTGGGGTCAAAGAGCTGCGGGATCTCGTTCGCGGTGATGTCCCGCAGCAGTCCGCCGCCCACCGCCGTCGTGACCCCCAGGAGCACCGCGGCTACCGGGTGCATGCCCGCGGCGAGGGCCTTCAGGCTGCCCGTAATGCAGAACAAGGCCAGTCCGCCGGCGTCGAACAGGACCAGCAGGGACGTGAAGCGCTGGACGCTGGAAAACAGGAAGTACACCAGGACCGTGGCCAGCAGCGGGGGAGCGAGGTACGCGGGGTTGGTGAAGGCTGCCGGGGGTCCCGTGTTGATGATGATGTCGCGGATGACCCCGCCGCCCAGGCTCACCACCGAGGCCAGCAACCAGGACCCGACAATGTCGAACTGCTTGCGCGCCGCGAGCAGCGACCCGGAGACGGCGAAGAAGAAGACGCCCGCCAGGTCCAGCCAGACCATCACGAGGCTAAAGGAGAAAGTCATGGGGCGTCCCGGTCGGTAGCAGGGCGGCGGATAGGGCGGCTCCAAGGTTACGCTAACGGCTATGAATAGCCCCATCCTGATCGCCTGCGCCCACGGCACCTCCAGCCCCGAGGGCGCGGCGGAGGTCAACGCCCTGCGGGCCGGGATCGCCGCGCTGCGTCCCGGGCTCGACGTCCGCGAGGCCTACGTCGACGTGCAGGACCCCGAGCTGCCCGCCGTCGTGGCGGGGCTGCCGGCGGGGGAGACAGCCGTCGTCGTTCCGCTGCTGCTGAGCGAGGGCTACCACGTCAAAGTGGACATCGCCCGGGCCGTGAAGAGCCGGCCGGGCACCCTTGCCGCCGTGCCGCTGGGCCCTGACCCGCGGCTCGCGGCCCTGCTGGACCAGCGGCTGCGAGAGGCCGGGGTGACCGACAACGACGCCGTGATCCTCGCCGCCGCGGGCTCCTCGGACCCCACCGCGGCGGACAACGTGGAGGAGCTCGCCGGTCAGCTGCGGGCCCTCCGCTCGAACCGGATCGTGGCCGCCTACGGCGCCTCGGCGTCGCCCTCTGTGCCCGAGGCGGTGGCCATGCTGCGTGAGGAGGCCGCCGGGGGTGCCGGCGCGGGCCTCTCGGCCGGGGCCGTGGACCTCGGCGGCCGGGTGGTGATCGCGTCCTACCTGCTGGCACCTGGCTTCTTCCATGACCAGCTCGCCAAGGCTGGTGCGGACCTGGTCACCGCGCCGCTGCTGCCTTCCCCGGTGCTTGCCGAGATCGCTCTGGCGCGCTTCGACGCGGCCGTCGCCGGTAGCGGTTCATGACGAATTGTTGCCCTAGGTGACCCCGCGTTTCTGAACCATTGTGAGGCCGTTGCGGGCGCTCCTACAGTCAATCCATGACTGATACAGCTCTAGCCGGAGCGTCCCCGGACCAGGCTGCCGCAGGCCGCGCCAAACGACCCGCCCGCCCCGCGGCCAAGCCGCACGGGCAGTGGAAGGTGGACGGCACCACCCCGCTGAACGCCAACGAAACCTGGAAACAGGAAGACAACGGCCTGAACGTGCGCGAGCGCATCGAATCGGTCTACTCCAAGCATGGCTTCGACTCGATCGACGGCACCGACCTGCACGGCCGCTTCCGCTGGTGGGGCCTGTACACCCAGCGCAAGCCCGGGATCGACGGCGGCAAGACCGCCACCCTGGAGCCGCACGAGCTCGAAGACAAATACTTCATGCTCCGGGTCCGGATCGACGGCGGCGCCCTCAGCACCGAGCAGCTGCGCGTCATCGGGCAGATCTCCGTCGACTTCGCCCGCGACTCCGCCGACCTCACCGACCGGCAGAACATCCAGCTGCACTGGATCAGGGTCGAGGACGTGCCGGAGATCTGGCGCCGCCTCGAGTCCGTGGACCTGTCCACCACCGAGGCCTGCGGCGACGTGCCCCGCGTCATCCTCGGCTCCCCGGTCGCCGGCATCGCCAAGGACGAGATCATCGACCCCACGCCGCTGATCCACGAACTCGCCGAACGCTTCATCGGCGACCCGGAACTGGCCAACCTGCCCCGCAAATTCAAGACCGCCGTCACCGGCCACCCCAGCCAGGATGTGGTCCACGAGATCAACGACGTCGCCCTGGTGGGCCTGGTCCATCCCGAGCTCGGCGTCGGCTACGACCTCTGGGTGGGTGGCGCACTCTCCACCAACCCGATGCTGGGCAAGCGCCTCGGCGCCTTTGTCCGTCCGGACCAGGCCGCCGACGTCTGGCTCGGCGTCACCAGCATCTTCCGCGACTACGGCTACCGGCGCATGCGCACGAAGGCCCGGCTGAAGTTCCTGCTGGCCGATTGGGGGACGGAGAAGTTCCGCCGGGTCCTCGAGGAAGAATACCTCGGCTACCAGCTCGACGACGGCCCCGCGGCCCCCAAGGCCGCCACCCCTGGCGACCACATTGGCGTGCACGAACAGAAGGACGGAAAGTTCTTCATCGGTGCCACCCCGCTGGCCGGCCGGCTCTCCGGCAGCCAGCTCGTCAAGCTCGCGGACACCCTGGAGGCCCGCGGCTCGCGGCGGCTGCGTACCACCCCGCACCAGAAGCTCGTGGTCCTCGACGTGCCCAAGGACGAGGTGGAACCGCTCGTCGCAGAACTCGACGCCCTGGGCCTGTCCGCCCGGCCGTCCGTGTTCCGCCGAGGCACCATCGCCTGCACCGGCATAGAGTTCTGCAAGCTCGCCATCGTCGAAACCAAGGTCACGGCCGCAACGGCGGTCGCCGAGCTGGAACGCCGCCTCGCCGACCTGGTCGAGTCCCGCCAGCTCCCGCAGGCTCTCTCGCTGCACATCAATGGCTGCCCCAACTCCTGCGCCCGGATCCAGACCGCGGACATCGGCCTCAAGGGCATGATGCTGCCAACGCCCGACGGCGACCCCACCCCGGGTTTCCAGGTGCACCTTGGCGGCGGTCTGGCATCCGAGAGCCGCGAGGAGGCAGGCCTCGGCCGCACCGTCCGCGGCCTCAAGGTCACGGCCGAGGAACTGCCCGACTACGTGGAGCGAGTGGTGCGGAAATACGTGACGGACCGCACCGAGGGCCAAAGCTTCGCCGAATGGGCCTTCGCCGCCGATGAGGGGGACCTGCAATGACCGTTGCACTCCGCACCCGCGACGAGCTTCAGGCAATCGCCGAGGCCGGCTCGGCCGAGCTCGGCTGGGACGCCCCGGCGCGCGAGGTCATTGCCTGGGTGGCGCGCAATTTCGAGCTCCCCGCCGTCGCCGTCGCCTGCTCCATGGCCGACGCGGTCCTGCCCGCACTCGTCGCCGACCAACTCCCCGGCGTCGACGTGCTCTTCCTCGAAACCGGCTACCACTTCCCGGAAACCTACGCCACGCGCAACGAGGTCGCGGCCAGCCTCCGGGTCAACGTCGTCGACGTGCTGCCCGAGAACACCGTGGAACAGCAGGACCGGCTCCTGGGCAAGGACCTCTTCGCCCGCGACCCCGGGCAGTGCTGCGCCCTGCGCAAGGTCGCGCCGCTGCACCGTACCCTCGCCGGCTACGAGCTCTGGTTCACCGGCGTCCGCCGCGACGAGGCGCCCACCCGCACCAACACGCCGCTGGTCACCTGGGACGAATCCAACGGCCTGGTCAAGGTCAACCCGGTGGCGGCCTGGAGCTTCGACCAGCTGGTCCAGTACTCCGACGACAATCTCCTCCCCGTCAACCCGCTGCTTTCACAGGGCTACCCGTCCATAGGCTGCCAGCCTTGCACCCGCAAGGTCGCGCCCGGCGACGACCCCCGCGCCGGGCGCTGGGCAGGAACCGACAAGACAGAATGCGGACTACACGTATGAGCATCAAGATCATCAACGAGGACCTGGAGCTGTCCGGGGCGGCAATCGGCGTCGCAGCCCCGGCCCGCCTCTCCAGCCTGGATACCCTCGAGTCCGAGGCCATCCACATCATCCGCGAAGTGGTCGCCGAGTTTGAGAAGCCGGCGCTGCTGTTCTCCGGCGGCAAGGACTCCGTGGTGATGCTGCATCTGGCCACCAAGGCGTTCTGGCCGGGGAAGGTCCCGTTCCCGGTGCTGCACGTGGACACCGGGCACAACTTCCCGGAGGTGATCGAGTTCCGTGATCGGACCGTGGAGCGTCTGGGCCTGAGGCTCGTTGTCGGCTCCGTCCAGGAGTTCATTGATTCCGGCGAGCTGGCCGAGCGTGCTGACGGTACGCGCAACCCGCTGCAGACCGTGCCGCTGCTGGACGCGATCCAGCGCAACAAGTTTGACGCCGTCTTCGGCGGCGGCCGCCGCGACGAGGACAAGGCCCGGGCCAAGGAGCGCATCCTCAGCCTGCGCGACGAGTTCGGCCAGTGGGATCCGCGCAACCAGCGGCCCGAGCTGTGGAACCTTTACAACGGCCGCCACACCGTGGGCCAGCACGTCCGGGCGTTCCCGATCAGCAACTGGACGGAGCTGGACGTCTGGCGCTACATCGAGCGGGAGAACATCGACCTGCCGGGCCTCTACTACGCCCATGAGCGTCAGGTCTTCGCCCGCGACGGCATGTGGCGCGCGGTCGGGGAGGTCTCCCAGCCGCGCGAGGACGAGCAGGTCATCACCAAAACCGTCCGCTACCGGACCGTCGGCGACATGTCCTGCACCGGCGCCGTGGAATCGGACGCCGCGACCGTGGGCGACGTCGTGATCGAAGTTGCCGCCTCCACCATCACCGAACGTGGCGCCACCCGGGCCGATGACCGCATCTCCGAGGCCGCCATGGAAGACCGCAAGAAGGACGGCTATTTCTAATGAGCACCACCGCAACCTTGCCCGAGTCCGCCCCCGGCAGCCTGCAGCTCTCGTCCGCATCACTGTTCAGATTCGCCACCGCCGGATCGGTCGACGACGGCAAATCCACCCTGGTGGGCAGGCTGCTGCACGATTCCAAGGCGATCCTCGCCGACCAGCTCGACGCCGTCGCCCGCACCTCGGCGGACCGCGGCTTCGGCGGCGCGGGGGACATAGACGCCAACGGCAAACAGCGGATCGACCTGGCCCTGCTGACCGACGGCCTGCGCGCCGAGCGGGAACAAGGCATCACCATCGACGTCGCCTACCGCTACTTCGCCACGGCCCGGCGCAGCTTCATCCTCGCGGACTGCCCCGGGCACGTGCAGTACACCAAGAACACCGTCACCGGCGCGTCCACCGCGGACGCCGTCGTCGTGCTTATCGACGCCCGCAAGGGTGTCCTGGAACAGACCCGACGGCACCTCTCGGTGCTGCAGTTGCTGCGCGTTGCCCATGTGATCGTCGCCGTGAACAAGATCGACCTCGTGGACTTCAGCGAGGACGTCTTCCGCGGGATCGAAGCCGAGGTGCAGCAGGTGGGCCGCGAACTCGGGCTGGGCCGCGACGACTCACAGCCAGGCAGCGTCGCCGACCTTTTCGTGATCCCGGTGTCAGCGCTCGACGGCGACAACGTCGTCGACCGCTCCGACCGCACCCCCTGGTACCGGGGGCCGGCCCTGCTCGAAGTCCTGGAGGCACTGCCGGCCGCGGACGAACTGGAAAGCCACCTGGAGAGTTTCCGCTTCCCCGTCCAGCTGGTTATCCGGCCGCAGGGCGCGCTGGCGCCCGATGCCGTCGCCGCCGGCCTCGACGTCGCCGGCTACCGCGACTACCGGGCCTACGCCGGGCAGATCACGGAGGGCTCGGTGAAGCTGGGGGACAGGGTCAGTATCCTCACCCCGGGCCAGGCACCCCGCACCACCACGGTGGCCGGCATCGACTTCGCCGGGCATTCGCTCACCAAGGCCGTGGCGCCGCAATCGGTGGCGCTGCGCCTCGCTGACGAGTTCGACGTCGCCCGCGGGGACACCATCGCCGCGGCCGGGACCGTACCGGAAGCTTCGGCTGACCTGTACGCCGCCCTGTGCTGGCTCTCGCCCAAACCGCTCCGGGAGGGGGCCAAAGTGCTCATCAAGCACGGCACCCGGACGGTCCAGGCCCTGGTCCGGAACGTCACCGGCAAGCTGGACCTCGCCACCTTCCAGCTCGAGCCCACCACCACCCTCGAGCTCAACGACATCGGCCACGCCCAGCTCCGGCTCGCCGCCCCGCTGCCGCTGGAAAACTATTTGCACCACCGGCGGACCGGCGCGTTCCTGGTCATCGACCCCCAGGACGGGAACACCCTCGCCGCGGGCCTGGTCAAGGACCATCCCGGCGACCACGAGGACGAGCGCTACTCCATCTGAGGCGGCCCGCGCCGCGGGGCCCGCCGCTCGGCGCCCTTGCCACCGTGCCGGCGGCCCGCGATCATCGTCGTGGGAGGGCAGATCCTTGGAAGCCATCAACAGCAGGCTCATCAGCTGGGCATCCATCCTGGACGACGGGACCCGCAGGCAGGCACTGGCGACAGCGACGCTGCCGATCATCTACCCGCATCTGGCGCTGATGCCCGACGCCCACTTGGGCAAGGGGGCCACGGTGGGATCGGTCATCCCCACGGTAGGCGCCATCATCCCGGCGGCTGTGGGCGTGGACATTGGCTGCGGCATGATCGCCGTTCGCACCCAGTTCGTGCGGACGGACCTGCCCAAGGACCTGTTGCGGCTGCGCGAGGGAATCGAACGTGCCATTCCCTTATCGGCGGGCCATTTCAACCGCAGGATCTCAGCCAGCGCCGGGCCCCGGCTGGCCGAGCTGCGAAGGATGGCGGCCAAGGCCGGCTTCGACCCGGCCCGGTACGCGGCGAATTGGGAGCTGCAACTCGGGTCGCTCGGCTCGGGCAACCACTTTATTGAGGTCTGCGTGGATGAGGAGTCTGCCGTGTGGCTGTTCCTGCATTCGGGCTCCCGTGGAGTGGGCAACAAGATTGCGCAGCGCCACATCGCGGAGGCCCAGAGCGTGTGCTCGCGCCGGAACATCGCCCTGCCGGACCGGGACCTTGCCTACCTGCTCGAAGGCACTCCCGAGTTCGAGCACTACATCAGGGAACTCCGGTGGGCGCAGCACTTCGCCCTGCTGAACCGGGAAGAAATGATGGACCGGGTCGTCCAGCAATTCGAAGCCTGGATCGGCGGCCGGGTCCGGGAACTCGAACGGATCAACTGCCACCACAACTTCACGGCGCAGGAAACGCACTACGGCAAGTCCGTCTGGGTCTCGCGGAAAGGCGCCATCAGGGCCCAGGCGGGGGACCCGGGCTTGATTCCCGGTGCCATGGGCACCGCGTCCTACGTGGTCGTCGGACTCGGGAACACCCTCGCGCTGAACTCCTCCCCGCACGGCGCCGGCCGGGAGTACTCGCGGACCGCCGCCCGGAAGGCCTTCTCGCTGACGCAGCTGAAGACGGCCATGCAGGGAATCGAATTCCGGCCCCGGGAGGCCTTCATCGACGAGATCCCCGCGGCCTACAAGCCCATCGACACGGTGATGCGCGACTCGGCGGACCTCGTCAGGGTGCGGCACAAGCTCCGCCAGCTCGTCAACGTCAAAGGCGACTGATCCGCCGGCCGGCGCCGAAGCAGGGACCCGCATGTGACGCCGCATGAACTAGCGTGACCCCGGGTTTCCGCACCATTGAACCCGGTTCCTGACCCTCCCTAGGGTGAAGCCATGACTACGCCAGATTGGTTCGACAGCCCCTCCCTCGGGGCACCCCGGGGGCGATGTCGCCGGCGCTGACCACCCGCCCGGCCCCCGCTCACCCTCGAAGAACCAGGACCCCGCCATGTCATCCTCACCCGTTAACCCCACCCCCGGCACCACCCGGATCGTCGCCGGAGAATCGGCCAAGCCGAAGCGCAAGCGCACCACCGAAATCGCCGTCGCCGTCGGACTGGCCCTGCTGATCGGTGCCGGCGCCGCCGTCGCCTCCACGGCGTCCCACAACGACGCCGCCGCCGCGCCGGCCGCCGGGACCTCCCCGGCCGCTGAACTCCGGCTCGGCTATTTCGGCAACATCACCCACGGCCCGGCCCTGGTCGGCGTCACCAAGGGGTTCATCGCCAAGGAACTGGGCCAGACCAAGCTCAGCACCCAGGTCTTCACCGCCGGCCCCGCCGCAATCGAAGCCCTCAACGCCGGCGCCATCGACGCCACCTACATCGGCCCCAACCCGGCGATCAACTCCTTCGTCAAGAGCAAGGGCGAATCCGTCAGCATCGTCGGCGGTGCGGCATCCGGCGGCGCGCAGCTTGTGGTCCGGCCGGACATCACCTCGCCGGCCGAGCTCAGGGGCAAGAAGCTCGCGACGCCCCAGCTCGGCGGCACCCAGGACGTGGCCCTCCGCGCCTGGCTGGGAAAGCAGGGCTACCGGACCTCCCCGGCCGGCGGAGGCGACGTCACCATCAACCCCACCGAGAACGCCCAGACCCTGAAGCTGTTCCAGGACGGCAAGCTCGACGGCGCCTGGCTTCCGGAGCCGTGGGCCTCCCGGCTGGTGCTCCAGGCAGGAGCCAAGGTCCTGGTCGACGAAAAAGATCTCTGGGATGGTTCACTCTCCGGCAAGCCCGGCGAGTTCCCCACCACCGTGCTGATCGTCAACAAGAAATTCGCCGCAGAGCATCCGGACACCGTCAAGGCGCTGCTGAAGGGCCATGTCGAGTCCGTGGACTGGTTGGCCAAGGCCCCGGCAGGCGAGAAGGCCGGCGTCCTCAACGCCGCGCTGCAGGAGTCCGGCGGCGCCTCGCTGCCCGCCGACGTCGTCGACCGGTCGCTGAAGAACATCGCCTTCACCGTGGACCCGCTCGCCGGGACGTACCAGAAACTGCTGCAGGACGGCGCCGACGCCGGCACCACGAAGCAGGCGGACATCAACGGCATCTTCGACCTGACCGCCCTGAACGCGGTGGCCCCGGCGAAGACGTCGGCGCACGGACTGGGCAAGGACTAGCCGGTTCCACCGCCCATCGCCCCACCCGCCCCAACAACCAAGGACGTGACCATGCCAGTCGTATTGGAAAACCTGGGCAAGCGCTTCGGCGACGGCGCCCCGGTGCTGGACGGCGTCAACGCCAGCATTGGACAGGGCGAATTCGTCGCGCTGCTCGGCGCCTCCGGCTGCGGCAAGTCCACCCTGCTGAACATCATGGCGGGGCTGGAGGCCCCGACGTCGGGCGCCCTCGAGGTACCCAGCGACGGCGCCGCCTTTATGTTCCAGGACGCGGCGCTGTTCCCGTGGCTCACCGCCCGGGAAAACGTGGAGCTTGCCCTCAAGCTGCGCGGCGTGGCCAAGGCTGAGCGCCGGATGCAGGCCGGGGAACTCCTGGACCTGGTGCACCTGCGCGGTGCCGGAGACAAGCGGCCGCACGAGTTATCCGGCGGCATGCGCCAGCGCGTGGCACTTGCCCGGTCACTGGCCCAGGACCGGCAACTGCTCCTGATGGACGAGCCCTTCGCCGCGCTGGACGCGATCACCCGCGACCTGCTCCATGACGAGCTGGAGCGGATCTGGAAGGAGACCGGCCGCACCATCGTCTTTGTCACGCACAACGTCCGGGAAGCCGTCCGGCTGGGCCAGCGGGTGCTGCTGCTCTCCTCGCGGCCCGGTCGCGTGGTCCAGGAATGGAACGTCTCCGAGGACCACCGCACCGACGCCGGCCTGGCAGGCCAGCTGACCGGTATCATCACCGCCCGGCTACGCGAGGAGATCCGCCGCCATGCCCAATAAGTCTCTATGGCGCTCCACGCCCGTTGCCGCCCCCTTCGCTGACACCGCCGCTTCGGCCGAAGCCCACGCCGAGACCCGCAAGGTCCACGCCGCCCTGACCCGTTCCTCGACCGGGGCCGAGGACCTGCGGCAACTCGAAGCCGGACTCGATTCGCTTCAGTCCGATGCCGACCGCAGGGCGCGGATCGACTGGAGCCGGGTGCTCCTGCCGGTAGCCGCGCTCGCCGTGCTCCTCGTTGCGTGGCAGGTGTACGTCTCGCTCGGCATCAAACGCCGAGACCTGGTGCCCGGCCCACTGGATGTCATCGGCCAGCTCGGCACACTGTGGGGAGAGGCCAAGCTGCAGGAAGCCGTCTGGACCTCGCTGCAGCGCGGCATCGCCGGCTTCCTGGTCAGCGTTGCGATCGCGACGCCGGTGGGCCTGCTGCTGGCCCAGGTCGCCCCGCTCCGCCGTGCCTTCGGGCCGCTGATTTCCGGGCTGCAGGTGCTGCCCTCGGTGGCGTGGGTGCCGGCCGCCATCATCTGGTTCGGCCTGAGCGACGCCACCGTGTACTTCGTCGTGCTGATGGGCGCCATCCCCTCGATCATCAACGGGCTGATCTCCGGCGTCGACCAGATCCCGCCGCAATACCGCCGCGTCGGCACGGTCCTGGGCGCCTCGCGCCTGCAGCTTGCGCTGCAGATCGTCCTCCCGGCCGCCCTGCCGGGCTACCTGAGCGGCCTCAAACAAGGCTGGGCCTTCTCCTGGCGCTCCCTCATGGCCGCGGAAATCATCACGGTGGGCGGCAGTATGGGCTTCGGCCTCGGCTCGATGCTGAACCAGGGCCGCGACCTGGCCGACATGACGATTGTGCTGACCGCCATCCTGTTGATCCTCGGCGTCGGCATCCTGATCGAACTGCTGGTCTTCGCGCCGATCGAGAAGCGCCTGCTGCGCCGCCGGGGCCTCCTCGCCGGCAGCACCCGCTAGGGACCTCCCGCTAACCACCCCGGCAAGCGCCCCGAAGCGACTACCGCCGTCGGCACCGGCCCCCCCAAGTACCCGCCCAATTCCGGGGAGGCAGCCGTCGGGGCCCGCCGTGTCTGGCAGACTGACGGCATGACCGTGAGCTTCGTCTGCCGCACCGAATCCGTCCTGCCCGCGGAACAGCTATTCGACCGGGCGCGCAGCATCGACGCGCATGTGGAGACGATGGCGGCCTCGGGAGGGCTTGCCGTTGCCGGGGTGACCGCAGGACTCATCGGCGCCGGTGAGGAAGTGACCTGGCGGGCCCGGCACTTCGGTGTCCCCCTGACCATGACCAGCCGCGTGACCCGCCTCGACTATCCGGCCTCTTTCGTGGACTAACAAACCGACGCTGGCCCGTGATGACGGACAGGATTGAGTTCACGGGGCCTTTGGACCCGTGGGCTGGTTGGTCGAACGAGTCGTCCTGCGCCGCTATCTGGAACGACTTATTGCCGGACGCGGGGCCCTCCTCGCGACGCCTTGTCCGGACCCCGGGACGGGCCTACACTCGCGGCTATAGGCCGGTTTCCGGCCGATCCAGTCCAAATCTGAGGAGACAGCCGTGGCGCCAAAATACGGAGTGCTGGCACTGGTCGAAGCCAAGCTGGGAAAGGAACAGGAGGTCTGGGACTTCCTCAACGGGGCCCGGGAGATCGTGCTTAAAGAACCCGGGACACGGACTTGGTACGCCTTCCGGATCAACGATTACACCTTCGGCATCTTCGACACCTTTGACAGCGAGGACGACCGGCAGACCCACCTCAGGGGGGCCATCCCCGCGGCGCTCGGCGAGCACGGGCCCACGCTGCTGTCCAAGGACCCCGACATCAAACTGATCGAGCTCATCGCGGTGAAGTAGGCGCGTGGCCGCCCAGCCGCCCGGCAGCTCGCCTGCCGAACGGGGGCACATTGGCACGGACACGCCGTCATGTGAGCCGGCATCGGCTGCTCCGGCCGTCAAAGTGCCCCTGGACCGCTGACAGGTGGGCCGGCGTGCCCCCGAAACCCCGGCTTTGTGACTCAGCGTTACCCCGCGTGAACGGGTGTTTCCGCACCGTTGTTGCCCTTTCGGCCCCCGCCCTATCGTCGATGCATGGCAATTCAGGACATTTACCCCACGGCGCTGCGCCTCCTCGGCCGTACCGTGCTCGTGGTCGGCGGCGGCCCCGTCGCCGCACGCCGCGCCAAGGGACTGCTCGACGCCGGTGCCCGCGTCACCGTCGTCGCCCCGCTCGCCTGCCCCGCCCTGAACGACCTCGCCGCCGCCGGGCTCCTCGACTGGCAGCCCCGCCCGTACCGCGGCTCCGACGTCGACGGCGCCTGGTTCGTCCAGACCGCCACCGGCAATCCGGCTGTGGATGCCCAGGTTGCGGCCGACGCCGAGGCGCAGCGCATCTGGTGCGTCAACGCCTCTGACCACGAAGCCTCCGCCGCCTGGACGCCCGCCGTCGCCGTGGTGGACGACATCAAAATCGCCGTCAACGCAGGGGGAGACCCCCGCCGCGCCATGGTTCTGCGCGACGCACTCGCCACCGCCCTGGAGACGGGTGACCTGCCGCTGCGCCGTCGCCGGGCCCGGGCCGATGCGGCTGCCGGCACCGTCGCCCTCGTGGGCGGCGGCCCGGGCGACGCCGGGCTCATCACCGTGCGTGGCCGGCGGCTCCTGGGCCAGGCCGACGTCGTCGTTGCCGACCGGCTCGGCCCGCGCGAACTGCTCGCCGAACTGGCCCCCGACGTGCGTGTGATCGAGGTCGGCAAGACCCCCGGCCACCATCCCGTCCCGCAAGCCGAGATCAACCGGATCCTCGTCGACGAGGCCCTCGCGGGCCACCGGGTGGTCCGGCTCAAGGGCGGCGATCCGTACGTGCTGGGCCGCGGCGGCGAGGAGGCCGAGTTCTGCCGGCAGCACGGCGTCGATGTCGAAGTGGTGCCCGGCGTGACCTCGGCGATCTCCGTCCCGGCTGCGGCCGGCATCCCGGTCACGCACCGCGGGCTGGCCAAGGGCTTCAGCGTCGTCACCGGCCACGAGGAGCTCTCCGAGGTCCCGGCCCGCGCCGACCACACCGTGATCCTGCTCATGGGAGTGGGGCAGCTGCGCGCGTCCGCGGACTCCCTGGCCCGCGCCGGTTTGCCAGCGGCGACGCCGGTTGGCATCGTAGAGAATGGTTATTTGCCGAACCAGCGGGTGACCATCGGAACGCTCGGGACCATCGCGGACCAGGCGGAGGCCGCGTCCGTCGCGAATCCCGCGGTGATCGTGATCGGCGACGTGGTCCGGGTCAGCCCGTTCGCGCCGTCGCACTTCAAGACCGCGGACTACGGCACCACGTCCCCGAACGCCCCGCGCGTCCCCGCCCGTTAGTTTCACCCGCACCACCCGGAACGACCCAAAGGAACACAGCCGTGTCAACGAACACCCCTGTAGGAACCGCCGCCCGCCCGCTGCGGGTCGCCGTCGTCGGCTCCGGCCCCGCCGGCGTCTACGCCGCAGACATCCTGACCAAGAGCGAGGCCGTCAAGAGCGGCGAGCTCACGGTCAGCATCGACCTCTTCGACCGCTACCCGGCGCCTTACGGACTGATCCGCTACGGCGTGGCCCCGGACCACCCGCGGATCAAGGGCATCGTCAACGCCCTGCACAAGGTCCTGGATCGCGGCGACATCCGCTTCTTCGGCAACGTGGACTACGGCACGGACCTGACCCTGGAGGACCTCCGCACGCACTACGACGCCGTCATCTTCGCCACCGGCGCCATCAAGGACGCGGACCTGAACATCCCCGGCATCGAACTCGAGGGCTCCTACGGCGGCGCCGACTTTGTCTCCTGGTACGACGGCCACCCGGATGTGCCGCGCGACTGGCCGCTGGCGGCCAAGGAGATCGCCGTGATCGGCAACGGCAACGTGGCCCTGGACGTGGCCCGGATGCTTTCCAAGCACGCCGACGACCTCCTCGTCTCCGAAATCCCGGACAACGTCTACCGGGCGCTCAAAGACTCTCCGGTCACGGACGTGCACGTCTTCGGCCGCCGCGGGCCGGCCCAGGTGAAATTCACCCCGCTGGAGCTGCGCGAACTCTCCCACTCCAAGGACGTGGACATCATCCTCTACCCCGAGGACTTTGAATTCGACGCCGAATCGGACCGGCAGATCCAGAACAACAACCAGACCAAGACCATGGTGGGCACGCTCACCAACTGGATCGCCGAGCAGCCCGAGGACCTCTCCGAACTCACGGCCTCCCGCCGCCTGCACCTGCACTTCCTGCACAGCCCGGTGGAGGTGTACGCGGACAATACCGGCGACGCCGCAGCCCCCGGACGCGTCGCCGGCATCAAGTTCGAGCGCACCGAACTGGACGGCACCGGCAACGCCCGCGGCACCGGCGAATACGTCGACTACCCGGTCCAGGCCGTCTACCGCGCCATTGGCTACTTCGGTTCTGCGCTGCCCGAGGTCGAGTTCGACCACAGCAAGGGCGTTGTCCCCAACGACGGCGGCCGCGTCCTGGATGCCGCCGGCACCCACGTGCCGGGGATCTACGCCACCGGCTGGATCAAGCGCGGGCCGGTCGGCCTGATCGGCCACACCAAGGGCGACGCCCTCGAAACCGTGACCTATCTGCTGGAGGACCGCGACAAGCTGCCCCTGGCGTCGGCGCCCGCCCCGGAGGCGATCGTCGAATTGCTGGAGACCCGCGGCGTGCGGTACACCAGCTGGGAAGGCTGGCTCGCCCTGGACGCGCATGAACGTGCCCTGGGCGAGCAGGCCAGCGCGGCCGGCGAGTCGCACGGCGTCGCCGTCCAGCGCGAGCGCATCAAGGTGGTCCCCCGCGAGGACATGGTGGAGATCTCCCGCGGCGCCGCCGTGGAGGTCTAAACGCCCACCTCAAACTGCAACGCGGGGTCACATCGCGCCCATCCCGGAGGGATTATGGGCGCGAAGTGACCCCGCGTTGCTGGATGTAGGGGCATTCCCGGCGGGTAGTCAGTAGGCTTACCGTTATGGATGAGCAGCGCAGGCAAACCCCCGGCCCGGGAAACGGCCGATGAGGCTCCGTCACAGCAACGCGTCCGGCCGCGGTTACCGCCGGGTCGCGGCAGGGACCGGCTTCAGCTACAAGGACCTGGACGGGTCAACCCTTCCGCCCGGCCCGGTGCGGGACCGGCTGGAAAGCATCGGGATACCGCCCGCCTGGACGGATGTCTGGATCGCCCCCTACGAGAACGGCCACATCCAGGCCACCGGAGTCGACGCCGTCGGCCGGCGCCAGTACATCTACCACCCCAGCTGGCGGGAGCGGAAGGACCGGCTGAAGTTCGACCGCTCGCTTCAGCTCGCCGAGACCCTGCCGTCCGCGCGCCGGCTCGTGACACTGGACCTGCGCTCCGAGGGGCTCACCCGGGAGCGCGTGCTGGCGGCTGGATTCAGGATGCTGGACAGCGGATCGCTGCGGGTGGGCTCCGAGCGGTACACCAACGAGAACGGCAGCCACGGCCTGGCCACGCTGCTCTGCGCGCACGTGAAGGTGCGCAAGGACGAGCTGCGGCTCACCTTCCCGGCCAAGAGCGGCGAGACCTGGGAGTCCCGGATCGTCGACGCCGACCTGGCCGACGTCGTCCGCTCGCTCAAGCGCCGTGGCGGCAACGCCCGCCTGCTCGCCTACAAGAACGGCCGCAGCTGGCACCCGGTCACCAGCGCCGACATCAACGACTATGTCAAGGAACGCACCGGCGGCGACTTCACCGCCAAGGACTTCCGCACCCTGCGCGGGACCGTCGCCGCGGCAGTGAGCCTGGCTCGGAGCGGACCGCAGGCGAAAATCTCGGCCCGGAAACGCGCGGTGAGCCGCGCCATGGTGGATGCCGCGGCGGTTCTGGGGAACACACCGTCGATCGCCCGGAAGAGTTACGTGGATCCCCGGCTGCTGGACCACTTCGAAGCGGGGGAGACCATCGATCCGCAGCGGCTGGACTCGGCCGAGTCGGAAATCCGGGCGCTCCTCTACCAGGAGGGTTCGGTCGTTCCGCTGCGCTGACCGGGCTACATCCGCCCGAACCTCGCGCGGATCAGGGCGAACACGCCGTAGGCGACAAAGCCGGCGCCGATCGCCAGGAGCAGGTAGGGCCCGAACGGGTGGTGCTGCAGCGCCTTGAGGCTGCCGTCCAGCCCGGTGGACGAGCCTGGGTCGTCGGTGGCCGCGGCGATCACGAACAGCAACCCGGTCAGGACCAGCGCCGCCCCCTTGGCGACATGGCCGGCCACGCCCAGGCCGCTGACGAGGTGGCCGCGGTGGGTCCCTTCGAAGTGCCGCAACTCCTCCTTGAATTTCTTTCCCAGGCCCTTCACCACAAAGTAGATGCCGATCCCACTCACGGTCAGGCCGAGGCCGATCAGCAGCGGCGCGCCCAGCGGCCGGTTCATCAGGGCCTGGCTGAAGGCTGCGGTGGAATCGCCCGAGTCACTGCGGACCCCCAGGGCGAAACCCGCGAAGGTGAAGCCGACGCTGCCGTAGGCGATGGCCAGGAATCCCGAGGAAACCAGCTTGCCGAGCCGCTCGCCGCGGGGCAGGTGCCGGGCCCGCAGCGTCGCCTCGCTCAGCTGCCACAGGGCGAGCCCGACGCAGCCGATGAAGCCCGACCACATCACCGCGGGACCCCAGGGGTTGTCGGCGAGTTGCTCGATGGCGCCGGTGGGCTCGGCCTGGCCGTCTGCGCCCAGGACCAGGGCGACGGCGATCGCTCCGATGACAATGTGAAGCAGGGCCATCACGGCGAATCCCCAGCGCGCGACGACGTCGAGCACCCTGCTGTTGGACGCGGCCTCCGCGGCATCCGCGGCGTCGCCGAGGACAGCGCGGCTGTCCGGCTTCGGCGTCCAGCGCGGCAGTCCTTTGCTCAACCGTCTTCTTCCATGGCTACGAGCTTACGTGTTGCGGCGGCCGCAGTGCCGCCGGGAAGCCGGGACTACCAACTTGTTGGTAAGTGTGCTTACTATATGCGAGGCGGGGCCTGGCATTTGGCCGCG
Source organism: Arthrobacter sp. T2-23 (assembly GCF_055398325.1). Lineage (NCBI taxonomy): Bacteria > Bacillati > Actinomycetota > Actinomycetes > Micrococcales > Micrococcaceae > Arthrobacter > Arthrobacter sp. T2-23. The sequence goes on from NZ_AP027917.1 coordinate 2,721,106, forward strand.
CCGTTTCCGGATTCGACTTCACACGATAGGACGCTCACCATGGCAGGTAATCTCGTTGCCCGATCCATCCACGATCTGACCGCCGGCGCGTGGTTCGGCGGTTCGCTGATGGGCGCCATCGGGCTGAACGGCGCGACGGCGGAGGCCAAGGATCCCGCCGAGCGCACCCGGCTGTCCAGCCTCGGCTGGAAAAAGTGGGCCCCGTACCAGACCGCCGCTTTCGGCGCGCACTTCCTCTCCGGCCTCGCCATCATGTGGGAGAACAAGGGCCGGATGGCCAAGCAGGACGGCGTGACGCGACTGAGCGTCTACAAGTCCATCGTCACCCTGGCCGGTGCCGCCGTCACGCTGTACGCCGGACTGCAGGGAGCGAAGGTCGACAAGCTGGCCGCCGAAGGTGCCAAGGGCGCCACGGAGCCCAAGCCGGGGGCTTCGGAGGAACTCCGCTCCGCCCAGCAGCAGCTGAAGGTCCTGCAGTGGGCCATCCCGGTCTTCGCCGGCTGGGTGATCATCCTGGGCGCCAAGCACGGCGAAATGCAGCGGCCGAAGAACGTTTTCAAGGGCCTCGCCCGCTAGGACAAAGCACGCGGGATGAGGCGTCAGCGCGGGTGGCGGGCGCTGAGCCGCTGGACGGCCAGCGCCAGCCACAGCTGCACCCGGTCCGCGGTCTGGGCCGGGTCGTAGCCGGTCAGCTCGGTGATCTGGGCCAGCCGGTACCGGACCGTGTTCCGGTGCAGGGTGAGCTCCTCGGCGACGGCGGCAACCGAGCCGTTGTTAGACAGGTAGCTCTCCAGCGTGGTCATCAGTTCGGCGCCATGGGCTGCATCGAACGTCCGGAGCGGGTTGAGGGACTCATTCGCCATGTCCGCCAGCGGAACATCCTCGCTGGCCAGCAGCAATGAGGTCAGGCTCAGCCGCTCCGGTTCGTTGACGGGCAGGCCATGGCTCGCCGCGTCGCGCGCCTCGAAGTAGCTCCAGCGCAGCCCGTTGGGCTTGGTGTAGGCCCCGCCGATGCCGATGGTGGCATGGATTCCCGCCTCCGCCAGGTGGTCGCTGAGGCTCCGGGCCAGTGCGCTGGCTCCGCTGCCGTCGTCGTGCACCAGCACCACCAAATCCTTGCCGACGACGGCGGACACCGCCGCCGCCAGCGGCTGCGGCAGCGAGCAACTCCCCAGCTGTTTGGCATGGGCGGCCGATTCCGCCAGCAGCACCACGTTCTTGCGGGTGCTGTTGACGCCGATGCCTGCCAGGCGCCGCGTGGCCTCGGTGGGATCCAGCGTCCCGTGGATGACGTCCTCCAGCACCTGCCCGGCCAGGGCGCGCTGCGACTGGCGCTGCTTGACCATGTTGTTGAGTTCGACGCTGATCAGGTTCTGCGCGTAGCCGACGATCCCGGAGTCCTCGAACGGGTGCCGCACCCACAGGGTACAGGCATCGCGGCGTCCGGTCGGGATCGGGTAGGTCGCCCAGCCGTCCGCGGTGGGGGACGGGCCGCCGGCGGCGCTGTTGTAGAGCTGGGCAGTGAACTGCGTCAGGACGATCTCGGTGCGCAGCATGGAACCCAGGTGCTTAAGCAGTTCGGCCAGGCCGCCGCCGGTCAGCAGGGCGCGGGCCAGGACCTGGTGCCCGGCGATCAAGCGCTCCAGCTTGGCGTAGTGGTCCGCGGACTGGGCATCCGCGACGAGCTTGCCGATCGCAATGAAGGGTGTTTCGTAGGGCACTTCCACCACCGGAAGGCCCCAGCGGTTGGCCTCCGCTACCAGGGCCGGCGGCACCACCTCGTGGGTGAGCCCGACGCCGAAGCCGATCCCGACCGCGCCGGCGCGTTGGACCTGGCGGACGAAACGGCGCTGCTCGGGCGCGCTCCGGAGCCGCATCCCGGTGGTGAGGACCAGCTCGCCGCCGTTGAGGAAGCGCTGCGGGTCCTCCTGCTCGGTCACTGCGACCCAGTGGATGTCCTGGTGCCACGTGGTCTCCGCGAGGCCCGATTTGGTCAGCTTGAGGGACGGAACCCCCAGCAGGGCCGCGAGCGAAATTGCCATGGAATCAGGATAACCGGGCGCTGGTCAACCGCACTAAATCACTGCGGCATCGGTGTGCAGCTGCCTATTCCCCGGCTTGCCCGCCTGGCATAGGCTCGGAGCAGTCGCAGATCCCTTCTCCCTGCCTTCGCCAGGCCAGCTCGAAAGAGGTTGTACACCGTGGTTCAAACCTTGCAGAACTTCATCAACGGCGAGTTCGTCACCCCCGCCGGCACCGCCCTGCTGGACATCGTCAACCCCACCAACGGCGAGGTCGTGGCCAAGTCGCCGGTCTCGGTGCAGGCCGACGTCGACGCCGCCATGGCCGCCGCGAAAGACGCCTTCAAGACCTGGAAGCACGTCACCCCGGGCCAGCGCCAGCTGATGTTGCTCAAGCTCGCCGACGCCGTCGAAGCCAACAGCGACGAACTCGTCGAGGCCCAGCACCGCAACACCGGCCAGGTGCGTTCCCTGATCGCCGCGGAGGAAGTCGCAGCGGGCGCGGACCAGTTGCGCTTCTTCGCCGGCGCCGCCCGCATCCTGGAAGGTAAGTCCGCCGGCGAATACCTCGACGGCCACACCTCCTACGTGCGGCGCGAACCGATCGGCGTCGTCGCGCAGGTTGCCCCGTGGAACTACCCGTTCCTGATGGCGATCTGGAAGATCGGCCCCGCCCTCGCAGCCGGCAACACCGTGGTGCTCAAGCCCTCCGACACCACGCCCGAATCCACTCTGGTCCTGGCCCGCCTCGCCGGCGAGATCCTTCCGGCCGGCGTCCTCAACGTCGTCCTCGGCACCGGTGAGACCGGTTCCCTCATGGTCGAACACAAGGTCCCGGGCCTGGTCTCCATTACGGGTTCCGTGCGGGCCGGCATCGCCGTTGCCTCCGGAGCCGCCAAGGGACTCAAGCGCGCCCACCTGGAACTCGGCGGCAAGGCCCCCGCGATCGTGTTCAAGGACGCGGACATCAAGAAGAGCGCCGCGGCCATCGCCGAGTTCGCCTTCTTCAACGCCGGCCAGGACTGCACCGCGATTGCCCGGGTGCTCGTCGAGGATGCCGCCTACGATGACCTGCTCGCCGCCATGGTGGAGCACACCAAGACCCTGCGCACCGGTTCGCAGAACGATGAGGACAACTACTTCGGTCCGCTGAACAACGTCAACCACTTCAACACGGTCAAGGCCCTGGTGGAGTCGCTGCCGGAGAACTGCAGGATCGAGACAGGTGGCCACCAGGCAGGGGACAAGGGTTTCTTCTTCGAGCCCACGATCGTCACCGGTGCCAAGCAGAGCGACGAGATTGTGCAGAAGGAAGCCTTCGGCCCGGTCATCACGGTGCAGAAGTTCAGCACCGAGGCCGAGGCGATCGAGCTGGCCAACGACGTCGACTACGCGCTGGCCTCCAGCGTCTGGACCACGGACCACGGCACCGCCATGCGGGTCAGCCGCGACCTGGATTTCGGCGCCGTCTGGATCAACACCCACATCCTGCTCACCGCCGAGATGCCGCACGGCGGCTTCAAGCAGTCCGGCTACGGCAAGGACCTCTCGATGTACGGCGTCGAGGACTACACCCGCATCAAGCACGTCATGAGCGCACTCGATGCATGACGCTGATGCATAACGCTGTCGCGTAACGCCCCGCCTGCCCCCCGACTGACTGACCGGCTTCGCCGCCCACCCCGCACGCTTAGAAAGGCGTACCCATGACCACCACAGCAAACGACATCACCTACCGCCTGGAGCAGAAGCGCCGCGTGCAGGCCGACTTCCCCGGCCCCAAGTCCGTCGCCCTGACCGAGCGCCGCAGGGCCGTTGTCGCCTCCGGTGTCGCCTCCAGCGTGCCGGTCTACGTCGCCGACGCCGACGGCGGCATCATCCACGACGTCGACGGCAACTCCTTTATCGACCTCGGCTCCGGCATCGCCGTGACGAGCGTCGGCGCCTCGGACCCCGCCGTCGTCGGCGCCGTCAAGGAAGCCGTCGAGCACTTCACCCACACCTGCTTTATGGTCACCCCGTACGAGGGCTACGTTGCCGTCGCCGAGCAGCTGAACCGCCTCACCCCGGGCGACCACGAGAAGCGCACGGTGCTCTTCAACTCCGGCGCCGAAGCCGTGGAAAACGCCGTCAAGGTGGCCCGCCTCGCCACCGGCCGGGACGCCGTCGTCGCCTTCGACCACGCCTACCACGGCCGCACCAACCTCACCATGGCGCTGACCGCCAAGGCCATGCCGTACAAAACCAACTTCGGCCCGTTCGCGCCCGAGGTCTACCGGATGCCGATGAGCTACCCGTACCGCGAGGAAAACCCGGAGATCACCGGTGCCGAGGCCGCCAAGCGCGCCATCACCATGATCGAGAAGCAGATCGGCGGCGAGCAGGTTGCCGCGATCATCATCGAACCCATCCAGGGCGAGGGCGGCTTCATCGTCCCGGCCGAGGGCTTCCTTCCGGCCCTCGCGGCGTGGGCCAAGGACAAGGGCATCGTCTTCATCGCCGACGAGGTCCAGTCCGGCTTCTGCCGCACCGGTGAGTGGTTCGCCGTGAACCACGAAGGCGTCGTCCCGGACATCATCACCATGGCCAAGGGCATCGCCGGCGGCATGCCGCTCTCCGCTATCACCGGCCGTGCGGAGCTGCTCGACGCCGTGCACCCGGGCGGCCTCGGCGGCACCTACGGCGGCAACCCGGTGGCCTGTGCCGCCGCGCTGGCCGCCATCGGCTCGATGGAGCAGTACGACCTCAACGCCCGCGCCCGCCACATCGAGGAACTGGCCCTCGGCAAGCTGCGCGAACTCGCCACCGAGCTCCCCGTGGTCGGGGATGTCCGGGGCCGCGGCGCGATGCTCGCCGTCGAACTTGTCCAGGCCGGCTCCAAGGAGCCGAACCCGGAGCTGACCAAGGCCGTCGCCGCAGCCTGCCTCAAGGAGGGCGTCATCATCCTCACCTGCGGCACCTACGGCAACGTGATCCGGCTGCTGCCGCCGCTGGTCATCAGCGACGAACTTCTGCTCGATGGCCTCGAGGTCCTGGCCGCGGCGGTCCGGGCCAACGCCTAGCAGCGCACCACCCGCACAGAGGAGCCGCGGACCCCGGGGTCCGCGGCTCCTCTGTGCCTGAGCGGAGTACCTGCAAAATCCGCACTAATCCCGGCGTCGCTGGGCTAGAGTCGTTCCTACCACTGCAGGAACGCAGACCGGCCGACGTCGCCCGGAGTCCCGGAGCCAAGCTGGATTCTGCCCCAGACCCATAAGGGGTTCTTAGATGCGATACGTAGTTGGCTACACACCCAACGACCGCGGCGCCGACGCTGTCGCGCTGGCTTCGGCCATGGCCCGGGCACAGGGCGCCCATCTGGACCTGGTCCATGTCGTGGACCGGAACACCCCCTACGTCGCGCTGAACCCGCAGGGGAACCGCGTCAGCGCGGCGGAGCAGGCGGTCCTGACCGCCGAACGGCAGGGCCTTTCCCTGGTCCCGGAGGGCCTCGAAGCCCGCTTCCACGTCCGTCAGGCGGACTCTTTCGCCGCGGGCCTGATCGACGCCGCACTGGAATACCGCGCCGGCCTGATTGTGGTGGGCGCCGCGAGCAACGGCCTGTTCAAGCGCTACAGCGTCGGCAGCGTGGCCAACGCCCTGCTGCACGCCTCCCCGGTCCCGGTGGCGCTGGCGCCCCGCGGTTACCGGCGCACCGAGCCGATCACCCGGCTGACGCTCGCCGTCGGCCAGCGCACCGGAGCCGAGGCCGCGATCGACGTCGCGATTGCCTCCGCCGGGCGCCGCGGCGTGCCGCTCCGGCTGGTCTCGCTCGTCGAGCTGGATGTCGAGGGCGACGGCGGCGAAAACGTCAACGCCGCGCATGTCCACGCCAACACCGTGCTCAAGGCCGCGGCGGAACGGCTGCCCGCTGGTCACCACGTGAGCGTGGAGGTTGCGCACGGCCGGACGATCGAGGAGGCCATCGACGACCTCGAGTGGGACGACGCGGAGATCATGATCGTGGGATCGTCCCGGCTGGCGGAAAAGAACAAGCTGTTCATCGGGAGCACGGCCAACAAGGTGCTGCGCGCCCTGCCGGTTCCGATGGTCGTGGTGCCGCGCGACTACGTGCGCATCGACAGCAGCCCGGAGGACTGACGCCACCCGGGCGCGAACGTACACTTGGGGCCTTGTTTTGCGGGGGAAACGGGGGCCGCAAGTGTACGTTCGCGCCGTGGGTGGCTCCGGGCGGTGGACTCAGGCGGCGGCGCGGGCCCGCCGGCGGGTCACGACGTTCTTCCGGGTGGTGCGCAGCATGTCGGCCGTCAACACCAGCAGGGCGAGCCAGACAACGCCGAAGCCGATCCAGCGGTCGGTCGTCATGGGTTCGTGAAACACGGCCAGCGCCACGATGAACTGCAGCACCGGGGCGAAGTACTGCAGCAGCCCGATCATCGTCATCGGAAGCCGCCGCGCGGAGGCACCGAAGAACAGCAGCGGAACGGCGGTGATGACACCCGAAGCGGCCAGCAGCCAGAAGTGCCCGGCACCGTTGCCGGTCAGGGTTGCGGCCCCGGTCAAGGCCAGGACGATCATGGTCACCCCCGCGACCGGTGCCAGCACAATCGTCTCCACCGAGAGGCTGGTGATGGCGTCCACCCGCGGGCCCACGCGTTTCTTGACGAAACCGTAGAGGCCGAAACTGAAGGCCAGGGTCAGGGCGATCCATGGCAGTTTGCCGTAGGAAACCGTGAGGACGCCAACGGCAATGAAGCCGATTCCGACGGCGGCCCACTGCAGCGGCCGCAGTTTCTCCTTCAGCACCACCACGCCCAGCAGTACGGAGACGAGCGGGTTGATGAAGTAGCCCAAAGAGGCTTCCACGGCCTGACCCGTGGTCACACCGAAGACGTAGGTCAGCCAGTTCACGGCGATCAGGACTGCGGCGATCATCAGCGGGACGATCAGCGTGCGGTTCCGGAAGGCAGCGCCCAGGACCCGCCAGGAGCGGGTGGCGGTGATCAGCAGGACGCAGAAAATGAGCGACCAGAGGACCCGGTTGGCCACAATTTCGACGGCGCCGGCCGGTTGCAGCAGGAAGAAGTAGAGGGGCATCAACCCCCAAAGCCCGTAGGCGCCGACGCCGAAGAGGATCCCCGCCGTCGTGTCCTTGTCCACGGCCTTAAGCTCTCCCGCCTTCAGAGCTGGGGTTCCGACGGCGTCCCCAGCGGCGGGGGCCGCAGCACCCGGCGGGGTCACGGTGGCGGGGGCAGTGGGTCGGTCGGAGATAGGCACAAGACCAATAACACCACCCCGGGTACTCCTATTCCTGCCGCAAGGCGCGGCGAAGCGCGTCCGGGGCCTGCGATTTCAGTCACGCCGGGCGCCACGAAGTCGCAGGGGACATTTAGAATGGGGGACTGTGCGCTGTATTTTGCCGGCGCACCCGCCAAGACTCAGAAGGGCTCCCGTGTCCAACTCGGCCGAATCTTCGTCCAAACGTCCCCTCCGCGTTGCGATCGTCGGCGCCGGGCCGGCCGGCGTCTACGCCGCGGACATCCTGACCAAGTCCAACGAGGTCAAGGACGGCGACTTCGACGTCAGCATCGACCTCTTCGAGGCCTATCCGGCGCCTTACGGCCTCATCCGCTACGGCGTGGCCCCGGACCACCCGCGGATCAAGGGCATCGTCAACGCCCTGCACAAGGTGCTGGACCGCGGGGACATCCGCTTCCTCGGCAACGTCACCTACGGCCGGGACCTCACCCTTCACGATTTCCGGGCGTTCTACGACGCTGTGATCTTCTCCACGGGCGCCATCAAGGACGCGGACCTGGACATTCCCGGCGTCGAACTCGAGGGCTCGTTCGGCGGGGCCGACTTTGTCTCCTGGTACGACGGCCACCCCGATGTGCCGCGCGACTGGCCGCTCGAGGCCAAGGAAATCGCGGTAATCGGCAACGGCAACGTGGCCCTGGACGTCGCCCGGATGCTGGTCAAGCACGCCGATGACCTGCTCGTCACGGAGATCCCGGACAACGTCTACCGGGCGCTCAAGGACTCCCCGGTCACGGACGTGCACGTCTTCGGCCGCCGCGGCCCGGCCCAGGTGAAATTCACCCCGCTGGAGCTTCGGGAGCTCAGCCACGCCCGGGACGTCGACATCGTGCTCTACCCCGAGGACTTCGAGTTCGACGAAGCGTCCGACGAGGCAATCCGCACGAACAACCAGATCAAGACCATGGTGAACACCCTCGGCAATTGGCTCGTCGAAGAGCATGCCGAGGCGGAGGAACCGTCCTCCCGCCGGCTTCACCTGCACTTCCTGCACAACCCGGTAGAAATTCACGACGACGCCGCGCACCCCGGCAAGGTGGCCGGGATCAAGTTCGAGCGGATGCGGCTGGACGGTAGCGGCAACGTCAAGGGCACGGGGGAGTTTGTCGACTACCCGGTCCAGGCCGTGTACCGCGCCATCGGGTACCACGGCTCACCTCTGGATGAGCTGGAATACGACGCTCGTCGCGGCGTCATCCCCAACGAGGGCGGCCGGGTGCTCGACGCCGAGGGCAATCCGGTACCGGGAATCTACGCCACCGGCTGGATCAAGCGCGGCCCGGTCGGCCTGATTGGCCACACGAAGGGCGACGCGCTGGAGACCATCGGCTTCCTGCTCGAGGACCGCCTGACCCTCCCGCCGGCGCAGAACCCCGATCCGCAGGCCATCATCGACCTGCTCGAAGAGCGCGGCATCGAATACACCACGTGGGAGGGCTGGAACAAGCTCGATGCCCACGAACTGGCCCTCGGCGCGGAATGGTCCGCCTCCGATCAGGCCGACGGCGTCGTGCGTGAACGCATCAAGGTTGTGCCCCGCGAAGAGATGGTCAAGATTTCCCGCGGCTAGCCTTTCCGCGGCTCGACCGGGAAACCCGGAAGTCCCAGCAAATCGTAGCCCGCCTCGGCGGAACGAGATGCGTTTCCAAACGCGCCGCCCGGAACTAGACTTGGCCGGACGTGGCGGCTTTCAGTACGCCGCCGCGCACCGACGACGGTGCCAGCCAGGTGGGAGTTCAATGAGGAATCCGGTCCAGCAGGCCGTCCCGCGCGGCTCCGGCATGAGCCCTGAGCTTCGCCAGCACTACGCCCGTGCGGGGCACGAGCAGCTTGGGTCACTGGCCCCCGGGGCCGAGCAGCTACCCGGGCTGCGCAGCCTGATCCGGGAGTCCTGGCAGCGTTCCGCCCAATTGCACGCGAATCCGGACAACCCCGAAGCGCCGCTGGCCATGGACCGCGAGGAGCTCGAGGAATACCGCCGGCAGCACCCGCTGGCCGCGATCATGCCCGTCATCCACAAACTCCTGGTCCTGCCCAGCCACGACAGCGGCATGCTGGTGGCCGTGGGGGACGAGGTGGGACGGCTGCTGTGGGTCGAAGGGGACCCCGCCATGCAGCGCCGCGCCGAGGGCATGATGTTCGTCCCCGGCGCCGACTGGTCCGAGGCCACCGTGGGCACCAGCGCGCCCGGCACCGCGCTCGCGCTGGGCCGCGGCATCCAGATCGCCGGCGCCGAACACTACAAGCGTTCGGTGCACCCCTGGAGCTGCACCGCCGTCCCGTTCCACGATCCGGATTCCGGCGCCCTGCTGGGTGTCGTGGACATCACCGGCACCGAATCCGCCGTCGCGCCTCATACCCTGTCCCTCGTCGAGGCGACGGTGGCCGCCGCGCAGGCGCACCTGCGGGTCGAACGGCTCCAGCTGGCCGCCGCCCGACAGACGGCCCCGGCCCGGCGCCGGGCAGCAGCTGCCGCGTCCGTCACTGCGTCAGCCGCCGCGCCCGGCGGCCAGGTGCGCACCGCTGGAACGCGTTCCTGGGCGTCCGGCAGCCTCTACCGCAACAGCCTGCAGCTGCTCGGCCGCGATCACGCCGTGCTGAGCCTCGGCGGCCGCACCGTCACGCTTTCGGCCCGGCACAGCGAAATCCTCGCCCTGCTCAGCACGCACCCGGAGGGGTTGAGCGCGGAGGAACTGAGCGCGCTGCTCTACCCGGGCGGCGGCTCCACCATGACACTGCGCGCCGAAATGGTGCGCCTGCGCAAGGTCCTGCAACAGCTCAATCCCGACGCCGTCCCGGAGTCCCGGCCCTACCGGCTGCCCGTGGACCTCATGCCGGACTCCGGCCAGGTCCTCAGTTGCCTGCAGCGCGGCGCGCACCGGATCGCCCTGGAAATCTACCGCGGCGCGGTCCTGCCGCGCTCCGAGGCGCCGGGGATCAGCGAACTCCGCAACCGCGTCTCCGCCCTGCTGCGCGAGGCCGTCCTGACCGACGGCAGCGCCGAGTCGCTGCTGAAGTACGCGGAGCTGCCGGAAGCGCGGGACGACGTCGGGGTCCGCACCGCGGCGCTGAAGCTGCTGCCGCCGCGCTCGCCAAAGCGGGCCGCCGTCGTCGCGGACCTGGAACGGCTGGAAGCGGAGCTGAGCGCCTGAGCCCGTCCGCTGCCGGGCGCCACGGAACGGGCGTGATCCGGCTCACATGGTTGCAACCTGCTTGCAACCTCCGCGCTCCTAAGCTGATGCCAGCGGCGGCCGCAGGAATCCTGGCCGCCTCCGCCACCATCTTGCACAGCAAAGGAGCTAGCAATGACTGTCTACGCACAGCCCGGTACCGAGGGCTCGAAGGTCACCTTCAAGGACCGGTACGAGAACTGGATCGGCGGGGAGTGGGTTGCCCCGGTCAAGGGCCAGTACTTCGAGAACATCACCCCGGTGACCGGCAAGGCGTTTTGCGAGGTCGCCCGCGGCACCGCCGAGGACATTGAACTCGCGCTGGACGCCGCACACAAGGTCGCACCGTCCTGGGGCAAGACCTCCGTCGCCGAGCGCGCCGCCATCCTGAACAAGATCGCCGACCGGATCGACGAGAACACTGAGATGCTCGCCGTCGCCGAGTCCTGGGACAACGGCAAGCCGATCCGTGAGACCCTCAACGCCGACATTCCGCTCGCCGCGGACCACTTCCGCTACTTCGCATCGGCCGTCCGCGCCCAGGAGGGCCGGCTGTCCCAGCTCGACGACGACACCACCGCCTACCACTACCACGAGCCGCTCGGCGTCGTCGGCCAGATCATCCCCTGGAACTTCCCGATCCTGATGGCCGTCTGGAAGCTGGCCCCCGCGCTCGCCGCCGGAAACGCCGTCGTCCTCAAGCCGGCCGAGCAGACCCCGTCCTCGATCCTGGTGCTGATGGAACTGATCAGCGATCTGCTGCCGGCGGGCGTCATCAACGTCGTCAACGGCTTCGGCGTGGAGGCCGGCAAGCCGCTGGCCTCCAGCCCGCGGATCCGCAAGATCGCCTTCACCGGCGAGACCACCACCGGCCGCCTGATCAGCCAGTACGCGTCCCAGAACCTTATCCCGGTCACCCTGGAACTCGGCGGCAAGAGCCCCAACATCTTCTTCAACGACGTCGCCGACAGCAATGACGCCTTCTACGACAAGGCCCTCGAAGGCTTCACTCTCTTCGCTTTCAACCAGGGCGAAGTCTGCACCTGCCCGTCCCGCGCCCTGGTCCAGGAGGGTATTTACGACTCCTTCATGGCCGACGCGCTGGCCCGCACCCAGAAGATCATTCAGGGCAACCCGCTGGACACCGACACCCAGCTCGGCGCCCAGGCCTCCAACGACCAGCTCGAGAAGATCCTGTCCTACATCGACATCGGAAAGCAGGAGGGTGCCAAGGCACTCACCGGCGGCGCCCGCGCGGAGCTGTCCGGTGACCTCGCCGGCGGCTACTACGTCCAGCCCACCATCTTCGAGGGCCACAACAAGATGCGGATCTTCCAGGAGGAGATCTTCGGCCCGGTGGTGTCGGTGACCCGCTTCAGCGACTACAGCGACGCCATGGGCATCGCGAACGACACCCTCTACGGCCTCGGTGCCGGCGTCTGGTCCCGCAACGGCAACGTCGCCTACCGCGCCGGCCGCGAGATCCAGGCCGGTCGGGTGTGGGTCAACAACTACCACGCCTACCCGGCCGGTGCCGCGTTCGGCGGGTACAAGTCCTCCGGTATCGGCCGCGAGAACCACGCCATGATGTTGGACCACTACCAGCAGACCAAGAACCTGCTGGTCAGCTACAACGAGAACAAGCTCGGCTTCTTCTAGGCCGACGCGGCGGGGCGGACCCTCCGGTCCGCCCCGCCCTGGTCCCGGCGCCGGGACCTCCGGCGCCGGGACCTCCGGCGCCATCCGACCCCACCCCTGCCAGGAGAAGCCCCGATGACCCAGACCAGGCTCGACGCCGCCGTGACGATGGCCGGCGAAGACTTCTCCCGCGTGGCCCTTACCCCCGAGGCCGTGCAGCTGCTGCGCAAACTCTGGCTCCAGCACGGGCCCCTGATGTTCCACCAGTCCGGCGGCTGCTGCGACGGGTCCTCGCCCATGTGCTACCCGGCGGGGGAATTCCTCACCGGCGACTCTGACGTGCTGCTGGGGCTGTTCGATATTTCAGACGGCCTGGAGCCGCAGCCGCTGGAGTTTTGGATGTCGCGGGAGCAGTTCAACTACTGGAGCCACACGCACCTGACGGTCGACGTCGTATCCGGCCGGGGAAGCGGCTTCTCGGTCGAAGCGCCCGAGGGGAAGCGATTCCTGATCCGCTCGACACTGATGGACTGGCCGGTCTGAACCGCTGACATCTGAGCGCGAACATACACTTGGGGCCCCGCGGGAGGGGCCCCAAGTGTACGTTCGCGCTCTTTTGCGTCTCACAATGTGGGATGAAAGCGGCCGTCCAGTGGATGGACACTACGCTTAATAGGTCTGTTTCCAACCAGCTACCGAGATTTTGGACTTTGCTATGAACCTTTTCCGGACCAAATCCATTGAGCAGTCGATTGCCGACGCCGATGAGCCCGGACGCAAGCTGAAGCGCTCGCTCAGCACCTGGGACCTGATGATCATGGGCGTCGCCGTTGCCGTCGGCGCCGGAATCTTCTCGGTCGGAGCCAAGGCTGCCGCAAACTTCGCCGGCCCCGCCGTCACCATCTCCTTCGCGATCGCCGCCGTCACCTGCGCCCTCGCCATCATGTGCTACGCCGAATTCGCCACGGCCATTCCGGTGGCAGGCTCCGCCTATGTCTTCACCTACGCCACCATGGGCGAGGTGCTCGCCTGGATTATCGGCTGGAACCTCATCCTCGAGCTGTTCACCGCGGCCGCCGTGATCGCCAAGTACTGGGGCATCTACCTCAGCAAGGTCTTCGCGCTGATGGGATTGGACATTCCGCCGTCGATCTCCGTGGCAGGCGTCGACCTCTTCTGGGGCGCCTTCCTGATCGTCGCCGTCTTCACCGTCCTGCTGGTCCTGGGGACCAAGCTCTCGGCCCGCGTCGGCAACGTCTTCACGCTGATCAAGATCGCGGTCGTGCTCTTCGTGATCGTGGTTGGCTTCAGCTACGTGAAGTTTGAGAACTACGCCCCGTTCGTCCCGGCCTCCGAGCCCACCGGCGGCACCGGCGCCACGGACGTGCTCAAGCAGTCCTTCTTCGGCTTCCTCACCGGCGCGGCCCCCGCGCAGTACGGCACGCTGGGCATCTTCGCCGGCGCCGCCCTGGTCTTCTTCGCCTTCATCGGCTTCGACGTCGTCGCCACGTCCGCCGAGGAGGTCAAGAACCCGCAGAAGACCCTGCCCCGCGGCATCTTCGGCGGCCTCGCGATCGTCACCGTGCTCTACATCCTGGTCTCGCTCGCGCTGACCGGCATGGTTTCCTACACCAAGCTGGCCGAGGCAAAGAACCCCACGCTGACCACCGCTTTCGAGGCCGTCGGCAACACCGATGCCGCCAAGGTGATCGCCTTCGGCTCGCTCGTGGGTCTGACCACGGTGATTATGGTCCTGCTGATGGGCCTCTCCCGCGTGGTCATGGCGATGAGCCGCGACGGCCTGCTGCCGCGCTCGCTGTCCAAGACCGGCACCATCCGCGCGACGCCGGCCCGCCTGCAGATCATCTGCGGCACCGCCGTGGCGCTCGTGGCCGGGCTGACCAACGTGGACCTGCTGGAGGAAATGATCAACATCGGCACGCTCTCCGCGTTCGTGATGGTCAGCCTCGGCATCCTGGTGCTGCGCAAGAAGCGCCCCGACCTCAAGCCGTCATTCCGTGTGCCGTTCGGGAAGGTGCTGCCGGTCGTGTCGGCCGTCCTGTGCCTGTACCTGATGACCAACCTGGCCGTGGAGACCTGGATCTTCTTCGCCATCTGGCTGGTCATCGGCATTGCGATCTACTTCGCCTACGGCCAGCGCCACTCCCGCCTCAACGAGAAGTTCGCTGAGGCCAGGGCAGCTGTCAACCGCCCCGGCGTCAAGACCGCCGGCATGCCGGCCGCGCACACGAACGACGGCGACAACGCCGAGACCAACGCCGACGCGGACCAGTCCGAAAACGCGGAGTCGCTTACCCGCTCCTAGCCGCACCGCGGAAATCCAGCGCGGGGTCACCTTCGGCCCGTCCGGCCAGTCCGGATGGGCCTCAGGTGGCCCCGCGTTTGTCATCCGTGCGCAGCCCCTTCCGCCGTCGTCTCAGAGGTGTAACAATGCGCCCAATGTGGTTGACCTCACAGTAGCCTTGGGCAAGACTTATTTTTGAACGATTGTTCGAAAAGCGAACACAGGGGCTTGGGGGCTAGTCACTCCCACGCCAATGCGCACACAGGAGTGAACATGAAACGTCGTATTATCACCGTGCTGGCGGCCGCATCGGTCCTCGCACTCTCGGCCTGCAGCAGCGGATCGCCGAGTTCCACGGGCGGTGGCACCGCATCCGGTGGCGCCTCGGGCGGCGGCGAGTTGACCAAGGTGAGCGTCGGTGTGATCCCGATCGTCGACTGCGCCCCCATCTACCTGGGCAACAAGCAGGGCTTCTTCAAGGACGAAGGACTCCAGCTGGACATCCAGACGGCCACCGGCGGCGCGGCGATCGTGCCCGGTGTGGTCAGCGGCAGTTTCGACTTCGCCTTCTCCAACCTGATCTCCGTCATGGTGGCCAAGGACAAGGGCCTCGACCTGAAGTTCGTCGCCAACGGCGCCTCGACCACAGGGCAGAAGGGCAAGGACATCGGCGGCGTCGTCGTCCCCGCCGGTTCCAGCATCCAGTCCCCGAAGGACCTGGCAGGCAAGACCGTCTCGGTGAACAACCTCTCCAACATCGGTGACACCACCATCAAGTCCGTCATCGAAAAGGACGGCGGCAGCGCCGCGGACGTGAAGTTCGTTGAGGTGGCCTTCCCGGATGCCCCCGCGGCGCTGACCAACAAGCAGGTGGACGCGGCCTGGATCCTGGAGCCCTTCCTGTCCAAGGCGGTGGCCGACGGCGGCAAGATCATCTCCTCGAACTTCGCGGACATGAGCCCCGAGCTGGACATTGCCGGCTACTTCACCAAGGCGGACACCATCAAGGGCAAGGCCGACCTGACACAGAAGTTCACCCGGGCCATGAACAAGTCCCTCGAATACGCCCAGGCGCACCCGCAAGATGTCCGCGACATCGTGGGCACCTACACCAAGATCGACGAAGCCACCCGGGCCAAGATGATCCTGCCGCGCTACCGCGTGGAGTTCAACAAGGACGCCTTCAAGACGCTCGGCGACGCCGCCGCCCGGTACGGCACGCTGTCCAAGGCCCCGAGCGCGGGCGACCTCCTTCCGTGAGCCAAACTGCTCCACTCGCCGGCGGTTCCGCCCCCATCGCGGGGCGGGACCGGCGGCAGTCCCGCAAACTGCCGGTAAAACAGCTGCTCGGCCTCGCCGGGATCCTGGGATTCCTGGCCACCTGGGAACTCATTCCCCGGCTGGGCATCATCGACGAACGGTACCTGCCGCCGGCCAGCGAGGTCATGGCGGCCCTGGTCCGCGACGTCAGCCTGACCGCTTTCTGGGTCTCGGTCGGCGAAACCATGAAGGCATGGTTCCTCGGACTCCTCATCGCGGTGGCCCTCGCCGTGCTGGCCGGCTTCATCATCGGCTCCAGCACCTTCCTGCGCAAGGCCACCAACTCCACCATCGAATTCCTGCGCCCCATCCCGTCCGTGGCGCTGATTCCGCTGGCCGTGCTGCTCTTCGGCGTGAAGATTGAGTCGTCCCTCATGCTGATCACCTACGCCGCCTTCTGGCAGGTGCTGATCCAGGTCCTCTACGGTGTGGCCGACGTCGACATGGTCGCCAACAACACCGCCAAGACCTACGGGCTAGGCGCGATGGCACGGATCCATTACGTCGTGTTCCCCACCGCCCTGCCGTACCTAATGACGGGCGTCCGGCTCGCCGCCACGGTGGCGCTGGTGCTGGCCATCACGGCCGAGCTGGTAATCGGCTCGCCCGGCCTCGGCCGTGAAATCGCCCTCGCACAGTCCGGCGGCGCCATCTCCGGCATGTACGCCCTGGTACTCGCGACGGGCCTGATCGGCGTCCTGATCAACGCCCTGATGCGGTTCATCGAAAAGAAGACCCTGTCCTGGCACTCCTCCGTCCGTTCCGAGGCGATCGTATGAAAGCACTGAAAACCGCGGGCTATGTGCTGGCGCTGCCCGTCCTGCTGGTCCTGGCCTGGTGGGCCGCCACGCTGGGCTCGGTCAACTTCTTTGTCCCTACGCCCGCCGCCCTGGTCAGCAAGTTCGGCCAGGTGTGGTTCGGCCCCCGCTTCCTGACGGACGTGCTGCCCAGCATCGGCAGGCTCCTGGTCGGCGTCGTCGCGGCGATCGCGATCGGCGTCGTCGGCGGTGTGCTGATCGGGTCGGTCCGGTGGCTGCGGGCCCTGATGGAGCCGGTGCTGGAGTTCTTCCGCGCCATCCCGCCGCCGGTCCTGGTCCCGGTGCTGATCCTGCTGATGGGCATCACCGACTCCATGAAGATCGCGGTCATCATCTCCGGCTGTGTCTGGCCGGTCCTGCTGAACACCATTGAAGGTGTCCGTGCCGTCGACGGGGTCCTCTCGGATTCGGCGCACACCTACGGCATCGACGGCTGGGCCCGGGTCCGCTACCTGGTGCTGCCCTCGGCCAGCCCGCAGATTCTCGCCGGCGTGCGCCAGTCGCTGTCCCTGGGGCTGATCCTGATGGTCATCTCCGAAATGTTCGCCTCGTCCTCCGGGCTGGGCTTCACCATTGTCCAGTTCCAGCGCTCCTTCGCCATCCCGGAAATGTGGTCCGGCATCGTGGTGCTCGGACTGCTGGGCGTGGCCATGTCATTCATCTTCCAGTGGGCCGAGCGGAACATCCTGCGCTGGTACCACGGCCAGAAAGAGGTAGAAAATGCAGCCTAGTGCAGCCCCGGCGGCCCAGGAAGCGATGCTTTCGGTCCGCGGCTTGAAGAAGGTCTACCAGACCGACGGCGGCGACATCGAGGCGGTGCGGAACCTCACCTTCGATCTCCGCGCCGGGGAACTGGCCTGCCTCGTTGGCCCCTCGGGTTCCGGCAAGACCACCCTGCTCAAGTGCATATCGGGCCTGATGGCGCCCACCGAGGGTGAAGTGCTCCTCGACGGCAAGCGGGTGTCCGGGCCGCCGAAGAAGATGGCCGTGGTGTTCCAGGAGTACGGCCGGTCGTTGTTCCCCTGGATGCGCGTCCGGGACAACGTGGAGCTGCCGCTGAAGAACCAGGGCGTGCCCAAGGCCGAACGTGACCGGCTGGTCGACGAGGCTCTCGAGGCAGTGGGCCTGGCGCACGTGCCGCGCTCCTACCCCTGGCAGCTCTCCGGCGGCATGCAGCAGCGCGTGGCGATCGCCCGCGCCATCGCGTACCAGCCCGAGGTCCTGCTGATGGACGAACCGTTCGCGGCCGTGGACGCGCAGACCCGCGCGGACCTTGAGGACCTGATCCGTGTGGTGTGGAAGAAGCTCGGCGTGACCGTGCTGTTCGTCACCCACGACATCGACGAGTCTGTGTACCTGGGCGAGCGGGTCATCATCCTCTCCAGCTCCCCGACGGTGGTGCAGGAGGACATCGTGATCGACCTTCCGGCCGAACGCGACCAGTTGGAGACCCGTTCACTGCCGCGGTTCACGGAGCTCCGCCACCACGTCTACGAGCAGATCCAGCTGGCCAAGAAGGGCCACCGGCCCGCGGCAGCCGGCTCAACCGCCAGTTCGACGTCGGCCTAACCTTCCGAAAGCAAACGAAAACACCCCGCCGCGGGTTACCGCGGCGGGGTGTTCTTCGGTGCTGAGCCAGTTAGCCGACCTTGTTGGCGGCCTCGGCGTCGGAGGTGGCAACGCCGGCAGCCGCAGCACCCAGGTTGGCGCGCAGCTTCGCGCCGAGCTCGGCGTCGACGTTGGTCCAGTACTGGATGGCGCGTTCCTTGATGGCCGGGCTCTTCACGCCGCCGACGGCGCCGGTGATGGTATCCAGCAGGCGGGCCTTGGCGCCGTCGTCGAACACCTCGCGGTACAGCGTGCCGGCCTGGCCGAAGTCGCCGTCCTCAGCGTGCAGGGAGTGCGCGGAGAGCGTCAGCTCGCCGTCGTTCTCCCAGCCGCCGGCCGGGCTCTGCGGTTCCACGGCAGCCGGGCCGCCGACGGAGCTCGGGGCGTACACCGGAACCGAGGGCGCGTTGAAGTGGTAGCGCCCCTGGCCGTCCTGGCTGTAGTTGTTGACCTGGCTCTTGGGCAGGTTGACCGGCAGCTGGGCGTGGTTGGTGCCCACGCGGTAACGGTGTGCGTCGGCATACGAGAAGATGCGGGCCTGCAGCATCTTGTCCGGGGACGCGGCGATGCCCGGCACGAAGTTCGACGGCGCGAAGGTGGCCTGCTCGATCTGCGCGAAGTAGTTCTCCGGGTTCTTGTTCAGCTCCATGGTGCCGACCTTGACCAGCGGGTAGTCGCTGTGCGGCCACACCTTGGTGAGGTCGAACGGGTTGAAGCGGTAGGTCTTGGCGTCCTCGTAGGGCATGACCTGCACGTGCAGGTCCCAGGACGGGAAGTTGCCCGCGGCAATGTTCTCCTGCAGGTCGCGGATGTAGAAGTCCGCATCCGAGCCGGCCAGCGACTCGGCCTCATCGCCCGTCAGGGACTTGACGCCCTGGTTGGACTTGAAGTGGTACTTGACCCAGAAGCGCTCGCCCGCGGCGTTGATCCACTGGTAGGTGTGCGAGCCGTAGCCCTGCATTTCGCGCCATGAGGCCGGCAGGCCGCGGTCGCCCATGAGCCAGGTGACCTGGTGCGCGGACTCGGGGGAAAGGGTCCAGAAGTCCCACTGCATGTCGGCGTCGCGCAGGTGGGTGCCCGGGAGGCGCTTCTGCGAGTGGATGAAGTCCGGGAACTTGATGCCGTCGCGGATGAAGAACACCGGGGTGTTGTTGCCGACCAGGTCGTAGTTGCCCTCGGTGGTGTAGAACTTCACGGCGAAGCCGCGGGGGTCACGCCAGGTGTCGGGGGAGCCGTTTTCGCCGGCCACGGAGGAGAAGCGGATGAGCATGTCCGTCTCGGTGCCCGGCTGGAACAGCGCGGCCTTGGTGTACTGGGACACGTCGCCCGTGGTCTTGAAGGTACCGAACGCGCCGCCGCCCTTGGCGTGCACGACGCGCTCCGGCACGCGCTCGCGGTTGAACTGGGCCAGCTTCTCGATCAGGTAGTGATCGGTGAGGATGATCGCGCCGTCGGCACCGACGGACTGCGAGTGGGCATCGGACGTGACGGGGGCTCCGGACTGTGTCGTGGACACTGCGGGCGCAGAGATGTTCTGAGTCATCGTTCTCCTATTTCTGTTTCTAACTTAGTTACGGTCGGCGGGAAGTTTTTGGGTGCGCTGGCAGTCCTCGCAGATGCCCTGGTACAGGACGTCCGCGATCTGGATGGTCATGGGCCTGGAGCCGGCGTCCCAGTGCGGCGTCAGGCAGGGCGCGTGGCCGACGGCGCATTCGACGTCCTCGACGCGGCCGCAGCTGATGCAGACCGCGTGGTGGTGGTTGTCGCCCACCCGGGTCTCATACAGCGCGGGGGAGTGGGGAGGTTCGAACCGGCGCAGCATCTGCATCTCGGTCAGGTCGCCGAGGACCACGTAGACGGATTGTGCCGTCAGGTCCGGCAGTTCCTCGCGGGCGGCGGCAAGGATGCCCTCCGCTGGCGAATGCGGATGGCGTGCGACGGCGGCCAGCACGGCCAGCCGCTGTTTGGTCACCCGGCGTCCGTGGGCGCGCAGGGCGGCAGCCCATGCCTCGCTGCTGCCCGCGGTATCCGTCATGGCCCCATTCAAACACTTATTTTTAGCAGCTCACAATAAGGTTCGGCTTATTTCGCTTTTGTGTCCCACTAGAGTTGCCGGGTGGGGAAATTCTTGGCGGACATCACGCCGTTGCGCGAGAGCCCGGCGTTCCGCCGCCTGTGGCTGGGATCCGCCGCCTCGGCGCTCGGCAGCCAACTCACCCTGGTGGCCGTCAGCCTCGAGGTCTACCGGCTCACCCAGGACAGCCTCTACGTGGGCCTGCTGAGCATTTTCGCCCTGGTCCCGCTGGTCTTTGGCGGCCTCCTCGGCGGATCCATCGCAGACGCTCACGACCGCCGCAAGGTCGCACTCCTCGCCTCCGCGGTGCTCTGGCTGACCACCGGCGCGCTGGCGCTGCAGGCCTGGCTGCAGCTGGGAAATGTGTGGCTGCTGTACCTCCTGGTCGCCGTGCAGAGCGGTGCACAGGCCATCAACCAACCGGCCCGCAGCGCCATCATCCCGGTGCTCGTGCGCAAGGAGCTCCTGCCGGCGGCGAATGCCCTGAGCATGATGATCTTCGGCCTGACCATGACCGCCGGTCCGCTGCTGGCCGGCGTGCTGGTTGCCACGGTCGGCTTCGCCTGGACCTATACGGTCGACGTGGCCAGCTTCGCCTTTGTCGTCTGGGCCCTGCTCAAGCTCCCGGCGATGCCGCCGGGGCAGGCCTCGCACCGGGTGGGCCTGCGCTCCGTCGTCGAGGGCTTCCGTTTCCTCGGCACGCGGCCCAATCTGCGCATGACCTTCGTCGTCGACCTGGTGGCCATGATCCTGGCCCAGCCGCGGGCCCTGCTGCCTGCCATCGGCGCGGTGATGATCGGCGGCGGCGAGGCGACGGTCGGTCTGCTCCTCGCCTCGACCGCCGTGGGCGCTTTCCTGGCCGGACTCTTTTCCGGGCCCCTCGGCGCGGTCCGTGCCCAAGGCGCCGCGGTGGTCTGGTCCGTTATGGGCTGGGGCGCCTCGATTGCGGGGCTGGGCCTGGTTGTCGTGCTCGCCGGGCGGTCCGGTGCCGGCGGTGTGACCCTGTGGCTGGTGCCGGCCGCCGTGTGCTGCGCGCTCGCCGGCATCGCCGACTCTGTCAGCGCAGTCTTCCGCACCACGATCCTGCAGTCGGCCACCCCGGACCACCTGCGCGGCCGGCTGCAGGGGGTCTTCGTGGTGGTCGTCGCGGGCGGGCCCCGGGTCGGGGACATGCTGGCGGGCGGCGCGACTAAGCTGCTCAGTGAGGGCTGGGTACTGCTCGCGGGCGGCGTGCTGTGCGCGGTGGTGGCCTGGCTCGTGGCCCGCCGGCAGTCCGGCTTCCTGGCGTACGACGCGCGGAACCCGGTCCCGTAGCGGTTCGTTTCTCAAGTGGGTGATCCTTTGGGGACACCCGGGGCATAACGGGAGGACCTGTGCACAACCATCACAACGGCCTGAAGACGGCGGCCCTGTTCGGGGTGCTCTGGGCGGTGCTGCTGGGCCTCGGCGCGCTGATCGGATCGGGCACGCGCAGCGCGGCGCCGATCTGGATCATGGCGCTGATCGGCGTCGGCACCACGGCCTACGGATACTGGAACAGCGACAAGATCGCGATCCGGTCCATGCAGGCCTACCCGGTGACGGAGGCCGAGGCGCCCCAGCTGTACCAGATTGTCCGGGAGCTCTCGGCCCGCGCCAACCAGCCGATGCCCCGGATCTACGTCTCGCCGACGATGGCGCCGAACGCGTTCGCCACCGGCCGGAATCCGCAGAACGCGGCGGTCTCCTGCACGCAGGGCATCCTGCAGCTGCTCGACGCCCGTGAACTCCGTGGCGTGCTGGGCCACGAGCTGATGCACGTCTACAACCGGGATATCCTCACGTCCTCGGTGGCTGCCGCCGTCGCCGGCGTGATCACCTCGGTGGGCCAGATGCTGCTCTTCTTCGGCGGTGGCGGTGACCGGCGCAACGGCAACCCGCTAGCGCTGCTCGCGATGGCGCTGCTGGCGCCGTTCGCCGCCTCGCTGATCCAGATGGCCATCTCCCGGACCCGGGAGTACGACGCCGACGAGGACGGCTCGGCGCTCACCGGGGACCCGCTGGCGCTGGCCTCCGCCCTGCGCAAGATCGAGCAGGGCGTGCAGCTCGCGCCGTTGCCGCAGGACCAGCGGCTGGTGAACGCCTCGCACCTGATGATCGCGAACCCGTTCCGCGGCGGCGGCTTGGCACGGATGTTCTCCACGCACCCGCCGATGAGCGAGCGGATCGGACGGCTCGAGCGGATGGCGGGCCGGCAACTGGGGTAGGCACGAAAAGGCCGGGCCCCGGCATCGGTGATGACGCTGGAACCCGGCCGGGATGGCGCTCCTAGCTGCGGAAGTTCACGAACTGCAGGTCGGCCTCGTCGAAGCCCTTCAGCAGGTTCATGGTCTCCTGCAGGTCGTCTCGGGACTTGGAGGTCACGCGGAGCTCGTCGCCCTGGATCTGCGATTTGACTGACTTGGGCCCCTCATCGCGGATCAGCTTGTTGATCTTCTTCGCCAGGTCCTGGGCGATGCCTTCCTTGATGGTGGCCTCGAGCCGGAACTCCTTGCCGGACGGGTAGGGCTCGCCCGTGTCGAGGGACTTCAGCGAGATACCGCGGCGGATGAGCTTGGACTGCAACACGTCCAGGACGGCCAGTACCCGCTCTTCCGAGTTGGCTTTCATGAGGATCTTCTCGCCGCTGAAGTCGACCTCGGCGCCGACGCCCTTGAAGTCGTAACGCTGCGCCAGTTCCTTCTGCGCCTGGTTCAGCGCGTTGGCGACCTCCTGCTTGTCGACCTTGCTGACGACGTCGAATGTGGATTCGCCTGCCATGACTGTCCTCCTGATGGTTGTCCGGGCGCCCTGCTGAGGGCGGTGTTTTCTGCATTCCAGCCTAGTACGGATGCTCCGGTTGTGAAGGTGCCGCGGGTGGACCGGTTCTCACAGTTGGCTCAAAGCTGAACCACGGGGGGAACGAAGCCTGCTCCGGCAGAGTTGTACCCGTTGGAAGAGCCGCTTGAAAGGCAAGGCACATGAACCGCAAGGCCGTCCGTTACGTCACCAGCACCACCGCCGCAGCCGCGAACTCCCTCACGACGGCGGCGACCTCAATAGCGGCCGCGGCGCTCGCCGCCTCGATCATCCTCAGCCCCGCGGCCGACGCTTCCGCCCGCCTGGACGGGGTGCAAGCGGACCTGGCCCGGGCAGTGCAGCTCAACCAGGTCACGGCGGAGCAGGCGGCGAAGTTCGAGGCCAAAATTGCCGGCCGCATCCTCGGAGAAGCCTGATATTCCGGCCTTCCCGGGGCCGCCGTGAGCCGATTCGATTCTTCGGCGGAAGTTCTGTAAAGTTGTCTTGCCCGCGGTTGCTGGAAGCGGAACGGACTGGAAACAGGCGTTCCGATCACGGAGGCCGCGAGTGATCTTCTTTTGAAGTTCGGCAGATTACCCGAGCGGCCAAAGGGGGCTGACTGTAAATCAGCTGGCAACGCCTACGGGGGTTCGAATCCCTCATCTGCCACCCTCGAGAAAGCCTCCGGAACCCATCGGTTCCGGAGGCTTTTTCTTTTGTCCGGCCTCGCGGGCCGAAGCGGGTGCTCCCTAGTCGCCGTTATGGGCCGTGAAACGGCCGTTGCGGAGCAACCGATGTGCGCCGGACCGTCATTTTTTGGGTGAAAAAGTAACTGGCGTCACGTTTTGGCCCGCGACACGCTAGTCTGTCGCGGGAGGGGGAACCACGATGGAAATAGTCCTGGCGGCTGGCAAGGGTACGCTCAGCCTGGATGAGAGCGGCATTCTTCAGCTGGTCTGGGCCGGGGGTTCCGCGCTCGGAACCGCGGACGCGGCCGAATCCGTGCTGGCCATATCAAAAATCAGTGCCGGCAGGATGCTGCCCCTGCTGATCGACATCAGCGACGTCAAGCCGAGTGCCGGCGCTCGCAACCACTACCTGGAAAGCCGCTTCGTCTCCTCCGTGGCCTTGGTCGGTCAATCGAACGTGGACCGCGTGGTCGCGGCTTGGATGCGCCGCGGGAACGAATGCCCGCAACGTTACTTCACCTCCACCGCGGACGCCCTTGAGTGGCTGGCCGAAGTGGCCGCCAACGACGGCGCCACCCCAAACGTCACCGGCTGATCGGTTACGCCTCGGCCTGCAGGCACGGCTGAGGGGCGCCGCATGAACGGTGCCCCCACTGTTCCCGTCGAGCGGGAACGTTTCAGTCAGCCTCCGTTGCTAGCTACTCCTTGCTCCACTTGTCGTGGACCTTGTGGACGTTGTCGTCTGACTTGTGATCGGAGCGGTGGTCTCCGGAGTTGCCGTTGTCATGGTCGTGGCTCCAGGAACTGTGGTCTTCGCGGCGATCGTCCCAGTTGAACCTGCCGTCATGGCTCCACCAGCCCCAACGATCATGCTGGCAACCATTCCCGTCGTGCCAACTGCCGTCGGTGTCGTCGTCGGAACGCCAGTTGCAGTTGTCATCGCGCCAGCCGCTATTGTCATCGCGGTCGTGGAAACGGCCCTTCGAGTCCCACGAGCCGTGGGAGGAGTCGTGCCGGGTCATACAGGTATCATCCTTGAAATCCCTGTGTTCGCCCGACATGGTTGCTGTTGTCTTCAGCCCGGTGTCCGCTGATGCCGCTGCCGCGGAGAGGACGGTGCCGCCGAGGCCTAGTCCGCTGGCAAGCAGGGTGACGCCGACCAGTCGTAGTGAGCTCTTCATGAGGTTTCCTTGCGTGAGTTCCATTTTGGTGAACCGCGGCCGCCCGACATGAAGCCCTCCGAAGCGTCTGCGGTGATGGCCCCGAAACAACCCGGCGCAGGCTCGCGCTCCACTGGTGCCATGGTGGCCAAAGGGCCGCGGCAAGCGGAGAAGCGCGTCGTCAGCGGATTCGAGGCTCCGTGCCTGGTATGAGTGGTGCGCGCCTGTCGCGCCTGGGCACGGATTGATTTTTACTTGGGGACCCCCCGCGCCTGCCCCAACGCCAACAGGGGGTTCACGGAACGGTAATCCTGGACCCGCTGTGGCCGGAACGACACCCCGCCTCGTCATTGAGTCTACGGAGAGGGTCGTTCACCAACCACCATAGCCGGACGAGGGTGGTGACAACAGGGGGCCGGAGCATTAATTCCTGTGACCGGCGGGACCGGCGGCGGCGGCCCGTAGGACGACACCCGGGGCCGCGTATCGGCCGATTCACCCCTACCGCGGAGTAGGGTTGGTCCGTTGGTGATTGAGTCTTAGGAGCTGAAGTGAAGTCGTTTGCATGTGGTGACGTCGTTCCCGGTTGTGAAGCCCGCTGGGTTTGCAGCACCGAGGACGAGATCCTGGTCCAGGTGGGGGCGCATGCCGCTTCCGTGCATGGCCTGACCGATCTGCCTGCCGAGCTGGTCGAATCGGTGCACAAAGCAATCCACCCGGTTAGTTGATACCAGCGGCAGGCGGCCCAGGCCCTGAGCCCGCGCCGCCCGCGCCGCCCGACTGGGACAACCTGCTGGCCTCGGCCTGCCGCGGCGAAGGACTGGCAACGGCCTATCAGCCGATTGTTGATACCGCTCGCGGCGCCGTGGTTGGCTATGAGGCTCTTGCGAGGTTCCCCGGCTACGCCGAAAAGAACCCCGAAGTCTGGTTCTCGGCTGCACGGGAACGCGGAAGAGGCGCCGAGCTTGAGTCCGCCGCGCTGCGGACGGCGCTGAAGGCCCGCGCCGCGCTGCCGGCCAACTGCTTCCTTACCCTCAACGTCTCGCCGGAGCTGCTGGGCTCGGAAGAGATCCGAAGTGTCTGGCGCGAAGAGGGTGCGCTGGGGGGACTCATCGTCGAACTGACGGAGCAAACTCCCATCGATTCGTACCTGGAGCTGGAACCGGATCTCAACCAACTGCGCGCCGCCGGAGCCTTGATTGCCGTCGACGACGCCGGAGCGGGCTATGCGGGACTGCGCCACCTGCTGGCCCTGCGGCCTTCAATGATCAAGATCGACCGGGCACTCATCCAGGACGTCGACCGCGACGAGGCGAAACGCGCCCTCATCGGGATGCTCGGAGCCTTTGCGAGCCGCGTGGATGCGTGGATCCTGGCCGAGGGTGTGGAGCGGGTTGAGGAACTCGACGCGCTGGTCTCGCTGGGGGTCCCGCTCGTACAGGGCTACTACCTTGCCCGGCCCGCCCCGCCGTGGGCCGGTATCGACCTTGACGTGGCGCACCGCTTGGCCAGCGCCCGTCCGGTGACCCACAAGACGGTCATCCGCGACGTCGTCGAACCGGCGACGGCGGCGACTACCGTCGCGCAGGCGGCCGAAGCGTTCGCGGCCAACCCGGCGCTGGACGCCGTCGTGCTGCTGGGCGAGCGCCTGCGGCCGGTTGCCGTGCTGGGCGCCGGGGCGTCCGCGCTTGGCGTGGTGAGCCCCGGAATGCGGGTGAACCTTGATACACCGCTCAGCCAGGCCCTGGCCCGCTCGATGACGAGGCCGCAAAACCAGCGCTTCGACCCGCTCCTGGTGACGGACAACGCGGGCCGCTTCGCCGGCATCGCCCGGATGGAGCGCATGGTCATGGCCCTGGCCGGGGCCGCCGACCAGTCGACGGACCCGCCCGCGGACGAGTCCGCAGACTAGCCCTGCCCCTTCCCGGGCGGCACCAGCCGGAACGAGTACTGCCCGGTTCCGCCGGCGGGCGCCATGCTCAGCTCGGCGCCGTCGGAGGGCAGCTGGAGATCGGTGCTGATGACCTCCCCGCATGGGACGGTCACTTCAGCCAGGGCCGGCGCGCCGTTCCAGCTGCGGATGGACAGTTGGGTCGCTGCCGTCCCGCGGCAGGCGAAGTTCAATTCGTAGCCGCCGGCGGGGGCGGCGAGCCCAAAGCTGGTCGGCGCATCGGACGTGGCGGACCCGCGGTATTCGCCGGGTTTGGACGGGTCCAGGACGTCCCGTGCCCAGGCGCTGGCGCCGAAATTCTCGCGCAGTGATTCGTCCGAGTTGGGCTCGATCTTCACCCCGGCGACCCCGGCTTCGAGTCCGTAGAGCGCGGTGGCACGGGCCGTGAGCGTTCCGCCGGTGTGGCGGAAGAACGAGGCGCGGGCTTCACCGCACGGGTAGTCCCAGGCTTCCGGAAGTCCCTGGACACGACTCACCGTCAGTTCCAGCCGGGTAGCGCCGGAGCAGGCCGCCGTCAGCAGGTAGTCCCCGGCTGCAAGCTCGGCGGTCCATTCGGCGGTCTTGCCGATGGCATACGGGAGGTCGGAGCCGGCGGGCGGTCCCCCGAGCTGCCGGGTCACTGCGGCCAGGAATACCGCGGGATCGGCTGAGTGCGTGGCAGTCGGCGCAGGCGCGGGCGGCTCGTCGGGGCTGTATTCGCAGGCGGCCAGCGGCAGGAGCAACACCAGCAACACCACTTTTACGCGCAGGATCCGCGCCCCCACAGAGCCGACATGCCCCGAGTCTAACTTGCCTGGCCGGCCGGCCGGTCGGTCAGCCGGTCGGGGCAGGGGCCAGGGGGAACCGATCCCCGGCGGCCCCGCGGGCGGCGCGTCGCTGACGGCGGCAGTTGCGGGGACCCGGAAGGATGGGGACGTGACGACTGACGGTTCAGACATGCTGGCGGGGGACTTGCCCGGCGACGTCCACATCAGGCTGCTTCAACGGTCCGACGCCAAGTGGCTGGGCGCCGCCTACCTGCGGAACCGGGAGCATCTGGAGCCCTGGGAGCCGGCGCGGACGGCGGAATTCTTCACAACCGAGGGGCAGAGCGCCGACATCGGGGGAAAGCTCGACATGTTCGCCGCTGGAACCGGAGTGCCCTGGATCCTGCTGGCCGGCGACCGCGCCGTGGGAACCATGACGTTGAGCGGCATCGTGCGTGGCCCTTTCCGCAGCGCAAACCTGGGGTATTGGGTGGACCGGGAAACCACCGGCAAGGGCATTGGCTCGGCCGCGGTGGCGCATGTTCTTGATGCCGCCCGCAGGGCGCTGGACCTGCACCGGATCCAGGCGGCCACCCTGCCGCACAACGCAGCCTCCCAGGCCGTGCTTCGGCGGGCCGGCTTCCAGCAGATCGGCGTCGCGCCCGAATACCTCCACATTGCCGGTTCATGGCAGGACCACGTCCTCTTCCAGCGCGTCCTGTACTGAGTCGCGTGCCAGACTCTCACAGTGACTGACGAATCTTTTGGTGCGCTGCACCACGTGGAACTCTGGGTGCCGGAGCTAGCCAGGGCCAAGGACCAATGGGGCTGGCTGCTGACCGGGCTCGGCTATGAGCAATACCAAGACTGGCCCCAAGGGCGCAGCTGGCGGCACGGACCGACGTACATCGTCGTTGAGGAATCGCCGGACCTAAGCAGCCGAACCCACCGGCGCACCGCCCCCGGGCTGAACCACCTGGCCTTCCACGCCGGGACCCGGACGCAGGTGGACACCATGGCGGCGACCGCTCCCGCCCACGGCTGGACCGAGCTGTTCCCGGAGGAATATCCCCACGCCGGCGGTCCCGCGCATTTTGCCGCCTACCTGGTGAATTCAGACGGCTTCGAGATCGAGCTGATCGCCACAGACTGACGCACAGGCAACCCGGCAGGTACCGTGAACCCATGAGCATCATCCTCGTGGGCGGCGGCCCGGACACTGTCACAACCCCGGTGGTTTTTGACCGCTTCGTGAAGGATGTCCGGCGCCGCGCCGGCGGAAGCAGGCCTCCCCGGATCGCGGTCGTGCTCTTCGACCGTGAGGGAAGTTCGGAGTACTTCCTCCCCGCCTACCTGGAACCCCTGCGGAGCCGCATACCCTGCGATGTGGCGCCCACCCTGCTGCGCACCGGCGAACCGGCCGATCCGGCGGCGTTCGACGACGTCGACGGGATTGTCGTCGGGGGCGGTCCCACCCCCGAATACCTCGCCGGGCTGCTCGGCTCGGCGGCAGCGATCCGTGCGGCCGCCGCAGCCGGTGTGCCCTACCTGGGGTTCTCCGCGGGGGCGATGATCGCGCCGCAACGGGCGCTCGTGGGCGGCTACCGGATCCGGGGCACCGAGGTGTGCTCGGTCGAGTGCTCCGAAGGCCTTGATGAACTCGACGTCCGCGACGGCCTGGGACTGGTTCCGTTCGCCGTCGACGTCCATGCCGCGCAGGCCGGCACCCTGAGCCGGGCGGTGGGGGCCGTGGCGGAGGGCCTCGTGGACCGGGCCGTGGCGGTGGACGAGAATACGGCGCTGCTGCTGCGCCATGCGGAGCTGGAGGACCTGGAAGTCATCGGCACCGGACATTGTTGGACCATCCGGGCCTCCGGGCGGAAGGCCACGGTGGCCGTCCTCTCGGCCGACTGAGGCGGGGCAACCCCTTGGCACCTTTGTTACTCACGGGTAACATAGTGTGCATGCACCTGCTCCTCCGCACCCTCCTCCTGCTCATCACCTCCGCCCGGCGCCCCCCGCTGGGCATCTGGGATGCCTCGTCGCTGCCGCTGCGCGTCCTGCCGACGGACATCGACATCGCGCTGCATGTCAACAACGGCATGTATTTCTCGCTGATGGACCTGGGCCGGTTTGACCTGATGGCACGCAGCGGGACGTGGAAGGCCATCCGCAGGCGCGGCTGGACCCCGGTGGTGGCGGGGGAGACCATCGCGTTCCGCCGCTCCCTGCAGCTGTGGCAGCAGTACACGATCGAGACCAAAGTCATCGGGCTGGACGAGAAGGCCATCTACTTTGAACAGCGGATGGTGGCCGACGGCGAAATCTACGCCCGCGCCCACATTGCCACCCGGCTGGTCAGCAAGGGCAAGCCGGTCAGCCAGGACGAGATCATCGGCGAATTCGGGGCGCCCCCGGCGGACCTGGTACTGCCTGAGTGGATCCATGACTGGCGCGAAACAAATGCGCTGCCCGGCGCCCGCCGTGCGGCCCCGCACGTCTGGGCCTGATCTGCCGGCCTGATGTACCGGCCTGGGCCGCCCGGGATGAGCCATCAGCGAAACGCGGGGGACATTCGCGGGCCGCTCGCGTACCGTTGAAGCCATGGCAACCGTAGACATTACAGGTGAACAGTTCGCATCGACCGTCGAGGACAACGATATTGTCCTTGTAGACTTCTGGGCCGAATGGTGCGGCCCGTGCAAGCAGTTCGGCCCCACTTACTCTGCCGTCTCCGAGAAGCACCCCGACGTCGTCTTCTCCAAGGTGGACACCGAGGCGGAGCAGCAGCTTGCCGCCGAGGCCGGCATCACCTCGATCCCCACGCTGATGGCCTTCCGCGAAAAGGTGCTGGTCTTCTCCCAGCCGGGCGCGCTAAACGCTCAGCAGCTGGAGCAGGTGGTCGACGCCGTCAAGGCCCTGGACATGGAGGAAGTCCACGCGCACGTGGCGCGCTCGCAGGCAGAGGCCGCCGCCCCGCAGGACGGCACCCAGATCCCGGACGCCTAGGCCGGCAACAGAAACTTAAAGCAACGCGGGGTCACTTCGCGCCCATCCTTGACGGGATTATGTGCGTGAGGTGACCCCGCGTTTGTGTTGTGCGCCGTGGCGCCGGTGGGCCCTAGAGCTTCTCCAGCTTCACGGGCTCGGCCAGCAACGCGCTCAGTGACTCGTTCAGGTCCTGGAGAGCGGTGCCTTTGGCGTGCCTGTCCAGGTCCTCCTGCGAGGCCCACTGTTCGCTCAGCACCAGTTTATTTTCGCTCGCCTCGGTCAGCTCGTACCGGAGGCAGCCGGGTTCGTTGACCACCTCGTCGATCGCGATCTCGAGGGCAAGTTTCACGCGGAAGAATTCGCCGTCGTTGGGGATGAAAGTGGCCTGCAGGTCAATAGGTGCGCTCATGGTTTCACCCTACCCGGCGTCCACCGGCGCACCGGAGCATGTGCACAAGATTTCCTAGGACTTCCATGCTTTACCCTTCTCATGCCGCCGCCCTGTTGGTAGCGTCGCACCATGCTTGCCTACACAGCCGGGGACACTGACGTCCCGTTGCTCCATGAGACTATCGGCGACAATTTCGAGCGGATCGTCGCCCGGTTCCCCTACCACGATGCCTTGATCGAGGCGGCGGCAGTCCCGGGCGGGGAAGCCCGGCGGTGGAGCTACACCAAGATGAACGACGACGTCGACCGGCTTGCCCGCGCGTTGCTCGCCGTCGGCGTCGATAAGGGCGACAGGGTGGGCATCTGGAGCCCGAACTGCGCCGAGTGGACCATCCTGCAGTACGCCACGGCGAAGGTCGGGGCCATCCTGGTCAACGTCAATCCGGCCTACCGCAGCCACGAACTCGAGTTCGTCGTCAGGCAGAACGGCATGCGGATGCTCGTGGCGGCGCCGTCGGACAAGAACAGCGACTACACCGGCATGGCGCGTCAGGCCCTGGCCGAATGTCCCGAATTGCTGGAACTCGTGTTCCTGCCGGACGGCGGCCAGCCCGACCTCGCCGCCGGGGTTCCGGAAGGCGCGGCGGAGCAGACGTACGCCGAACTGCTGCGGCGGGCCGACGACGTCGCGCATTCCGGGCTGAAGGCGCGGATGGCCGAACTGGACCCGCACGACGCGATCAACCTGCAGTACACCTCCGGGACCACCGGCTTCCCCAAGGGCGCCACGCTGACTCACCACAACCTGCTCAACAACGGCTACTCCATCGGGGAGCTGCTGGGCTACACCGAGCACGACCGCGTGGTGCTGCCGGTGCCGTTCTACCATTGCTTCGGCATGGTGATCGGAAACCTTGCCGCCTTCAGCCATGGCGCCGCCACCATCATTCCGGGCCGCGGGTTCTCGCCCGCCGCGGCGCTGGAGGCGGTGCAGGACTTCGGCGGGACCTCGCTCTACGGCGTGCCAACCATGTTCATCGCCGAACTTGCCCTGCCGGACTTCGCCTCCTACGACCTCTCAACGCTGCGCACCGGCGTCATGGCCGGCTCCCTGTGCCCCATCGAGGTGATGAACCGGGTGATCGCCGAGATGAACATGCGCGACGTCGCCATCTGCTACGGCATGACGGAGACTTCCCCGGTCTCCACCATGACCCGTGACGGGGACACTCTGGCCCAGCGCACGCAGACCGTGGGCCGGACCATGCCGCAGCTGGAGAGCCGGATTGTGGACCCGATGACCGGGGACGTTTTGCAGCGCGGCGAGATCGGCGAGCTGTGCACCCGCGGATACTCCGTGATGAAGGGCTACTGGAACCAGCCGGACAAGACCGCGGAGGCGATCGACGCCGAGGGCTGGATGCACACCGGCGACCTCGCCCGGATGGACGAGGACGGGTACATCGTGATCGAGGGCCGGATCAAGGACATGGTGATCCGCGGCGGCGAAAACGTCTACCCGCGCGAAATCGAGGAGTTCCTCTACACCCACCCGGACATCCAGGACGTGCAGGTGATCGGCGTCCCGGACGCAAGGTACGGCGAGGAACTGATGGCCTGCGTCATCCTCAAACCCGGCGCCGGCCCGCTCGACGCCGACGCGCTGGCGGAGTTCTGCCGCGGGAAGTTGGCGCACTATAAGATCCCGCGCTACGTGGACGTCCGGGAGAGCTTCCCCATGACCGTCTCCGGCAAGATCCGCAAGGTGGACATGCGCCAGGAAGCGGTGTCCCGGCTGGGGCTCTGACCGCAATGCGGGGTCAGTGGTCCCGGTGGTCCTGGATGGTCATCCGCGGGCCGAAGACCGGCTTCCGGAAGCCGCTTAGGCCGATCAGGCGGACCACCCGCTGCCGATGGCCGGCCCAGGGGGTGAGCAGCCGCAGCATCCCGGCGTCGTCCGTTCTACGCCCGGTCAGGGCGGCGCCCACGTAGGCGGCCAGATGGTAGTCGCCCACCGCGATCGAGTCCGGGCAGCCGTGCGTGCGCTGCACCACCTCGGCCGCCGTCCAGACGCCGATTCCGGGCAGCGTCTGCAGCTTCGCGGCCGCTTCGGCGGCGGGCACTGCCGCCAGCCGTTCCAGCGCGACGGCGGAGCGGAGCGCCCGCATGACGGTGTCCGAGCGCTGCGGGCCCACGCCGGCCTTGTGCCATTCCCAGGACGGAATGCGCAGCCACTGCTCCGGCGTGGGCTGCACGAGGAGGTTGGCCGGGGCGACGGTGCCGGCGCCGGGGGCCGCGGTCCCAAAGCGGTACATCAGGTAGCGGTAGCCCCGTCGTGCCTCGATCACGGTGACTTTCTGCTCGAGGACCGTGGGCACCAGCGCGTCGATCATCCGGCCGGTGGACGGCAGCCGGAGGGTCTGGTTGCGGCGCCGGGCTTCGACGACCATCCGGGGGAGCGTGGCGTGAAAGCCCGGTTCGTCGAAGGCCGTCCAGTCGTCGTCGCGGCCGAGCAGCCGCGGGACACCCCTGACCGCTTCGGCCGCACCGAGTCCCCAGGCCCGAGCCTCGACCCAGGGCGCGGCCTCCGGGCCGGCGGTGGCCAGGTGCAGCGTGGCAGGGCCCGACGCCGTCGTGAATGCCATCCAGAAGCCGTCCGGGGCAACCCGGATGGAGGGGTCACCGTGGCCCCGGCGGAGCGTGCCGAGGGTCTGCAGGAGATCGTAGGGGCCGCCCGGGTGCCACCGGAGCGAGGCGTCCGCGGCGGCTGCGCGGGCCGGGAGCTCTGCGGTGGTCATCCGAATATGTTCCCACGCCCGGCCGGCGGCGGAGGCATCCGGGGCTTCGCAGGGACGCCGCAGGGGGAGCATCAGCGGCAGGGGGGCGGCGGGTCCAACGGCCCTTAGCCGCGGTGACGTGCCGGGCATAGAATCCGGCTGGGCGCGGGTTCCCGCGTCCGCCCGGGACCGGATCCCTTGATGGTCAGGAGAATGTGATGGCTGGTGGAGTGGTGCACTTCGAGCTTCCCGCGGACGACGAAAACCGCGCCCGAGAGTTCTATAGTTCGGTGTTCGGGTGGGGTTTCCAGGTCATGCCGGAGATGGAATACAGCCTGGCGATGACCACACCGATGAACGAGGAAGGCCGCCCGGCGGTCTCCGGGTCCATCAACGGCGGCCTGTTCCGCCGCGGCGACCTTACCGCCCCCGTGGTGACGGTCGACGTCGACGACATCGACGCCGCCTTGGAGCAGATCGTGGCCTTGGGCGGCTCGGTCCACCGCGGCAAGATGGAGGTCCCCGGGTCCGGCTGGAACGCGTACTTCAAGGACACGGAGGGCAACGTTGTGGGGCTCTGGCAGAACGCCGCCCCGGCGCCGGAAACGGCCGGCGAGGCGGCGGGCAACGATCTAGGAGCCTGACGCCGCGCCTTAGTGCATCCCGCTTGCGAGCCACAGCGCCACAACCGCCGCGGGAACGGTGAGGACGACGGCGGCGAGGCCGGCCAGCGCGAAGCCACCCCAGCGGATTTCGACGTTGAGCGCCCGCAGCCGTTCGTGCCAGAGCAGGGTCGCGAGCGACGCCCACGGGGTGACCAGCGGACCCAGGTTCACGCCGATAAGCAGCGCCGCGAGCCGCACCGGCGAGCCGCCCACCGGCTCCAGCGCGAGGTAGGCCGGCAGGTTGTTGACCGTGTTGGCGGCGCCCACCCCGAGCCCCGCCAGCTGGAGCAGGGCGGGCAGGCTGTCCCCGGAACCTGCGACGCCGGCCAGCACCCGGGCCAGGCCGTTGGCGTGCAGCGCCTCCACCACCATGAACAGACCGATGGTGAGCATCAGCGGCCGCCACGGGACCATCGACCAGCGCAGGCTGGACCGGCGCCGCCACAGGAACAACGCCAGCAGGACCGCGGCGGCGGCAGCGGCCGGCAGGTATACCGGCACCCCGGACACCAGGGCCGGCAGCAGAATCAGCATCACGCCGGCCGAGGCGTAGAGCAGCAGCTTGTCCCGCACGCGGTGGACCGGCTGCGGCGCGTACCGGCCCCGCAGCTCTTTCCGGAAGGCCAGCCAGAGCAGCGCCAGGGGGAGCAGGATTCCCACCAGCGCCGGGGCCCAGACCAGCGAGGCGAAGGCGGCCGGGCTGAGGCCCAGCCGGGCCTGGGCCAGCAGGTTGGTCAGGTTGGACACGGGCAGCAGCAGCGACGCCGTGTTCGCGAGCCAGATGGTGGTCAGGGCGAACGGCAGCGGCGGGAGGCGCGCGTGGACGGCCAGCAGCACGACGACGGGCGTGACCAGCACCGCCGTCGTATCCAGCGAGAGGAACACGGTGGACACACAGGCCAGCGCAATCACCAGGAGCCAGAGCAGCAGCACACGGCCCCGGCCCAGGGCCGCCAGTCGGTCCGTCACCGTCCGGAACAGTCCGGCGTCGTCCACCAGTTCCGTTACCAGGGACATGGCCACCACGAACCCCAGCACCGGCACCGTCCGGCCGGCGAGCTCCTCGAAGGCCGGCCAGGGCAACAGCCCGGTGCCCAGCGTGGCGGCCCCGGCCAGCAGCATGCCGCCGGGGACCAGGTAGCTCCGCAGTGACTTCAACCAGGTCCTTCGCTTCACCGCCCCATCGTCGCACCCGCGGGGCTGCGGCGGCCACGCGACGTGCTGAATCCGCTTCTGCCAGCAGCAGACGGTAACTTTGTACCTATGAAGTACGCCCAGTCCGTCCTGGACCTCATCGGCAACACGCCGCTCGTCAAACTCAACCACGTCACCGACGGCATCGCCGCCACGGTCCTGGTGAAGCTCGAATACCTGAACCCCGGCGGTTCCATCAAGGACCGCATCGCGGCCAAGATGATTGAAGAGGCTGAACGCAGCGGCAAGCTCCAGCCCGGCGGGACCATCGTGGAGCCCACCTCCGGAAACACCGGAGTGGGGCTCGCCCTGGTGGCGCAGCAAAAGGGCTACCGCTGCATCTTCGTGGTCCCGGACAAGGTCGGCGAGGACAAGCGTGCCGTGCTCCAGGCCTACGGTGCCGAGGTCGTGGTGACGCCCACCGCCGTCGCCCCGGACAGCCCGCAAAGCTACTACGGCGTCTCGGACCGCCTGGTCACCGAGATTCCCGGCGCCTACAAGCCGGACCAGTTCTCCAACCCGGCGGCGCCGGCAAGCCACTACGAGTCCACCGGCCCGGAGATCTGGAAGGACACGGACGGCCTGGTCACGCACTGCGTGATCGGCGCCGGCACCGGCGGCACCATCACCGGTACCGGCCGCTACCTCAAGGAAGTCTCCGCGGACCGGCCCGAGGCCGACGGCGGTGTGGTCAAGATCATCGGGGCCGACCCCGCAGGCTCGGTCTACTCCGGCGGCACCGGCCGGCCGTACTTCGTCGAGGGCGTCGGCGAGGACATGTGGCCGGCCAACTACGACAAGGCCGTTCCCGACGCCGTCATCGCCGTCAGCGACGCCGACTCCTTCGCCATGACCCGCCGGCTGGCCCGCGAGGAGGGCCTGCTCGTGGGCGGATCCTCGGGGATGGCCGTCGTCGCAGCCCTTCAGGCAGCCAAGGACCTGCCCGCCGACGCCGTCGTCGTGGTGATCCTGCCCGACTCCGGCCGCGGCTACCTGGCCAAGATCTTCAACGACCAGTGGATGCGCTCTTACGGCTTCCTGGCCAGCGGCGACGAAGCCTCGGTGGGGGAGGTGCTCAAGGCCAAGACCGGCGAACTGCCCGACCTGGTGCACATCCACCCCAACGAAAGCGTCCGCGACGTCATCAACATCATGAACGAATACGGCGTCTCGCACATCCCGGTACTCTCCCAGGAGCCTCCCGTGGTGATGGGCGAAGTCCTCGGCGCCGTCGACGAGCGCACCCTGACCGCCAAGCTCTTCCGCGGGGAGGCCCAGCTCACGGACAAGATCTCCGAACACATGGAGGCCCGGCTGCCGGTGATCGGTTCGCTCGAATCGATCTCCACCGCCCGCGAACTCCTCTCCGACACCGACACCCTGATGGTGACGTTCGTCGGCGCCCCGGTGGGCATCCTGACCCGCCACGACCTCCTCGCCTACCTCAGCAACTGACCAGCCCAAGGAGTCCCATGTCCCAGCCAGAAAGCTCTTCCGCGGCAACCGCCGGCTTCAACACCCGCGCTGTGCACGCCGGCCAGGCCTTCGAGCCGCGCACCGGCGCCGTGGTGCCCCCGGTGCACTTCTCCTCCACCTATGCCCAGGACGGGATCGGCGGCCTCCGGGCAGGCTACGAATACGGCCGCGGCACCAACCCCACCCGCGACGCCCTGCAGGAACAGCTTGCCGCGCTGGAGGGCGGTTCCGCCGCGTTCTCCTTCGGTTCGGGTCTGGCCGCCGAGGACTCGATGATCCGCGCGCTCACCCGGCCCGGGGACCACATTGTGCTCGGCAACGACGCGTACGGCGGCACCTACCGGTTGATCAGCCGCGTCCTGGGCGAGTGGGGGATCGGCAACACCCCGGTGGACATGTCCGATCTTGGCGCCGTCGCGAAGGCCGTGGCCGCTGGAGGATCGAACGGCGGCGCGGCCGGCGGCAAGACGCAGTTGGTCTGGGTGGAGACGCCGTCAAACCCGATGATGAAGATCACCGACATCGCGGCCCTCGCAGAGGTGGCGCACGACGCCGGCGCCCTCCTCGTGGTGGACAACACCTTCGCCTCGCCGTATCTGCAGAACCCGCTGGCGCTCGGCGCCGACGTCGTGGTGCACTCCACCACCAAGTACATCGGCGGCCACTCCGACGTCGTCGGCGGCGCCATCATCGTCAACGACCCGGAGCTCGCCGAGAAGATCGGCTTCGTGCAGTTCGCCGTCGGCGCAGTGTCCGGGCCGATGGACGCGTTCCTGACCACCCGCGGGCTTAAGACCCTCGGCGTGCGCATGGACCGGCACAGCGACAACGGCCAGGCCGTGGCCGAATGGCTGCTGCAGCGCCCCGAGGTGGAGGCCGTGCTGTACCCGGGCCTGCCCTCGCACCCGGGCCACGAGCTGGCCAAGAAGCAGATGAAGAAGTTCGGCGGCATGGTCTCCGTGCAGTTCAAGGGCGGCGAGGCGGCGGCACGCAAGGTGGCCGAGTCCACCTCCGTGTTCACCCTGGCGGAATCCCTGGGCGGCATCGAATCCCTGATGAACTACCCGTCGGAGATGACCCACGCCTCGGTCAAGGGCACCGAGCTGGCGGTCCCGGTGAACCTGATCCGGCTCTCCTGCGGCATCGAGGACGTCGAGGACCTGATCGCGGACCTCGAGCAGGCCTTCGCGCGCCTTGAGCCGGGCAGCTAGCCTCCGGTGACCACCCTTTCGAAGCCGGCCGGCTCCACGACCCGAGGCTGGATCGCGACGGCGGCCGGCGCTTCCGCCGTCGTCGCCGCCTTGGTGGTGCTGTACTCGGCCTACAACCCGCTGCTGAACGACTTCGAGGTCTACTTCTACGGCGGGAACCGCGTTCTGCAGGCCGGTGAGACCGGCGTGAACGAGCTGTACGCGCCCAGGGACGGGCTGCCGTTCACCTACCCGCCGTTCGCCGCGCTGATCTTCGCCGCCATGGCGACGCTGGGCCAGAGCGTTGGCGGCATCGTCTTTACCGCCACGGCGCTGCTCGGAGCCGCCGTCGTGTCCGCCTGGCTGACCCGGCACTACTTCGGTCTGGGCCGCTGGCGGGACGCGGCCGCGGACTGGCGGTTCCGCGCCGTGGCCCTGGCCGGCGCCGCTGCGATCCTTCTGCTGGGGCCGTGGCGGGACACCTTCGACTTCGGCCAGATCAACATCATCCTGATGGGCCTGATCCTGGCCGACTTCGCGCTATACGGAAAGTCGCGCGCGGGCGAGCTCCGCTGGCCGGCGGGCCTGCTGATCGGGATCGCGGCCGGGATCAAACTGACCCCGCTCGCGTTCGGGCTGTACTTCCTGGTCCGGCGCGACTTCAAGGCCCTCGGCTGGATGGCCGCGGGATTCTTCGGCTCGATCGCGCTGGCCTGGGCCATACTGCCGACGGCGTCGGTGACGTTCTGGACCAAGATCCTGCCGGACACCGGACGGATCGGTGGGCCGGCGTACGTGGACAACCTCTCCGTCAAGGGCCTGCTGCTGCACCTGGGGCTGCCGGACTCCACCCTGACGTCAGTGGTGTGGCTGGTGCTCGCGCTCGGTCTGGCCGCGGTGGCTGCGCTGGTGATCAAGTGGGCGGTCGACGTGGAGGAGAACTTCGTCGCCGTGTCCGCCACCGCCCTGCTGATGCTGCTGATCAGCCCGGTGTCCTGGTCCCACCACTGGGTCTGGATGGCCGTGGCGCTGCCGTGCATGGGTTTCGCGATCCACCGGGTGCCCTCCCGCAATGGTCGGATGCGGCTCGCCGGCTGGATCATCGTGGCCGCGTCCGTCGTCGCCTTCTACCTGACCCCCAAGTACCTCGCGGTCATGGCCGGGGCCCAGGAATGGGGCAAGGACCCGCAGACGCAGTGGCAGCTCATCGTGGCGAGCCTGGGCGTGGTCTGCGGGATGGCGATGCTGGTTTACTGGGCGTTGGCCTACCGGCCCTCCCGGGCCGCGCTGCGCCAGCTCCCCTAACCCCCGGCCCTGGCGCGGAACGGACACTTGCGGCCCGGGTTTCGGCCGCAAGACAGGGCCCCCAGTGTACGTTCGGCCGTCAAAGATGTGGCTTTCTTCAAGATAGTCAGCTACTCTGCGGGTATGGCACTTCGATCCGACTGGTCCCGGCGCAGCTGCAGCATGGCCCGCGGCCTCGATATCTTGGGCGACCCGTGGGGCATGCTGGTCCTCCGCGAGGTCTTCTTCGGCAACGGGCGATTCGACGCCATCAAGGCCCGGCTCGGCGCGGCGGACTCCGTCCTGA
This sequence comes from Arthrobacter sp. T2-23, assembly GCF_055398325.1. NCBI lineage: Bacteria > Bacillati > Actinomycetota > Actinomycetes > Micrococcales > Micrococcaceae > Arthrobacter > Arthrobacter sp. T2-23. Next base: position 2,761,016 of record NZ_AP027917.1, read on the forward strand.
CCCGGCGGCTCGCCGCACTTGTCGACGCCGGCCTGCTGACCCGCCGGCCCTACGACGACGGCGGCCGGCAACGCCAGGAATACGTGCTCACGGCCAAGGGCGAGGACGCGCTGCCGGTGCTCAACGCCGTCGTGATCTGGGCCGAAAAGCACCTGCCCGCACCATCGGAGCAGGCGCACATGTTCGTGGTCCACAGCGGCTGCGGCCAGCACACCACCTCCGCGGACAGCTGCACGGCCTGCGGTGAACGGCTCACGGCCGACAACACCAGCTGGCACAGCCTCACCCGGACCGACCACCCGGTACCCCTCGCCACCGCTCCGGCGTCACAAAAGAGTGCCCAGCAGAACGGAACAGCAGCATGAGCGCGCCCCGGACCACCTCTCGACCCCCGGCCCGGCGTCGGCTTCACCCCGCCTGGATCGTCGCCGCCGTCGCGTTCCTGGCGCTGGTCGGCGCGGCCGGCTTCCGGGCCGCGCCGGGCGTGCTGATGGTGCCGCTGCAGACCGAGTTCGGCTGGTCCACCACCGTGCTCTCGGCGGCGGTCAGCATCAATCTGGTGCTGTTCGGCCTGACGGCGCCCTTCGCCGCGGCCCTGATGGAGCGCTTCGGCATCCGCGCCGTGACCTCCGTGGCCCTGGTGCTGATCGGGGCCGGCAGCGCCCTGACCGTGCTGGTGAACCAGTCCTGGCAGATCTTGCTGACCTGGGGGCTGCTGATCGGACTCGGCACCGGGTCCATGGCGCTGGTGTTCGCGGCCACGATTGCCAACACCTGGTTCGCCAAGAGCCGCGGCCTGGTGATCGGCATCCTCACCGCGGGCAGCGCCGCCGGGCAGTTGGTGTTCCTGCCCTTCATCGCCGCCCTGGCGCAGAACCCCGGCTGGCGGCAGGCCTCGCTCCTGATCGCCGCCGGCGCGCTGGCCGTGGTGCCGCTGGTGCTCAAGTTCCTGAAGAACTCACCGGCCGACGTCGGCGCCCTGCCCTACGGCGCGGACACGGCCACCGAAACCCCTGAGACGCCGGAAGCCCCGTCAACCGCTGAGGCGCGGGTGACGCCGGCCGGAACGGCCGAACCCCGCCGCAACGCGGCGGTCCGGGCGCTTCAGGTGCTCAAGCGCGCCAGCAAAGTCCGCACCTTCTGGGCACTCGTGGCCGGCTTCGCCATCTGCGGGGCCACCACCAACGGGCTGATCGGCACGCACTTCATCCCGTCCGCGCACGACCACGGCATGGCCGAAACCACAGCCGCCGGCCTGCTGGCTGTGGTCGGGATCTTCGACATCCTCGGAACCATCGCCTCCGGCTGGCTCACGGACCGGTTCAACCCGCGGATCCTGCTGGCGGTCTACTACCAGTTCCGCGGCATCGGGCTGCTGGTTCTGCCCCTGCTGCTCAGCGCCGAGGTCCAGCCCAGCATGATCGTGTTCGTGGTCATCTACGGCCTGGACTGGGTGGCCACCGTCCCTCCGACGGCCGCGATCTGCCGGCAGGTGTTCGGCGCGGACGGCAGCGTGGTGTTCGGGTGGGTCTTCGCCGCCCACCAGCTCGGTGCGGCCGCGGCGGCGCTGGCCGCGGGGGCCGTCCGGGACGCCACCGGCCAGTACACCTACGCCTGGTTCGCCGCCGCGGCGATGTGCACCATCGCCGCCGTCATCAGCGCGACCATCCGCAAGGACGCCGGACAGAAGGCCAGGGTCCCGGTCCCGGCCTGACCACTCGGTAGGATGAACGGCGGGGACCGGCGCAGCCGCCGCCAGCGCGCTGCGCCTTGGTCCCCTGCAGCAACTATTGGGGGGATCCACACATGTCACTGCTCGACGCGGAAAGCCCGCACGCGCCGCCGTCCGTGAACCGGGGAGCCCCGCCGTCCGGGAACCGGGCCGCCCCGCCACCGGCCCCGGGCCGGAACAGCCGCCCCCCTCTCCGCCAGTCCTTCGCCGCCGCCCTGTTTCCGCTGGGCCTGGCCGCCGTCGCCTTCGCGGTGTGGCACTGGCTGGCCGTCTGGGGTGAACAGGGGCTCGACTTCAGCGTCTACTGGTACGGCGGGAAGATCCTCAACGACGCGGGCGCAGCGGCGTCGGACCTCTACGAAGGCAACGTTGACTGGGCCGGCGGACCCGGCCTGCCGTTCACCTACCCGCCCTTCGCCGCGCTGCTCTTCAGCCTGCTGGCCCGGATGCCGGAAAAGTCCGCCCTGGACCTGTTCAATACCGCAGGCGTCCTCACGGCGGCCTGGGTCACGGTCCGCGCGCTCCGCTACTGGACGGCCAAGGCAGACTGGCGCGCCGCCTTCCGTTCCCCCGGCAACCGCTGGGCCGCCGCCGTCCTGCTCCTGGCCGTGCTCAACCTCGGTCCCTGGCGGGAAACCCTGGCCTTCGGACAAATCAACATCCTGCTGATGGGCCTGATGGCCGCGGACCTGCTGGCCCGGAACCCCCGCCGGGCCCATGGCATCCCCGGCAGCGGTTTCCTGGTGGGCGTCGCCGCGGGCATCAAGCTGACCCCGCTGGTGTTCGGGCTCTACTTCCTGGTCCGGAAAGACTGGCGCGGCCTGCTGAACATGGGTGCAGGATTCCTCGCCACCGTCCTGTTGGGAGCGCTGCTGCGCCCGGCCGAGTCCCTGCAGTTCTGGCTCCGGGTCCTGCCGGACACCTCGCGGATCGGCGGGGCCGGCTACGTGGACAACCTCTCCCTCAAGGGCGCACTACTGCACTTCGGCGTTCCCGAGGACGCCGTGACCGCGCCCTGGCTGGTGCTGAGCCTGCTGGTGGTGGCACTGGCGGCCGGCATCATCAAATCCGCGAGTGAGCAGGGCGCACGGGTGGTCGCCATCTCAACGACCGCCCTCACCATGCTGCTGATCAGCCCCGTTTCCTGGTCCCACCACTGGGTTTGGGTCGCTGTCATCCTTCCCGCTTTCGCCTGGACCCTGCGCGAAATGCCGCACCGCTGCCGCGGAACCCGCTGGCTGATGGGCGCTGTGCTGGGGGTCTCCGTGCTCGTGTTCGTCTTCTCACCGAAGACGATCGGCACGGCCCTCGGCGCGCAGGACCTCAACGTCCAGACGCCCGGGCTCTGGATCATGGCCTCCAGCGCCGGGGTCTTCTGCGCCCTGGCCCTCCTGCTGTGCTGGCAGCTCGCCCTGCGCCGCGGGTCCCTGGCCCAGGCCTTCGACGCGCACACAGCGCCGGCGCAGCTCCGGGAACCTGCCGCCGCACCGGCCCGGCTAGGCTGAAGCGCATGATGCAGACTCCCGGTTATCCCGCCCCTGCCCCGGTCCAGCGCAGGACGGCCCTGGTCACCGGCGTCGGACGGCTCGCGGGTCTCGGCGCCGCCATTGCGCGGCGGCTGGCCGCCGACGGCTGGGACCTCGTGCTCACCTACTGGCAGGACTACGACACCCGGATGCCCTGGGGCGTCCAGCCGGACGACGTCGAACGCCTAACCGCCGAACTGCAGGCCACCGGCGCAGCAGTGGTGGCTGTGCCCGCCGACTTCGAGAATCCGCAGGCCGTGGACCGGCTGATGGCCGCGGTCGCGGATGAGGCCGGCACCCTGCAGGGACTGGTGCTCAGCCACGCGGAATCCGTGGACTCCGGCATCCTGGACACGTCCCTGGAGAGCTTTGAGCGGCACTTTGCCGTCAACACCCGCGCCAGCTGGCAACTGATCGCGGCTTTTGCGCGGCAGGCGCCGGCCGAAGGCGGCGCGATCGTGGCGCTGACCAGTGACCACACCGCGTTCAACCTCCCGTACGGGGCGTCCAAGGGCGCCCTGGACCGGATCGTGATAGCCGCGGCGCGGGAGCTCGGCCCGCGAGGGATCAGCGCCAACGCGCTCAACCCCGGCCCGGTCGACACCGGCTGGATGGACGCGCAACTGCGCGACGAACTGGCCCGGCGGCAGCCCGGCGGACGGCTCGGCACCCCCGCGGACGTGGCCGGGACGGTGGCGTTCCTGCTCTCGCCCGAGGGCCGCTGGGTATCCGGCCAGCTGGTCAAGGCCGACGGCGGCTTCTCCGCCTGACGCCCAAAGAACCCGCGGCCGCTTGCCCTAGCGGAAGGCGGCCAGACCGGTGATGTGCTGGCCCAGGATCAGGGTGTGCACCTCGTCGGTGCCCTCATAGGTGCGGACCGACTCGAGGTTGGCGGCGTGCCGCAGCGGCGAGTAGTCCAAGGTGATGCCGTTCCCGCCCAGGATGGTGCGGGCCTCGCGGGCAATCGTGATCGCTTCCCGAACGTTGTTCAGCTTGCCGAGCGAGATCTGCTCCGGCCGCAGCGTCCCGGCGTCCTTGAGCCGGCCCAGCTGCAGCGCCAGCAGCGTGCCCTTCTGAATCTCCAGCAGCATGTTCACCAGCTTTTCCTGGGTGAGCTGGTATCCGGCCAGCGGCCTGCCGAACTGCTGCCGCTCCTGCGCGTACCGCAGGGCCGCCTCGTAGGAGTCCCGGGCCGCGCCCATCGCACCCCAGGCAATCCCGTACCGCGCTTCGTTCAGGCAGCTGAAGGGTCCGCGCAGGCCGCGCGCGGCGGGCAGCAGCGCCTCGGGGCCCAGCCGGACGGCGTCGAACGTCACATCGCACTGGATCGAGGCGCGCATCGAGAGCTTCTGCCCGATGGGCGTCGCGGTGACCCCGGGAGTGGTGGCGGGGACCAGGAAGCCGCGCACGCCGTCGTCGGTCATGGCCCAGACCACCAGGACGTCCGCCACCGAGGCCAGGCCGATCCAGCGCTTCGCCCCGTCCAGGACCCAGCCCGCGTCGTCGCCCGTCCCGTCCCGGCGGGCAAACGTCTGCATGGCGGCGGGGTCCGAGCCCGCGGTGGGTTCGGTCAGGGCGAAGCAGCCGATCAGCTCGCCGGCGGCCATCCGGGGGAGCCACTCCTGCTTCTGCTCCTCCGAGCCCCACTTGTGGATGGCCGTCATCGCCAGGGAGCCCTGCACGGAGACGAACGTGCGGATGCCGGAGTCGCCCGCTTCCAGCTCCATCGCGGCCAAGCCGTATTCGACGGCGGAGCGGCCGGGGCAGCCATAGCCGTCCAGATGCATGCCGAGCACCCCGAGTTCGCCCAGTTCGGGGGCCAACTCCAGGGGGAAGACGCCGTCGTCATACCAGCGCGCGATGCCGGGCCGGATCCGCTGGGTGGTGAAATCCCGGACCTTCTCCCGTACGGCCAGCTCGTCTGCGCTCAGCAGGGAGTCGATCGCCAGGACATCGGACACATCTGTTGCTGCAACACTGCTCATTGGAGCATCCTACGTTCCGGCGCGGGCGGCGTCCCCGACCTTGTGCCCCGGGCCTACACTGGTGCCATGGACACCGCTTCCGTGCTTGCCGTCTGCCGGGTACACCAGCTGCTCAGCGATGCCGGAAGCGTGGGCGTGACCGCGATCGACAAGCGGCCGGTGGAGGGCCCGGTAAGAGTCCACCGGCTGGGACTCCACGGCGACATCCAGGCCAGCCGCATCCACCATGGCGGCGAGGACCAGGCACTCTACGCCTATTCCCAGGATGACGCCGATTACTGGGCCGAGGTGCTGGGCCGGGACATCCCGCCGGGCTACTTCGGGGAGAACCTCCGCGTCGCCGGCATTGATGTCACCGACGCGGTGATTGGGGAACGCTGGAAGATCGGGCTCGACGTCGAAGTCGAAGTGACCTCGCCCAGAATGCCCTGTGCCACGTTCCAGCGGCGGGTGGAGGTGCCGAACTGGGTGGCGCGGTTCGGCGAGGCCGGTCGGGTCGGGAGCTACCTCCGGGTGGTTCGGACGGGCACCATCCAGGCGGGGGACCATATCCACCGGATCTTTGTCCCGACCCACGGCGTCACTATCAGGAAGTGGTTCAGTGATCCCGCGCTCGAGGACATGGAAGCCTTGCGGGACGCCGACGCCGATGGCGAGATCCGTCTTCAGCCCGAGTATCACGAGTATTTCGAGAAGCTGAGGCGCCGGCTCGGGAGCTAGGGCGGAAGCGGCAGTGTGCGCAAGCTCACCGCCGCCGTTGTGTCCTCCGTTAGTACCTGTGCCACTGCATGCCTTACACTTGAAATATCCCCCACTCCGGAAATCCCTTATTCCTGCCCAATTCTTGAGGCAGGACTGGTAAGTGTTGGGGCCCGCAAAATGTGATGCGGGCATTTTCATAGGGAGAGCCGGCTAAAGAAAACGCTGTACAGACTGCTGGGATAGCAGCCAAGAGATGCAGCGGGAAGTCCTGCCACGGGATTGCGAAAGCGCCGGGCTTCTATGTGACCGGCCGGTCAAAGTATGCCCGGCACCCCGTGTCACGCGTACTGCGGCTCCGCTCACCTCGGGTTGTGCCGCCTGGCCCCTATGGATGAGGAAGATTCCCCTATGCCCGAAAATCAGGACAACTCCGTCGACACCGAGAACACCCGCACCGACGTCGAGTTCACCGAACCTGCTGCCCCCGCTGCAGCCGACACCACCAATGACACCACCGCCGAGAACTCCGGCGACGACGACGGCGGCCTCCGCTTCGTTGACCTCGGCATCGACGCCCGCGTCCTTGCCGCCCTTCAGGACGTCGGCTACGAGAAGCCGTCCCCGATCCAGGCAGCGACTATCCCGGTCCTGCTCGAGGGCCGCGACGTCGTGGGCCTGGCCCAGACCGGCACCGGTAAGACTGCAGCATTCGCAGTACCGGCGCTGTCCCGGCTGGCCGAACTCCACGACCTGAACGGCCCGTCCCGCAAGACGCAGGCCCTGGTGCTGGCTCCGACCCGCGAGCTCGCGCTCCAGGTCGCGGAGGCCTTCACCTCCTACGCCAAGCACATCGACGACTTCACCGTCCTGCCGGTCTACGGCGGCTCCGCCTACGGCCCGCAGCTGGCCGGCCTGCGCCGCGGCGCCCAGGTTGTTGTCGGTACCCCCGGCCGCGTGATCGACCACATCGCCAAGGGTTCGCTGGACCTGTCCGAACTCCAGTACCTCGTGCTGGACGAAGCTGACGAGATGCTGCGCATGGGCTTCGCCGATGACGTGGAGCAGATCTTCCAGCAGACCCCCGAAGGCCGCCAGGTTGCCCTGTTCTCGGCCACCATGCCGAGCCAGATCCGCCGGCTGTCCAAGCAGTACCTGAACAACCCGGCCGAGATCCAGGTCAAGTCCAAGACCACCACCGGCGCCAACACCCGCCAGCGGTACTTGCAGGTCATGGGCCCGCACAAGCTCGACGCGCTGACCCGCATCCTCGAGGTTGAAGAGTTCGACGGCGTCATCGCGTTCGTCCGCACCAAGATGGCCACCGAGGACCTGGCTGACAAGCTGCGCTCCCGCGGCTTCCAGGCGGCCGCCATCAACGGCGACATCCCGCAGCAGCAGCGTGAGCGCACGGTCGAGGCACTCAAGGAAGGCCGCATCGACATCCTCGTCGCCACTGACGTCGCCGCCCGCGGCCTGGACGTCGAGCGGATCAGCCACGTGATCAACTACGACATCCCGCACGACACCGAGTCCTACGTGCACCGCATCGGCCGCACCGGCCGCGCCGGCCGCTCCGGCGACGCCGTGCTGTTCATGACCCCGCGGGAGAAGTACCTGCTGCGTTCCATCGAGAAGGCAACCCGCCAGCCGGTGGAGCAGATGCACCTGCCCACCGCGGAGACCGTCAACACCCTGCGCCTGGGCAAGTTCGCTGACAAGATCACCGAGACCCTCGAGTCCGAGGACGTTTCGGCCTTCCGTGACCTGATCGCCTCCTACGAGGAGGAGCACAACGTTCCGGCCGCCGAGATCGCCGCCGCACTGGCCGTCATGGCGCAGGGCGGCCAGCCGCTCCTGGTCAAGGAACTGCCTGCCGCTCCGGAATTCCAGAAGCGCGAGCGCTCCAAGGACGGCTTCGGCTCCCGCGGCCCGACCCGCACCCTGACCGAGGGCAATGCCACTTACCGGATCGCCGTCGGACGCCGCCAGCGCGTCATGCCGGGTTCCATCGTCGGCGCCATCGCCAACGAGGGCGGCATCTCCTCGGCCCAGATCGGCGGCATCGACATCCGCTCGGACCACTCCCTCGTGGAACTCCCGGCGGACCTGAGCCCGGATCAGCTGAAGGCCCTGTCCCGCACCCGGATCGGCGGCGAGCTGATCCACCTCGAGCTGGACAACGGCCGCAAGCCCTCCGGTGACCGTGGCTCCTACCAGGGAAACCGGGGCGGAGACCGTGGCGAGCGCGGCGGCTACTCCGGCGGCAGCGGCAACTTCAAGGGCAACGGCGGCTTCAAGCGCGAATTCCGCAAGAACGACGGCGAGCGTTCCTCTGCTGACCGCGGCGGCCGCTCGTTCAGTGACCGCAACGAGCGCAGCGTCGGCACCGACACCCGCAAGCCCCGCACCGAGGGCGGCTTCAAGCCCCGGAACAAGTGGTAACCACTAGTTCATAGGCAGTGCCAGAACGGGCCGGCTCTTTTGAGCCGGCCCGTTCTGTGCTTAAGGCGTGGAGGCCGTGACGGGCGTGATGCGATCCCGCGCCGGACCCGCGAGTCGGCTTCGTCACATCCGCGGTGCGGAACCGCCATGATGGCCTCGCCGGACCCGGCCCGGGCCCCGGAGATCCAAGGAACTACGCGGGTTTTGCTGCGATGGCCGGGGGACGCCAGCCGATTTGTTGGGAGCGGGATCTTCCGGTAGAGTATTTACTCGTTGCCCCCCTAGCTCAGTGGTAGAGCGCGTTCTTGGTAAGAACGAGGTCACCGGATCGATTCCGGTGGGGGGCTCTGGATGAGGGCCTGCGTCAAGGCGGTTTTGACCGGCTTGGTGCAGGCTTTTCTCATTCGTGGCGGTGTAGCTCAGTTGGTTAGAGCGCACGACTCATAATCGTGAGGTCGGGAGATCGAGCCTCCCCACCGCTACCAAGTAAGACCCCCGCAGGCCCTGCCTGCGGGGTTCTTTTGTTTTAGTCTGCCCCAACCCCTCATCGGATGAGGCGCGCGGGGCGGTAGGCTGGGGCGTTTAGGGGGTGCGTCGTGCGTCGTTTGTTAGTTTGGCTGCTCGGACTACTAGTCGCACTGGAACTGGCCGGGTGCCGCGCGGTGGCTGCTCCTGCACCGGAGGCGACCCAACAAACCCTACGATCCGTCATCGGCCCGGACAATGTCGCTGTGACGATCCCCGCGAGGCCCAACGGGACGCTCATTGTTGCGGCGCACGGGCACGGCGGAACCGTCGATGAGTGGCAGGCCGGCCCGGAACAGGCTGCCATGCGGGAGGCCCTGCTGAGGGCCGGCTACAGCATCGCCAGCTCGGACGGTGGCGGGGACGTATGGGGCGCCCCGGCCTCGGTCAAGGCTTATGAAGACCTCTCCCACTGGGCGGCGCAGCAAACAGGTGCGAAGGATGTCGTCCTGCTGGGGCAGTCGATGGGTGGGCTTCCCGCGCTGCAGCTCGTCGGGCGCGTCCCGGCCACCGCGTTCGTGGGGATCTACCCTGTCTGCAACCTAGAGACCATGACCGACAAATTTCCCACCTTCCGGCAGGCGTGGCCGGATGGCGCCCCGGGCAGCCTTTCGCCGGTGACCCCGGCCTACCCTGCCGGGTTCAGGGCCCTGTACTTCGCGTCCCCCCAGGACACAACGGTTCCCAAGGCCACCAATACTGACGCATGTGCTGCCGGTGCAAGAGCGGCGGGCGCTGACGTGACGGTGGTGGCGGTCCGGGGCGAGCACGGCGACCCGTCAGAGTTCCAGCCCGCCCGGGTTGTTGAGTTCCTCAACGCCCGGTAACCACGGACTGACGCTTTTTACGCTCGGGCGGTCCTGCGGTCCGCCCTCGTGGACCAGCCGAAGTAACGCCCGATAAACCGGCTCGGTAAGTGCTGGGATACCGAGTGCGGGGCCGGTTCAATTGGGACAGAATGGGACGATGACGCGCATCGCAATCATCGGCGGCCACGGCAAGGTGGCTCTGGAACTGTCCGGCATCCTGACCAAGGACGGAGCCGACGTGACATCGATCATCCGCAATCCGGACCATCGCGACGAAGTGGCCGCCACCGGCGCCACACCGGTGGTCCTGGATGTGGAGCAATCCACGACGGCGGAGCTCGCCACGGCATTGAAGGGCCACGACGCCGTGGTCTGGTCCGCCGGAGCCGGCGGCGGCAGCCCCGAACGCACCTACGCCGTGGACCGGGACGCTGCCATCCGTTCGATGGAAGCCGCAGCGGAAGTCGGCGTTCCCCGCTACGTCATGGTTTCCTATCTCGGCGCGGGGCCGGACCACGGCGTCCCCGCGGACAACAGCTTCCACGCCTATGCCGAGGCCAAGGCTGCTGCGGATGCGTACCTGCGCGGCACCAGCCTGGATTGGACCATCCTGGGACCAGGGTCCCTGACCGACGGCCCAGGTAACGGTCTTATCGACGTCGACCCGGTGGATACTTCTAGTGGCACCGGTACCGCGCGCGCCAACGTGGCCCTGGTCGCCGCCGCTGTGCTGGGGTTGCCCCAGACCGTCGGCCGGACCATCGAATTCAGGGACGGGACGCTGCCGCTTGCTGCGGCCTTGGAGCCAGTGAACTAGCGAGCGCCGGACTTCTTCCGCTTCGGATACGCAAAAGAGCCGGACCCTCAGGATCCGGCTCTTTTGCGTTTTGGCCGCACTGCCTAGGAGCGGCGCGCCCTAGGACAACTGGGTGGAGAACATCCGGCCAAGATACCCCTCGTTGGGCTGCATGCCAGTGCCCGAGTAGGCCCACAGTGATCCGTCCGGCCGCCGGGCGACCATGTCGGGATAGCGGTCACCGTTGAGATTCCAGGCGCCACGCACGGCGTCGTAGATGTTCCAACCGGTTCCCACCTTCCGGGGCGTGGTGAGGCGGCCCGCGCCGTCACCGGGGTAGAGCCACAGGGTGCCATCGGGGCGTCGGGCCAGTACGTCGTTCTTGCCGTCGGCATTGTAGTCCCCGACGCCGAAGAGCTGGTCGAAGACCTCCCAGCCGAAGTTTCCAATCTTTGTGGGAATGCCAAGTCCGGAGCTGGTGCCGTCTACCCGGCCGGTGCCCGGGTACACCCAGAGCGATCCGTCGGAGCCTCGCGCCAGCAGGTCAACCTTTCCGTCGCCCGTCAGGTCCCCGGTCCCTGAAAGCGCCGTGAACGCCTCCCAGCCGAAATTGCCGATCTTGCGCCCCGGCGCGTAGCCGTTACTGGTCGAGTTCACCTGCCCGGTGCCGGAGTACAGCCAAAGGGAACCATCGGGTCTGCGGGCAATCAGGTCGTTCCTGCCGTCGCCGTCCAAGTCGCCGACGCCGGTTATTGCGTTGAAGGCATCCCAGCCGAAGTTGCCGATCCTGACCCCGGCGCCGTACGAGCCCGCGCCGTCGCCGGCATAGAACCACAGAGTCCCGTCGGGGCGGCGCGCGATCATGTCCGCGACCCCGTCGCCGTTGAAGTCGGGCGTGGCAACGAGCATGTCAAAAGCATCCCACCCGAAGTTGCCGATCTTGCGGACACCGGAGTAGCCCTCGTCACGCATACCTGTGCCAGCATAAAAGTACACCGAGCCGTCCGGCTGGTTGGCGATCATGTCGGCCATGCGGTCGCCGTTGGCATCGCCCGTGCCAAGGATTGTGGTGTAAACGCCCCACCCGGACCCGATCCGGGTGGGATTGATAAGTTTTGCCTGCCCGGTGTTGGAGTACATCCACAGCGTGCCGTCCGGTTTCCGGCCAACGAGGTCATTGGTGCCGTCACCGTTGAAGTCCTGGATAGCAACCAGCTGGTCGAAAATCTGCCAACCGAAATCGATCTCGCGCGGTGCGCCGGGCCGGCCCGTGGCAGTGCCGGGGTAGAGCACAAGGACGCCGTCCGGACGCCTGGCCAATAGATCGGGTTTGCCGTCGCCGTCGAAATCCCTGACGCCCAGAAGGGCATCGAATGCGTCCCAGCCGAAGTCGCCGACCTTCACACCCCCCGAGTAGCCCTCGCTGGTGCCGGACAAGGAGCCGTTTCCGGCGTAGAACCACAGCGACCCGTCCCATTTCCTCGCCACGAGGTCGTTTCTTCCATCGCCGTTGTAGTCGCCCACGCCGATGACGCTGTCGTAGATCTCCCAGCCGGTTCCAATCCGCCTGCCCGCACTCTGACGGCCGGTTCCGTCGCCGGGGTAGAACCACAGCTCACCGTTTGTCTTGCGCTGGAGCACGTCGGGGACACCGTCGCCATTGAAGTCGCCGGGGGCGATGAGCAGAGGCTTGGCGGGAGGAAGGGTGTCAATGGTGATGCCTGCGGCAACGTCGGAAATCCAGTCCACGGTCACCCGTGTTCCGGCGTGGGTAGTGAAGGTTTGACCGGCCTGCCAGGCGGCGTTTGCGGTGTAGTACGTCGAGTAATAGGTGGTGGTGCTGGGCGGTAGTGAGATCGAACCTGCGCCGAAGGATTGGACGATCTTGACGCCGCGGTTCCCGTTGACGGCGGCGGCAGCGTCGCCGCCGATGGGAAGGCGAAGTTCCACGTAATAGATTTCCCCGCTGAGCGGGTCGGTGAATTTCACGGCCCGGTTATCTGCCGCGCTGCTCCATGCCTGCAGCTGGTACGAGGCCTTTCCGGATGCCTTACCGATGTTGTACACCTCATTGCCGGCGCCGAACCCGCCGTACTCGTACATTGGGGAACTGATGACCGGCCGGCTGGGCTGCGAGACGCCCATCAGGTCCAGGTTGTCCTTGTATTCCTGTACCGAGCAGCTTGGGTCGGCGAAAGAGCCGTCGGCGTTGGTCGCCACGTCCACCGCCCCGCTGGTGCACTGCAGCGCGTTGGCGTGCATAAGGCCCAGCACGTGTCCGAACTCGTGTGACAGCACACTCTTGGTCAAGTTGGCAGGAAGCGGCATGATGACTTTTCCGCTGGTTCCGTTGTAGCTCCAGCCTGCGCCGTAGGCTCCATCGGAAAGAGTACCCGTCGAAACGAAAACCACCAGTGCGGTGTTGGAGCTGGGGGCCCACCCCAGTTCGGCGGTGATGGTGTTCATCATGTCCGAATACCGCTGGGTGGAGGTCGCCTTGCTGACCGGGTATTCCACCGACGCGACGCTCATGGACAGGCGTCCGTTGGACATCGCCTGCCAGTAGTCACTGCTGGTGGTGATCGCGGCCCGGGCGTCCGCCTCCGAGATGGCCGCTTTCTTGTCGGCCAGCTGCACCAGCGCGAGCCGGACCTTGATGTCGCCCTGGCGGTCGAGGGCGTAGGCCTCGGTCGACACCGAGGGACGCTTCGGAACGCCCTTGTTGCCCGTCGGCGGCGGTGTCTCGAAAGTGTGCTCGACGAACGGCGCATCGGCAGGCGCGGTCGCGTCCGGCGTGGGAGCCGGCGCAGAACCGGCCGGTGCGGCACCGCTGGGCTGTGGCGACGCTGAGATGACCGTCGTCGATGTGGGCGCCGTCGGGGCCGCCGCCGCGGGGGACGTGGCGCTGGTTCCGGAAGCCGTCGGCATGGCAGTCGGCGTCGCCACAGGGGTCGCCGCAACGGGCGTCGCCGCGGCGGTTGGACTGGGCGCTGATTCGGCCGATGCCGGCGAACTTGTGATTGCGGGCAAGGTGGCCAGAGAAAGGGCCAGCGCTGTAAACAACGCGGTCCTCTTCCGTATTGAATTCACTTTATGTCTTTCATGAGACCGCCGCCCTGCTGAAGGCTCAGCAAGACGGCCGGGGAGACCGGGAAGTGAGGCCAGTCTACGGACGGCACGCCTTCAGACCCGGCAAGCTGTAGCAATCTTTCGGCTTAGATGGCGAATCGTTGCCTAAACCTGAGCAAAGCCTGCGACGGCCACGGCCGCCGTCGCGGGCTTCACGCCGGCGCGGCCAGCTCCAGTTCCAGCGCGTTGGCTTCGACAAAGTCCAGGGCATGCCGGATGGCGCCCACGGTCACGATTCCGTCGCCCAGCGGGGAGACTGTCACGCGCGGGGGAGTGGCGGTAAACCGCGGCAGTGCCGCGGTGATGCCTGGCAGCAGCGCTCCGGCTGAGTCTGCGACGGCGCCGCCGATGACCACCTGCTCGGGGTTGATCAGGCTGGCGATCGCGGCGATGACCCGGGCCATCCGCTCCGAAAGCCGGTCCAGGATCGCCACTGCGGCGGGCTCCCCGGCGGCAGCATCCTCGAAGACCCGCAGCGCGCTTGCCTCACCGCCGTCGGCGGGGCCGCCGGCCGCCGCCTGCCATTGCCGGGCCAGGCTCGCGATTCCGTCGCTGGAGCCGACGCCCTGCACCATGTCCAGGAAGCCCATTTCGCCCGCGCCCCCGGCGCGGCCGTGCAGCAGCCGGCCGGACTCCAGCACGCCCGCGCCGAGACGCTCACCAGCCAGCAGCACCACAAGGTCATCCACCCCCGCGCCGGAGCCGCGCCAGCGTTCGCCGAGGGCGGCCAGGTTGGCGTCGTTCTCCAGCAGCACCGGCCAGCCGTGCAGCTCCTGCAGCGCCGAGCGGAGCCCTACGTCGAACAGGCTCCAGAAGTGTTGGGCGGCGAGGACCTTGCCTTCGCGGTCCACCGGGGCCGCGATGCCGGCGCCCACGGCCAGGACTTTTTCGGGCGCCTCGCCGGCAACGGCCAGCGCTTCCTGGCACGCCCGGTCGACAACGCTGATCCGTTCGCTTGCCGGGATGTCCGCAGCGCGGAAGTGCCCGCTGGCGCGGCCGAGAATCGTGCCCCGCAGGTCCGCGACCGCCGCGGTCGTGGTGGCGGCGCCGATGTCGATGCCGAGGACGACGCCGGCTCGGGAGCGAAGTTCGAAGCGCCGCGCAGGCCGGCCTTTCTGCACGCTGCCGGCATCCTGGCGCTCTGCCGGCATGGCGTCTTTCCGGGGCGCGTCCAGTTCGCGGATCCAGCCGCGGCGGATCAGGTCCTCGCAGACGGCAATCACCGTGGCGCGGGTGAGGCCGGTTTCAGCCATCAGCTCCGTGCCGGTGGCCACGTCGGTGCCGCGGATGGCAGCCAGCACCAGCCGGGCATTGACCCGGCGGAGCAGCTGCGGCGTCGCGGCGGCCTGCGGTTTCTTCGGAATCTTGACCTCCCCGTAAGTGCGGACCCATAATTGTTCCGGCAATAGATTTAGCTTCTATCTAAATTATCAGACACGCATTTATCAGACACCGCATTTTTCAGACACCGCTCCCCAGCCCCGAAGGATTCACCTTGTCGAACACAGCCACGCTGGCAACCCTGTCCGGTTCCGACCTCGCCGCCGACCCGAATTGGTGGCGCCAGGCCTCGGTGTACCAGATCTACCCGCGCAGCTTCTCCGACTCCAATGGTGACGGCCTCGGCGACATCAAGGGCATCACCGCGAAGGTGCCCTACCTGAAGGAGCTCGGGATCGACGCCGTCTGGCTTTCCCCGTTCTACCCTTCAGCCCTGGCCGACGGCGGTTACGACGTCGACGATTACCGCGACGTCGACCCCAAGCTCGGCACGCTGGAGGACTTCGATGAGATGTCCGCCGCGCTGCACGCCGCCGGCATCAAGCTGATCGCCGATATCGTCCCGAACCACTCCTCCAACCGCCACGTCTGGTTCCAGGAGGCCCTCGCCTCGCCCCGCGGCTCGGACGCGCGCGAACGCTACATCTTCCGCGACGGCAAAGGCGAAAACGGCGAGATCCCGCCGTCGGACTGGGAATCCGTCTTCGGCGGCCCGGCTTGGGAACGCATCACGGAACCCGACGGCACCCCCGGTCAGTGGTACATGCACATTTTCGCCAAGGAACAGCCCGACCTGAACTGGTCCAACCGCGAGATCCGCGACGATTTCCTCAAGACGCTGCGCTTCTGGTCGGACCGCGGCGTGGACGGCTTCCGCGTGGACGTGGCGCACGCCCTCACCAAGGACCTCACCGAGCCCCTGCTGTCCAAGGTCGAACTCAGCGAGGCCAACTCCGGCACCGACGGCTTCGATGACGGCTCGCACCCGTTCTGGGACCGCGACGAGGTCCACGAGATCTACGTCGAATGGCGCGAGGTGTTCAACGAGTACAACCCGCCGCGCACCGCCGTCGCCGAGGCCTGGGTGCACGCGTCCCGCCGCGCCCGCTACGCCAGCCCGGAAGGACTGGGCCAGGCCTTCAACTTCGACCTGCTTCAGGCCGACTTCGACGCCGACGAGTTCCGCGAAATCATCACCCGCAACCTCGCCGAGGCGACCGAATCCGGCGCCTCCTCCACCTGGGTCTTTTCCAACCACGACGTCGTCCGGCACGCCACCCGCTACGGCCTGCCCAAGGGCGGCGGGCGTCACGCCAAGGGCCAGGACGGCAAGGGCTGGCTGCTGGCCGGAGCCCCCTCCGAGGAACTCGACGTAGAACTGGGTCTGCGTCGCGCCCGCGCCGCGACCCTGCTGATGCTGGCTCTGCCCGGGTCGGCCTACCTGTACCAGGGCGAGGAACTGGGCCTGCAGGAAGTCGCCGAGATCCCGGACGCCCAACGCCAGGACCCCACCTTCTTCCGCAACAAGGGGGTGGAGATCGGCCGCGACGGCTGCCGGGTGCCGCTGCCGTGGGCCACGGAAGGTTCCTCCTTCGGCTTCGGCGACGGCGGCGCCCACTTGCCGCAGCCCGCCTGGTTCGCCCGCTACGCCGTGGCCGCCCAGGACGGGACCGACGGGTCCACCCTGGAGTTCTACCGCAAGGCCCTGAAGCTGCGCCGCGAACTGCAGACCTCGGAGGAGCTTGAATGGCTGGAGACCGTCAACGCCGACGTGCTGCACTTCCGCCGCCTCGGCGGCTGGCAGTCTGTGACCAACTTCGGGGACGACGCCGTCGAACTGCCGGCCGGTGAGGTGCTGATCAGCAGCGGCCCGCTGGACGGTCAGCTGCTCCCGGGCAACACCACCGTCTGGCTCCGGTGAGTGCCCCGTCCCCTGGGCCTGCGGGTGTGCAGACCGGACCGGAACTGAGCCCTGTCCAGGAACTGATTTACGGTTGCATGGGCCTGGGCGGCAGCTGGTCGGCCGAGCCGTACTCGTCCGCGGACGTGGACGAGGCGGCCGCAGCCGTCGACGCCGCCCTGCAGGCCGGCATCACCCTGTTCGACCATGCCGACATTTACCGCAGCGGCAAGGCCGAAGCGGTCTTCGGCGAGGTGCTGGCGCAGACGCCCGGGCTGCGGGAGCGGATCCGGCTGCAGACCAAGTGCGGCATCCGGCTGGGTGAACAAGGCCTCGAGGCGTACTACGACCTGAGCCGGGACGGCATCCTGGACCGGGTCAACGGAAGCCTGGCCCGGCTCAAGACCGACTACGTCGACGTGCTGATGCTGCACCGCCCGGACCCCCTGATGGATCCGGCCGAGGCGGCCTCCGCCGTCGCCCAGCTCACGGCCGAAGGCAAGATCCGCGCGGTGGGCGTCTCCAACATGTCCGCGCCGCAGATCGAACTGCTGCAAGACCGGCTCGAGGCGCCGGTCGTGGCCAACCAGCTGGAGATGAGCCTCTCGGCCCGGGCCTGGCTGGAAAGCACCGTGCTGGTCAACCACGCCGAGGGCACCGACTACAGCTTCCCGCACGGCACCGTGGAGCACTGCGTCCGGCACGGCATCACCCTGCAGGCCTACGGGGCCCTGTCCCGCGGGCTCTACACCGGGGCGCCGGCGGGGACCCCGAGCGCCGCGGAGGAGGCGACCGCTGCACTCGTGGCCGCCATGGCCGCGGAGAAGGGCACCACAGGCGAGGCCGTGTTGCTGGGCTGGCTGATGAAACACCCGGCCGGCATCGCCCCCGTGATCGGAACGGCCAAACCGGACCGGATCCTCGCCTGTGCCGGCGCCGCAGAAGTGGCCGCGGCCATGACGCGCGCCGAGTGGTACCGGCTCTGGATCACCGCCCGGGGCAGCAACATCCCCTAGGCCCGGCCTAGGCCCGGACCCGCCCAACTAGCTCGCAGTTATGTCGTTTTGAGCCCTCCAAACGACAACAACTGCGAGCCAGTTTCGCGCGCCGGGGCGATTTTGGTCGTATTGGTCGCCCCGAACGGAGGCAATACTTGGCGGCGGGCCGCCCGGGGCGACTAGCGTAGAGGCATGACCTCTACCACCACCGCCGGGATTGTCCGGCCCCAACGCAACGTCCCGGCCGAAATCGCCCGCTCCTGGCTGCTGGTCAACGCCATGAAGCCGGAACTCTTCGGACAGTCGGCGGAGTCCCGCGCGGACGCCATCATCCTGGACATCGAAGACGCGGTGGATCCCTCCCAGAAGGATGCCGCCCGCGAGCACGTCGTGGACTGGCTGACCGCCGGCGGCAGCGCCTGGGTGCGGATCAACGACGCCACGAGCCCCTTCTGGGCCGACGACCTCGCCGGACTCCGCGGTACGCCCGGACTCCTCGGCGTCATGCTCGCCAAGACCGAATCCGCGGACCAGGTCACCGAGAGCTTCCACCGCATGGACGGCAAGACCCCGGTCATCCCGCTTGTCGAGTCGGCCGTGGGCATCGAGGAAGCCAACCACATCGCCAAGGCCCAGGGCGCGTTCCGGCTGGCCTTCGGCTCGGGCGACTTCCGCCGCGACACCGGCATGGCGGCCACCCCGGAGGCGATGGCCTACCCGCGCGCCAAGCTCGTCGTCGCCAGCCGCGTCGGCAACCTGCCCGGTCCCATCGACGGCCCCACGGTCGGCACCAACCACCCGATCCTGCGCGAGCAGACCGGCATCACGGTGATGATGGGCATGACCGGTAAGCTGTGCCTCGCGATCGACCAGACCCACGTGATCAACGAGGTCATCAGCCCCACACCGTCCGACGTAGCCTGGGCCACCGACTTCATGGCCGACTTCGAGGCCAGTGGCCGCGTGATCCGGGACGGCTCCGACCTGCCGCGCCTTGGCCGCGCCGAGAAGATCATGAAGCTCGCGGTAGCCTTTGGCGTGGAGCCGGCCCTGTAACCGGTTCCCTGCCCAGCAAGGAGACCCCGTGACCGATACCCGTTATCTGGTCCACGGGGTCTTTTGGGATGGTCCGGCGCCGGCCTCGGGTCCCGTTCAGCCCGGTCCCGTCCCGCCGGGCGCCGTCCGCGCTGCCCTGCGCCTGCAGGACTCCGCCGGGGCCTTCACCGACGTGGCGCTCGACGCCGGAACGCGGCTCGGCTTCCGGCTCGCCGGCCCGGGGAAGGGATGCCTGGGCCACCACAGGGTGCACGGCCCCGCGGACCGCGACCACGTCGTCTGCCCGGAACGGGCGCCGGCTGCCCGCGGCAGCCAGTGCGGGCCGTGCTTCGCCGTCGACGATTCACGGTTGATCCACGACTTCCACCGCGGCGGACGGGTCACGCCCGGCTTGCGCGCCTACCTGATGCAGCCGCACTGGCTGTACGTTGCGAGCTTCGCCAACGGCGCCAGTAAGATCGGCACCGCCTCACAGCTGCGGAAGTGGCACCGGCTCGCGGAGCAGGGCGCCGTAGTCGCCCGCTACGTCGCCCGCGCCGCAGACGGCCGGATCGTCAGGATCCTGGAGGACCTCGTCACGCGCGACGCCGGACTGCCGCAGCAGGTCCGCTCGGCCGCCAAGGCTGCCGGACTCACAGCGCCGGTGCCCGCCGTCGCGCTGGAGGAGCTGAACAGCCGGCTCGCTGGCGGGGTCCGAACACTGTTGGGCGGCGTCGTCCTGGAAGGTTTCGACGTCGTGGACGAACGCTGGCAGCGGCCCGGACTCGCCGATGCCGCCTGCACCCCTGCCCTCCGCCACGCCTACCCCCATGACCTTGGCTCGGATGCCCACGGCTTCGTCGTCTCCTCGTTGAGCGGCAGCGTCGCGCTGGCCCGGCTCGACGGCGCCGACCTGGACTTCGTCGTCAACCTCGGCGGCCTCAAGGCACGGACCATCGAACTCGGGGACCACGGTTCCGAGGTCCCCGCCGTCCAGGAGTCCCTGTTCTGAGCCACTGGCCACGGGCCGTGCACCAGGGCCCCGGTAGACTGGCACGGTGCTGAACGAATTCTGGGCCACCGCGCCAACTACCTACAAGGTGCTCGTTTTCAGCGCCATGGGGCTGATCGCCGCCGGCATCATCCTCAACCTCGTCGGCAATACCACCGGCAACCAGGGCCTGGCGCTGGCCTCCCTGGCCGTGATCGGGCTCGGACTCGTCCTGCACATCGCCGGAATCGTGGTCCGCGGCCAGACGATCCGCAAAAACCTCAGGCGGTAGCGGCGGCGTTCCGCGCCACGTGGCTCCGGGCATGTTCCACGGCCCCGGACAGCGTGTCGAACAAATGCTTGTGGTGCCGCAGCGAGCGGATCACGCCCACGTTCGTCACCAGGTCCAGGTGCTGGGGCTGGACGCCCTTGAGCAGCACCGTGACCCCGCGCAGTTCCAGCGCCGAAATCACCTCCACCAGTGTGTGCGCCCCGGTCGCGTCGAGCATGCGGACCTGCGAGAGCCTGATGATCGCGACCTGGATGTCCCTGACCTGGCTGATCTCCTGCAGGACCCGCTCCGCCGCACCGAAGAACATGGCGCCGTCCAGCCGGAAGATCGCAATGTGGCGGTCGCCGGGCGCGGGCGGACCCGGGATCTCCTCGCGCTGCACCCCGCTGAGCGAGGCAAACTTCCGCAGCGTGAACACCGCCGCCGCGACCAATCCGATCTCGATCGCCACGATCAAGTCAAACGCCACGGTGATTAGGGCCGTCAGGACAAAAACGAAGGCATCGGCCCGGGTGGAGCGCAGCACCGCCGCCACGGTTTGCCTCGACACCATGCGGGTTGCCGTTACCATCAGGATCCCGGCCAGCACCGCCAGCGGAATCCTGCCGACCAGCCCGGCCGCGAGGTAGATGATGGCCAGCAGCACCAGCGCGTGCACGATCGCCGCGAGCCGCGTCCTGGCTCCGGAGCGGACGTTCACGGCCGTCCGGGCGATCGCGCCCGTTGCCGGCATGCCGCCGAAGAGACCCGCCGCCACCGACGCCAGGCCCTGGCCGGTGAGTTCGCGGTCGGGGCTGTACCTTCCCGTGGGCCGGCCGTCCGGACCCACCATGCCGGCGGCCACGCGCGCGGACAGCAGGGACTCGATGGCCGCGAGCGTGGCAATGGACACGGCCGGCATGAGCAGGCCGCCAAGGGCCGACGGGTCCACGGCCGGCAGGGACGGGGCGGAGAGCGAATGCGGCAATGCGCCGATCCGCGGGACCTGCAGATCCAGGACTTCGGCAGCCAGGGTGGCCAGCAGCACCGCTGCCAGGCTTGCCGGGATGGCCTTGTTCAGCCGGGGGAGCAGGACCATTACCGCGGCGACGCCCGCCACTATGGCCAGCGTCTGCAGCACGGCCGGAGCCGAGGCGTGGGACGCGCTCTCGACGGCGGCCAGCAGGGTGTTGTGGCCCGGCACCCCCTCGGTTCCGGTGGCCATGGGCACCTGCTGCAGGAAGATGATAGCCGCAATGCCCAGCGTGAAGCCCTCCACCACGGGCCACGGGATGAAGGCGACCGCCCGGCCCAGGCCGCTGATGCCCAGCACAATGACCAGCAGCCCGGCCAATACGGACACCAGGGCAATGCTCCCGGCCCCGTGGGCAGCAACCACGGGAGCCAGGACCACCACCATGGCGCCGGTGGGCCCGGAAACCTGCACATGGGATCCGCCCATCACCGCGGCCACAAGCCCGGCGACCACCGCCGTGATAAGCCCGGCCTCGGCGCCTACGCCCGAACTCACCCCGAACGCGAGGGCCAGCGGCAGGGCCACAATGCCCACGGTGACGCCGGAGAGCAGATCCGTCCGCCAGGACCTGCGCAGCCCGTCGTAGTCGCGAAGGGACGGCAGGAACCGGACGAGGTAGCCCCGGAAACTGTGGCCCGCTGTCCGGGCCGTCACGAGGCGGAACCCTGCAGGGGAGAGTCCGGCAGTTCCTGCGCGAGCCGTAGCTGCTCGCCCGACTCCGCGAGGTTGTCCAGCAGGAAGATCCGGGCGATCGCCAGCAGTTCGGCAATCTTCGGGTGTGCCAGCCGGTACGTCACGGCGTTGGCCGTCCGGACCGAGGTCACCACCCGGTGCCGGCGGAGCGTGGCGAGGTGCTGGGACAAGTGCGAGGCCTCCAGCCCGGTCTCGGCCAGCAGGTAGCTGACCGGGGCTGCGGTGTCCGGCGCGGCCGCCAGCAGTTCCAGCACCCGGATCCGGGCCGGGTGGGCGAGGGCCTTGAACAGATTGGCCTTGATCTCGTACAGAGGAGCCTGTGCTGCGGGCATCATCGGAAGGACCTGCGCTCTCTCCGCGTACGCCGGAAGCCGCCGCGGATTAATGGATTGATGTTTTCATCATACCGTGCGGATGCAAGCCCGGCCCGGAAGTGTAACGCGGACGACCCGCCCGGGGCTGGGCGCTAGGCTGGAGCCATGACTATCAATCCGGATCTCCAGGGCCGCAGTTACCCTGCGGCAGAGGTGTATGACGTCGGCCGCGAGAAGATCCGCGAGTTCGCGCGCGCAGTCAAGGCCACCCACCCCGCCCATTTCGAGGTGGACGCCGCCCGGGCCCTGGGCCACGGCGACCTGGTCGCCCCTCCCACCTTCGCGATCATCGTCGCCCAGCGCGCCGACGCGCAGCTGATCGAGGACCCGGAATCCGGCATCGATTTCTCCCGCGTCGTCCACGCCGACCAGCGCTTCGTGCACCACCGGGCCATCGTCGCCGGTGACCGGCTCGTTGCCGAACTGCACGTCGACGGCGTCCGGGCCATGGGGGGAGGGGCGATGATCACCACCCGCTCCGAGATCTTCGCCCTCACCGGCAGCGACGCCGGCGGCGATTCGGCCGGCGGCGATCCTTCCGGCGGCCGCGAAGCCGTCGCCACCACCACCTCGTCCATCCTGGTCCGCGGAGAGGGACAGTAAGCCATGCGCCCCACACTTTCAGAGCTGACCGTCGGCCAGGACCTCGGCAGCCGCAGCATCGAGGTCACCCGCACCGACCTCGTCAAATACGCCGGCGCCTCCGGTGACTTCAACCCGATCCACTGGAACGAGGCCTTCGCCACCGGCGTCGGCCTCCCCGGCGTGATCGCCCACGGGATGTTCACGATGGGTGCCGCCGTCCAGCTCGTGACCGACTGGGCGGGCGACCCGGCCGCCGTCGTCGACTTCCAGACCCGCTTCACCAAGCCCGTCCCGGTGGCCGACACCACCGGAACCGCGGAGCCCGGTGCGGTGATTGAGGTCAGCGGCGCCATTGGCGCGCTCGACGCCGACGCCGGCACCGCCCGGGTGGATCTCACCGTCGTTGCCGGCGGCCAGAAGGTCCTCATGAAGGCCCAAGCCGTCGTCAGGCTGGCCTGACCGGATGATGCTGCCGTGATGGCGCGGGCCGCGCAGGCCGCCGAAGTCACCCGGTGGCGCAACGCCGTCGTCGCCGCCTATGCCTTCAGCGGCATAGCCTTCGCCAGTTGGGTGTCGCGGCTGCCGGCCATCCGTGACGGGCTCGACCTCACGCCCGGGAACGTCGGCCTGCTGCTGCTGTGCATGACGCTGGGCTCCTTTGTCTCGGTGTCCGCGTCCGGACTGATCGTGCTGCGCTTCGGCTCCAAGCAGACCATCCGGATCGGCAGCATCATGGTGGGCGTCGGCCTGGTGGTCGCAGGGTTCGGCACCTCCGTCCTGGTCAACCCGCTGGCGGTCGCGGCCGGACTCGTGGTGGTGGGCCTCGGTACGGCCAGCTGGAACACCGCCTCCAACGTGGAGGGCGCCGCCGTCGAGCGCGCGGTGCGCCGCCATATCATGCCGCGGCTGCACGGTGCCTTCAGCCTCGGCACCGTTGCCGGTGCGGCAGCGGGCGCGTGGGCGGCCGGTGCCGGAGTGCCGGTCTTCTGGCACTTGGGCGCCATAGGTCTGCTGGTCGCCGCCTCCGTGGCCACGGCCGCCGGCTGGTTCCGCGCCGACGTCACCCCGGTGGAGGAAAAGGCCTTCACCCCGGCCGGGACCGACACCTTCGAGGATCCCTCCACGGGCCCGCTGCCGATCATCAGCCAGGCCGCGCAGGGCCAGGAAGTGCCGCTGGATAACAAGCGGCAGATCGCGCAGGCCTGGCGGGACCGCCGGACCATTCTGCTGGGCGTCCTGGTGCTGGGGCTGGCCCTCGCCGAGGGCGCAGCCGGGGACTGGGTGGCCCTTGCCCTGGCCGACGGCCACGGCCAGTCCGACGCCGCCGGGGCCGCCGGTTACGGCCTCTTCGTCACCTTCATGACCGTGGGCCGCTTTGCCGGCACCCTGGCGCTGGACCGCTTTGGCCGGGTCCCGGTGATGCGTTGGTGCGCGGCGCTGGCCGTGGCGGGACTGGGCCTGTTCGTTTTCGCGCCCGTTCCCTGGCTGGCCTACGTCGCCCTGGCCATCTGGGGGCTCGGCGCCTCGCTGGGCTTCCCGGTCGGCATGTCCGCGGCCGCCGACGACCCGGTCAAGGCCGCCGCACGCGTCTCGGTGGTGTCCACCATCGGCTACGGGGCATTCCTCTGCGGGCCGCCGCTGCTGGGCCTCCTGGCCGAGCACGTGGGCATCCTGCACTCGCTGCTGGCCGTCATGGTGATGCTGGTGGTCAGCTTCCTGCTCTCCCCGGTGGCCCGCAAGGCCGCCTAGCTGTACTAACCCGGCACGTTAGTGACACGGCTGGCGGGTGAGGCGCCTTTGAGGGCGGTGTGTGGCCTGTGGTGATTGTAGTAGTCGATGAAGTCCTGGTAACAGGCTTGGCGTTCCGTTTCTGAGCGGTAGGCCCTGGCGTAGGCCCATTCCTCTTTGAGGATTCGGTTGAAGCGTTCGACCTTGCCGTTTGTCTGGGGCCGGTAGGGCCGGGTGCGTTTGTGGCTGATGCCGGCCTCGGCAAGGACTTTGCCGAAAGCTCTGGACCGGTAGCAGGAGCCGTTGTCGGTCATCACCCGCTTGATCCGAACGCCTTGGGCTTGGAAAGCGGCGATGGCGTTGCGCATGAATGCGGCCGCTGTGGCTTGGGTTTCGTCGGGAAGGATCTCGGAGTAGACGAACCGGGAATGGTCATCGACGGCGTGATGAATAAAGGAGTAGCCCCTGACCTGCCCGCGGTCTTTACGGCGGCCTTCGGCGAGGTTCCTGGCCCGGGCATTCGCCTCGCCCTGCACGCGCCCGTGGATCCGGTGGCCGCCGCCGTTGGGGATGCGGCCGAGCTTCTTGACATCGATGTGGACCATCTCGCCGGGCCAGGCGTATTCATATCGGCGGGCGCGGTCCCGGCCCCGGGTCCTGACTCCGGTGGCCGGATCGGTGAACCGCAGCGGGGGACAGAGGTAACGAGCCAGGATCCGGTGAACAGTGGAGATGTTCAAGTGCAGGTGATACGCGATCCGGGCCGGACCCCAGCGCCTGTTGACCCGCAGACCCAACACCCGCCGCTCGGAGCGCACCCGGGTCCGGTGCGGACAGGCAGCCGGTCGGCTTGAACGGTCTTGAAGCCCGTCCTCGCCGAAATCACGGTACCGCTGCGACCAACGGGCTGCGGTCGGCACGGAGACACTGAACCGTTCAGCCGCCCGGCGCAACGGCCAACCATCATCAACGATGCAGCGAGCCAGCCGAAGACGGCCCGAGTGAGCCAAAAACGCGTTACGGTGGGACACGAGGACCTCCTGGGTTGTGTTCGCTCTCGACAAGCACCACACAACACCCGGAGGTCCTCTTATTGCGTCAAATCAGTCCCCGTGTCACTAACGTGCCGGGACAGTACACCTAGCCCCACGCCGGCAGCCTTTCCCGGCATCGCCCGGACCCGGCTAGGCTGGAGGGGTGACCCAGACACTGCTTTCCGCCCTGACCACGGCCGGCGTGGGCGGCCCCGCCGCCCACTACGTCGAAGCCCGCACCGAGGCGGAGATCATCGATGCCGTCCGCGACGCCGACGCCGCCCGCGAACCGCTGCTGATCATCGGCGGCGGCTCCAATCTGCTGGTCGCCGACGCCGGGTACCCCGGCACGGTCCTGAAAATCGCGTCGGAGGGATTCACCGTCAACGCCGAGGACTCCTGCGGCGGCGTCGCCGTCGTGGTCCAGGCCGGCCACAACTGGGATGCGCTCGTGGATCACGCCGTCAAACATGCCTGGTCCGGCATAGAAGCGCTGTCCGGGATCCCCGGCTCAACCGGGGCGACCCCGGTGCAGAACGTGGGGGCCTACGGCGCGGACGTCTCGCAGACCATCGCCGCGGTCCGCACGTGGGACCGGGAACGCAACACCGTGCAGACCTTCACCAACTCGGAACTGAAGTTCGGGTACCGCGACTCCCTGCTGAAACAGACCACCTCCAACGGGTCTCCGCGGTACGTGGTGCTCACTGTGGAGTTCCAGCTGCCGCTGGGCCGGATGAGCGCGCCGGTCCGCTACGCAGAACTGGCCCGGGCGCTCGGCGTCGACGTGGGCCAGCGGGCCTACTCCAACGACGTCCGGCGTGAGGTGCTCCGGCTCCGGGCATCCAAGGGCATGGTCCTGGACCCGGCGGACCGGGACACCTACTCCACCGGCTCCTTCTTCACGAACCCGATCGTACCGGCCGAGGCGGCCGCCAAACTTCCGGAGGACGCCCCCCGCTACCCGGGCGGCGCCGATGGGCTGACCAAGCTCTCCGCGGCCTGGCTGATCGACCAGGCGGGCTACGGCAAGGGCTTCGGGCTGGATCCGGCGAGCGTCTCGGGCGGCCGGGCATCGCTGTCCACCAAGCACACCCTGGCCATCACCAACCGGGGAGGGGCCAGCGCCGCGGACCTGCTGGCCATTGCCAGGGAGGTGTGCCGCGGCGTCGCCGAACGCTTCGGGATCGAGCTGCACCCCGAGCCGCTGCTGATCGGCATCGAGCTCTAAGCCATCCGGCATCAGCCGGGCCTAGTTCCTGCCGCGCTGCGGGGCCACCTTGCTGAAGAGCATGAACGTGAAGCCGGAAGCCGCCGCGCCGAGGAGGAAGACCTGGCAGAACGCCACGGACTGGGCGCTGGGCCCGCTTCGCAGCAGGAGCCCGGCGCAGGCGAAAGCCACCGCCCCGGCCAGCAGCGCCAGCGACCCGAGCAGGAAACTGCGCACCGTCGCCGGAAACTCGCCGCCCGGATCGAGATCGAGTTCCCGGCGATCGCCGACCCGACGGGCAGGGGTCCGCGGCTGGAGCGACGCGGCAGTCACAAAACTGGCCACCGCGACCGCCATGCACACCGACGACACCGCCTGGAACGTTGTCATCATGGGGGAGAGGCGGGTGCCGCTGGCAATGGCGACGGCGAGGCCGGCCCCCATGCCGGCGGCGCTGGCGGCCCAGCCGAGCAGGGCCAGCCTCCTGCACAGGGGCCGCAGGCGCGGCCACACTTCACCCAGAGTCATGCCTCTACCTTAAGGAAACCGGCTGGGCGCAGGCTGGGAGGGCGCCGGGCATCGGCCCGGCAGCTCCCGGGGCGGGGACGGAGTCTGCGGGAATGTCCGGCCCCCGGCCTAGGATGATGCCATGGCAGCAGTGGAGCGCACGCGTCTGAGCCCGGCCGTGATGGGCCGGCTCCGGCTGGCCTCGCAGGGGCTCGTCGGTCCGGGCTTCGGCTCCGTCCCGGAAGCCGTCAGATCGATGCCGGCACTGCAGGCGCAGGACCTGCAGGCATCGCTGTGGGCTGTGGGACAGCGCGTTCCGGGCTCCCGCGTGGCCGAGGTTCGTGCGGCCCTGGACCGCGGCGAAATCGTCCGCTCCTGGCCGATGCGCGGCACGCTTCACCTGCTGGCACCGGAGGACCTGAAATGGATCCTGGCCATCACGTCCAACCGCCTCATCAAGAGCCTCGCCGGGCGGCACCGGGACCTCGGCATCTCGGCCGCGGACGTGGACGCAGCCGCCGAAGCCGCGCTGGCGCGGGTGGCGGGCGGCGGCGCGGCAAGCCGGGCGGAGATGTTCCAGGCCTTCGAACAGGCCGGACAGTCCACGGCGGGTCAGCGCGGCATCCATTTGCTGGCGATGCTGTGCCAGCGGGGCTTGCTGGTGCAGGGGCCGCTGGCTGGCAACCAGCAGCTGGTGGTGGCCGTCGACGACTGGATCAAGAATTCGCGGAGCCTGGACCGCGCTGAAGGCATTGCAGAGTGGCTGCTCCGCTATTTCCGCAGCCACGGCCCCGCCACCGAGCGGGACTTCGCCTGGTGGTCCGGCATTCCGCTGACGGAGACCCGCGCGGCACTGGCCGAGGTACGGGACCAGTTGGTGGAGCTGCACTTTGAGGGAACGCCATACTGGCTGTCGCCGGAGACGGCGGCCCTGCTCGAGGACGGCGTCCCCGGCCAGCGTGCCGTGCTGGCGCTGCCCGGGTTCGACGAGTTCCTGCTGGGCTACACGGACCGGTCGATCGCACTGCCCGCGCACCACGCGGACAAGATCGTCCCCGGCGGCAACGGGGTGTTCAAGAAGACCATCGTGGCCGGCGGCGTTGTGGTCGGCACCTGGGCGGCGCCCGGCAGTGCCGTCGTGCCGGAGCCCTTTGACGGGGTTAACGGACTGCGGCCCGCAGCTCGAAGGTCCTTTGAGCTGCAGGCCGCGAAGTACCGGCGGTTCCTGGGGTTGAAGGACCCTGGCCGGCCCTAGAGTGTGCCGGTGGCGATTTTGAGCATGCGCCGCAGGGGCTCGGCCGCGCCCCAGAGGAGTTGGTCGCCCACGGTGAAGGCGCTGATGTATTCCGGGCCCATTTCGAGCTTGCGGATGCGGCCCACCGGGATGTCCAGGGTGCCGGACGCCGCCACCGGGGTGAGATCCGCCATCGAGGCTTCCTTGGTGTTGGGCACCACCGTGGCCCATTCGTTGTCCGCGTCGAGCAGCTTCTCGATCTCGGCAACGGAGAGATCCTCGCGGAGCTTGAGCGTCAGCGCCTGGGAGTGTGAACGCATGGCGCCGATCCGGACGCACAGGCCGTCCATGATGACGCGGCCCGCGCCGGAGGTACCCAGGATCTTGTTGGTTTCCACCCCCGCCTTCCACTCCTCCTTGGACTGGCCGTTGCCGAGGTCCGCGTCGATCCAGGGGATCAGCGAGCCCGCCAGCGGAACACCGAACTGGGTGGCGTCGATGTCGGTACGCTGGTGCGCCAGCACCTTGCGGTCGATCTCGAGGATGGCCGACGCCGGGTCGTCCAGTTCGCTGCTGACCTCGGCGTTGAGCGTGCCGAACTGGCTCAGCAACTCGCGCATGTGCCGGGCGCCGCCGCCGGACGCGGCCTGGTAGGTCATCGACGTGCCCCATTCGACGAGACCGTTCTTGAACAGGCCGCCAAGGCCCATCAGCATGCAGGAAACGGTGCAGTTGCCCCCGATGTAGTCCTTGACGCCGCCGGAGAGGCCGGCGTCGATGACGTCGCGGTTGATCGGGTCCAGCACGATGATCGAGTCGTCGTTCATGCGGAGGGTGGAAGCTGCGTCGATCCAGAGGCCGTCCCAGCCGCGGCTGCGCAGCTCGCCGTGCACCTGCTTGGTGTAGTCGCCGCCCTGGGCGGTCACGATGATCGGCAGCTTCGCCAGCGTCTCGACGTCGAACGCGTCCTCAAGCTTGCCGGCGGCACCTGCCGCCGCGCCGGCGACGGCCGGGGAGGCACCTCCGGCGTTAGAGGTGGAGAAGAAGACCGGGTTGATGTTGGCGAAGTCGCCCTCGTCCTGCAGGCGCTGCATCAGGACGGAGCCGACCATGCCACGCCAACCGACCAGTCCGACGGACGGGGTAGCTGCTGTAGTCATTGGGCCAGTTTAGACTTTGCGGTGGCCAGGCCGCAGTCGGTTACGTCACGGCCGCCGCTGGGCGTGCGGGGCGCTAGTCGGCGTCGGGCTCTGCCAGCAGGGCGCTCTTGCGCCGGCGCAGCGCGAACACCGCACCGAAGGCGAACACCTGGGTGACGACGACGAGGACGATCGCGCCGGCAATCTTGTTGCCGCCGAGGATCATGGTCAGCCCCACGATCGCGGACAGCAACGCTAGCAGGGGCAGCAGCATGTAGCCGAGGACGAAGAGGGTCTCAGGTTTGCGCAGCACTATTTGGCCTCCGTCCGGCGCCACAGCGTGATGCGGTAGCGGGTGCCGTTCGCGGCGGTCAGCCAGCCGTCAGCGGGGAGGCTGGCTTCCGCGGCCCAGTCGTAGCCGAGTTCCGGGGCGAAGGTGTCGCCCTCCGTGGCGGTGTCGATGGTGGTGACCACGGCGACGTCGGCCAGGTCGAGGGACTGCGTGAAGACCTCGCCGCCGCCGATGATCCAGACCATTTGCTGGCCCGGCGCGAACTGGGATTCCAGCAGCGCGTCATCGAGCGACTTGACCGCCAAGGCGCCTTCCGCTTCCGGCGACCCGCCCCAGCCTTCCTGCCGGGTGATGACGATGTTCGTCCGTCCGGGCAGGGGGCGGTACT
This sequence comes from Arthrobacter sp. T2-23, assembly GCF_055398325.1. Classification (NCBI taxonomy): domain Bacteria; kingdom Bacillati; phylum Actinomycetota; class Actinomycetes; order Micrococcales; family Micrococcaceae; genus Arthrobacter; species Arthrobacter sp. T2-23. The sequence goes on from NZ_AP027917.1 coordinate 2,791,358, forward strand.
TGTCCGGGAAGGAGTCCCAGGTCTTGCGGCCCATGATGACGGGGTGGCCGGCCGTGAGCCGGCTGAAGTGCGCCATGTCCTCGGGCAGGTGCCACGGCATGGATCCGGCCTGGCCGATCACTCCCGTGTTGGTCTGTGCCCACACCAGCCCGAGCCCGGTGACGGTGCCGCGGAGCTGTTCGGTGAAATCGACGGGTTCCATGTGTTTGCTCGTCTCGTTGCTCATACGGCGATCGGGGCCTTGATCGTCGGGTGGTGCTGGTAGCCGACCACCTCGAAGTCCTCAAGGGTGTAGTCGAAGATGGATTCCGGTTTGCGGGTGATCTTCAGTTGCGGATATTCGTAGGGTTCCCGGCCCAGCTGGGTAAGGACCTGGTCCAGGTGGTTCTCGTAGATGTGGACATCGCCGCCGGTCCAGACGAACTCGCCCGGTTCCAGTCCGGTCTGCTGGGCCAGCATGCAGGTCAGCAGGGCGTAGGAGGCAATGTTGAACGGCACCCCCAGGAAGGTGTCCGCGGAGCGCTGGTAGAGCTGGCAGGAGAGCTTGCCGTCGGCGACGTAGAACTGGAAGAAGGCGTGGCACGGCGGAAGGGCCATGTTCTTGAGTTCGGCGACGTTCCAGGCCGAGACAATGTGGCGGCGCGAATCGGGGTTGGACTTGAGGTTCTCTACGAGCTCGGCGATCTGGTCGATGTGGCCGCCGTCGGGCGTGGGCCAGGAGCGCCACTGAACGCCGTAGACCGGCCCGAGTTCGCCGTCAGCGTCGGCCCATTCATTCCAGATGGTGACGCCCTGGTCCTGCATCCACTTCACGTTGCTGTCCCCGCGCAGGAACCACAGCAGCTCAACGGCTACGGACTTGAAGTGCACCCGCTTGGTGGTGATGAGCGGGAAGCTCTTGCCCAGGTCGAAGCGGAGTTGCCGGCCGAACACGCTGCGGGTGCCCGTCCCGGTGCGGTCCGATTTGTGCGTGCCGTGCTCCAGCACGTCGCGCAGCAGGTCTTCATAGGGCGTAGGGATGCTCACGCCCCCAGTCTACTGAGAAGTGGCGTCCGGGACTTATTCGCCGTCCCGGCCGAGCCGGGTCTGTACGACCGCCCTCCGCAATAAGACGGTCGACGGCGTCGATCAGCGGGGGCCGCGGGGCGTCGGGGTCAAGGACCTAGTCGTCGAAGGGCCGGAACTGCTCCACAGCGACAACCTTGCCCTTGGTGCGCGAGACATGGCAGACGATGATTTCTCCGGGGGAGAGGTAGGGGTCGTTGGCCGGCAGCAGCGCACGCAGCCGGGAGTTCATGTGCTTGCCGAGCTGCGCGAAGACCGTGGGCAGGGCGGGGCGGTGCGTGCAGAGGGCGACGGCGCGCTCCTTGTCGAACAGGGACTCGACGACGTTGGCGGTCTTGTGCGGGCTCCGGCCGTGCAGATGTTCGGTCAGGGACTCGTGCAGTTTCACCTTCGCGTCGACGGCCTTGGCGTAGGGGGCGACCGTGGCCACGCAGCGAAGCCACGGGCTGGTCACCACCCGCGAGGGGCTCCAGGCCTGCAGCAGCCGCCCGACTGCCTGGGCCTGGCGGGCACCGGTGGCGGCCAGCGGGCGGTCGCCCTCCGCCTTGGACCAGGATGAGCGCGGCTTGGCCTTCGCATGGCGGACCACCAGCAGCGGCCAGGTTTCCAGCTCGTTGCGGGCATGGGCGGCGGCGAGGTCCTCCAGCGGCGCGCGGTCGCTGGGGTTGCTCAGCAGGCCCGCCGCCTTCTCCGGCGAACACCACAAGACGCTGTCAACCTCTTTGCCGTCCGGGTGCAGCGGGGCGCCGTCGACGTCGACAGCCCAGTAGTGCACAACCTTCAGCCCGGCCGCCACATGATAGTGAATGGGCGGCAGCGGGATTCCCAGGGGTGCCTTGAGGCCAATCTCCTCTTCCACCTCACGGGCGGCGCACTCGGGAATGGTCTCGCCCGGGTCCAGCTTGCCCTTGGGCCAGGACCAGTCGTCATATCGGGGCCGGTGGATCAGGAGGACCTCGAGCTTGTCCTTGTTGAGGCGCCATGGCAGGGCGCCGGCCGCGACGACGGCGATCGCCTCGCCGGGGTGGTCGGTCTGGTCCGCTACCAGCGAATCGCTGTTTGCCACCGGTGGCCCTAGCGCAGGCTCGTCGAGCGCTGCCGCGAACGGGAGGCGAGCAGCCATGACTGGACGTCCTGCAGCGCCGTGCCGTCCTCGGCGAGGTGGTGACGGATCCATTCGCCGTCGTGGTCCAGGTGCCAGCTGGCGGTGCCCGGATCCATGTAGCGGCGGAGCATATCGAGGACGTAGGAGGTGTCGTCCCCGCTGCTGAGCTGCACGAGGGCCTCCACCCGGCGGTCCAGGTTGCGGTGCATCATGTCGGCCGAACCGATGTAAACCACCGGGTTGCCGGCATTGGCGAACGCAAAAACGCGGGAGTGTTCCAGGAAGCGGCCCAGGATGGAGCGGACCGTGATGTTTTCGCTCAGGCCCGGCACGCCGGGACGCAGCGAGCAGATGCCGCGGACAATAACGTCGACCTGCACGCCGGCCTGCGAAGCCCGGTAGAGCGAGTCGATGATGGCTTCGTCCACCATCGAGTTGACCTTGATCTGGACGCGGGCGGCAATCCCGGCGCGGGCGTTCCGGATTTCGGTCTCGATCCGGTCGATCAGGCCCGAACGCACCGAGCGCGGGGCGACCAGCAGCCGCTTGAACGTGGACTTCGGGGCGTAGCCCGAGAGCTGGTTGAAAAGCTTGGACAAGTCCTCGCCCACCTGCTCGTTTGCCGTCAGCAGGCCAAGGTCCTCGTAGTAGCGGGCCGTGCGCGGGTGGTAGTTGCCGGTGCCGATGTGGCAGTAACGGCGCAGCCCGTCCACTTCCTGGCGGACCACGAGGGAGAGCTTGCAGTGGGTCTTCAGGCCCACGATCCCGTACACCACGTGCACACCGGCCTGCTCCAGTTTCCGGGCCCAGGAGATGTTGGCCTGCTCATCGAAGCGGGCCTTGATCTCCACCAGGGCGAGCACCTGCTTGCCGGCCTCGGCGGCGTCGATCAGCGCATCGACGATCGGCGAGTCGCCGGAGGTGCGGTACAGGGTCTGCTTGATGGCTTGGACCTTGGGGTCAGCGGCGGCCTGTTCGAGGAAGGCCTGCACGGAGGTGGAGAACGAATCGTAGGGGTGGTGCAGGAGGATGTCCCGCCGCCGCATGGCTGCGAAGACATTCGCCGCCTTGGACGTTTCCGATTCGTTGAGGTACCGGGACGTGTGGGGCACGTGCTTGGGATAGTGCAGGTCCGCGCGGTCGATGCCGGCGATGACCGAGAGTCCGCGCAGGTCCAGCGGGGCCGGGACGGAGTAGACCTCGGATTCCTCCACGCCTAGCTCACGGATCAGCAGCGCCCGGATGTTGGGGTTGATGTCGTTGGTGACTTCGAGCCGGACCGGCGGACCGAAGCGGCGGCGCAGGAGTTCCTTTTCCAGCGCCTGCAGCAGGTTCTCTGCGTCGTCCTCTTCGACCTCCACATCCTCGTTGCGGGTGACGCGGAAGGTGTGGTGCTCCAGCACCTCCATCCCGGCGAAGAGCTGGTCCAGGTGGACGGCGATGACTTCCTCGAGCGCGATGAACCGCGCCACCCGGCCCGGGACCGAGCCGGCCCGCGGGCCGTCGATGGAGACCAGCCGCGGCAGCTGGTCCGGGACCTTGACGCGGGCGAAGAGTTCCTTGTCGCTGACCGGGTTGCGGACCACCACTGCCAGGTTCAGCGAGAGCCCGGAGATGTACGGGAACGGGTGGGCCGGATCCACGGCCAGCGGCGTCAGGATCGGGAAAACCTTTTCCGCGAACATGGCGCTGAGCTGGTCCTTGGCCTGGTCGTCCAGCTCCTCCCAATGCATCAGGTGGATGTGCTCGTAGGCCAGGGCGGGGCGGATCTGCTCGGCGTACACACGGGCGTGGCGCTGCTGCAGCCGGTGGGCCGCTTCGCCGATCTGTTCCAGCACCTGCATGGGGCTCAGCCCGGCGGGGGAGGGCACGGCGAGCCCGGTGGCGATGCGGCGCTTGAGCCCGGCGACGCGGACCATAAAGAACTCGTCCAGGTTGGAGGCGAAAATGGAGAGGAAGCCCACGCGTTCCAGCAGGTAGAGGTTGGGATCTTCGGCCAGTTCCAGCACGCGTGAGTTAAACGCGAGCCAGCTCAGCTCCCGGTCGAGGAAACGGTCGGGGCTGATGTCGCCTTCCGGTTCCAGGTTGGGGGCGAACTCGGGAATGTCGATCCGGTCCTGGGTGGCGCGCGATGCGGGCACTTCGGAGGAGCCGAAACGCGCACGCACTGGACGCGCTGCCTTGTCCGGCGTAGCGGTTCCAGACGTGGCTGTCCGGGCAGAATCCCGTTGCATGGTCTCTCCTAATGCTGGCGCGAGTTAGCTTCAACCTTACAAGGAATCAGCTCCGGATGAGCCCAGGTTTCGGCCGCCCCTGGGGCCCGGCCGCCCGTGCCGTTACTGCCCGTCCCGCGGCGCGTACATCACGTCCATGTCCCAGCGCGAAAACCCGAGCCGGCGGTAGAGGGCGACGGCGGGAATGTTGTCGCCGTCGACGTACAGCATGACGGCGTGCAGCCCCTGCTGCTGCAGGTGCCTGATACCGGCGACCGTGAGTGCCTTGCCCAGGCCGGTGCCCTGCGCCTCGGGGGCGACGCCGACGACGTACACCTCGCCGATCGCCGGGTGCTCGCCGTGCCGGGGGTGGACCTTGGTCCAGTGGAAGCCCAGGATCCGGCCGGCGGCGTCGACCGCGAGCAGGAAGCCTGCCGGGTCGAACCACGGCTCGGCCATCCGCGCATCCAGGTCGGCGCGGCTCATGTTCCCCTGTTCCGGGTGGTGGGCGAACGCGGCCCGGTTGACCGCGAGCCACGCCTCCTCGTCCTGGCCCGGCACGAAGCCGCGCAGCGAGACGCCGTCGGGCAGGGCGACGTCGGGCAGTTCCGAGGCGGCCGTGGCGAGCCGCATCTTCCAGAGCTCCCGGACCGGGGCATAGCCGTAGCGGGCGGCCAGGTCCGCTGCGGCCTCGTGATTGCCGTGCGACCAGGCCTTGAGGCCGGCGAAGCCGCGCACCCTCTGCAGTTCGCCGACCAGCCGGTCCGCGACGCCCTGGTTGCGGTAGCTCGGGTGCACGGCCACTTCCAGCACCCCGGTCCCGTCCGGTTCCCCGATCACCACGGCGAACCCGGCCAGGTCGTTGCCGCGTCCCGCGCCGGCGCGGTGCCGGGCCGGGGAGTCCTCGCCGGAATAGTCGGGGGAGTAGAGGGCCAGGGCCAGCACGGTGTGCGGACCGGCATCGCGGGCGCGGAGCGTCACGAGGGTCTGCTCGGACAGCGGCGGGTTGCCGTCGGACTCCTCGGCGGCCGCCACGAGCGTCGTGACGTCCCGCAGCAGCTGTTCGTCGACAGCTCCCTGAAGGGTGAGTACGGGCCAGTTCTCCGGATGCGCGGGACTCATGGTGCAAGGCTATACGTCCGCCGCCTGCCGTCGCGCGAAATCCCCCGGATTTGATGCATCCGCCCGGGGGACGTATAGTCGATATCTCATCCGGCTGAACGGTGCGAAACCGTTGAGTGGATGTGAGGGGGATCCACCACTGGGGTGGCCTCGATACGTTCGACCCGTATGTCCTCCACTGAAACGCCAAACGACGAAACGTAAAGCCCCGGACCTTCAAGGTCCGGGGCTTTTTCGTTTCCTGCTCGTGTCCCGCTGCGGCGGTGCGACCGTTCAGGCCTCGGTGAGTTCCTCGTCCGGCTGCCGGACCAGGGTCAGGCGGTAGCCGACGTTGCGCACCGTGCTGATCAGGTTTTCGTGGTCGGCGCCGAGCTTGGCCCGCAGCCGGCGGACGTGGACGTCCACGGTGCGCGTGCCGCCGTAGTAGTCGTAGCCCCACACCTCGGTGAGGAGCTGCTGGCGGGTGAAGACGCGGCCGGGGTGCTGCGCCAGGTACTTGAGCAGTTCAAATTCCTTGAAGGTCAGGTTCAGCGCGGCCCCGTTAACCCGGGCCGTGTAGCTGGCCTCATCGATGACGACGCCGGCCGCCCTGATCTCCGTGGGGGTGTCGTCCGCATCCGGCAGCGCGCGGGCGACACCGAGCCGGATGCGGGCTTCGACTTCCGCGGGGCCGGCGGATTCGAGCAGGATGTCGTCCACGGCCCAGGCCGAGGACACGGCCGCCATGCCGCCTTCGGTCAGGATCAGCATGAGGGGGGCGCTCAGACCGGTCGCCTTGAGGAGCTGGGTGAGGGAGCGGGCACCAACGAGGTCCTTGCGCGCGTCGAGCAGGACGATGTCGCACGGGTCGGTTTCCAGCAGGGCCGTCGGCTCTGCGGGAAGAATATGGACGCGGTGGTTGAGCAGTTCCAGCGCAGGCAGGACATCCACCGATGAGCCGGTGCTGTTCGTTAGTAGCAGGATGTGCGACATGGTTCCTCCAAGGGGTGTCCGCGCATCTTTGGGCGTCTGAGCCGGGCTTTCACCGGCCGGTACTGAGCTTCCTGTCGGTGCCCTGCCTGCGGCTGCCGGAGGAAGCTAGCTGATTCTTGAGTATACCTAACCGCCCTTTCGCAGACACTGTTTCGCCGCTCCAGCGGCCTACTTTTGCGACACAAAACGTCCAGATAGGGCAGGATTGATCCGGAGAACCGCATTGGAAAGATCCGCAGGTGACGATCCGCAGGGGGAAAACAGCGTTGGGAACAGCAGCATTGAGAAGAGCCGCGTGAAGTCCTGGAGCGTCGGGGTCATCGGCCTGGTCGGGCTCGCCGCGATCATCGCCGGCGCCTACTCCACGCCGGAGGCGCTGCTGGCCGTCGCCGCGCTCACCGCCGCCTGCGTCGGCATCGGCTGGCCGCACTTCCTGGGCATCCCGGCCAAGAAGACCCTCGCCGCGCTGATCGGCCTGCCCGGAATCGGCTCGGCTTTGGCAGCCACCTACCTGCCTGCGCCGGGTTTCCTGGACTGGACGCCTGCGTTTGTGGCGGCCGGGGTGATGGCCGTCTTCGTGATGCAGCTGATCCGCGGCACCGGCCAGGCCCAGCGGCTCGAATCCACCCTGGGCTCGTGCGCCGGCGTGCTGCTCTCCTGCCTCGGGGCCGGCTGGATCGCCTGCTCCCGCTTCAACGGCGTGCGCGAAATGCTGCTCATCGCCGCCATCAGTGCGGCGATCGCCCTGATGGCCGGCCTGATCCGCTGGCCCGACCGGATCGTCGCGCCGTTGGGAATCATCGGGGCGGGGCTCGCGGGTCCGCTGGCCGGCCTGGTGCTCTCCGATATCGCCGTCGTGCCGGCCGCCCTCGTCGGGATCGTCGTCGGAGCCGTCCTGGTCAGCTTCCGCCGGCTCGTGATCCTGCGCGGCGAAACGCTGAACCTGCCGGCCGTGCTGGGCATGGGCCTGGGCCCCGTCTCCGCGGTCGGTTCCTTGGCCTACTTCATAGACAAACTACTCCTTCACTAAAGCGTTAGGATGGCATCATGTCCGTACTTGCATATGAGATTTTCTTCCTTGTTCTGCTTGGCGTTGCCAGCCTGGCCATGGCCTGGTTCGCCGGCTTTGTGGTGTACCGGCTCTTCAAAGGCCAGAAGTAAGCGGCCGGAGCCGCCACCTATCCAGAACCCGTAGTTTCCAGAGGTAGCTGCTGTGCCGATTGAAATTCCTACCGATCTGACACCTGAAATCGTTCCGCTGTCCTGGCTCATTGGTGAGTGGGAGGGCAGGGGCAGGCTGGGCGCCGGGGACGAAGATTCCGAGCACTTCCTTCAGCACGTCTCCTTCACCCACAACGGCCTGCCGTACCTGCAGTACCGGGCCGAGTCGTGGTTGACCGATGACGAGGGAACCAGGCTCCGTCCGCTGACCGTGGAGACCGGTTTTTGGGCTCTTGAGCGCAAACAGCGCGAGGAGGACGGCGGTCCCGGCCTGATTCCGGCCGACATCGTGCCCGTGCTCAAGAGTGCCGACGAAGTCGAGGAACTGCGCAACAGCGACGGAGGCTTCGACATCTCCGTCTCCATCGCGCATCCGGGCGGGATCTCGGAGCTGTACTACGGTCAGATCAAGGGCCCGCAAATCCAGCTCAGCACTGACATGGTGATGCGCGGCAGTCATTCCAAGGAGTACACGGCGGCCACGCGGATCTTCGGCCTGGTCGACGGGAACTTGCTCTGGCGGTGGGATGTCGCCACCGGCAAGGGTTCTACCCCCGGCGGCGGCCTGGAGGCGCATGCCTCCGCCATTCTCAGCAAAGTCGGCTGAACCGCACGGCTGAACCGCACGTCCGGCCGGCGGCCGGGGTCTCACTGAATTTCCGTTCTCCGCAGCGAACACAGGGAGCACCACAGTGAACGGCATCACAAAACCGGCCCAGTACAGCGACCTCAAGGCGGTCTTCTTCAACGGCACCCTGAAGAGGTCACCGGAGAAGTCCCATACGCAGGGCCTGATCGAGATCAGCCGCGGGATCATGGAGAAGCAGGGCGTCGCCACCCGCGTCATCCGCACGGTGGACCACGACATCGCCAGCGGCGTCTACCCGGATATGCGCGAGCATGGCTGGGCCACGGACGAATGGCCGGAACTCTACCCCGCCGTGCAGGAGGCGGACATCGTCGTTGTCGCCGGTCCGATCTGGCTGGGCGACAATTCGTCCCAGACCAAGAAGCTGATCGAACGGCTGTACGCGCACTCCGGCCAGTTGAACTCCAAAGGCCAGTGGGCGTTCTACCCGAAGGTGGGTGGCTGCCTCATCACCGGCAACGAGGACGGCATCAAGCACTGCGCCATGAACGTGCTCTACAGCCTCCAGCACATCGGCTTCACCATCCCGCCGCAGGCCGATGCCGGCTGGATCGGCGCGGTCGGCCCGGGACCGAGCTACCTGGACGAAGGCTCCGGCGGCCCGGAAAGCGACTTCACCAACCGCAACACCACCTTCATGACGTGGAACCTGCTGCACCTGGCCCGGACCCTCAAGGACGCCGGCGGAATTCCCGCCTACGGCAATCTGCCGGACGAATGGAAAGCCGGCACACGATTCGACTTCGAAAATCCGGAATACCGCTGAGGGCTGGGGACTTCTACTTCATATGACTACCAAGAGCCCCCTGCTGTCGCGCCCGGGCGCGGTCGAAGCGGCCGGCGCCGACGCCGGCGTCGCCGCCCACTACGGCGAGCCGCTGCGCGAACAGCGCGCGCTGGCCGCCGGCACCGCCGTCGTCGATCTCTCCCAGCGCGGCGTGGTCACGGTGAGCGGGCCGGACCGTCTGAGCTGGCTCAACACCCTGTCCTCCCAGCAGCTCACCGCCCTGGCACCCGGACAATCCACTGAACTGCTGCTGCTGAGCGTGCAGGGCCGGATTGAATTCGATGCCCGCGTGGTGGACGACGGCGCCACCACCTGGCTGATCGTGGAGGCGGCCGAGGCCGCGCCGCTGGCCGAATGGCTCACCCGGATGAAGTTCATGCTCCGGGTCGAGGTTGCCGATGTGTCCGCAGACTGGGCCGTGGTGGGAGCTACCAGGCTCGTTCCGGAGTGGTCCGGGCGGCTGGTCTGGGAGGACCCCTGGCCGCACGTCGGCGCCGGCGGATATTCGTACGCGGTGGTCGGCGAGGACTCGCACCCGGGCCTGGAGCGGCCGTGGTTCGAATACCTCATGCCGGCTGCCGAACTTGAGTCGGCCGTGGACGGGCGCCCGCTGGCCGGCGTCCTGGCGGCCGAGGCACTGCGCATCGCGGCGTGGCGACCCCGCTGGGGAGCCGAGACCGACGACAAGACCATCCCGCACGAGTTGGACCTGCTGCGCACCGCGGTGCACCTCGCCAAGGGCTGCTACAAGGGGCAGGAAACCATCGCCCGGGTACACAATCTGGGCCATCCCCCGCGGCGGCTGGTGTTCCTCCAGCTGGACGGTTCGCAGCACACCATGCCCGCTGTCGGCAGCGAAGTGCGGGCCGGCGAACGCAAGGTCGGCACCGTCACCTCCGTGGCGCAGCACTACGAAATGGGTCCGGTGGCACTGGCCGTCATCAAGCGCTCCGTGGCGCCGGACGAGGTCCTGACCGTGATGGACGGCGAGGAAGCCTACCCGGCGGCACAGGAACTCATTGTCGCGCCCGACGCGGGGCAAGTCGTCGGACGCCAGACCGGGTTCCTCCGGGGGACCCGATGAACGCCGGGCCGGAGCACACCGTGCCGGCCGCGAGCGAGCCGGCCGCGGATCCGGAGCCGGCCGCGGACGCAGTTCCGGGGCCCGACGACGGGACCCTCGCCCTGGCCCATGCCCTGTTCGACGCCGCCCGCCAGGGCGACTCCACCATGCTCGGCGGCTACCTCGCGGCGGGCGCTCCGGCCACACTGACGAACGCGGCGGGCGATTCGCTGCTGATGCTCGCTGCCTACCACGGCCACGCCGACACCGTCCGGCTGATCCTGGCCCACGGCGGCGACGCCAATACGGCCAACGACCGCGGCCAGACGCCGCTGGCGGGGGCCGTGTTCAAGGGCTACCCGGACGTCGTGCGGGTGCTGGTGGACGCCGGCGCCGACCCCGACGCCGGAAACCCCTCCGCCCGGGCGGCCGCCCAGATGTTCGCCCGAAACGATATTCTGGCTCTTCTTGGCTGAAGAGCCGCACACCAGACCTTCCCCAAACTTCAGCCGGCACCACGCACCGTAAGGAACCCCGATGGAAAACGTAGCGAGGCCCTGGGCCGCACTTTGGTCCCTGGTCATCGGATTCTTCATGATCCTGATCGACACCACCATCGTCTCGGTGGCCAACCCCAGGATCATGGAAGGCCTGAACGCCGACATCAACTCGGTGATCTGGGTGACCAGCGCCTACCTGCTGGCCTACGCAGTCCCCCTGCTGATCACCGGCCGCCTCGGCGACCGCTTCGGTCCGAAGCGGCTCTACCTGGCCGGCCTGGTGGTGTTTACCCTGGCATCGCTCTGGTGCGGGCTCTCGGGCGACGTCCACACCCTGATTGAGGCGCGGGTGCTGCAGGGCCTCGGTGCCGCGATGATGACGCCGCAGACCATGGCCGTCATCACCCGGATCTTCCCGCCGGACCGCCGCGGCGCGGCCATGGGCATCTGGGGCGCCACGGCCGGCGTCGCCACGCTGGTGGGTCCGATCCTGGGCGGTGTCCTGGTGGACGGCCTGGGCTGGGAGTGGATCTTCTTCATCAACATCCCGGTCGGCATCGCCGGCTTTGTCCTTGCCTTGCGCTTCGTCCCCTCCCTGAGCACGCACCCGCACAAGTTCGACATCCCCGGTGTGCTGCTCAGCGCCGTCGGCCTCTTCCTCCTGGTGTTCGGCATCCAGGAGGGCGAGACCTACAACTGGGGCACCATCACCGGCCCCGTTACGGTGTGGGGCCTGATCATCGGCGGCATCGTGGTCCTGGTTGCGTTTGTGGCCTGGCAGCGGGTTAACAAGGGCGAGCCGCTGCTGCCGCTGGGTCTGTTCAAGGACCGAAACTTCTCGCTCGCGAACGTGGGCATCACCACCGTCGGCTTCACGGTGACCGCCTTCAGCCTCCCGCTGATCTTCTACTACCAGGTGGTCCGCGGCCTCACCCCGACCCAGTCCGCGCTCATGATGGTCCCAATGGCGGTGATCTCCGGCGGCCTGGCCCCGGTGGTGGGCCGGATCATCGACCGGGTCAACCCGAAATTCATCACCGCCGGCGGGCTGACCCTCATGTCGGTGGCGCTGTTCTGGAATGCCTCGCTGATGCATCCCGACACCCCGATCTGGCTCTTCCTGCTCCCCAGCGCAGTGCTCGGCTTCGCGAACGCCGGGATCTGGGCTCCGCTGAGCTCTACGGCCACCCGGAACCTGCCGCCTCGCCAGGCCGGGGCCGGCTCCGGCGTCTACAACACCACCCGCCAGATCGGCGCCGTGCTCGGCAGCGCGGCCATCGCCGTGCTGATCCAGGCCCGGCTCGCGGCCGAACTCCCCGCAGCCCCGGGTGCATCAGGAGGTCCGGCCCCGATGGCCTTTGGCGGCAAGCTGCCGGAGGCACTGCACGAGGGATTCTCGACGGCGATGGGCCAGTCCATCCTGCTGCCGGCGGCGGTGATCCTGCTCGGCGCGGCCGTGGCGCTGTTCTTCGCCAAGCCCCAGCCACAACGGGGCTGGGATACCCCGGGCGCGGTACCGGCGGCCAGCAGCGAACACTCCGTGGCGGACAGCACCGAGGCCAGGCGGGGCTAAGCCCGGATGCCCCCTGGGCCAGGCTCCCGCGGTGAGCCTAGTCCAGGAGCACGCTGGTCTGGATGCCGCCGGCGGTGAAGCCAAGGCTCCGGGCCAGGGCCAGCGAGCCCTTGTTGCTGACGTCGGCGCGCCACTGCAACGTCAGGCCCGAGGCGAGGGCCTCATGGGCAGCAATTGACGCGGCGAGCGTCCCGACGCCGCGGCGCCGCCACTCCGGTGCCACCAGCACCCCGAGCTGCGCCAGGATGCCTTCCCACTCGGTATAGGCGCCACACGCCACCGGCGTCCGGCGGCCGTCTTCCACGTGCATGATCGTGAAGCGGTGCTCCAGGTCCGCCAGGCCGACCTCATTGACGTCGTCCGGCGGGCACAGCGCTTCAAGCTCGATCGCTTCCGGGTTCCCGCGCGAGACGGTCAGCTCCTCGGAGGGCTGCTGCAGGGGCAGGTCGTCGGCGAAGAACAGTGCGGCGGCGCCCAGCCCGTGGCCGCCGTGCCCGCGGGTGATGGTCAGCAGCGTGACATGCTGGGCCAGCTCCTCGTCGGTGTAGCCGCCGGCGGCGTCGAGCGCCCATTGCGGTCCCACCAGCGCCGAGCTGCCGAACAGGCGGACGAACTGCAGGGAACGGCCAGCATCGTTGGCCCGGGTGAGGCGGCGGCCCGCGGCGCCCGCGAAGGCGCCGTCGTCGAATCCCAGCCTGCGGTCCCACGCGAGCTGGACAATTTCGGCGGAGCCGGGCTCAAGAGTCATGACCCAACCCTACCCACCGGCCGCGCTGAAGCCTTAGCCGAAGAGAACCGCGGCCTCCTCGTAGCGGTTCTTCGGCACGCTCTTGAGGTTGCCGAGGGCGGCGTCGAAGCCGACATGGACGATGTCGGTGCCGTGCAGGGACACCATGGTGCCCCAGCGCTGTTCGACCACGGAATCGATCGCGGCCATGCCGAGGCGGGTCGCGAGGACCCGGTCGAACGCCGTAGGGACGCCGCCACGCTGGATGTGTCCCAGCACGGTGGCCCGGGTCTCGATGCCGGTCCGTGCCTCCAGCTCGGGGGCCAGCAACTCGGCGATGCCGCCCAGGCGAGGGCGGCCGAACGTGTCCAGTCCACGCTCGGAGTGCGGCGATTCCTGGCCCTCCGGGACGAAGCCCTCGGCGACGACGACCAGCGGGGCGCGGCCGCGGTCGCGGGCCGAGAGGACCCATTCGGTAATCTGCTCCATCGAGGCCTTCTGCTCGGGAATCAGGATGGCGTGGGCGCCGGATGCCATCCCGGCGTGCAGCGCGATCCAGCCGACATGGCGGCCCATCACCTCCGCGATCATGGTCCGGTGGTGGGATTCCCCGGTGGTGCGCAGCCGGTCGATTGCCTCGGTGGCGATCTCGACGGCGGTATCGAAGCCGAAGGTGTAGTCGGTGGCGTCGAGGTCGTTGTCGACGGTCTTGGGCACGCCCACGATCCTTAGGCCGGCGTCGGTCAGGCGCTTCGCAGCGGCCAGGGTTCCTTCGCCGCCGATGGCGATGATGGCGTCGAGGCCGAGCCGCTCCATGTTCGCCTTGATGACCTCGGGGCCGCCGTTGTTCTCGAACGGGTTGGTCCGGGACGTTCCGAGGATGGTCCCGCCCTGCTTGGCAATGCCGCGGACGAGGGCGCGGGGAATGTCGACGACGTCGCCCTCGACCACGCCGCGCCAGCCGTCGAGGAATCCCACGAATTCGTGGCCATGCACGGCGATGCCCTTCAGGACGGCGCCGCGGATAACGGCGTTAAGTCCGGGGCAGTCTCCGCCGCTGGTGAGGATTCCAATTTTCATGTCTCGGCTCAAATCCTGGTTCGAAGGGGTACAGGCAGAGCGCCACGCTGAGCTCACCTAGAAGTCTACTGGCGCATGTGGGGCAGGACACAAACCGTGACCAACGACCAGTGCCCCCGCCGGCGGAGGCGGGGGCACTGGAACTGGGTGCCGGAACATGGTGGGCGGCCCGGGGGACCGGGAGCCCCGGGGACCTGCCTCGGCGGCCGGCTCGGCGGCTGGCCGGGCCGGCTAGGGCTGGCCGGCGCGCCGCTCGAGGAAGGATTCGAGGACGATCACATTCCGTTGGTCCGGCAGCACCAGCCAGGCGGCCAGGTAGAAGACGAAGGCTGGGCCGGGGAGGAGGGCGAACAGCAGGAACGCGATGCGGACGAACGCGACATCGACGTTCAGCTTGGCGGCAATCCCGCCGCAGACGCCGCCCAGCCAGCGCTGCGGACCGCGTTTCAGGCCGAAGCCCCGGACGATGCTGAAGAACTTATCCATGGTTCAAGCCTTCCCTGTCGTGGTGTCTTTGTCACGTCCGCGGGCGGACAGCAGCCCGCCGATCATGAGCGCTGCTCCGGCGCCGATCATCAGTCCGATCAGGACGTAGGTCCCGTTCAGGGTGACGATGCCGAGCCGGGAGATGATGGTCAGTGCGGCCAGGGCCAGCACAATCAGCCCCCAGACCACGGTGCCCACGCGGGCCCGCGGGCTGGCGGGAGTTTCCGTCGGGTTCGCTGCGGGGTCATAGCTGTTCATGTCAATTCCCTTCCTTCACGGTGATGTTGCTCAGCGTCCCCGAGATTTTGACGATCAGGCGCCCGCCGGCCTTGTCCGTGTTGTAGTCGCTCTGCTGGGTGGTCATGCCGCCGTGGTTGCCGCGGCCGTCGTTGAGGTTGCCCATGGTCAGGTCCGTTTGTACCTGGACCGGGACGGTGGCTGGAATTGCCACCGTGACGTTGCTCGCGGTGGCGTCCAGCCGGACCACGACGTCGGAGCCCAGCGGCGGGTTCAGGTTCAACTTGGTCAGGTCAACCGTTCCGGTCCCGCCGGTGATGTCGAAGCCGCCCGTCGCCTGCGCAATGCTCAGCGGGCTCCAGTCGACGTTCTGGAAGCGGGCCCGGTCGGCGTTGGGCACCAGGTTGAAGATTCCGCCGATGATCAGTGCGACGACGGCGAAGAAGCCCAGAATGCCGGCCGTGCGGCCGCGGAGCCCGGAAATGAGGATGCCGAGCCCCAGCACCGCCGCGCCGCTGGCCCACACCACGGCGTTGCCCGCGGTTCCCAGGCTGATCGCGTGGACGGCGTCGAGGGCCTTGATACCGCCGCCCACCAGCAGGGCGAGCCCCACGGTGACGGCAACGGCCGGGGCGCCGGGGCCCAGGTTGCGGGTCTTCGGGGCGGGCGCCGGGGGCGACACCGGACCGTAGGCGCCGTACCCGCCGCCGCTGCCGCCGCCGTAGGGCGGCGTGGGACCGGTTGCGGAGTGGTCCTGCCAGCCGCGGTCCGGGACGCCGTCCAACGGCAGGGTCGGGTTGGGCAGGGTCGGATTGGGCACGGCCGGGTTCGGTACGCCCTGACCGGGGAAGCCGGGGGCCTGTCCGGCCGGGCTGTAGGAGGGGTTGCCAGGGGCGCCGGGGTGGCGGGCCTTGTTGCGCTGGGTTAGGTAGTAGATGACGTAGATGGCGCCGCCCACCCAGAACACCGTCCAGACGAAGGCGCCGAAACCGTAGCGGTCCCAGCCCCAGGCGCCGCTGCCAAGGCTGGGGAAGCCGATGATGGTTGTCACGAGGGCGCCGGTCATGCCCGAGCTCCAGCGGCCCGCCGCCGCCTCCTGGACGTGGATCCGTCCGTCGGGCTCGGGGAGCAGGGCCCACGCCAGGCCGTAGAGCAGGACGCCGACGCCGGCGAACACCGTCAGCACGATCAGGATGCCCCGCACAATCAGCGGGTCGACGCCAAGGCGCTGCGCGATGCCGCTGGCGACGCCTCCGATCCATCGCTCGCGGCCCCGGTAAATGCCGTGGCCGCGGATCCAGTCAAAGAAGTTCTGCGGCTGCGCTCCGGGGGCGCCGGGGTAGGGCGGCGGCGTGGCGCCCGCGTGGGCGGGGTACGGCTCGCCTGGCGGGAGGAGGGGAGGCGCTTCCTGGCCGGGTCCGCCGTCGGGCGCCGGCTGATCAGCGGAACCGGCGGAACCGGCGGAACTTGCGGAGCCGGCGGAACTGGCGGAAGGAGCGTCCCACGTGCCGTCTGGCGTGCTGTCCGGTGTGCTTTCCGGACGGCCCGGGAGGCTCGGGTCTTCATCTGGGTGCGGAGTGTGCGGGTTCATACCTCGATCCTCCTGCCCGCGGGGGCCTCCGCTCTACCGGGGAACACCCTGAACTGTCCCTGAGCGGCCCCCGGTTCGGCCCGAAAACGGCTCCGGGAAACCCCGGTCCGTGCTTGGATTGAGCCATGACAACAGCCGTTTCCCGCCCGCCGCTGGCCCGTAGCAGCGAGCGCATGATCGCCGGAGTCTGCGCGGGCCTCGCGAACCACCTCGGCTGGCCGGTGCAGATGGTGCGGATCGGCATGGTTGTGGCGGCGCTCGCGGGCGGAGCCGGGGTCGCGTTCTATGCCTGGCTCTGGATCATGGTGCCCACAGCGGACGAGAGAGCCAAGCGCAACGCCCGGCAGCCGGCGTCGCCGATTGCCCCGGCGGTCAGTGACCGGGCCGGGGACGGCCTTCCCCCCGGCCCGGCCGCCGCCCGCCCCGGTGCGCCGGGCGGCTCCTGGCGGACCCGGTTCCCGGGCATGCCGTACGGCAAGGAGATCCTCCTCGGCGCCGGGCTGCTCATGGCCGGCGGCATCCTGATCGCGCGGCTCTTCGGCCTGGACGTCCCGCTCGGCACCCTGATCCCGGTGGCCGCGATCCTGGGCGGCGCCGCGATCGCCTGGATGCAGCTGGATGAGACCCGGCGCGCGGGCATCGTGGACAAGACCAAAGCGGACCAGGCCGGCGGCTGGGCACGCCTCGCGGCCGGCCTCGGCCTGGTGGTGGCCGGGGTGCTGCTGATGGTCTCGGGCTCCGGCTCCTGGGAGCAGACTTGGCTTGCGTTGCTGGCCTCCGTCGCCGTCCTCGGCGGGGTGGCGCTGGTGCTGCTGCCCTGGGGGCTGAAGTTCTGGCGGGACCTGGAGGCCGAGCGCGCCGGCCGGGTGCGGGCCACCGAACGGGCTGAGATCGCTGCCCACCTGCACGACTCGGTTCTTCAGACCCTGGCACTGATCCAGCGGCGGGCCGGCAACGAGCACGACGTCGTCCGCCTGGCCCGCGCCCAGGAACGGGAACTGCGGGGCTGGCTCTATCGTGACCCGGGACGTGAAACGGGCCAGCTCTCCGACGCGCTCCAGGCCGCCGCAGCCGAGGTGGAAGATTCTCTCGGGCACGCCGTGGACGTCGTAACCGTCGGCGACTGCGCCCTCACCGAACGCCTTGAGGCGATGGTCCAGGCCGCGCGCGAGGCCATGCTCAACGCCGCCCGCCACGGCGGCGGCGCGGTCTCGGTCTACCTGGAAGTCACCGACGACGCCGCCGAGGTCTTCGTCAAGGACCGCGGCCCCGGCTTCGATCCGGGGTCCATCCCCCCCGACCGCCTGGGCGTGCGTGAATCCATGATCGGACGGATGCGGCGCCACGGCGGCACCGCCACCATCGCCAGCAGCCCCGACGGCACCGAGGTCCGGCTGAGACTGCCGCTGGCTGCCACCGCGGGAACCAGTGGCAGCGCGGGAAGCAACGGGACCGCCGGAACCAACGGCACCGCCGGAACGAACAGGACCGCCGGAACGAACGGAGAGGACACACAGTGAGCAACCAGCCAGTCGCCGGCGCCGGGGGACGGACCCCATCCGGTGCCACGCGCGTCGTGATCGTCGATGACCACGCCATCTTCCGCTCCGGGCTGAAGGCCGACCTGGATGCCGATATCGTCGTGGTCGGTGAGGCCGGGACGGTGGAGGAAGCGGTCGCCGTGATCGCCGCTGCACGGCCCGACGTCGTCCTGCTGGACGTGCACCTCCCCGGCGGACTGGGCGGCGGCGGCCGTGACGTGCTGGCTGGCTCCGGGCCGCTGCTGGGGAGCACCAGGTTCCTCGCGCTGAGCGTCTCGGATGCCGCCGAGGACGTCGTATCCGTGATCCGCGCCGGGGCTAGGGGCTACGTCACCAAGACGATCTCCGGGGCAGAGATCAGCGACGCGGTGCGGCGGGTAGCGGGCGGCGACGCCGTGTTCTCACCCCGGCTGGCGGGCTTTGTCCTGGACGCCTTCGGCACCGCCCCCGCGGACATCGCCGACAACGAGCTGGACCGCCTGTCGGCCCGCGAACTCGAAGTGATGCGGCTGATCGCCCGCGGCTACAGCTACAAGGAAGTCGCCAAGGAGCTGTTCATCTCGATCAAGACGGTCGAGACCCACGTTTCCGCGGTGCTGCGCAAACTCCAGCTCTCCAGCCGGCACGAGCTGACCCGCTGGGCCGCGGAGCGCCGCCTCCTCTGACATAAAGATGCTCTATCACTTAGGGTCCCTATGCCCCCGGCATAAGGACCCTAAGTGATGGAGCATCAGAGGTTCGGGGCTGCTATTTGGCCTTGCCGAGGAAATCCTGGAGACGGCCGACGCCGGTGGCGAGGTCTTCGTCGCCCAGCGCGTAGGAGAGCCGCAGGTAGCCGGAGGGGCCGAAGGCCTCACCGGGGACCACCGCCACCTCCACCTCATCCAGGATCAGCGCGGCGAGCTCGGCCGACGTCGAGGGCCGGACGGGGCCGTTCGCGGTGGGGAACTCCTTGCCCAGCAGCGCCCGGACGTCCGCGTAGACATAGAACGCGCCCTTGGGGGTGGGGCAGTCCACGCCCTCGATCGCGTTGAGGCCGGCCACGATGGCCTTGCGCCGGCGGTCGAAGGCCACCTTCATCTCATCCACCGCGGTGAGGGGACCGGACACGGCCGCGAGGGCCGCGATCTGCATGATGTTGGAGACGTTGGACGTCGCGTGCGATTGCAGGTTGGTGGCGGCCTTGATGACGTCGGCAGGGCCGATCATCCATCCGACCCGCCAGCCGGTCATGGCGTAGGTCTTGGCGACGCCGTTGAGGATGACCACCTTGTCGCCGAGTTCGGGGGCCGCGGTGGCGATCGAGGTGAACGGCACGCCGTCGTAGGTCAGGTGCTCGTAAATCTCGTCGGTGACCACCCAGAGGCCCTTGGCGGCGGCCCACTGGCCGATCTCCTTGACCTGCTCCGGCGAGTAGACGGCGCCGGTGGGGTTGGACGGGGAAACGAAGAGCAGGATCTTGGTCCGGTCCGTGAGGGCCGCTTCCAACTGCTCCACGGTGACCAGGTAGCCCTGCTCGGGGCCGGCGAAGACCTCCACCGGAACACCGCCGGCCAGCCGGATGGCTTCGGGGTAGGTGGTCCAGAACGGCGTCGGGACAATCACCTCGTCGCCCGGGTCCAGCAGCGTGGCGAAGGTGTTGTAGACGGCCTGCTTGCCGCCGTTGGTGACCAGCACCTGGGAGGCTTCGGCCTTGTAGCCGGAGTCCCGGAAAGTCTTGTCCGCGATGGCCTGCTTCAGCTCCGGCAGCCCACCGGCAGGGGAATACCGGTGGTACTTCGGCTGGCCCGCTGCCTCGATGGCGGCGTCGACGATGTACCCCGGAGTGGGGAAGTCGGGTTCGCCGGCGCCGAAACCAATGACCGGCCGGCCGGCCGCCTTCAACGCCTTCGCCTTGGCATCAACAGCCAGTGTGGCGGATTCGGCTATGGCGGAAATGCGCTGGGAGATGCGGGCGGCAGGCATTGGGGTCCGTTCTTCGCGTTCAGCTCGTGGCTGGATGTGGGATTCGACGAAATCTACTCTATGCTGTTCAGCGGATCCTCCGGGGTGCCGGGTGTGAATGTGACCCATCGCGGGAATGGGACCTCAGGGTCCGCCGATTTCCGCAGGCCGCCGGGGTCCGGAGGGAGCCGGTTCGACGTGGACGCAGTTGTTGCGTAGACTGGTTCTCCGGTGTTGAAAACACGATGATGGCGTGCGCCTCAGGGAAACCTGTGGAATACGCGCAGTCTGACCGGTTTTCGATCCATAGGGTAGTGGCGCAATTGGTAGCGCAGCGGTCTCCAAAACCGCAGGTTGCAGGTTCGAGTCCTGTCTGCCCTGCGCAAGCTGTTCCGGGGTTTATCGGAACCAGCGCAGCAACCATGGTTCAGTCCAGAGCCGGGTATCCGACATCGCGAGGATGAGTGAGGATCAGGTGACCGAAACAGCTGCCAGCAGCTCCCAAGGCCGCCCCGCCAAGAATGCCCCCAAGGCAGGATTCTTCGCTCGGATTGCACTCTTCGCCCGCCAGGTCATCGGCGAACTGAAGAAGGTCGTTGCACCCACCCGCAAGGAACTGATCAACTACACGCTCGTGGTGCTGGTGTTCGTGGTCATCATGATGGTGATCGTCACCCTGCTGGACCTGGCCTTCGGGACCGGAGTGAGCTGGGTCTTCGGCAAAACAGGCGCCACGGACCGCTAAGGCGACCGGTCCGCAGACTGCGTGGACTCCGGGAAACCGGAGCTTCCGCGGGGTGTGCGGAATTGAGTCATTTAAATAGGCATGTTAGGCAATGAGGAAGCAGGAGACCAAGTGTCTGAGCAGGAGCTCGAGGTAAACGAGACTGAGCTGGATAAGAGCCAGGACGCCGCGGTGGAAACCACGGAAGAGTCCGAGGCTGAGTCTGCTGCGCCCGCATCCGACGACGCCGAGGAGTCTGCCGACGAAGCCGTAGCCGCCGAGGAAACCGAAGCCGGCGAGGAGGGCGACGCTCTCGCCGTGGCCGCCGCCGCTGCCGAGGTCGACCCCGCCGAAGAGTTCAAGGCCAAGCTGCGCCGCCAGGAGGGTGACTGGTACGTCATCCACTCCTACGCCGGCTACGAAAACCGCGTCAAGGCCAACCTTGAAACCCGCATCCAGACCCTGGACATGGAAGATTACATCTTCGAGATCCAGGTGCCGATGGAGGAAGTCGTTGAGATCAAGAACGCTCAGCGCAAGGTCATCAACCGAGTCCGCATCCCCGGCTACGTCCTGGTTCGTATGGACCTGACGGACGCCTCGTGGGGCGCCGTCCGCCACACCCCGGGCGTCACCGGCTTCGTGGGCAACGCCCACAACCCCGTGCCGCTGCGCCTCGACGAGGTCTTCTCCATGCTCGCGCCGGTCTTCGAAGAAGAGCAGGCCGAGAAGGGCAAGCCGGTCAAGCACGCTGCCGCCGCGGTCGACGTCGACTTCGAGGTTGGCGAATCGGTTATCGTCAAGGAGGGTCCCTTCGAGACCCTGCCCGCCACGATCTCCGAGATCAAGGTCGATTCGCAGACCCTCGTGGTGCTGGTCTCCATCTTCGAGCGCGAGACCCCCGTCACCCTGGCGTTCAACCAGGTCAGCAAGATCTAGCTTCATCCACAGAATTCGCCCCGGGCTGCCCGCTTAGCAGCCCCGGAGCGGCCGGCCGCCTCGCCATGGCGGCCACCAACCTGAGGCACGCTCCTGTGTCCCAGGACGTAATTGAGAGAAGGACCCTACATTGGCTCCCAAGAAGAAGGTCACCGGCCTCATCAAGCTGCAGATCCAGGCAGGTGCCGCCAACCCGGCCCCGCCGATCGGTCCTGCGCTTGGCCAGCACGGTGTCAACATCATGGAATTCTGCAAGGCGTACAACGCTGCGACGGAAGCCCAGCGCGGCAACGTTATTCCGGTGGAAATCACGGTCTACGAGGACCGCTCGTTCACGTTCATCACCAAGACCCCGCCGGCTGCGGAGCTCATCAAGAAGGCTGCAGGCGTCGCCAAGGGTTCGGCTACCCCGCACACCGTCAAGGTTGCCAAGCTGACCCAGGCCCAGGTCAACGAGATCGCCTCCACCAAGATGGAAGACCTCAACGCGACCAGCCTGGAAGGCGCCGCGAAGATCATCGCCGGCACCGCCCGCTCCATGGGTATCACCGTCGAAGGCTAATTGCCTTCCCCGCCGGGAGACCGGCACCACCTAAACATTGAGATGTCGGACATCCGGAACGGATCAACCGTTCAGTAATCCGACTGTGGCAGGGCCCAGCGCGGTCCGCAGACCACAACTGCACAAGGAGAATAAGCAGCATGGCAAAGCGCAGCAAAGCATATGAGGCAGCCGCCGCCAAGATCGACGCGGAGAAGTTCTACGCGCCGTTCGAGGCAGTGACCCTCGCCAAGGACACCAACCCGTCCAAGTTCGACGCCACCGTTGAGGTCGCGTTCCGCCTCGGCGTCGACCCCCGCAAGGCCGACCAGATGGTCCGCGGCACCGTCAACCTTCCGCACGGCACCGGCAAGGTCGCCCGCGTCCTCGTCTTCGCCACCGGCGACAAGGCTGAGGCCGCCATCGCCGCCGGCGCCGACTTCGTTGGTTCCGACGACCTGATCGAAAAGATCGCCGGCGGCTGGACCGACTTCGACGCAGCCGTCGCCACCCCTGACCTCATGGGCAAGGTTGGCCGCCTCGGTAAGGTCCTCGGCCCGCGCAACCTGATGCCGAACCCGAAGACCGGCACCGTGACCGCTGACGTCACCAAGGCCGTCAACGACATCAAGGGCGGCAAGATCGACTTCCGCGTCGACAAGCACTCGAACCTGCACTTCATCATCGGCAAGGTATCCTTCGACGCCATCAAGCTGGCCGAGAACTACGCGGCCGCACTGGAAGAGGTTCTTCGCCTCAAGCCGTCCGCTTCCAAGGGCCGCTACATCCAGAAGGCCACCGTCGCCACCACGTTCGGCCCGGGCATCTCGGTTGACCCCAACGTCACCAAGGTCCTGACCGAGGTCTAATCCTCAACAGGCCTGCCGGCATAAGCAGCGAAAAGACCGTCCCGCATCCGCGGGGCGGTCTTTTCTGCATTCCGGGCGCCCGTTAGGCTGACCCGGTGAACGCCGCCACGTACCGCATAGAAGCCCTGGCCCTCCCCGAATCGCTCGACGCGCCGGACGCCGCAGAGTTCCTCGAAGTCGGCCGACTCTGTGACGCCCTGACGCTGGAAACCTGGGGCAGCCTGGACCGCGCGACGATGCCGCAGGCGCGGCTGCGCTATTGGCGGGACAACGCCTATACCCGGATGCGGATCTTCTTCGTGCGCGTCGACGGACAGATGGCGGCGAGGTCCTGGGTCCGATTCGAGCAACAGGAAAACCTGGGCAGTGCGCTCCTGCACGTTGCCGTGCTGAAGGCATACGCCGGACGGGGGATGGGCCGCGCGCTGCTCGAGCACGCCGAAGCGCTGGCCGCCGCCGACGGCCGCACCGTCCTGAAGAGCCGACATGCTCGCGCCGCTGACCGGCACCGGTGCGGTGCCGGCGGCTGCGCGCGCTGTCCGCTTCGCCACCAAGGCGGGCTACCGGCTCGAACAGGTGGAACGGTACAGCAGCCTGGACGTCACCGCCGCCGCCCCTGAACTTGACCGCCTGGAAAACGAAGCGCGGACCCGGGCAACAGCGTACGAACTGTTGAGCTGGACGGACCACTGCCCGGAGGAGCACGTGGCGCAACTTGCCGTCCTGATGTCGCGGATGAGCACCGACGCGCCGACGGGGGGCCTCAGCTACGAGGAGGAAACCTGGGACGCCGCCCGCGTCCGCCACGTCGAGGACACTTGGAAGCGGGCCGGCAACACCTCGCTCGTGACGGCCGCACGGCACCGGGACAGCGGCGAGCTGGCGGCCTATTCCGTGCTCGAACTGGCGCCCGGCAAGCCCTGGCTGGCGGAGCAGGACGACACCCTCGTCGCCGCCGCCCACCGCGGCCACCGCCTGGGGATGCTCGTCAAGATCGCCAATCTCCGGCGCCTCTCGGACTACCCGGACGTCCGGCGGGTCACCACCTTCAACGCCGCCGAAAACGGCCACATGCTGGCGATCAACGTCGCCCTCGGATTCCGGCCGGCAGGCTGGGACGGGGAGTGGCAGAAGTCCGCCGAGGCGGGCAGCACGGTCGCGCCGGACTGAGTTCCGCCAGGGGAGCCCGGAGGGCGGAAAACTGAGCCCGCCGGGCCATGGAATGCGGGCCCGAACGGGCATATGCTGACGCTTGAAAGGCGGCAGAATGGCTGGGAACATGCCCGCTATGGCAAACGAGGTACAGGTCGAGCAACTCTGGATCCCGGATTCGCTGGACGGACCGGATGCGGCGGACTTCCTTGCCGCCGTCGAAGTGGGCCGGAAGGTCCGGATGCAGACCTGGGGGAGCGACGACCTCGCCTACGCCCCGCTGGAGAAGCTGCTCGAAATGGCCGACCCCTATGAACGGCAGGTGATCCTGGTGGCCAGGGTCGACGGCGAGATCGTGGGGACCGTGGACATCGCGCTGCCGCTCTCCGACAACCTGGACCTCGCCGAATTCACCCTGGACATCCTGCCCGAGTTCCAGGGCCGGGGCGTCGGCCGGCGGCTGCTGGAGGCGGCGGAGCGCTTCGCCCGGGACGAGGGCCGCCACACCATCCTGATCGACACGAACCATCCCGGTGCCACGCTGGCGGACAGCAAAGCGGGGCAGCTGATCCCCGGCTCCGGCCTCGGGTTCGTTCCGCTGAACAGCCGGGAGGTGGAGTTCGCCCAGCACACCGGCTACACCTTGCAGCACATCGAACAGTTCAGCTCCTGCGCCCTGCCCCTGGACAGCAAGCTCGTCGCCGACCTGCAGGCGGAGGCGGAGGAGGCCAACGCCGGGCGGTACCGGCTGCACCACTGGACGGACCGCTGCCCCGAGCAGTGGCTTGAGGCCGTGGCGGCACTGGAGAACCAGGCCCGGGAAGACGGGATCCCCGGGACTGAAGACGCGGACCTGGTGTTCGACGGCGGGATCCTCCGCGAGGCGGAAGACGTCGCCATCGCGCAGGGCCGCCGGACCGTGGTCACCGCCGTCGAACACATCGCCAGCGGGGCACTGGTGGGGCTGACGACCATCAGTGTCCTGGCGCTGCGCCCCGACGTCGTCTTCCAGGACGACACCGTCGTCCTCCGGGAGCACCGCGGCAACAAGCTCGGGCTGCTGATCAAGGTGGCCAACATGGAACGGCTCACCGAGCAGTTCCCGGACGCGCGGGTCCTCTACACCTGGAACGCCCCGGAAAACCGCTACCTCCTCACCGTGAACAAACAGCTCGGCTTCACGACGGCCGGCGTGACGGGCATCTGGCAGAAGGAACTGCCCGACTTCGGACCCAGCGTCAGCTGAGCCGATTTGGAACGCGCGGGCCTCGTCCCGTAAGCTGGGAAGACCAAAGACCGTCGGTTGTTGGAAATCCACTCTCCCAAGCAAGGCTCACTTCTGCAGCCGCGCCGGGGAGGCGCAGTGAATCTCCAGACGAAGGACCCTGAACATAGGGCGGCCGGCGCAGGTGAACGAAGCAAAGCTCCGCGGTCATTGACCGCGTCGAGACAAGCCCCGTGCATCTGCGCGGGGCGTTTTTAGTTGTTAGCTCATCCGAGCGGGGACCCGGACATACCGGCACTATCCCCGGAAGGAGGGTTATGGCAACGCCTACCAAGGTTTCAGCAGTAGCTGAGATCACTAACGATTTCAAGGAATCGAACGCCGCTGTCCTGACCGAATACCGTGGGCTCACCGTTGCACAGCTCAAGCAGCTGCGTGTTTCTCTCGGCCAGGACACCAAGTTCGCGGTCGTCAAGAACACCCTGACCGCCATTGCAGCCAAGGAAGCCGGCGTCGAAGCATTCGACGGCCAGCTTGCCGGCCCCACTGCAATCGCGTTCATCAAGGGTGACGCAGTTGCAGCTGCCAAGAGCCTGACGGATTTTGCCAAGGCCAACAAGCAGCTGGTCATCAAGACCGGTTACTTCGAGGGCAAGGCACTGAACGCCAGCGAAGTTGCTGCCCTGGCAGCACTCGAGTCCCGCGAGCTGCAGCTCGCCAAGGTTGCAGGCATCCTCAAGGCTCCTGCTGCCGCTGCTGCACGCATCATCGACGCCCTGCGCCTCAAGCTTGAAGAAGAGAACGGTGCACCGGCAGCTGCCGAAGCGCCCGCCGCTGAAGAAGCCCCGGCCGCAGAAGCAGCAGAGACCGAAGCTCCGGCCGAAGCCGCAGCCACCGAAGAGAACTAACTCTCTTTCAAACCAGACTCCGGTGCGAAGGCAACGGCCCCCGCCGCCAAGCACCACCTATAGGAAGGACGCCACACCATGGCGAAGCTCAGCAACGAAGAGCTCATTGAAGCTTTCAAGGAACTGACCATCATCGAGCTCTCCGAGTTCGTCAAGCTCTTCGAAGAGACCTTCGAAGTTACCGCTGCCGCTGTTGCAGTTGCCGGCCCCGCCGGTGGCGCTGCTGAAGAGGTTGAAGAGAAGACTGACTTCGACGTCATCCTCGAAGGTGCTGGCGAAAAGAAGATCGCAGTGATCAAGGAAGTTCGCGCCATCACCTCCCTCGGCCTCAAGGAAGCCAAGGACCTGGTTGACAGCGCACCGAAGGCCGTCCTCGAAGGCGCCACCAAGGAAGCTGCCGAGAAGGCAAAGGAGCAGCTCGAGGCTGCCGGCGCCACCGTTACCCTCAAGTAACACGCGCAGCTCCGGGAGGCTCGCAGCCTTCCAGCTCCGGGAAACCCCGTCCACTTCGGTGGGCGGGGTTTCCTGCATTCCGGCGCCGACGCAGGCACGTGAACGTTGAGTAAATGATTGCTGGCTCTCCTTTTCAGGACGGGACGGGACCCCTAGACTTTGGCTTTGTGCCGATCGGCCGCCAACCCCTGAGGAGCTCACACAATGACAGATCCGGACCCGTCGTTCTCCCGCCGCGCCATGCTGGCCGCGGCCTTCGTCGGCGGCAGCACCGCCGCCGCGGTGCTCTCCGGCGCCCCCGCAGCCCAGGCTGCGCCCGGCAACGCGAAAAAGCAGTTCAACCTGACCGTGCTCGGCACCACCGACCTGCACAACAACGTCTTCAACTGGGACTACTTCAAGGACGTCCCCTACTCGGACAAGGCCGGAAACAGGATCGGCATCGCGCAGGCGTCAAGCCTGATCAAGGCCGTCCGGGCCGAGCGCGGCGCCGCCAACACACTCACCATTGACTCCGGCGACACCATCCAGGGCACGCCGCTGGCCTACTACTTCGCCAAGGTCAACCCCATCTCCCACACCGTCAAGCACCCCATGGCGCTGGCCATGAACGCCGTCGGCTACGACGCCGTTGCGCTCGGCAACCACGAATTCAACTACGGCATCCCGATGCTGCGGACCTGGGAGAAGCAGCTGGACTTCCCGCTGCTCGGCGCCAACGTGCACGACGCCGTCACCGGCCAGCGCGCCTTCACCCCGTACGTCATGAAGCGGGTCAAGACCGAGAACGGCTGGCTGACCGTCGGTCTCGTCGGTTTCGTGACCCCCGGCTGCGCCCTCTGGGACCGCGACAATGTCCAGGGCAAGCTCGACTTCAACGGCATCGTGGAGGAGGCCAAGACGGTCATCCCGCAGATGAAGGCTGCCGGGGCCGACGTCATCATCGTCTCCAGCCACTCGGGCGCGACGCCGGGCTCCTCCTACGGCGACGCGCTGCCGTTCGCCGAAAACGCCTCCACCCAGCTCGCCGAGGAAGTCCCGGGGATCGACGCGATCCTGGTCGGGCACGCGCACTTGGAGATCCCGGAGCGGTTTGTCACCAACAAGGAAACGAAGCGGCCGGTGCTCCTGACCGAACCGCTGAAGTGGGGCATGCGCGTCGCGGTCATCGACCTGGAGCTGACCAAGGACAAGGGCCGGTGGACCGTCACCTCGGCGCACTCCCACCTCCTGAACGCCAACACCGCCGATCCGGACCCCGCCGTCGTCAGCGCCGTGCAGGCCGGCCACGAGGCGACGGTGAAGTACGTGAACCAGGTGATCGGCACCTCCACCGCGCCGCTGACCACGGCGACGGCCTGCTGGGGCGACTCGGCCGCGATCGACGCGATCAACTATGTCCAGGCCAGCACTATCAAGGCGGAGCTGGCCAACGGCCCCGCCGCCGGGCTGCCGGTGCTTTCCATCGCCGCGGCCTTCTCCCGCTCCGTGGACGTCAAGGCCGGTCCGCTGACCATCCGCGACGTGGCCGGGTTGTACATCTTCGACAACACCCTGCTGTCCATCAAGGTCACAGGGGCCCAGGTCAAGGCCTACCTCGAGTGGTCGGCGCAGTATTTCAAGCCGGTGGCCACGACGACGGCCCTGGCCCAGGATGTCACGAACGCCGCCACCGCAATGGCGCCGAACGGCACCCCGGACTACAACTACGACGTCGTCTACGGCCTGGATGCGCCGCTAAACTACGAGATCGACCTGGCCCGGCCGGTGGGGGACCGGATCATGAACCTGAGCTACGGCGGCTCGCCCGTGCCGGCGGGCCGGGAGTTCGCAATGGCGATCAACAACTACCGCCAGAGCGGCGGCGGTAATTTCCCGGCCGTGAAGACGGCGCCGGTACTCTCGAACAGCCAGCAGGAAATCCGCCAGCGCATCATCGACTATGTTGTGGCGCACGGCACCCTCGACGCCGCCGTGTTCAGCCAGAGCAACTGGCGGCTCACGGTCAACGGTGAGCCCCTGACAGTCACCGCCTGACACCTGGCCGGCCCTTCCGCCGAAAACAGCAACGCGGGGTCACTTCCCGCCCATCCCTTGGCCTCGGATGGGCTGGAAGTGACCCCGCGTTGGTTTTAACCCGGGTGACTTAGGCGCCCTGCACCGGATCGGTGATGTCCGCGACGACGGCGCCGAGGGCTGCGGTGAGCGCGTCGGCGTCGACGAAGGCGCTGTACCCGTGTTCCCCGGCCCCCATCGAGATCCGACGGCCGGTGATGGTGCTGTCGGCGTAGACCGGCCAGGCGGAGGTGCTCCCGAGCGGGGTGATGGTGCCGCGCTCGTAGCCGGTTGCCGCCAGCGCGACGTCGGCGCTGGGCAGCGAGAGCTTGTTGACGCCGACCAGCTGGCGGAGCTTGGGCCAGCTGATCTGCCGGTCGCCGGGAACCAGGGCGAACAGGAAGCTGCCGTCCTTGTGCTTGACCACGAGGGACTTGACGATGTCGGCGGGTCTGATGCCGAGGATCGCGGCGGCCTCCTCGAGGCTGTGAGCGGCGAGGCGTTCCACCAGCTCCACCTCAAGCCCGCGAGCGGCGGCGTCGGCCAGGAAGCGCTTCCTGCCGTCAGTGCCGCCCTGCTCCCGGCCGGACGTCAGCCCGGCCGGTCGCGCTGCCGGATCGGTCATCAGTCGCGGTACAGCAGCAGGGCCTCGCCCTGGCCGCCTCCGCCGCAGAGCGACACGGCGGCCTTGCCGGCGCCGCGGCGTTTGAGCTCGTGGGCCGCATGCAGGGCCAGCCGCGCCCCGGAGGCGCCGATCGGGTGCCCCAGCGCGATGGCGCCGCCGTGGATGTTGCACTGCTCCAGCGGGTAGTCAAGGTCCTTGAGGGACTGCACGGCCACCGAGCCGAAGGCCTCGTTGATCTCGATGAAATCCAGGTCCGCGGCGGTCCAGCCGGCTTTCTCCAGCGCGCTCTTGATCGCGTTGGACGGCTGGGAGTGCAGCGAGTTGTCCGGCCCGGCCACCTGCCCGGGCTTGCCGACCACGGCCAGGTATTCCAGGCCGTGCTCCTCGGCGAACTTCCGCGAGGTGAGGACCAGGGCGGCGGCGCCGTCCGAGAGCGGGGAGGAGTTGCCGGCGGTGATGGTGCCGTCCGTGGCGAAGGCCGCGCGCAGGCCGGCCAGGGAGGCAACCGAGGTATCCGGCCGGACACCTTCGTCGGTGCCGACCTGGATCGGGTCGCCCTTGCGCTGCTTGACGCTGATCGGCGCGATTTCGCCGTCGAAGACCCCGTCCTTGGCGGCGCGGGCGGCGCGCTGGTGCGAGGCCGCCGCCACTTCGTCCTGGGAGGTCCGGTCGATGCCGAGCGTGACGTTCTTGCTCTCGGTTGACAGGCCCATCGACTGTCCGTCGAAGGCATCGGTGAGGCCGTCGTGGGCGGCGGCGTCAAGCGCCTGGACCGAGCCGTAGGTCCAGCCCTGCCGGGAGCCGGGGAGCAGGTGCGGGGCCCGGCTCATGGACTCCTGGCCGCCGGCGACGACGACGGTGGCGTCGCCGCTGCGGATCATCCGGGCCGCGTCGATTACCGCGGTGAGCCCGGAGAGGCAGACCTTGTTGATGGTGACCGTGGGGACGTTCCAGCCGATGCCGGCGCCGATGGCGCTCTGGCGGGCCGGGTTCTGGCCTGCCCCCGCCTGCAGGACCTGGCCCATGATGACCGAGTCGACCTGGTCCGGCTTCACTCCGCTGGCGGCCAGCGCCGCACGGATCGCGTGGGCGCCGAGTTCGACGGCGGTGAAGCCCGCCAGCTGCCCATTGAGCCGGCCCTGCGGGGTGCGGGCGGCGGCGAGGATGACAACATCATTGTTGTCCGCGGAGTTGTTCATGGTTATCTCTTCCGATCTCTAATGATGTACTCCAAGGTTATCGTGAGCCCCATCACGGAGCCATTCGGCCGGACCGGCGGGGAGCGGGGGCCGTGCTTGCAATCACGCCGCAAGTGGGGTAGACAAGTAGGTTGCTTTGCCGTATCGTAGATATTTGCGTCTTCCCTGTTTACCTTCAGCCTTCATATAGCGGTGGGCTTAGCCTGACAGCTGCTCCATCAATGTGCCGTCTACAACGTGCACCAGCATGGTCAGCCAGGTCCCGGGTCATATAGCGGAACCGGACTGGTAGCACTGCGAAGTCACTTCGCAGGGTGCATAACGGGGGAGATCTGAAAACGCCTGAAGGTCTGTGGAAGGATCCCTCTTGGTCGCCTCGAGCACCTCTAATGTAAACAACGCTACCGCTATCAATGCCGACAGCACCGACGGTGCAACCCGCCGGCTCTCCTTCGCAAAGATTCACGAACCGCTTGACGTTCCGAATCTGCTTGCCCTGCAAACCGACAGCTTCGACTGGCTGGTCGGAAACGAACGCTGGCAGGCACGCGTTGCGAAGGCCGTCGAAGAAGGCGACCTCAGTGTCGCCACCACGTCGGGCCTGTCTGACATCTTCGAAGAGATCTCCCCGATCGAAGACTTCCAGGGCACCATGTCCCTGAGCTTCTCCGAGCCGGAGTTCGCTGATCCGAAGTACACCATGGCCGAGTGCAAGGACCGGGACGCTACGTACTCCGCTCCGCTGTACGTCAAGGCCGAATTCATGAACAACAACACGGGCGAAATCAAGCAGCAGACCGTGTTCATGGGTGACTTCCCGCTGATGACCGAGAAGGGCACCTTCGTCGTTAACGGCACCGAGCGTGTCGTCGTGTCCCAGCTGGTCCGTTCCCCGGGCGCCTACTTCGAGCGCACCGCGGACAAGACCAGCGACAAGGACATCTTCACTGCGAAGATCATCCCGTCCCGTGGCGCCTGGTTCGAACTCGAAATCGACAAGCGCGACCAGGTCGGCGTTCGCCTCGACCGCAAGCGCAAGCAGTCCGTCACCGTGCTGCTGAAGGCCCTCGGCTGGACCGAAGGCCAGATCCTCGAGGAGTTCGGCCAGTACGACTCCATGCGCGCGACGCTGGAGAAGGACGCCACCGAAACCCGCGAAGACGCCTTGCTGGACATCTACCGGAAGCTGCGACCGGGCGAGCCGCCCACCGTCGAGGCTGCCCAGTCCCTGCTGGACAACCTGTACTTCAACTCCAAGCGCTACGATCTGGCCAAGGTCGGCCGCTACAAGATCAACCGCAAGCTCGGCATCGACCGCTCCCTTGGCGACAAGGAAGCATCCGTGCTGCACGTTGAAGACATCGTTGCCATGATCAAGTTCCTGGTAGCCCTGCACGCCGGTGAGAAGACCCTCATGGGCAAGCGCGACGGCCAGGACCACGAGCTGCGCGTCGAGATCGACGACATCGACCACTTCGGCAACCGCCGTATCCGCGCCGTCGGCGAGCTCATCGAGAACCAGGTCCGCACCGGTCTGTCCCGTATGGAGCGCGTTGTCCGCGAGCGTATGACGACCCAGGACGTCGAGGCCATCACGCCGCAGACCCTGATCAACATCCGCCCCGTCGTGGCAGCCATCAAGGAGTTCTTCGGAACGTCCCAGCTGTCCCAGTTCATGGACCAGAACAACCCGCTCTCGGGCCTGACCCACAAGCGCCGCCTGTCCGCGCTGGGCCCGGGCGGTCTGTCCCGTGACCGCGCCGGCATGGAAGTCCGTGACGTGCACCCGTCCCACTACGGACGCATGTGCCCGATCGAAACTCCTGAAGGCCCGAACATCGGCCTGATCGGTTCGCTGGCTTCCTACGGACGCATCAACCCGTTCGGTTTCATCGAAACCCCGTACCGCCTTGTCTCCGAGGGTGTCGTTTCCGATGAGGTCCAGTACCTCACCGCCGACGACGAGGCCGAGGTCCTGATCGCACAGGCCAACGCCCCGCTCGACGAGAACAAGCGTTTCGCCGAAGAGACCGTGCTGGTCCGCGCCCGTGGTGGTGGAGGCGAGCCCGTGCTGGTTCCCGCCGCCGACGTCGAGTTCATGGACGTTTCCCCGCGCCAGATGGTGTCCGTGGCTACCGCCCTGATCCCGTTCCTCGAGCATGACGATGCCAACCGTGCACTCATGGGTGCCAACATGCAGCGCCAGGCCGTGCCGCTGGTCCGCTCCGAGGCGCCGTTCGTCGGCACCGGCATGGAGCGCGCCGCCGCCGTCGACGCCGGTGACGTTGTCATCGCGAAGAAGGCCGGTGTGGTCACCGAGGTTTCCGCCGAGCTCGTCATCATGCTCAACGACGACGGCACGGAAACCAACTACCGGATCAACAAGTTCGCACGCTCCAACCAGGGCAACTGCTACAACCACCGCGTCCTGGTGAACGAAGGCCAGCGCCTGGAAGTCGGCGGCATCATCGCCGACGGCCCGGCAACGGACCAGGGCGAGCTCGCCCTCGGTAAGAACCTGCTCGTGGCATTCATGTCATGGGAAGGCCACAACTTCGAGGATGCCATCATCCTGTCCCAGCGGATCGTGGCCGAGGACGTCCTCTCCTCGATCCACATCGAGGAGCACGAGATCGATGCCCGCGACACCAAGCTTGGTGCCGAGGAAATCACCCGTGACATCCCGAACGTGTCCGAGGAAGTCCTGGCAGGCCTGGACGAGCGCGGCATCATCCACATCGGTGCCGAGGTTGAAGCCGGCGACATCCTGGTCGGCAAGGTCACTCCCAAGGGCGAGACCGAACTGACCCCGGAAGAGCGCCTGCTGCGCGCCATCTTCGGTGAGAAGTCCCGCGAAGTGCGCGACACCTCCCTGAAGGTCCCGCACGGCGAGTCCGGCACCGTGATCGGTGTCCGCGTCTTCGACCGCGACAACGACGACGAGCTGCCCCCGGGCGTCAACCAGCTGGTCCGCGTCTACGTGGCCGCCAAGCGCAAGATCACCGACGGCGACAAGCTCGCCGGCCGTCACGGCAACAAGGGTGTTATCTCCAAGATCCTTCCGATCGAGGACATGCCCTTCCTTGCCGACGGCACCCCCGTTGATATCGTCCTGAACCCGCTGGGTGTTCCGGGCCGTATGAACGTCGGCCAGGTGCTTGAAACGCACCTCGGCTGGGTTGCCAAGACCGGCTGGAAGATCGAGGGCGAGCCGGAGTGGGTCAAGCAGCTGCCGAACCTGCCGCGCGAAAGTGGCCAGACCACTGTCGCTACGCCGGTCTTCGACGGTGCGCGTGAAGAAGAAATCACGGGCCTGCTCGACTCCACCAACGTCACTCGCGACGGCGACCGCCTGATCAACTCTTCGGGCAAGACCCGCCTGTTTGACGGCCGCTCCGGCGAGCCGTTCCCGGATCCGATCTCGGTCGGCTACATGTACATCCTGAAGCTCCACCACCTGGTGGACGACAAGATCCACGCGCGCTCCACCGGCCCGTACTCCATGATCACGCAGCAGCCGCTGGGTGGTAAGGCACAGTTCGGTGGCCAGCGCTTCGGTGAAATGGAAGTGTG
This sequence comes from Arthrobacter sp. T2-23, assembly GCF_055398325.1. Taxonomy (NCBI): domain Bacteria; kingdom Bacillati; phylum Actinomycetota; class Actinomycetes; order Micrococcales; family Micrococcaceae; genus Arthrobacter; species Arthrobacter sp. T2-23. Next base: position 2,825,497 of record NZ_AP027917.1, read on the forward strand.
GGCGCTCGAAGCCTATGGCGCCGCCTACACGCTCCAGGAGCTCCTCACGATCAAGTCGGATGATATCCACGGTCGTGTGAAGGTCTACGAAGCCATCGTCAAGGGCGAGAACATCCCGGAGCCGGGCGTTCCTGAGTCCTTCAAGGTCTTGATCAAGGAGATGCAGTCGCTGTGCCTGAACGTGGAAGTACTTTCCACGGACGGAACCACAATTGAAATGCGTGACTCTGATGACGCAGTCTTCACGGCTGCGGAAGAACTGGGCATCGATCTGTCTCGTGCAGAGCCCAGTTCCGTAGAAGAGGTCTAGCAGGCGGGTTCGACGGCGGGTCACCACCCGCCGTCGAACACCACCTCCCTCTTCCCGTAACCCAAGACTTCAGAATTTAGAGAACAAGAGAGAACAGGGACCATATGTCCAGCGAATCCTCCTTCGGCCTCATGCAGATCGGCCTCGCCACCGCGGAAGACATCCGTGGCTGGTCTTACGGCGAGGTTAAGAAGCCGGAAACCATCAACTACCGCACGCTCAAGCCCGAGAAGGACGGCCTCTTCTGCGAGAAGATCTTCGGCCCGTCCCGCGACTGGGAATGCTACTGCGGCAAGTACAAGCGCGTGCGCTTCAAGGGCATCATCTGCGAGCGGTGTGGCGTTGAGGTCACCCGCGCCAAGGTCCGCCGTGAGCGCATGGGCCACATCGAGCTGGCCGCCCCGGTCACGCACATCTGGTACTTCAAGGGTGTTCCGTCCCGCCTGGGCTACCTCCTTGACCTGGCACCGAAGGACCTCGAAAAGGTCATCTACTTCGCCGCCTACATGATCACCAGCGTCGACGCCGATGCCCGCCACGAGGAACTGCCCAACCTGCAGGTTGAGCACGACATCGAGAAGAAGCAGCTGATCGACAACCGCGACTCCGACATCGCCACGATCGCCCGCGACCTCGAAAACGAGATCGCGCGCCTCGAGGGCGAAGGTGCCAAGGCTGCCGACAAGAAGAAGGCCCGCGACTCCGCCGACCGCCAGATGGCCAACGTCCGCAAGCGCGCGGACGCTGAGATCGAGCGCCTCGAGCAGGTCTGGGACCGCTTCAAGAACCTCAAGGTCGCCGACCTCGAGGGCGATGAGGGCCTGTACCGCGAGTTGCGTGACCGCTACGGCATGTACTTCGAAGGCTCCATGGGTGCCGAGGCCATCAAGAAGCGTCTTGAGGGCTTTGACATGCAGGCCGAGTCGGACCTGCTGCGCGACATCATCGCCAACGGCAAGGGCCAGCGCAAGACCCGCGCCCTGAAGCGGCTCAAGGTGGTCAACGCGTTCCTGACGACCAACAACAGCCCGCTCGGCATGGTGCTGGACGCCGTCCCGGTGATCCCGCCGGAACTGCGCCCGATGGTCCAGCTGGACGGTGGCCGCTTCGCGACCTCCGACCTCAACGACCTGTACCGCCGCGTGATCAACCGCAACAACCGCCTCAAGCGCCTGCTTGACCTCGGCGCCCCGGAGATCATCGTCAACAACGAGAAGCGCATGCTCCAGGAAGCCGTTGACAGCCTGTTCGACAACGGCCGCCGCGGCCGTCCGGTCACCGGACCGGGCAACCGCCCGCTGAAGTCCCTGAGCGACATGCTCAAGGGCAAGCAGGGTCGTTTCCGCCAGAACCTTCTGGGTAAGCGCGTTGACTACTCCGGCCGTTCGGTCATCGTCGTCGGCCCGCAGCTGAAGCTGCACCAGTGCGGTCTGCCGAAGCAGATGGCCCTGGAGCTCTTCAAGCCGTTCGTGATGAAGCGCCTGGTTGACCTCAACCACGCACAGAACATTAAGTCGGCCAAGCGCATGGTCGAGCGTTACCGCCCGCAGGTCTGGGACGTTCTCGAAGAGATCATCACCGAGCACCCCGTGCTGCTGAACCGTGCACCTACCCTGCACCGTCTCGGCATCCAGGCGTTCGAACCGCAACTGGTCGAAGGCAAGGCAATCCAGCTTCACCCGCTGGTTTGTGGCGCCTTCAACGCTGACTTCGACGGCGACCAGATGGCAGTCCACCTGCCGCTGAGCCCCGAAGCCCAGGCCGAGGCCCGGATCCTGATGCTGTCCTCGAACAACATCCTGAAGCCGTCCGACGGCCGCCCGGTGACGCTGCCTTCGCAGGATATGATCATCGGCCTCTACCACCTGACCACCAAGCGTGTCGGTTCAGCTGGCGAAGGCCGGATCTTCTCCTCCGTTTCGGAAGCCATCATGGCGTTCGACCTGCACGAGCTGCACCTGAACTCCAAGGTCAAGATCCGGCTCGAGGACTTTGTCCCCTACGCCGGCTGGGAAGCTCCCGAGGGCTGGGAGCCGGGTCAGACCGCACTGGTCGAGACCTCCCTGGGCCAGGTCATCTTCAACCAGACGCTGCCTGCGGACTACCCGTGGGTCGAGGCTGTTGCCGACAAGGGCGAGCTGTCCCGGATCGTCAACGACCTCGCCGAGCGCTACCCGAAGGTCGTCACGGCGGCAACGTTGGATAACCTGAAGGATGCCGGTTTCTACTGGGCAACCCGCTCGGGCGTCACGGTCGCCATCTCGGACATCGAGGTGCCCACGGACAAGCCGCAGATCCTCGCCGGTTACGAGACCATGGCCGCGAAGATCCAGGGCCAGTACGACAAGGGCCTGATCGACGACGACGAGCGTCGCCAGGAACTGATCGAGATCTGGAACAAGGCAACCAACGAGATCGCCCAGGCGATGCGTGACAGCCTGTCGCCGATGAACACCATCAACCGCATGGTGTCCTCCGGTGCCCGTGGTAACTGGATGCAGGTCCGCCAGATCGCGGGTATCCGTGGTCTGGTGGCCAACCCGAAGGGCGAGATCATCCCGCGCCCGATCAAGTCCTCCTACCGCGAGGGCCTGTCGGTGCTGGAATACTTCATCGCCACGCACGGTGCCCGTAAGGGTCTGGCAGATACCGCCCTGCGTACCGCCAACTCGGGTTACCTGACCCGTCGTCTGGTGGACGTCTCGCAGGACGTCATCGTCCGTGAAGAGGACTGCGGCACCGAACGCGGCCTCGTCACCCCGATCGCTGTGGCTGACGCCAACGGCGAGCTGGTCCTGGACGAGAACGTCGAGAACAGCGCCTACGCCCGCACCCTGGCCGTGGACGTCGTCGACGCCAAGGGCAAGGTCCTGGCAGCGGCAGGTACTGACTGCGGCGACGTCGTCATTGCCGAGCTGTTCGCGGCCGGCATCACCGAGGTCAAGGTCCGCTCCGTACTCACCTGTGAGTCCAGCGTCGGCACCTGCGCCCTGTGCTACGGCCGTTCGCTGGCCACCGGCAAGACCGTGGACATCGGCGAGGCCGTCGGCATCATCGCCGCACAGTCCATCGGTGAGCCCGGTACCCAGCTGACCATGCGTACCTTCCACACCGGTGGTGCTGTCTCCGCCGGTGGTGGCGACGACATCACCCAGGGTCTGCCCCGTATCCAGGAGCTTTTCGAAGCCCGTACTCCGAAGGGTGTCGCGCCGATTGCGGAAGCAGCCGGCCGCATCGCCATCGAAGAGTCCGAGCGCCAGATGCGCCTGGTCATCACCCCGGATGACGGATCCGAAGAGATCGCCTACCCGGTGCTGCGCCGTTCACGTCTTCTCATCGAAGACGGCGAGCACGTCAGCGTCGGACAGAAGCTCATCAACGGTCCGGTTGACCCCAAGCAGGTGCTGCGCATCATGGGCCCCCGTGCCGCGCAGAAGTTCCTGGTGGACGAAGTCCAGGGCGTGTACCGCAGCCAGGGCATCGGTATCCACGACAAGCACGTCGAGGTTATCGTCCGCCAGATGCTGCGCCGCGTCACGGTCATCGAGTCCGGTGAATCGGATCTGCTGCCCGGCGAGCTCGCCGAGCGCAGCCGCTTCGAGGACGCCAACCGCCGCGTTGTATCCGAGGGCAAGACGCCGGCCTCCGGCCGTCCCGAGCTCATGGGTATCACCAAGGCATCCCTGGCGACCGAGTCCTGGCTGTCCGCGGCTTCCTTCCAGGAGACCACCCGCGTCCTGACGCAGGCGGCCATGGAAGGCAAGAGCGACCCGCTGCTGGGCCTCAAGGAGAACGTCATCATCGGTAAGCTCATCCCGGCCGGCACGGGTCTCCCGCGCTACACCGAGGTCACAGTGGAACCGACTGAAGAAGCGAAGGCCAACCTGTTCACCGGCCCGAGCGCGTTCAGCGACTTCTCCTACGATTCCCTGGGCGGTGATGGAGCTCCTGAGTTCCACGCCATCCCGCTGGATGACTACGATCTGGGCAGCGACTTCCGCTAACGGAAAGCCTTTCCCAAGGATGGTCCCGCACCGCAAGGTGCGGGACCATCCCCGTTTAACAGGGGGCGTCCCACCGGGGCGATGGGCCGCAGTTTCCCGCCGATTAAGGGCTCGGGGCCGTCCGTGTTAGACTGGAGACTAATTGTTATTGTGGCAGTGGATGAGTGCGCCGGTTGCAGCCGAGGGGCTGGACCAGGACGACGTTTCCGGTTTGCAGGGTTCTTGTGCAACGTATGCCACATTTTCGCATGCCTAGGGGCCGTTCAGGATGGAAGTCCGGAGCCCCGGTGTGCGGTCCGACTATTAAGGCTTCGCCTCAGCTGCTCTGGAGAGAACTTCAAAGCTCGAGCGGCGAGGCGCAGCGACAAGAGAGCGGCTGCCAACGGCCGCTCCGGATAAAACGGAGAACACGAGAGTGCCTACGATTAACCAGCTGGTCCGCAAGGGCCGCACGCCTAAGGTCAAGAAGACCAAGGCTCCCGCGCTTAACGGCAGCCCGATGCGCCGCGGTGTTTGCACCCGCGTGTACACCACGACCCCGAAGAAGCCGAACTCGGCTCTGCGTAAGGTTGCACGTGTGCGCCTCAACGGCGGCGTTGAAGTTACCGCCTACATCCCCGGTGTTGGCCACAACCTGCAGGAGCACTCCATTGTGCTCGTCCGTGGCGGCCGCGTTAAGGACCTCCCGGGTGTCCGTTACAAGATCGTCCGTGGCGCCCTCGATACCCAGGGTGTGAAGAACCGTAAGCAGGCACGCAGCCGCTACGGCGCAAAGATGGAGAAGAAGTAATATGCCTCGCAAGGGTCCGGCCCCCAAGCGGCCGCTAGTACTAGATCCCGTTTACGGCTCCCCGCTGGTCACGCAGCTGATCAACAAGGTGCTGGTTGACGGCAAGAAGTCCACCGCAGAGCGCATCGTCTACGGTGCCCTCGAAGGCGCACGCGCCAAGTCCGGCGGCGACCCGGTTGCAGCCCTCAAGAAGGCCATGGACAACGTCAAGCCTTCCCTCGAGGTCCGCTCCCGCCGCGTCGGTGGCGCCACCTACCAGGTTCCCGTCGAGGTCAAGCCGGGCCGTTCCACGGCCCTCGCCCTCCGCTGGCTGGTCGGCTACTCCAAGGCCCGCCGCGAAAAGACGATGACCGAGCGCCTCCAGAACGAAATCCTGGATGCCTCGAACGGTCTCGGAGCCGCTGTGAAGCGTCGCGAAGACACCCACAAGATGGCCGAGTCCAACAAGGCCTTCGCACACTACCGCTGGTAATACTTCCCGGACGCCGCCGGCTCAACCGAGTCGGCGGCGAACGTGCAGTCCATCCGAAAGGGAGACACCGTGGCACAGGACGTGCTTACCGACCTTAGCAAGGTCCGCAATATCGGCATCATGGCCCACATTGATGCCGGCAAGACCACCACTACCGAGCGCATCCTGTTCTACACGGGTGTGAACCACAAGATCGGCGAAACGCACGACGGCGCGTCGACCACCGACTGGATGGAACAGGAAAAGGAACGCGGCATCACCATCACGTCTGCCGCCGTGACCTGCTTCTGGGAAAACAACCAGATCAACATCATCGACACCCCCGGCCACGTGGACTTCACGGTTGAGGTCGAGCGCTCCCTGCGCGTCCTCGACGGTGCAGTCGCCGTGTTCGACGGCAAGGAAGGCGTGGAGCCGCAGTCCGAGACTGTGTGGCGCCAGGCCGACAAGTACAACGTGCCGCGCATCTGCTTCGTCAACAAGATGGACAAGCTCGGCGCTGACTTCTACTTCACCGTCGACACCATCGTCAGCCGCCTCGGTGCCAAGCCGCTCGTCATGCAGCTGCCGATCGGCGCCGAGAACGACTTCATCGGCGTCGTCGACCTGCTCTACATGCGTGCACTGGTCTGGCCCGGCGACTCCAAGGGTGACGTCACCATGGGTGCCAAGTACGAGATCCAGGAGATCCCGGCTGACCTCAAGGAAAAGGCCGAAGAGTACCGCGCAACGCTCGTTGAGACCGTTGCAGAGTCCTCCGAAGAGCTCATGGAGAAGTACCTCGAGGGCGAAGAGATTTCGATCGACGAGCTCAAGGCCGGCATCCGCAAGATGACGATCAACTCCGAGCTCTACCCGGTCTTCTGTGGCTCCGCGTTCAAGAACCGCGGCGTCCAGCCGATGCTCGACGCCGTCGTGGACTACCTGCCGAACCCGCTCGACGTCCCCCCGATGATCGGTCACGATCCTCGCGACGAAGAGAAGGAACTGACCCGTAAGCCTTCCGCTGACGAGCCGTTCTCCGCACTGGCGTTCAAGATCGCCGCGCACCCCTTCTTCGGCCAGCTCACCTTCATCCGCGTGTACTCCGGTCACGTGGAAGCAGGCGCACAGGTGGTCAACTCCACCAAGGGCAAGAAGGAGCGCATCGGCAAGCTGTTCCAGATGCACGCCAACAAGGAAATGCCGGTCGACGGCGCTACCGCGGGCCACATCTACGCAGCCATCGGCCTGAAGGACACCACCACGGGCGACACCCTGTGCGATTCGTCCAACCAGATCGTCCTTGAGTCCATGAGCTTCCCGGAGCCCGTGATCTCGGTTGCGATCGAGCCGAACACCAAGGGTGACCAGGAGAAGCTCTCCACGGCCATCCAGAAGCTCTCCGCTGAGGACCCGACCTTCCAGGTCTCCCTCAACGAAGACACCGGCCAGACCATCATCGCCGGCATGGGCGAGCTCCACCTGGACATCCTGGTGGACCGCATGCGCCGCGAATTCAAGGTCGAGGCAAACGTGGGCAAGCCCCAGGTTGCCTACCGCGAAACCATCAAGCGTGCTGTAGAGCGTCACGACTACACGCACAAGAAGCAGACCGGTGGTTCGGGCCAGTTCGCAAAGATCCAGATCGCCATCGAGCCGCTGGACACGTCCGAGGGCGAGATGTACCAGTTCGAGAACAAGGTCACCGGTGGCCGCGTTCCGCGCGAATACATCCCGTCTGTTGACGCCGGTATCCAGGATGCGCTGAACGACGGCGTCCTGGCTGGCTACCCGGTTGTCGGCATCAAGGCAACGCTGATTGACGGCGCGTACCACGATGTTGACTCCTCGGAAATGGCGTTCAAGATCGCCGGCCGTATGGCTTTCAAGGAAGCCGCACGCAAGGCGAACCCTGTCCTGCTTGAACCGCTGATGGATGTCGAGGTCCGCACCCCTGAGGAATACATGGGTGAAGTTATCGGTGACCTCAACTCCCGCCGTGGCCAGATGCAGTCGATGGAAGATGCCCAGGGCGTCAAGGTCATCCGCGCGCACGTTCCGCTGTCCGGCATGTTCGGCTACATCGGTGACCTGCGTTCGAAGACCCAGGGCCGCGCTGTGTACTCCATGACGTTCAACAGCTACGCGGAGGTCCCGAAGGCAGTTGCCGACGAGATCATCCAGAAGAGCCGCGGCGAGTAGTCCTCCGGGACTACACGCAGCAGCGACAAAAACTCGGGTGCGTTTCCTCAACAGGGGATTCACCTGGTGCTGGCGGCCGGTTCCCGGTCGGATGCAGTCCGGTCAGGCCGGGGCACGGCCGCCAGCACGAACAGGCACTAGGCACTAGTATTAGTTCCTGAATCTGCAATTTCACCAATCCAAAGCCCCCCAAGTAGACTTGCTGGAGTTTCGGCCGCGACAAGCGCGGACGAAGGGTAAGTCATTTGAAAACGTTCTAGGAGGAACCTGTGGCAAAGGCAAAGTTCGAGCGGACTAAGCCGCACGTTAACATCGGTACCATTGGTCACGTTGACCACGGTAAGACGACGCTGACGGCCGCCATTTCCAAGGTGCTGTACGACAAGTACCCGACTCTCAACGAGAAGCGTGACTTCGCGTCGATTGACTCTGCTCCCGAAGAGCGTCAGCGCGGCATTACCATCAACATCTCCCACGTTGAGTACCAGACCGAAAAGCGCCACTACGCACACGTAGACGCTCCCGGTCACGCTGACTACATCAAGAACATGATCACCGGTGCTGCTCAGATGGACGGCGCAATCCTTGTGGTTGCCGCTACTGACGGCCCGATGGCTCAGACCCGTGAGCACGTTCTGCTCGCCCGCCAGGTTGGCGTTCCCTACCTGCTGGTCGCGCTGAACAAGGCTGACATGGTTGAGGACGAGGAACTCCTCGACCTCGTCGAAATGGAAGTTCGCGAACTGCTCAGCTCGCAGGGCTTCGATGGCGACAACGCCCCGGTCATCCGCGTTTCGGGCCTGAAGGCCCTGGAAGGCGACCCGGAGTGGGTCAAGTCGATCGAGGACCTCATGGAAGCCGTCGACGAGTCCGTTCCGGACCCCGTACGTGACCGTGACAAGCCCTTCCTGATGCCGATCGAAGACGTCTTCACGATCACCGGCCGTGGCACCGTTGTTACGGGCCGCGCCGAGCGTGGAACCCTCGCCATCAACTCCGAGGTCGAGATCGTCGGCATCCGCCCGGTCCAGAAGACCACGGTTACCGGTATCGAGATGTTCCACAAGCAGCTCGACGAAGCATGGGCCGGCGAGAACTGTGGCCTGCTGCTCCGCGGTCTGAAGCGCGACGATGTCGAGCGTGGCCAGGTTGTCGTCAAGCCGGGTTCCATCACCCCGCACACCGACTTCGAGGCCAACGTCTACATCCTCTCCAAGGACGAAGGCGGACGTCACAACCCGTTCTACTCCAACTACCGCCCGCAGTTCTACTTCCGCACCACGGACGTAACCGGCGTTATCACCCTGCCGGAAGGCACGGAAATGGTTATGCCTGGCGACAACACTGAGATGACCGTTGCGCTCATCCAGCCGATCGCTATGGAAGAGGGCCTCGGCTTCGCAATCCGCGAAGGCGGCCGCACCGTTGGTTCGGGACGCGTCACCAAGATCATCAAGTAACTACTTGCTGATCCGAGCTTGATACCGACCGGCTACGCCGTCTGACAGCCGCCGGAAGGTAGGAACAGCCCCGCTGCACTGCAGCGGGGCTGTTCTGTTTAACTCCCTGCTACGGTTGCCGGAGAGGAGTTGTGGGGACAGAAGGGAGTCGGACATGGAGTGGATCATTTTCCTCGCGGTGGTCGTTGCCGTCGCCGCGGGAGGCCTGTGGGCCAAGAAGTACTTCCGGCACGAAATCGAGCGCGCCAAGCGCATCGACCGGGCCAACAAGAACCGGTAGAGCCGGGGGCCGGTACCTGCTTAGGGCCGCCTGGCCTGGCTAAGCGCCTGGTACCAGTAGAACGACTCCTTGGGGGTCCGCTCCTGGGTCTCGAAATCGACGTGGACCAGGCCGAAGCGCTGGGAGTAGCCGGCCGCCCATTCGAAGTTGTCCATCAGGGTCCAGACGTAATAGCCGAGGAGTTCGACGTCGTCGGCGATGCCGCCGGGGGCGGTTGCCGCCAGGGCATGACCCAGATGGTCGGCGAGGTAGTTGATCCGGCCCGTGTCCGCAATCGGCCCGTCCACGTGGTCCGGTTCGGGGAAGCTGGCACCGCTCTCCGTGATGTAGAGCGGGGGCAGCGCTGCGCCGTAGCGGTCCTTCATCTCCCGCAGCAACGGCCCCAGGTGATCGGGCGCAACCGGCCAGCCAAAGCCGGTGGTCTCGTACTCCGGGAAGGCCGCCATATGGAACGGCAGGCGCACCATCGCCTCCGCCGGACCCACGGGGCTGTCCGCGGGCCCGCGGCCGGTGGCCACCTTCACCGGGTAGTAGTAGTTCAGCCCGTAGAAGTCCAGCGGCTGGTGGATGTCGCGTAGGTCCGCGTCCGGGATTTTGCCGAGGGACCGGAACCACGGGAGGGCCAGCAGCGGCGGCTTCGGGTAGCTCCCGAGCAGGATCGGGTCGGCGTAAATGCGGTTCAGCGCCAGATCGAAGACCTTGGCCAGCAGCCGGTCCGTGGGTGCTCCCGTTGCCGGGCGGACGGGGGAGTGCAGGTTGGTGACGCCGACGGCGCCGCTGACCCCGGCGGCTCGTAGCGCCTGCACCGCCAGGCCGTGGGCGAGGAGTTGGTGGTGCACCGAGGGAAGGGCATCGAACAGCAGGTCATGCCCGGGGGCGTGCACGCCGAGGGCGTAGCCGTTCAGGGTGACCGAGGCGGGCTCGTTCAGCGTCACCCACTGCGTCACCCGGTCGCCGAAGCGGGCGCCGGCGGCGGCGCTGTACTCGGCGAAACGCTCCGCCGTCGTACGGTTCATCCAGCCGCCCCGGTGTTCGAGCGGAAGCGGTGTGTCCCAGTGGTACAACGTGGCCATCGGGGAGATCCCCGCCTCCAGGAGCCGGTCGATCAGCCGGTCGTAGAAATCGAGGCCTTCGGCATTAAAGGGGCCCGTGCCGTCGGGCTGGATCCGCGGCCAGGAAATGGAGAAGCGGTAGGAATCGATGCCGAGGTCGCGCATCAGCCGGACGTCTTCGTCCGAGCGGTTGTAGTGGTCGCAGGCGACGGCGGGGGAGTGGCCGTCCTGGATGCTGCCGGGCTTTTCGGAAAAGGCGTCCCAGCCTGAGGGCCCGCGGCCGCCGGCCGAGAGGGCGCCCTCGATTTGGAAGGCGGCCGAGGCCACCCCGAGCATAAAGCCGGGCCGCAGCCGGGCGGCGAGGTCCTGGATTGCTGGGGAATCCTGCACGGTCATGCCCCCTATCTTCGTATCGACCGTTGCTGAAGGCAATGACCCGGGGACTGCCCCGGTGCCCGGCCAGCCTCCGGGAGGGTGCTGACGGGCGTTGATTCGCTTCTTCCGATTAATTCCGGCATACTAGATGAGTTGTTCAAGCGCTCTTTCGCGTCCCGATCCGGATAATGCCGGGTGCCAGGGTCCAAGTAAGAGCCCAAACATAACCCACTTCCCAAGGAATTGCGGACGAGTACGCGTGCAAACCGCGACACGCCCGACCGCGGGGGTCGGTTGCGCCGGCAGGTTGAGGAACCCGGATCCATCCGGATTCAGCTTGTGCGGCGGGTGGTAGTTACGACTTCAAATGCTTCGGCAGCCGCACAACAGGTAAGTAAACAGAGCAGCATTTACTGAAAGAGAGTCAGGCGACATGGCGGGACAAAAAATCCGCATCCGGCTGAAGTCATACGACCACGAGGTCATTGACGTTTCAGCACGGAAGATCGTTGAGACGGTCACGCGCGCAGGCGCAACTGTAGTCGGCCCCGTGCCGCTGCCGACGGAGAAGAACGTTTACTGCGTAATCCGCTCTCCGCACAAGTACAAGGACAGCCGCGAGCACTTTGAAATGCGCACGCACAAGCGTCTTATCGACATCATCGATCCCACGCCCAAGGCTGTTGATTCGCTCATGCGTCTCGACCTGCCGGCCGACGTGAACATCGAAATCAAGCTGTAGGGAGGTGCTGAGAGACTATGACCGCAACCCGTAACGTAAAGGGCCTGCTGGGCACGAAGCTCGGCATGACCCAGGTCTGGGACGAGAATAACAAGCTCATCCCCGTCACTGTGGTCCAGGCTGACTCGAACGTCATCACGCAGCTGCGCAACGCAGAGACTGATGGCTACGTCGCCGTTCAGATCGGCTACGGCCAGATCGATCCCCGCAAGGTCACCAAGCCGCTGGCTGGTCACTTTGAAAAGGCAGGCGTCACGCCTCGCCGCCACGTCGTAGAACTGCGCACTGCAGATGCTGACTCTTACGAGCTGGGCCAGGAGCTCTCCGTTGAGCTCTTCGAAGCCGGCCAGAAGATCGACGTCGTTGGCACCACCAAGGGTAAGGGCTTCGCCGGTGTTATGAAGCGCCACGGCTTCCACGGCGTTGGAGCTTCCCACGGTGCCCACAAGAACCACCGTAAGCCCGGTTCCATCGGTGGCGCATCCACCCCGAGCCGCGTCTTCAAGGGCATGAAAATGGCCGGCCGCATGGGCGCCGTTCGTCACACCACGCTGAACCTCACGGTCCACGCGGTTGACGTCGAGAAGTCGCTGCTCCTGATCAAGGGTGCCGTCCCCGGCGCCCGCGGCCAGGTCGTACTCGTACGCACCGCCGTGAAGGGAGCCTAGTTCAATGACTAGCACTGTCAAGGTTGACCTGCCCGCAGAGATCTTCGACGTACAGACCAACGTGCCGCTGCTGCACCAGGTCGTCGTTGCACAGCTCGCTGCTGCTCGCCAGGGTACCCACAAGACCAAGACCCGCGCCGAGGTTTCCGGTGCAGGTCGCAAGCCGTTCAAGCAGAAGGGCACCGGCCGCGCCCGTCAGGGTTCCATCCGTGCTCCTCACATGACCGGTGGTGGCATCGTCCACGGCCCGACGCCGCGTGACTACAGCCAGCGCACCCCCAAGAAGATGATTGCTGCTGCACTGCGCGGCGCTCTCTCTGACCGCGCCCGTAACGGCCGCATCCACGTCGTTGCTGAACTGGTCGCCGGCACCAAGCCGTCCTCCCGTGAAGCACTGGCAACGCTGCGTGGCGTCTCCGATCGCAAGAACCTGCTCGTTGTCATCGACCGCGCGAACGATGTTGCTGCACTCTCCGTGCGCAACCTCCAGGATGTTCACGTTCTGTACGCAGACCAGCTGAACACCTACGACGTGCTCGTTTCTGACGACGTAGTCTTCACCAAGGCTGCCTACGAAGCATTCGTTGCTGACAAGGCTGCAAAGAACGAGGAGGATGCCAAGTGAGCGCAGCCACCATCAAAGACCCGCGCGACGTCGTGCTTGCACCCGTCGTCTCGGAAAAGAGCTACGGCCTGATCGACGAGGGCAAGTACACCTTCCTGGTGGACCCCCGCTCGAACAAGACCGAGATCAAGCTGGCCGTGGAGAAGATTTTCTCCGTCAAGGTCGAATCGATCAACACCATCAACCGTGCCGGTAAGCGCAAGCGGACCAAATTCGGATGGGGTACCCGCAAGAACACCAAGCGTGCCATTGTGAGCCTCAAAGAAGGCACTATCGACATCTTCGGCGGTCCGCTCTCGTAGCGGAGACCACTTTAACGAGGAAATAAATTATGGGAATCCGTAAATACAAGCCGACTACCCCGGGCCGTCGTGGCTCGAGCGTAGCGGACTTCACCGAAATCACGCGGTCGACGCCGGAAAAGTCGTTGGTACGTCCCCTCCCGAAAAAGGGTGGCCGTAACAACACCGGTAAGATCACGACCCGTCACAAGGGTGGTGGCCACAAGCGCCAGTACCGTCTGATCGACTTCCGTCGCCACGACAAGGACGGCGTCAACGCCCGCGTTGCCGAAATCGAGTACGATCCGAACCGCACGGCTCGCATCGCCCTCCTGCACTACGTTGATGGCACCAAGCGTTACATCATCGCCCCGAACAAGCTGGCCCAGGGTGACACCGTGGAAGCAGGTGCCGACGCTGACATCAAGCCCGGCAACAACCTGCCGCTGCGCAACATCCCGGTCGGTACCGTGATCCACGCAGTTGAACTGCGTCCGGGTGGCGGCGCCAAGATGGGCCGCTCTGCCGGCGCATCGATCCAGCTCGTTGCAAAGGAAGGCCGTTTCGCCCAGCTGCGTCTGCCTTCCGGCGAAATCCGCAACGTTGACGTGCGCTGCCGCGCAACCGTCGGCGAGGTCGGCAACGCCGAGCAGTCGAACATCAACTGGGGCAAGGCCGGCCGTATGCGCTGGAAGGGCGTCCGCCCGACCGTCCGTGGTGTCGCGATGAACCCGGTCGACCACCCGCATGGTGGTGGCGAGGGTAAGACGTCCGGTGGACGTCACCCCGTCAACCCGAACGGTAAGCGCGAAGGCCGCACCCGCCGTCCCAACAAAGAGAGCGACAAGCTTATTGTTCGTCGCCGTCGTACTGGCAAGAACAAGCGATAGGAGCCTGGACACATGCCACGCAGCCTGAAAAAAGGTCCTTTCGTTGACCAGCACCTCTTTGTGAAGGTAGCCAGGGAAAACGAAAAGGGCACCAAGAACGTCATCAAGACCTGGTCCCGCCGTTCGATGATCGTCCCCGACATGCTCGGCCACACGATCGCCGTGCACGACGGACGCAAGCACATCCCGGTGTTTGTCACTGAGTCGATGGTCGGGCACAAGCTCGGCGAATTCGCTCCCACGCGGACATTCCGCGGCCATGTCAAGGACGACCGTAAGGGCAAGCGCCGCTAGGCGCCTGCACTTACGTCAAAGACGAGAGAAGGAAAGCAATGGAAGCCAAGGCAATTGCGCGTCACATCCGCGTAACGCCTATGAAGGCCCGGCGCGTCGTCAACCTTGTTCGTGGTAAGCAAGCGAACGAGGCTCTGGCAATTCTGAAGTTTGCCCCGCAGGCAGCTTCTGAGCCGGTATTCAAGGTAGTTCAGTCGGCAATCTCCAACGCCCGGGTCCTCGCGGACCGCGACGGCGTGGCGTTTGACGAAGGTGACCTCATCATCAGCGAAGCGTTTGTTGATGAAGGCCCGACCATGAAGCGGTTCCAGCCGCGTGCCCAGGGTCGTGCATTTCAGATCAAGAAGCGCACGAGCCACATCACCGTGGTAGTCGCTACCCCGGAGAAAGAGGAGGCTCGCTAAGTGGGACAGAAAGTTAACCCGCACGGGTTCCGACTCGGTATCACCACCGATCACGTATCGCACTGGTTCGCCGACAGCACCAAGTCCGGCCAGCGGTACAAGGACTTCGTTCGCGAAGACATCCGTATCCGCCAGCTCATGTCCACTGGCATGGAGCGCGCCGGCATCGCCAAGGTTGAGATCGAGCGCACCCGCGACCGTGTCCGCGTGGACATCCACACGGCACGTCCGGGCATCGTCATCGGCCGCCGCGGCGCCGAGGCAGACCGCATCCGCGGCGAGCTCGAAAAGCTCACCGGCAAGCAGGTTCAGCTGAACATCCTCGAGGTCAAGAACCCCGAGATGGAAGCCCAGCTGGTTGCCCAGGGCGTCGCAGAGCAGCTGACTTCCCGTGTGGCTTTCCGCCGCGCGATGAAGAAGGCAATGCAGTCCGCACAGCGCGCCGGTGCCAAGGGCATCCGGATCGCTTGCTCCGGTCGACTGGGTGGCGCAGAAATGTCCCGCTCGGAGTTCTACCGCGAAGGCCGTGTGCCCCTGCACACCCTCCGCGCGAACATCGACTACGGCTTCTACGAGGCCAAGACCACCTTCGGCCGCATCGGCGTGAAGGTCTGGATCTACAAGGGTGACGTCACCGCCAAGGAACTGGCTCAGCAGGCAGCTGCTGCTCCGTCCCGCGGCCGCGGTGCCGGCGATCGTCCGGGCCGCCCGGGTGGCGCTGACCGTGGTGACCGCCGTCGTCGTAACGACCGCCCGGCCGAGGCTGCACCTGCTGCTGCCGAAGCTCCGGCTGTCGAAGCAGCTGCACCGGCAGTAGAAGGAGGACAGGCTTAAATGCTTATCCCGCGTCGAGTAAAGCACCGTAAGCAGCACCACCCGGGTCGTTCCGGCGCTGCCACGGGCGGCACCGAGGTCTCGTTCGGTGAGTGGGGTATCCAGGCTCTGAGCCCGGCATACGTCACCAACCGTCAGATCGAATCTGCCCGTATCGCGATGACCCGCCACATCAAGCGTGGCGGAAAGGTCTGGATCAACATCTACCCGGACCGTCCGCTGACGAAGAAGCCGGCCGAAACCCGCATGGGTTCCGGTAAGGGTTCTCCGGAATGGTGGGTTTCAAACGTCAAGCCGGGCCGGGTTCTCTTCGAACTCTCCGGTGTTAGTGAAGAGGTAGCTCGCGAGGCCCTGCGCCTGGCAATCCACAAGCTGCCGTTGAAGGCACGCATTGTGCGTCGCGAAGGTGGTGAGTAGAAATGGCAGTAGGATCCAAGGAACTTGCATCCGCACAGCTGGACGGTTTCGACAACGAGCGTCTCGTTGAAGAACTCCGCAAGGCCAAGGAAGAGCTGTTCAACCTGCGTTTCCAGTCCGCCACCGGCCAGCTGGAGAACCACGGTCGTCTGCGCGCGGTAAAGAAGGACATCGCACGCATCTACACCGTTCTCCGTGAGCGCGAGCTGGGCATTCGTGCCGAGGTTGCCGCACCGGTTGTGGAAGCCAAGGAAGAAAAGAAGTCCAAGAAGGCTTCGACCAAGAAGGCTGACACGGCTGAAACGGTTGAGACCGAGGAGGATGCCAAGTGAGTGAAAAGGACGAGAACGTGACGGAAACTGTTTCCGACGCAGCCAAGGCTGACGAGCGCGGTTACCGTAAGACGAAGCGCGGCTACGTGGTCTCGGACAAGATGGAGAAGACCATCGTTGTCCAGGTCGAGGACCGCGTGAAGCACGCCCTCTACGGCAAGGTTATGCGCCGCAACACGAAGATCAAGGCTCACGACGAAGAGAACAGCGCCGGCATCGGCGACCTCGTTCTCCTCGCCGAGACCCGCCCGCTCTCCGCTACCAAGCGGTGGCGCCTGGTGGAGATCCTCGAGAAGGCCAAGTAACACCTGCAGCACCCCGCAAGGGAAGCTGTGCCGAAACCCCCGTTCCCTTCTGGGAGCGGGGGTTTCCTCGTTCCCGGCCGGAGACGCCCACGCCTCCGCGCGAACGCGCACTTCGCGCCCCGGCAGGACGCGTCTCGCGGGCCTCAAGTGTACGTTCGCGCTTTGGGCGGGGGAGCGGAGCCAGCGGGCGGGCCTCAAGTGTCCGTTCGCGCTTTGGGTGGGGCGGGGGCGGGAAGCTGTGATATGGGGATGCGGCGGAAACGTGCTAAGATTTTGAGTTTGTATGGTGCCTTTCGTGCGTCATCGTCAACCTCGTAAACAATCGTGCCACGGCATAGTGCCCCCTCGCGCCTCGCGCGCCCGGGAAGCAACTGTTTTTGGCACGGGCGTTTAGGCCTGGTCTGGCAAAATCCAGGCAGGTCAAGAGACACCCCGATCAACCGTTCCGCAAGGCTCATTCCGTAGGAAGATTTTCGGTCTGAGAACCGGCGCGACGCAAGGAGTAAATAGTGATTCAGCAGGAGTCGCGACTCAAGGTCGCCGACAACACGGGTGCTAAGGAAATCCTTACCATTCGCGTTCTCGGTGGATCTGGCCGTCGCTACGCAGGCATTGGCGACGTGATCGTCGCTACCGTCAAGGACGCAATTCCGGGCGGCAACGTAAAGAAGGGCGACGTCGTCAAGGCTGTCATCGTCCGTACCAAGAAGGAACGCCGCCGTGCGGATGGTTCCTACATCAAGTTTGACGAGAACGCAGCTGTGATCCTGAAGAACGACGGTGACCCCCGCGGTACCCGTATCTTCGGACCGGTTGGTCGTGAACTTCGCGACAAGAAGTTCATGAAGATCGTTTCTCTGGCTCCGGAGGTGCTCTAGTCCATGGCTAAGATCAAAAAGGGTGACCTCGTTCAGGTCATCACTGGCGCCAAGGCTGAGCGCGGCGGCGACCGTGGCAAGCAGGGCAAGGTTCTGCGCGTATTCCCGGAGACCAACCGCGTGTTGGTTGAAGGCATTAACCGCGTAACCAAGCACACCAAGGTCGGTCAGTCGCAGCGCGGCACCAAGACCGGTGGCATCGAGGTCGTTGAGGCTTCAATCCACATCTCCAACGTGGCCCTGGTTGACCCCTCCACCAAGAAGCCCACCCGCGTCGGTTTCCGCACCGAGACCGTTGAGCGCGATGGCGTGAAGCGTGAAGTGCGCGTCCGCGTGGCCAAGAGCTCAGGGAAGGACATCTAATGACTGAGACTCTCGAGACTCCGGCAAGCAAGATCGTTCCTCGTCTGAAGACCAAGTACGCGGATTCCATCAAGAGCGCGCTCGTTGAGGAATTCAAGTACGAGAACGTCAACCAGGTTCCCCGTCTGGTGAAGGTCGTTGTGAACATGGGTGTTGGAGATGCCGCCAAGGACTCCAAGCTGATCGACGGCGCTGTCCGCGATCTGACCCTGATCACCGGCCAGAAGCCGCAGGTAACCAAGGCCCGCAAGTCGATCGCACAGTTCAAGCTGCGCGAAGGCATGCCGATCGGTGCGCACGCAACTCTGCGTGGTGACCGTATGTGGGAATTCCTGGACCGTCTGGTCACGCTGGCACTGCCGCGTATCCGCGACTTCCGGGGCCTCAGCGGCAAGCAGTTCGACGGCAACGGCAACTACACCTTCGGTCTGACCGAGCAGGTTATGTTCCACGAGATCGACCAGGATTCCATTGACCGCGTTCGCGGCATGGACATCACCGTCGTGACCACTGCCAAGACCGACGACGAAGGCCGCGCGCTGCTCAAGGCGCTTGGCTTCCCGTTCAAGACCGAAGATTAATCTAGCTACGTAAAAGGTCCGGCTGGCTGGCTCTGACGCCAGGGCAGCGGAAACCGTTATGAGGAAGGGCAAGAGCCCACATGACTATGACAGATCCTGTCGCAGATATGCTTACGCGTCTGCGCAATGCAAACTCGGCATACCACGATTCCGTGTCTATGCCTTACAGCAAGCTCAAGGCACGCGTTGCTGACATCCTGAAGGCAGAAGGCTTCATCGCCTCCTGGAAGGAAGAAGACGCGGAGGTTGGCAAGAAGCTGACCCTCGAGCTCAAGTTCGGTCCGAACCGCGAGCGGTCCATCGCTGGCGTTCGTCGTATTTCCAAGCCGGGGCTGCGCGTTTACGCAAAGTCCACCAACCTGCCGCACGTGCTCGGTGGCCTGGGTATCGCAATCCTGTCCACCTCTTCCGGCCTCCTGACTGACAAGCAGGCCGGCAAGAAGGGCGTGGGCGGCGAAGTCCTCGCTTACGTCTGGTAACGGGAAAGGAAGAGAATAATGTCACGTATTGGACGTCTCCCCATCACCGTTCCTGCCGGCGTTGAGGTCAAGGTTGACGGCTCTGTCGTCAGCGTCAAGGGTTCCAAGGGCGAGCTGAGCCACACTGTGGCCAGCCCGATCGAGGTCACCCTGGAAGATGGCACCCTGACTGTCGCCCGCCCGAACGACGAGCGCGCCTCCCGTTCGCTGCACGGCCTGACCCGCACCCTGATCGCCAACATGATCCAGGGCGTTACCGCAGGCTACGAGAAGAAGCTTGAGATCGTCGGTACCGGTTACCGCGTCCAGGCCAAGGGTTCTGACCTGGAGTTCGCTCTGGGCTACAGCCACCCGGTCAACGTCTCGGCTCCGAACGGCATCACCTTTGCAGTTGAGACCCCGACCAAGCTCTCTGTTTCAGGTATCTCCAAGCAGCAGGTCGGCGAAGTTGCTGCCAACATTCGCAAGCTGCGGAAGCCGGACCCCTACAAGGGCAAGGGCATCCGCTACGCCGGCGAAGTCATCCGCCGCAAGGTCGGAAAGGCTGGTAAGTAACCATGGCCATCGCAATTAACAAGAAGCGTACGAACAAGAGCAAGTCTGCCCAGCGCAGCCGCCGCCAGCTTCGTATCCGCAAGCGCATCTCCGGTACGGCTGTACGTCCTCGTCTGGTCGTCAACCGTTCCGCCCGCCACGTATTCGTCCAGGTTGTCGATGACACCAAGGGCCTGACCGTAGCGAGCGCCTCCACGCTGGAAGCCGACCTTCGTGCATTCGACGGTGACAAGACTGCCAAGGCCAAGCGCGTTGGCGAGCTCGTCGCCGAGCGTGCCAAGGCTGCCGGTATCGAAGCTGTTGTCTTCGACCGCGGTGGTAACAAGTACCACGGCCGGATCGCCGCCGTCGCTGACGGCGCACGTGAAGGTGGGCTGGCACTGTGACCGAAAATAACGAAAAGGACATTCAGGTGACTGAAGCTGTAGCTGCTCCGGCAACTGAGACCGCTGCGCCTGCTACCACTGACGACCGCCGTGGTGGCGCCCGTCGTGGCGAGCGTGGCGACCGCGGCCAGGGCCGTGGCGACCGTGGTGGCCGTGGTGGCCGCGACGGCGGCCGCGAAGCCGAGAAGAGCCAGTTCGTAGAGCGCGTCGTAACCATCAACCGTGTTTCCAAGGTCGTCAAGGGTGGTCGTCGCTTCAGCTTCACCGCCCTCGTCGTCGTCGGTGACGGCAACGGTATGGTCGGCGTCGGCTACGGCAAGGCTAAGGAAGTTCCCGCCGCCATCGCGAAGGGCGTTGAAGAGGCCAAGAAGTCCTTCTTCCGCGTTCCCCGCATCGGCAGCACCATCCCGCACCGCGTACAGGGTGAAGCCGCTGCAGGCGTCGTCATGCTGCGTCCGGCTTCCGCCGGTACCGGTGTTATCGCCGGTGGTCCGGTCCGTGCAGTACTGGAGTGCGTGGGCATTCACGACATCCTCTCCAAGTCGCTCGGTTCCTCCAACGCCATCAACATCGTTCACGCGACCGTTGATGCGCTGAAGCGCCTCGAAGAGCCGGCAGCAGTGGCAGCACGCCGCGGCCTGCCCCTCGACGAGATCGCTCCGCCGGCAATGGTGAAGGCGCTCCTGAACCAGAAGGCAGGTGTCTGAGTCATGGCTAAGAACCTGATTCCCTCCGACGCTCAGTTGGAGATCACTCAGATCAAGTCCGCCATTGGCGGCAAGCAGAACCAGCGCGACACCCTTCGGTCCCTCGGCCTGAAGCGGATCGGACACACCGTTGTCCGCACCGCCGACGCCGTGACCGTCGGAATGCTCAACACGGTTCCGCACCTGGTAAAGGTAGAGGAGGCGAAGTAAATGGCAGAGAAGAACACCGCCGAGAAGGCACAGGGCGCCGCTGCTGAGAAGCAGAACGCACTGAAGGTTCACCACCTGCGTCCCGCCCCGGGTGCCAAGACCGCCAAGACCCGCGTTGGTCGTGGTGAAGGTTCCAAGGGTAAGACCGCTGGTCGCGGTACCAAGGGTACGAAGGCCCGCTACCAGATCAAGGCTGGCTTTGCCGGCGGCCAGCTGCCGCTGCACATGCGCCTGCCGAAGCTGCGCGGCTTCAAGAACCCGTTCCGGGTTGAGTACCAGGTTGTAAACCTGGACAAGCTCAACGAGCTGTTCCCGGAAGGTGGCGCAGTCACCGTGGAGAACCTGGTCGAAAAGGGTGCCGTTCGCAAGAACCAGCCCGTCAAGGTGCTGGGCACTGGCGACATCACCGTCAAGGTTGACGTCACCGTCCACGCATTCTCGGCCAGCGCCGCAGAAAAGATTGCAGCAGCAGGCGGAAGCACCACCGCCCTCTAACGAGGCGGCGGGGCAGTCGCCCGTTGTTGAAACTCCCGGCACCGGGGCTCACGCCCATGGTGCCGGGAGTTTTTTCATTTTCCCGCCCTGCGGATTGTTCGCCGGGCACATCCACCCGTTAGACTCGGTTGTTGGGTTTATTTGACCTATCTCACACGAATTTACTTATTACTCAGGAGGACGCTTGCTTAGCGCATTTGGCCGGGCCTTTCGCACGCCTGATCTGCGACGCAAGTTGTTGTTCACGCTGGGAATCATCACAATCTTCCGCTTGGGTGCCTTCATCCCCTCGCCTGGTGTGAACTACCAGAATGTCCAGCAATGCTTGCAGAACGGTCAGACCTCGGGCGGGATCTACCAGCTCGTCAACCTGTTCAGCGGCGGTGCATTGCTGCAGGTCTCAATCTTCGCGCTCGGGATCATGCCGTACATCACGGCCAGCATCATCGTCCAGCTGCTCCGCGTGGTCATTCCCCGGTTCCAGCAGCTCTACGACGAGGGTGCCTCGGGCCAGTCCAAGCTGACCCAGTACACCCGGTACCTCACGATCGCCCTGGGCCTGCTCAACGCCACCACGCTGGTGTCGCTGGCCCGTTCCGGCCAGTTGCTGCCCAACTGCCAGCTGCCGATCATCCCGGACGCGAGCATCATCACCACCATCCTGATCATCATCACGTTGACTGCCGGCACCGGCCTGATCATGTGGATGGGCGAGCTCGTGACCGAGAAGGGCGTGGGCAACGGCATGTCGCTGTTGATCTTCACCTCGATCGCCGCCGGTTTCCCGACCTCCCTCGGCGCCATCTGGACTTCGCAGGGCCCGGGTACCTTCTTTATGGTCCTGGCCATCGGCCTGCTGACCGTGGCGCTCGTCGTCTTCGTGGAGCAGTCCCAGCGCCGCATCCCGGTGCAGTACGCCAAGCGCATGATCGGCCGGCGCACGGTGGGTGGCACCAGCACGTACATCCCCATCAAGGTGAACATGGCAGGCGTCGTGCCCGTCATCTTCGCGTCTTCGATGCTGTACCTGCCGGGCCTGATCTCCCAGTTCAACCGTCCCGCGCCCGGTGAGCCCATGGCGCCGTGGGTCGAGTGGATCAATAACAACCTCACCCGCGGTGACCACCCCATCTACATGGCGCTCTACTTCGCCATGATTGTGTTCTTCACTTACTTCTATGTTGCGATCACTTTCAACCCTGAGGAAGTTTCTGACAACATGAAGAAGTACGGCGGCTTCATTCCGGGTATCCGTGCCGGCAAGCCGACCGCGGATTACCTGCAGTATGTGCTTTCCAGGATCACCCTGCCCGGCGCGTTCTACCTGGGCCTCGTGGCCCTGATCCCGCTGATTGCCTTGGTCTTGATCAACGCCAACCAGAACTTCCCGTTCGGTGGCACCTCGATCCTGATCATGGTGGGCGTAGGTTTGGAGACCGTCAAGCAGATTGATGCGCAGCTACAGCAGCGTCACTACGAAGGGCTTTTGCGATGACGAGAATGTTGATTATCGGACCTCCCGGTTCTGGCAAGGGGACGCAGGCGGAACGCATTTCGGAGCGCCTCGGCGTTGTTGCGATTTCCACCGGCGACATTTTCCGTGCCAACGTCAAGGGTGAGACGCCGCTCGGCATCGAAGCCAAGAAGTTCATGGACGCGGGCGACTTCGTCCCGGACAGCGTCACCAACAAGATGGTCCGAGACCGCCTCACCGAGGACGACGTCGAAGCAGGCTTCCTGCTCGACGGCTACCCGCGGACCACCGCGCAGGTGGACTACCTCGATGCGATCCTCGCGGACGGCGAGCAGAAGCTCGACGTCGTACTGCAGCTCACGGCCGACGACGAGGAACTCGTTAAGCGCCTGTTGGGCCGCGCCAAGGACACCGGCCGCAGCGATGACAACGAAGCCGTCATCCGCCACCGGCTGGACCTCTACCACGGCCAGACGGAGGCTGTGGTCGCCAAGTACGCCGACCGCGGCATCCTCACCCAGGTAGACGGCATCGGCGGCATCGACGAGGTTACCGACCGCGTCATGCAGGCCATCAAGGCGGCTCAGTCCGCCTGATCCGGGCCCGTAACCATTGAGGCTCCTCCCGCAGCGTCGGGAGGAGCCTCAGGCATTTCCCCGTGCAGCCCCTCCCGGGGCAGCCGGAACCACCGAAAGGACGCTGAGGATGGCATTCGGCCAGACCCGCATTGAATACAAGACCAACGCCCAGATGCGGACCATGCAGGAGGCCGGACTGGTCCTCAGCCGGGCCCTGGACGCCGCCGTCGCGGCCGCCGTCCCCGGCGTCACCACCCGGGACCTGGACGCCGTATTTGCCGGCGTGCTGCAGGAGGCAGGGGCGAAATCCAACTTCCTGGGCTACCACGGCTTCCCGGCTACCATCTGCACGTCCGTGAACGAGGAAGTGGTGCACGGCATCCCGGGCGACCGCGTCCTGCAGGACGGGGACATCATCTCGATCGACGGCGGTGCGATCGTGGACGGCTGGCACTCGGACTCGGCCCGGACCGTCATCGTGGGCACGGCCGACCCCGAGGACCGCCGGCTCTCGGACGTCACCGAGGCGGCCATGTGGCACGGCATCGCTGCGCTGGCCACCGGGAAGTTCGTGGGCGACATCGGCAACGCCGTGGACGACTACGTCTCCTCGGTTCCCGGCAAGCCGCTCGGCATCCTGGAGGACTACGTAGGCCACGGGATTGGCTCGGAGATGCACATGGCCCCGGACGTGCTGAACTACCGCACCGGCCACCGCGGGGCCAAGATCCGCCCGGGACTGTGCCTGGCCATCGAGCCCATGCTGGTCCGCGGCAGCATTGACACCGCCGTGCTTGAGGACGACTGGACGGTCGTCACCACTGACGGCAAACGCTCCTGCCAGTGGGAGCACTCCGTTGCGGTCCACGAGAAGGGCATCTGGGTGCTCTCCGCCCCCGACGGGGGAGCCGCGAAGCTGGCGCCGCTCGGCGTCGTGCCTGTCCCGATTCCCTAAGTCCCCTTAAAGCCAAGTAGCTCGCATTTGTTGTCGTTCCGAGCGTTCGAAACGACAACAAATGCGAGCTACGTTGGCTTAAGGCCTAGCTCTTCAGCTTGGGCTTCACGTCCTTGGTGTAGATGCCTTCGAGGGTCGTCTTGAGTTCGGTCATGGTGGCCTTGACGTCGCCCTGCTGGGTGAGGATCTTCGCGGCAGCCTTGGCCATTTCCTGGTCGGCGCCGGGCAGGAACACGCGGGCGTTGTCCTGGACGTGGGTGACGGCGAGCTGGTCCATGGCGGTCTTGATCTGCGGCGTCTTGGCCAGCACTGCCCCCATGTCAGCCGACGTGCGTGTCGGCATGTAGCCGGTGGCTGCCGAGAACGCCGCCGTGTTCTCCGGCTCCGTCATGAACTTCAGGAAGGTCGCAGCCGCGAGCTGGACTTCCTTGCTCACACCGCTGGGGATGCCGAGCCCGGCGCCGCCGGTGGGGCAGACGCCGGTGTCGTTCTTGGGGCCGCCCGGCAGGAAGCCGACGCCCACGTTGAACTTCGCAGACTTCAGCACCCCGAGCAGGTCGCCGGTGGACGAGATCGTGGCGGAGGCAATGCCCGCGGCAAAGTCGTCCGCGGCGTTCTTGGAGGAGACGCCGGCCCACTTGTCCTTGTAGACGGAATCCTGGGCCCACTGCAGCGCCGCCACGGATTCGGCCGAGTCGCAGTTGATATCCCAGCCGTTGGACCAGCTGCCGCCCCAGCCCCACAGGTTGTTCTGCAGCGTCCAGCCGGCGTATCCGGCCAAGGCCGGGTACATGTACGCGTAGCTCGCGCCGGAAGCGGCTTTGAGCTTGGGAGCCCACTCGCCGAATTCCTGCCAGGTCTTCGGTGCCCGGTCCGGCAGGCCGGCGGCCTTGAAGTGGTCCTTGTTGTAGTAGAAGAGCGGCGTGGAGCGCCCGTAGGGGAGGGCCCACTGCTTGTCGGCGTACTTGTAGTCGGCCACGAGGGACTTCTGGAAATCGTCGATCTTGAAGTCCAGCTGCTTGATCAGCCCGTCCAGCGGGATGATGTTGCCGTTGGTGTAGTACCGGAACCACCAGACGTCCGAGAGCACTACCAGGCCTGGGAGTGCGGACTTGGCAGCCTGCGAGGTCTGGAACTTCTGCGCGATTTCCTCGTAGTTGGCGCCAGCGGTCACCAGGTTGACCTTGATGTCCGGGTACTTCGCCTGGAACTTGTCGATGATGGCCTTTTCCACGTCCTGGGACTTGCCCGGGTGGCTGGTCCAGAAGTCGAACGAACCGGCCGGCTTCACGCCGTTGAAGTCGATGTCGGACGCGCCGCTGGTGGCGCTACCGCCGCCGGTGGACGGTCCGCCGCAGGCAGCCAGCGCTGCTGCGCCGGCGCTGGCGCCGGCCAGTCCAAGGAAGTTTCTGCGGTCAAGGTTCATGGCCATAGTGGGTCCTCTCAAAAGAAGTTTTGACTCGGTTAGATGCAGTGATGGAGACGGGGTGGAGAAAATGGGTTTGGCGCTGTCAGGCGTTATCCGGTGACGCTGCCCTGGGTGAGGCCAGCGACGATGTAACGCTGCAAGGCGGCGAAGACCAGGAGAATCGGAACGATCACCAGCATTGCGCCGGCCATCAGGATGCCCCAGCCGGCGCCGTTTCCTTCAGAGTTCTGCAGCAGGGTCAGGCCGACCGGCAGGGTCATGGTCTCGGGGCGGTCGGTGATGATGAGCGGCCAGATGTAGTCGTTCCACTCGCTGACCACCGTCACGAGGGCCACGGTGGCAATGGACGGCAGGGACACCGGCGCGACAACCTGCCAGAGGCGGCGCCAGTGCCCGGCACCGTCGATCTCGGCGGCTTCCAGGATGGAGCCGGGCAGCGTCATGAAGTGCTGCCGCAGCAGGAAGGTGCCGAAGGCCGTGCCCAGGCCCGGAAGAATGATGCCCCAGAGCGTGTTCTTCCCGCCGATGCCCGCGATCAGGATGTAGTTCGGCAGGATCGAGACCTGGGGCGGCACCATGAGGGCCACGAGGATCACCACGAAGATGACGTTCTTGAACGGGAAGCGCACAAAGACCAGCGCGTACGCCGTCAGGATGGCGAGGATGACTTTCACCGTGGAGCCGACGGTGGTGACGATCAGGCTGTTCAGGAAGAACTGGCCGAACGGCACGGTGGTCATGGCGGTGCGGTAATTGTCGAGGTTGAGGCTTTCGGGGAGGATCTTCAGATCCGTGGTGACGATCTCGCCGGGCTGCTTGAACGAGCTCAGCAGCATCCAGAGCAGGGGCACGACCACCACGAGGGTGGCGAGGATCAGCGGGACGTAGCCGCCGGCGATGGTCTGGACCAGATTGGCGCGGGAGAACGGCCGGTTGCGCTGCAGCGGGACCTCCGGACCGCCGTCGGGAGCGTACCCGGTGCCTGCGGTGGGATCAGGACTGACAGGGGAGAGCGTGCTCACGAGTAGTGCACCTTCCGTTCGACGAACCGCAGTTGCAGCACGGTGATGATAAGCAGGATGGCGAAGAGGACCACGGAGATCGACGCCGAGTACCCTGCTCGGTTGTAGGCGCCGAACGCCTGCAGATATGCCTCGTAAATCAGGGTGGACGTGCCGTTGCCCAGCGGGGTCATGATCCGGATCAGGTCGAAGGCCTGCAAGGAGCTGAGCATCGTGGTGATCAGCAGGAAGAAGGTGGTGGGGGAGAGCAGCGGGACGGACATGCTGATGAAGCGGCGGAAGCCGTTCGCGCCATCCAGCGAGGCCGCCTCCATCACGTCCTTCGGGAGCGACTGCAGGCCCGCCAGGTAGACCACGGCGCAGTAGCCGAGGTTCTTCCAGATGTAAACGATGATCACCATCACCAGGGACAGCTGCGGGTCGTTGATCCACTGCGGGCTCTGCTGGCCGATCCCTCGGAGCAGCCAGGACAGCACCCCGTAGCCCGGGTCGAAGATGAACAGCCAGACGAGGCCGACGCCGACCCCGCTGAGCACGTAGGGGGCGAAGACGGCGGACCGGGCGAAGGTGGTGCCCCGGACCTTGGAGTTCAGCGCGAGGGCCACCAGCAGCCCGAGGACCATGGAGCCGCCGACCGTGACGACGGTAAAGATCGCCGTGGTCCCCAGCACTGTGGGGGCGTCCGTACTGGTGAAGAAGTTGATGTAGTTGTCGAAGCCGACCACTGTGGCGTTGGCGGAGCCCAGCGTCCAGTCCAGTGTCGAATAGTAGATGTTGTTGATCAGCGGGAGGTAGGTGAACACCGCGATCAAAGCCAGATTTGGCAGGGCCAGCGCCAGGAACACGATGAAGTCCCTGCGGGTCCGGGCGGACCAGCGTCCCCTGCGCTGGTCCGGTGCGACGGTCCGGGCGGTAGCCGCTGGACGGTCAGTTAATTGTCTAGTCATAGGGGTCTCTAACGGATCCAGGCCTGCCGATGGCAGGCGGTTTGGGCGGGGGATCAACTTAACTTCACCACACGGTGGGTGGGCGAAACCCCGCACAAGGCCTTGCCAGAGCTTTGTTTTGCCAGGCTTCTTTGCCCGTTTACCTGTTGTTGGTTGCAGTATTCCACAATGTTCGCTTGCAGGCAGAGCGATCGCGGGGGCGGATTTCCGGGCAGCGCGGGCGCACAATGGTGCCATGACTGCGATTACGGACGTGCCCGGCATCCGAGTGGGCCATGCGTCCCGGACGGGGGAGGGGTGGCTGAGCGGCGTCACCGTGGTGCTCCCGCCCTCGGGCACGGTTGGCTCGGTCGATGTCCGGGGCGGCGGTCCCGGCACACACGAGACCGACGCGCTGGACCCCACCACGCTGAGCACCGCCGTCGACGCCGTGGTCCTCACCGGCGGAAGTGCCTTTGGCCTGGCCACCGCCCACGGCGCCCAGCGCTGGTGCGAGGAGCAGGGCCGGGGCTTCGCCGTTCCCGGCGGCGTGGTGCCGATCGTTCCCGCGGCCGCTATTTTCGACCTTGGCCGCGGCGGGGACTTCGCCGCACGCCCCGATGAGGCCATGGGTTACGCGGCAATCGCCGACGCCGCCGCCCGCAAGGACGGGCACCACGTCGAACGCGGCAACGTCGGCGCCGGCACGGGAGCGGCCATCGGGCGGGGAGCCTACAAAGGGGGAGTAGGCACCGCCTCGGTCACCTTGGACAACGGCGTCGTCGTAGGGGCGCTGGCAGTAGTGAACGCGCTGGGACTGCCGTTCAGCACATCGCCGCAGCGGACGGAACCCGGCAGCGTGCGTCTAAGCGAGGAACGAGCGAGCACGCAGAGGGTTTCGGCCGCTGCGGCGAAAGCCGCACCGGTCCCGGAGTCGGGGCCGCCAGCCGGACCGCCGCCCCTCAACACCACGCTCGTCGTCGTCGCGACCAACGCAGTCCTGGACAAGGCCGAATGCAAACGCACGGCCTCGGCAGCGCACGCAGGCCTCGCCCGGGCCCTGAACCCTAGCCACACCCTGGCCGACGGCGACACGGTGTTCGCGCTGGCCACGGGCGCCGTCGGGCTGGACCGGAGTACCGAAGCAGCGCGGCAGGTGAGCCTGATTACGCTGCAGAGCGCGGCGGCCGACGTCGTCCGGCTGGCCATCCTGGACGGGATCGCGGCGGCGGCGGCGGTGGAGACGCCGGCGGGGCGTTTTCGTGCATACGGGGACGGAGTGCGCTAGCATGGCTGGATTTAACATTCGGCCCGTAATGCCGTAGTGTTGACTGTTGGTTGTCTGCCCTGTTGTGCCCTTTTGTGGCCCAGGGGCTGTAGGCAAGCATGCAAAACAAGCAATTAAAATCGTCCGCAGTGATCGCCGGTGCAAGCCGGAGGGGCTGTGGCAACAACAGTTAGCGGAGGGTATGGCCAAGAAGGACGGGGTCATTGAGATCGAGGGCGTTGTGACTGAGGCGCTGCCCAACGCGATGTTTCGCGTTGAGCTCACCAACAAGCACATCGTTCTGGCACACATCTCTGGAAAGATGCGCCAGCACTACATCAGGATTCTCCCTGAGGACCGGGTAGTGGTGGAGCTGAGCCCGTACGACCTGACACGTGGTCGTATCGTCTACCGCTACAAGTAAACACTGGGCGGCCAAGGCAATAGCCTCGGGCCGGTCCAGCTGACCAACTGCAACACGCAAAGGAACGCCATGAAGGTCAAGCCGAGCGTCAAGCAGATCTGCGAAAAGTGCAAAGTGATCCGCCGTAATGGCCGGGTCATGGTGATCTGCGAGAACCCGCGCCACAAGCAGCGCCAGGGCTAATTTCCTTCACAGGAAATCCTGGGTTGCTAACCCACGCAAGTAAATAAAAGGCAGCACAAGCTGATCTGGGACATTGAGCTAGAACGAGTCCGGACAGCTAACCCCCGGTCGGAGGCTGGGGCCGTACGGAATGTGCGGGTGTACTGCCTACGACCTCCGGTTTATTCAAGGAGCACTGCCACTATGGCTCGTCTCGCTGGCGTAGACATTCCCCGCGAAAAGCGGCTGGAAATTGCGCTTACTTACATCTACGGCGTGGGCAAGACCCGTGCACACGAAACCCTGGCTGCCACCGGCATCAGCGCTGACGTTCGGGTCAAGGACCTGACCGACGCTGAGCTGGTCCAGCTGCGTGACTACATTGAAGGCAACTACAAGGTTGAGGGTGACCTTCGCCGCGAGGTAGCCGCCGACATCCGCCGCAAGGTTGAGATCGGCAGCTACGAAGGCCTGCGTCACCGCAAGGGCCTGCCCGTACGCGGTCAGCGTACGAAGACCAACGCCCGTACCCGCAAGGGTCCGAAGCGTACCGTCGCCGGCAAGAAGAAGGCCGGACGCTAAAAATAGCGTTCTCCCTTCCCCCAATAACTTTCTGTAGGAGAAATAATGCCCCCGAAGACTCGTGGCGCGGTTCGCAAGCCGCGTAAGAAGGACAAGAAGAATATCGCGCTGGGCCAGGCGCACATCAAGAGCACCTTTAACAACACCATCGTCTCCATCACGGACCCGAACGGTGCTGTCATCTCCTGGGCTTCGTCCGGTGAGGTTGGCTTCAAGGGCTCCCGTAAGTCCACCCCGTTCGCCGCCCAGATGGCCGCCGAAGCCGCCGCAAAGCGTGCACAGGAGCACGGCATGCGCAAGGTTGACGTTTTCGTCAAGGGACCGGGCTCCGGACGCGAGACCGCCATCCGTTCGCTGCAGGCCGCTGGCCTCGAGGTTGGATCCATCCAGGATGTAACCCCCAGCGCGCACAACGGCTGCCGCCCGCCGAAGCGCCGCCGCGTCTAAGTCTTAGCCGGAGCTTGCCCGGACCCTCACCGGTCCGGGCAAGCCCAGCCGCGTTAAGTCATTAGACCGATCTTTCCACCACCTGTGTTGCGTCATATAGCGGATGCTCGCCGAAAGGAAACCTAAGTGCTCATTGCACAGCGCCCCACCCTCTCCGAAGAGGTCGTCTCTGACAACCGGTCCCGTTTCATCATTGAACCGCTGGAACCGGGCTTCGGCTACACCCTAGGAAACTCCCTCCGCCGTACCCTGCTCTCCTCCATCCCCGGTGCCTCTGTCACGAGCATCCGGATCGATGGCGTGCTGCACGAGTTCACCACGGTTCCGGGTGTCAAGGAAGATGTCACCGAGATCATCCTGAACATCAAGAACCTGTCGGTCTCCTCCGAGCACGACGAGCCGGTTGTTGCTTACCTGCGCAAGCAGGGCCCGGGAGTCGTCACCGCCGCGGACATCGCTCCGCCGGCCGGCGTCGAATTCCACAACCCGGATCTGCACATCGCCACGCTGAACTCGAAGGGCAAGTTCGAACTCGAACTGACCATCGAGCGCGGCCGCGGCTACGTTTCGGCAGCTCAGAACAAGTCCGGCGACTCCGAGATCGGCCGCATCCCGGTCGACTCGATCTACTCGCCGGTGCTGAAGGTTACTTTCCGCGTGGAAGCTACCCGTGTTGAGCAGCGCACTGACTTCGACAAGCTCATTGTCGACGTCGAGACCAAGCAGGCCATCGCCCCGCGCGATGCGGTTGCTTCGGCAGGCACCACCCTGGTGGAACTGTTCGGTCTGGCCCGCGAGCTGAACACCGCAGCTGAAGGTATCGAGATTGGCCCGTCGCCGACGGATGCTGCCCTGGCAGCAGACATGGCCCTGCCGATCGAGGATCTGGACCTCACCGTCCGTTCCTACAACTGCCTCAAGCGTGAGGGCATCCACACCGTGGGTGAACTCGTTGCCCGCTCCGAGGCTGACCTGATGGACATCCGTAACTTCGGTGCGAAGTCCATCGACGAGGTCAAGGCGAAGCTCGTCGAACTGGGTCTGTCCCTCAAGGACTCCCCTCCCGGTTTCGACCTTGCAGCCCGCGCCGCAGCCATCGAAGAGGACGACGCCGCTTTCAGCGACGACGAGCTCTAAAACAGATCTTGGCCAGCAGGCTGGACGCACCGCAGCGTGCACAGCCCGCCGGCTCCATATGAGGAGAAATAGTTATGCCTACCCCCACTAAGGGTCCGCGCCTCGGAGGCGGCCCGGCTCACGAGCGTCTTATGCTCGCGAACCTGGCAGCCGCACTGTTCGAGCACAAGCGGATCACCACCACGGTGACCAAGGCCAAGCGGCTCAAGCCCTACGCTGAGCGCCTGGTGACCTTCGCCAAGCGCGGCGACCTGGCTTCCCGCCGTCGTGTGCTCGGTCTGATCAGCAACAAGGGCGTCGTCCACGAGCTGTTCACCGACATTGCGCAGGCAGTGGAGAACCGCGACGGTGGCTACACCCGCATCACCAAGATCGGCAACCGCAAGGGCGACAACGCTCCCATGGCTGTCATCGAACTGGTCCTCGAGCCGGTTTCCGCCAAGCAGGCCGTGGTAGCCGAGGCTACTTCCGCAGCGAAGCGCGACGCCGAGAAGAAGGACGCCGACAAGGCTGAAGTCGCTCCGGTCGCCGAGACCGAAGCTGCCGAAACCGAAGAGGCTCCCGAGGCTGAGGTTACTGCGACCTCTGAGAACGAGGCAGCCGAAACCGAAGAGGCTCCCGCCGCTGAGGAAGCTGCCAAGGGCGAGAAGGACGCGAAGTAATTCGCTAAGCGCTTCTTATAGACTTGAGTCTATGAACGAGCTCAAACCCGCTGCCCCCGTTTTGGGGGGCGGCGGGTTTTTGCGTATCCGGCTGGACCTTTCCTACGACGGCGGGCCGTTCAGCGGCTGGGCGTTGCAGCCTGGGCTCCGGACCGTCCAGGGTGTGCTGGAGGAGGCCCTCGCGCTGTTGATCCGGCGCCCGGTCCGGGTCACCGTGGCAGGCCGCACCGACGCAGGGGTGCACGCCAGGGGACAGGTGGTGCATCTGGACCTGAGCGAGGCGGAGTGGCGCGGCCTGAACCGCGGTGCCGAACTTGACCCCTCGGCCGCCTTGTTGCGGCGGCTCCGCGGTGCACTGAGCCGTGGGCTGGGAGAACTCAGCGGGGCCATCGAGGTGCACCACGCCGCCCTCGCACCGGCTGGCTTCGACGCACGGTTCTCCGCGCTCTGGCGGCGCTACAGCTACCGGATCGCCGACGGTCCGGCGCGCTGGGATCCGCTGGCCCGGTACTCGACGCTCTGGCACAAGCAGCGCCTCGACACGGCGCTGCTCAACGAGGGCGCCTCCCGGCTCCTGGGCCTGCAGGACTTCCGTTCCTACTGCAAGCCCCGCGAGGGCGCCACGACCATCCGGGAACTGCAGCGTTTTGAGTTCACCCGCGGCGCCGACGGCGTTATTGTCGCCACCGTTCAGGCCGACGCCTTCTGCCACAACATGGTCCGCTCGCTCGTGGGATCCGCCCTCTATGTGGGGGCCGGGGAGGAACAGCCCGGCTGGCTGTACGAGCGGCTGATCGCCCGGCAGCGCGACGCGCGCTCCGTGCTCGCCGCCCCGCACCCGCTCGTGCTGGAAGAGGTGGCCTACCCGTCGTCCAGCGAACTACTGGCCCGGGCAGAGCTGACACGCGCCCGGCGCGAGTAGGGGACTGGTTCGGCCGCCCGGAGGCTGCCCGTGGGTCAGAACGCCGGCGGTGCACCCCCGGCCGGGAGCTCCACGGTAAACGTGCTGCCGCGGCCGGGGAAGGTGCTGCACGAGATCGAGCCGCCGTGTCCCTCCACAATCGCCTTGGTGATGGACAGGCCGAGTCCGGCCCCGGGGATCGAACCGTCCCGCACGGCCGGGCTCCGGAAGAAGCGGGTGAATACCCTGGCTGCGTCGGCGGCGGTCATACCGATGCCGCTGTCCGCCACCTGCAACAGCACCCGGCCGCCCTCGGATCGGGCCGAGACCGTCACAGCCCCGCCGTCCGGTGAATATTTGATGGCGTTGGAGACGAGGTTGTCCAGGGCCTGGCCGATGCGCAGCGGGTCCACGTTTGCCCACAGCGGGACCGGAACGTCCATCCCCAGCGAGACCCGGGAGGCCTGAGCGTGGGCCTGCGCGGAGCCTAGGCTCGCCTCCACGAGGCCGGCCAGGTCGGTCTTCCGCGGGTGGACCTGGACCGCGGAGTTGGCGGACATCAGCAGGTCCGAGACCAGCGCGAGCAACCGCTCGGCGTTGCGCTGCGCGACCTCGATCCGGCGCAGCACCGGCAGCGGCAAATCTTCGCCCAGCACCAGATCCAGGTTGCCAATGATCGACGTCAGCGGGGTCCGGAATTCGTGCGAGACGGTTGCGACCACGTCCTCCTTGGCCGCCAGGGCGTTCACCAGTCCGGTCACCTCGTTGTAGACGACGACGGCGCCGCGGAACTCGCCGTCGTCGTTCTTCAGCGGCCCTGCCCCGGTGGACACAACACGGCTGCCGGGGGACTCCCCGAAGCAGACCAGATGGTCGGCGAAGGATTCGCCGGCCAGGGCCCGACGCAGCGGACGCCGTCCGGCCGGGAGCGGCGTTGTCTGGTCCCGGCCCGTCAGCAGGAGCTGCTCTTCCCATCCCGGGTCGGCGGGGCCGGCGCCGCCGGGCTGCGCCGCGGACGCCTCCAGCCGTGCCTGCCAGCTGTTGGTGAGCAACCGCCGTCCGTCGGCCCCGATGGCCACGATGCCGACGTCGACGGTGTCCAGGATGGTGTTCAGGAGTCGTTCACGCTCCCGGCTTTCCGCCAGGAGGGCCTGGAGCTCCGCCTCCTTGGACTCGACCTTGCGCTGCTGGCCCCGCAACTGCGCCCTGGCGAACTGCATGGCCAGCGACACGGCGAGGGTCATCAGGGCCAGGAGTGCCACCGTGGCGATGCGCCCCGGACTGTTGTCTACACCGCCGGCGAAGAACCAGGGCAGGCCGGCCAGCAGCGGCCCGAAGAAGCTGAGGGAGAGAATGGCGGCGGGCGCGAGCCGCGACGCGGAGATCCAGACGACTGGCAGCACGGAGAGCACCCCGAGGCCAGGTAGCTCCTCCGCGGCAGCGACCCGGCTCAGCCCGATCGCGGCCAGGTCCAGGACCGGAATGACCAGGGAAGCGAGCGGCCCGAACCTTTGCCACGGCACAAGGAAGCAGGCGAGGAAAAGCGTTGCGTGGAGGGCCAGGGCGGACTGGCCCCAGGTGCTGGCGAGGTGGAGGTTCCAAGCGGCCGGCGCGGCTGCCACCCCGGCGGCCAACAGCATGGTGAGGGGCAGCTGGCTTGCCAGCACCCGGGCGCGCGGACGCAGGGCGCCAAAGCGCCGGTCGACGCCCACGCCTCTGACCAGCGGCCATTCACTCAAAGACTCGTGCCCCTTCCTCGCAACTGGAGTTTACATTGCTGTCACACAAACTTGACTCAAAACCTATGATTGTTGCCCGGGATATTGCGCCGGTGCCCCAAATCGGCGCCTGGGGTGGGTATTCTGGCAGGACATGCGTACGCCGTCGCCCTGCGGCGGGGCGCGGCAGCCGGGCATGGGGGCCCGGTTTGTAACGGCGCTTTAGCTGAACAGCATCGGATGTGAGGGTGGCATGACTGACCTTGGGGTGGCCGTCGTTGTTGAGGACGACGCGGATGTGCGCAACCTCGTGGAGGCCGTGCTCCGGCAGGCCGGCTTCGAGGTGCATTCGGCAGCCGAGGGCCGGGAGGGTGTCGAAGTGGTCCGGCACCGGGAAGCGAATGTGGTCACGCTGGACGTTGGCCTGCCCGATATCGACGGCTATGAGGTGCTGCGCCGGATCCGGCAGTTCAGCGACGCGTACATCGTGATGCTGACCGCGCGGACCGATGAACTCGACACGCTGACAGCGCTCCATACTGGAGCCGACGACTTCCTGACCAAACCGTTCCGGCCCCGAGAGCTACGTGCCCGGGTGGCGGCAATGATGCGACGGCCGCGGCACGACGGCCAGGGGGTGTTGACGCTGGCCCCGGCGCGGCCCGCAGTCGCTCCTGAGGTTTCCGATAACGTGCTGCGGCACAACGGCCTGGCCCTGAACCCGGAGATGCGCTCGGTGACGGTCGACGGAGAGCCGCTCGCCCTGACCCGCAGCGAGTTCGACCTCCTGCAGGCGCTCCTGCGTGGTGCCGGCGCCGTGAAGTCCAAGACCGAGCTGGTGCGCGTGGTGCGCGGGGAGTATTACCGTGCCGATGCCTACATCAGCGAGTCCGATGAACGGGCCGTCGAGGTGCATATCGGCAACCTGCGCCGGAAACTCCGGGAGGATCCGGTGCAACCGCGGTGGCTCCAGACGGTGCGCGGCGTGGGCTACCGGCTGGCGCCTGCCCGTTCCTAGCGCTCCCAGAGAATGTAGCTGAACTGGAGCTCGTCCACGGTTGCGCTGCCGCGAGCGGCGACGTCGCCCAGACGGGACGCTGCCTGCGCCAGGCTGCCCGACCGGATGACGTCTTCCAGCTCGGCAGCGAGCTCGGCCAGGCGCAGGCCCCCCACCATCGACGAGGACGTCTTGAGGCTGAGCACGGCGTCCAGCGCCGCTGCCTGGTCGCGGCGGTCCAGGGCGGTGGCCAGGGCGTCATAGCGCTGGTCCCACATCTGCGCGTAGTCGCGGGCGAAGCCCTTGGCGACGGCGGCACTGTTCAGCTGCTCGCCCAGGTCCTGCAGGGCGGTAGGGTCCACCAGCGGCGCCGCGTCGGTATTGGGTGCCGCCGGTACGGCTCCGCCGGCGGGGGCTTCGGCGGCGGGCAGGGGGCCCGTTTTCCCGTCGTCGGGGCAGGCAGCTAAAAGAGACATGGCACTACGGTACTAGGTGTCCGGATCGGTGCCGCAGGCGGCGAGGTATCCTGCGGAAACCTTGCGGCTATCCTTGTCCCGCCCCGGCGGCGCCCGTCAGTGGCCACTGAAAGTCTCGATGGCGTTGATTACGGCGGGTCCCAGGATGGCGATAAAGAGCACCGGAAAAATGAAGAACAGCAGCGGGAACAGGATGGTGACCGGCAGTTTCATGGCCTTCTCCTCGGCCCGCTGGCGGCGCTTGACGCGCATCACCTTGGCCTGGATCCGGAGTACCCGGCTGATCGCAATGCCGTAGGTGTCGGCCTGCACCACGGCTTGGACGAAGCTGCGCAGCTCCGGGATGTTGGTCCGCCCCGCCAGGGCCTGGTACGACTCGCGGCGGCTGCGCCCCACTTGCATGTCCTGCAGGGTGCGGATCAGTTCCTCGGCGAGCGGGCCCTTGCCGTTTTCCCCGGCCCGGGCCATGGCGCCTTCGAAGCCGAGCCCGGCCTCGACCGAGATGAGCATCTGGTCCAGGGTGTTGGCCAGTTCCAGCTGCATGATCTTTTGGCGTTCCTGGCCCTTGCTGTATAGGAGCAGGTCCGGGATGAAGTAGCCCAGCAGCATCACGAACAGCCCGACCAGCTTCAGAACCGGCGTCGGCGTGCTGGCGAGCCACAGGCCCAGGAGGGCTCCGACCAGCCCAAGCAACGGCTTGGCAGCCAGCACCCGCCCCAGCGGGAGCGAGGCCGGGCGGCCGGCTAGGGAGAGCAGCCGGTCAAGTTTACGGACGTACGCCGGGGGCGTCAGCCGGTGGCCAATCCGCTCAAGCAAGGCCGTCTCCTTGGGTCCGGCGGACTCCGCCGACCCGGAGCTCAGCGACAAGATGTCCCGGATGGCGCGCTGGGATTTCCGGTCCACGGAGAGCAACGACCAGGCCAGGTAGGCCAGCGGACAGCAGATCAGCAGTAGTGAGCTAAGGATCAGGGGACTCATCGGGGCCTCAGAACTTCAAATCGATGATCTTGCGCATCCACAGGCCACCGATGGTCATCAGGATCACGGAGGCAGCCATCATGGCCCAGCCCAGCGGGTTGGTGAACATGACGTTCATGTAGCCGGGGTTGACCAACATCAGCATAAGGACGATGCCGACGGGCATGGCCATCAGGATGTACGCGGAGAACTTTCCCTCGGCCGCGAGGGACTTGATGTGGCCCTTGATCTCGGCGCGCTCACGGATGGTCTCGTTCACCTGGTCCAGTACCTCGGCAAGGTTGCCGCCCACCTCCCGGTTGATCTGGATGGCCTGCGCGATCCAGACAAAGTCCTCGCTGCGCATCCGCTCCGCAGTGTCACTGAGCGAGGCCAGCAGATCGCGCCCGAGCGAGGTTTCGGTGATGACGCGACGCATTTCCTCCGCAGTAGGGCTCTGCGATTCGCTGCCAGCGGCGTCGATGGCGCGCAGAATGCTGTGCCCGGCCCTCAGGCCACCGGACAGCAGCTGCAGGGTGTCGCCCAGCTGGTCATCGAATTTCGCGCGGCGTTTGCCGGTCAGGAAGGTGAGAACCAGATGCCCGGCGACCGGGGCGAGCGCGACGAACAGGATGGCCAGCAGCAGTCCGCCCACAACCAAGCCGGCCACTGCACCCACGAAGGCGCCGACGGCAAGCAGGACGTAGAAGTCGCCCTGGCCCATGCGCAGCCCCGCCTGTTCCAGCGAGTCACGGTTGAAAAGCCGGACCTTCCGCTGCGCGAAGAAGCCGTCCGCCAGATTGGCCGCGGATCCGGCGAACCGGCTGAGCGAGGAATCCGGGGAGGCCTGGACCGGACGCCGTCGGTCCAGCGGAACGCGGACGGCCCCCGGCGAGAGGAACGCCGTCGCCAACAGGAGGACGGCAGTGACGAGGAAAGCGACGCCGAAAGTCAGGGTCATGGCCGGTTCACGCCTTGCCGGCCGGAGTCAGGGGAGCCGCGAAGACGCCGGGGGACACGAAGATCCCCATGTCCTCGAAGCGGTCGATGAAGCGCGGCCGGATACCGGTAGCCACCGGCTTGCCAAGGAACCGTCCGTGAGCGTCCACCCCGGCGGAGTAGTCGAAGACGAAGGCGTCCTGGAGGGTGACAATGTCGCCCTCCATGCCCTGCACCTCCGTGACATGGGTGATGCGGCGGGTCCCGTCGCGCAGGCGGGAGATCTGCACGATCAGGTTCACCGCGGAGGCGATCTGCTCACGGATGGCGCGCAGGGGCAGGTCCATGCCGGCCATCAGGACCAGCGTCTCCAGGCGGGCGACGGCGTCGCGCGGCGAGTTGGAGTGAACCGTCGAGAGTGAGCCGTCGTGGCCGGTGTTCATGGCCTGGAGCATGTCGAGGGATTCGCCGCCGCGGACCTCGCCGACAACAATGCGGTCCGGCCGCATACGCAGCGAGTTGCGCAGCAGGTCGCGGATAGTGACCTCGCCCTTGCCCTCGGTGTTGGGCGGCCGGCTTTCCAAGCGCACCACGTGCTCCTGCTGAATCTGCAGTTCCACCGCGTCTTCGATCGTGACGATGCGCTCGTCGTGCGGCAGGAAGGAGGAGAGGACATTGAGCAGCGTGGTCTTGCCCGTGCCTGTGCCGCCGGAAACGATGATGTTCAGCTTGGCCCGGACACAGGCATTCAGCAACTCCGCCATCTCCGGGGTCAGGGTACCGAAGTCGATCAGGTTGCGGACCGTGAGGGGCACCTTGCTGAACTTTCGGATGGTCAGCGAGGAGCCGCCGACCGCCAGCGGGGGGATGACAGCGTTGACGCGGGAGCCGTCCTCGAGCCGCGCGTCCACAAGCGGGGACGACTCGTCGATGCGGCGGCCCACCTTTGAGACGATCCGCTCGATCACCTTGCGCAGGTGCTCCTCGGAGCTGAAGCGCGAATCGGTGAGGGTCAGCTGGCCCTTCCGCTCGACGTAGATCTGGTCCATCCGGTTGACCATGATCTCGGTGACCGCCGGATCGTCGAGCAGCCGCTGGAGCGGGCCGTAGCCCAGCACGTCGTCGGCGACGTCGCGGACCAAGCGGGTGCGTTCCTCGGTGGACAGCGGCACCTGTTCGGCGTCGATGATGCGGGTCAGCTCGTCACGGGCGGTGGCGCGAAGCTCATCCTCCTTGACCGCCGAATCACTGAACCGCGTGCCCATGCGCTCGAACAGGGCGGTGGCAGCGCGTTCCTTGAGTGCAGCAAAGGCGTCCACGGGCTGCTGGCCCTTGGCCCGGGCGGTGTCCGGGTGTTCAGCAAACGCTGGAGCCGCCGCCGCGGCGAGACGGGACGGCTCAGGCCGTGACGTTTCGGGACGCGACGGGTCGACGAGGGCCGGTTCGCTCAGGGAACGGGCGGCCGGGACGGGGTACAGCGTGGCGGTCGACGACGGCGCCGGGGCCGGCCGCGGGCCGGATTCAGCCGCAGAGAGTCGCTCGGACAGTTTCACCTAGACCACCACCCGTCGGTGCAGCTTCTTTTGGGCGGTCGCACGCCAAGCAGGATCGAAGCGCGTCACCAGCTGCCGCAATCCCTTCACGGCCGGATCCCTGCGGCCGTCCTGCAGGACCGGGATCCCGCGGTTCGTGGAGTACGCCACGGCCTTGGACCGCGGAATGCTGACGTCCACTGGGGCGCCGATGGTGGCCTCGACGTCCTGGACGCTGAGGCCAGACTTGGAGTCGGCCATGTTCAGGACCACGTGGCGGGTCTCCGGAAGGAGATCCAGCCGGCGCAGGATGTCCAGGCCGGACCGCAACCCGCGGATGCTGGGAACGTCCATGGCCGTCACCCAGACGACGTCGGTGCACTGCTCCAGCGCGGCCAGGCCAACCTCGGGCAGGCCGGGGGCGGTATCTATCACGACGTACTGGAACTGTTCTGCGAGCTGTTCGATCAGCCGGCTGACCTGCTGGGGCGTGATGTCATCGGCTTCCACCGGGGTCCGGGGCGCGCACAGGGCGTAGATGCTGCTGGGGTGGACCGTGAGGAAGGCCTTGAGCACGAGCGAATCACGGCTTGCCGCGGCGGAGACGGCGTCGGTGATGGTGTGCTCCGGTTTCAGGTACAGACCGGAGGACACGTCGCCGAACTGCAGGTCCAGGTCCACGATCACCACGCCCATGGGGGCAACCTTGCCCAGGCCGATCGCAATGTTCGTGGCAATCGTGGTCTTGCCGACACCGCCCTTGGGGGAGAACACTCCGATCACCAGCCCCCGGGGTCCGCTGTCCGGCTGCTGCGCGGCGGTTGTGCGGTT
Organism: Arthrobacter sp. T2-23; assembly: GCF_055398325.1. Taxonomy (NCBI): domain Bacteria; kingdom Bacillati; phylum Actinomycetota; class Actinomycetes; order Micrococcales; family Micrococcaceae; genus Arthrobacter; species Arthrobacter sp. T2-23. The sequence goes on from NZ_AP027917.1 coordinate 2,866,286, forward strand.
GCGGCTGGCGAACGACTGGCAGGCGCGTTCCAGCATGACCCGGATCTGCGCCGGATCCGCCGCCGGGCTAAGGATGTCGCGGATGCCGGCGCGCATGGCCAGAAGCACGAACTCGGGGCCCGCATCACCCACGAGGATGACGCGCAGTTCCGGAAGCTGCACGTCGAAGACGGTGGCGAGCCGGAGGGCGTCCTCGACGGGGACGTCAGGGCCAAGGATGAGCACCTCGGGACGTTCCTGGTTGAGGTTGGCGAACAGCTCGCCGGGGTCCGCCGGATTGACGAAAGCGAAGGTCTGGACGCCGCCGGGCAGGCCCCCAGCGACAGCCTGGCGTACCCGCGCGTCGAAGTCGGTGTTGGGCGTGATCAGCACGAAGCGGCTCACTTGTAGACCTCCGGTCGGGTGATAATGCCGGGTCGGCCGCTGTCCGAGGCCTCAAGCGGTTCCCTGCTCAACCAGATGCTTGCGGCGTCGCTAAAGTTCGACGCGTAGACAATCTTTGTGGCTTCGACGTCGTTGACTGCCACGGTCACGATCATTGAACCGACCGGCAGTGAGGTGTCCGCTGTGGCCGCCCCCGGGCCGCTGGCCGAGGGCTGCGGGGTGGGGGTGGCGACGGGTGCGCGCTGCACCGCGGTGACCAGGGCCTTGTGGATAGTCAGCTGGGTAGTTTGTTTATCTGCCTTGCCTTCGATTCCCCCGTCTTTGAGGTTGATGAAGACACCGACGTGGTCGCCTGCAGAAATGCGGCCGCCAACCACGCGCTGCGGTTCGAGCTGGAAGGAAACCTCCTGCAGGCCCTTGGGAATGTCCACCGTGCCGCTGGTCTTGAGCTCAGAGGGTTCGACCAGCCGCTCGGCCACGAGCTGTTCGCCGGGCAGCAGGGCGACGGCGGTGACCTTCCCGGCCAGTCCGTCGAGGTTTTTCAGCGCCGTCTTGGAGACGGCCTTGCCGGGGAGTTCCTGGCTGGTGACGAAGGCGGCGAGCGTGGCAACGGGCGTGCCGGCGGGGACGGCTTTTTGCACCACCAGCACGCTGACAGGTTCCAGGTTCTGCACGGCCCGGCTGTCGGCGCCCTGGGCGTAGCTGACGACGAGGATGGCGCCGACGATGGCCAGCACGACGGCGGCCAGTCCTGCCAATAAGCGTGACTTCAAAAACTGCTCCTGAACTTGTTGGTGGACGAGTCTGCTATTGCGTGAGGCGGACGACGGCGGCGCCATAGTCGTCCGTAGATCCAAGCGAGTATCCGTCGGTCAGGGAAACGAAGGTAATGAACGTTCCGATGATCCCGCGGCAACTGCCGGTGCATTCCAGCGCGGATGGCACGTCGGGGCGCGCGTTGCGGAACGAATATGGCAAGGAGCCGTTTCCACTAAATTTCCAGCCGGCGACCGAGAAAGCAGCAAACGCGATCAGGCCGTACGCGGCGTTTCGCCCGGACCCGGTCGTCGTGTTAAAGATCGGCAGAAAAACGGTCACCGGCCTGCCTGCAGTGATGTCATCGGCCCAGCGCTGGAGGAGGCCAGAACAGTTGCCGGGCGGGTTGTTTCCGGGATCGCTGGCCGCAACGCCGCGGGCGAGGTCGATCGTGGCGCCGCAGGCGCCGTTGTCTTGCATGAGCCAACCGAAACCGCCTGGCACGGCTGCACCCGAAGGTCCATACATGCAGTCGGGGTTGGTGCCCTTGCCGTGATTTTGAAGCAGTTGCATGGGGCCGTTGACCTGCCCCTTGACCTGGCATATCGAAAACGCCAGCGGAAAGGGCGCCTGGCCCGCTACGGGGCGGCCCCATTGCACGGCAGACCCGGCCGTTACCTCTGTGGTGTCGAACCCCAAGGCCCGTGCGAAGAACAAGGAAACCCTGTTGGGGTCCTTGCCGGGTTCCTGGGCTCCGGCGGAGACGGTGACAGTGCGGTTTGCCTTGTCCAGCAGCAGGGCCTGGACGTTGCTTGCGCCGTCGGCCGCGTTGCCGTTGGCAAGAACCCGTGCGAGCGTGGACGTGGGGGAGCACTCGACGTCGTTGATGTCTTTCGCGCACTTTTGCGCCACGGCCAGGGCCGCGGCATCGGCGCCGTTGCGCAACTGGGTGCGCTCCGCATATAGCATGCCGACGTCGACGGCCAGGGCACCGAAACCCAGCAAGACCACCATGAGGATCGCGACCATAACGGCGATCCCGCCGCGCTCGCCGTCCGAACCGGCGCCCGGAGTGCTTACCCGCCGCACAGCATGACTCCTTTGCCTTCCATCGGGAACGGTCCGGCGATTCCTGTCATGGTCGACAGCGTGTAGGTGATACTGACCGTCACCTGCGCACCGGACGTGCAGGGCGTGGGACTGATCGTGATGTTGGAGTCGGACAGGGCCGGCTGAAATCCGCTGGCGGCGTTCTTCACCGCCGTTTTGGCGGCAGAAGCGTTGTTGTTGATGGCCATCACCCGGACGCCTTCCCGGGCCGCGCTGGAGAGCGAAATCTGCACGTTGTAGGCGCGGCCGAATTCCATAATGCCCAGCAGGATCATGACCAGGACCGGCGCCAGCAGGGCAAACTCCACCGCGACGGCGCCCCGTTCGCTTGTCTTGGACATGGGGGACGGCCTTCCTGTGTTCTGTTGCTGGCGCGTGAAGACAATCAGGGTTGGGAAAGGCCGGAGCCTTCCCCAACCCTGACTGGTGGATCGCTGGGCGCTGCTACTTGGAGCACGTCGCAGCGGTGCCGGCTGGCGAACCCGCGGCAACCGCCATCGAACCGCCCTTGACGCTGCAGGCAACGTTTTCGAAGGTGGAATTGAGGTTTCCGCCGAGCATGGTGACGGCGACGATGATCACGACGGCGATGAGGGAAACCATGATGCCGTACTCGACGGCGGTGGCGCCGCGCTGGTCACGGCGAAGACGGGCGGCGAGACTGCTGAAGAACGAACGCACGGATGCCTCCTGGGCGATGGCTGCGGCCCGGGTGGGCCCTGAGACGAACGGTCGGAAGACTACTTGGAGCAGGTCGCAGCGGTGCCGGCCGGCGCTCCCGCGGCCACGGCCATCGAACCGCCCTTGACGCTGCAGGCGACGTTTTCGAAGGTGGACTTGAGGTTTCCGCCGAGCATGGTGACGGCGACGATGATAACGACGGCGATGAGAGAGACCATGATGCCGTACTCAACGGCAGTAGCGCCGCGCTGGTCGCGGCGCAGACGGGTTGCGATGTCGGAGAAGAAGGAACGCATTGGTGACTCCTGAGCGAGTTGGGCGGCTGGCCCTGCACCAGCACTGAGAGGAACTTAGCAAGCGCCGACACGCCGTCAATCCGACTTGGGAACATCCTGTGCCAAGACTTCCCTTAATGCCCATTTCCTGTCCTTTCCCTGCGCGTATCCTGCGCCAGCGGCGGCGGGCAGCGCACTGGCACAAGGAAGGACCCCCCTCAGCTCTGGGTTCCAAGGGGGGTCCGGTCTTTGGGCGGCCCGAAGGTGGGCCGCGTGCTTACTTGTTGGCGAAAAGCTCCATGATGCTCAGCACCGTCGGTCCCAGCACGACGATGAACAGCGTGGGCAGGATCGAGAAGATCAGCGGAAAGAGCATCTTGACCGGCATCTTCATGGCATGTTCCTCCGCACGCTGGCGCCGCTTCACCCGCATGTCCTTGGCCTGCGCGTTCAGCACGTTCGCGATGGCGATGCCGTAGGCGTCCGCCTGGACCACGGCCCGGACGAAGGACCGCAGATCCGGTACGTCCACGCGCTGGGCCATGGCCAGGTAGGCGTCCTTGCGAGAGCGGCCCACCTGGATGTCTTGGAGCGTCCGGATGAGTTCCTCGGCGAGAGGGCCCTTGCCGTTCTGGCCCGCCCGGGCCATGGCTGTTTCGAAACCGAGGCCGGCCTGCACCGAGATGAGCATCTGGTCCAGGGTGTCCGGCAGTTCCAACTTGATCTTCTCGCGCCGCTTCTGGGCGTTGTTCCGGATCAGGATGTCGGGCACGAAGTAGGCAAGCGCCGTGACGCCCACCATAAGTACATAGTTGATTGCCGTGGGGCTTCCGGCAACGAGGAAGATGCCCATCACGGCCCCGGCGAGGGCCAGCAGCGGCTTGACCATGATGACGCGGCCCAGCGGCCAGTCCTTCGGCCGACCGGCGCCGGCGAGCTGCTTGTCCAGCCATGCCGTGTAGCCCTTGGGGGTGACCTTCCGGCTGAGGGTGGCGATTTGGCCGGTTGCGGACAACGCGGAGCCAGAGGCCTCAGGGCGCCGGCCGAGGTTGGCCTGGACATTCCGGAGGCCGGCCCGGTCTCCGGTGAAGGCAAGCCAGGTCATGATCGAGAGTGGGGCGATGACCGCCAGGATTGCTGCGTAGGCAATAGTTTGCACTGTTCTCTCCCTTCGTCTCAGAACTTCGGTTTGATAAGTCGGCTGAGCCAGAAGCCGCCCACCGCCAACAGGACGACGGCGGCGAGGATCATCAGGAATCCGGGAAGCGTAGTCAGGAAGACCCTTGAGTACAGCGGGTTGAACAGCGTCAGCCCAATGAACATGACGATGGGGAGCGCCATCAGGACTACCGCCGACATGCGACCTTCCGCGCTGAGCGCCTTGACCTGCCCGCGGAGCTGGTTGCGGTCCCGGACGGTCTCGCCGACGTTGTCCAGGACCTGGGCGAGGTCACCGCCGACTTCCCGGTGGATCTCAATGGCCCGGGTTATTGAGGCAAAGTCCTCGTTGTCGGTCCTCCGGGCAACTTCCGCGAGCGATTCGCCGAGGTCCCTGCCGATCCGCGTTTCATTGACAACCCGGTTCAGCTCCTCCTTCATCGGGGCCTCGTTCTCCTCGGCGGCAGCATCTACAGACCGGAGCAGGCTGTGCCCTGCCCGTAGACCCCCGGCGAGCATCTGCAGCGAATCGGGGACCTGCTCGTCGAATTTCTTTTGGCGCTGCGCAACCAAAACGTTCAGGAGGAGAAGGAGGCCCACGGGGGCCAGCAACAGCATCAGCACGGCGAACAGGGCGCCGCCCAACAGGAATCCAAGGACCACCGCCACGAAGGTGACGGCTCCGGCCATCAGCAGGTAGTCGCCGGGCTGGTTCTTCAGTCCGGCGCTGTCCAGTTTCTCGCGGTTGAGCAGCCCGGAACCGCGGCTCCGGAGCCCTTGGTTGAGCGTGTGAACGGCGTGGTCCGTGAGCTTGGTCAGGTTGGAGGAGTGGACGGCCGCCTCGTCCGGGCGGCGCCGGCTCAGCGGTACCGACCGTGATTTGAAGGCGACGGCGACGAGGATCGCCAGGGCCGCGTAGGTCAAGAGGAGCCCGCCGACGAAGACAAGCGGCGACTGGTCCAGCACGGTTACCGCCCCCTGACGGGTGCAGCGCCAAAGACCGCCGGCGAGATCGGGATCCCGAGTTCGGCAAAGCGGTCCGTGAACCGCGGCCGCACGCCGGTCGGGATGGGTTTGCCCAGGAACCTGCCGCTGGCGTCGATTCCGGCTGAATAGTCGAACACGAAGGCATCCTGCAGGGTGACGACGTCGCCCTCCATACCCTGGACCTCCGTGATATGCGTGATGCGCCGCGAACCATCGCGGAGCCGGGAGATGTGCACGATCACGTTGACTGCCGAGGCCACCTGTTCGCGGACGGCCCGCAGGGGCAGGTCCATGCCGGCCATCAGAACCAGGGTTTCCAGCCGCGCAATGGCATCCCTGGGGGAGTTCGCGTGGACTGTGGAGATGGAGCCGTCGTGGCCGGTGTTCATGGCCTGGAGCATATCCAGACACTCCCCGCCGCGGACCTCGCCCACCACAATCCGGTCCGGCCGCATGCGCAGCGAGTTGCGGACCAGATCCCGGATGGAGATTTCGCCCTTGCCCTCGATGTTTTGCGGCCGGCTTTCCAACCGGACCACGTGGTCCTGCTGCAGTTGCAGTTCCACGGCATCCTCGATCGTGACGATCCTGTCGTCGCTCGGAATGAACGAGGAGAGCACGTTGAGCAGGGTGGTCTTGCCGGTACCAGTACCGCCCGAGACGATGATGTTCAGCCGGGCCAGCACACAGGCCTGGAGCAGTTCGGCCATTTCCGGCGAGAGGCTGCCCATCGAAACCAGGTCGTGGACGGTCAGCGGGTCCCGACCGAACTTTCGGATCGTCAGGGCAGGCCCGTTAACAGCAAGTGGGGGGATGATGGCGTTAACGCGGGAGCCATCCGACAGCCGGGCATCCACGAGGGGGGATGACTCGTCGATCCGGCGTCCCACGTTGGAGACGATCCGCTCGATGACCCGACGCAGGGCATCGTCGGAGGTGAACTTCGAGTCGGTGAGCTGGAGGTGCCCCTGGCGTTCCACGTAGATCTGGTCGAAGCGGTTGACCATGACCTCGGTGACGGTGGGGTCGTCCAGGTACCGCTGGATGGGACCGTGGCCGAGCACGTCGTCGATGATCTCGCGGATCAGCCGCTGCCGTTCAAGCGTGGTGAGGGGGATCTGCTCCTCGTCCACGACGGCTTTCAGCTCGTCCTTGACCGATTGGTGCAGTTCCGCCTCGTCGATCGAGGAGTCGGTGATCCGGGAACCGAGCCGCTCGAAGAGGGCTTGGCTGGCGCGTTCCTTGAGCGCGTTCAGGGCCTCGCTGGCCACGGTGGCAGTCTGCTGGAGCTCGATGAACCCGGGCTGCGCCTCTGCCGCCGTCTTGGCTTCGAGGATCCGTCCGAGCGTTGCTGGCGGCGTATGCGAGGCGAAGACGTCGACCGCGGGCTTTTCCTCGGCCGCGTCGGGCTTAGTGCCGCCGCGCAGTTGCTGGAATCGGTCCGTGAGGCTCATTGGACTACCGCCCTTCTGTGGAGTTGCTTGTGCGGCCTGGCTTCCCAACCGGGCTTGAAGCGGTCGACCAGCTGACGGAGGCCCTTCAGGGTTGAATCCCTGCCTCCCTCCTGGAGGACGGGAACGCCTTTGTTGGTGGAAAACGGGAGAGTCCGGGAGCGTGGCAGCACGACGTCCACGGGCGCTCCGATGGTGGCTTCAACATCCTTGAGGGAGAGCCCCGCCCGGCGGTCGGCCATGTTGAGGACGATGTGGCGGTGAGCCGGCACCAGGTTCAGTTCGTCGAGGATCTGGAAGCCCGTCCGCATGCCGCGAATGCTCGGCACGTCCATGCCGCAGATCCACACCGCATCCGTGGCCTGTTCCAGCGTGGCCAGGACGTGTTCGCCCAGCCCCGGCGCGGTATCCACCACGATGTACCGGAACTCCTGCCGCAACTGCTCCAGCAAGTGGGAAACGTGGGCCGCACTGATGCGGTCCATCTCCACCGGTGTCCTTGGGGCGCACAGCGCGTAGATGCCTGCCGGATGGACGGTGAGGTAGGTCTTCAACACCATGGAGTCCTGGCTGGCCGCCCCCATCACGGCGTCGGTGATGGTGAAGTCCGGCTCGAGCAGCAGCCCGCTGGCCACGTCGCCGAACTGGAGGTCCAGGTCCACGATCACGACGCTCATGGGCGCAGTCTTGCCGAGCCCGACCGCGAGGTTGGTGGCCACCGTGGTCTTGCCAACGCCCCCCTTGGGCGACATCACTGCGATGACGCGTCCGGAGCCGTGGTCCGCGTGCTCGGTGGCCTGCGGGCCCAGGCCTCGACGCCGGCCGGCGGCGGCGAGGCTGGCCCGCTCCAGCATGACCCTGATGGTGTCCGGGTCAGCCCCGGGGTCCAGCAGGTCCCGGACGCCGGCACGCATCGCCTGGACTACTATGTCCGGGCTGGCAGCAACCGCCAGGACCACACTGATCTCGGGGTACTGCAGGTCCATTACGGCCGCCAGCTTCAGGGAGTCAGCCACGGGTACGCCGGGACCGAGAATCAGGACCTCGGGCGGGTCGCCAACCATTTGACGCATGATGTCGGCGGGGCCTTCGGGCAGGTAGTCTGCTTTGAAGACGTGCAGCTCGCCGTGCATGCCGCCGATTGCTAGGCGTACCAGCCGCTCAAAATCAGTGTTGGGAGTGATCAGGACGAAGCGGCTCATCGGAACAGCCCTGCCGCGTCCACGGTGCCCGTGCTCGAACCGGGTGCATCGCCCGGCTCCTTGGACAGGTAAATCTTGCCGAACTCGGCGGCGAAGACGATCCGCTCAGCGTCCGCAGAGTTCCTGGCCAGCGTGATGAGGTAGCTGCCGTCGCCCTGCGACTTGGTGGACGTGGTCGACGACACCTGGCTGGCTCCGGCTGAAGAGTCAGCGGTTCCGGTCTGCGTTGCTGCACCGTCGCTGTATTGCGCCGCCGTCACCAAGACTTTGTGGAAGGTCTGCTGCGTCTTACTCAGCTTGGCACCGACCGCACCGTCGGCTCCGGTGGATGCTACATCCAGTGACAGGAAAATGCCGACGGTGTCTCCGGCCTTCAGGATGCCGCCGGCGACGCGCTCGATAGGCAGCTTGAGCGTGATCTCCTGGAGTCCCGCGGGCACCTGGACGCGTGAGGGACCGACGAAAGCCTGCTCCTCCACGAGGCGGCTAGAGAGGAGTTGTTCGCCCGGCATGAGTGCCACGGCGGTGACCTTCGATCCGAGTGAAGCAAGGTCGGTGACGTTGTTGCTGGCAAGCGCAACTTTGGGTACTTCCTTCTTGGTGACCAAGCCAGCGATCTTGTCGGCAGGTGTGCCGGCCGGAATGGCCTGCTGAACGACGTAAATGCTTTCCGTCTCTGTACCGGCCATTGCGCGTTTGTCCGCATTCTGAACGTACGAGACCAGCAATACGGTTCCGATAATTGCCACAAGTAATGCGGCGATGCCTCCCAGTAGGCGCGTTTTCATTTTCTTTCCCCTCTAATGCATTTAGGAAACTATTTAATAAGATGGACCGAAGTTTTTTGATAATAAGGCCCGTTTGGATTGCTCCGTTGCGACCACGGGATGAAAGCCTGGAATTGTCCGCAAATGCCGCGATCGCTTCCCTTCTTGGATAGGGCAGTGCATGTGGGATCCGCTTTGGGAGCTGCCAGGCCGTCGCTGTCTTTGACGAACGACCAGCCATGGATCTCAACTTTCGCAAAGCCGGATAGATGAAAGCGCCCGTGGCTCCCCCCGCTGTCACCGTCATCAAAAATGGGGAAATAAGCAGTGGCGTACTGTTTCTTCGAAAAGTCGATGGCCGCCCGCCAGACGTTCAGCGTCGTGGAGCAGTCCGCCGGCGTTTTGCTGTTTCCGGGGTCGGAGCCGACCCAGCCGGCGGAGTCCGCACCGGTGTCACATACGCCGGTCTCATCGAGCCAGCCAAATCCACCTGGGATATGGTGCCCGGAAGGGCTCCCGACGCACGGACTCTTGCCGTGCTCTTTGAGTAGAACAGTTGTTCCCGCGGGCGCGAACGCCGGGGTGATTTGACATTGGTCGAAGACCAGCGGGAAGGCTCCGGAGGAAGCGCCAACCTGCCAGACCGCGGTCGCCTTGGCACCGACGGACACGGGGCCCGCATTCAGCGCTGACGCAAACATCTTGGTCAGGAAGCCCCCGCCCTTACCATCTGAAGTTTGCGTGCGGACCGTGACCTGGCCCGGGACCGCAAGATCAGTCGTGGCAGAACTGAAGCCGTCGTTGGAGTTTGCGTTCGCCAAGGGCCCGGCGAGGGCACCAACGCACGAGCCGGCCGCGCAACTTTGGGCCACGGCCAGTGCGCCCGCGTCCGCAGCGTTCTGCAGTTGCGCCCGCTCGGCGTAGATCTGGCCGACATCGACGGCCATCGCGCCGGCTCCGATGAGCACCAGCATCATGATCGCGACCAGAACACCCGCAGCTCCACGGTCGTTTCCCTGGTCGTCCATCAGCCGCCGCATCGCATTGCTCCTGTTCCACGGACAGTGACGGAGCTGCCGAACATTCCCGTCAGGGAATTTGCCGTATAACCAACGGCCACCTGCGTGTTGCCTGTGGCGCCCGCTGGGCACGCACCTGTGAAGGTGTACGTGAAGCCGGCCGCATTGAGACCTGGGGCGCCTGCCACTGCAGCCGCCTGCGCCTTGCCCTGATCATTGAAGATCGCCATGGTCCGGGCGGACTCGCGGGCTGCCTGGGTGACGGAGATCTGCAGATTGTACGTGTACGAAAACTCGATGATCCCGCCAACCAGTGCGAGCAGGATAGGGGCCACGAGGGCGAACTCGACGGCGGCGGCCCCCCGTTCCCGTCCCTGCGCCCTAGACCGGGGCGTCGGTAAACTGCTGCGCTTCATTGGATCCCCCCAGGGATAGATGCAGCCGAAGAATTAAGAACTGTGCCGCGTCCGCGGACACGGACGCGGCACAGTCGGTGTTGCTGAGACCAGAGGTTCTGCCGGAGGAGGCGACCTATTTGTTGCTCCAGCCTCCGACGGTCTTGCCGAGTCCGTCGAACCATCCACCCAGTTGCTGCCCGAAGAACGTCACTCCGCCGATGATGAGGAAGGCGATGAAGGCGACGAGCAGTGAGTATTCGGTTGCGGTTGCGCCCTTTTCAGGGGTGAGCCGGTTCTTGACGCCGGCGATGAAAGAAAGCATTGAGACCATGAGACCAGTCATTTTAAAAGTCCTTTTCCAGAGTTATGAGTAGTTTTACGGAATTCCAGCAAATCCCCTTTTGCTACTTGGTGGAGCTCCGATGGGACAACAATTGCACGCCGATTAACGGCCCCGCAACGAATCGAGATACTCGATTTCTGAAGGCAAAATTGGGCTTTTACGTACCCCTCTGGAAAGGTGTACTCAGTTCCTCCGAGCGCGCCAACAGCCACTACTTGCTTTGATAAGTCGACTTACTGGTTCGCCTACGTGGGAGGCGGGAATGGGCGCTACGCGAAGAGCAGGATGGCGAGCAGTGCGGCGGCCAGCATGGACGGCCCGTAGGCCACTTCTTTAGGCTTGTTTCCGCGGTTCATGAGGACGAGCACCAACGAGACAAGGCCGCCAGCGACAAAGCCCAGGGCACCGCCATAGAACAGCGGCGCCCAGCCCAAGTAGCCCAAGTACAGCCCGAGGGGCGCGGCGAGCTTAACATCGCCCATTCCGAGGCTCCTGGGGCTGATGAGAGCCAAGATGAAGTAGAAAAAGAAGAGAATGACCCCGCCGGCGAGCCCCCGGACCAGCTCCGCCCATGCCCCCAGGGCGACAGAAGCCCCTCCGAGCAGCACTACGCCGGCCCCCAGCAGGGGTACCACCAAGCGGTTGGGCAGCAAATGGTGGACAATATCGATTCGCGCCAGCTGTACGCCGGTAATTGCAAGCAGTAGAAATGCCGGCAATTCCGGCGAAGCCCCGAAGCGCCAGGCCAGCAACGCGCATAGCGCCGCGGCGGCCGCCGTCGTCGTCGTCCGCTGCAGGGGAGTGGGGCTGCCCGCCAGCGCGGGCAGGGCGCGCCGGACCACGGCGTCGCCCAGCAGTCCCAGGCCCAGCCCGGCGGCGGCGATTGCGGCGATGAACAGCAGCGGCGCGGCGCCTGCGGCGGCGGGGTCGGGCACGGTACCTCCAGGATCGCGGCGGGCCGGACTGCGCGGCACACAGGGCAGCGTGCCACCGACACCCCATTTTGACCCACGGCCCCGGCTTCCGCTATTCTTGGTAGTCGTTGTGCGTGTCCTATCTCGATGATGCGTGCCCGCTTGAGAATCCGGTTGCAGGATAGCTACTCAACGTGCACATTCGAGACCACTGGATGACTGGTTACATGGAGCCCTCACCTCTGTTCCGGTAGCGCATAGATAGTAGGTGCACCTTTGCGTGACGCCTAAAACAAGAACGCCAGAACAAGAACGAGGCAAACACCGTGCGTACGTACACCCCGAAGCCCGGCGATATCAACCGCCAGTGGCACGTCATTGACGCCACCGACGTTGTCCTTGGTCGTCTCGCCAGCCAGACCGCAATCCTGCTGCGCGGCAAGCACAAGGCCACCTTCGCGTCCCACATGGACATGGGCGACTTCGTCATCATCATCAACGCTGAGAAGGTCGCCCTCACGGGCGCCAAGCTGGAGCAGAAGCGCGCATACCGCCACTCCGGTTACCCGGGCGGCCTGACCTCCGTCAACTACGCGGAGCTGCTGGAATCCAACCCGGTCCGCGCCGTGGAGAAGGCCATCAAGGGCATGCTCCCGAAGAACTCCCTCGCTGCGCAGCAGCTGGGCAAGCTGAAGGTTTACCGCGGTGCAGAGCACCCGCACGCCGCCCAGCAGCCCAAGACTTTCGAAATCACCCAGGTCGCCCAGTAGTCCTGGCCACCAAACAACTTATTAATACAAGGAGAACCGTGGCTCAGAACGAAGAGACCACCGAAGCCGTTGAGGCTGAGGAAAACCTGACCAGCTACACCTCGGAAAGCGGAGCTGCGGATGCAGCGGCGCCGAAGAAGGAACGTCCGGCACTGACCGTCGCCGGCGCAGCCGTTGGCCGCCGCAAGGAAGCCGTTGCACGCGTTCGCGTTGTTCCGGGCTCCGGCAAGTGGACCATCAACGGCCGCGAGCTGTCGAACTACTTCCCGAACAAGCTGCACCAGCAGGACGTCAACGAGCCCTTCAAGATCCTCGATCTCGAAGGCGCCTACGACGTTATTGCCCGCATCCACGGCGGTGGCCCCTCCGGCCAGGCCGGTGCACTGCGCCTCGGCATCGCCCGTTCGCTGAACGAGATCGACGTCGAGAACAACCGCGCCACCCTGAAGAAGGCCGGCTACCTTACTCGTGACGCACGCGTCATCGAGCGTAAGAAGGCTGGTCTCAAGAAGGCACGTAAGGCTCAGCAGTACTCCAAGCGCTAAAAAGCGCCTTCCCGACCGGCATCCGCCGGTTGGTCCCGGAAGCCCGTCCCGCACTTGTGCGGGGCGGGCTTCCGTCGTTTAACGCCCGTCCGCCCGCCCGGGGCGGGAGCCGGGCGTGCCATCGACTAAACTTGGACACGATGTCTAGATTATTTGGAACAGATGGAGTCCGAGGCCTGGCTAACGGTCTGCTGACGGCAGAGCTTGCGATGCAGCTGGCGCAGGCCGCCGCCGTCGTCCTCGGCCACGACCGCAGCATCGACGGCAAACGGCCCCGCGCGGTCGTCGCCCGCGATCCGCGGGCCAGCGGGGAATTCCTCGCTGCCGCCGTGGAGGCCGGGCTCTCCAGCTCCGGCATCGATGTCTACGACGCCGGCGTGCTGCCCACCCCTGCCGCTGCATACCTCGTGGCGGACCTCGACGCCGACTTCGGCGTGATGATCTCCGCCTCCCACAACCCGGCACCGGACAACGGCATCAAGTTCTTCGCCCGCGGCGGCCAGAAGCTCCCCGACGACGTCGAAGACGCCATCGAAGAACAGCTGTCCAAGGAGCCCTACCGCCCAGTCGGCGGCGAGGTGGGCCGCATTCAGCGCTTCTCCGACGCCGAGGACCGCTACATCGTGCACCTGCTGGGCACCCTCCCGCACCGGCTTGACGGCCTCAAGGTGGTCTTGGACTGTGCGCACGGCGCCGCCAGCGGTTGTTCTCCCCAGGTCTTCAAGGACGCCGGCGCCGAGGTGGTGGTCATCGGAGCCGAACCCGACGGCCTCAACATCAACGACGGGGTCGGCTCGACGCACCTCGGCCCGCTCAAGCAGGCGGTCCTGGAATGCGGCGCCGACCTGGGCATCGCACACGACGGCGACGCCGACCGCTGCCTCGCGGTGGACCACGAAGGCAACGAGGTGGACGGCGATGAGATCATGGCCATCCTCGCCGTGGCCCTCAAGGATGCCGGCAAGCTCAAGGATGACGTCCTGGTGGCTACCGTGATGAGCAACCTGGGACTCAAGCTCGCCCTGCGTGACGCCGGCATCAGCCTCCGCGAGACCGGCGTGGGTGACCGCTACGTGCTCGAGGGCATGCGCGAAGGCGGCTTCAACCTCGGCGGCGAACAGTCCGGCCACGTCATCTTCGCGGACCACGCCACTACCGGCGACGGGGTGTTGACCGGCCTCCAGCTTGCCGCCCAGGTGGCGCTGACCGGCCGTCCGCTCAAGGAACTGGCCAAGGTCATGACCAAGCTCCCGCAGGTGCTGATCAACGTCAAGGGCGTCGACCGTACCCGCGTTAACGGCGACGAGGCCGTGGCGGAGGCCGTGGCCCAGGCCGAAGCGCAGTTGGGCGACACCGGACGCGTGCTGTTGCGGCCGTCCGGTACCGAACCGGTCGTCCGGGTCATGGTGGAAGCCGGCGACCACGACACCGCGCAGGAAGTCGCTGAAGGGCTCGCCCAGGTGGTCCGGACCGAACTGGCCCTGGCCCTCGTTTCCGACTGACCCCATATTCCACAAAAGGCGGCCCGTTTCCGGAAGGAAGCGGGCCACTTTTGTTTGCTGCGGAACTAGTTGGTGCGGGCCAGAGCGTCGCGGATCTCGGTCAGCAGGGCGATCTGCGGGTCCTCGGCCGCCTCTTCCTTGACATCCTGGCTGATGCCCAGCCGGCGGTTGCGGCGTTCGATCATGTGGTTCATCGGCACCACCACCACGAAGTAGATGGCGGCCGCGACGAGCAGGAAATTGACGATCGCCGTCAGCAACACGCCGAACTTGATGTCGTTGCCGTTCAAGGTGACGACGGCGAAGCTGTCGAAGTTGGGCGAGCCAACCAGGCCGGCGATGAACGGCATGAGGACGCTTTGGACGAGTGCCGTTACCACGGCGCCAAAGGCGGCGCCGATGACGACTGCGACGGCAAGGTCTACGACGTTGCCCTTAAGAATGAAGTTCTTGAATCCTGTCAGCATGCCCTCAAGATAACCCCGCCGCATGAACTAGCCGTGTCGTCCACGTAAGGATTCCGTTCCGTGTCGTCAGAGATAGGCAGGTGCCGGTTCCAGGCCGAAGTACTCCTCAAGCGTGGCAACGCCCCGGGCGTGCATGTCGACGGCGGCCTCAACGCCGATGTAGCGCAGATGCCACGGCTCGTAGTAGTAGCCGGTAACTTGGTGGAACATCCAGGGGTAGCGGACTACAAAGCCGAAACGGTGCGCATTGGCCTTGGCCCACACGGCGGCCGGCTGTTCCGCGAAGCACGGCTGGAAACTGCAGGCGCCGCCGCCGTCGCCGATGTCGAAGGACCAGCCGGTCTGGTGCTCCGAGTGGCCCGGGCGGGCCGACGCGGTGTCCGCCTCGGCGCGCCCGCGGGAGTTCACGTAGCTGTTGTAGGTGGCGGTTTGAGTGGCGAAGGAGCGGTAGCCGCTCGCCAGGACAAGGACGACGCCGGCCGACGCCGCGTCCGCGAACATCCGCTGCGCCGCCGCCGCCGTCGAGCTGTTCAACAGCGCAGCCTCCCCGGACACCGCGAGCCGCACGGCCGGCTGCACCAGGTCCGCCGGTACGAAGGCCGTGGGGGAGAGCGGACGGTGCTTGTTCACCACCACCCACGGGCTCGTGGGATCCGTGAGGGAATACTGCCGACCGGGCGCGGCGGCCGCCGGGGAAGTGGGCGCCGCGGAAGCGGCCGGGCCGGGACCCGCGGGGTTCGCGGGGCCCGTCGTCGCCGTGGCCGTGGCGGCTGGTGATCCCGAGGAGGCCTGGACCGTGGGGGAGGGGGTCACAGTTGGCACGCCTGTGCCGGAAGGAGCGGCTTGTGTCCTGCCATCCGGGCTGCAGGCGGCCACGGCGGCCAGACCCGCGAACCCGGCGCCCGCGGCCACGATGCGCCCGAACGCCCGTCGGCTAGGGCTTCCCGGGTTATCCGCGCCGCCGCCGGCGTTCTGGCACACCTGCGCTAGACCTTGCGCAGCAGCATACGGCGGATGGAGTGGTCGGCGTCCTTGGTCAGCACCAGCTGGGCCCGGCCGCGGGTGGGGAGGACGTTTTCCTCCAGGTTCGGCTCGTTGATGCGCTTCCAGATATCGCGGGCGGTCCGCTCGGCCTCGGAGTCGGATAGTGTCGCGTAACGGTGGAAGTAGGATTCCGGCTGCGCGAAGGCGGTGGTCCGCAGCTTGCGGAAACGGTCCACGTACCACTCCTCGATGTAGGAGGTCTTGGCGTCCACGTAGATCGAAAAGTCGAAGAAGTCGCTCAAGGCGAGGCCCTGCCTCCCGTCGTGGCGCGGACGGGCCGGGGCCAGGACGTTGAGCCCCTCGACAATGAGCACGTCCGGCCGGCGGACCACGACCTCTTTGCCCGGAACGATGTCGTAGGTGACGTGCGAGTACCAGGGGGCACGCACTTCCTCTGCGCCGCCCTTGACCTCGCTCACAAAACGCAGCAGGGCACGGCGGTCGTAGGACTCCGGGAAGCCCTTGCGGTCCAGGAGCTGCCGGCGTTTGAGCTCGGCGAGGGGGTACAGGAAGCCGTCGGTGGTGATGAGTTCCACGTTCGGGGTGCCCGGCCAGCGCCGGAGCATTTCGCGGAGCACCCGGGCGATGGTCGATTTCCCCACCGCGACCGAGCCGGCCACGCCGATGACAAACGGGGTGCGCTGGGTCTTCTCGCCCAGGAATGTGGTGGTCGCCGCGTGAAGCTGGTTGGCGGCCTCGACATAGAGGTGCAGTAACCGGGACAGCGGCAGGTAGACCTCCCGGACCTCCTTCATGTCGAGGGGGTCGCCCAGGCCGCGGAGGCGGAGCACGTCCTCTTCGTTGAGGGGCTGCTCCATCTGGGCAGCGAGCCGGGACCAGGTCTGCCGGTCCAGCTCAACGAACGGGGAGACACCCTCGCCGTTCGCGTCGTTGCGTTGCAAAGTCACCCTAGAGATTCTGCCCTTGACGACGCCCAGAGCGAAATGGAGGCCCTCGCGGCGCGCGGGAGGCGGGCGCGGGCCGCTCATCCTACGTCGGACGACCGGGAAACCCGCTAGGCTTGAGCCCATGTGTGGAATCGTTGGATATGTAGGCCGCTCGGCTGGCCGGGAAAATACCGAACACAAAGCCCTGGACGTTGTGCTGGAAGGTTTGCGGCGCCTGGAGTACCGCGGCTACGACTCGGCGGGGATCGCCGTCGTGGCGGACGGTGCCATTTCGTCGCGCAAGAAGTCGGGGAAACTGAGCAACCTGATCGCCGAACTCGAGGCCAACCCGCTGCCCGAGGCCATGACCGGGATCGGGCACACCCGCTGGGCGACCCATGGCGGCCCCACGGACCAGAACGCCCACCCGCACCTGTCCGACGACGGGAAGCTGGCGCTCATCCACAATGGCATCATCGAAAACTTCGCTGAGCTGAAGCAGGAACTCGTCCGCAAGGGCGTGACGTTCCACTCCGAGACCGACACCGAAGTGGCCGCCGCGCTGCTCGGCGACATCTACCGGAACCAGCTCGGCGGCGACCTCTCCAAGGGCGGCCTGACCAAGGCCATGCAGCTTGCCTGCCAACGCCTCGAGGGCGCCTTCACGCTGCTCGCCGTGCACGCGGACCAGCCCGACGTCGTCGTGGCCGCCCGCCGCAACTCCCCGCTGGTGGTGGGCCTGGGCGAGGGTGAGAACTTCCTCGGCTCCGACGTCTCCGGCTTCATCGACTACACCCGCCGCGCCGTGGAACTGGGCCAAGACCAGATCGTCACCATCACGGCGGACACCGTGGAGATCACGGACTTCTTCGGCGGCCCGGCCGAGGGTAAGGAATACCACGTCAACTGGGATCCCGCCTCCGCGGAGAAGGGCGGCTTCCCGTCCTTTATGGAGAAGGAAATCCACGACCAGCCGGACGCCGTGCTGCAGACCCTCCTCGGCCGCTCCGACGTCCACGGAAAGCTGACACTCGATGAACTCCGGATCGATCCGGAACTGCTCAAGACCGTCGACAAGATCATCGTCCTGGCCTGCGGCACCTCCGCGTACGCCGGGCAGGTTGCGAAGTACGCGATCGAGCACTGGTGCCGGATCGCCACCGAGGTGGAGCTCTCGCACGAGTTCCGCTACCGGGACCCGATCGTCGACGCCAACACCCTGATCGTCTCCATCTCCCAGTCCGGCGAGACCATGGACACCCTCATGGCCGTCCGCTACGCCAAGGAACAGGGCGCCAAGACGGTCTCCATCTGCAACACCAACGGGTCGACCATTCCGCGTGAGTCCGACGCCGTGCTGTACACCCACGCCGGTCCGGAGATCGCCGTGGCCTCGACCAAGGCCTTCCTGGCCCAGATCACGGCCGCCTACCTGCTGGGCCTGTACCTGGCACAGCTGCGCGGCAACAAGTTCCAGGGCGAAATCAAGGACATCCTCGCCGACCTGGGCAAGATCCCGGCCAAGATCCAGCAGATCCTGGACAACGAGGGCCAGATCAAGGAACTCGGCACGGCCATGGCAGACGCCAAGTCCGTGCTGTTCCTGGGCCGCCACGTCGGCTTCCCGGTGGCTATGGAGGGTGCGCTCAAGCTCAAGGAGCTCGCCTACATCCATGCCGAGGGGTTCGCTGCCGGCGAGCTCAAGCACGGCCCGATCGCCCTGATCGAGGAAGGCCAGCCGGTCTTCGTGGTGGTTCCGTCGCCCCGCGGCCGCGACTCGCTGCATTCCAAGGTCGTCTCCAACATCCAGGAAGTCCGTGCCCGCGGCGCCAAGACGATCGTGATCGCCGAGGAGGGCGACGAGGCAGTCAAGGCCTACGCCGAGCACGTCATCTACATCCCGGAGACGCCGACGTTGCTGGCGCCGCTGCTGTCCACCGTGCCGCTGCAGATCTTCGCGCTCGCCCTCGCCAGCGCCAAGGGCTACGACGTGGACCAGCCGCGGAACCTGGCCAAGAGCGTGACCGTAGAATAGCCGCATGATTGTTGGCATCGGCGTAGACGTCGTAGACATAGAACGGTTCGGCCGGCAGCTTGAGCGCACCCCCGGGTTGCGTGACCGGCTCTTCGTCCCGGCCGAGCGGGAGCTGAACACCCGGTCCCTGGCGGCGCGGTTTGCCGCCAAGGAAGCCGTGGCCAAGGTCCTCGGCGCCCCGGCCGGCATGAACTGGCAGGACTGCTGGATCGGCCTGGACCAGCACGGCCCCACGGTCCAGGTCAAGGGCACGGTGCTGGCCGTCGCGGAGTCGAAGGGCGTCAAACGGTGGCACCTCTCGATCAGCCATGACGGCGGTATCGCTACCGCCACGGTAATCGCCGAGGGCTAAGCAGCACCATGATCAGCGCCTATACCGGAACCCACATCCGAGAAGTCGAAAAGCAGCTTCTTGAGGCAAGTGCGGACACCGGTATGGGCGCTGTTCTGATGCAGAGGGCCGCCTACGGCCTCGCCAACACGGTGATCCGCGAACTGCGGGACCGCGGCCTGCGGGCCTACGGCTGCAGCGTCACGGTGCTTGCCGGCAAGGGGAACAACGGCGGGGACGGCCTCTACGCCGCGGCGCTGCTGGCCCGCCGTGGCCTCCGGACGACGGCGGTGCTCACTGCCGGGCAGGCCCACCCGGCCGGCCTGGCGGCATTCCGCGCAGCGGGCGGCCGGGACACCGTCCTCACCGAGTCCAACGCGGCTTACCTCGCCGCGGCAGCCGCCCGGACCGACGTCGTGCTTGACGCGGTCCTCGGAACCGGCGCCCAAGGTGGACTGCGCGGTCCGGCGGCAGCACTGATCGAAGCGCTGGGCCGTTCCCGCCCACGGCTGGTGGTGGCCTGCGACATCCCCAGCGGCGTCGACGCCGATACCGGCGAGGCGTACGGCCCGGTCCTGGCGGCCGAGGTGACAGTAACTTTCGGTGCGGCGAAGGCCGGCCTGCTCGCCGACCCCGGCGCGGACTTCACCGGCCGGCTGCGGACCATCCCGATCGGCATCGAGCACGCCCTTGGGGCCCCGGCGCTGCGCCGCCTCGAGGCCGCTGACCTGGCCGCGCTGCTGCCGCACGCCGGCCGGCGCTCCCACAAGTACTCCCGGGGCGTGCTTGGCGTCGTCGCCGGTTCCACGCGCTACCCGGGGGCCGCCGTGCTCGCCTGCCGGGGCGCCCTGGCGGCCGGCGCCGGCATGGTCCGCTACCTGGGGCCTCCGGAGGTCGCTGACCTGGTCCGCCAGTCCTGTCCGGAGGTGGTGTGCGGCACGAGCGTCGCGGACGCCCACGTTCAGGCCTGGCTCCTCGGCCCGGGGCTGGACGAGGGAGCCCACGAACAGCTGGAGCGCGTCCGCGAGGCGGCGTCCACCGGGCTCCCCATCGCGGCCGACGCCGGCGCGCTCCCGGCGCTGCCCCGCCAACTTTCCCCGCAGACCGTGCTCACCCCGCATGCCGGCGAACTGGCCGCCCTCTTGGGCCGCTATGGCGCCGGCCCGGCGCGCTCCGGCGTCGAGGACGCAACGCTCTCCGCCGTCGGGCAAGCCGCCGGGCTGACGGGGGCGACGGTGCTGCTCAAGGGCGCCACCACGCTCGTGGCCGCACCGTCGGGGGCAGTCTTCAGCCAGGCCGAGGCCAGCCCCTGGATGGCCACCGCCGGCAGCGGCGACGTCCTCGCCGGTGTGCTCGGGTCCCTGCTGGCCCAGCTCGGGGACGATGCCGCGGTCTTCGGTGCCCGCGGCATGGGCGGCCCGGACCGGTGGGCCGCCGTCGCCGCGCTGGCCGCCAGCCTGCACGGCCGCGCCGGAACCCTCGCCTCCGGCGGCGGACCGATCACGGCGTCGGCCATAGCGGACGCGCTGCCGGAGGTCATCGGGAGGTGTAACAAAGCCCGCGCATAGTACGCCCGGTCAATTAGTAACCCTACTTACCAGTAGTCTGTCTAGAGATAGTTCGCATCGCACGAGGAGTACACATGGAAGTCTGGCCCGGAACGGCTTACCCGCTGGGAGCCACCTTTGACGGCACCGGCACCAATTTCGCCCTGTTCAGCGAACAGGCCGAACGGGTCGAACTCTGCCTGCTGGCTGATGACCTGAGTGAAACGCGGATCGAGCTGACCGAGGTGGACGGCTACGTCTGGCACTGCTACCTGCCGCAGATCCAGCCCGGCCAGAAATACGGCTACCGCGTCCACGGCCCGTACGAACCCGAAAACGGCAACCGCTTCAATGCCAACAAGCTGCTGCTGGACCCCTATGCGAAGGCCGTCCAGGGCCAGATCGACTGGGACCCGGCGCTCTTCACCTACGAATTCGGTGACCCCGACTCCCGCAACGACGCCGACTCGGCGCCGCACACGATGCACGGCGTGGTCATCAACCCGTTCTTCGAGTGGGACGGCGACCGCCAGCTGCGGATCCCCTACCACCAGTCGGTCATCTACGAAGCCCACGTCAAGGGCTTGACGGAGTTGCACCCGGATATTCCGGAAGAACAGCGCGGCACCTACGCCGGCGTCGCCCACCCGGCGGTCATCGAGCACATGAAGAAGCTCGGTGTCACGGCCATCGAGCTTATGCCCGTCCACCAGTTCGTCAACGACGGGACGCTCGTGGAGAAGGGCCTCAACAACTACTGGGGCTACAACACCATCGGCTTCTTCGCCCCGCAGAACACCTACAGCTCATCCGGCGACGTCGGACACCAGGTCCAGGAATTCAAGGCCATGGTCCGTGAGCTGCACCGCGCCGGCATCGAGGTCATCCTCGACGTCGTCTACAACCACACGGCCGAAGGCAACCACCTCGGCCCAACGCTGTCCTTCAAGGGCATCGACAACCAGGCCTACTACCGCCTGGTCGACGGCGACCTGAAGCACTATATGGACTACACCGGCACGGGCAACTCGCTCAACGTGCGCCACCCGCACTCCCTGCAGCTGCTGATGGACTCCCTGCGCTACTGGGTGACAGAAATGCACGTTGACGGCTTCCGCTTCGACCTCGCCTCCACCCTTGCCCGCGAGTTCTACGACGTCGACAAGCTCTCCACCTTCTTCGAACTGATCCAGCAGGATCCGATTGTGTCCCAGGTGAAGCTGATCGCCGAGCCGTGGGACGTCGGCCCCGGCGGCTACCAGGTCGGCAACTTCCCGCCGCAGTGGACCGAGTGGAACGGCAAGTACCGGGACACCGTCCGCGACTTCTGGCGCGGCGAACCGTCAACCCTGGGCGAATTCGCCTCCCGCCTGACCGGCTCGGCGGACCTCTACGAGAGCTCCGCCCGGCGCCCGGTGGCCTCCATCAACTTCGTCACCGCGCACGACGGCTTCACCATGCGGGACCTGGTCTCCTACAACGAGAAGCACAACGAGGCCAACGGCGAAGGCAACAACGACGGCGAATCGCACAACCGCTCGTGGAACTGCGGCGAGGAAGGCGACACCGACAACGACACCGTGTTGACCCTCCGCGCCCGCCAGCAGCGGAACTTCATTGCCACGCTGCTGCTCTCGCAGGGCGTGCCGATGCTGCTGCACGGCGATGAACTGGGGCGCACCCAGCAGGGCAATAACAACACCTACTGCCAGGACTCCGAATTGAGCTGGGTGCACTGGGAAGCCATGGACCAGCCGCTCGTGGAGTTCACCGCCTTCGTCAACAAGATCCGCCACGACCACCCGACGTTCCGCCGCAGCCGCTTCTTCGACGGCCGGCCGGTCGTCCGCGGTGAGGGCGAGAAACTGCCCGACATCGTCTGGCTGAAGACCGACGGCAGCGAAATGCTGCCCGAGGACTGGGGCAGCGGCTTCGGCCGGACCATCGGTGTCTTCTACAACGGCCACGGCATCCAGGAGCAGGACTCGCGCGGCCGCCGGATCACCGACGACAGCTTCCTGATGGCCTTCAACGCCCACGACGACAATGTGGACTTCGTCCTGCCCAACGAGGAGTACTCGCCTTTCTGGGAGCTGCTCGTGGACACCGCGGACCAGGCCGACAAGGAAGAACCGCTCAAGGCCGGTGCCGCGCTGACGCTGGCGGCCAAGTCCATGGTGGTGCTGCGCGCCTACTCGGGGCCCGAAGTTGAGGTGGACTACTCCGCCGCCGCGTCGCTGGCCTCGATGGCCGAGCACGAGGACGCCCAGGAGGAGATGGTGGAGGCGCAGACCAAGGCTGCCGAAACCAGCGCCGCCAAGGCTTCCGCTTCATGAGGACCCCGGCCTCGACCTACCGGCTGCAGATCCGGCCGGGCTTCACCCTGCAGGATGCCGCCGCCACCGTGCCGTACCTGAAGGCCCTGGGCGTCGACTGGGTCTACCTGTCGCCGATCCTGACGGCGGAGCAGGGGTCGGACCACGGGTACGACGTCACCGACCCGGCCTCGATCGACCCGGACCGCGGCGGCCCGGAGGGACTGGCGGCAGTCTCCCGGGCCGCGCGGGACGCCGGCATGGGCGTGCTCGTGGACATCGTGCCCAACCATGTCGGCGTCGCCACCCCGGTGCAGAACCCCTGGTGGTGGTCGCTGCTCAAGGAAGGCCAGCAGTCGCGGTACGCCCAGGCGTTCGACGTCGACTGGGACTTCGGCGGCGGCCGGATCCGGATTCCGGTCCTCGGCGACGACTCTGACGTCGACGCCCTCGAGGTCCGCGACGGCGAACTGCGGTACTACGACCACCGGTTCCCGCTGGCGGAGGGCAGCTACACCGCAGGGGAGGACCCGCGCGAGGTCCACGACCGGCAGCACTACGAACTCGTGGGCTGGCGCCGCGCCGACAACGACCTCAACTACCGCCGGTTCTTCGCGGTCAACACCCTCGCCGGGATCAAAGTCGAGATCCCGGAAGTCTTCGATGAGGCGCACGCAGAGGTGGTCCGCTGGTTCCGTGAGGGCCTGGTCGACGGCCTGCGCATCGACCACCCGGACGGCCTCGCGGATCCGGCCGGCTACCTCCGGCGGCTGCGCGAAGTGACCGGCGGGGCCTACCTGCTGATCGAGAAAATCCTGGAGCCGGGGGAGGAACTCCCCGCCGGCTTCGAATGCGAGGGGACCACCGGGTACGACGCGCTCGCGGACGTGGACAGGGTCCTCGTGGACCCGGCCGGGCAGGCCGGCCTCGACGCGCTGGACGCCTCGCTGCGCGGCGGGGACACCGCGGACTACGAGGAAATGATCCGCGGCACCAAGCGCCGGATCACGGACGGGATCCTGCACTCGGAGATGCTGCGGCTGGCCCGACTGGTCCCGGCGCACACCGGGCTCACCACGGAGGCAGCGGCGGACGCGCTCTCCGAAATCACCGCGGCCTTCCCGGTATACCGCAGCTACCTGCCCGAGGGGGAGGACGTGCTGCGCGAGGCCTGCGAACTCGCCGTCCGGCGGCGCCCCGAACTCGAGGCGGCCGTCCAGGCGCTGCTGCCGCTGCTGCTCCGTGCCGGCCCCGGTGCCGACGAGGAACTGGGCCGGCGCTTCCAGCAAACCTCCGGCATGGTGATGGCCAAGGGCGTCGAGGACACCGCCTTCTTCCGGTATACCCGGCTGGGCACCCTCACCGAAGTCGGCGCCGACCCCACCGAGTTCGCGCTGTCGACGGACGAGTTCCACGCCCGGATGGCCCGACGCCAGGCCCGGCAGCCGTTGTCCATGACCACGCTCAGCACCCACGACACGAAACGCAGCGAGGACACCCGGGCCCGGATTTCGGTGCTCGCGGAGCTGGCCCCGGAATGGACCGCATCGCTGCGCCGGCTGCAGGAGCTCGCCCCGCTGCCCGACGGCCCCCTGGCCAACCTGCTGTGGCAGGCGGTCGCCGGTGTCTGGCCCGCGGACCGGGACCGGCTCCAGTCCTACGCCCAGAAGGCCGCCCGCGAGGCCGGCAACTCGACCAACTGGCTCGACCCCAATGCGGAGTTCGAAGCGAAGCTGTCGGCGGCGGTCGACGCGGCCTTTGACAACGCCGAGGTGCGCGCCGAACTCGATGCCCTGGTGGCGCTGCTGGACCCGTACGGCTCCGCCAACGCGCTGTCCGCCAAACTCGTCCAGCTCACCATGCCCGGAGTGCCGGACGTGTACCAGGGCACCGAGTTCTGGGACCGTTCGCTGACCGACCCGGACAACCGGCGCCCCTTCGACTTCGGGGTCCGGCGCGCCGCCCTCAAAGCGATCGACGCGGGCGAGCTCCCGGCGTCGTACCGGCACGACGCCGCGAAACTGCTGGTCACCTCCCGGGCCCTCCGGCTGCGGCGGGACCGGCCGGAGCTGTTCACCGGCTACGCCGCGGTTCCGGCCACCGGGTCCGCCGCCGGCCACCTGATCGCCTTTGACCGCGGGTCCGGCACGCCGGGGGCCATCACCCTGGCCACGAGACTGCCCCGAGGCCTCGAACAGCGGGGAGGCTGGCAGGACACCGCTTTTCGTCTCGCCGTCGCCGTGACCGACCAGCTCAGCGGCCGGTCCTTCGGCCCGGGCACGGTGGAAGTCGCGGACATCCTGCGCGACTACCCGGTGGCACTGCTCGTGCCGGCCGCCTGAACGCACGTCCTGACGAACCAATAGAGGGGAACGGCAATGACTCTGCCCGCACACGGAACCGAACGCTTCGACCTCTGGGCACCCAAAGCCCAGCACGTCACGCTGCTCGCCGGCGGACAGCGGTACCCGATGGGCCCCGCGTCCGGCGACGGCCGTGACGGCTGGTGGACCGCCCCGGAGGCGCCTGCTTCGGGCGAGGTGGACTACGGCTACCTGCTGGACGGGGACACGACGCCGCTGCCGGACCCGCGGTCCCGCCGCCAGCCCGACGGCGTGCACTCGCTCTCCCGGACGTTCGACGCCGGCGCCCATGAGTGGGCCGACGGCGCCTGGCAGGGCCGCGGGCTGCAGGGCGGCGTGATCTACGAGCTGCACCTGGGCACCTTCACGCCCGAAGGGACCCTCGACGCAGCGGCCGGAAAGCTCGGCTACCTGGCGGACCTCGGCGTCGACTTCGTGGAACTGCTGCCGGTCAACGGGTTCAACGGCACCCATAACTGGGGCTACGACGGAGTCCTCTGGTACACCGTGCACGAGGGCTACGGCGGGCCGGCCGCCTACCAGCGTTTCGTCGACGCGGCCCACGCGGCCGGGCTGGGCGTCATCCAGGACGTGGTCTACAACCACCTCGGTCCCAGCGGTAACTACCTGCCCCGGTTCGGGCCCTACCTCAAATCCGGGGAAGGAAACACCTGGGGCGACTCGGTCAACCTGGACGGCCCCGGCTCCGACGTCGTCCGCGACTACATCCTG
The DNA here is from genome assembly GCF_055398325.1 of Arthrobacter sp. T2-23. Lineage (NCBI taxonomy): Bacteria > Bacillati > Actinomycetota > Actinomycetes > Micrococcales > Micrococcaceae > Arthrobacter > Arthrobacter sp. T2-23. The sequence goes on from NZ_AP027917.1 coordinate 2,892,269, forward strand.
GCGAACGCGGCCATGTGGCTGCGCGACTACCACGTGGACGGGCTCCGCCTCGATGCCGTGCACGCCTTCAAGGACGAGCGCGCGGTGCACCTGCTCGAGGACTTCGGTGCCCTGGCCGATGCCGTCGCGGCCGAAACCGGGCGGCCGGCGACCATGATTGCCGAGTCGGACCTGAACAACCCGCGCCTGCTCTACCCGCGGGACGTCAACGGCTACGGCCTGGCCGGGCAGTGGAGCGACGACTTCCACCACGCGGTCCACGTCAACGTCAGCGGCGAAACCACCGGTTACTACAGCGACTTCGATTCACTCGCGGCGCTGGCCAAGGTCCTCGTCGACGGGTTCTTCCACGACGGCAGTTACTCCAGCTTCCGGGAACGGCACCACGGCCGTCCCATCAACCCGTCACTGGTCCGCCCTGCCGCCCTGGTGGTGTGCAGCCAGAACCACGACCAGATCGGCAACCGGGCCACCGGCGACCGGCTCTCCCAGAGCCTCGGATATGGCCCGCTGGCGCTCGCCGCCGTCGCGACCCTGACCTCGCCGTTCACCCCGATGCTGTTCATGGGCGAGGAGTACGGCGCCACTACGCCGTGGCAGTTCTTCACCTCGCACCCGGAGCCCGAACTGGGCAAGGCCACCGCGGAGGGCAGGATCAAGGAGTTCGAACGGATGGGCTGGGACCCCGCCGTCGTGCCGGACCCGCAGGACCCGGCAACGTTCACCCGCTCCAAGCTGGACTGGGCCGAGGCCCAGGCCGGCGACCACGCGCGGCTGCTGGAGCTGTACCGGAAGCTGATCGCGCTGCGCCGCGCGACCCCGGAGCTCGCCGGGCTCGGTTTCGAGGACACCGCCGTTGCCTTCAGCGAGGCCGACCGCTGGCTGCGCCTGCGCCGCGGCAGCGTGGAGGTGGCGATGAACTTCTCCGCCGAACCCCGCCAGGTTGCCGTGGGCGGCGGCTCGCTGCTACTGGCCACCGAGGACGGGGTCGCGCTTGCGGCCGGCCAGGTCGAGCTGCCCGGCCACAGCGCCGCCGTCGTCTCGAAATAGGAAAGGATAGTACCCATGACGTACCTTGCAGCAGAGAACCGCTATGACTCCATGCCCTACCGCCGGGTGGGCCGCAGCGGCCTGAAACTGCCCGCCATTTCGCTGGGCCTCTGGCACAACTTCGGTGACGACAAACCGTTCGAGGTCCAGCGCGCCATCCTGCGCCGCGCGTTCGACCTGGGCGTCACCCACTTCGACCTCGCCAACAACTACGGCCCGCCCTACGGCAGCGCCGAGACCAACTTCGGCCGCCATTTCAAGGACGACTTCGCCCCGTACCGGGACGAACTGGTCATCTCCAGCAAGGCCGGCTACGACATGTGGCCGGGGCCCTACGGCAACTGGGGCTCCCGCAAGTACCTGCTGGCCAGCTTGGACCAGTCGCTGACCCGCATGGGCCTGGACTACGTCGACATTTTCTACAGCCACCGGCCCGACCCGGAAACCCCGCTGGAAGAAACCATGGGTGCCCTGGACCAGGCCGTCCGCTCCGGCAAGGCCCTGTACGCCGGCATCTCCTCCTACACCCCGGAGCAGACCCTCGAGGCCGCCCGGATCCTCAAGGAACTTGGCACCCCGCTGCTGATCCACCAGCCCAGTTACTCGATGCTGAACCGCTGGACCGAGAACGGCAGCCCCAGCCTCTACGAGGCGCTGGAGCAGGTGGGCGCCGGAGCCATTGCCTTCTCGCCGCTGGCGCAGGGCATGCTCACCGACCGCTACCTCGACGGCGTTCCGAAGGATTCCCGCGCGGCACAGGACAAGTCCCTGGACCAAGGCATGATTTCAGGCGAAAACCTGGACCGGGTGCGCGGGCTCAACCGGATCGCCGAGGGCCGGGGCCAGACCCTGGCCCAGATGGCGATCGCCTGGATCCTCCGCGAGCAGGGCAAGGGCACCTCGGTGACGTCCGCGCTGGTCGGCGCGTCCAGCGTCCGCCAGCTCGAGGACACCCTGGCCGCGGTCGACAATCTGGAATTCACGTCCGATGAGCTGGACGCGATCGACGAGTTCGCCGTCGAGTCCGACATCAATCTCTGGACCCAGAAGTAACCCGGCACGGGGCCGACCCTGGCAGCACGTGCCGGCCGTAACAGATTCGGTGCCGCGGCCGGGAACAACTTGAGTCCCGGCGCCGTTGACTAGAATGCAAGGGCGCCGCATGGCGTTGTGCCCGTTTGCCGCCGTCGTACATCAGAGTGCGGCCGCGCCGGGCGCGTGAAGTTTGTTCTCAAAGGGAGTTTCGTGTCTGCAAATCCGATTCGTGTTGCAATCGTGGGCGTGGGTAACTGCGCCACGTCGCTGGTCCAGGGTGTCGAGTACTACCGGGACGCCGATCCCGAGGCCACGATCCCGGGTCTGATGCACGTCCAGTTCGGCAAGTACCACGTCAATGACGTGCAGTTCGTCGCGGCTTTCGACGTCGACGGCAAGAAGGTTGGCCAGGACCTGTCCGCCGCGATCCTCGCCAGCGAAAACAACACCATCAAGATCGCCGACGTCCCGCCCACCGGCGTCACGGTCCAGCGCGGCCCGACCCTCGACGGCCTCGGCAAGTACTACCTCGAGACCATCGAGCAGTCCCCGGAGGAGCCGGTCGACGTCGTCCAGGCCCTCAAAGACGCCCAGGTCGACGTGATGGTCTGCTACCTGCCGGTCGGTTCCCAGCAAGCCGCCGAGTACTACGCCCAGTGCGCCATCGACGCCGGTGTGGCGTTCGTCAACGCTCTGCCGGTGTTCATCGCTGGGACCAAGGAATGGGCGGACAAGTTCACCGCCGCCGGCGTGCCGATCGTGGGCGACGACATCAAGAGCCAGATCGGTGCCACCATCACGCACCGCGTCATGGCCAAGCTGTTCGAGGACCGCGGCGTCACCCTGGACCGCACCTACCAGCTGAACGTCGGCGGCAACATGGACTTCAAGAACATGCTCGAGCGGGACCGCCTCGAATCCAAGAAGATCTCCAAGACGCAGGCCGTCACCTCCAACGTCGAGGCCGAACTCGCCGCCAAGGATGTTCACATCGGCCCGTCGGACTACGTCCAGTGGCTCGACGACCGCAAGTGGGCCTTCGTCCGCCTCGAGGGCCGCAACTTCGGCGACGCGCCCGTCTCGCTCGAATACAAGCTGGAGGTCTGGGACTCGCCCAACTCCGCCGGCGTGATCATCGACGCCGTCCGTGCCGCCAAGATCGGCCTGGACCGCGGCATCGGCGGCCCGCTGCTCTCGGCGTCGAGCTACTTCATGAAGTCCCCGCCGGAGCAGTTCAACGACGACCTCGCCCGCGAAAAGGTCGAGGCCTTCATCCGCGGCGACCTGGAGCGCTAAGCCCCACCGTCCCTCGAGTTGCCCTATCACTTACGGCGCCTAAACAGCCGGTTTAGCCGCCACAAGTGATAGGGCAACCGGCGTTTAACGGCCGTGGAGCGCTAGGCGGACCCGTCGGACGGCACCGCGGAAGTCGTCCGCCAGGTCGTCGGCGTTGAATTTAAAGTAGCACCAGCCAGCCGCGTTGAACCTTTCGTCGCGGCGATTGTCGCGGGACTGTTGTTCGCGCGTGAGGTGGTGGCCGCCGTCGTACTGGATTGCAACCCTTTGCCTCCGGTATCCGAGGTCGGCCGCTGGGGAGAGAGGCTCGTCCGGCACCATCCTGAGCTGCAGCTCCGGCTCCGGCAGCCCGGCCGCGGTCAATGCCAGTCGCAGGAAGGTTTCCGGCGCGGAGTCGGAGCCGGGCCGGATGAGCTCCAGCGCCTGGCGCGCTTTCACGATTCCTTTGAGCTTGGGGTGCCGGGTGAGCATGTCCCGCAGCTGGGGGAGTGTCGCCCACGGCACCGAACGGCCCTCCAGCTCCAGGCGGGGCTGCCGTACGAGCTGATCGCCGACGGCTACGAGATCCTCCAACGGCAGGATGCGGGCAAGGTCCAACCACGTCCGGGCAGGCGTTGAAATCCGGATGCCGTCCCAGACCATGAGCTCGTCGTCGAACGCAAGAACGGTATGGCCTACAACGCCCTCGCGCCGGACGGGCGGCAGCGCCTTCGGCTTGCTGAGATGGAGCTCCCGGCAGCCACGAAACCACGACGGGAGCCACAGTCCCAGCAACACAGCGGCCGTAAGGTGCGAAATCCACGCGCCCGGCGTCGCGGCAGAAAGGGCGCGGGCCAGGCCGCGGAGCTCGAACTCCCAGCCGGCGGGCAGGTAGAGCGACCGGCCGGCCGTCGCGAGGTCGGAAGCGCGGAGCCGTGACGTTCCCAGCGCCGCGGCCCGCGCTTCATAGACGGTAAACGGGGCGAGGCGAGGTGGGCCGGCAAGGCAACAGGTGGTCGCATGCGGACCATTCTTGTCCGAACGCCGGATCCCCGCTCCGGATATCCACAGGTGCCCGTTGAGCTATCACTTTTGGCCCCCATCCGGCGGGAATGGCAGCCAAGAGTGATAGCGCAACGGGGTTAGAAAAGGCCGACCGGGTTGCCGTCGGCGTCGACGTCCATCCGCATCGCGGCCGGGACCTTGGGCAGGCCCGGCATGGTCATCACCGCGCCCGTGAGCGCCACGATGAACCCGGCCCCGGTCTTGGGAATCAGGTCGCGAACGTGGACCGTGAAGCCCTTCGGAGCGCCCAGCTTGGTGGCGTCGTCGCTGAAGGAGTACTGCGTCTTCGCCATGCAGACCGGCATCCCGGACCAGCCGTTCTTCTCGATTTCTGCGAGCCGCTTGAGCGCCGGGACGGAAAAGTCGACGCCGTCGGCCCCGTAGATCTCCTGCACGATGGTGCGGATCTTGTCCTCCACGGTCATCTCCAGCGGGTACAAGTGCCGGAAGCCGTGCGGGGCGTCGATGGCGGCGGCGACCTTCGCGGCGAGTTCATCGCCGCCGTCGCCGCCTCCGCCGCGGCCCCAGACGTCTGCAACGGCGGCCTGCACGCCCTCCGCGGAGCACCAGTCCAGCAGCCAGTCCAGCTCCTCCTGGGTATCCGTGCCGAACCTGTTGATGGCCACCACCGGGGTGATGCCGAACCTCTCCACGTTGCGCACGTGCCGCTGCAGGTTGGCGACGCCGGCGGCCAGCGCCTCGACGTTGGGCTCCTTGAGCTGGTTCTTGGCGACGACGCCGTGCATCTTGAGCGCGCGGATGGTCGCCACCACCACGACGGCGGACGGCGCGACGTCGGCCATCCTCGCCTTGATGTCCATGTACTTCTCGGCGCCCAGGTCGGCGCCGAAGCCGGCCTCGGTGATGACGACGTCGGCCAGGGACCGCGCCGTCTGGGTGGCGATCAGCGAGTTGCAGCCGTGGGCGATGTTGGCGAACGGACCGCCGTGCACCAAAGCCGGGGTGCCGGCGATGGTCTGCACCAGATTGGGCTTGATCGCGTCCTTGAGCAGCATGGTCAGGGCGCCCTGGACGCCGAGGTCGGCCACCGTGACCGGCTCCCGGTCGTAGGTGTAGCCGAAGGTGATCCGGCCCAGCCGGGTGCGCAGGTCGTTCAGGTCGGTGGCGAGGCAGAACACCGCCATGATCTCCGAGGCCACGGTGATGTCGAAGCCGTCCTGCCGCGGCACGCCCTGCGTCGGGCCGCCCAGGCCGATCACGACCTCGCGCAGTGCCCGGTCGTTCATGTCCAGCACCCGCTTGAATGTCATCCGGCGCGGATCGATGTTGAGCGCGTTGCCCTGGTAGATGTGGTTGTCCACGAGCGCCATCAGCGCGTTGTTCGCCGAGGTGATGGCGTGGAAGTCCCCGGTGAAATGCAGGTTGATCTCGTCCATCGGGAGGACCTGGGAGTAGCCGCCGCCGGTCGCGCCGCCCTTCATGCCCAGGATCGGCCCCAGTGAGGGCTCGCGCAGCGCGATCATCACCCGGTGCCCAGCCCGGGCCAGGGAGTCGGCCAGGCCCACGGTGGTGGTGGACTTGCCCTCGCCGGCCGGTGTCGGGGACATCGCCGAGACCAGCACCACCTTGCCGGGGGCGTGTGCACCGTCCAGTTCCAGCTTGGCCGGGTCAATCTTCGCCTTGTAGCGGCCGTAGAATTCCAGTGCCTCGGGGTTGATCCCGGCGGCGGCGGCGATATCCTCGATCGGCCGCATGGTGGCCCGCTGCGCGATTTCCAGGTCGCTCGGGACCGGCACCTGGGCGGCCCCGCTGGCGCCCCCATCGGCGGTGGCGTGCCCGGCTGCTGCGGTTTCCGTGGTGTTCTCAGACATCGTTGTCCTTCGGCTCGTGGCGTCGTGGCGCTCCCGCCGGTGGTTACGGCGGGGCGCCCGGTCTGATCCCGGTCAAGGCGTGTGGGCCACCGGGATGCTTCGTGTTCCAAAATACTGGACCAGGGCGGCCTGGTAGCTCTCCAGCGTGATCGCGGCGGTGCGCTGCCACCCGAAGCCCTGGGCATGCACGGATGCCGCGCGGCCCATGTCCTCCCGGGTGGCCGGGTCGTCATGCAGGGCCTCGAGCGCATCGGCCCAGTCCGCTGCCTTGTGGCCCTCCACCAGCAACCCGGTCCGGCCGTCGAAGATGGCCCGGGACAGGCCGCCGACCCTCGTGGCCACCACGGGGGTGCCGCAGGCCTGGGCCTCCAAGGCGACGAGACCGAAGGACTCACTGTAGGAGGGCATCACCACGACGTCGGCCGAGCGGTACCAGCCGGCCAGCTTGGGCGCGCTGACCGGCGGGTGGTGCGTGACGACGTCGTCCATGCCCGCGGCGGTGATCAGCGCCTTGAGGTCGAAATCCTTTGTCCCGCTCACCGCGCCCAGGATGGTGATCTGCAGGTCGATGTCCGGGCGGCGGGCGCGCAGCAGCGCGGCGGCCTTGATCAGGATCTGCGGGCCCTTGAGCCGCTGGATGCGCCCGGCGAACAGCAGGTGGAAGCGCCCCGGCGGGACACCGTGCTGGCTGCGGGCGCGGCTCCGGAAGGCGGGCGTGAACACGGAGAGGTCGACGCCCGGCGGCGCCACATCGATGCGGTCGGGGTCGGCGTCGTAATGCGAAACCAGTTCGGCGGCCTCGGTGCCGGTGTTGGCGATCAGCCGGGCGGCGCCGTCGACGATCCGGTGTTCGCCCTCCTCACGCCGACGCGGCTCCGGCTGCTCGCCGGACTCGAGCAGCAGGTTCTTGACCTTGGCCATGGTGTGCATGGTGTGTACCAGCGGCACCCCCCACAGCTCCGAAAGCTCCAGCCCCGCGACCCCGGAAACCCAATAGTGGGAGTGGACGACGTCGTAGCGGCCATGCGGCTGCAGCTGCTTGATCCGGTCGATTTCTGCGACCATGCTGTGCAGCAGCGCCGGCAGTTCCTCCTTGGGAAGCTTCCTCGGCGGCCCGGCGAGCACGTTGTGGACGCAGACCCCCGGGGACGGGTGCTCGACGGCGGCCTGGCCGGCCGCAGTGGACCGGGTGAAGATCTCCACCTCGACGCCGGTCTCGGCCAGGGCCGCGGCCAGGGCGCGGACGTACACGTTCATGCCCCCGGCGTCACCGGACCCGGGCTGTTCCATCGGCGAGGTGTGCAGGGAGAGGAAAGCGACGCGACGAACCAACGGCATCCTGCTTCCCTCCCTTCGCGCGACGTGGATTCGGTAAAACACTACTCCTGAACCGCGGACCGGTTCGCCGGCGGTTGCGGGCTGCTAACGTGGCGGCTGTGAGCGCAACCGCAGAAACCGCGCCGGCCCCGGCCCCGTGGGCGATCCGTGAGGCCACCCCAGCGGACTGGCCCGCCATCTGGGAGATCCTGGAGCCCGTCATCCGGGCCGGGGAGACCTTCACCTGGGACCGTGACACCACCGAGGCCCTGGCCCACGCCAAGTGGTTCAAGACGGCCCCGGGCCAGACTTTCGTGGCCGTCGGCCGGGGCGAGACCGACGGCGTCGTGCTGGGCACCGGCGAGCTGCACCCGAACCAGGCGGGCGGCGGCAGCCACGTAGCCAACGCCGGCTACATGGTCCGCGCCGGGTATGGCGGCCGGGGCGTGGCCCGCGCGCTGTGCGCCTACTCGCTGGAGGCTGCCCGGGCCGCCGGGTTCCGCGCCATGCAGTTCAACGCCGTGGTGGAAAGCAACGTCCGGGCCGTCGCCGCCTGGCAGGGCATGGGCTTCGAGATCCTCGGCACCATCCCGGAGGCCTTCAACCACCCGCGGCTGGGCTACGTTGGCCTGCATGTGATGTACCGCCGGCTCTAGTACTCCGCGCCCCAGAGTTACGCCGTGCTCCAGAGCGCCGCGAGGTCCGGGAACGCCGCCTCGTAGCCGGCGAGCAGCCGGACCGCGAGCTCCTCCGAATCGACCAGCGGATGCCGGGCGAACGCGGCCAGGGCGGCCTCGCGCCGGCCCCCGCCGTCGGACGCGGACTGCGGGCCGGTGGCCCGAACCACGAGCCGTTCGACCTCTTTGACCCGCCGCATCAGCGCCAGTTGCGCCTCGGCGGGCCGGTCCTGCGGGATCGGAACCACGCCGCCCGGGCCCACCCGGCAGGGGACCTCGACGACGGCGTCCACCGGCAGGCCCGGGATCGCAGCGGCCAGCGCCCCGCCCGGAGCCGGCACCGCGTTGGGGGTGTTGAGCACCAGTTCTGCGTCGCCGCCGCCGGACAGCGCCCGCATCGCCGCCAGGGCAACGCGCTCGTAACCGCCCCCGGCCAGATCATCCTCGTCCCGTTGCTCGCCGGCGGCCCGGGCCTCGGCCAGGTAGCCCTCCTCGCGGGAGCGGCGCGCGGCATCCCAGAGCCGGTACGCCTCCCCGCCGGCGGACGCGAGCCGCGGATAGAGCTCGGCCTGCTGTCGGTGGATGGACTCGCCGCGGGTCTGCGACGCGGCCCGCATGGCGGCCATGGCCCGGGCCGTCTCGTAGTAGTAGTACAGGTACTCGTTCGGGAGGCAGCCTAGCCGGGCCAGGAAGGGCTGGGGAAAGAGCCGGCCCTCCTCGAAGGCGGCCAAGACCCGGGCGTCGGCCAGCAGACCGGGAAGGACGTCCGTGCCGGCGGCCTCCAGCCGGTACAGCCAGCCCAGGTGGTTGAGCCCGTAGTAGCCCGCGCCGTCGAGCCGGCCCTCCGGGAGCGGGACCCCGGCGGCCCGGGCCGCGCGGTGCACCAGCCCGCCGGCCGAATCGCAGATGCCCACCACCCTGCGGCCCAGCACCGGGACCAGCGCCTCGGTCACCATGCCCGCCGGGTTGGTGAAGTTCACCAGCCACGCCTCGGGGCGGAGGCGTTGCATCGCCCGGGCCAGCTCCAGCATCGGCGGGATGGTGCGCAGGGCGTAGGAGATCCCGCCGGCCCCGGTCGTTTCCTGGCCCAGCAGCCCCAGGTCCTGCGCCACCCGCTCGTCGACGGTGCGTCCGGCCGTGCCGCCGGGCCGGATCGCGGCGAACACCATGTCCGCGCCGGTCAGTGCGTCGGCCAGCGAGGTGCTGGTGCGGATGCGTGGTCCGCCGCTGCGTGCCCCTTTCGGTGGCGGCGGCACGGAGGCCAGCACAGCCTCGACGGCGGCGAGCCGGCCGGCGTCGACGTCGTACAGCACCAGCTCCCCGACCAAGCCGGCGAACGGTCCGGCGGAGAGCGCCCGGTAGAGCAGCGGCACCCGGAATCCGCCGCCGCCGGCAATCATGAGCCGCATGCCTGCAGTCTATTCCGCGAGGCGCCGGAGAGCCCGGGGCGCCTGCTACCGCGGGCTACTGGGACGGCGTAGTCTGCCGTGTATGGACGCCATTCCAGCGCCGCGCTTCGACCCGCTCGCCGCCGTCCGGAACCCGGCGGCGAAGGGTCTTGATCTGCTCCTGACGGGCACCGTATTCCAGGACATCATCTTCACCGGGCTACCGCACGCACCCCGGCCAGGGACCGAAATCTGGAGCGAGGGGATGGGCAGCTGCCCCGGCGGGGTGGCGAACCAAGCCATCGCCGCGGCCCGGCTGGGGCTGCGGACCGGGCTCGCCGCCGCGTTCGGCGACGACGGCTACGGCGACTACAACTGGAAAATCCTGGACCGTCAGGAACACGTGGACCTCTCGCTCTCGCGGCGCGTCCCGGGCTGGCACTCGCCGGTGACCGTGTCGCTGAGCGTTGAGAAGGACCGTTCCATGGTGACCCACGGCCACCCGGCGCCGGTCACCTCCACCGAGCTGATCGGCTGCCCGCCGCCCGCGCTCGCCGCCGTCGCGGAGCTGGGCGAGGAGTTGGAACCGTGGGCAGTCGACGCGCACCGGGCCGGCGTGCGGCTCTTTGGCGACGTCGGCTGGGACCCCACCGGAACCTGGGCGCAGGCACGGCTGGACAACCTGCAGTACTTCCACGCCTTTATGCCGAACCAGCAGGAGGCCATGGCCTTCACCGGCAAGGACAACCCGTGGGCCGCGCTCTACACGCTCGCGGACAAGGTCCCGGTGGCTGTGGTGACCCTGGGCCCGCAGGGATCCATGGCGGTGGATTCCGAAACCGGTGAAGAGGAGTGGGTGCCGTCACTGCCGGTTCCGGCCTTCGACCCCACCGGCGCCGGGGACTGCTTCGGAGCGGCGTTCATCGTCGGCTGCTTGGCCGGCTGGCCGCTGGGCGACCGGCTCCGCTTCGCCAACCTGTGCGCCGCCCTGGCCGTGCAGCACGTCGGCGGCTCGCTCGCCGCACCCGGCTGGGGCGACCTTGCCGACTGGTGGCAGCGCGCCAACGCCCGCAAGGAACGCCAGGGCAGCCAATGGCTGCGCCGCTACCGCTTCCTCGAGGAGATCGTGCGCAACGTGCCCCCGGAGGCGCAGCGGCGGGCGACGGCGACCATCGCGCACCTCTCCGACGCGTAGCCCCGGCAGCGCTGGCGCGACATGGGCTCCGCTGGTGGTGATGGGTTGCCGGCCGACGGACATGCCCTCTGGCCGGGCCGGGGATTGGACATATTCCCCATATGTCCACTCGTGGCCCCGACGAATGGGCATGTCCCCCGGCGAGGAATGGGCATGTCCCACAGCGAAGAATGGGCATGCTCCTGGGGCGCGGGGCCGGCCCGAATTCAGGAGCATCTGCCGCCACCCGTAGAATCGTAAAGTGATATACCCAGCAGCAACAGGTGATTTCCGGCCCGTGGCGGAAGCAGGTACCGGCCATGTCGAGGAGCGCTCGGCCGTGATCGACCTTGACGCCATCCGGCACAACGTCCGGCGGCTGGCGGCCGTGGCATCGCCGGCCAAGGTGATGGCGGTCGTCAAGGCCGACGCCTACGGACATGGTGCGATCCCCGTCGCCCGTGCCGCCCTCAGTGCCGGGGCCAGCTGGCTCGGCGTCGCACATATTTCCGAGGCGCTGGCCCTGCGGGTCGCCGGAATCGAAGCCCCCCTGCTGGCCTGGCTGCACACCCCCGAAAGCAATTTCGCCGCCGCCGTGGCCGCGGGGATCGACATCGGCTGCTCCGGCTGGGAACTCGGCCGGATCGTCGCCGCCGCCCGCGAGCAGGAACGCCCGGCCCGGATCCACTTGAAGGTCGACACCGGACTCGGCCGCAACGGGGCCACCCTGGAGTCCTGGGACACGCTGCTCGGCGAGGCGATGGAATACCAGGACCAGGGACTGTTGCGCGTCGTGGGGATCTTCTCCCACCTGGCCGTCGCCGACGAACCCGAACGCCCCGAAACCGACGAGCAACTGGCCGCCTTCCGCGAGGTGCTGGCGATGGCCCAGGACGCCGGCGTCGACCCCGAGGTCCGCCACCTCGCCAACACTCCGGCGACGCTGTCCCGGCCGGACACGCATTTCGACCTGGTCCGCGTGGGCCTCGGCATCTACGGCCTCTCACCGTTCGAAGGGCAAAGCTCCGCGGAAGTCGGGCTGCGCCCGGCGATGACCGTCCGCACCGTCGTCGCGCACTGCAAGGACGTGCCTGCAGGCCAGGGGGTCTCTTACGGGCTGAACTATCGCACCGCAGGCAAGAGCACGCTGGGACTCGTCCCCCTGGGCTACGCCGACGGCGTGCCGCGGATCGCCACCGGCGGCCCCATCCGGGTGGATGGTCGGACCTACCCCGTGGTGGGCCGCATCGCCATGGACCAGATGGTGATAGACCTCGGTCCGCTGCACGTCTCCGCGGGGGGGACCACCCTGCTGGGCGCCGAGGCCGTGATGTTCGGCGACGGCGCCGACGGCGGCCCCACCGCCGAGGATTGGGCCCGGGCGGCCGGCACCAACAACTACGAGATCGTCACCCGCATCAGCCCTCGGGTGCCGCGCCGTTACATCAATGAAGAGCCAACGCCCGGCGACGGAGCCGGACAGTGAGCGAAGCGGCCTGGCAGCGGACCCTTACCGTCTGGACCGCCGAGCAGACGCATGCCCTTGCAGCCTCCCTCGGCGCCGGGCTGCAGCCGGGGGACCTGCTGGTCCTCAGCGGCGAACTCGGCGCCGGCAAGACCACCTTCACGCAAGGGCTCGGCGAAGGCCTCGGCGTCCGCGCCGGGATCATCTCGCCCACCTTCGTGCTGGTCCGGATCCATCCCAACCTGCCGGACGGGCCGCGACCCGGCGGCCCGGACCTGGTCCACGTCGACGCCTACCGTCTGGGATCGGCCTCCGAAATCGACGACATCGACCTGGAAAACACCATGGACAGCTCCGTGACCGTGGTGGAATGGGGCCGCGGCCGGGTGGAACACCTGAACGAGAGCCGGCTCGAGGTGGAGCTGCACCGCCAGCTCGGCGGCACCCCGCCCGGCGCACTGACCGGCGGCCAGGCCGCCACCCAGCCCGCCGGCACTGAAGTGCTGGACTTCGACACCGACGACGCCGACGAGCCCCGGACCGTGGTGTTCCGCGGCTTCGGTCCGCGCTGGGCCGAGCCGCCGGCCGCCCTGGCGGCCCTCCCGTCCCTGCCCGCGACCCCGGAAACGGACTGAACATGCTCATCCTTGCCATCGATACCTCGGCCGTTGCCAGCGCGGCGCTCGTCTCCGACGCTTCCCTGGAGTCCGCCGTTGGCAGCTTCGCCACCGCGGACACGCGCAGCCACGCCGAGGTGCTGGCCCCGGGGATCGAACAGCTGCTCTCCGGCGCGGGCCTTCGCGGCGCCGACGTCGACGCGATCGTCACCGGGGTCGGACCGGGACCGTTCACGGGCCTCCGCTCCGGCATCGTCACGGCGCGCAGCCTGGCCTTCGTCTGGCAGAAACCGCTGTACGGGCTGATGAGCCTCGACGCCATTGCCCTGGAGGTGGCCGAGTCCACGGAAGCGGCGTTGGAGTTCATTGTGGCCACCGACGCGCGGCGCAAGGAGGTGTACTGGGCCCGCTATTCCCAGGCCGCCAGCCAGCTGCCGCAACTGCTTGACGGACCGCATGTGGGTTTCGCCGCCGATCTGCCGGACCTTCCGGTCTACGGCGCCGGCGCCGGCCTGTACCCGGACGTCCTGAACGCGGTGCCTGAATTCGCCGGGCGGCAGCCCGAGGCGCTCTCGCTAGGCCAGTTCGCCCTCGCACGCCTCGCCGCGGGGGAGCAACTCCTGGACAGCACCCCGCTGTACCTGCGGGAATCCGACGCGCAGGTCCCCGGGCCGCGGAAGCGCGCGCTGTGAGCGCCCCGGAAACACCGCCGGGGCCGCCCGGCGTGGATCTCCGGCCCATGGTTCCCGCGGACATCCCCGCCGTCCACGCCCTGGAGCGCCGGCTGTTCCCGGTCGACGCCTGGCCCCTGCAGATGTTCGTCGACGAGCTGGCTCAGACCGACACGCGGCATTACCTCGTCGCCGAGGCCGCGGGCGCCATCGTGGGCTACGCCGGGCTGATGTGCATCGAACCCATCGCGGACGTCCAGACCATCGCCGTCGTGCCCGAACAGGAGGGCAAGGGCATCGGGTCGGCCCTGCTGACCGAGCTGATCCGCGAAAGCCGGAGCCGCCATGCCGCCGATGTGCTGCTGGAAGTGCGCGCCGACAACCCCCGGGCCCAACAGCTCTACCTGCGCTTCGGCTTCGAGCAGATCCACGTCCGGCCGCGCTATTACCGCGACGGCGTGGACGCGCTGATCATGCGCCTCCAACTGCACACACCTCCGAGCGAAACAGGCCGAGCATGAACCACATTCCGCACAGCTCCCAGCCGCTGGTGTTGGGGATCGAGTCCTCCTGCGACGAGACCGGCGTCGGCATTGTCCGCGGCACCCGGCTGCTGGCGAACACGGTCTCCTCCTCCATGGACGAGCATGTCCATTTTGGCGGCGTCATCCCCGAGATCGCCTCGCGCGCACACCTTGACGCGTTCGTCCCCACCCTCCGCGAGGCCCTCGCCGCGGCGGACGTAACGCTGGCGGACCTTGACGCCATCGCCGTGACCTCCGGCCCGGGGCTCGCCGGCGCGCTCATGGTGGGAGTCTGCGCGGCCAAGGCGCTCGCGGTCGCCACCGGCAAGCCGCTCTACGCGATCAACCACCTGGTGGCGCACGTCGGCGTCGGCCTGCTCGAGCCGGGCGACGGCGCCCCGGGCGTTTTTGCCGCGGACGGCGGGAACGCGTTGCCGGACAACCTCGGCGCGCTCCTGGTCTCCGGCGGGCACACCGAAATACTGCGGATCCGGAGCATCACCGACGACGTCGAACTCCTCGGTTCCACCATCGACGACGCCGCCGGCGAGGCCTACGACAAGGTGGCCCGGCTGCTGGGGCTGGGCTACCCGGGCGGGCCGGCCATCGACAAGCTGGCGCGCACGGGAAACGCGAAGGCCATCCGATTCCCGCGCGGCCTCACCCAGCCCAAGTACATGGGCACCGTCGAGGAACCCGGCCCGCACCGCTACGACTGGTCCTTCAGCGGCCTCAAAACCGCCGTCGCCCGCTGCGTCGAGCAGTTCGAGGCACGCGGCGCGGAGGTGCCGGTCGCGGACATCGCCGCCGCCTTCCAGGAAGCCGTGGTGGATGTGATCACGTCCAAGGCGGTGCTCGCCTGCCGCGAAAACGGCATTACCGAGCTGCTGCTGGGCGGGGGAGTGGCCGCGAACTCGCGGCTGCGCCAGCTGACGGAGCAGCGCTGCCGTGCCGCCGGGATCCGGCTGACCGTACCTCCGCTGGCCTTGTGCACCGACAACGGGGCAATGGTCGCCGCACTTGGCGCGCAACTGGTGATGGCCGGAACCGCACCGAGCGGGATCGGCTTCGCGCCGGACTCCTCGATGCCGGTCACCTCCGTGTCCGCCTAGCAGCAACGCTCAGGAACGCCTAGGAACAGGGATGCGGTGCCGGGAAGCTAGGCTTCGGGACCCTTGCGCATCTGCTTGACCAGGTCCAGCACGACGGCGCGCAGGTCGCCGCCGTGTTCGGCCGCGACGCGGCGCTGGCGCTGGTAGCCCGCGCCCCGTCGGATGATCTTCTCCACGTCGGCCAGTTCGGCACTGCAGCCGAGCTTGGCGGCGACGGGCTGCAGCCGGGTGAGCGTCTCGCGCAGGTGCTCGGTGACGAGCTGTTCGTTGCCGTCGGCGTCGAGGATGATGATCGCGTCCAGGCCGTAACGGGCCGCACGCCACTTGTTCTCCTGGACGTGCCAAGGCGGCATGGTCGGGATGGTGCCGCCGTTATCCAGAATGGTGGAGAACTCGTCCACGAGGCACTGGGTCAGGGCCGCGATCGCGCCGACCTCCTCAAGCGTGGCCAGGCCGTCGCAGATCCGCATCTCGATGGTGCCGAGGTTGGGCACCGGGCGGATGTCCCAGCGGATCTCGGAGAGGGTGTCGATGACGCCGGTGGTGAACATGTCCTGGACGTAGGCCTCGTATTCTTCCCAGCTCGCGAACTGGAACGGCAGGCCCGCCGTCGGCAGCTGCTGGAACATCAAGGCGCGCTGCGAGGCGTAGCCGGTGTCCTCGCCGCCCCAGAACGGGCTGGAGGCGGAGAGCGCCTGGAAGTGCGGGAAGTAGTTGACCAGGCCGTCGAGGACGGGAAGTACCTTGTCGCGGCTGTCCAGGCCCACGTGGACGTGCACCCCGTAGATGACCATCTGGCGGCCCCACCACTGGGTGCGGTCGATCAGCTTGGCGTACCGCTCCTTGTCCGTGACGGGCTGCAGCTGCGGCGGGCTGAAGGGGTGGCTGCCGGCGCAGAAGACCTCGACGCCCATGGGGTCGGTGACCTCGCGCAGTGCGGCGAGGGAACTGTCCAGGTCCGCCTTGGCTTCAGCAACGGTGGTGCAGATTCCGGTGACGAGTTCCACCGTGTTGAGCAGCAGTTCCTGTTTGATGTGGGGATGTTCGTCATCCTCGTTCAGCTCGGGATGGCGGTCGGCCACGCCCCGGAGCACCTCGCCGGCCACCGAGGCCAGCTCGCCGGTTTCGGCATCGACGAGCGCGAGCTCCCATTCCACACCAAGAGTTGATTGCCTGGATGAAGCGAAATCAATCTTCATGTGGTCCCTTTGCTGTTTTGTTGCCCGTTTTGACGCCAGCTGGTTTGCTGCCCGCAGCGGCATGCTGTGGCAAGGCAACGGTGGTTCAAGTCTAGTGCAGGGGTAGCATCGAGCCGGTGGCCAAGTTACAGCTGATACGTGAGAGTCTTCACAGGGGAAGCCGGTTGCCGGCAGTCGTGGCGCTCCTGACGGGGTTGGCGGTTGCTGCGGCGGGCTGCAGCGACCCGGGCACTTCGGGGCCGGGACAGTCCCCGGACCAGGGCTCCACTGCCGGGGCGCCGGCGCCGGACAACGCCGCGCACGGGACGCCGCGCCCGCTCGGCTGGGGTCCGGACCAGCGCGACACCGATGCCGCCGCCACCGCCGTGGCGGCCATGAGCCTGGAACAAAAGGCCGGGCAGGTGCTGCTGCCGTTCTTCCAGGGACTCGACGCCGAAGCCCACGCCCGGACGATTGAACGACTCCATCTCGCAGGTTCAATTGTCATGGGGGACCACGTCCCCACGGCCCCGGACGGGCAGGTGGACACTGCCGCCATGCGGGACGCCAACGGGCGCCTGCAGCGGGCGGCCCGGGCTGATGGCCGCGGCTGGCCGGGCATGATCGGAGTCGACCAGGAGGGCAGGGCGGTGGCACGGCTGCGTGCACCCCTCACCGAGTGGCCTGCCCCGATGAGCTACGGGGCCGCCGACAGCAAACCGCTGGCCTCCGACGCCGGCCGGGCCATCTCCGCGGAACTGGCCGGGCTCGGCTTCAACGTCGATTTCGCGCCGACCGCGGATGTCACCGCGGGTCCCGCCGATCCCACGATCGGCGCCCGTTCCATCTCCGGCAGCCCGGACATCGCCGCGGAAGTGGGCACCGCCTTCTCAGAGGGAATGCTCGACGCCGGCATGCTCCCGGCCGCCAAACACTTTCCCGGGCATGGGTCGGTGACCGTCAACTCGCACGAGGCGATGCCGGTGCAAGGGGCGAGCCTGGACCAATTGCGGGCCAAGGACCTGAAACCCTTCCAGGCTGCCATCGACGCCGGCCTGCCAATGGTCATGACCGGGCACATTGCCGTGCCCGCACTGCAGCCGGGCGTCCCCGCCTCGGTCTCGCCGGCCTCCTACGCCGAGCTGCGCCGGATGGGCTTCGAAGGCGTCGCGGTGACCGATGCCATGAACATGGGTGCGATCACGCAGCAGTTCCCGAACGACTCCGCCGCCCCGCTGGCCCTCGCCGCCGGAGCGGACCTGGTGCTGATGCCGGCGTCCGTCGAGACGGCCCACGCCGCGATCGTGAACGCGGTCCGGAACGGTTCACTGCCGGCCGCGCGCCTGGACGAGGCGGCGCGGCGGGTGGCCACGATGCAGCTCTGGCGCGGCCGCAGCCACGCGCCGCAGGTCATTCCGCCGGGCAGCGGCTCGGCACTGTCGGAGAGGGTCTCCCAGGAAGCCATTACCGTCCTTGCCGGGCCGTGCGACGGCCCGATGGTTCCGGCCAGCGTCCGGGTCAGCGGCGGATCCGAGCAGGACCGCGGCCGTTTCGCGGCGGCGGCCAGGCAGGCCGGCATCGGCGTCGGCGCCGGACCGGTGGTGGCGCTGATCGGCTACGGCGGAGCCCCGGCGACAGCGGATGTGGCCGTCTCGCTCGACGCCCCGTGGCCGCTGGAGAAATCCGCCGCGCCCGCAAAGATCGCGCTCTACGGCCGGAGCCAGGAGGCCTTCGACGCGCTGCTGGAGGTGCTCGCCGGCAAAGCGACCGCCCCCGGGAAGCTGCCGGTCGCCGTCGGGCCGCAGGGACCGGGCTCCGGCTGCCGCTGAACCGGTGCGGTGGCGTTTAATGGTGCTGTGCCCATCCTGAATAAAGACATGACCCTGTGCATCTCGCTCTCGGCCCGGCCGAGCAACAACGGGACCCGCTTCCACAACCACCTGTACGAACAGCTGGGCCTGAACTGGATCTACAAGGCCTTCGCCCCCACCGACCTGGCCCAGGCTATCGCCGGCGTGCGCGGCCTCGGCATCCGCGGCTGTGCGGTGTCGATGCCGTACAAGGAGGACGTGATCGACCTCGTGGACGTCATGGACCCGTCCGCGAAAGCCATCGATTCGGTCAACACGATCGTCAACGACGGCGGAACGCTCACGGCCTACAACACCGACTACACGGCGATCGAGCAGCTGCTGCGGCGCAACGCCGTCCCCACGGACTACTCCGTGTGGCTGCTGGGCGCCGGCGGCATGGCGAAGGCAACCGCGGCGGCCCTGCGCGACGCCGGCTTCCGGAACGTCACCGTGATCGCACGCAAAGAGGAGGCCGGAAGGGCGCTCGCCGGGCTCTACGGGTTCGCCTGGCGGGCCGACGTCGATCCCTCCGGCACTGCCGACATGCTGATCAACGTGACCCCGATCGGCATGGCGGGCGGCCCGGATTCCGAGGCGCTGCCTTTCCCGCGGGAGGCGATCGACGCCGCGAAGGTGGTCTTCGACGTCGTCGCGCTGCCCGCCGAGACGCCGCTGGTCAAGGCCGCCCGGGCCGCGGGCAAGCAGGTGATCACCGGCGCCGAGGTCGCCACGATCCAGGCCCTGGAGCAGTTCGTGCTCTACACCGGCATCCGGCCAGGCGACGAACAGGTCCGGGCAGCCGAGGAGTTCATGCGGGCCCAGTAGCGCCGCCCGCCAAGCCCTAGACCGGCTCCACCGAAATGGCCACCCGCTCCTCGCCGATCCTGGTCAGGACCAGGGTGGCCGTCTTGTTGGCGCCGTTCCTGGCGCTCCTGCCGCCGGGCAGAATCTGTTTGCGCAGTTCCTCCGGCGTGACCGAGGTGCCGCGCTTCTTGATGTCCAGGACGCCGATTCCGTTGTCCCTGACCCAGGACTTGAGCGCCTTGACGTTGAACGGCATCACCTCAAGGACCTTGTAGGCCCTGGCGAAAGGGGTGTCGGTCAGGTCCGGGGCGCAAATGTAGGCGATGTGTTCGTCCAGCAGGTGGCCGCCGACTTGGAGCGCGACGTCGGCGACCAGACCCGCACGGATCACGGCGCCGTCCGGCTCGTAGAGGTAGCCCTCCACCGCGCCCACCGGGGCGACCGGTCCGGCGTCGAACTCCTCGGAGCTGGTGAGTTCCGCGGCGCCCTGCGGCCCCAGGACCAGGGCGGCGCGGCGGATTCCGGGCCGGCGGACCGCGTTGAACCAGAGGGTCACCTCGGTGACGTCGCCGCCCACCGAGACCCACTGCGCCTCGCAGCCCGCCGGAACCGACGCATGCGGCATGCCCGGGCCCATCTTGACGCCGACGGCCCGGCCGGTCGCGGCCAGGGACTCCACAAAGGACAGTGGCGGGGAGAAGTCTTCCGGGTCCCAGAGCCGTTTCGTTCCGGAGCTGGACGTGGTGCGGCGGGCCGGGTCGAGCCAGACGCCGTCGATCCCGTCGAGCGGCACGGCGACGGCGTCGGCGTGGACCACGGTGGCGTTCCGGAACGGGATCAGGTTCATGGTGGCGCAGGCGGCCGTGGTCTCGTCGAGTTCCACGGCGGTGACCCGGATGTCCAGCGAGGCCAGCGCCATGGCGTCCGCACCCAGTCCGCAGCCCAGGTCCGCCACGTGCGCAATCCCGGCCTCGGCGAACCGCTGCGCATGCCGTGCCGCGACGTTGAGCCGAGTGGCCTGCTCCAGCCCGGCCCGGGTGAAAATCATCTGCCGGGCGAATTCGCCAAACTTGGACTCCGCCTTGGTCCGCAGGCGGGACTGCGTGAGTGCCGCCGAGACCAGCTCGGGGGAATGGCCGGCCTTCCGGAGCGAGGCGTTGAGCCGGAAGGCCTCCTCCTCGCGGTACGGGCCCAGCGAGGCCAGCAGCTCCCAGCCCTCCGGATTGAGAAGCGGGGCGATCTGGTCCTGCGTAGTCTCAGCCATGCAATCAAGCGTAGTTCAGGCGCGGGAGGCCCGGCGCGACCGATAGGCTGGACGGCATGGACGACAGGGACACAGAGGACTTCGGCGCGGCAGGCACCCGGGAGCAGGGGGACGGGGAGAATCCGGGCCGGCGGGGGCTGGTCCGTTTCGCCCGGCCCGCGCTGATTGCGGGCAGTGTGGTGGCCGTCGTCTGCGTGGCGCTGCTGGTGATCATCTTCGCCCTCGACTCCTTCAACGCCACCGTGTATTCCGTTGGCGGCAAGGACGTCACCGATGCCACCGACGAGGCGCGGGCCATCCGCGACACCTATGCCGCCGCCCGGGTGGGAAGCATCATCTTCCTGGTCCTCGGCGCACTGGCTGCCCTCGCCGGCGGCTTTGTGCTCTACCGCGAACGGAACACCTCCGCGCAGGTCGACGAGGACGACGACGGCCAGGACTGGGACTACGAGGACCTCGCGGGGGAGTAGGCCGCCCGGGGTTGGCCTGCTTGGGCGGGTGGGCCCGCATGGGGGGCTTTGCCCGCTTGGCCCGCTGGAACTTTGGGCATTGGCGTGTTTAGCCCGCTGGGATGTAGGGGATTGGCGTGGCCTGGCGCGGCGCCGGTTGGGTCCACCCACTCCGGACATGCCCGTTCCTCGCGGCCAACACTGGACATATTGCGTGTATGTCCATCGGTGGCGGCCAGCAACGGACCTGCCCATCGCTCCCGAACGGAATGTCCATCGCACCGGACCAGCAATGAGCATGCCCAGCGCTCAGCACCAACAATGGACACGAGCTCCGCGCCCTGGGCGGCATGTCCGTCCGCCAAGCCGCCGGATGGGCATGTCTCGCCCGATCTTCACCCGGGACGAATTTCTGGCACTCGCCTTGACCGAGTGCTAACTCCTTACATAGAGTCGTCATTAGCACTCTCCCTAGGCGGGTGCTAACACATGAAGCACGCTCCGCCAAGCTACTGCCGGCACCGCGACGACGGTCTGTACGCCATGGCATCACCGCTTCATAGTCCACGAATTTGCTGACGAAAAGGAGAGGTCCGAGTGTCGGTCTCTATTAAGCCTCTTGAGGATCGTATTGTTGTCCGCCCGCTCGAAGCCGAGCAGACCACGGCTTCCGGCCTGGTTATTCCGGACTCCGCACAGGAGAAGCCGCAGGAAGGCGAAGTTGTTGCAGTAGGCCCCGGCCGCTTTGACGACAACGGCAACCGCGTTCCCGTCGACGTCGCCGTCGGCGACGTTGTCATCTACTCCAAGTACGGCGGAACCGAAGTTAAGACCGGCGGCGTCGAGTACCTCGTGCTGTCCGCCCGCGACGTTCTGGCGATCGTCGTAAAGTAACTCTCTTGGACCCCCGCGCCGCCGCTCCTTCGCTTTGAACGGAACGGCTGCGCGGGGTTCTGTCTTGAAAGGACAAAACCATGGCAAAGCAGCTTGCGTTTAACGACGCTGCCCGCCGGTCGCTTGAAGCCGGCATCGATAAGCTCGCCAACACGGTCAAGGTGACGCTCGGCCCGC
The DNA here is from genome assembly GCF_055398325.1 of Arthrobacter sp. T2-23. NCBI lineage: Bacteria > Bacillati > Actinomycetota > Actinomycetes > Micrococcales > Micrococcaceae > Arthrobacter > Arthrobacter sp. T2-23. The sequence goes on from NZ_AP027917.1 coordinate 2,914,090, forward strand.
GCGGCCGCAACGTCGTGCTGGACAAGAAGTGGGGCGCCCCCACGATCACCAACGACGGCGTCACCATCGCCCGTGAAGTCGAACTGGACGACCCGTACGAAAACCTTGGCGCACAGCTTGCCAAGGAGGTCGCCACCAAGACCAACGATGTCGCCGGCGACGGCACCACCACCGCCACCGTGCTCGCCCAGGCCCTGGTCAAGGAAGGCCTGCGCAACGTTGCGGCCGGCGCCGCCCCGGGACAGATCAAGCGCGGCATCGAGGTCTCTGTCGAGGCCGTCGCCGCCCGCCTGCTTGAGAACGCCCGCCCGGTCGAGGGCACCCAGGTGGCCAACGTGGCCGCGATCTCCGCACAGAGCGACGAGGTCGGCGAGCTCCTGGCCGAGGCCTTCGGCAAGGTCGGCAAGGATGGTGTGATCACCATCGAGGAGTCCTCCACTACGCAGACCGAGCTGGTCCTCACCGAGGGCATGCAGTTCGACAAGGGCTACCTGTCCCCGTACTTCGTCACCGACGCGGAACGCCAGGAAGCAGTCCTCGAGGACGCCCTCATCCTGATCAACCAGGGCAAGATCTCCTCGGTCCAGGAATTCCTGCCGCTGCTGGAGAAGGCGCTGCAGAGCTCCAAGCCGCTCTTCATCATCGCCGAGGACGTTGACGGCGAGGCACTCTCCACGCTGATCGTCAACCGCATCCGCGGCACCCTGAACGTCGTCGCCGTCAAGGCGCCGGGCTTCGGTGACCGCCGCAAGGCAATGCTGCAGGACATCGCGACCCTCACCGGCGCGCAGGTCGTCTCCCCGGAACTGGGCCTCAGCCTGGACACCGTGGGCCTTGAGGTGCTGGGCACCGCGCGCCGCATCACCGTGACGAAGGACAACACCACCATCGTCGACGGCGCCGGCTCCGCCGAGGACGTCGCGGCCCGGGTCGCCCAGCTGCGCGCCGAGCTGACCCGCACCGACTCCGACTGGGACAAGGAAAAGCTGCAGGAACGCCTGGCCAAGCTGGCCGGCGGCATCGGCGTGATCAAGGTCGGCGCTGCCACCGAGGTCGAGCTGAAGGAAAAGAAGCATCGCATCGAGGACGCCGTGTCCTCCACCCGCGCTGCCCTCGAAGAAGGCATCGTGGCCGGCGGCGGTTCCGCCCTCATCCACGCCCTCAAGGCGCTCGACGAGGATCCGGCCGTCCAGGCGCTCGACGGCGACGCGGCAGCCGCCGTGGGCATCGTCCGCCGCGCGCTGACCCAGCCGCTGCGCTGGATCGCGCAGAACGCCGGCTTCGACGGCTATGTCGTCGTTGCCAAGGTCGCCGAAGCCGCCGTCAACCAGGGCTTCAACGCCAAGACCGGCGAGTACGAGGACCTGATCGCCGCCGGCGTGATCGACCCCGTCAAGGTGACGCGTGCGGCCCTCCGCAACGCGGCCTCCATCGCCGCGCTGGTTCTCACCACCGAAACCCTCGTGGTGGAGAAGCCGGCCGACGAGGACGAACACGCCGGACACCAGCACTAAGCGTCCTTAGGGCACAGTGCAACAAAGGGACCGGACCAGCGTGAGCTGGTCCGGTCCTTTCCGTTGGCCCGTTGGCCCGGCCGGTCAGCGCCGGGGCGCCTGCGACTTCCGCCGCAGCCGCGGTGCGGCGTCGCGTGGCAGGCGCTTGGTGATGACCCGGTAGAACAGCAGCACCGCCACGGCCGACACGACGATCCCAACCAGGTTCAGCAGAAGCTGCAACGCGGACCCCGCAGCCTTCTGGTACTCACCCAGCACCAGCGCCACCGCGACATATCCGGCTGCCGGGACCGTGGTGACGGAGATGAAGACGCCGATCAGGGCCGCCGACCGCCGGCCGATCACGGACAACATACCGGCAGTTCCGGCCAGCAGGGCCACAATCAGGGAATACGGCCCCGGGTGGTAGATGAACTCCACCGCCGAGCCGCGGTCCAGCGCGTCGGCGGGAAAGAGCCCCAGCGGGACGGAGAGCCAGGCCGTCAGGGCCGCAGCGAGCATGGCAACCGGGAAGCCGACCCCGAGCGCCAGCGCCGCCCCGCGTCCCAGCCGCCACTGGCGACGCACCAGCGCCACGGCCAGCGCGGCGAGCGGCCCGAACTCGGGACCCACGGCCATGGCGCCCACGATGGCGATGGTCGAGTCGGTGACGATCCCGATAGCGGCCAGCTGGGTGGCCAGGACGAGGAATGCCAGATAGCTCCACGTCAGCCTGGAGTCCTCCCCGGTCTGCCGGGACACCTCATCCCAGATCATGGCGTCCGCGCCCTCGCCGGGGGCCGCCGCCACCGCCTCGTCCGCGCGGTCGGAGAGCAACAACTCGGGAGTGGTCACCGAGATGGAGCCGACCTCCTGGACGTTCAGGGCGTGCAGCCGTTCGATCAGCGCCTCGACGGATTCGCGCGCGATAAAGACCAGGATGACGTCTCCCGGCGGCAGCACCGAAGCGCCCGGGTGCAGCGCCACCTCCGCCACACCGAGCCCGTCCGAACAGCAGTCCACCACGGCACCGGAAAGACGCTCCGGGACACATATCCGTAACTGCACAATCACTCGCTGCCTCCTTCGACTCGTTACAGACTAGGGCCTGCCGCTGAGTCGGCGCCCCTACTGGACCTCCCGGCGATTGGCGCAAAAAATTACGGTTCGGTAACATCGATGTTTTTGGAACCGCGCCTGAGGGGTCAGAAGTGTCGAACGAGCAAGCGGCAGCCAGCCCGTCGCCGGCGCCCGCGTCTGCGGGGTCGCCGGCGCGCCGCAAATCGGGCTACCGGCCCGAGGTGCAGGGCTTGCGTGCGCTCGCCGTCCTGATGGTGGTGACCTACCACGTGTGGCTGGGCCGCGTCTCCGGCGGGGTAGACATCTTCCTGCTGATCTCGGCCTTCCTGATGACCCTGAGCTTCGCCCGGAAGGTGGGGAGTGGGAAGCCGCTTCGCCTGCTGAGCCACTGGCTGCACCTGCTCAAGCGGCTGCTGCCCGCCGTCGTCGTGGTGGTGCTCGGGGTATTGATCGGCACCCGGGCCATCCTGCCGGCAAGCCGCTGGCCCGATATCCTCGACCAGGCCTGGGCATCCCTGCTGTACCGGCAGAACTGGCTGCTTGCCGACACCGCCGTCGACTACTATGCCCAGGACCACTCCGGTGCCAGCCCGCTGCAGCACTTCTGGTCCCTGTCCATCCAGGGCCAGGTCTTCCTGCTCTGGCCGCTGGTCTTCGCCGGGGCCGCCCTGCTGCACCGCGTTCTGCAGCGGGCGCTGCGCCGCTGGACGAACCTAAGCGGGCGGGTGGCGAACTACCGGCTGATCCTTGCCCTGGCATTCGGGGCCATCTTCGCCGCCTCGCTGGCCTACTCGATCGACCAGACCGCCAGCAACCAGGGCTATGCCTACTTTGACACCCGCACCCGGCTCTGGGAGTTCGCCCTCGGCTCGCTGCTCGCCCTGGCGCTGCCGCACCTGAAACCGGGCAAGGCGCTGCGCGTGCTACTCGGCTGGGCGGGCCTGGCCGCGATGCTCTCCTGCGGGCTGCTGCTGACCGTGGACCGGTCCTTCCCCGGCTTCATCGCGCTGTGGCCCACGCTGGCCGCCGCAGCCATCATTGTGGCCGGGCAGAGCGGCAGCCGCTTCGGCGTCGACCGGCTCCTGACCTGGCGTCCGCTGGTTGCCCTCGGCGACAACTCCTACGCCCTCTACCTCTGGCACTGGCCGCTGCTGGTGCTGGCGCTGGCCGGGATGGGCCTCAGCGCGCCGAACCTGGTGCAGGGCCTCGCGATTGTCGCCGCCTCCGTGGTGCTGGCCGTCCTCACCACCCGCTTTGTCGAGAAGCCGCTGCGCGACTGGCACTGGCCGCAGCGCCGGGCCTGGCGCACCGCCGTCGTCATCGCCGCCTGCGGCGCCCTGCTGGCCGGCCCGGTGACCGTATGGCAGAGCCAGCTGATGGCCGACGAGGCCGCCGCGGCTGCCCAGCCCCGGGACTTGACCCCCGGCGCGGCCGCGCTGGCGCCGGAGAACGCCGGCAAGCCGACACCGGCCGCCAAAATCATTCCCGGCCCGGCCGCCCTGAAGAACGAGTGGGCCGATATCGACGGGCTCTGCACCGACGCGAACATGCCCAGCGACCCGTTGCTCTCGGGCTGCCTGCAGAACAGTAAGCCGGACAAGGTGACCAAGCGGATCGTCGTGCTCGGCGATTCGCACGCCCAGCAGTACATGGCCGCGCTGGGCCCCATCGCCAAGAGCCACGGCTGGGAAGTCGTCACCCTGCTCAAGGGCAACTGCCGCTTCGGCGGGGAATCGCCCGAGCGCGACGCCGACTGCAACGCCTTCAACAAGGCCAGCACCCAGTACGTCCTGGAACACAAGCCGGACGCCGTCTTCACAGTCGCCTCGCTCACGCACAAGGACGCCCCGTACGAGACCGAGGTCCCGCAGTACCTTGAGGGCATCAGGCCGTTCACCGACGCCGGGATGGAGGTGGTGGGCGTGCGCGACAACCCCCGGTTCACCATGAACATGCCCGAGTGCGTGCAGAAGAAGGGCACCGATGCCGCGGCCTGCAACGTTCCGCTGCAGGAGTCGCTGGCCGACTCCTCGCCGCTGGACGCCTACCGGGGCAAGGTCGCAGGGCTGCACCTGATGGACATGAGCGACTTCATCTGCGCCGACGGGACCTGCCCCGCCGTCGTCGGGAACGTCTACGTCTACAAGGACGACAACCACCTCACCAAGACGTACGTGCAAAGCATGATCCCGATGTTTGAGCAGCGGTTGCTCGCCGCCACCGGCTGGAAGTGACGCGCGCGGCGCCGCCCGCGGGATGCCGTTGCTCACATTCGCGGCCCGGAATATGGGGATTGCCGCCAAGGTTCTAGTATTTACACAACACTTCTGCACAGGCCACGCCCGTAATGACGGGCTGGTCATCTGCTGCAACCCCTACCCGTGAACCCAGAAACCCAAGGTAAGAGGCGCACTCATGACCCAGCCAGAACACGACCCTTTTGGCTTCGTTGGCCTGACCTACGACGACGTCCTGCTGCTGCCGGGACACACCAACGTCATCCCCTCCGAAGCTGACACCTCCTCGCGGATCTCCAAGCGCATCACCGTGAACACCCCGCTGCTGTCCGCCGCGATGGACACGGTCACCGAGTCCCGGATGGCCATCGCCATGGCCCGCCAGGGCGGCCTAGGCGTCGTGCACCGCAACCTGTCAATCGCCGACCAGGCCGACCAGGTGGACCGGGTGAAGCGCAGCGAGTCCGGCATGATCACCAACCCGCTCACCATCGGCCCCGAGGCCACCCTCGCCGAGCTGGATGAGATCTGCTCGCACTACCGGGTCTCCGGGCTGCCGGTCGTGGATGAGGGCATGCGGCTGCTCGGCATCGTCACCAACCGCGACACCCGTTTTGTGCCGGAATCCGACTTCCCGATCCGCCTGGTCAGCGACGTCATGACCAAGATGCCGCTGGTCACCGGACACGTCGGCATCAGCCGCGAAGAAGCCTCGCACAAGCTCGCCACCAACAAGATCGAGAAGCTCCCGCTGGTCGACGAGCAGGGCCGGCTCAAGGGACTCATCACCACCAAGGACTTCACCAAGGCCGAGCAGTACCCGCTGGCCACCAAGGACGAGGAGGGCCGGCTGCGCGTGGGTGCGGCCATCGGCTTCTTCGGTGACGGCTGGGAGCGGGCCATGGCCCTGATCGACGCCGGCGTGGACGCCCTCTTCGTCGACACCGCCAACGGCCACTCGCAGGGCGTGCTGGACATGATCCGGCGGCTGAAGTCCGATCCGGTCGCCGCCCACGTGGACATCATCGGCGGCCAGGCCGCCACCCGCGAGGGTGCCCAGGCCCTGATCGACGCGGGCGCAGACGGCATCAAGGTGGGCGTGGGTCCGGGATCCATCTGCACCACCCGCGTGGTGGCCGGCGTCGGCGTCCCGCAGATCACCGCCATCTACGAGTCCGCGAAGGCGGCCATCCCGGCCGGTGTGCCGCTGATCGCCGACGGCGGGCTGCAGTACTCCGGCGACATCGGCAAGGCCCTCGTGGCCGGGGCCGACACCGTCATGCTCGGCTCCCTGCTGGCCGGCTGTGACGAGTCCCCGGGGGACCTGATCTTCGTCAACGGCAAGCAGTTCAAGAGCTACCGCGGGATGGGCTCGCTCGGGGCCATGCAGACCCGCGGCAAGAACACCTCCTACTCCAAGGACCGCTACTTCCAGGCCGACGTCTCCGGCGACGACAAGCTCATCCCGGAAGGCATCGAAGGGCGCGTGGCCTACCGCGGCCCGCTGTCCTCGGTGGCCTACCAGCTGGTCGGCGGCCTCCGCCAGACCATGTTCTACACCGGCGCGCCGACCGTCGCCGAGCTCAAGGCCCGCGGCAAGTTCGTCCGGATCACCCCGGCCGGGCTGAAGGAATCACACCCGCACGACATCCAGATGACGGTGGAGGCACCGAACTACGGTTCGCGCTAATCCCCACCCGCCCCCTAACCACGCAAGCTCGGTCAGGGAACCCGGCGGGAGTGGCCCCACCCGGCGCCTCCCACCCCGCCCGCACAACGTGAGGGGCCGCGGGATTCGTCCCGTGGCCCTTTCGCGTTCCGTCGCATCGGCCCGCAACTAGGCTGGAGGCATGTCCGAACTCCTGCCCGCGCGCGAAGCCAAGCGCAAACTGGCACTGCGGCCCTATGCGCGGGCCGTGGCGCAGGTGCTGCGGGTCAGCTTCCGCGCCTCGCCGGCCGCCGTCGTGATGAAAATCGTTGGCTCGCTGATCTCGGCGCTGCTGCCGCTCGTCACCACCTACTTCGCCGCACTGACCACGACGGCCCTCGCGGCCGCCTACGCCGGTAACGCCGAGGCCGGGCGGCAGGCGATCGTCTACGTCGTCATCACGGCGGCGCTCGGCCTCTTCTGGGGAGCGTTCAGCAGCGTGGACCGCTACATCCAGCAGCTCATGAGCTTCCGGGTCGGCGCGATCGTCGGGGACCTGATGTACGAGCGGTTCCTCGCCCTCGACTTCTGGCGCTACGACGACAAGGAGACGGTGGATCTCTACGACCGGGCCAAGCGCTTCTCCGATTCCTACGCCCGCGTCCTGGACCGGATCGCCGCCATCTTCACCCAGCTGGTCTCGGTGATCCTGGCGATCGGCGCGCTGCTGCTGGTCAGCTGGTGGATCGCGGTGATTGTGCTGGCCGCGATCGTGCCCAGCGTCTACTTGCAGTTCAAACTCTCCCGCGAACAGATCGCGCACTGGAACACCCAGGTCGATTCGCGCCGGCAACGCAGGATGATCGAAATCAACCTGCTGCGGCCGCAGCATATCGCCGAGATGCGGCTCTATGGGATCGTCGGCTATCTGATGGGGCTGCGCTCCCGGCTCCGGGACGCGGACGAGAAGCGACGGCTGGACTTCCAGAAACGCTACATCCCCAAACAGCTCGCCGCCGACGCCCTGCAGTACGGCGCCGAGGTAGTCTCGCTGATCTGGGTGGTGGGACAGATCATCGCCCGGGCGCAGCCGGTGGGGCAGTTCCTCTACGTCCAGCAGATCGTCAGCCGCGCCCTGTCCACCGCCAACAGCCTGGTCTCCTCGCTCAGTTCGATCGACGAGGACCTCGCGAACCTCAAGGACTACGAGCTGTTTATGGCGCTGCCGGTGCACTCCGAACACGCCCCGCCCCTGCTCGAGGCGCCGCGGACCGTTGAACTGCGCGACATCCGCTTCACTTACACCGGCAGCGAGCTGGAGGTCATCAAGGGCATCTCGCTGACCATCCGGCAGGGCCAGCACATCGCCGTGGTGGGGGAGAACGGGGCCGGCAAGTCCACCCTGATCCGGATCCTCGCCGGGCTCTACCGGCCCGACTCGGGGCAGGTGCTGCTCGACGGCGTCGACCTCGCCGCCGTCGACGTGAAGTCCTGGCACCGCCACCTCGCGGTCCTCAGCCAGGAATTCCTGAAGTACGAGTTCGCCACCGCGGCGGAGAACATCTTCTTCGGCGACGTCGACGCGCCCCGGGACGACGCGCGGATCAGCCGCGCCGCCGCCGACGCCGAGGCCCTGGAGTTCATCAACAAACTGCCCAACGGGCTGGACAACCACGTCAGCAACTGGATGGAGGATCCGCGCGGCCGCAAGGGCAGCGGCCTCTCCGGCGGCCAGTGGCAGCGCCTGGCCATGGCCCGGAACTTCTACCGCGACGCGTCCTTTATGGTGATGGACGAGCCGACGTCGGCGATCGACGCGCTGGCCGAGCACCGGATCTTCACCCGGCTCTTCGCCGACCGCAGCAGCACCATCATCGCCATCAGCCACCGGCTCGCGACGATCGAGAAGGCGGACATCGTCTACATGCTGGAGGACGGCCGGATCGTGGAGCAGGGCACGCACAAGGAACTCGTGGCCCTCCGGGGCCGCTACTTCCGGATGTTCGAATCCCAGCTCGCCGTGGACGAGGCTGAAGGGGTCTGAGGGGCCGCGCGGTGAAGCCTGCCGGCGTGTCCGCGGGCTAGGTCGCCGTCACGGTGGTCCGCACCCGCGCCAGGCTGGGGGCGGCGGGAACGCTGCTGAAACCGAAGGTGACCGCGGGCCGGACGGCGGCAAGTGACCCGGCGTCGGCGCCGTCCCAGCTCACGCGGGCGGTCCCGATGTGGTGCAGATCCGTTACGCCGTAGTACTCCGTCCGTCCGCCCTTGGCGGCGCCCGCGGTGCGGGCTCCGGGGCTGATTCTGGCAGCGAGCGGACTGACGGCCCGCAACCACAGCGGGTGCACCGCCACCGGGCGCGGGACCAGGCGCACGACGCTGCCAAGCCGGGTGCGAACTCCGACGGCGGCCCGCACGCTGAGGGGACCGGCGTCGACGGTGAGCTGTCCTGCCTGATATGACGCCGCCACATCCACCACGAGGCTCTCGTCAAAGTTGTAGACCGAGGCGATGAAGTCACAGATCTCGGCGGTCGGAGCCAAGAGAATCCTGTGGCCCGAGGGAAGCTCCACCATGGCGTCGGCGAAGGATCCGAAGGGGGACCGCTGCCAGAGGCCCACCACCGCGCGCAGGCCGGATTCCGTTCCCAGGCCTGCAATATGGCCATCGAAGATCCACCCTTTATCCATGCCGCCAGCGTACCTCCCGCGGGAAACCGGCCATCCGCCGGTTACCGGTTCCGCCGGCGGCACATGCCCTCCCGTGACCGCGGCCCATGGACAAGGTGCCACAATGCAGGACCTGCGGGCACGGGCCGCGCCGGTCCAACGGCCGCGTCAAGTAAAGTGGGCACGTGACTTACGAGATTGAGATTGGCCGTGGCAAGCGTGGGCGTCGTGCCTACTCCCTGGACGACATTGCGATCGTCCCCAACCGGCGCACGCGCGACCCCAAGGACGTGTCCGTCTCCTGGCAGATCGATGCCTACAAGTTCGACATGCCCGTCATTGCCGCGCCGATGGACTCCGCGATGTCCCCGGAAACGGTCATCGCGCTGGGCCGGCTTGGCGGCCTCGGCGTCCTCGACCTGGAAGGGCTGTGGACCCGGTACGAGGACCCCCAGCCGGTGCTGGACCAGATTGCCGCCCTCGAGAACGAGACCAACAGCCCCGCCGTCACGCGCCGGATGCAGGAGCTGTACCAGGCCCCGATCCAGCCCGAACTGATCACCTCCCGGCTGGCCGAGATCCGTGCAGCGGGTGTCACAGTGGCCGGCTCGCTGACCCCGCAGCGCACCCAGGAGCACTACAAGACCGTGGTGGCCGCCGGCGTCGACATCTTTGTCATCCGCGGCACCACCGTCTCGGCCGAACACGTCTCCAAGGACCACGAGCCGCTGAACCTCAAGCAGTTCATCTACGAACTCGACGTCCCCGTGATCGTCGGCGGGGCGGCCGGCTATACCCCGGCCCTGCACCTGATGCGCACCGGCGCCGCGGGCGTCCTGGTCGGTTTCGGCGGCGGCGCGACCTCCACCACCCGCCGGGCCCTGGGCATCCACTCGCCGATGGCGTCCGCCATCTCCGACGTCGCGGCCGCCCGCCGGGACTACATGGACGAATCCGGCGGCCGCTACGTTCACGTGATCGCCGACGGCGGCATGGGAACTTCCGGCGACATCGTCAAGGTCATCGCCATGGGCGCCGACGCCGTGATGCTCGGCAGCGCCCTGGCCCGGGCCGAAGAGGCACCCGGCAAGGGTTGGCACTGGGGCCAGGAGGCCCACCACCTGGAACTGCCCCGCGGCGACCGGGCCAATGTCGGCACCGTCGGCCCGCTCGAGGAGGTCCTGTTCGGCCCGGGCCACCACACCAACGGCACCTCGAACCTGATCGGCGCGCTGCGCCGCTCGATGGCGACCACCGGCTACTCGGACCTGAAGGAATTCCAGCGCGTCGACGTCGTCGTCTCGCCCTACGCCGGGAACTGAGCCCTGCGCCGGGGCCGGTAAAGCCCTGCCCATCCGGAGAACTTGGAAGTAGTGTGGTGCACTACGAGGTTTGATCCGGATGGAGGCGTGAGATGAACAGTTTTCCCGGTGGTGCTCCCTTGGCCGGCGGTGCGCTTGGACCCGCGGAACGCGAAGCGTCCCTCGCGGTGCTCAAGGCCAGCACCGAGCCCGGCAAGGAACTCGACATCCTTATCGTCGGCGGTGGCATCGTCGGCTCCGGGGCCGCCCTTGATGCCGTGACCCGCGGCCTGAGCGTCGGCATCGTCGAGGCCAACGACTGGGCGGCCGGCACCTCGTCCCGGTCCTCGAAGCTCATCCACGGCGGACTGCGCTACCTGGAGATGCTCGACTTCGCCCTCGTCAAGGAGGCCCTGCACGAGCGCGGGCTGATCCTTTCCGTCCTCGCCCCGCACCTGGCCCGGCCCGTCCCCTTCCTGTACCCGCTGACCAAACGTTTCGTGGAGCGGCCCTACGTCGGATCCGGCATCGCCCTTTACGACGCCATGTCCATCACCGGCGGCCACAGCCGCGGCGTCCCGTTCCACAAGCACCTGAGCCGCCGGGGCACGCTTCGGGCGGCCCCGAGCCTCAAGGACGACGCCTTCGTCGGGTCCATCCGTTACTACGACGGCCAGGTCGACGACGCGAAGTACGTCGCCAACCTCGTGCGGACGGCGGCCTACTACGGCGCGCATGCCGTGAACCAGATGTCCGTGGTGGACTTCCTGCGCGAAGGCGAGCGGGTGGTCGGGGCCAAGGTCGTCAACCACGAGGACGGCTCGAGCTTCAACATCCGGGCCAAGCAGGTCATCAATGCCACCGGGGTCTGGACCGACGAGACCCAGGCCATGGTCACCGACCGCGGCCAGCTGAAGGTGCGTGCCTCCAAGGGCATCCACCTGGTGGTGCCGCGGGACCGCTTCCAGTCCACGGTGGGTCTGATCCTGCGGACCGAGAAGTCCGTGCTCTTCGTCATTCCGTGGGGCCGGCACTGGATCATCGGCACCACCGACACCGACTGGCACCTGGACAAGGCGCACCCCGCCGCGTCCAGCAAGGACATCGATTACATCCTCGAACACGTCAACAAGGTCCTCAAGCGGCCCCTGACCCGCGAGGACGTCGAAGGCGTCTACGCCGGCCTGCGGCCCCTGCTGGCGGGGGAGAACGACTCCACGGCCAAGCTGTCCCGCGAGCATGTGGTGGCGCACCCGGTTCCGGGCCTCGTCGTCGTCGCCGGCGGCAAATGGACCACCTACCGGGTCATGGCCAAAGACGCTGTGGACGAGGCCACACGCAGCATGGACGAGCGCGTCCCGCCGTCGTGCACGGAATCCATCCCGCTGCTCGGCGCGAGCGGGTTCAAGGCGGCGTGGAACAAGCGCAACCGGATGGCCGAGGAAACCGGCGTCCACGTCGCTCGGATCGAGCACCTGCTCAACCGCTACGGCTCGATGGCGCCGGAGGTGCTGGCCCTGATCGGAGAGAACCACGAACTGGCCGAACCGCTGCCGGGGGCGGACGACTACCTGGCGGCCGAAGCCGTCTACGCGGCCCGGTTCGAAGGCGCCCGGCACGTCCAGGACGTGCTGACCCGCCGGACCCGGATTTCGATCGAGGCCTGGGACCGCGGTGTGTCCGCCGCCCCGGTAGTCGCTAAACTGATGGGTGAGGTTCTCGGCTGGAGCGATGCGCAGCGCGAGAGCGAAATCAAGCACTACCTGGCCCGGGTCGACGCCGAACGGTTGAGCCAGGAGCAGCCGGACGACGAATCCGCGGACGCCGCACGGATGGGCGTGGAGGACATCGTCCCGCTGCGCTGACCGGGGCGCCGCACGGCGCACCACCAGTCGGCGTGCACCGACGCCAGATCGAAGGGACACCTCTTGGCGGAACCACTGGACCGGTACGATGCCGACCTCACCACGCCGCAGATGGTGATCCTGGAGCTGGACGCGAAGGACAAGTTCGACGCGGCGGCCCAGCTCGCGCAGCGGATGTACGACGCCGGCCGGATCTCGGACCTCGAGGGATTCCTCGGCCACGTGAACGCCCGCGAGCACCAGCTGGCAACCGGCCTGCCCGGCGGGGTCGGGTTGCCCCACGCACGCAGCGAGTTTGTCTCCCGCACCTCGATCGCGGTCGGCATCACGAAGTACGGCAAAGCGCTGGACTTCGGCGCCGCCGACGGACCGGCCACCGTGGTCCTGCTGATTGCGACCCCGGCCAGTTCCTTCTCGGACCACCTGGAGGTCCTCGCCACCCTGGCGCGCTCGCTGTCGAAGGAGTCCTTCCGGGAGTCCCTCCGCCGCGCCTACGACCCCGAGGTGATCTCCGAACTGATCAACTCGTCCCTGGTGTTCTTCGATCACTAGCACCGCCTTGTGCCGCCGTAGCCCGTTTCGTTGTTCTACGCAGGGACGAAGTACGGTTAAGGGGTGCTGAAAACCGCCCTCAAACCCCGCTGGATCGCAGGCCTCGTGCTTGCGCTCGTGATCTCCGGGGTCTTTGTGCTGCTGAGCCAGTGGCAGTTCGGCCGCTCCACGCGGGCCGAGGTACCGGTTTCCACCGGGACCGAGGAGCCCCGCCCGCTGACCTCGGTCCTGAAGCCCGGACAGTTCTTCCCCGGCTCGGTGGCGGACCAGGTGGTTACCCTCACCGGCAGCTACGATCCGCAGAAGCAGGTCCTCGTACCCGGGCGGATCCACGACGGCGCCAAAGGGTTCTGGATCGTCTCCGCCTTCGCCGTGCAGGGCGCCCCGGCCCTGTCCGGTGCCGGAGCTTCGGCGCAGACCTGGATTCCGGTGGCCCGCGGCTGGGTGGCCGACGCCGCGGACGCCGCAGCGCCGCCGTCGGGCCCCATTGAACTGACCGGCCGGCTCATCCCGTCCGAGGCGCCGGTACCCAACACCGACGCCGGACCCGGCCGCGCCAGCGCCGTCTCCGTCGCCGAACTCATCAACCTTTGGGACGTCAGCAGCTACCCCGGCTTCGTCGCTGCCAGCTCCGAGCGCTCCGCCGGGGCGGATGTGGCAGCCTCCGGCGCCATCAAGCCGCTGGCGATCGGCCCGCAGCCGCCGGCGCAGACGGTGAACTGGCTCAACCTGTTCTACGCCGCCGAATGGGTGGTTTTCGCCGGCTTTGCGCTCTTCATCTGGTGGCGCCTGGTCAAGGACGACTACCGCCGCGGCCTCGAAGACGCCCAGGATGAAGAGGCTGCCCGGCTCGCTGCCGCGGGCAGTCACGGCGACCTTCATTCTTCCGAAACCGACCCGCATCCCATCGAACCGAGAGTGCAACCATGATCGAGCCCAAGCCGGCCATCCAGCCGCAGCAGCCCCACGGAACGGGAACTCCCGGCGGCCGGAAGCGCCGCTTTGGCGGCACCGAGGCGCAGATCCGCTCCGCCCTCAAGTTCTACAAGGTGCTCGCGTACCTGACGGGCTCCATGCTGCTCCTGCTCTGCGCCGAGCTGATCGCCCGCTACGTCTTTGGCCACTACCTCTTCGCCGGCGGCACGAATGCCGTCACCGGCCAGCCGTTCGGCTTCGGCTTCACCGACGCCGAGCCTCCGGGGGTCATCGGGGGAGTGAACGTTTCGGTTGCGGTGCTGATTGTGCACGGCTGGATGTACGTCGTCTACCTGATGTCCAACTTCCGGCTCTGGTCGCTGATGCGCTGGCCGTTTGCCAAGCTCATCATCCTGGCCCTCGGCGGCGTCGTGCCGTTCCTGTCCTTCTTTGTGGAGAAGAAGTTCCATGCCGAGGTGGAGGCCGAACTCGCGGCCAACCCGCAGGCGCCGCAGCGCTACTGAACCGCCCTGCGGGACAGTGGAGCGCCCTCCTGTGAGTTCGCTTACCCGGGGCTTCTCAAGGTGCGGGGGACCAGCGGCGCAACGTAGGCTAGGACGGTGACCACTCCCACTGCATCCCAGACGTCCCACAGGCCGGTGCTGGTTGTTGACTACGGTGCCCAGTACGCGCAGCTGATTGCCCGCCGCGTCCGGGAAGCGAATGTGTATTCGGAAGTCGTTCCGCATACCTACAGCACCGAGCAGCTGCTGGCCAAGAACCCGGCCGCCATCATTCTCTCCGGCGGCCCCGCAAGCGTCTACGCCGAAGGCGCCCCGAGCGTGGGCGCAGACCTGTTCGAGGCCGGGGTCCCGGTGTTCGGCATCTGCTACGGCTTCCAGGCCATGGCCAACGCCCTGGGTGGCAAAGTGGCCCGGACGGGCCTGCGGGAGTACGGCTCCACCGAGACCACCGTCCTCGGGGAGGGCCGCTCCATTCTTGAGGGAATGCCGCAGCACCAGAGCACCTGGATGAGCCACGGCGACTCCGTCCACGAGGCCCCGGAGGGCTTCGAGGTGCTCGCGACGACGGCGGGCGCCGACGTGGCCGCCTTCGCCAACGAGGAGAAGTGCCTCTACGGCGTGCAGTGGCACCCCGAGGTGAAGCACTCCGCCTACGGCCAGCAGGTCCTGGAGAACTTCCTGTTCAAGGGCGCCAAGCTGGAACCTAACTGGACCACGGGCAACATCCTCGACGAGCAGGTTGAACGGATCCGCGAGCAGATCGGTGACGCCCGGGTGATCTGCGGGCTCTCCGGCGGCGTCGACTCCGCCGTGGCCGCGGCCCTTGTCCAGCGCGCCGTCGGCGACCAGCTGACCTGCGTCTTCGTGGACCACGGACTGCTGCGGGAAGGCGAAGCCGAACAGGTCGAACGCGACTTCGTGGCCGCCACCGGCGTCAAGCTTTACGTCGCCAATGAGCAGGAACGCTTCCAGGCGGCCCTGACCGGCGTGAGCGACCCCGAGACGAAGCGGAAGATCATCGGCCGCGAATTCATCCGCGCCTTCGAGGAAGCCGAACTGGCCATCATCGCCGAGGCCGCGGCGCATGGCGAGAAGATCAAGTTCCTCGTCCAGGGCACCCTCTACCCCGACGTCGTCGAATCCGGCGGCGGCGAGGGCGCAGCGAACATCAAGAGCCACCACAACGTGGGCGGCCTGCCGGAAGACCTGCAGTTCGAACTCGTTGAGCCGTTGCGCGCGCTGTTCAAGGACGAGGTCCGCGCCGTCGGCGCCCAGCTCGGCCTGCCGCAGGAAATCGTCGGCCGCCAGCCCTTCCCGGGCCCGGGCCTCGGCATCCGGATCGTCGGAGAAGTGACCAAGGAACGGCTGGACCTGCTCCGGAAGGCCGACGCCATCGCCCGCGCCGAGCTGACCGCCGCCGGCCTCGACAACGAGGTCTGGCAGATGCCGGTCGTGCTGCTGGCAGATGTCCGCAGCGTCGGCGTGATGGGCGACGGCCGCACCTACGGCCACCCGATCGTGCTGCGCCCGGTCTCCTCCGAGGATGCCATGACGGCCGACTGGTCGCGGCTGCCCTACGATCTCCTGGCCCGGATCTCCAACCGGATCACCAACGAGGTGGAGGGCGTCAACCGCGTCGTGCTGGACGTCACCAGCAAGCCGCCGGGAACCATCGAGTGGGAATAGCAGTGTGAATGGCCGGCCTCCTTTTGCGGGGCCGGCCATTCTCTTTTCCGGCCCGTTGCACGGAAGCGATTTGCCCCACGAATTTGACCCGCGCCAGTGTTGCGGCCCGGCACCGACGCCTGATTCGGGCTACCCTCGAAAGCATGCCGGTATGGTCCAGGGCGTCCCGCGCGAACTCAGAAACCGTGAGCACAGAAAAGAAGGCAGAAGTGTCAGTTGGTCAAGGCCACCCCGAGGGCTCCGAGGAGTTCAGGAAATGGCTGTCGGGTCTCAAGCCCGTCACCGGAGCAGACACCATGCTGCGTTTCACGAAAACGCCCGAAGGCTCCATTGACCTGACGCACGCCCATCCTTCCGGCCTGGCCCAGCTGATGGCCGGGCGCCGCACCCGCCTGTCCACCCTGATCCGGGACCGCCAGCAGTACGTCGTCGCGGCGCGCGCGTCGCGCAACCTCCGCTCCAAGATCTTCGAGCTCGCCAACGACCGCGGCATCGACGCCGGCTACCTCTCGGCCGGAACCGTCGTCTGGACCTCCGCCGTCGGCGGCAAGCCCCAGCGCGTGTCCGCGCCGGTCATGCTCACCGCCGTTTCCCTGACCGTCCGCCCCGGCGAGGACGACTACGAACTGCAGCTCACCGAACAGGCCCGGATCAACCCCGCCCTGATCCGGCACCTGAAGACCATCCACGGGATCGTCTTCGACGTCAATGCCGTGACCCGGATGGCCTACAGCACGGCCCGGTACGACCCGCAGCCGGTCCTGGACCGCCTTGGCACCCTGATCCAGTCGATCCACGGTGCGGACATCGAGCACAACCTCCTGGTCTCCACGTTCGCCGACCTCTCCGGGAACCTGGATGACCCCTGGATCAACCAGCACAACCCGCTCGTGGCCTCCCTCGGACGGGCCGCCGCCGGCACCCCGGTTGACGTCCCCGAGCTCAAGGAAGGGCGCTTCCCGAGCACCGATGAACGCAGCCCGGCCGACGAACTCCTGCTGCTCGACGCCGACACGGACCAGCAGTATGTCGTGGACGCCGTCCGTGCCGGCGACTCCCTGGTGGTCAGCAGCCCGCCCGGGACCGGCCAGACGCAGACCGCCATCAACACCATCGGCGCCCTCGTCGACGAGGGCAAGAGCGTCCTGGTGGTTGGCGACCGGCGGGCCAGCCTCGGTGAGATCTCGGCCCAACTGGAGTCACTCGGGCTCGAGTCGCTGCTGGTCCAACTCGCCGGCAACTCCACGCCGCTGCAGCTCAAGGGCCAGCTGGTCCGGGCGATCGTCCGGAACGAAAAGTCGCTGGAACCGCAGCTGAAGAACCTGCACTCCACGCTGACCGAGCACCGGCACGCCCTCATGGACCACGTCGCATCCCTGCACAACGTGCGCCAGCGCTGGGGGTGCTCGCCATACGAGGCCATGCAGTCCCTTGCGGCGCTGACCGCCATCCACCCGGCGCCGGCCACCACGGTCCGGCTCAAGCGCAGCGTACTGGACAACATCCGGGACCGCGAGGAACTGGCAGGACGGCTCCGCCGCGCTGCCGAGCTGGGCAGCTTCAGCCGCACCTCGACCATGAGCCCGTGGCACGGCGCCCGGCTGCTGACCCGCAAGGAGACCCAGGAAGCCCAGCAGGTGGCCCGCTCCGTCGCGGAAAAGCTCCCGCAGCTGCGCGAACGCATGAGCGGCGTCGCCGAGCACGCGGAGATCCGGCTCGGCGAAACCTTCGCCGAGTGGGGCGACCAGATCGACCTGCTGGTCGCAGTCCGCGAAAGCCTGGACAAGTTCACCCCGGACATCTTCGACCGGCCGGTCCACGACCTCATCTCCGCCACCGCCCCGTCCGCGTGGCGCCGTGAGCGGAACATCGACATGCCCTCGATGCAGCGCTCCCGGCTGCGCCGCGTGGCGAAGGAGTACGTCCGGCCCGGTGTGCACATCGCGGACCTCCACAGCTCGCTGGTGCTGGTCCAGGACCAGCGGGCCACCTGGGCCGAGTACGCCACCACCCAGCGGCACCCGGCCGTGCCGTCCGGACTCGCCGAGATCACGGCCCTCTACCGGGAGCTGGAGGCCGAGCTGGCTGAGCTCGCTGCGGCCGTGCGGCATACCCGCGCCGGGGGAGCCGTGCACGAGACCCCGTACAACGAACTGGTCGAGCGCCTGGAGCGGCTCGTCGCGGACACCGGCACGCTGGAAACCCTGCCCGAGCGGACGCTGCTGGTGGAGAACATGCGCGAGCACGGCCTGGGCGAACTGCTCGCCGACCTGGCCGAGCGCGAGGTGCCGGCCGAGTCGGTGGCGGCGGAGCTCGAGCTGGCCTGGTGGCAGTCAGCGCTCGAAGCCATGATCAGCGGCGACGACTACCTCGCCATGTCCGACGGCGATGCGCTGCGCCAGCTCGAGGCGGAGTACCGCCTTGCGGACAACGCCCACATCGCCAGCGGCGCGGCCCGGCTGCGCTGGAAACTGGCCGAACGCTGGCGTGGCGCCCTGACCGAGCACCCCCGGCAGGCCGAGCTGCTGCGCAGCCTGCTGAAGGACGGACGGGTCACGCCGGCGGCGCTGACCGCGCAATCGCCCGAGCTCGTGCCCAGGCTGGTGCCGGTCTGGTCCGTCAGCCCGTACCTGCTGACCACCCTGCTGCCGGCCGAGCAGCGCTTCGACGCGGTGGTGATCCTGGACGCCGAGGCGACATCCCTGCAGGCTGTGCTGCCCGCCGTCGCCCGGTCCCGGCAGGTCATCGCGTTTGGCGACGACAAGATCGCCAGCCCGCGCAGCTTCTCGGTGGGCGTCGAGCGGCTCGCCGCCGGCGAGAACCCGCACCAGCGCGTGGACAGCGCGTACCAGGCCCTGACCGCGGTCCTGCCTGTCTGGAAACTCAGGACGGTCTACCGTGCCGTCGACGAGGACCTCGTGCGGCAGCTGAGCAAGGGTTTCTACGCCGGCGAACTCCGCCGTCTTCCCGAGGGCCAGTCCGCCACCGGCCTGGACCGCACGCTGACGGTGGAATACCTGCCGGACGGGACCGGCCTGCCGAGTGCGGACCACGACGGCGTCGAATCGGTGGTCGCCGAGGTGAACCGTGTGGTGGAACTGGTCTTCGAGCACGCCCGGCTCCGGCCGCGCACCTCGCTGGCCGTGGTCACCGGCAGCCTGCGGCACGCGGCCCGGATCGGCGAGGCCATCCGGCTGCAGCTGCCCAACTACCCGCTGCTGGGCAGCTTCTTCACCGCCGGAGACGAGTCCTTCCGCGTGGTGGACCTGGAGCGGGCGCAAGGCCTGGTCCGGGACCGTGTCATCTTTTCGCCCGGTTACGGCCGCACCCCCCACGGCCGCGCGCTGCACAGCCTCGGCCCGCTCTCGGCCGACGGCGGCCGCGCCAAGTTCGCCCTCGCGATGACCCGGGCGCGGCGGTCGCTTCACGTGCTCAGCTGCTTCCGCCCGGAAGACCTGGACGTCAGCCGGCTCAGCCACGGCGCGGTGGACTTCTACGAGCTCCTGGACCGCGAAATAGCCGGCAACTCGGATCTGGGCAGCCCGGCATCCCGGGCCGCGGCCAGCGAACAAGCCCTGGGCGCCGACCCGCTGGTGGCCGACCTCGGCGACCGGCTCCGGGCCCGCGGGGCGCGGGTCTGGCATCAGTACGACGGGGTCCTCGACATGGTGGCCGCGGCGGACCCGATGCACACGATCGGCCAGGACGACGCCGAGATCCCCAGCCCGGTGGCCATCGAGTCCGACGGCACCGAGCGGTACCGGCGGATGAGCGTGCGTGAGCGCAGCCGCCTCCGTCCGCAGCTGCTGGAGCGTATGGGCTGGCGCTACATGCCACTATGGACCATAGAGGTGTTTACCGATCCGTCGGCCTGCGCGGACCGGATCGGCGGCTACCTCGGCCTGGAGAAGCCCGTGGCACCCAGCCGCTTGCGCAGCTCGCCGGGCTTTTCCGATGACATTGAAAACCTGAGCGTCGAGGACGGGCGGCACAGCTACGGCGGATCCGCCACTGCGCCCCAGGGGTGGTCCGCGGACGGTGACCGCGGGCAGGAATCAGCTATTGGCAACAAGGAGGGCGGCGGCATGAACGCAGACGGCGACAACCAGAACAACAACACCCGCGGCGGCGACCGTGACCAGAGCGCTCCAGAGGCCACGTCTCGGGATGCCCCCGCCCGGGAAGCGGTGCCCGCCGACACGCGGCAGCGGCCGGCCGCCGGGGGAGTGCTGCCCAACAAGGCTGCTGAGGACGATCCCCGGCGCTGGGGCGACCAGCCCGGCAGCTATGACCATGACGCCTGGTTGCAGGAACAGAAGCCTCCGCACTGGGGCTGAACGCCGGCCGGTGCTCCGGCTGAACGGCCCGCACACCCGGGCTGAACGGCCCGCGCGCTCCGGCTGACCGGTCCGGTGCCTGGCTATCCGGCTAGCCGGTCCCGGACCCGACCAGGACAAAGAACAACTTGCCCTGCGTGGATGCCCCGGCGAGTCGTCCGGCCTGGTCCGGGTTTGCCGCCACCACGATCAGCCCGTCGGTCTCTGCGGTGTCGAGCCAATGGCCGGTCCTGCCGCCGCGGGCGGAAGTCCACAGCACCGGAACCGCCGAGGCGAGCAGCTGGGACGGCGCGGCCTGCTCCGGGCCGCTGCCGCTGGTCATCACCACATTGATGAGCTGGCCGGGGGAGACCAGCTGGATGGAGGCGGGGTCGGCCATCCGAAGCGGCACGGCGGCCGCGCCCGGCGGGCTGCCGGCCAGCAGCCCCGGGCCGACAAGTAGGGAGTCCGCCAGGAGCTGGCCCTTCCGAAGGGCAACGGCGAGCTGTTTGCCCTCCAGCACGGTCCGGTCGAGAGTGCCGCCGGGGAGTGCCGCGGGCGGGATCTGGACGGCGACGAGGTCGGAGGTCGCCAGCACCCTGCCGGCCGGGAGATCCTTGGCCGCGGCCCACGCCGAAACAGTTGAATCTGGTGCGGGCGTCAGTTGCTGCACGGCCAGTCCGGTGGCGAGGCACAGCAGGAGGGCGACAGCCAGCCTCCGGTTGCGCCGGAGCCAGCCGCGGAGGCGCCTCGTCGGCTGGATTTTACGGACACCGCCGGACCCAAGGGCGGCGCGGGTCGGCCGGGACCGTGGGGTTGCGAGCGGTGGGCGGAGACTGCGGGCCATGGCACCACGCTATGGCCGCCCCGCGCGGCGGGGCAGTCACTGGCACGGCCATGTGGATAAAACGCAGCGGGACCACCCCGCAGGGGACGGCATAGTAGCCGAGCGCGCCGGGTACCGGCGTCGGCGGACCTAGCTGGCGGACCTAGCTGGCGGCGGCGGAAGCCGAAGCGGCGGGTGCTGCCGGGGCGGCCGCAGGGGCCACGGCGCTGCCCTTGGAGTCGCGGGAATCGGTCCGGTAAAAACCGGAGCCCTTGAAGACGACGCCGACGCTGTTGAACTTCTTGCGCAGGGTCCCCTCGCACTCGGGGCAGGACGTCAGCGAGCTATCCGTGAAGGACTGCACGATCTCGAAGGCGTGGCTGCAGTCCTTGCAAGCGTATGCATACGTGGGCACTGGGTTCCTCCTCTGGGACAAACGAGCAGGTCCCGGGCTGCTCGCCGAAAACTACGGCGTTAGCAGTCGCAGGGCCTGAGTGCCAATTCTATCACCCGGCGGGCGTGCCTAGGGTAGCGCGGAAAGCCGGATGAGGCCGCCCGGGGTCAGCGCGGCGGCAACCTTCCGGTCGAAGGACTCCGCGGGAATGCTGCCGGCGGCCAGCACCTCTGCGTCGTACACGATGGCCGCTGTCGGCAGAGGGCCGGTCTCGGACACCGGGACGCCCCACGGCAGGTCCCCGAGGGCGGCCAGGAACTTGTCGTAGTAACCGCCGCCCTGGCCGATCCTATTGCCGTCGCGGTCCAGGGCCGTGGCCGGCAGGAAGATCCCGGCCACGCCGAGCATGACGGAGGTATCGAACCGGGCGCCGACAGGCTCCTGGATGGGGGCGTAGCGGCTGCGGACAAACTCTGAGGCCGGAGTCCAATACACCCAGCTCAGCGCCAGGGCCGGTTCGCAGACCGGAAGCAGTACCCGGTGGCCGGCGCCGTGCAGCGCGGCCAGGAGGGGCAGGGTGGGGGGTTCGGAGCCGACGCCGAGGTAGGCCGCGAAGGTGCGCTTCCCGCCGTCGGCCAGCCCGGATGCCCAGGCGAGCCCGTGGCGGGCGATTGCCGCTCCGGCGGCGTCCAGCTCGGGCTGCGAGAGGGCGGCCCGGCCCCGTCGGTGGCGGGAGCGGATCTCGTCCTTGGCGCTCATGTGCGGGTGTCCTTTCGGCTAGGCGGCGCCGTCTGGCTGGGTGGCCGCTGCAGCCTTGCCGGCGGGGGACAATTACCTGAAGATTTGACCCCTCCGCTAGATTAGTCGAGTGATTACACCCAACGCCTCTGTTCGCAAGGCCGTCATCCCCGTAGCGGGCCTCGGCACCCGTTTCCTTCCCGCCACCAAGGCGATGCCCAAGGAAATGCTGCCCGTTGTGGACAAGCCTGCCATCCAGTACGTCGTCGAGGAAGCCGTCAACGTGGGCCTCAATGACATCCTGATGATCACCGGACGCAACAAGCGGGCCCTTGAGGACCACTTCGACCGCGTGCCCACCCTGGAGGCAACGCTGGAAGCCAAGGGCGACACCGCCAAGCTGGAATCCATCCAGGCTGCAAGCAACCTCGGCGACATCCACTACGTCCGCCAGGGTGACCCGATGGGCCTCGGCCACGCGGTGCTGCGTGCCAAGCAGCACGTCGGCCACGAACCGTTCGCCGTCCTGCTCGGTGATGACCTCATCGACGCCCGCGACGAACTGCTCAGCACCATGATCGAGGTCCAGGCCAAGACCGGCGGCTCCGTCGTCGCCCTGATCGAGGTCGACCCCTCCCAGATCAGCTCCTACGGCTGCGCCGACGTCGAGGCCGTCGAGGGCGAGGAATACGTCCGAATCAAGCAGCTCGTGGAGAAGCCCGACGTGGACGAGGCACCCTCCAACCTGGCCATCATCGGCCGCTACGTCCTGCACCCGGCGGTGTTCGAGGTCCTCGAGCGCACCGAGCCCGGCCGCGGCGGCGAAATCCAGCTCACCGACGCCCTCCAGGAACTCTCCGCCGGCGAGGGGGAAGGCTACGGCGTGTACGGCGTGGTCTTCCGTGGCCGCCGATACGACACCGGGGACAAGCTGAGCTACCTCAAGGCCTGCGTCCGGCTCGCCTGCGACAGCGAGGACCTGGGCCCCGGCCTGCGCGACTGGCTGCCCGGGTTCGCCTCCAGCCTGACCAAATAATCCAGTGGGGGGCAGCTTCGCCTGGCCGGTGACACTGGAGTGCGGCGACATCGTGCTGCGCCCGATCCGGTACCGGGACCGCAAGGAGTGGAGTGAAGTGCGGGCCCGCAACGACAAGTGGCTGGCCCCCTGGGAAGCCTCCAACCCGGTACCAGGCGGCGGGCTGCCCGACTACCGCCAGATGGTGCGCTCGCTCAAGGCGCAGGCCGCCCAGGCCACGGCGCTGCCCTTCGTCATTGCGGCCTGGACCCCGGGCTTCAAGGAACCGGTGATCGTGGGGCAACTGACGGTCTCGTCGATTGTCTGGGGTTCGGCCATGATGGCCACGCTCGGGTACTGGGTGGACCAGGACCGCGCGGGCCAGGGCATCGCCCCGACAGCCGTGGCGATGGCTACGGACTACTGCTTCCGCACCCTGGGGCTGCACCGAATGGAAATCAACATCCGCCCGGAAAACCGTCCCAGCCTGCGCGTAGTGGAGAAACTCGGGTTCCGCGACGAGGGGTACCGCCCGCGTTTCCTGCATATCAACGGACAGTGGGCGGACCATCGCAGCTTCGCTTTGACCGCCGAGGAAGTGCCCGAGGGGCTCTTGGCGCGGTGGCTGGAAAACCGCCCGGCGTAACGGCCGGATACCCCAGCCTGACCAGCGCTTTCGTCATTATTCCAGTGTTTTGGCAGTTGCCTTGCGACACACCGCCGGCAATGCCGCCTGCTCTGCCGTCTTGCTCATACGGTTTTGATTGTGGACTTCCCTCTTAGCAGCTCAGTGATCCTTGTCATTGCTGTTGCGCTCTGGATCGTATGGGTGGCTCCCTACATGCTCCGGAACGGCCGCCCCCAGCTGCAGCCGGCGGGCGAGCTCCTGATGGATGCCGCCGACGTAGGAAAAGCAGACCCCCAAGCCGGATCCGTCCTGACGATGACGGCCCCGCAGGAGAAACCGATGACGAGTACGCAGCGCCCCGAGTCCGCCCCGGGTTCCGTTGAGCCCGACGGCCACCGGAAGCCCGCAGCGGCCGGCCCGGCATTCCGGATCCGTTACGGTCGGCTGGTGCTTGCCCTGGCCGGACTGCTCTCGCTGCTGACCGGCGTCGTGTCCGCCGCCTTGCGGCTCTTCGGCCTGGGCTCGGGCTGGCTTGCCGTCTTCGCCTTGCTCGGAGCCGTCGTGGCCGTCGTGGTGCTGCGCAGGCTTGCCGTCCGGGACCGCCGGCGGAAGCTCAATGCCGCGTTCCGCTCGGCCATGGGCGCTCCGGCGCACGGGGCCTCCACGGCGCCGGCCGCTGACCGGGCCGATTCCGTCCGTGCCGCGGTTCCGGCGAAAGAAAGCCCGCTGTTCGACGCCGAAGCCGGCGCCGCGGCACCCAAGCCAGCCCCCAAACCCCTGACGGCCGACGAACTGCGCCAGGCCGCTCTGGCCGAGGCCGCCGCATCCGGCGATACCTCTGTCCGCCGCGTCGGCGATCCAGGCTCCGCCGAGGGCTCCAGCTGGGAGCCCGTGGAGGTGCCGAAGCCGACCTATGTCGAGGCGCCCAAGGCCGAACGCGCCGCTCCGCAACCACTGGACCTGCCGGAAGCCCCGAAGGCGGTGGGCAAACCGTCGCTCAAGCAGGCCACCGTGCGCCAGCCGGAGACCGCCGCCCCCGACTCGAAGCCGCTGGGCAAGGGCCAAAGCGCGCTCAGCAACCTCGACGACGTACTGCAGCGTCGCCGCGCCTGACCCTGGACTTCCGCCCCGGACAGACCCGTTATTTCGGCCGTCCGGGGCTTTTTGTTGCCCGCGGCAGGTAGCCTGAGGCGCATGACTAGCATCTGCGTTGCCGGGGGAACCGGGCAGGTGGGCCGCGAAGTGGTGCGCCAGGCTGTCGCCGGCGGGCACCGGGTGGCCGTGCTCAGCCGCAATCCGCCAGCGCCGGGCACCGCCGGACACGACGACGGCGCCGAGTACTTCCGCGGCGACGTCACCACGGGGGAGGGGCTGGCGGCGGCGCTGGCCGGCGTCGTCGTCGTCGTCGATTGCCTTGAGGGGCTCACGGGCAAGGCGCTGAAGAATTTCGCCGCTGGCGGCGGACGGTTGTTGGCCGCAGCCCAGGACGCCGGCGTGGAGCGGGCGGTGATGCTCTCAATCGTCAACTGCGACCGCAGCAGCGTCGGCTACTACCGGTCCAAGGCGGCGAAGGAAAGGGTCTATGAGCAGTCCGGGCTCGAGACCCTGGTGCTCCGCGCCACTCAGTTCCATTCCCTGCTGGCAGGCGTATTTGCCGCCGGCGCGAGGATCCGGCTGGTTCCTGTGGTGAAGGGAGCCCGGTTACAGCCGATCGCCCACTCCGAAGTGGCGGCTGCCCTGTTGGCGGCGGCACTGGAAGCCCCTTCCGGCGTCCGGCATCGCGTCCGGACCATCGGCGGTCCCGAGATTGTGGACATGCGCGAGCTGGCACGTTCCTGGCAGCGGGCAACGGGTGCGCGCGGCCGTCTCGTGGAGCTGCCGCTGCCCGGAGGGATGGGCAGGTACCTGCGGGCGGGCCTGAATCTGGTGCCCGAAGAACGACACGGCACGCAGACATTTGAGGGCTGGCTGGCAATGCGGGCGGATAGTTTGTAGCCTAAGAACGTTGATAGCGCCGTTCCCCTCGGGAGCGGCGTTGTTGCGGGGCTATAGCTCAGTTGGTAGAGCGCTTCGTTCGCATCGAAGAGGTCAGGAGTTCGAATCTCCTTAGCTCCACAATTTGCAGGGGTCCTTGAGACCGCGAGTTGCATTAAACACTTTGATGACACGTTGGGCCGGTAGACGACTCAATGAACCCAACGCGAGACAGGCCTTGTGTGCGAGGTGGGTCAGCCTAGCGAAGCCGCGGATCCCGATGCGGACGCGGAAGAGCCGCGTTGATGCGGAGTAGCTCTACCGTGCCCGTCTCATTGCCGAAGGCACGAATGCCTCGCACGCCGCCAAGACCATCGGCTGATCCAAAGCCTCCCTCTACCGGTTTGTATACGGTGAAGTTCGCGTTCCCGAACGCACCCGGGGTCCGTCCAGCACGTCGCCCGGGAGGTGCTGTCGGCCCGTGACGCAGGAATTGCCAAGGATCGGCCCAGTATTGCGAGAACGCTCTGACGTATTTCGATCTGTCGGGTAACGTGGCGCCCGGATGGCCGCGGGGGCGGCCTGGCACACTCAAGTAGGTCTTCAGGAAGGACCAACACTCATGGCAGGAATCTTCTCTCTTCTCGGCGCCCTTGGTACCACCGGCAAAGTGGTTGTTGTAGCTTCGGTGGTCGCCACCGGCGGCGCCGGCGCAGCAATCGCTTCCACCGCGACAGTCGCCCCGAGTGATCCGGCCGTCACCACGGTGACGCCGGTCCCGTCGGCCACGACCGACCCGACGGTTACCCCGACCACCGCTCCGGCAGCTCCGGCACCGGTTGCGCCCGCTCCGGCGACCACGTCCCCGGCTGCGATCCCGTCGGCACCAGGGACGGACCCGGCAGCTCCAGCCCCGGTGGCCACGGCTCCCTTGGCTCCGGCACCTGTCGCTCCGGCCCCGGCCGCATCCGAGCCCGCTGAAGCCAACGAGGCAGGCGAGGTCGGCGAGGTCGAGGTCGGCGAGGTCGGGGAGCACGCGGACGGGAACAACGAAGCCGGTCAGGCGAACGCCGGAGAGCATCGCGACGAGCAGGGTGAGCACAACGAGCACCCAGCCGCTGCCCCGGCCGCTGCTGCGTCGGCTGCTCCGGCCACCGGTCACGGTGAGTCGGGCCGCAATGACTCCGGCCACGGCGACTCCGGCGAGCACGGCAAGTCCCGCAAGTAACACCTGGCAGAAGGGCCCCGGAGCGAACGTGCTCCGGGGCCCTTCTTGTTGCGTCTGCGAGTATGTCGAGATTATGGTGCGCTCCCGGGCGCCTCGCCATCATCCACTTGTTCGCAGGCTGGCGTCCGGCGGTCAAGACGGCGGCATTACGCCGGCCGGTGTTTGCTCTATTTCGCCGCGTCCTGCTGGTCGTCCTTGCGGGACGGCAGCACGAGGAGAGCGTCCCCGACTGCCCGTTCGGCCCCACCGGCCGGGGCATTGAGAACGGCTCCGCCGGCGACTGCCGTTGTGGATCCGCCGCCGTCGAGGTTGATCGCCTGGACCATGCCCAGGGACCTGGCGACGTCGGCCTCTTCCTTCAGACTCAGGCCCAGCGAGTTGGTCGACCGTCCGTCGGCGGTGACCAGCATCGTTTTGCCCTGCGCGTCGATACCCGCAAAGGTCCTCGGATTCCGCTTATGGACCCAGCCGTAGTAGAAGCTGTTCCCGTCGTTGGCGTGAACCATGCCGTCGCGCTTGACGGTGACGTCCTCCTGGCCGTCCTTGACGAGCACCGGTCCGCCGTTCACAACGCTGGTGGCTTTGTTGGCGTGGAGGACTTTCCCGCCCAGGTCGACAAGATCGGTGCCGATTCTCAGCTTGGCGCCGACCGGGGCAAGCGCCCGGAGTTTCGCCACGTCGTTGCCGGTGGCCTGGACGGTGCGCCCGCCGGCGGGAACGGCCTCGCCGCGGGTCTCGGAGACGGCCATGACGGTGTTGTGGCTGTCCACCGCGACCTCGAGCCCGGGGCCGGCAGGCGTTGAGGGCCCGAATTCCGGGGTGAAGGTGACGATCTCGTTAGCGTTCGTGCAGGTCACGTCATGCAGGGCCAGCGGGGTCGGCAGGTCGTTGGCGCCACCGCAGTTGCGGATCAGGCCCGGCACACGGTCGATGCCGTCCAGGGCGACCTCACCGGCGGCGGAGGAAAGAGACCCGGACCAGGTCAGTCGCTCGACTGAGGTTTTGTTCTTCTCCCCGTCAATGACGAGGGCAGGACGGTCCGCCACGGGCTCGCTAAGTGTCTTGCCGCCGTAGACGCCGACGCCGGCTGGATCCCCCTCCGCTCCTGCCTTCGGGTCAAAGACGAAGAAGCCGGCGTTGACCCCGGCGATGGCGTGCGCGTCGGCCGCCAGTTGGCTGGTTGTCTCGCGCTTCTCCAGGTCTGGGCCGAAGGAGGCAGAGAGCTGTCCCTGGTAGGCCTTCGGGTCGATCGTGATGACGTCGAGGTTCCATGGGCCGCGGGTTTTGGTACTGGTGT
Organism: Arthrobacter sp. T2-23; assembly: GCF_055398325.1. Classification (NCBI taxonomy): domain Bacteria; kingdom Bacillati; phylum Actinomycetota; class Actinomycetes; order Micrococcales; family Micrococcaceae; genus Arthrobacter; species Arthrobacter sp. T2-23. The sequence continues at coordinate 2,942,473 of NZ_AP027917.1, forward strand.
CGCTGTCGCCGTCCCAGCCGGTGTAGACCACCGACGAGGCGAACCCTGCGGCCTTGATCCGCGCAGCAATAGGATCCCCGCCGGCTTTCGTGGTGAACCGGCCGGCCCTGACCCGGTAGCCCAGGTCGCCGCCGGCGTCGGCCAGTTGCGGGGACTGGACATGTTCGACTCGGGCGTCGACGCCGGCGGCCTTGAGCTTGTCAGCCGTAGCCTGTGCCGTTGCCTGGCTGGAAAGCGCCGAGGAGGGCGCGTCCGGATCCGGCGAGTCGGCCGGGATGGCCACCTCGGCAGTCCAAAAGAGCGCGGCGTCTGTCCCGCCACGGCTGATTTTGGTCAGCGTCACACCCGGGGCCAGGGTGCTGACCTCCCGTTTTTCCGGCAGGTCAGGGGCACCCAGGGTAAGGTGGGCGCCCTGGTTGGCGCCCGCATCACCTTTCTGCCCGTCGGCCGCCTGAGCGGGGCCCGAGGGGCTGAGGAGTGCTGCAAAGATGGCGAGGATCAGGCCGCCGGTCAGTGCGTTACGGTGCGTCGGGGAGGAATTCATGGGTCAACCGTATAGAGATACCTCGGCGGGATCCGGCCAAAAGCCGGCCCGGGGATATTTGTTGACCAGGGCTTCAAATTAGGTTCACGCGAGCCGCGCCGGTCTGAGCGGTGGCCAAGACGTCTGTGCCCGGGCGAATGTCTTTCCAAGGTGAAGACGAGGTGAACAGTAACTCAGGAATCCCGCAAGAAGGCTGAATACCGCTGGTGACTATGCCTACCTTGGTTGTGGGCGGTCGGCTAGTCCGAGCACGCGGTGAGGCAGCCGCAGCCTGATCCGAGAAATATCCAATGAGCAATCAAGACGAGAAATTCCGGAGGTCTCTATGCCTATTCTGACCAGTTTTGCAGCCAGCAAGTTCCTCATCACCTCGGTGACCGCGGGTGCGGTCGCCCTTGGCGGCGGCGCGGCAGCGTTCACGAGCATCACCACTGTCGACGGCGGCAGCCAGCCGGCGATTACGGCCCCCGCGCCGACTGAGACGCCTTCAGGAACACCGACGGCACCCTCGTCGCCCGCCGCGGAAACGCCGTCGCCCGCCCCGACTACCTCGGCGCCGGCACCCGTCCCTTCAAGTCCGGCCGCTTCGGCGCCGGCCATTGAAACGCCGGAAACCGGCGAAGGCGACAAAGCCGGAGAAGATGCCGTAGGCGCGGAAGAAACTGAGGCAGACGGAGATGGCGCGAAAGCCGAGGCCGCAAAGCCTGCCGCGCCAGCGGCGGAGCCTGTACAGGCCAAGCCCGCCGCAGCCGCTCAAGCCTCGGAAGACAAGGAGGTCTCCGAGCATGCAAAGACTCGCCACGATGAGGGCCTTCAGCGGGGCCGTGCGGACCAGGACGGCCACGACAACAGCCGGCACGGAGACCATCACGAAGGGTCCGACCGCTTCGGACGCTAACAACTGACACGTCAGGGAGGGCCTTGGGGGCCCTCCCTGACGTGTGTTCTAAACCCGGCAGCGCAGCGCGCCCCTCGGGAGGCCGGTCCCTCCGGTCCAGCAGGCCCGGCGCTTAGCTGCTTAGCCTCCCTGGCTGGTGGCCTGGCAGGTCTGGTCGCTGGCCGTCTGGGAGACCGCACCGTCGGCATTCGACTCCGGGGCTGACGGCTTGGTGCCCGCGGCGAAGTCCTGGCCGGCGTAGAGCTGGACACCGTGGACGCCGGCTACCTGCTGGACGCTTGCGGGCGGCAGGCCGAACAGTGCAGCGACGTCGGAGGCGACGTCCGCGAAGCCGGCGCCGTAGTAGACCATGGTTTGCGGCCGCGGCTGGGCCTGAATCCGGGCAAGTTTGGTGAACCCGGCCCCGGTGAGGAGCGCCCCGATCTCGCTGCTCCTGCCGGGCAGGTTGGTGCCGTTGGCGACGGTGACCGGCTGAAGGGCCTTGTCATAGGCCGGAGCCGCGGGCGCGCTGGGCGCCTCGGCCGGTGCTTCCGACGACGGCGCAGGCTGGGAGAGATCGGGGCTGCGGCGCAGGGCAGCAAAGAGATTTGAGGCGGCGGGTTCGTCCAGGCTCAGCCGGTTGGGATCGGACGCGGCGGGCACGGTCGGGGCAGTGATGAAGTTGACCTTGGCCGGGTCGATGTTCTTGAGCCGGCCGGCGAGGGTCAGCATGGTCGGGACGGAGGCGAGCCCGTCGTCGACCGTGAGGTTCTTGGTCATGGTGTCGGCAATGCCCAGGACCTTTTGGGGATCGCCCAGGGTGCCGTCGGCCTTGAGTTTCCTGGTCAGCGAAGCCAGGAAGGACTGCTGGGCCTTGATCCGGCCAAGGTCCCCGCCGTCGGCGAAGGCGTGACGGGTCCGCAGGAAGGCCAGGGCCTGTTCGCCCTGGACCTGGGAGGTGCCCTTCGGCAGGCGCAGGCCGGAATCGGGGTCGTTGACGGCGGAAGCGACGCAGACATCAACGCCGCCGACGGTGTTGGAGAGTTCCTTCACGGCGTTGAAGTCGGCCATCATGAAGTGGTCCACTTCGAGTCCCGTGAGCTTGCTTACCGTGTCCACGGCACAGCCAATCCCGGCCTCTGCCATGGCGCTGTTGATCATGGCCCCGGGACGGGCCGCGTGATCCTGGTTGGTGGCGCTGTCCTTACAGGCCGGGACGTCCACCAGCAGGTCCCGGGGGAAGCTGACGACGTTGACGTGGTTGTTGTCCGCCGAGATGTCCAGCAGCATCATCACATCGGACTGACCGTAGCCCGAGGAATCGGCCGCGGACCCGTACTGGCCGTTCTTGCCGCTGCGGGTGTCGCTGCCCAGGACGAGGATTTGCAGCCGGTCCTTGCTGTCATCGACGGGGCCTTCGGTCCGCACACCACCGGCGCCCAGGGCAGAGGTGCTGATGTTGGACTGGAGCCGCCAGAGCCAGTAGCCGCCGAATGCGACAACAGCGACCAGGAGCGCTACAGCGACGATGCCGGAGACTTTGAGCCAGCGAGGACGCCGCCGGCCGGGGTGATTAAGGCTGCTTTCTACCAGAGTGCCACGCCCGGGATACGGGGCGGGGGCGCCGGTTTCCCGGCCGGGCAAATCGTGACGCAATGGGGCTACCTCTCCGGGGACGTGCGGACCCGGCCATGTTACTGGGTGTTGCTGGGAAGCCACCCAGCAACACCGTATGCGGGGCGCCCGAATCGCCCAGGTATGTCATGATCGGGCAACGAAACTTTCTGGACCCGAGACTCTGTTCTGGCAGGTCCGTCCTGACGCAACGAAGGGCGCACCAATGCAGCAGTGCGCCCTTCGGTTGGATAGAGGCTAGTCCTTCTTGAAGGCGTCCTTGACCTTTTCGCCGGCCTGCTTCAAATCACCTTTGGTCTGGTCAGCTTTGCCCTCGGCCCGCAGGCTCTCGTCGCCCGTTGCGCTTCCGGCCGCTTCCTTGCCCTTGCCGCCAGCCTTCTCGGCAGCGTTCTGAATCTTGTCACCTAGTCCCATGCTGTTTCCTCCTCAGGTTGGCGGCCAATCGATCCGACCGCAACCTCATCATAAGCATGCTTACTGTGAGGATTTCAAGTAGTAAAGGGTCCAGGCAGCCTCGGATCCTACTCATCGCCCGCTCCCCGCGGTCACTCCGGCGCCGACGGTCACTCCGGCGCCGACGGTCACACCCACCCCGACGGCGGATCCGGGGGGCCTTCCTACGGTGAACACCCCTGCCGTCCCGATGCCTGCTGCCGCGCCGAAGGACGCACCCAGCCGGTAGGCACGTCCGACTTGTAGAGCCTTTCTCGTCTTCAGCTGCGGCCGCCAGCTCCATCGGTCCGGTCCCGTCCGGCTGCCCCGCCGGTTCACGATAGTCTGAAACGGAACCCCGCCCTTGAGAGGACAGCATTAGTGAGCCTGATCCGGCTGCATGACGTCAGCGTCCGCTTCGACAACACCCAGATCCTCCGCGAGGCGTTCTTCCGGCTCGAACCAGGGGACCGGGTGGGCCTGATCGGCAAGAATGGATCCGGCAAGACCACCATCCTCAAACTGATCCTCGACCAGGTGGCTCCGGACAGCGGCACAGTCAGCATCGAACTCGGGACCAGGGTGGGATACTTCTCCCAGTTCTCTGAGCTGAACGGCGACTCGACTATCACCGAGGTCCTGGACGGCCTTTTCGGCGAGATCAAGGCCCTGGAGGCCGAGCTCGCCGCCATTGACGCAGCCATCGCCAGAGACCCTGCCGCCGACGACCTGGACCGGCTGATCGGCCGGCAGGCTGCGCTGTTTGAGGACATGGACCGGCTCGACGGCTGGGACTACCCGCGGCGCATCGACACCGTGCTGACCACCCTGGGCTTCGACGACGCCCACCGCCACTGCGCGATCGACGCGCTGTCCGGCGGCTGGCGCAACCGCGCCGCCCTGGCCAAGATCCTGCTCGAACGCCCGGACGTGCTGCTGCTCGACGAGCCCACCAACTTCCTCGACGTGGCCGGCGTCGAATGGCTGGAGAACTGGTTCCGCGACTTCAAGGGGGCCGCCGTGATCGTCTCGCACGACCGGACGTTCCTTGATTCCGTCGTCACCCGGATCATCGAGGTGGAGAACTACCACCTGCACGAATACCCCGGAAACTTCGGCGAATACGTGGTCCAGAAACAGTTCAGGCTCAAGACCCTCGAGCAGCAGTTCGTGCACGAATCCGAACTGCTCGCGTTTGAGGCCGAGGGGATCGCCGACCGCCGCGAAGCCGCCAAGGCCGCCGGCCGCGGGCTGGGCAACCAGCTGGCCAAAATCAAGAAGTCCCGCACGCCCCGCCCCGTCGACCAGATCGTCACCGAGATCTACGGCGGCCTGCACGTCAAGGACGTGCTGTGCCGGGTGGAAGGGCTGTGCAAGGCCTACGGCGAAAAACTCCTGTTCGAGGACTTGAGCTTCGAAATCCGCAAGGGCAACCGGATCGCGGTGCTCGGCGCCAACGGCAGCGGGAAGTCCACCCTGCTGAAGGTCCTGACCGGCGAGGAGCAGGCCGATTCCGGGGCGGTGGCGTGGGCCAAAGGTCCCGGCTTCGTTTCCTACAACCGGATGCTGGAAGAGCTCGACGACGGCGACACCGTGTCGCACGCGGTCAATGCCCTGCCGGACAGCCTGGACTATAGCGCCACGAAAAAGTCCGTCAACCGCTTCCTGGCGATGTTCCAGTTCTCCGAGGCTGACCTCAAGCAGAAGATAGGCAACCTCTCCGGCGGCCAGAAGGCCCGCGTGGCCATGGCGCAGTGCCTGCTCTCCGGCGCCTCGGTGCTGCTGCTCGACGAACCCACCAACCATCTGGACCTCTCCAGCACCCAGGTGATGGAGCGCGCGCTGCTGCATTTCCCCGGCGCCGTCGTTGTGGTCAGCCACGACCGGTTCTTTACCGAGAAGATCGCCACCCGCCAGCTCATTTTCGGCGCGGCCGGTGCAGGGCCCGGCGAGGTCGGGCAACGGGCCGCCTAGGCACCAGCGCGGGATAATAGGACTATGGCCGAACAGCGGCGCGACCACGACTCTGATCCGTGGGAGGAATTCGACCGGCTCGAACCGGCCGCGCAGGACCGCGTCGGCGGCTACCCGGGCGGTGAACCTCTCGGTTTTGGCTTCCGCACGGGCGTGCGCAGCGCCCGCGTCGCCTTCGGTTTCGCCGTGTACGCCCTCGTCCTGGGGAGTGTGCTGGTCTCGCTCGGAGCGGTCTACTTCATCGGCCATGCGCAATGGCTCTGGCTCGGGTTGATGGGCTTGATCGAGACCTGCTTTGTCCTGGCCTTCCTCCGCCTTGTGGCCCTGGCCCGCAACCGCCGCGGTGCGCGCTAGATGTGCTTCCCACAGCCGGGCGCCTATCGCGGTGGGCTGGTCAGCTCCGCCGCCGGTGCCTGGAGGTGACGGCCAGGTAGCCGCCGAGGGCGCCGACCCCGCCAAGGCCGGCAGTGACGAGGGCCTTCGGCCAGCCGCGCCAGCGCTCCGGCTGGACGGACACGAGTTCGCCCACGGCGCCGATCAAGGCCGCGGTGATCAGCCCCGCCACTATCCGGTTGCCGGTCCGTTCGGCCTTGTCCAGCAGCCGGTCCAGCTCGTCCGCCCGGAAGTGCACGTCCAGGCCGCCGCGTTCCAAGACCCCGAGTAGCCGGCGGGCCATCTCCGGCGCCTCCGTCCCGAACTGCAGGGCCTCCCAGCCAAGCTTTTTAAGCCTCGACGCCAGAGCCTCCGGGGACAGCGATCCGAGGAGGATCCTGCGCGTGAAGGGTGCCAGCTGGGCGGTCAGCTCGAACCCGGGATCCAGCTGCTTGCCGAGCCCGTCCGCCATGATCAGCATCTTCAGCAGGAGCGCCGTCTCGCGCGGCAGCCGAAGCCGGTGCGCGCGCAGCAGCCCCGCCAGCTCGGTCAGCACCGGGACGATCGGCACCTGCGCCAGCGGCCGGCCGGCGTATCGCCCGACGAGGCGGCCCAGCGATGCCTGCAGGCCGCTGGCGTCGGCGGCCGCCGTGGCCCCGCAGAGCTGCACCATGGCGGTGGTGAGCCGTCCGGCGTCCTGTTCGACGACGGCCAGCAGCACCCGGACCAGGTTCCAGCGTGCCGTGTCGCTGATCTGGCCCACCATCCCGAAGTCGATGATGCCGAGGCGTCCGTCGGGCTCCACGAAGAAGTTTCCCGGGTGGGGGTCGGCGTGGAAGAAGCCGTCCTCGAACACCATCTTGAGCAGGATGTTGCAGGCCCCGACGGCGAGCCCGCCGGTGTCGATCCCCGCCGCGTGCAGGGCCCGGACGTCGTTGACCTTGATGCCGCGGACGCGCTCGAGGGTCAGGACACGGGAGGTGGTGGTGTCCCAGAAGACCCGGGGGATATGGACACGGCTGTCGCCGGCGAAATTCTCGGCGAACTGCTCCGCGTTCCGAGCCTCCTGCAGGTAGTCCAGCTCCGCGCGCATGTTCTGGGAGAACTCCTCCACCAGCGCGAAAACGTGGAAACCGGCGATGGCCGCCGACGCCTGCTCGGCCCGTTTGGCGAGCTCGGCCATAATCTCCAGGTCCTCGTTCACCTGTGCCACCACGCCCGGGCGCCGAACTTTCACGACGACGTCGTCGCGCCCGCCGGCCTGTTCGACCGTCGACTCGTGCACCTGGCCGATGGAGCCGGTGGCCAACGGAACGTCCTGCAGCGATGCCAGCAGCCGGTCCGCGCGGGGCCCGAGCTCCTCGGCGATGACGGTGCGGATCTGGTCGGCGGGGACGGGCGGCGAGGCGTCCTGGAGCTTCGCCAGTTCGGCGGCATATTCCGGCGGGAGCACATCCGTGCGGGTGGAGACGATCTGGCCGAATTTGATGTAGACCGCCCCCAGGTCCTCCAGCGCCAGCCGGATCCGTGCCGGAAGCGGAACTCCGGCGGCTTCGGGAAGAAGCGGTGAGGGGCGGCCGGGCAGGTGCAGCCGGTCAAGGCCCAGATGGCCGAGTGCGAAGCCCAGCCCGTGCCTGCTCAAGGTTTCCACGATGTGCCGGAACCGGTCCCGCCGCGCGCTCATGACGCCAGACTACACGGGGCGCCGTGCGCGCCTGCCGTGCGGAAAGCTGTGCCGCGGCGCGGGGCCGGCTAGAGCCAGCCCTTTCGTTTGAAGATGCCGTACATGATCGTCGCGGTGGCCGCCATCAGGCCGATCGCCATTGGGTACCCGTAGGTCCAGTGCAGCTCAGGCATGTTGTCGAAGTTCATTCCGTACACGCCGGCGACAAAGGAGGGCGCGAAGAAAATCGCGGCCCAGGATGAGATCTTCTTGACCTGCTCATTCTGTTCGGCGCTGGCCTCGTTCTGGCGGTTGGCGGTCAGGGTGCCGTCCAGGGTCAGCGCATTCTGCAGCAGCTCGCGGAAGGAATCGGCACGCGAGATGAGACGCTCCACGTGGTCCTCGACGTCGCGGAGGCTGTGCTGCAGCTCGGTATCCACCTCGTATTTCTCGAAGCCGCGACGAAGATGCTCCATCATGGCCGGCAACGGATGGATCGCCCGCTGGAAATGGATGACCTCGCGGGCGAGTTCGTAGATGCGCCGGGACACCAGCGGGTCGCCGCTGAAGAGCTGGTCCTCAATCTCATCGATGTCGTTCTCCAGCCCGGCCACCACGGGGCCGTAATCGTCCACCACCTGGTCCATCAGGGCGTAGAGGACCGCCTCCGGGCCGTGGCACAGCAGGTCGGGGCGGCGCTCCAGCCGGCGCCGGACCAGGCCGACGACGGCCGTTTCGGCGTGCCGGACGGTCACCACGAAGTTCCGGCCCGTGAAAACGTGCAGCTCGCCGAACTCCACCGTTTCGGATTCGTCCAGGTACCTGGCCGGCCGGAGCACGGTGAACAGATTGTCGTCGTAGCGTTCCAGCTTGGGGCGCTGGTGCGCGGAGATCGCATCCTCCACAGCCAGGCCGTGCAGGTCGAATTCAGCGGCGACGGCGGCCATTTCCTCTTCGGTCGGACGGTACAGGCCGATCCAGGCCATGCCGCCGTACTCGGCCAGGGTCTCAAAGGTTTGTTCCAGGCTGCCGGGCTCGGCGCGGCGGACGCCGTCGACGTAGACGGCGTTGTCAATGATAGTCACCGGCCCATTATCCAGCCTCTAGCCGGGTTCCGCGGCACCGGACCGGCGCGCGGCGGACCGGCCGGGGGCCAGTGCGCTGCCCTGCGCCAGCCGGCTGATCAGCGGTTCCGTGCGGTACGGGATGTGGGTGTGCAGGGCGAGCACGGTTTCGGTGCGGATCACGCCCTTGATCCGCAGGATGGAGCGCAGCGCGGACTGGAGGTTGTGCGTGTCGGTGGCGACCACCCGGCACCAGACGTCGCCGCGGCCGGAGATTTCGTGGACCTCAAGGACCTGGGGGATCAGGCGCAGGGCGCCCACCACGCCGTCGAGTTCGCGGTGGTTCACCTCGATCGTCACGAAGGCGACGACGTCGTACCCCACCGCCTCCAGGTCGATTTCCCGGCCGCTGTCGTGCAGCAGGCCAGAGCGCAGCATCCGGCGGACCCGCGACTGGGCGGTGTTCCGGGCGATGCCCAGGATTTCGCTGAGCTCGCCGATCTGGATCCGCGGATCCTTGATCAGTTCCAACAGAATCTTGAGATCGGTGGGGTCAAGACTGTTCAAATCGTCACTCCGGTTCATGCTGACAGGTTCCGATTGATGGTTTTGATCAATTTTGGCACAGAACTTGGCCTGAAAGCTCACCCATGCCACATTCTTGAGGTACCAATTTTCACCGGGTCGGCGCCTCCCCACAGGGAATGCGCGCGGCCCGCTTCAATGCAGCAGGGGCACCGCCATGACCGTCTTCAGCGAACTTCGCATGCGCCCGGCCACGGCAGAACGCTGGGGCTGGGACGCTTCCGTCACCGCACGGCTGGTGATGGCCGGCGTCGTGATCTTCACCCTGCTGGTCGGCGCCAACCTCGCGACCCCGCTGTACCCGCTGCTGCAGGCCAAGCTGGGCATTACAGCTCTGGACGTCACGGTGGCCTTCTCCGCCTACGTGCTGGCGCTCGTGGCCACCCTGGTCCTTGCCGGTCACTGGTCGGATCACATCGGCCGGCGGGCGGCGCTGGTGCTGGCGGTGCTGGTGGGCCTCGCCGGCGGCTTCGTCTTCGCCACCGCGGACGGCCTGCTGGAGTTGTGCGCGGGCCGGGCCTTGCAGGGGGCAGCGGTGGCGCTGGCCACCGGCGCAAGTTCGGCTGCCCTGCGCGAGCTGCTGCCCAGCCGGCCGGAGTGGGCCTCGCGGTTCACGCTGCTGGCCTCCGCCGGCGGCGTGGCGGCCGGGCCGGCCATCGGCGGGATGCTCTCCGTCCTTCCCGGACCCACCTCCACGCCGTATTACCTGCACTCGGTCGTCCTGCTGGCGCTGCTGGTGCCGCTCTACCTGCTCAAGGCCCGGCCCGCCCTCACCTCGGTCGCGGGTCCGCAGCCCTTGAAGGTCCTCGCACCCCGGCGCCCCTCCGTGTCCAGCGAGGCACGTGGGGCGTTCTGGCTCGCCTCGGCCGTGGGGTTCCTCAGCTTCGCCGTCTTCGGCTTCTGCCTCTCACTGGCTCCGGGCTACTTCGCCCAGATTGTCCACGCGGACTCCCGTCCGCTGATCGGGCTGCTCGCCGGGCTGACCCTGGCAGCCTCGGCGCTGAGCCAGTTGCTGGCCGTGCGCGGCCGCTTTGTGGTGCCGGCCGGGTTGTCGCTGTTGGCTGTGTCCGTGCTGCTGATCGCGGCGGCCGCGGCCTGGAGCAGCCCATGGCTGCTGATCGCCGCCAGCATCACCGCCGGCCTGGGCCAGGGCGTCTCCTTCCGCACCGTCTTCAACGACGTTGCCGGCAAGGTGGAGGCGTCCCGCCACGCCCAGATCATCAGCACCGTCTACGTGATCACCTACCTCGGCAGCGCCTTCCCGGTGATCGGGCTCGGCGTGGCGGCCGGCGCCTTCGGCCTGCAGGCTGCCGTGTCGGGCTACGTCGTGCTCTGCGCCGTCTTTTCCCTCGGCCTGGCGGCCGTCACGCTGCGGAACGCCCCGCGCGCGCGGGTCTGAGCGCCTACCTGAGGCCGCCCGGCGCCGGCCGCGGCTAGCTGTACTGAGTCGAGCCCAAGCGCCGGGGCGAAGGATGGGCATGCTCGTCGGCCGGCTGGGGACATGTCCTGTGCTGGGCCCGAGCAATGGACATAGTGCTGCTATGCCCACCCGCCGGCAACAAGAACGGGCATGTCCCACCGGGCCGGCGTGAGGAATGGGCATGTCCCACCGGACCGTCACGAGGAATGGGCATGCTCGTCGGCCGGCCGGGGACATGTCCTGTGCTGGGCCCGAGCAATGGACATAGTGCTGCTATGCCCACCCGCCGGCACGAGGAATGGGCATGTCCCGCCAGGCCGGGGCGAGGGATGGGCATGTCCACCGGACCGGCACCGGAACCACACCCATCACTCGGGCGCAACCAACGTCACGGCCGGCGGTTAGTCCGGCAGCGGCCCGTGGTTGCCCTGGATGTGGTCGAAGACCAGCGTGGTCTCGGTGTGGCCCACCACCGGATCCGTCGCCAGGTTGTCCAGCACCCAGTCGCGCAGGTCCTCGGTGGTGGCGACGGCGATATGCAGCAGGTAGTCCACCGAGCCCGAGGTGTGGAAGGTGGACAGCACGGCGGGCAGTTTGGGAACCCGGGCGGTAAAGCGGTCGATCTGTTCGCGGTCGTGGGCCCGCAGCCGGACGGCGATCAGCGCCTGCACCGAACGGCCCACGGCGGCGAGGCTGAGCTTGGCCTCGAAGCCCTGGATGATCCCGCGCTCGGACAAGGCCCGGGTGCGCATCAGCGCCGTCGACGGGGCAATGCCCACCAGTTCGGCCAGGTGCTTGTTGGAGATCCGCGCGTCCGCGACCAGGGCCGCGAGCAGGCGCTCGTCGATGGCGTCCAGGGGTTCGCTGGTCCCGGCGGGGGGCCGAACATTCTTCGTGGGGCTGCTCACGGATCCTCCTTGATGTGGTGTCAGTTCATCATAAACGGCGCTTTCTGGCAGTTCCATTCACGACCTCTATAAATCTCCGAATTAGTGCCAGATACTTACCGCATTCAACGGTGAATATTCATAAGGAGTACGGTGCTTTCTCAAGACTCGCTGGCGGTCCACGCCGGCCGCAACGGCCTCACGGAACTCGGAGTCCATGCCGTTCCAATCGATCTATCCACCACGGCCCCGCTGCCCTCGGTCCACGACGGCGGACTCGCCTACGAGCAGATGGCCACCGGCGGCCCGCACCTGGACGGGCAAAGCACGGTATATCAGCGGCTGTGGAATCCGACCGTCGCCCGGTTCGAGGAGGGCGTCGCCCTGCTCGAGGCTACGGAAGAAGGCGTGGCGTTTGCCACCGGCATGGCCGCCCTGAGCGCGGTGCTGCTCGCCGTCGTCGCCACCGGCAAGAGGCACGTGGTGGCGGTCCGCCCGCTCTACGGCGGCAGCGACCACCTGCTGGCCTCCGGGGTCCTGGGGACCGAGGTCACCTTCACCACGCCCGACGGCATCCGCGCTGCACTTCGCCCTGACACCGGGCTGGTCATCCTGGAGACCCCGGCCAACCCGAGCCTGGAGCTCGTCGACATTGCCGCCGCGGTGGCTGCGGCGGACGGGGTGCCGCTGCTCGTGGACAACACCTTCGCCACCCCGGTACTCCAGCAGCCCTACCGGCACGGGGCGGCCATGGTGCTGCACAGTGCCACCAAGTTCTTCGGCGGCCACGGCGATGCCATGGGCGGAGTGGTTGCCGTTTCTCCGGAGTGGGCCGTCCGTCTGCGCCAGATTCGGGCCATCACCGGCGGCATCCTGACACCCTGGCCGGCGTACCTGCTGCACCGCGGGCTGGCGACGCTGCCGGTGCGGGTGCGGGCGCAGCAGGCCAGCGCCGAGAAAGTCGCGACCTCGCTGGCCGGGCATGAGCTGATCCGCCGGGTCTACTTCCCGGGCCTGCCCGAGTGCGATCCCCGGGGCCTGGTCGGAACGCAGATGGCGGGTCCCGGGTCGCTGCTGGCATTTGAGCTGACCAGTGCCGAACACGCCGAGCGCATCCCGGCTGCCGTCCGCATGATCACGCACGCCGTCTCACTCGGCGGCATCGATACGCTCATCCAGCACCCGGCCGGGCTGACCCACCGGCCGGTGGCCGCGGAGGCCAAGCCGCACGCGGCACTGCTGCGGCTGTCCGTGGGGCTGGAGGATCCGGCGGATATCGTGGCGGACCTGTTCCAGGCCCTGGAAGCGACCCGCTAGCGCGCCGCTGTCCGCGCCGGGCCGTCCGCTGCGCCGACATTCCCCGTCCCTGCGTTCGCCGCGCCGGCCGGATGCACGACGGCGGTGATGACCGCCGTCGTGCAGGCCAGTCCCATCACCGCGAGGGCCAGGGCCGTCCAGCCCAGGGACTGGAAGAGCAGGCCTCCGGCCCAGCCGATGACGCTGGAGCCCAGGTAATACGCGAGGTTGTAAAGCGAGGCGGCCTGCGCGCGGCCGGTGCTCGCGATCACGCCGGTCCAGCCGGAGCCGATGCTGTGGGCGGCGAAGAAGCCGCCGGTAAAAAGCAGCAGGCCCGCCAGGATCAGGGCCAGGAACTGGGTCAGTGTCAGGGCGAGTCCGGCGACCATGAGGGCCGTGCCCGCTAGCAGCACACTGCGCCGGCCGAAGCGCAGCGTCAGCCCGGCGGCCCAACGGGCGGAGACGGTGCCGGAGAGGTAGGCCAGGAAGATCAGGCTGATCAGCGTGGCCGGCAGGCTGAACGGCTCGCCGGACAGGCGGAAGCCGAGGTAGTTGTAGACCGCCACGAAGCCGCCCATGAGCACGAAGGCCTGGACGTAGATGGCCAGCAGCCGGGGGTTGCGGCCGTGGCCGGCCAGGGTGGCGAGGGCTCCGCGGAAGCCGCCGGCGGCAGCAGCGGTGAAGTTGCGCGCCGGCGGCACCAGGACCAGGAACAGCGCGGCCGCGGCGGTCGCCATGAGGGAAACAGCCAGCGCCGCGGCACGCCAGCCCCACAGTTCGCCGACCGGTCCGGCGACGAGCCGTCCCGCCAGCCCGCCGAGCGTGGTGCCAGCAACGTAGGTGCCGGCCGCCAGTGCGGCATGGGCCTTGTTGACTTCCTCGTTGAGGTAGGCGATGGCGATGGCCGGGATGCCGCCCAAAGCCATGCCCTCGGACATCCGCAGGCCCAGCAGGACGGGAAAGCTGGGTGCAAGCGGGGCCAGCAGACCCAGCACTGTGGCAGCGGAGATGCCCCAGGCCATGGCGCGGACCCGGCCGATCCGGTCGGCGAGGAAGGACCACGGAAGCACCGTCACAGCCAGGCCCACGGTGGCCAGCGAGATGGTCAGGGCCGCCTCGGCCGCCGTCACCTGCAGTTCCTGGGCGATGATCGGCAGAACGGCCTGGGTGGAATAGAGCTGGGCGAACGTTGCGACGCCGGCGAAGGCCAGGCCGGCCAGGATCCGCCGGTAGGCCGCGGAGCCCTTGGGGTGGCCTGCCCAAGCGGGAAGGGCCGCCGTGCCGGCATCTGGTACGGCAGCGGGATGGCGGAGCGGAAGGCGGGGCATCCCACCAGAATAGGCCTCGAAAAGACATGCCTCCAATGCATGTTTCTTATAGGATCAATAGCAAATACGGAACGGTTAAGGAGCGGTGTGCCGTGGACGTGGAGCACAAGCAGCTGGTCCAGCTGCTTCCCCTGCTGCCGCTGCTGGCCGAGCTCGGCCGCACCCAGCACATCACCGCCACCGCCGAAGTGCTGGGACTGCCACAGTCCACCGTGAGCCGGGGGATCGCGCGGGCCGGCAGCATCATTGGGACGGAACTGCTGATCCGTGACGGCCGCGGCGTGCGGCTGACCCCCGCGGCCAAGACCCTCCTGCCGCACATCGAAGCGGCGCTGGGCGAATTCCAGGCCGGGCTGGATCTGGTCCGGCACGAGTCCGAGGTGGTGCGCGGGCGGATCTCGGTCTCCTTCCAGCACACCTTCGGGGAAGCGATGCTGCCGCTGCTGATCAGCGCATTCCGGCGGCGGCATCCCCAGCCGGCCTTCCACCTCAGCCAGGGCGCGCGGGACGGCTGCCTGGCCGAACTGGCGGCGGGGGACGCGGACCTCGCCCTGACTGCCCCCATTGCGGCACCGAGCCGGCTGATCTCCTCGGCCGCCCTGTACCGGGAACCGCTGCGGCTGGTCGTGCACCACTCGCACCCGCTGGCCACGCGCCGCCGCGCCCGGCTCGCGGAGATAAGGCACGATCCGTTCGTTGCAATGGGGCCCGGCTACGGCATGCGCTCGCTGACGGACGCACTGTTCCGGGAAGCGGGATTCCGGCCCCGCATCGCCTTCGAAAGCCAGGACTCCCACACGGCCCGGGGCCTCGTATCCGCCGGCCACGGCGTCAGCATCCTCCCGCCCGGCGGCCTGGCCCCTGGCCGCCACACCCCGGGGCAGCCAGGGGACCTGGGCTGGGTGGAGCTCGCGCTGGAGTCCGGCCTGGCCTTCCGGGAGATCGGCCTGGCCTGGCGGGAACGGCGCGGGGGAGCGGACGCCGAACCGGACCCGGTGCGGCTGTTCCGGGAACTGGTGCTCAGCGAGGGCCCGGCGCTGCTGGCCGGCTTCGTCCGCGGGCGCTCCGGCAATTGAACGGATCCGCGCGCGCACCTTAGCCGCCGCCGGCGGCTCCTCAGCCCAGCAGCCCAGCCATGACCTCCGCGACGGAACCGGCACGCGCCCGCTGCCAGCCCGTCCCGGCCCAGAGATTCAGCCGCTCCGCGTCCCCGGCGGCAGCAGCGGCTGCCCGCAGCGGGGCGGTGAGGTGGTGCACGGCCGGGTATGCCTCCGGCGCATTGGGGTGGTCCCGGACAAACTCATTGACCAGCGCCCGCGCCGGGCGTCCGGTAAAGGCCCGCGTCATTTCGGTCTGCGTGAAGCGCGGGCTGGCCAGCGCGTCCTTGTGCAACTGCCGGGCACCGCTCTCCTCCGTGCGGAGGAAAGCCGTGCCCAGCTGGCCGGCCTCGGCCCCCGCGGCCAACACCTGATCCAGGCCGGCGGCGTCCATGATGCCGCCGGCCGCGGCGAGGGGGAGCGCGACGGCGGCGCGCACCGCCGTGACCAGCTCCGCCGTCGTGCCCGGCGCAGCGGAACCCGGCAAGGCGGAACCCGTGGCCGCGGAAACCTGCAGGAAAGCTGCGCTGTGGCCCCCGGCGCACGCGTGCTGCACCACCAGGGCATCCACCCCCTGTTCGGCCGCCTGCCGGGCCTCGGACACCGAGGTGACCGTGGCCAGCACCGCCGACCCGGCCCGCTGCAAAGCGCGGACCACCTCCGCACCGGGGAGCCCAAACGCGAAACTGACCAGCTCCACCGGGTCTGCCAGCAGGGCATCGATCTTGCCCTGCCACTCGTCGTCGTCATCGAGCCGCAGGGGCGGAAGCTCCACACCGTAGCGCGCCGCGTCGGCGTGCAAACTGAGCCGGTACTCCTCCAGCTCCGCCAGGACCGCCGCGGACGGGGCCAACTGGTCCGGGTCCGGGACAAAGACGTTCATGCCGAACCGCGCGCCGGACTCACGGGTGGCGCGGATATCCGCCTGCATGGCGGCAACGCCCTTGTACCCGGCGGCCAGGAAGCCAAGGCCGCCGGCGGCATGCACGGCCGTCACGAAAGCCGGCGTGGTCGTCCCGCCGGCCATGGGGGCTGCGAGGACCCTGGTGCTCAAGATGCCGTGCGACATTGCTTACTCCCGCCGGTGGTTCAGTAGGCTGTTCAGGTGACCCATTCTGACATCCCGGCCGCGCCGGCACCCTCCGCCTCCACCCCCTCCGGTGCCGTGATCGGACTCGATATCGGCGGGACCAAGACCCGGGGAGTCCGGTTCGAGGCCGGAGCCCCGGTGGCGGACGAATCGGTGGGAAGCGCCAACGTCCAGAACGTCACCCGGGAGGAGGCCGTCCGCAACCTGGCGGAACTCTTCGGCCGGATCGGCGGGGGAGACGTCGCCCAGGTGTACGCCGGAGCCGGCGGCATCGATACCGACGACGACGCCGCGGCGCTCGCCGCGCTGATCGCCCCGCACGTGCCGGGCGCCAAAGTCACCGTCGTGCACGATTCGCGCCTGCTGCTGGCAGCCGGCGGTGCCAGCACCGGCGTCGCCGTGATTGCGGGAACCGGCTCGGCCGCGTGGGGCCGGAACAGCCACGGCGCCGAGGCCCGGGCCGGCGGCTGGGGCTACCTGCTCGGCGACGAAGGCAGCGGCTACTGGCTCGGCCGGGAAGCCGTGCGCCACAGCCTGCGCCGGATGAACCAGGGGCTCGAACCGGATGACCTGACCCGTGCCCTGCTGGACTCCTGCGGGGTGGACCACCCGAACAAGCTGATTGCGCTGTTCCACTCGCCCCAGACCGGCCGCCGCTTCTGGGCCCAGCAGGCCCGGCTCGTCGTCGAAGCGGCCGACGCCGGCCACGCGCCCAGCCAGGCGCTGATCAACGAGGCCGGCCGCGACCTCGCCGGGCTCGCCGAACAGACTGTCCGGCAGCTTGGCATTGAGGGGCCGGTCATCCTGGGCAGCGGGCTCGGCATGAACGTGCCGCGGCTGCAGGAAGCATTCCGCGCGGCCCTCGCCGCCGCCGGGATCACCGACGTCCGGGTCCTGCAGCAGGAGCCGGTGTTCGGCGTGCTCCAGCTCGTCGCCGAGCAGGGCTAGCGGACCATCACTGCCGGCGCCGGGGGCGCAGGGGCACCCCGGGCAGTGGCGGCGCCGGGATCCGCCCGGACTCGGGACCGGCGTCGGGACCGTGGCCCCGCACCAGCCCGAACCGCGCCCGCGAGGCGTCCTCGTCCGAGAGGCCGGCCTGGGCTTCCCAGTCGAGCCGCGACTGCTCCACCTCTTCGTGGCTGCGGCCCACGAAGTTCCACCACATCAGCAATTCCTCTTCGAACGGCTCGCCGCCCAGCAGCATGAAGCGGGTGCCCGGGGCTGCGTCCAGGTCCAGGCTGCTGCGCCCGGTGCCAAGGTAGCCCAGGGGGCCCGGGGGCACATCCTGGCCATCCAGTGCCAGGGACCCGTCGAGCACCAGCACGGCGTGTTCGAAGCCCGGATCCAGCGGCAGGTTGATCGGGCCGGCGCAGCTGACGTCGGCCCCCACGATCGGCGAGTACACGCTGGCCGGGGAGGTGGCGCCCGCGAGGGTCCCCACGATGACCGTCGCGGTGAAGCCGTCACCGCGAACCACGGGCAGCTCGCGGTGCTGTTCGAAGGCCGGTGCCCGGTGCCGGTCGGCGTCCGGCAAGGCGACCCACAGCTGCAGGCCGCGCTGCAGCGGCAGCTCGTGCTCCGGGCGGTCCGCCCCGACTGCGGGCAGTACCGCGAATTCGGAGTGCGAGACCCCGCGGCCGGCGGTCATGATGTTCAGTTCGCCCGGGCGGACGAGCACGTCGCTGCCCACACTGTCGCGGTGATGGATGGTGCCGGCCAGCGGCCAGGTGACGGTCTGCAGCCCGGTGTGCGGGTGCGGCAGTACCGACATGGCCACCCGGTCCGGGCCGAAGCTGTCCAGGAAGCACCACGCGCCCACGGTCGGCAGCCCGCGCTGCGGCAGCGTCCGGGAGACGTTCATGGCACGGACGCCGCCCAGCGGGACCTCCCTGGCCGGCCACAATTGCAGGCACGGCCCGCTGGCGGCGCCCTCCACACTGTGGGCGGCGGGGCAGACTTCTTCGGGCGGAAGAACTTCGAGGTTGGTCACCCTCAAACTCTAGGGCCAGGACGGGAGATCCGGCAGGGCCAGCCCTGCGCCGTTACGCTGGATCAATGACCCTGCCATTCGACACCCGCCCGGCCGCCTACGGAATCATCATCCGCGAGGACTCCCTCCTGCTGGCGTACTGGAAGCAGGGCGGCCGCGAGGGCTGGACCCTGCCCGGCGGCGGCCTGGACCTCGCCGAGCATCCGGTGGACGGGTGCCGCCGGGAGATCTACGAGGAGACCGGCTACGATGCCGAGATCGGCGCCCTGCTCGGAATCGACGTCGGTCATTGGCCGGCCGAGACCCGGCTCGACGGCGGCCAGCGCGACTTCCAGTCCCTGCGGCTGGTCTACGAGGCGAGCATCACCGGCGGCGAACTGCGGCACGAGGTGGGCGGCAGCACCACCCACGCCGCCTGGATCCCGCTGGCCGAAGTGGCGGGCCTGAACCGGGTCTCGCTCGTGGACGCGGCGCTGCGGCTCTACCGGGAGCGGCCGCTGGACGGAAAGCTCGCCTGAAAACCCTAGCCACCCGCGGCCCGGGCGGCTAGCCTAGAAAAACCGCGGCCGGGATGGCCGCCAGATGCCCGGGGAGGTGGAACTGATGACTGCAACGGACCTGCGCGCGCAGCGCACAACCTCACACCTCATTATTCCTGCCCCGGCCGTCCGCATTTCCTAGCCCAACACCGCTGACCGGTCTGACCGCAGCGGGCAGCGCACTCCCGGGGCCCATCAAAGGGTTTCCATTGAATCTTCAGCACAGTCAACAAACGGCTCTTCAAGGGCCGGTCCGTTTCGGTTTCACCGACGCCGTCACGGAACTCTTCTCCGCCCATCCGGTCCCCGGCGGCACCGGCGCCGGACGGGTGGTGCGGGTGGACCGCAACCTCGTCCTGGTGGCGGCCCACTACGGCCAATCGCACCTGCCGTACCCGCGGACCGGGAAAGTTCCGGCCACCGGCGACTGGGTCTGGCTCGGCAGCAACCCGGTAGGTGAGCCCGCCATAGTTAGCGTGCTGCCCCGCCGCTCGGAGCTGAGCCGGAAGCGCGCCTTCGAGGCGTCCTCGGAGGCGCAGGTGCTTGGTGCCAACATGGACCTCGTCGGCGTCGTGGTGCCGGTGGACCGTCCGCTCACACACAACAGGCTCGAGCGCACGCTCGTCGCGGCCTGGGATTCCGGCGCCACCCCGCTGGTGGTGATCACGAAGGCGGACCTCGCCGAGGTGGCGGACGACGTCGTCGGGCAGGTCATGCTGCAGGCCGCCGGCGTCGACGTGGTCACCACCTCGGCCGAAAACGGCGACGGCCTCGACGAGCTGCTGGGACACCTTCCGCCCGGCGGCACCATCGTGCTGCTCGGCCCGTCGGGCGCCGGCAAATCCACCCTGATCAACGCCCTTGTTGGCTTCAGGGCGCAGGAAACAGGCGCGGTGAGGTCCGGCGACGGCAAAGGCAGGCACACCACAACCTCCCGTGAACTTGTGCCGTTGCCGGGCGGCTCGGTGCTGATGGACACGCCCGGGGTGCGCGGCTTCGGATTGTTCGACGCCGAGGACGGCCTGGACGAGGTGTTCGGGGACCTTGAGGACCTCTTCGCCCGGTGCCGGTTTGCCGACTGTGCGCACGGCCGCGAGCCAGGCTGTGCCGTGCAGGCTGCCCTCGCCGAGGGGGAGCTGGAGGGCCGCCGCTGGGAGAGCTACCTCAAGATGCAGCGGGAGGTGGCGGCATTGGAACGGCGCCACGACGCCGCGGCCCGGCGCGCCTACCAGCGGGAGTGGCACCAGAAAGTGGTAGTTGCCAGCAGGAGCCAACGCGCCGCCGAGCGGCTCAGCCACGACCAGCCCGGCGGGGGCAGGGAAAGCGGCAAAGGAAAGGGCAAACGCCGAGCGAAATAAGACCGGCCCATCCGGAACACGAATGGTGCCGAATGCCTCAGGTAGTCCGGGCTCCGCCGGCCGTATCGGACCCGATTCTTCGAATTGGTCCCCGAGCTGGTCGGCGGCGCCCGCTACGCTGAGTCGTACCCGCTTTACAGCCAAAAATCAGCGTGCATATGATCAGTTGGCTGGACCGTCCCATGTTGCCGCCAACAGATAGGTAAGCCCGGAATGGCAGAGGCCATGATCGAGTTCCAGAGCGTCACCAAGCAGTATCCGGGCGGCCAGGCCGCCGTTGACGATCTGAGCATGTCCATCGACAAGGGCGCCATCACCGTCTTCGTCGGACCCTCCGGCTGCGGCAAGACCACCTCGCTGCGGATGATCAACCGGATGGTGGAGCCGACGTCGGGCACCATCACCGTGGACGGGCGGGACGTCACCTCCGTGCCGGCCGCGCAGCTCCGCCGTTCCATGGGCTACGTCATGCAGTCCTCCGGGCTGATGCCCCACCGCTCCGTACTGGACAACATCGCCACCGTGCCGCGGCTCAACGGGGTGTCCAAGGCCGTGTCCCGGAAGCGCGCGCAGGAGCTGCTCGACGTCGTCGGGCTCGCTTCCGGGCTTGGCCGGCGCTACCCCTCACAGCTCTCCGGCGGCCAGCAACAGCGCGTGGGAGTGGCCCGCGCCCTCGCCGCCGACCCGCCCGTGCTGCTTATGGACGAACCCTTCAGCGCCGTGGACCCCGTGGTGCGCGATGAACTGCAGAAAGAGCTGCTCCGGCTGCAGCGCGACCTGGCCAAGACCATAGTGTTCGTCACGCACGACATCGACGAGGCGACCGTGCTGGGGGACAAGGTGGCCGTCTTTGCCGGCGGAGGGAAGCTGGCGCAGTACGCCACCCCGGAAGAGATCCTGCGGGCCCCGGCCAATGACTTTGTCGCGTCCTTTGTGGGCCGCGACCGGGGCTTCCGGCACCTCGCGTTCAGCCCGTCCGACGGCGTCGCGATCCACCCGGTACACACCGTCCGCGCGGACGAACTCGCCCGCCGCGGCGGCCCGGACGCCGACGAATGGCAGCTCGTGGTCGACGACGAGCACCGGCCGCTGGGCTGGAGCGCGCCGGGCGCCGGTCCCGCGACGGTCCCGGGCGGATCGCTCTTCCACAAGGGGGAGACGCTCCGCCGGGCCCTTGACGCTGCCCTGTCCTCACCCTCCGGACTCGGCGTGGCCGTGGACGCTGACGGCCGGGTGGCCGGCGTCATCACGGCCGGGGAAGTGCTCGCCCTGATCGAAGCGGACCGCCGGGTCCGGCAGGGCGCGCGCTGATGGAATGGTTCCTGGCGAACAGCGGACAGGTCTTCAGCCTCGCGGGACAGCACCTCGTCCTGGCCGTCCTGCCGATGATCTTCGGCCTGCTGATCTCCATTCCGCTGGCCCAGCTGGCCCGGCAGAACCGGACCCTGCGCACCGTGGTCCTGACGGCCTCCTCGCTGCTCTACACCATCCCCTCGCTGGCGCTCTTCATCATCCTGCCGACCGTGCTGGGAACCAGGATTCTGGACCCGGCCAACGTCGTCGTTGCCCTGACCATCTATGCCGTCGCGCTGCTGGTCCGGGCCGCCCTGGATGCCTTCGACTCGGTGGACGATGACCTGCAGCAGGCCGCCGTCGCGATGGGCTTCAAACCCCTGGCTCGGTTCCTGCAGATCGACCTGCCGCTGTCGCTGCCCGTGCTCTTCGCCGGACTCCGGGTGGTCTCCGTCAGCAACATCTCCCTGGTCAGCGTTGCCGCCCTGCTCGGCATCGGGAACCTCGGCATGCTGTTCACTTCCGGGCTCCAGCGCGACTTCGTGACCGAGGTGCTGGTGGGCATTGTCGCCATCCTGGTCCTGGCGCTGCTGATGGACGCTGTGCTGGTGCTCCTTGAGCGGCTCCTGACACCCTGGACCCGGGCCGGAACCGGAAGGTCCGGCGAGCCGGCCTCGGGCCGCCGTCTTTCCGAGTCCGCCGCGGGGGCGTCAGCATGAGCAATGTTTTCACCGACACCTTCGCCTGGCTCACGGACCCGGAGCACTGGGCCGGCAGCACCGGCATCCCCGTGCGCCTTGCCGAGCACCTGCAGTACACCGGGCTCGTGATGTTGATCGCGACGGCCATCGCGGTCCCGATTGGCCTGTACGTCGGCCACACTGGCCGGGGGCGGGTGGCCGTGGTGGCCCTCGCCGGTGCGCTGCGCGCACTGCCGACTCTCGGGCTGCTGACGCTGTTCGTCCTGCTGGCCGGCATCGGGCTGATGCCGCCGGTCTGGGCGCTGGTGATCCTGACCGTGCCGCCGCTGCTCGCCGGGACGTATGCGGGAATCTCCAGCGTGGACCGCGACGTCGTGGATGCCGCCCGCGCTATGGGGATGACCGAACTGCAGGTGCTCTTCCGCGCTGAATTCCCCAACGCGTTGCCGGTGATGTTCGGCGGCTTCCGCACCGGTGTGCTGCAGGTGATCGCCACGGTGTCGGTCGTCGCCTACATCAACCTGGGCGGGCTGGGCCGCTATCTCTTTGACGGCCTCGTGCTCTCGGACTTCCCGCAGATGCTCGGCGGGTCGCTGCTCATCGCCGTGCTCGCCATCGCCGTCGACCTTGTACTTGTGCTGTTCCAGCGGCTCTTCCTCTCCCGCGGGGCCGCACGCAAACCCGACCGCAGCCACAAGGCCGCGGCACATCTCACAGACCCCGCGACCGCGGAGGCTGTTGTTCAAGGAGGTACGTCATGAAGGAAACCCGCCAACGAGCCCTCGGCAGGCGCGCGTTCGGAGGCCTGGCCGCCGGCGTCGGTCTGGCCCTTGCCCTGTCCGCCTGCGGAGGCTCATCCAACCCGCTGTCCTCGGCCCCTGCCAGCGGCGGTTCGTCCGGCGCAGCCGGCGGCGCGCTGGTGATCGGTTCCGCCGACTTCACCGAGAGCCAGATCATCGCCGAGCTCTACGCCGGGGCGCTCAACGCCGCCGGGGTAACCGCGAGCACCAAGCCGAACATCGGTTCCCGGGAGGTCTACTTCAAGGCCGTGCAGGACGGATCCGTCGACGTGATCCCCGACTACAGCGGTAACCTCCTGCTGCACGTCAACAAGGGCGCCACCGAGATCTCCGCCGACGACATCGCCAAGGCACTGCCGGGCAAGCTTCCCGACGGACTGGCGGTGCTGGATGCGGCCAAGGCCGAGGACAAGGACGCCATGGTGGTCACCAAGGCCACCGCCGAGAAATACAAGCTGAAGTCCATCGAAGACCTGGCCAAGGTCTGCAAGGAGATCGTGGTCGGTGCGCCGGCCACCTTCGCCGAACGCGCCTACGGCCTGCCGGGCCTGAAGAAGAACTACAACTGCGAGCCCAAGAAGCTCGAACCCTTCAGCGACGGCGGCGGCCCCGTCACCGTCAAGGCCCTGCTCTCGGACCAGGTCCAGGTGGCCGACATCTACACCACCACCCCGGCCATCGCGGACAACGACCTGGTGGTGCTGGAGGACCCGAAGAATAACTTCATCGCCCAGCAGGTCCTCCCGCTGTACAACAAGGCCAAGATGACGGACAAGGCCAAAGAGGCCCTCAATGCCGTCTCCAAGCTGCTCACCACCGAGGACCTGATCAACCTCAACCGCGCGGTGGGCGGCAGCCAGAAGCAGAACCCGAAGGACGCCGCGGCAGCGTGGCTCAAGGACAAGGGCCTGGTCAAGTAGACCGGAATCCCTGACTGTCCGACGGCGGCTGCCGGCCCGGTTGCTCCGGCCGGCAGCCGCCGTCGCTGTGTCCCCATCCCGGCGGCAGAACCGGCGTATGACGCGGGCTTCGGCTGTGAGACAAGTCTCAAGGGAAGTACATCCGCCATATGGCATATTTGATGAATGGCAGAATTCAAGCAGTCCACCAAGCTTCATAATGTCCTCTACGACATCCGTGGACCGATTCTTCAGGCCGCCCAGCAAATGGAGGCAGAGGGTCACCGTATCCTCAAACTGAACATCGGAAACCCGGCCCCGTTCGGGTTCGAAGCGCCGGACGCGATCCTGGTGGACATGATCCGCCACCTGCCGCACGCCCAGGGCTACAGCGACTCCCGCGGCATCTTCTCCGCCCGGACCGCCGTCTCGCAGTACTACCAGACCCGCGGGATCCAGAACATCCACGTCGACGACATCTACCTCGGCAACGGCGTCAGCGAGCTCATCACCATGTCGCTGATGGCCCTGCTGGACGACGGCGACGAGGTGCTCATCCCCACCCCGGACTACCCGCTCTGGACCGCGTCCGTGGCCCTGGCCGGCGGGAAGCCGGTGCACTACCTGTGCGACGAGGAATCCGGCTGGCAGCCCGACCTGGACGACCTGGAAGCGAAAATCACGCCGCGCACCAAGGGCATCGTGGTGATCAACCCGAACAACCCCACCGGGGCCGTCTACCCCGAGGAAACGCTCAAGAAAATCGTGGCGCTGGCCGAAAAGCACGGCTTGGTCCTGTTCGCCGACGAGATCTACGAAAAGATCCTCTACGAGGACGCCGTGCACGTGAACATGGCCAGCCTCACCGGCGACGACGTGCTCTGCCTGACCTTCAGCGGTCTGTCCAAGGCCTACCGGGTCTGCGGCTACCGTGCAGGCTGGATGGCCATCTCAGGCCCCAAGAAGGATGCGGCGGACTACCTCGAGGGCATCAACCTGCTGGCCAATATGCGGCTGTGCGCCAACGTGCCGGCGCAGCACGCCATCCAGACGGCCCTCGGCGGGTACCAGAGCATCAACGACCTGATCCTGCCCGGCGGCCGGCTGCTGGAGCAGCGGAACAAGGCCTACGACATGCTGAACGCCATTCCTGGTGTCAGCACCCAGCAGGCCCGCGGCGCGATGTACCTGTTCCCGAAGCTGGACCCGGAGGTTTACCACATCCGCGACGACGAGAAGTTCGTCCTGGACCTGCTGCGCCAGCAGAAGATCCTCGTCTCCCACGGCAGGGCCTTCAACTGGGTCCGGCCGGACCACTTCCGGATGGTGACCTTGCCGAACGTCAAGGATCTGGAGGAGGCAATCAACCGCATGGCGGACTTCCTGAGCCGGTACCAGGGCAACTAGGATTCGGGACAGCAGCGCTGCAGGACGATCGTCCGGCGGGCCGGCTGCCCGAACCGGAAAGAGGCTCTCAATGGCAGACGCTGTGAACTTCGACAAGCACCCCTCCGAGACCTTGCGTGCCGGAAAGGGATTCAAGCTCAAGGACTGCGACCCGGATTCGACCCCCGGCTACGCCGGGGACAAGTCGGACGGTGAGATGTTGCTGGACGAACTGGACGGAAAGCTCGCCCAGCTCCAGGAGCAGCTTTTCGCGGAGTCCCGGTTCGGCGGCACCAAGCGCATCCTCCTGGTCCTGCAGGCCATGGACACTGCCGGCAAGGGCGGTATCATCACGCACGTCATGGGTGCCATGAATCCGCACGGTGTCCAGTTGAAGTCCTTCAAGGCGCCCACTCCCGAGGAAAAGTCCTATGACTTCCTGTGGCGGATCGAAAAGGAAGTGCCCGCCGCCGGCATGGTCGGGGTCTTTGACCGCTCCCACTATGAGGACGTTCTGATCCACCGGGTGCACCGCTGGGCCAATCCCGAGGAGCTGGAGCGCCGCTACCAGGCCATCAATGAATTTGAAGCCCGGCAGAGCTCTGCCGGCACCAAAATCGTCAAGGTGATGCTCCACATCAGCCGCGACGAGCAGAAGGAACGGCTCCTAGCCCGCCTAGATGATCCGGCCAAACTCTGGAAGTACAGCAGCACCGATCTGAAGGAGCGGGCCTTCTGGAGCGACTACATGGACGCGTACCAGAAGGCGTTCGAGAAGACGGGCACCGAGATCGCTCCTTGGCACGTCGTGCCGGCCAATAAGAAGTGGTTCGCCCGGATCGCCGTCCAGCAGCTGCTGCTGGACGCGCTGGAGGGACTCAAGCTTCAGTGGCCCGTGCCGGAACTCGACGTCGAGATGGAACAGGAGCTGGTGCGGCGCTCCTAGCCGGCCCGCTCAGCCTTCCTGGCCGGCCTGGTCCCGGGCTGCCGCGAGCCGCTTGCGGGCACCCTCGAGCCACTGCTCGCAGCGCTTTGCGAGGGCTTCCCCACGCTCCCAGAGGGCCAGGGATTCCTCGAGGCTGGCGCCTCCGGCCTCGAGCTTGCCCACCACGCCCACAAGCTGTTCGCGGGCCTCTTCGTAGCTCAGTCCGTCGAGGTCGGTGTCCGGTGCCGGGGTTGCTGTGTTCTCTGTTGCCATGCTGTGCTCTTTCTCTGGCTCCCGGGGTGGACCGTCAGGGCGGGGCCGGGAAGGGGATGTCGGGTTTGTCAGGTCTGTCTCTGTTGTCTGGGGGCGGCGTTGTCTGGGCGCGGCGCCCCGGTCAGTCTTCGGCGGCGTGCTGGCCGCCGGTGGACTGGGCCGTGAACCTGCCGCCCGCCACGCGCACGGCCAAGGCCGTGCCTGCCGGCGCCTGGCCGGGATGCCGCACGACCTCGTGGCGGGTACCGGGGAGGATCGTGCCGTCGTCGAGCTGGACGACGGCGTAGCCGCGGTCCAGTGTCTTTTGCGGCGACAGGGCCCGGATCTGGGCCTTGAGGTGGACCAGCTGGTCAGCCGCCCGCACGACGGCGGTGTTGATGGCCGCGTGCGCTCGGCCCTTGAGCCGTTCGACGTCGTCGTGCCGCGCGGTGACCATGCCTTCCGGCGCCGCCAGCACCGGGCGGGAGCGAAGCGACGCGAGCCGGTCCGTTTCCCGCTCCACCAGGCGGGTGACCCCGCGGCGAAGCTGGTCGCGGGCCTGCCGGACCCTGGCCAGTTCCTCCGTCACGTCCGGGACGATCCGCTTCGCGGCGTCGGTGGGCGTCGAGGCGCGCAGGTCGGCGACGTCGTCCAGGATGGGCCGGTCGGCCTCGTGGCCGATCGCGCTGACGACAGGCGTGGCAGCGTCCGCCACGGCCCGGATCAGTTCCTCGCTGCTGAAGGGGAGCAGGTCCTCGAGGGCGCCGCCGCCGCGGGCGATGACAATGACGTCGACCTCGGGGAGGGCGTCCAGTTCCTGCAGGGCCCCGATGACCTGGGCCACGGCGGTATTGCCCTGGACGGCCACTTCGCGGATTTCGAATTCGACCGCGGGCCAGCGGAGCGCCGCGTTGCGGAGCACATCCTTCTTGGCATCCGAGTCGCGGCCGGTAATCAGGCCGATCCGGTGGGGGAGCAGGGGAAGGCGCTTCTTGCGGGAGTCCGCGAAGAGTCCCTCCGCCGCGAGGGCCTGGCGCAGCCGTTCAATCCGGGCCAGCAGATCGCCGAGCCCCACCGGCCGGATGTCCTTGACGGACATGTTCAGCCGGCCCGTCTTCAGCCAGAACTCGGCCTTGATCAGCGCCACCACGCGGGAGCCGCGCTCCAGCGGCATGGTCTGGCGGTCCAGGATGTTGGTCCAGATTGACGCGGGGAGGGAGATCTCCGCGTCAATGTCCCGCAGCGTGAGGTAGGCGTTGGTGCCGCGCCGGTTGAGCTCGATGACCTGGCCTTCGACCCAGGCCGAGGGCGCGCGGTCGATATACCCCTTGAGCTTCTGCGAGAGCATCTGTAAGGGCCAGGGGTTGTCCGGGCTGGTGCCGGCCGCGGTGGCCGGTAGGGTGCTGGCCGCGGCGGTCTCCTCAGACATGCCGGTGACCGCCGGCGGTGTGTGCCGCGTGCAGGTGCGGGTGCTGGTGCATGTGGTGCGGGGTCCTTTGATGGAGACGGGGAACTGCTTCAACTCTATCCATAGCTCTACCAGCAGGGCCGGACGTTCTACCCGCCGCTTTCCGGTTCGCCGAAATGCCCCCGTAGGATGGCACTACTCCCAACCCCCGCCAGGAGATTTTCGTGCGCACTTTTGTCTCGGCCGTCGCCGTCCTGATCGGCCTTGCCATGGCGGCTGTTGCCGTCCCGGCCATGTGGGTGGACCGCAACCTCGTCCAGGAGGACGGGTTTGTCGCGCTTACCGCGCCGCTCGGCAAGGACCCTGCCTTCCAGAAGAGGCTGGCCACTGCAGCCGTGAACGGCATTGGCTTCGGTGACCAGCAGCTTCCCGACGCCCTCGCCCACTTGGTCAAGCCGATTCTGGCGGAGGCTGCACAGTCCCTGACCTCCATGCCCGGCTACTCCGACGCCTGGGCCGAGACGCTGCGCCGGAGCCACCGGCTGAGCTTTGCCGATCCGCGCACCCTCCCGCCGGACGTCGACGGCGCCACCTCCTTGACCCTGGACGTCGCCCCGCTGGTGGGGCTGGTGGTCAAGCGGGTCTCGGAGTCCTCGCCCGTGCCGTTGAAGGCGCCGGAGACGGTACGGATCGGCATCGGACAGTCCAACCAGCGCCAGCTGATCGAACGGGTATCTGCGTACGCCCCGATGGGCTCCGCGGTGGCCGTGGGGTCGGCTATCGCCTTCATCCTGGCGTTCATCGCCGCGAGGCGGAAGTGGACGGTCGTGGTGGCAACGGGCATCGGCGCCCTCGTGCTGGCCGCGGTGTGGAAATTTGGTGCGGATGCCGCGGGCCAGGCGGTCCTGGGAACCCGAAGCGGCAACGACGTGGCGGAGATCTTCAAAAGCGAGTTCGTGGCCGCCTCCTTGGCGGGCTTCGGACCGTGGATCGTCGCGGCACTCGTGGCGGGGGCGTTCCTGCTGGTCGCAGGGATCGTGCTCCGTATTGTCGCCTCCCGCCGGCCGGCCCGAAGCATCGGGCAATAACGAACACCGGTAGCATTGGGGCATGACCTCCACCGCTGTATCCATCCCGATGCCCTCCGTTCCGCGCCGGCGGCGAACGCCGGAGGAAGTGTTGGCGGCGGCCCCGGTGACCGGGGCGAAGAAGGTGCTCCTGGCGGCGCCGCGCGGTTACTGCGCCGGCGTCGACCGTGCCGTGATTGCCGTGGAAAAGGCGCTCGAGCACTACGGACCGCCCGTTTACGTCCGCAAGCAGATCGTCCACAACGTCCATGTGGTGAGCTCCCTCGAGGAAAAGGGCGCGATCTTCGTCGATGAGACCGATGAGGTGCCCGAAGGTGCCCTCGTGATCTTCTCGGCACACGGCGTCTCGCCGGCGGTCGTGCAGTCCGCCGAGGACCGCGGCCTGAGGACCATCGACGCTACATGCCCGCTGGTGACCAAGGTGCATAAAGAGGCTGTCCGCTTCGCGAAGGACGACTTCGACATCCTGCTGATCGGCCACGACGGCCACGAGGAAGTCGAAGGGACCGCCGGCGAGGCCCCCGAGCACATCCAGATCATCAACGGCCCGCATGAGGTGGACAAGGTGACGGTCCGCGACCCCGAGAAGGTGATCTGGCTCTCGCAGACCACCCTGAGCGTGGACGAAACCATGGAGACCGTGCGCCTGCTTAAGGAGCGTTTCCCCACCCTGCAGGATCCGCCCAGCGATGACATCTGCTACGCGACCACGAACCGCCAGGTCGCCATTAAGAAGATCTCGCCGCAGGCCGATCTCGTTATTGTGGTTGGTTCGGCCAACTCCTCGAACTCCGTGCGCCTGGTGGAAGTCGCCCTGGAATACGGTGCCAAGGCCTCCTACCGCGTCGACTTCGCCAATGAGGTGGATGAGTCCTGGTTCGAGGGCGTCGCCACGGTCGGCGTGACCTCCGGCGCATCCGTGCCCGAGGTGCTGGTGAAAGACGTGCTCCGGCTCCTGGCCGACTACGGCTACGGTGACGTCGAGGAAGTCGTCACGGCGGAGGAAGACCTGCTCTTCTCCCTGCCGAAGGAACTCCGGGCCACCCTGAAGCAGGCCGGGGATGTCTCCCGGGCCTTGGGTGGCCGCGGCGCGCGCCCCGCGGAACGGCCGTAGGCGGCAGAAAAGTCCTAGGCGGCGGACTCTTCCGAGTCGCTGCCACTGTCGCCGTCGCCCTCGTCGCCCTCGTCGACGCCGGTGTTCCCGGCGGTGATACCCGGCTGCAGCTCCGGCGCGGCCACTGACCGTGGCGTCGCCTCGACAGTGACCGGAGTCGCAAGACCCCCGGCGTCCATAGCGTTCAGCTTGCGTGCGGTGGGGAGCACCCGGGCCTCCAGCGTGCCGACTAGGGAGTTGTAGCGGTCCACCGAGGTCTTCAACGATGAGCCCAGCTTGGAAACGTTGTCGCCCAGGGTTCCCATCCGCTCGTAGAGCTGCTGGGCCAGTTCGAACAGTTCCCGCGCGCTGTCCGTCAGCACGTCCTGCCGCCAGGTGAACGCCACCGACTTGAGGACCGCCAGCAGCGTCCCGGGCGAGGCGAGTACGACGTTCTTGGACAGGGCATAGTCCAGCAGGGCCGGATCCGCCGTGAGGGCGGCGGCCAGGATGGACTCGGCCGGCAGGAAGCAAATCACCAGTTCCGGGGCGTTGCCGGGAATGTCCCAGTACTTCTTGTTGCTCAGCGCATCAACGTGGGCTTTGAGGGCCTTCGCATGGGTGGCCAGCAGGGCCTGCTGGCTGTTACGCGACACCGACCCGGGGGTCCCGCCGCCGGCGGGGGAGCCCAGCTCCTGCGCCTCGAGGTACGCCGTCAACGGCACTTTGGCGTCCACCACGAGCTGCTTGTCGCCCGGGAGCTGCACGACCAGGTCGGGCCGGACCGTGTTGTCGGACCCGGAACTGTGCAGCTGCTCGTGGAAGTCAACGTGCCGCAGCATTCCCGCCGCCTCCACCACACGGCGCAGCTGGACTTCGCCCCATTGGCCCCGGGCGCTATTGGACCGCAGGGCCGACTCAAGCGCGTGCGTTGACCGCAGCAGCTGCTCGTCCGAGAGCCTGGCCTCCTGCAGCTGCTGGGCCAGCTGGCCGTACTGTTCCAGCCGGTCCCGCTCAAGTAGGGATACCTGTTGCTGGACCGCCGTCAGCTTTTCGGCCACAGGGGCCAGCGCCCGCAGCACGCTTCCGTCTTGGGCCCTCGCATCTCCCAGCTCCCGGTTCTGCGCCGCCAGCAGGCGGCGTTCGGCGTCGGCGGCGGCGAACCGTGCGCTGACTTCAGACAGGCGCGCGGAAACGCCGTCGAAGTCCTGCTCAAGTGCGGAACTGCGGCGCCGCAACGCCACGAAGGTGAAGGCGGCGCCGGCCACGGCTCCGATCAGCAGCATCAGCAGGGCAAGAATGAGTGCGAAAGCGTCCATGCCTTCACTCTGGCACGCAGCCCTGACAGTTTTGCCGAGGACGCAAGGAACGCGGCGCT
Source organism: Arthrobacter sp. T2-23 (assembly GCF_055398325.1). Classification (NCBI taxonomy): domain Bacteria; kingdom Bacillati; phylum Actinomycetota; class Actinomycetes; order Micrococcales; family Micrococcaceae; genus Arthrobacter; species Arthrobacter sp. T2-23. The sequence goes on from NZ_AP027917.1 coordinate 2,973,847, forward strand.
CCGGGGCGACGCCGACGGCGAACAGCGCCCAGCCGCCGCAGGGGACCGGGCCGTTTACCGGTAGAATCAATACTCGTGGCTCTTACTATTGGCATCGTCGGACTGCCCAACGTCGGCAAATCAACCCTTTTCAACGCACTGACCCGCAACCAGGTGCTCGCGGCGAACTACCCGTTCGCCACGATCGAGCCCAACGTCGGCGTCGTGAACCTGCCGGACCCGCGGCTCGCGAAGCTGGCCGAGATTTTCGGCTCGGCGCGCCTGCTGCCAGCCGCCGTGTCCTTTGTGGACATCGCCGGCATCGTCAAGGGCGCCTCCGAGGGTGAAGGCCTGGGTAACCAGTTCCTGGCGAACATCCGTGAGGCCGAGGCGATCGCGCAGGTTGTCCGCGTGTTCGACGACCCCGACGTCATCCACGTCGACGGCAAGGTTGACCCTCGCTCGGACATGGAGACCATCAACACCGAGCTGATCCTCGCGGACCTCCAGACCATCGAGAAGGCCGTCCCCCGGATCGAAAAAGAAGTCAAGATCAAGAAGCGCGAAGCCGCCGAGCTGGCCGCAGTCAAGGCTGCCCAGGCTGTGCTGGAACGCGGCGACACCATCTTCTCCTCGATCAAGAGCGACAAGCTGGAGATGGAGCACCTGAAGGAGCTCGGCCTGCTCACGGCCAAGCCCTTCATCTACGTCTTCAATGCGGACGAGGGCATCCTTGGCAGCCCGGAAAAGCAGGCGGAGCTGCGCGCGATGGTTGCTCCGGCGGACTGCATTTTCCTCGACGCCAAGCTCGAGTCAGACCTCGTCGAACTGGACGAGGAAGAGGCGCGCGAAATGCTCGAGATGAACGGCCAGGACGAGTCCGGCCTCGACCAGCTGGCCCGCGTCGGGTTCCACACGCTGGGGCTGCAGACCTACCTGACCGCCGGCCCCAAGGAAACCCGGGCCTGGACGATCCACCAGGGCGACACGGCTCCCCAGGCCGCCGGTGTCATCCACTCCGACTTCCAGCGCGGCTTCATCAAGGCCGAAGTGGTCTCCTTCGACGACCTGATTGAAGCCGGCTCCATGGCCGAGGCGAAAGCCCGCGGCAAGGTCCGGATCGAAGGTAAGGAATACATCATGGCCGACGGCGACGTCGTGGAGTTCCGCTTCAACGTGTAGCCCGCAGGATTTTGAGACGGCCCCGGATGCTTCCGCATATGGGCCGTCTCTGTTGGGGCGATGGTGGCGCCCGGGGGTTATGGGTGCCGAGTGTGATAGCCGGTGTGCGGTGTCTCGGATGGCGGCCAACGGCAGTTCCGAAAGGTGCATGCTAAGCCTGCTTCGTTGCATGGGGGAGTACCGCAGCCGTCCAGCCGCAGGAACCCGACCCGCGCTGGGCTACTTACAACACGTGACCTAGGATCTAGCCATGACGACTCTTCAGGGTGCGGTTGTTCTGGTAGCCGGCGCCACCGGTGGACTCGGTTCGCGCATCGCCGCTCAGCTGGAGAGCAACGGCGCCGTCGTCGCCCGATCGTCAAAGTCTCTTGGGCACGATCTGCGCTCACCTTCCGTGATCCAGGAGGTGCTGGATCACACGATTGCGCAGTACGGACGTCTCGACGGGCTAGTGGTTGCATCCGGCGTCGTCGCCTTTGGCGCGGCATCAGACCTTGAATCCGCCACGGTGGACGAACTCTTTTCTGTGAATACCACCAGTCCGATCCAACTCATTACCCAGAGCCAGCCCTACCTCGCGGTCTCGGCACGTGAGGGCCGGGAGCCCTTCGTGGTCACACTGAGCGGTGTTGTCGCCGAGGCACCAGTCGCCGGTCTGGCGGCGTACTCGGCGTCGAAGGCTGGGCTCGCGGCCTTTGTTGTCGCAGCGGCGCGCGAGTATCGCCGCGCGGGCATCCGAATCGTGGACGCCCGCCCAGGCCACACTGGTACCGCGCTGTCCGAGCATCCGATCGCCGGGTCAGCGCCGCGATTCGGAGCGGGGCTGGATCCAGACCTGGTTGCAGCGCGCATCATCACCGCGATCGTCGATGGCGAGAAGGATCTGCCCAGCACCGCCTTCTAGGCTCGGCCGAGGTCCTGCAACTGAGCGGTAAAGAAGCTAATGGGTTCCGAAGTGCGCTCATTGCTAACGGCGGGGGAGTCGAAGCTACCTTGCCCCCACATCGGAACAGACCTGAAGCGGGCTGGCGGATTTGAGGCCGGCAGTGAGTAGCTGGTCGCGAAGGCACTGCAGATGTTACCCCGGCTGGTTCGGGATTGACTGCCAGTTCGGGTTGAACCTGCAGAGCAGTTACTCACGGCCAGGGAATTACCCTTCGGGAACCGTGCCAACCTGCTTTGCTGGCACCCCAACGACCACTGCCCTCGCGGGCACGTCCTTTGTGACGACTGCACCTGCGCCCACCACTGCCCCATCGCCAATTTTCACGCCTGGCAACACCGTCACGTTCGCCCCGAACCACACGCCCAAGCCGATCACTACGCGCGCCGGGTGCATGTCGGCTCGTCGGCTCGGCAGCATGTCGTGGTTCAACGTCGTGATCACGGCATTATGTCCGATGAGGGATCCATCGCCGATTTCGATACCGCCCTGGTCCTGAAACCGGCAGCCGCTGTTCACGAACACATCCGAGCCGAAACGGATGTTCTTGCCGAAGTCAGCGCTAAACGGCGGGAAGAGCTGGAAGGACTCGGGGACCTCGCGCCCGGTCAACTCACTTATCAGGGCCCGCACCTCGCCGGGGGAGTGGTATCGCCCGTTGAGCTCGGCGGTGATGCTCAGCGACTCCTGGCTCGCAGCGTGCATAACTTCATGGTGCGGCGATCCTCCGGGAATCGTCTCACCGGCGTTTAGTGCAATCAGAAGGTCGTCGAGTCCGCGAATTTCGGCCATATGCACACGATATCGTTCCCTTGGCTGCACCTGAGTCCCCATCCAAATGAATTCAACAGAAGCTCCTGAGTTGCTCGACCCACGAAAACCTTTCGTCACCGGGCTGCCGCGAGATGTGTTGCCGGGACGACTCAGCTCCCAGGCCGTCCTGCAGGACCCGTGCCCCTGGCGCTAGCGGGTACGTCAGGTTCTTCGGCTACGGAATGCGGTGGAATTTAGGTTTAATGTATAGTTCCTGACCTCCCTGAAACCCTGCAGCCTGCGACCCTGAACGCATCTACAGTTGGCCGCCGTTAGGGAGCATCGGGCCCCGATACTCCCGTTTGGCGCAGCTGCTGGTTCCGTCTCTCTCCGGGAAGGAGGCAGACTTTCCTGGAGACGTACACGAGACCCTTAGGAGAACCCCATGACCGCCGCCATCTCAGTCATTGTCTTTGATGTGAACGAAACCCTCTCGGATATGTCGCCCATGGGGGAACGCTTCAGCGAGGTCGGGGCGCCGGTTGAGCTGGCTAAACTTTGGTTCGCGACGTTGTTGCGTGACGGCTTCGCACTGGCGGCTAGCGGGGAGAACGGATCGTTCTCCGCCATCGGGGCCGACGTTCTTCGGGAACTCCTGACCGGGGTTGAGCTCAACCGTACTCTCGCTGAGGCGGTCGACCATGTGATGGGGGGCATGAACGGCCTTGGGGTACACCCGGATGTCGCGGACGGGATCAGCGCCCTCGCCGCTGCAGGGTTCCGGCTGATCACGCTCAGCAACGGCTCGGCCGGGATCGCCAGCAAGCTGTTGAGCGAGGCCGGGTTCCGGGACGCGTTCGAGGCTCTGCTGTCGGTCGAGGATGCGCCCGCGTGGAAGCCGGCCAGAGGCTCCTATGAATATGCCGCCGCCGCTTCCGGGGCTGACCCGGCTAGCATGCTGCTGGTGGCCGTGCATCCATGGGACATTCACGGTGCCGCCCGTGCCGGGCTGCGGACGGCCTGGCTTAACCGGACCGGGGCAAGCTACCCGGGCTACTTTGCGGCTCCCGACTTCATCGTCACAGCACTGACCGACCTCCCCGCGGCCCTGGTTGCAGCGCACTGACCGGGACCGTCCGCTCGGACCGGTGCGGGCCGCCGCCTACTGATTTGTAGGGCGAAACAGCTGACCGGGTGGGTGCCGAAGCCCCCTTCCACTGCGCGTCCGCCGACTGCCGTGTGGCAGCGGCGGACACGCCTGCGGGATGATGTGGAGTGAGACTGGGTGAAGCCTGCAGGGCCGGACCTGTATCGCGTTCTTATGCGGTCGGTTGCATGGTGCCATAGGTGCTGCGTGTTTAGGAATCTGCCTGCTGGTGGTTTGCCTTAGTGTTCGGAATCCTTCCGGAGTGTTCGCGGGCGAAGATGGCAGCAGCCGCGGCCAAAACCAGAATTGCCCAGAACCAGAGGAGGTGTCCGGCGTAGTCGGCCTCCAGCACGGTGGTGTTGCGGGCCACGGATTGTGCCTTGAGCAGGATTCCCGTGATCAGAGTGACAATGGCGCCTGTCATGAGGGCCCCTCGCAGCACCGCTGCGGAGGCGGGCCGCAGGCCGGAGCCGAGCCGGGTTAGTCCGGCGCCGGCAAGAGTTGACAGCGGCACGATGACGCCGTCGTGGAGCAGTACGGCGACGGCCATCCACGTTAGCAACCCCAGCAGTTGGGAGGGGCCGAGCTGGGTTGGCAGGCCCATCAGTCCGTATCCGATGAGCCCCGCACCGGCCACGCCGAGGCCTATCCTTGTGACTCTGACGGTTCTGGCTGTCTTTACGCCTCGGTCTGTAGTGTGAGGCGGGGTTTCCTCGAGCGGGGTCACAGGATCTCCAGGGTTTGAAGCCATTTGGTTTGGAGGACGCCGGGCCGTCCGGGGGCAATGATCCTGGCGGGATAGCCGTGGTCCAGATCCAGGATGGACCCGTTGAGTTCGAGCGCGACGAGTGTGCGTTCTTCCTGGGTGTATTCCGCCGGCATGGACATGAGCCTGTACGCGCCCTCGGGTTCGAGACTGGTCACCCGCAACGCCGAGTCGGGCGGTGCCCCGGCAGCACCGAGCAGGTCCCGCATCGTCACGCCGCGCCATTGGGCCATCTGGCTCCAGCCCTCGACGCAAGCGATCGGGAGCTCGTGAGTGCTCTGCGGGAGCGCGCGGAGTTCGGCCAGGCTGAACTTTGTGCTGGATCCGTTGTGCACCACGGTCAGGGACCAGTCTCCGGCCCGGGCAAGGTCCGCCACTTTCGCGTCGGCCGCGGTCCGGTTGACCGGGACGGATTGCGGGCCGGTCCCCATGCTGCGGGGGGCAAAAAGGTTCAGGGGGCCGAGCCAGGAAAAGGACTGCCCGGCCGTGGTGAGGACGAGCGCGGCACTGCTCGTTCCGACCCCGGTAAGAAAGGCCCGCCGTGACCACCGGCCCTGCGTCGCCGCGGCTGCCGGTACGGGGTGCGTGGCATCTGCCTTGACGCCGGCCGCAGGACCGGCCAGCGTAGACGCCTCGATGGCCCGGCCGCGCCAGTGAGCCATGATGGCAGGAAGCTTCACGCCGATGTGCAGCAGCAGGGATCCCCAAATGACCCATGCCATCCAATAGTGGGTCTCACGGAAGGGGAATGGCCAAGGATACCACTTGTAGGTGTTGATTAGACCGGTTGTCAGCTGAAGAAGCGAGGAAGCAATGAACAGGGCGATCGAGGCCCGTTCAAAGGCATGGGCCAGTGACTTGACCGGTGGCCACTTGAGTAGCTCCGGATAAACGGACCAGAGCTTGGCGAGCAGCAGCGGAATCGATGCGATCCCGGAGGTGATGTGGATTCCTTGGGTGAGCTGGTAGATCCATACCGGGCGGGTGGGGAAGAACATCCAGGACGGCGGATTTTGCAGGCCGTGGCTGAACAAACCGGTCAGGAAGCACACCGTAAAACTCAGTCCGAGCCAGCGGCCCAGGACCACCGTGAGCCGCGTGCTCCGCGTCGGGGAGGCAAACCGGGCGGCCAGGGCCTTCGTCAGCCTTTGAGGGTCGGGCCTTTGCATGCTTACATCACACCACTATTCAGGATCAGGCGGGTAGAAGACCGGGAAATGAGCGGAAGCACCACGGAGAACTGCTTCAACCAGGTGAAAAGGTCCCGGGCGTCGGGGTGACGCGAAACGTGCCACGGACCTTGAGGGTCCGCGGCACGTTCCTGCCGGTGCAGACCATGCCTCCGGCAGGTCTTGGCGGGTGTTATTTGGTGTTGACGGTGATTTTGGCGATGCCGACGAGCATGTCGGCCTTCACGGCGTCGGTTTTGAAGGTTTTGTTCAGCAGGCCGGCGGCGGTGTCGGAGATCAGTACTCGGGTGCCTTCCAGGACCGCGGTGTCTCCGGACTTCGCGAGGGGCTTGAGGGTGGAGCCGTCAAGGTTGAAGATGTAGGCCTGCTTGACGGCGGTCGTGCCGTTGACGGCGACGTCGCCGTAGAGCTTGGAGGTGCCGGGGTCGATGGTGAAGTTGGTCAGGTCGACCTTGGTGTCCCCTGCTGTCAGGGAGAATCCGGAGCCGGCGTGGTTGATCAGGCCCTGCACGTAAGGCCGGTAGTCCTTGGCCGGGTCGTAGTAGTCGACCTTGCCGCCGGTGATCGGGAAGATGAGGGAGCCGTCGGTGAGGGCGGCGGTGCCGATGACGCCGGGGGTGAGCTTCAGGGTCTCGAGGGCCTTGGCGAACGAGGCATCGAGCTTGACCGCGGTGGACGTTCCGGTCAGGGCCGGGATGGAGGCCAGCGGCTTGGCCATGTCGGCGGACGCGGAAGATGAGGAGGACGACGGGGCCGAGGAGGTGTTGTTTGCCGGGCTGCAGGCGGCCAGGGAGAACATCAGTGAACCGGCAGCGGCGATTCCTGCGAAGGTTTTGAGGGAGGTGCGCATGGGAGTGCTCCTTGAAGTCTTTGGGGGTGGTCCATCCCGGTGCGTGGCCGTGGGTGCGGGCCGCGGATTGTCAGCGGGGCGGGTCTTTGTCTGTCAGGAGTACTTCGGGGTCAACGCCCGCCCGGATGGGTTCCGAGCGCCCCGGGCCATTCCGTAACACCAACCACGCGCGCGTCACGGCCACCGGGACAGGCGGTGATCTACCCCGAGAGCGTGGCCGCAGCCCCGGAGCTCATGGCCGGCCATCACTGATCGGGGCTGGTCATTTTCCTGAACTTTGCTTGGGAACCGGCGGCGCGGATTAGTGTGCGCGCCGCCAGACCTGCAGGCCTCAGCCTCGTTCCCCGCGTAACGGAGCTGTGGCGAATTCCTTCATCCCCTCGTTGAAGCCTATGGCCGGCGCCCAGCGCAGGTCCGCCTTGATCCGCCCGGAGGAGGCGGTGACGTGACGTACGTCCCCGAGTCGGTACTCGCCGGTGATCACCGGCGCCGGACCTCGACTGAATCGGCTTAGCGCCGCTGCGACGTCGCCGATCGTCCTGACCTCGTCGGCGCCGACGTTGTAGGCGCGGAAGGCTGCGCTGCCGGGACCGGCCAGCGAGTCGACTGCGGCGATGTTTGCAGCCGCGACGTCCCGGACGTGGATGAAGCTGCGCCGCTGGCGGCCGTCTTCGAAGACCCGGGGCGCTTCGCCTCGGGCCAGGGCCGAGCGGAACAGGGAAGCGACCCCTGCATAGGGGGTATCTCGTGGCATTCTGGGGCCGTAGACGTTGTGGTAGCGCAGAGCGATGGCTGTACCGGCGGTGCTCCGGGCCCATACGGCAGCGAGGTGCTCCTGGCTGAGCTTCGACGCCGCGTAGACGTTTCGAGGATCGAGAGGCGCATCCTCGGTGATCATCGCGGGGATCAGGGCTGCTCCGGTTTCCGGGTTGCGGGGATCGAAGTTGCCTGCGCGCAGGTCGGACTCGGCGCGGGGGCCCGGCCGGGCGGATTGGCCGGTGACGGGGTCTGTGTAAGCTCCCTCTCCGTAGACCACCATCGAAGAGGCCAAGACCAGGCGCTTGATGGCCCGGCGCTCCATGGCGGCTAGCAGGACAGCCGTGGCGTAGTCGTTGTTGCGGATGTAGTCCGGCGCGTCGGCGAAGCTGACGCCGAGTCCGACTTTCGCGCTTTGGTGACAGACTGTATCGATGCCCTGCAGCGCAGCGCCGACGTCGTCCGGGTTCGTGACGTCCCCTTCCTGAAAATCCACCCGAGGGTCCCACAGAGGCGGTTGCGGATGAAGGACTGGGTCCAGCGAGTCCAGCACCCGCACGTACCAGCCCCGGGCCAGGGCTGCTTCGACTACGTGTGAACCGATAAAGCCGGCGCCTCCGGTGACAAGGAGTCTCATCTGAGGCTCCCCGCTTCCCGGACGGTGGGCAGCGCCAGAATCCCGCCCACGGCTTCGGGGTCCATCAGCTGCGGGGCAACATAGTCCCCACCGATTGATGCGACTGTCGCTTCAAGGACGGCCAGAACGTTTTTTTGGGCGCCTTTGAGACGGGAGAAGACGGCGTCGGCGGTCACCGGGGCGGAACCGTCATGTCCGGTGTCAGAATCGGTGATGAAGGCCAGATTCGCAAAACCCATATTCAATTCCGCGGCCAAGACCGGTTCGGGGTACTGGGTCATACTGATGATGTCGGCGCCGCCGGAGACATACCAGGCCGACTCGGCCTTGGTTGAGAACCGCGGCCCGTTGATCACCACCACCGTTCCCCGCGGGGCATAGGGAAGGTTCCGGGCAGCGAGGGCGGCGTCCAGGTGTGAACGCAGCGTTGGGCAGAACGGTTCTGATGCCGGCAGGTGCTGGACGCCAGCCGCGGCGACTCCATCGGCAACCGTGCCATCAAAAAATGTGTCGTGTCGTCCCCAGGTGCGGTCGATCAGCTGGTCGGTCACGACGAATGATTCAGGTCCGAAGCCTTGCCTCAATCCGCCCACGGCCGAGGACGAGAGCACCCCGCGGACTCCGAGGCGTTTAAGCGCCCACAGGTTGGCACGGTAGTTGATCTTCTGGGGCGGGAGCGAGTGTCCGTCGCCATGGCGTGGCAGAAAGGCGACGGCCTGTCCGGCCACGTCCGCGATCGTGACGGGTCCGGAAGGCGGCCCGTAGGGGGTGGCGATGGCGACGGTAGTGAGGACCCTCGCGCCGGGGAGCCGGTACGTGCCGGAGCCGCCGATGATGCCGATGCGCGCCTGTGGCGCGTCGGGAAACGCTGTGTGCATGGTGCAATCCTGCCATTCGGGGGTGCTGGTGGTTTGAGGCGGCAGCCGTTTACTCGGTTGGAATCATCTGGGTGGGCACTCCGGTTTGGAGCCCGTCGGCGGCAGCCTGTCGTATGTCGTTGCGGCGCCTTAGCCAGCCGCCTGCGGCGATCCCGGCGGCTGCCGTGAGGAGCGCGGCCTGGTCCAGCGGCTGGGTCCAGGGGGCGACGGTCGGGGCCATATAGACGAAGTCAAGGGCAAGGATCACTCCCACGTACTCCCATCGGCGGCTCAGGACGATGAACGGCAACAGCATGAGGGCATACCAGGGGTAGTTGGGACTGACAATGAGCAGTGTCAGACCGATCATGACGGTCTGCTTCTCCCAGACGTTCGCCGCGCGTGTTTGTCGCAGCACGGCCAAGGCGACGATGGCCATCGCTGCGGCGCTGAGGACCGGCGGCCAGGGGCCGGAGGAGAGAATCTGTGCGAGGCCGAACCGGACACCGCCGCTCTGGCTGTATCCCTCCTCTTTGAGGTAGCCGGGCAGGAAACCCAGGACACCGGTCCCGGCGGCCGCCAGATACGGTAGGTAGAGCAGGACGAATGTCAGGACCGCTGCGGCGATGAAACTCACCGGGCGCCGGAACAACAACGCGGGGGCTGCAATGACCGGAATGAGTTTTGTTGCCACGGCTGCGCCGAAGGCTACTCCGGAACGTAAGGGCCTTCCTCCAGCCAGAAGCATCCCGGCGGCGAGCATCAAGGCGGCACCCAGCAGGTCAACGTGGGCGTTATTCACAGCCTCGAGCTGAACGAACGGGCTCCAGCCCCAGATCGCGGCGACGTGCAGCGGCAGGCCGCGTCTGGCCAGGGCGGCCATCAGCATGATCCCGACGGCGGCGCTGAGAAGCAGCCCCCCGAGCTGGAAGGGAAGGTATCCGACTGAGTCCGGGACCGCGGCCCGGACGCCGAGGAAGTAGATTTCGGCCGTGGGCGGATAAATCGTGGGCGCGTGGGGCCGGTTGATGGCGGTGCACAGGGGATTGCCTGAGGGAAAGCCGAAAGCTGCGACGGACTCCGTGCCGAACAGGTCCTTGGCACACAGCGGCCGGCCGTCGGGATCGGAGGTGCCGGGCGCGAAGAGCCACCCCGGCCTCAAGCTACTGAGAGTCTCATCCACCGGCACATAGGAATAGGGGGACAGCCCCGCCTTCTGCACGATACCGTCCCAGGCGTAACGGGCGGAGTCGTTGCTCGTCCGCGGCGGTGCGCTCACGGCAACCAGACCGAGAAGTACCGTGCCTATGATGATCACCGCGCGCACCCGCCGTTGGGGCATGCGCCGCAAGAGGCGGACGGCGGCGATGAGAACCAGCCATGAAAGGCAGGTGCCGGCAATCGGGGCTGATTCGAACGGATTGCCGGGGACCACCATCCACCACAGCAGACCCGCGAGCACGAAGAATAGCGCGGCCAGTGTAATGAAGATCCGCACCGTGCTGGACCCGCAGGATGCTGCGGGCCGAGCGGTCGTCATTCCACGTGCCCGTCCGCGGCGGGGATGGGGGAGAGCCGGCAAAAAACCCGTCCCTGCACGCGTTCGATGGTGGTAACGGTCCATCCGCTCCGCCGGGCCCGGGACACGAGCCCGACTGAGCCTGACCGTGCCCATCGGAACGGCTCGCTTTGGTTTCCGTTCTCGTCCTCCAGCACCGCGGAAAATACGACGTCCACGCTATCGTCTGTGTCCAACTCGGCCAGGAGAATCCCCTCGGGGGCGATGAGCTCGCGGCATCTGCGCAACAGGGATGTAATGCTTCCGCCGATGCCGATGTTGCCATCGAGCAAGATGACAGATTGCCAGAGACCGGAATGGGGCACAGGGGCGAACACCGATTGTTCAATCGCGCTCGCCCCACGCCCGCGCGCCCGCCGGACCGCATCGGCGCTGGTATCAATGCCCAGCGCCGTTAGGCCGATTCCCTGTGCTGCCCCCAGCATCCTCCCCGGACCGCAACCGACGTCGAGGACCGGGCCTTGGAGGGTGCGCAGTAACGACCGCTCGAGCAGACTGGCGTCCTCGCACCACACGCGAACGTCGAAGTCCACCGCTTCCGCATGGTGAACGCCGTCCGGGCGAAGCGTCAGCGTGCCGGAACCGCTCGCAAGGGCCCTGGCGAAAGGCTCGTTATGGCCCTGACCGAAATGGGTGGCAGACGCTACGCCGACAGCAGTCATCGGTCTGCTCCCGTAACGGCTGCGGGGTGCCGAGCCTCGAGTGCGGCCTCATCGACGAAATGGGAGAAGCTGCTGCCTGGAATCAGGGCGGCGATCTCAAGGGCATCAGTGAAGTGGTCCATGTCCCGCAGCTCGGGAAGGATTCCGACGCTTAGCCCCGCGGCCAACAGGCGGGCATGCTGGCTGGCCCCTGTCGTTTCGGTGGACATCGTCACACCCCGGATCAGCTCCCCGGCGGGGCGGCGCAGCGCGAGGGCCCAAAAACCGCCATCGGTGGCCGGGCCCATCCATGCGTCGTTGACGGCCGGGTGTGTTGACCAGTCCCGAAGCAAGGGGGCGACATCGTCAAAAGAGAACTGGGGGGTGTCCATGCCAATGATAAGGAGCGGGCCGGGGGCTGCGTCGCAGATGGCAGCGAGTCGTTCGTCCAGGCCTCCGGATGCCTGAGCGATGACTTTGAAGTCATGGGTGTCGGAAGCAACCGGGGTGCCGTCCATGACAAGCACCCGGTCCCGGACCGGCAAATCCCGGACGGTGTCCAGGGTGCGGCTGAGACTCAGTTGTGCCAGCACTGCAGCTCTTTGGGGCGTCAGCGGAGGGCTCAGTCGGGTCTTCACTCGCCCTGGAAGGCACTCTTTGGCGATGACCGCCACTGTCAGATCCATGCTTTTCCTCATGTAGGTTCTTCGATGTCGCCGGGATTCCGGACCGGTCCAGCCGACGCGGCCGCCGCTGCCTTGAGCTGGGCGGACATGTCGCGCACCGCGGTCAGCGTTCCGCGAAGGGTTCCGGTGACCTTGGACTTGCCGGTGCGCGGGGCATAGGGCACGGGCAGCTCAACGATCCGCCAGTGGCGCAGGCTTGCCTTGAGAAACATCTCCAGGGGATAACCGCTGCGGCGGTCTTCAAGACCCAGGGAGAGCAATTCAGCCCGCCGTGCTGCCCGCATGGGGCCAAGATCAGTCACGCGTTCCCCGGTCAAACGTCGCAGTCGCCAGGCGAGCACCACATTGGCCGCGCGGGCATGAACCGGCCAGGACCCGCGCTGCGGTTGTCGGCTGCCCAGCACTAAATCTGCGGTCCCGTCCATGACCGGAGCCAGGATCCCCGGCAGCTGCGCCGGGTCCAGTGAGCCGTCACAGTCGCAAAAGGCAACGAATTGTGACGTAGCTGCAAGCAGACCGGCATGCGCGGCGGCCCCAAATCCCCGCCGGGCCTCACGGACAACCATCGCGCCAAGGCCTGCCGCGAGTTCCGCGGAACCGTCCGTGGAACCGTTGTCCACCACGATTGCCCGGTACCCTTCCGGCATTCTGGACAACACCCACGGCAGGGCGCCCTTTTCGTTCAGGCACGGCAGAATAACGTCCACCACGGCTCCGGTCATTTCGGACATCCTCTAACGCTAGGTGCTGGGGCCGCATCCGTCACCGGACACGGCGGGGGTGACGCGAAACGTGCCACGGACCTTGAGGGTCCGCGGCACGTTCCTGCCGGTGCAGACCATGCCTCCGGCAGGTCTTGGCGGGTGTTATTTGGTGTTGACGGTGATTTTGGCGATGCCGACGAGCATGTCGGCCTTCACGGCGTCGGTTTTGAAGGTTTTGTTCAGCAGGCCGGCGGCGGTGTCGGAGATCAGTACTCGGGTGCCTTCCAGGACCGCGGTGTCTCCGGACTTCGCGAGGGGCTTGAGGGTGGAGCCGTCAAGGTTGAAGATGTAGGCCTGCTTGACGGCGGTCGTGCCGTTGACGGCGACGTCGCCGTAGAGCTTGGAGGTGCCGGGGTCGATGGTGAAGTTGGTCAGGTCGACCTTGGTGTCCCCTGCTGTCAGGGAGAATCCGGAGCCGGCGTGGTTGATCAGGCCCTGCACGTAAGGCCGGTAGTCCTTGGCCGGGTCGTAGTAGTCGACCTTGCCGCCGGTGATCGGGAAGATGAGGGAGCCGTCGGTGAGGGCGGCGGTGCCGATGACGCCGGGGGTGAGCTTCAGGGTCTCGAGGGCCTTGGCGAACGAGGCATCGAGCTTGACCGCGGTGGACGTTCCGGTCAGGGCCGGGATGGAGGCCAGCGGCTTGGCCATGTCGGCGGACGCGGAAGATGAGGAGGACGACGGGGCCGAGGAGGTGTTGTTTGCCGGGCTGCAGGCGGCCAGGGAGAACATCAGTGAACCGGCAGCGGCGATTCCTGCGAAGGTTTTGAGGGAGGTGCGCATGGGAGTGCTCCTTGAAGTCTTTGGGGGTGGTCCATCCCGGTGCGTGGCCGTGGGTGCGGGCCGCGGATTGTCAGCGGGGCGGGTCTTTGTCTGTCAGGAGTACTTCGGGGTCAACGCCCGCCCGGATGGGTTCCGAGCCCCCCGGGCCATTCCGTAACACCAACCACACGCGCATCCCCTTCCGGGATGCGGGGCCGGGCGACGTTATTGGGCGCACGGCGGCGGTGATTACGGCCATCAAGCACCATCAAGCACGGTCAGCGAATATGTCGCGGGCACGCCGTGTTGCGTAGGCGTGGGCCGCGGGTATTGATGAGTTGCGCAAGTCACCACCGCTGGCAGCAGGCGACGTGGTTGCTCAGATCGCCGAGGCCAGTCCGTCGGAGTCTCCAGCTAATTGAGGTCCATCAACTTTCCATGGGCAACAAACTCATTCTGTCCGGTGTGTGGCGCCATCCTTGTGGGACCACGTCTCGAATCACCTGCATGAACTATTACAGCCCTGCGGCGCAGGAGCGGGTACGGGACGCCGCGTACGATGCAATCGAAAAAGTGCTCAATAGCGTGTTCGAGCCCTTAAGTCGGCAGGCCCTCGCAGCACGGTGGAACCTGGCTTGTGAGGCGATGGCCAAGCACCTTGAGGCATTGGACACTGGCGAGGAATGATGTGTCTGGCCCTGAAACATCCGGACGAGCGCTTAGCGCGCCCTCATCCGGATCTCTAACTGCGCGCTCCCGCTTCCCGGAAACCTTCCGAACCCGGCTGGGCCGCCGGATGGTTTGAACGGCGAAAACCGTAGGCCGGGTGGGAGCGGCAGACAGAAGTTCTGTTCCAGCCGGCCGGGTCCTCAGGCATCGGTCACGGGACGGCGGGCAGCTCGAGTTGTGTGCCCGCGTCAGCGGCCGCCTGGATTTGGTTGAACAATGGCTCCCGGCGGCAGAGCAGCCACGCTCGCATCATGAGGTTGGTTTTGCCTATGTCTTCACGGCAATGGCTGGCCGCGCTGCGTTCCGTTATCTGTGCCACGCACCCGACCGGCTGTGCGCTGAATGTGGTCCGCCTCTACATTCCGGGGATCTGCTGGGCTTCGTGGACCTCGATTTCGCAGCCGCCGGGCATGTTAAGGTGCGGGTGCACCTTGGCGAGGTCCACGGCTGCCTCAAGGCTGTCGGCCTCGATGATGCTGTATCCGGCGACCTCACGCTGGCTCGGTGCGGTGGCCCCGTCGGCGGAAACGCGGGTGCCGTTGGCCAGGGGCGTGCCGAAATCGATCAGGCCCTTGCCGACCTTGCCGGCCCAGACGTTCCACTGCTCCATGGCGGCGGCCATGTCCTCCGGGGCCGGCGGGGCGGCTTCCGCCGGGGTCATCGGGGCGTGGTAGATGAAGACGAACTTGGACATGCTGTTCCTGCTTTCCTTGGTTTTCTTACGGATTACTGGGTGGAGATCTTTAGGCGGCTACGGACCGGCCGGTGAACCCGATCAGGCGCTCAAGACTCCCGGCGCTCTCTGCGACAGGCTGGGCAGCGGCGAAGCTGCCGCTGGCGCGGACCTGCTCGGAGATGGTCAGCTGGGCAAGGCCCTCGACGTAGTCGGTGACGACGTCGGAGACGACGAGCTCCTGTCCGGTGGCTTTCGCGAAGTCCCAGGCGTGAACGAGCAGTTCCAGGTTCAGGATGCCGGCCACGACGGTGGCCGGGAGTTCGGCGAAGCCCATGTCGATGGTGCCCTCGGTGCCTCGGCGGGTGAAGGCTTCCAGGGTGGACTGCGCCAGTGCGGCGATGCGCACCTCGGGAGAGGCGTCCGGGTGGTCTGTCACGTTCGCGCCGAGTGCGCCGCCGATCTGCTTCAGCGATCCGGCCAGGTGCTCGAGCAGTTCGTGGGCGGTGAAGTCCGCGCAGGGGGTTGCTTTCTCCCGGTCTGCCGGGGTGAGCTTGCGTAGCACGCCCAGGAGCACGGCGAGCGATGCGTCGGCCGAGCTGAGGGGATCGATCCCTTCGGGAGCAGCGGACCATTCGTCCGGTCCGGCGCCGGCAGCGGTGGACGTTTCGGCGATGAGGCGGTCCAGATAGTGGTTCCAGCCCTCGGCGTGCGCTGTGGCTTGTTCGGTGGTGAGTCCGTCGTGCACCAGGCGCAGCGAGGTGCCCTCGGCGTCGGGCTCCAGCGTGATGGTCACGGTGGATGCCCCGGGTGCCAGGTCCATTCCGGATTCCCAGCCCCAGGTGAAGACGACGCGCTTTCCCGGTTCGATCTCCTGGAAGGTGCCGGTCGCGTGGTGGCCCGGGGTGACTGTCCAGCGGTACTCGCCCCCGATCCGCAGGTCGACACGTGCGGCGACCGTCTGCCAGCGGCGCAGACGCTCAGGGTCGGTGATGAGCGCAAATGCCTCGTCAGCGCCGACGGGCAGGTGGATGGTTTGATCGAAGCTCATGGGAGGGGTCCTTAGTCTTGAGGGAATTATCCGAATGGGACTGGTGATGTTTCGGGGGTCCTTGGCGCTGGGCGGCTAGCTCTGCGGCGTCGGAGGCCAGCAGATCCAGTTCGTCGGTCCAGAACTGCTCGACGAGTTCACGCAGCCGGCCCATGCCCCCGGGGTCGAGCCTGTAGTACCTGTTCCGCCCTTCTTTGCGGGCAGTCACGAGCCCGGCCTGCTCAAGCAACAGCAGGTGCTGCGAAACCGCAGAGCGGCTCACTGTGAATTCGGCGGCCAGCTCACCTACTGTCTGTTCCCGGCCTACCAGGAGATGCAGCAGCCGGCGCCGGTTCGGCTCTGCGGCTATCTCCAAGGCGTCCAACACAAGAAATACGTTAGTGGACGCTAACGTATTGCGCAAGGCGTCGGGGAGAGCCCGTGACTGACCGACTCCACCGGTGACGGCAGGCCGGTCAGGAGCCCCGGGGCAACGTTCGGCACTTGCGGCGCCGCCGGGCCGGGACGCGGGCACCACATGCCCGGGGACCGCTCCGACGATCTACGTTCACCCGTCCTTCCTGCTGGCCGGGTGTCCGGAGCTCCGGCCTGCGGAAGTGCGGGTATTCTCTCAACAGGTCCAACCTCGCCCCACCCGAGAGGAACACAATGGCACACGCCGAAAACGAGATCACCATCGACCGCCCCGCGACGGAGGTCTACGCATTCCTCGCGGACGGGCTGAACAATCCGGCGTGGCGGCGGACCGTGCAAAGCATCGCTCTCCAGAGCGGCGCCCCGGGCGAAACCGGCGCCGTTTACAGCCAGACCCTGACGGGACCGCGCGGCAAATCCATCCAGGGCGACTACCGGATCACCACCGCCGATCCAGGTCGCTCTTTGGCCTTCCAGGTCATTGCCGGCCCGGCGCGTCCCGAAGGCCAGTACCTGCTGGCAGAGTCCGAGGGCCGCACCACCGTCCGCTTCATTTTGGACCTCAAGCCGTCCGGCCTGATGAAAGTCCTCGACGGACTTATCACCAAGACCATGAAGTCCGAAGTCGGCCAGCTGCAGGACCTGAAAACGGTCCTCGAAGAAGCCTGAACCTGCCGCGGCGGCCGGTCTGATACCCTGCCGGATTGGCCACACCCTAGGATTGCCTCATGTCCACATATGAAGTCACCCGCACCGCAGTCATCCCGGCCCCGGCCGAAGAAATCTTCCCGCTGGTCAACAGCTTCCATGAGTGGGCCAAATGGTCACCGTGGGAATCAGTCGATCCGGCCATGCAGCGCAGCTACACCGGCTCCGACTCTGGCGTCGGTGCCAAGTACGCGTGGAGTGGCAATCGCAAAGCTGGCTCCGGAACCATGGAAATCGTCCAGTCCGCCGCCCCGAACTCCATCCGGATCCGCCTGGAGTTCACCAAGCCCTTCAAGACCGTCAACCCGACCACCTTCACCTTCACGCCGGCCGGCAACGGAACCCAGGTGACCTGGACCATGACGGGGGAGAACAAGGGTCTCGGCAAGATCTTCGCTCTGTTCATGAATATGGACAAGATGGTCGGCGCGGATTTCGACAGGGGCCTAGCATCGCTCGCCGCAGCGGTCCAGCGCAGGTCCTGAGGACCGGGTCGAATAAAACCAGGGAATAGAGCTATAGACGGCTTTGGCGCGATCGTCAACGGCTCCCCGACGTGGATATCTGGTTTGATAACCAGCTGAGTCCAAACCGCAACAGGAAGTCGTGGCGCAGGCCTTTTATGCGGCTATGCATTTTGCGTCCCACGCGGAAATCTCCCCCAAGGAAAACCGGCGAATGGCGCAGCCCCCTGAGACCCGGGCAGACAAGCACTGACCTGCTGGAAGCCGCGGCAGCACCCTTCCTTGCGGAGACTCGCGAGTTGACCCCGGGGGGTCGAGTCCCGTAGCTATATACCTCGGTCAGCTCCTGTTTACCTGCTCAACCCCTGTGTGTTTCCTGAGACTTCTAGTTTGGGCATTGTTCGGTCCGGCCCGTGGCCGTATGTTCTCGCCCAACTTGGAGGAACCCATGAAGCGCATGACCACTGCGCTCGCTTCGGCCTGCGCGGCCGGAGCGATCATCACCGCTGCCGTCGGCGCCGGCACAGCCGGTCCCGCTGCGGCCGCACCCGCCGGCAACAACGGCGATGTAAAGAATGTCATCTACCTGCTCGGCGACGGCATGGGTCGCACCCACGTCACAGCCGGCCGCGAGCGGTTCTACGGCGCCAATGGGCGCCTTGCCATGGAGACCATGCCGTCCCACGGCTTCGTGAGCACGTACTCGGTGGAGAAGAAGTCCGGCCAACCGGGCCAGCCGGGCTTCGCGCCGAACTATGTCACCGACTCGGCCTCCGCGGCGACGGCCTGGTCGTCCGGGGTGAAGACCTACAACGCCGCCCTCGGCGTTGATGCCAAGGGCGAGCTCGCGCCGACCGTGATGGAGATGGCCAAGCAGGCCGGCTACCGCACGGGCAACGTCAGCACCGCGGAGATCACGGACGCAACTCCTGCCGGCCAGATGAGCCACGCCCTCGCGCGGGGCTGCCAGGGCCCGGTCTATTCCGCGAAATCCTGCCAGGACACCGCGGTGACCGGCGCCGAGTTGCCGGCCAGCGACCTCCGCGTGACCCCGATCGCCAAGCAGATCGCGCGCAACGGAACCGCAGATGTGATCTTCGGCGGCGGCCTGAGCCGCTTCGACACCGCGGATGAGAAGGCACTCCGGGACCAGGGCTATGACGTCCTGAGCTCGCCGGCGTCGCAGAAGGTCGCCACCAAGGACGACCTCGCCAAGGCCCAGGGCGGCAAGGTCTTCGGTCTGTTCAACAAGGGAAACCTTACGATCGAGAAGTCCAAGCAGGACAATCCTGCAGCGGCCGAGGCTAAGGAGCCGACGCTGGCCGAGATGACCCGCAAGTCCATCGAGCTGCTCAGCTCCGGCAAGGGCACCGGGGGCAAGGGGGCCAACGGCGACAACGGCAACCGCGACGGAGACAACAACGACACTCAGGGCAAGGGCTTCTACCTCCAGGTCGAGGGCGCCCTCATCGACAAGCGTTCGCACGCGAACGACGCCGCGCAGACGCTCGAGGAGATCAAGGCCTTCGACGACGCGGTCGCCGTCGCCCTCGACTTCGCCAAGAAGGATGGACACACCCTCGTGATCACCACCGCCGACCACGAGTGCGCAGGGTTCAACATCATCGAGAAGGGCAGCTTCACCAACGCCGAGGCGGCCAACCCGCCGGTTAACACCGACGGCGGCAACCCCGCCAACAACTCGACCCCGGCCCGCACGGGCGGCAACTCGAAGGATCCCTCCCGCTCGAGCGGCATCGTGAACGGCGCGGGCGCGGGCGACCCGCACAACTTCGCCCCGGCAACGTTCCGCACCGCCGACGACGCCGCCGGCGTCACGGACGGGACAAAGGACGCCAGCCTGTGGCTGACCTACCTCTCGGGTAACCACACCGGCGCCGACGTCCCAATTTACTCCTACGGCGCAGGCTCCGAGAAGCTACAGGGCACGGTGGACAACATCGACCTCTTCGGCATCGTCACGGACGCCCTCCGGCTCCGCTGACCAGCAGGGGGAGGGCGGCGGCCCCTGGCCGCCCCTTCCCCCAATGCTCTCCCATCTCGACCACCAGGATTGCCATGAAGCCCCTCCTCGCCTCCGCCCTCGCGGCCGCCGCCCTCCTCTCCGGCTGCGCGGCCCCGGCCCCGGCCCCGTCGGACACGCCCACTCCCGAGCCGGCCGCGGTCCACACACAGCTGCCCGGCCTGACGGCCCCCACCGGCGAGCCCGACCTCCCGTCCCTGACGAACGCCCACCCGCAGCCTCGCCAGGCTGTCCGCGCCGCCGGGCCGTTCGACAACCGCTTCGAGATCGACCGGCTGGCCTTTGACGGCAACAACGTCACAGGCTCCGTCCGCATAACCTCCGATGTGAGCGACCTCCTCGAACTCGTCGTGGTCGCGGGCTTCTACGACGCCGGCGGGCAGCTGGTGGGCGAGGCCCGGTTCGAGCACCACGCCGACGGTGACGCCGGCCACCAGCACTCCGGACCACCCAGTGAGACCGAAGAGTTCAGCATCGCCGTCCCGTCCCAGGCCGCCGGCAAGGCCGTCTCCACCGCGGTCGGGGTGCCGGTCCTTGTCAACGAATAGCGGGCGGCCCGGGCCCGGCGACAACGCAGGTCTGGTTTTCGAGCTGACCATGCGCACGGCTTATGGGGCGGAATTCCGGCAAGATGTTTGTGGCCTGCGGGGGTGAGGCACCGCAAGTGCAGATTTTGAAGAATTCGGGATTCCGGCCACCACACAAGTCCTGGATTGCCATCGCCGAGCGCAAGGAAACCGTGGCCGGCCGCCGCCCCCGGCAAAGACGAGTAAAACCAGAGTCTCAGCCCACGGAAGTTGAACCGGGGAGCTGAGACCCTGGTACTGCTGTATTACTCAGTGCTTCTCAGTGCTTCCTGAAGGCGTCTTTGACTTTCTCGCCGGCCTGCTTAAGATCGGCTTTGACCTGATGGCCTTTGCCCTCGGCCTTCAGCCGGTCGTTGCCGGTGGCGTCTCCGGCGGCTTTTTGGCCCTTGCCGTGGAGTTTCTCGGCAGCGTTGTGAATCTTTTCTCCCAAACCCATGGCGAATCTCCTTATGTGGCCGCTTCTGCGGCATGATGCCGCCGAAACCGACAATTAATTGTAGGTGCGAATCGTCACTCCGGGGCCTTTCGGTGGCAACATCCAGGTTGCACCGGCGGTCCGTTGGATGCAGAGCCCCGGCTATTCGGCCGCTGTGCTGGCCGATGCCTTTTTGACGGTGGCCAGCAGGAGGACTCCGGCGACGGCTGTTGCGCCGGCGGCTAAGAATGCGATGAATGCTTCTGCCGGGGCCGAGTCGGCCTCACCGAGGACGGTGATGCCTAGGGTGACGGCGACGAGCGGATCGATTACGGTCAGGCCTGCGACGACGAGTTCGGGTGTCCCCCGAGTGTGGGCGTTTTGGACCAAGAATGTCCCGAACAGGGCGGCGACGATCAACCCTGCCAGACAGGTCAGGGATAGCCATTCGAAGTCGCCCTGGAAGAGTCTGGCAATGACGGTTTTGGCCAGCGCCGCGACGAACCCGAAGAGGATCCCGGCTCCGGCGGTGAACACGACGGCGCTCCAGCGGTGGCGCCAGAGACTGAAACCCGTGCCAAGCGCGGCGAGGACGGCGCCGAGCAGCATCAGAATTGTGATGAGGTGCCGGTCGCTGATTTCAACGTCGCGCGCGGAAACTGCTGCGACTGCAACGAACACCCCGACACCGGCGATGCACAGGGCCACGGATGTGAGCGCGCGGCGGCCCGGGGACCTTCGTGTCATCCTGGCCGTGGCCAGGGTCGTGACCACTAGGGCGACCGCGCCGATGGGCTGCACAACGATCAGGGGGGAGAATTTCAGACTTGTGAGCTGCAGCAGTATGGCTGCGCCCAGCATGGCTGTGCCGGCGAGCCATGCCGGTTTGCCAAGGAGGGCCTGCAACCGGCCCCCGCCCATGCTCCCGGCGGCACGCCCCGGTGCTGGTGCCTGCTCGCCTACGGCTTTGTGTTGGAAGAGGGTGCCGAGGGCAAGCAAGATCGCCCCGGCGACGGCGATCGGGATGCCAAGCCAGTGATAGGACGACAAGATCGGCACGGCGACAGTGTGAATCATGATCCGACCCTACAGGTGGCCTGCAGCGCTGACGGCACCGCCTCGGCGCCTTCCGGGACAAGGGGCCGGGTGCCTAGAAGGACCACCGGCTACCGGCTTGGCCTTATCGGGACAACGGGTGCAGGTCAGACGCCTGCAGGATCGATGACGTTGTGGCGTTCAATGGTCGCCAGTTCCTTCAGCTCCTGCAGAATCTCCAGCTGCTGGCTATTGATTGCCATAAGCAGCTCAATCTCTTCCTTCGCCTTTACATTGGTGTCGTAGTCGTGTTGGGCCATGGCGGCGGCGATGGCATCCTGCCTTTTGGCGGCGATCAGCAGGATGGCGCCTTGGAGGCCGGCCAGCATCGAGAGCAGGAGGTTTAGAAGGATGTAAGGGTACGGATCCCAGGAACTGGTGGCCAGGGCCCAGGTGTTGATGGCGGCCCAGATGAGCATGAAGGCGATGAAACCGCCCACGAATGGCCAGCTTCCCATGCCGTTTCGCATGAGGTCGGCGGCGCGCTGGCCTCTAGTAAGGGTGGCTTGGTGCCCGTCGTGCCAGGTCTTTTGGTGGTCGGTCATGACTCAGGGTAGCCGTGGAACGCCCCCGCCCAGCCTCTGCTTGCCAGTAGGCGGACAAGCGGCAGGATGCTAAGCTTGCTTAGTTTCTCTTTCTGTCAAGCAGAGTGCGGCGAGGGCTAACTTGAAAGGTCCCGCCGGTCGTTGCGTCTGGCGGGGCTTCATACGCTTGCCTTCCGTCACTTACTGGTCTGTCGCGTCGGCGAAGCTGACGCCGGGCGTGCAGATCGCCGTGAGCATCGTGGTGAATGCTGCAATTGTTGTGGCTGTGGGCGGCATTGCGGTGTTCCTGCAAGCACGTCCGTTATGGACTAAGCGGCACAGATGGGTAACCGGCAGACTACTCGGCGCCGTCGGCGTGAAACTCGCCATCGACGCGCCTCTCTCGGCAACCCCTTAACGATGCCCGGGCCAGCCGGGACCTTCTGCTCTAGAGCCCTCCGCCCAACCTGCCTAGCGTCGAAGTACAAAGACTGGAAACCGTCCATATTTGAGGGAGCTAAGAGCAGTGGCCACACTGACACGCAGCATTACGATCGACGCGCCGGTCGAGACAGTATTCGACTTCGCCTTGGACATCAGTAATTTGTGGACGATGAAGGACGTCGAGTTGACGGATGTCGACATCAAGCCTGAAGGTGTCGGCACTTCCGCCCGCCTGACCACGCATCTCCTGGGCTTCCGCCTGGTAGGGGGTGTCGAGTACACCGAGGTCGTCCCCGGTCAGCGCATCGTCGCGCAGGTCCACTTCTTTGCGGAGAAGCCGACATGGAGGTTCATGTTCGAACCCGCCGACGGCGGCACCAAAGTGACCGCACAGGCCGAGTGGGACGTGAAGGTCCCGCTCGTGGGCGAGCCTATCGAGCGAATGATGGTGAAGGAACACGAGCCCTACGTGGAGGCGATGCTCGCCGAGCTCAAGTCAAAGGTGGAGGCCAAGACCGCCGCCTGATGCCGCGAAGCCGCTTGCGGCATCCCCGTGAGGCATCTGCTTGGCGTGGTGGTCAACGGGCTCTCGGTGTGGCACTGACCGATGGCTTTCCCCCCATGCCGGTGTGTACAGCGAATACCCCCACACGGGAGACTGACGCCATGCGGAAATTGACCTTCGGTATGAACCTGAGCCTGGACGGCTACATCGCCGCGCCGGGTGGCGACATCGGCTGGAGTGTACCGAGCGACGAGTTGTTTCAATGGTGGTCCGACCGGGTGGGGGCGACCGGGCTGGCGCTTTACGGGCGCAGACTGTGGGAGACGATGAGCTCCCACTGGCCGACTGCGGACCAGCAGCCTGGCGCCACACCGGCGCAGATCGAGTTCGCCCGCCGCTGGCGGGAGATGCCCAAGGTGGTGTTCTCCACGACGGCCAGCACGGTCGGCGGCAACGCCCGCCTGGTCACAGGCGATGCGGTCACCGAGATCACCCGGCTCAAGGCCGACGACGGCGCCTCCATGGACATCGGCGGTGCTACGCTCGCCGCGGCGGCCATGCGGGCCGGGCTGATCGACGAGTACGCGATCGTCACCCATCCGGTGCTGGTCGGCGGCGGCACGCCGTTCTTCACAGCCCTGGACAACTGGGTGAACCTGAACTTGGTGGAGACCCGGACATTTCCCGGTGGAGTGGTCCTTACCAGGTATGAGACCCGGCGCTGAGTGCCCGACGTCGAGTCAGTGCGACTCAGCCTGCGAAGCCTCTAAAACGTATTTCCCCTAGAACAGCGGCCACGGCACCGCGGACATCTCACCGCTCGGCGCCGGAAACCGAGCTGTCCGGCGCAACCGCTCGCAGCGCGCGGCGAGCGAAACGATTTCTTCGGCGCTGAGCAAGTCCGCCAGGTTTCGGCCCAGCTGGCCGTGCAGTCCTTCGCTGACACGATCGATGCCAGCCTGTTCCTCGGCGGTCAGGGCGTCGCCCAGCCATCCCCACAGCACAGTGCGCAGCTTGTGCTCACGGTGGAAGGTGAGCCCATGGTCCACGCCATGCCGGTGTCCGTCCGTCATGGCAAGAATGTGGTCGCCTTTGCGGTCGGCGTTGTTGACGATGATGTCGAACACCGCCATGCGTCTGAGCGCTGGGGTGTCTTCGTGAACGAGGGCGACCATGCGTCCGTTCTCATCTCGTCCTTCGAGAACGCGTTTCCAGCCCGTCTCCGGCACTTGGTCCGTCGCGACCAAGTCCACGGCGCTTTGGGCGGGGTCCGGCTCTTGCCAGAGCTGCACCATTCCCTCGCCGTGCGGACCATCGCGCAGCCAGGTGCGCGGCACGATGTCCCAGCCGAGGACCTGCGAGACCAGGTAGGCGGCCACCTCCCGGTGAGCCAGGGTGCCGTCGGGAAAATCCCACAGCGGACTTTCGCCTGCTAGCGGCTTATAGACGACCACAACGTCGCCGATGCTGCCCAGGAAAGTAGCGTTTGACGCCGTCGCGATGCGGCCAGTGAGCGTCAGCTCGGCGGTCACTAGGTCCGGCGCTGGCATCAGACCTCGGGGAGGGTGCAGATGTGCCCGTCGGCATCTATGGGGTAACCGCAGAGTGGGCACGTCGGGCGCCCGGCGCCCACGATCTCACGGGTGCGCTTGGCGAATGCGCGGGCGGTGCCGACCGGCATTCTCACCAGCAACATTTCGGGCACGTCAGGGCCGACCTCATCAAGGGATTCGTCGTTGTCATCAGCATCCACATCGGCGATGGGATAGGCCTCAAGTACGACCTGGGCCGTTGTTGGGTCCCACCCTAGGCTCATGGCGCCGGTGCGAAAGTGCTCCTGAACGGCCTCGAGCTGGTCATTGTCGACCAGTTCAATGGGAGTGCTCGTAGGAATGCTAAAGGGGTTGCCCTCGACAGTGATGAGCTGGTCGAGAATCTCGTCGATCTTGTCGGCGAGCAGAGCCGACTGCTGCTTCTCGAGGGCAATACTCACGATCTGCTTCCCTGCGCGCACCTGCAGGTAGAACGTGCGCGCCCCCGGAACGCCAATGGTGCCAACGACGACCCGATCAGGCCAGGCAAACTCGTGAACACGTGTAGGCATGTCAGTATTTTAGGCACATCAGGATCATGGCGCGTCGTGCCCGGCACCGCCGCCCACCGGCGCATCGCCAGAGTGGATGCCGTTCGACAGCCACGACAGGTCACCGGCGTCGGTGTTGGTCGCGTAGACGCTCGGCCGGCTGGCGCTGTAGCGAACGATCGATACGGAGGCGGGGCCCACGTTGATCCGCTGGAACAGGTCAAGGTGCATGCCGAGTGCGTCGGCAAGGATTGACTTGATGATGTCACCGTGACTCACCGCCACCCACACGGCATCTGGTCCGAACTCGGCTTCGAAGGCTGCGTCGTGGCGTCGAATCGCTGCCACCGACCGGGCCTGCATCGCCGCCATGGATTCGCCGCCGGGAAAGACGACGGCGGACGGTTGGGACTGCACAACCGTCCACAAGTCCTCGGCCGCGAGATCACTGAGGGTGCGGCCCTGCCACTGGCCGTAGTCGCACTCGGTGAGGTTGTGATCGACCGGCGCGGACGGCGTGCCAGCCTGGCGGTCGAGGATGAGCTGGGCGGTCTGCTGACAACGCTCAAGAGGGCTCGACACCACCCCGACTAAGGGGACGGCCGAGAGCCGGTCTCCGGTCAGAGCCGCCTGGTCGCGTCCGATCTGGTCCAAGCTGACGCCGCCGGCACGACCGGCCAGCACTCCGGTTGCATTGGCTGTGGTGCGGCCGTGCCGCACGAGAATAACTGTCGCCATCCACCCAGCCTAACCACCCGGTCGACGGCGGTATGAACCGCGGGCCAAGGGCCGGTCCGACAGGGAGCCGAGTACCGCATGCCGTGCACATGCGCCAGCGGCCGATCGCGGTCCCGATGCAGGGGCTGGCTGTCGGCTGGCTGACGGCTCAGCTTTCCGGCACAATCGTCACCACGAGTGCCAAAGCTACGCATGATCATGGCTGGCAGAGGCCACCTGCGCCAGGGCCACAAGCCCGCTCATCTATTGGGGGAACAACTTGAAGAAGCGCACCACGCTCCCGGCGGCCGCGGCTCTGGCCGGCCTTCTACTCACCGCGACGGCCTGCACGGCACCCGAACGGAACACCGAGCCGTCCACCCCGGCGGCCGCCGCCAGCACCCCGACGGCCGGCGTCGGAAAACGCTCGGCGCTGGGGCCTGTCGTGTCAGATTCGTTCGGCAACGCCGACTATTACACGACGCTCCCGGGCGACACGCCCGCCATGGTGGCTGGCTCCTTCCGAATCTCCGAGGCGAAACTCGCCGAGTTCAACAACCTGCAGCCCGGGACGCCCCTGGCGCCGGGCACGAAGCTCCGCCTGATCCCCGCCCCGGGACCGATCACTGGTGCGCAAGGAACGGCCGTCATCGACGCCAACGGCATCCCCACCAGCTATGTCGTTGAAGCCAAGGACACCCTGGACGGGATCACCTATCGGTTCGGCATCAATGCAAAACAGCTGGCGGAAGCGAACCAAGTACCGTACGTCGGCGAGCAGGGCGGCGTGTACTTCCTCCTTGCGGGCAAACACCTCCAGCTGCAAAAGAAGCCTGTCGACAGCCGGTCCGGCACAGGGCCCACCGTCGACAATTCATTCCATCAGCCGATCTTTTACACGACTGTGGACGGCGACTCCCTGGACAGCCTCGGCTACAAGTTCCGCTCCACCACGGCCCAGCTAATGCAATACAACCCGTCTCTCACCGCGGATCGTGCCATCCCGGCGGGGACTAAGGTGCGGCTCATGCCCGGTGAGCTCAAGATCGACGGCGCCAAGGGCACCTTCACCGCCGACGCCGACGGGATCCCCATCTCCTACACCACGGCGCCCGGGGACACTGAGCACCAGATCGAGGCCCGGTTCAAAGTACCCGACCTTGGCTTGGCGAACCGTCCGCTCACCGGCAACGCCACCGCTTGGTACACGATGACAGACGTTCCCAGCGGGGAGATCGCCCCGGGGCAGACCATCAGCCTCACCCTGAGCAAGCCCATCAATAAATAGCTCCCCGCCGCGACGACCAGCCCTGGCGGCGGTCTTGCGCCGGCAGTGTGCCCCGCCGTGTCAATCCGCTATCTCGGCGAGATTGAGAACGCCGTCGAGAACCGCGACGGGCCCGCCGTCGGGCTGCGCGAGAGCTAAGTACAACGGCCGCTAACCACCTGGGCACGGGTTTCTCCGCTGAGAGCACGTGTTCTTGGCGGCGCTCGCTGGTGCGAACGGTGCACCCCTCGGTCCTGTCGCCGCGGCCGCCACCGGCGTAGGCTTCGGCTGTGCCGGCCCTGTCCGTGGGACCTGTCCGCGCGGCCGGCAGTCGCCTATGAAGGAGTCCGCCATGACTGTTCTGGTCCAAAACCTTGTGCCCGGCCTGACCCGGGAACAGTACGAAGGCATCGCTGCGGCCCTGAGGGACAAACTCAAGGCCACCCCCGGATTCAACGCCCATTACGCCTATGAGAGCGACGGCGGAATGACGGTCGTGGAAATTTGGGAGGAGGCAGCGCAGCACGATGCCTGGTTCGACAACAATGTCAGGCCGAACCTGCCGGTGGAGATCACCCCGGTGAAGCACGAACTGGCGAACAAGGTGACAATCTAGGGCGCCCGTGCGCTCAGTTCATACCGTCGAGCATTCCGACGTCACCGGCGTGGGGACGTCACCCCTGGACGGTGGTCCCTTGCGGACCTAACGTCCGGTGGCTGCGGCGGTTTGGCGTTCTGTCACGAAGGGACCCAGCAGCGTCCTGAGGTGGGAGTGGACCTGTTCCAGCTTTTGACCGGATTCGAGCATCCGGGTGCCGGCGTGGACGACGGAGTTGATCATCTCTGCGACCGACTCGGGGTCGGCTACGCCGAGTTCGGCGAGGGTCTCGATGAGCGGTTCCTGGAGCTGGCGGTGCATCCGGGTCGCTTGCTCGTCGAGTTCGGCGCCCGGCGCCAGCGCGGCCAATGCTGCCCCGACGGCGTGCGCTCCTTCAGCGACAAGATCCACGTTGGCCATGGCGTAGGCCAGGATGCGGTCCGCCTTGGTGGGGGCATCGGCCATGGCTCCGGTGACGCGTTCGGTCCAGCGCGGGAAGATGTCGCGGACCAGGGCCTGGAGGAGGTCCTGCCGGGAGTCGAAGTACTGGTAGACGCTGGGCCTGGATAGTCCGGCCCTCGAGGCGACATCGGCCATGGTCGGCGCTTCGGAGGTTTCCTGCAGAATTTCGTGGGCCGCGTCCAGCAGTGCGCGCTCCTGTGCGGCGCGGTGTTCCGCGACGGTGGCGGCGCTAATTCTAGGCATTGCGGGATCCTTTGACTCTGACTGGCCTACACATCAAGAGTACGGCGCGCGACGGCGGCCCGCTGAGCAGGCCGCCGTCGTCGTGCCCGGGGGATCGCCTGCTAGCGGGCCGGAGCCGGGGCGCCCAGACGGCCGTCCACCATTTCCACAACGCGGTCGCAGTAGCCAAGGACATCGTGGTCGTGGGTGACCATGACGGTTGCGACGCCGTGGTCGTGGCTTTGCCGGGCGAGGAGTTCCACGACCTCCCGGCTGCGGGCCCGGTCCAGGGACGCGGTCGGTTCATCCACGAGAAGGAGTTTCGCCCCGGTGACGAGTGCCCGCGCGATGCCGATGCGCTGCCGTTCACCGCCGGAGAGCTGGCCGGGACGGTTGGCGGCACGGTGGGCCATGCCGACGGAGTCCAACAGGGAGACGGGATCGAAATTCTTCGGTCCGCCCGCAAGCCGGTTGACGAGCCGGAGTTGGTCCGCCGCAGTGAGGGCCGGAATGAGGTTGCCGGACTGGAAGACGAAGCCAATGTTCGCCAGCCGGAACGCAGCGCGTTTGCCCTGGCTCAGTTGGGAGAGGTCTTGGCCGTTGACGCTGACCGTACCGGAATCCGGGGAAGCGAGAGCGCCGGCAACCGCGAGCAGTGAGGATTTGCCGGAACCTGACGGCCCGACAATGGCCAGGAATTCGCCGGGGGCGACATCGAGGTTGACGTCATCCAGGGCTGCCACCTTGGTGTCGCCGTCGCCGAGTTCCATCACCGCGTGGCGGACGGACAGGCCGGTGGTTCGGGGTGCGCCGGCGAGGCTTGCGCCGGCCGCCGTGAACGTGGGGTTGGTCATCGCTGTCCTCCAAGGGCATTAAGCGGGTCGATGCGGGAAATGCGGACCACAGCCACGGCGGCACCGATCAGGCCCAGGCCAATGGTGAGAGCCGTGGCAATGGCGATCGGTGCGGCCTCAAGGGCGAATGGCATGGCGTCAGGCATGGCGGCGCCCAGCCCCAGGCCGGCGGCCACGCCCAGCGCGGTGAATCCCACCAGCAGGATGGCGGCCTGGGCCAGGCCGTCCCGCAGCAGGTAGCCGGTAGAGGCCCCGATGGCCCGCAACACCGAGATTTCGTGCTTGCGTTGGATCGTCCACACGGTGAAGAACGCGCCGACTACAAGGGCACAGATCGCGTAAAGGAAGACCTGGATCATGCTCAGGGTCATGGTCTCGGCCTCATAGCCGGGAGATGCGTTGAAAGCGGCGGACAGTGATTTGCTGGACGTTCCGGCCGAGGCATCGCCGGCGGCGAGGTCCAGCTTGGCGCCGGACTTCGCCTGGATTGCAACGACACTCGCTGTATCAAACGTGAGCGCGGACAATTGTGCGGCGCTCGGGGCTCCGGAGGCGGCCTGGCCGGAGGCGATCAGCTGCCAGGTTTTCAAGGGCAGGTAGGCGACGTCGACGTGCCCGAAGGTGGCCTGCCCTTCGGTGAAGCCAACCACCTTAAGCTTCGTGCCGATCCGGTCCAGCGTCACAACCGTGCCGAGTTCGATGCCTTCAGCCTTTGCGGTCGAAGACACAACAATGCCGTCAGCTTCTGCGAGTGCGGTGCCTGCGGAGCGGGACGGTTCCAGGAAGGAACCGGGCTCGACGCCGAAAAGCGTGAGGTCGATCTGCTTGCCGGAATCGGTGGTGGCGTTGGCCATTCCGACGCCCATTTTCTCGGCGGCGGCCACGCCAGCTACACCGCGCCAGGCGTTGAGCTGCTGGTCATCAATGACGGAGCGGGAGAAGGCGTTGTCGGTCTTGGTGCCCTGGTCGAAGGCGACGGCGGTCACGGGCATCGATTTGAGGCCGGACACGCCGTCGTTGACGAGGCCCGAGGAAAGGCCGGAGAGCATCACCATCAGTACAGCGATGAGTGCGATGACACCGCCCATCAGGCTGAAGCGGCCACGCGCGAAGATCAATTCGCGGAGTGCAAGGAACATTGGAAGTCCTAAGTTGGAGTGGGGGATAGGCATTTGCTGACGCGACGTCAGCATCTTGCCGACAGTTTGTCAGGAAAACGTTGACGTTTCAAATCCCAATGCTCCAGGGCGTGGATGACGCTGCCGCATGGGCTTCCCTTTGCTCGGCGGCAGAGGCGCTGTGGTGCGCGGACGTGGTGGCACGGCCGAAGGCCGCCATGTGGTGCGGCGGTCCGGTAATTGCGCGTTAACTCGGGAAGACCCTAAAAGCCCCGATCCCCATGAATCGGGGCTTTTTTGCCGCATTCCTCCATATCCCGGAGTTCAGCATCCGTCAATGAATTTTCACAAAATTTACTTTAGGGGGGCGCCAATTGTTGCAGCTCGATAACGAACTATATTTGCGGTCAACTTTCGTGCCGCTCCGCCGCTTCGCGGGTTTACGCTTCATGCCATGTGAGACGGGCCACACTGCCGCTGGGGGAGTGTGGACGTCTGTCTGGCGCCTACGGCGCCGGTCTCATCCACACCACAGAAACAAGGAGGCGGAATGCGCTTCGGTCGTATTTCCAAAGCAGTGGGGGTCGCGGCGGCAGCTGCACTCGCACTGAGTGCCTGCGCCGGCAACAGCGGCGGGACAACCCCGCCGTCGTCTGCCGCGGCCGGCAAAACTGGCGGCTCGGCAACGGTAGTGGAGGTGAACGCGTTCAACACGTTCAACCCCAACACCGCTGACGGCAACACTGACATCAACTCGAAGATCAGCTACGCCACCCACTCGGGGTTCTACTACATCGACAATAAGCTGAACGTTGTACGCAACGAGAAGTTCGGCAAGATGGAAAAGACCTCGGACAACCCGCTGACGGTCAAGTACACCATCAATGATGGCGTTAAGTGGTCTGACGGAACGCCTGTCACCGCCGCCGACCTCCTGCTGCAGTGGGCCGCCTTCTCCGGTTACTACAACGACGCCGATGCGGAAGCAAAGACTGGAACGTCTTACTTCTCCTACGCCGGCGACCCGACCGGCATCGCGCTGACCGACTTCCCGGAAATGGGCGCCGACGGCCGCTCCATGACCATCAAGTACTCCAAGCCCTTCGCTGACTGGGAAATCGCCCTGGGCGGCCCCGGCATTGACATCCCGGCGCACGTCCTGGCCAAGAAGGCCGGCCTGGCCGACACCAAGGCGTTCGTTGACCTGCTCAAGGGCATGCCGCGAGGCGACGCAAAGGCCCCGAAGCCCGTTAGCGCCCCGCTGAAGGCCATGTCGGACATGTGGAACACCGGCTTCGACACGAAGACGCTGCCGGCGGACCCGAGCCTGTACCTCTCCAACGGACCGTACATCGTCAAGAGCGTCAACCAGGACCAGTCCCTGACCATGGTCAAGAACAAGGACTACAAGTGGGGTCCGGACGCGAAGCTGGACGAGATCACCGTTCGCTACATTGGTGACTCGGCCGCCCAGGTCCAGGCGCTGAAGAACGGCGAAGCGGACATCATCGCTCCGCAGGCCTCCGCGGACACCGTTGATCAGCTCAAGGCTCTGCAGAGCCAGGGCGTTACGGTCGACGTCGGAAACCAGCTCTCGTACGACCACATCGACCTGAACTACAGCGGCCCGTTCAAGGACAAGAACGTGCGTGACGCGTTCCTCAAGGCCGTTCCCCGCAAGGACATCGTCGACAAGATCGTCAAGAAGCTTGACCCCAAGGCGGCGCCGCTGGATTCCCAGCTGTTCGTTCCGGACCAGGCTCCCTACGCCGACTCGGTCAAGGACAACGGCTCCGCCGCGTACAAGGATGTCGACATCGAGGGCGCCAAGAAGCTCCTCAACGGCGCCACTCCCGAAGTCCGCATCATGTACAACAAGGACAACCCCAACCGCGTTGACGCTTTCTCGCTGATCCGCGAATCCGCCACCAAGGCCGGCTTCAAGATCGTCGACGGCGGCCTCGGCAAGTCTGACTGGGGCAAGGCCCTGGGCAAGGGTGGCTACGACGCCACCATCTTCGGCTGGATCAACTCGGGTGTGGGCGTCTCCGGCGTTCCGCAGATCTTCAAGTCCGGCAATGACTCCAACTTCAACAAGTTCTCCGATCCCGAAGCCGACAAGCTGATGGACGAACTGATTGTCACCACCGACAAGAGCAAGCAGGATGGCCTCATCCAGCAGATCGACAAGAAGATCTGGGGTTCCTCCTACGGCTTGCCGCTGTTCCAGGCAGTCGGCGTGGATGCTTACAGCGACCGCGTCACCGGCGTGAAGTACATGCCGAACCAGACCGGTGTCTGGTGGAACTTCTGGGAGTGGGCACAGAAGTAGCCGACGACCGCAAGTAACACTTGCTAGCTAAAGGCGTCGGGACCACGGCTTTACGGTCCCGACGCCTTTCTAGCGACACCCCGACGATGGCCCGGCTGCCACCGAATCCCCGCGGCACCCGGCCGAACTCTGCGACCGGTCCTGGCAATCCCTGGGCCCGAATACCGAGGTTGTATTCCAATGGTGACTTACATAGTCCGGCGGCTCATGACAGCCGCCCTCATTCTTCTCGGCGCTTCCTTCCTGGTGTATCTCCTGACAGCGGCGTCCGGAGACCCCCTCGAGGAATTCCGCGCCAACAACTCCCCGCAAAAGCAGTCGCTCATGGACGCTCGCGTCCAGCTCCTGCAACTGGATGTCCCGGCCCCCATCCGCTACTTCAAGTGGCTCGGCGGCGCCGCCCAGTGCCTCATTCCGTTCGCCAACTCCTGTGACCTCGGCAAGAACATCGCCGGCCAGCCTGTCACCGACGCTCTGGGCCACGCGCTGATCCAGACCCTGACGCTCGTTACCGGCGCCACGGTGCTGGCGATCCTGATCGGCATCACGCTGGGCATCATCACGGCACTGCGCCAGTACAGCGCGCTGGACTACGGCGTGACGTTCATGGCCTTCCTGTTCTTCTCCCTGCCGATCTTCTGGGTCGCCGTCCTGCTCAAGGAATTCGGCGCGATCGGCTTCAACGACTTCCTGCGGAACCCGGAGGTACCGCTGCCGGCGGCCCTGGGTATCGGCCTCGGGCTGGGAATCCTGATCGCCGTCGCCGCCGGCGGGGCACCGAGGCGGCGCCTGATCACCGGCGGCATCGTCTTCGCCTTCGTCAGCGCCGTCCTCATCTACTTCTCAGCCACCGAATGGTTCAAGACCCCGGGACTGGGCCCGGTGGTCATCGCCATTGCCGGCGTCGGCATCGCCTTCGCGGTCACCCTGCTTTCGGCCGGGCTCAAGAACCGCAAGGCGCTGCAGTCGGCGCTGATCGCCGTCGCCGTCGGGGTGGTCCTGTACTTCGTCGTGCAGCCGCTGCTGGACCAGGCCACCTTCCTGATGATCGTGCTGCTGGCCATTGCCGCCGTCCTGGTAGGCGTGGGGATCGGCTACTTCATGGGTGGTTACGACCGCGGCCAGTCCATGCGTGCCGCCGGCATCACCTCGTTCCTGGTCGGGGCCCTGATCTTGCTTGACCGCTTTATGCAGGCCTGGCCGAGCTACTTCAACAACAGCCGCGTCCGGGGCCGACCGGTAGCGACCATCGGCGCCAACACCCCCAATATCGAGGGCGACTTCTGGGTCCTGGGCCTGGATTCCTTCACCCACCTGATCCTGCCGACGCTGGCCCTGATCCTGATTTCCCTGGCGAGCTACACACGGTTCACCCGGGCCTCGATGCTGGAAATCATGAACATGGACTACATCCGGACGGCGCGGGCCAAGGGCGTCTCGGAACGCACCGTCGTGATGCGCCACGCCTTCCGCAACGCGCTGATCCCGATCGCCACCATCGTGGCGTTCGACATCGGCGGCCTGATCGGCGGCGCCGTCATTACCGAGTCGGTCTTCTCGGTCCGCGGCATGGGCTTCCTCTTCCTGGACGGCATCTCCCACATCGACCCGAACCCGGTCATGGGCGTCTTCCTCTGTGTGGCCATCACGGCCATGGGTTTCAATCTCATTGCGGACCTCGCGTACTCCGCACTTGATCCGCGCGTAAGGGTAAAAGCATGAGCCAGCCAAGTCAGCAGGACGAAATCATGGCCGAGGAGGCCGCACTGCAGCCAGCCCCCGCGGCCGGCATAGAGCCCATCCTCGAAGCGAAGGGCCTGAGCCAGGGCCAGATTGTCCGCAAGCGTTTCCTCGGACACACCGGCGCGATCATCGGCCTGGTGGTCTTTGCCCTGATCTTCCTGATGGCCTTCACCTCGGTGGGCTACCTGGGCATCCCCGGCTGGTGGAAATACAACCACGAGCAGGTTTCGCCGCTGGTCAACGACGGCGTTCCAACCTCCTCGCTGTGGCCGCTGGCGTGGGGCGAACACCCCTTCGGCCAGGACCGGATCGGCCGGGACCTCTTCGCGATGACCATGCGCGGTGCGCAGCAGTCGATCACCGTGATGGTGGTGATCGGCCTGATCGCGGGCCTGATCGGCGTCGTGGTGGGCGCAATCTCCGGCTATTTCCGCGGCTGGGCGGAAGCCATCCTGATGCGCCTGACCGACGTCATCATCATCATTCCGGCCCTGCTGCTCGCCGCCGTGATGGCGCAGATGGCCGGCCGTCGTGACTCCGGAAGCTGGTTCGCATCGTTTGCCAGCACCAATGGCGTCCTGGCCCTGGGCATCTTCCTGGGCCTGATCAGCTGGGTGAGCCTGGCCCGCCTGATGCGCGGCGAGTTCCTCTCGCTGCGGGAACGTGAATTTGTCGACGCCGCCCGGATTTCCGGCGCGAGCAACGCCCGCATCATTTTCAAGCACATCCTGCCCAACGCCGTCGGCGTGCTGATTGTCAACGTCACGCTGACGATGTCCGCGGCGATCCTCACCGAAACGGCGCTGAGCTACCTGGGCGTCGGCGTCAAGGCGCCGGACACCTCCCTGGGACTGCTCATCTCGCAGAACCAGCAGGCGTTCTCCACCCGGCCTTGGCTGTTCTGGTTCCCGGGTCTGTTCATCGTCCTGATCTGCCTGAGCATCAACTTCATCGGCGACGGGCTGCGCGATGCCTTCGATCCCCGGCAGAAGAAGTTCAACGCCAAAAAGGCCCGCGAGGTAGCGGCGCCGGCCGCGGGGACACCCCCCGAGAAGACCGCCGTCACCGCGTTCGACGGACCCAAGGACAGCTAGGTGCGCTGCAGCGTTGCCCCCGGAGGGAGCCAGCTACTGGGCGGCAACCGTCCAGTAGCTGGCGGCAAGCAGGAGAGCGGCCGCGCCGATGGCGGTCCAGCGGGGCGTCACGACGGCGGCCGTGGTGCCGGCCTCGCCTGCGGCGAGGGCCCCGCTTTCCACCAGGTGTTGCCACCGTGTGCGCACCAGGCGGGCGGCCTGGCCGGAATCGGTGGTCTTCAGGTCACCGGGCCGGACCGATTTCCCGGGGCCGTAGCTGGTGTCGGGAAGCCCGTGCATGTCTTCGGGGCGGGCGTTGCGTCCGCCCCAGATGCCGGGCGCGGGTGCGGCCCACGCCGCGTAGCTGGCCTTCGCAGTGACGAGCGTCAGCGCGTATCGGGTGTCCACATGCACGAGGGCGGCCCAGGGCACCAGGACGGACCGGAACGGGTTCTCCAGGGTCACGCCACCGTCGTGCACCACGACAGCCGGCATCCAGAAGAACTGCCAGCCCAGGAACGCGAGCAGCAGCAGCGGCGCGGTACTTGCCAGCCCCTCGACTCCGGCCGAGGCGACCCTGACTGCCAGGCCGACGGCCGCCACGGCCCAGGACAGCCAGGCGAACCATTTGTTCGTCCGGCCCTTGAAGATTTCAACGTTTCCGGCATCGGGCACAGTGCTCATGCCCCCCATAATTCAGTATTCCGGGTCACAGCACTAATTGCCGGTGCGACGGCGGCCCGGGTGGAAGGAACAACCCATCATGACTGACTTCATCACCCTGGATCCGGCCCCGGCCCCCGTGCCCGGCAAAGGTGGCACCGTCCTGGAGGTCCGTGACCTCAGCGTCGACTTCGGCGTGGACAAAAAGTGGGTCCCCGCGGCGATCGGACTGAACTACGAGGTACGCGCCGGTGAGGTCCTGGCCATCGTGGGGGAGTCCGGCTCCGGCAAGAGCGCCAGCTCGATGGCACTGCTGGGCCTGCTGCCGAGCAACAGCCGGGTCAGCGGCAGCGTCAAGCTCGCCGGCAAGGAACTGCTGGGCGCGAACGAAGCAAACATCCGCTCCGTCCGCGGCAAGGATGTCGCGGTCATCTTCCAGGAGCCCATGACAGCGCTGAACCCGGTCTACACCGTGGGCGCGCAGATCGTCGAAACCATCCGGCTGCACAACGAGGTGTCCCCCGACCAGGCCCGTGAGCGCGCGCTGCGGATGCTCGAACTCGTGGAATTGCCGGACCCGGAGAAAGCCTTCAAGTCCTACCCGCACCAGCTCTCCGGCGGCCAGCGGCAGCGCGCCATGATCGCCCAGTCGCTCTCCTGCGACCCCAAGCTGCTGATCGCGGACGAGCCCACCACGGCCCTTGACGTCACCGTCCAGGCGGAAATCCTGGACCTTATGCGCAACCTGCGCAACAAGCTCGACAGCGCTATCGTCCTCATCACCCACGACATGGGCGTCGTGGCTGACCTCGCCGACCGGATCGCCGTGATGCGCCGCGGGCTGATCGTGGAGACGGGCACCGCGGGGGAGATCTTCCATAACCCGCAGCACGAGTACACCAAGGCGCTGCTGGCCGCCGTCCCGCACCTTGGCCAGGGCGGCGCGGAGAACGACGGCGACGTCGACGTCACGGCCGCCCTCGCTGCCGCCACGCAGGCCGACATCCAGGCCATCCCGCGCTCGGAGCTGCTGCGCCGCGAACGTGAAAACGCAGCCGCGCTGGCCGCCGCGGAGCCGGTGAAGCCGCAGGGCGATCCGGTCCTGGAACTCACCGACGTCGCCATCGAATACCCCAAGCAGGGGCGCGTGCCGGCCTTCCGCGCCGTCGAGGGTGCCAACCTCGCGATCTACCCCGGACAGGTTGTTGGCCTCGTGGGGGAGTCGGGCTCGGGCAAGACCACGATCGGTCGCGCCGCCGTCGGCCTGCTGCCCGTGGCAGCCGGCACCATGAAGGTGGTGGGGCAGGACATCTCGGCGGCCAAGAAGAACGGCCGGCAGCTGCACGACATGCGCCGGCACGTCGGCATGGTCTTCCAGGACCCCTCCTCCTCGCTGAACCCGCGCCTGCCGATCGGCGAGAGCATCGGAGAGCCCATGTTCCTCGCCGGTGTGGCCAAGGGCGCCGAGCTCCAGCACCGGATCGAAGCCCTGCTGGACCAGGTGGAGCTGCCCCGCGACTACCGCAACCGCTACCCGCACGAGCTCTCCGGCGGTCAGAAGCAGCGCGTGGGCATCGCCCGGGCCCTGTCGCTGAAGCCGAAGCTGATGGTGGCGGACGAACCCACCTCGGCGCTTGACGTCTCCGTCCAGGCCAAAGTGCTGGAACTCTTCCAGAACCTGCAGAAGGAACTTGGCTTCGCCTGCCTGTTTGTCACCCATGACCTGGCCGTAGTGGACGTCCTGGCCGACCGGATCTGCGTGATGCAGCGTGGCCGGATCGTCGAACAGGGCAGCCGGGACCAGATCCTGCGGAACCCGCAGGAGCCCTACACCCAGCGGCTCCTGGCTGCCGTCCCGTTGCCCGATCCGGACAAGCAGCGCGAGCGGAGGGAACTGCGGGCACAGCTGCTCACCGGCGCCAGCTAGGCCGCGGTCAGGGGTGATTTTCGGTTAGTGGCGCATAACCGGGAGGCGGCGGGGGCGAATACTACCAGCGAGTATTGTGTGACTTGAAACGCAGGGCGTTTGACGCTAACCGTCATGAACTTGTCGGATCACGGTTTGGCAACGGAGTTCCAACATCCGGACATTTTGCGGTTAGGCTACTTCCATATGTAGGCCACGTCACAGGGGATACCCCTGTGCCCGGGCCTGCCGGGAAGCACAAGTCTCTCCCGAACGAACTCCCACAACTCTTAGGAGGCGGAATGCGTTTTTCGCGCACTTCCAAAGCACTGGGCATGATGGCGATCGCCGCCATGGCCCTGACCGGTTGCGGCGGCGGCGGGTCCAACACCGCCGGCGGCAGCACCGGTGGCGACGCCAGCAAGGTCATCATTGCCGACGGCTCGGAGCCCCAGCGCCCGTTGATGCCGGCCGACACCAACGAAGTTGGCGGCGGCAAGGTCATCCAGATGATGTTCGCCGGCCTGGTCAGCTATGACCCGAACGGCAAGCTCGTGAACGAACTGGCCGAGTCCATCGAAGGCAAGGACGGCCAGCACTTCACCATCAAGATCAAGAAGGACCAGAAGTTCACCAACGGCGAGGCCATCACGGCCAAGACATTCGTCGATTCCTGGAACTTCGGTGCGGCTGCCAAGAACGCGCAGCTCAGCGGCAGCTTCTTCGAGAGCATCAAGGGCTACGACGAGGCCAGCGCCAAGGGCTCCACGGTCGAGACCATGTCCGGCCTGAAGGTCGTCGACGACCAGACGTTCACCGTTGAACTCTCGCAGCCGGAATCCGACTGGCCGCTGCGCCTCGGTTACACCGCCTTCGTGCCGGTCCCGTCCGGCGCGCTGAAGGACCCGAAGGGCTTCGGCGAGAAGCCGGTCGGCAACGGCCCGTACAAGATGGCGGACGGCGGCTGGCAGCACAACGTGCAGATCCAGCTCGTTCCGAACCCGGACTACAACGGCCCGCGCAAGGCCAAGAACGCCGGCGTGACGTTCAAGATCTTCCAGAACGACGACGCCGCGTACCAGGACCTGCTGTCCAACAACCTGGACATCCTGCAGACCATCCCCACGAGCGCCCTGAAGAACTTCAAGTCCGACCTGGGTGACCGCACCATCAACAAGCCGTACGCCGGCAACCAGACCATCGCCATCCCGGAATACCTGCCGGAGTGGAGCGGTGAGGCCGGCAAGCTGCGCCGCCAGGCCATCTCCATGGCCATCAACCGCGACGAGATCACCAAGGTCATCTACAGCGGGGCACGCCAGCCCGCCAAGGACTTCACCGCCCCCGTCCTGGACGGCTACAGCGACTCGATCCCGGGTTCCGAGAACCTGAAGTTCGACGCCGAGAAGGCCAAGGCTGCCTGGGCCAAGGCTGACGGCATCCAGAAGTGGGATGCCGAGAAGACCTTCACCATCGCCTACAACGCCGACAAGGGCGGCCACAAGGCATGGGTCGAAGCTGTTGTGAACCAGCTCAAGAACACCCTCGGCATCAAGGTCGAGGGCAAGCCGTACGCCACCTTCAAGGAAGCCCGCAACGACGCTACCGCGAAGACGCTGACCGGTGCGATCCGCGCCGGCTGGCAGGCCGACTACCCGTCGCTGTACAACTTCCTCGGACCGATCTACAA
Organism: Arthrobacter sp. T2-23; assembly: GCF_055398325.1. NCBI lineage: Bacteria > Bacillati > Actinomycetota > Actinomycetes > Micrococcales > Micrococcaceae > Arthrobacter > Arthrobacter sp. T2-23. The sequence goes on from NZ_AP027917.1 coordinate 3,013,717, forward strand.
GACCGGTGCAGGCTCCAACGACGCGAAGTACGCCAACCCGGCGTTCGACAAGGCCATCACTGACGGCCTGAACGCCTCCTCCGTCGCCGAGGGCAACAAGGCCATGAACAAGGCCCAGGAGATCCTCCTGACCGACCTTCCGGCCATCCCGCTGTGGTACCAGGTTGCCCAGGGTGGTTGGAGCGACAAGGTCACCAACGTTGACTACGGCTGGGACGGCGTCCCGCTGTACTACAACATCACCGGCAAGTAACAACTGAACGACGGCGGGGGCTGCCTGGATCGGGGCCTCCGCCGTTGTTTTGCTTCCACACCAATTTCTCCCTGACGGCCAAAGCCTCGGGCGTACTTTCGCCGCCCGGCGACCGTGACATTCCCGGCGTCGGACTGCACCAATAGTGAAAAGGTTCTTTGATGAACAACTCCGCCGCATCCCTGGCCGGGATGCCTGCTGACAAGGGTGTGCTTCGCTGATGGCGACATACATCCTCAAGCGCTTTCTCCAACTGATTCCCGTCTTCCTGGGCGCAACACTGCTGGTCTACTTCCTGGTCTTCAGCCTCCCCGGTGACCCCATCGTCGCCCTGTTCGGAGACAAGCCCGTCAACGAGGCCGTCGCCGCGAAACTGCGGGCCCAGTACCACCTGGACCAGCCGTTCTTTATCCAATACCTGCTCTACCTCAAGAGCATCTTCACCTTCGACCTCGGCCAGGACTTCTCCGGCCGGCCGATCGCCGCGGTGCTGGGCGAGGTCTTCCCGGTGACCGCCCGGCTTGCCGTGATGGCCCTGATCTTCGAAGCCGTCTTCGGCATCATCTTCGGCCTGATCGCCGGTCTCCGTAAGGGCAAGTTCTTCGACGCAACCGTCCTGGTGGCGTCCCTGGTCGTCATCGGCATCCCGATCTTCGTCCTGGGCTTCCTGTTGCAGTTCACCATCGGTGTGCAGCTGGGCTGGGCGAAACCGACCGTCAGTTCAGCGGCCACGGTGCAGGACCTGATCCTGCCGGCCATCGTGCTGGGCCTCGCCTCCTTCGCCTACGTGCTGCGCCTGACCCGCACCTCCGTCATCGAAAACATGAGCGCGGACTACGTGCGCACCGCCACCGCGAAGGGCCTGTCCCGCTTCCGCGTGGTCCGGGTGCACATCTTGCGCAACTCCCTGATCCCCGTCATCACCTTTCTTGGCGCGGATCTGGGCAGCCTGATGGGCGGCGCGATCGTCACTGAAGGCATCTTCAACGTGCCCGGCGTCGGCAACCGGCTCTACCGGGCCGTGCTCTCCGGCGAAGGCCCAACGGTGGTCTCGATCGTCACCGTGCTGGTGCTGATCTACTGCCTCTCCAACCTGCTCGTTGACCTGCTGTACGCCTGGCTTGACCCGAGGATCCGCTATGACTCCTGATTCCAACATCGCAAGGCCGGATGCTTCGGCGCCCGCCGAGCGCCACATCGAGCACTACGTTGCCGACTTTGCCGAGACGCCCCTGCAGGCGACGGACAAGGTCAAGGAGGACCAGGCTCCGCTGAGCCTGTGGGCCGAGGCCTGGCGGAACCTGCGCAAGCAGCCGCTGTTCCTGGTCTCCGCGTTCCTGATCCTCGTGGTCGTGGCCGTATCGCTCTTCCCGGGGCTCTTCTCGTCGATTGACCCGTCTTCCGAGGCGTGCCAGCTGGCCAACTCGGACGGGGGCCCCTCGGCGGGGCACCCGCTGGGCTTCACCCAGCAGGGCTGCGACGTATACGCCCGTGTCGTCTTCGGCACCCGCTCCTCGGTCACCGTCGGCCTGTTCACCACCATCGGGGTGCTGGTGATCGGCGGCATCATGGGCGCCCTGGCCGGTTACTACGGCGGCTGGGTTGATGCGGTGCTTGCACGCATCAACGACATCTTCTTTGCCCTGCCCCTGATCCTCGGCGCCATCGTCGTGATGCAGCTGCCGATGTTCCGGGCCAACCGGACCGCATGGACCCTGGTCCTGATCCTGATGACCTTCGGCTGGCCGCAGATCGCCCGGATCACCCGCGGCGCCGTGATCGAGGTCCGCAACGCGGACTTCGTCACCGCCGCACGGTCCCTCGGCGTCTCCAAGTTCGGGGCCCTCATGCGGCACGTCATGCCGAATTCGCTCGCCCCGATTATCGTGGTGGCCACGATCTCGCTCGGTACCTTCATCGTCGCGGAATCCACGCTGTCGTTCCTCGGAATCGGGCTCCCGCCCAGCGTGATGTCCTGGGGCAACGACATCCAGGCCGCGCAGGCTTCCCTGCGCTCCAACCCGATGCCGCTGCTCTACCCGGCCATCGCCCTCTCCATCACCGTTCTGAGCTTCATCATGCTGGGCGATGCCCTGCGTGATGCTCTCGATCCCAAAGCGCGCAAGCGATGAAAGGGGAAGCCATGAACGCCCCTGTTGAAATCCGCGAAGAAGGTACGGCCGCGCAGCGTCCGCTGCTCGAGATCCGGGACCTGGCGATCAGCTTCAAGACCAGCGGCGGTGTGGTCAACGCCGTCCGCAACGCCCACCTGACCGTGATGCCCGGCGAGACCGTGGCGATCGTGGGGGAGTCCGGCTCCGGAAAGTCGACGACGGCGCTGGCCGCCATCGGCCTGCTGCCGGGCAACGGCGCGGTCTCCGGCGGGCAGATCCTGTTCGACGGCGAGGACATTTCGCACGCCAGCGAAAAGCGCATGATCGAACTTCGCGGCAACAGCATCGGCATGGTCCCGCAGGACCCGATGTCCAACCTGAACCCGGTCTGGAAGATCGGCTACCAGGTCCGCGAGACGCTGAAGGCCAACGGCCTTCCGGACGGTCCGGACGACGTCGCGAAGGTGCTGTCCGAGGCGGGCCTTCCCGACGCAAGGCGGCGGGCCAAGCAGTACCCGCACGAGTTCTCCGGCGGCATGCGCCAGCGTGCCCTGATCGCGATCGGCCTGTCCTGCCAGCCGCGCCTGCTCATCGCCGATGAGCCGACGTCGGCCCTGGACGTCACCGTGCAGCGCCAGATCCTGGACCACCTGGACAAGATGACCACCGAACTCGGCACGGCTGTCCTCCTGATCACCCACGACCTCGGCCTGGCCGCCGAGCGCGCGGACAAGGTTGTGGTCATGTACCGCGGCCAGGTCGTCGAATCCGGGCCGTCCCTGGAACTGTTGCAGAACCCGCAGCATCCGTACACCCAGCGGCTGGTCGCCTCGGCGCCGTCGCTGGCATCACGGCGCATCCAGGTGGCCAAGGAACTCGGCGTCGAGTCGGAAGACCTGCTGGCGCCCGCCGAGGACGTCGTCGTCGAACCGTCCAAGCCTGAGGACGTGCTTCGGATTGAGAACCTGAAGAAGGTCTTCAAGCTGCGCTCCGGCCTTGGCCGCTCCACCGACTTCACCGCGGTGGACGACGTCTCCTTCAGCGTCAAGCGCGGCACCACGACGGCGATCGTGGGGGAGTCGGGCTCCGGCAAGTCCACCGTGGCCCAGATGGTCCTGAACCTGCTTCAGCCCACCGCGGGCAAGATCGTGTTCGACGGCGTCGACACCTCCACGCTGAACAGCAAGGAGATCTTCGCCTTCCGCCGCCGGGTGCAGCCGATCTTCCAGGACCCGTACGGTTCCCTCGACCCGATGTACAACATCTTCCGGACCATCGAGGAGCCGCTGCGGACCCACAAGATCGGGAACAAGGCCAGCCGCGAGAAGAAGGTCCGCGAACTGTTGGACCAGGTGGCGCTGCCGCAGTCCACCATGCAGCGGTACCCTAACGAGCTCTCCGGCGGCCAGCGCCAGCGTGTCGCGATTGCGCGGGCCCTGGCCCTCGACCCGGAGGTCATCATCTGCGACGAGGCCGTCTCGGCGCTGGACGTTCTGGTGCAGGCCCAGGTGCTGAACCTGCTCGCCGACCTGCAGTCCCGGCTGGGCCTGACGTACCTGTTCATCACCCATGACCTCGCGGTGGTGCGGCAGATCGCGGACCACGTGTGCGTGATGGAGAAGGGCAAGCTCGTCGAGACCGGCTCCACGGATGAGGTCTTCGATTCGCCGCAGCAGGACTACACCAAGGCCCTGCTCAACGCCATCCCGGGCGCCCGGCTCATGCTTCCTCCGGAAGTTGCCTGACCGGCACACCCGCTGACGCAGCAGACCGGCTAACGAAGGAGCCGGTGTCCACCCCGCGGGGTGGACACCGGCTCCTTCTGTCGTTGTGAGCCTGGTGGCGTTGTGAGCCTGGTGGCGTTGTGGGTCTGGTGGCGTTGTGGGTCTGGTGGCGAGCGGCGCCTCAGGGTCAGCGGACCGCGGCGGTGTCGTCCGCCCGGACGCCCATCTCCTCCAGGCGCTGGCCCAGCAGCACGCCGAGGGCGTCGTTGCCTTCGGCAGTCATGTGCGTGCCGTCCGCCAGCAACCGGGTGAGGTTGTACCTGCTCAGCCAGTCACCCACGCTCACGAAGGGGATCTCCTGCTTGGCCGCGATCGTCCCGAGCAGGGCATCGACCTGGGTGCGGCGGCCGCCGCCGTAATTCGCGCCGCGGGCCAGGGTTCCGATCATCAGGAGCTTGCTGCGGGGGTAACGCTGCCGGAGGGTCGCGATCAGCCGCTCCGCGTTGGCGACGATCTGGGCGTCGGTGGCCCCACGGGTGGCGTCGTTGCCGCCGCCCTGGATGACCACCAGCGGCGGGGACCCGTAGGGAAGTTTCCAGTCGCCGCGCTGCAGAGCGTCGATGTAATTGCCGGTCTTGCCGTTCGCCGCGACGAATCCGGTGCCGCTGAGGCCGCAGAAGAACACGCCGTAGCCGGCCTTGCCCAGGCCCTGGCGGGTCCACGCGGTGGGGGGTTCGGACTGCGAGTCACCGATCAGCACGGCGGTGTGCCGGATGTCCGCAACGATCGCCTCGTCACGTCCATTGGCGGGATTGCGGTAAAGCGATCCCTCCGGCAGGGTTTCGGGGTCCGGGCCCGTGACGAACTGGGACTTCGCGCCCAGACCCGCGGCGACGGGCTCGCCCGGGGCGCCGGCGGGGACGCGGATGGTCTTGCCGCGGGCGTCTTGCCCGGCATTAACGCTGGGCGCTGGAGCGGCGGTGGACTGGATCGGGCTTTGGCCGCAGCCGCCCAACAGTACGCCTGCGGCGATCATCGGTGCGACGAAGCGGTACCGGGCCGAGGCGTTGCGCATTGATGTCTCCGGGCTGGCGTGCTGTTATCACAGCCATCATGGGGCACGCCCGGCCGAAAACCAAGTGACATTGCTCACGTGGCGGGCGTGTTTCTCGCCAGTTGGCACCCGGGTGCGCTCCGCCGGCCGTCGCGTTTTTAGGCCAATAAATGCCCTAGCGTCTAGAATGGATGAAGGTGCCCTGTGCCAAAGGGACTCATCCGTCGTGCGTTCCGGTTGGAAATGTCGCGATACAACAGCTGACTTCACCACTGAATCGAGCAATAACGCATGTCTGAAACCACCACCAACACTGCGGTAGCCACTGCATCGCGCAGTGACCTGCGCAACGTCGCGATCGTGGCCCACGTTGACCACGGCAAGACCACCCTGGTCGACGCCATGCTCAAGCAGACCAACTCCTTTGCCGAGCACAACCACCTCGAAGACCGCGTCATGGACTCCGGTGACCTGGAACGCGAAAAGGGCATCACCATCCTGGCCAAGAACACCACCGTGGCCTACAACGGTCCGTCCTCCAAGGGCGAGACCATCACGATCAACGTGATCGACACCCCCGGCCACGCCGACTTCGGCGGCGAGGTCGAGCGCGGCCTGTCCATGGTCGACGGCGTCGTCCTCCTCGTCGACGCTTCCGAGGGCCCGCTGCCGCAGACCCGCTTTGTGCTGCGCAAGGCCCTGGCCGCGCACCTGCCGGTGATCCTCCTGGTCAACAAGACCGACCGCCCCGACGCCCGGATCGAAGAAGTCGTGCACGAGTCGATGGACCTGCTCCTCGGCCTGGCCTCCGATCTCGCGGACGAAGTTCCGGACCTGGACCTGGACAAGATCCTCAACGTGCCCGTCGTCTACGCCGCCGCCAAGGTTGGCCGCGCGTCCCTCGAGCAGCCGGCCGACGGCACCGCCCCGGAGAACGAGGACCTCGAACCGCTCTTCAAGGCCATCATCGAGCACATCCCGGCACCGACCTACAACCCGAACGGTGTCCTGCAGGCGCACGTCACCAACCTGGACGCCTCCCCGTTCCTCGGCCGCCTCGCCCTGCTGCGCATCTACAACGGCACCCTCCGCAAGGGCCAGACCGTTGCCTGGGCGCGCGCCAACGGTGAACTGAAGAACGTCAAGATCACCGAGCTGCTCGCCACCAAGGCCCTGGACCGCGTCCCGGCCGAGTCCGCAGGCCCGGGCGAGATTGTCGCCGTCGCCGGCATCGAGGAAATCACCATTGGTGAGACCCTGACCGACGCCGAGAACCCGCAGCCGCTGCCGCTGATCACCGTGGACGATCCCGCGATCTCCATGACCATCGGTATCAACACCTCGCCGCTGGCCGGCAAGGTCAAGGGCGCCAAGGTCACCGCCCGCCAGGTCAAGGACCGCCTGGACAAGGAACTGATCGGTAACGTCTCCATCAAGGTGCTCCCCACCGAGCGTCCGGATGCCTGGGAAGTCCAGGGCCGTGGCGAGCTCGCGCTGGCCATCCTGGTCGAGCAGATGCGCCGCGAAGGCTTTGAACTGACTGTCGGCAAGCCGCAGGTTGTCACCAAGACCATCGACGGCAAGGTCCACGAGCCGATGGAGCACATGACCATCGACGTGCCGGAAGAGTACCTCGGCGCCGTCACCCAGCTCATGGCAGCCCGCAAGGGCCGCATGACCAACATGGCCAACCACGGCACCGGCTGGTGCCGCATGGAGTTCATCGTTCCGGCCCGTGGCCTGATCGGTTTCCGCACCAAGTTCCTCACGGACACCCGTGGCGCCGGCATCGCCGCCTCCATCTCCGAAGGCTACGAGCCGTGGGCCGGCCCGATCGAATACCGCACCAACGGCTCGATGATCGCCGACCGCGCCGGTGTTGTGACGCCGTTCGCCATGATCAACCTGCAGGAACGCGGCTCCTTCTTCGTCAAGCCCACCTCCGAGGTCTACGAGGGCATGATCGTTGGCGAGAACTCCCGCGCCGACGACATGGACGTCAACATCACGAAGGAAAAGAAGCTCACCAACATGCGTGCCGCTTCCTCGGACACCTTCGAGAACCTGACGCCGCCGCGCGACCTGACCCTCGAAGAGTCCCTCGAATTCGCCCGGGAAGACGAGTGCGTCGAGGTCACTCCGGATGCCATCCGCATCCGGAAGGTCATCCTGGACACCAACGAGCGGGCCAAGGCCAACCGCGCCCGCGCCAAGGTCTAGTCTCCGCGTTTTCGCGCTGAGGCCTTTGTGAACAGAAGAGCTGCCGGTATGGCAGGCGGCATTGCCGCCGCCGTGCCGGCAGCTCTTTTTGCTGCCCTCGCAGGCACCATGCTGCATGGGCAGCACCTGGTGGTTGACGGCGTCGATCTTCCGTGGGGCGCCGTCGCCGCGTTGGTGCTGCTGGGCGCCGTCGAGCTCTGGCTCGGCGCCGCCTTCCGGTCTCCACTCCCAACGGCAGCCTGCGGTGCCCTGTGCTACGCGCTGGCGGGCTGGTGGTCCACCCTGGGTCCAGGCAAGCGCCTGATCATCGGGGACCTCGCCGGGAATGTTTGGGTGTACGGCATCGTCGGGGTCACGCTCATGACGCTGGCCTGGAGCCGGCGCTACGCACGGCGGAGCCGGTAGCGCACTGCCCCCGGGAGGGACATGCCCATCCTTGGTTCATCCGGACGGACATGCCCGTCCTTCGACCAACCCCCTGGGCATGCCCGTCCTCCGTCCCCGCACTGATTGGACATGCCCAGCTTTCATTCACGCTGATGAGCATGCCCGCCGTTCGCGACCGCCCTGGCGGGACATGCCCATCCTTCGTTCCCCAGAGTGGACATATGGGCACAATGTCCACTGCTCGGGCCGTGCACTGGACATGTCCGTCGGCCGGGAAGGGACATGTCCATTCCCGGCCGCCGCTTCGGCGGCCACCCGCTTGTGCACATAGCGGGAGCCAGGGCTGTTGCGCTCGGCCCGGCCTCGAAACCATGGTGCGCATGGTCAAAATCAATGAAGTCATGTCAAGCTACGACGGCGTTGCGCGAGCCAAGCATCTGGCAGCTGCCGGGATATCGGGCTTTCAACTCCGGACGGCCCTGGCATCGGGCGCCGTCGCCCGGGTGTCCCGCGGCGTGTACGCGACGCCGGGAGCAGACCCTCTACTTATCGCTATCCGTTACCTCCCCGCCGAGCCCGCGTGTGTCAGTGCAGCGCATTTCGGCGGCCTGTGGGTCCTCGAAGCGCCTCAGCAACCACACGTCGGACTCACCCATAGCCGGACCTATCCGGGTTTCGTTTGCCACCGGTCGACTCATCCACCGACCCTGCTGGACACGGTGGTGCAGAGCCTGCGCTGCCTGCCGGAGCTTAACGGTCTTGTGATTGCCGAATCCGCCGTCGTACTGAAGGGACTTCCCTTGGCGTCGCTTCGCCTGCGCCTGGCCGGCCGGAGTGACGCCCGGGAGCGCAGGATCGTCGCATCCATCGTTCCGCAGTCGCAATCGGTCATCGAGTGCCTCGCGCGGTTCCACCTTCGGCGCGCAGGCTTCCACGTTGAATCCCAGGTCAACGTCACGGGGATGGGACATCTGGATCTCAAGGTCGACGGGCGGCTCGGAATCGAGACCGACGGCGCCGGCTTTCACATGGACCGGTTGAGTTTCGAAGAAGATCGACGCCGGTGGAATGTCACCACCAGACTGGGGGTTCCCACCCTGGTCGTCACCTATCCGCTGCTCAAATACCGGCCGGAGGAATTCATCGCCATGGTCCGGGAGGCGCTCAACCGGATCTCCGCCGCCGCGTGAATCCTGCCGTTGCGGGATTGGAGCTGTCTGTGCCGCGAGCAATGGGCATGTCCGTCGGGGCGTCCCAGCGGGAATGGGCATGCTCTCCCTGCAGAGCGGCGGATGGACATAACGGCACTATGTCCATCCTTCGAACCTCGGAACGGACATGTCCCTTGGCGGAGGGCGCAGCCGATGGGCATGCGCGTCGGCGCGACTTGGGGATGGGCATGTCCGTCGCGGGCGGCCTAGGGGAGGAAATGTCCACGGGGGCGGCGCGGCGGGGCCGGCGGGACTGCCTTGGCGGCCACCACCAGCCCGAGGGCAACGACGACGTCGGACCGCCGGGTCCGTACGGTGCACTCCCTGGCGGTGCGGGCCACCAGCTCGCCCAGGGCATCCGTCAGGCCGCCCTCAACCCTGTAGCGCACCACCACGCGGGTCCCCAGCGGGGCGTCGGAGAGGAACTGCTGCGGCTGGGGGATCGGTGAACTCACCCGTCCATCGTAGGGTGCGCGGGCTCTGTGACGCCCGGCTAGGTTCGCGGGACCGGGCTGGGAGATAATAGGCTCAGAAGTCAGCAGCCCGGCGCTCAGGCCGGGAGCAAAATCCGGCGGGATGCCGGAACCAACGTGGAGAGGCCAGGGACGTGACGTACGTAATCGCGCAGCCGTGTGTAGATGTCAAAGACAAGGCATGTATCGAAGAATGCCCCGTCGATTGCATCTACGAGGGTGAGCGTTCCCTGTACATCCACCCGGATGAGTGCGTGGACTGCGGTGCCTGCGAGCCGGTGTGCCCCGTCGAGGCCATCTACTACGAGGATGACACCCCCGAGGAGTGGGCCGACTACTACAAAGCCAACGTCGAGTTCTTCGACGTCCTCGGCTCGCCCGGCGGCGCTGCAAAGATCGGCAACACCCACACGGACCACCCCATGATCGCCGCGCTGCCGCCGCAGAACCAAGACAACTAGGACGGCATTCCGGTGACTTCTGCGGTGCGCAGTTTCGGCCTCAGCCTGCCCGACTACCCCTGGGAGGCGATGGCACCCTACCTTGCGCGCGCCGCCGCGCATCCCGGGGGAGCGGTCAACCTCTCGATTGGCACCCCGGTCGACGCCACGCCTGCCCTCGTCCAGGAGGCGCTCCGGGCGGCCGCCAACGCCCCCGGGTACCCCACGGTGCACGGCACGCCGGCACTCCGGGAAGCGATCGCTGCCTGGTTTGACCGCCGCCGCGGCGTCCCCGGGCTGGATCCGCAGAACGTCATGCCCACCGTCGGGTCCAAGGAACTCGTGGCCTGGTTGCCGTTCCTGCTCGGCCTCAAGCCGGGCGACGTCGTGGTGCGGCCCACCGTCGCCTACCCCACCTACGACATCGGCGCCACCTTCGCCGGCGCCGAGCACGTGGCCGCTGACGACACCGACGAGCTCGACGCCGACACCAGGTCCCGTGTCCGGCTCGTCTGGGTTAACTCACCCGCCAATCCCACCGGCAGCGTCCGCGACGCCGATTCGCTCAGGCGGATCGTCGGCCAGGCCCGGGAACTCGGCGCCGTCGTCGCCTCCGACGAGTGCTACGCCGAACTCGGCTGGGGCGAGTGGGACGTCCAGCGTGGCGGCTCCCCCGTCCCCAGCATCCTGGACCCTCGGGTGGCCGAAGGGTCGCACGAGGGTCTGCTGGCGGTCTACTCGTTGAGCAAGCAGTCCAACCTCGCCGGCTACCGCGCCGCGTTCGTGGCCGGCGACGGCGCGATCATGGCCAACCTGGTCAACAGCCGCAAGCACGCGGGCATGATCGTGCCCTACCCGGTCCAGGAAGCCATGCGCGTGGCCCTCGGCGACGACGGGCACGTGGCCGCGCAAAAGGACCTCTACCGCGGACGCCGCGAACGCATTGTCCCGGCGCTGGAGCGTTTCGGGCTGACGATCCACGAATCCCGTGCCGGACTCTATCTCTGGGCCTCCGCGGGCGAGGCCAGCTGGGATACCGTCGGCAGGCTCGCCGACCGCGGCATCGTCTCGGGTCCCGGCGTCTTCTACGGGGACGCCGGCCACGGCTTCATCCGGGTGGCACTGACCGCTACGGACGAACGGATCGACGCCGCCGTCGAGCGGCTGGCTACGGGACCGTAACAATGCTGTGATGCCGGACACAAGAAGCGCGATTTGGACGCTTTGGAGAAGTCCCGGATTAGTGCCACCCGGGAACTGGCGGTAGTTTTTAACTGACTATCAATGGTGGCTTTCCACAAGAAGGCAGCGCAGCCGTTGGAACCCGTGTCCAGACACGGGCTCCGTGGGCCGCTTCACCAGATGTTGGATCAAGCTTTCAACAGGGGCCCTGGCGCCTCATGAGGAGAATCCATGACTGAGACCACCAGCGCAACCCTGCGTCATGCGGGCGGCGAGCTCGAGCTCCCCCGCATCAAGGTTGTTGAAGGGAACGAAGGCTACGACGTTTCCAAGCTGCTGAAGCAGACCGGCGCAGTTGCCTTCGACCCCGGTTTCATGAACACCGCGGCCACCACCTCGGCAATCACCTACATCGACGGCGACGCCGGCATCCTGCGTTACCGGGGCTACCCGATCGAGCAGCTCGCCCAGCACTCCAGCTTCCTGGAAGTCTCCTACCTGCTGATCTACGGCAACCTGCCGACTCCGGCCGAGCTGGAGGCGTTTGACCAGCGGATCCGCCACCACACCCTGCTGCACGAGGAGCTCAAGGGCTTCTTCAGCGGCTTCCCCCGCGACGCCCACCCGATGCCGGTGCTGTCCTCCGCCGTGTCCGCGCTGTCCACGTTCTACCAGGACTCGCTGGACCCGTTCAACGCCGAGCAGGTTGAGGTCTCCACCTACCGGCTGCTGGCGAAGATGCCGGTCATCGCCGCGTACGCGCTGAAGAAGTCCGTCGGCCAGCCGATGCTGTACCCGGACAACTCCCACAACCTCGTGGAGAACTTCCTCCGCCTAAGCTTCGGCCTGCCGGCCGAGCAGTACGAGGTGGACCCGGTGGTGGCCAAGGCCCTGGACCTGCTGCTGATCCTGCACGCGGACCACGAGCAGAACTGCTCCACCTCCACGGTGCGGCTGGTTGGCTCCTCCAACGCCAACCTCTTCGCCTCCGTTTCCGCCGGCATCAACGCCCTCTTCGGCCCCGCCCACGGCGGCGCCAACGAGGCCGTGCTCAAGATGCTCCGCCAGATCCAGGCCGACGGCATCAAGCCCGAGGACTACATGGAGAAAGTCAAGAACAAGGAAGACGGCGTCCGCCTGATGGGCTTCGGGCACCGGGTCTACAAGAACTACGACCCGCGCGCCAAGATCGTCAAGGCCACCGCCCACGAGATCCTCAGCAAGCTCGGCGGCAACGACGAACTCCTGGACATCGCCCTCCGCCTGGAAGAGAAGGCGCTGCAGGATGACTACTTCATCGAGCGCAAGCTCTACCCGAACGTGGACTTCTACACCGGCCTGATCTACAAGGCCATGGGCTTCCCGGAGAAGATGTTCACCGTGTTGTTCGCGATCGGCCGCCTGCCGGGCTGGATCGCGCAGTGGCGCGAAATGATCAGCGACCCGAACACCAAGATCGGCCGCCCGCGGCAGCTCTACACGGGAGAGCCGGAACGGAACTACCCCTCCGTCTAAGCACAACCCGTCCACGACGCCGGCCGCGCACCTCGAGCATGAGGTGCGCGGCCGGCGTCGTTGCTGCCGGGGGCAGGTGACCCGGCCCTGGTGCTGGAGTTGCTGGTGCGACCGGCGTGGGAGGACGGCGTGCGGGCACGTCCGTGCTAAAAAGGAGCAATGCCCAAATTTGTCGACGCTGCTTTGCGGCGCCAGGAAGTTGTCGAAGCCGTTTTCAGGATTGTCGCGGCAGACGGGCTCGAGCGGGCCTCGCTCCGCGAGGTCGCCGACGAAGCCGAACTGGCGGTGGGCTCCGTGCGGCACTACTTTGCCAGCAGCGACGAGCTTCTGGCGCACTCTTTCGGCGTCGTGGTGGACCGGATCGCCGGCCGGCTCGACTCCGCGGAGGCCCGGCTGGCGGAAACCGCCCCCGGCTCCGCCGAGCACCGCAGCGCCGTATTAACCCTGCTGGGGGAACTGCTGCCGCTGGACGAGGAACGCGCCGTCGACGCCTGCGTCTGGATGGCCTTCAAGAACGCGGCCCGGACCAGGCCGTTCCTTGCCCCGGAAGCGGACCGCAGCCACCGCACGGTGGCCGCCGTCGTCGGCCGGCTGATGATGGACCTGGCCGCGGCCCAGGGCGATGACGACGGCGCCGGCGGTCCGGACCGGCAGCAGCTCGTCACCGAGGCGGAACGGTTGCTCGCCACCCTGGACGGGCTCACCATGCACGCCTTGCTGCAGCCGGAGTGGATGACGGCACAAATGTGCCACGATGTACTCGAGGCCCATCTGGCCAGCCTGGTCGGCAGCGGTGCCGGCCATTAACGTGCACTACCTTCAGGAATAGACTGGAAAAGTACGTCTTGCCAAGGGAGGCAATCGGATGCACCACACAGGCGGGCCGGGCTGGCAAATCACCATGGACACCTCAGGACCGCTGCTCATAGCGCTGTACGTCCGAGACGCGGCCGGCCTGGAGACTGTCGGCCACCCCGCACTTTGCCACGCGGCCCCGAAGATCCGTGCCTCCGACCATTCGCACCTGATCGACGAGGTCGGCGGCATCAGCGCCCTGAAGACCGAGTGGGAGGCCTGGTGGGCCCAGCTCCTGAAAGCCCATCCGGAGATGGAGCCCGAGCTTGGGCCGCCGGGATTCCGCGCGTTCGGGAACTCGCCGGCCCTCCGTCGGGTCCTGCAGGCGCACTTCGGTGCGGCCCTGAGCTGGGCCCGCGAACGCCGGGGGGAGTACCTGGCCCTGGAAGCCGAACGGGATGCCAGCGGAGCCACCGAGTTGCTCTCCGACCTGGTGGAGGACCGGCTGCTGGAGGTCGGCCGGGCCGCTCGGGACTTTGAGCTGACCATCATCGAGCTTCCCCTTGCCGAGCCGCGGGCCTGGTATCTGGAGCCGGACAAGATCATCATGAGCTCGGCGCTGCTCTCGGAGCCCGAGCTGTTCCGCAGCTACGTCCAGCCCGTCATCGAACTGCTGGTCTGAGCCCGGCGGCGTCGGACCGGTTCGGATTTCCGGACGGACTGCGCTACGGCGCAGGCTTCCCGGCGACCGTGATGGCCACCTGGCCCGACGGTGCGTCCCCGGCCTGCCAGCCGTTGTGGGACGACCGGGTCCAGGTCTGCCCGGCCACCCGGACCTCGCTGATCGACAGGGCCTTGGCGTTGGCCACCGCCCACTGGGCGACCGCCCAGGCCTGGGTGTCCTGGGCCTCCACCATGACCGTCCTTCCGGCCGCCGTCGCAGGGATGGCGCCGAAGGCCGCGGCCAGGCGCTGCTGGAGCTGCGCGGGGTCCCCGGCCGTGTCCGGCGTGCGCAGCGAGCAGTCGAGGCCCTGCGCGGTGTGGCCGGTCAGGGCGGAGGCGAAGGCGCGGGCCATCCCCTCGTGCTGGGCGTAGGCCCCCGGATACGCCGACCGCTGGACCTGCTGGGCGGCCGCGGTGATGGGAAGCGATTCGTAGCCCGGGATCGTCTCCAGCGCGTCGTAGAAGGCGTTTGTGGCGTGGTAAGGGTCCATCACCTCCTGCTCGGTGCCCCAGCCCTGCGAGGGCCGCTGCTGGAACAGCCCGCGGGAGTCAGGTCCGGCCTGGTCGCCGTGGCCGATGTTGCGCAGCTTGGACTCCTGCATGGACGTGGCCAGGGCGATACTCGCGGCGCGGGCCGGCAGTCCCCGCCGGACCGCGATGGCACTGATGAGGGCAGCGTTGGCGGCCTGGTCGGTCGCGAGATCGTCACCGCCCGAGCCCACCGCGGTGCAGCGCTCGGTGATTAGGGTCTCGGAGCGCTGCAGGAATTCCACTGCCGTATAAATCGCGCCCGCCACCATGGCTACGGCCAGCAACAGCACGATCCGACGGCGCCAGCCACCTCTGCGTGCCACGTAACAACTCCCTCAGGCCCTGCCGGGCCGGTCCAGTCTTCTGCCGGTCAATGATCGGCCGGTGCCTAGTTTGCGTGCAGAGCCTCGTTGAGTTCGACGGTCTGCCCCTTGCGCGGGAGTACCTCCACCTCGCCGGTGGAGGAGTTGCGGCGGAACAGCAGGTTGGGGACGCCGGAAAGTTCAACGGCCTTGACGATCTGGCTGGTGTCCTCGCCGTCGGCGTCCTTCTGCCCGACTACCCGCACCCGGGTGCCGGCCGTGACGTAGAGGCCGGCCTCGACGACGGAGTCGTCACCGATGCTGATGCCCACTCCGGAGTTGGCGCCGAGCAGCACCCGTTCGCCCAGGGAGATCTTCTCCTTGCCGCCGCCGGAGAGGGTGCCCATGATGGAGGCACCGCCGCCGACGTCGGAGCCGTCACCGGCCACCACGCCGGCGGAGATGCGGCCCTCGACCATGGAGGAGCCGAGGGTGCCGGCATTGAAGTTCACGAAGCCTTCGTGCATCACGGTGGTGCCTTCGGCGAGGTGCGCGCCGAGGCGGACCCGGTCGGCGTCGGCGATCCGGACGCCGGAGGGGATGACGTAGTCGACCATCCGCGGGAACTTGTCCACGCCGTAGACGGTCACGGCGCCGCGCCGGCGCAGCCGCACGCGGGTCAGTTCGAAGTCCTCGACGGCGGCCGGGCCGAAGTTGGTCCACACAACGTTGGGCAGCTTGCCGAAGATGCCGTCCAGGTTGATGCTGTTGGGCCGCACAAGGCGGTGCGAGAGCAGGTGCAGGCGCAGGTACGCGTCCGCGGTGTCGGCCGGGGCCTCGTCGAGGTGGACCTGGACAAAGACGACCTTCTGCTCGGTGCCGCGGTCCGCGTCGGCGCCCGCCGCGGCGATGTCGAGCAACGACTGGTCCGCATTCGCCACGTCGCGGAGGCTCTCCGTCGCGGTCCCGAGCGCCGGCGCCGGGAACCAGACGTCCAGCACGGTGGCCTCACCGTTGCGGGTGGCGATGGTCGCGACGCCGTAGCCGTAGGCGGAGCGGGAGTCGTCGGGCACGGCAGCAGAAGCGGTTTCAGTCATGACCCCAAGTCTATAGACGGCGCCCGCGCTCACCGAAACCCGTGACACCCCGACTGGGTCGCACGTGTTGTCGTGATGACGCCTCCGAACGACAACTACTGCGAGCCAGTTGGGGGAACGGGGGCAGATACAGTGGAACCGTGACTGAACTTCTTGCCCCCGCCCGCCTGGACCTGCGCCGGGACGTTGCCCTGCTGACCGCGGACATCATCGACATCTTCAGTGTCTCGGGGGAGGAAGGCCGGCTGGCCGACGCCGTTGAGCACGCCCTCCGCGCCATCCCCCAGCTGGAGCTGGTCCGCGACGGCGACGCGATGATCGCCCGCACCCGCCTCGGCCGGCCCGAGCGGGTCATCCTCGCCGGGCACCTCGACACCGTCCCGCTGCCGACCACCGAGGGCGCGCTCGGCACCGTCCCGTCCTACTGGCCCTCCGGGGCGCCGGGGGAGGGCATCCTGTACGGCCGCGGTGCCACCGACATGAAGAGCGGCGTCGCGGTGCAGCTCGCGCTGGCCGCCGGCTTGTTCGACGGCGGCGCGGAGCCGGACAAGGACGTCACCTTTGTCTTCTACGACCACGAGGAAGTCGAGGGGGTCAAGAGTGGCCTCGGCCGGCTGGTCCGGAACCACGGGGCCCTGCTGGAAGGCGACTTCGCGATCCTGCTGGAACCGACCGACGGTACGGTCGAGGGCGGCTGCAACGGCACCATCCGGTTCGAGGCGACCACCCTCGGCGAGGCTGCCCACTCGGCGCGCGCCTGGATGGGCAGCAACGCCATCCACGCCGCGGCCCCGATCCTGGCCCGGCTGGCCGGCTACGAGCCGCAGACCGTCACCGTCGACGGCCTGGACTACCGCGAGAGCCTTAACGCGGTAAAGATCCACGGCGGCACCGCCGGAAACGTCATTCCGGACCGTTGCGTGGTTGAAATCAACTACCGGTTCGCCCCGGACAAGTCCATGGCGCAGGCTGAGGAACACGTGCGCGAACTGCTGGCCGGCTTCGAGCTGGTCCGCACCGACGGCGCCGCCGGAGCGCGGCCCGGACTGAACCACCCCGCAGCCGCCTCCTTCGTCGCCGCCGTCGGGGCCGAGCCGAAGCCCAAGTACGGCTGGACCGACGTTGCGCGCTTCAGCGAACTGGGGGTGCCCGCCGTGAACTTTGGCCCGGGCGATGCGCTGCTGGCGCACAAGGACGACGAACACGTCGACGCCGAGGCGATCCGGGAGTGCCTGCGGGCGCTGCGGAGCTGGCTAGGCGTGTAGCCAGGAGACCAGGGCACCTGACGGCCGGTTAAACAGTGAAGGTCCGGAACCCGACGGGTTCCGGACCTTCATCCATTGGGGCTTCGCCCGGCCGGCCTACTTGGCCGGGGCGGTGCCCGCGACCGGGACGTGGGCCATGCCGCCGGCGGCCTTCTTGGAACCGCGCTTCTCGATCATGATCGCGATGCGGGAAACGGTCAGGTTGATCGCAATGTAGATGGCCGCGGCCACGAAAAACACCGGGAACAGGAACTGCGGACCAAGGAAGTCGGCCATCACCTGGACCGCGCGGAGCAGCTCGCCGTAGGCGACGATGTAACCGAGCGAGGTGTCCTTCAGGAGCACCACGAGCTGCGCCACGAGCGAGGGGAGCATGCGGCGGACGGCCTGCGGCAGTTCGATGGTCAGCCGCGACTGGAAGCTCGTGAGGCCGATGGCAAGCCCGGCCTCACGCTGTCCCTTGGGCAGCGACTGAATGCCGGCCCGGATGATTTCGGCGAAGATGGCCGAGTTGTACAGGACCAGGCCGGCCACCACGGCGATGAAGGAACTGGTGGCGAAAACGAGCAGGACGAACAGCATCATCAGAACCACGGGCATGCCGCGGAGGAACTCGAGCACAATGCGGGTGGGGATGCGGATCCAGGCCACATCGGAGATCCGCATCAGGCACAGCAGCAGGCCGAGGGGAAAGGCGATGACGGCCGAGACCGCGGCGGCACTGAGGGTGGCGCCGATGCCGTTGGCGATCAGGGTCCAGACGTCGGCCTGGCCGAAGATAGCCCACCGCCGTCCTTCGAAAATGCCCTGCTGGGCCAGGGTCATCACGGCCAGCACCAAGAGGACGCCAATCACGACCACACCGATGACCGAGCCAATGAGGGAAACGCGGCGGGCCTTGGGACCCGGGACGTCGTAGAGAACGGAGCTCATCGTGCGATCGCCACCTTTCGTTCAACCACGTTGGCAAGGTAGCCAAGCGGGACGGTTATCAGCAGGTAGAAGAACGCGACGCCGACCAGGACCCACATGACGGCGTCGCCGTGGTCGTTGGCCAGCTGCTTGCCGTAGCCGAAGAGTTCCAGTACGTAGAACGCGCCGGCGACGGAGGAATTCTTCACCAGGGCGATCAGGATATTGATCAACGGCGGGATCACCGTGCGCACGGCCTGCGGAAGGATAATCAGGGAGAGCACCTGGCTGAACTTCATGCCGATGCTGCGGGCGGCCTCGGCCTGGCCGACCGGGACGCTGTTGACGCCGGAGCGCACGGCCTCGGCGATGAAGGCCGAGGTGTAGGCGCTCAGGGCGATGATGGCTGCGACTTCGAACTGCTGGAACGTAACGCCCAGGCGGGGCAGCACGACGGCGGCGAAGAAGAACGCGATGGTCAGCGGGGTGTTCCGGACCACTTCCACGTAGGCCATGCTGAAGCCGCGCAGCGCGGCGATGGGGGAGACGCGGGCCGCCGCGAGCAGGGTGCCGAAAATGAGGGCGAAGATTCCCGAGACCACTGCCAGGAAAAGGGTTCTGAGAAAGCCGTCCCAGTACTGGGGCAGGCTTTCAATGATGACGTCCATAGGTTCCTTCAGCTGCGTTGAGGGGGTTCAAGCGTTAACAGGGCAGTGGCGGCCGCCGGACCGCACGTCGCGAACTCCGGCGACCGCCACGCCTTGCTTAGTAGCGGTTGATGGCGGGGAGCTTCGGGGCCGTCTTGATGACGGCGCCTGCAGTTGCTTCCCAGGCCTTCTTGTACGAGCCGTCCTTGTCGAAGGCTTCCAGCTGGTCGTTGATCCAGTTGCGGAAGACCTTGTCGTCCTTCTTCAGGCCGATGCCGTAAGGCTCCTTGGTGAAGGTCTCGTCGGAGGCGAGCTTGAAGGCATCCGGCTCCTTGTTGACGAAGCCGGCCAGGATGACGTTGTCGGTGGTGATCGCTTCGACCTGCTTGTTGCGCAGCGGCTCAAGGCAGGCGGAGTAGGTCGCGGCCGGGACCAGGACTGCTCCGTACTTCTCCACAATCGTGGAGGCAGGGGTGGAACCCGTCACGGAGCAGACGTTCTTGCCCTTGACGTCTTCGGGCTTCTTGATGGAGTTGTTGTCCTTGTTCACCATCAGGGCCTGGCCTGCCTCGTAGTACGGGCCGGCGAAGTCGACTTCGGTCTTGCGTTTGTCGTTGATCGTGTAGGTGGCGACGATGATGTCGACCTTGCCCTGCTTGATGAACTGCTCGCGGTTGGCCGAAACCGTCTCGACCCATTCGATCTTGTCGGCGGAGATGCCCAGCTTGGCGGCGATCAGCTTGCCGATCTCGACGTCGAAGCCGACCGGCTTGCCGTCGAGGCCCTTCTGGCCGAACAGCGGCTGGTCAAACTTGGTGCCGATGGTGATCTTGCCGGCGGAAGAAAGCTTTGCCATGGTGCTGTCGGCGGCGAAGCTCGGCTTCTCGGCTACGGGCGGATTGGTAGTGGAGGAGCTGCCGCCGCAGGCGCTCAGGCTCAGGGCCAGAGCTGCGGATGCGGCAACCAGAAGGGATTTCCTTCGGGTCAAAAATGCCATCATGACATTCCTTTCATTGGTCGGCCGCCTCACGGCGGCCTGGGTGCGAACTCTGCGGAGGTTCAGTGGTGGTGTGGCGCAGCGGAAAGGTCAGTGCGTCAGCAGCTTGGACAGGAAGTCCTTGGCGCGGCTGCTCTTGGGGTTGGTGAAGAACTCTTCGGGCGTCGCGTCCTCGACGATCTGGCCGTCGGCCATAAAGACCACGCGGTCCGCTGCCTTGCGGGCGAAGCCCATTTCGTGGGTGACCACGATCATGGTCATGCCTTCCTTGGCCAACTGGATCATGACGTCGAGGACCTCGTTGATCATTTCCGGGTCCAGCGCGGAGGTGGGCTCGTCGAAGAGCATCACCTTCGGCTTCATGGCCAGGGCGCGGGCGATCGCCACGCGCTGCTGCTGTCCACCGGAGAGCTGGGCCGGCAGCTTCGGCGCCTGGTGCCCGACGCCGACACGCTCCAGCAACGCCATGGCGTCTTTGTCCGCCTCGGCCTTCGACACGCCCTTGACCTTGATCGGTCCAAGGGTGACGTTTTCCAGGATCGTCTTGTGCGCGAACAGGTTGAAGGACTGGAACACCATCCCGACGTCGGCGCGCAGTTTGGCCAGTTCCTTGCCTTCTGCGGGCAGTTCGTTGCCGTCGATGGTGATAACGCCGTCGTCGATGGTTTCCAGACGGTTGATGGCGCGGCAGAGCGTTGACTTGCCGGAGCCCGAGGGCCCGATGACAACAACAACCTCGCCCTTGCGGACGTTCAGGTTGATGTCCTTGAGGACGTGCAACTGGCCGTAATGCTTGTTGACGGCATTCAGGGAGACGAGGGCATCGCCGGGCACTTGAGTAGTCATAAGAAGAATCTAGCGAACATTAGCCGCATATGACCGCAATCACTCACAGTTGGTCCACATCGTGACCCAAGAGATATCCGCAGGTCAGGGTCCTACCGTACGCTCCGACGGCCATGACGCGCCGGAACGCTGGGGGCGCCGATCCGCGCTAGCCTATGGGCATGAGTACCGAGCCGCAGCCCACCCCAGACCAGACCGCAGGGAACGCCGGTTCCGGCCGCCGGCGTGAGGTCCCGCCGGCCAACGGCATCCGGCATAAGGGGCCCCTGGAGCTGCGCCGCAAGGCGGCGAAGGTCACGATGTCGGACCAGACGCTGCTGGACACCAAGGGCCCGGGCCAGTTCGTGCACACCGACCCGTGGCGTGTGCTGAGGATCCAGAGCGAATTCGTGGAAGGCTTCGGCGCCCTCGCCGACCTCGGGCCGGCGGTCAGCGTGTTCGGTTCCGCCCGGACCGTGCCGGGCAGCCTCAACTACGAACTGGCCGTCGACGTCGGCCGCAAACTGGCCGACGCCGGCCTGGCCGTGATTACCGGCGGCGGCCCCGGGTCCATGGAAGCGGCGAACAAGGGGGCGGTCCAGGGCAACGGGGTCTCGGTGGGGCTCGGGATCGAGCTGCCGTTCGAGCAGGGCATGAACCAGTGGGTGGACCTGGGCATCAACTTCCGCTACTTCTTCGCCCGCAAGACCATGTTCGTGAAGTATGCGCAGGGGTTCATCGTGCTGCCCGGCGGCCTCGGCACCCTCGATGAGCTCTTCGAAGCCATGGTCCTGGTGCAGACCCGCAAGGTGACCTCCTTCCCGATCGTCCTGATCGGCACCGCCTTCTGGAGCCCGATGCTGGAATGGCTCCAGACCACCCTGGTGGCCGAGGGCATGATGGCCGAGGAGGACCTGGACCTCGTGCAAGTGGTCGATGACCCGGCGCTCGCGGTGGAACTCATCGTCGAAGGTGCCTCCCGGCACCGCAACCCCACCGGAAACAACCCCGGCGCCGGGACTAACGGCGCCGGGACCAACGGCATGGGGAACGGCAACAGCCCGCGGGCCTGAGCGTTCCGCCCGGCCGCGTCTGGCACGATGGAGCTGTGAGTTTCTTCCTGGTCTTCGTGGCGATCGTGCTGGTCGCCGTCGCCATCCTCGTCGGCACCGACCTGGCGCCGCGGCTCTTCCGGCGCCGTGCCGGAGGGCAACCCTTCGAAGACGGGTTCGACGAACCGGTGGCCTCGCTCCCGGCCGTGCTGCTGCCCGACGACGCGGAACCCGCCGACGTCGACCGCATCCGTTTCGCCGTTGGCGTGCGCGGCTACCGGATGGACCAGGTGGACCAGGTCCTCGACGAGCTGCGGGACCAGATCGCCCGGAAGGACCGCGAAATCGCCAGCCTTCGCACGGAACTCGATCGTCCAGAACCCGGACGTCCGCGGCTGGAGGGCCCGGAGCCGGATCCGGCCCCGTGAACGAAACCGCACAGGACGGCCTGAACGTTGCCGTGTGGCACCGGATCGCGGCGGCCGGCGCGCGCAGTGCCCGCTGGCCATGGTGGCTCCAGGCCGGCGGCCTCTACCTCGCCGCCCGCCTGGTCAGTGCCTGCATCTTCATGGCCGCAGCCCTCCAGCAGGGCGTGAACCCGTGGTTTCCCCCGAAGCCCGACTACTGGAACTTCATCAACATCTGGGACGCGCGCTGGTACGGCGAGGCGCTGACCCACGGGTACCCGGCCGTGCTGCCGACCGACGGGACCGGCAACGTGCAGGAGAACGCCTGGGCGTTCTACCCGCTCTTCCCGCTGCTGGGCAGGATGCTCTCCGGGCTGACCGGGATCGCCCCGGCCGCCTCGCTGACCATGCTCGCCATGCTCTCCGGGGTGGCGGCAGTCCTCGTCATCTACCGGCTGTTCCGGCTCAGGGCCACCCACCGCACGGCACTCTGGGGCGCGGTGTTCGTCTCCACCTTCCCCGTCGCACCGGTCCTGCAGGTGCCGTACGCCGAGTCGCTGAACCTCCTGCTGCTCGCCGCGGCGCTGCTGCTGGTGGTGCGAAGGCATTACCTGTGGGCCATGCCGGTGGCGTTGCTGATGTGCCTGTCGCGGCCCACCGGGGTGCCCTTTGCCGCCATGGTTGGCCTGCTCTTCCTGTACCGCGCGTACCCGCACCTGGAGGCCCGCTTCGGCCTGCGCCCGCGGACCGCCGGGGAACCCCGACCCGGGCTGGCCGCCGAAGCGGCCCCCGGTACCCGGCAGCACAGCACCGGCGAGCTGTGGTCCCTGGCCGGGCTGGCCGCCGTCAGCAGCATTGGCGCGTTGATGTGGCCGGCCATCGCCTGGGCCGTCACGGGCGACATACAGGCCTACACCAAGACCGAGACCGTGTGGCGGGGCCACGACCTGGTGCCGTTCAAGCCCTGGTTCGACACCGGCATCCAGCTCTTCGGACCCGTCCTGGGGCTGCTGGCGCCGTTCGTTTTCGTGGCCGCCTTTGCCCTGCTGATGATGTCCCGTCCCGTGGTGGCGCTGGGAACGGAGTTGCGGCTGTGGTGTGTTTGTTACGTGGGGTACCTGCTGGTCTTCCTGCACCCGCAAACCAGCACGTTCCGGATGCTGCTGCCGCTGTTCCCGCTGGCCCTCGGCGCGGCCCTCGTTTCCCGCTCCCGCGCCTACCGCGGGACGGTTGTTGTCATGTTTTTACTGCTGCAGCTGGTGTGGATCGTGTGGCTCTGGGCATGGGCGCAACTGCCCGGCGGCGGCGACTACCCCCCGTGACGCCGGACACCTTTCCGGACCCGAGCCGCGGCATTACCAAGGGTCCGGGAAAGTCCATCGATTAGCTACAAGCGCGTAATTACGGGATAATGGCCCTAAGCAAGGAAAACTGAGTGTTGAGCCACGGCGGCTGCCATCACGGCCGCCAGGCGGCTTGTTTGACCAAGCGGACGCAGCCCGGCCGGGCTGGCAAGTCACGGGACTACTAAGGGGGATATTCCTCATGGCGGCTATGAAACCACGCACCGGCGACGGCCCTATGGAAGTGACCAAAGAGGGCCGCAGCCTGATCATGCGTGTTCCGCTCGAAGGCGGGGGGCGGCTTGTGGTCGAACTCAACGCTGCCGAAGCGACCAACCTCAAGGAATGCCTGGTCGGCGTTACCGAATAGCTTCACTATCGTGCCGAAGGGGCCCGCTGCCGGTTGGCGGCGGGCCCCTTCCGCTTTTGCACCACAGGGGCGGGAACTATTTCTTGACCGCGACCAGCAGTCCGTCGCCGGTGGGTAGCATCGCGGAGGCGAGCCGGTCGTCGTCGCGGATGGACTTTCCAATCTGGCGCAGCACCACGGTGGTCGCCTCCCGGGCGGCCGGGTTGGAGACCCGGTCCTTGTCCAGGGCGTCGTTGACGATCAGCAGGCCGCCGGACTTGAGCAGCCGGATGGCCTGGTCCACGTAGCCGGGGTAGTTGGGCTTGTCCGCGTCGATGAAGACGAGGTCGTAGGCGCCGTCGGTAAGGCGCGGCAGTACGTCCCCCGCCCGGCCGGAGATGGTGCGGGTGCGGTTGGCCGGGCTGCCGGCCTCCTGGAAGGACTCGCGCGCGGCACGAAGGTGCTCGACATCGACGTCAATGGTAGTCAGGACGGCCTGCGGGCCGAGGCCCCGGAGGATGCACACGCCCGAGACGCCGGCGCCGGTGCCGATTTCCACGGCGGTCTGCGCCTTGGAGGCGGCCGCGAGCACGGTCAGGACGGCTCCGACGCCCGGTCCGATCGGGGTGACGCCCAGTTCGAAAGACCGTTCGCGCGCGTGCAACAGAACCTCATCCTCGGCAGGCAGATCTTCTGCGTAGGACCAGCTCGTGGACTTATCGGCGCTCATGGGTATCGCTTTCCGGGCAGGAGGGGAGTGTTTCATACAGCGTACTGTGTCCATCACTGAGTCCCCGTCAATGCGTTCCCGGGCGGCGTTCCGGGGCGGTGTTCCGCCGTTGGCGGAAGAAACCTCCGGGTCAGGAAATTCCCAGCATATTTTGAAATGATGGGTATCCGCTCATCCGCGAGGTGACCGGCGCCGAATCAACGATGTAGGGCCTTGCATCCGCAAGATCCGTCCAGGCGTAAGCACCATCCGCGAGGGGAGTGGACAATGTCGGTTCTGGCAGGTGTCCCTGTAACTGATGAGTCCCAGCCGACGGCCGAGGCCGAGTGGGTCAGGCCGACGTGGGAAGAGGTGGTGACCAACCACTCCGCCAAGGTCTACCGCCTGGCATACCGGCTTACCGGTAACAAGTTCGACGCCGAGGACCTCACCCAGGAGGTGTTCGTACGCGTTTTCCGCTCCCTGGAGAATTTCAAGCCGGGAACCCTCGACGGCTGGCTGCACCGGATCACCACCAACCTCTTCCTCGACCAGGCGCGCCGGAAGAGCCGGATCCGCTTCGATGCGCTTGCCGAGGACGCCGAGTCGCGGATCCCCGGCCGCGAACCCGGCCCGGAACAGAGCTTTGAGTTCAACAACCTCGACCTGGACGTGCAGGCCGCGCTCGAGGAGCTGCCGCCGGATTTCCGCGCCGCCGTGGTGCTCTGCGACCTTGAAGGCCTGTCCTACGACGAGGTTGCCGTGGCGCTGGATGTCAAGCTCGGCACCGTCCGGTCCCGGATCCACCGCGGCCGCACGATGCTCCGCGAGAAGCTTGCCCACCGCGACCCGAGGCCGCAGCCGGCCGCCAAGCAGTCCCTGAAGCCGCGGCTCAAGATGCCGCGCATCGCCGGCCTCCTCTGAACCGGGCAATGGGTCAGCTGAAACACTTACTGGGTGGCCTTGCGTGCAGGTACTTCGGCCGCACGCCGAGGCGTCCCCGGCTTGGAACGCCGCCGCTCTCCCGCAAGGCCCAGGACCGGCGCCGGAGGCACCTGGTGCGCTGCGCGGAGTGCCGGGTCCGGCAGCAGCGGGAACGCCAATACCTTGAGAGGTTGCGCGGCGCCGCTGTGCCCGCCGCCAGCGACGACCTCACCGCCCGGCTGCTCGCCCGCAAGGGGGAGCTGGCCGCCGGGTCTGCGGACGCAGGGCAAACGCATTCCGCGCCCGCAGACGCCGCCCCGGCGGCCGCCGTTGGGCCCGTCACTGGGCCCGGCGCAGTACCCGGGCCGCAGCGTTCGCCGCGGGGACCGCAGGCTCGCCGGGCGCGGCCCTGGCGCCTGGCAGTGCAGATTGCGGGCGGAGCCGCTGCCACCGCGGCCCTGATGGGCGGCGCCGCCTACCTCGTTGGCAGCGACACGCCGCCGACTGCCGACGGTGCCTTTGCCGCGGCCCTTCCCGGCCGGCTGCCCGGGCCGGCTGACTCCTCCGAGAGCGTCTCAGGGGCTGCATGGAAACTCAGCAGCGGTCCCGACGTCGCGCCCGCCGGTGCGCTGAACACGGGCCAGCTCGCCGCGCTGCGCGGCCGCGGCTGGACCTGCCCCGAACTGCGGGAACTGGGCTACCACCTCCTCTGGGCGCGCGGCGGCGTCGCCGACGGCTCGGAGGTGCTGGAGCTCCGCCTGACCGACGGCTCGCACTTTGCCACCGTCCTGGAACAGCATCCTAAAGCGCTCCCTGACGTCCCGGGCGCCCGGTCCGGGCAGCTCCCCAGCGCGCCTCCTGTCAACGTGCTCACCGGGCACCCGGCCACCGAAGACGGCTTTGTGGCCGTCCATCGGGGCGAAGCGGCCGCTCCGGAGAATCCCGTGCCGGCCGAGGGCACGCTGTGGGTGAACCGCCAGGCACCCTTCCGGGCCATCTACCGGACGCCAGCGGCCACTTTCACCTATGTGTCCCAGCTGCCCGAAGAGCAGGCCGACGTCGGCGTGGGCGCCCTCGTGCAGTCCCGTCCTGGCGACGCGCCCGAGGCCGACAGCGGTGAGGGGATCGAGGCCCGGCTGGAGCGTGGCATGGAACGGATTGTGGAACTGCTCGTCCGCTGAGGTCCTTTCCCGCCCGGGGCCCCGGAGGGGTCCAGCCGAATCGTCGCACGCCTGAGTGAGAGGGTAATCTTCCTAGAGTGTTTGGAATCAACGGACCGGAGTTCCTAATTCTGCTGATCGTCGGCCTTCTGGTGATCGGTCCCAGCAGGTTGCCCGAATACGCCCAGAAGCTCGCCAATATCGTCAAGGAAGTACGGCGGATGGCCTCCGGCGCCCGCGAGCAGATCAAAGAGGAAGTCGGCATCGACATCGACGATGTGGACTGGAAGAAATACGATCCCCGGCAGTACGACCCCCGGCGGATCATCAAGGAAGCCCTCCTTGATGACGACAGCAAACCCGTCAGCGCCGGGGCGCCGGCCGCCGTGGCCACCGCGGAGGAGCGACCGCCGGCCCGCGTCATCGAGCGGCTGCCGGAGGGCGAAGCCGCCCCGTACGACTCCGAGGCCACCTAGCCCGACGTCCGGGGCGGGCCCGGCTCAGCGGGGCTGGAGACCCAGCGACAGGCCGTTCAGTCCCCGCGGGCTGGACGCCAGCTGCCCGGCAATCCCCGCCAAAGCCCTCGCCGCCGGCGTTTCGGGACGGCCAAGCACCAGCGGAACGCCGGTGTCCCCGCCTTCGCGCAGCAGGATGTCGAGCGGGATCTGGCCGAGCAGCGGCACTTCGGTGCCCACCGTGGCGGAGAGACGCTCGGCGAGCACGGCGCCGCCGCCACTGCCGAAGAGTTCCATCCGGGCGCCGTCGGGCATTTCCAGGTAGGACATGTTCTCCACGACGCCGGCCACGGACTGGCCGGTCTGGACGGCGATCGCCCCGGCCCGCTCGGCGACGTCGGCGGCGGCGGCCTGCGGGGTGGTGACGACCAAAATCTGCGCCGCCGGCAGCAGCTGGGCCACGGAGATGGCGATATC
The DNA here is from genome assembly GCF_055398325.1 of Arthrobacter sp. T2-23. NCBI lineage: Bacteria > Bacillati > Actinomycetota > Actinomycetes > Micrococcales > Micrococcaceae > Arthrobacter > Arthrobacter sp. T2-23. The sequence goes on from NZ_AP027917.1 coordinate 3,041,260, forward strand.
CCCGGTGCCGGGCGGCAGATCCAGGAACAGCGCGTCCAGGTCGCCGAAGTAGACGTCCGTGAGGAACTGCTCGAGCGCGCGGTGCAGCATCGGCCCGCGCCAGGCCACCGGCTGGTTGCCCGTGACGAACATGCCGATCGAGATGACTTTGACCCCAGAGGCCACCGGCGGCAGGATCATGTCATCCACGCGGGTGGGCGTCTGACTGATGCCCATCAGGGCGGGGACGGAGAAGCCATACACGTCGGCGTCGACGATTCCCACCCGCAGCCCCTGGGCGGCCAGCGCGCAGGCCAGGTTCACGGTGACGGAGGATTTGCCCACGCCGCCTTTGCCGCTCGCCACGGCGTACACCTTAGTCAAGGAACCCGGAGCGTTGAACGGGATGCCGCGCTTCCCGCCGGTGCCCCGCAGCTGCTCCTTGAGGGCATCGCGCTGGTCCTGGCTCATGACCTTCAATTCGACGTCGACGGCGCTGACCCCCGGCACGGCGGACAGCGCCGCTTCGCAGTCTGCGGTGATGGTGCCGCGGAGCGGGCAGCCGGCGATGGTCAGGAGCACGGTGATCCGGACCCGGCCGCCGTCGGAGACGTCCACCGAATCCACCATGCCAAGTTCCGTGATGGGACGCCGGAGTTCGGGGTCGATCACGGTGCGCAGCGCCGCGTGCACGGCCTGTTCCAGGCGGGACGCCTCGGCAGGTCCCTGCGGGGTGTTCATGCGGGCTTGGCTCAGCTTTCGGGGGAGGTGCGGGGGCCAGAGGTTCGCGGGCCGTCGGGCCTGCCCTCGGTCCGGACGCGCGGGATCTGCTGGGTGCGCGGGTTGCGCTGTTTGTCGCGGCGTTCCTTGAGCTTTTCCTTGACCTTGTCGCGGGGGGACTCGTGGGCTCCGGCGGAAGGGTCGTGGGTGCGCAGTTCCTCCTGCGCCTCCAGCATGTCCTCCAGCAGGCTGCGCAGCTCGGCCCGGACGTAGTCGCGGGTGGCGACCTCGCGGAGGGCAATGCGCAGCGACGCGAGCTCCCGGGTCAGGTACTCGGTGTCCGAGAGGTTGCGTTCGGCGCGCTGGCGGTCCTGTTCCAGCGAGACACGGTCCCGGTCGTCCTGGCGGTTTTGCGCCAGCAGCAGCAGGGGCGCGGCGTAGGAGGCCTGAAGGGAGAGCATCAGGGTCAGCAAGGTGTAGCCGAGCGCCTGCGAGTCGAACTGCCACTGTTCCGGCGCAAAGGTGTTCCAGACCAGCCAGAAAACGCAGAACACCGTCATGTAGACCAGGAACGTCGGAGTGCCCATAAACCGGGCGAAGCCCTCCGTGGCGTGGCCGAAAGCGTCCGGGTTGGGTGAGAATTTGGGCAGGATCCGCGCCCGGCCGCTCAGGGGCGTGTCGAGGCCGCCGGTGGTCCTTGCCCCGGGGCGGACGTTGGAGTTCCGTGGGGTGTTGCTATCAGCCAATGCGGCCTCCAAGTTTCCTTATCGGGGCGTCATCCTCGTGGGCGCGCCAGTCATCGGGCAACAGATGATCAAGCACGTCATCAACAGTCACCGCCCCGACGAGCCGGCCGTCCTCGTTGACCACGGGGAGCGAGTTGAGGTTGTAGGTGGCCAGGGTGCGGGCCACCTCGCTGATGTGGGCCTGGTCCGAGACCGGCTCGAGGTTCTTATCCACCAAGTTGCCCAGCGGTTCGGGCGGCGGAAAGCGCAGCAGCTGCTGAATGTGCACGACGCCGAGGAAGCGCCCGGTGGGAGTCTCCAGCGGCGGGCGCGCGATGAAGATCGAGGAGGCCAGCGCGGGGGAGAGCTCCTCCCGCCGGACGTGGGCGAGGGCCTCGGCGACGGTCGCTTCGGGGGGCAGGATGACCGGAACGGGCGTCATCAGGCCGCCGGCGGTGTCCTCGTCGTATTCGAGCAGGCGGCGCACGTCCTCGGCGCCTTCGGGTTCCATCAGCTGCAGCAGTTCCTCGGCCTGGGCGCTGGGGAGTTCGGCGAGGAGGTCGGCGGCGTCGTCGGGATCCATCTCCTCCAGCACGTCCGCGGCGCGCTCGACGTCGAGCGCGGAGAGAATTTCCACCTGGTCGCCCTCGGGCATTTCCTGCAGCACGTCGGCGAGGCGTTCATCCTGGAGTTCGCTGGCGACCTCGAAACGGCGCTTGTCGCTCATCTCCTGGAGGGCCTCGGCGAAGTCGGCGGGCTTGAGGTCCTCGTGGGTGGCGACGAACTGGGTGGCGGCCTGGGGTTCCGTGCGGGCACCCTGCTGGGCGTCGGCCCAGTCGATGATCATGGTTTCGTTGCGGCGCAGCCGGCTCAGCGGCGAGAGGGAGTGGCCGCGGCGCACGAAGAGCTTGCTGACGAACCAGTCGCCGGAGCGGTGCCGGTCCATGGCGATGTCCTCGATGGTGGCGTCCCCGCTGCCGTCCGCCAGGGTCACCCGGCGGTCGAACATCTCGGCGACCACCAGGGTTTCCGCGCCGCGCTGTTCGAAGCGGCGGAGGTTCACCAGCCCGGTGCAGATGATCTGGGTCTGGTCAATCGAGGTGATCCGGGTCATCGGCACGAAGACGCGCTTCTTGCCGGGGACCTCGACGACGATGCCCACCACGTGCGGGGCGCCGCGGTTGCCGCGGGAGAGCACCACGACATCGCGCAGCCTGCCGAGACGGTCGCCCAGAGGGTCGAAGACGTCCAGTCCAAGGAGGCGCGCGACAAATACCCGCGAAAGAGTTGTGCTCACACCTACAGGCTACCGAGTCCGCTCTCTTTTAGCTGAATTTGCAGGCGCCGCCCAGCCGGATGGGTGAGAATGGGCGTATGTCAAACATTTTTGGTGGTCCAAAGGCCGGCGCCCCCGGTGGGGCGGACGAGTCACGCGCTGTCCCCAAGGGAGACACCGTCGGTTCCTACAACTCCTATCTGGACGCCCAGAAGGCGGTGGACTACCTGGCGGACCAGCAGTTTCCCGTGCAGCTCGTCTCCATCGTCGGCAACGACCTGAAGATGGTGGAGCGGGTCACCGGCCGGCTCACCTATCCCCGCGTGGCACTCTCCGGCGCGCTGAGTGGCATGTGGTTCGGCCTCTTCGTCGGGGTCATGCTGTCCTTCTTCTCGACGTCCGAAGGCTACTTCTCGATCGTCACCTCCGTACTGATGGGCGCGGCTTTCTTTATGCTCTTCGGCATCGTTACGTACGCGATGCAGCGCGGCAAGCGCGACTTCACGTCGACCAGCCAGGTCGTGGCGACCAACTACGACGTCGTGGTGGCCTTCGAGGCCGCCCATGAGGCCCGCCGCCTGCTGCACCAGCTGCCGATGACCCAGCATGATGCCTCCGTCCCGGGCTACCAGCAGTTCGACCACCAGCACCAGCCCTACCAGCAGCACCAGCCTCACCAGCAGCGTCCGCAGCAGCCCGGGCAGCCGGGACAGGCGCCCATGCCGCAGCGTCCCGCGGGCTGGAGCGACCCTTATGGCCAGCGGTCGGCCGACGCCGCCCCGCAGCAGACCGGCGCCGGCGAGCCGGTGGAGCAGGAACCGGCCCGCCCCTCCGGCGTCAGTTACCCGGACCTTCCCGACGGCCGCCCGCAGTACGGCGTCCGCGTGACGGACGCCCAGCGCGGTACGGGACAGCAGGGACCGGCACAGCAGGGAACTCAGGGAGAACCGCGCCAGGGCGGCGAGCAGCACTAAGCCGCGCCGGCACATGAGTCCGGCACCTGTGTCGGGCAGTCAAAAGGGAGGGCCTGCGGCCCTCCCTTTTGCGTTCCTGCCAGGCCCGTTACGGTTGCTGGGCGTCAATTTCCTGGTAGATGCCGGCCATCCAGGACTCGACGTCGTCGGCTTTGCGCGGCAGCGCGGCGCTCAGGTTGACCGGACCTTCGGCCGTCATCAGGATGTCGTCCTCGATCCGGACACCGATGCCCCGGTATTCCGCCGGAATGCCGAGGTCCTCCTCCTTGAAGTAGAGCCCGGGTTCGATCGTGAAGACCATGCCCGGGGTCAGGACGCCGTCCAGGTACAGTTCGCGCTTGGCCTGGGCGCAGTCGTGTACGTCCAGGCCAAGGTGGTGGCTGGTGCCGTGCGGCATCCAGCGGCGGTGCTGCTGGCCCTCGGTGCTGATGGCTTCTTCGACCGAGACCGGCAGCAGTCCCCACTCGGCAAGGCGCTCGGCCAGCACGGTGGTGGCCGCGGTGTGGATATCGCGGAACTTGGTTCCGGGCTGCGCGGCGGCAAAGCCGGCGTCCGCGGCGTCGAGCACTGCCTCGTAGACCTTGCGCTGGATCTCGGAGAAGGTGCCGTTGGCCGGCAGCGTGCGGGTGATATCGGCGGTGTAGAGGGAGTCCGCCTCAACGCCGGCGTCCAGCAGCAGCAGCTCGCCGGCGTTGACCTTGCCGGTGTTCCTGGTCCAGTGCAGCACGGTGGCGTTGTTGCCGGCGGCGGCAATGGTGTCGTAGCCGAGCTCGTTGCCTTCTTCGCGGGCGCGGGCGAAGAACGCGCCCTCGACCACACGCTCCCCGCGGCGGTGGGTGAGGGCCCGCGGCAGGGCCTTGACCACCTCGGTGAAGCCCTGCACCGTGGCGGCCACGGCGGCCTTCATCTGCTCGACTTCCCACTCGTCCTTGATCAGGCGCAGCTCGGAGAGCGCCTCGCTGAGCTTCTCGTCGAAAGCGTCCAGGACGCCCAGGTCCAGATTCTCCGGATCCTTGGCGGTGTTGTAGCGCGCGGTGTCCACGAGCGCGTCGATGTTCTCGTCCACCTTGCGCACCAGCCGGATGGAGATGCCGCCGATTTCCGGGGCGCCGATGTCCTTGGTGATGGCGAGTTCGAGTTCGGCCAGATCCGCGGTTTCCAGGCCCAGCTGGGCCTTGAACTCGGCGAGGGTCGGCCTGGCGCCGATCCAGAACTCACCCGAGCGGGAGTCGGCGTAGAACTGTTCGGTGTCGCGACCGGCCAGCGGACGGAAGTACAGGGTAGCGCGGTGGTGGCCGCCGTCGTCGCCCTTGCCCTCGTCAGTGGGTTCCAGGACCAGCACGGCGTCGGGCTCGTGGTCCAGGCCCAGCCCGGTCAGGTGCGCGAAGCCCGAGTGCGGACGGAAGCGGTAGTCGCAGTCGTTGGAGCGGACCTTTAGCGGGCCGGCGGGGATGACCAGGCGTTCACCTTTGAACAGCTCGGAGATGGCCCGGCGGCGGTTGGCGGCGTGGCCTGCGACGGCGTCCAGTTCGGGCAGCTGCTGCCGGGACGGGGCCCAGTTGCTGGCCATGAACGCCTTGAAGGCGTCGGAGCTGGGCCGCTGGGAGCGGTTGTTGACGCGCTCGTCGAGGGGCTGGGAAGCGGAGACTTGGGTGTTATCTGCATCGTTCACCGTCCCATAGTCTCACCAGCGGCGCGGCAGAGGCCAACAAGGCGCCCCGGTGAATCTACTAGGCTGGGGAGGTGAGGATCGACCTGCATGCCCACTCGAATGTTTCCGACGGCACCCAAGCGCCCGCGGAGGTGATCGCGTCCGCGGCGCAGGCCGGGCTGGACGTCGTCGCCCTGACCGACCACGATTCCACCGATGGCTGGACCGAGGCCGCCGCCGCCGCCCGGGAGCTCGCCGTGGCCCTGGTCCCCGGTATGGAAATTTCCTGCCGGACCCACGAGGGCATCAGCGTCCACCTGCTCTGCTACCTGCACGACCCGGCCCACCCCGGGCTGCTGGAGGAGATCACCAAAGCAAAGGATGCACGCTTCACCCGGGCCGAACGGATGGTCAGCCTGCTCTCCGAGGACTATCCGCTGAACTGGGACGACGTCATCCACCACGTTGCCCCGGGTGCCACCCTGGGCCGTCCGCACATCGCCGACGCCCTGGTCGCAGCCGGCGTCGTGGCGGACCGAAGCGAGGCCTTCGAAACGATCCTGACCTCACGCTCCCGCTACTGGGTGCAGCATTACGCCCCGGACCCTGCCTACGCCGTCGAACTCGTGCGCGAGGCCGGCGGCGTGCCGGTCTTCGCGCACCCCGTCGCGTCCTCCCGGGGACGGATCGTGGGGGACCGCACCTACCGGGAGATGATCGACGCCGGCCTGGCCGGCCTGGAGATTGACCACCGGGACAACCCGGAGGAGGGCCGGGTCTACCTGCGCCGCCTCGCGCAACGGCACGGCCTGCTCGTGACCGGGTCCTCCGACTACCACGGGGCCGGGAAGCCGAACCTGCTGGGCGAGAACCTGACCGCGCCGGAGGTGCTGGCCCGGATCGAGGAGCTCGGCACCGGATCGTCCGTGGTGCGTTGATGGAGTGGATTGACCTTCAGCTGCTGGCCTCCGTGATCGTCACGCTGTTCGTGATCATGGATCCGCCCGGGACGGTGCCGATCTTCATGTCCCTGACAGCGCAGATGGACGCCAGGGACCGGAACATGTCGGCATTGCAGGCCCTGCTCGTGGCAACCGGGGTGATCGTGACCTTCGCGATTTTCGGGCAGTCCATCCTCAACTACATGCACATTTCGCTCGCTGCGCTGCAAGGTGCCGGCGGTCTGCTCCTGGTGCTGATCGCGCTGCAGCTGCTCACCGGGTCCACCAGCGGCGAGGAGAACGCGGCGAAGTACAAGAACGTCGCGTTTGTGCCGCTGGGCACGCCGCTGATGGCCGGCCCGGGCGCGATCGTGGCGGTGATGGTCTTTGTGCAGCGCTCTGGCAGCATGGCGCAGTACCTTGCCGTTGGGCTGGGGATCGCTGTGACGCTTGCGTCCCTGTACCTGGCGATGCGCTTCGCCGGCGTCGTGCAGCGCGCCCTGGGCGAGAACGGCGTTGAACTGGTCACCCGGATCGCGGGCCTGTTGCTCTCCGCGATCGCGGTGCAGATGATCGCCGACGCCGTGCACGCGTTCGTCAAGAGCTGGACCTGACGGCGCCGCCCAACTGGCCGGCAGGTGTTGTCGTTTTGGGTCGCCCTAACGAAAGCTAGTGCGAGCTAGTTGGGTGCCGTGCCGGGCCGGGTGAACGCGGCGTGCGGGCCGAGCCGGGTGGCCATCACGTCGACAGCGGCCTGGTTCTGGTCCACGCACACGAACTTCCGGTCGAGCTTCGCGGCGACGGCGCCGAGCGTGCCGGAGCCGGCGAAGAAGTCCAGGCACCAGTCGCCGGGACGGCTGGAGGCGGCGACCACCCGGCGGATCAGGCCCTCGGGCTTCTGCGTCGGGTACCCGGTCTTTTCCTTGCCGGTGGGCGAGACAATCGTGTGCCACCAGACGTCGGTGGGCAGCTTGCCGAGTTCGCGTTTGGCCGGGGTGACCAGACCGGGCGCCATGTACGGTTCGCGGTCCACCTCGGCGCTGTCGAAGTGGTATTTGGCCGGGTTCTTCACGTACACGAGGATGTTGTCGTGCTTGGTGGGCCAGCGGAACTTGGCGCGGGCGCCGTAGTCGTAGGCCCAGATGATTTCGTTGAGGAAGCACTCGCGGCCGAAAATCGCATCCAGCATGACCTTGGCGTAGTGCACCTCGCGGTAGTCGAGGTGCAGGTACAGGGTGCCGTCGTCGGCGAGCAGCCGCCAGGCTTCGACGAGCCGAGGCTCCAAAAAGGACCAGTAGTCGCTGAACGCGTCGTCGTACTTGTGCAGCGCGCCCTTGATCGTGTCGTAGGACCGGCCCTTGAAGCCGACGCGGTCTCCCTCGCCGCCGGCGTTGAGCACCATCTTGGTTTCCTGGCGCTTCTGGACCCGGCCGGTGTTGAAGGGCGGATCCACATAAATGAGTGTGAAGGCGCCGTCCGGCAGCGTCGGGAGGTACTCCGCGTTGTCCGCGTGTACCACCAGATTGCTGCCGTCCGGCGCCCAGACGGTGTCAGTCATGGAGCGGATTAGGCCTCGGCGCTGCGTGCCGGGGTGCCGCCCTGGGCCTCGCCGGTGACGACTTCGCCGTTGCGGCGGCGGGTACGGGTCCGGCGGCGCGCCCGGGTGGCCCGGTCGACCTCGGTCGGGGCGCTGGCCGTTGCGGCGGCCGGAGCCGTCGCCTCGGCCGGGCCGGTGGCGGTTTCCGCCTCGGGGGAACGACGACGGCGCTCGCCCGAGCGTGCGCTGTCGCGCCCGCCCTCGCGGGAGCCGGAGCGTCCGCCGTCACGGGTCGAGCGTTCGCGTCCGCCCTCACGGGAACCCGAGCGTCCGCCTTCGCGGGAGCCGGAACGGCCGCCGTCTCGTCCGCTGTTTTGTCCGCTGGAGCGGGTGATCTTCTTGCCGGTTTCGCCGAGGTCCTCGAGGACTTCGGCGTCAACGCCGGCGAGCACCCGCTTGTCACGAGGGAGACGGCCCTTGGTGCCCTCGGGAATGTCCAGCTCCTCATACAGGTGCGGCGAGGAGGAATAGGTCTCAACCGGCTCGGGCACGCTCAGGCCCAGGGCCTTGTTGATCAGGCCCCAGCGGGGCATGTCGTCCCAGTCGACGAAGGTCACGGCGGTACCCTTGTTGCCGGCACGGCCCGTGCGGCCGACGCGGTGCAGGTAGATCTTCTCGTCTTCGACGCACTGGTAGTTGATCACGTGCGTGACGTCGTCGACATCGATGCCGCGTGCCGCGACGTCGGTGGCGACGAGGACATCCACCTTGTTGTTGCGGAAGGCGCGCAGTGCCTGCTCGCGGGCGCCCTGGCCGAGGTCGCCGTGGATCGCCGCGGCGGCGAAGCCGCGGTCCACCAGTTCCTCGGCGACCTTCGCCGCGGTGCGCTTGGTCTTGGTGAAGATGATGGTCCGCCCGCGTCCGCGGGCCTGCAGGATGCGGGCCACCACCTCGATCTTGTCCATGCTGTGGGCACGGTAGATCAGCTGGCGGATGTCGCGCTTGGTCAGGCCCTCGTCCTCGGGGTCCGCCGCGCGGATGTGGGTGGGCTGGGTCATGTAGCGGCGCGCCATCGCGATGACCGGGCCGGGCATGGTGGCGGAGAACAGCAGGGTCTGGCGGACGGCCGGGGTGCCGGCGATGAGGGTCTCGACGTCGGGCAGGAAGCCGAGGTCCAGCATCTCGTCGGCCTCGTCGAGGATGACCATCTTGACGTTCTTGAGCACGAGGTGCTTCTGCTTGTAGAGGTCGATCAGGCGGCCCGGGGTGCCGACGACGATCTCGACGCCCTGCTGCAGCGCCTCGACCTGTGGCTCGTACGCGCGGCCGCCATAGATCGTGGTGATGCGTGCGTTGCGCTTGCGGGCGGCGTTCTGCAGGTCGCCGGCGACCTGCACGGCCAGCTCGCGCGTCGGGACGATCACGAGGGCCTGCGGGGCTCCCGGAGCCGGAAGCGCGGCGTAACCGGCGTCGTCGCGGCCGACGACGCGCTGCAGGGCCGGGATGCCGAAGCCGAGGGTCTTGCCGGTGCCGGTCTTGGCCTGGCCGATGATGTCGTGGCCGGCCAGGGCGACGGGCAGCGTCATGGCCTGGATCGGGAACGGGTGCGTGATGCCCGCGTCGGCGAGGGATTCCACGATGTCGGCGCGGACGTTGTAGTCGGCAAAGGCCTTTTCCGCGATTTCGTGGGGCTTTTCGTCCGAGATGATGGTCTCTTCCGGCTCGATCGATTCCGTGCCGGATTCGTCGGTTAGAAGCTGGTGCGTGTGCAATTCACTCACAGGGGAGTTTCCTTATTCATTTGGGCTGCGCTGCTTGCTCAACGGGGCCGGCGCTTGGCCGTTCCGGAGCACGCTCAGATGCGCAGGCAAGTCCAGTGGAAGCCGATCGCGGGCTATCTGAATGCTGGCACTGGGACCAGCGGGTGTTACTCAAGATCGCGTAGGGGCGGGCTTGTTGAATTCGAAAAACATGGAAATCAACGACCGGGCATCCATTACTACCCTTCCAGTCTAGCCGTTCGCCGTTGCGAACCTCGACCGGGGGCCGCGGTGCGGCGCGGCTGTGTGCCCGGCCGGCGCGGAGCCGGGACCGAACCGGCGCCGGAGAATCAGCCGACGAGCTCCAGCCGGACTTCCCGCTTAGCGATGTCCGAGGACACAACGCGCACCCGGACCTGGGTGCCGGATTCGAGTTCGCCGGGGCAGCGGGCCGTCACCGCGGGCTCGGCAATCTGCACGATCCCGGACGGTCCGTTCCCGTTGCCGTTTGCCTTGCCGTTGCTGGTGCCGTTCCCATTGCCGTTTGACCCCGCAGCGCCGTTCTTGGCCGGCTTTGAGCCGGAAATCACGACGGCATCAAACTCCTGCCCGATGTGGTTGATCAGCAGGGCGGCTTCCACCGTGTCCAGCGACAACCGTTCCAGCTTGGCGGCCAGCTGGTCCGAGGCTGCCATGATGGCCGGCAGCGAGGGGAGCGCCTCGCGGGCCCAGCCGGGAACCTCGGCGCCGTTGGACAGCGCCTCGCAGATGACGAGGACGAAGCGGTCGATCAGGCGCCGCAGCGGGGCGGTGGAGTGGGCATACGCCGCGCCGATGGCCGACTGGATCGCGTCCTCCGGGACCTGGCCGTCGAAAGGGGTGTAACCGGCGCCGCGGAAGAGCATGCCGGCCGAGTGGACAATCGCCAGCTGGCGGGGGTCCGTGGGGTCCAGGGTGCGCAGGTATTCCCCGTAGCTGACCTGGCCGTCCCACGGTTTGCCGAGGGCGCCGGTCTGGCGCCGGAAATGCCGCAGCGAACGCTCGTCCGGTGCGGGCATGGTGCGCAGGATGCCCACCTTGCCCCGGAGCATCAGCTCGGCGGCGGCCATGCCCGTCATCAGCGAGATCTGGGCGTTCCAATCCTCCACCGGCAGCGGCGGGGCCGCGACAATCCGGTAGCCGCCGTCGGGCAGCTGCTCGATTTCCTGTTCCGGCATGTTCAGGCTGGCCCCGCCGCGCAGGCGTTCCAGTTCCACCCGCTTGCTGCCGACTTCCTTCAGTAGTTGCAGCAGGGGGTCAGCGGTACCGCCGTCAAGTTCGGCCTGCACGCCGTGGTAGCTGAGCTTGGCCCGGCTGCGGACCTGTGCCCGGCGCACCATGACGGAGGACACCTCGGCGGCGGCGTCGAGCTCGAACTCCCAGACGAAGGCCGCGCAGAGCTGGCCCGCGAGCAGGCTGCCGGCCGCCTCGCTGATGACCTCGGGGTGCAGCGGAATGCGGCCCTCCGGGGTGTAGAACGTCTGGCCGCGGCGGCGCGTTTCGGCGTCGAGCGCACTTCCGGGGGCGACGAAGGAGGGGACGTCCGCGATCGCGTAGAAGACCTTGTACCCCTCCCCGGCGCGGTCAATGAACAACGCCTGGTCCAGGTCCGTCGAGGACGCAGGATCGATGGTCACGAACTCCACATGCGTCAGGTCCAGTACCGGCAGCTCGTGGCCGGCCACGGCCGCCTCGGCGTCGCGGAGCACGTCTTCCGGGAACGGACCGGGCAGCTCCAGCGTGGTGCGCAGGGCTTTGAGCGCCTGGGCCAATTGGTTCTGCTGCTGGCGCACGCTCGGGGTCAGGCGATGATGAGACACGAAAATCAGGTTAGCCCGATTTCCGCCATTAGTCTTGAAGCATGAGCACTTCCCCGGCCGACCCCGTCCGTGACCCGCGTTTTCTCCGGGACCTGCTGGGCGTGATGGCCTACGGGGAACTTTCGGCCTTCGAACGGCTGTCCTCGGACGCGCGCTATTCGCCCACGCTGCGCGACCGTGCGGTGCTGGGCGGCCTTGCCGTCAGCGAGTTCCAGCACTTCGAACTGGTCTGCGCGAAACTGGCGGAGCTTGGCGTCGACGCGGAGGAAGCCATGCTGCCGTTCCAGCCGTCCGTGGACCATTTCCATGAGCGCACCCGCCCTTCTGACTGGTACGAGTCGCTGATGAAGGCGTACGTCATCGACACGGTCTCAGCAGACTTCTACCGGTCCATTTCCGGCTACGTCGACGCCGACACGGCAAGCCTGATCCGCACGATCCAGTCGTCCGAGGGAGCGACGGCAGTGCTGGGCGAGCGGCTCAAGGCGGCGCTCGCCGATGATCCCCGGCTGGCCTCCCGGCTGGCCCTGTGGGCGCGGCGGCTGCTGGGCGAGGCGCTCACCCAGGCCCAACGCGTCAGCGTGGACCATGAGCTCCTCGGCGGCCTCGCCGGGGTGGACGAGGCACGGGCCGGAGAGCTCGTCCGCGAACTGACGTCCGAGCTCGCCGCCGCCCACTCCCGCCGGATGTCCCAGCTGGGGCTCGCGGGCTAGTTGGACCCGGCGTCGGCTTCCGGCCCGGCGTCGAGCGCGGCGAGCAGCGCCCGCGCCGCCCCGGCGGGATCGTCCGCCTCGGTAATCGCCCGGACCACCACGATGCGGCGGGCGCCGGCGTCAACCACCTGCTCCACGTTGGAGAGGTCGATGCCGCCGATCGCGAACCACGGCACCACCCCGGAGACCCTGCCGCTGTCCCCGCCCCCGGCCCGTTCAATCGCCCCGGCGGCGTAGCGCACCAGGTCCGGCCCGACGGCGGCGCGGCCCGGCTTCGTGGGGGTGGCCCAGACCGGCCCCACGCAGAAGTAGTCCAGCCCGCTCCGGCCGGGGGCCGCGGCGATGGCGGCGTCGACCTGCTCCGGGGTGTGCGTGGACATCCCGATCACGGTGCCCTTGCCCAGGAACTCCCGGGCCGCGGCGAAGGGAATGTCCTTTTGACCGATATGGAACACCGGTGCGCCGGCCAGCGAGGCGAGGTCGGCGCGGTCGTTCACGGCCCAGAGCCGGCCGTGCCGCTGCGCCACGGAGTGCAGGACCTCCAGCAGTTCGAGCTCCTCGGCCGCCTCCAGCGACTTGTCCCGCAACTGGATGATGTCCACCCCGCCGGCAAAGGCGGCGTCGACGAAATCCTCGAAGTCGCCGCGGCCCTTCCGGGCATCGGTGCACAGGTACAGGCGGGCGGTGGTGTGGACGTCTTGGCTCATGTTCCAAGCCTAGTTCCTCTAAACTGGGCGAATACCGCGGGAGCCCGCGCCGCCCGATACCGGGCCGCAGGGCTGAGAGGGCGTCAGAGCCGACCGCTTGACCTGATCCGGCTAGTACCGGCGTAGGGAAGGAAGCCCATGGACCTGTCCGTCTCACCATCCGCCGCACCAGCGGACCCACCAGCGCAGTGGTACGACGTCGCCGTGATCGGCGGCGGGGTGATCGGCCACGGGATCGCCTGGGAAGCACGCCGCTCGGGCCGTTCGGTGGCCCTGATTGACGACGCGCCCGGGAGCGGGGCCAGCTGGGCCGCCGCCGGCATGCTGGCGCCGGTGAGCGAACTGCACTACCAGGAAGAAGGGCTCCTGGCCCTCATGCTGGAAGCCGCACGGCTGTGGCCCGGCTTCGCCGCCGGCCTGGACGGCGGCGCGGCGGAGGCGGGCGGCACCGGGTATCTCACGACGCCGACCCTGGCCATCGGCGCGGACGCGGCCGACCGCCGGGCGCTCGCGGACCTGCGGGAGGTGCAGCAGGCCTGCGGGCTCGCCGTGGAGCCGTTGACCGTGCGTGAGGCGCGTGCCCGCGAGCCCCTGCTCAGCCCCGGCATCTCCTGTGCCTTCGACATCCCCGCCGACCACCAGGTGGACCCGCGCCGGCTGCTGGCCAGGATCGGTACGTTGCTGGCCGCGGACGGCCGGTTCACGGCCGTGGCCAGACGCGCCGGCGGGCTGCTCTGGGACGGCGGACGCGTCGCCGGTGTCGGACTCGAAGGTGGCGGGGAGCTCCGCGCCGGGGAGACCATCGTGGCCAACGGCCTGGGGGCGGCGGACCTGCAGGGTTTGCCCGAGGGACTGGCCTTGCCGCTGCGGCCGGTCTACGGGGACATCCTCCGGCTCCGGGTGCCTGAACGGCTCCGGCCGCTCTTGCGCTCCACGGTGCGGGGGCTGGTCCGGGGGGTTTCGGTGTACATCGTACCGCGGGCGGACGGCACCGTCGTGATCGGGGCGACCCAGCGCGAGGATGCACCCTCGGACCCTGGCGCCGTCTCGGCCGGTGGCGTGTACCAGCTGCTGCGCGACGCCCAGCAGCTGCTCCCCGCCGTCGCCGAACTGGAACTGCTTGAGGCCACCGCCCGGGCGCGGCCGGGAACACCGGACAACGCCCCGCTGCTGGGCCGCGCATCCCGCCCCGGAAACGGTCAGGATATCGAAGGACTGATCATTGCCACCGGCTTCTTCCGGCACGGTGTCCTGCTGACCCCGGCGGCCGCCGCGATCTGCCGGGCGCTGCTGGACGGGCAGCCGGACCCGCGCTGGGCCGGGTTCCGCCCCGACCGCTTCTCCGGCCCCCGGGATTCCGCGGCTCAGGACTTTTCACCGAAAGACAGGACAACAGCATGAACATCAAACTCAACGGGGAACAGCACGCCGTCGCCGACGGCGCCACGGTCAGCGCCCTGGTCAGCGTCGTCACCGGCCGGAGCCTGGCCGCCGACGGGCAGGCCACGGACGGCCGTAAGCTCGGCGTCGCCGTCGCCCGCAACGCCGAGGTGGTCCCGCGCAGCCAGTGGCACGCGACGGCGCTCGCCGAGGGCGACGACGTCGAACTCGTCACGGCAGTCCAGGGAGGATGAACACCATGGAAGAAACAACGCTGACGCCTTTGCAGCAGACCGGCAGGGACCCGTTCACGGTGGACGGGGTGGAGCTGGGCTCGCGGCTCATTATGGGCACCGGCGGTGCGCCGAGCCTGGACGGACTCGGCGCCGCGCTTGTGGCTTCCGGCACGGAACTCACTACAGTGGCCATGCGGCGCTACTCGCCGGCCGAGACCGGGTCGCTGTTCCAGCTGCTGGCGGAGCAGAACATCCGCGTGCTGCCCAACACGGCCGGCTGCTTCACCGCCCGGGACGCCGTCCTCACGGCCGAACTGGCCCGCGAAGCACTCGAGACGGACTGGGTGAAGCTCGAGGTGATCGCCGACGAGCACACCTTGCTGCCTGACGCCGTGGAGCTCGTGGAGGCCACCGAGCAGCTGGTGTCCCGCGGCTTCAAGGTCTTCGCCTACACGAACGATGACCCCGTGCTGGCCCTCCGGCTGGAACACCTCGGCGCGACCGCCGTCATGCCCCTGGGCGCCCCGATCGGCACCGGACTGGGCATCTTGAACCCGCACAACATCGAACTGATCGTTTCCCGGGCTTCCGTGCCGGTGGTCCTCGACGCTGGCATCGGCACAGCCTCCGACGCCGCGCTCGCGATGGAACTGGGCTGCGACGCCGTGCTGCTCGCTACGGCTGTGACCCGCGCCCAGGACCCGGCGCTGATGGGGGAGGCGTTCAAACACGCCGTCATCGCGGGCAGGCTTGCCCGGAAAGCGGGCCGGATTCCGCGCCGGGAGCATGCCCTTGCCTCGTCCGCCATGGAGGGCCGGGCCGAGTTCCTGTAGGGGATACCTGTCCCGGTCCGGAAAATCGCACCGGGACTGACAGTGCAGGGTAATCGAGCACTGTCGAAGAATTATTCCAGTGTCTATCCTGTTGCTTAAGACCGCGGAAACAAGGTCTGCAGGCCGCCGGCATGTCCCGGGAAGCCTTCCCGCTCCGGGGGCCCGCCTCGACGAGGAGGCGTGCATGTCCAGTCCTGAAGTGCCCACGCGGGGACCGGCCAGGCCGGGTCCCTATGTGATTTCCGGAATCCTTTTGCTTGTAGCCATAGTGGTTCCCTTGTATGTGCCGGCGTATTCGTACGACGAACCGCGGTTGGGCGGTATCCCCTTCTTCTACTGGTATCAGATGGCATGGATACCGGTCACCGCAGCCCTGGTGGGGATCTCCTACTGGCTGGTCACTAGGGAAGACCGGCGTCGCCGCGAATCCGTCCGCGGCCTGGCCTACGGGGTGGAACAGTGAACGGGGCCGGCGTGCCGCTGGCAGCCCCGGACCGACCGGTCAACGGCGTAGCACTCACCATCGTGATCATCCTCTTCCTCCTGGTGGCGGTCCTGGGTTTCTTTGCCGCGCGGTGGCGGCGGGAAAAGACGACAGGGCTGCATAGCCTGGACGAATGGGGCCTCGGCGGCCGGGGCTTCGGAACCTGGGTGACCTGGTTCCTGCTCGGAGGCGACCTCTACACCGCTTACACCTTCGTGGCGGTGCCGGCGGCAATGTGGGCCACCGGGGCCGTGAGCGGCTTCTTCGCGGTGCCCTACACCATCGTGCTCTATCCGATCGTGTTCTTGCTGATGAGCAGGCTGTGGTCCGTCTCGCACCGGCACGGCTTTGTCACGCCAGCCGACTTCGTCGGCGGCCGCTATGGCAGCAGGGCGCTGACTGTTGCGGTGGCTGTCACCGGCATCGTAGCCACCATGCCCTACATTGCCCTGCAACTGGTGGGTATCAAGGCCGTGCTCACCGTGCTCGGTCTGGGCAGCGCAGAGAACGTGCTGCTGACCGACCTGCCGCTCATCATCGCGTTCGTGGTCCTGGCCGCCTATACCTACACCTCCGGCCTACGCGCGCCGGCCCTGATCGCCGTCGTGAAGGACCTGCTGATCTATCTCGCCGTGATCGTCGCGGTGATCTACCTGCCCATCAAGTTCGGGGGGTGGGGCACCATCTTCGACTCTGCCCAGGCGAAGCTGGCAACGGTCAGCCCTGCGACCGGCAAACCGGCGGGGGCGTTCATCCCGGGCGCGTCCAGTTACTCCGCGTATTGGACGCTTGCCCTGGGCTCCGCACTCGCCCTGTTCATGTATCCGCACTCGATCACGGGCGTCCTGGCCACCAAGAGCAGGAACACCATCCGCCGGAACGCCGCGGTGCTGCCGCTGTACTCCCTGATGCTGGGTTTCCTGGCGCTCCTGGGTTACGCGGCCATTTACGCCGGTACGAAGCCCACGGACCTAAACGGCGCCGTCAACCCGCAACTGGTAGTTCCGCAACTGTTCCTTGACCAGTTCCCGGCGTGGTTTGCCGGCATTGCCCTCGCCGCCATCGCCATCGGGGCGCTCGTCCCGGCCGCCATCATGTCCATCGCCGCGGCGAACCTGTTCACCCGAAACATCTACCGGGACCTGATCAAGCCGGACGCCACTCCGCGGCAGGAAGCCAGCGTCTCCAAGATCGCCTCGCTGGTGGTCAAGTTCGGTGCCCTGATCTTCGTCATTGCCATGGACCAGTCCGCGGCCATCAACATGCAACTCCTCGGCGGCATCTGGATACTGCAGACCTTCCCGGCCATCGTGGCGGGACTCTATACCCGCTGGTTCCACCGCTGGGCCCTGTTCGCCGGCTGGGTGGCCGGCATCGCGTACGGCACCATCGCGGCGTACAACGTGGTCAACCCCGTCACGAAAGCCCACTTTGGCGGTTCCATCGCGGCCATCCCCGGCACCGACGTCCAGGTCTATATCGCCGTCGTGGCCTTCGCGATAAACCTCGTCGTCGCGGCCGTCCTGTCCCTGCTCTTCCGTGCAATGAAGGTCGCCGACGGGAAGGACATTACCCGCACCTCGGACTACGGCGCCGACGAGAACGACCCGAAGGTTGCCCAGCTGCAGCGCGAGCACCCGCTCGCCGAGCCAGGGGGCCCCACGTACTGAAGCCCGAAGTTCAACAAGGCCCTCGACCGGCGGGTCCCGCTCCCGTGTCCACCGGCAAATCGACTCCGATCGGGAGTGCCAGAGGGCCAAGTGTCCTTTTACCGGCCCTTTGGCGGAGACCCGCCGAGAGGAACCGGGAGTACTGTGATCAGCATGGAGATGCGCCTGGAAGTCGTACAAGTACCGGTCGCCGACGTTGATGCGGCGAAATTGTTCTATACCGAGAAGCTGGGGTTCGCGCTGGATCACGACGTGGAATACATTCCGGGAATGCGGGTCGTGCAACTCACGCCGCCCGGTTCCGCCACCTCGATAGTCGTGGGCACGGGAATGACCACGATGGTCCCCGGGAGCCTTGAGGGGCTGCAGTTGGTGGTCCCTGACATGGCGGCCACGCGCGCGGAACTGCTACGACGTGGAGCCGAGATCAGTGAGGTCCAGGACATGGGCGGGATCGCCTTCGCCTACTTCAGCGACCCGGACGGAAACCGCTGGGTCATCCAGGAGTCCACCGCCCCGGCGTAAACCGCTTAAAGCGGAAACCGCTTAAAGCAGTGTGGCCGCTCACCCTAGGGGGAGCGGCCACACTGTTGAGGTCTTTTGCGTTCCGGTTAGAGCCGCAGGATCGCAGACATCCGCTCGGTGTCCAGCCGGGTCCGGGACCGGCCGAGGTAGATCACGGCGCCGATTGCGGCGGCCGTGCCCAGCAGTAGCGGCAGGACCCACGGGATCCAAGTCAGGCCGGGCAGGTAGCCTAAGCCGGCCGCCATAAAAATGATCCAGCTCAGCATCGCTACGCCGAGGGCAATTCCCGCGGGCACGCTGATGCCGTACTTGGCGTGCCGCTTGTCATTGGCCCAGACCACGAACCCCGCGGCCACGGCCACCATGGCGACCACAATCAGGGACAGCATTCAGACTCCTTTGGGAACTGCGGATTGGACGGGGGATCCGGTCGGCCGTGCCTAGAGCGCGCCGAAACCGACCCGGCGGACTTCCTCGGCGCCGATTTCGACGTAGCCCAGGACGTTGGCCGGGATGATGACCTGGCGGCCCTTCTCATCGGTCAGGCGGAGTTCGGTGCCCTTGGAAATGGCCTCGCCCACAAGCTTCGCCACCGCGTCGGCGTCCTGGTTCGATTCCAGGGCAATTTCGCGGCCGATGTTCTGAATGCCGATCTTTACTTCCACAGCAAGGCCTCCCAGCCAATCAAAGTATTCACACGTGTTCTCTATTTGTAGTCTAGGACTCTTTGGGGAAGCGGGAGATTCCGCGCCAAGCTAAACGGTAGATCAGGTCGCTGGCCACATCGAGGTCCAGGTTCCCGTCAGTTTCCAGCCAGTACCGGGCGCTGACCTGCGCCATTCCGGCCAGCCCGCGGCCCAGCAGCTGGGCTTCCAGCAGCGGCAGCTTGGTGTCCTCGGCGATGACCTTCGCGATCGCATCGGCGAACGTCTTGTTGAAGGTTTCCAGCCGGGCGCTCACATCGACGTCGTTGACCAGATCCGATTCGAAGACGAGCCGGTGGGCCTGGTCGTCGCTGGCGATGAAGTGGTAGTAAGCCCGCATGACGGCCTGGACGCGCTCGTCGTTGTCCGTGGTCGAATTCAGGGCACCCAGCATGAGTTCGGTCAGTGCCGACAGATGCCTGTCCAGCAGCGCCAGGTAAAGGTCCCGCTTCGATGGAAAGTGCTGGTACAGCACCGGCTTGCTCACATGCGCCGTCTCGGCGATTTCATCCATGGCCGCACCGTGGTAGCCATTGGCCACGAAGACCTCCTGCGCGGCGGCGAGCAACTGTGCGCGCCGTTCGTCGCGCGGGAGCCGCGCCGAACGCTGAGTCCCGCCGCGCGTCTGGCCGGCCGTTGACTTTCCGGTATGTCCCCGCTCAACCGGTGTCTGATGAACCACTGTCGGCCTACTTTCCCTCGCTGTTAGCTCCACTTTACGCGGGGGTAATATGACCTGGCGGCAACTTCGGGCATAGATTGAAGTATGGCTTCCAAGTTGACCGCACACGGCACCACCGCATCACCGGCACCGGCGCCCGGACCCCTGGTTGAACCGGCGGACGGGCTCACCCCCGACGAGGTGGAGCGTTACTCCCGCCACCTGATCATTCCCGAGATCGGGGCACTCGGGCAGCGCCGCCTGAAGAACGCGAAGGTCCTGGTGATCGGCGCCGGCGGCCTCGGCTCGCCCACCCTGCTCTACCTGGCCGCAGCCGGCGTGGGGACGCTCGGCATCATCGACGACGACGACGTGGACCTGAGCAACCTCCAGCGCCAGGTGATCCACGGCGTGGCCGACGTCGGCCGGCCCAAGACCGAGTCCGCACGCGACGCCATCGCCGCGCTGAACCCCCTGGTGGAGGTCCGGCTGCACAACGTCCGCCTTGACGCCGCAAACGCCCTGGACCTCTTCGCCGGCTACGACCTGATCATCGACGGCGCGGACAACTTCGCCACCCGTTACCTCGTCAACGATGCGGCCGCGATCCTCGGCAAGCCCTACGTATGGGGCTCGATCTTCCGTTTCGACGGGCAGGTCAGCGTCTTCTGGGAACAGCACGGCCCGACGTACCGGGACCTGTATCCGGAGGCGCCCCCTGCCGGGTCAGTCCCCTCGTGCGGGGAGGGCGGCGTCTTCGGCATGCTGTGCGCCGCCGTCGGGTCCCTCATGGTGACCGAGGCGGTCAAGCTCATCACCGGCGTCGGGCGTTCCCTGCTGGGGCGGGTGGCGCTGTTCGATGCCCTCGGAGGCAGCTGGCGCGAGATCAAGGTCTCCCGGGACCCCGAGGCGCCCCGCATCACCGAACTCACCGACTACGAGGCCTTCTGCGGGATCACACCCGCCTCCGACGCCGGCACCGAACACACCGTCACCGCCACCCAGCTCGCCACCATGCTGGCGTCGCGGAAGGCCGGATTGAAGGACTTCCAGCTTGTGGACGTCCGCGAGAGCGGCGAATTCGAGATCGTCAACATCGAAGGCGCCCGACTCATCCCGCAGGGCCGGATCCTGGCCGGCGACGCATGGGCCGAGCTGCCGCAGGACACCGACATCGTCTTCCACTGCAAGGGCGGCACCCGTTCCGCCGCCGTCCTGGCCGCGGCCCGTGCGGCCGGCTACGAACGGGTCAGCCACCTCGAAGGTGGCATCCTCGCCTGGGTCCGCGACGTCGAACCCGGCAAACCGGTCTACTGAGAGGCACTGCGATGAGCAAAGACACCGGCCTGACCCCGCAGCACAAGATCGGCTCCGGCTTCGGCCCGCGTTCGACGGCGGCGGAGGTGGTCGCGGGGCTGGACCTGACCGGGAAGACCGCCGTTGTCACCGGCGGCTACTCCGGGCTGGGCCTGGAGACGGTGCGGGCCCTGGCCTCGGCCGGAGCCCGGGTGATGGTCCCGGCACGGCGGCCGGAGCACGCACGCCAGGTCCTGGACGAGGCCGGACTCGACGGCGTCAGCGTCGCCGGGCTGGACCTTGCCGAGCTGTCCGGCGTGCGGGAGTTCGCGGCCGGTTTCCTCGCCTCGGAGTTCCTCGGTGAGGCCGGCAGCCTGGACATCCTGATCAACAACGCCGCCATCATGGCCAGCCCGGAACGCCGCGTCGGCCCGGGCTGGGAATCCCAGTTCGCCACCAACCACCTGGGGCACTTCGCGCTGACCAACCTGCTGTGGCCCGCGCTGGTTGCGGGGGAGGGCGCCCGCGTGGTGGCCCTGTCCTCCACCGGCCACAAGCTGTCGCCGATCCGTTTCGACGACATCAATTTCGACTCTGGCTATGACAAATGGAAGGCGTACGGGCAGGCGAAGACGGCGAACGCGCTGTTCGCCGTGCAGTTGGACGCGCTCGGGAAGGACTCGGGGGTGCGGGCCTTTGCCGTGCACCCGGGCGGCATCATGACCGAACTGCAGCGCCACCTGCCCCGGGAGGAAATGATCGCCTCGGGCTGGATGGACGCGGACGGCAACCTCAACGAACGGTTCAAGACGCCGGCCCAGGGCGCCGCGACGTCGGTCTGGGCGGCGACCTCGCCGCTGCTGGCGGGCAAGGGCGGCGTCTATTGCGAGGACTGCGACATTGCCGAGCCCACGGTGCCGGGGACGCCGGAGGCGCGGATCAGGGGAGTGGATGCCCACGCCGTGGACCGGACGGACGCCGCTCGCCTCTGGGAACTGTCCGCCGAGCTGACGGGCATTAACGCCTTCGCCCCGGAGTGAGACTGGGCCGTCGTGGCCTAGGCTGTTTCCCGGCCGCCCTCGACGGGGGTGGCCGCGCTGTGGTCGACCGGGCACGCGGCCTCGGGGGCGGTGGCCGCGCTGCGGGCCGCCGGCTGTTCGACCGTGATGCCGTAGACGGCTTCAAGGCCGGCCACGTAGTCGTCCTGCTGGCCGTTCGCGGCTAGTTCGCGGGCGCGGACGGTGGGTATGTGCAGCAGCTGCTTGACCATCCGGCGCAGGGCGAACTCGACTTCCTCCGCCGCGGCGGTGCAGCCGTGGCGGGCGCGCACCTTTTCCATCTCGGCGTCGAGCACGTCCATGGTGTGCCGGCGCAGGGCCACGATGGCCGAATCGACCGAGCGCGCCTCGCGTTCCTGCTCGAAGGCGGTCGCGGCGCCGTCGACGATGCCGCTGGCCTGGTTCAGGGACTCCGCCTGCTCCTGCGGGGCGGCAAGCCGGACCGATTCCAGCGTGAGCAGCTCAACGCCGTCGAGCTCTGCGACGGCGGGGTCGAAATCGTGGGTCAGGGCCAGATCGATCGCGATCAACGGCTGCGGCGACGAGGAGCGGATCCTGGCCAGTTCGGCGGCTTCGACGCGGTTGTCGGAGCCGCTGCAGCCAATCATCACGTCGGCGGCCGCGACGGCGCCCGGCAGCGAAGCGCTGTCCAGGGCGGTGCCGCCGCGGGTGGCGACGAAACCGGCGGCGCGGCCGGAGGAGGAGAACACCGAGACGTCGGTGCAGCCGCGTTCGCGCAGCAGCGACATGGTGGCGCCGGCGTAGGCGCCGGTACCGAAGACAACGGCCTTCTTGCTGGACCAGTCCGGATTCTCGGACAGGTCGGTCGCGAGGTCCAGGGCGACGGAGACGATGGAAAGCCCCCGCGAGCCGAGCGCCGTCTGCGCACCGACGTCCTTGGCGGTTTTCGATGCGGCTTGGAAAAGCCGCACGAGGCCCGAGCTGGCGGTGCCCTCATGCTGTGCCGTGATCAGCGCGCGCCGGACCTGGCCGGCGATTTCACGTTCGCCGACGACGGCGGAGTCCAGGCCCGAGCTGACGGCAAACAAGTGCCGGGTGACGTCGGGGCCGGTGCGGGTGTTAAAGGCGCGGGAGACGAGTTGTTCGTTGAGGCCGCTGGTGCCGCTGATCTGGGAAACGAGCGCGGCGCGGGCCGCTTCGACATCGTCCGGGTGCGGGGCTTCGCCGTAAATCTCGAAGCGGTTGCAGGTGGCAAGGACAACGGCACCCGCCACGGCCGGCGATCCGGCGAGGGCGGATGTGGCAAGCCCCGAAGCGCCGGTGCTCAGTTGAGCAACGGTCTCGAGGTCGATGTCGGCGTGTGTAGCCACCAATGAGAAAAGAACCACAGCAGGACAATCATAGCTTTTTCGCGTCCGTGTAGAACAACTACCGGGCGTGGGACTGCCCACCCCGGGCTGTGATTCGTGCCACGACCGGGCCGGCACCGCCGCGGCTGACAGGTTGTCGTTATCTTTTGGGGCCGATTTTCGGCACAATCAAAGGCATGACTCCTAGCGCTGCGGCAATGAACGGCACGGCAATGAACGGCACTGCACCCGACGGCACGGCACACAACGGCCTCGACGCCGGCCACCCCCTGATGGACGGCCGCACTGCCGACTCGCCGCTGATCACCGCCTACCGCGGCGGTAAGCCCTCCCGGCGCCCCGTCTGGTTCATGCGTCAGGCCGGCCGCTCGCTGCCGGAATACCTCAAGGTGCGCGAAGGCGTTGCCATGCTGGACTCCTGCCTGCGCCCCGAGCTCGCGTCTGAGATCACCCTCCAGCCCGTGCGCCGGCACGACGTCGACGCCGCCATCTTCTTCTCCGACATCGTCATCCCGCTCAAGCTGGCCGGCGTCGGCGTTGACATTGTCCCCGGCGTGGGGCCCGTGCTGGACAAGCCGGTGCGCACCGCGGCTGACGTCGCCGCCCTGCCGCAGCTGACCTGGGAAGCCCTGGAACCGATCCGCGAAGCCGTCCGGCTGACCGTGGCTGAACTGGGCAGCACGCCGCTGATCGGTTTCGCCGGTGCACCGTTCACGCTCGCGGCCTACATGGTGGAAGGCAAGCCCTCCCGCGACCACCTTGGCCCGCGCACCATGATGCACGCGGATCCGGAAACCTGGACGGCGCTGGCGAACTGGGCCGCCGACGCCTCCGGAATGTTCCTCCGCGCTCAGCTGGAAGCCGGTGCCTCCGCCGCGCAGCTCTTCGATTCCTGGGCAGGTTCGCTGGGGCTGGCCGACTATGAACGCTTCGTGGCCCCGGCGTCAGCACGCGCCCTGGACCACGTCCGGCACCTCGGGGCACCGCTGATCCACTTCGGTACCGGCACCTCCGAATTGCTCGTGGCGATGCGCGACGTCGGCGTGGACGTCGTCGGCGTCGACTACCGGCTGCCGCTGGACGAGGCCAACCGCCGGCTCGGCGGGTCCGTTCCGCTGCAGGGCAACATCGACCCGGCGCTGCTCTCCGCGCCGTGGGAAATCCTCGAAGCCCACGTCCGGGACGTCATAAAGGCCGGCTCCGCGGCCCCGGGGCACGTCCTGAACCTGGGCCACGGTGTGCCGCCCGAGACTGACGCGGCCGTCCTGACCCGCGTGGTCGAACTGATCCACTCGATCGCCCCGGAGTAAGCCCCGCGATGGCCACAGGTACTGACGCCGCCGCCGATTCCACTGCTTCCACCGCCGCTGCGCCGACCGCCGTGGTGGTGGGCGGCGGCATCTCCGGACTGCTGGCCGCCCGGCAACTGGCCCGGGCAGGCGTCCGGACCACGGTGCTGGAAGCGTCCGGGGACTGGGGCGGTTGCGTGGGCAGCCACGTGGTGGCAGGCCTGACCCTGGACAGCGGCGCCGAATCCTTCGCCACTCGCACCTCGGCGGTGGCCGGGCTGGCCAAAGAACTGGGCCTCGGCGCGCAGATCGTCCTGCCCAACCCCGGCGGCGCCTGGGTCCAGCTGCCCGAAGGCCCCCGGGAACTGCCAAAGACCGGGGTGCTCGGCATCCCGGCCAACCCCTGGGACCCGGAGGTCCGGCGCAGCCTGGGCCTGGGTGGCTCCCTCCGCGCCTCCGTGGACGCCCTGCTTCCGGCATCAGTCGGCACCACAGCCGAGGCCACCAGCGTGGCCGCCCTGGTCCGGGTCCGGATGGGCAGGCGCGTGCTGGACCGGCTCGTCTCACCCGTGGTCGGCGGCGTGCACTCGGCCGACCCGGCGTTGCTCGACGTCGATATGGTGGCGCCCGGCCTGCGCGCCGGCATCCGCACCCATGGCTCGCTGGCCGCAGCCGTGGCCGCGCAGCGCCGTGCGTCGCCCGCCCGCCCGGACGCCCGGCAGCCCGGGCCGCTGAAGGCGGGCTCCGCCGTCGCCGGCCTTCGCGGCGGCATGCACACCCTCATCGCGGCCCTCCTCGCGGAGCTGCGCCGGCTGGACGCCACCCTGCTCAGCGGGAGCCGAGCCGAAGCGGTGGAGCGCGTCCCGGGCGGCTGGCGCGTCACCGCCGGAGGCGACTCTTTCGACGCCGAACGGCTGGTCGTGGCGGTGGATGGCCCGGCCGCCGTCGAGCTGCTCTCCGGCACGCTGCCCGCCCTGGCCGCACTCCGCCCCGAGGCCGGGCCCGATGTACGGCTGGTGACCCTGGTGCTGGACCGCCCGGACCTGGACGCGGCGCCGCGCGGCACCGGCGTCCTCGTGGCCCCGCAGAGCGCCGGCATCCGGGCCAAGGCGCTGACCCACGCCACCGCCAAATGGGCCTGGCTGGCCGAACGCGCGGCACCCGGGCGGCATGTCCTGCGCCTCTCCTACGGGCGGGGCGACAACGCCCCTAATGGCGGCGCGGCGCACGCCGAACCGCGGAGCGACGAGGCACTGTTCGCCGCCGCACTCGAGGATGCCTCCACACTGCTCGCCGTCCCCCTGTCCGCGGCCGACGTCGCGGGCTGGGACGTGGTGCGCTGGTCCGGCGCGCTGCCCTTCGCGGCGCTCGGCCACAAGCGCCGCGTAGAGCAGGTCCGGCAGATCTGCGCGGCGGAGGGCGGCCTGGCCGTCGTCGGCGGCTGGCTGGCCGGAAACGGGCTCGCCGCCATTGTGGCCGACACCCCCAGGCAGGTAGCTGCCCTGCTCCCTTAATTGGGTGCCGGCGGGCCGGAATCCGGCCCGTAAGGTGCCCGCTAGCCGGAACGGGGCCCATCCGGCAAATTTTCCCCGCCGGCGTTCTGCGGCTAGGCTCGATGACCATGGTTATGCACAGGTCCGAAGTTCCGGAAACGCCGGCCGGTCACCATGGGGGACTTCGACGCGGCACGGCAGTGGCGGCGCTCGGAGCGGTACTGGCTCTCACCGCAGGGGTTCCTGCCACCCAGGCTGCGACGCCGACGCCCAGCCCGGACGCGCCGACAGCCTCAATTTCCGTCGGCATCGACGGCGTGATCGGCAGCCTGCTGGGGTCCACGTCGCCGTCCCCGACGCCGACATCCGGCAGCACCGCCCCCACCCGCAGCACGCCTCCGCCGACGTCCACCGCGCCGGCCCCGTCGGAGACACCGGAGCAGCGGGCTTCAGCCTCGCCCGTGGCACCCGGGACCTTGGCCCCGCAGCCGGTCCCGGCGGCACCCCAGCCGGTTTCCGGCCAGGCATCCGGCAGCCAGCAGGCACCGGCGCCGGGCCAGGCGCCCGCCGCTGAGACCCCCGCCGCCGAGGCTGCCCCTGACGCGTCGGCGGGCACGCCGTCGGCCACGTCGAGCGGCACGCCCCAGTCCGCCACGACGATGTCCGCCGCCAAGGCTGCCTCGCCGGCCCCGACCGCGACGTCCGGTGACAGGATGCAGGCCGCTTCCGCCGTCGAGCCCTCCGGGCCCTCAGCCCTGGTGGGATGGGGGATCTGTCTGGTCGCCGTGTCACTGGGCGCCGGCGCCGTGGCCTTGCGGATGCGCCGGATCTGAAGCCTGCGGCCCCCCGTCCCCGCCCCGCCTTGTGAAATAGAGCACTTCTACGCCTTGTAGAAGTGCTCTATTTCGACTTACCTCGGGGGAGGGGGCAGACTGGTATCCATGAGCCACACTTCTGCCGAATCTGTCACTAAAACCGGAGCAGCAGCCGAGGAATCCACCGAGCAGTTCTTTACGCTCTGGACGGTCTTCAAGCGCTCCGCCGACGTCCTGCGCAGCGGCGACGCCGCCGAGGACTTCGAAGCCCTTCTTGGGCGGCTGGCCGGGGACGGCGTTGTCCACCGCGGCAGCTACGACGTCTCCGCGATGCGGGCGGACGCTGACATCATGATCTGGCTGCACGGCCCCAAGGCCGAGGCGCTGCAGCGGGCGGTGCGCGACATCCGCCGCAGCAAGCTCTTCACCGGCACCGAGATCGCGTGGTCCGCCATGGGCGTGCACCGCGAAGCAGAATTCGCCAAGAACCACACCCCGGCCTTCTCGCGCGGTGTGGAACCGGCGGAGTGGCTCTGTGTCTACCCGTTTGTGCGCTCCTACGAGTGGTACCTGCTGCCGGACGCCGAGCGTGGCGCGATGCTCCGCGACCACGGCCTGCTGGGCCGCGACTTCCCGCAGGTCATCTCCAACACCGTGTCCTCCTTCGCCCTCGGCGACTGGGAATGGATCCTGGGCCTCGAAGCCCCGGAACTCGTTGACCTTGTGGACCTGATGCGCCACCTGCGCGCCACCGAGGCCCGCCACCACGTCCGGGAAGAGATCCCCTTCTACACCGGCCGCCGCGTCAGCGCCGTCGAAATTGCCGAGGTCCTCGCATGAGCCCGCTCGAAGCGCAGGACCCCCAGGAGAACCCGGTCACCGCCGTGAACCCCGTCACCGAGGCCGGCCGGATGGCCGCCAAGGACTACGACGCCGTGCTGCTCGCCTCCTTTGGCGGCCCGGAAGGCCAGGAAGACGTCATCCCGTTCCTGCGCAACGTCACCCGCGGCCGCGGCATCCCCGACGAACGGCTCGAGGAAGTCTCGCACCACTACCGCGCCAACGGCGGCATCAGCCCGATCAACGCCCAGAACCGCGAACTCAAGGCGGCCATGGAGACCGAACTCGCCGCCCGCGGCATCGGCCTGCCGGTCTTCTGGGGCAACCGCAACTGGGACCCCTTCATCCCGCAGACCCTGCAGGAAATCTACGACGCCGGGCACCGCAAGGTCCTGATGATCACCACCAGCGCCTACTCCTGCTACTCCAGCTGCCGGCAGTACCGCGAGGACATCGGCATGGCGCTCACCGAAACCGGGCTGGACGGCAAACTCGAAGTGGACAAGGTGCGCCAGTACTTCGACCACCCGGGCTTCGTGGAGCCGTTCATCGAGGGCACCGCCGCCGGCCTCGCCGACGTCCGCGCCCAGCTGGCCGCCGCCGGAACCCCTGACGCCCCGGTCCACATCCTGTTCGCGACCCACTCCATCCCCACCCGCGACGCCGAGGCCGCCGGCCGCTCCGACGCCGAGCCGCGCCAGTTCGAGGAGGACTCCGCCTACGTGGCCCAGCACCTGGCCACCGGCAGCGAGGTCATCCGCCGGGTCGAAGCCGAATCCGGCGACACCGCTCCCTGGTCACTCGTGTACCAGTCACGCTCCGGCGCCCCGCACGTGCCGTGGCTGGAACCCGACATCAACGATGCCATCGAGGAACTCGCCGGCCAGGGCGTCAAGGGCGTCGTGATTGTGCCCCTGGGCTTTGTCAGCGACCACATGGAAGTCGTCTGGGACCTCGACACCGAGGCCCTGGAAACCTGCGGCAAGCTGGGCGTCGCGGCCACCCGCGTCCCCACGCCCGGGACGCACCGCAAGTTTGTCGCCGGCATCGTGGACCTGATCTGCGAGCGGACCGCCGCCAACAACATCGCCGACCGCCCGCACCTGACCAAACTGGGCCCCTGGTACGACGTCTGCCGGCCCGGCTGCTGCGCCAACTTCCGCGGCGAGAAGCCCACCATCGCGGGCGCTGACACCACCGTCGGGACCGGGCACAGCCCCTACCCGGCAGCCGCCGAACCGGCGAGCCCGGCCGGCTCCTCCGCTCCGGCTGGCCAGGGCGCGCCGTGACCGTTCGGATCGGCACCCGGGCCAGCAAACTCGCCCTCACGCAGACCCAGCAGACCGCTGACCAGCTGGCCGCCGTCGGGGGATTCCCGGTCGAACTCGTGCACATCCGGACCGACGGCGATGTCCTGACCGGCTCGCTGTCACAGATGGGCGGCACCGGCGTGTTCGTGGCCGCGCTGCGTGACGCGCTGCTGCAGGACGCCTGCGACGTTGCCGTTCACTCGCTCAAGGACCTGCCCACCGGTGCCGCAGTGGGCCTCACGCTCGCGGCGACGCCGAAGCGCGTCGACGTCCGGGACGTGCTCTGCGCCCGCGACGGGCTCCGGCTCGCCGAGCTGCCAGCCGGCGCCACGGTGGGAACGGGATCCCCGCGGCGGGCCGCGCAGCTGCGGGCCGCCCGCCCCGACCTGGACATCCGTGACATCCGTGGCAATGTCGACACCCGCCTGGGCCGGGTGCCCGGCCTGCCGGGCAACAGCACCGACGCCGTCGTCGAGGGCAAGTCCTGCGACCTCGACGCCGTTGTGCTCGCCGCCGCCGGGCTGCACCGCATCGGACGGCTCGACGCCGTCAGCGAGTACCTCGAAACCGAGGTGATGCTTCCGGCTGCCGGGCAAGGTTCCCTCGCGATCGAGTGCCGCACCGCCGACGCTCCCCGCAAGGCCGGGTCCACCGAAGGGTCCCAGGGCGTCCTCGCCCAGGCCCTCGCGGCCCTGGATGATCCGGACACCCGACTGGCTGTCACGGCCGAACGGGCGCTCCTGGCCCGGCTGGAAGCCGGCTGCGCCGCGCCGGTGGGCGCCTACGCGCACCGCAAGGGCAGCATGCTGCACCTCGAAGCCGTGGTCTGCGCCGTGGACGGCACTGCGACAGTCCGCGACAAGAAGGCCACCGACGGGCTCACGGAAGTCGGCGCCACCCTGCTGGGAATCGAACTGGCCGAGGCGCTGCTGGCCGCCGGCGCCGCCGACATCGCCGACCTGGCCGCTTCCTGAGCCGAACGGATTCTTCTCTGATGGGACGCCGCAGCGCCAACATCCGGCCGGACGGGAACGCCGGGCCCAGGGTGCTCGAAGGTGCCCGGGTCCTGGTCACGCGAAGCCCGGACCGGGCCGGCGAGCTCGTGTCCGCCCTGCGCGGGACCGGCGCCGAGCCGCTGTTGCTGCCCCTCATCGACTTTGAGCACGCCTCCGACCAGCACTCCCTCGACGTGGCCTTCGACGCGCTCGGGGCGGGTGCCTACTCCTGGCTTGTGGTCAGCAGCGTCACCACGGTCCAGGTCCTCGAGGCGAAGGCGGCCGAACGCGGTGCTGCGCTCAGCGCCTGGCTGCCCGGCAGCCTGCAGGTCGCCGCCGTCGGACCTGCCACCCGTCGCGTCCTCGAAGCACTCGACATCGCCGTGGACCTCGCCCCCGCCGGGCAGCAGTCCGCTGCGGGGCTGCTCGACATCTGGCCGCGGAGCCGGGCCAGCGTGCTGCTGCCCCAGGCCGACATCGCCGACCCGCGGCTCCGCCGGGGACTGGAGGCGCGCGGCGCCTCGGTCCAGGCAGTTACCGCATACCGGACCGTCGACTACCCGGCGGACCCGCGCCGCGGCCTGTCCCGGCCCGCCGGGCGCCGGCAGCAGGAGCACGACGCTCCCGTCCTCACTCCGGCCGAGGCGAAAGCCGATCTCGACGCCGGCACCCTGCACGCCGTCGTCGCCGCCTCACCGAGCGCCGTCCGCCGCGTCCACACCGAGCTGTCGCCGCTGGGGGAGTGCCGCCTTGTCGCGATCGGACGGTCGACGGCGGCCGAAGCCCGGTCCCTTGGACTCCCGGTCGACGCCGTCGCCGAAGAACCCACCGTCTCCGGCCTCGTCGCCGCCGTCATCGCAGCCCTGGACCCAGGACAACCGACCCCACATCCCGTCCACCCGCAGACCGTGAAGGACCAGACATGAGCTTCCCGACCCACCGCCCCCGCCGGCTCCGCACCACGCCCGCGATGCGCCGGCTGACGGCCGAACACCGCCTCTCCGCCGCCGAACTCGTCCTTCCCGCGTTCATCCGGGAAGGACTCTCGGAGCCGAACCCGATCGCCTCGATGCCCGGCGTGCAGCAACACACGACCGACTCGCTCAAACGCGCCGCCGCTGAGGCCGTCCGGCTGGGCGTGGGCGGCATCATGCTGTTCGGTGTTCCCGCCGAACGGGACGCACGCGGCACCGCGTCACTGGACCCCGACGGCGTGCTGAACAAGGCCATCCGGGACGTGAAAGCGGAGGTCGGCGACGAGCTGGTCATCATGAGCGACGTCTGCCTCGACGAATTCACCGACCACGGCCACTGCGGCGTCCTGGACGCCCACGGCTACGTGGACAACGACGCGACCCTCGAGATCTACGGACAGATGGCCGTGGCCCAGGCCGAGGCCGGCGCGCATGTGCTCGGCCCCTCCGGCATGATGGACGGGCAGGTCGCCGTGATCCGCCAGGCGCTGGAGCAGGCGGGACACGCCAATACCGCCGTCGTGGCCTACGCCGCCAAGTACGCGTCCGCGTTCTACGGCCCGTTCCGCGAGGCCGTCGACTCCCAGCTGACCGGGGACCGGCGCACCTACCAGATGGACGCCGCCAACCGCCGTGAAGCGATCTTCGAGGTGGAACTGGACCTCGAGGAGGGCGCCGACATGGTGATGGTGAAGCCCGCCATGAGCTACCTCGACATCCTCGCCGACGTGGCCGCGATGAGCCCGGTGCCGGTGGCCGCCTACCAGATTTCCGGCGAGTACTCGATGATCGAAGCCGCCGCCGCGAACGGCTGGATCGACCGCCGGGCCGCCATTACCGAGTCCGTGCTCGGCATCAAACGGGCCGGCGCCAACATGGTCCTCACCTACTGGGCGTGCGAACTCGCCGGCTGGCTGAAGGAGTCCTGATGAGCGGCCCGAAACTGCCCGACCCCGCGTCCGGGGCCAGCCCCATGGCCCCCGTGGGCCCGGAAACGATCCTGCTCGGACTGAACACCTTC
This sequence comes from Arthrobacter sp. T2-23, assembly GCF_055398325.1. Classification (NCBI taxonomy): domain Bacteria; kingdom Bacillati; phylum Actinomycetota; class Actinomycetes; order Micrococcales; family Micrococcaceae; genus Arthrobacter; species Arthrobacter sp. T2-23. The sequence goes on from NZ_AP027917.1 coordinate 3,073,017, forward strand.
GGCGACGTCGGCGTGTTCCCGGACGGGCACCCCGTCCCGCACGCGCAGGTGCTCCGGCAACTGCTCGAGCAGGCCGAGCTTGCGGACCAAGTGGGGCTGCACGCCTTTGGCGTCGGGGAGCACCACCGCCGCGACTTCGCCGTCTCCGCGCCCGAGGTGTTCCTGGCCGCGGCGGCCGCCCGGACCAAGCGCATCCGGCTCGGCTCGGCCGTGACCGTGCTCAGCTCCGATGACCCGATCCGGGTCTTCCAGCGTTTCGCCACGGTCGACGCCCTCTCCAACGGCCGGGCCGAGGCCATGCTGGGCCGCGGCTCGTTCGTGGAATCCTTCCCGCTCTTCGGACTCGACCTGGCCGACTACGAGGTCCTGTTCGAGGAAAAGCTCGAGCTCTTCGACAAGGTCCGCGCGCAGAAACCCATCAAATGGGAGGGCCGGACCCGGTCGGCCATCAACGGACTCAGCGTCTACCCGCCGCTGGAGCACCACCTGCTGCCGGCCTGGATCGGCGTCGGCGGCACCCCCGAGTCGGTCCTGCGCTGCGCCGAATACGGCTACCCGATCATCTTTGCCATCATCGGCGGCCAGCCCCGTTCCTTCGGCCCGCTGGCGGACCTCTACCGCGAGGCCATGGCCAAATACGGCCACCCGATGCAGCAGATGGCCACACATTCGCCCGGGCACGTCGGCGCCACCGACGAGGAAGCGCGGGAGGAGTTCTTCCCGCATTGGCTGGCCCAGCGCAACCAGATCGGCGCTGAACGCGGCTGGGGCCCGGGCAACCGCGCCGAATTCGACTACCTGTGCACCCCCGAGGGCGCGCTTTACGTCGGCTCGCCGGATACGGTCGCCGCCAAGATCGCCCTGCTCAAGCGGACCCTGGGCGTGGACCGCTTCGACCTCAAGTACAGCAACGGCACGCTCCCGCATGCCGCCATGATGCGCTCGATCGAGCTGTTCGGCACCGAGGTGGCACCGCGCGTGGCCACCCTGCTGGCAGACGCGGGGCCCGCCCGTGACCAGCCGTTGTGAGAACGACCCGCGAGAACCACTGAAAGAAGAGGAACCATGACTTCCAGCCACCCTCGCAACGAGGAACTATTCGACCGCGCCCGCCGACTGATGCCCGGCGGCGTCAACTCGCCGGTCCGGGCCTTCGGCTCGGTGGGCGGCACGCCGCGCTTTATGGTGTCGGCCAAGGGCCCGTATCTGACCGATGCGGACGGGGCCGAGTACGTCGACCTGGTCTGCTCGTGGGGCCCGGCGCTGCTGGGACATGCCCACCCGGCGGTCCTCGCGGCCGTCCACGCCGCCGTCGACCGCGGGCTCTCCTTCGGCGCGTCGACCCCGGATGAGGCCAACCTCGCGGCAATCGTCCAGGAACGCGTCCCCGCCGCCGAGCGTGTCCGGATGGTCTCCACCGGCACCGAGGCCACCATGACCGCCATCCGGCTGGCCCGCGGCTTCACCGGACGCAACCTGGTGATCAAATTCGCCGGCTGCTACCACGGCCACCTCGACGGCCTCCTCGCCGCCGCCGGCTCCGGCCTCGCGACCCTCGCGCTGCCCGGCTCGGCCGGCGTCACCGCCGCCACGGCCGCCGAGACCCTCGTGCTGCCCTATAACGACCTGGCCGCCGTCGAAGCCGCCTTCGCCAAGCACGGCGACAGCATCGCCGCGGTCATCACCGAGGCCGCACCGGCCAACATGGGCGTCGTCACCCCGGGCGAGGGCTTCAACGCCGGCCTGGCCCGGATCACGCGCGAGCACGGTGCCCTGCTGATCCTGGACGAGGTCCTCACCGGTTTCCGCACCGGCTACTCCGGCTACTGGGGCCTCACCGGCGGGGCGGCCGACGCCGCCGAGCCCTGGGCCCCGGACCTGCTCACCTTCGGCAAGGTGATCGGCGGGGGCATGCCGACGGCGGCCCTCGCCGGCCGCGCCGACGTCATGGACTACCTCGCCCCGGTGGGCCCGGTCTACCAGGCCGGGACCCTCTCCGGGAACCCGGTGGCGATGGCCGCCGGCGTCGCGACCCTGACCCATGCCACGCCCGAGGTTTACGCGTTCGTCGACGCCCGCTCGCTGGAACTCTCCGCCGCACTGTCCTCGGCACTGGACGCGGCCGGCGTGGACCACTCCATCCAGCGCGCCGGGAACCTGTTCTCCGTGGCCTTCGGCACCTCGTCCCGCGGCGTCCACAACTACGACGACGCCCAGGCCCAGGAGGTCTTCCGCTACGCGCCGTTCTTCCACTCGATGCTGGACTCCGGGGTGTACCTGCCGCCGTCGGTGTTCGAGGCCTGGTTCCTCTCCGCCGCCCACGACGACGCCGCGATGAACCGGATCGTCGACGCGCTGCCGGCAGCGGCGAAGGCCGCCGCGGCCGCGGCGGCCTAGGCGCCCGGCGGCGCATCCGTCGTCGTCGCTATTAAAGACTTTGGGCACCCGCCGTGGCGGGTGCCGAAAGTTCTTTATGCAGGGCCTATTTAAGGCGGGCCTAGAAGGCCGGGGTTACGTCGCCGTTGGGCCATTCCTTCGCGATGAAGGCCTTGACCTCGGGGGAGTGCAGCAGCTCCTCGAGCTTCTTGATCCGGACGTCGTCCTTGGAATCTTCACGCCAGGCCAGGAAGTTGGCGTACGGGTTGTTGTCCACCGACTCCACGGCCAGGGCGTTCTTGGTGCTCAGCCCGGCCTTGAGGATGAAGTTGCCGTTGATCAGGGCCAGGTCCACCGACGGGTCCTTCAGGTCGTTGATCAGCAGTTCCGGCTGGTTCTCGGAGAACTTCAGCTTCTTGGGGTTCTGCGCGTCGCTGAGCGTCAGCACCGAGGTGTCGTCCTTGATGTCCTTGACCAGGCCGGCGACCTGGAGGACCTTGAGGGCGCGGACCTGGTTGGACGGGTCGTTCGTGATAGCGACCTTGGCTCCGTCCTTGATGTCCTTGATGTTCTTGACCTTCTCGGAGAAAGCCGCGTAGGGCTCGATGTGCACGCCCGCGCCGTGGCCGAACTTGTAGCCCTTGGTCTTGACCTGGTCTTCGAACCACGGCAGGTGCTGGTAGAAGTTGGCGTCGAGGGAGCCGTCGCTCAGCGCGGTGTTCGGCGTCTGGTAATCCTCGATCTCCTTGATTTCCAGCTTGAGGCCGGCCTTGGGGGCGAGCTCCTGGTTGATGAATTCGAGGATCTTGGCGTGCGGGACCGGGCTGGCGCCGACCTTGAGCGTAACGGGCTTGGCCGGGTCCAGGGTCGTGACCTGGGCGCTGGGGGTGGACGAACCACCGCAAGCCGTCAGCGCCAGGGCAGTGACAATGCCGGTGGCCAGGAGGGTGAGTGACTTACGCATTCGATGCGTTCCTTTCGAAAGAGGCGGACAGCACGACGGCGGGGGCCGTGGGCCGCGCAGATGCAGAGGGCGGCTACCCGCTGCAAGACTGATGTGGTGGTTTCGGTCAGCGGTGGTCGAGGCCGCGGGAAATCCGCTCGCCCACGAGTTGGATGACCTGGACGAGGACGACGATCAGGACGATGGTGACGATCATGACCGTGACGTCGAAGCGCTGGAAGCCGTAGTTGTAGGCCAGCTTGCCGAGGCCGCCGCCGCCGACAAGGCCGGCCATCGCGGAGTAGCCGACGAGGGTCACCACCGTGGTGGTGGCGGCCGCAACGAGGGCTGGCAGGGATTCTCGCAGCATCACCTTGCTGATGACCTGCATGGTGGTCGACCCCATCACCTGGGCGGCGTCGATCTTGCCGTGGTGGACATCGCGCAGGCAGGATTCCACCAGCCGGGCGAAGAAGGGGATCGTGCCGATGGACAGTGAAACTGACGCGGCGATCGGACCGAGGCTGGTTCCGGTGAGGGCCCGGGCCAGCGGGATGAGGGCCACCATCAGGATCGCGAACGGGATGGAGCGGGTGATGTTGACGATCACGTCGCTGAGGATCCGGTTGGTGACGGGCATCGGGCGCAGTCCGCCCGGGGCCGTGACGTGCAGGAAGACGCCCAGCGGCAGGCCGATGAGTACCGTGAAGAACGCGGAAATGCCGACCATCTGCAGGGTTTCCACGATCGCGTCAGGCAGGGCCTTGGCCAGGACGGGGTTGCCGAAAATGTCGTTCATTAGTTCGCTCCTTCTTCCGCCGGGGCAGCATCGGCGGCCACACGCTTGGCACTGATGCCACGCTCGTGCAGGTAGCGCAGGACGGCGTCGACGTCGGCACCTTCGTCGAGCTGAACGCGGAGGTGGCCGAACTGCTGGCCGCCCAGCGTCTCAACACTGCCGGCGAGGACGTTGAAGTCCATGTTGAAGTGCCGTGCGACGCCGGTCAGCACGGGCTCCTTGGCGCTGTCGCCGGAGAAGAGGATCTCCAGCACCGGTCCGCGCTGCAGCGCCCCGTGCAGCGGCTCCGAGGGCGGCAGCGGCAGCAGGGCGCGGGCGAGCTTACTGTCCAGCTCGCCGGCCACCTCCTGCAGGGCGCCGTGTTCGATGATGCGGCCCCGGGACAGCAGCGAAACGGAATCGCAGACGCGCTTCACCACGTTCATCTCGTGGGTGATGATCAGCACGGTCAGCTGCAGCCGCCGGGTCAGGTCCCGGATCAGGTCCAGGATCTCTTCGGTGGTGGCGGGGTCCAAGGCCGAGGTGGGCTCGTCGCAGAGCAGCACCTCGGGGTCCGAGGCGAGGGCGCGGGCGATGCCGACGCGCTGGCGCTGGCCGCCGGAGAGCTGGGACGGGTACGCGTTCTCGAACCCCTCGAGTCCCACCAGCCTGAGCAGCTCGGCCACCCGCGTCCGGATCTTGTCCTTCGGGGTCTTGACCAGTTCCAGCGGGTGCGCCACGTTGCCGGCCGCGGTCCGGGAGTCCATCAGGTTCGCATGCTGGAAGACCATGCCGATGCGCCGCCGCGCAGCACGGATCTCCGAGTCCCGCACGGAACTCAGCTCGGTGCCGTCGATGCTGACGGATCCGGAGGTCGGGCGGTCCAGCAGGGTCAGGCAGCGCACCAGCGTCGACTTGCCGGCCCCGGAGTGGCCGATGATGCCGTGGATCGAGCCCTTCGGTACGGCGAGCGTGACGCCGTCGAGCGCCACCACTTCCTTCTTGCCCTGCCGGTAGACCTTGCGAAGGTCGGTAACTGTGATCATTTATCCCTTGGCGGTTGGGTCTGGGCGCGACATAACACACGCCCTCTTCTGAACTAAATTATGTCAGCGGCGCCAAAGGGCATCCACTTGCGCATCACGTTCGTCACAAAGGGAAATAGGGTGCAGATAATTCGGTCCTGAGGTCCGGCGGGCGGGATTGGGGCCGGGTGCGGTTCCGGGGGCGGAATCCCGCACGGCAGTATCGGCCGGCGGGCCAGGGCGGAGCTCCTGTGATCTCCGTCCCAGCGGGTTGCCCGGTCCGCGGGCGAAGGCTAGAAGTCGCCCCGGCTGGCGTCCTCGGGCGGTAGCACGGGCCAGTCACCCTCGATCACGGCGGCCGGCTTGGTCTTGCGCAGGTAGCTCTGGAAATCGGCGGCCTGCGCGGAGGCCCACTCGACCTGGAGCTGGTGGAGGTGGCTGGCCGGCATCCGCAGCTTGGGGAACTTTCCGGCCATCGCGTCGAGCACGCGCAGCGTCGCCAGCGCATCGGCTGCGGAGGTGTGGGCATTGTCGAGGCCGACGCCGTACTCCTCGCAGAGTGCGGTCAGCGTGCGCTTGCCCTTGCGGTACCGGTCCACCTGCTTGTTCATGATGTACGGGTCAAGGACGGGAAAGCGGCTCAGCTGGGGGACGCCGTAGCGGGCCGATTCGGCGGCCAGCACGGTGAAGTCGTAGCTGGCGTTGAAGGCAATCACCGGCACGCCGGTGTCGAACAGCTCCTGCAGGACAGCCGCCAGCTCCCGGGTCACCTCGGCGGCAGGCCGGCCCTCGCGGCGGGCCCGCTCGGTGGTGACGCCGTGGATGTCGCTGGCCTCGGTGGGGATTTCCACGCCGGGGTCGGCCAGCCATTCGTGCTCCTTGATGACCGAGCCGTCGGCGTCCACCACGGTCACCGACGCCGTGACGATCCTCGCGGCGCGGGAGTTCCGGCCGGTCGTCTCGAGGTCGAAGGCTGCGCGGGGAAGGGTGTGCCAGGTGCTCATGCTTCAACGCTACCTGCTGCCGCCGACAGTTTTGTGATGCCCCGCAGAGCCCAGGGACAACCGGCAACACCCGGCAACATCCGGCCACGCCCGGCGCTGCCCGCGACGCCCGGCGGCGGACGGCAACGGTAACCTTGGTCCATGCGGACGGAGTATGTGGAGGCAGTGCTGGAGCTCGCGGCGATGGTCCCGCCGGGTACCGCCGTCGCCTACGGCGACGTTGCCGAACTCCTCGGCGCGGGCGGCCCGCGCCAGGTCGGTTCGGTCATGAGCCACCACGGCAGCGCCGTGCCCTGGTGGCGGATCCTCAAGGCCAACGGGGACGCCCCGCCCGGCCATGAGCGCGAGGCCCTGGCCCTCTACCTGGCCGAAGGCACACCGCTGCACGGCAGCTTTGTGGAGTACCAGCGCACCGGAGAGGGCCGCTGGCGCGTCGACCTGGCGGCTGCCCGCTGGGCGCCGACCGAGGAGGAGTTCGACCAGATCGACGCCATTGCCGAGCGCCTGGAGCGGGAGCTGCGCACGTTGTCTGTCCCCACTGATGAAATGTCCGTGTGAGTAGCCCCAGCAGCCAAACCGCTCCCAGCCAGGCCCTCCCGGGCACCACAGCACCGCACCGGGCCGGCCTGCGCCTGCTTCCGCCCCGGACGCAGCACAGCGCCGCCCCGGACCTGTCCGCGGACCAGCGGGCCGCCGTCGACGTCGAACACGGCGCCGGCCCCGTCCTGGTCCCCGGCGCGCCCGGCACCGGCAAGTCCACGGTCCTGGTCGAAGCTGCCGTCCGCCGGGCCCAGCGCGACGGCTTGGACCCGGAGCGGATGCTGATTCTGGCTCCCGGGCGGCTCGCCGCGGACGCACTGCGCGACCGCTTCACCGCGCGCCTGGACCGCAGTTTGAGCACGACGCCGGCCCGCACCTGGGCGTCGTACGCCTTCGACCTGATCCGGCGGGCCAAGGCGGAAGGCATCCTGCCGCTGCCGCGCGCGCCGAAACTGCTCTCCGGCCCCGAACAGGACCTCATCATCAAGGAACTCCTCGAAGGCCACGCCCAGCCGGGGCTGGAGCTGCCCTGGCCGGAGGACCTGGGTGCCGCCCTGCAGACCCGCGGCTTCCGGCAGGAGGTCCGCCAGCTCTTTGACCGGATCATCGAATCGGGGCGCACCGCCGAGGACCTCGCCGCCCTTGCGCAGCGCTGCGGCCGCCCCGACTGGACCGCCGCGGCGGCGCTCTACGCCGAGTACCGTGACGTCCTGGACCTGCGGATGCCCGAATCCTTCGACCCGGCCGGGATTATCACCGCCGCGCGCCAGATCTTCCAGGACGCCCCGGAATTCCTGGCCGCCGAGCGGGGCCGGCTTCAGCTGATCCTCGTGGACGACATCCAGGAGGCGAACCCTGCCGTGTTCGAACTGCTCGCGGACATCGCCGCGGGCAAGGACGCCATCGTCACCTCCTCCCCGGACACCGTGGTGCAGGGTTTCCGCGGTGCCCGGCCGGACCTCGTGGCCGAACTGCCCCGGCTGCTCGCGCCGGCCGGCGGCACCGTGCTGGAACGGCCGCTGTGGACCGCGCACCGCCACGCCCCCGCCGTCGCGCAGGCCTGGCAGGCTGTTGCGGAACGGATTTCGCTGCGCTCCGGCGGCACCTCGGCGCGCCGGCTCGAACCGGTGCCGCGGGGGACTGCGGGCCAGGACGCCGGCGACGGAGTAGTCGAGGCCCACCTGCTGCCGTCCCCGGTGCACGAACTGCGCTATGTGGCCCAGCGGATCCTGGAAGCCCAGCTCAACGACCGCCGGGATCTGGGCGACATCGCGGTGATCGTGCGCAACGGCGGCCAGCTCAGCCAGCTGCAGCGCCACCTCGCGGGCCAGGGCATCCCGGTCCGGATCCCGGTGGCCGAGTCCGCGGTCCGGGACGAGGTAGCCGTGCGGCCGCTACTGGACGCCTATGCCGTGGCCCTTGATCCGGCCGCACTCAGCCCCGAATCCGCCGTCTCGCTGCTGACCTCCCGGATCGGCGGCGCAACCTCGATCGAGCTGCGCCGGCTCCGCCAGTCCCTGCGGCGCGAAGAGCTGCTGGGCGGCGGCGGCCGCACCAGTGACGCGCTGCTGGTGGAGGCGCTGCTGGAACCGGGCGCCCTGGCCACGCTCGGCATCGAGGGGAACTCGGCCCGTCGGGTTGCCCGGATGATCCGGGCCGGGCGGGAAGCCGCGGGGGCACCCGGCGGCAACGCCGAAACCGTGTTGTGGGCATTGTGGCACTCCACCGGGCTGGCCGGACGCTGGACCGAGGCCGCCCTGGCCGGCGGCGCGGCGGGGGCACGCGCGGACCGGGACCTCGATGCCATGATGGCGCTGTTCCACACGGCCGAACGTTACGTGGACCAGCTTCCGGGTTCCGGCCCGGAGCAGTTCCTCGAGTACCTGCTCAGCCAGGAACTGCCGATGGACACCCTGGCGGCACGGGCGCAGCTCGAGGACGCGGTGGAACTCATGACACCGGCCAGCGCCGCGGGACGTGAATGGCCGGTGGTGATTGTTCCCGGGCTCCAGGAAGGCGTGTGGCCCAACACCCGGCTTCGCGGCGAGCTCCTGGGCAGCACCCTCTTCGCCGACGCCGTCGAACACGGCGTCGAGTACGCCCTGCAGCTGGATCCGTTGAGCCGGCTCCGCGAGATCCGCTACGACGAGCTGCGCAGCTTCTCCACCGCCGTCTCGCGCGCCCGGGAGGTGCTGATCTGCACCGCCGTGTCCTCGGAGGACGAACAGCCCTCCTCCTTCCTGGACTACGTCTCGCCCCTGCACCCGGACCAGGACCGGCGCGGCTTCACCCCGGTGGAGCGGCCGCTGACCCTGCGCGCCCTGGTCGCCGAACTGCGCCAGTATGCCCAGCTCGACGGCGGTTCCGCCGAGGCGGCCGAGGCCACCGCCGTGCTCGGGGCCCTGGCCGCCGCCGAACCGGCCGTCCCCGGCGCCCACCCCATGAGTTGGTGGGGTCTCGCGCCGCTGTCGTCGACCGACCCCGTGGTGCCGCCCGGCAGCACGGTCTTCGTCTCGCCCTCCAAGGTCGAATCCGTGCAGAAATCGCCGCTGGACTGGTTTGTCCAGGCCGCCGGCGGCGAAGCCGCGACGGATTTCGCCCGCAGCCTGGGCACCCTGGTCCACGCCATCGCCCAGGACCTCCCGGACGCCTCCGGCGGGGAATACGTGGCCGAGCTGGTCAAACGCTGGCCGTCGCTCGGGATGAAGGACAACTGGGAAGGCAAACTCGACTACCAGCGGGCCGAGACGATGGTCCGCAAGCTCGCCCAGTACGTGCTGGTCATGCGGAGCGAGGGGCGGAGCCTGGTCGGCGTCGAGCAGGACTTCGAGGTGAAGCTGCCCGACGTGGCTGCGCCGGATGCCCCCGGCGCGGACGAGGCCTGGCCGGCCCGTCCTGCCGTGCTCCGCGGCCAGGTTGACCGGCTGGAGATCGACGCCGACGGCCGCCTCGTGATCGTGGACCTCAAGACCGGGAAGCGGCAGCCAGGCAAGGCGGAGCTGGAACGCCACCCGCAGCTTGGCGCCTACCAGGCCGCGGTCCTCGCCGGCGGGTTTACCGGCCCCGACGACGGGCCGCCCCCGCTGCCCGGCGGCGCCGTGCTGGCCCAGCTGGGCACCAGCACCAAAAGCCCCGGCGTGCAGAGCCAGCCGCCGCTGGATCCGGAGGCGAACTGGGCCCTGGACCTGGTGGGCGAGGCCGCCCGCGTTATGTCCGGCAGCACTTTCGAAGCCCGCCACGACCCCGCAAAAGGCGGGCACGGCGGCCACGGCTGCAGGCTTCCCGAAGTCTGCCCGCTGTGCGCACGCGGAAAGCAGGTCACCGAATGAGTATCGAGCCAATGACGGCCGCCGGGCAGGACAGCACCGCGGGGCCGGACGCGCTGCCCGAACCGCGGTTCAGCCCCGAGGAGCTTTCGGCGATGCTGGGGGAGAAGAACACCCCCACCGCCGAACAATCGCTGATCATCTCATCGCCGCTGGCGCCCCGGCTCGTCATCGCCGGGGCAGGATCCGGCAAGACCGCCACCATGGCGGACCGTGTGGTGTGGCTGGTCGCCAACGGCTGGGTCCGGCCCGAGGAAGTGCTGGGTGTGACGTTCACCCGCAAGGCCGCCGGTGAACTCGCCACCCGGATCCGGGCCAAGCTGGCAGCCCTGGCCCGGATTGCCGCGGCCGACCCGGAGCACAAGGTGTTCCCCGCCGGGCTGCTGAGCACCGACGCCCTGGAACCCAAGGTCTCCACCTATCACTCCTACGCCAGCGGCATCGTCTCGGACTACGGGCTGCGGCTGGGCGTCGAACGCGACGTCGTGCTGCTCGGCGGCGCCCAGTCCTTCCAGCTCGCGAGCGAGGTCGTGGAGGCATTCGACGGCGACTACCAGCATTTCCGTTCCGCCAAGTCCACCCTGGTCAAGGCAGTCATCCAGCTCGCGGGGGAGTGCGCCGAACACCTGCAGGACCCCTTGCAGGTCCGCGGCTGGCTGCTGGACCGGGTCGCGGAGTTCGAGGCCCTGCCGTATCTCGCCACCGCCAAGAAGAACCCCAGCCAGGCCGCGGGGGACCTCAGCGCGCTGCTGCGCACCCGCGCCAGCGTCGCGGACATGGTTGGCCGCTACGCGGAGGCCAAGCGGGCCAGGGGCGCCCTGGACTTCGGCGACCTCGTGGCGCTCGCGGCCCGGGTGGCGAGCGAAATACCGGTGGCGGCGCAGACCGAACGCCAGCGCTACAAGGTGGTGTTGCTGGACGAATTCCAGGACACCTCGCACGCGCAGCTCGTGCTGTTCTCCCGGCTCTTCGGCGGTGGCCACGCCGTCACCGCGGTGGGGGACCCGAACCAGTCCATCTACGGCTTCCGCGGCGCGTCTGCCGGCCAGCTTTTCCACTTCGTCCGCGAGTTTCCGGTCCGGGTGGATGCCGGCGACGGCGGCAGCGACGCCGGAAGCGGGCCGCCGAGGTTCGCGGTGGCGCCGACGTCGTACCTCACCACCGCCTGGCGCAACGGCAGGAACATCCTCGAGGCCGCGAACGTCATTTCCGCCCCGCTCAGCAAGCCGGCGGACCACGCCGGCGCCGCCGGCGCCCGGGACAGCGCCGAAACCGTGGCGGTCCCACCGCTGCAACCCAGCCCCGCCGCCGTCCAGGGCCGCGTGGTGATGGGCCGCTTCGGCACGGACGAGGACGAGGCGGCGGCCATCGCCGCGGACGTGCTGAAATTCCGCCGGACCGACTTCGACGCCGGGAAGGCGGAGGAACCCGAGCCGCCGGCGATGGCCGTGCTGTGCCGCCGCCGTGCCCAAATGGAGTGCGTCCGCCGCGAATTCGAGCTGCGCGGAATACCCTACGAAATCGTGGGCCTCGGCGGTCTGCTGGACACCCCCGAAATCGTCGACCTTGTGGCGACCCTCAGGGTGCTGGCCGACCCGGGCCGCTCGGACTCGCTGATGCGGCTGCTCGCCGGTGCCCGCTGGCGGATTGGCCCTGCCGACCTGATGGCGTTCCGCGACTGGTCGAGCTTCCTGGCGTGGCGCCGCGGCCGCCCCGCGAACGGCACCGATGCCGACCCCGGCACGGATACTGACACTGACACCGCCGAAACCGTCATCGAAGGGGACCTCACCGACGCGGCGAGCCTCGTCGAGGCACTGGACTGGCTACCCCGGCCCGACTGGATCTCCGCTCACGGCCGCCGGCTGAGCCCCGAAGCCCAGGACCGGCTGCAACGGCTCTCGGCCGAGCTCCGGCAACTGCGCAGCTTCATGGGCGATGACCTCAGCACACTGCTGGGCGAAGTGGAACGTGCCATGCTGCTGGACATCGAGGTCGCCGCCCGGCCCGGCATCAGCATCCACCAGGCCCGGCGCAACCTGGACGCCTTCCAGGACGCCGCCGCCGGGTTCCTGCACACCTCGCAGCGGGTCGACGTGCTGGCATTCCTGGCCTGGCTGGAGGCGGCTGCCGCGGAGGAAAACGGGCTCGATGCTGCCGCGCCGGACGTCAACCACGAAGCCGTCCAGCTGTTGACCGTCCATGCCTCCAAGGGGCTGGAATGGGACGTGGTGTTCGTCCCCGGGCTGAACGCCGGGGCGTTCCCGAGCAGCCGGGATTCGCGCTGGAGCAGCGGCTCCGCTGCGCTGCCGTGGCCGCTGCGCGGCGACCGCGCCGACTTGCCGCAGTGGGACCTCGACCAGCCGGACCAGAAAGGCTGGCTCGACGCCGAGAAGGACTTCAAGTCCGCGGTCCAGGCCCACGGCGAAGCGGAGGAAAGGCGTCTGGCCTATGTGGCCTACACCCGCGCGAAGCACGTGCTCTGGGTGTCCAGCGCTGCCTGGGTTGGTTCCCGGGCGGGCTTGGCCGGAATGTCGCCGTTCCTGGCCGAACTCGAAACCCTGACTGCGGCCGGAGCGGCGGAGATCCACCCGCTCTCCATCGCCGAGGATGCGCTCCCTGACGAGAGCCCCCTGACCTCCGAGCTCGAGCTCGCCCTGTGGCCGTACGATCCGCTGGAAGGGCCCGTCCACCCGCGGACCGGGGCACGGCTCCGGCTGGTGCCGGGCCGCCGCGCCGCCATGGAGGCCGTCGCCGCACGGGTCCTGGAGCGGCTGGAGCGGTCCGACGCCGCCGAGCTGCCCACCCCGGGGGCCGGAGCGCGGCAGCTGCGCGGGCCGGCGGCCGGCTGGGCGCAGGAAGCGGCCACGCTGCTGGACCGGCGCTCCCGGCGCACCGCCGGCCAGGACGTCCACCTGCCGGGCCACATTTCCGCTTCCACCCTGGTGGACCTGGACGACGACGCGGCCTCCGTGGTGGCCCGGCTGCGGCGGCCCGTCCCGCGTGAACCCGGGATGTCCGCCCGCAAGGGAACGGCATTCCACGCCTGGGTCGAGGAATACTTCGGCACCTCGGGGATGCTGGACCTCGGTGAGGCGGCGGGCTCGGATAACCACATTGACGAGGCCTACGGACTGGACGCCATGGTGGAGACCTTCCGCCAGTCCGAGTGGGCCCACCGGGCGCCGGCCCATGTCGAGGTGCCCGTGGAAACCCGGATCGGCGAGGTGGTGGTCCGCGGGCGCATCGACGCGGTCTTCCGGGACGCCGACGGCGGCTGGGACCTCGTGGACTGGAAGACCGGCCGCCGGCCTTCGGCCGCCCAGCTGAAGACCAAGGCCGTGCAGCTCGCCGTCTACCGGCTGGCCTGGTCCCGCCTCAAAGGTGTCCCGCTCGAGGATGTCCGGGCGGCCTTCTACTACGTGGCGGACAACCAGGTGGTGCGTCCGCACGATCTGGGTTCGGCGGATCGGCTGGAAGAGATCGTCGCCGCAGCCCTGGGACAGACCGCAGGGGGCTGACGGACCGGAGCTAGTCCTGCTTCGCCGGAACGACTGTGAGGGCCGTCGTCGAGGTGTCATCCGCCGTGGCCGGGCCGTCGGTTGCGCTCTCGTCGGCTGCGTTCTCCTCGGCTGGGCTATGGTCGGCTGCGCTCTCGTCGGCCAAGCCGAGGTCCTCATCGCGGGGGATCGGCGTGACGTGGACGGCTGCCACGGGGCCGCCGGCGGGCAGCGGGTCCGGGCCGGGCGCCGTGCCCTCGGCATCCGGGCCGATCGGTTGTACGGTCACGGCCGGCTGGGGCAGCGGTTCCACGCTGATCGGCTGCCCGCCGTGCTCGGCGACGTCCTCGGCCAGCGCCGCCAGCATCGACTCCGCCTCGTCCGTCATGTCCTGGTCCCCGGCCGCGAGCCCCTTGACCAGGTACTGGGCCAGGGCGAATTCCGCGGACAATGCGGCGCGGCGCAGCAGGTGGGCGTCGGGCGCGTCCCGGCGGCTGGAGGAGTAGTGCGCAAGTACCGTGTCCACAAAGTCCTGGTCGTTGGACGCGACCAGCCAGGCCATATCGTCGGCCGGGTCGCCGATACGCAGGTCCGTCCAGCCGGTCACCGCTGTGACCCGGTCGCCGTCGACCATGAGGTTGTCCTCGTGGAGGTCGCCGTGCACCACGCTGGGGTTGAAGCGCCACAGCGACACGTCCTCCAGCGCGTGTTCCCAGCGGCGCAGCAGCAGGGGCGGGATCTTTCCCGTCGTTGCCGCTTGGTCGAGTTCATTGAGCCGGCGCTGGCGGAACTCATTCGGCGTGTAGCTCGGCAGGTCGGCGTTGCTGACCAGCGAGTGCGGGAGGTCGTGGATGGCCGCGAGGGCGGCGCCGATTTCCTTCGCCAGCGCGGCGGAGGCCTCGCTGAGTTCCTCGACCGTCCGGGTTGCCCCGGACAGGTGGGAGTAGACGAAGGTGCTGAGCTCGCCCTGCCGGACGGTGCCCGCCACCGTCGGCATCAGGAACGGGAGTTCGGCGCGGATGCCGGGGGTGAAGGCGCGCAGCACCAGGAACTCGGTTTCCAGCCGCGCACTCGCCTCGGCGTGCCGGGGTGAACGCACCCGCCAGCGCTTGCCTTCGGTGTCCAGGAGAAGGGCGGCATCGAAGTCCGCCGGATCGTCGGGCGCGGAGCTCACGGCAGTCGGGGTCAGGCCGGGGACTGCCGCCGTTGCTACTGCTGCCAGTTCGATTGGTTTTCTTCTCACGCTTCCACGGTAGATTGAGCCGCGCCCAAGACGGCGATGCATCACGGCGAGTCTGAAAGATCGGGCCGAAATAGCGCCGGGCGGTCAGTGCCGCCGAGGGCCATCGGCCTAGTCCGACGACCGGTGCAGGACAAAGATGCCGCCGTATACCGGCTGCTCCGACCGCTGCCGGTCGCTGGCGGTGTATTCGCTCAGGACGGCGTGGACGCGCGTGAGGAGGTCTTCGGCGTCGGCCTCGGAGAGGTGCAGGACGAAGCGGGAGAGGCTGGCGAGTGCGTCCGGCCCCGCTTCCGTCAGCTCTTCCCGAAACGCGTCCACCGGTGCCAGCGGACCGTCCGGACCAGCCTCACCCAGTGCGGTGTCCAGATGCCAGGACCGCCCGGTGGAACGATACGGCTTCTCCAGCGCACCACTTTCTCCCGTGCGGACGTCGGCGGGTTCAAGGAATCCGGTGGAGAGCAATTGCCGCACGTGATAGAGCATGGTGCCCGGATCCTGGCCCAGCCGGTCGGCGAGCTGCTTGTTGGTCAGCTCGTGCAGCCCGCACAGGCGCAGGATCCGCAAGCGCAGCGGATGGGCCAGTGCCTTGATTTCCCGGGCGCTCGCGGCCGGCCTCTCTTCCTCCGCGCTCGGCTGCTCTCTCATGGACCCATCCTACAAACCGATGTACTGGAGTCCAATCCCCTTGAATTTTCTCAATCGATGCGGAATGGTTCAGCTATGACCGATCAAACCGCGCTGGTGTTGGAACGCAACCGTGCGCCGCTGGGCGCGTCCTACTGGAAGCTCTGGACCTCGTCCGGGCTGTCGAACCTCGCGGACGGGGTCTTCAAGATCGCCCTGCCGCTGCTGGCCATTCAGCTCACGCAGTCACCCACGCTGATTGCCGGGCTGAGCGTGGCGGCGACGCTTCCCTGGCTTGTCTTCGCTCTGACTGCCGGAGCGCTGGCCGACCGGCTGGACCGGCGCAAGCTCATGCTGTGGGCCAACCTCGGCCGGGGACTGCTGCCCGCCGCCCTGATCGCCGTCCTCCTGCTGGATCTCGGCTCCATCTGGGCCCTGTATGTTGTCGCCTTGATGGTCGGCGTGGCCGAAACGCTCTACGACACCTCCGCACAGTCGATCATGCCCCAGGTGGTGCACCGGGATCAGCTTTCGCGTGCCAACGGCCGCCTCTACGCCGTCGAGCTCACCGCCAATCAGTTTGTTGGCCCTCCGCTGGGCGGACTGCTGGTGGCCGTGGGCGTCGTTGCGGGTCTTGCCGTGCCGGCGGCGCTGTGGCTTGCCGCCGTCGGTTGCCTGTTCCTGGTCCCCGGGACTTTCCGCATGGAGCGGGAACAAAAGACGACGTTGCGTTTCGATATCGGTGAGGGTCTGCGGTTCCTCTGGCACCAGAAGGTCCTCCGCACGCTCGCGGTCATGACGGGAGTGTTCAACTTCGCATCCAGCGCCGCTTTCGCCGTCCTGGTGCTTTTTGCCGTGGGGCCGACGTCGGAAATGAAACTGTCCGAGGCGGGGTTCGGCCTGCTGCTCACGGCGTCCGCCCTCGGCGCCTTCATTGGTTCCTTCACCTCCGAATGGGCGGAGGCCAGGCTGGGCAGGTCGAAGTCCCTGATGCTCACGATTTTCGGGTGCGCGCTCTTCGTGGGCGCACCTGCCATGACCAATAACCCCTACGTCCTGGGCCCCCTTCTCTTCGTGGGCGGCATCCTGATCGTGCTCTGGAACGTCATCACCGTATCCCTGCGCCAGCGCATCACTCCCAACCGCCTGCTGGGCAGAGTCAACAGTGCCTACCGCCTGCTGGCCTGGGGCACCATGCCACTCGGTGCTGCGGCGGGCGGCTTGCTGGCCCAGTGGCTGGGCCTTCAAGTCATGTTCGGCATCATGGGGGTGCTCACCCTCGCGCTGCTCGCGATGATGCCCGTCCTCACCGACAAGGCAATTGCCGCAGCCGACGTCGAATCCTGAGTTGGTTCAGAGGCGGGGCGGCCCCGCCCCGCCCGGGGAAATGTCAATTGTCGGCGGGGGTCGGTACGGTGGGTACATGAGTCTTGCGGAGTCACCGGAGTCCGGTCCCGGCCCAAGTACCGGCCAAAGTACCGGCCAAACTGCCGGGCCAACTACCGAAAACATTGCCCGAGCCGCGGCGGCCCACGCCGCTATCGAGAGCCCGCCCGCGAACCGGCTGCGGGACACCGTTCTTCCGGTCCGCCCCGCGCTGATCGACCGCGGTTCCGCGGCCAGGCTAAAACCGGACATGCTGGCGGACCTGCTGCGTACCGGCGGTGTGCAGGCGATGCTTCTCTCGCGGCGCCAGGCCCTGGTCAGCGGCGAAGGCCTCGTCTTCCTGGACGCAGCCGGCCTCGCCGCGCGGCTTCGAGGAACCGAGCACGCGCCGGAACACGTGATCTACCTGGGCTCGGCCCTTTCCGGGGCCTCCACGGCCGCCGGAACGCAGTACGTGCTGTTCATCCTTCCCGAACAGTTCGAGGTCCGGGCCGAGCCCTTCGAGGAGCACGTCGAGGGCATCCCGGCAGGGGCCCAGTGGGCGGGCTTCCGCGAGGTGGCGGCCCAGCTGGACCCCACCGACACCGCCCTGTTCATCGAGGCCAGCGCCATCGCCAACTGGCACGCCACCCACACCCACTGCCCGCGTTGCGGCGCCGCGACCGTGCCGGAAGCCGGCGGCTGGGTCCGGCGCTGCCACTCGGACAACTCCGAGCACTACCCCCGCACGGACCCGGCCATCATCGTCACCGTCGTCGGCCCGGACGACCGGCTGCTGCTGGGCGGCGGGGGCCCGCTTGATTCGCGGACCTACTCCACCCTGGCCGGCTTCGTCGAGCCCGGCGAATCCCTCGAACAGGCCGTCATCCGCGAAATCGGCGAGGAGGTGGGCGTGCGTGTCACCGCGTCGCAGTACCTCGGCTCCCAGTCCTGGCCCTTCCCGGCCTCGCTCATGCTCGGCTTCACGGCGACGACGGCGGACACCGAGGCCACGCCCGACGGCGTCGAGGTCACCCGGGCACGGTGGTTCAGCCGCTCCGAGCTGCAGGAAGCGGTGCTGAGCGGCGAAATCGTCATCTCCAGCAGGCTCTCGATCGCCCGCGCCCTGATCGAGCACTGGTACGGCGGCGTCATCCAGGACCGCACGGACGACGCATGACGTCCCCGTGACAACGCATCGCGGGACCGCCGCGCCCGCCCGTTCCGCACTGCGGCGCCTCCGACGCAGACCCTCCAACGACTGAGCAGCAGAAGTGAACACAGATATCTTCCAGTCCAGCGCCTTCCCGGCCGGACAACCCGAATCCGGCATGCCGGCCGGCGAACCGCCCGCACCGGACACCCGATCCCTCGAGGAACGGATCCTGGGCGGCCTGGACGCCGAACAACGCGAAGTGGCCAGCACCCTGAACGGCCCCATGTGCGTGCTCGCGGGCGCCGGCACCGGCAAGACCCGTGCCATCACGCACCGCATCGCGTATGGGGTGCACTCGGGGGTGTACAGCCCGCAGCGGCTGCTGGCCGTCACCTTCACCGCACGGGCCGCCGCCGAAATGCGCAGCAGGCTCCGCGACCTGGGCGTCGGCAGCGTGCAGGCCCGCACCTTCCACGCAGCTGCGCTGCGCCAGCTCCAGTTCTTCTGGCCCCAGGCCGTCGGCGGCGCACTGCCGAACCTGCTCGACCACAAGGCCCAAATGATCGCCGAGGCCGCCCGCCGGCTGCGGCTCAGCACCGACCGGGCCTCCATCCGGGATCTTGCCTCCGAAATCGAGTGGGCCAAGGTGTCCATGCTCACCCCGGCCAACTACCTGGAAAAAGCCCAGGGCCGCGGCACCCCGGGCGGGTTCGACCTGACCGCCGTCGCCCGGGTGTTCCAGTCCTACGAGGACGTCAAGACGGACCGGAACGTCATCGACTTCGAAGACGTGCTGCTGATCACCGTGGGCATCCTGCAGGAGGACCCCAAGGTCGCCGCCACCGTGCGGGAGCAGTACCGGCACTTCGTGGTGGACGAATACCAGGACGTTTCGCCGCTGCAGCAGCGGCTCCTGGAACTGTGGCTGGGCGGCCGCGATGACCTCTGTGTGGTCGGCGACGCCAGCCAGACCATTTACTCCTTCACGGGCGCATCGCCCAAGCACCTGCTCGGCTTCAAGGGCCAGTACCCGGACGCCACCGTGGTCAAGCTGATCCGGGACTACCGTTCCACCCCGCAGGTGGTGAAGCTGGCCAACGAGCTGCTGGCCGGCCGCCGCAGCGGCGGCCCCGTGGCAGACGCCGCCTGGGCCGCGCCGCTGCAGCTGGTGGCGCAGCGGCCCGCCGGACCCGTGCCGCAGTTCACCGAATGCTCCGACGACGAGGCCGAGGCCGCCACCGTGGCGGTCAAGGTCCGGGCGCTGCTCGAAGCGGGCACGCCTGCGAGCCAGATCGCCGTCTTGTTCCGCACGAACGGCCAGTCGGAGGCCTACGAACAGGCACTCGCCTCGGCAGGCATCGGCTACCAGCTGCGCGGCGGCGAACGGTTCTTCGCCCGCAAGGAAGTCCGGGACGCGATCCTGCAACTGCGGGCCGCCACCCGGGCGGTCGCCGAAACCGCCGCGCCCGAGCCCCTCGGCCAGCTGGTCCGCGACATCGTGTCCTCCCTCGGCTACACCGACGCGGCGCCGCACAGCGGAGGCGCCCTCCGGGAACGCTGGGAATCCCTCGCCGCCCTGGTGGCCCTCGCCGACGAACTGGTCATCAGCAGGGGAGCGGAGTTCAGCCTCGCGGACTTCGTGAACGAACTGCAGGAACGCTCGCTGGCGCAGCACGCCCCGACCGTCCAGGGCGTGACCCTGGCGTCGCTGCACGCGGCCAAGGGCCTGGAATGGGAAGCCGTGTTCCTGGTCGGCCTGAGTGAAGGCCTGATGCCGATCTCCTTTGCGGACACCCCCGAGGCGGTGGATGAGGAACGCCGCCTGCTCTACGTCGGCATCACCCGCGCCAAGGAGCATCTGTACCTGTCCTGGTCCACCGCCAGGACCCCCGGCGGCCGGGCCAACCGCAAACCCTCGCGCTTCCTCGACGGGCTGCGGCCCGACTCGGTGGCCAGCTCCTCCGTCCGCGGCAAGGGGGCCGCGCCGCGCCGCAAGGCGGCAGCGCCGGCGTCGTGCCGGGTCTGCGGCAGCATGCTCTCCTCAGGCGCCGAACGCAAGGTGGGCCGGTGCAGCCAGTGCCCGCCGACTTACGAGGAACAGACGTTTGACGCGCTGCGGCAGTGGCGGAAGGCGGTGGCCCTGGAGGCCGATGTCCCCGCTTTTGTGGTGTTCACCGACGCGACCCTGACCGCGATCGCCGAGGCGCGGCCGGAATCCCTGGAAGAGCTCGCCAAGCTGCCCGGGGTGGGCGCCTCAAAGCTGGAAAAGTACGGCGAGACCGTGCTGGCGGTCCTGGTCGAAAGTTCCACGCTCTGATGGCCGGTGCCGTGAACCGCAGCAACACGCCGTTGACCACCGCGGACGGCGCACCCGTGGAGGTGCGCCGCTCGGCGCGCCGGCGCCGGACCGTGGCCGCCTTCTGGGAAAACGGCACCGCCGTCGTCGCTATCCCCGCGCACTTCAGCGGCGCGCAGGAGCGAGAATGGGTACACCGGATGCTGGAGAAGCTTCGCCTGCAGGGAACCCGCGGCCACAAGGCGGCGGGCAAGCGCCGCACCGGCAGCGACGCCGGGCTGGCGGCCCACGCGGCGGAGCTCTCGGCCAGGTATCTGGGCGGCCGGGCCGTCCCGACCTCGGTCCGCTGGGTGACGAACCAGAAGTCCCGCTGGGGCTCGGCGACGCCGTCGGAGGGGACCATCAGGCTCTCCCACAAGCTTCAGCCGATGCCGCAGTGGGTCATCGACTATGTGCTGCTGCACGAACTGGCGCACCTGCTGGTGGCAGCCCACAATGCGGCGTTCTGGCGGCTGCTGGCGGCCTACCCGGAAACCGAACGTGCCAAGGCTTTCCTGGAAGGTGTGTCCTTTGCCACCGCCCGCGGCCTCCCGGCCGGGGAGGGCGACGGCGTCGAGGGCACTGCCGACGACGTCGACGCAGCGGGCGAGCTCGAGGGCGCGGCCCGCTGAGTCGCCGTCAGGCCTTGGGGTTGCCGCCGTTCTCGCCGGCCCCCGGTTCGTCGCCGGAATCGTCAGTGGCGGGGCCGGAATCGTCCGTGCCGTCCGATCCGGCGTCGGGAGCCGCCGTGTCGAACCCGCCGCTGAGCAGCTTCTGCAGGGCGTCGTCGACTTCGGTGTCGCTGGCCTCGGCCAGCTTCCGGCGTTCGCTGAAGCCCTTCGGGTCATCCAGATCCTCCGCCGTGGGCAACAGGTCGGGGTGCTGCCAGATGGCGTCCCGGCCCTCCACGCCGCGTTCTTCCTTAAGCTGGGCCCACAGCGTGGCGGCCTCGCGCAGCCGGCGGGGCCGCAGTTCCAGGCCGACGAGGGACGAGAACGCATGTTCCGCCGGGCCGCCGGTGGCACGCCGTCGCCGGACGGTCTCGCGCAGCGCCGCCGCGGAGGGCAGCAGCTTCTCGGTGGCGGCGGCCGTGAGCTCGTCGACCCACCCCTCCACGAGCGCCAGGGCCGTCTCCAGCTTTTCCAGCGCCTGATCCTGGGCGGGGGTCCGCTGCGGCATAAAGACGCCCTGCGACAGGGCTTCCTGGATGCCCTCCGGATTGCTCGGATCCAGCTCGCGGGCCAGCTCCTCGATCTTCGAGGTGTCGATGTGGATGCCGCGGGCGTAGGCCTCGATCGCACCGAGCAGGTGGCCTCGCAGCCATGGCACCTGGACGAAGAGCCGGGCGTGGGCGGCTTCGCGGACCGCAAGGAAGAGCCGGATGTCGTTCTCCGGCAGGCTGAGGCCCTCGCCGAACTTCGCCACGTTGGCAGGCAGCAGCGCCATTTCCAGGTCGGCAAGGGGCACGCCGATGTCGGTGGAGCTGACCACTTCGGCGGAGAGGGCGCCGATCGCCTGGCCCAGCTGCATGCCGAAGATCGCCCCGCCCATGTTCTGCAGCATCGAGGAGGCGCCGCCCATCATGGACTTCATTTCCTCGGGCATCTGCTCGGTCATGGCGGAAGACAGTGCGTTGGCGATGCTGTTGGCGACCGGTTCCGTCAGCCGCTTCCAGGTGCCGAGCGTTTCCTCCACCCATTCGGCGCGGGACCAGGCCCGGCCGATCAGTCCGGTGGCGGGAAGTTCGGTGACCTGGTCCAGCCACAGTTCGGCAAGCCGCAGGGCTTCGTCGACCTCACGGGACTGAGCGGCGGTGACGGACGGGTCCGAACCGCTGGCGGCCACCCGTCGGGCATTCTCATGGGCCAGTTGCCAGTTCACGGGCCCGTCCGAGGACGCGCTCATCATGGCCTGCACCTGGGAAAACATCTGGGCCAGCAGGTTCGGGTCGTCCGGCAGTCCGGCGGCCTTGGCGAGCTCCGCCGGATCGATGTCCCCCATGCCCTTGCCGCCCATCAGGTTCTGCAGCATTTCTGCCAGCGGATCCTTGGGTTCGTCGTCCCCGTTGGACGGATTGAGTGGGTTAGAGGTCATGATCCCGCCGATCGTCGGTGTGACTGGTGCTCAAGTTCACGCTACCCCTCCGCGTGAGCGGCTGTCTTGCGAAACCCGGCCCCGTTCGCTGTCGGCAAAGAGCCCCGTGGGTGCCCGAGCGCGTAGTGTTAGAGGCTGGAATATTTGCAGGCTGCCGAGCCGGTTTCGGCCGCAGCCGCAGCGCCAGATTCCGGCCCCGAAAGTGGCCCAGGCGCCGGCACGGAGAGGTCCTTCATTGACGTTTACCCAGGGCGCACAGCCCCCCGGCGAAGCCGCCGCCCACGACGGCGAAGCCGCGCCCCACGACGACGGCACTAAGGCCCGCCAGGACGGTGGCGGGGGAGGGGACCGCCGCTCCTCCACCATGCTCGTCTCCGGCCTGCTGGCGCTGGGACTCGGCCTGGCCGCGATGACCCTCCCCGTCCCGTATGTGGTCGAATCGCCCGGCCCGACCTTCAACACGCTCGGCACGGACAACGGCAAGCCGGTCATCACGGTGTCCGGGCACGAGACGTTTCCGGCCAAGGGCAGCCTGGATCTCACCACCGTGTACGTCGACGGCGGCCCCAACGGCCCGGTGACCGCGTTCGAAGCCCTCAACGCCTGGCTCAACGCCTCCAAAGCGGTCTACCCGGAGGAACTGATCTTTCCGAGCGGCGTCACCAAGGAACAATCCCAGCAGGAGAGCGCCGTCGCCATGACGACGTCGCAGGAGAACGCCGTCGCCGCGGCGCTGAAAGAACTCGGCATCCCGTTCGAGCAGAAGCTGCAGGTGGCAGGGGTTCCGGACGGCTCGGCGTCCAAGGGCAAAGTCCAGGAAGGCGACGTCCTGGTCTCGATCAACGGCAAACCGATCACCGCCCTGAGCGTTGTCCAGAGCGAGCTCGCGGCGGGGAACGGCAAGCCGGTCACGGTCGTCGTCGACCGCAACGGCAGCCAGCAACCGCTGACGATCACGCCGAACAAATCCCAGGCCGGGCGCTACCTGCTCGGCGTCGCGCTGCAGTACAAGTTCAAGTTCCCCTTCGACGTCAAGATCTCCCTCGACAAGGTCGGCGGCCCGAGCGCCGGCATGATGTTCGCGCTCGGCATCGTGGACACCGTGACCCCCGGTGACCTGACCGGCGGCAAACACATCGCCGGGACCGGCACCATCACGCCCGACGGCGCCGTGGGGGCCATCGGCGGGATCGGCCAGAAGATGGTCGGGGCCAAGGCGGGCGGCGCGACCATGTTCCTCGCCCCGGCGGCCAACTGCGACGACGTCGTGGGCCACGTTCCCGCGGGCCTGCAGGTCGTCAAGGTGGAGAACCTTGCCGAGGCGCGGCACGCTGTTGAACTGTCCGCGGCCGACGGCGACATATCGGGACTTCCCACCTGCACCAGCAACTAGACTGACCCCGGAACTAAGCTCCATTGCCACTCGTGGCACTAATGACTCAATCCAGCACTGACGACCAGCTATGAGGTACCGAGTTTGTCCCGTCCCAGCACCGTCCCACCCGGAAGGCCACAGCAACGGCGAGGCGCCCTGACGCCCACCCTGATTGTTGTCGCACTCATCGTGGTCGGCTTCATCTTCTTCGCTAATGTCTGGACGGACGTCCTCTGGTACCGGCAGTTGGGCTACTTCGAAGTCTTCCTGACGGAGAACCTCGCGCGGATCACCATCTTCCTGACCGGATTCGCCGCCATGTTCGCCGCGATGTTCTTCGCGATCCGGATCGCCTACACGTCCCGTCCGGTCTACGCCCCCGACTCGGACGTCCGGGACAACCTCAACCGCTACCAGGCCCAGCTTGAGCCGATCCGCCGTGTGGTCATGATCGGCCTGCCGGTCCTGTTCGGCCTCTTTGCCGGCAGCGCGGCCGCCAGCCAGTGGCAAAAGGTGCTCTTGTTCCTGAACCAGGAGTCCTTCGGCCAGAACGACCCACAGTTCAACCTCGACATCAGCTTCTACCTCATGACGCTGCCGTTCCTGGGCTTCGTCACAGGCTTCCTGATCAGCGTCGCCATCGTGGCCGGCATCGCAGGGATCCTGACGCACTATCTTTACGGCAGCATCCGGCTGATGGAGCGCGGCGTCTTCACCAGCCGCGCCGCCCAGATCCACCTGGCGGTCACCGGCGCCGCATTCCTGCTGCTGCTCGGCGCCAACTTCTGGCTGGACCGCTATTCCGCCGTGCTCAACAACGGCGGCCGCTGGGCCGGCGCGCTGTACACCGACGTGAACGCGGTGATCCCCACCAAGGCCATCCTCGCCGTCGCCGCGGCCCTCGTTGCTGTGTTGTTCATTGTGGCTGCCGTGATCGGGAAGTGGCGGCTGCCGGTCATCGGCACCGCCATGCTGGTCATCACCTCGATCCTGGCCGGCGGCGTCTACCCCTGGGTGATCCAGCAGTTCCAGGTCCGCCCCTCGGAGCAGACCCTTGAGAACGAATACATCAAGCGGAACATCGCCATGACCCGTGCCGCCTACGGCCTGGATAAGATCCAGGAGAAGCGCTACGAGGCGACCACAAACGCCACCACCGGCGCCCTGGCCCCGGACGCGCAGACCACTGCCAATATCCGGCTGCTGGACCCGAACCTGATCTCGGACGCGTTCTCGCAACTCGAGCAGTACCGGCCGTACTACCAGTTCCCGAGCACGCTGAATGTGGATCGTTACGAGGTGAACGGCAAGATCCAGGACACCGTGATCGCGGTGCGCGAGCTGAACCCGGGCGGTCTCGCCACCAACCAGCAGTCCTGGCTGAACCGGCACGTGGTCTACACCCACGGCTACGGGGTGGTCGCGGCGAAGGGCAACAAGTTCACCGCGGACGGCAAGCCCGAATTCCTGCAGTCCGGCATCCCGTCCACCGGCGTGCTGGGCACCGACACCACCTACCAGCCGCGGATCTACTTCGGCGAAAACTCTCCGGACTACTCGATTGTCGGCGCCCCGGAAGGCGCCGCGCACCGCGAGCAGGACCGCCCGGCGGCCAAGGAAGGCGACGCCGGCACCCAGTACACCTTCACCGGCAACGGCGGCCCGAACGTCGGGAACTTCTTCAACAAGATCCTCTACGCGATCAAGTTCCAGTCCTCGGACCTGCTGCTCTCCGACGGCGTCAACGCCGAATCGCAGATCCTCTACGACCGGAGCCCCAAGGACCGCGTCGAAAAGGTTGCGCCGTATCTGACCGTGGATGGCAACGCCTATCCCGCCGTCGTCGACGGCAGGGTGAAGTGGATCGTGGACGGCTACACCACGAGCCCTTATTTCCCGTACTCGCAGCAGGAGCAGCTCTCGGACGCCACGAGGGATTCGCAGACCTCGGCGGGCCGAACCGCCGCGTTGCCGAGCAACTCCGTCAACTACATCCGCAACTCGGTCAAGGCCACCGTGGACGCCTACGACGGTTCCGTCACGCTCTACGCGTGGGATGACAAGGATCCGGTCCTGAAAGCCTGGCAGAAGGTGTTCCCGACGTCGCTGAAGCCCTTCTCAGAGATGTCCGGGGCCCTGATGAGCCATGTCCGGTACCCGGAGGACCTGTTCAAGGTCCAGCGTGAACTCCTGGGCCGCTACCATGTGACCAACGCGGACAACTTCTTCACCAACAACGACGCCTGGAGCGTGCCGAACGACCCGACCGTCAAGGAAGAGGGGGTCAAGCAGCCGCCGTTCTACATGTCGCTGCAGATGCCCGACCAGGACAAGCCGGCCTTCCAGCTGACCTCCTCGTTCATCCCGCAGGTGGTCAACGGGAATGCCCGCAACGTCCTCTACGGCTTCCTGGCCGCGGACTCGGACGCAGGCAACCAGAAGGGCGTGAAAGCGGACAGCTACGGCCAGTTGCGGCTGCTGCAGATCCCGCCCGAGGCCAACGTCCCCGGCCCCGGCCAGGCGCAGAACAAGTTCAACTCCGATCCCACCGTGTCCCAGGCGCTGAACCTGCTGCGGCAGGGTGCCTCGGCGGTGCTCAACGGCAACCTGCTGACGCTGCCGGTGGGCGGCGGCCTGCTCTACGTCCAACCGGTCTACTTGAAGTCGACCGGCGAGACCTCGTACCCGACGCTGCAACGCGTGCTGGTAGCCTTCGGTGACAAGATCGGCTTCGCGCCGACACTGGACGAGGCGCTGAACCAGCTGTTCGGCGGCCGGTCCGGTGCCACCGCCGGCGACGCGGCCAACAACGGCCAGACGCCCCCCACCCCGGCGCCGGGGACCACCCCGCCCGCCACCGGCGGCACCGACGCCAAGGCGGAGCTGAAGGCCGCCCTGGACGACGCCAACGGAGCGATCAAGGCCGGCCAGGAGGCCCTGGCCAAGGGCGACTTCGCCGCCTATGGCGAGCAGCAGAAGAAGCTCTCCGCTGCCCTGCAGCGGGCCATCGACGCCGAAGCCAAGATCACCACCACGACGCCGGCGCCCGCCCCCTCGGCCACACCGTCACCGAGCGGCAGCGCGTCGCCGTCGGCGTCGCCGTCGCCGAGCAAGTAGGCGGCAGCAAGACGGCAGCCGAAGGCCGGATTTCCCGTTCCGCTGGAGCGGGGAATCCGGCCTTTTGCGTTGCCCGGGGCGGTCGCGGCGCCGGGCTCCACAGCCGGGTGGGACGCACATCACGCCGCCCCGATTTGGCCTCCCGTTCACCGGCAGGTAAAGTTGATCTTGCGACGCGGGGTGGAGCAGTTCGGTAGCTCGCTGGGCTCATAACCCAGAGGTCACAGGTTCAAATCCTGTCCCCGCAACTGAGAAGAAGTCCGGAACACTGGAAAGTGTTCCGGACTTTTTGCTTTAACCGGCCCTGGCAGGGGAGGTGCGGGACCGTGGTCGGGGGCAGCAGCCAAAGTAGGGTATTGTTGATCAAGCGACGCGGGGTGGAGCAGTTCGGTAGCTCGCTGGGCTCATAACCCAGAGGTCACAGGTTCAAATCCTGTCCCCGCAACCAATGGCAGTAAGGCGAAGGCTCGGATCAGCAGATCCGGGCCTTCGTTGTTTCCCTGAACGTGTGGTGGTTCCTAGCCGTCCTTGAGCCGCTGGTACGTCTCCAGCGCCCGGGCGCGGGATTCGGGCAGGCCCACGATCGGCGCCGGGTAGCCCGCGGCCGCGCCGTCGGCCTTCCACGGTTCATGCACTGCCTTGTCGCCCAGCTTCGCCAGCTCCGGAACAAACTCCCGCAGGTAACGGCCGGCGGCGTCGAACTTCTTGCTCTGCGTGACCGGGTTGAAGATACGGAAGTACGGCGAGGCGTCCGCACCCGAGCCGGCCACCCACTGCCAGTTGGCGGGGTTGCTCGCGGCATCGGCATCCACGAGCGTGTCCCAGAACCAGGCCTCACCCAGCCGCCAGTCGGCCAGCAGGTTCTTGACCAGGAACGACGCCGCCGCCATCCGCACGCGGTTGTGCATCCAGCCGGTCTGCCACAGCTGGCGCATCCCCGCATCCACCAGCGGATAGCCGGTGCGGCCCTGCTGCCAGGCCTCCAGCTCGGCGTCCGACGGCGTCTGCCAGGCGAAGCGGTCAAATTCCGGGCGGTAGTTGCGGGTGGCCAACTGCGGGTTCTCGTAGAGCAACTGCCAGCAGAATTCCCGCCAGCCTAGTTCGGAACGGAAGACCCCGACGTCGGCGGGGGCGCCGTGCGGGAAGCGTTCCCTGAGCGCGTGCCAGACCCGGAACGGACTGATTTCGCCGAAGCGCAGGTGGGGGGAAAGCCTGCTGGTGCCTTCCATACCGGGGACGTCCCGTCCGGTGCCGTAGTCGGCCGCGGGACCGTCCAGGAAGTCCGCCAGGCGGCGGTGGGCCCCTGCCTCGCCCGGGGTCCATTCCGCGGCAAGCCCGGCGCTCCAGTCCGGACGGTGGGGGAGCAGGGCCCAGGCGTCCAGCGCCTCACCGGCGGGCAGTTCACCGGAGCCGTTCTGCGCCGGCGCCGGAAGCTGGTCCGGGGCGTCCAAGGGCTGCCGTGGCTCCGGTGCGTCTAGGCAGGCCTTCCAGAACGGCGTGAAGACTTTGTAAGGCCCGCCGGAGCCGGTGCGCACCGTCCAGGGCTCGAACATGAGGCTGGCCTGGAAACTGGTGGCGCTGATGTCCTGCCCGGCCGCCCACTCCTTGAGGCCGGAGTCTACGGCGCGTTCGGGGCCCCCGTAGCGGCGGTTCCAGAGCAGCCGGGTGGCGCCGGTTTCCTCTGCCACCTGACGGATGACCCGCTCCGCCGGTCCGCTGCGCAGTAGCAGGCGGGAACCGGCGGCCTCAAGGTCCGCGGCGAGGGACACCAGCGAGTGGTGCAGCCACCACTTTGCGGCGCCGCCCAGGGGACGCACGCCCGGTGACGCCTCGTCCAGCACGTAAACAACTGTGAGGGGTTCGCCCAGCGACGCTGCCTCCGCCACGGCGGGGTTGTCATCAAGGCGGAGATCATCGCGGAGCCACACAAGGGTCGAAGACATTTCTCCACGCTACTGGATCGGCGGCGGCCCGGTCATGCGCCCCGGGACATGGAAAAGACCGGGCACCATCGGTGCCCGGCCTCGCCCTCGGGGCGTTAAAGCTTGTCGAAGTCTGCTTCCTCCACCGTGCTGCCGGTGGTCGAACCGTTGCCGGCGCCGAGGGCCTGGGTTCGGCTGCCGGACTTGAGCGCTGCCAGGCGCGCCTCGATTTCGGTCTGTTCGCCGAGGTCCTCCAGGGAGTTGAACTGGGCGTCCAGGCTGGACGCGGCCAGTTCCTGCTGGCCGCGGACCTTGGCCTCCTCGCGGCGGATCTTCTCTTCGAAGCGGCCCACCTCGGAGGTCGGATCCATGATATCGATGCTCTTGAGGGCGTCGTGCACCTGGGTCTGCGCGGCGACCGTCTTGGATCGGGCCACGAGTTCGTTGCGCTTGCTGGTGAGCTCGTTGAGCTTGCCCTTCATCTGGTCCAGGCCGTGCTTGAGCTTGTCCACGACCTCGGACTGGGAGGCGATGCTCGGCCCAGCCGACTTCGCCTCGTTCTCCGCCGTCATTTGGCGCTGCAGGGCCACCTTGGCGAGGTTGTCGAACTTCTCCGCGTCCACCGTGTCGCCGTTGGCGCGGTACTCGTCGGCCTTGCGGGATGCGGCGAGGGCCTTGTTGCCCCAGTCCTGGGCGTTCTTGATGTCCTCGTTGTAGTCGTCCTGGAGCATACGCAGGTTGCCGATGGTCTGGGCGACGGCCGATTCGGCCTCGGCGATGTTGTTCGTGTAGTCGCGGACCATCTGGTCCAGCATCTTCTGCGGATCCTCGGCCTGGTCCAGCAGGGAATTGATGTTCGCCTTCGCCAACTGCGCCATACGGCCGAAAATGGACTGCTTAACCATGGTGTTGCCTTTCGTCCTACCCAGTGGTGGCCACTGGATTCGGTGAACAGTGAATGTACCGCTTCTACCCGCCGGCCGGAACGAGTCCGCCGGCGCCTAGTCTTTCACCGGCCTGCTAGAAACTTCCGGAGTCCCCGCCGCCGAAATCGCCGCCGCCGCCAAAGTCGCCGCCGCCTCCGCCCCAGCCGCCGCCGGAATCGCCGCCCCAGCCGCCGCCACCGCCCCAGCCACCGCCACCGCCGCCATGGAGGATGGAGTTGATCAGGATGCCGCCGAGGATGGCGCCGCCGAGGCCGCCGCCACCGCCGCCGCCGAACATTCCGCCGCGGCCGTACCCCTGGTTGGCGTAGCCGCCGAACTGGTCCACATCGGCCTGGGCCTGTTGGGCCGCCTGCGCGGCGAGCGAATGCGCCTGCTGGGCGTACTGCAGGGCGGTTACCGGGTCGGTGCGCGAGATGGACAGGGCGTAGTCGAGGTTGCGCTGCGCCTCGGCGAGCCGGGTGCGCGCCTCGGTGCCCACGCCGCCGCGGCGGGCGGTGATGTAGTCCGAGGTGGCGCTGATCTGCGCCTGGGCGGACATGATGCTCTGCTGCAGCGAGGCCTGCGCCCGGCGGGCTTGTTCCTGCTGGTCACGGATGCCGGTGAGGGCCGCATCGAGGGACTGGTGGGCACTCTCCACACGCGCCAGGGTGGTGATGGGGTCGATTTTGCCGCCCTGGATCTCGGCTTTGACCTGGGCCAGCGCGGCCTCCACCCCGGCCACTGGGCCGGCCAATTCCGGGTGCGCACCGGACTGGATCATCGCCCGCGCCTGGGCCAGGTCCTGGGAGGTGTCGACGACCGCGGTTTCCAGCCCGTTACGGGCTTCGTCGAGGTTCGCCGCCACCTTGGTGATGGCGCCGAGCAGCACGTTGGTCTGGTGCAGGCTCTCCTCCGCGGCCCGGACCGCGACAGCGGCGAGGCTGCCCTCGCCGGCGCTGAGCTTCTCCTGGGCCGTGGCGGAGGCGTTCTGGACAAAAGCCAGCCGTTCCTTGGCCTGGCCGATGTTGTCCGCCACCTGCGTCAGTGCGGTATCGGCGTATTTCGCCCGGAGACCGGTCAGGGACTCCTCTGCGGCGGCGATTTTGGCCTGGGCTTCCGTGGCGCCGGCGCCGACGGCAGCCAGCGCCTGCGGGGCGTTCTTCTCAAGCTCCCGCAGGGAGTCGAAGTCCGCTTTCTGCTCCTGGAGGGAAGACAGCGCAGCCTCGGACCGGCGGATGATCTCGCCGAGCCAGGTCCGCTGCTGCTCCTCGGTGTCCGGGATGTGGTCATCGAGCTGCTGCTGCAGTTTGAACGATTCGGACATGTGGGCCTTGGCGTCCTGCAGTGCCTTAGTAAAGTTCCCGACTGCGGCATCGCCGTATTGCGCCTGGGCGAAGCCAAGCTCCTGCTCGCTGGACTTGATGGCGTCGTCCGCCTCGATCAGCAGCGAGCCGCTCTTGCGGCGCAGTTCTTCGACGCTCAGTCCGGCCAGCGGGTCCAGGTCGGCACCCTGCGGGCCGTAGGCGGTGCCCCCACCCACGGCTGCCTTCTTGCGCCGGTTGCGGAGGTAAAGGTAGGTTCCCACACCGCCGGCGGCCACGACGCCGACGCCGACCAACACGCCGTTCCCGGCGTTGGCCCCCGAGGGGACCGATCCGCTGCCGCCGCCGGCGGCGTCGCCGACTGCGGCGGCGGTGTCGATCGCGGCCTGGGCAAAGTCACGCTTGCCCCCGGCCAGGTTGGCGACGATCGCATTCTGGCTGATGGCGCTGGTCTTGGAGTAGATGGCGCTGGCCGAGTTGGGGGAGAAGTAGTACTTGCCGTCGTCGGACATGGCAAGGATGACGTCGGCCCGGCCCATGCCCTTCTTTGTGGCGACAGCCTGCGACCACGATTTCGGATCGGCCGGATTCTCGAAAGTCTTCACGGTGACCACATACAGGTTGTACTTGTGGTCCTTCAGGAGCTTCTGGATAGCGTCCTGGACCTCGCCCTTGCGGCTGCCCAGCACGTTGCCGCTGTCCACGATGTTCTGTCCGGAAGGGATGGCCACCGGGTCTTCGGCGAGCGCGGGAGCGGCGGGGAGGGCCAGCAGTCCGGCGACGCCGAGAACGGCGAGGAATCGTTTCATCATTGACCGCATGTGCAACCCTTCAGCACTTCTGTGACCGGATCGGGCCGAACCGGTCGTCTCAGAACGCAGCAGCGCCCCCACGCAGGTGTAAAGCCGCAGGTCGCTGTGGCAATTCCATTTGATTCTATGGTGCACCCCAGAGGGCGTCCACCGCGGGGAATATGCCACCAGCGAAACGCGCTGAACCCAGCGGGACGGCAATTCACAAGGCCTCCCACCACGGGGTCGGCGTTCAGGAACCTCCCAGCAAATGTTCGCTTTTGCACCAGTCTGGGCGAGCATACTTATCTGCAGACGAGGATGAAAGGAAGTCCCATGACTGAGAACCCAATGCAGGGCGCGTCACCGGATCCATCGATGAAGAACCGGGACCCGCTTGAGCCGGGCGAGGGTGCTGCCGCGGCTCCGCACGCCGCGCCCGCTGAGGACTCAGCCCCCGAGAACCCGACCATGAGGCTGGACCGGCCGGCGGACGACGCCCCCCGGCCCGTGTACCCGCCGCGTCCGCCGGCCTACGGCCAGCACGCAGACACCGACACCCAGCAGTTCGGTGCACAGGCGACCCAGTCTGAACACGGCCAACCCGGCGCCCCGAACACCGCACCGTACGCCCACACCCCCGGCTCCTACGGCGGGTACGGCAACCAGCCGCCGACCGGCCCGGGGACCCAGAACTCGTTCGGACACCCGGGCAACGCCCCGAAGCGCAAAGCCGCCTTCGGCGTTCCCACCCTCATCGCCAGCATCCTCGCCGCCGGGCTCGTGGGCGGCGGCGTCGTGGCCGGCAGCAGCGCCCTGCTGGGGAACCGTCCGCTGACTTCCACCGGCAGCACCGGCCAGCCAGGCACCGTGATCGTCAACAACAAGGACGACGTCAACGCCATCACCGCCGCGGCCGTTAAGGCCTCGCCCAGCGTCGTGACCATCAAGGCCACGAGCGGGAGCAACGGCGGAACCGGCTCCGGCATCGTCCTCGACGGCGAGGGGCACGTGCTGACCAATACGCACGTCGTCACCCTGGACGGCAAGACCGCGAAGGCCGCCGTCGAAGTCCGTACCAGCGACGGCAAGGTCTTCACGGCCAAGATCGTCGGCACAGACCCGCTATCCGACCTCGCCGTGATCAAGATCGACAACCCGACCGGGCTGGTCCCGGCCACCCTCGGCGACTCGGGCAAGCTCAACGTCGGCGACACCGCCGTCGCGATCGGCTCGCCGCTGGGCCTGACCGGAACCGTCACCGACGGCATCGTCTCGACGCTCAACCGCACCATCAGCGTCGCGTCCTCGGCAGCGCCCAAGGACGGCGCGGACAACTCCCAGGGCGGCAGCCAGGGCTTCCAGTTCGCCCCTCCCGGCGGCGGACAGGCACCGAGCACGACCGACCAGGGCAGCATCTCGATCAACGTCATCCAGACCGACGCCGCGATCAACCCCGGCAACTCCGGCGGCGCCCTGGTCAACAGCAAGGGTGAAATCATCGGCGTCAACGTCGCCATCGCTTCCGCCGGCGGAGACGCGAGCGGCAGCAGTAGCGGCAACATCGGGGTCGGCTTCAGCATCCCGATCAACCACGCCAAGCGGGTGGCCCAGGAGATCATCAGCAACGGCAAGGCCAGCCACGGCCAGCTGGGCGTCAGCGTCAAGTCCAAGGCGGCGGGCAGTTCATCCTCCGGCTTCTCGGTTGGCGCCGACGTGGCCACGGTCGAGCCGGGATCGGCCGCCGACAAGGCCGGGATCAAGGTGGGAGACGTCGTCACCAAGTTCCAGGACCTCTCCATCAGCGATCCAAACCAGCTCACGGCCGCAGTACGGGAACAGGCCGCCGGCGCATCGGTGAAGGTGACGGTCCTGCGGGGCGGCCAGGCGAAGGAACTCGACGTGACCCTCGGGGCCGCGGCAGAACAGTAACCGGCAGGGCTGTACTAGGCAGGGGTGCATCAGTGCACTACCGAAAGCGACGCCGGCCGGCACCTTGGGGGTGCTGGCCGGCAGTGCTTTAACCGGCCCTTTCCTCCGTTTTGGTGGGCGCGCGCCGGTGCCGCGCCGTCGGGCCGGCAGGGCCCTGACACAGGCGTTAACCCGGGCCGCGCCGTCCCCGCGCTATATGGTTAGCTAGGAGAAACCGCGGCGCCCCCGGCCGCGCGCCCTGGCCACGACCCCACCCGGCTGGCCGCCCACCCGCATGGAAGGCTGCTGTAAACACAGTGGAAGAGACCCTGAAGATCATCGTGCTGGTCAAGCACGTACCGGACGCGCAGTTCGACCGCCACCTCAGCGGCGGGGACAACACGACCGACCGCTCCGAGAGCATCCTGTCGGAGCTGGACGAATACGCCCTCGAGGCCGCCCTGCAGCTGATCGAGGCCCGCGGCGGCGAGGCGGCCGGCAACAAGGTCATTGCCCTGAGCATGGGCCCGGCCGGTGCCGTCAACGCCGTCAAGAAGTCGCTCCAGATCGGCGCCACCGAAGGCGTCCACCTCAGCGACGACGCGCTCGCCGGCTCGGACGCGGCGGCCACCTCACTGGCCCTGGCGGCCGCGATCCGGCACCTCGGCACCGATGTCCCCGCCGACCTGGTCCTGACCGGCATGGCCTCCACAGACGGCGAGACCTCCCTGGTTCCGGCCCAGCTGGCCGAACGCCTCGGCCTGCCGCAGGTCACCTTCGCGTCCTCGCTTGAACTCGACGGCGGCAAGCTCACCGCCCGCCGCGACGGGGACTCGCATGCGGACACCGTGGAGGCCACCCTCCCGGCACTCGTCTCCGTGACCGACCAGATCAACGAACCCCGCTACCCGAATTTCAAGGGCATCATGGCGGCCAAGAAGAAGACCATCACCACCCTGAGCTTGGCCGATATCGGCGTCGATGCCTCCTCGGTGGGGCTGGCCGGGTCCTGGACCGCGGTCGAAACCGCCGACGTCCGACCGCCGCGGACCGCCGGCACCATCATCACCGACGAGGGCGACGCCGGCATCCAGCTGGTCGAGTTCCTGGCCGCGCAGAAGCTGCTCTAAGGGGAGAACCGGACATGGCAAAAGTACTTGTATTCATTGACACTCCCGGGGCCGCGCTGAAGAAGTCCAGCCTGGAACTGCTTACCATCGCCCGCTCCCTGGGCGAGCCGGCGGTGGCGTTCAACGGAGAACTGCAGGACGACGTCGCCGCCGGCCTCGGCGCGTACGGCGCCGCGGAACTCTACGTTCCTGCCGCCGCGGATCTCAACGACTACCTCATCGGCCCGAAAGCCGCGTTCCTCGCCGCCGCCGCGGAGACCTCCGGGGCGACCGTTGTGCTCGCCGAGAACTCGGCCGAGGGCAAGGAGATCGCGGCGCGGCTGGGCATCAAGCTCGGCGCCGGCGTCATCACCGACGTCGTCGCGGTGGACCCGGACGGCACGGCGCACAAGTCGGTGCTCGCCGGCTCCTACACCACCACGGCGAAAGCCACCACCCCGGTGGCCGTCCTGACCGTCAAACCGAACAGCGTCGAGCCGGAGCAGGCCGCCGCGGCGACCGCCCCGCAGCCTGTCACCGTGGAATTGCCGGCCGATGCCACGGCCGGAGCAGCGCGCGTCACCGCCCGGAACGAAAAGGCCGCCAGCGGCCGGCCCGACCTCTCCGAGGCCCGGATCGTGGTGGCCGGCGGCCGCGGCGTGGACGGCAACTTCGGACCCGTCGAGGACCTGGCAGACGTCCTGGGCGCGGCCATCGGCGCCTCCCGCGCGGCCACGGACGCCGGCTGGATCGGCCACGACGCCCAGATCGGTCAGACCGGCAAGACCGTCTCGCCGCAGCTCTACATCTCGGCCGGCATCTCCGGAGCCATCCAGCAGAAGGCCGGCATGCAGACCGCCAAGGTGATCGTGGCCGTCAACAAGGACGCGGAGTCACCGGTCTTCGAGATCGCCGACTTCGGCATCGTGGGCGACCTCTTCCAGGTGCTCCCGCAGGCCACCGAGGAAATCAAGAAGCGCAGGGCAGGCCATTGAGCACCAACGCCGTCTCGGCACAAAGCCCGTTCGATCCGGAGCACCACCGGATCGAGCGGGTGCTTTGTTTCACCGCCCACCCGGACGACGTCGATTTCGGCGCCGCGGGCACCATCGCCGCGTGGACCGCCGCCGGGGTCCAGGTCAGCTACTGCATCATGACCGACGGCGACGCCGGCGGCTTCGACCCGGCGCAGCGTGACGAAATCGTGCGGCTGCGGACGGAAGAGCAGCAGCGCGCCGCCGCGCTCGTGGGCGTCACCGACATCCATTACCTCCACCAGCGCGACGGCTATCTCGAGGCCTCGCATGAGGTCATGCGCGAGGTGGTGCGCCTGATCCGCCAGCTCCGTCCCAACGTCGTGCTGGCCACGCATCCCGAACGCAACTGGAACCGCATCCAGAAGAGCCACCCGGACCACCTGGCGGTGGGGGAGGCGGTGACCAGGGCGGTGTACCCTGCGCTGGAGAACCCCTTCGCCTATCCTGAGCTGGCCGACGCCGGGCTGGCGGCCTACAAGCTGCCCTGGCTCTGGCTCTTCGCCGGCCCGGAGGAACGCGAAAACCACTTTGTCGACGTCACCGGGCACGTCGAGGCCAAGCTCGCCGCCATCCACATCCACGTCAGCCAGCACCCGGACGTCGAGGCCATGGAACGCACCGTCCGCGGCCTCATGCTGGGCACCGCGCAACGCGGCGGGCTGGCCGACGGGCGCAGCGCCGAAGCCTTCCACGTCGTCGCCGTCAACGGCCCAGGAACCATCGCCGGCTTCTAGTGTTGCCCGCGCGGGACCGCTGCCATATGCTTGCCATTGTTTAAATCATATTTATTGATGGAAGGCAGACTTTAATGGCGAAGACTGCGCAGCACCCCGTTCTGGTCGTCATGGGCGTATCGGGCTCGGGAAAATCCACCGTGGCCGGCCTGCTGGCAGGCCGGCTCGGTTGGGAACTCGCCGAAGGCGACGACCTGCACCCTGCGTCCAATGTGGCCAAAATGCACGCCGGACAGCCGCTGACGGACGAAGACCGCTGGCCCTGGCTGGACAGCATTGCCGCTTGGATCCGGGCGCACACTGAGGCCGGGATGCCCGGCGTCGTGACCTGCTCGGCCCTGAAGAAGCGTTACCGGGACGTGCTGCGCGGAGAGGGCGTCGTCTTTGTCTTCCTCGAGGGCAGCAAGGACCGGATTTCGGACCGGCTCGCCTCGCGGCACGGCCACTTCATGCCGCCTGCGCTGCTGGAGTCCCAGTTCGAGGCGCTGGAGGCGCCCACCGAGGACGAAAACTTTATGACCCTCTGTGTCGGCGCAACGCCTGCGGAAGAGGCGCAGGAAATCATTGACCGGCTCCACCTCGACGACGCCGCCGCCGCGTCCGACGCCGGCACGCACTGACCGCGCGCCGGCCACCACCCTTCATTCCCAGCTAGGAACACGTTTTGAATTCTCTTGCAGCACTGCAGCTTCCGGCTGCCGTCGAGGCCTGGACAGGCCACGACACCCGACTCCTGGTAGTCGCCGCCCTCGGCATCGCACTCATCGTGGTGCTGATCGCCAAGTTCAAGCTCCACCCCTTCCTCGCCCTCGTGCTCGGCACGGCGTTCGTCGGCCTGGCCTCCGGCGTGGAACTGGCCAAGATCATCACCAACTTCGAGGACGGGGTCGGCGGCGTCCTGAAGGAGGTCGGCCTGCTGATCGCCCTCGGCGCCATGCTCGGCAAGCTCCTGGCGGATTCCGGCGGGGCCAACCGGGTGGTGGACACACTCCTTGCCAAGGCCAGCGGCAACCGCGTGGTCTGGTCCATCACGCTCGTTGCGGTGATCATCGGCCTGCCGATGTTCTTCGAAATCGGCCTGGTGTTGCTGCTGCCGGTGATCGTCCTGGTCACGCAGCGCTCCAGGATGCCGCTCATGCGCGTCGCGATCCCGGCCCTGGCCGGGCTGTCGGTGCTGCACGGCCTGGTGCCGCCGCACCCGGGACCCCTGATCGCGATCAGCGCCGTCAAGGCGGATCTCGGCACCACGCTCGCGCTCGGGCTCCTGGTCGCCATCCCCACCGTCATCATCTGCGGGCCGCTGTTTTCCCGGCTCGCCGCCAGATGGGTTCCCGTGGGCGCCCCCGCCGTCGCGGGCGGCATCGACACCGAGCACGGGGCCGACCTGGAAGGCGTCAAGCGCCAGCCCAGCTTCCTGGTGACACTGCTGACCATCATCTTCCCCGTGGTGCTGATGCTGCTCAAGGCCGTCGTGGACATCATCTGGCCTGACGCCAAAACGGCACCGTGGATCCGGGTCTTCTTCGACTTCGTCGGCCAGCCCCTGGTGGCAATGACCCTGGCCGTGCTGCTGGCCATCGGAACCTTCGGCTACGCCGTCGGCTTCACCGGAAACAAGATCACCGCCAAGATCGGTGCGAGCCTCGGCCCGATTGCCGCAATCCTGCTGATCGTCGGCGCCGGCGGCGGCTTCAAGCAGACCCTGATCGGCGCCGGAGTCGGCGACGCGGTCAAGAAGTGGGCCGAGGGCGCCAACATGTCCGTGCTGGTGCTTGGCTTCCTCGTGGCGGTCGCGCTCCGCCTGGCGACGGGCTCTGCCACCGTGGCCACCGTGACGGCGGCCGGCATCGTTGCCCCGCTGGCCAGCTCGCTGTCCCCGACCCATGCGGCGCTGCTGGCCCTCGCGATCGGCGCCGGCTCGCTCTTCCTTTCGCACGTCAACGACGCCGGATTCTGGCTGGTGAAGGAACTCTTCGGCCTCAGCGTCGGCCAGACGTTCAAGACCTGGTCCGTAATGGAAACACTGATCTCCGTGGTGGGGTTCGGCTTCGTGATGCTGCTCTCGCTGGTCATCTAGCGGCGCACGGACAACACCACGCCGGCACAACAAAGCCGCGCAGGCCCGAGGGGGTCCTGCGCGGCTTTGTTTTTGTTTGGTCCTAGGCGCCCAGCGGGGCCGAGGCCACGGTCGGCATCGTGGGTGTCTTCGAGCCGCCCGCCGGCTCCACCGTGATGCCCAGGGCGGCGGCAGAGCCGATGCCCGTGACGACGGCAGGCTTGGACAGCGCTTCGGCGTCCATCAGGCCCTTGGAAACCGGGGCCGAACCGTCCTTGGGGATCAGCCACATCTGGTAGACCTTGCCCGAGGGCGGGGCGGGCACGCCGTTCATCTTTACCACCGCGGCGTCCTTGGAGGGCGAGAGCGTGAGCGAGGCCGTGCCGCCGCCGACCACGTCGATCGTCGCCTTGCGCACGTCGCCGGCCTGCATCACCTGGTTGAGCGGGTCGTTCTGGTTGGCGACGTAGGCGCCCACGCCGACTCCGCCCACGGCAATCGCGGCTGCCGCGGCGACGCCGATCAGCCAGTTGCGGGTGCCCTGCGGTCGCCGCCGCTCCTCCCGGCGCTTGCGGGCGGCACCGAGTTCGTCCGTGACCGGAAGTTCGGCGTTGTCCCGGACCGGCCGGGCCACCACCGGGGCAACGGCGGGGGAGGCGTGCCCGCCGGCGGCGGTCCGGGCACCTTGTGCGGGAAGGGCCGAGACGATGCGGTCGAAGAGCCCGGCCGGCGGTTCCTCCTCCGCGCTGAAGCTCATGGCCAGTGTCTCGCGTGCCTGCCGGACGCGCTGTTCGAACTCGGCGCGCTCGGCCGGCGGGGCGTCGGCGAGGTAGCGGTCGACGGCGTCGCGTTCGGCGTCGTCGAGGGCGTGCAGCGCGTAGACCTCGGCGAGGTCGACGGCGCGGCCGGAGCTGAGGTCGCCGGCGATGTCGGTGGAAAAGCTGCCGGGCGTGCCGGCGCCGTCCTGTGGATTCATGTCGTTCATCTCAACTCACCCCCAAGCAGGTCTTCAGGCGGATTAGTCCGTCGCGGATGCGGGACTTGATGGTGGGAACGGCCGCGTTGAGTTTCTCGGCGACTTCCCGGTAGGTCAGCCCGCCGTAGTAGGCGAGGCGGACGGATTCCTGCTGCGTGTCGGTCAGCGTGTCCAGGCAGCGAACCACCGCTTCGGCTTCGAGGCGGCTGCCGACCTCGTCGGAGACGGAGTCGTGGTCGATCTCCTGGCTGCTGGCGCCATACTTGGACTCCCGGTCGGTGGACGACTGCGAGGAGCGGACCTTGTCCACGGCCCGGCGGTGCGAAATCGTCATCAGCCAGGCGAGCGGACTGCCGACGTCGGCGTTGAACTTCGCCGCGTTCTGCCAGACCTGGAGGAAGACCTCCTGGGTGGTGTCCTCGCTCAGCTCCGGGTCAATCAGGACCCGGCGGGCCATGCCAAAAACGCGGCGCGAGGTGAGCTGGTAAAACTCGGCGAAAGCGGCCTGGTCCCCGTCGGCGATCTGCCCGAGCAGAGCTGACAGCCGGCGGTTCAGGTCGGCTGGGGCGCTGGGGGGAGCGGCGGCCTCGGGGTTCGGGGCATTCGGAGTGTCCATCGCCTTCAAGCATAAGGCGCCAGCCGCGGAACGCGGGCCAGGACGGGCTTCGACAGCGCCGTGGTTGCCCGCAGCCTGGGGGGCCGGGCGTCTATCCACCTGCATTGTGCTCACCTGCCGTTCCTCGCTCCCTTCGACGTTTAGCCTGGAATGGTCTCTCAGAAGGCATTCGGAGCAGCGGCGGACCCGGATGGGCCGGACTTCGGGGTTCGTTCGCGGGCGGACCTTCCCACCCGCACCGGTCGGCAGCGCTGCTAGAGCTTCGCTCCCGCGAAGCCGTGCTGGCGCCAGGCCTCGTAGACGGCGATCGACGCCGCATTGGCCAGGTTCAGCGAGCGCAGCGCCGGCAGCATCGGCAGCCGGACGCGGGACGTCACATGCGGGTCGTGCTTCAGTTCCTCGGAGAGGCCCACGGATTCCCGGCCGAACATCAGCACGTCGCCGGGCAGGTAGCCGATGTCCGTGTAGGAGGTTTCGCCGTCGGAGGTGAACGCAAAAACGCGCTCCGGTGCCAGCGCCTCCCAGGCGGCGTCGATGTCCGGGTGCACGGTGACGACGGCGAGGTCGTGGTAGTCCAGGCCGGCGCGGCGGAGCTTGGCATCGGAAAAATCAAAACCCAGCGGTTCCACGAGGTGCAGCTCTGCCCCCGTGATGGCGGCCAGTCGGATGGCGTTGCCGGTATTGCCGGGAATTTCGGGGCTGTGGAAGAGGATGCGGAACACGTTTCCATCCTAGCGAGCGGTCCGGGACGCTAGTGCATTCCGCGCAGCAGCCGGGCGAGCACCGGAACGTTCACCGTGTTCGGGGCCGGCCCGGAACTGAGGAACTGCTTGAGGCCGCGGGCCAACCCGGCGGCGTTGACGACCTGCACAATCTCGTGGTTGTCGCCCCGATCCCGGGGGCGTCCGTGCCGGTCGATCACTGGTTCGTGCAGGTTGCCGTCGGTGCTGTGGACAACCGTCCAGCCGGTGACGTTGAGTTCGGGGAAGATGTCCTGCATCCTGCGCACCACGTGCGCCAGCTGCGGCGGGGCGATGGAACGGCCGCCGTGGTTCAGGGTGCTGCCGTTCCAGGCGTAGGCGCCCGGCGGCAGGAGCATCGAACCGATGACGGCCAGCCGGTAGCCGGAGAGCAGGACATGGTCAATGTGGCTGTTGTCCGCCGGGGACTGCAGTCCGTTAACCAGGCGGGCGGCGGGTATGGCCGGCAGGATCTGCCGGGTGATCAGCTGGACCGTCCGCATTTCGCGCTGGATGCGTGCCTCAGCGCCGAAGAGTCCGCGTTTGCGGGGCATGCCGTGGACCTGCTGCCGGGCCACCGGCTCCGGGATCAGCGGCACCTCGCCGCTTGCCGCCACCTCCTCGAAGGAGGGCACGTACACCGGGGCGTCCGCGGCGGTGTTCCGCGGCGTGTTGGGCCGGCGGACATGCGCGGATGCCCGGCTCCCGGCGGCGGGCGCGTCGAAGTGCGCCCCTTCCTCGGCCGGGGCCGTCCGGCTGGAAAATGCGGTGCCGCTGCCGTAGGAGCGGTCGTAGTCGGCGCGGCGCTTCGCATCGATGAGGGTCTCGTAGGCCAGGGTCACCCGGCGGAAGGTAGCGGCGTCGCCGCCGTGGTCGGGGTGCGCCGTGCGGGCGGCCCTGCGGTAGGCCACCTTGATGTCCTTGTCCGTCGCCGTGACAGGGATCCTGAGGACCTGGTAATGCGAGCTGCTGCCCTGCGTCAAGCAAGAATCCTCTGCGTCTGTGGAGCGGGTCCGGCCTGGACCTCCGGCGTGGCCAGTTTAACCGGCTGGGTGGATAACGAGCGCGCAGCCGTGGATGGTTCCCGGTGGCTGGCATAATTCAGCCCATGAAGATCGCCCTCGCCGTCAATCCGCGCGCCTCCTTTGGCCGAGGACGGCATGCCGGCCGCGAAGCGGCGGAGTGTTTCCGCGCGGCCGGCGTGCAGGTCCAGTTGTTGTGCGAGGACAGTTACGAGCTGCTGTCCCGGTCCGTGGACAAGGCCCTGGCCGACGGGGTGGACGCGCTGGTGGTGGCCGGTGGCGACGGAATGGTGCACCTTGGCGTGAATGCGCTCGCCGGATCAGGTGCCACCTTCGGCGCGACCGCCCTTGGCATCATTCCGAGCGGCACGGGAAACGACATGGCCCGGGCGCTTGGGCTGCCGCGGCACAACGTCCCCGCGGCGGCCGCCCGGATCCTCGCGGCGCTGCCCGCGGGCGGCCGCGTGATCGACGCCGGCCGGGTGCGCGCGGGCGGCCGGACGCACTGGTTTGCCGGCGTTGTGTCGGCTGGTTTCGATGCGGCTGTCAACGAGCGCGCCAACGCGTGGCGGTGGCCGCGGGGCCGCGCCCGGTACAACCTGGCCATGCTGCGCGAGCTGGCTACCTTCGGCGCCATTGAGTACACCGTGACGGCCGACGGTGAACGCTGGCAGCAGG
This sequence comes from Arthrobacter sp. T2-23, assembly GCF_055398325.1. Taxonomy (NCBI): domain Bacteria; kingdom Bacillati; phylum Actinomycetota; class Actinomycetes; order Micrococcales; family Micrococcaceae; genus Arthrobacter; species Arthrobacter sp. T2-23. The sequence continues at coordinate 3,115,658 of NZ_AP027917.1, forward strand.
GGGCCATGCTGATTTCGGTGGCCAACGGACAGTCGATCGGCGGCGGCATGAAGGTCGTGCCCGACGCGGTGCTCGACGACGGGTACCTGGACCTGTTCATCGTCCGGCCGCTGTCCCGCGCGGGATTCCTGGCGGTGTTCCCCAAGGTGTTCTCCGGCAAGCACGTGGGCCACCCGGCCGTGCAGATCCGCCGGGTCCGTCGGGTTGAGCTGGAGGCGCACGGCGTCGTCGCCTATGCAGACGGCGAACGCGTCGGGCCGTTGCCGCTGACCATCGACGTCGTTCCCGGCGCCCTGCGGGTGCTGGCATAGGCGCGCGTCGACGCGGGCTGCCTCGCGGCGGCCCGCGCCGACGCAGGCGAGGCTACCGGCCCCTGACCGGCGAGAGCCGGTTCAGGGCTAGTGCCCCGACCAGCAGGCCGAAATCACGAAGCGCCACGTCGAAGTAGCTGCCCAGGACCAGCAGGTTGATGATGATGCCCAGCAGCCAGACGGCGACGAGCAGCGACCCGAAGCGGGGCCGGAGGGCTACCGCGAGGCCGGCAACAATTTCCACGACGCCGACGATGTACATCAACGTTTGCGCCGGCAGGGGGACCACCGACGTCGCCACGGGGGCGAGGTACATCGTCCAATGGGTGAGCAGGTTGGTGAACTTGTCCAGGCCGAAAATGATCGGCGCCACCGTGAAAACCGTGCGCAGCAGCAGGAAGGCCTGCCGCTGGGCGCCGGCCGCGACGGTCGGGGCTGGGGCTGCCAGTGTGGTTGAAGATTTCATCTTGCACTCCTTCTAAAAATGGATATCTTGATTTTAGAATGGAAGAGCAGGTTAAGCAATGAATCTTGTTTTTAGAGTTAGGGTGGATTTATGAACCCCTTTTCGTGGAGCCGGAGGCTGGCCGCCGTGGCCTCGCTGGGCGATGAGAGCCGCCGGCGCCTCTTCCGCTTCGTCGCCGCCGCGGAGGATGCCGTCAGCCGCGACGATGCGGCCGGTTCGCTGGGGCTGGCCCGCAGCACGGCGTCCTTTCATCTGGACCGCCTGGTCCACGACGGCCTGCTGGCGGTGGAGTTCCGGAAAATCGGCGGCAAGGAAGGCCCGGGCTCGGGCCGTCCGGCCAAGCTCTACCGTGCCGCCGTGCAGGAGGTCTCGGCGTCGGTTCCGGAGCGCAGCTACGACCTGGCCGCCGAACTGCTGGTGACCGCCGTTGAACAATCCGCGGCCGACGGCGGATCCGCCCGGGACGCGCTGCTGCAGGCGGCCCGCATGCGCGGGGTGGCCGCGGGGGAGTCCTCCGGCGGGGGTGACTTTGGCGCGCTCCTCGCCGAGGAGGGGTACCTGCCCGCGGACGACGGCGCCGGCGGGCTGGTGCTGCTCAACTGTCCCTTCCACCGGGTGGCCAAGGGCCACACGGCCGTGGTCTGCGCCATGAACGGCGCCTTCCTGGCCGGCGCCGCTGCGGGCTGCGGTGTGGACCCGGACCGGGTGGAGGCGCTCGACATCGAGGAGCTCAGGGCGCGGGATGCCGCGACGCCGGCCCAGTGCTGCGCCCGGATCAGGCCGGCTTGAGCCTGGCCTGCCCCTTGAGGCCGGTCAGCAGGACTCCGGCGACCACCATGGCGCCGCCGACGACCTGGACGAGTGTCAGCGGCGTCCCCAGCGCGACCGTAATGAGCGCCGTGAACACCACCATCAGGTTCAGGTAGTTCCCCGCGGTCCCCGGCGGGGTGGACTTCAGCGCCAGGTTCCAGAACAGGTAGGCACCCAGCGAGGGGAAGACGGCAATGTAGGCCAGCGACCAGCCTTCGGCCGGGGTCTCCGGGAACCGTACGTGCAGCGCGAGGGCGAAGGGCGCCAGCGTCACGGTGGCGATGGTGACCTGCACCGCGGTGGCGGCGATGGCGGGGATGTCCAGCCGGCGGGCGATGATCGTGTAGCTGCCCCAGACGACAATGGCGCCGATCATCATCAGTTCGCCGGTGTTGATCGAGAGGCTGAAAACCCGCTGCAGTTCGCCGCGGGTCAGAACCAGCAGTACCCCCAGCAGCCCCAGCCCGATGCCAAGCCAGCCCAGACGGGTGGTCTTCTCGCCGAGCAGGACGATCGCCATCACCACGATCAGCGCGGGATTGGCCGCCGTGATCAGCGAGGCGTTCATCGCGGAGGTGTAGCCCAGCGCACCGTAGAGCAGCAGGGTATAGCCGCTCATGCCCAGCACGCTCAGCAGCAGCAGCACCGGCCAGCGGCGCAGCACCGCCCCCCAGTCCGGCTTTTCCACGAAGTGGGCCAGGGCCAGCAGCGGCAGCGCAGCCAGCGTCCAGCGCCAGAAGGTCAGGTCCATGGGGGTCATTGAGGCGACAGCGGCCTGGCCGACGACGAAATTTCCGGACCAGAACAGGGTGGCCAGGACGAGGTACAGGGACGCCTTCACCGCTCGAATGTACACCAGCGCGGCGGCCGTCCGGCGCCGTGCTGTCGGGAGGCGGCCCCCGCCCCCGCCAGCACGCGACGGTAGAATTGGGCTGTGCCCGTTTACCTAGACCACGCCGCCACCACGCCGCTCGCCGCCGAGGCGCTCGCCGCGCTGACGCGTGAGCTGTCCCGCACCGGCAACCCCTCCTCACTCCACGGTTCCGGCCGCCGCGCCCGCCGTGCCGTCGAGGACGCCCGCGAGGCGCTGGCAGCCGCGGCCGGGGCGCATCCCTCGGAAGTCATCTTCACCTCCGGCGGCACGGAGGCCGACAACCTCGCCGTCAAGGGCCTTTACTGGGCCCGCCGCGCCGAGGACCCCCGGCGGACCCGGATCCTGTGCTCCACCGTCGAACACCACGCCGTGCTGGACACCGTCGAATGGCTGGAACGGCATGAAGGCGCGGACGTGCGCTGGCTGCCGGTCGACGCCGAGGGCGTGCTGGACCTGGCCGCGCTGGAGGCCGAGCTGGCCGAGGACCCCGCCTCGATCGCCCTGGTGACCGCCATGTGGGCCAACAACGAGGTGGGCAGCATCCAGCCCGTCGCCGACGTTGTGCGCCTCGCACACGCCGCCGGTGTGCCCGTGCATTCCGACGCCGTGCAGGCATTCGGCTCCGTGCCGGTCGATTTCCGCGGGACAGGCCTGGACGCGATGTCCATCTCGGGGCACAAGATCGGCGGTCCGGTCGGCGTCGGCGCCCTGCTCCTGGGCCGCGCCGTCAAGCTGACCCCGGTCCAGCACGGCGGGGGACAGGAGCGCGACGTGCGCTCCGGGACCCTGGATACCGCGTCAATCGCGGCCTTCGCGGCGGCGGCGGAGGCCGTCACCGGAAAACTGGCGGGGGAGTCCGCACGGATCTCCGCGCTCCGGGACCGCCTGATCGAGGGCGTCCGCGCCGCCGTGCCGGAGGCCGTGCTGCGCGGGGCCCCCGGGGCCGGCCGGCTGCCGGGCAACGCGCATTTCACCTTCCCCGGCTGCGAGGGCGACTCCCTGCTGTTCCTGCTGGACCTCGCGGGGGTGGAGTCCTCCACCGGGTCCGCCTGCACCGCCGGCGTTCCGCGCCCCTCGCATGTGCTGCTCGCGATGGGACTGGACGAGGACACGGCCCGCGGCGCCCAGCGTTTCACGCTGGGCCATGCGTCCACGGACGCCGACGTCGACGCCCTGCTGGCCGCCCTGCCGGCGGCGTACGCCCGCGCCCGCCAGGCCGGCATGGCCGGGCATGAGTCCAGCATCCAGACCGCCGGAACCGTCGCCCGCCACACTGCCACCGGCTAGCGCTCAGGCTAGCCCTCCGGCAGCAACTGCTCAAGCGGGACCTCCGGGTCCGCCAGTGACTCCGGGCTCACCGGGGCCTGTGCGGTGATCAGGGCCTTGATGGCCTTCTGCGGCTTGGCGGACCGGGGCCAGTTGACGTTCATGCCTGCCACCACACGGCCCCCGCGCTGCCAGAAGGCCAGGAACTCCCGGTCATCGAGCGAGCCCCGGACCACGGGCAGGCCTTCGACGAGCGTCGGGAACCCGGAGTACTCCATGCTGACGTCGTACTGGTCCGTGTAGAAGTACGGAATGGTGTCCAGCACGGCCTCGCGGCCCAGCATCGCCCGTCCGGCGACCTTGCCGCCGTTGAGTGCGTTGGACCAATGCTCGCTGCGGTGGTGCCCGCCGGTGAACGGATGCAGGGCATTGGCGACATCCCCGGCGGCAAAGACCCCGGCGGCGGAGGTACGCAGCGACGCGTCCGTGCGGATCCCGTTGTCCAGCTCGATGCCGGCGGCAGCGGCGAGCGAGGTTTCGGGGACGACGCCGACGGCGATCACCACCAGGTCCGCTGCCAGGACTTCGCCGGCGTCGGTGCGCACGCCGGTGACTTGGCCGGCGTCTCCCGTGATAGCGGCGGCCGACGCCGGCAGCCGGAACCGCACGCCGTGCGATTCATGCAGCGAGCGGAAGAAGGTTCCCAGTTCCGGGCCGATCGCTGCCGCGAGCGGTACCTTTTCAAGCCCCAACAGGGTAACGGTGTTGCCGTAGGAGTTCGCGGCTGCGGCCAGTTCCATCCCGATCCAGCCCGAGCCGACCATCACCACGTTCCGGCCGCCGCCTGCCAGGGCGTCCCGGAGCCGGCGGCTGTCCTCCAGCGTCCGGAAGGTCATCACGCCGTCGAGGTCGCTGCCGGGCAGCGCAATGGAGCGCGGACGTGCCCCGGTGGCCAGCAGGAGCGCGGAATAGGTGAGCCTCGCGCCGTCGGCGAGGTCCACCGTGCGGGCACCGGTGTCCAGCGCGGTGGCCGGAACGCTCAGGCGCAGCTCGACGTCGTTCTCCGCGTACCAGTCGGCCGGAACCACGGGGAGCGCCTCCTCGCCGTCCTTGCCGAGGAGGTACTCCTTGGACAGCGGCGGCCGCAGATAGGGGGCATGCGGCTCCTCGGCGAGCAGGGTCACCGGCCCCTCGTAGCCTTCGGCCCGCAGGGTCTTGGCGGCGGTGGCTCCGGCCAGCCCGCCGCCCACAATCACGATGTTGTCGACAGCCATCTCTGTTGTCCCGTCTGCGCTGGTGCCAGGGGTTGGTACAACCAGGGGTTTCTAAAACTGTTAATTTTGACGCTAGAAGAACGGGACGGGGGCGTCAAGGCTTTTTGGGGGAGGAATCGGCGTGGCGATAGAATAGCCAGGCGGACGTTGTGTTAGCTCCACGCCGTGGGGCGACCGCCCGCGAACCCCCGTTTCCCAGAGAAAGCCAGCATGCGAGTTCTTGCAGCCATGAGCGGCGGCGTCGATTCCGCCGTCGCCGCAGCCCGCGCCGTCGAGGCCGGCCACGACGTCGTCGGGGTCCACCTCGCCCTCTCCCGCATGCCCGGAACGCTGCGCACCGGCAGCCGCGGCTGCTGCACCATCGAGGACTCCCGCGACGCCTGGCGGGCGTGCGACGTGCTGGGCATCCCGTACTACGTGTGGGACTTCTCCGAGCGTTTCAAGGAAGACGTCGTCCAGGACTTCATCGACGAATACGCCGCCGGCCGCACCCCCAACCCCTGCATGCGCTGCAACGAGCGGATCAAGTTCGCCGCCCTGCTGGAGAAGGCGATCGCCCTGGGCTTCGATGCGGTCTGCACCGGCCACTACGCCAAGGTGATCACCGACGCCGAGGGCAACCCGGAACTGCACCGCGCCGCTGACTGGGCGAAGGACCAGAGCTACGTGCTGGGCGTCCTCACGCACGAACAGCTCCGGCACTCGATGTTCCCGCTCGCCGACACCCCGTCCAAGGCCGAGGTCCGCGCGGAGGCGGAGCGCCGCGGGCTCTCGGTGGCGAACAAGCCCGACAGCCACGACATCTGCTTCATCCCCGACGGTGACACCGCCGGCTGGCTGGCCGAGAAGATCGAGATGACCACCGGCGACATCGTGGACGAGTCCGGCGCCAAGGTCGGCGAGCACCCCGGCGCCAACGCCTTTACCGTAGGCCAACGCCGCGGCCTGAAGCTGGGTACCCCGGCCGCCGACGGCAAGCCGCGCTTTGTGCTGGAAATCCGGCCCAAGGAAAACAAGGTGGTTGTGGGCCCGGAGGCCCTCCTGGCCATCGACGAGATCCGGGGCATCAAGGTCTCCTGGGCCGGGTTGCCGATCGCCGAGATCGCCACCGGCGCGGACTTCGACTGCCACGCCCAGGTCCGGGCCCACGGGGACCCCGTCCCGGCAACGGCCCGGATGGAACACGCGGAGGGATCCGGCAACCTCGTGGTTACCCTCGCCGAGCCGCTGCGCGGCGTGGCCCCCGGCCAGACCGTGGTGCTCTACCAGGGCAGCCGGGTCCTCGGCCAGGCCACGATCGACGCCGCACGGTCGCGGCAGCGCGCCGCCCTCTAGCCGCGACCACACGCCCGCCCGAACTGGGGCAGAGGGCATGTCCATTCCTCCAGCCCCCCAACGGAGGGCATGTCCATTCTTCGGCCCTCACGCGGGGCATGTCCTCCGTCCGGAAACGGGTGCGGGGCATGCTCATTCTTCGCGGCCACGAGCGGGCATATAGGCATTATGTCCATTGCCCGGCCCGCGCGGAGGGCATGTCCGTTGGCCAAACCCCGGATGCAGGGCATGTCGATCGTTCAGCCCCCAACGGAGGGCATGTCCATTGGCCAAACCCCGGATGCAGGGCATGTCCATTCTTCGGCCCTCACGCGGGGCATGTCCTCCGTCCGGAAACGGGTGCGGGGCACATGCTCATTCTTCGCGGCCACGAGCGGGCACATAGGCATTATGTCCATTGCCCGGCCCGCGCGGAGGGCATGTCCGGCGCTGCCAACGTCCGCAGGCGACCCCGCGGCGGGGTGCCGAAGATCCGGGCCAAATCCTGCAGAAAACGATGAGTTCCTTCGGATCGTGTAAATTTTGTGTCTCAACTCACAAGATTTGACGATTCACCCCACGGTCTTCTGGTTGAATCTAGGAATCAGGACAGTGTGCTGCCCCTCGAGTCAAGCTACTTCGGGCAGCGGACGAGTACTCATCGAACAGAAAGTTCACAGATGGCAATGAACAAAAAGGCCCTGCAGAGCGCCATCGCGCTCGCCGGGGTTTCCGCCTTTGCATTGACGGCCTGCACCGGCCCTTCCGGCGGCGGAACGTCCTCCGGCAGCGCCGCAGGCGGAGGCACCATTACGTACGGCACCACTGACAAGGTGGTCACCCTCGATCCGGCCGGCTCCTACGACGCCGGCTCCTTTATGGTGATGAACCAGATTTACCCGTTCCTGATGAACTCGAAGCCCGGAACGGCAGACTCCACGCCGGACATCGCCGAGTCCGCCTCCTTCACGAGCCCGACCGAGTACACCGTCAAGCTCAAGTCCGGCCTGAAGTTCGCCAACGGCCACGCCCTGACGTCTTCCGACGTGAAGTTCTCGATTGACCGCGTCGTCAAGATCAACGACGACAACGGCCCGGCCTCCCTGCTGGGCAACCTCGCCTCGGTGGAAGTCAAAGACGACACCACCGTCGTGTTCAAGCTCAAGCAAGGCAACGACCAGGTCTTCCCGGGCGTCCTCGCGGCCAACGCCGGCCCGATCGTCGATGAGGAAGTCTTCCCGGCCGACAAGCTGATGAGCGATGACGAGATCGTCAAGGGCAAGCCCTTCGCCGGCCAGTACACGATCGAGAGCTACAAGAAGAACGAGCTCATCAGCCTCAAGGCCAACCCGGACTACAAGGGCATGCTCGGCAAGCCGGCGAACGACAGCGCCACGATCAAGTACTACGCGGACTCCAACAACCTGAAGCTCGATGTCCAGCAGGGCAACATCGACGTCGCCGGCCGCAGCCTGACCGCGACCGACGCCGCCGACCTGGAGAAGGATTCCAAGGTCAAGGTCCACAAGGGCCCCGGTGGCGAACTGCGCTACATCGTCTTCAACTTCGACACCATGCCGTTCGGTGCGAAGACCCCCGACGCCAGCCCGGCGAAGGCCCTCGCCGTGCGCCAGGCGATGGCCGACGTCGTAGACCGCGACGCGATCGCCAGCCAGGTCTACAAGGGCACCTACCTGCCTGCGTACTCCGTGGTCCCCGACGGCTTCGTCGGCGCCATCAAGCCGCTCAAGGACATGTACGGCGACGGCAACGGCAAGCCCAGCCTCGACAAGGCCAAGAAGGCCTTCAGCGACGCCGGCGTCACCGCCCCGGTCACCCTGAAGCTGCAGTACAACCCGGACCACTACGGCAAGTCCTCCGGCGACGAATACGCCATGATCAAGGAACAGCTGGAAAAGTCGGGCCTGTTCAAGGTCGACCTGCAGTCCACCGAGTGGGTCACCTACTCCAAGGACCGCACCAAGGACGTCTACCCGGTCTACCAGCTCGGCTGGTTCCCGGACTACTCCGACGCCGACAACTACCTGACCCCGTTCTTCATCCCGGGCAACTTCCTCAAGAACCACTACGAGAACGCCTCCGTGACGGACCTGATCAAGAAGCAGCTCACCACCGTTGACAAGAGCGAGCGCGAAAAGGTACTCGGTGACGCCCAGACGGCCGTCGCCAAGGACCTCTCCACGCTGCCGCTGTTGCAGGGCGCCCAGCTCATGGTCGCCGGCAAGGACGTCCAGGGTGTCGACAAGACCCTCGACGCGTCCTTCAAGACCCGTCTTGGTGTGATGTCCAAGTAGGTCCATTCCCCATCCGGTCCTGACCAGCCAAGGAGGCGGGGCGCCTGCGCGGCGTCCCGCCTCTCTTGCTGAGAGCAGGACAACCGATTCCGGAAGCCCACGAAGCCGACGGAAACACAAATTTAGGTACCAATGACAACACTTATTGAGGCGCCGCCCAGCGACGCCGACGGCCTATTGCCGACAAAGAAAAAGGCGTCCGGTGGGGGACTGGGCCAATACATCCTGATCAGGTTCCTGCTGATCTTCCCGACCATCTTCATCCTGGTCACCCTCGTGTTCTTCCTGATGCGGATCACCGGCGACCCGATCACGGCCGCCCTCGGCGGCCGGCTCCCGCCGGAGCAACTGGCCGAACGCATCCACTCGGCCGGCTACGACCGGCCCATCTTCGTGCAGTACTTCGAATACCTCGGCCACCTCATCACCGGCAACTTCGGTACCACACTGTCGGACAACCGGCAGGTCTCCGAGATGCTGACCACGTACGGGTCGGCAACACTCGAGCTGTCCATCAACGCGCTGCTCGTGGCCCTGGCCGTGGGCATCCCGCTCGGCATGGTCGCCGCGCACCGCCGCGACAAGGCGCCCGACGCCGTCCTGCGGATCTTCGCCATCCTCTGCTACGCCACGCCGGTCTTCTTCGCCGGCATGCTGCTCAAGCTGACCTTCTCGGTCTGGCTGGGCTGGCTTCCGGTGGCCGGGCGGGCCAAGACCTCCACGGAACTGGCACTGACAGCGCTGCAGGCACCCACCGGAATCTACTGGCTCGACGCGGTGCGCAGCGGCAACATGGCCGCGCTCGGCGACGTCACCGCGCACGCGGTGCTGCCCGCCGTCGCCCTGGGCCTGCTGACCGCCGGCATCTTCCTGCGCCTGGTCCGCACCAACGTGATCGGCACCCTCGGCAAGGACTACGTGGAAGCCGGACGCTCACGCGGCGTCAGCGAATTCCGCCTGGTCACCAAGCACGCCTACAAGCCGGCGCTGATCCCCATCATCACCGTGATGGGCCTGCAGATCGCGGTCATGCTCGGCGGCGCCGTGCTGACCGAGACCACCTTTGAATGGAAAGGCCTCGGCTTCCAGCTCGCCACCTACCTGACGGCCCGCGACTTCGTGGCCGTGCAGGGCATTGTGGTGCTGCTTGCCGTGATCGTGGCCGTGACCAACTTCATCGTGGACATCGTCGCCGCGCTGATCGACCCCCGCGTGAGGTACTGACATGAGCATCGAACCAACCATCGCCGCAGAAAACCGCAGGGAACCCTGGTTCCGGCGGCTGCCGGTCGTTTCCCACTTCAACAAGAGCGTGGGCCTCCAACGGGGCATGCTCGTCGCCGGCCTCGTCCTGACCGCACTGTTCCTGCTGACGGCGATCTTCGCGCCGTTGATCGCCCCGTACGGCTTCTCGCAGATCTCCGACGCCGAAGGCAGCTTCCCCGCGCAGCAGGCCCCCGGCGGCCGGCACCTGCTCGGAACCACCGTCGGCGGCTACGACGTGTTCTCCCGGGTTGTCTGGGGCGCGCAGACCGCCGTTATGGTGATCGTCGTGGCCGTGATCATGTCGATCTTCATCGGCGTGATCCTTGGCCTGGTCAGCGGCTACATCGGCGGCTGGCTGGACCGGATCCTCGTTGTGATCGCCGACGCCGTCTACGCCTTCCCGTCCCTGCTGGTGGCGATCGTCATGGCCATCGTCATCAGCGGCGGGCGTTCCAGCCTGTGGGGCGGCATCCTGGCCGCGGCGATCTCCATCACCGTGGTCTTCATCCCGCAGTACTTCCGCGTCATCCGCGCGGAGACAATCCGGCTCAAGGCCGAACCCTTCGTTGAATCCGCCAAGGTGGTGGGCGCGTCCAACATCCGGATCATGACCCGCCACATCTACAAGAACGCCACCCGAACGCTGCCGCTGATCTTCACGTTGAACGCCTCCGAAGCCATCCTCACCCTCGCGGGCCTGGGCTTCCTCGGCTTCGGCATCGAACCGACGTCGGCCGCGGAATGGGGCTTCGACCTCAACAAGGCGCTGGCGGACACCACCTCCGGCATCTGGTGGACGGGCGTCTTCCCCGGCCTGGCCATTGTCCTCACCGTGGTGGGGCTGACCCTGGTCGGCGAGAGCATCAACGACCTCAACGACCCGCGCCTGCGCGGACGAAAGAAGGCTTCCTCCGGCAAACCCGGACCCGGCCCCGCCGCCGCCCAGACAGCAAACTCAGCAGAAGTGAGCAGTTCATGAGCACCAATATCGGCTCCGTTTCAGACCGGCACACCCGAGGCTCCGGGCCCGTGCTGGACATCGACCACCTCAAAGTCACCTTCGCCACGGACGCCGGGGACGTCTATGCCGTGAAGGATGTCAGCCTCGAGGTCAACCCGGGCGAGGTCGTCGCCATCGTGGGCGAATCCGGCTCCGGCAAGACCGTCACCGCTAAGACCATTCTGGGGCTGCTGCCGGAGACGGCCATCAGCTCCGGCGCCGTGCTGATCAACGGCAACAACGTGATCAGCGTCAGCGCGTCCAAGCTGCGCGAAATCCGCGGCCGCGACGTGGCCATGGTGTTCCAGGAGCCCTCGACCGCGCTCAACCCGGTCTTCACCGTCGGCTGGCAGATCGCCGAGGGCATCCGTGCCCACGCCGGCCACGGCCGGGTCAGCGCCAGGGACGCCAAGGCACGGGCCGTCGAGGCCCTGCGCAAGGTCGGTATCCCGGATCCGGAAACCCGGGTGAACTACTACCCGCACCAGTTCTCCGGCGGCCAGAAGCAGCGCGTCGTCATTGCCGCCGCGCTGGCGCTCAACCCGGGACTGATCGTCGCCGACGAACCGACCACCGCGCTGGACGTCACCGTGCAGGCGGAGATCCTTCAACTCCTGCGCGAGCTCAGGGACCAGTACGGCACCTCGATCGTGCTCATCACGCACAACATGGGCGTCGTAGCCGACCTTGCCGACCGCGTCGTCGTGATGTACCAGGGCGACGTCGTCGAGGAGGCCAGCGCGCGGGTGCTCTTCGCGGAACCGAAGCAGGACTACACGAAGAAGCTCCTGGCGGCCGTCCCTCACCTGGGCCGGAACTCCGCCTCGGCGGGCATGACCGAACGCGCCCACCAGGGCGGCAAGGTCCTGGTCGAGGCGAAGAACCTGACCATCGAGTACCCCGGCCGGCTGGGCAGCCCGGCGTTCAAGGCCGTGGACGGCGTGAACTTCACGCTCTCCGAGGGGGAGGTTTTCGGCCTCGTCGGTGAGTCCGGTTCCGGCAAGACGACCATCGGCCGCGCCATCGCGGGCCTGAACAGGACCACGGGCGGCAGCCTGAAGGTGCTCGACTACGAGATGCTCAATCTCAAGGAGCGCACCTTCAAACCGCTGCGCAAGCAGATCGGTTTCGTTTTCCAGGACCCGGCGGCCTCGTTCAACCCGCAGCTCACCATCGGTGATTGCATCGCCGAGCCGATGATCATCCACAGCAAGCCGACGCCGGCCCAGGCACGCCAGCGGACCCGCGAGCTGCTCGAATCGGTGCAGCTGCCGGCGTCGTACGCCGACCGCTACCCGCACGAGCTCTCCGGCGGCCAGCGCCAGCGCGCGTCACTGGCGCGGGCATTGATCCTGAACCCGAAGCTGCTGATCGCCGACGAGCCGACGTCGGCGCTGGATGTTTCGGTGCAGGCGAAGGTGCTGGAGCTGTTCAAGGAGATCCAGGCCGAATTCGGTTTCGCCTGCCTCTTCATCAGCCACGACCTGGCCGTGGTGGACATCCTCTCGCACTGGGTCGGTGTCCTCTACAAGGGGAAGATGGTGGAGCAGGGGCTCGGAAACCAGGTCATGGGCCACCCGCGGCATGAGTACACGAAGAAGCTCATCGCGTCGCTGCCGGTACCCGATCCGGATGAGCAGGCCCGGCGCCGCGAGGAGTTTCGCGCGGTGCTCGGCGCCTGAGATCCGGACCGCTCCGGCAGCACCAAGGGGCATGCCCGCCGTTCACTTCGAACGGCGGGCATGCCCCTTTTCGGGCCGGGCGCACACGCGCTTAACACCCGAGGGATTTCGGCCCGGCACCCTAGACTGGGTCAATGACCGAGCAGAACCAGAACCTTCCCGACGCCGATGCCTATGACCCCGCCGCCAGTTCCCTGGCCGGGCACGTGGATCCCGCGGTGATGGCGGAACTGCTCTCGATCCGGTCCAGCATCGACAACATCGACGCCACGCTGGTGTTCCTCCTGGCCGAGCGGTTCAAGGCCACGCAGAAGGTCGGCTTCCTCAAGGCCGCGCACAAGCTTCCGGCCGGAGACCCGGGCCGCGAGACCGCCCAGATCGCCCGCCTGCGGCGGCTCGCCGCCGAGGCGCATCTGGACCCGGCGTTCGCCGAGAAATTCCTGAACTTCATCATCGGCGAGGTGATCCGCCACCACGAGGCCATCGCCGAAGACCACCAGGCCGCCGCACACCAGGCCGCCGGCCGGGCCCCGGCGGCCCCGGATTCCGGCATCTCCGCCGAGGCGTAGCCGTGCCCGCACCCGAGCCCTCGCTGTCTGCTGCCGCCGCACAGGTCACGGCCACCGCGCTCGGCGCCTGGCCGGGGGAGGACCCCGTCGAGGCCGCCCGCATCATCCGCGGCGAACTGGGCAGCCCGCACCTGCCATTCCTCGCCGAACTCCCGGACCGTGGTGTCGGCTCGGACGCGCTGGGTCGCACCGCGTCGCTGCTGGAGGGCCTCGCCGTCGACGTCCAGCCCTACGGCTGGAGGATCGTGGACCGTCCCGGCCAGGACCTCAGGCGCGCCCGCTCGGCGCTGTCCACCGACATCAACGTCCTCGCCGACGTCGTCGGGGCGGAAGAGACCCCCGCGGCCGAGCTGAAGATCCAGCTGCGCGGCCCGCTCAGCCTCGCGGCCGGACTGCACCTGCACAACGGCGAGCGTGCCCTGATCGACCACGGTGCGCGGCGGGACCTCGCGGCCTCGCTCGCGGCCGGCGTGGACGCCCACCTGCGCCGGGTGGCCGCCGCCGTGCCCGGCGCCAGCCTGGTGGTGCAACTCGACGAACCGGACATCGCCGCCGTCATGGCGGGCGCCATCCCGACTTCCAGCGGGTACCGCACCCTGCGCGCCGTGCCGGGTTCGGAGGTGACCGAGTCCTGGCGGATTGTCATCGACGCCCTGCGGGCCGCCGGGGCGGCCGAAATCGTGGTGTCCGTTCCCGAAGTCGAGGCGCCCTTCGACCGGATCCTGGCCGCCGGCGCGGACGGGATCGCCGTACCGTTGCGGGCGCTGACCTCCCGCCAATGGGAGCAACTCGCCGGCGCCGTGGAGTCCGGGAAACGCCTGTGGGCCGGCGTGCTGCCGGTTGACGATCCCGCGGCCGCGCTGCCCCGTGTGCCGCAGGCGGTCGAAACGCTGTGGCGCCCGTGGCGCCAGCTCGGGCTCCCGGCCAGCGCGTTGGGCCCGGTGCGGGTCACACCGGCCGGTGGCCTCGCAGGCCACACACCCTCCTCCGCGACGGCGGTGCTGACCCGGCTGACGCAGCTGGCCGAGGGTTTGAACCAGCTCGCCCTCGGCTAGGGACTAGACGCGGCTTTCCCAGCGGCCGGGCCTGGCGCGCCCCGGCAGGTAGCCGGGCGCCAGCGTGCCGGCCGGGTACGGCTCAAGCCGGTAGTCGAAGCGGCCGGCGTACACCAGCACCAGGCCGATCTGCGGCTGGATCACCTTGACCTGGATCCGGTGCCGGCCCTCGTCCGGTTCCCACCACTGTTCGGCGTAGGCCTTGGCGTCCAGGGCCGCCGGCAGCGGGATCCGAAGCGGGCCCAGGAACAACCGGGAGGCCTCCGAGACGCCGCGCAGCCGCCCTTCCGCGGTGACGCTGAGGTTGAGGTCCGTCACGAGCCTGCGGTAGCGGCCCACGTAATCCACCAGCCGCGGGCTGCCGGTGGAGGAATCCAGGCTGGTGGTGTCGTGGAAGAGCCTGGTGGTCTGCGGAAAGAAGATCTCCCGCCGGGCCGTCAGGCTGGACCGGCCGAACGGGTCCAGGTGCGCGTGGTTCTCGATCCGGAACCTGATGCCCTCGCCGTATTCCGGGAAAAACGCCTCCTCACCGGTCGCCAAGCCCAGCAGCGGCCGCAACCAGCGCTGCCGGCAGCCGACGACGTCGAAGACGCCCTCGCCGACCCCGTAGTGGCCGGAGCCCGGCACCAGCGAGAAGTAGTCCTGCAGTTCGGGCTGCAGCCTGGAAAAGTCGGATCCCAGGCCGAGCCGGTAGATGGGGTCATAGCCGGTCACGCCGTCCTCCTTCGGTTCACAGCCGTCCTGCGGCCTTCAAACGAATGTACGCGTCCGCGAGCGCCGGCGGCAGCTGCGAGGGTTCGGCGTCCACCATTTCGACCCCGCCTGGCGCAGTTGGGCGCTGACTGCCTCGCGTTCGAGCAGGGCGCGTTCGGCGGCCGCGGCGCGGAACACGCCGGTGGCACTTGAGCGCTCCCACTGCATCCCGCCGAGCATGAGCGGTGCGCGGAGACGGAACGGATCTCGGCCGGGATCTGCGGGCCTAGCTTGCCCCAGCCTATAGTTTCGCGCCCCGGCCGCAAGCACCCGGGCCAGTTCGGGCGTCCAGCACGGCGGGCAGTTTCCGCCGCAGGCGGCCGGGTCGCGGCACGTCGTGCGGCCGCGCGCGCCATGCCGGGGACTGCCGGAATACGACAAAGCCATTTCAATAGGGGAATATGTAATCTATGAAGGCACGGATTTTGGTAGTGGACGATGACGAGGCGCTGGCCGAGATGATCG
This sequence comes from Arthrobacter sp. T2-23, assembly GCF_055398325.1. Classification (NCBI taxonomy): domain Bacteria; kingdom Bacillati; phylum Actinomycetota; class Actinomycetes; order Micrococcales; family Micrococcaceae; genus Arthrobacter; species Arthrobacter sp. T2-23. The sequence goes on from NZ_AP027917.1 coordinate 3,131,078, forward strand.
GTATTGTGCTGCGCAACGACGGCTTCGACCCCGTCTTTTGCGCGGACGGCGGCCAGGCCCTCGAGGTCTTCCGCTCCGCCAAGCCCGATCTCGTGCTGCTGGACCTGATGCTTCCGGGCATCGACGGCATCGAGGTGTGCCGGCAGATCCGGGCCGAGTCCGATGTTCCGATCGTGATGCTGACGGCGAAAGCCGACACCTCCGACGTCGTCCGCGGCCTGGAGTCCGGCGCCGATGATTACGTCCCCAAGCCCTTCAAGCCCGCCGAACTTGTGGCGCGGGTCCGGGCGCGGCTGCGTCCCGGCGACCAGAAAGCCCCCGAGACGCTGCGCATCGCGGACGTCACCATCGACGTCGCCGGCCACGTCGTCAGCCGCAACAGCGAGCGGATTTCGCTGACCCCGCTGGAATTCGACCTGCTGGTCGCCCTGGCCCGCAAACCATGGCAGGTCTTCACCCGCGAACTGCTCCTGGAACAGGTCTGGGGCTACCGGCACGCGGCGGACACCCGCCTGGTCAACGTCCACGTCCAGCGCCTGCGCTCGAAGATCGAACGCGATCCCGAAGCCCCTGAAGTTGTATTGACGGTCCGTGGTGTCGGATACAAAGCAGGTTCCTGAGCCGGCGGACGGCAACCCGGGGCAAGCCCCGGAGCGTGGGTCAGCGCCGGAGACCGAGTCAGCGCCGGAGCCAACTGCGGCCCGGCCCGGCCCGGAAAGTGAAAGTGCGGCCCCGCCGTCGCCGTCCCATGGCCAGTCCCCGCTCTTCCGGGCCGGCATCTGGGCCCGCCGCGCCCGGATCGTAACTGCCAGGGTGGCGCGGCTGGTGCGCACCGGGGCGTCCAAGGTGTTGCCCGGGACCCGGTACCTGCTGCGCGCCCTGCACCGGCGCTGGCGGCGCTCGCTGCAGTTCCGCACCGTGCTGACCACCCTCCTGCTGGCGGTGGGCTCGTTCGCCGTCGTAGGCGCTTACCTCTCGAACCAGATCGCCAATAACCTCTTCCAGGAACGGCTGGCGCAGGCGGAGTCCGAGACCCGCTACAACGTCAAGCAGGTCCAGGACACTTTCGACGGCGCGCAGGTCACCGACCAGTCGAGCGTCATCACCCTCGTCTACGACACCCTGAACGCCGTCGAAGGCCGCGGCTCGGTGATCCAGCGCCGCTACGTCTTCGAGGCCATGCCCGAACAGACCAAACCGCGCAACCGCTGGGTCGAATCGCGGGCCTCCGACCAGCTCACCATCAGCGTGATCCCGCCCGAGCTGCGCAAAGCGGTGCAGGACTCCGGCAAGGACCAGTTCTGGGCCTCCACGGAGTTCCCCGTGGGCACCGAGGACCGCCCCGGCATCGCCGTCGGGAACAAGGTGACGTTCAACGGCACGGTCTACGAGCTCTACCTCATCTATGACCTGAACACCGCGCAGAAGACGCTCGACGAGATCCAGAACGTGCTGCTGGCCGGCGCCGCCGCCCTGGCGCTCATGGTCGGCGCGGTCGCCTGGTACGTCACCCGCAACGTGGTCAGCCCGGTCAGCCATGCCGCCCTCGTCTCCGAGAAGCTCGCTGCCGGCCAGCTGCAGGAACGCATGGTGGTCAAGGGCGAGGACGAAGTGGCCCGGCTGGGTGCCTCCTTCAACCACATGGCCGCCAGCCTGCAGGAGCAGATCACGCAGCTGGCCACCCTGTCCCAGATGCAGCAGCGCTTTGTCTCCGACGTCTCGCATGAGCTCCGGACGCCGCTGACCACGGTGCGGATGGCCGCCGAGGTGCTGTACGACGCCCGCGACGAGTTCGACCCGGTCAACAAGCGTTCCGCCGAGCTGCTGTACCACCAGGTGGAGCGCTTCCAGTCGCTGTTGGCCGACCTCCTGGAGATTTCCCGGTTCGACGCCGGTGTGGCCATGCTCGACGCCGAACCCACCGACATCGTCCAGCTCATCGCCCACGTGATGGAGGGGGTGGCTCCGGTGGCCGCCGAATACGGCTCGGAGGTGACGCTCAATGCCCCCAAAGGCACCATTGTGGTCGAGATGGATGACCGGAGGATCGACCGGATCCTGCGCAACCTGGTCCTGAACGCCCTGGAGCACGGGGAAGGCAAGCCGGTGAACATTTCCGTGGCCGCCAACGACACCGCGGTAGCCGTGGCCGTGCGGGACCACGGAATCGGCATGACCTCCGCGGAAGCCGCCCGCGTGTTCGACCGGTTCTGGCGGGCCGACCCCGCCCGGGCCCGCACCACCGGCGGCAGCGGCCTGGGACTCTCCATTGCGACCGAGGACACCAAGCTGCACAACGGCTGGCTGCAGGCCTGGGGGAAGAAGGGGAGCGGGTCCAACTTCCGCCTCACGTTGCCGCTGCGCCAGGGCGAAGCGATCGCCAAATCCCCGCTCCAGCTCGAACCTGCCGACGTCGGGATCACCAGCGGCCCGGGCAGGGCGATGATGCTGCTGGAGGCGGCCGCCACCGTGCCCCGCCCGGCTGCCGGCCCCGGGGCAGCGGGATTCAACGGAACAGGATTTAACGGAACAGGGGAACAGCCATGAGAGGTGCCCGTACGCTCACCGGCCTCGCCGCGGCACTGCTGGCGCTGGTCCTCGTGGTGCTGACGTCCTGCGCGCAGATCCCGCGTTCCGGCCCGGTAGGGAAGAGCACCGATGAGAGTGCCGGAAAACCGAACAACGCCCCGGTCTTCTTCCCCGTGGCTCCGCGGGCCGGCGCCGGCCCGGAGTCGGTGATCGAGGACTTCTATCTCGCGGGCAGCGGCTACGAGGACGATTACGCCGTGGCGCGTCAGTACCTCACCCAGGCCGCCTCGGTGAGGTGGAAGCCGGACAAGCGGGTGCTGGTCTTCCGCTCCGCCCGCGTGGTGGGCACCGCCGTCGAAAACGTCTTCAACTACGAGCTTGACCTGGCCTACTCGGTGGACGCCGACGGCATCGCTACGCAGCTGCCCGAAGGCTCCAAGGAGCGCATTCCCGCGACCCTGACCAAGGTGGACGGCGAGTGGAGGATCGCCGAAATCCCTGACGGCACGGCCATCCCAGAGGAGACCTTCAAGGTAATTTACGGTTCTTATCCCATCTACTTCTACGACCCCACGTTCACCTATGCGGTCCCGGATGTGCGCTGGTTCATCAAGAAAAAGACCGTCAAGGCCATGGCCAGCGCCCTGCTCGGCGGCCCCGCCCCCTATCTGAAGGGCGCCGTCGTCAGCGCGTTCCCCTCGGGCATGAAGCTGGCGCGCGAATCGGTTCCCGTGGTGTCAGGGGCGGCCCAGGTGGATCTTTCGGCTAAGGACCTCGTGGAGACCTCCAACGAAGATCGGCTGCGGATGCAGACCCAGCTGGCCCTGACCTTCCGCAGCCAGCCCGATGTGATCAACGTGGAGCTGCGGGCGAACCAGGACCTGGTGCGGGTCGAGGACAACGGCTCCGTGCTGCCGCCCGTGCGGGACAAGGACGTACCCGCGCGCCAGATAGCGGTCAGCAACAATGATCTGGTCCGCCTAGAGAACAACAAGGTGGGCCCTCTCCCGGACATCCTGTCCGTGAGCGCGCTGTCCCCGCGGCTGCCGGCCGAATCCCCGGTCTCGCAGACCGCGGCCTTCCTCAACCCCGGACGCACCACGCTGTATTCGATCGTCCCGGGCCAGCCCGCGCGAACCCTCACTACGAGGGCCAGCCTGTCCCGGCCGTCTTTCGACCGGTACGACTGGATCTGGGCGGCCGGCCCGGGCGGCAACGGGGCCACCGAGGTCCTGGCCTACCGGACGGCGGGGATCGCCGAAGGTGCGAACGTCCCCGGCGTGACCCTCACCCCGGCCTGGCTGGCCGGACGGAAGGTCAAGGAGTTCCGGATTTCCCGCGAAGGCACGCGGGCGCTGGTGATCTCGGAGCTCAACGGTAAGACCAGTGTCCAGGTCACCGGGATCATCCGCACCGGCGACGGCACGCCGCGGGACCTCACCGCACCGATCACCCTCCAGACGGTCCACGACCCCGACCAGGGCGTCTGGGTCAACGACACCACCGTTGCCGTGATGAAGGGGTCCGCGAGCGAGAACGTCACTCCGGAACTGGTGTCCCTGACCTCCGCGGCGCCGCAGCCGCTGGCGCCCTGGCCGGGGCTTACCGCGCTGAGCGCGGGCAACGGACCGGCCGAGATTTTCGGCCAGTCAGCCGAAGGCGTCTTCCAGCGGCTCGGCAACGGCTGGTCACCGCAGATCAAGGGCGTTATCGATCCGTCCTTCGTGGGCTGACCCGGTCAGCCGCCGCGTCGACCCGGCGGCTGACCACATAATGGCTGTCCACATAGCGGCGGGGCGGGCTTCCGCGCCGGCACCGCTGCGGCCAGCCTTGAGGAGTGACCATACAACAACGCCGGTCCCGCGCCGGACCGGGAAACCCAATCCCCGGCCCCGACCAGGCCCCTGTCCCCGGACCGGTCCCCGAAGCTGACCTCGAACCAGGCCTCGACCCTGACCTCGCTCCGCCGACGGCGGCGGGTCACCGCGGGGGCTACCGCCGCTGGCCGGCGCGGATCGGTGACCGGGCAGCCGCAGCCGCCGCGGAACTCCTGGCGCTCGTGGTCCCGGTGGAATGCGTCTGCTGCGGCGCCGAGGACAGGACCCTCTGCGTCGCCTGCGCCCGCCGGGTCCGGCTGCTCACCCGCCGCCCGTTCCGGGCCGAGGGGAGGGCGCCGGCCCTGGTGGACATGGACGGCTCGGTCCTGCTCCCGGTCGTGGCTGCCGGCGTCTACCGGCGCGAGCTGGCGCAGACCGTGCTGTCTTTCAAGCGGCGCGGCCAGCGGCAGCTGGGCGAGGAGCTGGCCAGGGCACTCGCCCGGGCCGTCGGCGCGGCGGTGGCCCCCGTGGACGGAGTCCTGCTGGTCCCGGTCCCCACCAGTGGCACGGCGTTTCGACGCCGAGGCTTCAGTCCCGTCCATGTGCTCCTCGCCAGGGCCCGGCGAAGCCCGGCCCTGGAAGGCGCCACCGTCGCCGACGTGCTCCGCAAGACCAAGCCCGCACCGACCGGCCTACGGACGGCCAGCGCCGCCATCCGGGCGGCCGGCCCGCCAGGCTGGCCCGGCGGGCAGAAGGGCCTGGGCCGCTCGGCCCGGGCCGGACGGGTGCGCGGCTCCATGCGGGTCGCGGCCGGCTTCGGTCAGCCGGGGCTTGCCGGGCGGCCCTGTGTTGTCGTGGACGATGTGCTCACCACGGGGGCCACCCTGGCCGAAGCGGCCCGTTCCTTGCGTGCCGCGGGAGGTGTTGTCCGGGGCGCGGTGGTGCTCGCGGCGACACGCCCGCCGGCCCAGAACGACTTTGCCGCGGCAAACCCCGCGCTGGCGCGGAACACCGGTGACGAGGAAAAAAATAAACCAAAAAAGGATGAATAACAGGGGCCCATGAACTAACGTCGAAGATGGGTACCAAGAACAGATGTACCTGTCGATAGCGGCTCGGAAAGGGGCTCGACTGTCAGTCAGATCAGCCCCCGGACGTGCCGCCGTCGTGTCACCGAAGTCATTTGGAGGGCACCATGGAGTTCATGATCAGCGGTCGTAATTTGACGGTTTCGGACCGGTTTCGCGAATACGCCGACGAAAAGATCTCAAAGATCGCGTCACTGGGGGACAAGGTCCAGAGGGTGGACGCAAAGGTTTCCAAGGAGACCAAAGCCCGTCAGACCGCAGAACTGCTCACGGTTGAGCTGACCGTCCTGGGGCGAGGCCCCGTGATCCGCGCCGAAGCGAGCGCCGCAGACAAATTCGCCGCCTTCGATCTTGCCTACAACAAGCTTCTTGAACGGCTGCGCCGGGCCAAGGACCGCAAGAAGGTCCACCACGGCCGGCACACACCGAAGTCCGTCACCGAGGCGACGGCAACCCTGGAACCCGCCAGTACCCAGGAACCCATTTACGAGGAGGCGAGCCATCCGCCGCAGGCCCGGCCGGAGGAGAAGTCGCCCTACGAGGTGGAGAACGACATCCCGGCTGGGGACTCGCCGGTTTTGATCCGGCGGAAAGTCTTTCCCGCGGCCTCCCTCTCGCTCGACGACGCCGTCGACAACATGGAACTCGTAGGCCACGACTTCTACCTGTTCGTGGACAAGGACACGAAGGCCCCGTCGGTCGTCTACCGCCGTGAAGGCTGGACCTACGGCGTGATCAGCCTGGACCAGACCTGCGAGCCGGGCGAGGCTCCGTTGGAAGAGAAGATCATCGCTTATCGTTCAGAGGATGAGCCCGCCAGCGCCTAAAGCTGGCGACCATCCAACGAAGGGAATGATGTGCCCGCATCGCTGAGCCTCAAGCAGGCGCGGCGGATCGCACTGGCAGCCCAGGGATTGGACAAGGTCCGGCCCGCCGCACCCGTGAGCGCACGGGCGGTGGGCCGTACCTTTGCCCGCCTGCACCTGGTCCAGATCGATTCCGTCAACGTGCTCTCGCGCAGCCACTACCTGCCGTTCTTCTCCAGGCTGGGGAACTACGACCGGTCCATCCTGCACCGCATGGCGGGGACACACCCCCGCCGGATGATGGAGTACTGGGCCCACGAGGCCAGTTTCATCCGGCCCGAGCATTTCCGGGACCTCGTCCAGTGGCAAAGCCGCAAGTGGGTCGGCGCGCACGACATGGACCCGGAGCTGCGCGGCGAGGTGGCGCAGCGGGTGCTGGCTGCACTGAGCGCGGGCCCGCCGCTGACCGCAGCCGAACTAACAGCCAGGCTGGGCCACATCGAGGACCGCTCGAAGGACAACTGGGGGTGGAACTGGAACGCGGTCAAGCGGGTCCTGGAACACCTCTTTGAAGAAGGGCTCGTCTCGGCCGCGTCCCGGACGGAATCCTTTGAACGCCGCTATACCCTGACCGCCAGGATCCTGGCCGCCGCGCCGCCCGGGGCGGCAGCGCCCGGTGAGGCAGGTGCGCCGGATGCCGCGGCCGCCATGGTCCGGCTGATCGACGCCGCGGCGCAGGCCCACGGGATCGGCACACTGCGGTGCTTCGCGGATTACTTCAGGACCCCGCAGCGCGCCGCCGCCATCGCGGTGGAGCAACTCGTGGACGCCGGCCGGCTGGAGCCGGTCACCGTGGCAGGCTGGAACAGGCCGCTCTACCGTCACGCCGACGCCGTGCTGCCGCGCGCCGCCACCGGCCGTGCGCTGCTGAGCCCGTTCGATTCCCTGGTCTTCGAACGCCGCAGGCTGGAGGAACTCTTCGGCTTCCACTACCGGATCGAGATCTATACCCCGGAAGCCAAACGCCGCTACGGTTACTACGTGCTGCCCTTCCTGCTGCGCGACGGGATCGTGGCCCGCGTCGACCTGAAAGCGGACCGTGCAAGCGGCAGCCTGCTCGCCCGGGCCAGCCACGCCGAGCCCGGCGCGCCCGCGGACACCGCCGTCGAACTCGCCGAAGAACTGCAGCTCATGGCAGAGTGGTTGGAGCTGGACCGGATCGTAGTCGCCCCCGTGGGGGACCTGGCGCCCGCCCTCGGGCAGGCCGTGGCCGGCCTGCATCCGCTCTGAGGGAACAGGCGCGTTCCGCCCTGCGTCTCTCCCGTAGACTAAACACGCCGGAATTCGGCAGCTTGAGACTGGGAGCAATTTCACGTGGCATCACTTATTGAAAAACTTCTCCGCACGGGTGACAAAAAGACCCTGCGGCAACTGCGGAACTATGCCGATTCCATCAATGCCCTGGAAAGCTCCTTCCAGACCTTCACCGACGCCGAACTGCGTGAAGAGACGGACCGGCTGCGTGCCCGCCACGGCGACGGCGAGAAGCTGGACGACCTGCTGCCCGAGGCCTTCGCGGCCGTCCGTGAGGCCTCCTCGCGCACCCTCGGGATGCGCCACTTCGACGTCCAGTTGATGGGCGGCGCCGCCCTGCACCTGGGCAACATCGCCGAAATGAAGACCGGTGAAGGCAAGACCCTCGTGGCCACCGCTCCGGCCTACCTCAATGCGCTCGCCGGCAAGGGCGTGCACGTCATCACCGTGAACGACTACCTCGCCGAATACCAGTCGGACCTGATGGGCCGCGTCTACCGCTTCCTGGGCCTGAGCAGCGGCTGCATCCTGTCCAACCAGGACCCGGCCGTCCGCCGCGAACAGTACGCCTCGGACATCACCTACGGCACCAACAACGAATTCGGCTTCGACTACCTGCGCGACAACATGGCGTGGGACAAGTCTGAGCTGGTCCAGCGCGGCCACCACTTCGCTATCGTCGATGAAGTGGACTCCATCCTCATCGATGAGGCCCGCACTCCGCTGATCATCTCAGGACCGGCCCAGGGGGACACCAACCGCTGGTACAGCGAGTTCGCCAAGGTGGTGCTGCGGCTGCAGCCGGAAACCGACTACGAAGTCGATGAGAAGAAGCGCACCGTCGGTGTCCTCGAGGCCGGCATCGAAAAGGTCGAGGATTACCTCGGCATCCACAACCTCTACGAGTCGGCCAACACCCCGCTGATTGGCTTCCTGAACAACGCCATCAAGGCCAAGGAACTCTTCAAGCGGGACAAGGACTACGTCATCCTCGACGGCGAAGTGCTGATCGTGGACGAGCACACCGGCCGCATCCTCGCCGGCCGGCGCTACAACGAGGGCATGCACCAGGCGATCGAAGCCAAAGAAGGCGTCGAGATCAAGGCCGAGAACCAGACCCTCGCCACGGTCACCCTGCAGAACTACTTCCGCATGTACGACAAGCTCGCGGGCATGACCGGTACCGCCGAAACCGAAGCGGCCGAGTTCATGAGCACCTACAAGCTCGGCGTCGTCGCGATCCCCACAAACCGGGACATGCAGCGCATCGACCAGCCGGACCTCGTCTACAAGAACGAGGCCGTCAAGTTCGACGCCGTGGTCCGGGACATCGCCGAGCGGCACGAAAAGGGCCAGCCGGTCCTGGTCGGCACCACCAGCGTGGAAAAGAGCGAGTACCTGTCCCGGCTGCTGGCCAAGGAAGGCATCCGCCACGAGGTCCTGAACGCCAAGAACCACGCCCGTGAAGCGTCCATCGTGGCGCAGGCCGGGCGCAAGGGAGCCGTGACAGTCGCGACCAACATGGCCGGCCGCGGTACCGACATCATGCTCGGCGGCAACGCCGAATTCACCGCCGTGGCCGAACTGGCCAAGCGCGGACTGGACCCGGAGGAAAACTCCGAGGAGTACGAAGCCGCGTGGCCCGCCGCGTTCGAGGCCGCCAAGCAGTCCGTCAAGGATGAGCACGAGGAAGTCCTGAACCTCGGGGGCCTATATGTGCTTGGCACCGAGCGGCACGAGTCCCGCCGGATCGACAACCAGCTGCGCGGCCGCTCCGGCCGCCAGGGCGACCCGGGCGAATCCCGCTTCTACCTGTCGCTGACCGATGACCTGATGCGGCTGTTCAACTCCGGCGCTGCCGAGCGGCTCATGAACAGCTCGGTGCCCGACGACGTCGCCCTCGAATCGAAGCTCGTGTCGCGCGCCATCGCCTCGGCCCAGGGCCAGGTGGAAGGCCGCAACGCCGAACAGCGCAAGAACGTCCTGAAGTACGACGACGTCCTGAACCGCCAGCGCGAAGCCATCTACGGGGACCGCCGCCGCATCCTCGAGGGCGATGACCTGCACGAGAAGGTCCAGTACTTCCTTGAGGACACGATCACCGCGTTTATCGACGAGGCCACGGCCGAGGGGACGGGCGACGACTGGGACTTCAACCTGCTGTGGTCCAACCTGAAGACCCTGTACCCGGTCAGCTTCACCCCCCGCGACGTGATCGACGAGGCTGGCGGCAAGTCGCGGATTACCGTCGACTTCCTCAAGGAAGAGATCCTCTCCGATGCCCGCCTGGTCTACCAGGCCCGCGAAGAGCTGATCGGCTCCGAGAGCATGCGCGAACTCGAACGGCGAGTGGTCCTCTCCGTGATCGGCCGCAAGTGGCAGGAACACCTCTACGAGATGGACTACCTCAAGGAGGGCATCGGCCTGCGGGCGATGGCCCAGCGCGATCCCCTGGTCGAGTACCAGCGCGAGGGTTTCATCATGTTCCAGGCCATGATGGAGGCAATCCGGGAGGAGAGCGTCGGCTTCCTGTTCAACCTGGACGTCGAGGTGACCCCGGCGCAGGACGTCGTGGTGGCCGACGCCGAGGGCCAGCACACGGAACACCGCGACCTGGAAGTCCACGCTGCCGGCCTGGACGCTCCGGAGAAGCCTGCCCAGCTGCAGTACACGGCACCCGGCGAGGACGGGGCTGCCCAGACCCGCGTCGAGACGAAATCCTCCGGACGCTCCGGCAACCCGGCGAAGGCGGCGCAGGAGTCGCCGCGCCGAGCCAGCAAGAAGAAGCGCCGGTAGGAGAGATCCGCCGCAGGGCATCAGGCAAGCAGTCACAGTGCAGGGCCGGAACGAAAGTTCCGGCCCTGCACTTCTTAACGCCGTCATCCTTTCCCGTTCAGGCTCTGGGACTCAGCCGATCTCAAGCACGGTGACCCGCCACACCAGCCGGCTCCGCTCCAGCCGCAGCGCAACGGCACGGACGCGCAGTTCATCCGACACGACGGCGCTGGCCTCGTAGACGTCACCGGATACCCGGCACGCGCGGACCGAACGGACAGCCGGATTCCGGTGCAGCCGGCCCGCCGTCGGGGAGGTGCCCGAGGCGACCCTGCGGGTCAGTGCGGCCCGGTGCTGCAGCGCGGCCAGGCAGCGCTCATCAAGCCGGCGGGCGAGCTGCTGGGCGGGCCGGGTGCCGGCGAGGACTTCGATGGCAGCCTGCACGGTAGAGCGGGAAATGGCGCACACCTCGCGGTGCTCGTCTACCAGCCGCAGGACCGGCGCGGGGCCGCGGGCCGCGGGGCGGAGCCCGACGCGGTGATCCGGCGGTGCCGGCGGGAGGGGAACCGCGTTGCCTGTGCGGATGCCGGTGAGGGGGCTCATGGGGATTCCTTTGCTGTCGTCGGGCGGGTGTGCGGTTGGAGTGGTTCAGAGATTGGCGGGCAGCCTGAGGACCTGCCCGGGAAGCAGCAGTCCGGGATCGCCGCCGATGACGTCGCGGTTGGCCTGGTACAACCGGGGCCACGCCAGGGCGATGTCGACGTCGGATGCCAGCGGACCCAGCTCCGCCGCGCAGATGCTCCACAGCGAATCACCGGTCCGGACAGTCACCTCCGAGGTGCCTGCCGCCGGTTCCTGCGCGGGCACCGGCAACGGCGGCTGGCCTGGATCCTGCGCCCGCAGCTGCCGGGCCGCGAGGGTGTACGGATCCACCGGCGGCGGAACCGGCGTCCAGTGCGGGTCGAGGCCAAGGCTGCCTGGACCGGAGGAGGGTGCGGCGGGCTCCGGGGCTTGGGTGCCGGCGGGCACCCAGGCCGCGGCCACGGCGGGTGGGGGATCCATGCCCGGTCCAGCGGCAACCGGAGCCGCGTGGGCCAACGGTGCCGTCACGAGCTGAAGTCCGAGGGCGGCCAGCGCCAGCCGGCGCATAAACGCGGGGCTGAATTTCCCGGCCGCCGCCGCGGCCCGCAGGCGGCCGCAGCGTTCGAGCAGCGCGGCCGCGAAGGCGATGACGAAGGACAGGGCCCACCAGACGACCACGATCAAGCCGAAGGTGTTGGCGGCTACGCCGATGTGGTCCTCGAACGAGAGGGACTGGCGCCGCGCCGCGGAGGCATTGAGCCGCTGCACGAGCCCGGCCCCCGTCCCGGCCAGGAAGCCTCCCAGAAGCAGGATGACGGACGCCATGGCCGCGTCGGCGCCCAGACCCCGCCCGGGGACGACGCGGGAAGAATCCTTGCTAGCCACAACTGCCTCCTTCGCGGGACCTGGCCCGCTCATTGTGCCGCTCATTGCCGGACAGGACTTTGATATTGTTTGATCAATTTTGATGCGATTAAGCACAGTTTGATCGCGCGAGATAAAGTTTGTCTAGGGGGTGGCCTTAGGCTGTGGATTGACCGCCGTCGGGGGTCCGCCTACGCTGGCGCCATGCGGTGGGATGCCCTGTTTGCAGACCTGGAGGCGCAACTTGCCGCCGGCGAACGCCTGGACCTGGATACGGAAATCGACGAGCGGGCGCGCGTGGACGCGGCGGCGGTCGAACTGGCGGACCGGCTGCGCGGCTCAGTGGGGCTTCGGATCGGCGTCCATCTCGGGTCCGGAACGGTCTACGAAGGGGCGCTGAGCCATGTCGGCAGCCAGTGGCTGGTCCTGAATGAGGAGCGGCACCAGGTCTTGATTCCCTATGCCTCTGCAGCCCGGTACTCGGGGCTGTCCAGGCTGGCGGTGGCCGCGGGGCCGGCAGTCCGGCAGCGGCTTGGCTTAGCCAGTGCGCTGCGCGGGCTGGCCCGGGACCGCGCCAGCCTGACGGTGCTGGTGTCCCGGGCAACAGCGGGGGAGTCCGTGCTGCACGGAGTGATTGACAGGGTCGGACGCGATTTCCTTGACCTGGCCATCACCCGGCCCGGCGAGGAGCGACGCGCGGCAAACGTCAGCGGTGCGGCCACCATACCGTTTGGCGCCTTGGCCGCGCTGCGGTCGGTCCGCGTCGCCGGCCAGCCGGGTTAGCGCCTGCGGGCGGGACGCGGGGCGCCGGCCCGCGCGGACTCAGCTGCCCTTGGCCTTGGCCTCGTCGATCATGCGGCTTGCTTCGGCGTAGCGCTCCTGGATGTACTGCTCAAGCATGGTCTCTTCGACCCGCCACTGGCCGCGACCGCCCACCTGGATGGCCTTCAGCTGTCCGCTGCGGACCAGGGCATAGGCGGCGGGCGAGTTGATCTGGAGCTGCTCGGCAACGTCCGCGAGGGTCAGGAATCGGGGCATGGCACCATTTTGCCACCGGTAGCACGCTTTGGGGCCGTTATCCACAGTTTGCTGCGGTTTGCCCCGGGATCTTCCCGCCGGGCCATCAATTCGTGAGAATAAGGGTGTCCGGCGCCAGGAGCCCGGGCTGCGACTACAGGGGGAGCAGGACGCATGAGTGAGAGCACGGTACCCGGCGGCGCCCGGTTAAAAAGGCCTTCGTGGAAGGATCCCCGACTCCTCGTCGGCCTCCTGCTCGTCCTGGCCTCCGTCGCTGGCGTCGTCTCGCTCGTGGCGGCGGCCGACCAGACTACGGAAGCCTATGCGGCCAGCAGTCCGATTGCGGTCGGCGAGAAGCTGACCACCGACAAGCTGCACCTGGTCAAGGTCCGCCTGGGCGACGTCGAACAGCAGTACCTCACCCCGGAGTCCGGCGTGCCCGACGGCCTGGTCGCCGTCCAGCGCATCGGCAAGGACCAGCTGCTCCCGCGCGAAAGCCTTGGCCGGCTGGACGCCCTGGACCGCAAACCGGTCGCGGTCACGATCGACGAAGCCCTGCCCCCGCAGGCGGTGGCCGGCTCACGCGTGGACGTCTGGGTGGCCCTGCCGGACGCGCGCAACGGATTCAGCGAACCCACCCTGCTGCTCCCGGGGGCCGAGATCGCCCAGCTCACCCCGGGCAGCACCGCCCTCGGGGCGCAGCGCTCCACCGTCGTCATGGTCCTCGTCCCGGACGGGCAGATGCCGAAACTGCTCGGGGCGCAGGCCAACAAGGCGAAGATCTCGGTGGTCTGGAATCCGGGCGGCGCAGCCTGATGGGCATCCCGGTGGTGACCGTGGGACGGACCCTGGACGACCTGGTCGGCGGGCTGGAGCGGCTGCACGGGCCGGTGTCGGTGGTCCGGCGCTGTGCTGAACTCGCCGAACTGCTCGCAGCCTGCCAGACGGGGCTGGCGCGGGCCGCCGTCGTCGCGGACGGCAGCGGGGAACTGACCGCCTCGCTGGTGGACCGCTTGTCTGCCGTGGGCGTCGCCGTGGTGGCCCTGAGCGACAGCCCGGAGGAAACGGCCAGGCTGCAGGGGATCGGCGTGACCGTGGAGGGGTCCGCGGTGGAGGCCGAGGCGCTCGCCGCCCTGATCGCCGGCGCCGTGGCACAGCTCTCGACGCCGGGGCCCGGCCCGGCGGCCAACGCCTTCGCAGACCATGCCACGGCGATTCGCCCCCCGGACGGCGGGCCCGGCACCGCGCCCAGTGCCGGCGCCGCACAGAGCCGGCCGGGGGAGCCGGGCACGGGTCGCATCATCGCCGTCTGGGGCCCTGCCGGCGCGCCGGGCCGGACCCTGGTGGCCGCCAACATCGCCGGGGAACTGGCGGCCGAGGGCAAATCGGTGTTGCTGGTCGACGCCGACAGCTACGGGGCCAGCGTGGCCGCCGTGCTGGGGCTGCTGGACGAGGCGGCCGGGCTCGCGCAGGCCTGCCGGCTGGCGGACCAGGGTGTGCTCGACGGCCCGGCCCTGCTTCGGATCGCCGCGCCGGTGGCAACCCGCGCCGGATCGTTCCGCGTCCTCACCGGCATCACCCGCGCCGACCGCTGGACCGAACTTCGTGCCGCGGCACTCTCGCTCGTCTACCAGCGGGCCCGGGAGGTCGCCGAGGTCACGGTGATCGACGTCGGCTTCTGCCTGGAAGCCGACGAGGAGCTCAGCTTCGATTCGATGGCGCCGCGCCGGAACGCCGCTACCCTACGGAGCCTGGAACTGGCCGACACCGTCTATGCCGTCGGCGCCGCCGACCCGGTCGGAGTGCCGCGGCTGGTCCGCGCCCTGGCCGAACTCGACGCCGCCGTTCCGCAAGCGTCGCCGCGCGTGGTGCTGAACAAGGTGAGGGCCTCCGCCGTCGGACGCCTGCCGGAGCGCCAGCTCCGCGACGCCTGGTCACGTTACGGCCCCGCGACCCCGCTGGAAGCGTTCCTCCCGGCCGATCCGGCGGCCTGCGATGCCGCCCTCCTGGCCGGTTCGCTGCTGCTCGAAAGTGCCCCCGACTCGGCCCTCCGCAAGGCCCTTGCCGCGCTGGTTTGTGCACCTGTCCAGCGAAATCGCAAATCCTCTGTTCTTTCTTCCACAGCAAAGCGGCGGACGAAAGACTAGGCTCGCCATGAGGGCTGCAACGGTGCGGCCATGAACTTTTTGATGGAGGCGTTTGTCGATGTCGTCTGGGTCCAGCGTGGAGGATCAACCCGTTTCGATCGGTGCCGGTGAAGGGTACTTCGGGGACTACTACGAACATCTCGCCGAGGAGGATGCTCGCGCCTACGGCGAGGACGTCCTGACCGCGCGGTCGCAGGCGCACCTGGCCACGGCCGCCACCCGGCAGCCCGGCGTGGCGAACATTGTGATCGCAGACGAGGCCGAGTCGAGCGTCGTCTACATCGTCACCGACGACATGCCGTTCCTGGTGGACTCCGTCAACGCCGAGCTCGTCCGGCAGAAGTCCCCGATCCACCTTGTGATCCACCCCCTCTTTGTCGTGACCCGCAACCGCGACAGCGGCAAGCTGGTCAAGGTCGCACGGGTTCCCTCGCACCTGGGTATCTCCAGCGGCGACACGGCGGCGATGCCCAACCTGTCGCACCTGATCGCCCAGGGCGACAACGCCTCGCATATGGAATCGTGGATCGCCGTCGAAATCGACCGGGTCGACGACTCCAAACGCCAGCAGCTGATCGAAGGCCTCTCCCGGGTACTGGGCGACGTCCGGGCGGCGGTCGAGGACTGGCCGAAGATGCGCCACAAGGCCCATGAGGTCTCCGACG
This sequence comes from Arthrobacter sp. T2-23, assembly GCF_055398325.1. Lineage (NCBI taxonomy): Bacteria > Bacillati > Actinomycetota > Actinomycetes > Micrococcales > Micrococcaceae > Arthrobacter > Arthrobacter sp. T2-23. The sequence continues at coordinate 3,146,682 of NZ_AP027917.1, forward strand.
ATCTTGACCACCTGGCCAACGCCGCCCAGATCGCCGAAATCCGCCAGGCCCAGGACCTGCTGCGCTGGCTCGACGACGGGAACTTCACCTTCCTCGGCTACCGCGAATACGACCTGCGGAACGAATCCGGCGAGGATGTGCTGGAACTCCGGGAAGACAGCGGCCTCGGCCTGTTGCGCGACGGCGGCGACACCCGCCACCAGATCCAGCACCTGACCGAGACGGGCCGCAAGAAGGCGCGCGAAAAGAGCGCCCTGGTCATCACCAAGGCCAACTCCCGCTCCACGGTGCACCGCTCGGCCTACCTGGACTACATCGGCGTCAAGAGCTTCGATGCCGCCGGCAACGTCAACGGCGAACGGCGCTTCATCGGCCTGTTCGCCACCACCGCCTACGCCGCCTCGGTCCGCGACATCCCGGTGGTGCGCGAGAAGGTCGACGCCGTGCTGCGCGACGCAGGGTTCCCGCCCGACTCCCACTCCGGCAAGGACCTGCTCGGCATCCTAGAAACGTACCCGCGGGATGAGCTCTTCCAGATCGAAATCCCCGATCTGGCCGCCATTTCCACCGGCATTCAGCGGCTGCAGGAACGCCGCCGGACCCGGCTGTTCCTCCGCCCGGATATCTACGGCCGTTTCATGTCCGCGCTCGTCTACCTGCCCCGCGACCGGTACACCACCAACGTCCGGCTGCGCATCGAGCAGGAACTGCGGGAAACCTTCAACGCGGTCTCGATCGACTATGAGGCACGGATGACCGAATCCGCCCTCGCCCGGCTCTTCTTCCGGATCCGGCTGCCCAAGGACGCCGACGTCAGCCACGTCAACAGCGACGAGTTGGAGAAGCGCCTGGTCCGGGCCGCCCGGTCCTGGAGCGAAGGCATCGCCGAGGTGCTCCGCGCCCGGGCCGCCGCCGACGGGGAGAACGGCGCCAAGGAGCTCGCCGCCGAGTGGGCCGAAGCGTTCCCCGCCAGCTACCGCGTGGACTACGAAGTCGAGGACGCCCTCGAGGACATCGCACGCTTCGAGAAGTACGGCGCAGCCGCGGAGCGTGCCGGCGAGGCCCTCGCGGAGCGCCCCGGCGTGCACGTCTACCTGCCCGAGGGCGCAGGCGCCACGCTGGAGGAAGACGCCCGCGTCAAGCTCTACATGCTCGAGCCCAAGAGCCTGAGCCAGATCCTGCCGTACTTCCATAACCTCGGCCTCGAGGTCCTGGACGAACGCCCCTTCGAGATCGAGACCGCCGGCCACCGCGACTTCTTCCTCTACGACCTCGGCCTGAAGTACCCGGCCGGGGTGGACCCGGTCAGCACCGGCGCCCTGCTGGGCGAGTCGTTCGGCGCGGCCGTCTCCGGCGCGGTGGAATCGGACAGCTTCGACCGGCTGGTGTTGCGTGAGGGCATGCCCTGGCGCCAGGTGGTCGTGCTCCGTGCCTACGCCAAGTACATGCGCCAGATGGGCAACACCAACTCCTTCGAGTTCATGGCCGACACGCTGCTGGCGAACCCGGACGTGACCCGCGGGCTGAACGCGCTCTTCGCCGCCCGCTTCGACCCCGCGCTGGCCGCCGCGGAACGCGAACAGCGCCAGGACAGCGTCCGCGCCAGCCTGGATACCGCGATCGAACAAGTCGCCACGCTCGACGCCGACCGGGTGCTGCGCACCTTCAAGAACCTGATCCAGGCCACGCTCCGGACCAACTTCTACCAGAACAAAACGCACGTCAGCTTCAAGCTGGATCCCTCCGGCATCGATGGCCTGCCGTTCCCGCGCCCCATGTTCGAGATCTGGGTCTACTCGCCCCGGGTCGAGGGCGTGCACCTGCGCTTCGGCAAGGTGGCCCGCGGCGGGCTCCGCTGGTCGGACCGCCGGGAGGATTTCCGCACCGAAATCCTGGGCCTGGTCAAGGCCCAGACCGTCAAGAACGCCGTGATCGTGCCCACCGGCGCCAAGGGCGGCTTCTACGCGAAGCAGCTTCCGGATCCCGCGGCGGACCGCGCCGCCTGGATGGCCGAGGGCGTGGAGAGCTACAAGACGTTCATCCGCGGCCTGCTCGACATCACCGACAACCTCGTCACCACGCCGGACGGCGAAACCCTGGTGCCGCCCGCCGACGTCGTCCGGCACGACGACGACGATTCCTACCTCGTCGTCGCGGCGGACAAGGGAACGGCCTCGTTCTCCGACATCGCCAACGGCCTCGCCGCCGAATACGGCTTCTGGCTCGGCGACGCGTTCGCCTCCGGCGGCTCCGTCGGCTACGACCACAAGGCCATGGGCATCACCGCCCGCGGCGCGTGGGAATCCGTCAAACGCCACTTCAGCGAGCTGGACCTGGACACCCAGGCCGAGCCGTTCACCGTCGTCGGCGTCGGCGACATGTCCGGGGACGTCTTCGGCAACGGCATGCTGCTCTCGCGGCACATCCGGCTGCTCGCAGCCTTCGACCACAGGCACATCTTCCTGGATCCGAACCCGGATGAGGCGGCCTCCTTCGCGGAGCGTCAGCGGCTCTTCGAACTGCCCCGCTCCTCGTGGGACGACTACAACAAGTCGCTGATCAGCGAAGGCGGCGGAGTGTTCCCCCGCCAGGCCAAGTCCATTCCGGTATCGACGCAGGTCCAGGCCGCCCTCGGCCTGCCGGAGGGGACCACCCGGCTCAGCCCGCCGGAACTGCTCCGTGCGATCCTGCTGGCCCCCGCCGACCTGCTCTACAACGGCGGCATCGGCACCTACGTCAAGGCTTCCACCGAGACCAACGCCCAGGTCGGGGACAAGGCCAACGACGCCATCCGCGTCGACGGCCGCGAGCTGCGCGTGAAGGTGGTCGGCGAAGGCGGAAACCTCGGCATGACCCAGCGCGGGCGTATCGAGGCCGCGCTGCAGGGCGTCATCCTTAACACGGACGCCATCGACAACTCGGCAGGCGTGGACTGTTCCGACCACGAGGTCAACATCAAGATCTTCGTGGACCGGATGGTGGCCGCCGGCAAACTCGATCCGGCCGAACGCGCCGAGTTCCTCTCCTCGATGACCGAGGAAGTCGGCCGCCTGGTGCTCGAGGACAACATCGACCAGAACATCCTGCTGCTCAACGACCGGATGCGGGTTTCCGAGTGGAGCCCCAGCTACGAGCGGCTGATGGACTGGCTGGAGAAATCCGCCGACCTCAAGCGCGAGCTGGAGGCGCTGCCGACCACCGAGACGCTGCGCGAGCGCCTCGAGCAGGGCCAGGGCCTGACCTCGCCGGAGCTCTCCGTGCTGGCCGCCTACGCCAAGATCGAACTCGCCTCGGCGCTGCGCGACAGCGACCTCGCGGAGGACCCGTGGTTCCGCGAGACCCTGCGCGCCTACTTCCCGAAGCAGCTGCGGGAACGCTTCGACGCCGAACTGGACAGCCACCCGCTGCGCCGGGAAATCATCGCGACCGTGGTCGCGAACGACATGATCAACATGGGCGGCATCACCTTCGCCTTCCGCGCCATGGAGGAGACGTCGGCCACCGAGGCTGCCGTCGCCAAGGCGTTCGTGGCCCTCCGCGAGGTCTACGAATTGGACATCATGGTCGCCGAGCTCAACGAGCTGCCGGCGTCGTTCCCGACCGAACACTGGAGCACGGTCCACCTGGACATCCGCCGGCTGCTGGACCGTGCGGTGCGGTGGGTCCTGAGCCAGGGCAACGCCGCGCGGCCGATCGCCGAGATCGTGGCCGAATTCAAGCCGCTGATGGACCCGATGCGGGCACGGCTGCTGGACTACCTGCGCGGCGATGACCGCGAGCGGGTGGCGCAGTGGCTCGAGAAAGCCCGCAGTTGGGAGCTGCCCGAGGACCTGGCGCACCGCTGGGCGGAGCTGTTTGAGAGCTTCGTGCTGCTGGACATCGCCAAGATCGTGCACGTCAGCCCCGAGCCGGTGGAGAACATCGCGCACGTCTACTACACGGTCTTCAACCGGTTCCACGCCGATTCGCTGCTCGAACGCATCACGAAGCTGCCGAGGAAGGACCGCTGGCAGGCCCTGGCACGCGCGGCCCTGCGCGACGACCTGTACTCGACCGTCTCTGACATGACGACGGCGGTCCTGGAGGCGACCCCGTCGGATATGCCCGCGGAGGAACGGCTGGTGGCCTGGGAAAGCCAGAACGTCGAGCAGTTGGGCCGGGCCAAGAGCATGTTTGACGAGGTGAACGCTCTCGAGGCCGATGACATGGCCTCACTCTCGGTAGCATTGAGGCTCTTGAGGTCAATCGTCCGACGCTAGGGTCTGCCGGCCCCCGCGTCGCAAATGGAGGTGCTGTGGCAATCTTTACGGACCCTATCAGGGAGCATGCTGATTTCGGGCCGGGGGATGCCGAGTGGCTGCACCTGCTCGTGGGGGACTGGCAGATGGTCGCCGATCTGGCGTTTGCCGACCTCGCCCTGTGGTTCCCGCACCCCGAGCTCGGCTATGTGGCGCTGGCGCACGTCCGCCCCTCCACCACGCACACGGTGTTCCACGCCGACTTCGTGGGGGAGGGGATCCGTTCGGACCTGAAACGGCTCGTCGACAAGGCCTGGGAGAGCCGCACGATCGAACGCTCCAACGAGACCAATTGGAGCAGCGACACGGCGATGCGGGTCGAAGCCGTGCCGATGGTGCGCAACGGCCGGACGCTGGCGATCGTGACCTCGCACATGGACCTCTCCAGCTCACGGATGCCCTCCCGGCTGGAACTGACCTACCGGCAATGCGCCTACGACCTGCTACGCATGGGCACCCTTGGCCTCTGGCCGGACTTTGCCTCGCCCACCGGATCGCGCCGCGGCGCGCCGCGCGTCGGGGACGGCCTGATCCGGCTCGACGCCGAGGGAATCGTGCAATACGCGAGCCCGAACGGTGTGTCCGCCTTCCGCCGGCTCGGCGACGGCGAGTCCCTCGAGGGCCGGTCGCTGGCCGAGGTCACCGCGGGCCTGCTGCGGGACCGGCGGATGGTGGACGAGACCCTGCCGCTTGTGGTCACCGGACGCATGCCGTGGCGCAGCGAAATCGAGTCCCGCGGTGTGAGCCTGTCGCTGCGGGCGATCCCGCTGCGCGACGAACAACAGCGTTTCGGGGCGCTCGTGCTGTGCCGCGACGTCTCGGAACTGCGGCGGCGGGAGATGGAGCTCGTCACTAAGGACGCCACCATCCGCGAGATCCACCACCGCGTCAAGAACAACCTGCAGACCGTGGCGGCGCTGTTGCGCATGCAGTCCCGCCGGATGGTCAGCGACGAGGCCAAACAGGGGCTCGAACAGGCCATGCGCCGGGTCGCCACTATCGCCCTGGTCCACGAAACCCTTTCCCAGGGCCTGACCCAGAGCGTCGACTTCGACGAGCTGATCGGACGCCAGTTCCGACTCTCCGCCGAGGTCGCCTCGCCCTCGCAGCAGGTGAAGACCCAGCGGTCCGGGCTGTTCGGGGAGCTGCCCAGCGACTTCGCCACACCGCTGGCCCTGGTGATCAACGAACTCGTGACCAACGCCGTCGAACACGGGCTCGAGGGCCGGGCCGGAACCGTCTGGCTGCTGGCCGACCGCTCCGAAAGCGAGGACGGGGACGAACTGTTGACCGTGACCGTCGCGGACGACGGCGTCGGCCTCCCGGCCGGGTCCTACACGGAAGGCCTGGGGTTGCAGATCGTGCGCACCCTCGTCACGAGCGAACTCGGCGGGAGCATCCAGTGGAAGCCGCGGGAGGGCGGGGGAACCGCGGTGCAGGTAGTCCTGAGCCTCGCGCCGCGCTGAGCCAGCGCGAGCTGCCGCGCAGCTCGCGCTTAACAGGAAATGGCCCCGGACCAATCGGTCCGAGGCCATTTTTGCCTGTCGCCCGGAGGCGGAAAATCAGGAAGCGCGGCGGGCGCGGGCCGCGCGGCGCTTGAGAGCTCGGCGTTCGTCCTCGCTCATGCCGCCCCACACGCCTGCGTCCTGGCCGGACTCGAGGGCCCACTGGAGGCAGGTATCCACGACGGGGCAGCGCCGGCAGACACTCTTGGCTTCCTCGATCTGCAGGAGAGCCGGCCCGGTGTTTCCGACGGGGAAGAACAGCTCCGGGTCCTTGTCAAGGCACGCTGCGCGGTTACGCCAATCCATGCTGATCAGTAACTCCATTCCTGGGAATTCGTTAAATGCCTCTTGTGAAATTATTCACTAGAGGCTTCATAAGAAAAGGGCCCTGTGGGCCCCCTCGGTCATCTGGATTAAGCGTGTCATGTTAACGCTGTGTAAACAAGGGGTATTTGCGTTACAAATGCCGCCAAATCGTGAGCGATGCATCACATTGACTGGCGGAGCCCCCACTTCTGTTCGACTATGTCCGGTAGTGTGCCAGTGTGTCAAGACCCCCTGAGAACCCCGCCGATCCCGCCGAGAACGAGGCCGGTAACAACGCCGGTGAACAGGCCAGTACCCAGGCCGTCGCTCCCGGGCCGGGTCCCCAGGCCAGGCCCGCCGGAATCACCGTGATTGCGATCGTCGCCGCCCTAGAGGCAACAGCGCTGCTGGTGGCAGCTTGCTGGTATGGATTCCAGCTGCTGACCGGGGCGCCCGTGCTGTCGTTCTGGGGCGCGGTCTTTACCCTGGGCCTGCTCCTGGCTTTTTCGGCGGGGCTTTTCGCCGTGGGACACTTCCTGTTCCGCGGGTACCGCTGGCCACGGGCCGGTGCCCTGGTGGCGCAGCTGTTTATGCTGACCATCGGCTTTCCCACCCTGACCGGGGGCTACCCCATCGCCGGGCTGGCGATGCTGCTGCCTGCCGCCGTCGCCATCGTGTTGTTGTTCGACAGGCGCGTCATCGCCTTCGGGTCCCGGGCGGGCGGGGCACCCCCCGCCCTGTAGGGATGCCTGCACGGGACCGCTCACGGCGGCTCCTCCGGAGCCAGTGCCAGTTGCGCCGCCGCGGCCCGTCCGTCCGAGATCACGACGGCGCGTCCGGCCGGAGGAGAGAGCTCCGGTTCGAAGCGCACACCGAAGAGGTCTCCGTCCATGAGGCTGCGGGGGCAGAGCAGGATTCCCCGGCCGTGGCTGCGGGCCTGGAACGCCAGCGGCACGCGCTGCTGCAGCGCCGGGCCGAACCCGGCGGTGAATACCACTGTCCAGCCCAGGCCGTTGAGCTCGAGCAGCACTGCATTCGTGTCCCGGCCATAGAGGTCCGCGTCGTCGGCGAGGATGATCGCGGCGGGATCGAGGTCGCCGGCGACGGCCCGCGCATGGACCCCGGACCAGTAGTCCTCGCGCCTGCTTCCCGGGCCAGGCCGCAGCCACGCCCGTGACTGGTTCAGCCGCGGCAGGGCACGCAGCAGGGTGCTCTTGCCCGAACCGGGGGCGCCGAGGACGGCGGCGACGCTGCTTGGCGGAGCCAGGATTCCGACGGGCTGCAGCTCATCACCTCCCACCCCGATCCAGAGTCGTGGATCCGAGGGCGGAGCCGCGGACGGAATCTCCGGCCCGAGCCGGGACCGGACCTCGTCCGCCGTTACCATCGCCGGAAGTGCCTCGATCCGGAACGGCCGGCTTCGCACGCTCCGGCCCGGGCCGCGTCCGGGCACCGCAGCGCCCCGGTCTTCTGCGGGCCGGTCGTAGAGCTGCGCCGCCCGCGGCACGGTTGAGCCCGGCTTTCCGTCGCCAACGAAGTGCCCCGAGACAATAACGCGTCCCGGGATGGCCGGCAGCTGCGGAAGCAACGGCCACGCGAGCCTGCCCTCATCCGTCGAACCGGCCGGGAAGAAGATCCGGTTGGGGAGCGCCGGGAAGAACCGCGCGGACACCAGCTCGCGGTCGCCGGACAGGACTGCGGTGATCTCCGCCTTGGCACCGTCCCGGATGAGGTCCGTGACGAGATCCTCGGCCCAGGCGAGGGGACCGGAGCGGAACGTGGAAACCCACGACCCCCAGTTGTGCAGCACCAGGACCAGCGGGGCGGGCCCCCCGGAGCGGGGTGCGGCCAGCCGCCGGGTCATTTCTTCGGCGGCGCGGGCAAGCACGCGGGCCGCCCGCGCTGGCTCGTGCGGGCCCACCCGTGCACCCACGCGGGGAGAGCCGGCGGCGCCGGCCAGGGCGCCGTCCCCGTCAAGCAGGTAGAGATGCGATTCGGCTTCGGAGTCCATCAACTGGTCCAGTGCCAGGCGCAGCGCCCGGGTACTCCCGCCGGTTGCGTCCTGCATTCCGCCGATCAGGGCCAGGTGGCCGTGGCGGTCCGGGTTCCAGCTCAGGCGGCGCACCTGCTGCTGGTCCGGCAGGTCCACCAGCCCCAGCAGGACAGTGCGGCCGGCGCGTTGCCCGGCGTCGGATTCTGGACGGGATTCTCGGCCGGGTTCGGGGCAGGGGAAGGCCAGGGTCTGCGGGAGCGGTCCGGCGACGGGACGGCGCGGCGGGGCACCGCCTTGAACGTGCCACAGCCTCGCCAGGAGTGCAGCGAAGGCAGCGGCGGATTCCGACGGCGTGGCCCCCGGCGCAGGGCAGGCCGCCGGCGGGGTGGTGCCCGGCCTTCCGTCGGGCAGCGGCAGGGCGCCCGGCATCCGGTCGAGGAGGGCCTCTGCGGGCAGCACCGTCACCGCGGCATCCGGCGGTACGGGCGGGGCCGGGGCATGGGTGGCTGTCTGGAACTCTTCGGGCGGTCCGCTGCCGCGCACCAGGTAGGCTCGCCCCGGGTTGTCGATTGGGATGGTGGCGGCGAGCCGGGAGTTGATGATGTCGGCGGATTCAAGCTCGGACTGGACCCTCAGCACGACGCAGCTGGTGACATTGGCCCGGATATCCGCGGTGAGCGCCCCCTGCGGCCGCTGGGTCGCCATGACCAGGTGGATGCCGAGGGAACGGCCGATCACCGCAATGCGCATCAGTTCCGTCAGGGCCGCCGGCGCGTCCTCCACCAGCATCCGGAATTCGTCGATGACCAGGACCAGGTGGGGGAGTGCCGGGACCCCCGGGGCCTGCGCCGGGTAGGATGCGAGGTCGGGGGCTCCGGCCGCGGCCAGCAGCTCTTCCCGGCGGCGGACTTCGGCCCGAAGCGAGGCCAGCGTCCGGTCCACTTCGTAGCCGTCCAGGTCCGTGAGGAGCCCCACGCACTGAGGGAGGCCGGTCAGAGGCCCCAGGCCCGAACCGCCCTTGAAGTCCACGAAGAGCAGGCTGATTCGGTCCGGCGGGTAGCTCGCGGCCAGCCCGGTCACGAGGGTGCGCAGGAATTCGGACTTGCCGGCGCCGGTCGTTCCCGCCACCAGCAGATGCGGCCCGTCTGCGTTCAGGTCAATCCGCACGGGCCCCTCCGCCCCGCGGCCGACCGGAACCGGCAGTCCCGGCGATCGCCCGGGCCGGTGGCGGTCCGCTTCCCAGCGGGCCGCCACCTCCGCCTCCGAGAGGGCCAGGAACTCGTCCAGCGAACAAGACGCCGGGATGGAGGAGGCAGCGGCCACGGGGCGGTCCACGTCCCCGAGTTGCCGGCAGAAACGGTCAAAGACCCGCTCCGGCACCAGGTCCGGCACAAAGCAGGTTCCGCTAGACCCGTGCGTGAGCTGGCCGGTGCCTCCGGCCAGGATGACAGCCTGGCCCGTTTCGGGTGCGGGTCCGGGTGCGGAGCATTCGATCACCTGCCAGCCGAGCCGCTGCGCCTCGGCCGCCAGGGCGTCCGGGCCTCCGCTCCGTGGCCCGCTCCATGGACCGGCCCCGGGACCGGTCCCGGGCAGCAGGATCAGCACGCCCCTGTCACAGCCCGGGCCGGGACCGGACGAAAGCCTGGCGGCGGTGACGGCCGCGCTGGAGGACAGGGAAACGCGGGGCAGGAAGCGGGCGGCGAGCGGGAGCGATGGGGCGTGCCCGTGAAGATGAACCCAGGTCCGACCGGCGAGGGGGTAGCCGGCGAGCTGCATGACGAAGTACCGGACCAGCCCGGCGACAGACTGTGCCGGGCCGTCCAGCAGGGTCGCAACCGAGGGGTCCAGGGTCAACGGCAGGTGCCCGGCGGGCGGCGCGCGGAAGCCCGGGTCGGCCGGTTCGCGCCGGATGTTCGCCGCCTGCCGGGCCAGCCCGAGCCGCAGCCACACCGGGGCCTCTGCGGCGGGAGCAGGTCCTGCGGCCGGAGCGTGTCCGTCAGCCGCGCCCGGCCGTGCCGCGCCGAGCACCAGTTCGGCCGCCGACGGCGCGGCCCGCCGCCGTCGTTCGCCGTCCCGCCGGACCGCTGCCGCCACCGCGGCCCGAAGCTCGCGGCGCTGCCGGCGGCCGGAGAACGCGGGCAGCAGGACCGGGACGGCCGAGACGGCGGTGAACGCCAGGAACATCCACATCCCGGTGGCCATGGCAAGGACCACCCCGGCCACGAGGGGCAGGACGGCGGCCAGCACCAGAAGCGTCCGCGGGCCGGCCGAGCCGGGACCGCGGACGCTCAGCGGCTCGGTGGTGTCTTCGCCGGAGCACGACAGTCCCGGACCGCCCAAGCCGGACAGCCCCGGCTGCTCCCCGCGGAAGAGGACGGCAAGCGTGGAGTGGCCGCAGCCGATGACGGTGTCGGTGGACACCGGAGCGGAGTGCACCTGGCGGCCGTCGATCCGGGTCCCGTTGGCGCTGCCAAGGTCGGTCAGCGTGATCCCCGCATCAGAAACGTCCAGCCGTGCGTGTTCCCGGGAAAGATCGGCATCCGGGACAGCCAACTCCGTTCCGCTCCGGCCGATGCGGTAGCGGCCGCGCCGCAGCGGCAGCACTGTCCCGGCGCCGGGCCCGCTGAGGACTGCCAGCAGCAGCGACGCGCCGGACGGCGGCCGCCGGCTTCGCGGCCCCGACAGCTGCGTGCGCGCCGTCGGCCCTGTGGGGGAACCGTCGACGAGTACGACGCCGTTCACCAGCGGGGCGGTGCCCGCCCTGAGGGCGGCAAGCGGGAGGCCTGCAACGCTCAGCCGGGCCGTGCCGAACTTCCGGGACACGGCGTCCTGGAGGACGGCCCCGGGGCAACCGGAGGGCGCCGCGATGGAGAGCTCCACCGGGCCCGCAACGGCTGAACCCGGTTGCCCGACGAGGGTGCAGTGCAGGAGCATCGCCGGATCCTTTCTCCCGGTCCCCGCAATCAAGGCTAGGCGGGGCAACCGGCCAGTGGCCTGCAGGAATCCCGCCATGTGGACAACGTTGGCGTTCCTTGCCAGCGTGCTGCGGCGGCGCCCGATTCGCCGGTTCGCACCCTGCCTCGGGTAGGCTAGAGCAGCAGACAATGCACCACGTTGTGCTGCCCACATTCGAACCAGGAGAGTTTGTGACCGCTGACCTCGTTATCGTAGGGTCGGGCTTTTTCGGCCTGACAATCGCAGAACAGGCCGCCACCGAGCTGGGCTTGAAGGTCGTCGTCATCGACCGCCGCCACCACATCGGCGGCAATGCCTACAGCGAAAAGGAGGAGCAGACCGGGATCGAAGTCCACCGGTACGGAGCGCACCTTTTTCACACCTCGAACGACCGCGTCTGGGAGTACGTCAACCGCTTCACGACGTTCACCAACTACGTGCACAAGGTCTACGGCGTCCACAAGGGGGAGGTTTACTCCCTGCCCATCAACCTGGCCACCATCAACCAGTTTTTCCGCGCGAACCTGACCCCGGGCCAGGCCAAGGACCTGATCAAGGAACAGGCCGGCGAACTGGCGGGAACCGATCCGCAGAACCTCAACGACAAGGGCATCCAGCTCATCGGCCGGCCGCTCTACGAGGCGTTCATCAAGCACTACACCGGCAAGCAGTGGCAGACGGACCCCAAGGACCTGCCCGCCGGCATCATCTCCCGACTCCCGGTGCGCTACAACTACGACAACCGCTACTTCAACGACAAGTACGAGGGCCTGCCGACCAACGGCTACACCGCGTGGATCGAGAAGATGGCGGAGCACCCGAACATCGAGGTCCGGCTCAACACCGACTTCTTCGATGAGTCGCAGGAGTACAGCAAGGGCAAGGTCGTCGGCACCATCCCGGTCGTCTACACCGGACCGGTGGACCGCTACTTCGACTACGCCGAGGGCGACCTCTCCTGGCGCACCATCGACTTCGAAGAGGAAGTGCTTGACGTCGGGGACTTCCAAGGCACCTCCGTGGTGAACTACAACGACGACGACGTCGCCTACACCCGCATCATCGAGCCGCGCCACTTCCACCCCGAGCGCGAGTACCAGACGGAGAAGACCGTCATCATGCGTGAGTTCTCCCGCGCTGCCGAGAAGGGCGACGAGCCCTACTACCCGATCAATACCCCAGCAGACCGCGAACGCCTGCTCAAGTACCGCGATCTCGCGGCCGCCGAGCGGGACGTGCTCTTCGGCGGACGCCTGGGCACCTACAAGTACCTGGACATGCACATGGCCATCGGCTCTGCCCTGACCATGTTCGAGAACAAGATCCGCCCGCACTTCGAAAGCGGCGCCAAAATTGAGAGCGGGGGAGTGGACGCATGAGCGCCGCTGACGTGACTACTGAGTGGGCCCGGATTCAACGGGTCATCCTGCCCTCGGACGACCAGACTGACACTATCCCGCTTTACGTTGACGCGGGGCCGGCCAGCGGCATCCGTCTGCGGGAGAACGACGAGCTTGCCCGTTCGCCCAAGTTGCCCGAGGATAAGCTGCAGATGTTCAGCTCGGGCGGGAGCGAGGCCCACTTCGAGGACATGCTCAGCAGGCACTCCATGCGCGTGCGGTCCGGCGAGCAGCTTTCCTTCGGCACCTACTTCAACGCTTTCCCGGCAAGCTATTGGCGGCGGTGGACTTCCGTTCGCGACATCCGCCTCGTGGTCCGGACCACGGGCACCGGTGCCGTCACCGTTTACAAGTCCAACGCCCGGGGTTCCGTGCAACGGGTTGACGGGCGGCACGTCGACGGCGACACGACGTCGGTGTTTGAGCTGACCCTCAAGCCGTTCGGCGACGGCGGCTGGTACTGGTTCGACCTGTCCGCCAGCTCGACGGACCTGGTGATGGACTCCGCACAGTGGGAAACGCAGAAGCGCGCGGGCGACGGCGGCGAGGTGACGCTGGAAATCACCACGATGAACAAGCCCGATTTCTGCCTGAACAACGCGCGGATTCTTTCCGAGAACCTTGACGTCCTCAGCGACGTCAAGGAGATCCTGATCGTGGACCAGGGGACCCAGAAGGTCCAGGACCAGGACGGCTTCGAGGAGGTCAGGGAGGCGCTCGGCGGAAAACTGCGCATCATCAACCAGGCCAACCTAGGCGGATCCGGCGGATTCGCCCGCGGCATGTACGAAGCAGTTGAAAACGGCAGCGACTATGTGCTCCTGCTCGATGACGACATCGTCGTCGAGCCCGAAAGCATTGTCCGCCTGCTGACCTTCGCCGACTACTGCCGCAAGCCCACCATCATTGGCGGGCACATGTTTGACCTCTACAGCCGGAGTGTCCTGCACACCTTCGGCGAGGTTGTGGACCCGTACCGGTTTGTGCCGGCACAGCCCCATGCCGACATGGAGCTCCGCCACGACTTCAGCGTGGCCAACCTCCGGCAGACCGCGTGGCTTCACCGCCGTGTGGACGTCGACTATAACGGCTGGTGGATGTGCTTGGTCCCCACGAAAGTGATCAAGGAAATCGGGCTGTCCCTCCCCCTGTTCATCAAGTGGGACGACGCCGAATACGGCCTCCGGGCCCGGGAAGCGGGCTTTGCGACAGTGTCACTGCCCGGCGCCGCCGTGTGGCATGTCTCCTGGGCGGACAAGGACGACATGGTCGGCTGGCAGTCCTACTTCCACGAACGGAATAGGCTCATCACGACGCTCATTCACAGCCCGTATCCCAAGGGCGGCCGCGTTCTGCGGGAATCTGTCCAGGCCGACGTCAAGCACCTGGTCTCCATGCAGTACTTCACCGAGCATGGACGCATCGAGGCCATGAAAGACATCCTTAAGGGACCAGGTGACCTGCACGAGGTGCTGGCGACCAGGCTTCCGGAGATCAACGCGCTCAAGTCCCAGTACACGGACGCGCAGCTCAAGGACGACGTCGATGACTTCCCGGCGCCAAAGCTTGGCCGTGGCCCCATGGGTGGCGCCCCGATCGGCATGCCGCGGAAGAAGGACCTCGTTCCCTGGGGCATCAAGACCGTGGCGCGCCAACTGGTTAAGGCGCCGGCACCGGAGAGCGCAGAACGCCCCCAGGGATTCCTCGCCCACCGTGACAACCGCTGGTTCAGGCTTGCCCACTACGACAGTGTTGTTGTGTCCAACGCTGAGGGAACGGGGGCGTCCTGGTACCGGCGGGACCCCCAAAAGCTCAAGTCGATGCTCTCGGAAGCCTCTCGGCTGCACCTTCGGCTCTTCCGTGAGTGGGACAAGCTCGCCGAGCAGTACCGTGCCGCCGTCCCGGAGATCACTTCGATGGCAGCGTGGAAGAAGACGTTCGACGCCGACGCCAGGGACGGCCGCTAGATGGCCGGTCAAAGCGACCAGCTCGTAAAGCCCGGAAGCGGCCGCGGACTGCTTGATGTCTACGGAGACCGCTTCCTGCTGAAATTGCTCGTGCGTAAGGAAATCAAGATCCGCTACCGCGGTTCTGTGCTGGGGCTGCTGTGGTCGTACGTGAAGCCTCTGATGCAGTTCCTGATCTACTTCATCGCCCTGGGCATCTTCCTGAACCTCGAGCACGGCACGCCGAATTACGCGATCTACCTCTTCGCGGGCATCGTACTGGTGAACTTCTTCACGGAGTCGCTGTCCAACTCCACCCGGTCCATCGTCGACAACCGCGATCTGATCAGGAAGATCTATCTGCCCCGGGAGCTTTTTCCGGTGGCAACTGTGTGGGTCTCCGCCGCGCACTTCCTGCCGCAGCTGGTGGTGCTGATCGCGGCCTGCCTGCTCGTCGGATGGACGCCGTCGGTCCTGCAACTGGCCGCGGTGGTTTTGATCTTCCTCATGGTGTCCGTGCTTGCAACGGGCCTGGGGCTCATGTTCGGCGCCGTCAACGTGTACTTCCGCGATTCGGAGAACATCGTTGACATGATCGTCATGGTTGTCACCTGGGCGTCGCCCGTGCTGTACGTCTGGTCGATGGTGGAGCGTGTCATGGGCCCCTGGTACTGGCTGTACCAACTGAACCCGATGACAACGGCGGTAGAGGTCTTCCACTGGGCTTTCTGGGAACCCACCCTGAAATCTGACCAGTTCGTCACTGGAACTCTTCCGCCCGACTTGTTCACCCTCTGGCTGCCGGTCTCCCTGCTCACCACTCTCGCGGTGCTGTTCCTTGGTCAGTTGACCTTCCGCCGGCTTTCCATCCACTTTGCTCAGGAGCTCTGAGATGACTTCGCACGGGCACGTCGCCATCAGTTGCATTGGCGTCCGAAAGCAGTTTGTGCTGCGCCACACCCGCTCCCTGAAAGAAGCCTTGGTCTGGCTGGTGAAGGGACGTAAGGGCGACCTGTCCAAGAAATTTCTTGCCTTGAACGACGTATCCCTCGAGGTCAAGCAAGGTGAAACGGTCGCACTCCTGGGCCTGAACGGTTCCGGTAAATCCACGCTTCTAAAGTTGATCTCCGGAGTGCTGCAGCCCGACGGCGGCACGGTGCGGACCCGGGGCCGGGTTGCCGGCCTCATAGAAGTCGGCGCGGGCTTCCACCACGATCTCAGCGGCCGGGACAACGTCTATCTCAACGGCGCCATTCTTGGTATGTCGGAGAAGCAGATCGATGAGATGTTCGATTCCATCGTGGAATTCTCTGAGATCGGCGAATTCATCGACACCGAGGTGAAGTTCTACTCCTCCGGAATGTACCTGCGCTTGGCCTTTTCGATTGCCGTCCACACCGACCCGGAAGTCTTCCTGATCGATGAGATCCTGGCTGTGGGCGACGAACCTTTCCAGCGCAAGTGCATCGCCAAGATCAAGGAGCTGGCGGACAAGGGCAAGACCCTTTTCGTAGTGAGCCACGACCTCGACCTGGTAGCGACGGTCTGCGAACGGGGAGTGCTGCTCGAACACGGCAAGATCGTGATGGACGCGGAAGTGCACGACGTCGTCGACGAGCTCCGACGCAGATCGGCAGTCGCGTAGCGGCGTGTGAGCTGTCTAGCAGTGGCAAGCGCCCTTAGGGGCAAAGACAAAGCAGCAAAAGTTGATTCCGATCGCCACGCTGTCCTAAGCGCATCCGGCGGCGTTCCGGCGCGAGCACCGACTCTTCCTAGTTGCCGGCGCAGGCGGTCAGTTCGTAGAGGCGGGCTTCGCCTTGCTCGAGCACGAGCTTGACGGCGGTGGAGTGCTCGAGATCTTCCAGTCCGGGGAAGCGGTGGCTCCCGCCGTGGACTTCCTTGGTCCCGAAGTCCAGCACATAGTGCACGTGCGCGGCCCGGGCGGCGTCACAGACGGACGGGACAGTCTCCGCGCTGCGGAGTTGCGCGTTCAGAATTTCCACGGCGGGGGAGTTGGCCGTGAGCACGTGCTTTGCCGTCGTGTCCCGGTCCGCCAGGGCATAGGCCAGGGCCGCCCCGGTCCACGGATTGACGGCGATCGCTGAGCCTTCGGGCACCACCGCGGGGAGGCGTTCGATGACAGCCAGTTCATCCGTGGACACCAGGGGCGAGTCAGGGGATTCTTCGTAGTTGGCGCGGGCAGATCGTACGGCCGCTGCCATCGAGGGCAGCTGGGACGCCACAGATGCGGCGGCCAAGACAACGCATCCGGCCAGCACGAGCACCCTTTTGCCGTTTTGAGCGCTGCCGCGGTCCGACGCAGCGGCGCCTGACCAGAAACTCCGCAGCCAGGCAATCGCCGCGTCAGCGCCCAGCGCCACAAAGGGAACTGCCGTCAACGGCAGGAGCGCTGCCAACCGATAGCTGTCGTTGTACCAAACCCCTGTGACCCGCATTCGGAAGTCGCTGATCGGCGTCGCCGAGACGATCAGGAAGAGTACGGCGGTAATACAAAAGCCGGCCAGAATCCAGAAATTACGCCGGTACCGCACTGAGAGCAGCAGGCCGAGGAGCATCAGGACACTGATGGCCGGAGCGAGGGGCCGGTTCATGGGCGAATTGGCAACAACCTCCATGACCGCCCGCAGGGGTGACTGTATCGGCCCCCAGAACGCGGCATCTTGGGGAGGGCGGATAAATTTCCACAGCACGATGAACAAGGCTGCAAAGCCAGCCAGCCCGACGGTGGCTATTGCCCGGCCCCGGCGCCGGTCCTGCGTCCGGTGCACCCCGAAGTAAGTCTGCCAGTAGGACTGGACGAGGACCGGTACGGAGAGGACCAGCAGGGACATGAAGCCATTGGGATGGGCCAAGGCCACGCCGGGGACCAGCAGCAGGGGCAGTCCAAACCGTGCCCACGGGGAGACGCTGAGCTCTTTACCAAGTCCGAAGAACAGGGCCACGGAGCCGAGGGCGGCGGGCAACATACAGACGGAGAGGAAGTTCGGATAAAGCACCCCGAAATCCAGCAACAGGATCGGGAAAGCCGAAAAGACCCCCGAGAGTACTCCCGCGGATGCGACCGCCACCGGCTTGTTGCCAGCCACGATCCGGGTCAACAGCATGCAGCCCAGCGGCCACATCACCGCGGCGACTGCCATGTTCAGGATGTTGACTCCCACTGGCAGGGGGGCGCCCGTCAGCTGGATCAGCGCGGCGGCGAGGCCGTGCCAGGCCGCCGGATAGAAATAGGGGGCTGCGCCGCCACTGGCCATCGATGACATGGTCAAGGAGGAGGCACTGCCCGTGTCCAGGATGTAGCGCACTCCATTGAGGTGGAATACGTTGTCGAAGGTTTGCGAGAAACTTGCCGGAGTGCCGAATGCAACAGCCAGTTGCACCAGGATGAGGCCGGCCCCGACCACGAATGAGGCCGCCAGACAGCCGGACTGACGGCCGACCCGGGGCACCAAGGCCAACTGCTGGGCCAAGGTGGGGTCGCGGAAGAGCCGGCGCAGGCCGGCAAGGATGGAGCCGAGTACGACGCCGCCCAGCAGGATTGCGACCGACGACCAGGCAATGCCGACAAAGGGCAGAGCTACTGCGAGGACCGCGGAGATTGCGACGGCGAGCGGCGCGGCTGCGGCGATGGCCGGAAGGCCCCGGAGACCAAGTCCCACAGCCGCCAGACCGCCCGGGAGGAGGAGGAAGACGACGCCGACGAGGATGAGCGGTGCTGTCTGGACCCAGCTCACCAGGACAGCCGCCGGTCAAAGTATTCGCTATATAGGACCCCCGGGTTCATCTCAGATGGACTCGTCCAGCAATCCCAGCAGGTAGGTGCCGTACCCACTCTTGATGAGCGGTTCGGCCCGCTCACGCAGTTCGTCGTCAGTCAAGAAGCCGTTGCGCCAGGCGATCTCCTCGGGCGCGCCGATCTTGAGGCCCTGGCGGTTTTCGACCGTCCGGATGAAGTTCGAAGCGTCGCTCAAGTCGTTGAAGGTACCGGTGTCCAGCCAAGCCGTCCCGCGGGGAAGAATTTCCACCTGCAGCTTGCCGCGCTCGAGGTAGGTCCGGTTGACGTCGGTGATTTCAAGCTCGCCCCGGGGGGAAGGGCGAAGGTTCTTCGCAATGTCGATGACTTCATTGTCATAGAAGTAGAGACCGGGCACGGCGTAGTGGCTGCGCGGCTTAGCGGGCTTCTCTTCGAGCGACAGCGCCTTGCCAGCATCGTCGAACTCGACAACGCCGTAGGCCTTGGGGTCCTTGACCCAGTAACCAAAGACGGCGCCGCCGTCGATGTTTGCGTGTCGGCGCAGCTGCGATCCCATGCCCTGGCCGTAGAAGATGTTGTCACCCAGAACAAGCGCAACCGTGTCGTTGCCGATGTGGTCTGCCCCTAGGATGAACGCCTGGGCCAGGCCGTCAGGGGTGGGCTGCTGAACGTACGTCAGGTTCACCCCGAACTGTGAGCCGTCGCCAAGCAGGCGCTGGAACTGCTCCGCGTCGTGGGGGGTGGTGATGATCAGGATGTCCCGGATTCCCGCCAGAATGAGCGTAGACAAGGGGTAGTAGATCATGGGCTTGTCATAGACGGGCACGAGCTGTTTGCTGATGCCGTGGGTGATCGGGTGCAGCCGGGAGCCGGTCCCGCCGGCCAGGATTATTCCACGCATGGTCTCAATCCTCCCGTAATGGCGGCGCCACGGCAAACCAGGGTGCCGCCGGGAGCTGCGGCGCACCCCGGAATTCCTGCGGCAGCGCCGCGGGAAGCCAAGGGATTGGGGGCCACCATGTAGAATTAAGCGCCCGCACATATGACGAAGGAAGCCCGGACTTGAGCATCGTTGCACTGAAACCCCACGCGATTCCGGCTCCAGCCATCGGCCAGCGGCTTGACCCCCGCGGAAACAGCCTCAACCTCATCCGCTTGTTTCTAGCCCTGATGGTGCTGTTCGCTCACAGCTGGCACATCGTTGGCGCCGGCGGCGGCCCGGGGTTCAGGGGAGAGAACCTGGGCGGGTGGGCGGTTGCAGGGTTCTTCGGGATCAGCGGCTACCTCATCACGGCCAGCCGGTTCAGCAATCGCATCGGGACGTACCTGGTCCACCGGGCCGCGCGGATATTCCCCGGCTTCATCGTGTGCCTGGCGGTCATGGCGTTCGTCTTCGCTCCCATCGCCTACTCCTTGCAGCACGGCTCCCTTCATGGGTTTTTTTCGACTCCCACGACGCCGCTTAACTCCATCCTGGGGAATCTGCCGCTGAGAATTGCCAGCTACGACATCGCTGGGACGCCCGCCGGTGTGCCGTACCCGGGTGCGTGGAACGGTTCCTTGTGGACGCTTTACTTTGAGTTCCTGTGCTACCTGCTGATTGCCATGATGGGATTCATCCCGTTCGTGAAGAAGACACCCTGGCCAATCATCGCCGCGTTTCTGTTCACCGTGGCACTCTGGGCTAACGTCGCGGCGATCAGGCCATTCGCGGACATCGAGATGCTGGTGCGACTTTTCTCGTATTTCCTCGGTGGCGCCGTCGTCCAGGTACTGAGCTCGCGGATCGGAATCCACCGCATCGGCGGCCCGGCGGCCCTCGTGGTCGCGGCACTGTTGATCTATTTCGTTCCCGGCTTCGGAGCCCAACTCGCTGCGCCTTTCTTCACCTACGGGCTGTTGTGGATCTCGACCTGGCTCCCTCAGCCGGCCATCATCGCCCGCCATGACATCTCGTATGGTGCCTACATCTATGCGTTTCCGGTGCAGCAATTGCTCGCGGTCTTCGGCGCGTACCACTGGGGCGTGTGGTGGTTCACCCTGGCGGCCACCCTTTGCACGATCCCCTTCGCGGCCGCCAGTTGGCTGTTTGTCGAGCGGCCCGTCATGCGGCGGGCAAGAAAGTCGGGCTAGTTCCTGAGAGGGCGCTTCGCCCCCGCGGCTGTTCCTTCGTCCGCGGGGCTGCAAACTAGCAGCACTGCCCAGGCAGGTTGGTTTAGCGGCTGATGGGCGTTGGCCTGCAGCACTCGGCGGTGGCAGCCGCTTCGCCGACATGGATTTCGGCGTAGGCGACCCGGGGCGGTCGTCAATGACGGCATTCATGTAGGCTGGGCCGATCAGCGGAGCGGCAGCTGCTATGGGGTTTCTCAGGCGTACTTGCCCGATACCTGTGATCGCCTCAGCGGTGTTAAAGTAACCCCACTGTGCAACCGGGGTCCTCCCACAAGTCAACTACCGCAGCGAGTCATCACATTCACCCAACCAACGTCCGCGGGGTTAGGGCTAGCCCAGCCGGATCAGCCGGCCCGCAAGCCCCAGGGTGCTCAGTCGGGCGTGAACCGGGTCGTAGAGCTCCGGGTCGACGATGACTGACATATCCGGATTTTCGGTCAGGATCCGGGCGATGATCTCGGGAGCCCGGGCGTAGTCTTTGGCGATTTCAGCCACAGTAAAACTCAGTGCCGTCGTCGTCGAAGTCGATTGGCCGCGCATACCCCATTGCCATCTTGCGGCGAGAATCGGGTCCATAGTGTTGGAAGCCGGAATATACATCGCCGCAGTTGGCTGCGGCTGGGTGGCACTGACGAGCAGTCGCTGCACGTAGGGCGGGGGTGAGGCTAACAGATTCTGCTGGTGTTTCATCTGACCCAGCGGTCGGGCCGTGGCGGGAAACCCAGCTTTGTCCAGGTCCGGCAGCGAGAAGCCGTAGGCCTGGGTTGCCGCCAGGGCCAGGAGTCCCATGGCGGCAACCATACCAGCCTTGCGCTGCGACACCCCTGTGTTCGCATGGGGGGCTGGGACCAGCGTGGCAGCCCCGGCGACAGCAAGCGGCCATGCCAGAAGCAAGACCGCGATTAAGTATTTGTAGAAATAGTAAGAAATGGACCCATGCTGACTGGTTTGGGACACGGCAAGCCACAGGCCAAAAGCTATTGGGACGAAGAGACCAAGACAAGCGCGGGCGACGTCGAGTCTCTCCGCCCGCAGGTAGCGGGAGTGCGTCTGGCGCGCAATGCGGACATTTGCAAAGCCAAGGACCACTACCAACGTCACGATCAGCAACGCATGGCCCAGATCCGGCATTGCAATGCCGCCCAGGGTTTCCAAGATACCCTGACTGCTTGAAACCAACGGGGAGATCTGCACTATCGGTAGCGCAATGCCGACGGCGGTCAGACCCGCTAACGCGGCCGAGACAATCCACCAGGTGCGGCTGTAACTAGCCCTGAAGCGAACCACACCCCATAGTTTGGTTGTCACTATAAGGGCGACCAACGACATTAGTAAAAGCCAGTTGTTGCTAATGCTGACAAGACCTGCGCCCACGGCCGCCACCCCAATCAGGGGGACGGCGCGCTGGAACGTCAGTAGCGCGAGCACTGTAGAAGTCGCCATGGCGCATGCTAAGTAAAAGTTAGCGAAGCCTTCGTAAACCGGGATGGAGCCCGGTCCGTAGACCCAGGCGGCGGTGGCGACAGCAATCAGCGGCGCCATGATCGCGGGTCTACGTCGGACAGAAGGTAAGGCACAGAGACCTGCTACAACAATCAACACGCCCAGAGCGGATACGGCCGCCTGGAGCGTCATGTATGCCACAAGCTCGTTGCCCACCCCAGACGGACCCGGCCGGAAGACGTTGGACAACGTAGCCAGCAAGGCGTGGAATCCTTGGGGGTACTCGCCGAACCCCCAAGAGGCACCTGACGGATCCATCGGAATAGTTGGAATGACCTCTCCGTGACTGCGGAGCATGTAGTAGATACTGAAATGCGACTGGTAATCCCATCTGGTGGTCATGAGGGTCAGTGCGTCAAGTGGAGATCGCACGGCTATCATGGTTCCCAGAGAAAAAGCCGACAGGGTGCCAGCCAATAGCGGCGCTGAATCAATCGCCTGCACCCGTGGAACTAGCCGTGTTAACCTCCGCGCAGCAGACGGACCTGAGAACACCCACCATGCACTCACGCCTGCCGCGGCTGCAAGAAAGAGCGTTCCGTGGTCTATACCGAGGAGCCGCTGGGGCACCCACCACGAGAGCGGTACGAATCCGACTACGATGAGGGCGTTGTACAGCAGTCGCTGCGAAAGATTCCTTGCCGTCGGGATCAAAACCACAAGCGCCGCAGCGAATGCCATCGCTGGGATACCTTGGAGCAGCCCGGCTGCCCGCAGCGCCAGAATGACCCCAGCCGCCAAGAGAAGCGCCAAGAGTCCTTGTGCTTGTTTCTTGGCTGTCTTACTCGGCCGTCCACCCACCGGGTCAGTCCGGTTGGGTCTCCGGTCTCGTAGGTACCGGACCTCAGTGACCGTGCTACTCAAAGATATTCCCCCTGTTGTTTTGCAAACTAATTGCGCATCATTGCTGGCTTTGACTTCTCGGAGGCCAGCGCTGCAGACTCTCACCCCGCTGTTGGGGAGCGATAAGATTTTGCTAGCTGTGGACCCTTCGTCCCGAGATGGCCCGGAGCCCGTCGGCCACGCCGGCCGCCGCGTTAGCCAGCCGGGCGAGTCTGCCGGGCGCCAGCAAAGACACTATAGCCAGATGCCGGTAGTCGGAGAGAATCCCTTTCACTGTCCACAGCGGGTATTTTCGCCCGTACTGCCTCGCCAGGAGGAGGCGGTTCCGAAAAATATAGTAGTACCGCCAGTCCGCCGCCGTCCGGATCTTCAGCGGTTTGCCGCCAATCGAGACCGTCTTGCCCAGAACGCTGGCTGCTGTCTTGGTTCCGAGAGCGTGGTCAAGGGACGCGCCGGCTGCGAGCACCGAGCTAAGACCGTGGCTGCGGCACCGCAGGAAGTACTCGCTGTCGACCCCGTCGATGAAGAGGCTGTCCTTGAACGGACCAATTCGTTCGATCACGGGAACGGGTAGGAGCAACCCGGACTGGATCGGCTCGCCGCCAAGTTGAACACCGTGCAGCACGGGGCCACGACGGACGGGGATTTCGCGAACCGAGCCGGGAGCGACCATCCCCACCCGGACTCCGGAGACCCGGGCGGCCGCTGCCGCCTTCAGTAGAGCCTGGACGTATCCTTCCTGCAGCCGCGAATCCTGGTCCATGGTGAGGATGAAATCCGGCTTCGGGGTCGCCGCCAGCGCGTCGGCGATGCCGGCGTTGAGCGCGGCCGCGATGCCGGAATTCTCCTTCAGCCGGACTGCGGTGCAGCCCATGGCCTCAAGTTCCGCCAGGATCCGCGTCGGGTCCAGGGTGCTCCCGTCGTCGACGACGACGACCTTGTCCACTTGGGAGAGCAGTGCGGCAGCGTTGTCCAGAACCCCCTCGTTCGGGTTGAACAGGGAGACGACGGCGGTGGTCGCAGGCACAAAAATTCCGTTCAGAGAAGAGGCTGGGCGTCAGGCGGGCTGGACGCCGGGCTGGGCATCGATCCACGTAGCGAGGCGCTCGATGCCCTGCGCAAGGTTGTAGCGCGGTTCCCAACCGAGAACCTCTTTGGCAGCGGAAATGTCGGCCCAGGCGTGACGCACGTCGCCTTGGCGGTACTGGCCGGTGACGTGCGGGTCCGGAGCGCCGTAGTGTTCGGCGATGAGCTCCGCCGCGGTGCCGATGGTCTGGAACTCGCCGGAGCCGATGTCCATGGGTTCGCCCTGGACGGTGTGGGAGAGGGCGCCAGCCACGATAGCCGAGGCAACATCGTCGATGAGGACGAAGTCACGCCGGACCTGGCCGTCCTCATACAGCGGAATCGATTTCCCGCCCATCGCCATCCGGCAGAATAGGCTCATGATCCCGGTATACGGGTTGATCAGGGATTGTCCCGGGCCATACACGTTCTGAAGCCGGAGGATGACGGTCTCGACGCCGTACGACTTGGACCAAGCCTGGAGGATGTGCTCCTGGGCCAGCTTCGTTGCTCCGTAGACGCTGACAGGCGCTGGAAAGGTCTCGGATGCCTTCATGGCGACAGGGGTGGCACCGGGGAAATCCCACTGCGCCTGGTCCAGCGTGGCGCTCGTCCGCTGGCCCGGGTAGAAAGTCTTGCCGGCGGCGTCCTGCCACGCGCCTTCGCCATAAACAGCCCGGCTCGATGAAAGGACGATGCGGCGCGGGAGCTTCTTGTGCCGGTTCAGTCCGTCGAGCATCTGGGAGGTACCCACCACGTTGACGTGGGTGTGCCGGGTGGATTCCTCGAGGGACTGACCGGTACCGGTTTCGGCTGCCAGGTGGATGATGACATCGGGAGTCACGTCCTGGAGTACCAGATCCCAGGTACTTCCTTCGGCAACGTCAGCGACGACGAGTTCCGCCCGCGGGTCGAGCGCTGCCGGCCGCTCCCCGGACTCGTGGATCTGAGGATGGAGATTGTCCACGACGACGACACGGTCGAAGGCCTCAGCCAGCGCGGGAGAGATGGCGCAGCCGATGAACCCGGCTCCGCCGGTCACGAGAACGGTGCCGCCCGGGCGGGCGGACGTTGCGGGAGAAGTCACTGGAGACCTTTCGTTGCGGGCAGGTTATTTGCCGAAGGCATGGCGGGCGAGGGCCCTCATGGCTGCAGAATTTCGAGTGGCGACAGCTTTGGGAAGGAGCCAGACAGCGTGGGCGCGTGAGGTCGTCCGGAGCCGTGCGGAGCGCGCGGCACGGTGCCAGCCGAGCTCTTCGGCCTGGACGGCCGCCACTTCGAAGTACTCACGCTCGCCGGCGAAGCGGGAACCGTCGACCAGTTTCGTGGAAGATGCACTGTTTGAGTGCCTGCGGTAGCGGAAGCACAGCGTCGGTTCTATCAGGAGTTGATCGCCCTGGAAGATCATGTCCATGACAAGTGCGAGGTCCTGAATGATGGGGAATCCCTCGCGGAACTCAACTTCCCGAATCTTTTCAGTTCGGAAGGCCAGCGAGGGCCAGTAGAGCCAGTCCCCGTGCATCAGGTTGCGAGCTATTGCTTCGCCGGAGACAAGTTTGCAGCCCTTAGCCCGGGGTTTGACGAGCTTCTGTTTGACGGTATCCGCCAGGGTGGTGACCACACGGCTGTCCTCATCGATGACTTCAACCCCGGGCTGGATGACGGCGGCGATCGGGAACCGCTTGTGGGCCTTGAGGACTACGTCGACATAGTTGGGGAGGAGGACGTCGTCGCAGCCCAGAATGACCATTACTTCTTCAGTGGCAAGGGCGACGCACGTCCGGTAGTTATCCGTGATTCCCTCGTTCTGTTCCTTGCGGATGTACTTGACCCGGGGATCGTCGATGCCTGACATGTAGTCCCTGATTTCCAGGGTGGGGTAGGCATCATCGATGACGGTCAGCAGCCAGTCGGGGTTCTCCTGGGCCAGGACGCTTTCCACGGTCTCGATCATGTACGCGGGCTCGCCCCAGTAGGGGATGAAGATATCCAGTGGCATTTAGGACTCGGCGCTTTCAGTTGACGGTTCGCCGGTCAGAACCGGAGAAATGCTAGCGTCGCCGCGCATGCCGTTTGCCCGGCCTGGGGCACGAGAGACCTGAGGCGCGGACAGGGCTTCAACCTGGGACCGCAGTATTGCGACCTCTTCCGCCAGGGTGCGGGTTTCATCCTCCACCACGGAGATTTCCCAGGACAAGTGGAGACAGACACCCAGCAGCATCAGGATACTCATGGTGAAGAGGAGGTTGGAAGGAAGCTGTACTCCAACGAATTCCGCGACGATGTTCAGAAGCCTCGGAAATGCGGCCAGCACCAGGGTGGCTACACCGACCACCAGCCACAGGACGGCGTACTTCTCCCTGAGCTTCTTGCGCCGAAGCATCTCGACGACCAGTGCGACGATTGCGAGTGCCAAGAGGAAGGCGGCTACGTTGCCCAAAGCTATTTTCCTTTCACAGCGTGCGTCGGCACGGTTACGTGGGAGCGCTTACGTGTCAACGCAAAGAGCAGGGCAAAGACTGAGCGGCCGAGGTAAACCGCAGCTTTGGTGGGGTTGTGGCTGGGTTTGCCGCCCTGGCGGGCCCGCATTTCGACCGGGACTTGAGTGACGCGGCACCCGGAGCGGACCGCGACGACCAAGGAATCAATGGTGTCGCCCAGATATTCGGCCGGATAGTGATC
Organism: Arthrobacter sp. T2-23; assembly: GCF_055398325.1. Taxonomy (NCBI): domain Bacteria; kingdom Bacillati; phylum Actinomycetota; class Actinomycetes; order Micrococcales; family Micrococcaceae; genus Arthrobacter; species Arthrobacter sp. T2-23. The sequence continues at coordinate 3,173,125 of NZ_AP027917.1, forward strand.
GAGATATTGACTGATGGCGCGTTCGTTGCCGGCCCGGAACCCGCTGGTGACATCCGTCAGCTTGGTCTGGGCGAGGGCGGAAATGACGCGTGCCAGAAAAACCATCGCCCACTTGCGGGGACCGCTGACAGTGTAGTTTCCCCTGTCAGCGAACCGGGCCCCGATCGAAATGTCTGCATGTTCCAGGCCCGCGAGCACTTCTTCGATGTTCCTGGGGTCATGCTGCCCATCCGAGTCAACCTGGATGACCTGCTGATAACCAAATCGCCGCGCGTACTTGAATCCGGCTCGCATGGCGCCACCCACACCGAGGTTGAACGGGAGGTGAAGAACGGCCGCGCCGGCGGCGGCGGCTACTTCTGCGGTGTTGTCCGTGGAACCGTCGTTGACGACGACGACGTCGTAGCGGTCGCTGGTAGCCAAGACCTCTCGGACGGTTTGGCCGATAGCCTCGGCTTCATTCCAAGCGGGCATGATGACCAGAACGCGTGGGGGGACAGTGGATTGCATGGTCTCCAAACTATATCAATGTCGGGCGAACCCTTTAGTCGGGATGCGCCGGTGGCGGGGCGCACGACGTCGGGCCGGTCAGCGGATCCGACGTTCCAAATCCGCGGGAATGCGGCCGGAAACGCCCCTGGCGCCGTCGAGGAATCCATAGGCTGCGGCACGCAGGAGCGCGATTCGGCCCGGGCTGAAGGCGAACCGGAGCAGGTGTGCCTTGAATTCCTCGATGAGCCTGCGGGCCACCCAGCGGGGGGCTTTCAACGCGTAGCGCCGCGTGAGGATCGTGCCGTTGCGGCAGATGTAGTACACGCGGCTTGGAGAGTGGTAGTTGTAAGAGAGCGCCACGCCCCCGATCCGCACCGGACGTCCCAGCAGGGTTCCCGGACGCCGTTGGCCAAGGTCGTGTTCAATGTCACATCCGGCCCCAACGATCACGGCCAGCTCGGCGGACCTCGCCCGCATGGTGAATTCGGAATCCACGCCGTCGATGAAGAGCCCCTCGTCAAAGGTTCCGATCCGGTCGAGCGTCGAGGCCGGGATCACAAAGCCCGACTGCATGGGGTCAAAGGCGTGCAGGAAGCCATCTTGGCTGGGGATCGTGGGAACTGCGTGGCCGCTATACGAGGCCGCAGAGATGAATGCGACATCCAGTCCGGCCGCCGTGGCGTCGGCCAGCGTTCGCTGGGCCAGTTCCACGTACCGGTCGTTGACGAGGGAGTCCTGGTCGAGCGTCAGGAAGAGATCCGGCGACCGGTTCTCCGACGCCGTCCGGATGCCGGCGTTGAGGGCGGCGGCGATACCCTGGTTGCTGCCCTGGTGGACCACGGTTGCCCCTAGTTCGGCGAGCCGGGCAAACACCGCGGCGGACTCCGCCGGCGAGCCGTCGTCTACGACGACAATATGGTCCAGCTGGTGGCCGAGCTGCCGAACGGCCTCCACCAAGGCATCGGGCGGTGAGTAGGCGGCGATCACGGCGGCTGTGCCGCCGGGACGATTATTCGAAGACATGGTTCGATGCCCTTTCGTCACGTAAGAGTTTGAGGCCCGGGATCAAAAGAGCCACGAACAGTACCGCTTCGCTCAGCGCCATGCCGAGGGCGATACCTGGGGCGTTTCCACTGGCGCCTGCCCAAACCATGGCCGCTACGCCGATAAGGGCTGAAATCAATGTCCAGCGCAGTACTTGTGACTGCCGCCCCGCCGGAATCAGCAGGTTTCGGATGAACGGTGTACTCGCGCTAAGGAAAACGAACGCGAGTCCGTAGTAGGCGCAGAGCTCCGTGCTGGCCTGCATCTTGCCGGCAAACAGCAAGCTGCTGGCAATCGGGCCGGCCACGGTGAGGATGAGCGCGCCCACCACGCCGAGTCCGGCATGGGCCCAAATGGCCGTGAGGTGGCGCCGGACGGGATTAGCGGAGCCTCTTTCGATGGTCCAGCTCTGGAAGGCGTTGCCCAGGGCCACAACGGTAAAGAGCCCAAACCGATAGAGCGTGTCCGCGGTTGCGAGGCTGCCCGAGGCCTGCGGGGCCGTGGTGGCGGTGGCAATCGGCGCCGGGGTAGACGCGTAGGCGTTTCCTGCCAGGCTGATGCCCGCAGTCTTGGCCTGGCCCCTGAGTTCGCGGAGGGATTCGCGGACGTCGATCGGCAGCCATTGGCCGCCGGGGGAGTATCGCCGATGGAAATCGATGAGGGCCAGAACCGTCGCAACCGCGAGAAGCGCGGTGTAGTGCCAGAGCTGGTGGCTCAGCAGGAGCACCGGCGCGGCCGCCGCGGTGGCGAGGAACCGGGGCACGGTGTCGTAAAGGGCCAGCAGTCGGGGCTGCCCGACCCCGATGCAGAACCAGGCCGGCGAGAGGCCGGCCATCCCCACAGCCCAGGACATCGCGACCGCCTCAGCCCTGAAACCTGGCACGGCGACCACGGCAGCGACAAGCCCGGAAAGTGGCAGGACTGCGACCATCAGCAGGAGCCGCGTGCGGACGCTGCGCAGGTAGATGGCGCCGCGCTCGTGGGAATCGGCTGCACGCGCAATGGCGACTGGGCCGTCTACATTCCAGCCCCAGAGCAGGATCGTGGCGGCGAAGGTGCCGATCGCCTGTCCGGAGATGACGCTCGAAATTCCCTCGGCGCCGACGATGCTGGCGATGACCGGGAGAAGGAGTAACGGCGTCACAAGCGACAGGAGGGGGAGGACCGCAAACCCGGTAAGGCGCAGCAGTACGGTCTTCATGCGAGGGCGGGTCCTTGTCGGTCTGGAAGTCAGGGTCAATCCTACGCGACGAGCATCCACCAGCCCGCCGCAGCGCGGCCGGGTCGCTTAGGATGATGTGACGCGGTGGCCGTCGTCGCCCGTTACGGCCATGCCATTCCCAAGCGAAGCGAGTCCATGAGTTCTGAACAGCCAATCGGTCCGGCCACGACCCGCGCCAGCGTCTGCATGGCCAGCTATAACGGCTCCGCTTATATCGGCGAACAGCTGTCTTCCATCCTGGCGCAGCTCGGGCCCGCGGACGAACTGGTCATCGTCGACGACGCATCGACGGACGGGACCGTGGAGGCTGTGCGGGCCTTCGACGACGACCGCATCCGCCTGTACGAGGCTTCGTCCAACCAAGGCTATGTGAAGTCGTTCGAGCAGGCAGTCGTGGCCAGCCGGGGGTCCCGGATTTTCCTGGCGGACCAGGACGATGTGTGGGTCGACGGCCGGCTCGAGCGGATGCTGGCAGCGTTAGAACAGTATGCGGTCGTCGCAAGCAATTTCGACGTGCTCGGCGGAGGTCCGCGGCCCGCGATCCCGCGGCTGCGAAGCACAGACTCAAACAGGCGTGCCTCCAACCTGGCCGGCATTCTTGTCGGCTACCGGGCCTACTACGGCTGCGGAATGGCCTTCCGCAGGGAAGTGCTGGACCTCTTTGTGCCGGTGCCACGGTATCTCCGCGAGTCTCATGACCTGTGGTTGGCCATATGTGGAAACGTCCTCGGTTCGATCGGCCATCTGGACGAATCGACGCTGTTGCGACGGATCCACGGTGAGAATGCGACGCCGACGGGCTGGCGGTCCCTTCCGGTCATCCTGTCCGCGCGGGTCGTTCTCCTGCGGCTGCTGGCGGAAGCCTGGCGGCGCAAGGCGGCGCACCGGCGCGGGCGGACCACCCGCACGCCCTGATCGCCCGAAATTTTCGCTTGCCGGTAAGCTGGCTGAATGCAAAAACTCCTTGTCACCGGCGGCGCCGGCTTCATTGGTTCGAATTTTGTCCACTACGTACTTGAGAACACCGGGGACCACGTCACGGTCTTGGACAAGCTCACCTACGCCGGCAACAGGGAATCCCTGAAGGGCCTCGCGGAGGAACGGTTTGAGTTCGTCCAGGGCGACATTTGCGACGCCGCCCTGGTCGATCGGCTGGTGGCCGACTGCGACGTCGTCGTGCACTACGCCGCTGAGTCGCATAATGACAATTCGCTGCACAATCCGCGCCCGTTCCTGGACACTAACATCATCGGGACGTACACCCTGATTGAGGCCGCACGGAAGCACAACAAGCGCTTCCACCACATCTCCACGGACGAGGTCTACGGCGACCTCGAGCTCGACGATCCGGAGCGGTTCACCGAGAGCACGCCGTACAACCCCTCCAGCCCCTATTCCTCCACCAAGGCGGGCTCCGATCTGCTGGTCCGCGCCTGGGTGCGGTCCTTCGGCCTGCAGGCAACCATCAGCAACTGCTCCAACAATTACGGCCCGTACCAGCACGTGGAGAAGTTCATCCCACGCCAGATCACCAACGTCATCGACGGCATCCGCCCCAAGCTCTATGGCAAGGGCGAGAACGTCCGGGACTGGATCCACGCCAACGACCACTCGTCCGCCGTCCTGGCGATCATCGCCAAGGGACGGGTCGGGGAGACCTACCTGATCGGCGCCGACGGCGAGAAGAACAACAAGGACGTCGTCGAGCTGATCCTCAAGCACATGGGCCAGTCACCGGACGCCTACGACCACGTCGTGGACCGGCCCGGCCACGACCTGCGCTACGCAATCGACTCGTCCAAACTGCGCGACGAACTCGGCTGGGAGCCGAAATTCTCCAACTTCGAGGCCGGCATCGAAGACACCATCGCCTGGTACCGGAACAACGAGGACTGGTGGCGTCCACAGAAAGCCGCGACCGAAGCCAAGTACAAGGAACAGGGCCAGTAGACCATGTCGATCGAGTTCTCGAAGAAGCTCACCGCCCGCGAAACCCCCATTCCCGGCGTCGTCCTCTACGACCTCCCGGTCCACGGCGACAACCGTGGCTGGTTCAAGGAGAACTGGCAGCGGGAAAAGATGGTGGCGCTCGGCCTGCCGGACTTCCGCCCCGTGCAGAACAACATCTCGTTCAACGAGACGGCCGGCACCACCCGCGGCATCCATGCCGAGCCGTGGGACAAATTCATCTCCGTGGCCACCGGCCGGATCTTCGGCGCCTGGGTGGACCTGCGTGAAGGCCCCACCTTCGGCGCGGTATTCACCGCCGAGCTGGACCCCAGCCAGGCCATCTTCATTCCCCGCGGGGTGGGCAACGCCTTCCAGACGCTGGAGGACAACACGGCCTACACCTACCTGGTCAACGACCACTGGTCCGCCGACGCCCAGGGCCAGTACACGTTCCTGAACCTCGCCGACGAGACCGCGGCAATCGCCTGGCCCATCCCGCTGGAGCAGGCTGAGCTCTCCGACAAAGACAAGGCCCACCCGCGCCTGGCGGATGTGGCCCCGATGCCGGCTAAGAAGACGCTCGTCGTCGGCGCCGACGGCCAGCTCGGCAAGGCACTGCGGAAACTCTACGACGGCGACACGTCCGTCGAGTTCGCCGGGCGCGCCGAGTTCGACCTCGGAAGTGCGGACGCGTTCGCGCGCCGGCACTGGAAGAACTACTCGACCATCATCAACGCCGCCGCCTACACGGCCGTCGACGAGGCTGAAACGGCTGAGGGCAGGGCGGCCGCCTGGGCCGTTAATGTGACCGCCGTCGCGCGGTTGGCCCGGACCGCCGTCGAACACCATCTGCTGCTCGTCCACGTCTCCTCTGACTACGTCTTTGACGGCAGCCGGGACGTCCACGTCGAGGATGAGCCGTTGTCCCCGTTGGGCGTCTACGGGCAGTCAAAGGCGGCGGGCGATGCGGTCGTCAGCGTTGTACCGCGTCACTACATCGTGCGCACCAGCTGGGTAATCGGCGAGGGCAACAACTTCGTGCGAACCATGGCTTCGCTCGCCGCTCGGGGAATTGAGCCGTCGGTTGTGAACGACCAAATCGGGCGCCTGAGCTTCACCGAAGACATCGCCGCCGGCATCCGGCACCTGATCGCGACGGACGCGCCGTTCGGAATCTACAACCTCAGCAACGAAGGTGCACCGCAGTCTTGGGCCGACATCGCAGCTGACGTCTACGAATTCACCGGCGTTTCCCGCGAAGCGGTCAGCGGCGTCAGCACGGAAGACTACTTCCGCGGCAAGTCGGTCTCGCCACGGCCCGCGAACAGCGTCCTGGACCTGAACAAAATCGAGGCCACGGGCTTTGTGCCTGCGACCGCCACGGAGCGCTTGCAGGACTACTTGGCGAGGCGATAGCCGTCCGCGCCGGAAGCGGCCGGGACCAGCTCTGTTTCAGCGGGCCGGTCCCGACCGAACAGCCCTGGTTTCCGGGCTGCTCCGGCGGTACTGTCGTGTCAGAATTGGGCGGGATGAAGCTGGCACCGAAAGATTTCTTCCGGTCCGGCGGCCCTGCGTCGTTGGAACCAGCCGCCGGTAGTCCTGACGTGAAGATTCGCTGCTTGAGCACGGATCCAACTTCGCCGCTTCGTATGGCGTCCACATTTTTGGCTGGCCGGAGCAGTAGGTGGTGGCCGTGATTGCCGGGGCCAGCCTCCCGGTTTGGCTGTTTATTGCCGTGAGTGTGGCCGGAACCCTGCCTCTTGCCTACCTGAGCTGCCGCTACGTCGAGCAGCGCGCATTGGCCTTCAAGAATCCCAGGGTCCCGGCCGCCGTTGGGGCGGGCATCCTCTAAACGCTGCCCGCAACTCCTCGGCCAGACTCAAGCACGGTGTCCTGGGCGTCCTGTGACGTGGCTCGGCCTGATACTGGAAGGGCCGGCGCAGGGGGCTGCGGCGCGGTTACCCAGCGATGCAGGAGTACAGCGCCCACTATCAGGACCGCCAGGTAGAAAACGGCCAGGGTAATCCAGCCGAATGGAGGCTGCCACTGCGGTGTTATCAGCATGTCGCGCCAGTTGGAGCTGTCCTGGAGCCCAATGACGTAGCGGCGGAGGCCGTAGATAAAGCTGTAGAAGTGGCCAAACACCGTCAGGGACAACACGATGATGCTGGCGCGCCGGCCGATGTCGGGTCGTCCGATGGAGAACGCCCTCATGGCGACGCCGCACGCGGTGACCAATACGACGACGAGGGCCAGGATGTAACGTCCCTGCCAGATGAGTCCCACGTCCTTTGCCAGCGGGATCTGCAGGAGTGGCGGAAGGAAGATGACTGCGGCCGTAAGGAAGGCCACGGTCAGGCGTCCCGCACGGTCGGCCACGGAGAGGGAGATCGCAATCGAACCGATGATGAGGGTGGCCCAAACCGCCAGGGTCCCCGGCGGACCTGGCGTGTCCAGCCAGCCCAGGAACGACACATAGCCGACTGCGAACTCGAAGGTCCTGTCCAGCATGATGGTCACAATCTGAGTCGGGGTTGCATCGATGCCCTGGCCCATGAGGCTCTGGAGGCTGTTGGCCACCCGGAGCCACAGCAATGACAGTGCGCAGCCGACCGCAACGACTCCTACCAGGATCCAGCCGAATCTCTGCTTTAGGACCGACAGCAGCGGACGGTAGCCGAAGAGGAGCAGAGAGCCGATGACAGCCAACCCCAGCCACAACAGCGAAGCGGCTCGCGTATTGGCCAGGACGACGGCAGACACCGCGGCAGCGGCCAGCGGCGCCTTCCACGCATGCCCGGCGTCGAGCCTGTCCCACGCCAGACACAAGGCGGCGAATACCGACATGGAGGTCGCGATTTCCAGCGAATTGGGATTCACGGCACCGGAGAGGAAGAACACCATGGGCGTCAAGGCGAGTGTTCCGACGAACAGCGGCAGCCGCCATTGGCGCAGTCCGGCAAGGGCAACCAAGGCAAGCGCTACGAAGGCAGCGCTCAGCAGGCCGCTAAGAATCCGCATGGCATAGATGGCCTTGGCTCCGGTCAGAACTAGGCTTGGCAGACCCGTGAATTCGTAGTACATGGGGTTGTAATTGCCGGCGCTGGTGGGTGCCTTGACCATGGTGGTACCTGACGACAGCGGCGGGCTGCAGTTGGCTGGGACCAGGGGCTTCCATGCGAAACACGCGGGAAGGCCATCGGTTGACGCTATGAACGTCGGGACGTCGACCTGTGAGCGCTCCCCTTGGGCGGTGCCCGACTCGCCCTGCAGCTGACCCCTGACGACCGAAGCCGCCTTGATGACGTGGGCTTGTTCGTCGGGAACAGAAATTAGTGGGCTGGCCAGGGACCAGAGGCTCGTCAACAGGCCGACGACAGCAAAGACTGCGAAGAACCGCAGCAGGCCTGTCGGGATTTTTCCGTTTGGCAGGGAAGGCAGTGAAGGCATGGTTCTCTCTGGGAGGGCGTCGGGGGTCCTAGCTCACTCTACAAGCTGCGGGGCCCCCGGGGGATCCTCAACCCGGTCCACGAGCGGCCATGACCGATCCTTGAACCCCACGACGTCGAGATAGACATTGCACGGGACTGGTCTAGACTGTCTTGGTGTCACTGAGCCAGGACGGTGCGGACAAATCAACGAGTACGGGCGGTATTTTCACATCATGAGGGATGGTTCCATGAGTCTGCTCCGCCGTATCCAATATTTCGTTCGCAACGGTCACCTCGTAAAGTTTCTCGCGGTGGGCGCCGCCTCCTTTGCTATCGATCTTGGTCTGCTCGCCTTGCTCCATGAGGGTGCCGGAGTGGACTTATGGATTGCCACGCCGGTGGCGTTCCTGAGCAGCCTGGTGTTCAATTTCCTCGTCCAGCGAAAATTCACTTTCCAGTCCGATGAGCGGGCCCACGTCAGCTTCTTGAAGTACGGTGCGCTGGTGGTGTTCAACGTGGTGGCCACTGACGTCATCGTCAACGTGATCGCAGGCAGTGGACAGTCTTACGCAATCGGCAAGCTCATTGCGACTGTTGCCACGACCGGCTGGAACTTTCTGTTGTATAAGCATTGGATCTTCAAGGCCGCCCCCGTAGCTGATGAGCACGTCGATGTGACCGCCGTAGGGACGCCCAGCGCCGGACACCGCGGTGATGAATAGCCTCGCGGTGCCCTGAGCCGCCCCAGCCCCGCAGTCCCCAGGACTGGGGGAGAAACCCGCCAACTGCGGACATCCTGCAGGGACCTTTGAACGGAAGAGCCCCCCAGCGCTTGGCGCTGGGCTCGTCGCTTCAGACGTGCTGGGTGGGATTCTCGGGAACGTTGCGAGGCGCGTCCGAGGGTGGGTTCCCCGACGACGCCCGGTGTATCCGCCGTGGAAGCTTGGGGATCCGGGCCAAGGAGTAACCCGGGAAGAGATACGTGTAGGTGGCGGAAGCTCCACGGTAGATCAGGATTGCGTACAGAACGGTGAGCAGGATCCAGCCGAGCGGAGGCTGCCAATCAGGATGTGTGAGCATGACCTGCCAGTTCCCGGAGTCCTTAATTCCGACGACGTAGCGGCGCAGGACGTAGACAAAGGTGTAGATGTGCGCAACGGCGGCGGCCGCTACCAGCACACGAGCCACGCCCCTAAAGCTCGGTGCCGTGTCGAAGCGACGCAGTCGGACGGCCATGCCTGCGGAGATCATCGCGATCATGAACAACGGCAGGTTGTAGCGTCCCTGCCAGATATACCCCACGGAGCCGATCAGGGCAGCCTGCACCACGGCCGGGGCAATCGCCAAGGCGCCTGCTGCGATCCAGAACCCCGTCGCGTTCCGCCTGGGTCGCGCGGTGAACGGTACCAGCAGCGCCAGCATCAGGAGCATACTCCAGAACTGGATGACGGCCTGCGGGGCGGGGACCTCGAGCCAGCCCATGATGCCGATGTACTGAGGGACAAAATCAAAGGCGCGATCGATCATGGTGAGGAAGGCTTGGTGCGGCCTCACCCCGGAAACGAGGTTTATGATGCCCTCGGGAGCTGCGGCGGTTGAACCAGGCGCAAAGAGCATCAGCACAATCCAGAGAATCCCCAGGCTCACGCCCAACACCATTAGGCTGGCGGTGATTAGCACAGTGCGGTTGCGGAACAGGCGGCCGAGGCTTCCGAAGCCATAGAATGCCACTGAAACCACAAAGGCAATCAACAGCCAAAGAAGTGAAACGTTCCTCGTGTTCGCCAGCACAGCAATGGAGATGCCGACCGTGGCAATGGCGGGTTTAACTTCCGAGAGGCGTGCTGAGCTCTCCAAACACACCAAGAGGCCGCAAAACGCTGCCATGGTTGCTGCGACTTCCAGCGAATTCGGATTGATGCCCGAGGAGAGGAACAGCACCATCGGGGTCATGGCCACGGCGGCGGCGGCCACCGGCCATTTGGGGTTCCGGAGCCTCCTCAGGGCCGTCATTCCGGCGGCCAGGAAGGCGGTGCACAGGAGTGCGCTGGCGATCCGCATGCCGATGATGGCCGGGGCTCCCGTCAGGAAGAGGCTGGGGAGGCCGACAATCCAGTAGTACATGGGGTTGTACAGACCGGCTGACGTTACGCCGATTGTGAGGTAGTTGTCGTCCATGGGTACGGCCGGGGCGCAGGCAGCGGTGACGTCGCGTTTGAAGGCCGTGCAGGTCTGGGCCGAGAGGTTTGCGATGTAGGAGGGAACTTGGACGTGCACGCCGTGCCCGAAGGACTGCCCTTCCTGCACCGTGAACTGTCCCCGCGCCACGGCGGCCGCCTTGATGGTATGCGAGGGCTCGTCCGGATAAGCCATCAGGGGCGTGGCCAGCGACCACAGGGATGCGAGCAGAGACAACAGGGCAAAGGTGCGGAAGAACGGCCTAAGTGCGTGCCGGCGCCGTCCCCTTGTTGGCGCATTGGGACCGGCGGCGTCGCTCCGTCCGGACAGCGATCGCCCCAATGCCGGAAGCTTGAGCCGACGGCGTGGCGTGGACTCGGTCCTATCGATTGTCATCGTGCTCCGCTTTGATCGTTCCAACTGCTGCCCGGGACCGCTCCAGGGCCATGACGCTCGGCGAGCCGACCTGCGCGAAATAGGTCGAATTGGCCTGACCGCCCTCGCCCGTGACGTATTCGGCCCATGACCGGACCAATCGTGCGAGGGCAGGATTCTTGTAGGAGTGGCAAAAGGCCTGATAGCCGACAAATCCCAGGGAATAGCCGGGGCCTCGGCCCGTTTGCAGGGTCAATTGGACGCCGCCGCCGGGAGCTTCGCCGACCGTACCATGGTCCACCGCGACTGCCAGGGCGTCGTCGGTGACCTTGATGAAGTCTTGCCCGAACTTCAGCGTCGCCGTTGAGAACCGCGTGCCGATCGATGACCGGTCCATGAACGCGATCGCGCCTGCAGTCTCGTCCACTTTGGTGCCCAGGTCGGAGTACCTCTCGACCGACTGTCCTGCAGTGGTGTCGGGCCACCGCCGTGTCACGGGTGGATACGCTGCCGCTTGCGGGTCCGAGTTGAAGTACTCGCCAACGGCCTGTGTGAGCCCGGAGTCGGCCTTGGCCCAGATCGGCACAATGTCCTTGCCTGGCAGCTCCGTGCCCGGATTTAGCTCCGCGATTCGGCGATCGTCCCAGCGGGTGATTTTGCCTTGGAAAATCGCGGCCAACAGTGCCTGATCCAAGCGGACGTTACGCAACCCGGCCACGTTGTAGGCGACACCCACGGCAGTAACCGATGTGGGCACCGCAAACGCACCCTCGGGCCCGCAGCTTGCCTTGGAAAGTTCCCAATCGCTGGCCGTCAGTTGGGAATCGAGGCTGGCAAAGTGAGCCATTCCCCGAAACAAGGCGTCCCGGCCGCTCGCGTCGCCGTCCGGAGAGAAGCGCAGGGAGGTCTGAGGATTTTCTTTGGACCAGCCTTGCTGCCAAGCGGAAATTGGGGACTGCTGACTGACGCTGCCGATCGCGGTGAGGGATCCTGTCACACCGGAGCCGTATTGGGCAGGACTGCATGAAGCCAGGCCCACGGTGCTCAGCAAAGCCAGCAGGGCAAGGGCGTGCCTGCGAGGCTTACAGCGCATGCCGGCGTTCTCCTTCGTCTAAAACCGCGACGCCGACAGTTCGGCCCGTCTCAACCTTAGCCGGAGTCATCGTTGCCGCCACATACCGGTCGTCGCCGCGCATGAGGACAGATGACTCGGAGGCGGGCAATACCGCCGCGCAGGTTGTTCCTCGCAGCGGGTCGTAGTTGCCAGCCGTTGTGGGGGCCGCCGTCAGCTGACGGTTGTTCCCCTTGGAGGCGGGTGCACAATCAGCCGTTACGTTCGACTTGAATGCGGCAAACCTCTGGGCCTGCAGGTGGGCAAAATGTGACGGCACATGCGTGATGACCGGTTCGACCTGTCTACCGCTGCAATGCGCCAGAAACTGTCCTCGGGCCAGAGCCGCGGCCTCTATTGTTTGAGATGGCTTGTCCGGAACCGTCATGAGGGGCGACACCCACGGCATGGTGAGGAGTGCCAAAAATAAGAGAAGTTCGAGACTCCTGGCATCAGCGGTGCCGGGCCGGAATCAGACGGGGCAACCGGCCCGGAATCGTTGAATGCATGATGATCCAAGGTATCAGCTTCGGCGTCCCGGATCGGACAGGCCAGGACGGGGTTTAGCGGGGGGCTTCGGCGTCCTGGCCCGGACAGGCCAGGACGTGGTTTAGCGGGGCTTCGGCGTTACAGGCTGCCGGCAAACGCCCTTCCCAGGTAACCCTGGTTGGGTTTCATGCCGGTTCCGGAGTAGCTCCAGAGCGATCCGTCCGGCCGGCGGGCCACCAGGTCCGGAGCCGGGTCGCCGTCGAGGTTCCAGCCGGCAACGACGCGGTCAAAGATGTTCCAGCCGGTCCCGATCCGGCGGGACGGCAAAAGCTTGCCTGTTCCGTCTCCTGCATAGAACCACAGAGTGCCATCCGGGCGTCGGGCCAGCACGTCGTTATTACCGTCGCTGTTGAAATCGCCGACGCCGAAGATTTGGTCGAAGACTTCCCAGCCGAAGGCGCCGATCTTCACCCCGGGCAGGTATCCGCTGTTGCTGGCATTGACGACGCCGGTGCCGCGGTAGAGCCACAGCGAGCCGTCCTTGCCGCGGGCAAGGAGATCGTTCTTGCCGTCTCGGTCCAGGTCCCCGGTCCCGATAATGTCGCTGAACGCGTCCCAGCCGAATTTGCCGATCTGGACGGCCGGGAGGTAGCCGTTGCTGCCGGCATCCACGCGGCCCGTCCCTGCGTACAGCCACAGGCTGCCGTCAGGCTTACGGGCTACGAGGTCGTTCTTGCCGTCGCCGTTGAAGTCGCCAACGGCGGTGAGGGAGTCGAAGCCGTCCCAGCCGAAGTTACCGATCTTGCGTGCCGCTCCGTAGGCTCCCGTGCCGGTCCCGGGGTAGAACCACAGGCTGCCGTCCCGCATGCGGCCCAGCAGATCAGCCTTGCCGTCGCCGTTGAAATCCTTGGTGCCCACGAGCATGTCGAAGGCGTCCCATCCGAAGTTGCCGATCTTCTGGGGGCTTAGATAGCCCTGGTCCCGCATGGCGGTGCCAGCGAAAAAGTAGATGGACCCGTCGGCCTGGGTTCCGACGAAGTCGGCGAGACCGTCGCCATTGCCGTCGCCGGTGCCTATGATCTGGTCATAGATGCCCCAGCCGGTGCCGATCTGCTGGGGATTGACTAGCGTGACTTTCCCGGAGTTCGCGTAGAACCAGAGGGTGCCGTCCGGCTTGCGGCCCACCAGATCGCTGGTGCCGTTTCCGTCGAAGTCTTGGATGGCTGTCAGTTGGTCGAAGACCTCCCAACCGAAGTCGATTTTCCGGCCGTTTCCAGTCTGGCCGTTGCCGAGGCCGGAGTAGAGGTATAGGCTTCCGTCCGGGGTCCGGGCGAGGAGGTCCGCCTTGCCGTCGCCGTCGAAGTCGCGGACGCCAAGGATGGCATTAAAGGCGTCCCAGCCGAAGTTGCCGATCTTGACGCCGCCCCGGTAGCCTTCGCTCGAAGCGGACACGACCCCGGTGCCGGCATAGAACCACAGGGAGCCGTCCAGCTTTCGTGCCACAATGTCATTCCGGCCGTCCCCGTTGTAATCGCCCACGCCGACCAGGCTGTCGTAGATCTCCCAGCCGGTGCCAATTCTCCGGCTCACCGTGTAGTGCCCGGCGCCGTCACCGGAATGCAGCCAAAGCTCACCATTCGCACGGCGCTCAATGAGGTCGGGAATTCCGTCGCCGTCGAAATCTCCCGGCGAGAAGACCTTCCGGGAGGGGTCGGTCGGTGGCGGTGGCGGCGTTCCATTGGCGAAGCGCTGCAGGCCGGCGTAGTCCCCGGCCCAGACATTTTGATCCCCGGCGAATTGTCCGGAATCGGCGTACTGCCAGATGCTGTAGGCGGACCAGCTGGCCGGGATGGGGCCGGCGTTGTCCGAGGGCGCGCTGGGGTAGGAGGCCAGCCACAGCGGGTTGTCGCCGAAGCCCAGGGGGTTTCCGACGCAGTCCTTCCACCAGTAATTACCGGTGTAGATAACGGGCAGGCGGCCCGTCAGCGACAGCATGGTGTTGCTGAAGTCCCGGGCCCAGGCGGTCAGTGCATCCGGAGACATGTCATAACAGATGTTGCCCTGGTAGTAGCCGTTGATGGTCCGGCCTGCATAGGGATTTCCCTCGAAGTCCAGGACCGGGGGCATGGTGTAGCCGTCGCCGGACCAGCCACCGCCGCTCGCCACGAAAATTCTTGCCTGGTCTGCCCCGGTGGAGGCCGCCGGGTTGGCGTAGTGGTACGCGCCGCGGATGAGTCCTGCGGCCTGCGCCCCGGCGTACTGGGAGCCGAAGATCGGATTTGTGTAGTAGTTTCCCTCGGTCGCTTTGATGTAGGCGAACCGTGCTCCCAGGTTCCACTGCTTCCCCCAGTCGACGGAGGGCTGGTGTTCGCTGACGTCCAAGCCCGAGACGCCGAACGTTGGCTGCCATGTTCCCTGCGTCGTCAGGGCCCTGGCGGCGGTTCCCGTTGCGGCCGCCAGGCCCCGTCCCATTTCCGCCCCGCCGCCAGCGGTTGCCCGAGCCATGGCCGCGCGGTAGTCCGCGGCTGCCGGGGCCGAGGGCAACGGTGCAGTAGGTTGCGCCGGAACGCCCTTCGATGCGGTGGTGGTGGGCGACGGCGTCGGGGTAGGCGGCACACTCGGAGCGGTCGATGCTGCGGGAGCGGCAGGCGGCGTCGCGGTAGCGGCGGCCGGTGTGGTCGGGGAAGGCTCGAGCGCAGCCACCCGGGCAGGCAGGGCTAGGCCGGTCAGAACGGCGGCTGCCAGCAGCACGGCGCCGGCTTGCCGGCCGTAATGGGGCTTGTGGTTAGCTTGGGTCCGCTTCATTTCCGCTCCGGAGCAACGACGCTCTCTGCAGCAGCGTCATAAGGGTCTCGACGCCGGATCCAGCTCCTAAAAGTGGCCCCGGCTGCGAGAATGTCTGACTTGTCGCGCCAACCCTAACACCGCGCCAAGAGTGAAACCAGAGTTTCGGATGTTGCGGATGTGAACGTTGTTATAACGGATTTCCGGGGTTTTCCACCTGCTGCGGGCAAGGCCCTTGTCCGTGACGGCGTACGCCCTTAGCTTTAACCCCAGTTGCACTGCCCCAGGGGGAGGGGTAGCGGTCATGTTGGGGGCACCGTGGAAGCTGTGCGCATCGTCGAGGACGAGGTCCGCGAGCTGATCCGCCGCCGCGGGCTGGACCCACTCCGGCAGGCCGGCGAAGTCCGGCGCCTGGTGGAAGAGGCAATCAGCGACTACGACGAACGAGCCCTACTGGCGCCGCTTCCGCCCATCGGTTCCCTCGAAACGGCCCGACGGTTCGTGTTTGACGCCGTGGCCGGCTTCGGACCGCTGCAGCCGCTGCTGGACGACCCCGCGATCGAGGAGATCTGGCTCAATGCGCCGGACGAAATCTTCGTGGCCCGCAACGGCGAGTCGGAACTGACGTCCATCGCCCTGACCGAGCAACATGTCCGTGACCTCGTGGAGCGCATGCTCAAGAGCTCGGGCCGCCGGCTGGACATGTCCTCCCCGTTCGTCGATGCCGCGCTGCCCGACGGTTCGCGGCTGCACGTCGTTATCCCTGATGTCACCCGGCGCCACTGGGCCATCAACATCCGCAAGTTCGTGGTCAAGGCCAGCCGGCTCGAGCACCTCGTGGAGCTGGGGACGCTCACCCCGCAGTCAGCCCGGTTCCTCGGCGCCGCGGTGGCCAGCGGGCTGAACATCCTGGTTTCCGGCGCGACCCAGGCAGGTAAGACCACCATGCTGAATTGCCTCGCCGCCAGCATCGGCACCCGCGAACGGGTGGTCACGGTGGAGGAGATCTTCGAGCTCCAGTTCCCGCTCCGCGACGTCGTGGGGTTGCAGTGCCGTCAGCCGAACCTCGAGGGGGAGGGCGAAATTCCGCTCCGCCGCCTGGTCAAGGAGGCCCTGCGGATGCGGCCGGACCGCTTGGTGGTCGGCGAAGTCCGGGAAGCCGAAAGCCTGGACATGCTCATAGCTTTGAATTCGGGCCTTCCCGGCATGTGCACCGTCCATGCGAACTCGGCCCACGACGCGGTCACGAAGATCTGCACGCTGCCGCTGCTGGCCGGCGAGAACATCTCCAGTGCCTTCGTCGTCCCAACCGTGGCCTCCTGCATCGACCTGGTGGTCCACTGCAGCCGGCTTCCGAACGGGCGACGCCAGGTCACCGAGATCCTCTCGCTGGGCCGGCGGGTGGAAAACGGCGTCATCGAATCGTCCATGGTCTTCGACCTGGCCGACGGCCGGCTGCGGCCCAGGGCGAACTCTATGCCCGCGGCGGAGAAGTTTGCCCGCTCCGGGTACGACGTCGCGGCGCTGCTGGAGCCGCGCTGATGGCGCCGCTGCTGGGGGTGCTTGGCGGCGCCGGACTGCTGCTGGTCTGGTGGTCTGCCTGGGAACAACCGCGGACACCGGTGCGCCCGCCGCGTGTCAGCCGGCTGGAGGACCTGCTGCGGGCCGCCGGCATTGAAAAAGTCAGCCGGCTTGGCCTGCTGGCGACGTGTTGCGGTATCGGTGCCTTCGTCACCCTCATGTTCTTCGCGGGCACCAGATCCTGGCCGATTTCGGGCTGTTTTGGCCTGTTCGGGGGCTGGCTGCCGCTGGGCCTCGTGAAGTGGCGGGCCCGGAAACGCTCGGCCGTGCTCCGTGAGCTGTGGCCCGACGTCGTCGATCACCTGCGCTCCGCCATCCGGGCTGGCCTGTCGCTGCCGGAGGCGCTGATCCAGCTGGGCGAGAAAGGGCCGTCCGAGCTGCGCCCGCTGTTCCGCGACTTTGGGGCGGACTACCGCTCCGGAGGCCAGTTCGACCCGGCCCTGAGCCGGCTGAAGGAACGGCTTGCCGACCCGGTTGCGGACCGCATCGTCGAGGCGCTCCGGCTGACCCGGGAGGTTGGGGGATCGGACTTGGGCCGGCTGTTGGGCACCCTCGCGGAATTCCTGCGGGAGAACGCCCGGACCCGCAACGAACTGGAGGCCCGGCAGTCGTGGACGGTCAACGCCGCCCGGCTCGCCGTGGCCGCGCCGTGGATTGTCCTGGCGCTCCTCGCCAGCCGGCCCGAGGCTGTAGCCGCCTACAACTCGCCCGTCGGGGCGGCGGTGCTGCTCGGCGGACTGGTGGTCTCCTTGTTTTCCTACGCCGTGATGCTCCGGATCGGCGCCCTCCCGCAGGACGAACGGGTCCTCCGGTGACCGGGATTATGGCCAGCGCCGTGGTCTGCGGCGTCGTGCTGGGCGGCGGTCTCTGGCTGTTCTTGGTGCGGCTGCCATTTCTGCGGCCCATCAGCTTCGCGGAGCGCATCGGACCGCAGCTCAGGTCCCACAACCTGGAATCCCGGCTGCTGCGCGCCACACCCGGCAACGTCACCCCCTTCGGCCCGCTGGAACGGATTTTGCGCCCGGTGGTCCGTGACTGGGTCCGGGCGCTGGGCAGGCTCAACCCGGGCTCGTCGGCGCTCAACCGCAGGCTTGCCCGGGCCGGAAGCAGCAAGTCATCGGTCGATTTCCGTGCGGAGCAGCTGCTCTGGGCGGCCGGCGGATTCGTGGCGGCTGCGGGCACGGTGCTCCTTGGAGGAGCGATCGGCCGGTTCAACCCGCTGTTCGCGGTGCTGATCGTCGCCGGCTCCGGCCTCGCCGGTTTCCTGCTCCGCGACTACGTGCTGGGGGCGCACATCAGGAAGCGCGAAGCCCGCATGATGGCGGAGTTCCCCAGTGTGGCCGAGCTGATGGCCCTGGCCGTGAGCGCAGGGGAGAGCGCCACCGGCGCCCTGGACCGGGTGTGCCGCAGAACGCAGGGGGAGTTGTCGAAGGAGTTTTCCCGGGTGCTTGCCGACACCCGGGCCGGCAAACCGCTGGCCGATGCCCTGCAGGAATTTTCGTCCCGCACCGAGCTGGGACCGCTGGTCCGGTTTGTTGACGGGCTGATCGTGGCGGTGGAACGCGGGACGCCGCTGGCGGACGTTCTGCGTGCGCAGGCGCAGGACGTGCGCGACACCGCCAAGCGCGAACTGATGGAATCCGCCGGCCGGAAGGAAATCGGCATGATGGTCCCGCTCGTCTTCGGCGTGTTGCCGCTGACGGTCGTATTCGCCGTCTTCCCGGGCCTGGCGGCCATCAGCCTGGGACTTTGAGCGGGGCGCAATGACCAACCGAAACAAAGGGGAAGCAGTGAAGACTATGGGTATTCGCGCGATGTTGATGGTCCGCCTGGCGGGCATGCTGGTGTGGCGCTCCGGGGCCGCGGGGGCGGCGGCTACCCGGCCACCGGTACGCCGCGACCCGGGCGAACGCGGGGACGTGCCCGGCTGGGTCATGATCACACTGATGTCGGCCGTGCTCGTGGCCGCACTGCTGGCGCTCGCAGGCCCGGCGCTGGAGGGGCTCTTCAACCAGGCCATGCAAAAAGTCGGGCAGTAGGCGGTGGACCCAGCGCGCGGAACCGGTGGCCGGACCACGGTCGCACCCAGCGCCGCCCGCGCACCCGGCGCCGCCGGCGCCGCCCGTAGTGCCGGCGGCGAACGCGGCTCCGCTGTGGTGGACTTCGTCCTGGTCGGCGCCCTCCTCACCCTGTTCTTCTTGGGGATCGTGCAGCTTGCCCTGGTGCTGCACGTCCGGAACACGCTGATCGATGCCGCCGCCTCAGGCGCCCGGTACGGCACCCTGGCCGACCGCACCACCGCCGACGCCCGGGAACGCACCACGCAGCTGATCGGCGTCGCTCTCACCCCGGAGTTTGCCCGGGATGTCAGCACCACGGAGACCAGCTACGCCGGCATCCGCACCCTCGAGGTGACGGTCCGCGCCCCGCTGCCCGTCATCGGCCTGATCGGCCCGCGCGCACTCCTGGAGGTGAAAGGACATGCCGCCATCCAGCCCTGACGGCGGCGACGGCGAGCGTGGGAGCGCCGTCGTCGAATTCACCTTCCTCTGCCTGCTGCTGATGGTGCCGGTGGTGTACTTCATCATCACGGTGGGCCAGCTCCAGGGCGGCTCCTTTGCAGTGGTGGGCGCCGCGGACCAGGCGGCGAAGGTTTACGTGGCCCAGCCCGATGCGGCGAGCGGCCGGGCCGCCGCCGAGCAGGCCGTGCAGCTGGCGCTCGCCGACTACGGCCACCCGGCTGAGAATGCCAGCCTGGAAACCAGCTGCGAGCCGGCCGACTGCACGGCGCCCGGGTCCGCGGTCACCGTTACCGTCCACCTCACGGTGCCGCTGCCGTTCGTGCCGTTCAGCGACGTGCTGAGGCTCGACGCCGGGCAGCTGAGCGCCTCAGCCACCCAGCTCGTCGGGCGGTTCCGATGACCGCCGGGTCCGCGGCGCGCGTCAGCAGGGGAACCAGCCGCGGCGAGGACGGGCAGCTGATGGTGTTGATCATCGGTTACGTGCTGCTCGCCCTGCTCGTCACCGCCGCCGTCGCGGGTGCCTCCAGCGTGTACATCGAGCACAAAAAACTGTTGTCCCTGGCGGATGGGGCCTCGGTGGCCGCCGCGGACAGCTTCACCTTGGGGCAACTGGAAAACTCCGCGGGCAGGCCCACCGCTGTCCTCAGCGCCGGCCGGGTCCGCAGCACCGCCACCGACTACCTGAACCGCACCGGCGCCTTCGGCCGGTTCAGCGGCCTCGCAGTCGCCCCGGCCACGCGCAGCCCGGACGGATCCACCGCCGTCGGGGTCCTGAGCGCCGCGGTGCACCCGCCGATCGTCAACTTCCTGATCCCGGACGGGGTCCGGATCGAGGCGACTTCGACGGCGCGGTCCCGGCTGACGCGCTGACGCGCAACCGGGGTAGGCTTGAAAAACCATGGCAAACATTGATTTTCCCGCAGAAATCCGCGCGCTGCGCGCCACCTACGCCTCCATCGAGAACGTTTCGAATGTCGAGGCGCTGAAGGAAGACATCGCCGAACTGAGCGAGCGCGCCGGTGAGCCGAACCTCTGGGACGACCCCGCTGCGGCGCAGGTCATCACCTCCAAGCTCTCGCACAAGCAGTCGGAACTGGAGCGGCTGAACAAGCTCGTCGCCCGGATCGACGACCTGGAAGTACTCGTGGAGCTCGGCCAGGACGAGGACGACGCCGACTCGATGGGTGAGGCAGCCGCGGAACTGGAATCCATCCGCAAGTCGCTGAAGGACCTTGAGGTCGTCACCCTGCTCTCCGGCGAGTTCGACGAGCGCGAAGCCGTGGTCACCATCCGCGCCGGCGCCGGCGGCGTGGACGCGGCGGACTTCGCCGAGATGCTGCTGAGGATGTACCTGCGCTGGGCCGAACGCCACAGCTATCCGACCACCATCATGGACACGTCCTACGCCGAAGAGGCCGGGCTGAAGTCCGCCACCTTCGAGGTCAAGGCCCCCTACGCCTTCGGAACCCTGAGCGTCGAGGCGGGCACCCACCGGCTGGTCCGGATCAGCCCCTTCGACAACCAGGGCCGCCGGCAGACCTCTTTCGCCGCCGTCGAGGTCATCCCGCTAATCGAGCAGACCGACTCCATCGAGATCCCGGACAACGAAATCCGCGTCGACGTCTTCCGCTCCTCCGGCCCGGGCGGCCAGTCGGTCAACACCACGGACTCCGCAGTGCGCCTGACCCACCTCCCCACCGGCACCGTCGTCTCCATGCAGAACGAGAAGTCGCAGCTGCAAAACCGTGCGGCCGCCATGCGTGTGCTGCAGTCCCGCCTGCTGCTGCTCAAGAAGGAGCAGGAGGACGCCGACAAGAAGGCGTTTGCCGGCGATGTGAAAGCGTCCTGGGGCGACCAGATGCGCTCCTACGTGCTCAACCCGTACCAGATGGTCAAGGACCTGCGCACCGAACACGAGGTGGGCAACACCTCCGCCGTGTTCGACGGCGAGATCGACGACTTCATCGACGCGGGCATCCGCTGGCGGACCGACAACCGCAACGCCGAGAAGTAGCCCCGGACAAAGCAGCCGAAATCCCGCGACACGCCCCCGCGTTCCCGCCCCGGCGACGTTACCCGTGCGTATAGTCGAGGGGCCGGTGCCCTACTTCCCCCAAAAGAAAGCCCGCGCCCCGGCAGCAGAACTGGTCTGAAAAATGCCCGGCTCCTGCAGGGTATTTAGGGCCATGATCCGTTTCGAAAATGTCACCAAGGTCTACGACCAGAAAGCGCGACCGGCGCTGGATTCGATCAACCTTGAGATTGACCGCGGCGAATTCGCCTTCCTCGTCGGCGCCTCCGGCTCCGGCAAGTCCACCTTCCTTCGGCTCGTGCTGAAGGAGGACCGCGCATCCTCCGGCGCCGTCTACGTCGCCGGCCAGAACGTGGCCAAGATTTCCAGCTGGCGGGTGCCGCGGCTGCGCCGGGGGATCGGCGTCGTCTTCCAGGACTTCCGCCTGCTGCCGCAGAAAACCGTGTTCGCCAACGTCGCCTTCGCCATGCAGGTCATCGGCCGGAGCCGCAGCGTCATCCGCGAAACCGTCCCCGAAGTCCTCAAGACCGTGGGACTCGAAGGCAAAGAGAACCGGTTGCCGCACGAGCTCTCCGGCGGTGAGCAGCAGCGCGTGGCGATCGCCCGCGCCGTCGTCAACCGTCCCGGCATCCTGCTGGCCGACGAACCCACCGGAAACCTGGACCCCACCACCTCGATGGGCATCATGGGCGTCCTCGACAAGATCAATCAGAATGGCACCACCGTGGTGATGGCCACGCACGACGACGACATCGTCAACGAGATGCGCAAACGCGTCGTGGAACTGCGCAACGGCGTCGTCATCCGTGACGAGGCCCGGGCGCTGTACACCTCGATGATGCCGGTGGTCGGGCAGTCCCGCCGGCTGCGGGACGCGAGCGGGGAGGGCCAGCTGTGAGGCTCGCCTTCATCCTGGCCGAGATCGGCAGCGGCCTGCGCCGCAACCTGTCCATGGTGGTCTCCGTCATCCTGGTCACCTTCGTTTCCCTGACCTTTGTGGGCGCGGCGGCCATGCTGCAGCTGCAGATCAACCAGATGAAGGGCTACTGGTACGACAAGGTCCAGGTCGCCGTCTTCCTCTGCAGCGACGGTTCGACGGCGCCAGGCTGCGCCACCGGGCCGGCGACGCCGGAGCAGCAGGACGCCTTGCGCAAGCTGCTGCAGTCCCCGTCCGTGGCCCAGTACGTCAATGATTTCCAGTTTGAATCCAAAGACGACGCCTACCGGCACTTCAAGGAACAGTTCTCCAACTCGCCGATCGTGGACTCGGTCACCCCGGACCAGCTCCCTGCCTCCTTCCGGATCAACCTGAAGGAGCCCGAAAAGTACCAGGTGATCAGCGAAAACTTCTCCTCCCAGCCCGGCGTGGAGTCCGTGATCGACCAGCGCCAGTTGCTGGAACGGCTCTTCTCCGCGATGAACGCCGCCTCCCTCGTGGCGGTCAGCGTGGCCGGGGTCATGATCGTCTGTGCCATCCTGCTGATCGCCACTACCATCCGGCTCTCCGCCTTCAGCCGCCGCCGGGAAACCGGGATCATGCGCCTCGTGGGAGCGTCCAAGACCGTGATCCAGCTGCCCTTCATCCTGGAGGGCGTGATTGCCGCCGTGATCGGCGCGGCCCTCGCTTCCGGCACTCTCTGGGCCGTCGCGCACTTCTTCCTCGGCGAGTTCCTGTCCAAGCAGTATCCGGACACGGCGTTCATTTCCCCGGCCCAGACGCTGATCCTGGCTCCCGCCCTGATCGGCCTGGGCGTCCTGCTCGCCGGGATATCATCACTCCTGACCCTCCGCCGCTACTTGAGGGTTTAGCTTTGCGCAACGAAGAGGAATGCTCATGACACCGATGGCCCGACGCACCGCCCCGGCCGGCCGCGCCGGCCGCCGCAGCCGCCTGATCAGTGCCGCGGTGGTGCTGCTCCTGGCAGCCAACCTGGGCGCCTCGACGCCGGTGGCCTTCGCCGACACGCTCGAAGACCAGCAGGCGGCCCTCGACGCCGAGGCCGCGCGCGTGCAGCAGTCCCTCGAATTCGTGGACGCGAAGATCGCCAAGGCCGCCGGGGACCTGGTGGTCTACCAGGGCCAGCTTCCGGGCGCCCAGCAGGCACTGCTCGATGCGCAGGGCCGGGTGGCCGGCGCCGTCAAGGAAGTCGAGGCCCTCGCCGCGCGGGTGGACCTCGCCCAGCAGAACAAAGCCAAAATCACCCAGCAGCTTGAGAACGACAAGCAGAAGATCACCGAAACCAAGAAACTGATCGGGCAGATCGCCACGCAGGCGTACAAGTCCGGCGGCGTGCCGTCCAACCTCTCGCTCTTCTTCGGCTCGAACCAGGGCGGCAGCCTCACAGACACCATCGATCTTGCGGACCAGGCCCTGCGCAGCCAGAACTCCGCGATGGACAAGCTCACCCAGCAGAACGCCACCAACGTGAACTCGCAGGCGCGGCTGCAGGCCGTCGAAGCCGAGATCAAGGACCTCAAGGCCAAGGCCGACGCCGCGCTGGCCCGCGAGAAAGCTGCCCGCGACGAGGCCGAGGCTCAGAAGGCCCAAGTGGACAAGCTGATCGCCGATACTACGCGCCTCAATGGCGAACTGCAGGCGGCGAAGCCGGGCATCCAGAACCAGCTCGCCCAGGTCAAGGCCCAGCAGGACGCCGTCGCCGCGGAAATCGTCGAGCGCGACCGGAAACTGCGCGAGGCCTGGGAAGCCGAGCAGCGGCGGATCGCCGAGGCCGCTGCTGCGGCGGCGCGTGCCCAGGGACAGGCTGTCCAGCCCTACGTTCCCGCGGCCCCGGGTCCGGTGTCCGCATTCGGCCTGCGCAGCCCGTTCAACGGCATTCCGATCACCTCGGGCTTCGGCTGGCGCGCGACCCCGCCGGGCACCATCGACTTCTACGGCCAAGGCGGCTATATGCACACCGGCATCGACTTCGGCGCCCCCTGCGGGACACCGGTCTTTGCACCTGCGGCCGGCACCGTGTACTCGGCGGGCTGGGGGAACGACGGCGGCGGCAACCACGTGAAGATCTCCCACGGCGTGGTGCAGGGCAACTCGCTGACCACGATTTTCTACCACAACACCTCGGTGGTGGTCTCCGCGGGCCAGCAGGTCAGCCAGGGCCAGCTGATCGCGTACTCCGGGACTACCGGCAACTCGACCGGCTGCCATTCGCACTTCGAGACCTGGGTCAACGGCCGGGCTGTCGACCCGATGGGCCTGCTCTAAACTGGAAGTGACCCGTTCCATCGACTGAGGAGTTTGACCGTGCCCAAAGAAAGTGGCCGGAAGGTAGTGGCCACCAACCGCAAGGCCCGGCACGACTACCACATCATGGATACCTATGAGGCTGGCATCGCGCTCATGGGTACCGAAGTGAAGTCCTTGCGCGAGGGCCACGCGTCCATGGTCGACGGCTTCTGCACCTTCTACAACGACGAGTTGTGGATGGAGGGCATCCACATCCCCGAGTACCACCAGGGGAGCTGGACCAACCACGCCGCCCGCCGGCGTCGGAAGCTGCTCCTGCACCGCGATGAGCTGACCAAGATCTCTCACAAGATCCGCGAATCGGGCTTCACGATTGTGCCGCTGCAGCTGTATTTTGTGGACGGCCGCGCCAAGGTGGAGATCGGCGTCGCCCGCGGTAAGAAGGAATACGACAAGCGCCAGACGCTGCGCGAGCAGCAGGACAAGCGCGAGGCCCTCCGCGTGATGCGGGAGCGGAACCGGGCCTGATGCCCGGGCCTCGCCTGCGGTGCGGCCGGGAATGAATCCGGCGAACGTTGCGTTATGATTGGTAGTCCGGGAAGGATCCGCAGGGATCGCAACCTGGGTTTGAAGAAAACAGTTGATAAAAAAATACGGGGATGATCGGTTTCGACGATGTTAGTCGCGACAGGTGAAGCGGGCCGAGGATGCAGAATTATCTCGTAAACGCTGTCTGCAAACCAATAAGTGCCGAATCAAAACGCACTGACTTCGCTCTCGCTGCCTAAGCAGTAAGACAGTCCGTCAGCCCGAGGTTGCTATTGCCCCGGATCCTGGCGTCATTTAGATAGCCACTGCTGTTTACCTCCGTCATCGGGGTGAACGGGACTCTTAGATGACTGGGCCCGGATCAGCCAGCTGTTTGCAGCATGGCTGGGGCCGAGAAAATCCGACGCAAACTGCGCCCGGAGAAGCCCTGACAACACGACAT
This sequence comes from Arthrobacter sp. T2-23, assembly GCF_055398325.1. Classification (NCBI taxonomy): domain Bacteria; kingdom Bacillati; phylum Actinomycetota; class Actinomycetes; order Micrococcales; family Micrococcaceae; genus Arthrobacter; species Arthrobacter sp. T2-23. Next base: position 3,198,532 of record NZ_AP027917.1, read on the forward strand.
CGGACGGGGGTTCAATTCCCCCCATCTCCACAGACGGAGCACCGGCAACGGAGCTCCACCCCGTAGCAAAAGGCCGGAAGCATCAGCTTCCGGCCTTTTTGCTGTGCTGGACGTCGTCGTCCGTAGCCGCGGGACGGCCGCGGTCAGCGCTTCTTGATGTGCGCCACCGGATCGGTGTGCTCGTCCACGATGTGCTTGGCCTTTTTCTCGGCCCGTTTTTCCTTGATGGTTTTGACCGGCTTCTTGGTGAGGTGCCGGTGCGGCGACTTGTCAGGCATTTTGCGCGCTCCCTAAAAGGTGGGGGCCCGGGATGAGCCCGTGCTTTTAAGGCTACGCCTCGGGTACCGCGACGTCCACGATGCCGATGAAGCGGCTCCCGACGCCTTCGTACTCGCTGCGGACCAGCCCGGCGTCGGGTGAGGGAAGTTCGTAGGGCGCGTGATGGGCGCAGCAGACGTAGCTGAACTCCGGCCACCACTTCTTTGGCCTGGCCGTTTCGGCGAAGCCGCAGACGGCGCAGCTCAGCTGGACCCAGACCGGTCGCTTGCCGGTCCGGTTGGCCCGGGACTGGACCAGCCAGGCTGGCGGGCTGTCCAGCAGTTCGCCGAGTTCGGCCTCGGACAGGCGGGAGGGAATACCGTGACGGTTGGCCATTTCCAGCGGAATATCAAGGACTTGGGCAGCTTCACGTCTCGTAACCATCCTGCAATTTTACCGGATCCGGGGACACCGGTAGTCTCCGGTGCTCCGGTGCTAGGCTCAGTCCAAAGCCGGTGCCCCCTCCCAGGCGGGCAGTGAGGAAGGCAGCAGCCATGTCCGGTACCCCCGCCGCAGCCATGTCCAGCGTCGAGAAGCGCGTGCTGTACGCGGCGATTGTCGCGTCCTTCATCGCCTTTCTGGACGGCTCGGTGGTCAACCTTGCCCTCCCGGCCATCGGACGGGAGCTCGGCGGCGGACTGGTGGTCCAGCAGTGGGTGGTGGACGCCTACCTGCTGACCCTGGGCGCGCTGATCCTGGTTGCCGGCTCCCTGTCGGACCAGTTCGGCCGGGTGCGGGTCCTGCAATGGGGCCTCGCCGGTTTCACCGCCACCTCGGTGCTGTGCGGCCTCGCCTGGAGCGGTGAGTCGCTGATAGTGGCCCGCGGCCTTCAAGGCGTCGCCGGGGCCCTGCTGGTCCCCAGTTCGCTGGCACTGATCGTCACCGTTTTCAGCGGCCCGGCGCAGTCCGCGGCGATCGGCAAATGGTCCGCCTGGACGTCAGGGGCCATCGTCGCCGCCCCGCTGCTCGGGGGCGTCTCCGTGGACGTGTTCACGTGGCGGCTCATCTTCTTCCTCAACGTCGTCCCGGCGGTCGCGGTCTGGCCCGCACTGCGCCGGCTGCGCGAGCTCGACCTGGACCGCGCGCCCGGCAGCACCATCGACCTCAAGGGAACGGTGCTCGCGGTCATCGGCCTCGGCGGCATCGTCTACGCCTTCATCGAACGCGGGGCCCTCGGCTGGGGCCACCCGCAGGTCTGGCTGCCGCTGGTCGTCGGCCTCGCCGGGCTCGTCGCGTTCCTGGTCCATGAGCGGAGCACCCGGGGGCCGATGATGCCGCTGCGGTTGTTCGCCATCCGCAACTTCGGCTGGGGGAACATCGCCACCACGGTGATCTACGGCGCGCTGAACCTGGGTTTCTTCGTCCTGGGGCTCTTTCTGCAGCAGGTCGCCGGGCTCGGTGCCACGGCCGCCGGATTCGCCCTGCTGCCCTCCACCCTGATCCTGCTCCTGCTCTCCGCCCGGATCGGTGCACTCTCCGGCCGCTTCGGTCCGCGCTGGTTTATGACCGCGGGGCCGCTGCTGTGCGCGACCGGCTTCGTGATGTTGCTGGGCGTCGGGTTGCCGCTGGACTATTTTGGCCAGGTCTTCCCGGGGATGGTGGTCTTTGGGATCGGACTGGCCGTGACTGTGGCGCCGCTGACCTCGGCGATTCTTGGCGCCGTCGATCCGGAGGAAGCCGGGATCGGTTCGGCTGTAAACAACGCCGTCGCCCGCATCGCTGGCCTGGTGACCATCGCGTTCGCCGGGCTCATCACCGGGCCGGTGATTACGACGGCGGGGCTGCACGGCACGGCGATGGTCACCGCCGGGCTCTTCATCGCCGGCGCCGCGGCCTCCGCCGTCGGGATCCGGAACCCGCCGCGGGAGGTCGCGGACAGTGCGGGTACTGACGGCGCCTAGGCGGCGAGGGCGATGCCGAGGGCGGCCGCGGCGAGGCCTGCGGCCAGGTTGGCGGCCACGTTGAGCGCGGCGGCCCGGTAGCGCCCCTCGCTGACCAGCCGGATAGTGGCGGTGGTCCAGGAGCTGAACGTGGTCAAGCCGCCGGCCAGGCCGCTGGCGAGGGCGGCCTGCCACTCGGGGCCGAGGCCCAGCCGCGGGGTGGCACCGAGGGAGAGCCCGATGATAAGGGATCCGACGACGTTGACCGTCAGGGTTGCCCATGGCCAGTGCGGATGCGGGCCCGGCCGGTGGGCAAACCAGGAGTCGACGGCGAACCTGAGCAGGGCGCCGGCCACACCGAAGACCCCTATCAGCAGCGCGGCGGTCACTGTGCCCTGCCGCTCAGGTCGGCCAGCGCCTTGCCCGACTTCCAGCCGGCCGCGGCCGCGCCGAGTCCTAAGATCAGCGACAGCGCGAGGTAGGCCAGCCACACGGCGTGGAAGCCGCCCCGGACGAGCTGGTCAATAGCGAGGGCCAGCGCCGAGAACGTGGTGAAGGAACCCAGCAGCCCCGGGCCAAGCCCGGCCCTGAGCCAGAAGGCGGTGCGGGGCCGAGCGATCCAAAGGGTGGTCAGGGCGGCCAGGACGAAGCTGCCCAGGACGTTGATCGCCAGGGTGGTCCACGGCACGGCGCCGGCGGTTTCGGGGAAGGCCAGCCCAGCGCCGTAGCGCAGCTCGGTTCCGATCAGGCCGCCGACGGCGACTGCCGCCCACGCCCGCCACCCGGGCATCCCGGAGGCAGCGGCCGGGCGGTCCGCGTGCAGCGACTTCATTCAGCACCCATTGCGGGCCCGGCCATGCTGCAGCCCGCGTGCGATGTGTTGCTGTGCACCCAGAGCGCGGCGGCCACTGCGTCGGCGAGGTCGACCTCGCGGGTCTCGCCGGGGGGACCGATCCTGACCACGAGGGGGCCGCCGAAGGGTTTCCGGCCCAGGACCTCGACGTCGGCGTCCAGGTCGATTTGTTCGGCCGCGAGGTAGCGCAGCAGTTCGGGGTTCTCGTCGCTGATCCGGGTGATCCGGCCGGTGTGGCCGTCGTCGAGTTCGCTCATCCGGTGGGCCGGGGGCATCAGGACCGAGCCGTCCGCGGCGGGAATCGGGTCGCCGTGCGGATCCCGGACCGGGTTCCCCAGCTTTGCCGCCATCCGCTCGATGAAGGTGTCGGAAACGGCATGTTCGAGCAGCTCGGCCTCGTCGTGCACCTCGTCCCAGCGGTAGCCGAGCTCCTGGACCAGGAAGGTCTCGATCAGCCGGTGCCTGCGGACCATCGAGAGGGCAAGCCGGACGCCGTCATCGGTCAAGGTGACCGCACCGTAGGGCTTGTGGTCCACCAGGCCCTGGTCCTTAAGCTTGCGGACCATCTCGGAGACCGAGGAATTCGCGACGCCGAGGCGCTGGGCAAGCTGCGTGGAGGTGATGGGCTTGTCCTGCCACTCCGTGAAGGAGTAGATGACCTTGACGTAGTCCTCGATCGAGGAGGAGGGCGGACTGGTCTTCACAGCCCCCAGCCTACCGTCCGGCGGCGCCGGAAAAGGTGAGCCACAGCAGGACCAGGTTCAGCGCCACCACCAGGACCACACTGACGATCGCGGCAACGCGCAGGACGATCCCGTCCGCAAACTCTCCCATCAGGGGCCTGCTGCTGGTCAGCACCACGAGCGGGACCAGGACGAACGGGATTCCGAAGCTGAGCACCACCTGGCTGAGCACCAGGCCCCAGGTGGGGTCGAAACCGACGCTCAGCAGCACCACGGCCGGGATCAGGGTGAGCACCCGGCGCGTCATCAGCGGGATCCGGATCTTGAGCAGGCCCTGCATGATGGAGCCGCCGGCGTAGCAGCCCACCGAGGTGGAGGCCAGTCCGGAGGCGAGCAGTCCGACGGCGAAGACCACGCCGACCACCGGGCCGAGGTTGGCGGTGATCGCGGCGTGCGCGCCCTCGATGGTGTCCGTTCCCTCCTCGCCGCCCAGGGTGGAGGCGGCCAGCAGCAGCATGCCGACGTTGACAATCCCGGCGACGGCCAGCGCCGCGGCCACGTCCCAGCGGGTGGCCCTGACCAGCCGCGCGACGGCGTGCGCCGGGACATGGAGGTGCGGGTTGGGGCGGTGCCGGTCCCTGGACAGCGCAGAGTGCACATAGATGGCGTGCGGCATCACGGTGGCGCCGAGCATGCTCGCGGCCAGCAGCACGGTGTCAGGGCCCTGGAAGCCGGGCACCAGCCCGGCCAGGACACCGCCGGCGTCGGGCGGGCTGATGAAGAGGCCGGCCAGGAACCCCACGGTGATGATGCCCAGCAGGAAGATGATGATGAACTCAAAGGGCCGCTGCCGGTTGCGGCTCTGCACGGCGAGCAGGGCCATCGAAATGCCGCCCACAATCACCGCTCCCAAAGGGAGCGGGAAGCCGAAGAGCAAATACAGGGCGATCGCACCGCCCACCACTTCGGCCAGGTCGGTGGCAGCGGCCACGATTTCGGCCTGCACCCAGAAGGCGCGGCGCCAGGCCGGCCGGAGCCGTTCGCCGAGGATTTCCGGCAGGCTCTTGCCCGTGACGATGCCGAGTTTGGCGGACTGGTACTGGACCAGCACGGCCATGACATTGGCGACGACGAGGACCCAGACCAGCAGGTAGCCGTACTGCGCGCCGGCCGTGAGGTTGGCGGCCACGTTGCCGGGATCCACGTAGGCGATCGCTGCCACGAACGCCGGGCCCAGCAGTCCGAGCAGGGCGCGGCGGCCGCCACGGCCCTTGCGCGCGGGCGGCGGACCCCCGGGGCGGGGTTTGGGTCCGGTGACGTCCAGCACTGCGCGCTCCCTCGAAGTTCCATCTGCCTGAACTTAAAAATTAGGCATACCGAAATCATAGGCGGGGCCGGTCGGCGGGGCAATGCGGCGTCAGGCCTTGGTGGCGCGCCAGCTTTGCGTCAGGTACGGAAGCGGCAGGACCTCATTGCCGGTGTGACCGAGGTGTTCGTGCAGGTACCAGTCGAGGTTGCCGAGCACCTTGGCGCGGGTGGCTTCGCCGGCCCGCAAGTAGTAGCTGCGGGACTTGGCCAGTTCCATGAGGTCCTGCGTGGTCACGGGATCCTCCCATCGGGTGAGGTGGCTCTGCAGCCCGGTGAACTCGGGACCCAGCGGCGGTGTGAAGTGGGGCTTGTGGACGTCCCCGGCGTGCATGATCCGTGACAGCCGGTGCACCCAGGGCACGGAGGTGTCCAGCTGGTTCCAGATCAGCCCCAGCACGCCGTGCGGACGCAGGATCCGTGCCACCTCGGTGCTGGCCAGCAGGGGATCGCACCAGTGCCAGGCCTGCGCCACCGTGACCAGGTCAAAGGCCTCCGGCGCCAGGGACGTGTGTTCTGCGGTCCCCTCGACGGCGGTCACACCCGGCAGGGCCCGGCGCAACTGCTCGAGCATGTCCGGGGAGGGGTCCACGGCCATGGTCCGGAGCCCCCTTTCGACCAGCAGTGCGGTGAACTTGCCGGTGCCGGCGCCCAGGTCTGCGGCGTCGCGGGCCCCGGCGGGGATCAGCCAGTCGGCGGAGTCGGCGGGGTAGCCGGGCCGGACCCGGTCGTAGTGCTCGCCGCCGTCCTGGAAGCTCTGGCCGAGCTCCTGCCGGCGTTCGTGCTGGAGTTTGGGTCCCCCGTGCAGTTTGGGGCCGCCGCGTGCCACGTGCGATCTCCTTCGGGCTCTGGTGGGTACCTACCGAATTTACCGCACGCAGCCGGCGGGGGCGTCCCTGCCGGCCCTCGATGCCGACCCGGTCGCTAGTCCGGGGTGCAGGGGGCGGCCCCCGCGGTGCCCGGCGTGTTCGGCGCCCAGTGCGGGTAGCTGCGGGTGTCGTTGGCCGGGACCCAGCGGCCGGCGTCCACGACGTAGTCCCAGCCCAGGCCGTTGCGCCGCAGTTCCTGGAGGCCGGCGAGCAGCCGCTGCGCGTCTTCAATCCGGGACCCGAGGCCGAAGCTTGCGCGGAGCGAGCCGGCGGGCAGGCCGAGCCGCTTCAGCAACGGGTGCGCGCAGAACCGGCCGTCGCGCAGGCCAATGCCGTGTTCCGCGGACAGGTATGCGGCGACCAGGCCTGCGTCGTAGCCGGCGACAGAGAAGTTCACGACGCCGATCGTGCCGGGGCCCTCCCCCTGGTCGGTGTCCTCGAAGATGTGGTGGACACTCACGCCGTCGATCCGCCGGAGCCCCTCGACCAGGAAGGAACGGATGGCGTCCTCGTGGGCATGCCACTGCCGCTCGTCGAGGGCCTCGATGACCTGGGTGGCGCGGGCCAGCGCGGCGGCGCCCAGGACGTTGGGGGAGCCGCCCTCGTGCCGTGCCGGGCCGGTAGTCCAGCTGACAGTGTCGAGCCGGGCGTCCCGCACGGCGCCGCCGCCGGCGAGGTGGGGTGTGCCGGCGTCGAGCCAGTCCGGGCGGCCGACCAGGACCCCGGCGCCGAACGGGGCGTAAAGCTTATGCCCCGAGAAGGCGAGGTAGTCGACGTCGTCCGCGGCGATGTCGATGCGGCGGTGCGGGGCGAGCTGGGCGGCGTCGACGGCGATCCGGGCGCCGAATTCGTGCGCGAGGGAGGCGAGTTCGCGGATCGGCAGGATTTCGCCGGTGACATTGGACGCGCCGGTGACGGCGAGCAGGCTCACGCCGCCGTGGGCGAGTTCCGTCCGGAGCTGCGCCAGGGTCCCGGCCAGGGTGCGGGCGGCGACGACGCTCCGGTGCGGGACGTTCTGCCAGGGCAACAGGTTCGCGTGATGTTCGATGTCGAGGTAGAGCACTTCGCCGGTGTGCCGGCCGTCGGCGACGGGCAGGCAGCCGGCCAGCAGGTTCAGCGAGTCGGTGGTGTTCCGGGTGAAGATCACGGAGTCATCCGGGCGCCCGCCGACGAAGCCGCGGACGATGTTCCGGGCGTTTTCGTACACCGAAGTGCTGAGCTGGGAGGCGTAGCCTGCGCCGCGGTGGACGCTGGCGTAGTACGGCAGGATCTCGTTCAGGTAGGCGGAGACCACGGACAGGGCCGGGGCGGAGGCACCGTAGTCCAGGTTGGCGTAGCGGACGTGGCCGCCCTGGATCAGTGGGGCTTGGATTTCGGCGCCGGAGACCGCGGACAGTGGCCGGCGGGCAGCAACGGCGGGACGGGCAGGAATAGTGGCAGTCGTCATGGGACCTCACTCGAAAAGGACCCCACGTACCGGGGATCCGCGCTTGCCGGGTCCGTTCCGGACCGGCCAGGTCGTCACCCGGGGCACCCCACCGCGAATGGAGGGTTGCCGGCCAGCAAACCGGGGTTTTGCGCTGGCACTCGTGACCTGTTTCGAGCGTAGGCCATGGCCGCTGCCGCAGAAAAGGAGCGGCAGGAATGTGAAGCGTTTTGTTACGGGATGCGCCCGGGAGCCGCCCGGGAGCCGCCGGAATGCCCTAGAGCAGGTCGTCGAGATCCGGGTTGAGGCGCTTGAGGACTTCTGAGTGCAGGATCGAGTTGGTGGCCAGGGCGTTGCCGCCGAAGGGGCCGTCCTCGCCCTCGAGCGAAGTGAAGCGGCCGCCGGCTTCCGTGACGATCGGGACCAGCGCGGCCATGTCGTAGAGGTTGAGTTCTGGCTCGCAGGCGATGTCGACGGCGCCTTCTGCCACGAGGCAGTAGGACCAGAAGTCGCCGTAGGCACGGGTACGCCAGACTTCCTCGGTGAGGCCGAGGAACTCGTCGAGGTTGCCGCGCTGCTTCCAGCCGCCCAGGCTCGAGTAGGACAGCGAGGCGTCCGAGAGCTGGGAGACGTTGGAGACCTTCAGCCGGGTGGCGGCCGCCAGGGACCGGCCCGTGTACGCACCGGCGCCCTTGGCGGCCCACCAGCGCTTGCCCAGCGCGGGGGCGCTGACAACGCCGACAACGGGCTCGCCTTCGTCGACGAGGGCGATCAGGGTGGCCCAGACGGGGACGCCGCGGACGAAGTTCTTGGTGCCGTCGATCGGGTCGATGATCCAGCGGCGCGAGCCGTGGCCCGTGCTGCCGAATTCCTCGCCGAGAACCGCGTCGCGCGGGCGGGAACGGGACAGCTGCCCCCGAATGGCTTCCTCGGCGGCTTTGTCGGCGTCGGTGACGGGGGTAAGGTCCGGCTTCGTCTCGACCCGAAGGTCGAGCGCCTTGAAGCGGCTCATGGTCTGGGAATCTACGGAATCTGCCAGTACATGGGCAAGGCGCAGGTCATCGTTGTAGCTCGAAGCGGGTTGGCTCATAGTTCCAAACTACCGTCAAAAGCCGCCGTAGACCGGGAGGCCACGTCGCTGCCTGCTGAGGAGACCCTGCGAGGAGACCCTGCTAGGAGACGCTGCTAGGAGACGCTGCCGAGTTCTTTGGTTTCCTGCGCTTCAAGCCGGGGGTCGGTGCCGAGCAGCCGGCGCAGCGAGGCGAGCCGCGCAGGACCGGACGCCCCCGCGTGGCCGTCCTGCACCCATGCGTCCACCCCGCAGTTGACGGCGGCGGAGTCGTGTTTGCAGCCGCGTTCGCAGTCCTCGGTGCCGGGCGCCAGGTCGGGGAAGGACCGCAGGATCCGGTCCGGGTCCACATGGGCCAGGCCGAAGGAACGGATCCCGGGGGTGTCGATGATCCAGCTGCCGGCGGGCGCGTCGTTGACCTTCAGCGCCAGGGCGGAGGAGGAGGTATGGCGGCCGCGCCCGGTGACGGCGTTGACGCCGCCGGTGGCACGTTCGGCCCCGGTCAGGGCGTTGACCATGGTGGATTTTCCGACGCCGGAATGGCCGAGCATGACGGTGACTTTCCCGTCGAGGTAGGCCCGCAGCTGGGAGACGGCGGCCTTGTCGAGCCTGGCGGACAGACCGTCACCGGAGCGGGCGTCGATGCCGGAGGCCGCCGAATCCGCGGTCTTGGAAATGATCACCGGGAAGTCGAGGTGCTGGTAGTTGGCGAGGAGTTCCGCGGGATCCTTGACGTCGGCCTTGGTGACGAGCAGCAGCGGCTCGATCCCGGCGTCGTAGGCCGCCACCAGCGCACGGTCGATGAACCCGGTGCGCGGTTCCGGGTTGGCTGCGGCGACCACGACGACCAGCTGGTCGGCGTTGGCGACGACGGCGCGTTCAATCGGGTCGGTGTCGTCGGCGCTGCGGCGCAGCAGCGTCCGGCGGTCCTGGATCTTGACCAGCCGCGCCAGGGTGTCGGGTTCGCCGCTGACGTTCCCGACCAGGGAGACGAAGTCGCCAGCCACCACGGGGTTGCGGCGCAGTTCCCGGGCGCGGGCGGCGATGATCTTGCGTTCGTCCGCGGTGCCTTCGCCGACGACGGCGGTGTACCGTCCGCGGTCAACGGTGACGATCCGCCCGGTGACTGCGTCGTCGTGGCTGGGCCGGTCCTTGGTGCGGGGCCGGGTGCCCTTTTTGTTGGGGCGGATCCGGACATCGGACTCGTCCCAGGAGTCAGTGCTGCGTGCCACCGGCGGCGTCCTTCTCTGCTGTGGTTCCCTGCGCCAGCATGGCTTCCCAGAGTCGCGGGAAGTCGGGCATGGTCTTCGCCGTGGTTCCGATGTCCTCAACCTCGACGCCGGGCACGGCCAGGCCCAGGATGGCACCGGCGGTGGCCATGCGGTGGTCGGCGTAGCTGTGCACGACGCCGCCGTGCAGCGTGGCCGGCCGGATGATGAGGCCGTCGGCGGTTTCTTCGGCGTCGCCGCCGAGCCTTGTAATTTCCGCGACGAGGGCGGCGAGCCGGTCCGTTTCGTGGCCCCGGAGATGGGCAATTCCGCTCAGCCGTGACGGTCCGGTGGCCAGGGCGCAGAGCGCGGCGACGGTGGGGGCCAGTTCGCTGGTCTGGTCGAAGTCGCCTCCCTTGATCTCATGCCCGCCGGTGACGGTCAGGGTGCCGGAGTCCAGCGTCACCGTCGCGCCCATGGCGGCCAGGATGCCGCGCCAGAGGTCACCGACCTGCGTGGTCTCGGCCGGCCAGTTGGGGATCCGTACGGTCCCGCCGGTGGCGAGGGCGGCAGCGAGGAACGGCCCGGCATTGGAGAGGTCCTGTTCGATCCGCTGGTCAAAGGCGCGGATCGGACCGGGGGAGACAACCCAGTGGTTCGGGACGGAATCGTCCACCGCCACGCCGACGCCGCGCAGCACGGCCACCGTCATGTCAATGTGGTCCAGGCTCGGCACGGGCGTCCCCGGGTGTTCGGAGCTGCGGTGCTCCAGGTGGAGTCCCTCGGTGAACCGGGCGCCGGCCAGCAGCAGGGCGGAGACGAACTGGGACGAGGCGCTGGCATCGATGATGAGGTGTCCGCCGCGGACCTCCCCAGTGCCCCGGACCGTGAACGGCAAGGACGCTGCGGCGCCGCCATCGGGGGCGCTGACCGCCACGCCGAGTCCGGCCAGGGCCTCGATGATGGTGTCCATCGGGCGTTTGCGGGCGTGCGGGTCGCCGTCGAACCGGGCCTCGCCCCGGCGCAGTGCGGCCAGTGGCGGCACAAAGCGCATGACCGTCCCGGCCAGCCCGCAGTCAATCGCGGTGTCCGCTGCGGCCGCGCCGCCGGTGATGGGGCTGATCTCTAGGTCCGGGCCGTAGGCGCCGTCTCCGGGCACCTCCGTAATGGTGGCCCCCAGGTGCCGCAGGGCCTCGATCATCAGCGCGGAGTCCCGGGAGTGCAACGGGGCGCGCAACCGGGAGGGGCCGTCCGCGAGGGCGGCCAGGACCAGGTACCGGTTGGTCAGGGACTTGGAACCCGGCACGGTGACGGTGGCATCGACGGGGCGCTCGGCGAAGGGCGCACGCCAGTGCGGACCGCCGCCGGCCGGAATGGAAGAGGCTGCTGCGGTGGGGGTGGTGCCAGTCATTGCCGCGCTAGGCTCCGACGGCGTGGTCGACGGCCTTGCGGACCGCCTTGTCGGCCTTCTTCAGCTTCTTGCCGGTGGTCTTCCGCGCATCGGCGGCGAGGTGGGAGGTGGTCTTCCGGGCGTCGGCGGCGAGGTGTTCCGCACGCCAGGCCAGGCTCGGCTTGCCCGCGGTGTCCACCGAAGCCAGCAGCACGCCGCCGGTCAGCGTGACGTTCTTCAGCAGCTGCTTGCGCCGGGCGTCGCGGCCCTCCTTGGAGGAGATGTCCGCACTGCGCCATTCCACGTACCCGTTAAGCGCAGAGATGACGGCCAGCACGGTCGCGGAGAGACGGGCGGTCTTGCCGAGGGCGAACAGGACGCCCGCGCCCACCTGGGTGCCGCCGATCACGCGGGCGAGGACCTTCTCATTGGTCTGGAAAGGCAGCGACTCGGCCGCACGGCGCAGCAGGGGAGACAGCTGTGTCGCAGTGTCATCCGCGTTCCGTAGCTTGTCCATGCCTGCGAGCACGAAACTGGAGGCGAGCATGGGGCGGGCAAGAAAGCGGACAAAGGACATGAATTTCCTCCTGGATGGACGAACCGCGGACGCTGTGCGGGAGAACCGGTTCTAGTCTTGCACTTTTGCGGAATATTTGCCCGTTCTGCGGGGTTGTGCAGATAGTCCCGATACGAGTTTAGGAAGGCGGAATTTTGGTCCTGGTGAAGGAACCCGGGCTGCTGGAAGCGGCCGACGCGGACCCGTGGGAACTGGCCCTGACGGGGGCAATCAGCGCGCCCCGGAAGGTGACAGTAGACTTGAACGCAATGAGCACCATGGATCCGGCCGTAGCGGCCATGCACGAGGTTGCCGGAAACGACGACGCCCAGCCCGCCGAAACTTCTGCCGCCAAAACTTCCGCGGCCAGGACAGCCGCCGCCCGTGCGGCGGCGGAGTCCGCAGCCTCGGACGCCGCCGCCGTGGAAACGGTTGCCGCGGACGGCACCGGCCAGCCGCTGGACACCGCTGCGGAGACCGACGACGAGCGTCGCGTCCGCTTCGAGCGGGACGCGATGCAGTACGTGGACCAGTTGTATTCCGCGGCCATGCGGATGGCGCGGAATCCGGCCGACGCCGAGGACCTGGTCCAGGAGGCGTACACGAAGGCGTTCTCCGCCTTCCACCAGTACAAGCCGGGGACGAACCTCAAGGCGTGGCTGTACCGGATCCTGACCAACACGTACATCAACCTGTACCGCAAGCGCCAGCGCGAACCGCTGCAGTCCAACTCGGACACCATCGAGGACTGGCAGTTGGCCCGCGCCGAATCGCACACCTCCACCGGACTGCGCTCGGCAGAAGCGGAAGCGCTGGACCATCTGCCGGATTCAGACGTCAAGCGGGCCCTGCAGTCGATCCCGGAGGAGTTCCGGCTGGCCGTCTATTTCGCCGACGTCGAGGGCTTCGCGTACAAGGAAATTTCAGACATTATGAACACCCCGATCGGGACCGTCATGTCCCGGCTGCACCGCGGCCGGCGCATGCTTCGCGACATGCTGGCCGACTACGCGGCGGAGCGGGGATTCAAGGCCGCGGGCGAACACGCCGCTGAGGCCGAAAGCAAGAATCAGGAGAACGGGAAATGAGCGACTGCCAGGGACTGGGCGACTGCGACGACACCAGGATGCAGCGCATCTACGAGTACCTCGACGGTGCCCTGACGCACGACGACATCGCCGAGATCAAAGAGCACCTTGACGAGTGCCCGGAGTGCCATGAGCAGTACGACCTTGAATGCGTCATCCGGGTCATGGTGAAGCGCTCCTGCACCGAGGCCGCGCCGGAGAACCTCAAGAACTCCATCCTGGACAGGATCCACTCGATCCGCCCGGCAGAGGCCGACGCCGGGGCCTGAGCCCCACGAAGACCCAGAACAGCGAAAGACCCCGGCAAACCTTGAGGTTGCCGGGGTCTTTCGTTTAAAGCTGTCAATCCAAGCCGTGGCTTAGGTGTTGGGGCGCTTACCGTGGTTCGCGCCGCCACGCTTACGGTCACGACGTTTACGTGCACGCTTGCTCATAGCTGGCCTCCTTAATCTTGGTACTCAAAAGAGCTGCCCTCAAGTCTCCCACATCAGCGGACCCGCCGCGAACCGGGGCCGGCCGCGGGTGGTGCCTTAGCCGTCCAGGGAGTTCCGAATGGAGATCCGGGCCTGGTCGAGGACCGTTTTGACGGTTTCGAGGGTGACCGGAGTGACGGGTTTGGCGCCGGCGTGCCGGCGCAGTTCCACGCGGATGTCGTCCCGGAACGACTGCACGAGCATTTCCGCTTCCCGGAGCCTGCGGTCGCCCTCCTTGGTGTAGCGGGCCCCGGCGGGGGAGGCGGCGCTGCGGGCCGTCAAGCGGGCCGCTTCGGCCGTGGCGGCCAGGTCCGCCCGCAACCCCTGCATATTCACCCGGATGTCCTGCCGCAGCTGGTCGGCCAGCCGCCGGACCGAGGCGGAAATGTCATTTTCGACGCCCGCCAGTTCCTCGCGCCGCCTGTTGAGTTCGACCAGTCCTGCCGGGGTGATGCTGTAGTTGGTCCGCCTGCCCTCCGTGTGGGTGGCCACGAGCCCCTCCTCCTCGAGCTTCGCCAGCCGCGGATAGATGGTTCCGGCGCTGGGGGAGTAGGTGCCGCCGAAGCGGTCGCTCAGGGCCTTGATTAGCTCGTAGCCGTGCTTGGGCCCGGGCTCCAGCAGGGCCAGCAGGTACAGCCGCAGGGCGCCGTGGGCAAAGACCGGCGGCATCACAGGCCCGCTTCGGTGTCCGAGCCGGGCTGGCGGTGGAAGATCGAGGTCTTCCCCGATACCGAGTTGGTGCGGACCAGCATGAGCTTGGCATCGGGACCGGCGATGGTCTGAACGGACCCGCCGGGCTGGGCATACTTCAGCTCGTCGATCACGACCGCGCCGCTGGCCGACTTGGCGATGATGTCTACGCCGACGTCGTGCGGCAGCCGGATGGTGACGTCGCCGGAGACCGAGTTGGCGCCGAAGTCCTGGGTGAAACCGTGGAGGTCGAAGCTCAGGTCCCCGCTGACCGTGTTGGCGCGGATGTTGCTGAACTCGCCCGAGGCGGTGACTTCGCCGGAGACGCTCTTGGCGGTCAGGACGCCGCGGTGGTTGCGGGCGATAACTTCGCCGCTGACGGTGCTGACGGCCAGCTCGCCTGCGGTGCCGTCGGCCAGCACCGAGCCGGACACGGTGTTCAGCCGGGTGTGGCCGGTGAGGCCGGAAACCATGCCGTCGCCGCTGACCGTGCCGGCCTCGACGTCGACGCCGGCAGGCAGGGCAATGCTGATGACCACGCTGTTGCTGGAGTTGTTGTTGACCGTGCCCATCAGGTTCTTGAACCAGCCCTGCGGTCCGTGGAGCTGGTGGCGCACCTCGAGGCGGCCCTCGGTGAGGCTGACCGCCAGCGGGTCGCCGTCGACCTCGGAGACCTCGATCCGGGCCACATCCTCGTCGTGGGTGACGATGTCGAAGCGGCCGCGGACAATGCCGAGCTTGAGCGAGCGGACGCCGTCGACGTCGATCGTCTGGGGGCCGGTAACGGTCCACGAATTCTGTTCCATGCTTCCTCCGGATGCGGACGGTGCGACCAGGCGAGCCGCGTTGCTCGCGATATATCGCGACTATGGAAACACGTTATATCGCGCCGCAGGGGCGGTCAAGCCTACGCCGGGGCGTCCATGCCAAGCCACTGGAACCAGCCGCGGTGCAGCACCAGCCAGGCCATCAGTCCGTAGCCGGCCTGGCCCGGCGTCCCGCCGTTGGCAGCGAGGTCCTGGCGCCACTGCTCGTGGTTCAGCAACGGGGAAAACGTGTCCACATAAAGGTGCTTGCGGCGGGTGGTGACGTCGGCGAAGGCGGTGTTGAGTTCGCCCAGCCGGCGGTTCTGGGCCGGATCCAGCGTCGGCGGAGGACCGACGACGAAGACCTCGATCTTGTTCTGCGAAGCGGAGTCCAGGATGTTGGCGAGGTTGAGCCGGCTGCGGGCCGTGGAGAGGCCGAATTCGATGTCTCGGCCGGACAGGCCGATCACGAGGCGGTTCTCGTGCTGCGGACCGAAACGGCGGCCGGCCTCCTCGAGCCACCGCTCGGCGAGGCCCTCGGTGCCCTCCTGCGGGCACGGCAGCGAGTAGCTCTCAAGGCTCAGGCCGTCCTGCGGCGTGCGGGCCAGCACGCGTCCCAGCCAGCCCAGGGCCCGGGGGTCACCCAAGCCGGCCAACAGCTCATCTCCAACGGCCGCGATCCGCAGCTTCCGATCTTCCACGACTACCTCTTCATTCCCAATGCCGGTCACCGGGCGGATCCCGGCATTCTGCCTGGTGCGCCCGGCGGATGCGTTAAACACAGCTGCCCGGCCGGAGTCGTGGTGATCCACTTCCGGCCGGGCAGCCTGGCCCTACTTCCGTGCGAAAGCCTGCTTGAGCAGGGCGTCCTGCTCGGCTGCGTGGCGCTTCATTGACCCGGCCGCGGTGGAAGCCGAGGCCGGGCGGGAGACCAGGCGCACGCGGCGGTCCAGCGCATCCGGCAGGTTCAGCCCGATGAACGGCCATGGTCCCTGGTTGGCAGGCTCGTCCTGGGCCCAGACAACGTCGGCGTTCGGGTACTTGGCCAGCTCGGCGGCAATCTCCTCAGCCGGCAGCGGGTAAAGCTGCTCGACGCGGACGATCGCCGTCGTGGTGTCGCCGGTCTTCTGCCGGGTGGACAGCAGATCGTAGTACAGCCGCCCGGAGACCAGCAACACGCGTTCGACGGCGTCGGCCTGCAGCTGCTCGTGCTCGGGGATGACCGGGCGGAAGGTGCCCGTGGTGAAGTCCTCCACCGAGGACGCGGCGGCCTTGAGGCGCAGGAGCTGCTTCGGGGTGAAGATGATCAGCGGCTTGCGCGGCCTGCTGTAGGCCTGGCGGCGGAGCAGGTGGAAGTGCGAAGCCGGCGTCGTGGGGTTGGCCACGATCATGTTTTCCTCGGCGCACAGCTGCAGGAAGCGTTCGATGCGTGCGGAGGAGTGGTCCGGGCCCTGGCCTTCGTAGCCGTGCGGCAGCATGAGCACCAGCGACGAGCGCTGGCCCCACTTCTGCTCGGCCGAGGAGATGAACTCGTCGATGATGGTCTGCGCGCCGTTGACGAAGTCACCGAACTGCGCCTCCCAGAGCACCAAGGCGTCCGGGCGCTCCACCGAGTAGCCGTATTCGAAGCCCATGGCCGCGTATTCGGACAGCAGGGAGTCGTAGATCCACAGCTTGGCCTGGTCCTCGGAGAGGTTGCCCAGCGGCATCCACTCGTCGCCGTTGGCGCGGTCGTGGAACACGGCGTGGCGCTGCACGAAGGTGCCGCGGCGCGAGTCCTGGCCGGCGAGCCGGACCGGGACACCCTCCATGGTGAGCGAGCCGAAGGCCGCGAGTTCGCCGAAGCCCCAGTCGATGCCGCCCTCGCGGGACATCAGTTCACGCTTCTCAAGCAGTTGCTTGAGCTTGGCGTGGACGGTGAAGCCCTCGGGGAACTCGACGTGCGCCTTGCCGATCCGGGCCAGCATCTCGGCGGAAATCGCGGTGGATTCCGGGGCGCTGACACCCGAGTCGGACTGCTGGGCGGACGGCCGTTCGAGGTCGGACACCGCGGCGGAGTCGGCGGTGACGATCGGGATCGGCGAGGTCTGCGCCGCGTGGGTCTCGGCGAAGACGCGCTCGAGGCGTTCCTGGTAGTCGCGGAGCAGCTGCTCGGCTTCTTCCTCGGTGATGTCCCCGCGGCCGATCAGCGACTCGGTGTAGAGCTTGCGGACCGAACGCTTGGCTTCGATCAGGTTGTACATCAGCGGCTGCGTCATCGAGGGGTCGTCGCCCTCGTTGTGGCCGCGGCGGCGGTAGCAGACCATGTCGATGACAACGTCCTTGTGGAAACGCTGGCGGAACTCGTAGGCGAGCTGGCCGATGCGGACCACGGCCTCCGGGTCGTCGCCATTCACATGGAACACCGGCGCCTGGATCATCTTGGCGACGTCCGTGGAGTAGGTGGAGGAACGTGAGGACGACGGCGCCGTGGTGAACCCGACCTGGTTGTTGACCACGACGTGGATGGTGCCGCCGGTGCGGTAGCCGCGCAGCTGGGAGAGGTTCAGCGTTTCCGCCACCACGCCCTGGCCCGCGAAGGCCGCGTCGCCGTGGACCATGATGGGCAGCACGGGGAAGGCCTCGCCCTGGTCCAGACGGTCCTGCTTGGCGCGGACGATGCCCTCGAGCACGGAGTCCACGGCCTCAAGGTGCGAGGGGTTGGCGGCGAGGTAGACCTTGGTCTCCTTGCCGTTGTCCGAGGTGAAGGTGCCCTCGGTGCCCAGATGGTACTTCACGTCGCCGGAACCCTGGACGGAGCGCGGGTCCTGGGTGCCCTCGAATTCGCGGAAGACCTGGGCGTAGGTCTTGCCCGCGATGTTGGTGAGCACGTTCAGGCGGCCGCGGTGGGCCATACCGATGGCCACTTCGTCGAGTCCGTCGTCGGCCGCGTCGGAGATGATGGCGTCCAGCAGCGGGATCAGCGATTCGCCGCCCTCGAGCGAGAAGCGCTTCTGGCCAACGAACTTCGTCTGCAGGAAGGTCTCGAAGGCCTCCGCGGCGTTGAGCTTGGACACGATCCGGAGCTGCTCGTCACGGCTCGGCTTGGAGTACGGGTGCTCCAGCTGGTCCTGGAACCACTTGCGCTCCGCAGGGTCCTGGATGTGCATGTATTCGATGCCGGTGGTGCGGCAGTAGGCATCGCGGAGCACGCCGAGGATGTCGCGGAACTTCAGCATCGGCTTGCCGCCGAAACCGCCGGTGGGCCATTCGCGGTCCAGGTCCCACAGCGTCAGGCCGTAGGTCAGGACGTCGAGGTCCGGGTGCTTGCGCTGGACATACTCGAGCGGATCGGTGTCCGCCATCAGGTGGCCGCGGACGCGGTAGGAGTGGATCAGCTGCTGGATCCGGGCGACCTTGTTAATCTCGTCCGCCGGGTCCACCTGCAGGTCCGGGCTCCAGCGCACGGGCTCGTACGGGATGCGCAGGGACTCGAAGATCTCGTCGTAGAAGTTCTGCGCGCCGAGCAGGAGTTGGTGCACGAGCTTGAGGAACTCGCCGCTGCCGGCGCCCTGGATGACGCGGTGGTCATACGTGGAGGTCAGCGTGAGGACCTTGCTGATGGCGTTGTGCGCGATGATCTTCTCGCTGGCGCCCTGGAACTCAGCCGGGTAGTCGAGCGCGCCGACGCCGATGATGGCGGCCTGGCCCTTGGAAAGGCGGGGGACCGAGTGCACGGTGCCGATGCCGCCGGGGTTGGTCAGCGAGACGGTGGTGCCCGAGTGGTCGTCCGCGGTCAGCTTGCCGTTGCGGGCTCGCTTGATCAGGTCCTCGTAGGTGTGCCAGAACTCGGAGAAGTTGAGGGTCTCCGCCTTCTTGATGTTCGGGACCATCAGCAGGCGGGTGCCGTCCGGCTTGGGCATGTCGATGGCGATGCCGAAGTTGACGTGGGCCGGCTGGACGGCGACGGGCTTGCCGTCAACGACGTCGTAGTACACGTTCATCGAGGGGAACTGTGCCAGCGCCCGGATGACGGCGTAACCGATCAGGTGCGTGAAGGAAACCTTGCCGCCGCGGGCGCGGGCCAGGTTGGAGTTGATGACCACACGGTTGTCGATCAGCAGCTTCGCCGGGATGGCCCGGACGCTCGTCGCGGTGGGCACCTCCAGGCTGGTCACCATGTTGGCGGCGATGGCCTTCGCCGGTCCGCGCAGCACGGAGACGACGTCTTCCTCCGGGGCGGTGGGGGCCTTGATGTTCTTGGGCAGCTGGGCCGGGATGGGCTGGGTGCCGGCGCCGGACTCGGCGGACTTGGCGCCGTCGCGGGCGACCGTGGCCGGGGCCTTCTGTGCCGCGGCGGGGGCGGAAGCGGGGGCCGGGGCTGACGGCGCAGAAGCAGCCGGCGCGGCGGGCGTCGGAGCGGCAGTTGCGGGCGCGGGTGCCGGGGCGGCCGGGGCTACCGTCGGAAGTTCACGGGTGGACGGGTGCGCGACGGCCGTTGCCGAGGCGCCGTTGGTCGAAGAACCGTCGCTGGCATCGAAGGATTCGAAAAGCGGCCACCACTTGGCGTCGACCGTGTTCTTGTCCTGCTGGTACCGCTCGTACAGTTCGTCAACGAGCCACTCGTTTCCGCCAAATTCCTCGGGTAGACGGTGGCTTGGCTGCTCTGGCACTTGAAATACGCCTCTTCCATGAGTTTGATTCCCGCTGGTTTCCACGGTGCCGCAGCACGTCAATCGAACCAGTTCTCCGCGTCCAGTGAACCCAGACCTCTGCCAGTCTAGTGACGATTCCGGCCAAACCGCCAATAAGGGTGACTCAAATCATCCAGCAGTCGCGAAGGCGTCCCGCCGGGCCTGCTGGAGCCGTCGTCGGGCCGCCGCGGGGCTCGCCTAGAATCACAACAGAGAACCCCTTTTCAGCGAGGAGCAAACGTGCGTTTCCTGAGTGAGCCGACCACCGACTTGACCTATTCCGACATCTTCCTGGTGCCGTCGCGCTCGGACGTCACCTCGCGGCTCGATGTGGACCTGGCGGCCGACGACGGGACCGGCTCCACCATCCCGCTGGTCGTCGCGAATATGACGGCAGTGACCGGGAAGAGGATGGCCGAGACGATGGCGCGTCGCGGCGGCCTGGCGGTGCTGCCCCAGGACGTGCCGCTGGACGTGCTCCGGAGTGTGACCGCCTGGGTCAAGGCACGCCACGCCGTGTTCGAGACGCCGGTCAGCCTGCGGGCGTCGAACACGGTGATTGATGCCCTGCACCTGATGGGCAAGCGGCCGCACGGTGCGGTGGTGGTCGTCGACGACGCCGGCGCCGTCGCCGGCGTCGTCCGGGCCGCGGACTTCGAAGGGCAGGACCGTTTCGCGTCGCTGGCCTCCGTGATGCGCCACCAGCCGCTCGTGCTGGACGCCGCCGAGTTCGACGCCGGCGACGATGCCGGCTTCGGCGCCTCCGCGCCGTCCCTGCGCCGGGCTTTCGACGCCATGGACGCCGCTGGCACCGACTTTGCCCCGGTGCAGCGGGACGGGGTCCTCGTCGGTGTCCTGACGCGCAAGGGCGCCCTGCGCTCCACCCTGTACCGGCCCTCCCTCGACGCCGGCGGCGCGCTCAAAGTGGCCGCCGCCGTCGGCATCAACGGCGACGTCGCCGGCCGCGCGGCCGAGCTGCTCGCCGCCGGCGTCAATGTGCTGGTGCTGGACACGGCCCACGGCCACCAGCAGAAGATGTTCGATGCCCTTGCCGCGGTTCGGAGCCTGGACCCGGGCGTCCCGGTTGTGGCCGGCAACGTCGTCACCGCCGAGGCAACCCGCGAGCTCATCCAGGCCGGGGCGGACATCGTCAAGGTCGGCGTGGGGCCCGGCGCCATGTGCACCACCCGGATGATGACGGCCGTCGGCCGCCCCCAGTTCTCGGCGGTGCTGGAGTGCTCGGCGGCGGCGCGTGCCGCCGGCGGCCGCGTCTGGGCTGACGGCGGGGTCCGTTACCCGCGCGACGTCGCGCTGGCCCTCGCCGCCGGCGCGAGCCAGGTGATGATCGGCTCCTGGTTCGCCGGAACGCATGAGAGCCCCGGGGACCTGCAGCTTGACGCCAGCGGCCGCCAGTTCAAGGAGAGCTTCGGGATGGCCTCGGCGCGGGCCGTGCAGAACCGCAACCAGCGCGAGGGCGCCTTCGAGAAGGACCGCAAGGCCCTGTTCGAGGAGGGCATCTCCACCTCCCGGATGTATCTGGATGCCGCCCGGCCCGGCGTGGAGGACCTGCTGGACATGATCACGGCGGGGCTGCGCAGTTCCATGAGCTACGCCGGAGCGGCCGACTTGGCGGCGTTCCGGGAGCGGGCTGTGGCCGGAATCCAGTCCGCCGCGGGCTACGAGGAAGGCCGCCCGGTCCCGCAGAGCTGGTGACCTGAAACCTGTAGACTGAAATTCTTATGGACAGTAAATCTAGGTGCCGGCCTGGGGGCTGTCAGCGCGGAACGGAATCCGTTCCCGCCCAGTCCACCCGCAGAGCCGGCAAACCCCGTTCACGCGCCCATCACTCCTCCGCTGCCCGGCAGCGGTCTTTCCCCGGACAGAGTGCCTTCCAGGAAAGAGGGTCGGCCGCGGCTGACCATCCTCCGCCGGGACGTTCCCCCCGGCCGGCACTCCGGCACTCCGAAGCGGGCCGCTAAGTGGAGTGGCTACTGCTCGGAGCAGGACTGCTCCTCATCCTCGGCACCGGTTTCTTCGTCGCCGTCGAATTCTCCCTTGTCGCCCTCGACCAGGCCACCGTGCAGCGCGCCGTGGACAACGGCGACACCGCCGCCGCCCCGCTGCTCAAATGCCTCAAATCCCTGTCCACCCAGCTTTCCAGCTGCCAGCTCGGGATCACCTTGACCACGCTGCTCACCGGCTACGTGATGGAACCGTCGGTGGGCAAGCTGCTGGAGGGCCCGCTGACCGTACTCGGCCTGCCCGCAGCCGGCGCCACCTCAGTCTCGCTGGTCCTGGCCATGGCGTTGGCCACGCTGCTGTCCATGCTGATCGGCGAACTGGTCCCGAAGAACATGGCCATCGCCCTGTCATTCCCGGTCGGGAAGGCGCTGGCCCGGCCGCAGCTGGTGTTCACCGCAATCTTCAAGCCGGCCATCGTGGTCCTCAACGGCTTTTCCAACAAGGTCCTGAACGTCTTTGGCCTTGAAGCCAAGGAAGAGATCTCCGGGGCCCGCACGCCGGCGGAGCTTGCCTCGCTGGTGCGCCGCTCGGCCGCGATGGGAACCCTGGACGAACGGACAGCCAACTTCATCTCGCGGACCCTGAAGTTTTCCGGGCGGACGGCCGCGGATGTGATGACCCCCCGGATCCGGGTGGAAACCATCGACAGCCACCAACCGGTTTCGGACATTGTCGAGGCCGCCAAACGCACCGGCTACTCACGTTTCCCCGTGATCGGCGAGTCATCGGACGACATCCGCGGTGTGGTCCACATCAAGAAGGCCATCGCCGTTCCGGTGGACCGGCGGGCCAACCTGGAAGCCGGCGCGATCATGACCGAGGTGCTCCGCGTGCCCGAGACTATCCACCTGGACGGCCTGCTCGCCGAACTGCGCGAGGGCAACCTGCAGCTTGCGGTGGTGCTCGACGAATACGGCGGAACGGCCGGGATCGCCACGCTGGAGGACCTCGTGGAGGAAATCGTCGGGGAAGTCGCCGACGAACACGACAAGGTCCGCCCCGGGCTGCTGCAGAGCGCCTCGGGGGACTGGTACTTCCCGGGCCTGCTGCGCCCGGACGAACTCTCCGAACAGATTCCGGGCCTCACCGTGCCGGACGAGGCGGCGTACGAAACCGTCGGCGGGTACGTGATGAGCCAGCTCGGCCGGATCGCGGCCGTGGGCGACACGGTCGACGTCGTCGGCGGAAAACTCAGCGTGACCCGGATGGACGGACGCCGGATTGACCGCATCTGCTTCAAACCGGCTCCGCCGGGGCCCGAGCGGCCCATCGGACGCAACGGGCGCATTGATGCTGCCGGAAAGGCCGGTGCCGCGTGAACGACTGGCTGGGAATCCTGTGGCTGGCAGTGCTGCTGCTGGGCAATGCGTTCTTCGTGGCGGCCGAATTCGCCGTTATGTCCGCCCGCCGCAGCCAGATTGAGCCCCTCGCCGAGTCCGGATCCAAGCGGGCCCAGACCACGCTGCGGGCGATGGAAAAGGTCTCACTCATGCTGGCCTGCGCCCAGCTGGGCATCA
Source organism: Arthrobacter sp. T2-23 (assembly GCF_055398325.1). Classification (NCBI taxonomy): domain Bacteria; kingdom Bacillati; phylum Actinomycetota; class Actinomycetes; order Micrococcales; family Micrococcaceae; genus Arthrobacter; species Arthrobacter sp. T2-23. The sequence goes on from NZ_AP027917.1 coordinate 3,221,418, forward strand.
CGGTCTGCTCCCTGCTGATCCTGCAGGTGGCCGAGCCCGCCATCCACCACCTGATGGCGGCCCCGCTGGAGGCGGTCGGCGTGCCGACCGAGATGGCCGACGTCGTCGCGTTCGCCATCGCCCTGCTGGCGGTCACGTTCCTGCACGTGACCTTCGGCGAGATGGTGCCGAAGAACATCTCGGTCTCGGTCGCGGACAAGGCAGCCCTGCTGCTCGCGCCACCGCTGATGTTCATTGCCCGCGCGGTCAGGCCGGCTATTGCAGCCTTGAACTGGTCCGCGAACCACATCCTGAAACTGATGCGGATCGAACCGAAGGACGAGGTGACGTCCTCCTTCACGCTCGAGGAAGTCCAGTCGATCGTGCAGGAATCCACCCGCCACGGCCTGGTGGACGACGACGCCGGCCTGATCACCGGTGCGCTGGAGTTCTCCGAACACACGGCTTCCCAGGTCATGGTGCCGCTGGAGAAGCTCGTGATGCTCAAGGCGGCGACAACGCCGGAGGAGTTCGAGAAGTCGGTGAGCCGGACCGGGTTCTCCCGGTTCCCGATGCTCGACGAGGACGGCATGCTCTCCGGCTACCTCCACATCAAGGACGTGCTCTCGATCCCGGAAGCCGGCTACCAGCACCCGATCGCCGAGAGCCACATCCGGTCGCTGGCCAACCTGGCCATGGAAGACGAGATCGAAAAGGCGATGTCGGTCATGCAGCGCACCGGCTCGCACCTCGCGCGGGTGATCGGTCCGGACGGGCACACCCAGGGCGTGCTGTTCCTGGAGGACGTGATCGAGCAGCTGGTCGGAGAGATCCGCGACGCCACGCAGGCCACCGGCTACCGCAGGCTCGGGCAGGAGTAGGGGAGCGGGCAACACGGGTCCGACCCTAAATAGGAATGATTCCTATCTAGGGTTAGACTCGTTGTGTTGCTAACGCTTCTCAATAACAGATCCGAGGTATCCCTGTGCGCCGTTCCGCCGCCGCTGTTGTCCTTGCCGGACTCAGCAGCCTCCTGCTGACCGCCTGCGGCCCGACGTCGGGCGGCGACCGGCCCGGCGCCGGCGATGGCGTGGTGGAGGTGGTTGCCTCCACCAGTGTGTATGGCGACATCGTCCGCAGCGTCGGCGGAGGCAAGGTCCGGGTGACCTCGATCATCAACCGGACAAGCCAGGACCCGCACTCGTACGAGGCCACCACGCAGGACAAGCTGGCCGTCTCCAAGGCCGAGCTGGTCGTGGAGAACGGCGGGGGATACGACGACTTCCTTCACAAGCTGGCCCAGGACACCGGGCTGCAGGACAAGAACCTGCTCAACGCCGTGGACGCCTCCGGGCTGGCCTCCGCCGCCGGATCGGCCTCGCCCGACGCCGACGGCCACAGCCACGCCCCCGCGGGATTCAACGAACACGTCTGGTACAGCACGGCCGCGATGGGCCGGCTGGCGGACGCGCTGGCGGACAAGCTGGGCGCACTCGAGCCGTCCTCGGCCGGGGACTTCCGCAACAACGCGGCAGCCCTGAAGCAGGAACTCGCGGGCTTGGACACCCGGCTCTCCGGACTCAAGGCGACGGCGGCCCACGGCGGGGTCGCCGTCACCGAGCCGGTCCCGCTCTACCTGCTGGAGGCGGCGGGACTTGAGAACCGGACACCACCCGGATACAGCGCCGCGATCGAATCCGGCTCGGACGTTCCGCCCGCCGTGCTGCGGTTGGCGGTCGACGTCGTGAAATCCGGTGGCATCCGCCTGCTTGCCTACAACCCGCAGACGGAAGGCCCCCAGACGCTTGCGCTCAAGGACGCGGCCGTCGCCGCCGGCGTTCCCGTGGTGGACTTTAGCGAGACGCTGCCGGACGGCAAGGGCTACCTGGAGTGGATGTCCGACAACGTGGACGCGCTGGCCAAGGCCCTCGGCCAGCGCTAGCCCGGCCTAAAATATTCGCAACGGCGTGGCCGCCAGGCCCGCGCAGAAATTGAGGAAAACCCAGTTGACACCCGTAGTGAGCCTGCGCGGAGCCTCCCTGAAGTTCGGCACGAGGACCCTGTGGGAGAACCTGGACCTGGACATCAATCCCGGGGAATTCTTCGCCGTCCTCGGCCCGAACGGCAGCGGCAAGACCACGTTTCTCAAGGTCCTGCTCGGCTTGCAGGAGCTCACGTCTGGCACAGCAGTCCTCGCCGGCCAGCCCATCGCCCGGGGCAACCCGCGGATCGGCTACATCCCGCAGCAGGAATCCCTCGACCCCGACACGCCGCTGCGCGCACGGGACCTCGTGGGCCTCGGGGTGGACGGCCACCGCTGGGGGATCCGGCTCGGCGGGGCCAAGGTGAACCGCAAGATCGACCGGCTCCTCGAACAGGTGGGCGCGCTGGATTATGCCAAGGTTCCGGTGGGCCAGTTGTCCGGCGGGGAGCAGCAGCGGCTGCGGGTGGCGCAGGCCCTCGCGACGGACCCCAGCGTCCTGCTCTGCGACGAGCCCCTGCTGTCCCTGGACCTTCAACACCAGCAGGCCGTCAGCGCCCTGATCAACGAGCAATGCCACGAGCAGAACACGGCCGTGGTGTTCGTGACGCACGAGATCAACCCGATCATGGACTATGTGGATCGGGTCCTCTACCTTGCCGGCGGGCGCTTCCAGGTGGGCACCCCCAGTGAAGTCATGACCACCGAGGTCCTCTCGAAGCTCTATGGCAGCCGGGTGGAAGTGGTCCACGCCAACGGACGGATGATCGTAGCCGGCATTCCGGAAGCCGCCACCCACCATCACGAGGACGCCCATGCGGTTGCCGGGGAGGTCGGCTAGATGGATCTGGACAGCGTGCTCCATTCAATCTTCAACTTCGAGAACTACGGCGAACTGCTCGTGCTGGTGCAGAACTCCATCTGGGCCGGCGCGGTGCTGGGCCTGCTCGGTGGCCTGGTGGGCACCTTCGTGATGAAGCGCGACCTGGCCTTCGCGGTGCACGGCATTTCCGAGCTCTCCTTCGCCGGCGCGGCCTTTGCCCTGCTGGTCGGCGCCGACGTGGTGCTCGGCTCGCTTGCCGGTTCGGTGGTGGCGGCGCTGCTGCTGGGGCTGATCGGTGTGCGGGCCCGGGACAAGAACTCGACCATCGGGGTGCTTATGCCCTTCGGCCTGGGCCTCGGCATCCTTTTCCTCTCGCTCTACGAAGGCCGGGCGGCGAACAAGTTCGGCCTGCTTACCGGCCAGATCGTGTCCGTCGGCACGGTGCAGCTGCAGGTGCTCGCCGGCGCCGCCGTCGTCGTGATGCTGGCCCTGGTGGCCATCTGGCGTCCGCTGACTTTCGCGAGCGTGGACCCCGCCGTCGCCGCAGCCCGGGGCGTCCCGGTCCGCGGCCTTGCCCTGGGCTTCATGCTGCTGCTGGGGGTGAGCGTGGCCCTGTCCATCCAGATTGTCGGCGCCCTGCTGGTGCTGGCGCTGCTGATCACCCCGGCCGCCGCGGCCCTGCGGGTGACTTCATCGCCGCGGCTTGTGGTGCTCCTGAGCATCGTCTTTGCCGTGACCGCGACGGTGGGCGGCATCCTGCTGGCCCTCGGCGGCCGGCTTCCAATCAGCCCGTACGTGACGACGTTGTCGTTTCTGATCTACGTGGCGTGCCGCGTGATCGGTGGCATCCGGGCGAAGCGGGGTCTCAACGGCCGGGTGGTGCGGCCCGCACGAGCGCCGGCCTAGCCTCGGTCACCGGTCACCGGTTCCTCGCCCGGGGAGCCGATGGTCTACCGGCTCGATTCCTCGGAGCTCGTGCTCACCAGTGACCTCGGCCAGATCCGTTTCAAGCAAGACTGAGGGGCGGGCTTAAGGCTGGCCGCGGGATGCGCTAGCTGCCCGCGCGCAGGGCCGTGCACTCGGGGCACAGCCCGAAGATCTCCACGGTGTGCTCCACCGCGGTGAAGCCGTGCTCGCTGGCGATCCGCGCCGCCCAGGCTTCGACGGCGGGTGCCTCGACCTCAACGGCCTTGCCGCAGTTGCGGCAGAGCAGGTGGTGGTGATGGCCGGTGACCGCGCACCGTCGGTAGACCACCTCGCCGTCGGCGTTTCGCAGCACATCCACCAGGCCGTCGTCGGCGAGGGACTGAAGGATCCGGTAGGACGTGGCGAGGGAGACCGAAGTGCCCCGCTCCTGCAAGATGCGGTGCAGTTCCTGGGTGCTGACGAAGTCGTCCAGTTCGTCGAGGGCGGCGCTGACCGCCAGCCGCTGCTTCGTGACGCGCTGTTCCTTGCCGGCCGGCTGTTCCTTGGCACTGGCCTCGGCCGGTGCCTGGCTGCCGCCGGTGGTGGCGCCCTGGGACATGGAGAAACTCGCTTCGCTGGGGTCATGCTGCGGGTAAGAGCAGGGTCCCAGATTACCAGCCGGGCACCGTGGACACGGCTTCGGACCGCGCCATAGGCTGGCCGGATGAAGCTGACGAAATTCACCCACGCCTGCGTCCGGATCGAAAAGGAAGGACAGGTGCTCGTGCTGGACCCGGGCACCTTCTCCGAAACGGACCGGGCGCTTGACGGCGCGGCCGCCGTGCTTGTCACCCATGAACACGCAGACCACATCGACGTCGACGCCGTCTCCGGGGCCCTGCTGGCCAGTCCGGAACTGCAGCTGTTCGCTCCCGCGGGCGTGGCCACCGAGCTGAGGGGCAAAGCGCCCGAGGCCGCCGGGCGGATCCACACGGTGGCCGCCGGCGAGTCCTTTGAGGCGGCCGGCTTTGCGGTCCGGAGTTTTGGCGGGCAGCACGCGCTGATCCATCCGCAGATCCCGGTGGTCGCCAACGTCGGCTTTCTGGTGGACTCCAACCTCTACCACCCGGGGGATTCCTTTGCGATCCCGGACGGCATCGAGGTGCAGACCTTGCTGGTGCCGATTCACGCGCCGTGGAACAAGGTGGGCGAGGTCGTGGACTTTGTCATCGGGGTGCGCGCGCCGCGGGCGTTTCAGATCCACGATGCCCTGCTGAACGACACGGGACGCGGCCTGATCGAGGGGCACGTGACCAGGATCGGCGCCAGGTACGGCACCGAATACCGCCATCTGGCCAGCGGCGAGTCCGTGGAGGTTTAGCTCGCCGGCCAGGCTCCGCTGGCGAAGAATTCCCGGATGGTGGCTTCGTGGGGCGCCGGGTCAAGGCCCTGGGACTGCAGCCACTCGGGGCTGTAGTAGTTGCCCGAGTAGCGGTCGCCGGCGTCGCACATCAACGAGACGACGCTGCCGCGGCGGCCCTCGGCGATCATCTGGGCGATGAGCTGCCAGACGCCCCAGAGATTCGTGCCGGTGGACGGGCCTGCGTGCAGCCCGGCGTGCTCGCGCAGGTGCCGCATGGCGGCCACCGAGGCGGCGTCCGGCACTTGGATCATGTGGTCGATCACGGCGGGGACGAAGCTCGGCTCCAGCCGCGGCCGCCCGATGCCCTCGATCCGGGAAGGCAGCCCGGTGGCGTCCGACGCAGCGCCGCCGTCGCGGCTGGCCAGCCAGCCCGGGAAGAACGCGGAATTCTCCGGATCGACGACGGCGAGGCGGGTGTCGTGCCGCTGGTAGCGCAGGTATCGGCCGATCGTGGCGCTGGTTCCGCCGGTGCCGGCTCCCACGACGATCCAGCGCGGGACCGGGTGCTCCTCGAGTGCCAGCTGGCCGAAGATCGACTCGGCAATGTTGTTGTTACCCCGCCAGTCGGTGGCGCGCTCGGCGTAGGTGAACTGGTCCATGTAGTGGCCGCCGGTGCTGCGGGCCAGATCCTCGGCCGCCGCGTAGACCTCCGAGGCATGGTCCACCAGGTGGCAGGAGCCGCCGAACTGTTCGATCAGCGCGATCTTCTCGCGGCTCGTGGTCCGGGTCATCACCGCGATGAACGGCAGGCCGAGAAGTTGGGCGAAATACGCCTCGGAGACGGCCGTGCTGCCGCTGGAGGCCTCCACGATGGTGGTGCCTTCACGGATCCAGCCGTTGACCAGCCCGAACAGGAACAGCGAGCGGGCCAGGCGGTGCTTGAGGCTGCCCGTGCGGTGGGTCGATTCGTCCTTGAGATACAGCTGGACGCCCCAGTGTTCGGGCAGCGGCACCGAGTAGAGGTGCGTGTCGGCGGATCTGTTGTTCTCGGCATTGATCCGGCGGATGGCTTCGTCGGCCCAAACCCGGTCCTGCTGGCGCACTCTCGTCACCGCACCAGCCTACCCGGGGCGTCGCCAGGCCACGGTTAGAGTGGACGGATGGACACCCTCATGACTGTGGCCGAACTCAAGGACCGGCTGGACGCCGGCACACGGACGGTGCTGCTGGACGTCCGCTGGGCCCTCGGCGACCTGCACGGCCGCGAGCATTATCTGGAGGCGCACATCCCTGGCGCGGTCTTCGTGGACCTCGCCACCGAGCTTGCCGGACCGGCCGACCCCAGCCGTGGACGCCATCCCCTGCCGCCGCTGGAGCAATTTCAGCAATCCGCGCGCTCCTGGGGCATCCGGAACGGCGACGTCGTGGTGGCCTACGACAACACCGGCAACCTGGCTGCAGCCAGGCTCTGGTGGATGCTGCGCAACGGCGGCTTCCCCTCCGTGTCACTGCTCGACGGCGGCCTGGCCGCCTGGCGGGACGCCGGATTCGACGTCGACAGCGGCGATTCCGGCGCGGAACCCGGCGACGTCGTACTGTCCGACGGTTCGATGCCGGCGATCGACGGTGCCGGGGCTGCCACGTGGTCCCGCAAAGGTCTGTTGCTCGATGCCCGAGCCGGCGAACGGTACCGCGGCGAGATCGAACCCATAGACCCCCGCGCCGGGCACATTCCCGGGGCCGTCAGTGCGGCCACCACCGGGAATCTCGCGGCGGACGGCCGGTTTCTTCCGGCGACAGAGCTGCGCGAACGCTTTGCCGCCCTAGGTGTTCGGGCCGGATTGCCCACCGCCGTGTACTGCGGTTCCGGCGTGACAGCGGCCCATGAGATCGCGGCGCTGGAGATCGCCGGGGTTTCCGCGGCCCTATACCCGGGGTCGTTCTCGGAATGGTCCAACAATCCCGCGAACGACGTCGTGACGGGCGCTGCTCCCGACGGCGATGCAGTCGCGGCGAACTAGCGCAGGCTAAGCGGCAGGGTGCGCTGCCGGGCGTCTGTCCTTACCGGAGCGCTGTTGTGGCCGCAGGGTGGGGCCCGTTCCGGGCAGGGGTGGGGCGGTGGAGTGGTAGTTGTGGCCGGTCGGCGTTGTGAGTTCGAGGGTGTGTCGGGGTCCGGGGCGGGGTTGGGCGTTCCAGCCGGGAACTTCCTTGGTGTGGTTGCAGGCTTCGCAGAGTCCGGCGCCGTTGCCGAGGCTGGTGGTGCCGCCGTCGTGCCAGGGGATGATGTGGTCCAGGTGGCGGATGGGGGCGTCGCAGTACGGGGTGCGGCAGGTGTCGTCGCGGGCCTGGATGAAGCGGCGCAGTGCGGGCGGGAAGAGCCGGGCGCGGGAGTCCATGGCGACGAGTTCGCCGGTGGCGGGGGCGGTGTAGAGCCGCCGGAGCCAGACCCTCAACGACTGGTCCTGGTTCCGGTCCAGATCCGGGCCGGCCAGTGTGCGCGCCCACCCGGCGGGCACGATCCCGTAGCCGGGGAGTCGGGCGGCTTCGCTGTCGCCTTGGAAGAGGGCCCGGTCGGTCATGACCAGCTGGATTTCGACGCCGCTGATCCCGCCGGCCTTGCCCGTTACACGTTCGACGAGGGCGTCGGCCATCAGCTGGCCGCGGGAGCGGGTGTCGCCGTCGGAGCGGGCGGCGTCGGTGTGCCGGGTGAGGGCGGCGTGCACGGCAACACCCTGGGCGACGGGGAGCAGGGCGGTGAGGTAGCACATGGTGTCCGGTGCCGGGCGGAGGCTGACGTGGCGTTCGGCCTCGGCATGGGCGGCGCGGTCGGTGGCGGAGCGGGGATCGCGCCGGTAGGCGGCGGCACGGGCCGCGGCGACGATGGCCCGGTCGCCGGCGCCATCGAAGGCTCCGGTATCGGGGGCGAGTTCCTCGTCCACGGCAGTCCGGTCCACCGCGGACAGGCACGCCGTCTCGCGCACCAGGAGGGTGGCGCGCCATTCGTTGAGCCGGCCGGTTTCCAGGGCGGCGAGGGTGTGCGGCATTTCGGTGACGAGGGCCTTGGCGAGGCCGAGGAGCCGGCCGCCCTTGGCGGGGGATTCGCGCCGTGCCAGGGCAATCTGAGCCCCGACGCCGGCGCCCAGCTGCTCGGCCGGCAGACCGGCGGCGGCTTGTTCCCGGCGCTGGAGCAAATCGAACGTGCCGGACAAACGGGCCTGACGGGCGGCCAGGGCTGACGTCAGGTCCTCCAGCTCGCGTATTTCGTCGATGAGCGCCGCGGCACTGGCCGGTACCGGGATTCCGGCCACGATCCGCGCAAGATCCGCGACCGTCACGCCCGCCGTCAGAGCCACGTCAGGCCCTTGCTTGCCGTCCATGATTCAAGTGTCCCGCAGGGCTATGACATTAATTGCCCTGCGGAGCCGCTCCACCGCATTGGAATGCATCGGGCACGCGGTGGGCCCGGACGTGACTCCAGGAGCGCCGGCCAGAACAATGGAGGGTCGGCACCGCGTCTCCAACGCGTCCAGCGCAGGATTCAACTCGGCCACGGCCCCCCATTCCGCGCCACCCCAAGTGGCATCGAAACCGCTCCCGGGGGTAGCGTCAAACCATGACTCCCGGACGCCCCGTACCGCCGCCGCTCGCCAAGCCGCTTCCCGACCTCAATGACAGTACCGGCGCCGCCTCCACCGGTGCCACGCTCGCCGCCGCCTACGGTGCCACGTCCAGCGGCAGCGGCCTCGTGCCGCTGACCGTCGCCCGGCGCGCGCCCAAGGAGGACGACGTCGAGATCGCGATCGAGTTTTGCGGGCTCTGCCACTCGGACGTGCACGCCACCCGCGGGGAATGGGGCGCCCAGAACTATCCCCTGATCCCGGGACACGAAATCGTCGGCCGCGTCAGCCGTGTGGGCTCGGCCGTCGACGACTTCGCCGTTGGCGAGCGTGTCGGCGTCGGGTGCCTGGTGGATTCCTGCCGTGAATGCGACAGCTGCCTCGACGGCCTGGAACAGTACTGCGAAAACGGCACAACCGGAACCTACGGCGCCAAGGATGCCCGCAACGGAGACTCGATCACCCAGGGCGGCTACTCCACCTCAATCGTCGTGGACCGCAACTACGTGCTGCGCATCCCGGAGGGCATGGACCCGGCCGCGGCGGCGCCGCTGCTCTGCGCAGGCATCACCACCTATTCGCCGCTGAACCACTTCGAGGTCGAGGAGGGCGACGCCGTCGGCGTCGTCGGGCTCGGCGGCCTCGGCCACATGGCAGTCAAGATCGCCAAGGCCATGGGCGCGGAGGTGACAGTCTTTACGACGTCGGAGGCGAAGTTTGCGGCCGCCCGCGAACTCGGCGCCGGCCACGTCATCCTCTCCACGGACCCGGCCGCGATGGATGCCGCGGACCGCAGCCTTGACGTCATCATCGACACCGTCGCCGCACCGCACGACCTCAACCCCTATTTCCGCACCCTGCGCGTCGACGGCGCCCTCTTCCAGCTGGGCCTGCCCTCGGAGGCGATGCCGCCGGTCAACCCCGGGGCCCTGATCCGGCGCCGGATCGCCTATGCCGGCTCGCTGATCGGCGGCATCGCCGAGACCCAGGAGATGCTGGACTTCTGCGCCGAGCACGGTGTGGTGTCCGACGTCGAGGTGGTTGGCGCGGACCAGCTGAACGAGGCCTACGACCGCATGGTGGCGGGCGACGTGAAGTACCGATTTGTCCTGGACGCCAGCACCCTGGGGTCCCCGGCGGAAAAGGCGGATGTATGAGCACCCTGTTCACCAAGATCATCAACGGCGAGATCCCCGGCCGCTTCGTCTGGCGCGAGGACGACGTCGTCGCGTTCCTGACCGTGGGCCCGCTCGCCGACGGGCACACGCTCGTAGTGCCGACCGAGGAAGTGGACCGCTGGACGGATGCCGCTCCTGAGGTCCTTGCCCGGGTGATGGAGGTGGCCCGCAAGATCGGCGCGGTCCAGGTGGACGTGTTCGACGCCGCCCGGGCCGGCCTCATCGTCGCCGGCTACGAGGTCAACCACCTGCATGTCCATGTGTGGCCCTCCAAGTCGATGGCGGACTTCGACTTCGGCTCGGTGGACCAGCACCCGGACCCGGCCAGGCTGGACGCCAACGCGGAGAAGCTGCGCGCTGGCCTGCGCAAAGCCGGCCACGCGCAGCACGTCCCGGACGCCTAGGCGCCCGGAAACACTAAGCCGGCGCCAGCGCCTTGTTCAGGACGATCCGGATCCGCTTTTCGGAGACCGAATAGGCCGTGCCGAGTTCGACGGCGAAGAGGCTCACCCGCAGTTCCTCAATCATCCAGCGGACCTGGGTTAACTCGGTCCCAGCCCGGCGCCCGGGCAGCAGCGCGGAAACGGCGTCGTCGTAATCGTCCTCAAGTGCCTGGATGGTCGCCATGTGCTGCGCGTCCCGCTGGACGTTGCCGGGCAGCTTCTCAAGGCGTTTCTCGATGGCCGCAAGGTAGCGGGGTAGCTGGCTGAGCTGGGCGTAGCCCGTCCGTGCCACGAACCCGGGGAAGACCAGCTGCTGCAGCTGGCTTTTGACGTCGTTGAGGGCGCTGATCAGGGCCAGGCTCGTGGTGCCCTTGAGCTGCTTCTCGATCCGCCGCGTGCTGGCGAGGATGCGTTCGACGACGGCGGTGACCGTGAAGACCGTGTCGATCAGCTCGGCCCGGACCTGCTCGTAGAGCGCCTTGAAGGAGGTCTCGTCCCACGGCAACTCGGCCGGGGTGAGCTTGTCGATCGCGGCCAGGGCGCAATCCGCGATCAGCGCGGAGACCGAGCCGTGCGGATTCTGGCTGAAAGTCAGTTTCTCGGTGTTATTCAGGTGCTCGAGCACATAGCGGTCCGGCGGCGGCACCTTCAGCGCGAGCAACCGGATCACCCCGCCGCGCATGGCCTGCTCCTGCTCGGAACGCGTCTGGAAAAGCCGGAGCGCCACCGAGCCGCCCTCGTCGACCAGGGCAGGGTAGCCCGTGACGGTGTGGCCCTTGACGGTGCCCTGGACCTGGCGCTGGACGGTGCCAAAGGTCCAGTCCTTCAGGCCCGACAGTTCGGTGAACCCCGCCGGGGCGGCCGCGGGCTGCGCCGGTGCGGCGGTAGGCCCGGCGGCGGTGCCGTTGGCGGTGCCGTTCGCGCGGTCGGTGGCCTTGCCGCCGGCCTTCGGCGCAGCTGTTGACGGGGTGGCGCCGAGGGACTCGGCGATGGCGCGGCGGGTGGCGGGCGCGAGCTTTTCCTGCAATACAGCGAGATCCTTGCCCTCGTCGAGGACCTTGCCGCGGGAATCGACTACGCGGAAGCTGACCCGCAGGTGCGGCGGGACGGCGTCCCAGTTCCAGGACCCGGGCGGGATCACCTGGCCGCGGATCCGGCGCAGCACGAGTTCCAGCGAGGCCTCCAGCTCGTCCGTGGCGGGATCGAAACCGGCCTCCAGCGCGGCCACGGCCTGGCGTGCGACATCGGGTGCGGGGACGAAGTTCTTCCGCACCTGCTTCGGCAGTGACTTGATCAGGGCCGTGACCAGTTCCACCCGCTGGCCGGGGATCAGCCAGCGGAACGCGGCGTCGTCCAGCTGGTTCAGGAACAATACCGGGACCTCGGCGGTCACGCCGTCCGAAGGGTTCGGCGGGGAGCCGGGGGCGACGGGATGGAATTCGTAGCTCAGCGGCAGTTCGAAGCCCTTGTGCTGCCAGGTCTTCGGGTACGCGGAATCATCCAGCGCATCGGCGTCCTCGCTGATCAGCAGCGCCTGGTCGAAATCCAGCAGGGTGGGGTCCTGCTGGCGCGCGTCCTTCCACCACTTGTCGAAGTGGCGTTCGGAGACCACGTCCTTGCCGATCCGGGCATCGTAGAACTCGAAGAGGGTCTCGTCGTCGACCAGGATGTCGCGGCGGCGCATCCGAGCCTCGAGCTCCTCGACTTCCTGGAGCAGGGCACGGTTGCGGTGGAAGAACTTGTGGTGGGTCTGCCAGTCGCCCTCCACCAGCGCGTGCCGGATGAACAGTTCCCGGCAGAGTTCCGGATCCACCTTGCCGTAGTTGATCCGGCGGCTCGGAATAATGGGCACGCCGTACAGCGTGACCTTCTCATGCGCCATCACCGAGCCCATCTTCTTGGACCAGTGCGGTTCGCTGTAGCTGCGCTTGACCAGGTCCGGTGCCACCTGCTCGGCCCAGAGTGGATCGAACTTCGCCGCGACGCGCGCCCAGAGCCGGCTGGTTTCGACCAACTCGGCCGCCATCACGAAGGTGGGGGACTTCTTGAACAAGGCCGAGCCGGGGAAGATCGCGAAGCGGCTGCCGCGGGCACCCGCGTACTCGCGCTTGCGCTCGTCCAGGATGCCGATATGGCTCAGCAGCCCCGAGAGCAGGCTGATGTGGATGCCCTCGTGGTGGCCCACCGGATCAGTGAGCCGCTTATTGTCGAGGCTGATCCCCAGCGGCCGGGCGAGCTGGCGCAGCTGGGCGAAGAGGTCCTGCCATTCCCGCACCCGCAGGTAGTTGATGAACTCGTTGCGGCAGAGCCGGCGGAAAGCCGTCGAGGAGAGCTCCTGCTGCTTCTCCTGCAGGTAGTTCCACAGGTTCAGGTAGCCGGTGAAGTCCGAGTTCTCGTCCCGGAACCGCGCGTGTTTCTCCGCGGCAAGCTGCTGCTTGTCGGTTGGACGCTCGCGCGGATCCTGGATGGTCAGAGCCGCGGCCAAAATCATCACCTCGCGGACGCAGCCGCGCCTGCCGGATTCGACGATCATCCGGCCCAGGCGGGGGTCCACCGGCAGCTGGGCGAGCTGCTGCCCGACGGCGGTGAGCCCGCTGCCGTTCCTGTTCCGTGCGCCGCCGTCGCCCGCGGCGCCGGCCGGACGCAGGGCGCCGAGCTCGCGCAGCAGCGAGACGCCGTCGTTGATCGCACGGGAGTCCGGCGGTTCAACGAAGGGGAAGTTTTCCACGTCCTTCGGACCGCGGGCCACACCCATGGCGGTCATCTGCAGGATGACGGCGGCGAGATTGGTGCGCAGGATTTCCGGATCGGTGAACAGCGGCCGCGACTCGAAGTCCTCCTCCGAGTACAACCGGATCGCGATGCCGTCGGATACACGGCCGCAGCGGCCCGAACGCTGGTTGGCGGAGGCCTGGGAGACCCGCTCGATCGGCAGGCGCTGGACCTTGGTCCGGTGCGAGTAACGGGAGATGCGGGCGGTGCCGGTGTCGATGACGTATTTGATGCCGGGGACAGTGAGGGAGGTTTCGGCGACGTTGGTGGCCAGCACGATCCGGCGCTTGCTGCCGGGGTGGAAGACCTTGTGCTGCTCCTGCAGGCTGAGCCGGGCGAAGAGCGGGAGGACCTCGGTGCCGGCCAGCCGCCGGTTGGCCTGGATCCGCGCGTTGAGCGCCTCAGCGGCGTCGCGGATCTCCCGCTCGCCGGAGAAGAAGATGAGGATGTCGCCGGGCGCCTCCAGCGCGAGTTCGTCGACGGCGTCGCAGACGGCATCCAGCGGGTCGCGGTCCTCTTCGAGTTCGTCGTCGGAGGAATTGTCCGCATCATCACCAATTGCGCCGGGGCCGCCGGCCGGCGCCGAGAGCGGGCGGTAGCGGATCTCCACCGGGTAGGTGCGGCCGGAGACTTCGATGATGGGGGAGGGCGCCTCCTCGCTGCCGAAGTGCTTGGCGAAGCGCTCCGGGTCGATGGTGGCCGAGGTGATGATGATCTTCAGGTCGGGGCGCTGGGGGAGGATTTGTTTGAGGTAGCCCAGGATGAAGTCGATGTTGAGGCTGCGTTCGTGCGCCTCGTCAATGATGATCGCGTTGTATTTGCGCAGCAGTTTGTCGCGCTGGATCTCCGCCAGCAGGATGCCGTCGGTCATCAGCTTGACCTTGGTGGAGCGGCTGACCTCCCCGGTGAAGCGGACCTGGAAGCCGACCTCCTGGCCGATCTCGACGCCGAGTTCCTCGGCGATGCGCTCGGCGACCGTGCGGGCGGCGAGTCGGCGCGGCTGGGTGTGGCCGATCAGGCCGTTCTCGCCCAGGCCAAGCTCCAGGCACATCTTGGGGATCTGGGTGGTCTTACCGGAACCGGTCTCGCCGGCGATGATGGTCACCTGGTTCGCTGCGATGGCGGCCATCAGGTCCTCGCGGCGCTCGGAGACCGGCAGCTCGGCGGGGTAGGAGATATGCAGTGTCATGGCTGCACTCAGTCTACTGGCCCGGCTTACTGTCCCGGCGCCGGACATAGGGTTGCCCGGTCCCTGGTGGGGCCGGGCAGCGGCGGGTAGCGAGGGCAGCGGTGCGGTGATGGTTTAGAAGAACCTCAGGCTGTAGCCGGTGCTGGGGAGGTCGTGAGCCATCCAGTAGTCCTCCGAGCGGACAGGCGGGTTGTGGCCAAGGCCGTCCTTCCGGAGGGCCCGGAGGGTGGCGGCGACGGCGGCGAGGACCAGGACAATGAGGGCGATTCCGATGAGTTCCATAACTCCATGGTTCTCCGGAGCGCGGGGTAAAAAAAGTGGCAGAAATGCCCAAAAAGCTCAAATTTCTGCCACACTGGATTCATGATCAATTCAGTGGCGATGATCGTCGTTCCGCACTTCTCGATCTTCGAGTTCGGGACGGCCTTCGAGGTGTTCGGCGTCGACCGCTCGGACCGGGGCGCCGGTGTGCCGGCCTTTGATTTCCGCGTCTGCACGCCGGTTCCGGGGGACGTGCCGATGAAATCAGGGCTCTCGATGCATGTGGGGCTAGGACTGGAGGCGGCGGCGGATGCGGACCTGGTCATCATGACCCCGTTCGGCCGGGACGAGGACGTTCCCGAATCCGTCCTCGAGGCGCTGCGTGACGCGCATGCGCGGGGAGCGTGGGTCATGTCGATCTGTTCCGGTGCCTTCGCGCTCGCACGGGCCGGGCTGCTGGACGGCCGCCGCTGCACCACGCACTGGCACTACTCCCAGGAGCTGGCCAGCCGCTATCCGTCCGCGCTGGTTGACGAGAACGTGCTGTACGTCGAGGACGACCGGATCATCACCAGCGCCGGCACCGCGGCCGGCATCGACGCCTGCCTGCATCTGGTGAGGGTGGAGCTGGGGGCGAACGTGGCCGCGAGCATCGCCCGGGACATGGTGGTGCCGCCGCACCGGGACGGCGGCCAGGCCCAGTTCATCGACCGGCCGATGCCGCGGTGCGGTTCGCAGCCGATGGAAGAGCTGCTGCGCTGGATGGTGGCGAACCTGGAGGAGGACCACTCCGTCAACGAGCTCGCCGCCCGCGTGCACATGTCGCCGCGGACCTTTGCGCGCCGGTTCCGGGCCGAGACCGGCGCGACCCCGGCAGCCTGGCTCAATTCGCAGCGGGTGCTCCGGGCGCAGGAGCTGCTCGAGACGACCGACCTCAACATCGACGAGATCGCCCGGGAATCCGGGTTCGGCCACTCGGTGCTGCTGCGGCACCACTTCGCCAAGGTGCTGGACACCAGCCCGCAGTCCTACCGGCGGACCTTCCGCGGGCACCTCGCAGCCGTCTAACCGGGCTGGCCGTTCGGCCCGGGCGACTCGGCGGCAGCGCGGGCGCATTCGACAAGCTCGCGCCACGGACCGGTCAGCTCGTGCTCCGGCAGGACCGCCCGGCGTTGATCGGCCCGGATGCTGTACATGAACCGGTCCGGCTGGCCGGCCCCGCTGAGCCCGGCGACGGCGTCCCATGGGCACGCTTCGATGAGCGGTTGCCAGCGGTCGATGTCCTCAGGCGGTTCGGGACTGACGGTCCACGTCCGCTTCATGCCGGCCACGCCGCCGCTGCGCTGGACAGTAATTTTCATCGGACTCGGATCTGGATCGGGCTGGTCTCTGCCGGAACGCGGCTAGCGCCTCACTCCCGGGTACTTTACCTTCACAGTTTCCCACGCCTGCCGCACGGCGTCATGCTCCCGGGATTCGGACCCGTAGAGTTCCCTGGCGGACGCCGCAGTGGCCTTGGCGAAGGCGCTGAACGTGGCCGCCGCCGGCAGCGACCCTCCCGTCAGGGTGTCGTACCAGATGTGTCCGGGGGCTTCCCAAGCGTTGCCGCCCAGCGTGGTCGCGACAACGCAGAAGGCGCGGTTAGGGATGCCCGAGTTAAGGTGCACCCCGCCGTTGTCGGCGCTGGTGTGGACATAGCCGTCCATCGAGTCCGGCTGCGGATCCTTGCCCAGTACGTCGTCGTCGTACGCCGTTCCCGGGGCCTTCATGGAGCGCAGTGCCGTGCCCTGCACCTGGTCGGTGAAGAGGCCTTCGCCGATCAGCCAGCTGGCCTCGGCCGCGGACTGCTGCCTGACGTATTGCTCCACGAGGGCGCCAAAAACGTCCGAGAGGGATTCGTTGAGGGCGCCGGCCTGGTTGCGGTACGCGAGCCCGGCGGAGTACTGGGTGACGCCGTGGGCGAGTTCGTGGCCGATCACGCTGAGGGAAGCCGTGAAGCGGTTGAAGACCTGGCCGTCGCCATCGCCGAAGACCATTTGCCGGCCGTCCCAGAAGGCGTTGTCGTACAGATGGCCGAAGTGCACCGTGGCGTCCAGGGGCAGGCCGTTGCCGTCAACGGAGTTCCGGCCGAACGCCTCCGCATACAGCCGGTGCGTGTGGCCCAGGCCGTCGTAGGCCTCATCCGCGGCCGGATCACCGGTGGCGGGTTCTCCTTCCTTGCGCAGCAGCACGCCCGGGAGTTCCTCGGAGGCTTTCGCATCGTAGATAGTGCGCTGGGGCGGCCCCGGCGTGAGCTGCCGCAGCCCCGGAGGTGCGGCGGCCGCCGGTGCCGCGCGCGACGCCTGGAAACTCTTGACGTGCTGCAGGGCTTCCTTCGCGGCGCGGGCCGCCATTTGGAGCCGTGGTTCGTGGTGCTGTGCCGCCAGCCGGCGCAACAGGTAGGGCGGGATGATGGAGCAGTACATATGAGACCCCTTAGCTTCTGCCGATGCCAACAGACTACGAGGGGCAGCCGACATTTGGCAGGGTTTGGGAACCCTGGGCCTGCAGGAGCCTGCCGGTTGGATACGGTAGGCCAATGGCGCAATCGGAGAAGAAGAAGCCCGGGTCGACCCTGCTGACGGTGATCATCGCCTTCGCGGCGAATTTCCTTGTGGCCGCGGCAAAAACGGTGGCCGCGCTCCTCACCGGGTCGGCCTCGATGACGGCAGAGGCCGCGCACTCCTGGGCGGACACCGGGAACCAGGTGTTCCTGTTCTTCGCCGAACGGCGGTCCGCCCGGCCGCGGGACAAGGGCCACCCCATGGGCTACGGCCGGGAAGCCTACGTGTGGTCGATGTTTGCGGCCTTCGGGCTCTTCACCGCCGGCGCGGTGGTCTCCATCATGCACGGCATCCAGCAGCTCATCACCCCTGAGCCTGCCGCCGACTTCGCGGTGGCCTACGTGGTCCTGGCCGCCGCTTTCGTCTTCGAGGGAATCTCCTTCACGCAGGCGTTCCGCCAGACCCGGAAGGCGGCGCACCAGCTGGAACGGCACACCCTGGAACAGGTCCTGATCAGCTCCGATCCCACCCTGCGCGCCGTGTTCGCGGAGGACGCCGCGGCCCTGATCGGCCTGGTCGTCGCCTTTGCTGGCGTATTCCTTCACCAGCTCACGGACTCGCCGGTGCCCGATGCCGTGGGCTCGATCATCGTCGGCGTGCTGCTGGCCGTCGTCGCCGTCGTGCTGATCGATCGCAACCGGCGCTTCCTGGTGGGCCAGGGCGTCACCCCGGACATCGAAAGGTCGATGGCCCGCCGGGTGCTGGAACACCGGGAGATTGCCCGGCTCACGTACCTGCACCTGGAGTTTGTCGGACCGCGCAAGCTGTACCTCGTCGCCGCCGTCGACCTGCAGGGCGACCACCCGGAACATGAAGTCGCCGTGGCTCTGCGCCGGATAGAGCGCGAGCTGGAGGACCACGCGACGGTGGAGGAAGCCGTGCTGACCCTCGCCACACCGGACGAGGCTGCCCTGGAGTTCGGCGCGGGGGAGAGCCGCGCCGGCGCCTGAACGGCGGAGGATCCGGGGGTGCACCCTTGTCCTGGGCAGGGGCGGCGGCTACTCTGGCCTCGACCGTCGGCAGTGCCGCCGGCGGTCCACCGCCCACCAGGAGGATGCCTTGACGTTCGATCCGAACACCACCGCCGTTGTACTCATCGAATACCAGAATGACTTCACGTCCGAGGGCGGCGGCCTGCACGACGCGGTCCGGCCGGTCATGGAAAAAACGGACATGCTCGCCAACACGGCCCGCGTCGTAGAGGCGGCGCGCGCGGCCGGTGCCACGGTCATGCACGCGCCCATCACTTTTGCCGAGGGATACAACGAGCTTGGCAAGCATCCATACGGGATCCTCAAGGGGGTCGTGGACGGGGGCGTGTTTGTCAAGGGAACCTGGGGTGCGGCCATCATCGACGAACTGGCGCCGGCCGAGGGCGACATCGTCATTGAAGGCAAGCGGGGCCTGGACACCTTCGCCAGCACAAACCTGGACTTCATCCTGCGGAGTAAAGGCATCACCACGATTGCCCTGGGCGGGTTCCTGACCAACTGCTGTGTCGAATCGACCATGCGCAGCGGCTACGAGAACGGGTACCAGGTGGTGACGCTCAGCGACTGTGTCGCCGCGACCTCGGTTGAGGAACACGACAACGCAATCGCGTACGACTATCCGATGTTCTCCACCCCGATGACCGGAGAGGAATTCTCCAGCCGGCTGACCTAGTCCGGCGGACAAACGAAGGCCGCACCGGCGTCTGGGGATTGACCGCAAAAACCCCGCCGTTTCGCTGAAACGGCGGGGTTTTGGTGGTGCCCTCGATAGGATTCGAACCTACGACCTTCTGCTCCGGAGGCAGACGCTCTATCCCCTGAGCTACGAGGGCAATCAGGGATCCTGCCGTTACCGGCGGGACGTCCTAGAGCTTAGCAGGAAGGTGGGCTCCAAAGGAAAACCGCCCGCCCGGGTCCGCCGGGAGCCATCCCGGGAGGCGCGCGGGAGAAGATGACGGCGGGAAAATTCCGCGGTACTGCGGGCCCCCGGTAGGCTGGAACCGTGACCCCAGAAGAACTCTCCCTCGCCATATCCGCCTGCCTGAAGGACGCCGTCGCCGCCGGTGAAATCGCCCTTGCCGCCGCCGACATTCCGGACGCGGTGCGCGTGGAACGACCCAAGAACAGGGACCACGGCGACTGGGCCACCAATATTGCCCTCCAGCTGGCGAAACCGGCGGGGACCAACCCGCGTCAGCTCGCCGGGCTGCTGAGTGAGCGGCTGGCATCCATCGAGGGAGTCTCCGCCGTCGACATCGCCGGGCCGGGCTTCCTGAACATCACCGTCGACGCCGCGGCCGCCGGTGCGCTCGCGAAAGCCATCGTCGAGGCGGGCGCCGCGTACGGGACCAACACCGCGCTCGCCGGCCGCACGGTCAACATGGAGTTCGTCTCGGCCAACCCCACCGGCCCGCTGCACATCGGCCACACCCGCTGGGCCGCCCTGGGCGACTCGATCGCCCGCGTCCTCCGGGCCTCCGGCGCCAACGTCACGGCGGAGTACTACATCAACGATGCCGGCTCGCAGATGGACGTCTTCGCGCACTCCGTGCTCTCCCGGCTGCACGGCCGCGGCGTTCCGGAAGGCGGATACCCGGGCGAATACATCGCGGACCTCGGCTATGAGGTGCTGACCCAGCACCCGGACATTCGGGAACTCACCGACGTCGCGGCGCTGCCGGTGATCCGCGGGGCCGCCTACAAAGCCCAGCTGAAGGACATCCAGCAGACGCTCGCGGAGTTCGGCGTCGAGTTCGACGTCTTCTTCTCCGAGCAGGAACTGCACGACGCCGGCGCCATTGCGGACGCCGTCGCCCGGCTTCGGGAACAGGGCCACGTCTACGACGACGGCGGCGCGGTCTGGCTGCGCACCACCGACTTCGGCGATGACAAGGACCGCGTGATGATCCGCGCGAACGGCGAACCGACGTACTTCGCGGCCGACGCTGCCTACTACCTGTCCAAGAAGGACCGCGGCTTCACCGAGAAGATCTACCTGCTCGGGGCCGACCACCACGGCTACATCAACCGGCTCAAGGCGATCGCGGCCGCGGCCGGCGACGATCCCGAGGTCAACATCGAGGTGCTGATCGGCCAGCTCGTCTCCGTCAACGGCGCCAAGCTTTCCAAGCGTGCCGGCAACATCATCGAGCTCAAGGACCTGATCTCCTGGCTGGGCAAGGACGCCGTCCGGTACTCCCTGGCCCGCTTCCCGGCCGACTCGCCGCTGACCCTGGACCCGGAACTGCTCAAAAAGCACAGCAACGAGAACCCGGTGTTCTACGTCCAGTACGCGCACGCACGCTCCCGGGGCGCCGCGCGCAACGCCGTGGCCGCCGGGGTCGAGCGCCGGGTGGATGGCCAGGACAGCTTCGACGCCGCACTGCTGGACCACGCGACGGAAAACGAACTGCTCTCGCACCTGGGCAGCTACCCCTCAATTGTGGCCAAGGCCGCCGAACTGCGCGAGCCGCACCGCGTCGCCCGGCACCTGGAGGTCATCGCCGGCGCCTACCACCGTTGGTATGACGCCTGCCGTGTCGCCCCGCTCGGCGATGAAGCCATCACCGACCTTAACCGCACCCGGCTGTGGCTCAACGATGCCACCAGCCAGGTACTGGCCAACGGACTGGAACTGCTGGGCGTTTCGGCGCCGGAACGGATGTGAACGCCATGACCGCGAACCCGAACAACAGCACGGCCGGGTCACCGCTCGCCCCGGACTGGCTCGCCGTGCCGGAGGACCTCAACGCCCTGCACACGCCGATGTGGGCCGCCGGTGTGGAACGCAACGACGGCGGCGAGCTCGCCATCGACGGCATCCCGGTCAGCGAACTGCAGCGTCAATTCGGGACCCCGCTGTTCGTCATGAGCGAGACCGACTTCCGCGCCCGCGCGCGGGCGTTCCAGGATGCCTTCAACGAGGCATTCGCGGACATTTGCGGGGGAGTGGACGTCTACTACGCCGGCAAGTCGTTCCTGTGCACCGCCGTCGTCCGCTGGGTCGAGGAGGAAGGGCTCCGGCTCGACACGGCCTCTGGCGGGGAGCTGGCCGTCGCCGCCCGGGCCGGCATTCCCGGCGCCGCCGTCGCGCTGCACGGCAACAACAAGTCCGACGGCGAGATCCACCGCGCCCTGGACATGGGGCTGGGCCGGATCGTGGTGGACAGCCTCGCGGAGCTGGAGCGGGTGGCCGCCATTGCGGCGAACCGCGGCGAAAGGGCGAAGGTCATGCTGCGGCTGACCCCCGGCGTGCACGCACACACGCACGAATTCATCGCCACCGCGCACGAGGACCAGAAGTTCGGCCTCTCGATGGCCGGCGACTCGACCGAGCAGGCCGGGCTGTCCGCAGCCGAGGAGGCCGTGGCCGCCGCCGCCGGGCACGACAGCATCGAACTGCTGGGCCTGCACTGCCACATCGGCTCCCAGATCTTCGAACCGGACGGCTTCGCCCTCGCCGCCGAGAAGTTGCTCGACTTCCTGGCCGCGATGCAGGCCAAATACTCCATCGTGCTGCCCGAACTGGACCTGGGCGGCGGCTACGGCATCGCCTACACCCCGGTGGACACCCCGCGCCCGCCGGCGGAGATCGCCCAGGCGATGGCCGCCGTCGTGCGGGCCAAGGTGGCCGAACTGGGCATCACCGCGCCGCGGATCTCGATCGAACCGGGCCGCGCGATCGTGGGCACCAGCACCTTCACGCTCTACGAGGTCGGCACCGTGAAGACCGTGCGGGTGGACGCCCCGACCGGAAAAACCGGCGGAGAGACGGAAAACGCAGCGGAAAACGTTACGTACCCCCGGCGGTATGTGTCGGTGGACGGCGGCATGAGCGACAACGCCCGCCCGGTGCTGTACGACGCGGATTATTCGGCGATTCTTGCCTCGCGAGCGTCAACCGCGGCTCCGCAGCTGTCCCGAGTGGTGGGCAAACATTGCGAGAGCGGCGACATAGTTGTTAGAGATGTATACCTGCCCGAGGACGTGGCAGCCGGTGATCTGCTCGCTGTACCGGGGACCGGCGCCTACTGCTGGGCCCTCTCAAGCAACTACAACTATCTGGCCCGGCCGGGCGTTGTCGCGGTACGCGATGGATCAGTCCGGCTCATTGTCCGCGGCGAAACCGAACAAGATCTGCTGAACCGCGACATGGGAGTCTGAATGACGGAATTGCGAACCCTGAAAGTGGCCCTGCTGGGCTGTGGCAACGTTGGGGCCCAGGTTGCGCGGATTCTCATTGACGACGCCGAGATGCTGGCCGCGCGCGCCGGCGCCCGCCTGGAGCTGGCCGGCATCGCCGTGCGCAACGTCGACGCCCCCCGCGAGGTCGACCTGCCCCGCGAGCTGTTCACCACGGACGCCGAGGCCCTGGTGAAGGACGCGGACCTGGTGATCGAACTGATGGGCGGGATCGAACCGGCCCGAACCCTGATCCTGGCCGCCATGCGCAACGGCGCCTGCGTCGTCACCGGCAACAAGGCCCTTGTTGCCAAGGACGGCCCGACCCTCCACGAAGAAGCCGACAAAGCGGGCGTGCAACTGTCCTACGAGGCGGCCGTCGCCGGCGCGATCCCCATACTGCGGCCCATCCGGGACAGCCTCTCCGGCGACCGGATCACCCGCGTGCTGGGCATCGTCAACGGGACCACCAACTTCATCCTGGACCAGATGGACACCACCGGCGCGCAGTTCGCCGACGCCCTCGCCGAGGCCCAGCGGCTCGGCTACGCCGAAGCCGACCCGACCGCCGACGTCGAAGGCCACGACGCCGCCTCCAAGGCCGCGATCCTCGCCTCGCTGTCCTTCCACACCCGCTTCGCCCTCGAGGACGTCCACTGCGAGGGCATCAGCTCCGTCACGGCGGCGGACATCGCCGCGGCAAAGGAGGCCGGATTTGTCATCAAGCTGCTGGCGATCGCGGAAAAGCTGACCGATCCCGGGA
Source organism: Arthrobacter sp. T2-23 (assembly GCF_055398325.1). NCBI lineage: Bacteria > Bacillati > Actinomycetota > Actinomycetes > Micrococcales > Micrococcaceae > Arthrobacter > Arthrobacter sp. T2-23. The sequence goes on from NZ_AP027917.1 coordinate 3,244,470, forward strand.
GTGCGGAAGGGGTCTCCGTCCGCGTGCACCCGACGCTGCTGCCGCGCGAGCACCCGCTGGCCGCGGTGCACGGCGCGTTCAATGCCGTCTTCATCGAGGCGGAAAACGCCGGCGAGCTGATGTTTTACGGCCAGGGCGCCGGCGGGAAACCGACGGCATCGGCCGTGATGGGGGACCTCGTCTCAGCCGCCCGCAGCATCGTCCTGGACGGCCCCGGCCGGACCGAGACCACGACGGGCCAGGTCCCCGCGGCGCCGATCAGCGCGGCGGTCACGAGCTACTACATCGGCCTCGATGTCGCGGACCAGCCCGGTGTCCTTGCCCGGATCGCGCAGCTCTTCGCCGAGCACGGCGTCTCCATCGAAATCATGCGGCAGACCATCCACCGCGGCCCCGACACCCAGTCAGAGTCGGCGGAGCTGCGGATCGTCACGCACCGCGCGAGCGAAGCCGCACTGGCAGCAACCGTCCAGGCCGTGAAGGGCCTGGACGTCATCAATACCGTCACATCCGTACTGCGGGTAGAAGGGGTCTAAGTGGCTCACCAATGGCGCGGGGTCATCCGCGAATACGCTGAACGCCTGCCGGTCACCGAGGCCACCAAGGTCATCACCCTGGGCGAGGGCGGCACCCCGCTGGTGCACGCACAGAAGCTCTCCGAGCTCACCGGCTGCACGGTCTACCTCAAGGTCGAGGGCATGAACCCGACCGGATCCTTCAAGGACCGCGGGATGACCATGGCCATGACGGCGGCCGTTGACGCCGGTGCCAAGGCCGTGGTGTGCGCCTCCACCGGCAACACCTCCGCCTCCGCTGCGGCGTACGCCACCTCGGCCGGGCTGCAGTGTGCCGTGCTGGTACCCGAGGGCAAGATCTCGATGGGCAAGCTCAGCCAGGCGATCGCGCACGGGGCAACCCTCCTCCAGGTGGACGGCAACTTCGACGACTGCCTCGACATCGCCCGCAAGCTGGGGGAGTCCTACCCGGTGTTCCTTGTCAACTCAGTCAACCCGGCCCGGATCGAGGGCCAGAAGACCGGTGCGTTCGAGGTGGTTGACGCCCTCGGCGACGCCCCGGACATCCATGTCCTCCCGGTTGGCAACGCCGGCAACATCAGTGCGTACTGGAAGGGCTACAAGGAGTACGCGGCGCCCTACGAATCCGCCACCGCCGGGACCCTGTCCGCCGTCGCCACGAAGACGCCGGTGATGTGGGGCTTCCAGGCCGCCGGCGCCGCGCCGTTCGTTGCCGGCCACCCGATCACCGAGCCGGACACCATCGCCACCGCCATCCGGATCGGCAACCCCGCGTCCTGGGATACCGCCGTCGCCGCCCGCGACGAATCCGGCGGCGTGATCGAGGCCGTCACCGACGAGGAAATCCTCGCCGCGCACCGCTGGCTCTCCGCTCGCGAAGGTGTGTTCGTGGAACCCGGCTCCGCCGCCGGCGTCGCCGGGCTGATCAAGAAGCACGCCGCCGGCGAGGTTCCCTCCGGCAAGACCATCGTCATCACGGTCACCGGCCACGGCCTCAAGGACCCGCAGTGGGCCCTCCGCACCGAGGACGGCAGTGACGTGCAGCCGGTCAAGGTTGCCAACGACGTCGTCACGGTGGCCGCTGAACTGGGACTGGAAGAAAAATAACCGTGGAAACCACCCTCACCGTCCCCGCCGAATCACCCGCCGACACGCCGGCGGTTCCGGCGGGGCAAGTAGTCACCGTCCGGGTCCCGGCCACCAGCGCCAACCTGGGTCCCGGCTACGACAGTCTGGGGCTTGCGCTCTCGCTGCACGACACGCTGACGGTGGAGACCCTGGCAAGCGGCGAACTGGAATTCGACCTGAGCGGCGAGGGCGCTGACACGCTGCCCCGCGATGCGAGCCACCTGGTGGCCAGGGCCCTTACCGAGGCGCTGCACCTGCTGGGCTACCGCCACGAGGGGCTGCGGATCACGGCGGACAACGTCAATCCCCACGGCCGCGGACTCGGATCCTCCGCGGCCGCGGTGGTGGCCGCCGCCACCGCCGCGAATGCACTGATCCCTGCGGCGTCGCAGCGCGGCAAAGACTGGATCCTGCAGTTCACGTCAAAGCTGGAGGGGCATCCGGACAACGTGGCTCCGGCCATTTTCGGCGGACTGGCACTGTCCTGGCAGGACAGTGACCAGTACAGCAGCACCTGCGCTGCGGTTGCCCCTGCGATCATTCCGGTGGTCGCCGTTCCTGACTTCGAGCTCTCCACCGAGGCTGCCCGGGCTCTGCTGCCTGCTTCCGTGGGGCACCACGCGGCAGCCATGAACTCGGGACGCGCGGCCCTGCTGATCCATGCGCTGACGCAGAAGCCCGAATTCCTGCTGCCCGGCACCGAGGACTACCTGCACCAGAGCTACCGGGCCGAGGCCATGCGGCCCAGCGCCGAGCTGATTGCTGCGCTGCGCGGCGCCGGCCACGCCGCCGTCGTCTCCGGCGCGGGACCCACCGTGCTGGTCCTGGCCGCCGGTGAACAGGAAGCGGCCGACGTCGTCGACTTCATCGGCTCGTTCACCGCCGCCAACACGCCGGAGGTTGCCTGGCGTGTGATGAAGCTGGCTGTGGACACTGAAGGTGCTAAAGTGGAAGTGCACCGGCGGTAATCACGCAAGCTTTTTCTAAGACCGCGATGTTGGCCAAGTTGCCTCTCTCATCTTTCACTGCGCAATATTTTCCGGTGCCACCTGCTTTCGGTCTGACGCAGGAAGCTGCAGAATTCCTCTGTACCCCCTGAAGTGTCAGCCGGCCGTTCCTCAATTCCGGAGCGTGACCTGGTGTAGCAGTATCCGGCCCTGCCGGCCGATATCCAACCGGCAAGGCCGAAATCCCGGCTGCAGATCTGAACTGCAGCCCAGATCAAATCACCGCGTCCAGCTCCTAGCCTGGACGCCGTCGAGGGGGAAGGATCCTTCGTGACCGAAACCACTGAGCTGTCTTCAGCTGTGGAAACATCATCTTCTGCTGCCGCAACGGCAGCACCCGCCAAGAGCAGCGGCCTCGCAGGCCTCAAGCTCGCCCAGCTCCAGGCCCTGGCCAGCCAGCTGGGGATCTCCGGGGGCTCCCGGATGCGTAAGGGCGATCTGGTGACCGCCATTTCCGCCCACCGGGCCGGCACTCCGGTCAGTAAGGCACCTGCCCGTGCCGCCGAAAAGGCGAGCGACAACGGCACTGCTGCCCACGCTGCGGCTCCGGCCGCCGCACCGGCAGCCGCCGCGTCCGAGGCTCCGGCCCAGGAAAATCCGCGGGCCCGGACCCGGGGCCGCAGCCGCCGCGCCGGCAGCGACGGCGTCGTCACCACCCCCGCCGCAGAGGCACCCGCCGCAGCTGCGGTGGAGGCACCGTCCGCCGTTGCGCCGACGCAGGCGCCGACGCAGGCACCGGCTGAACAGGGCTCCGAGGGCAGCGACCGCACCCGCCAGCCGCGGACCCGCAACCGCCGCCGCGGCGAGGCCGCCCAGACCGAAGCGCCCGCCGTTGCAGCAGGCGAAGCCCCGGCCGAGCCGGCAGCCGTCGAACAGCGCCAGGCTGAACAGCGCACCGAGCAGCGCCAGTCCGAACCGCGCCAGTCCGAGCAGGGCAGCGACGACGGCCAGCGCCGCGAGAACACCCGCGGCCGGGACACCAGCCGCGACAACGCCTCGGGCAACCGCGACAACAACCGCGACAACGCCCGCGATAGCGACGACAATGACGGCGGCAGCCGCCGCAACCGCCGCAATCGCCGCGACCGGAACGACCGCAATGACCGCTCCGGTGGCCAGGACAACCGCGACAACAGCTCGCGCAACGACCGCTTCCGCGACCGCAACGAACGCCGCCGCGGCCGCTCCCAGGGACCCGACGTCGACGACGTCGAGGTCACCGAGGACGACGTTCTGCTGCCCGTCGCAGGCATCCTGGACGTGCTGGAGAACTACGCGTTCATCCGCACCTCCGGCTACCTGCCGGGCCCGAACGATGTCTATGTGTCCCTCGCCCAGGTCAAGAAGTACAACCTGCGCAAGGGCGACGCCGTCGTCGGCGCCATCCGCGCACCCCGTGAGGGCGAAAGCCAGCAGAGCAACCAGCAGCAGTCGGCACGCCAGAAGTTCAACGCCCTGGTACGCGTCACCTCTGTCAACGGCAAGACCCCCGAGGAACTTAAGGACCGCGTCGAATTCGCGAAGCTCGTCCCGCTGTACCCCTCCGAGCGCCTGCGCCTCGAGACGGATCCAAAGAAGATCGGTCCGCGCGTCATTGACCTGGTCGCCCCGATCGGCAAGGGCCAGCGCGGCCTGATCGTCTCCCCGCCCAAGGCCGGCAAGACGCTCATCCTGCAGTCCATCGCCAACGCCATCACCACCAACAATCCTGAGGTCCACCTCATGATGGTGCTCGTTGACGAACGCCCCGAAGAAGTCACGGACATGCAGCGCACCGTCAAGGGTGAGGTCATCGCCTCCACCTTCGACCGTCCCGCCGACGACCACACCACCGTGGCTGAACTTTCCATCGAACGTGCCAAGCGCCTCGTGGAAATGGGCATGGACGTTGTGGTGCTGCTGGACTCGATGACCCGCCTGGGCCGCGCGTACAACCTGGCAGCACCGGCCTCCGGCCGCATCCTGTCCGGTGGTGTGGACTCCGCCGCGCTGTACCCGCCGAAGCGCTTCTTCGGTGCAGCCCGCAACATCGAAAACGGTGGCTCGCTGACCATCCTGGCTACCGCGCTCGTCGAGACCGGTTCCAAGATGGACGAGGTCATCTTCGAAGAGTTCAAGGGCACCGGCAACATGGAACTGCGCCTGTCCCGCCAGCTCGCTGACAAGCGCATCTTCCCGGCCGTAGACGTCAACGCGTCCGGTACCCGCCGCGAAGAGAACCTGCTTTCCCCCGAGGAAGTCAAGATCATGTGGAAGCTGCGCCGCGTCCTCTCCGGACTCGAAACGCAGCAGAGCCTTGAGCTGCTGACCAACAAGATCCGGGAGACCCAGAGCAACGTCGAGTTCCTCATGCAGGTGCAGAAGACCACGCTTGGTGCGAAGTCCGATAACGACAAGTAGCTGAGCAGGGGGTGGGGCCGTCGCATATTTTTGCCGGTCCCGCCCCTTCGCGTTGCGCCTGACGTACTGCGTACGCCAGCCGCAACGCTCCGACAGGCCCGATGCCACTCCCGGGGCCGGCAAAATATGCGACGCCGGCCGCCAGGTCACCCGCCGCTGCATGCGTCATTAGACTTGGTACCAAGTCGAAAGAGGTTTTGAAATGTTTGAGTCCGTACAGGGTCTGTTGGATGAGCATGACTCCATTCAGGCGCAGCTTGGGGATCCTGCTGTCTATGCTGACCAGAAGCTGGCCCGGAAGCTGGGGCGGCGTTCGGCGCAGTTGAACGGCATTGTGGAGGCCTACCACCGCTGGGAAGGCATCCGCGATGACCTGGCGGCGGCCAAGGAGATGGCGGACGAGGATCCGGAATTCGCCGCCGAGGTGCCCGAGCTTGAGGCGGCCCTGGATACGGCGGCGGCCAAGCTGCGCCGGCTGCTGATCCCGCGCGACCCGGACGACGCCCGCAACGTGATCCTCGAGGTTAAGGGCGGCGAAGGCGGCGACGAGGCTGCCCTGTTCGCCGCGGACCTGCTGCGGATGTACACCCGGTACGCGGAATCCCGCGGCTGGAAGACCGAGCTCATCTCCGCCACCGAATCGGATCTCGGCGGCTACAAGGACGTCCAGATGGCCGTCAAGGGCAACTCCAACGACCCGGCCGAAGGCGTCTACGCGCGGCTCAAGTTCGAAGGCGGCGTGCACCGCGTCCAGCGCGTTCCCGTGACCGAGTCGCAGGGCCGCATCCACACCTCCGCCGCCGGCGTGCTGGTGCTGCCCGAAGTGGACGAGCCCGAGGAACTCGAGATCAACCAGAACGACCTCAAGATCGACGTCTACCGTTCCTCCGGCCCTGGCGGCCAGTCCGTGAACACCACCGACTCGGCCGTGCGCATCACCCACCTTCCCACCGGGATCGTTGTCGCGATGCAGAACGAGAAGTCCCAGCTGCAGAACCGCGAGGCCGGCATGCGCGTGCTGCGTGCCCGCATCCTGGCCCACCAGCAGGAGCAGATCGACGCCGAGAACTCGGCCCAGCGTAAGTCGCAGATCCGCACCATGGACCGCTCCGAGCGCATCCGCACCTACAACTACCCGGAAAACCGGATCGCCGACCACCGCACCGGCTACAAGGCGTACAACCTGGACCAGGTCATGAACGGCGACCTCGAACCGGTCATCCAGTCCGCCATCGAGATGGACGAACAGGCCCGCCTCGACGCCATCGGCGACTAGCCCGGATCCGGCCCGCCGATGACACCTGAGCCTGATGATTCCTGATCCTGCGCCGCGCCTCGCGGACGCCGTCCGCGAGGCCACGGCCGTACTCGCCGCCGCTGGCGTGCCTAGCCCGAAGGTCGACGCCGAACTGCTCGCCGGGCACCTGCTCGGCGTCGGTCCGGGCCGGGTCAGGGCCCTGGTGCTCGGCGACACGCCGGCGCCCGCCGGCTATGCCGAGCTGGTGGCCGAGCGCGCGCAACGGATCCCGCTGCAGCACATCACCGGCGTGGCGCACTTCCGCTACCTCGAGCTCGCGGTGGGCCCCGGCGTGTTTATCCCGCGGCCGGAAACCGAGTCCGTGGTCCAGCTCGTGATCGACTGGCTCAAGGACGCGGCACCGTCGGCGGACCCCAAAGTAGTGGACCTGGGCACCGGCTCGGGGGCGATCGCCGGCTCGATCGCGCACGAGGTTCCCGGCGCCGAGGTCCACGCCGTGGAATTCAGCGAGTTCGCGCACGCCTGGGCGGCGAAAAACCTGCTGCCGCTCGGCGTCCGCCTGGTGCGCGGCGACCTCCGGGACGCACTGCCCGAACACAACGGAACGTTCGACGTCGTCGTCTCCAACCCGCCGTACATCCCCGCCGAAGCGGTCCCCAACGAACCAGAAGTGGCGCTGCACGACCCGCCCGAGGCGCTGTACGGCGGGGGAGCGGACGGAATGGAACTCCCGGCGGCGGCGGCGGCGTCCGCGGCGAGGCTGCTGGTCCCCGACGGCTACTTTGTGATGGAACACGCCGAGGTCCAGGCCAGCTGGATTGCCGCGATGCTGGAGCGCTCCGGCCTCTGGTCCGGGGTTACGACACATCTGGATCTCAACGGCCGCGAACGCGCCACCAGCGCCGTACGCAGACCGGCTCCCACCCGCAGTGATGAAAGGATGTCCCAGTGACGACCAGCTACGATTGCGCCGACGCGGACCAGCGCGCCGCAGGACTCGAACACGCCCAGCGCGCCATCCGGGCACACAAATGCGTGGTGCTCCCCACCGACACCGTGTACGGAATCGCCGCGGATGCCTTCTCGCCGCAGGCCGTGACGTTGCTGCTCGCCGCCAAGGGCCGCGGCCGGTCGATGCCGCCGCCGGTGCTCATCCCGCGGCTGAACGCCCTCGACGGCCTCGCCACCGATGTCCCGGCCGAGGCCCGGCGCCTTGCCGAGGCGTTCTGGCCCGGGGGGCTGACGCTGATCCTGCACGCCCAGCCCTCGCTGGACTGGGACCTTGGCGAGACCAAGGGCACCGTTGCCCTCCGGCTCCCGGCCGACGACGTCGCCCAGGACCTGCTCACGCTCACCGGGCCGCTGGCGGTTTCATCCGCCAACCGCACCGGCCAGGCCGCCGCGCAGAGCGCCGCCGAAGCCGAAGCGCAGCTGGCGGAGTCGGTGGAGGTCTACCTTGAAGGCGGCCACCGGCCGGTCGAGGGGGACGGCGCCGAGCCCTCCACCATCATCGACGCGACCTCCCTGCCGCTGCGCGTGGTCCGACAGGGCGCCATCAGCCTGGAGCGCCTGCGCGAAGTGGTGCCGGGCGTGCTCGGCGCCGGCGAAGAGGCTCCGGCCGAGGACAGCAGCGCCGACTCGGCCCCCGACGATTCCCAAAGGAACTGACATGCAGCCCAAAGTCGCCGTCGCGGCCGTAACCTTTGACCGCCACGAGGAACTTGCCCTGCTCCTGAAGGGCCTGGCCGAACAGACCGCCCCGATCCACTCGATCGCGCTCGTCGACTCCGGCACGGCGCCGGCCACCGACGTCGTCGAGTCGCAGGGAGCGGACAACATCAACTACCTGCGCTCCGAAGCGAATCTCGGCGGCGCCGGCGGCTTTGCCTACGCGATCCTGGCCGCCATGGCCAGCGGCGCCGAGTGGATCTGGATGATGGACGACGACGGCCACCCGGAGGACGCCAGCTGCCTCGCCGAGCTGCTCAAGACCGCCGAGGAGCACCAGCTCGACATCGTGAGCCCGCTGGTCGCCGCCACGGCCGACCCCAACCGGCTCTCCTTCAACTTCCGGATCAACGGGCTGCTGACCAACGACCGCTCGCGGCTGGCGCCGATGGGCTACCTCCCGGACATGGTGCACTTCTTCAACGGCGCGTTGATCCGGACCGAGGTCTTCTACACGATCGGCATTCCGGATGTGAAGTTCTTCATCCGGGGCGACGAAGTCGACTTCCTGTCGAGGGTGAAAAAGGCCGGCCTGAAGTACGGCACGCTCGCCACCGTGGCGGTGCAGCACCCCGCCACCTGGACGGAAATGAAGCCGGTCTTTGGCGGCTTCATCACCCCCGTCATCCCGGAGGGCGAGTTCAAGCGCTACTGCTACTTCCGCAATCGGGGCTACCTCACCCGCAAGTACCGGAACCTGCGCTGGTTCGGTGCGGACGTCATCGGCTTCCCGTACTACTTCCTGAAGGCCGGCGACCTCAAAGGCCTCGCGCACTGGTTCCGCGCCTACTCCACCGGGTTCCGCGGCAAGGGCTTCGGCTCGCCCGCACAACTTATGTCCACCAACAGCTAGGCCGCCGTGGAGAACCTGTTCGCCGTCGTCGTCACCTACAACCGTGCCGACTACCTTCGCAACCTGCTCGATTCCTTCGCCCGCCTCGGCACCCGCCCGGCGCGGATCATCGTGGTGGACAACGCGAGCAGCGACCACACGGCCGATGTCGTCTCCGCGGCGCTGGCCGGCGGGCTGCCGATTGAGTACGCGCGGTTGGGCGAAAACGTCGGCGGCGCCGGCGGGTTCTCCCGCGGCGTGGAGCTTGCGCTCGCGCGCGGCGCGGAGTGGCTGTGGCTGATGGACGACGACGTCGAGGTGCTTCCCGGCGCTGTGGAGGCACTGGAGAAGTTCACGCCGGACTACTCCTGCCTGATCGGCCGCCGCTACGATGCCGACGGCAAACCCTTCTTCTGGCAGCACCATTTTGTCGAGGCGCTGGGGATCTTCCTCCCGGTCTCCCGCGATGTGTTCAAGCATTCCGAGGTGTTCCGCACCAATGTGGGAAACTTCGAAGGCATGCTGATCAAGGCGTCTCTGGCCCGGAGCATCGGGCTCCCGGACCCACGCTTCTTCATCACCTGGGACGACCTGATCTACGGCTGGCTCGCCGCGCAGCAGACCCCGGTGGTCTACGTCAACGCGTTCGTGATCAAGAAGGTCCGCGCGCAGCGCCAGGTGGACCTGGGCCTGCGCCACCTCAACGATTCCTCCGACCTGAGCCGCCGCTACGTGATGCGGAACCGCGGCCACGTCGCGCACTACCTCAGGGCCCACGGCAAGTTCAACCGGCTCGGCTTCGGGGCAGGGACGGCGCTGACATTCCTGAAGGAAATAGTCCGCCTGGTCCTCGTCGAACGGACGCTGAAGGGTACCGGTGCGCTCTGGCGCGGATGGCGGGAATCACGCGCCATCCTCGCCGACAGCGGCTGGAAACCCATGCCGCCGCTGCCCGCGGACCCGGGCGGCGGCCGCGAAAGAGATTAGTATCGTTCTAGGCCCCGACGCCGTCCGACAGTTGCGACGGGGTATTTTCTGAAACAGGCGCATGGCCGCCGTGGTAGTGGAAGTCGGTTGCAATCTCTGTTGACTACGAAATCTGAAGCGCGCGAATCAGCCGCACAACGGGACGAGAAGCCCGCCCTCTGGATCTGGATCCAGCTGTTCCTCGACTCGATGTCGTGGATTGTGGCGATTGTCCTCGCCCTGCTGCTGCGCTACGAGATGGGTATCCGGGTAGAGCAGTTCACCGGCGCCTTCGTCATCGCCGCCATCGCCGTGGTCGCGCAGATACTGGCCGGCTATGCGTTGGCCCTGTACCGCGGCCGGTATCCGTTCGGCAGCTTCCAGGAGGCCCGGGCACTGGTTTTCGTCACCGTGATTGTGGCCGCCTCGATCACCGCGGTCCTGCTGGTGCTGTACGAGGCCATCAACATCGGCCGCAGCGTGGGCCTGATCGCCTTCCCCTTCGCCTGCCTCTTTATGGGCGCGGCCCGCTATGCCAAACGGCTCTACGTCGAGGGAAAGACGCGTCCCGGCGACGAGGCGCAGAACACCCTGATCTACGGCGCGGGATTCCTCGGCAACTCACTCCTGACCCGGATGCTGCAGGACCCGGAGTCCCCGTACTTCCCGGTCGGCCTGATCGATGACGATCCGGCCAAGAAGCACCTCCGCCTCTCCGGAGTCCAGGTCCTCGGCCGGGGAGAAGACCTCCCGGCGATCATCCGCCGGACCCGCGCGAGGGTGCTGGTGCTGGCCTTCGCCAACGTCGAGGCCTCGGTGGTCCGCCGCATCTCGGACGCCGTCGACGGCCTGAACATTCGCGTGCTGGTGCTGCCTCCGCTGCGCGACATGCTGGGCGGCGGGGCACCCGACGGCTTCTCCGATTTCCGCGACGTCGCGGTCGAGGACCTGATCGGCCGGCGGCCTGTCGACATCAAGGTCGACGAAATCGCGGGCTATATCAAGGACAAGCGTGTGCTCGTGACCGGCGCCGGCGGCTCGATCGGCTCGGAACTCTGCCGCCAGATCGTGCAGTTCTCGCCGGCGGAACTGATCATGCTCGACCACGACGAGACCGGGCTGCAGCAGACCCAGATCTCCATTACCGGCCGGGGCCTGCTGGCCGGCCGCGATACCGTACTTGCCAATATCCGCGACGGCGAGGCGCTGGCAGACATCTTCGAGGACCGGCGCCCCGAAGTGGTCTTCCATGCGGCCGCCCTCAAGCACGCGCCCCTGCTCCAGCAGTACCCGGTCGAAGCCTGGAAGACCAACGTCTGCGGGACCCTGAACGTGCTGCGCGCCGCCCAGCGTGCCGGCGTCTCGCATTTCGTGAACATCTCCACCGACAAGGCTGCCAACCCGACCACGGCCCTCGGCCACTCCAAGCGCGTCGCGGAAAAGCTGACCGCCTGGATGGCCGGCCAGACCGGCGGCAAGTTCGTCTCCGTCCGCTTCGGCAACGTGATGGGCAGCCGCGGCTCGATGCTCCCGCTCTTCACCGAGCAGATCCGCGTGGGCGGCCCTGTCACGGTCACCGATCCCGACGTCACCCGCTTCTTCATGACGATTCCGGAGGCCTGCCAGCTGGTGATCCAGGCCGGTGCGATCGGCGCAGGCGGCGACGTGATGATCCTGGACATGGGCGAGCCGGTACGGATCCTGGACGTGGCGCAGCGCATGATCGCCATGTCCGGCAAGAAGGTCGACATCATCTACACCGGACTGCGGCCGGGGGAGAAGCTGCACGAGGAGCTGGTCGGCACCGGCGAACTGGACCAGCGGCCCCTGCATCCGAAGATTTCCCACACCAAGGCCTCCCAGCAGGACCCGGACAAGCTGGACCTCAACGTCTGGCTGGCCCGCTGCGAAGCGGAACAAGGCGCCAGCATCGCGGACATCCCCGACGATGAGGCCGACGAAGCGGGAGAGATCCGGGTGGCGTCGTGATGCCGCTGGCCGTGGTGGCCGGCATCACGCTGCTCGCCAGCCTGCTGCTTCCCCTTGCGGTGAAGCCGTGGCTGGTCCGGATGGGCGTGGTGGACATTCCGTCCGCCCGCTCCTCGCACCGCACGGCGACGATCCGGGGGATGGGCGTGGCCACCGCCCTGGCCAGCGGCGCCGGCTACCTGGCGGCGGTCTTCCTGGGCGTCGTCACGGTGGACCGTTCGGTGTTCGCCGTGGTGCTGGCGATCATCGCCGCGTGTTCGGCGGTGGGCTGGATCGAAGACCTGCGGGGCCTGTCCATCCGGGGCCGCGCCGCCGCGCAACTCGGCATCGGGGCCGCCGGCTCGGCGGCGCTGATCGTGCTGACCGCGCAGTCCTTCTGGTGGCTCCCGCTGGCCGCCGTGGCGATTGCGGCCTACGTCAACATTGCCAACTTCATGGACGGCATCAACGGGATCTCGGGCCTGCACGGGGTCACCGCCGGCGGCGCCTACGCGATGGCCGGCGTGCTGTCCGAACAGCCCTGGCTGACGGCCGGCGGCGCGGTGCTGGCGATGTCCTTCCTCGGCTTCCTGCCCTGGAACCTCGGCCGCGGGTCGGTCTTCCTGGGCGACGTCGGCAGCTACCTGCTGGGCGCCTCCATCGCCGCCCTCGCCGTGGCCGGGTTCCTCTCCGGCGTCTACGTCGAATACGTGCTCTCGCCGATCCTCGTCTACGCCGCGGACACCGGCTACACCCTGCTGCGCCGGATCAAGGCGGGGGAGCGCTGGTACGCGTCCCACCGCGAGCACGTTTACCAGCGGCTCACCGACGTCGGGTTTACACATCTGCAGTCAGCCGCGACAGTCACGGCGTGCACCGCCGCGGTGATTGTCCTCGGATTCGTCGCCGCCACGGCACCCCTGCCCGCCGTCGCCCTCTGTGTAGCCGGCAGCCTCCTGATACTCGGGCTGTACCTCGCGTCCCCCGATCTGATCCGCAGGTTCCGCCGCCGTTCCAAGGTCACCCGCATCCCCGTGGCCTAGCCGTGTTCTATCTCGTGTAGAATTCAGGGGCGGCATGTCGCCGCGCCCCCTGCCCTTGACAGCACCGACGATTGGGATCCCATGAGCTCCAGCGCCGAGTCCGGACGCGCGTCCGGCAGCGGACCCGTTGGCGCTTCCGGCCCCACAAAATCGCTGTGGTTGAGGCTGCTCGCCATCAGTTCTGCGGCCGCCGGGGGAGCGCTCCTGGTGACCGCGGCCCTCGCTTTCGTCTTCAACGGCGGCTTTGGGTCCCTGTCGAGCCTCTTCGGCGGCGCACTCGTGATGGCGTTCTTTGCGATCAGCCTGGCGATCGGCCACTTCGTCGGACGCAACAACCCGTCCGGAGCGATCGGCTTGTTTGTCGCCACCTACTTCGTGAAGGTCGTCGGCTTCGCCGTTGTGCTCTTCGTCATCGGCGCTCCGGGCTGGCTGCACGAACGCTGGTTCCTGATCGGCGCCGTCGTCAGCGTTGTCGCCTGGCAGGCGGCCGAGATCATTGGCTTCGGCAAGGCCCGGCTGCAAATCTACAACGACCCCGAACGGACGGAAGGCGGCCCGCGTGCCTAGCCGCGAAGACCCTGAGAAGAACACCCGCAAAACGTCCCGTACTACCGGCGGTGCACCTGGCGTGTCGCAGGACGGCAACGACGGCGGATACAACGCCGGCATCGCCGTCTTCAGCTACATTGTTGGCGGAATCATCGTCTGGAGTTTGATAGGGTGGGGTCTGGATAATCTGTGGGGAACCCGCTGGATTGTGCTCGCAGGCGCCCTGCTTGGAGCTGCGGGAGGGTTCTATCTTTCTCATATGCACGGCCTCACCAGTCACCGAAATTCGGCTGGTGGAGACGGCGCTGCACGTGGCCCGTCCAAGGACGCGGAACAGTAATGCCAAAAAATTTCAGAGGGGGAATGGCTGACAGGAATGTCGCCGCTCCCCGCCCAACGCCCAATGATGGACACTGCAGAGAGGAAACGCGTTGATCGCGCTTGCGCTCCCGGCCCAAGATTCAGGAGAGTTCACTCCTCCTGGAATTGAACAATTGCACCTGCCGGCTATCCTGCCCTGGGGTGCGGCCGAAGGATTCTCCAAGCAGATGCTGCTGGTGATCCTCTCGGTCGTCATTATCGCTACATTCTTTGTGCTGGCTGCGCGTAAGCAGCAGCTCGTCCCCGGCAAGCTGCAGTTCGCCGGCGAGGCCGCCTACGGCTTCGTCCGCAACGGGATCGCCAAGGACATCATCGGCGGCAAAGACTTCATGAAGTACGTCCCGCTGCTGTTCAGCCTGTTCTTCTTCATCCTGGTGAACAACATCTACGGCGCGATCCCCGTCATCCAGCTCCCGAGCTTCTCGCACGTCGGCGGCGCCTATGTGCTCGCCGCGATCGTGTACGTCACCTGGATCGCGATCGGCATCAAGAAGAACGGCCTGAAGTACTTCAAGCTGGCCACCGTGCCGAGCGGCGTGCCGATCTACATTCTCCCGATCGTCATCCCGATCGAGATCATCTCCAACTTCCTGGTCCGGCCCGTGACGCACAGCCTCCGTCTGTTCGCCACCATGCTGGCCGGTCACCTGATCGTGATGATTGCCGGCTCCGGCATCGAGTTCCTGGTCATGCAGGAGAATGTCCTGCTGAAGGGCGCCTCGGTACTGGTCCTGGCCGGCTCGCTGGCGATGTACATGCTGGAAGCGCTGATCATGGCGCTGCAGGCCTACGTCTTCACGCTGCTGACCGCGATCTACATCGAAGGCGCACTGCACGCCGACAGCCACTAAGGCACCCCAAAAACTTCCCCTCGCGGGGATGAAGCAAGCCAAACAACCTGCCACCTGGATGGCATCTTGAAAGGAAAAACATGAACGGCTCCATCAACGGTTCCCTCAACCTCATCGGCTACGGCCTCTCCGCCATCGGCGGTGGTATCGGTGTGGGTCTCGTGTTCGCTGCCTACATCAACGGCGTAGCACGTCAGCCGGAAGCTCAGCGCGTGCTGCAGCCGATCGCATTCCTCGGCCTTGCGCTGACTGAAGCCCTCGCCATCCTCGGCCTGGTCTTCGCATTCGTTCTCAAGTAAACCTTCAGAACCCAGCGAACATCCAGAACCGAGTAGATAAGGACGGGTGAAATATGAAGCAGCTGATCATCTCAGCCGCCACCGAGGGTGCACCCAACCCCCTCGTTCCCAACATCTGGGAAATGTTTGTCGTCTTTGTAGGCTTTGCCGTCCTCTTGTTCATCGTGACGAAGTACGTTGTCCCGATGTTCGAGAAGAACTTTGCAGAGCGTGCCGAGGCCATTGAAGGCGGCATCGCCAAGGCCGAGAAGGCCCAGGCAGAGGCTTCTGCAGCACTCGAAGAGTACAAGCAGCAGCTCACCGACGCCCGCACCGAGGCCAACCGCATCCGCGAGGAAGCCCGTGCCGAAGGCGCCCAGATCCTTGCGGATCTGAAGGAGAAGGCAGCTGCTGAGTCTGCCCGCATCACCGCCCAGGCACACGCGCAGATCGAATCCGAGCGCCAGGCGGCCGTCGTGTCGCTCCGCGCCGAGGTCGGCACGCTGGCGACCACGCTGGCTGGCCGCATCGTGGGCGAAGCACTCACCGATGATGCACGTTCGGCCCGTGTGGTTGACCGCTTCCTGGCAGATCTGGAGAACCAGAACGCAGGTGCAGCTAAGTAATGGCAGGTGTATCGAGCGAATCGCTGACCGCGGCACTCGTCGCGTTGGAGGCCAAGCTTCCCAACGCGTCGCTGCAGTTGGCTAAGGAACTCTTCGGAATCCTGGGAACGGTGGACAGCTCGGCTGGCTTGCGCCGTGCCCTGACTGACCCGTCTCGCAGCGGTGACGAAAAGTCGGCGCTGGTCAAGCAGCTCTTTGGCGGAAAAGTCTCCGCCGACGCTGTGGAGATCGCGAGCGGGCTGGCCGGCTCACGCTGGGCGTCGGCTCGTGACATCGGCGATGCACTCGAGACTCTTGCCGCTTCGGTGGTAATTGCCGTTGCTGAAAACAAGTCGGCAGTCTCTGCCTCGGGCATCACCGGACTGGAAGCGCTGGAGAACGATCTGTTCGCCTTCAACCACGCCGTCGATGCCAGCCACGAGGTGCAGCGTGCCCTGTCCGAGCCGCAGGCGAGCCAGGCAGCCAAGGTTGCCCTCGCCGAGAAGCTCGTGCCCAGTGCAAGCGAGGAAGCGAAAGTCCTTATCGGACAGGCAGTGTCGCAGCCCCGCGGGCTCAAGGCCACTAAGCTCGTCAGCCGTTTTGCCGAGCTTGCCGCCAAGCGCCAGCAGCGCTGGATCGCCACGGTCAGCGTCACCCGTCCGCTGACGGAGGCCCAGACCAGTCGTCTGCAGGCAGGGCTCAATGCCCTGTACGGCCGCGAGCTCAAGATCAACATGAACGTTGACCCGGCACTGATCGGTGGCATCCGGATCCAGATTGGCGACGAAGTGGTTGACGCTTCGGTCCTCGCCCGCCTGGGCCAGCTCCACCGCCAGCTTGCTGGTTAGCCGGACAAGCACAACTTACCGACAAGAAACCCCGGTCATCGTGAGCAACGATGATCACGAAAACAGGAGAGCAGGGACTGCAGATGGCCGAATTGACCATCAACGCCGACGACGTCCGTAATGCGTTGAACGAGTTCGCGGCGTCCTACGAACCCGGAAACGCAGAGCGCGTAGAGGTTGGCCGCGTAACAACCGCAGGTGACGGCATCGCCCGTGTTGAGGGCCTTCCCTCGGTCATGGCGAACGAGTTGCTTCGTTTCGAAGACGGCACGCTGGGCCTGGCCCAGAACCTTGACGTCCGCGAAATCGGCGTGATCGTGCTCGGTGACTTCACCGGCATCGAAGAGGGCCAGGAAGTCCACCGCACCGGACAGGTTCTGTCCGTCCCGGTCGGCGACGCCTTCCTCGGTCGCGTGGTTGACCCGCTGGGCCAGCCCATCGACGACCTCGGCGAGATCAAGGCCGAGACCACCCGTGCCCTGGAACTCCAGGCGCCCGGCGTGACCCAGCGCAAGTCGGTCCACGAGCCGATGCAGACCGGGCTCAAGGCCATCGACGCCATGATCCCGATCGGTCGCGGCCAGCGTCAGCTGATCATTGGTGACCGCCAGACCGGCAAGTCCGCCATCGCCATCGACACGATCATCAACCAGAAGGCCAACTGGGCTTCCGGCGACGTGAAGAAGCAGGTGCGCTGCATCTACGTGGCCATCGGCCAGAAGGCGTCGACGATCGCCGCTGTACGCCAGACCCTCGAGGACAACGGCGCGCTGGAATACACGACCATCGTGGCTTCCCCCGCCTCCGACCCCGCAGGCTTCAAGTACCTGGCACCGTACGCCGGCTCGGCCATCGGCCAGCACTGGATGTACGGCGGCAAGCACGTCCTCATCGTCTTCGATGACCTGTCCAAGCAGGCCGAGGCCTACCGTGCCGTGTCGCTGCTGCTGCGCCGCCCGCCGGGACGCGAAGCCTACCCGGGCGACGTCTTCTACTTGCACTCCCGTCTGCTGGAGCGTTGTGCCAAGCTCTCCGACGAGCTCGGTGCGGGTTCCATGACCGGCCTGCCGCTGATCGAGACGAAGGCGAACGACGTTTCCGCCTACATCCCGACCAACGTCATCTCCATCACCGACGGCCAGATCTTCCTGCAGTCGGACCTCTTCAACGCCAACCAGCGTCCCGCCGTCGACGTCGGCGTGTCCGTCTCCCGTGTTGGTGGCGCCGCGCAGGTGAAGTCGATGAAGAAGGTTTCCGGTACCTTGAAGCTGGAACTGGCGCAGTACCGCGACATGCAGGCCTTCGCGATGTTCGCGTCGGACCTCGATGCCGCTTCCCGCCAGCAGCTGACCCGCGGCGCACGCCTGATGGAACTGCTCAAGCAGGGCCAGTACTCGCCGTTCCCGGTCGAGGACCAGGTCGTCTCCATCTGGGCCGGCACCAACGGTTACCTCGACGACGTTCCGGTTGAAGACATCAACCGGTTCGAGAGCGAGTTCCTGGAGCACCTCAAGCACAAGTCCTCCATCCTGACGACGCTGGCCCAGACCAACGTCATGGACGACGACACCGCTGAAGCGCTGAAGACCGCGATCGTGGACTTCAAGAAGGGCTTCTTCGGCGAGGGCGACAGCCTCCTGGTCGGTGCGGGGCACGAGGAGTACGCCCCGATCGACGAGGACCAGGTCGACCAGGAAAAAATCGTCAAGCAGAAGCGCTAGTTTCGCTGGCAGGGACTGCCGGGACCCCCGCGGGTTCCGGCTGTCCCGGCCACCGGGATCTTAGGAAAGGATAAGTATGGGAGCCCAGATTCGGGTCTACCGCCAGAAGATCAGCTCGACGACGTCGATGCGCAAGATCTTCAAGGCGATGGAACTGATCGCTACCTCGCGCATCGGCAAGGCCCGCGCACGCGTAGCGGCTTCACTGCCTTACGCAAACGCGATCACGCGTGCCGTTTCTGCTGTCGCAACTCAGAGCGAAATCGACCACCCGCTGGTTACCGAGCCGGAGCAGATCCGCCGCGCCGCCGTCCTGGTCATCACCTCCGACCGCGGCCTCGCAGGGTCCTACTCGGCGACCGTGCTCAAGCAGGCGGAAGGTCTCACCGAGCTGCTCCACGAAGAGGGCAAGGAAGTCAAGACGTACGTCATGGGCCGCAAGGCGCAGGCATACTTCGAGTTCCGTAACCGCCCCTACGAGCGGGTGTGGACCGGCAACACCGACGCACCGTTGTTCGAGACTGCGCGGGAGGTCGGCGAAGCCTTGCTGGCTGACTTCGCTACGGCTTACGAAGAGGGCGGCGTCGACGAGATCCACGTTGTCTACACCCGCTTCAAGTCCATGGTGACTCAGGAGCCGACGGTTATCCGCCTGCTCCCGCTTGAGGTCGTCGAAGAGCAGGCTGCTTCCGAGTCGGAACTCCTGCCGCTCTACGAATTCGAGCCGGAAGCGGAGCAGGTACTCGATGCCCTGCTGCCGCGCTACATCGAGTCACGCATCTTCGCCGCCATGTTGCAGGCAGCAGCTTCCGAGCTCGCAGCCCGCCAGCGTGCGATGAAGTCCGCCGGCGATAACGCCACGGACCTCATCAAGAAGTACACGCGTCTGCGCAACACTGCCCGCCAGGCTGAAATTACGCAGGAGCTTTCCGAAATCGTGGCAGGCGCCGACGCGTTGAACGCGTCCTAGCCGGCCCGCTACGGACCCAGCTGTACCTGCACCAAAGAACAAACTTAACCGCCCACGCCATCTACTGAGTGAAGTGAGAGAGATGACTGCCACTGCTACCGAACACGTAGCCGCAACGTCCGGTGCCACCGGCCGTATTGCACGTGTTATTGGCCCGGTTGTCGACGTCGAATTCCCGGCTGACGCAATCCCCTCGATTTACAACGCACTCACCACGGAGATTACTCTCAACGGTGAGACCAAGACCATCACCTTCGAAGTTGCGCTGCACCTTGGCGACAACCTCATCCGCGCCATCTCGCTGCAGGCGACCGACGGCCTGGTCCGCGGTACCAACGTGGTTGACACCGGTGCCCCGATCTCCGTCCCCGTCGGCGACGGCGTCAAGGGCCACATCTTCAACGTCCTGGGCCAGCCCCTGGACGTGGCCGAGTCCGAGCTGCAGATCAGCGAACGCTGGCCGATCCACCGCAAGGCTCCCGCGTTCGCGACCCTCGAGGGTTCCACCGAAATGCTGGAAACCGGCATCAAGGTGATCGACCTCCTCACCCCGTACATCAAGGGTGGCAAGATCGGCCTGTTCGGCGGCGCCGGCGTGGGCAAGACCGTGCTGATCCAGGAAATGATCACCCGTGTTGCCCGCAACTTCGGTGGCACCTCGGTGTTCGCCGGTGTCGGCGAGCGTACCCGTGAAGGCAACGACCTCTGGGTCGAAATGGAAGAGGCCGGCGTCCTCAAGGACACGGCGCTTGTCTTCGGCCAGATGGATGAGCCGCCGGGAACCCGTCTCCGCGTGGCCCTGTCCGCACTGACCATGGCGGAGTACTTCCGCGATGTGCAGAACCAGGACGTGCTGCTCTTCATCGACAACATCTTCCGCTTCACCCAGGCAGGCTCCGAGGTTTCCACCCTTCTCGGCCGCATGCCTTCGGCCGTGGGCTACCAGCCCAACCTGGCCGACGAGATGGGCCTCCTCCAGGAGCGCATCACGTCCACCAAGGGCCACTCCATCACCTCGATGCAGGCCATCTACGTTCCCGCAGATGACTACACCGACCCGGCTCCGGCCACGACCTTCGCACACCTCGACGCGACCACGGAACTTTCCCGTGAAATCGCTTCCCGTGGTCTGTACCCGGCCGTTGACCCGCTGACGTCGACCTCCCGCATCCTGGATCCGCAGTACATCGGACACGACCACTACAACACGGCCGTCCGCGTCAAGCAGATCCTGCAGAAGAACAAGGAACTCCAGGACATCATCGCCATCCTTGGTGTCGATGAGCTCTCCGAGGAAGACAAGATCGTCGTGTCGCGTGCACGCCGCATCCAGCAGTTCCTGTCGCAGAACACCTACACGGCCAAGCAGTTCACCGGCGTCGAAGGCTCCACCGTGTCCATCAAGGACACCGTGGAAGGCTTCACCGCCATCTGCGACGGCGACCTCGACCACATCGCAGAGCAGGCGTTCTTCAACGTCGGCGGCCTGGACGACGTCGAGCGCCAGTGGGCCAAGATCCAGGAACAGACCAAGTAATATGGCTGAGCTTGAGGTTGAGATTGTCGCAGCGGACCACTTCGTGTGGTCCGGAGCGGCCAAGATGGTCAAGGCCCGCACCAGCGATGGTGAAATCGGAATCCTGCCCGGCCACTCGCCCCTGCTGGCGATTCTGGCCGAAGGTGAACTGGCGATCGAGCCGGTGTCCGGTGACCGCATTGCTGTAGTTGTCGACGGCGGGTTCTTCTCCGTCGACAACAACAGGGTCGTCATTGTTGCTGACAACGCCCAAATGGGTGACGCGGCTACTGCGGGGATCCGCTAGCCCTACCTTGATGAACGTTACTGGTTTTCCGTTCATCGTCCTGGCAACCGTGTTCGCGTTGCTGGTCTTTGCACTGTGCCTTTCCGGGGTGCGCCGCTTCAATCTGCGGCGCGCCCTGGGCACAGTGGACGCCTCCATCTGCGTGGCTGGAAACAGCTGGCAGATGGGGGTTTGTCGTTATCAGGACAACGACCTTGAGTGGTTCCGGCTGGCCTCGCTCAGCGTGCGCCCCAAGCACACCTTCCGCCGGAGTTCGCTCGAACTCGTCGGCCGACGCGAACCCACCGAGTCCGAACTCGTCAAGGTGCAGCCCGAGTCCGTCATCGTCGAACTGCGCTACGAGGGCCAGGACGTCCTGCTGGCCATGAGGTTCGACGCCTACACCGGCCTCTCCTCCTGGCTCGAGGCCGGACCGGTCATCGGCGTCGGCACCTGGCGCTAGCCCCGGTGGACTTCATCGAGGACATCCGGCTCGTCGACGGGCCGGTGCTATGGACCGCCTGGGTGACCGGTATTGCCGGCCTTTCCTATCTGCTGTGGCGCAGCGGACGGCGCCATACAATCAGCGCCTCCGCCGTTGTCATCACCGCGGCGTTGATGCTCTCCGCCGGCCTCGTGGCCGGCGTCCACCTGCTGCTGATCTACGTCCTGTCAGTTTTCCCCGAGGAACTTCCCTGGGAGACCCTCGTCTGGAGCGTTCCGGCCGTCGCGGCGCTGCTGCTGTGGCTGCTGCGGCTTCATGGCATCTGGGGCCGGCGGCCGTTCCTCGCAAGCATCCCGCGCCCCACCCGGCCGGTGGTGCACCGCCTGCGCTCGACTACGGTGGCGGTGGGCGCCCTGCTGGGGGTTGTCGCGCTCTCTGCGGTCCAGATCAACATTTATTTCGGGCTGAACCAGACCGTCAGCGACCTTGCGGGCACAGCGGTGGCCCGGATCCAGCCGCTCGAGGCGAAACTCACCCGGGCTGCCGGCGGCCCGGGAGCCCGCGACCTGGCTGGCTGGAAAGCTCCGGGACCTCTGCCCGAGGGGACAATGCGCCGCGCCGGGATCCCCGGCACGAGCTCTGGATTCCAGAGCCGGGAGGCCTACATTTACCTGCCGCCGGCGTACCAGAGCTCCCCCCGCCCCGCCCTTCCCGTCCTGGTCCTGTTCTCCGGCCAGCCAGGCGGTCCGGCAGACTGGCTTGCCGGCGGCGCCCTCCGGAGCCGCCTGGACCGCTTCGCCTCGGCCCACGCCGGCGTCGCGCCGGTGGTCGTCGTCGTCGACCCGAACGGAACCCCCTCGGGCAACTCCCTGTGCATGGACAGCCGGATCGCGAAGGCGGACACTTTCCTCTCCCGCGACGTTCCGGACTGGATCAACAAGACGCTCGATGTCGATCCGGACCCGCACCAGTGGGCGGTTGGAGGCTTCTCCTACGGCGCCACCTGCGCGATGCAGATGGTGACGCGCCACCCCGACGTCTACGGATCCGCGCTGGCGTTCTCCAGCGAGAAGGAGCCCGCCCTAGCCAAGGAACGCGACAAGACGATCCAGGGTTCCTTCGGCGGCGACGTTGCCGCTTTCGAACGGCAGACGCCGCTGCACGTGATGAAGGAGCGCCGTTATAACGGCAACGGCGTCTACTTTGCGGCCGGCGAACGGGACCCGGAGTTCATCGGCTACATGGATCTGCTCTCGGCGGCGGCACGATCCGCCGGATTCGCCGTGGAGGCCCACCGGATTTCCAACGCGGGCCACTCCTGGGAAGCAGCATCCAAGGGCCTGCCGGGGGGCCTGGACTTCCTCGCCGCCCGCTGGGGGATCACGCCATGACGGGCCTGCGCGGCATTTGGAACCACTTCCGGCAGCTGCCCTTCACCCTGTCGGTCCTCGTCCTCTTCCTGGCCGCCGCAGTGTCCACGGGCAGCTTCCTGGACGGACCGCCGGAGTCGCTGCTGGACTTCGCCTCGGTCAGTGTCCAGGGTCTCCAGGCCGGCCGCTGGTGGACGATGTTCACCTCGCTGTTCTTCGCGACCAATCCCTTGGCCTACCTGGCCGCCTCACTGATGATTCTGGGCCTGCTGGGGGTCGCCGAACGGCAGCTGGGGTCGGTCCGCACCGCCGTGTTCTACTTCGCGGGGCAGTTTGCGGCGGTGACGATCTTCCTGCTCCTGACGCAGCTTGCCCGCTACGCCGGGGACGGCTGGCTCGGGCTGATGGTGGACGCCGAGCTGATCGGGCCCTATGCGGCCATCCTGGCGGTCACCCTGGCGGCCTGCGGGCTGCTGCCAACCCTGTGGCAGCGCCGGCTGCGGACCGCCGTGGTCTCCACCGCCCTCCTGCTGGTCCTCTACGTGGGGCATGCGGAGACCGTCGTGGGCCTGGCCGGTGCACTGGTCGGCCTGATGGCCGGCTGGTGGCTCCAGGGGGACAAGGGGACCCTGCACCGCCACCGCTCCACCGGCCGGGAGACCCGCAACCTGCTCGCGCTGACGGTGGCGATCTTCGCCGTCGGGCCCATCCTCACAGCCGCCGTGCGGACGCCCACCGGCCCGCTCGCGCTGTTGCGCGACGTCGTGCTGAACCCGCTGCCCACCCTGAACCAGCTGGAGCAGAATTGCGGCGGCACCGTCGACGTGAACTGCCTTGAAGCCGGACGGGCAGGCTTCGCCGGCCCGCTGGGACTGGCGCTGGCCGTGGTCCCCGTGGTGCTGCTGCTGATCTGCGCCGACGGCATGCGGCACGGGCGCCGGCTGGCCCTGCGCATTGCCATTCTTGTCCAGCTTGGGGTCACCGGCCTCTCCGCGGTCTACCTGGCGCTGTTTGCCAGGATCCCGCACTACCCGAACCGGCCGCACACGGCGGTGATGGGTTCGGGCTTCGTCCACGTCCTGCCCCTCGTTGCCGTGCCGCTGGCCCTGGTGCTGCTGCTCTTTGCCTTCCGGCGCCTGTTCCGGGTGGAGACCACTCGGCGTGCCCGCCTCATCCTCGCCATCGTGGTCGCAGGAACCTTTGTGGTGCTGGCCGGCAGCTACACCGCAGCCTGGTTTGCCGCCGGCGGCCTGGACCGCGACGGCGGCTGGCTGGGCCTCGCCGCCGAACTGGCCCGGCAGTACCTGCCGCTGCCCATCCCCGGCACGTACAACCGCGTCTTCCAGAACCGCAACGCCGTCGAGGCGTTCTTGTTCGCCTCCTCGGGGGTCGTGTTCTGGGTGGTAGCGCTGGCAGGGGTGTGGCTCGTGCTGCTCCGCCGGCACCACGGCACGGACGCGGGAACCGGGGACCGGGACGTGGCGCGCCGGCTGATCAGGCAGGGCGGCGACTCGCTGTCCTGGATGGCGCTGTGGGAACCGAACAAGTACTGGTTCAGCACGGGGCAGCGCGGGGGAGTGGCCTACCAGCAGCACGGCAACGTGGCGCTGACGCTGGCCGGCCCGCTCGGCCCGGCGGACAACCGGGAGGAGACAGCCGCGCAGTTCCTGGAGTACTGCGCCGAGCACGCCCTCATTCCCTGCTTCTATTCCTGCACCGACGAGCTCTGGCCCATGCTCCAGACGCGGGGTTACCGCCGGCTGGCCGTGGCTCAGGAGACCCGGCTGGGACTCGGCGAGCTCACCTTCAAGGGCAAGGAATGGCAAAACGTGCGGACAGCACTCAACCGGGCCGCCAAAACCGGGGTTAAGGCTGTCTGGGGCCGCTACAGCGAATTCTCGCCCTCGCTCCGCGCGCAATTGAGTGAGGTCTCGGAAGAATGGGCGGCCCAGAAATCCGTCCCGGAAATGGGATTCACCCTGGGCGGCCTCGACGAGCTCGAAGACGACGAGGTGCTGTGTTGCCTCGCCGTCGACGCCGAGGGCCGCGTGCACGGCGTCACCAGCTGGCTGCCGGTCTACGACGCCGGCACCCTGGTCAGCTGGACCTTGGACTTCATGCGCCGGCGCGCTGACGCCTTTCCCGGCGTCATGGAATTCCTGATCGCTTCCGCAGTGCTGGAGCTGCGTGACTCCGTGGAGGTCATCTCACTCTCGGGCTCCCCGCTGGCCAAGGACGAGACCCGAGGGGAACCCGGGGACGGACCGAAGGCGGGCGAGGGGCTCGCCGGAATCCTGGACGTGGTGGGCCGGGCGCTGGAACCGGTCTACGGTTTCCGCTCGCTGGCCACCTTCAAATCGCGGTTCAAACCGGAATACCGCACCCTCTATCTGTATTACCAGGATCCGCTGCAGCTGCCGGCCATGGGGCGCGCACTGAGCCGGGCGTATCTTCCGGACCTTTCGGTTCGACAGAGCGCGCGCCTGCTCCGGACGCTCGTGCGCTAAACAAATTCCGCACGGCTTTACCTTTAGCGGCAAGACGGAATAGGCATTCCGGCCGGCGCAATTCCCTCCCAGGGGGCGCCGGGGCGCGGGGGCGGAAACGCGCCGTGAACAAAACCAAAAAAATGATCCCCGGCGATATCGCCGGGGATCATTTTCTAGCGGGGGCGCCCTGGGGCAGCCCTGCCGGGGAGACTAGACCAGCGTGACGCCGGTAGCCTGGGGGCCCTTGGCGCCCTGGCCGATCTCGAACTGAACGCGCTGGTTCTCGTCGAGGGTCTTGAAGCCGCCGGTCTGGATTTCGGAGTAGTGAACGAAGACATCGCCATCGGAGTCATCCGGGGTGATGAAGCCGAAGCCCTTTTCAGCGTTGAACCACTTGACGGTTCCCTGTGCCATTTAATTCTCCTCATTGTGGATCTTTAAGAAGTCCGGCGCACTTTACATCGGACTTGGTCACTCTGCGAGAAGAACCTTGGCTTCCGCCCGGATTGTCCCGGGCCTTGGCAGGAGCTTCGCGCTCGCAACATGTCTTGCGAGCATGAAAAACACCTACACAAAGACTGGTACAAGAATTTCATGCCCCTCCCGTCAGGTCAACGGGCCCGGCGCATAATTGACCGAAATTTTATCTAAAGAGTGCATGAACGGCGCCGCCGCCGCGCAATGGACCGGCGCAATGGCGGAGTGCAATGGTGCCGGGCCACCAGTGTGAACCGGAGATTAGGAAAGCGGCGCCAGCCATTCCCCGCTTCGCATTACGCGGTAAAGGACGAGGTCGGAATTGACCACGACGGCGTCGGCGCGCAGCCCGGGGCGCAGCGAGCCAAGCTCGGCGCCGAGGCCCAGGACGGCGGCCGGAACCGCGGTGGCCGAGCGGACGGCGTCCGGCAGCGGCACGCCGGCGGCCACGGTGCAGCGCACGACGTCGAGCAGCGTGGCGGTGCCGCCGGCGAGGGTGCCGTCGGTGGCCAGGCGGGCAACGCCGTCGGCGACGGTGACGGCGGAGCGGCCCAGGGTGTAGCCGCCGTCGGGCAGTCCTGTTGCGGCCATGGAGTCGGTCACGAGCGCGATGTTGGCCGCTCCGGCCAGTTGGAACACCGTGGCCACGACCGCGGGATCCAGGTGCGTGCCGTCGGCGACGAGTTCCAGGACCGCTTCGCCGGCCGCCGCGCTGCGCAGGCACGCGGCGACCGGCCCCGGCGTCCGGTGGTGCAGGGGCGCCATGGCGTTGAAGAGGTGGGTCACGGTGGGCCGCCGGCTGCCGGGGGCCGCCCGCAGTGCCGCCCCGGCCGAGTGCAGCGCGGCGGCTGCCGTGGCGTCGTCGCAGTCGGTGTGGCCGAGGGAGGGGACCACACCGGAGCCGGCCAGGAGCCGGACCAAGACGTCCGCGCCGGCAAGCTCGGGGGCGAACGTCATGACGGCGAGGGTGCCGCGTGCGGCGGCGAGGAGTTCGGCCAGGAGCTCCGGATCAGGATCGCGCAGGAATGCGGGGTCCTGCGCCCCGCACCGGGCCGCCGAGAGGAACGGGCCCTCCAGGTGGATGCCGGCCACCAGGCCCTCCCGGCTCAGTCGGGCGTACAGCACGATCGCGTGCAACAGCGACTCCGGTGGGCCCGTGACCAGGCTCGCCAGCAGGGTGGTGGTGCCGGAGCGGTGCAGGAAATCGATCGCCCGCCGTGCCGGGGTTTCCTCGCCGCTCGGAAAATCGCCGCCGTACGCTCCGTGGCAGTGCAACTCCACCAGCCCGGGCAGGATCAGGGCGCCGGGCGGCAGTGGGATTGCCGGGGCGTCGGCGAAGCCGGCCGGGCCGCTCCTGAACCCGGCCGCGGGGCCGGCGTAGGCGATCCGGTCCCCGTCGACGGCCACGACCGCGCCCTCGAGCAGGGCGCCGTCGCTGACGACCGTGCCAAACAGGAGCTGCCGGCCGGGAGGTACGTGGTTCATTATCAGAGTCTAGGGCGCAGCGGCGGCCGGGCCTTGGAAGAACCGGGCCTTGGAAGAACCGGGCCTCAGAAGAGCCGGGACTCGCTGTCATCGACGCCTCGCATGGCGTCGTAGTCCAGTGTGACGCAGTCGATGCCGCGGTCGTTCGCGAGCACCTTCGCCTGCGGCTTGATCTGCTGGGCGGCAAAGATCCCGCGCACGGGCGCGAGCAGGGGATCTCGGTTCAGGAGCTCCAGGTAGCGGGTGAGCTGCTCGACGCCGTCGATGTCGCCCCGCCGCTTGAGTTCGATGGCGACGGTGCCGCCGTTGGCGTCGCGTGCCAGGATGTCCACCGGGCCGATCGCCGTGAAGTACTCGCGGCGGATCAGGGAGAAGCCGGCGCCGAGGGTTTCGATCTGCTCCGCGAGCAGCCGCTGCAGGTCCGCCTCGACCCCGTCCTTGATCAGGCCGGGGTCCTGGCCCAGCTCATGGGAGGTGTCGTGCAGCTGCTCATGGATATTGATGATCAGCCGGTCATCAGTCTTCGCGGACTGCACGGTCCACTGCTCGATCACGCCGACTTCGACGTCGACCTCGTCAGGGGTGGAGACGCTCAGACGCGCCGGCGGACTCATCCAGTTCAGCGGCTTGTAGGATCCGCCGTCCGAGTGGACCAGGACCGAACCGTCGGCCTTGACCAGCAGGAGCCGAGTGGCGAGCGGAAGATGGGCTTTGAGCCGGCCGACATAATCAACGGAGCAACGGGCTATGACTAAACGCACCCGGACAACACTACCGCCACTGCGGCGCTGCGCGGTGCTGTGCCGGCCTCGTGGTGGCGGGGGAGCGGCCCGGCTGGGGCAGAATGGAGTCATGCCGCGTTCCAACCGACCCCGCCGCGCCGTGTCCGGAAAAGCCCGGTCCGGTAAGGCCTCCTCCGGACAGGGGGCCGGACGGGCGGCCGGCGGCAAACACGCCGCAGGTCCCGCCCCGGAACTGGACCTGGAGCGCGCCCGCACCGGGATCGCGCGTCGGGAGAGCGCTCCCGACGGCGAATGGATGGTCCGCTCGATCTCCGCCAGCCGGGCCGGGAAGACCTACGTCTGCCCGGGCTGCTTCACCGCCGTGACGCCGGGCACCGCACACCTCGTGGTCTGGTCCGAGGACCACATCTTCGGTGCGGCCGCGGGCCTCGCCGAGCGGCGGCACTGGCACTCCAACTGCTGGACCTCGCGCAGTTACCGGTACCGCTGACCGGCTCCGCGCTCCGCCACCGCCGGCCGGTTTCGCTAAGCTGGAGGGCATGACTTTCGACCCGGCGTCCTACGTGTTCAGCCAGCCTTCCGAACCCACCGCAATCCGTGCCTCGACCGTTCTCCCGGCACGCCGCGAAAACGTGGAACTCCGCACCGAGGACGGGCACCGGCTGGTCGGCGAACTGGCGCTTCCCGAGTCCGGGGAGATCAGGGCCACCCTGATCACCCTGCATCCGCTGCCGACGCACGGCGGGTTCATGGACTCCCACGTCTACCGCAAGGCCTCCTACCGGCTGCCTGCCCTGGCCGGCATTGCGGTGCTCCGGTTCAACACGCGCGGGACCTCCTCGCCGCGTGGGACCAGCCAGGGCTCCTTCGAGGAGGGCATCGGCGAACGGCTCGACGTCGAGGCGGCGGTCCGCTTCGCCGTCGAACGCGGACTGCCCAACCGCTGGCTGGTGGGCTGGTCCTTCGGCACCGAGCTCGCCCTGATGTACGGCGCCACCGAGCCGGTCGCCGCCGAAACCGAGGGTGCCATCCTGCTTTCGCCGCCGCTGCACCGGGCCACGGACGTCCACCTCAAGGAATGGGCCGCCTCGGGCAAGCCGTTGAAGGTCCTGGTCCCCGAACACGACGACTACCTGCAGCCGGCGGCCGCCGCGGAACGCTTCAGCCTGGTGCCGCAGGCCGACGTCGTGGGCGTCGACGGCGCCAAGCACCTCTGGGTGGGCGAGAAGTACGCCGGGCGGGTGCTCAACGAGATCGTGGCCGAGGTGCTGCCGGGCGGCGCGGCCGCGGCGCTGCCCGAGGAATGGGACGGCCCGGTCGCCACCGCGCACTCGTGAGTCGTTAGTGCTTGTCCTGGCGCACGATGAAGATTTCCTTCACCAGCAGCATGATCGCGGCTGCCGTCGGGATGGCGATCAGGGCGCCGAGCACGCCGAGCAGGCTGCCGCCGGCGATGACCGAGATCACGGCCACCGCGCCGGGGACCGCCACGGCCTTCTGCATGATGCGCGGGGAGATGAAGTAGGCCTCGAACTGGAGGTAGGCGAAGTAGCAGATCGCGAAGACCACTGCCGTCTGCCAGCCCGCGGTGAGCGCGATCAGGGTGACCAGGACGCCCGCGATCATGCCGCCCACCAGGGGGATGAAGGCCAGCAGGGCCACAACGAAGGCGAGCAGGACCGCGAACGGGACACCCACGACCGACATCACAATGAAGGCGAAGGTTGCGTTCAGCAGCGCCACGCAGACCTGGCCGATGACGTAGTTGCCGACGGATCCGGTGATTTCCTCGGACAGCGCCTCGACCCGGGCTCGGCGTGACCGCGGCGCCAGCCGGTAGCCCCACTTCTTCATGGACGGCATGGCGGATAGGAAGTAGAGGCTCAGGACCAGGACGATCAGGGCGCCAAACAGGCCGTTGGCCACGGTGGAGCCGAAGCCCACAACGCCGCCGAAGATGCCACCCATGGCTTCGGGGTTGTTGACGAACTTCTCGAGTTCCTGGCTGATGCGTTCACGCACGCCGAACTGGTTGTCGAGCGTGCGGAAGAAATCGGAGTCGATGAAATCCTGGACCCAGTGCGGTGCTTCCTGCACGATCTGGGTCACCTGCTGGACGATCGTGGGGATCAGGGTGGCGAAGAAGCCCGTGACGGCCAGGGCCAGGACGGCGACTGAAACCAGGATGCCCGCCGGCCGCGGTACCTTCCGGCCTTCGAGCCAGCGGACCACCGGATCCAGGCCGAGGGCAATGAAGAGCGCGGTGACGATCCAGAGCAGCAACTGGGTGGTGTTCGAACCGATCCAGTAGACCAGCAGGGCCGCGCCGACGCCGACGGTGCCCATAAAGCCGACGTACAGCGGGTGCTGGGCGGACATCCGGGGACCAGGGTCGCCGAAGCGCGCGGTGTTCCCGCCGTCGGCGCTGGCCGCCTCCTCCTCTTGCTCGGGGGGCATCTCGAAACGCAACCGGGGCTGGGCTCCGGGCAACGGCTGGCGCAGGCGGCGCGCCATCGAGATCAGGAAGCCGGCTGCTGCCGCCCGCGGGGCGGAAGGTTGCGGGGCCGGCTCGAGCGGGCCGCGTGGCTGGCTACCGGATTCCTGGGTGGCTGCGTGTCCTGAAAGGGACGGATCCGTGGGTTCAGTCACTGCGTTAAATGCCCTTATTCTCTGGTATTTCCCTGCAAATCCGCGGTTGCGGGCCGGGTGTGACGATCACCGCAAACACTATCAGCAGCCTTGTTATACAGCGGGCCAGCGGGGCCGGGGGAGGCCTAACAGGGGGCGGGCGCGGCCGCCGATCTGACTCGCAGGTAACAAAACGGTTACTGTTAAAGCTACGTGTCCGCTGATGATAGGTATTATTTTGCGTTTCAAGACTGCAGTTGCACTAGTGCTGCTCGGCCTCCTGACACTGCTGGCCGGAATCGGCCAGAAGACCGTGTGGGCGCCGCCCGCCACCGTCACCGCCGTCGCGCCTGCCGGCGCAACCGCCGCCCCGCTGACCGTCATCGACGAGAAACTGCGGACCCTGCACGGCGGCACGGTGAAGATCACGGTCAAGGGCGAGGGCAGCTTCATGCTGGCGTCCGGCCGGCCGGACGACGTCAACGCGTGGGTCGGGAAGACCGCCCACAACACCGTTACCGGCGTCTCCGGGGACGGCAAGGCACTGCAGCTTGACCACGCCGACGGCGAAGCCACGGCTCCCACCCCGGCAGGCTCGGACCTCTGGGTGACGACCGAGAACGCCAACGGCGAGATGAACTACAACTGGACCCCGCCGGCTGACGGCGACTGGTCGCTGCTGTTGGCAGCGGACGGCACGAAGCCGGCCCCGTCCTCGATCTCCATGACGTTCCCCAATGACACGTCCACCCCATGGGCCATCCCGCTCATGGTGCTCGGCGGGCTCCTGATCCTGGCCGGCGCGGCCCTGCTGCTGCTCAAGCCCCGGCGGGGCGCCACGGACGACGACGACTCCGCCGGGACCGGCGGGACCGGCGGCAACCGCAAGGGCAGCCTCTTTGCCCGCCGCGCGCGTGCCCAGGCCGCCGCCAGGGCCCGGAACGCAGACGCGGCCCCGGAAGGCACCGTCGAACGCGGCGGCGCGGAGAGCCGGGTTGCAACCGCCGCCGCCCGCCGTGCCTCCGGCGCCGCAGTCGCCCTGCTGACCGCCGCCGCCGTCGCCGGTACCGGCGTCGCGGCGCACGCCAGCCAGGCTCCCTCACCGTCCCCGAGCGGTTCCTCCGCCGCGGCCAAGGGCGCCGGTGTCCCGGTGCTGCTCGATGCCCAGTTCCGCCGCATCCTCGAGCAGGTCGCCGGCGCGGTCGATGCCGGGGATGCCGCTAAGGACGCCGCCAAGCTGGCGCCCCGGGTAGCGGCGACCGAGCTGGACGTGCGCACGCAGAACTACAAGATCCGTTCCCAGGTGGGCAGCTACGAACCCCGCATGCCGGTGCGCGCCACGAAGCTCCTGACCACTGTGGTGAGCAGCAAGCGCGACTGGCCGCGGTCGGTCATGGCCGTGACACAGGGTGACGGCAACGTCGTCCCGGAGCTCCTGACCCTGGTCCAGGCTTCCCCGCGGGAGAACTACAAGCTCGTCGGGGCCACTCCGCTCCAGCCGGGCACCACCTTCCCGGCCATCAACCGCGGGGGCACCGAAACCCTGGCGGCTTCGGACAAGTCGGGGCTGCTCTACAGCGGCGAGGAAGCCCTCGCCGGGCTCGGCGACCGCCTGTCCTCCGCCGACTCGGCCTTCAAGGACAAGCTCGCCGAAGGGCAGTCCTCGCCGTACATCGCGGACACCCTGGCCTACCAGGCCGACGTGGTGAAGTCCGGCGCGAACGGCACCTTCGCCTTCAGCCACAAGGTGGTTCCCGAGAACACCGTGGTGTTCCGAACCGCCGACGGCGGCGCGCTGGTCCTGGGCCGGCTGACCTTTGGCTTCGACGGCACGCCTAAGAACTCGGGCGACAAGCTGACGATCGGCGACGACGCGGCGGCGCTGGCCGGCGGCAAGGACACCAGCACCGGCATGGTCCTGAACTTTGCCGAATCGGTGGCCGTCTACGTGCCCCCGGCCGGTTCCAAGGACCCGATGAAGCTGGTCGCCGCCACCCGCGGCCTGGTGGGGGCCAAGTTCAAGTAATCCCGCCGGAGGCCGCCCCGCCGGCGGCCGAACAGCTGACGCAGCAGGACAGACGACCGGGCCGCCACCGCGGTCCGGTCGTTGCTGCGTGGGGCGTAGTGGATAGAGTGGAGTCATGACTTCGCCAGCTTCCCGCCCGGTCCCTCCAGCTGCCGCCAATCCGCTCAACCTGCGGGGCGCCGTCGACCTTTCCTCGCTGAAGCAGCGTCCCGCCCCGCCTGCGGGCGCCGGTGCCGGCCAGCCCCCGGTCCCCGGAACCGCTCCCGGCGGCCCGGACGGCTCCGCCGCGGCGCCGCTGCGGGTGGACGTCACCGAGGCCAACTTCCAGGAACTCGTGGACCTCTCCGCCCAGGTTCCGGTGGTGATCGCCCTCTGGGCCGGCTACTCGCCCGGCTCCGCCCAGCTTGTTGATGTGCTGGAACGGATCGTGGAGAGCTACGGGGGCCAGCTGGTGCTCGGCGCCGCCGATATCGAGGCCTTTCCCCAGCTGGCGCAGGCGTTCCAGGTCCAGGCAGTTCCGACCGCCGTCGCCGTGGTCAAGGGCCAGCCCGTGCCGCTGTTCCAGGGCGGGGCGGACGAACAGCAGGTGCGCAGCCTGTTCGACGAACTCCTCAAGGTCGCGGCAGCCAACGGCGTGACAGGCCGGATCGGAGCCGGCGGACCCGGCGCGGCAGAGCCCGAGGCTCCGCCGCTGCCGCCGCTGCATCAGAAGGCCTTCGACGCCATCGAAGCCGGCGACTACGCCGGAGCCGCGGCGGCCTACCGGCAGGCGCTGACCGAGATGCCTGCCGACGCCGAGGCCAAAGCCGGCCTGGCCCAGGTGGAACTGATGGGCCGCCTGCAGGCATTGTCCGCAGCAGAAACTGAAGCCCTCCGCGGCCGTGCCGCCGACGATCCGGACAACCTCGAGGCCCAGCTGGCCGTCTCCGACCTGGACATCGCCGGCGGCCACGTCGAGGACGGCCTTGGCCGGATCGTGGCGTTCATTGGCCGGAACTTCGGGCCGGAACGCGAAACCGCCCGGGTGCGCCTGCTGGAGCTGTTCGACGTGGTGGGAACCTCGGACGACCGGGTCGCCAAGGCCCGGCAGAACCTCGCGCGGGTGCTGTTCTAGTGGGGTCGGCCCTGTTTAGCCCGCTGGAGCTGCGCTCGCTGCGGTTGGAGCACCGCGGCTGGGTGTCGCCGATGTGCCAGTACAGCTGCGAGCCGGAGACCGGCGAGGGCGTGCCCAATGACTGGCACCTGATGCATCTCGGCTCCTTTGCCACCGGGGGAGCCGCGCTGATCCTGACCGAGGCTGCCGCCGTCAACGCCGCGGGCCGGATCAGCCCGCGGGACGCGGGCCTCTACAACGATGCTCAGGCCGAGGCCTGGGAGCGGATCGTGGCTTTTGTGCACCGCCACGGCTCAGCCAATGCCAAGATCGGCACCCAGCTCGCGCATGCCGGACGCAAGGCGTCGTCCTACTGGCCGTTCTCCGGCAAGAGCGGCACGGTCCCGGCTTCCGACGGCGGCTGGAGCACCGTGGGCCCGGGCACCGGAGCCTTTGACGGCTACGCGCCGCCGTCGGCCATGACGGAGGAGGAGATCGACGGCGTGATCGCCGACTTCTCCGCCGCAGCCGTCCGCGCCGTCGGGGCCGGTTTCGACACGATCGAAATCCACGGTGCCCACGGCTACCTGCTGCACCAGTTCCAGAGCCCCTTGGTCAACGACCGCACGGACGGCTGGGGCGGCAATGAGCAGGGACGAAACCGGCTGACCCTGGCCGTCGTTGACGCGGTGCGGGCCGTGATCCCCGACTCGATGCCGCTGCTGCTGCGCATCTCCGCCTCCGACTGGGCCGAGGGCGGCATAGACGCCGAGGCTTCGGTGCGGCTGGCCCGGGCTGCGGGCGAACACGGGGTGGACCTCGTGGATGTCTCCAGTGGCGGGGCCGTGGCGCACCAGTCGATTCCGGTGGGCCCCGGATACCAGACGGGATTCAGCGCCCGGATCCGGCGCGAAGCAGGGGTCCGGACCGGCACCGTGGGGCTGCTGACCTCCGCGGGCCAGGCCGAGCACGCCGTCGCGACCGGCCAGGCCGACGGCGTCTTCATCGCCAGGGCCGCGCTCCGGGACCCGCACTGGTGGCTGCGGGCTGCCTTCGAGCTGGGCCACGAGTTGGCCTGGCCGCCGCAGTACGAAAGGGCCATCCCGCGTCATTCGTTCTAGGCGCCGCGGCGGTTAGTCTAACGACATGACATTCGTTCAACCGCCCGTTCCGGCGCTGGCCCTGCGCGGGCTGGCCAAACGCTTCGGCACCAAGATCGCCGTCGACGGCATCAGCCTTGACGTGCCGGCTGGGTCCTTCTACGGTATCGTCGGGCCCAACGGTGCCGGCAAAACGACCACGCTGTCGATGGCGACCGGGCTGCTGCGGCCGGACTTCGGCACCGCACTGGTCCACGGGGTGGATGTCTGGCAGCACCCGCTGCAGGCCAAGAAGCTGATGGGTGTGCTGCCGGACGGGGTGCGGCTCTTCGACCGGCTGACCGGCGAACAGCTGGTGAGCTACGCGGGCCTGCTGCGCGGCATGGAACGGGACGTCGTGGCGTCGCGGGTGGCGGAATTGCTGGCCGCCCTGGACCTCAGCCAGGACGCCGGCACGCTGGTGGTGGACTACTCCGCCGGCATGACCAAGAAAATCGCGCTGGCCTCGGCGCTGATCCACGCCCCGCGGCTGCTGGTGTTGGACGAGCCGTTCGAATCGGTGGATCCGGTCTCCGCGGCCAACATCCGTGACATCCTGGACCGCTACGTGGCCTCCGGGGGCACGGTCATCGTTTCCAGCCACGTTATGGACCTCGTGCAGCGGATGTGCGACCACGTCGCCGTGGTGGCGGGCGGCCGCGTGCTGGCAGCGGGCCGCCTCGACGATGTCCGCGACGGCCAGTCGCTGGAGGACCGCTTCGTCCAACTGGTGGGCGGCCGCAGCCACGCGGAAGGGCTGGAATGGTTGCGGACCTTCTGAGGCTCAAGCTGACACTGCTGCGCAACAGTCTCCGGCGCAGCCCCTGGCAGCTGGTGGGCCTGGGCATCGGGGCGCTGTACGCCCTTGGCATCGTGGGCGTCGGCGTCGCGGGGCTGCTGCTCCTGCGCCAGGCCGAGGTCGCCACGGCGCAGACGGTCGTGGTGCTGGGCGGCGCCGCCGCGGTGCTGGGCTGGGCCGTCATCCCGATTGTGGCCTCCGCGGCGGACCTGACACTGGACCCCGCCCGCTTCACGACCTTCGCCGTGCCGATGCCCCAGCTACTGGCCGGGCTGGCCCTGGCCGGGCTGATCGGCATCCCGGGAGCATCGACGGCGCTCGTCGCCCTCGCCACCGTGGGCACCTGGTCGCGGGGCCTTCCCGCCGTGGCCGGGGCGCTGGTCGGCGCGATCCTCGGCGTGCTGACCTGCGTGGTGCTCTCCAAGGTGGTGACGGCCGGCACAGTGGGTCTGGCCAGTTCCCGGCGCTTCAAGGACGTCAGCGGCGTGGCCCTCCTCATCCCGCTGGTGCTGATGGGCCCGATCGTGGCCGGCGTTGCCCGCGGGATCGCCGGCTCCGCCGGGTTCGTGGCGGAGCTCGCGCGCTTCCTGGAATGGACGCCCGCCGGGGCAGCCTGGGCCCTGGGCGGAGACCTTGCCGCCGGCCACTACGGGGCCGCCGCCCTCAAGCTGCTCATCGCCCTCGCCAGCCTGGCCGGGCTGGCGCTGTGCTGGAAGGTGCTGCTGCAGCGGGCACTCGTCACCCCGCCCTTCGCCGGCACCGCCAAGAAGAAGACCTCCGGCCTGGGAGTGTTCGGAATCGTCCCGGCCACGCCCACCGGGGCGATCGTGGCTCGCTCCCTGACGTACTGGCTGCGCGATCCGCGCTACGCCGGGGCGCTGGTCGTGGTTCCGCTGCTGCCCGTGCTGCTGCTGTTTCAGGCGAGCCGAACGGGGTTCTACGGCATCCTGCTGTTCGTCGGGCCGCTGGCCGCGTTCCTGCTCGCCTGGTCCATTTCATCGGACGTCTCCTACGACAGCACGGCCTTCGCGCTGCACGTCTCCGCCGGGGTGCGCGGCTTGCATGACCGGCTGGGACGGGCCGTGGCCTGCTTGGTCTTCGCGCTGCCGGTGGTGCTGGCCTTCAGCGTCATCCCGTTGTTCTTCATCGGGGAGTGGGCGCTCCTGCCCGGAATCCTGGGCCTGTCCCTGGGCGTGCTGTTCAGCGGCCTGGGCCTGTCCTCGGTGGTCTCGGCGCGCTACACCATGCCCGTGCCGCTGCCCGGCGAGAGCCCGTTCAAGAAGCCGCCGGGCAATGTGGCGCAGACCCTGGCCGTACAGTTCGGCGGGATGGCGGTCCTGCTGCTCCTGGTCAGCCCCGAGGTTGCCCTCGTGGCGCTGCAGCTCGCCGGCGGCGGTCCGGTGACCGGCTGGATCTGCCTGGGCGTGGGCCCGGTCCTGGGCATCGCCCTCTTCGCTGCCGGGGTGCGCCTGGGCGGCAAATGGTTCGATGCGCGCACTCCCGAACTCCTCGCGCAGCTGGCCGTCAACCGCTGACCGGGTCCGACGGCCCGGGCAGGGATGGCCGGAATGGGATAGCCTGCGGTTCATGGAAGTTGTGATCCTTCCGGGCGGCAGGCCAATCGCCGTCCTCGCCGCGGACGCGATAGAGGCCCTGCTGAGGAACAAGCCCGACGCCGTCCTGGGCTTGGCCACCGGATCCTCGCCGCTGCCGGTGTATGAGGAGCTCGAGCTGCGGCACCGGCGCGGCCTGGATTTCAGCCGGGTCCGGGCTTTCACCCTGGACGAGTACGTGGGGCTCCCTCCCGGCCACCCAGGGTCCTACCGCGAAGTGATCCGGCGCGAATTCACCGGGCGCGTCAACATCAGCCCGGAGAACGTCCATGGTCCGGACGGGGAGGCCTCGGACGTCCCCGCCACCTGCCGGGCCTTTGAGGAGGCCATCCGGGCCGCCGGGGGAGTGGACCTCCAGCTGCTGGGACTGGGGACCGACGGCCACATCGGTTTCAATGAGCCGGGCTCGTCGCTGGCCTCCCGGACCCGGATCAAAACCCTGGTGGAGCAGACGCGGCGCGACAACGCCCGCTTTTTCAGCAACCTCGCGGAGGTGCCCCACCATGTCATTACCCAGGGCCTGGGCACCATCCTCGAAGCCCGGCATGTGATCCTACTCGCCACCGGGGCGCAGAAGGCGCAGGCGGTCCGGGACCTGGTGGAGGGCCCGGTGGCCGCGATCTGCCCGGCCTCGGTGCTGCAACTGCATCCGCACGTCACGGTCCTGCTGGACGAGGCCGCGGCGTCCTCGCTGCGACTCGCCGACTACTACCGGCACAGCTACGACAGCAAGCCGCGCTGGCAGGGCCTGTAACGGCGCCGAAATGCCCGACGGCGGATGCCGCCGTCGCGATTCTGTCCGATCCAGCGGCTAAGATGGTTGGCATGACCAGCATGACGGATCCAGCCCTCGAAAATGACCCGGCAAACGACCCGATGCGTGAGCTCTCCGGAGCCGGGACGTCTACGGCCACCATTGAACGCGAGGAACTGCGGCAGGAAGTGGAGCCGGGCGACCGGGAGCGCTTCTCGCACTACGTCCGCAAGGAAAAGATCATGGAATCGGCCCTGTCGGGGGAGCCGGTTATCGCCCTCTGCGGCAAGGTGTGGACGCCCGGCCGCGACCCGAAGAAGTTCCCCGTCTGCCCCGAGTGCAAAGAGGTCTATGAGGGCCTCCGTCCGGGAAGCGACGGCGGAGACTCGGGCAAATAAGGCCTGCGAGCTAAGGTCCCCCGCGGCGCGGCTTTGATCCGTCGCGGGCAGAAACCGGCTGGGTTGCATCCCTGCTGTCCGGTTCATCCGAAAAAGATTGGTGTTTTTGTGCTTACTAGGGTTTCTCCGGAACCGGCTGACGTGCGCGGAAGGGAGGGGTCCTAGGTGACTGAGACACTCTTCGGCGGCCCAGTGCTGCCCCCGGCCTATCCCGAGCGGGCCGCCTGGGGGACCGCGCCCAAGCTCCGTGCCTGGCAGCAGGAAGCCCTGGACAGCTACTTCAGCACCCACCCCAAGGACTTCCTCGCGGTCGCCACCCCCGGCGCCGGTAAGACCACCTTCGCCCTCCGGGTGGCCTCGATGCTGATCGAGGCCGGGGTGGTGAACCGGGTGACCATCGTGGCCCCGACGGACCACCTGAAGCGCCAGTGGGCCGACGCCGCCGCCAAGGTCGGCATCGCCATCGATCCCAACTTTAAGAACGCGGACGGGGCGCACGGCCGCGGCTTCATCGGCGTCGCCGTCACGTACGCGCAGGTGGCCAGCAAGCCGATGCTGCACCGGGCCAAGACCGAGGCAGCGCGCACGCTGGTGATCCTCGACGAAATCCACCACGGCGGCGAGGCGCTGTCCTGGGGCGACGGGCTGCGCGAAGCCTTCGATCCCGCCACCCGGCGCCTCTCGCTGACCGGTACGCCGTTCCGCTCGGACACCTCGCCCATCCCGTTCGTCGAGTACGCCGAGGACCGCGACGGGATCCGCCGTTCCAAGGCCGACTACACCTACGGCTACGGAAAGGCCCTGCGCGACCACGTGGTCCGCCCGGTGATGTTTATGGCCTACTCCGGCCAGATGCGCTGGCGCACCAGTGCCGGCGACGAGATGGCCGCCTCCCTCGGTGAGGCCGCCGTGACCAAGGACATCGTGTCCCAGGCCTGGCGGACCGCGCTGAACCCGGCCGGCGAGTGGATCCCGGCCGTGCTGGCCGGCGCGGACAAGCGCCTCAGCGAGGTGCGGCGCACCGTGCCCGACGCCGGCGGCCTGGTCATTGCCACCGACCACGACGACGCGCGGGCCTACGCCGGCCAGTTGAAGAGGATCACCGGCGAGTCCCCCACGGTCATCCTCTCCGACGACGCGAAGGCCTCGTCCAAGATCGAGGAGTTCTCCGCCGGCGAGAAGCGCTGGATGGTCGCGGTCCGCATGGTGTCCGAAGGCGTGGACGTCCCGCGGCTTTCCGTCGGCGTCTACGCGACCTCCACGTCCACGCCGCTGTTCTTCGCCCAGGCCGTGGGCCGCTTCGTGCGTGCCCGCAAGCGCGGCGAGACGGCGTCGGTGTTCCTGCCCTCCGTGCCGCAGCTGATGGCGCTGGCGAACTCGATGGAGGCCGAACGCGACCACGCCCTGGACCGTCCGGAGAAGGAGGACTCCGACGGGCTGTTCAACCCGGAGGACTCGCTCATGGACGAGGCGAACCGCGAGGAAAAGGCCTCCGACACCCTGATGAAGGGCAAGTTCGAGGCGCTCGACTCGCAGGCCTCCTTCGACCGCGTCCTGTTCGACGGCGGCGAATTCGGCACCGGCGGCGAAGTGGGCTCCGAGGACGAGCTCGACTTCCTCGGTATCCCGGGCCTGCTCGACGCCGAACAGGTGGGCACCCTGCTGCGCCAGCGCCAGCACGAACAGCTCAACCGCAAGAACAAGCGCGCGCCGCAGGGAGCGGCCTCCGGGCCGGCGCCCGCAGTGCCGGACCACCGGATGCTGATGGACCTGCGTACCGAACTGGCCAAGAACGTCGCGGCCTGGTCCGCGCGCACGGGCACCCCGCACGGCGTCATCCACACCAAGCTCCGGACCGTGTGCGGCGGCCCGGCCGTGGCGCAGGCCAACGAGGAGCAGCTGCAGACGCGGCTGCGGAAGCTCCAGGACTGGTTCATCGGCCGGAAGTAGGGCCGGCGCAGAACGCAGGCATGAAAAAGGGACCGGGTGACCGGTCCCTATTTCGTGCGCTGGTACGGCCGCCGTTACTGGGCGGCGCCGCAGGCCTGGGAGAAGGTCTGGCCGGCCGAGGTGTACTTGGCCTTCAGATCCTCCAGCTTGGCCGAATCCGGGTCCTTCTTCGCGGACTCGTCGAGGTAGTCGACAATCGACTGCAGCGGGGCCTGGAGCTCTTCGGAGGCGTTCGCCTCGATGGGCCGGATCTGGTTCGCCAGCCGGGTCATGCCGAACTTGTCGGAGCTGGAGGTCGGCGAGGCGGTGATGGTCTTGATGCGCGCGCAGGTTTCCTCGCTCGTCATTTTCGGGGCCGAGCAGGCGGCAGCGCCGAGCAGGGTCCCGGCAGCGATCAGGACGGTCAGGATCTTCTTCATGGTGTACTCCGGGGCTTTACGGGTCAGACGTTTACTGGCAAGCATTCCGAGTCTACTGTGCGGGCGGACGCCGCGACGAGCTCAGGCGATGTCGACGCCGCCGAGTTCCATCTCGGCCAGGGCGTCGTCGAGGTCTTCCGCGATGCCCACGGTGAGCCCGCGCAGCACGGTGACGGAGTATCCGGCCTGGACGGCGTCAAGCGCGGTGGCCC
Organism: Arthrobacter sp. T2-23; assembly: GCF_055398325.1. Taxonomy (NCBI): domain Bacteria; kingdom Bacillati; phylum Actinomycetota; class Actinomycetes; order Micrococcales; family Micrococcaceae; genus Arthrobacter; species Arthrobacter sp. T2-23. Next base: position 3,285,381 of record NZ_AP027917.1, read on the forward strand.
TGACGCAGTGGTCGGTGGCGATTCCCACCACCACAACCTCCTCGACGTCGTGGCTCTGCAGCCAGTCGTCCAGGCCGATGGCATCCTCGCCGGCGGCGAAAGCCTCGGCGGCATCGGCGCCCCCGACGGGCAGCGAGCCGGGCGTGCGGTCGCCGGTGGGGACGGCGTCGTCCGGGGCGAGCAGGCCCTCGAAACCCGAGTAGGCCGCGGTGAACTGTCCCTTGCGGAAGTAGGCCTGGATGTATTCCGTGTCGAGGTCCGGGTGGAGCTCGGCCCCCCGGGTTCCGGCGACGCAGTGCCTGGGCCAGCTGTCGACGAAGTCCGGCTCGTCCGAGAAATGCGCGCCGGGCTCGATGTGCCAGTCCTGGGTGGCGACAATGTGGTCGAACTGCCCGTGGTGGGCGTCGACGTATTCGCTGATTTCGGCGGCCAGGGCGGCCCCGCCCTCGACCGGGAGCGTCCCGCCCTCACAGAAATCGTTCTGCACGTCAACAATGATCAAGGCGCGTGACATTCAGTCCTCCTCGTAGATGGTGGGGATGGCTGCTTCGCCGCGCTGGAGCCGGTTGACCACGGCCGGAAGCTCCCGCATGCTGTCCGCGTGGCGCTGCCGTGCCCGCACCACACCTTCGGGCCCGGTCCATCCTGGCAGCAGCTCGCCGTTCTTGATGAACTGCTGCAGCAGCGGCCGGTCGTTGCCGTCGTCGTTCGGGCGGTGCCCGATCCCGACGATCTCCTGGCTGGCAGTGCCGCGTTCGTTGAGCCTGCGAAGGGCGTACTTCCGGCCGCCCTTGCTGGTCTTGTTCTTCGCCGCCTTGGCCACCGCAACAAAGTCGCCGTTGTCGTCGGTGCGGCTGACCAGCTTGTAGACCATGCTGGCCGTCGGCGCGCCGGAGCCCGTCACCAGCGAAGTGCCGACGCCGTAGGAGTCCACCGGGGCGGACTGCAGCGCGGCAATGGCGAATTCGTCCAGGTCCGAGGTGACGATGATCCGGGTGTTCTCGTTGCCGAGTTCGTCGAGGAGCTGCCGGACCCACTGCGCCTGGGCGACGAGGTCGCCGGAGTCCAGGCGGACGGCGCCCAGCTTGGCGCCGGCCAGTTCGACGGCGGCGCGCACCGCCGCCTCGACGTCGTAGGTGTCCACGAGCAGCGCGGTGCCGGCGCCCATCGAGGCGATCTGCGCCTCGAACGCCTCGCGCTCGGTGTCGTGCAGCAGGGTGAAAGAGTGGGCCGCCGTGCCCACGGTCTTGATCCCGTAGCGGCGGCCGGCCTCGAGGTTGGAGGTGCTGTCGAAGCCCGCGATCACGGCGGCCCGGGCGGCAGCGACGGCGGATTCCTCCTGGGTCCGGCGGGAGCCCATCTCGACGCAGGGCCGGGTGCCGGCGGCGGTGATCATGCGGGAGGCCGCGGAGGCGATGGCGCTGTCGTGGTTGAGGATCGAGAGGATGTACGTCTCGAGGATGCACGCCTCGGCGAAAGTGGATTCGACGATCAGGATGGGGGAGTTGGGGAAGTACGCCTCGCCCTCCGCGTAGCCCCAGATGTCACCGGAGAAGGAGAAGTTCGCCAGGTACTCCAGGGTTTCTTCGTTGACCACCTTGGTGCGGCGCAGGAAGTCGAGCTCGGGCTCGCCGAAGCGGAAGTCGGCGATCCCTTCCAGCAGCCGGCCGGTTCCGGCCACGATGCCGTAGCGGCGTCCGTCCGGCAGTCGCCGGGCGAAGGCCTCGAACACCGACTTGCGGTGCGCGGCGCCGGAGTGCAGCGCGGCCTGCAGCATGGTCAGCTCGTAATGGTCGGTGTAGAGGGACGTGCGGGGATGGTCCCAGCCGGCGGAGGTACTCACAAATTCACTCTAGTCCCCACCGGCTCCCTCGTCTCGCTTCGCTTCGCCGCGGGGCCCTCGCCGGTGTGGGCCCACCCACCGGCTCCCTCGTCTCGCTTCGCTTCGCCGCGGGGCCCTCGCCGGTGTGGGCCCACCCACCGGCTCCCTCGTCTCGCTTCGCTTCGCCGCGGGGCCCTCGCCGGTGTGGGCCCACCCACCGGCTCCCTCGTCTCGCTTCGCTTCGCCGCGGGGCCCTCGCCGGTGTGGGCCCACCCACCGGCCCCCTCGTCTCGCTTCGCTTCGCCGCGGGGCCCTCGCCGGTGTGGGCCCACCCACCGGCCCCCTCGTCTCGCTTCGCTTCGCCGCGGGGCCCTCGCCGGTGTGGGCCCACCCACCGGCTCCCTCGTCTCGCTTCGCTTCGCCGCGGGGCCCTCGCCGGTGTGGGCCCACCCACCGGCTCCCTCGTCTCGCTTCGCTTCGCCGCGGGGCCCTCGCCGGCGTGGGCCCACCGCCCCATAGAATGGACAGATGACCCTTAGCGTTGCGCTCGGCCCTGACACCCAGGAGAGCACCCAGACCGGAACAGCGGCGTCCACCGACGTCCTGACCGCCCCGGACATCCCCTGGAACCTCGTGATCTGGAATGATCCAGTGAACCTGATGAGCTATGTGAGCTACGTCTTCCGCAGCTACTTCGGCTACTCCGAGGCGAAGGCCAACAAGCTCATGCTCGAGGTGCACAAGAAAGGCCGCTCCATCGTGGCGCACGGCAGCAAGGAGCAGGTGGAGCAGCACGCGGTCGCCATGCACGGCTACGGCCTCTGGGCCACCGTGGAGAAGGCAACCGGCGGCCACGGCCGCGGCACCGGATCAGGCAAGGGCAAGGGTAAGCGTGGCTAAGGCATTCAAGTACGGGCTCAAGGGCATCACAGGCTTCCTGGAGCCGGCCGAACGGGATCTGCTGCGCAGCCTCTTCGATGACGTCATTTCCATGCTGGAACCGGAGGAACGCCCCAACCAGGATCCCCTGGCCGCGCTCGTCGGGCTCGACAGCGAGGCCCGCGAACCGTCTGACCGGGCCCTGCGGCGCCTGCTGCCCAACGTGATGAAGGACGACGACGAGGCCTCCCTCGAGTTCCGCCGTTACACCGAGCGCTCGCTGCGCGAGAACAAGATCGGCGCGCTGAAGGCGGCGGCCCTCGGCCTGGACAAGGACGAGCTGGTGCTCACGCCCGCGGACGCCCGGCACTGGTCCACGGCGCTCAACGACGTCCGGCTGGTGCTCGCCGAACGCCTCGACATCCGGGACGACGCCGACGCCGAGCATGTCCACCGGATGCAGGACTGGTCCCAGGCGGAGGACGTCGAAAGCTACCTGGCCCTGGTGTACAACTTCACCACCTGGCTGCAGGAGTCTTTGGTCCAGGCGATGCTGGCCTCGCTCGAGGCCTAGCGGTCCGCTGAAGGCTAGGCGACGGTGGTGACGCCAGCGACTGGCACCGAGAGAATCTGGGGAAGCGCCTCGAAGGCCGGCTTCGCGAACCAATATCCCTGAAACAGGCGGATCCCCGCCCGCCTCAGGACCAGGAACTCTGCCTCAGTCTCGATGCCCTCTGCGAGCACCGTGATGTCGAGCTCCCTTCCGATGCCGACGATGCCGGCGATCACGGCCTGACGGGCCGGGCTCGTGTCGATTCCCCGGATGAGCTTCATATCGATCTTGATCAGGTCCGGCTGGAAGTCGACCAGGAGCCCCAGGCCCGCATGCCCGGCACCAAAGTCGTCGATGGCGGTGGTGAAGCCGTGCTTGCGGTACTCGGTGATGATGTTCGTGAGGTGGGCGGTGTCCGAAACCTCTTCGTTCTCGGTGAACTCGAACATGATTGACGACGTCGGAAAGCTGCAGCGCCTGGCTGCCAGCAGCGTCGCACGCAGGCACGCCGCCGGTTCGTAGACCGCATTCGGCATGAAATTGATGGAAAGAATCAAGTCCTCACCGGCGGGAAACAGCCGCGAGGCCAGCTCGATTGCCTTGACCCGGCAGTCCTGGTCGAAGCGGTACTTCTGCTCCGGGGCGACTCGTGAGAGGACGCTGAAGGCGCCCTCTCCCGCCGAGCCCCTGACCAGTGCCTCGTAGCCCCAGACGCGGCCGGCAGCTGCGTCGTAGATCGGCTGGAAAGCCATGCTGAAATCGAAGTCGAGTTTTGACGACGTCGTGCAGCCATCGCATGCCATTGTGCGGTCCCTTCCCCCTGGTTGCGCCCACCGTGGGGCACGACGGTCGCCGTCGACAACTCGACGGAGCCAAAAGCATATCGGCCGGTGCAGCGGCAGGCCGTCACCGACGAACACCGGCCCTCCGCGCGTCGCTCTGCCGGAGGAGCGCGGTGTGACCCATTAGACACGAGTTGCGCGACACAATGTGATGGCCGCACCTGTAGTGAAGCCCTATCCTCGAATAATCATGACTTCAGCATCGAGCACGGATCCGGCAGCGCCAGCTGCGGCGGAGACCGCAGCGGGCAGCACCGGAAATGCCGGGCTGGGGGAGCGCCCGATCGGCGTCTTCGACTCCGGCGTCGGCGGCCTCACGGTCGCACGGTCCATCATTGACCAGCTGCCCAACGAATCCATCCTGTATGTCGGCGACACCGCGCATGGGCCCTACGGTCCGCTGCCCATCGCCGAGGTCCGCGCCAACGCACTCGGCGTGATGGACGAGCTGGTGGATTCCGGCGTCAAGCTGCTCACCATCGCCTGCAACTCCGCGTCCGCCGCCGTGCTCCGCGACGCCCGGGAACGCTACACCGCCCGGTACGGCATTCCGGTCATTGAAGTGATCCAGCCGGCCGTCCGGCGCGCGGTTGCCGCCACCCGCAGCGGCAGGGTCGGCGTGATCGGCACCTCGGCCACGGTCGGCTCCCGCGCTTACGAGGACACCTTCGCGGCGGCGCCGGACCTGCACATCACCTCCGTGGCCTGCCCGGCCTTCGTGCCCTACGTGGAGGCGGGCATCACCACGGGCCCGGAGCTGCTCGCCGTCGCCCGCGAATACCTTGAGCCGCTGAAGGCCGCCGGGGTGGACACCGTGGTGCTCGGCTGCACCCACTACCCGCTGCTCACCGGAGTGATCTCCTACGTCATGGGCGAGGATGTCACGTTAGTGTCCAGTGCGGAGGAGACCGCCAAGGACGTTTACCGTGCGCTCGCCTCCCGCGGCCTGGAACGCACCGGGACCTCCGCTCCGGAGTACCACTTCATCGCCACCGGCGACGCCGCGCAGTTCGAGCACCTCGCCCGGCGTTTCCTCGGCCCGGAGGTTCTCAGCGTCCGCCACGTCGACCACGTCGCGGCGCAGTACCCCACCGGCAGCCTGGCCCGGATCACCCCGGAAATGCTGGCCGCCGCCCAGGCCGGCGCGAATCGGCCGCGCCTCTCCAACTTTGTCTCCCCCGATGTTGTCTCCGCCGACGGGGCGCCGCTGAACGGCCTCCGGGGGTCCGGCCTGTGAAGCTGACCATTGTGGGGTGTACCGGGTCCTTTCCCGGTCCCGGCTCGCCGGCGTCGTGCTATCTGCTGACCGCGCACGACGGCGAGCGGAGCTGGAAGATCGTGCTGGACCTTGGCAGCGGCGCCCTCGGCGCGATCCAGCGCTACACCGACCTTGAGGACATCGACGGGATTTTCCTCACCCACCTGCATCCGGACCACTGCATGGACCTGTGCGGACTGCACGTCGCGGTGCGCTGGAAGCCCGGCGGCTGGGGGCGCGGCAGGATCCCGGTCTGGGGGCCGGCCGCGACCGCGGACCGGATGGCCACCGCCTACGGCCTGGACCTGGATCCGGGCATGCACGAGGAATTCGACTTCAGTAACTGGTCCGAGCGCAAACCGGTCACCATGGGCCCGTTCACCGTTACCCCGTTCGCGGTGAACCACCCGGTCGAGGAGGCCTACGCCCTGCGGGTGGAGGTGACCGAGCCGGGCAAGGACGGCACCCCGCTCACCCGCGTGCTGAGCTACTCGGGGGACACCGACTCCTGCGGCGGCCTGGAGGACGCCGCCCGGGACGCCGACCTGTTCCTGTGCGAGGCGGCGTTCGAAGAGGGCCGCGACGACGGCATCAAGGACGTCCATCTGACCGGCAAGCGTGCCGCCGAGGCCGCAGTGGCTGCCGGGGCGCGCCGGCTGCTGCTGACCCACATCCCGGTGTGGACGTCCCCGACCACCGTGATGGCGGAAGCCAAGGAGGTCTTCGGCCAGCACGTGGCCGTTGCCGTGGCGGGCGTGCACTACACCGTCTGAACGTACACCGCCTGAAAAGCGGGCCCGGGGAGAAGCCCCGCGCCGAGTCGATATGCTGGAAGGCATGACTTCCGAAGCCCTCACTGCCCCCGTCATCCGTGCCGATGGCCGCACCCCCGACCAGCTCCGCCCGATCAGCATTACCCGCGGCTGGTCCAAGCAGGCCGAAGGCTCGGCGCTCATCGAGTTCGGCAACACCCGGGTACTCTGCACGGCGTCGCTGACCGAGGGGGTGCCGCGCTGGCTCAAGGGTGAGGGCCGGGGCTGGGTCACGGCCGAATACGCCATGCTGCCGCGGGCCACGAACACCCGCTCCGCCCGCGAGTCCGTCAAGGGCAAGATCGGCGGCCGCACCCACGAGATTTCCCGACTGATCGGCCGCTCGCTGCGCTCCATCATCGACACGAAGGCCCTCGGCGAGAACACGATCGTGCTGGACTGCGACGTCCTGCAGGCCGACGGCGGCACCCGCACCGCGGCGATCACCGGCGCCTACGTCGCCCTCGCCGAAGCGATCCGCTACGCCCGGGAGAACAAGCTGATCGCCCGCAACGCGCAGCCGCTGGTGGACACCATCGCAGCCGTCTCGGTGGGCATCATCGACGGCGTGCCGATGCTGGACCTGCCGTACGTGGAGGATGTCCGGGCCGAGACCGACATGAACGTCGTGGTCACCGGTTCGGGCAAGTTCGTCGAGGTCCAGGGCACCGCCGAGGGGGCCCCCTTCGACCGCGACGAGCTCAACAAACTGCTGGACCTGGCCCTGCTGGGCACGGAACAGCTCGCCGCGATCCAGCGCGAAACCCTGGCCGAGGCCCCATGAGCGGCGCTGCGTCCGCTCAGCCGGAGGCCCGCCCGGTGCTGGTACTCGCGACCCACAACCAGGGCAAGCTGCGGGAATTGCGGGAGCTGCTGCGCGGGCAGCTGCCCGGTCTCGACGTCGACACGCAGGTGGTGGACGCAGGCGCCGTTGGTGCCCCCGACGTCGCCGAAACCGGGGTGACGTTCGCGGAAAACTCGCTGCTCAAGGCCCGGGCCGTGGCAGAAGCCACCGGCCTGGTCGCGATCGCCGACGACTCCGGCCTGGCCGTGGACGTCCTGGGCGGCGCCCCCGGCATCTTCTCGGCGCGCTGGGCGGGACGGCACGGGGACGACGCCGCGAACCTGCGGCTGCTGCTGGACCAGCTTTCCGACGTGCCGGACGAATTCCGCGGCGCGGCGTTTGTCTGTGCCGCCGCGCTGGCCGTGCCCGAACAGGCCGGCGGGGTGGCACGTGAGGTGGTCGAGTACGGCCAGCTGGAAGGTACCTTGCTGCGGGAGCCGCGCGGCGCCGGCGGCTTCGGCTACGACCCGGTGCTCCAGCCCAGCGGCCTGGACCGCAGTTGCGCCGAGCTGAGTCCCGAGGAGAAGAACGCCATCAGCCACCGCGGCCACGCCTTCCGGGCGCTCCTTCCGGCGATCGTGGAGGCGCTGGCGGGAAAGTAGCCAGCGCCGTTCCTGAAGCTTAGGGCGTCTTGCGCTCCTCTTCGGGCTCGTGCTCCTCAAGGAACTCTTCCACGACATCGGTTCCGTACTTCTCTGCCTGGCGCCGGGCGATGAAACCGCGGACCAGCTCAATGCCGATCGGAATGACGGAGAGCAGGACGATCGCGATGAAGATGATGTCCAGGTTGTTGCGCACCCACGGCACGCTGTCGCCCAGCAGGTAGCCGAGCAGAGTGACGCCGCCGCCCCACAGCACGGCGCCGATCACGTTGTAGATGAAGAACTTGCGCTTGCTCATCTGGGCCACGCCGACAATCACCGGGACAAAGGTCCGGATGATGGGGACGAAGCGGGCCAGGATGAGTGCCTTGCCGCCGTGCTTCTCGAAGAACGCGTGGGCGCTTTCCACGTTCTCCCGCTTGAACAGCTTGGAGTCGGGCTTGTTGAAGATGGCAGGACCGGCCTTGGAACCGATCAGGTAGCCGGCCTGGTTGCCAATGATCGCGGACACGACAATCAGGGCGGCGAACGCCCAGATGTTGAACTTGATCGTGTCCGTCGCCACGAGCAGTCCGGCCGTGAACAGCATTGAATCGCCGGGCAGGAAGAAGCCGATCAGCAGGCCGGTCTCGGCGAAGATGATGCCGCAGACCAGCACGACAACCCATGGCGCCAGGGCCGGGTCCGCCAGGAAGACCTGGGGATTGAGCCAGTCGGGCAGGAACGAGGACAGGTGCGGTTGGACCGGTCCGGCGCCCGCAAGCGTGGTCACGGCGACGTCGTGCAGAGTATAAAGGTTCACCTATCTAGGGTACTTGACGGGCCAGGGCCGGTTCCGACGCTAAAGTTGGAGCGTGGGTTTGGACTTTACGGCGATCGACTTCGAGACCGCGAACGGCTTCCGCGGCTCGCCGTGCGCCGTCGGCCTGAGCAAGGTGCGCGGCGGCGTCGTCGTCGAGGAAGCCTCCTGGCTGATGCGCCCGCCTGCCAACCACGACGCCTTCGACCACCACAACGTCCGCATCCACGGGATCCGGCCCGAGCAGGTGGCCGGCCTGCCCCGATTCGGTGAGCTGTTCCCGGAGATCGGCGCTTTCATCGGCGACGACGTGCTGGCCGCCCACAACGCCGCCTTTGACCTGGGCGTGATCCGCTCCGGCCTGGAGGTGTCCGGATTGCCTGGTCCCGCCTACGACTACGTCTGCACCGTCATGCTCTCCCGGCGCTGCTACTCGCTGGTGTCCAACTCGCTGCCCTACGCCGCCGCCGAAGCCGGGGTTCCGCTGCTGAACCACCACGACGCTGCCGAGGACGCGCGCGCCTGCGCCGGCATCCTGATCGACATCGCCGCCCGCAACGGCGCCGCCAGCATTGCCGAGCTCTACCTCTCGCTGGGGCTGGCCGTGTCCCGGCAGCCGGCCTTCGACCCGCGCCGCGACCCGCTCTCCAAGGCCACCCAGTCGGCCCTCGAAGCGCTGGCAGCGGGCCAGGGCCCGGCTGCCGCGACCCGCCCGTTCCGGCCCGGCTGGCCGGAGGAGGGGGCCAACCCGGTGCCCAACGCTGCGGCCGAACCGGACCACCCGCTGTTCGGGCAGACCGTGGTGTTTACCGGGGAACTGGCGATTCCGAGACCCGAGGCGAAGCTGCGCTCGGCCGAACTGGGGGCACGGCCCGAAAGCCGCGTCACGGCCCGCACCACGGTCCTGGTGGTGGGGGACGGCTTTGTCGCGTCGGACCTGCGGTCGGGCCGGCTGACCGGCAAGGCGCGCCGGGTGCTTGAACTGCATGAGCGCGGCCAGCGGATCGAAGTCGTCTCCGAGGGGGAGTTCCTCCAGATGGTTGGCGGCCACGTGGCGGCGGCGAGCTGAGCCGGGGTCACACAGCGCAACAATCATTTCGTCCCGGCCCCGGCCGCTCCTAGCCTTGAATGATGAGCAAACTGATCTCGGCACAGGCCCGCCCGGGGGAAAACACCGTTGGGGAGACCATCTCCGAGGAGAACAGAACAGCACAGGCTCCCGCCGCTGACCCGCGGGGCGGCATCGACTGGGGCAAGGTGTTTGCCTTCCCCAACCCGGTGAACGAGTACTCTGCGCGGATCACCGCAGCCCTCGTGGTGCTGCTCTCCCTCGTGACGCTGCTGACCGGCTTCGGCTGGGGGCTGGCGGTCATCGCGGCCGGCTTCTGGCTGCGGGTGCTGTTCGGCCCCCGGATCTCGCCCTTCGGTGTGCTCTCGGTCAAGGTCCTGACGCCGTGGCTGGGCAAGAAGAGGCTGGTCCCCGGCCCGCCGAAGCGCTTCGCTCAGGGCATCGGCGCGGCCCTGTCCACGACGGCCGCCATCCTCCTCGCCGTGGGTTTGGCCCCGGCCGCTTGGATCCTGCTCGCGCTCCTGATCGTTGCCGCCTCGCTGGAGGCCTTTGCCGGCTTCTGCCTCGGCTGCGCGATTTTCGGGATGCTGCAGCGCCGCGGACTCATCCCCGAGGATGTCTGCGAAGCCTGCAACAACATTTCCCTTAGGCGCCCGTAACCGCCGCCAGCCGCTCGGCCATGCCGCGGATGACCTCCGGCGCCTCGAGCGCCGACAGCCAGTCCGCCGGCAGGCAGTCCTCGCCGTAGTAGGCGCCCAGGATGTTGCCCGCGATCGAGGCGGTGGAGTCGCTGTCCCCGCTGTGGTTCACAGCCACCGCGATCGCCGCCCGGAAATGGTCCTCCGGCCCGGCGGACGTCGACGTCGTCGTTGTGGGGGCGGTGGCCAGTACAGCGTAAAGCCCGACGGCGAGTGCCTCCTCGGCCACCCAGCCCTCACCGAGTTCGCGGACGAGCTCCTCGGCGCCCAGCAGGCCGCCGTCGCCGGCAGCGGCGAGCCGGACGGACGCCGCCAGCCGCTCCAGCAGCACCGGATCGGGTTCCTCGCCCCGTGGCAGCCGGCCCGCCTGCAGCCGGGAGAGCGCGAAGCCGGCCGCCTCGTCCAGGCTTCCGCCGTTGGCCAGGGAGTGGATCAGCAGGCTGAACACGCCGGCGCTCTGCCGTGCCGAAGGGTGCCCGTGGGTCAGCGACGCCGCGTCCGCACTGAGCTTGTAGACCGATTCCGCCTCGATGTGCGGGATCAGCCCGAACGGGGCCGACCGCATCACCGTGCCGCAGCCCTTGGAATCCGGGTTGACCGGGCGGTACACGGTTCCCATTTCCCCGGTGGCGAGGCCGCTGAGGCAGGCGTTGCCCGGCGCGCGGCGGTGCCGGAGCACCTCGTGGCCGTCGATCCAGCGCGGCGGCTGGAACGGCGCGGAATCGGGTATCGGCACGCCCTGGCTGCCGAGCCAGCGCAGGTAGGCGAGCCAGAGGCAGGCGTTCGTGTCCGCCGCCACGCCCGAGTTGGCCCACTCGAGCGCCTCCAGCAGGCCGTCCACGGTGTACAGCGTCATCTGGGTATCGTCGGAGAAGTGGCTGCCGGCGCCCAGCTCCGCGAAGTCGCGCAGCCCTTCGGGCCCGAACGTGGCGCGGATCGAATCGATTTTCTCGAATTCCACGGCGTAGCCCAGCGAATCGCCGAGTGCGCCGCCCAGCAGGCAGCCGTGGATGCGGGATGCGTGGGACGGCGCGGGGGCTGCCGCGGGGGTTGCGGCGTCGGTGCCGCCGGGCTCAGTGCTCATGCTTTCAAATTTACCCCGCAGCCCGGCCCGTGCGGGAACGCGGCGCCGGCTGGGGCGGGTAGGGTGCTGGTGGTGCCAGGTTCGTCATGGTGCCGCGGCCTCGGACAAAGGACGGACAAGGGAGAGTGATGCGCGAACCAGCGTGGCGGAAGACAGGCAGCACGCCCGACTACAGGTTTACGCTGGCCAACGAGCGGACCTTCCTGGCCTGGGTACGGACCTCGCTGGCCCTGATCGCCGGGGCCCTCGCCATCGACCAGCTGGCACCCAACATCGCACCCGGTCCCGTGCGCATCGTCATCTGCGTCGTGCTGGCGGTCCTCGGCGCCGGACTGGCAGCACTGGCCTACCACCGCTGGGGCCGGATGGAAGCCGCGATGCGCAACAACCGGGAGCTGCCCTACTCCGGGCTGATGCTGGTCATGACCGTCGGCGTGGCCATCGCCGCGCTCACCATCGCCATCCTGATCTTGATCGCACGGTGACCGCGCCGCCGCGGGACCCGGGGCTGCAGCCGGAACGCACCACGTTGGCCTGGGGCCGGACCCTGCTGGCCCTTGTCGTCGCGGATCTGTTCATCTGGCGCACCTGGGCGGTCTCCGGAGCGGGGGATCACGCCGCCGACCGCTTCGACTACCTGGGTCTCTGTGCCGCTGCGGCCCTCGGATCCACCGTGGTCCTCTTTGTCTGCGTCCGGGTGCGCTCGCGGCAGCTTCGCAGCTGCACCGCAGCGGTCCCGGCCGCGCTGATGTTCAGTGCAACTGCGGCTGTCCTGGCGCTGGCCGTGAGCACGGTGGCCGCGATCGCCCTCGGGACCTAGGGCACCGCGCGGCCCGGCGGGCCTCCAGCGAACATCCAGCCTCCGCTGGCAGACTCCAACCAGACTATGACCCCCAACCAAAGGATTTCAGGCAATGACCATGCCAGTGCCAGCCTCCGGGCACGGCGGCGCCAAGCCGTCCACCGACCTCGACGACCGGCAGCCCGGCCTCATCGCCCGGCTGTCCGCCGAGGCTCTCGGGACCCTGTTCGTCGTGGCCGTTGGCCTGGGCGTGCCGCTGTTCGCCGTGCCGCAGTACAACCCGCTGTCCGCGTCGCTGGCGGCGGGCTTGGCGCTTACCGCGGCCATGCTTGCCTTCGGCTACCTTTCAGGAGGCCACTACAACCCCGCCGTGACGCTGGGGAACCTGATCGCCGGGCGGATCCGTCCGGTCGAGGCCGCGGCCTACCTCGGCGCGCAGCTGGTGGGTGCCCTGCTTGGCGCGTTGACGCTGTTTGGCATCCTGCGCACCGTCCCGAAGCTCAACGGAACCCGCGCGGCATTCGACACGGTGGCAGCCGGCTTTGACGCGCGCTCGGTCATCCAGGCCCCGATGCCCGGCGTCCTGCTGGTCGAGGTACTCGGCGCCGCGCTGCTCGTGGCGGTGTATCTCGGCACCACCGCGGGACGCAATCCGGCGAGGGCCGCCGCGCCGTTCGCCGTCGGCCTGAGCATGGCCGTGCTGCTCCAGCTGGGACAGAGCATCGGGAACGCCCCGTTCAACCCGGCGCGCGCGACGGCGTCGGCCGTGTTCAGCAGCCCTGACGCCCTGGGCCAGCTCTGGCTCTTCTGGGTGGCGCCGCTGGTCGGTGCCGCCGCGGCCGGCCTGGTGTTCCGTGGCTTTGCCCACACCTCGGCGCCGCTGGCGGTCGTTACCGCGGACCCGGACGAACGAGACGGATTCGCCGACGCCGACGACCTCGGGGACAGCGAGGACCCGGCCGACCTGGAGGATCGTGGCGACACGGCGCCTGCCGCGCCCGCCCGCACCCTCGCTCCGGCGCCGGCCGACGAGGCCCGCGAGTTCTTCGACAAGCCCACCCCGTAGCGGCCGGCGCCGACGGCGCCGGCCCGGTGCGCAGAACTGTCGGTGGCAGCCGCTAGCGTAGTGGCATGCGGTTATTGCACACCTCGGACTGGCATTTGGGCCGGTCATTCCACGGCGTCGGGATGCTCGAGGCCCAGCGCGCCTTCGTCGACCAGCTCGTAGACGTGGTCCGCGAACAGTCGGTCGACGTCGTCCTCATCGCCGGAGATGTCTACGACCGCGCGCTGCCCGGGGTCGACGTCGTCGGCCTGCTGGATGACGCGCTGGTGCGGCTGAGCGGGGCCGGAGCCAAGGTGGTGCTGACCAGCGGAAACCACGACTCGGCCATCCGGCTCGGGTTCGCCTCCCGGCTGCTCGAACGCGGGGGAGTGCACCTGCGCACCCGGCTCGCCGAACTGGACACGCCGCTGCTGCTGCCGCTGTCGGATGACGCCGGCGCTGGGCCGGTGCTCGCCATTTACGGCATCCCCTGGCTGGAACCGCGGCTGGTCGCCGCGCAGCTGGGCGTCGAGACCGCCAGCCACTTCGAGGTCACCCGCGCCGCCACCGAACTGATCCGCGCCGATATCGCGGCCCGGGCCAAGACGCGGACGGTGCATTCCGTGGTGCTGGCACACACCTTCGCCAGCGGCGGGATCAGCTCGGACAGCGAACGGGACCTGAGCATCGGCGGAGTCGGTGCCGTGCCGCTGGATCTCTTCGACGGCTTCAGCTACACCGCCCTGGGACACCTGCACGGACGGCAGACGCTTTCGGCCGCCGTCCGCTATTCCGGCTCCCCGCTGGCCTACTCGTTCTCCGAAGCGAAGCACCGGAAGGGCGGCTGGCTGATCGACGTGGATGCCACCGGGGTTACTGACGTCACCGAGGTGCTCTGGGACGCGCCGCGCCAGCTCGCCGTGCTCCGGGGCACCCTCGAGGAGCTGCTGGCCGCCGAGGAGTTTGGCTGGGCCGAGGGCGCCTACTGCCAGATCACGCTGACCGATCCGCAGCGCCCGTCCCAGGCAATGGAACGCCTGCGGGCCCGTTTCCCCGACACGCTCGTGCTCGGCTTCGACCCGCAGGGCGCCGAGGCGTCGGCCAAGACCAGCTACAGCAGCAGGTTGGCCCAGGCCGGGGATGACCTCTCGATTTGCTGCGGTTTCCTGGAACACGTCCGGGGCCGCGCTGCCGATGAAGCCGAATCCGGTGTCCTGGCCGAAGCGCTCGAAGCCGTCCGACTGGAAGGGGTGTCCCGGTGAGGATCCACCGCCTGGAAATCTCCGCGTTCGGTCCGTTCCCCGGCACGGAGGTCATCGACTTTGACCGGCTTAGCGCGCACGGGCTCTTCCTGCTCAACGGCGCAACCGGAGCCGGGAAAACCAGCGTCCTGGACGCCATTTGCTTCGCCCTCTACGGCTCCGTGCCCGGTGCCCGCCAGGACGGCAAGCGGCTGCGCAGCGACCACGCCGATGCCGCCGCAGAGCCGCGCGTCACCTGCGAGTTTTCCGCCAAGGGCAGGCACTTCGAGGTTTCCCGGACGCCGGCCTGGAACAAGCCCAGCGCCCGGGGCAAAAACGGCTTCACCGAACAGAAGGCGAACACCCTGCTGCGCGAGCGGGTAGACGGCGAATGGCTGGAAAAGTCCGGCCGCAACGACGAGGCCGGCGCCGAGATCACTGCCCTGCTGGGCATGGACCGGGAGCAGTTCACCCGGGTGGTGATGCTGCCGCAGGGCGACTTCGCCGCCTTCCTGCGCTCGAAGGCCTCCGACCGGCTGGTGCTGCTCCAAAGCCTCTTCGGCACCCAGCGCTTCGAAGCGGTGGAACAGGAACTTGGGCGGCGGGCCGCGGAGGCCCGTGCGGAGGTGGAAAGCCTCAACAACCAGCTCATGCTGCTGCTGGCCCAGGCTGAGGCCGAAACAGCAGGACTCGGCCTCGAATTGGACGGTGCGCCGGCCCGGGAGGACGCCGACAGATTGCTGGCCTGGCTCGGGGACGCTGCGGCGGCGGCGGCGTCCGACCGGCAGGCCGCGGCGGCCGAGGCCGAGCGGCAGGGCCGCGAATTGTCCGCCCGGCTGGAGGGAACGGCCGCCCGCGCCGAGCGGCAGGCCAAACTCGCGGCGGCTGAACAGCGCCGCGCCGACGCCGAGGCGGCGGCCCCCGAGCTGCGGGACGCGGCAGAACGGCTGCAGCGGCACCGGAAGGCCGAAGTGCTCGGCGGTCAGTTGCAGGCCGTGGACAGCGCCGAGACCGCGGAGGAGCGCGCTGCCGCTGCCGCCGCCGGCGCGGCCACGGAACTGCGGGCCGCGGCCCTCACCGACCCGGAACTTGCCGCACTGCCGGCCGCCCCGCCGGATCTGCCACCGGCCGACGGCGGCCCGGCCGCCGCGCCGCTCTTTGCGAGCACGGTGCTGCGGGGCGAACTCGGCCGGCTGCGTTCGCTCCGGGCGGTCCTGGAGGAGCGGCTGCCGGACGAGGACCGGCTGGCCGCCCTGATGGCCCGTGGCACCGAACTGCAGCTCAGCCTCGACGGCCTGCACGAGGCACACCGCTCCGGCGCCGCGGCCCTGGCTGCCCTGCGCGCCGAGTCCGCGGCGCTCCTGGCGGCCCTGGCCCCGCTCGAGGAGTTGGCCGCGGAAGTCCAGCTGCGCACCAAGGAGGCCGCCGCCGCGGACGAACTGGTCGCCATGGTGGGCCGATACGCCCAGGCCGCGGAAAGCTGTGCCGGGATCGCCGAGCGGCACCGGCTGGCCCGGGACACTCATCAGGACCGACGGCAGCGCTGGCTGGACCTCCGGGAAGAGCGGCTCGCCAATGCCGCCGCGGAACTCGCGGCCCAGCTGCTCCCGGATGAACCGTGTCCGGTCTGCGGCAGCGCCGAGCACCCGGCTCCGGCTCCGGCCGCGGCCTCCGCCCTGGCCATCGCCGACGCCGAGAAGACCGCACAGGAGGCCGCCGATGCCGCCGAGGCAGTGCTGGCTGCGCTGGAGCGAGAGCTGGGCGAGGCGCAGCAGAACCTGGCCGTCCTGGCCGCGCAGGGCGGCGACACGGCGCCGGATGTTGCCCGGAGCGACGCCGCCCTTGCGAAGGAGCGGGCTGCCGAAGCGACCCATGCCGCAGAGGAACTCGCTGCCAACCGGGCGCGGCGCGGCGAGCTGGAGGCAGAGATTGCGGCCGCGGAACAAGGCCAAATGGCGGCCGCCGCCGGGATCGCCCAGACCGAATCCACCCTCAGCGCGGTCCGGGGGCAGGCTGACGAACTCGAGGCCGCCCTGGCGGGGCTGCGTTCCGGGCACCCGAGCCTCGGGACGCGCCTGAACGCGGTCCGCGGAACGACAGCACTGCTCGAACGCGCCGATGCCGCTGCCGGCAGCCTCGAACAGGCCCGGGCACGGATTGCGGAGGCCCGCGCCCAGCTGGACCAGGCACTCCCCGCCGCCGGCTTCGAGTCGGCCGCCGCAGCCCGCTCGGTGCTGCTGCCGGCCCACGACGCCGCCGGCCTGGAAGCCGCCGTCCGTGCCGGGCAGGACGAGGCCGCCCGGCTCGAGGAACTCTTTGCCGGCGAGGAACTCGCCCTGGCCGCCCGGGAGCTGGCGACTGACGGCGCCGTGGACCTGGCCGTGCTCGCCCAGCTCCGGGAGGACGCCGCCGCGGCCGACCGCGCCACCCGGGAGTCCGTGCTGGCCGCGGGGCTGGCCGGGAACTCGGTGCGGGCCCTTGGCCGGATCTCCGCCAACTACGCGGAACAGGCAGCAGCCGGCCGGGAGCCGCGGGAACGTGCGGCGCTGTGGAGCGCCGTCGCCGAGGCCGCCCGCGGCGGCGGCGACAACACGTACCGCATGAGCCTGAACAGCTACGTGCTCGCGGCCCGGCTGGAGCAGGTGGCGGCCGCGGCCTCGGAGCGGCTGATCGGCATGAGCGACGGCCGGTACACCCTGCAGCACACCGACGCGCGGGCGGCCCGGGGGCAGAAATCCGGGCTCGGACTGGAAGTCGTGGACCAGTGGACCGGCCAGCGCCGGGACACGGCCACGCTCTCCGGCGGGGAGTCCTTTATGGCCTCCCTGGCCCTGGCCCTCGGCCTCGCGGACGTGGTGCAGATGGAATCCGGCGGGGTGGACATTGAGACGCTTTTCGTGGACGAGGGGTTCGGCAGTCTCGACGAGCAGTCGCTCGAGCAGGTCATGGATGCGCTTGAGGGACTCCGCGACGGCGGCCGGGTGGTGGGCCTGGTGAGCCACGTGGCGGAAATGAAGCAGCGGATCACCACCCAGCTGCAGGTGGTCAAGGGCCGCAACGGTTCGACGCTGCATATCTCGGACGATGCCCCGGCCTGAGGCCAGGCTGCTCGGGTATAATTTGATCGTTACCGGGTCGCGCGCATCGGGAGGAGGGACGATGTGCACCATCGAACGAACCCGGAAACATGACTTCCTCTCCGTCTTCCCAGGCGCCTGCCTCTGCGGCGCCCGTCTCCACCGAGACAACAACCACCGAGACAACAACCACCGCCACGCCATCGCCTGACACCGCAGCGGCAGGCCGTGGCGGCCGCTTTGCCCGGCTTCCCCTGCTGGCCGGCCGCAGTTTCATCCCGCTGGGCCTGTTCGCCCGCCTCCCGCTGGCCATGCTCACCGTCGGCGCCCTGACGCTCGTCACCGCCGTCACGGATTCCTACGCCGTCGGCGGGGCCGCGGCCGGCGCTGTCGGCATCGGCTCGGCGCTCGGCGCCCCTGTGCTGGGCGCGCTGGCGGACCGGCGGGGCCAACGCCCGGTCCTCCTCGTTTCCGCCGTTTTCAACACTTTGGCCGTGAGCGCCCTCATCCTCGCCGCGTACCTGGTTCCGGTGGGCCGGGAGCTGGCCGCCGCGGTGCCGGTGCTCGCCGCGGCGTTTGTCGCCGGCGCCAGCTGCCCGCAGGTTGGCCCGCTGGCCCGGGTCCGCTGGATGGCCCTGAGCTCCCGGAGCGGGGGCGGACGCGCCGAAGACCTGGACACCGCCCTGTCCTACGAGAGCACCGCCGATGAGCTGACCTTTGTGCTGGGCCCGGCGTTGGTGGGAATCCTGGCCAGCCTTATCAGCCCCTGGCTGCCGCTCGCCCTTGCCGCCGCGCTGACCCTCACCTTGGTCCCCGCCTTCGCTGTGCACCCGACGCACCGTGCCGTGCCGCGCACCCCGGCGCGGAGCCGGACAGCCTCGGCCGCCGAGCGGCAGCGGCGGAAGGCCCTGACGTCCGGGCAGCGCGCGGCCGGCTTTGCCGCCGTCGGACTGCCGGTGCTGGCCATGGTCTGCATGGGAACATTCTTCGGCTCGACGCAGACTTCCCTGAGCTCCTTCGCGGCCAGCTTCGCCACCTCGGAACTGGCGGGTCTGTTGTACGCGGTGATGGGCCTGAGCTCGGCCGCCGCGGCGCTGTCGGTGGCCTACTGGCCCCGTCGGTTCAGCGTCAACGTCCGGTGGCTGGCCTGCGCCGCGCTGATGGCAGGACTCGCGGCCCTGCTGCTCCTGCCCTCGACGGCGCCGCCCATGATCCTGCTACTCCTGGTCCTGGGCCTGCCGGTGGGTCCGCTGATGGTCACCGTGTTCGCCATCGGCGGCCTTGTGGCCCCGGCGGGCAAACTCGGTACGGTGATGACGGCGCTGGCCAGCGGCATCGTCGCCGGCACCGCGGTGGGCTCGTCCATCGCCGGCCAGCTGGCGCAAAACCTCGGCTACTCGGCCGGGTTCCTGGTTCCGGTCTGTGCCGCGGCGGCGCTCTTCCTGCTCGGCGCGGCAGCCGCCGTCGTCCTCCACCGAGGTACGACGACGGCGGCCGCATAGCCCCGCGCTAGAGCTGCGAGCCGAGCTTGAAGCCGCGCTCCTCGCCCGGTTCCCGGGTGTAGGCGAAACCGTCGGCGCCGACCGTCACCGCCATTTCGCTGCTGTCCGTGCGGATCACGAGCGGCTGCGGCTTTCCGTCCAGGTCCAGGACCAGGGAGGCCTCGGTGTACCAGCTCGGAACCACCGGGTTGCCCCACCAGTCGCGGCGCTGGTTGTCGTGCACGTCCCAGGTCACCGTGGGGTTGTCCGGATCGCCCGTGTAGTAGTCCTGGGTGTAGATCTCCACCCGGTGGCCGTCCGGATCCAGGATGTAGAGGTAGAAGGCGTTGGACACGCCGTGCCGGCCGGGGCCGCGCTCGATCCGGTCCGAGATCCGCAGGGCGCCCATCTTGTCGCAGATCTGGATGATGTTGTGCTTCTCGTGGGTGGAGAAGGCGATGTGGTGCATCCGCGGGCCGTCGCCGCCGGTGAGGGCGGTGTCGTGGACGGTCTGCTTGCGGTGCATCCAGGCCGCGTACGTGACGCCGTCGGAGTCCTTGATGTCCTCGGACACCCGGAAGCCCAGGTCCTCGAGGTATTTCCGGCCGCGCGGCACGTCGGGCGTGACCTGGTTGAAGTGGTCCAGCCGGACCAGCTCGCCGGCGCTGTAGAGGTCGTAGCGCTGGGTCAGGCGCTCCACGTGCTCCACCTCGTAGAAGAACTCGTAGGGGAAGCCCAGCGGATCCTCCACGCGGACCGAGTCGCCGATCCCGCGGGCGAAGCCGTCCTTACGGCGCTCCCTGCGGCAGCCCATTTCGGCGAAGTAAGCCTCGGCCTTGTCGACGTCGTCGGGGGTGCGGACCCGGTACGCGAACGCCGCGGCCGCGGCCACCGGACCCTTGCGCAGCACCAGGTTGTGGTGGATGAACTCCTCGAAGGAGCGCAGGTAGATCGCGTCCTCATCCTCGTAGGTGACGTGCAGGCCCAGCAGGTCCACGTAGAAGGCGCGGGACTTTTCCAGGTCGGTGACCACGAGGTCCATATAGGCGCAGCGGACGATGTCCGGCGCCGGGACCGTGGGGGTGATGATGTGGTTCATGGAATTCTCTCTTCGTTGAGGAGGGGAAGCGTCTCAGCGCTCCGCCGTGGCACCGAATTTCGGGGTGTGGACGCTGCCCAGGGTGATGTGGACGGCCTGCTGGTCGGTGTAGAAGTCGATTGACCGGTAGCCGCCCTCGTGGCCGAGGCCCGAGGCCTTGACCCCGCCGAACGGAGTGCGCAGGTCCCGGACGTTGTGGCTGTTGAGCCAGACCATGCCCGCTTCGAGGCTCTGCGAGAAGGTGTGCGCCCTGGTCAGGTCGTTGGTCCAGACGTAGCCGGCCAGTCCGTAGCGGGTGTTGTTCGCCAGGGCCAGCGCCTCGGCGTCGTCCTCGAACGGGGTGATCGCCACGACCGGCCCGAAGATCTCCTCCTGGAAGATCCGGGCGTCCGGCTTGACGTCGGCGAACACCGTCGGGGCAATGTAATTGCCGGTAGGAAGTCCCTCCGGACGCCCGCCGCCGGCCAGCAGCCGGCCCTCGGACTTGCCGATCTCGACGTAGCGCGCGACCTTCTCGTAGTGCTCCGGGTGCACCAGCGCGCCGACCTCGGTCTTCGGGTCGTGCGGGTCGCCGACGACGATGTTCTTGGCGCGGGCGGCGTACTTCTCGCAGAATTCCTCGTAGATGCCGCGCTGGACCAGGATCCGGGAGCCGGCCGTGCAGCGCTCGCCGTTGAGCGAGAAGACGCCGAAGAGGGTCGAGTCGATCGCGGCGTCGAGGTCGGCGTCGTCGAAGATGATCGCCGGGCTCTTGCCACCGAGTTCCATCGAGAGGCCCTTGAGGTTCTCCGCGGCGTTGCGGAAGATCGTCTTGCCTGTGGTCGTTTCGCCGGTGAAGGAGATCAGCGGCACGTCCGGGTGCTTCACTAGGGCGTCCCCGGCCTCCTCACCGAGGCCGTTGACCAGGTTGAAGACGCCGTCGGGCAGGCCCGCGTCCTTGAAAATCTTCGCCCAGAGCGAGGCTGAGAGCGGGGTGAACTCGGCCGGCTTGAGCACCACGCAGTTGCCGGTGGCCAGCGCCGGGGCGAGCTTCCAGGACTCCAGCATGAACGGCGTGTTCCACGGCGTGATGAGACCGGCGACGCCGATCGGCTTGCGGTTGACGTAGTTGATCTGTGCGCCGGGGACCTTCATGGCGTCGTCGAACTGCGCCACGATCAGGTCGGCGAAGAAGCGGAAGTTTTCCGCCGCCCGCAGCGCCTGGCCCTTGGCCTGGGTGATCGGCAGCCCGGTGTCGAACGTCTCCAGCTGCGCGAGCCGGGTCTCCTGGGCCTCGACGGCGTCGGCGATCCGGTTCAGCACGCGGGCGCGTTCGCGCGGCTTCATCCGCGGCCACGGGCCCTCGGTGAAGGCCGTGCGGGCTGCGGCGACGCCGAGGTCGATGTCCTCTTTCTGCCCGGCGGCCGCGGTGGCATAGGTCTCGTTGGAGACCGGATCCAGGACGTCAAAGGTCCGGCCGCTGACGGAGTCGACGAATTCGCCGTTGATGTAATGCCGGATCCGGGTGGGGAGGTCGTCCGGAATGTAGTGCTCGGCCATGGGGATCAATCCTTTGCTTCGGCGGTGAAGTTGCGGTGTGCAGCTGTTACTTGGCGATCCGGAAGCCGTCCACCGGGGTGAGGTACTCCCGGCCGGCTTCCATCAGTTCGTTGATCTTCTTGAGCCCGGCGTCGGTGGGGGTGATGAGCGGCGGGCGGACGTAGTCGGAGGAGATGAGGCCGGCCTCGGCCATGAGCCACTTGCTCGGTGCCGGGTTGGTCTCGACGAACAAGAGGTCCACCAGCGGGTGCACGCCGTAGTGGATCTCCCGGGCGGTCTCGAAGTCCCCCTCGACCCAGGCCTTGTACATGTCGGCGGAGGCTTTCGGGGCGATGTTCGCCAGCGCGGAGATGAAGCCGACGCCGCCAATCGCCATCAGCGGCAGGCACAGCAGCTCGATGCCGGACCAGACCAGGAGGTCCTTGCCGGCCAGGTGCATCACGCGGGAAAAGTGCTCGAAGTCCTTGGTGGTCTCCTTGATTCCGACGATGTTGTCGAAGTCGCGGAACAGCCGGGCCACGGTTTCCGGCGCCATGTCCACCGCGGTCCGGGACGGCACGTTGTAGATGACGAACGGCATGTCCGGGAACTCGGCGGCGATCGTGGCGTACCAGCGGTACAGGGCTTCCTGCGTAGGCCGGGAGTAGTACGGGGTGATGATCATCGACGCGTCCGCGCCGGCGTCGACGGCGGCCTGGGTCAGTTCCAGTGTTTCCTGCAGTTTCGCGGTGCCGGTGCCTGCCATAAAGGGGACGCGGTCGCCGATGGCCTCGGCGGTGGCGCGGATCGCGGCCGCGCGCTCCTCCACGGACTGGGCGCTGGGCTCGCCGGTGGACCCGCCGATCGTGATGCCGGAGGAGCCGCTGGCGATCTGCCATTCGACCATGTTCCGCAGGCTGCCGTGGTCGACGTCACCGGTACTGGTGAAGGGGGTGAACATCGCGGCGAGGGAGCCTTTGAGGTGCTGCTGGGGGTCGGAACGGAACTTCATTGTTTTTCCTTGTCGCTCGGGGCGGGGGAGCCGTGGGCTGTGGCTGTCGCGGTCGGGTGGCTGTGGCTGTGGCAGTGGTCAGGGAGTGGGCGCCCGGTGGGCGAGGTAGGCGTCGAGGGTGGCATTACGGTGTGCGCGGGCAGCGCGTTCGACGTCGTCCGCCGGCGCGCCCGCCTCGAGCAGCCCCAACAGCGCCTCGTGTTCCTCGACCGACTGCCGGGCCCTGCCGGGCACGTAGCTGAAGGTGGAGGAGCGCAGTGCCTGCAGCCGGTTCCAGCCGCGGTGCACGAGGTCGAGGATGTGCGGGTTGGGGCAGTGTTCGAACAGGACGCTGTGGAAGTCACGGTTCAGGCTCGTGAAGCGGACCGGGTCGAAGTTCGCCAGGCATTCGCGCATCAGCTCGTTGACCGCGCGGGCCCTTTCGATGTCCGCCGCGGAGATCAGCGGCGCGGACAGCGCCGTCGCGGCGCCTTCGACGATCCCGAGGGTCTGCATGGTGTAGAGGTATTCGGTCGGATCGATTCCGGCCACCGTGGCGCCGACGTTGCGCTCGAACACGACGAGGTTCTCAGCCTCGAGCCGGCGGATGGCCTCACGGACCGGGACCACGCTGAAACCCAGATCCTCGGCGATCTTGGCCAGCACCAGCCGGTAACCGGGGGAGTACTCGCCGCTCAGGATGCCCGCCTTGATCGCGGCGTAGGCCTGCTCGGACTTGCTCGCAGTGCCGATGCCGACGCCGGCGCCGGTGCTGTCGCTG
Source organism: Arthrobacter sp. T2-23 (assembly GCF_055398325.1). Taxonomy (NCBI): domain Bacteria; kingdom Bacillati; phylum Actinomycetota; class Actinomycetes; order Micrococcales; family Micrococcaceae; genus Arthrobacter; species Arthrobacter sp. T2-23. The sequence continues at coordinate 3,308,678 of NZ_AP027917.1, forward strand.
ACGCCCTCGGTACGGGCCACGGCGCTGGTCATGGCCGGGACTGCGCGCGGTCCGCGGCCCATGCCCGGTACTTTTCCTGCCACTGCGCGTTCATCGGGTACAGGCCGTCCACGCTGTGCCCGGCGGCGACCATCTCGGCGATGAACGTCTCTTCGGCCTCCTGGACCAGCGCGTCGTTAGCCACTTCTTCCGCGAGGGCCGGCGGAATCACGAGGAGGCCGTCGGCGTCGCCCACAATGATGTCCCCGGGCTGAACCGTGGCGCCGCCGCAGGAAATGGTCAGGTCAACGTCCCACGGGATGTGGCGCCGGCCCAGGACCGCGGGGTGGGCGTTGGCGAAGAAGGTGGGCATCTCCAGCGCACCGACCGCGGTGACGTCGCGGACGCCGCCGTCGGTGATGACGGCGACGGCGCCGTTGACCTGGGCGCGCAGGGCCAGGATGTCCCCGACCGTGCCGGTGCCCTTTTCGCCCCGGGCCTCCATCACCAGGATCTCGCCTTCCCGGAGCGAGTCGATGGCGCGTTTCTGGGCGTTGAAGCCGCCGCCGTGGGTCTTGAACAGATCCTCGCGGTTGGGCACGTAACGCAGGGTCCGGGCGACGCCGACGACGGTGCGGTCAGGCCGGGTGGAATGCAGGCCGTCGATGCTGACGTTGTTGAGGCCGCGCTTGCGCAGCTGGGAGCTCAGCGTTGCCGTGGCGACGGATTCGAGCTTGGCCTTCAGCTCCGGGGTCAGTGCACTCTTGGCTGCGGCCGGTGCAGCGGCCGCCGCGGCCGCTGGCGTGCCGTAGGCCTCCGCACGCTGGGCGTCGTCGCTGCGCGGCCGTGCGCCGTAGTCGGCGAGTGGCACGGTGCCCTGGGCCGCCGTCGTCGTCAGCCTGCCGGTGCTGAGTCCGGACGCCGGGGCGTCGACTTCGACTTCCATCATGTCGCCGGGCTGCGCCACCGAGGCGCCGGCCGGGGTACCGGTCAGGATCATGTCGCCCGGCTCCAGGGTCAGGAGCTGGGAGAGGTCAGCGACGAGCCGGGCGAAGGGGAAGAGCAATGTGCCGGTCGTGTCCTCCTGGACGAGCTCACCGTTGAGCCAGGTTCGGACGCGGAGGCCCGCCGGGTCGAGCTCGGCGGCCGGGATGAGGGCCGGCCCCACGGGGGTGAAGCCGTCCCCGCCCTTGGAACGGAGGTTGGAACCCTTGTCCGCGTAGCGCAGGTCGTAGAGGCCGAGGTCGTTGGAAGCGGTGACGAAGCCGACGTGGCGCCAGGCGTCCTCGGGGGAGACCCGGCGGGCCCGGGTGCCGATCACGAGGGCCACCTCGCCTTCGAAGGCCAGCAGTTCGCAGCCGACCGGGCGTTCCACCGTGCCGCCGGAGAGGCTCAGGGAGGAGGAGGGCTTGAGGAAGTAGGAGGGCTGCTTCGGGGTGCGGCCGCGCTGGGCGGCACGGCTCGGGTAGTTGATGTGCACGGCGATGACCTTGCCGGTGGCGGCCAGGGCGTCCTGCGAGAGCTGCTCCATCGCATTCTCCTCATTGAGTATGAAATCGTATACGATACTAAACTGCCCGAGCCCGGGGAGATTGTCAAGGCACTGCGCCCGGCGCCGCCGGCTCAGCCCAGCTGTGCTTCGATGCGCGCGGCGCTCGCCGAGAGGGCGGCCGCAACCTCCGCCGGATCCTGCGCGTCGCGGATATAGACCACCGCCAGGGCCGCCGGCCGGCCGCCCGGCACCCTCACCGGCACGGCCAGCGAGGAGACACCGGGGATAACTTCTTCGTGGCTGGCCGCGAAGCCGCGCCGGCGTGCCTCGGCGGCTTCGGCACGGTAGGGGATAGCGGGGGCAAGGCTGTGCCATTCCTGCTCCGAAAGGGCCGACTGGATCGCGATGCCCGGGGCGCCGGCGCTGACCGGGTGCCGGGACCCGGGGTGCTGGACCACGGCGGCGCCCGTGTGACGCGGATCGACAGTGACGAGCGTGACGCAGTCCTCGCGGTCCCAGACCGCCACGAAAGCGCTCATGTTCAGGGCGTTGGCCAGCTGGGTGAGCTCCGGAAGAGCTGCGGTCTGCAGGTTGCGGGCCACCCCGCGGGCGAGGACGGCCAGGCCGGGGCCGGGCTGGACCCTGCCGGCGTCGTCCCGGACCAGCAGCGAGTGGTCCTCGAGGGTGCGCAGGATGCGGTAGGCGACCGAGCGGTGGACGCCCATGGCGTCGGCGAGCTCGGCGATGGTGAGCGGCTCCGGGGCGTCGGCGAGGATCTCCAGGGCGCGGATGCCTCGGGACAGCGTCTGGGACGGGGAGGCCTGGGCGCTGCCGGCGGTCGGGGTCATGGGATCCATCCTAGGGCCGGGGGGTGCGGCGCCGGGGGCGGCGCGGCAAGACTCTTGTGTTCGGGATCACGGTCCAGTACCGTTCTATATCGGAACTGAGTGTTCGATTATAGAACATGAATGCGGCCCCTACAAGGCCTCGGCGAGCCGCGGCCCGACGCGGGCTGCCAGTGAACCGCTGGCCCCGGCCGGATGGGCCCGGCGTCACATTTTGGGTCCCAACCAGCAATTTTGCCCCGAATGTGTGCCTGATCACATTTTCCATAGTAAGATCGCAGATACTAACTGACCGTTCGATCAGTAATTCAAGAGGCATTCAGTTATTCACTTCGCACCCACCCCGGGCAGCACCTCTGCCCCCAGCAACGGAGTTCCAATGACCGCAACTTCAACCGTCGATTCAGAGACGGGCCCCAGCAGCAAGCATGAGGAACGCAAGGTCCTCGCCGGGACGCTGGTCGGTACCACCATCGAGTGGTACGACTTCTTCATCTTCGCCCAACTGACAGCAACGCTGCTCTCACCGCTCTTCCTGGCGCCGCTGAACGCCTCCAACCCCGGCCTGGCGCAGATCCTGTCTTTCGCGCTGATCGGCATCAGCTTCCTGTTCCGCCCGCTCGGCGCCATCATCGCCGGACACCTCGGCGACCGCCTCGGCCGCAAGGCGATGCTGGTCTTCACCCTGGTCATGATGGGTGCCGCGACGGCCCTCATCGGCATGCTGCCCACCTACGCCCAGATCGGCGTCTGGGCTCCGATCCTGCTGATCACGCTGCGCGTTATCCAGGGTTTCTCCGCCGGCGGTGAATGGGGCGGCGCTGCCCTGATGGCCGTCGAACACGCTCCGATGAGCAAGCGCGGCCTGTTCGGCGCCTACCCGCAGATCGGCGTCCCCGTGGGCATGATCCTCGCCACCGGCCTGCTGTACTTCCTCAACACCGGCATGTCCAAGGAAGACTTCGCGTCCTGGGGCTGGCGGGTGCCGTTCCTGCTGTCCATCGTGCTGATCGTGGTCGGTTACCTGATCCGCCGTGCCGTGGCCGAAAGCCCGGTCTTCCAGGAGATGCAGGAGCGCAAGAAGGAAAGCAAGGCGCCCCTGGGCGAGCTGGTCCGCAAGCACAAGAAGGCCGTCCTCTACTCGACGATGATCTTCATCGGCAACAACGCCGCCGGCTACCTGCTGATCGCCTTCTTCATCTCCTACGCCACCAAGTCGCTGAAGATGCCCACCCCGCAGATCCTGCTGGCAACCACGCTGGCTTCCTTCGGCTGGCTCATCTTCACCCTGGTCGGCGGCTGGCTCTCTGACAAGATCGGCCGCGTCAAGACCTTTCTGATCGGATACGGCATCGTCTTCGCCTGGATGATCCCGATGTTCGCCCTGATCGACACTAAGGACATCGTGCTCTACGGCGTGGCGCTGTTCGTCCTGACGATCGGCCTTGGCCTGTCCTACGGCCCGATGTCCGCCATGTACGCCGAGATGTTCCCGGCGAACGTCCGCTACTCGGGCATCTCGATCGGCTACGCCTTCGGCGCCATCCTCGGCGGCGCCTTCGCGGCAACCATCGCGGAAGCCCTGCTGCAGGGCACGCACTGGACCGGCTCCATCGGCATCTACATCATGATCCTCTGCGTCATCTCCGCCGTCGGCGTCATCCTGGCGAAGGAAACCAAGGGACGCCCGCTCGGCGTCAGTCGCCACCACTAGGCACCCCAAACAACAACGCGGGGTCACTTGTCGCCCATCCGGAACCCCCGGACCGGCGGTAAGTGACCCCGCGTTGCTGTTTAAGCGAGGGCTCAGGCGCCCAGGAACTCGATGGCGCCCTGCTTGAAGGCGCGGCTGGTGATGGCGTTGGTGTGGTTCCGGGCCGGGAGGATGAGCTGTTCCACCATCGCCCCGGCCTTGGCGCCCAGCGTGGCGAGTTCGGGCATGGACGCGGCCCGCTCGTCCTTCTCCCCGGCCACCAGCATCATCGGCATCGGCGGCACGGCCTCGGCGGGGTCGAACGGTTCGTCCTTGATCGCCTCGACGAGGGACAGCAGGGCAAAAATGTTGTTGCTCGGCAGCAGCTGCGCCATCTTCAGCAGCCCGGCGGTGGACGCATCGGCGATCGGCGTGCCGTCGGCCAGGTAGCGCTGCGCGGCCACCAGGTCGAACTCCGCCAACGGATCCGCCACGTTGGGGCCGCCCAGCACCAGCCGGTGGACCAGCTCGTGCTGCGTGGCACCGAATTCCCAGGCCAGCCGGGAGCCCAGGGAGTAGCCGATCACGTCCAGTCCGCTGGCCGGGTCGCCGTCGCGCAGCGGGCGGGCGCCGGCGTCGAACGCGATCTGAAGCAGGTCCGCGCGGATCCGGCTGGGGGAGTAGGAGTCCCGGTCCTCGGGGGCGCCGCTGCGGCCGTGGCCGGGCAGGTCCACCGTGATGACGCGGCGTCCGGCCTCGGTCAGGGCCGTGATCCAGCCGGTGTCCTCCCAGTTGAGCTTGGAGGAGGAGGAGAAGCCATGCAGCAGCAGCACCGGACGCAGGCCGGCGTCGTCCTTGGGATCGTGCACCCCTACGTACAGCTGGGGGTCGGTGCCCTCGACGGTGTGGGAATGCTGTTCGCCGGTGTGCCTGCCGCTCATGGTGTCAGTCCTCATCAAGTACGGCGCTCAGGCGGACCCGGCGCTTCGGTGCCTCTTCCTTCGGGACCGTGCCCACGATGCCTGCGATGTTGTCCGGCACCTCGAACACGATCAGCGGCTCGCCGACGTTGATCTTGTCGCCGGGCCCGCCGTGGATACGCACTACCTTACCCGCCTGCGGGCTCGGCAATTCGACGGCCGACTTGGTGGTTTCAACTTCCACCAGCGGCTGGTTGCGCTCCACCTGGTCACCCGGCGAGACCAGCCATTCCAACACAGTCGCCTCGATCAGGCCTTCGCCGAGGTCCGGTAGCGGGAAGGAAATTTCAGCCACGTTTGTACTCCAATACTCGCTGGATGCCGAAGAGGATCCGGTCAATGTTCGGGATGTATTCGTCTTCGAGGTCTCCCGAGGGGTAGGGGACGTCGAAGCCGGTGACCCGCTCCACCGGCGCCTTGAGGGTGTCGAAGCAGCTCTGCGTGATCAGCTGTGCCACCTCGGCGCCGAGACCCGACGTCAGCGGCGCCTCATGGACGACGACGGCGCGGCGCGTCTTGCGCACGGACGCGGCCAGCGCCGCGGCGTCGATCGGTTTGAGCCAGCGCAGGTCCAGGACCTCGAGGTCGATCCCGTCCTCGGCCGCGAGTTCGGCCACCTGGAGGCAGCGGGCCACCATCGCGCCCCACGCCACGAGGGTCAGGTGCCGGCCCTCCCGCATGACCTTGGCGCCGGTGGGGGAGCCGCCGTCGGCGTCGTGCCGGGTGGGGTCCACCTCGCCCTTCTGCCAGTAGCGGGACTTCGGCTCCATGAAGATCACCGGGTCCGGCCGGGTGGCGGCGTACTTGAGCAGGTGGTACGCCTCGTGCGGATTCGACGGCGAGACCACCTTCAGCCCCGGCACGTGGGCGAAGAGCGCCTCGAGGCTTTCGCCGTGGTGTTCGGGGGCGCGGATGCCGCCGAAGCTGGGCACGCGGAGGGTGATCGGCATCGGCAGCGTGCCGCGGCTGCGGTAGTTCATCCGGCCGATCTGGCAGACGATCTGGTTGATGGCCGGGTAGGCAAAACCGTCGAACTGGACCTCCGGGATGGGGTGGAAGCCGGCCATGGCCAGGCCTACGGACATGCCGAGGATGCCGGATTCGGCCAGCGGTGTGTCAAAGACGCGCTGCGCGCCGTGTTTGGCCTGCAGCCCGTCGGTGATCCGGAAGACCCCGCCCAGCCGGCCGCAGTCCTCGCCGAAGATGACGGCCTTGGGGTTTTCCGCGAGTACTTCGTCCAGGGCGCGGTTGAGCGCCTGTTGCATGGACATCACGGTGCCGGAAGCGGGAGTAATAGCCGTCTCGCTTTCAAGGATCGAGTTAGACATGTTCGGACTCCTCGCGCCAGTTGGCGGCCTGGGCCTGCAGGGCAGGGGTGGTTTCCTGGAAGACCAGGTCAAACATTTCGGCTCCGGGGCGCGGGCCGAGGGCCTGGATGCCGGTGCGGATCTGCTCCTCCTCGGCCTTGGCGGCGGCCAGCGCGTCGGCGAAGAACGCCTCGTCCGCAATCCCGTCCGCCAGCAGCCGTTGCTTGAGCCGCTCCAGCGGGTCCTCGCCGGCGCCGTCGCGCTCTTCGTCGAGGGAGCGGTAGCGGCCGGGGTCATCGGAAGTGGAGTGCGGACCGCGGCGGTAGGTCATGGCCTCGATCAGGACCGGGCCGTTGCCGGAGCGGGCGTGCGCGAAGGCGCGGCGGGTCGCCTCGACGACGGCGACGACGTCGTTGCCGTCGATCTGCAGCGCAGGCATGCCGTAGCCGGCCGCGCGGGCGGCGACGGAGCCGCCGGCCACCTGGCGTTCGGTCGGAACCGAGATGGCCCAGCCGTTGTTCTGCACGAAGAAGACCACGGGCGCCTTCATCACGGCGGCGAAGTTCAGCGCCTCGTGGACATCGCCCTGCGAGGACGCTCCGTCGCCAAAGTAGGTCAGCGCGACGCCGTCTTTGTTTTCGAGCGTCTGGCCGTGGGCCCAGCCGACGGCGTGCAGCACGGATCCGGCGACGACGGCCTGGATCGGGGCGAGCCGGGACTCCAGCGGGTCGTACAGGCCGCCGTGCCAGGTGGCCTTGTGGGTGGACATGTAGCCCACCATGTCCACGCCCATGGTCCGGGCGACGCCCATCTCGCGGTAGGTGGGGAAGACGAAGTCGCGGGTGGTGTCGACGGCGTAGCCGCTGCCCACCTGGGCCGCCTCCTGGCCGAGTTCAGGGGCGTAGCCGGGAATGATGCCCTGCCGTTGCCAGGCGATCGCGGAGGTGTCCAGGTGCCGCACCGCGACCATCAGCGAATACAGCTCGCGCAGCTGGGCGGAAGTGAGCGGGCTGGCTTCGTCGCCGGTAACCGCGAGGGGGAGTGTGTCCATGCCTGTGACCCTAGTCACGGGCCAACGGTTAGGCAATCAGTCAAGCAAAGGCTGACCACTCTGCGCAAAGCTTCCGGGTCCGGCCTCGATGTAGTTGGCAATTTGTATAGGGCTGGTCTGCGGGTCAGTTCGGGCGCCGGGCGCTGATCCGTGCGCCAATCCAGCATGCGGCGGCGATGCCCGCGATCAACGCCATGGTGCTGAAGAGCTGTCTGCTGCTGTCAGGGCTGCTGAAGCCGACGGCGAAGATCAGGGCGAGCAGGACCAGGCCGAAAATGGTCAGCCCGGGGAACCCCTTCATCCGCAGCGGCAGTTCGGTGCCGGCGCGGTCCGCCCGGCGCCGCAGGACCAACTGGGACACCAGCGCCGAGCCCCACACCACGAGGCAGGTCGAACCCACCAGCTGGAACAGGGCCGGGAGGATCCGCTCCGGGAACAGCAGTTCAAGCACCGCGGCCAGGAAGCCGAACGCCACCGAAATGCCGACGGCGATGACCGGAACGCGGGCCCCGTTCAGCCGCGACAGGAACCTCGGGGCCTCGTCGCGCTCTGACAAGGAGTAGGCCATCCGGGAGGCGCCGTACAGGTTCGCGTTCAGGGCCGAGAGCAGGGCGACGACGGCGACCAGCGTGATTGCCGCCCCGGCGCCCGGAATACGGGCCAGATCCAGCACGCCCGCGAACGGTGACTTGAGCGCCGCCGACGTCGAGGGCAGCACGGCGGCGATGACGAAGACGGAGCCGATGTAGAACACCAGGATGCGCCAGACAACGGTGCGGATCGCGTGGCCGACGCTGCGTTCGGGGTTCTCGGTCTCGGCCGCGGCGACGCTGACGATTTCGGTGCCGCCGAAGGCGAAGATCACCACGAACAGGGCGGTGGCGATGCCGCCCAGGCCCGCGGGGGCGAAGTCGGCGGTGAAGTTGTGAAACCCCGGGCTGGGCACGTCCGGCAGCCAGCCTAGGAGCAGCGCGGCACTGATGGCCAGAAACAGCAGGATGGCGGCAACCTTGAGGATCGCGAACCAGAATTCGAACTCGCCGAAGTTCTTCACCCCGGCGAGGTTGATGGCGGTGAAGAGCACCATGAAAACCAGGGCCAGCCCCCACGCCGGGATCACCGGCCAGACCGTAAAGAGCAGTCCGGCCGCGCCGAGCGCCTCGGCGGCGATGACGACGACGAGCTGCAGCCACCAGAGCCAGCCCACGGTGGCGCCGGCAGTCCTGCCCAGGGCACGTTCGGCGTAGACGGAGAACGCGCCGCTGTTCGGGTTGGCCGCGGCCATCTCACCGAGGGCCCACATCACGATGATGATCAGGGTGCCGGCGACCAGATAGGAGATCAGGACGGCCGGGCCGGCGGCCTGGATCCCGGCCCCCGATCCGAGGAACAGGCCCGCGCCGATGGCGCTCCCGAGTCCCATCATGGTGAGCTGGCGGGGCTTCATGCTGTGGCCGAGTTTCAGGGCCGGGCGCTCCGCGGGGGACATCGTTGTCATGCTGGCGAACCTTCTTACGGTGGTGGTGGCGTCCTTTTGGGACCATACGAATTTACCGCCCCGGCGGGGCCAGTTGGCGCGGGCGGCGTGAGAGCATGGTTGCAGTTTGTTCATCGCCCGGCCCGGATCGCGACGATGTGTGCTGTTGAAACCCTGCAGGCAAGGAAGCTGAAGTGAACGTCGACCCGCTGGATGCCAAAATTGTCCGATTCTTCACGGACTCCCCGCGGTCCTCCGTCCTGGAGGCATCCCGGGTGCTGAAGGTCGCCCGCGCCACCGTACAGTCGCGGCTGGACCGGATGCAGGACAGCGGCGTCATCGGCTCGTGGGTGCCGCAGCCGGACCCGGCCCGCTTCGGCTATCCGGTCGTGGCTTTCTGCTCCCTGACCATCAACCAGGACCTCGGGCACGACGCCGTCGTGGAGGCCCTCGCCCGGATTCCGGAGCTGATCGAGATCCATACGGTGTCCGGCGGATCGGACCTGATGGCCCGCATCGCCGCACGCTCCAACTCGGACCTGCAGCGCGTGCTGGACGCCATGATCGCAACCCGCACCGTACTGCGCTCCTCCTCGGTGATCGTGCTCAACACCCATTTTCAGGGCCGCACCCTGCCGCTGCTGGAGGCTGCCGCCCAGCAGCAATAGCCGCCGCCGTGCGGCGCCGGGCTGAAACATTTTGCCCCTGGTCGCCGGCGTCGTAGAATTAGTTCTAGTCAACTTGACTATAACTACTCCGGCGGTCGGGCCGGAACCGTCCGGGCGGTCCGCAGGGACCGGCCAGGACCCCGGAACGCGGGGGTCGATCACCGTCTACACCTCACCAGCCAACGTCTCCGAGCGCCAGCTCGCGCCGCCGTCGCTGGCCATCTCCACGGTGATTTTCGCCTTGCGCCCCAGTGAACGCACCGGCCGCCCCACCCTGTGGATCCCGCTGGTGCGCCGGATCCGCGAGCCCTTCAAGAACCAGTGGGCCCTCCCCGGCGGCCCGCTGACACATGCGGAATCGCTGCAGGACGCAGCCTCCCGCAACCTGCGCGAGACCACCGGGCTGGCGCCCAGCTACCTCGAACAGCTCTATGCCTTCGGCGGCCTGCACCGCTCGCCCACCCAGCGGGTGGTCTCGATTGTCTACTGGGCGCTGGTCCAGCCCACCGAGGCCGCGCTGGCCGACGAATCCGAAAATGTCCGCTGGTTCCGGGCGGGCCGGCTTGGCGACCTGGCGTTCGACCACAACGCAATCGTCGACTACGCGCTCTGGCGGCTGCGGAACAAGATGGCCTACGGCTCGATCGCCTACCACCTGCTCGGCGAGTACTTCACCCTCGCTCAGGTCCGCGAGGTCTACGAAGCAGTCCTGGACCGCGAACTGGATCCGGCCAACTTCCGCCGCCAGGTCAAGGCCACCCCGGAAATCGAAGAAACCGACGAATACCTCCAGGGCGGCAAGCACCGCCCACCCCGCCTCTACCGCTTCACCGGCCGCCCCGGCCTCGATCCAGACAACAGGAGCACACCATGAGCAGCGTCAACACGGCGATCCAGCTGATTACGCGCGAACAGGCCGCAGGCCAGGCACCAGCCGCCGCGGCAGGTTCCACCTGCAGCCCGGCCCTGGCCCGCGGCCCGTGGGACTTCGATCTCGCCGAGGCCCTGGCCGGCGTCCCGGCGTACGGCCCGGGCGCCTCCGTGGCCGACGTCGCCCCGGCCTCGACCCCGCGGCAGGGGCAGCTGCCGGAGGAATACCGCCTGGCCGGCGAAGCCGAACTGGACGCCCGGATCCGGGCGGCGAAGGCGGCGTTGGGTGACCGGGCCGTCATCCTGGGCCACTTCTACCAGCGCGACGAGGTGATCCAGTACGCCGACTTCGTGGGCGACTCCTTCCAGCTCGCCAACGCGGCCCTGACCCGGCCGGACGCAGAGGCGATCGTCTTTTGCGGCGTGCACTTCATGGCCGAGACCGCGGACATCCTCTCCGCGCCCGAGCAGGCCGTGATCCTGCCCAATCTCGCCGCCGGCTGCTCGATGGCGGACATGGCGGACATCGATTCGGTGACCGAGTGCTGGGAGCAGTTGGAGGAGCTGTTCGGCACCGAGCCCGATGCCGACGGCCGGGTCCCGGTCATCCCGGTCACCTACATGAACTCCTCCGCAGCGCTCAAGGGCTTCTGCGGCGAGCACGGCGGAATCGTCTGCACCTCCTCGAACGCCGCCACGGTGCTGGAATGGGCCTTTGAACGGGGCCAGCGCGTGCTGTTCTTCCCGGACCAGCACCTGGGCCGCAACACCGCCAAGGCGATGGGTGTGCCGCTGGAGCAGATGCCGATGTGGAATCCGCGCAAGGAGTTCGGTGGCAATGACGAACGCGCCCTGCAGGACTCGCGGGTGATCCTGTGGCATGGCTTCTGCTCGGTCCACAAGCGCTTCAACGTGGCCCAGATCGAGAAGGCGCGCGCCGACTTCCCGGGCGTGCAGGTCATCGTGCACCCCGAATGCCCCATGCCGGTGGTGGACGCGGCCGACTCGGCCGGCTCCACGGACTTCATCCGCAAGGCCATCGCCGCCGCCACCGAACCCACTGTCTTCGCCGTCGGCACCGAGATCAACCTGGTCAACCGGCTGGCCGCGGAATACCCGCAGCACACCATCTTCTGCCTCGACCCCGTGATCTGCCCCTGCTCCACGATGTACCGCATCCACCCCGGCTACCTGGCCTGGGTGCTGGAGGCCCTTGTCCGCGGCGAGGTGGTCAACCGGATCACGGTGGCGGACGACGTCGCGGCCCCCGCCCGGGTGGCCCTCGAACGCATGCTGGCGGCGCGGCCGTGACCAGGCGACTCGTCGTCGCCGGGAGTGGGATCGCCGGGCTGTATGCGGCGCTGCTCGCCTCCGAAGCGCCGGACGCCGAGGTGGTGCTGCTGACCAAGGGCTCGCTCGAGGCGAGCAACACCTTCTACGCCCAGGGCGGTGTGTCCGCGGTGCTGGCGCCGGGCGAGGCCGCGGCGGGGGACTCGGTCGAGGCCCACATTGCGGACACCCTCGCGGCCGGGGCCGGGCTGAACAATCCCGACGCCGTCCGGATCCTGTGCACCGAGGCCGTGCGGGACATCGCCGGGCTGCGTCGCTTTGGCGTGAACTTCGACGTCCGGTCGGACGGCGGACCGGCCCTGGGCCTGGAAGCCGCGCATTCGGCCGCCCGCATCCTGCACGCCGGCGGCGATGCGACCGGTGCCTGCATCGCCCGAGGCCTCGTGGCCGCCGTGCTGGAGCGCGCCGTCCAGGGTCGGCTCCGGGTTGAGACCGGCGCCTTTGTGACCGCACTGCTCACCGACGGCGACGACCCTGCGGGCGGCGCGGCTTCGGGGGCCGTCACCGGGGTCGCCTACCTGGCCGGCGGACAGCGGAGACGGCTGGAGGCCGACGCCGTGCTGCTCGCCACCGGCGGCGCCGGGCGGCTGTTTGCCCGCACCAGCAACCCCGCCGTTGCCACCGCCGACGGCCTCGCCCTCGCCTGGCGTGCGGGCGCAGCGGTCCGTGACCTGGAGTTCTTCCAGTTCCACCCCACCACGCTGGCTACCGCCGAGGCACCCGGCGGGCCGCCGTCGCTGCTGATCTCGGAGGCGGTGCGCGGTGAGGGGGCCATGCTGCTGGACGCCGCAGGCCACCGCTTTATGCCCGACTACCACCCGGACGCCGAGCTGGCCCCGCGCGACGTCGTCTCCCGCAGCATTGCCCTGCACCTGGCCGCAACCGGGCAGCCGGCGGACAGCCCGGCGTTCCTGGATGCCCGGGGGATCGAAGCGAGCCGCGGGGCCGGGTTCCTGGCCCGTCGCTTCCCGACCATCACCGCCCGGACCCGGGCGGCCGGCTATGACTGGACCGCCGAAGCGCTGCCGGTGTCCCCGGCAGCCCACTACTGGATGGGCGGGATCGCCACCGACCTCTGGGGCCGCACCTCGGTGCCGGGGCTCTACGCCGCGGGCGAGGCCGCCTGCACCGGGGCGCAGGGAGCCAACCGGCTGGCCAGCAACTCGCTGCTCGAAGGGTTGGTGTTCGGACGGCGGGCCGTGGAGGACTTCCTCGGGGGCGAAACTGGCTGGACGTCAGTTGGGGCGTCGTCCGACGCCGTTCCTCCGCGTGCTCCCCACGATCGCCCTAACCTCGCAAGCTCGGCCAGGGAACCCGGATCGTGTGGGCCCACGGCCGCAAGCGGCCTCCCCTTGACGCACGCTTCCGGAACGCCATCGAACGACGGTGGCCAGCCTTCCGTAAGTGCCAGCCGGGAACACCACCAGGCCAGCTTGCCCGATGGTGTTGGGAAGACTGGGTCGGGTCCCGGGTTGTTTTCTCGGGCGGCTCTGGGGCGGTTGATGACTCGGGCTGCCGGGGTGTTGCGCAGTGGCGTTGAGCTCGATGCTGCGGCTGCGCAGCTTGCCGACTGGGCCGATGTGGTCCGCCCTAGGACCGCGCCGGACTCGGAAGACCCGCGGGAGCACGAGGACCGCAACCTGCTGCTGGCTGCTCAACTGCTCGTGGAGGCCGCCCGGAACCGGACGGTATCCGTGGGCGCCCACCACCGGGCCGATACCGACCCGGCGTCCGCCCGAACCCCCTCCATGCAAAGGATTTCCTCATGACCACCACCACCCAGGACACCCCGGGGCTGACCGGCGTCGAGCTTGCCGGCTCCCTGCCGGCGGCCGCCGTCGACGCCGTGCTCCGTGCGGCCCTGCTGGAGGACGCCCCCTACGGCGACATCACCTCGCAGACCCTTATCCCGGCCGATGCCCGCGCCACCGCGGTGCTCGCAGCCCGGGTGCCCGGGGTGTTCAGCGGCGGGCAGGTGTTCGCCGCCGCGATGAAGCTGGCGGACCCGGGTGCCGCGGTGGAACTGCTCGTCGCCGACGGGGAAGCCTTCGACGCCGGCACGGCGCTGGCCCGGGTGACCGGCAACGCCCGCGGCGTGCTACTGGCCGAACGGGTGGCGCTGAACCTGGTCCAGCGGATGAGCGCGATCGCCACGCGTACCGCGCAGTTCGTCGCGCTGGTGGCCGGCACCGGCGCGCGGATCACCGACACCCGGAAGACGACGCCGGGGCTCCGTGTGCTGGAGCGCTACGCGGTCCGCTGCGGCGGGGGAGCGAACCACCGCTTCAGCCTCTCGGACGCGGTCCTGGCCAAGGACAACCACCTTGCGGTGCTGACCGGGGGAGACCCGGCGAAGCTCACCGCGGTGCTGCGCGGCGCCAAGGCCCGGCTGGGGCACACCACGCACTTCGAGGTGGAGGTGGACAGCATGGAGCAGATTGAGCCTGTGCTGGCCGCCGGCGTGGACACCATCATGCTGGACAACTTCTCACCGGAAGAACTGGCAGCCGGCGTCGAACTGGTCGGCGGGCGGGCCCGGGTCGAGGCCAGCGGCAACGTCAGCCTCGCCACCGTGGCCGGGGTTGCCGCCGCCGGCGTGGATATCATCTCGATTGGTGCCCTGACGCACAGCGTCACCGCCCTGGACCTGGGCCTCGACGTCGAGCTGGAACCGGCCGGCTGAGGCGCACCGTGATCTTCCTGGACGCCGCCGCCACGACGCCGGTCCGCCGTGAGGTCCTTGAGGCCATGTGGCCGTACCTCAGCGGGGACTTCGGCAATCCGTCGAGCCACCATTCGCTCGGCGACGCCGCCGCCGCGGCGCTCGCCGGTGCCCGGGAGACGACGGCGAAGGCCCTGGGTTGCCGCCCCGGCGAAGTCGTCTTCACCGCCGGCGGGACGGAAGCGGACAACCTCGCGGTCAAAGGCATCGCCCTGGCCCGCCGCGCGGCCGATCGGCGACTGGACCGGGTGGCGATCTGCGCCGTCGAACACCCGGCCGTGGAAGAATCCGCCAGGTACCTCGAACGCGTCCATGGTTTCGCCGTGGACGTGGTCCCGGTGGACCGCTACGGGCAGGTGAGCGAGGAAGCGCTCGCGGCCGTACTTCGGCCGGAAACCGCGCTGGTGAGCGTGATGTACGCCAACAACGAGGTGGGTACGGTCCAGCCGGTGGCCCGGCTGGCGGCACTGGCCCGGGGTCTCGGCATCCCGTTCCACACCGACGCCGTGCAGGCCGCCGGCTGGCTGCCCCTGGATGTGCGCGGGCTAGGGGTCGACGCGCTGAGCCTGTCCGGCCACAAGCTGGGCGCCCCGAAAGGCTGCGGGGCGCTGTATGTGCGCGGCCGGACCCGGCTGGAGCCGCTGATCCACGGCGGCGGGCAGGAGCGCGGCCGCCGCTCCGGTACCGAAAACGTGGCCGGGGCCGTGGCCCTGGCGACGGCGCTGGGCCTCGCCGGGCCGTCGCAGCGGGAGGCCTCGGCGCGGGTCGCCACCCTGCGTGACGACTTCATTGCCGAGGTCCTGGCCGGGGTGCCCGGCGCCTTCCTCACCGGCCATCCGGCGGACCGGCTCCCCTCGGTTGCATCGTTCTGCTTCCCGGGCACCAGCGGGGAATCGGTGCTGCTGGAGCTCGAACGCCAAGGAGTGATCTGCTCCAGCGGCTCGGCCTGCGCGGCTGGTTCCGACGAGCCCTCCCCGGTGCTGCTGGCCATGGGGATCGGCGCCGAGGTGGCGCAGACGGCCGTGCGCTTCAGCTTCGATTCGTCCGTCACGGCGGCCGAGCTGCGCGAAGCGGCAGCCGCGGTGCGCACCGCCGTCGGCAGCATCCGCACCCTCGGCGGCTGAATAGGCTAGCGGTGCCGGGCGCGGCGGAAGATCCAGTGCCGGAGCATGGTGAACCGCACGGCCGTGGCCAGGAAGCCGGATAAAGTGGTGGTCCAGAGCTCGTCCGCCACCGTCGCGTCGGGGTTGACCCAATGCAGCACCCCGAGGCTGCCGCCGGTGATCAGCAGCGCAACGGCGATCACTATCAGCCCGTTCAGGTGGTCGCGCTTCATCCGGTGGCGTTCGGTGATCTTGAACGTCAGCCGGCGGTTCAGGGCCGTATTCATCAGCGAGGTCATGATCAACGCCGCCGCGTTGGCCGGCTGGGATCCGATCCACGGCCGCATGAACGCATACAGCGCCAGTGAGGTCACGGTGCAGACGACGCCGACGCCGGTGAAACGCAGGAGCTGCCGGACCAGCGGATAGCGGAGCACGACCCGGTGGCGGCGGCGCGTGGCCGCGGGCGACAGGGACTGCGAGGTTGGCTGCGCTTGTTGTAGCTGCGACTCCATCCGGCTAGTACAGCTCGCCGACCGGGATGTCCACGGCCAGGCGGTTCGACGGCCCGGCCAGGGGGCAGGCCCACGCCTCGTTGTACGCGCAGGAGGGGTTGTAGGCGAAGTTGAAGTCCAGCACGAACTCGGCGGCGTCACACCGGAACCGGTGACGCCGTGGAAGGCGCCCTTGATGGTGTCCAGCAGGTAGCGGCCGGCGCCGTAGCTGCCGCCGGGCTGGCCGGCGGTGGCATCCCGGAACGGCACGAAAATCCCGCCGCCGTAGCCGTTGAGCTTCCAGACCGCCAACTGGCCCATCTCGGGCAGGTCGAAGGTGCCCAGCCGGACAAAGCGGACCATTCCGTCGGTCCCGGTCTCGACGTTCATCTCCCGCCCCGCGCCCTCTTTGGTGATCGGGACGTGGAAGCGGTAGATCGGGTCGTAGTCGGCGGTCTTCAGGCCGCCGAAGCTGGCTTTGGCCTCGTCGGTCAGCGGCGACGCCGGGTGCGTACCGAACATGCGGTCGCGCTCGTGCCGCCAGTAGGAGTGCGCTTCGGCCGGGCTGTCCGCGGCGATCTTCCGCACGGTGGCGTACAGCGCAAAGGTCCGGAGCCGCCAGTCCGCGATGTCGACGGCGGACATCCGCGCGACACCGTCCGGCTCGCCAAAGTCCGCTCCATCAAAGTGCTGTTCAGCCATCCCCCCAGCCTAGCCGGGTTTCGTTGCAGGAAATGCGGCGGGCCCTGCCGTCGGCTGCGCCAGACGGGCCGTAGGCTGTCGCGCATGCACACCAACGCCCCCGCAGGGTCCGCCCTCCGCGCCGCCACCTCGCTGGCAGAACTCGTCCGGTTCCGCACCGTGTCCTCCCGGGTTCCCGCCGAGGTGGACACCGCCGAGTTCGAGGCCTTCCTGGCCGCCCTGCCCCGGCTCTACCCCGCGGTCCATGCCGCACTGGAGATGGAACGCGTCAACGGGCTGGCAATCCTGTTCCGGTGGCCCGGCACCGGCACCGACGACTCCGACGCCGGGACCCGAAACCGTGCCGCCGTGCTGATGGCGCATTACGACGTCGTCCCGGCCGGGGACGGGGACGCGTGGACCCATCCGCCGTTCTCCGGCCACAATGACGGCACCCACCTGTGGGGACGCGGCACCCTCGACGACAAGGGCCAGCTGGTCGCCATCCTGGAGGCCGCAGAATCCCTGCTGGCAGCGGGCTTCGCGCCTGCAGATGACATCTACTTCTCCTTCGGCAACAACGAGGAAACTGCCGGTGACAGCGCCGCAGCCGCCGCCGGACTCCTCGCCGCCAGGGGAGTGCGGCCCTGGCTCGTGCTGGACGAGGGTGGCGCCGTCGCGGGAGACGCTTTCCCGGGCGTGAGCCGGCCGGCCGCCGTCGTCGGTGTGGCCGAAAAGGGGATCCTGGACGTGGAACTGCTGACCCGCGACCCCGGGGGACACGCCTCGACGCCGCCGCGGATGGGGGCGACGGCGCGGCTTGCCCGGGCCATCACCCGGATCGAGCGCAGCCCGTTCCCGCAGAGCCTGCCGGAGGTGACCGCGGAGATGCTCCGGCGCTTCGGCCCGCACGCACCGGCCCCGTTGCGGGTTGCCTTCGCGTACCTGTCGCTGCTCAGGGTCCCCATGACCTGGCTTTTCGGCCGGATGGGGAACGAAACCAACGCGATGACCCGCACCACGGTGGCGGTCACCACGCTGGAGGGCAGCGCCGGCGCCAACGTGCTGGCCGCGACGGCCAAGGCGAACGCCAACATCCGGGTCGCCGTGGGGGACACCGTGGCCGGAACCGTGGAGCGGCTGCGGAAGGTTATCCGCGATCCGAAGGTGGAGCTGCGGGTCGTGGAGGGCAACGAGCCCACACCGGTCAGCGACTTTGCGGGACCGCAGTGGGAGCTGCTGGAGGACTGTATTGCCGAGATCTTCCCGGAGGCGATCATCACGCCGTACATCATGATGGGCGGAACGGACTCGCGCCGCTTCACCGGGATCTGCGACGCCGTATACCGGTTTGCGCCCTTCGCCATGGACGCCGGGGACCGCGGCTCGATCCACGCCGTGGACGAGAAGATTTCACTCGAGACCCTGGGCCGGGGCGTCCGCTTCTACGAAACGCTGCTCCGGAAACTCTGAACCGCCACGGGCCCCGGCTACGCTGTCACCATGACTGGGACGGCTATCTCCCGCGCACTCCGGATTGCTGCTGCGCTGGCGCTCACCGCGGCGGCGCTCGCCGGCTGCAACGCCGACGGCAAAGGCACGCCGGCCTGGACGGCGGGGAGTCCGGGCGGAAGCTCGAAGGCGGACCCCTCCGCCGGGACCGCGCCGCCGGCGTCGCCGGGCGCCTCTGCCTCGGCGTCGGGGACCGCGACGGGCAGCCCATCCGCGGGCGCCTCCGCGGGCGCGACGGCGGCTGCCTGGAAGACCTTCACGGACCCTGCTAAGAACGTCAGCTTCGACCTGCCGCAGGAATGGATTGCCCAGTCGCTCACCCCGGCGCAGGGCACCCTGCCGGGGGCGCTCAAGATCGAGGTCAAAGATGCGGACGGCCGGTACCTGGCCACGCTGCAGACCGGACTGCCGGCCCAGGCGGCCGGCGCCTGCACGGGCGATGCCGCCAAACCGTACGTCGTGGTCAGCAGCGTTCCGGTGGAACTGCCGCACCGCGGCGGGGAGGGGGCCATCGACCCGCACGTGGTGTTCCGGGTCATCCAGGGCTACAAGTACTTCGGGTCCTACGGCATCACCAACGTGGTCGGGGGAGCGGAGGGCAAGTCCTGCTCCCTGCAGAACGTGGTGCGCGGGCCCGACGGCAAGGGCGACTATTCGTTCGGCGACCTCGCCGAACTCAAAGCGTTCGCCCCCGACCAGAAAGTCGCGCCGGCCAAGTCTTTTGACACGCTGGCCCAGGCGGACAAATACGTCAACGAGGGGTCGGAATTCGCCAATGTCCAGCGGATGCTAATGTCGCTGAAGATCAAAAACTAGTCCCGCCGCCGGCATCATCGCGGCTGGGGCGATTGCCCGCCCGCAGAGCACTCAGCGGCTTCGCTCGTACCCCTCCGGAGATCCATGGAACGCATCGTGACCGCACGCCTGGCCTTCAAGACCGTGGCCGACACCAAGGTCGCGATGGCGGTGGCCGTGGCCCGCAACCCCGGCTACAGCGGATTCGAGGAGTCGCTTTCCGTCACGGCCGGCGGCGAGGACGTGCCCCTGACCGAGCTGTCGGATTACCACGGCGGGCGCTTCCACTACATGGAGTTCGCCGAGCCCACCGAGGTCCTGGTCGAATACGGCGCCACCGTCACCGGGTCCGCGGCGCCTGAAGAGCCCGGACTGATGGAGCTCATCCGCTACGTGCGCCCCAGCCGGTACGCCGAATCCGACCGGCTTCTCCCGACCGCGTACGCCGAGTTCGGCGGCCTGCAGGGCGGGGAACTCCTCCACGCCGTGCGGGACTGGGTGTTCAGCGAGCTGCGCTATGTCAGCGGATCGTCGCGCGGCACCGACGGCGCCGTAGAGACGTTGCTGCACCGGCGGGGCGTCTGCCGGGACTTCGCCCACCTGGCGATTTCGCTGCTGCGGTCCAAGAACGTCCCGGCGCGCCTGGCCGCGGTGTACGCTCCCGGGCTGAGCCCGATGGACTTCCACGCCGTGGCCGAAGCCCACGTCAACGGGGCCTGGCACGTGATCGACCCGACCGGACTGGCGCCCCGGGAGAGCATGCTCCGGATTACCGCCGGCCGGGACTCCTCGGACACGGCGTTCTTGTCCACCGTCGGCGGCAGCCTCTCGTTGAAAGAACTCAAGGTCACCGCCACGGTCACCGGTGAACTGCCCGTAGAGGACCCGGCCGCGCTGGTCACCATCCGCTAGCTGCGCCAAAAGCGCGAGCGGGCCCGGGCCCCGCTAGCGCGCCTGGACTGCGGTCCGCAGCTTTTCCGTCAGGCGCAACAGCTCGCGCTGTTCCTCGTCGGTCAGGGCGGGGGCCACCAGGGCGGCAATGTCGCGGACGTGCTCTCGGCCGATCTGCTTCTGCAGGTCCCGGCCGGCGTCGGTAAGCCGGACCAGGACACCGCGGCCGTCGTCGGGGGCGGGCCGCCGTTCCACCAGCCCCCGCTTTTCCAGCCGCTCCACCAGCCGGCTCAGGCTCGACTGGCTCAAGAGCACGTGGTCGTTGAGTTCATTCTGGCGTAGCCAGCCGGAAGGGCAGCCGGAGAGCGTGAACAGCACGTCGTACTCGTTCACGGCCAGGGCCTTGAATGCGGGCCCGGACTGCAGCCTGCGCATCACGGCCACCTGGGCGCGGAACAGGGACTCCCAGGTTTCCGCGGCCAGGCGGACCGGCGATTCGGTCCTGGCTGACATCATGCCTCCTGGGGGGCGGCGTCCCGGGATGCCAGCGAGGCGGCGACACGGGCGGCGTGGGTCGGCGGTTCCGGGACGTGGGCCGGCGTCTTCTCGGCGTACTCCTTGCGGAGCACCGGCAGGACTTCCTCGCCAAACAGGTCCAGCTGTTCCAGCACGGTCTTCAAGGGCAGTCCGGCGTGGTCGATCAGGAACAGCTGGCGCTGGTAGTCGCCGAAGTACTCGCGGAAGGTCAGGGTCTTCTCGATGACTTCCTGCGGGCTGCCAACGGTCAGCGGGGTCTGGGACGTGAAGTCCTCGAGCGAGGGGCCATGGCCGTAGACCGGGGCGTTGTCGAAGTAGGGACGGAACTCCTTGACGGCGTCCTGTGAGTTCTTCCGCATGAAGAACTGGCCGCCCAGGCCCACAATCGCCTGGTCCGCCTTGCCGTGGCCGTAGTGCTCGTAGCGTTCACGGTAAAGGCCGATCAGCTGCTGGTAGTGCTCCTTCGGCCAGAAGATGTTGTTGGCGAAGAAGCCGTCCCCGTAGTACGCGGCGACTTCGGCGATCTGCGGCGTGCGAATGGAGCCGTGCCAGACGAAGGGGGCGACGCCGTCGAGCGGGCGCGGGGTGGAGGTGAAGTTCTGCAGCGGGGTGCGGTGCTTGCCCGACCAGTTGACCGTGTCCTCATCCCAGAGCCGGCGCAGCAGGGAGTAGTTCTCGATCGCGAGTTCGATCCCGTCCTGGATGTTCTTGCCGAACCAGGGGTAGACCGGGGCGGTGTTGCCGCGGCCCAGGACCAGGTCCACCCTGCCGTCGGCGAGGTGCTGGAGCATTGCGAAGTCCTCGGCGATCTTCACCGGGTCGTTGGTGGTGATCAGCGTCGTGGCGGTGGAAAGGATGATCCGTTCCGTCTGCGCCGCGATGTAGGCCAGCGTGGTAGTGGGGGAGGAGGAGAAGAACGGCCGGTTGTGGTGCTCGCCGATGGCGTAGACATCCATGCCGATCTCTTCGACCTTTTTGGCGATCGCCACCGAGGCCTTGATGCGCTCGTGTTCGGTCGGGGTGCGGCCCGTGGTGGGGTCCGTGGTGATGTCGCTGACGCTGAAGACGCCGATCTGCATGGTGTTCCTTTCCCTGGCCGGAAACTTCCGGTGCTGTTTCCACTATAGCCGATTTAGATGCATTTGCATCTATCGTCCGGTACAACGCCCGCCACGCCGGGATATTCCCTGTCCTCCGGGGAGCCGGCGGCGCCCGGCCCTAGGATGCAATCAATCGGCTGGCCGCCAGGTGTCCAGCCCGCCCGGAAGGTCCCCATGCGCCGCATCGTTGCTTTTCTGTGTCTGGTGGAACTCACCAGCGGAATCCTGCAGGGCTACTACACCCCCATCCTCACCGACATCGCCCGGCACCTGGGGATCCACGACGGCGACGTCAACTGGTTCGAGGCCGCCCAGTTGACGGTCAGCGCCCTGGCCGTGCCCGTGCTGGCAAAGCTGGGGGACCTGTACGGCCACCGCAGGATCCTGCTCGTCTCCACTGTCCTCACCGCAGCCGCCTCCTGGGGCGTGGCGCTGGCGCCGGATTTCTGGACGTTCCTCGCCGCATGGTCCCTGCAGGGCTTCTACGTGGTCTGGCTGCCGCTGGAGATCGCCCTGGTCTTCAGCCGGGTGCACGGACTGCCCGACGGCGCTGCCCGCACCCGCCGCGCGGCCGGCGTCCTCGTGGGGGCGCTGGAATTCGGTGTCATCGCCGGCGCCCTCGCGGCCGGGGCCCTCGTGGAAGTGTTCGCCGGGCAGCTGCAGCTGGTGCTGATGCTTCCGGCGCTGGCCGTGACCGCCTGCTGGTTCGCCATCCGCTTCGGCGTGCCAGAATCGACCGGGCGCGCCAGCGGCCGCGTGGACACCGGCGGCTTCGCGCTGCTCGCCGTCGGGCTGCTGCTGATCACCTCCGGGCTGACCTTCATGCGGCTCAACGGACCCGGCGCCTGGTGGGCCTGGGTGCTGGTCGCGGCCGGACTGCTGGTCTTTGTTCCCTTCGTCCGCGTCCAGCTGCGCCGCGAGGACCCCCTGGTGGACATCCGGATGCTGCGGTCCAAGTCCATGTGGCCCGTGCAGCTGACCGCGGGCCTGTTTGGCGTCTCCGTGCTGGGTGCCCAGGCCCCGCTTTCCACCTTTGCCCGGACCGATCACGCGCTCCACGGCTACGGGCTGGGGCTGCGTGCGGGCCAGGTTTCGATCATCATCGGTGTGTACGTGCTCGCCCTGCTGGTGGGGGCACTGCTCTACCCCGTGGTAACCCGCCGGCTTACCCCGCGCTGGACCCTCGTGGGCGCGGCGGCGCTTGTGGGCGTCGGCTACCTGCTGTTTTTGCCCCTGCACGGCAGCCTGGCCGAGGCGCTGGTCAACATGGCGGTGGCCGGCGTCGGCTCCGGGGCGCTGGTGGCGGCACTGCCTTCCGCTGCGGCTGCCGCGGCGCCGCTGAACCGGACCGCGATGGCCACAGGGCTGACGAACACCACCAAGACCATCGGGGGAGCCTTCGCTTCCGCGGTCTTCGGCATTGCGCTGCTCAGCCACGTCCTGGGCGACGCCGGTGCTGCCGCGGACGCGGCCCAGACCGCGGCGCCGCTGGCCGGCTACCTCACGGTATGGGCCGTCTGCGGGGTCACCGGACTGGCCGCGGCCGCCGCCCTAATGCTCGTGCCTCGGCTGGCGTTCTCCGACCCCGGCCCGGCCCCCGCTGAAACGCCTGCCGAAACCCCCGAGCTCGCTTCCGCCCCCAAAAGATCCGTCCCATCACCAACTAGCTCGCAATAGGTGTCGGGGAGGGCGGACCCTAGGTGCGGAGCGCCGGGGCCTCGTCCGGTTCGTCGGCCTCGTCATGCTGGTTCAGGCCGGCAGCCGTGCCCACCGTGCCCACCGCGTCCGCCGGTGCGGGCTGGGCGCGGCGGCCGTGGGCCGGCTTGCCACCGGCGGCCTTCTGCAGCGCCCTGCGTTCGCGCCGGCCCTCGACGAGCCGGTACAGCACCGGGACCAGGACCAGGGTCAGGGCGGTGGAGGAGATGAGTCCGCCGATCACCACAATCGCCAGCGGCTGGGAGATGAAGCCGCCGCCACCGGTGAGGCCCAGCGCCATCGGGGTCAACGCGAACACCGTGGCCAGCGCGGTCATCAGGATCGGCCTGAGGCGCTGCCTCGCGCCGTGCGTGATCGCCTCCGCCACGCTCATCCCGGGCTCGCCGTTGCGCGGCTGGCGGTACTGGTTGATCAGGTCGATCAGCACGATCGCGTTGGTCACCACGATGCCCACCAGCATCAGCATGCCGATCAGCGACGGAAGCCCCAGCGGGACGCGGGTCACGAGCAGCAGCGCGATGGCGCCGGTGGCTGCGAACGGGACCGAGACAAGCAGGATCAGCGGCTGCACGAGCGACTTGAAGGCGGCCACCATGATCACGTAGACGATGGCGATGGCGGCGAGCAACGCCAGCCCGAGCTGCCCGAAGGACTCGGCCTGCTGGGTCGTGGCGCCGCCGATTTCCGCGGTGACGCCCGGCGGGAGCTTGACGTTCTTGAGCCGGGCGGCAACCTCGGTGCTGACCGCGCCGAGGTTGCCGCCCGACGGCGTGATGGAGACGCGCGCGGTCCGCTGGCCGTTGCTGGCCGTGACGGAGACCGGAACGTCCACCTGTTCCACCGAGGCGATCGAGGACAGCGGAACCGGCCCGCGCGCCGTCGGCAGCGGAAGGTCGCGGACGGCGCCGATGCTGGTGAATCGGGTGCCCTCTCCGATCCGGACCGGGAAATCGGTGGTGCCAATGCGGACGGTGCCGGCCGGGATCGGGCTGATGGTGGAGGCCAGCACGCCGGCGACCTGCTGTTCGTTCAGGCCGGCCGCGACGGCCTTGGCACGGTCCACCTTGACCTGCACCACGGGCTGGCTTGCAGCCAGGTTGGTGCTGACCTCGGAGGAGCCGGGGACGCCGTCCATGGCCTTGACCATGGCGTCGCTGGCGGTGCGGAGGTCCGCGGAGCTGGCGGCCTTGAGCGTGATGTCCACCGTCGACGTCGTGCCGAAGCCGCCCTGCTGCGAGCCGACGGTGACCTTGCCGGCCCCGGAGATCTTGGCGAGTTCGCTGCGGACAGTGTCCTGCAGCTGGCCCTGGTTGAACTTCTCTTCGGTCACCACGGTGAAGCTGGAATTCGCCGCCCCGGTCGACTGCAGTGCCGAGAATCCGGTCTGCGCGTTGCCGGTGGTGACCTGGACGTCCTTGATCCCGTCGATGCCCCGCAGCACGGTTTCGACCTTGATTGCCGCGGCGCTTCCCTCGGCCAGGCTGGTGCCGGCCGGAAGGGCCTGCTTCACGGTCATGCTGTTTTCGCCGGAACGGCCCAGCAGGTCGGTGGCGAGCAGCGGCGTCATGGCCGCGGTCCCGCCGAGGACCAGTACGGCAGCGACCAGCGTTATCACGGGATGCCGCTGGGTCTTCGTGAGGATCGGGAGGTAGCCGCGCTGCAGGAAGCTGCGCTGTTCGGCTTCGTGAGCCTTTGCCGCGGTCTCGCGGGCCGAGGCTTCGGACACGGCGTTCCCGGCCTTGTCCGCAGGCGTCCGCAGGAACCAGTAAGCCAGCACCGGAACGATGGTCAGCGAGACCAGCAGCGAAGACACCAGGGCGATCGTGACCGTGAGCGCAAAGGGCCGGAAGAGCTCGCCGGCGAGTCCGGCCACGAAGGCGATCGGCAGGAACACCGCCACCGTGGTGAGCGTGGAAGCGGTGATCGCGCCGGCGACTTCCCGGATGGAGGTCAGGATGGCGGTGATTTTCTGTTCGCCGTAGCTGAGGTGCCGCTTGATGTTCTCGATCACCACGATCGAGTCGTCCACCACGCGGCCGATCGCGATGGTCAGCGCCCCAAGGGTCAGGATGTTCAGCGAATACCCGGTGGCGGAGAGACCGATGAACGTGATCAGCAGGGACAGCGGGATGGACACGGCGGTGACCAGCGTGGAGCGCACCGAAAGCAGGAACAGCAGGATGACGGCGACGGCGAAGCCCAGCCCCAGCAGCCCCTCGGTAGTGAGGTCCTTGATGGACTTCTCAATGAACGGCGCCTGGTCGAAGACCGGCGTGAACTTGGCGTTCGAGCCCAGCTCGGCCTCAAGCTGCGGGATGGAGTCCTTCACCGCATGCGAAATGCCGACCGTGTCGCCCTCCGGCTTCTTGGTGACCGACAGGGCCAGGGTTTCCTTGCCGTTGGTCCGGGTGATCGAGGTGCGGGCGTCCTCGGTGACGCTGACATCCGCCACGCTGCCGATGGTGGCGGCGTCGCGGGCACCTCCCAGCGGCAGGGCCTTGACCGCGTCGAGGGAGTCCACCGGACTGCCGATCTGCAGCGAAAGTGTCTTCCCCTGCTCCTCGATGCTGCCCGCGGGCACCAGCGAACCGTTGTTCTTCAGCGCGTCCGTAATGGAGGCGATGGTGGCGCCGGAGGCCGCCATGGCCTCGGGCCGCGGCAGGATCTTGATGTGCTGGGTGGCCCCGCCGGTCACCTCGGCTCCCCGGACGCCGTCGAGCTTCTGCAGCCGCGGCACGCTCAGGCGGGCCAGGTCCGCGTTGAGTTCGCTGAGCGGCTTGTCCGAGGAAACCGCGAGGTAAACGATCGGGAAGTCACTGATGCTGCCGGCGATCGCCTGCGGCTGGACGTCTTTCGGCAGCGCCTGCTTGGCGTTGGAGATGGCACGGTCGATCTGGTTCCGGGCCCTATCCAGGTTGGAGCCGTAGGTGAACACGAGCGTGATCTGGGAGACGCCGTTGCGCGAGGTCGACGACGTCGACTCCAGCCCCTCGACGCCGTTGAGCGCCGTCTCGAGCGGGCCGCTGATCTGCTTGTCCACGACTTCCGGCGAGGCCCCGGGCATCGAGGTGATGACCGTGATCTGCGGGAACTCGATGGACGGAATGAGCTCCTGCTTGAGCGAGGACATCGTGATCACGCCGAAGACGGAGGCGAAGACGGTGATCAGCGCGATCAGCGCCCGGTTTCCTAGCGAGAGCTTGGCCAGCCGGAACATCTCATGGTCTCCTGGTGGGTCGACGGACGCACGTCACAACATGACGTCAAAAGGAATAAACGTGCCGCAACCCCACAGGGTTTCAGCGGGTGGCGCTGACCGGTTCAAGCTGGAGGGCAGCGGCCGTCTCGGCCTCGAGCCGGGCGGCGAGTTCCGGGTTCTCGTTGAGCTTGACGCCGTAGCCGGGCATCATCTCCTTGAGCTTGGACTGCCAGCCCTTGAAGTTCTTCGGGAACGACTTCTGCAGGAGTTCGATCATGATCGGCACCGCGGTGGAGGCTCCCGGGGACGCGCCCAGGAGGGCGCCGATGGTGCCGTCGCGGCCGGCGATGACCTCGGTGCCGAACTGCAGCACGCCGCCCTTCTTCGGGTCCTTCTTGATGATCTGGACCCGCTGGCCGGCGGTGATGAGCTCCCAGTCGCCGTCCTTGGCCTCCGGGTAGTACTCCCGCAGGGCCTCCACCTTGGCGCCGTGCCGCTTGGCGACTTCCTTGACCAGGTAGGCGGTGAGATCCATGTTGTCCTTGGCCACGGCCAGCATCGGGATGATATTGGAGGGACGGATGGACAGCGGCAGGTCCAGGTAGGAGCCGTTCTTGAGGAAGTTGGTGGAGAAGCCGGCGTAGGGTCCGAAGAGCAGGGACCGCTTGCCGTTGACGAACCGGGTGTCCAGGTGCGGCACGGACATGGG
This sequence comes from Arthrobacter sp. T2-23, assembly GCF_055398325.1. NCBI lineage: Bacteria > Bacillati > Actinomycetota > Actinomycetes > Micrococcales > Micrococcaceae > Arthrobacter > Arthrobacter sp. T2-23. Next base: position 3,335,849 of record NZ_AP027917.1, read on the forward strand.
CGGAGCGCCCACGGATGCCTGCCCGTAAACCTTGGCGCTGTGCTGGGCGGCGAGGGTCTCGTCGGTGCAGCGGAAGAACTGGCCGGAGACCGGGAAACCGCCGAAGCCCTTGCTTTCGGGGATGCCCGAGGCCTGCAGCAGGTGCAGCGCCCCGCCGCCGGCGCCGACGAAGACGAACTTCGCGTGGATCGAGCCGTGTTCGCCGGAGCGGGGGTGCTTGAGCGACAGGTCCCAGCCGCCGTCGGAGGCACGCTTGAGGTCGGTGACGTCGTGGCCGTAGTTGATTTCCACACCGTTGTTGCCGAGGTAGCCGGTCAGCTCGCGGGTCAGGGCGCCGAAGTCGACGTCGGTGCCCTCGGCGGCGCGGGTTGCCGCGATGTGCTGCTTCGGGTCGCGGCCCTTGACGATCAGCGGCGCCCACTTGGCGATCTGGGCGTGGTCCTCGGAGAACTCCATGGAGCGGAACAGCGGGTTCGGCTTGAGCGCTTCGTAGCGGGTCCGGAGGAACTTGGCGTTGGCGTCGCCGACCACGAAGCTCATGTGCGGCACCGTGTTGATGAAGCCCTTGGGGGAGCCGATCAGCGAGTTGGTGACCAGGTGGGACCAGAACTGGCGGGACAGCTGGAACTGCTCGTTGATGTGCAGGGCCTTGGCCGGGTCCACCGAGCCGTCCTTGGCCGCGGGGGAGTAGTTAAGCTCACACAGGGCGGCGTGCCCGGTGCCCGCGTTGTTCCACGGATCGGAGCTTTCCAGGCCCGGCCGGTCCAGGCGCTCGAACAGCGAAATGGTCCAGTTCGGCTCCAGCTGCTTGAGGAAGGCGCCCAGCGTGGCGCTCATGATGCCGCCGCCAATCAGGACGACGTCGGCATGTTGGGTCTTGGAAATGAAAGTCACAATCAGTCTCCGATAGCAGCGGCTCTGGCTGTCACAGAATATCCCTGCACCGCCCACTAACTGAAATTGGGTGCCTCCGTCAAGGCTTTAACACGACCTTGGTGAAAACTTCGTTCAGGACGGGCGAGGCCGGGTACTTCAGGACCCGGTCGGAGAGCGCCAGCGCCGAGATCGGGAACGCGATCGGCACGGCCGGGACGGTCGCGGCAATCTGGGCGTTGATGGTCTGGTACTGCTCGGTGCGATCCTTGCCGTCAGGCAGGCCGCGCGCCCGGGCGATCTTGGAGAACACCTGGGGATCCTGGTAGCCGAACTCGCCGGTGTTCTCGCCGAACAACGGGCCCACGAAGTTGTCCGGATCGGCGTAGGAGCCGTTCCAGCCGAGCAGGTGCAGGGCGTGGTCCCCGGGGGAGGTGACTTTCTGGAGGTAGCCGTCGGACCAGTCCACCGGAACCGGCTTGATGTTGAGACCGGCGGCGGTGAGCTGGCGGCTGATCTCGGCGTAGACCTTTTCCGGAGTCGGCAGGTACGGCCTGGCGACGTTGAGCGGGTAGTAGAACTTCAGTTCCTCGCCCTTGTATCCGGCCTCGGCGAGGAGTTCCTTGGCCTTGGCGGGATCGTGTCCCAGCGAGGGGGCATTGTTGTTGAAGCCGCTCAGCTTCGGCGGGACGAACTGGGAGGCCGCCGCGGTGTTGTCGATGAAGAACTTGCGGATCAGGGTGTCCTTGTCCAGGGCCATCTCGATCGCCTGCCGGACCTTGAGGTTCTGCAGCACGGGCACTTCCTGGTTCATGCCCAGGTACATGACCGAGAATGGATCACGCTGGATGATCTGCTTGCCGCGCTTGACCAACTGGTCAAAATTTCCCACCGTGACCGAATCGAAGGCATCGATCTTGCCGTCCAGCAGCGCCTGCAGCCGGGTCTGCGGGTGGTCGTAGCTGATGAAGTTGATGGTTCCGATCTGGCCCTTGTCGCCCCAGTAATCCTTGTTGCTGGTCAGCGTGACGGTGTTGTTGTCCCACGAGCCGAAAACGTAGGGGCCGGTGCCCACCGGGTGCAGGGCATAGGCGGACACGGCCTGTCCTTCGCGGGTCTGGGTGAGCGCGTCGGCGGACTGCGCGGCGAGGGCCTTAGGCGAAGAGATCGCGAAAGCGGGCAGCGTCAAGGCTTGGAGGAAGCCCGTGAACGGCTGGGTGAGGTCGATCCGGACACTGTTCGCGGCCAGGGCGGTGCAGCCCTTGTAGATGGACAGCGAGGCCTGGTCGGCGTGGGCCTTGAAGACCCCCTTGAAGGTGCTGCCCGTCGCCTGCTTCCGGAGGGCAGCGGGGAAGTTGAACCAGCGGTTGAAGTTGGTGCACACCGCGGCCGCGTCGAAGACCGTTCCGTCCTGGAATTTCACGTTCTCGCGGAGCTTGAAGGTGTAGGCGCGGCCCTCGTTGCTGTCGTTCCACTCCGTTGCCAGCAGGGGGGTGGGCTTGCCGCTGGTCTGGTCGACCCCGATCAGCCCCTCGAGTACCTGGCGGGTGATGCGGTAGGAGTCGACGTCGGAGACGAGCGCCGGGTCCAGGCCCAGTGGCCGCGAGGCGGTGCCGAAGTTGAATGTGGCGGTGGGGGCGGCGTCGGACGCGCTGGCGGTGGACGGCGACGGCGCCGGATCGGGTGTTCCGGTGCAGGCTGCGAGCGGCAACAGCAGCAGGACTGCACTGACACCGGCCGCGATGCGGCGCAACGTCCTGCGGGGGCCGGTCGTGGTCGGCGCGTTACTGCTGGGCACTGAAGGAATCACCTCTGGGGAACTGTAAGGCCGCCGGCTGCGGAACAGCCCCAGTCTAGTAGACCGGGCTGCGGATCCCGGCGCTGCCGCCGCGGCGGTGACCGGAAGCGAACCCGGTACACCGGCCCGCAACGGTCGAAGGCCCGCACCAACAGGTGCGGGCCTTCGTTTCTCCTCGTGGATCCAGGGAGTCAGTCTGGAGCCGGGCAGGAGGGTCTTGGGGTTGCCTACTTGGGCATCAGGACGGAGTCGACCATGTAGACCGTGGCGTTGGCCGTTTTGACGCCGCCGCAGACGACATTGGCGTTGTCGACCTTGAGCGCGTCCTTGGTGCCGGTGACGGTGACGGAACCGCCCTGGACCGTCTTGTGGGTGCCGACGATCTTGTCAGGGCTGATCTTGCCGGGCACCACGTGGTAGGTCAGGATCTTGCTCAGCAGGGCGTCGTCCGTCTTGAGCGCTTCGATGGTGGCGGGGTCGATCTTCTTGAACGCGTCATCCGTCGGAGCGAAGACGGTGAATTCGCTGCCGTTAAGGGTGTCCACCAGGTTGACCTTGGGGTTGAGCTTGCCGGAGACGGCGGCGGTCAGGGTGGTCAGGATCGGGTTGTGGGAGGCGGCCACGGCCACCGGATCCAGGGCCATGCCGGACACGGAGCCCGCACCGCTGGGAACCTTGGCGGCGTAGCCGGCGCAGCCGGGGCCGACGAGGTCCGCTGCCGGGTCCATCGCGGCGGCGGAAGAGCTCATGGACGGCGACGGCGCCATGCTCGAGGCGGACGGCGTGGAGGCCGGAGCCGAGGAGGAGCTTGAACCGGTGCTGGAACCGCCGCAGGCAGTGAGGCTGAGCATGGTTGCGGCAGCGATACCTGCAACGGCGAAAGTCGTGCGCTTGATGGTCTGCATTTCGAATCTCCTTTGTTGTGCCGATTTCGTTGCCGGCAGCGAACGTCTTTGCCGCTGTGGCCCTTATCCGACTGATGGGCACCGACCCTTGGTTGGTGTCTCAATGGGTATTCGGGGGTTCGGCGGAAAGGGATGGGTGGGATTCGAAATTCTTTTTTGGCGTGTCAGTTTTCCCCGGAACGGCCGTGTGCCAGTCCGGTGGTGTAGCCGGCCGGGCCGGACCCGTTGATGATCAGCTGTTCAGCCCTGGCCGTGCCCCTACTTGGCGGCGGGGGCGAGGGAGGCGATGAGGTCCTCGATCCGGGACTTGATCTCGTCGCGGATGGGGCGGACGGCGGCGACGCCCTGGCCGGCCGGGTCCTCGAGTTCCCAGTCCTCGTAGCGCTTGCCCGGGAAGATCGGGCACGTGTCGCCGCAGCCCATCGTGATAACGACGTCGGATTCCTTGACAGCCTCGGTGGTGAGGACCTTCGGGATTTCGGCGGACATGTCGATGCCGAGTTCGGCCATGGCCTCGACGGCGGCCGGATTGACCTGCTCGGCGGGCTGGGAGCCGGCGGACCGGACCTCGATCGCGCCGTTGGAAAGCGTGGTCAGGAAGGCGGCAGCCATCTGCGAACGGCCGGCGTTGTGGACGCAGACGAACAGGACGGAGGGCTTTTTGGCGGTTTCGGTGCTCACGGGTTTCTCCTGGAGGTTCTGGTTAGGCGGAAAGGGGGCCGGCGGCGAAGTAGCGTTTGCGGGCCCGGAGAGCCACGTAAACCAGTGCAACAAGGACGGGGACTTCAATCAAGGGCCCGACGACGCCGGCCAGGGCCTGCCCGGAGGTGACGCCGAAGGTGCCGATCGCCACCGCAATGGCGAGTTCGAAGTTGTTGCCCGCCGCCGTGAACGCCAGCGTGGTGGTCTTCGCATAGCCCAGGTTCAGCCCCTTGCCGACCAGCATGCCGGCGCCAAACACGACCAGGAAGTAGATCAGCAGGGGCAGCGCGATCCGGGCCACGTCCAGTGGACGGGACGTGATCGGTCCGCCCTGCAGGGCGAAGAGCAGGGTGATAGTGAACAGCAAGCCGTAGAGCGCCCACGGGCCAAGTTTTGGCAGGAACGTGTCCTCGTACCAGTCGCGGCCCTTGGTCTTTTCGCCGATTGTCCGCGTGAGGAAACCTGCGACCAGCGGGATGCCGAGGAACACCAGCACGGAGGCGGTGATGGCCCAGAACGAGAAGTCTGCGCTGGCGGTCGGCAGGCCTAGCCAGGCTGGCAGGAGTTCGAGGTAGAACCAGCCCAGCGCGCCGAACGCGATGACCTGGAAGACGGAGTTGATGGCCACCAGTACGGCCGCGGCCTCGCGGTCGCCACAGGCCAGGTCGTTCCAGATCATCACCATCGCGATGCAGCGGGCCAGGCCGACGATGATGAGCCCGGTGCGGTAGTCGGGCAGGTCCGGAATGAAAATCCAGGCGAGGGCAAACATGAAGGCCGGGGCCAGCACCCAGTTCAGTACCAGCGAGGTGATCATGAGCTTGCGGTCGCCGATCACGCGGTGCGCCTGGTCGTAGCGGACTTTGGCCAGCACCGGGTACATCATCACCAGCAGTCCGACGGCGATGGGCAGCGACACTTCGCCGACTTTGACGGCCTCAAGCGCGGTGTTCAGTCCCGGGATGACGTTGCCAAGAAGCAAGCCGATCACCATGGCGGCGATGATCCAGACGGGCAGGAAACGGTCAAGGGTGGAGAGCCTGGAGCCAAAGGCAACGCCGGCTTCGACGTCGGGCGGCTGGACTGTCTGGGTGCTCACGGGGCTCCTGCGCTGCGTTGGTGCTGCTCGGTCGTTGCTGCCGGGACGTTGCTGCCCGGCAGAAGATTGATGCTTGTCGATATGAAGCATTGCCAACTATATCGATGAATGTCAATGAGTGTGCATAATAGGCACATGAATTCCCTGCAAACGATTGAGCCGGCCGTCGACGAGGGCTGCTGTGCACCGTCTGACCAGGCTGTCCTCAGTGCAGCGGATGCCCAGCGCAAGGCCCAGGTGTTCAAGGCCCTGGCCGATCCCAACAGGCTGCGGCTGCTTTCCATCGTCAAGGGCGCCGGCGCCGGGGAGGCCTGCGTTTGCGATCTCACCGAACCGCTGGACCTCGGCCAGCCCACCGTGTCGCACCACCTCAAGATCCTGGTTGATGCGGGCCTGCTGCACCGTGAAAAGCGCGGTACGTGGGCGTATTACTCCCTCGTCCCCGGCGCGCTGGAGCACACGGCCGGCCTCCTCGCGTCCCTTTGACCCGGAGCCCGGTGACCCACAGTCCGAGGCCGAGGCGCCGGATTGGCCCCGTTCCAAAGCTTTGCGCTTTCCGTCCCACCGCCTGGTGGCGCAGGTGCTCCGGATTGCCCGGAGGGCCCACGGCCCTGCGGCCGGCCAGTGGCGGGACACGATTCTGATCGAACGGCGCACGGGGGTCCTTTAGTTCTTGTGCTGCCAACCCGCCGGCGTCGAAGGTAGGTCCTGTCAGCTGTCGATGCGACTGCAACCAAGGAGGGCGCCATGAGTGCCGAGACCCCCACCACCGAGGCCCGGCTGCTTGCCATGCTGGAAAACATCAGGACGGCCACTGCCAACACGCGGCAGGCGATGGAATCACCGGGCGACGAGGACTGGGTGCAGGACGGGGAGTCCGATGCCGAGTACCTGCGGTCGATCCAGCGGGACACGATCGCCAAATTGGACGCCACCGCCAAGGACATCGAAGCCCTGCTGGCTGGGCACCCCGACCGCTCGCAATAACGGAGGAACCCCGGTCCGAAGACCGGGGTTCCAAGGTGCGCAAGGGGGGACTTGAACCCCCACGCCCGAAGGCACAGGAACCTAAATCCTGCGTGTCTGCCAATTTCACCACTCGCGCGCGGCGCCGTCGTCCGGGAGTCCCGGGGGACCCGACGGCGGATGCCAGAAATTATTCTACATTCGGCTGCGCAGTGCGGGGGCCCGCGCCCGCGGGACGCGGCTGCCGGGGCTGGCGGGGCTGACGGGGCTGCCCGCTAGGCGTCCAGTTTCAGGTCGCGGCGCAACTTGGCGACGTGGCCGGTGGCGCGCACGTTGTACTGGGCCAGCATGACCTTGCCGTCGGGACCCACCACCACGGTGGAACGGATGAGCCCCTCGTAGCTGCGGCCATAGTTCTTTTTCTCGCCCCATGCCGCGTACGCCTCGGCCACGGTGTGGTCGGGATCGGAGAGCAGCGGGAAGCTGAGCCCCTCGGCCGCCGCGAAGCGGGCGAGCTTCTCGACGGGGTCGGGGGAGATGCCCACCACCTCGTAGCCTGCCCCCCGCAGGGCGGCGAGCGAGTCGCGGAAGTCGCAGGCCTGCTTGGTGCACCCCGGCGTGGCGGCCGCTGGGTAGAAGTAGACCACCGTGTTCTTGCCGCGGAAGTCCTGCAGGCCGACGTCGCGTCCGGCCGAGTCCTGGAGTCGGAAATCGGGTGCGTCGTCCCCGGGGGCGAGTCGTTCAGGCATGATGTTCTCCTTGACAAATTTGCGGATTTCCAGCCTAGTGAGCGCGGGGGCGGGCGGCGAATCGTACAGTCGTTATACTCTTTGGTATGCCTGATATGGATCGCTGGCCCACCGGCCGCCTATTGTCAACGGCAGCACGCCTTGTAGAACACGCTTGGAACGAGAAGCTCGGGGCCATCGGCTTGACCCACGCCGGTGTGATCGCGATGGAAGTGCTCTCCGCCCAGGGACCTATGACCCAAGCCCAGCTGGCGCAACTCGTCCGGGTCCAGGCCCAGACCATGGGGAAGACGTTGAGCCGGCTCGAAGCCCACGGCCACATTTCCCGGGAGCGTAGCGCCTCCGACCGCCGCAGCCATGTGGTGACGCTGACCGACCGCGGACGCGAGGCCGTGGCGGCCGCCGCGGACATGGAACGCTCAGTCCTTGCCGCGGCATCGATCGACCCCGATTCGCTGCGGCACGAACTGCAGTCCGTGGTCCGCGAACTGGCCAACAGGATATCCACGACGGAGGCCACTGCCCTCGTGATCGTGGAGCCTGCGGTCCCCGCCGAGGCGAACAACGTCAACTAGGGCCCGGGATGCGGGGGAGCCTTACGCCGTCGGCGAGCCAGCGCGCGAGGCGCGCCTTGCGCGGCAGGGCTGAGGCTTTCCGTGTCATGCCCGGTGCCCGGGGTCCGGCTCGCATAGGGTTTTCCTATGGAAACGGCGCCGCCACCCGAACTGGATGGGCAGACCTCGATCAACGAGCTGCTCGATGAGCCCGTCGGGGCCACGCCGCTCCAGCTTGCGCTTCCCATCCACTTTCAGCTGGCGGCGGCCGGCCACCGCTAGGGGCGTTCCGCGGAGCTGCCGGCCGAAAATCGGTCGAAATCCCCGGGCCCACTCGCGGCGGAACGTAGGATGTCTAGGATGAGAACGCGTAGGAGTGCCATAGTCGGCACGGCCCTGACCGCCCTCGCCCTGGCCGCCCTCGCCGTCGCGGCTCCTGCCGCCGCGGAGCCCTGCGGTCCGGTGGTGGTGGATCCGTTGGGCCTGTGCCAGTCGCCGGCCACACCGACCCCGAAGCAGTCCAACACCCCAACGCCGTCACGGACGGCCCTGCCAGCACCATCGGCCCCTCCGGCGGCGCCAGCACCCGCAGTTCCCCCGGCTCCTGTCCCCAGCGCCCCTGAAGCCTCTTCGGCTCCCGCCACGGTTCCGGCGTCGTCGGCCGCACCCGCCGGCGATTCGGCGTCGCGCCCCGCGCCGTCCTCCAGTGTCACGACGACGGCGACGCCCGCGCCCCCGGCTCTCCCGGCTGAGCAGACGGCCGACGCCGTCACCGGCCCGCGGGCCGCGGGGTCCGAAACAACGGCTGGAGCCGTCCTGCTGGCCATAGGCGGGCTACTGCTGACTGCGTCTGCTGCCCTGGGACTCAGCCGGCGCCGCGACCGGCTGTCCTAAGCCAGCGGCGCCTCCGGCCGCCCCTCACTCGGATCCTTCGGCCATCAACGCCCGAACGTACACTTGGGGCCCACTTCGGCGGCAAAAGCCGGGCCCCAAGTGGACGTTCGCGCCGATCGGGCGCGGCCACCTGTTTCGGGCAACGAAAAACCCCGCCCTGCTCGCTTTGCAGCCAGTCAGGACGGGGTTTTCTCTGTGGTGCACCCCCCGGGACTCGAACCCGGAACCCATTGATTAAGAGTCAATTGCTCTGCCAGTTGAGCTAGAGGTGCAGCTGTTGTTTTCGTTCCCCTCGGGCTTTTTATTTCCCGCGGTGTTCTCCGCAACGACATGAAACTCTACACGAGTTTTGATGCAGTGTGAAATCGGGGCGTGCACCCTTGGGTGGGGCTAGCCGCTGAGGCTTAAAACCAGCACAAAATCAGGGATTTGGCCGTTGCTGAGAGCCCAGAGGCGGCCGTCCGGAGCCAGGGAAACGTCGCGGATTCGGCCGTAGTCGCCTGTGAAATAGGCCACAGGATCTCCGGCAAACTCACCCCGCAAGGGGACGGCCCAAAGGCGCTGGCCACGAAGCGCCCCCAGATAGGCCGTGTCGCCGACTATTTCGAGGCCGCTCGGAGAGGACGACGCCGTCGAGGGCCAGACCACTTTTGCGTCCAGGAAACCCTCGCGGTGCGGCGCGCCGGTGACCTCGGGCCAGCCGTAGTTGCCACCCGGGACGATCAGGTTCAGCTCGTCGTCCACGTCCGGACCAAACTCGCTCGCCCAGAGCCGCCCCGCACTGTCCCAGTCGAGACCCTGGACGTTGCGGTGCCCAAGGCTGTAAACGGGGTTGTCGCCGAAGGGGTTGCCCGGGGCAGGTTTGCCGTCTGGGGTGAGGCGGAGGATCTTGCCACCCAGGGCGTTCCGGTCCTGCGGCTGGTCACGGCGTTGGGAGTCGCCGGTGCCGACGTAGAGATAGCCGTCGGGGCCGAAGCGTATGCGGCCGCCGTTGTGCGTTGAGGCCTTGGGGATCCCGCTGAAGATGACTTCGGCGGCCCCCAGTCCCAGCTGTGCGCCGCTGCCCTCAAGCCGGAAGCGGGCAATCCGGTTGTCGCCCTGCGCGGTGAAGTAGGCGTACAGGTACCGGTCTGCCGTGAAGTCCGGAGACAGCGCCAGCCCGAGCAAGCCGCCTTCGCCGCCGGGGACGACGTCGGGCACCTTGCCGATGGTTGCGGGGGCGATGGTGCCCTGGCCGTCGGCGGCAGGACCTTCAGCAGCGCGCTGTCCCGTTCCGAGATCACGGCGCTGCCGTCCGGCAGGAAGACGAGGGACCATGGCAGCGCCAGCCCGGCGTCGATGCGACCGACCATTTGCGGCGTCCCCGGGCGTGGGAAGTTCGGGCCTGTGGCGGTCGGGTTGCCGGCGGGCCGGCTGGTGGCGGGCTGGCTGGGAGCCGGGGGAGGGGTCGCGCTGCCGGTGCAGCCGGCCGTGCTGAGGGACACCGCAGCTGCCGCCAGGACAGCCCGCAGCAGCGACGGCCGCGGCACGGGCTACGACCGGGAGCGGCGCGGCGGCCGGAAGCCCGCCGCTTCGGCGTGGGCCGCGGACTGGAACCAGACCTCGGCGCGGGTTTCCTCGTAGGAGGGGCTGGTCTCGTCGTGGTAGATCATCGACGAGGCGTTGCCCTTGACGGTGAACCCCTCCGGCCCGCTGCCGTCGGCGGCCGGGGCCGCGGACCCCTCGCCGTAGGGGTCCTCGACCGCCAGGTGCCCGGCCGGCGGGGCGGTGTGGCTCGCTGAACCCTCGGAGGCCGCGGCCGAGGACGCCACCTGCGCCGTCTCCAGGTCGGCAGCCTCGGCCGCCGCGGATTCCGCGCCGGGAAGCGTAGGGGCGTGCGGCTCGGTGTATTCAGGGTGGTGGATCGGGGCGTGGTCGGCGGTCTGCGGCGGGATCTGCGCGGTGTGGGCCCCGTGGGGAAGGTCGTGGTGTGGAAGGTCGTGGTGCGTTGCGGTGTGCGCCTCGGCCGGCGGCGTTTCGGACCACTGCGTCTCCCACTCCGGATTGCCTTCCGCGCTTGCCTCAGCGCCGACACCCTCCGTGTGGCCACGCTCCGTCACCGCGCTCTCCATCGCCGCCCCCTCCGCCGCCGCGCCCTCCATCGGCGCGGTGGCTGCGGGGGCGCCCGCTGCCGCGGTGGCGTCGTCGGCGGTCGTCGGCGGCTCCGGCTCGGCGTTGCTGAAACCTGCGGCCGACGGTATCCCCGTGGTGGCGGCCGCGGAGGCCGATGCGGCGGCGGTCCCGCCGGACAAGGCGCCGTCGTGGCCTCCCCGGCCCGGGGTGGCCTGCGGCGCGGCGGCGGATCCGGCCCCCGTGGACGTCGATGTTCCGGCAGCGCTGCGGGAACTGTTGCGGTTCAACAGCCACCACACGACGCCGACAATCACCACGATGACGATGAGCCAGATAATCCAATCCATGGCCGAATCCTTCTGTCCGAGCGGCAGGGTTGCCGTTGCTTGACGTTACGTCCGGCCCAACGCGGCTGTCCAGCGTTCCGGACCCGCCGCGTGTAGCCTCGCAGCATGGACTTCAAGCGACTGCGGATTCTTCGCGAGCTGGCGGACCGCGGCACTGTTGGGGCCACCGCCGAGGCCCTGCGGGTGACCCCGTCGGCGGTCTCGCAGCAGCTCAAGACCTTGCAGGAGGAACTCGGCGTAGTCCTTGTGGAGAAGTCAGGCAGGGGAGTGCGGCTGACCGAGGCGGGGCTGGCCATGGCGGGCGCGGCGGCGGAGGTGTCCACCGCCATGGCCCGTGCCGAGGCCACCATCGACACGTACCGGCTCGGCTGGCAGACCCGGATTACGGCGGCGTTCTTTCCGAGCGCCGCGGAAATGTTCCTGCCCGGGCTGTTGCACCGGGTGAAGGAGATCGACGGTCTACGCTTCGAAGCACACTTCGAGGATCCCGGCGTTGCCGGCTTCGCCGCCCTGGCCGCCGACTATGACATCGTCCTGGCGCACAGCGTCGACGGGCCCGAAGTGTTCGCCCGCCAGGGCCTCCAGGTGATTCCCCTGCTGGACGAGCCGCTGGACGTGGCCGTACCGGCGGGCCACGCCCTGGCCGGCAAGACGACGCTAAGCGCCGAAGACGTGGTCGGGTTCCCCTGGATGGGGGTGCCCGACGGCTTCCCCTTTGACACCGTGCTGCGCCAGATTGAGACCCAGGCCGATTCCCCGGCCCTGCGGGCGCAGCTGTTCCCGGACCTCCGCGTCCTGGAGGCACTCGTCAGCGCCGGGCACGGGCTCAGTCTGCTCCCGCGCTACACCGCCCTGAAGAACCAGGGCAGAGGGTTCGTGCTCCGCCCGCTCCGCGGCGTCAAGGCCAGCCGAAGCATCGTAGCCCTGGCCCGCCCCGAGGCCGCCGCCCGGACCACCATCCGGCAGGTTCTCGGAATGCTCAAGGCAGAGGCCCGGGCCGTCGCCGAGGCCCCCGAACTGCGTGACGCGGCCCACAGCATCTGAACCTTACTCGGCGCCGCCCGGCCCGAACGTCCACGGAATGAGACAAGCGTCCACCATTCGGGCGAAATATTCCCGGTTTCGCGCTTAATGAGCCATTCCGGCTCGTTGCTGCCCGCGCCGGAGCCCTAGACTTTCACCCATGAGTGAGGACACCCAGACAGCGACAGCAACCACACCGGACATCAAGCCCCGCAGCCGGGTCGTTACCGATGGAATCCACGCGGCGCCCGCGCGCGGCATGTTCCGGGCGGTCGGCATGGGCGACGACGACTTCGCCAAGCCCCAGATCGGCGTGGCGAGCTCGTGGAACGAAATCACTCCCTGCAACCTCTCCCTGAACCGGCTGGCCCAGGGCGCCAAGGAAGGCGTGCACGCCGGCGGCGGGTTCCCGATGCAGTTCGGCACCATCTCCGTATCCGACGGCATCTCCATGGGCCACGAAGGCATGCACTTCTCCCTGGTCTCCCGCGAGGTCATCGCCGACTCCGTCGAAACCGTCATGCAGGCCGAGCGGATCGATGGTTCCGTGCTGCTGGCCGGCTGTGACAAGTCACTCCCTGGCATGCTCATGGCGGCCGCCCGCCTGGACCTCGCGAGCGTCTTCCTCTACGCCGGATCCATCATGCCCGGCTGGGTGAAGCTCGAGGACGGCTCCGAAAAGGAAGTCACCCTCATCGACGCCTTCGAGGCCGTGGGTGCCTGTGCCGCGGGCAAAATGAGCATGGAAGACCTGACCCGGATCGAAAAGGCCATCTGCCCGGGAGAAGGAGCCTGCGGCGGCATGTACACCGCCAACACCATGGCCTGCATCGGCGAAGCGCTGGGCATGTCCCTGCCCGGCTCGGCCGCCCCGCCCTCCGCCGACCGCCGCCGCGATGACTTTGCCCGCAAATCCGGCGAGGCCGTGGTCAACCTGCTGCGCAAGGGCATCACCGCCCGCGACATCATGACCAAAAAGGCTTTCGAGAACGCCATCGCCGTCACCATGGCCTTCGGCGGCTCCACCAATGCGGTCCTGCACCTGCTCGCCATCGCGCGCGAGGCCGAGGTCGAGCTGACGCTGGACGACTTCAACCGGATCGGCGACAAGATCCCGCACCTCGGCGACCTCAAGCCGTTCGGCCGCTACGTCATGACCGACGTCGACAAGATCGGCGGCGTCCCGGTGATCATGCGCGCGCTGCTCGACGCCGGCCTGCTGCACGGCGACTGCCTCACCGTCACCGGCAAGACCGTCGCGGAGAACCTCGAAGCGATCAACCCGCCGGACCTGGACGGCAAGATCCTCCGCGCCATGGACAACCCGATCCACAAGACCGGCGGCATCACGATCCTGCACGGCACGATGGCTCCCGAGGGCGCCGTCGTCAAGAGCGCCGGCTTCGACGCCGACGTCTTCGAGGGCACCGCCCGCGTCTTCGAGCGCGAACAGGGTGCCCTGGACGCGCTGGACCAGGGCCAGATCAAGGCCGGCGACGTCGTCGTCATCCGTTACGAAGGCCCCAAGGGCGGCCCGGGCATGCGGGAGATGCTCGCCATCACCGGTGCCATCAAAGGCGCGGGTCTGGGCAAGGACGTGCTGCTGCTGACCGACGGCCGCTTCTCCGGCGGCACGACGGGCCTCTGCATTGGCCACGTCGCCCCGGAGGCCGTCGACGGCGGCCCCATCGCCTTCGTCAAGGACGGCGACCGGATCCGGGTGGACATCGCGGCCCGCAGCTTCGACCTGCTGGTCGACGAGGCCGAGATGGAGTCCCGCAAGGTGGGCTGGGAGCCGCTCCCGGCCAAGTTCACGAAGGGTGTGCTCGCCAAGTACGCCAAGCTCGTCCACAGCGCCTCCACCGGCGCCTACTGCGGTTGATTCCCTAAGCGTGGGCGACCACGCTTAATAAGGGAGTCTCCTACCCCAAGCGAACGGCGCCCGCGCCGTCCGCTTGGGGTAGGAGACTCCCGCCTGCCGCCGAAGGCGGAAAGGTCACCAGGGGAACCGGGGGACCAAAAAGTGGACGCCGTTGTCCACATCGTGAGACAGGGGGCATCCTCGTTGACACCCGTCTCACGCAGAGGGAAAACTGAACGCATGACCGCATTCGTTACCACCGGCCGCGTTGCATACGAGAGTGCTGCAGGTGTATCCGTCGTCCTTACCAAGCGCGTGGCTCCATAGCCTCCACTGGTAACGAACCGTCACGCGCAAACCCCTCGAAGAGCCGCCAAGGCTGAGGGGTTTTTTTATTACCCGCAGTTCCACGATCACAGAAGATCCACCAAAGGAAGAGTCCGATGAGCAAAGGATCGCCGATCAGCCCCTCGCTGATGGCCACAAAGTCCGCTGGAGCCCACAAGGCTCCGGAACGCATCGAACGACCGGCCGACGCCGGCGTCGAGCATGCTGCTGCCTCTCCCGTCCTTGGGCCGAACAACGTCGTACCCCCGACGGTGATGACCGGCTCGCAAGCAATCGTCCGCGCGCTCGAAGAACTCGGCGTCGAGGACATTTTCGGTTTGCCCGGTGGCGCGATCCTGCCCACCTATGACCCCTTGATGGCCTCCAAAATGAACCACATTCTGGTCCGTCACGAACAGGGAGCCGGCCACGCCGCGCAAGGCTATGCCATGGTCACCGGACGGGTCGGCGTCTGCATCGCCACCTCGGGCCCCGGTGCCACCAACCTCGTTACCGCCATCATGGACGCCCACATGGACTCCGTGCCGATGGTGGCCATCACCGGCCAGGTCTCCAGCGGAGTCATTGGCACCGACGCGTTCCAGGAAGCGGACATCGTCGGCATCACCATGCCGATCACCAAGCACTCCTTCCTGGTGACCGACCCGAACGACATCCCGCACGTCATGGCCGAGGCGTTCCACCTGGCCTCCACCGGCCGCCCGGGCCCCGTCCTCGTCGACGTGGCCAAGGATGCCCAGCAGGGCCACATGACCTTCTCCTGGCCGCCCAAGATCGACCTCCCCGGTTACCGCCCGGTGCTCCGTGGCCACAGCAAGCAGGTCCGTGAGGCGGCCCGGCTGATCGCGGCCGCCAGCAAGCCGGTGCTCTACGTCGGCGGCGGCGTGGTCAAGGCCCACGCGTCTGCCGAGCTGCGTGAACTGGCCGAGCTCTCCGGTGCCCCGGTGGTCACCACGCTGATGGCCCGGGGCGTCTTCCCGGATTCCCACCCGCAGCACGTGGGCATGCCGGGCATGCACGGCGCCGTGTCCGCCGTGACCGCGCTGCAGCAGTCGGATCTGCTGATCACCCTGGGCGCGCGCTTCGATGACCGGGTCACCGGCATCCTGAAGTCCTTCGCCCCGAATGCCAAGGTCATCCACGCTGACATCGACCCGGCGGAGATCTCCAAGAACCGCACCGCCGACGTGCCGATCGTGGGTTCGGTCAAGGAGATCATCCCGGAGCTCAGCGAGGCCCTGCGCCTGCAATTCGAAACCGCCGGAACCCCGGACCTGACCAACTGGTGGGCCTTCCTGAACAACCTCAAGGAGACCTACCCGCTGGGCTGGACCGAACCCGAGGACGGCCTCAGCGCCCCGCAGCGCGTGATCGAACGGATTGGTGCCCTCACCGGGCCGGAGGGCGTCTACGTCGCGGGCGTCGGACAGCACCAGATGTGGGCCTCGCAGTTCATCAAGTACGAACGCCCGCACGCCTGGCTGAACTCCGGCGGCGCCGGCACCATGGGCTACGCCGTTCCGGCCGCCATGGGCGCCAAGGTGGGGGAGCCTGACCGGGTGGTCTGGGCGATCGACGGAGACGGCTGCTTCCAGATGACCAACCAGGAACTGGCAACCTGTGCGATCAACAAGATCCCGATCAAGGTCGCCGTGATCAACAACTCCTCGCTGGGCATGGTGCGCCAGTGGCAGACCCTGTTCTACGAGGGCCGCTACTCCAACACCGACCTCAACACCGGGCACGACACCGTACGGATCCCGGACTTCGTCAAGCTCGCGGACGCCTACGGCTGCGCCGCCTTCCGCTGCGAACGCGACGAGGACATCGACGCCACCATCCAGCAGGCCCTGGCGATCAACGACCGCCCGGTGGTCATCGATTTCGTCGTAAGCCCCAACTCCATGGTGTGGCCGATGGTCCCCGCCGGAGTCAGCAACGACCAGATCCAGGTTGCCCGCAACATGACCCCGGACTGGGAAGAAGAGGACTGAAGATGACCCGCCATACACTTTCCGTTCTGGTCGAAGACAAGCCCGGTGTGCTGACCCGCGTCGCCAGCCTCTTCGCCCGCCGCGCCTTCAACATCAACTCCCTGGCCGTCGGCCCGACCGAGGTTCCGGGCATCTCCCGGATGACGGTCGTCGTCGACGCCGACGGCGAGCTGATCGAACAGGTCACCAAGCAGCTGAACAAGCTGATCAACGTGATCAAGATCGTCGAGCTCACCCCCGAATCCTCCGTACAGCGAGACCACATCCTGGTCAAGGTACGTGCGGATGCCGCAACCCGGCTGCAGGTCACCCAGGCGGCCGACCTGTTCCGCGCTTCCGTGGTCGACGTCTCCACAGAGTCGGTGGTCATCGAGGCCACGGGCCACCCGGACAAACTCACGGCACTGCTTTCGGTGCTGGAACCCTTCGGCGTCCGTGAAATCGTGCAGTCCGGCACCCTGGCCGTCGGCCGCGGGTCCCGCTCCATGAGCGACCGGGCCCTGCGCTCCGCCTAAGCGGCGGACCGGCCCGCAGCAACACAGCAAGCACCAGCCAAATTTCCCCAGCCAACACCTAAAGAATCCATTCAAAGGAGACACCCCAGTGACTGAAATGTTTTACGACGACGACGCCGACCTGTCGATCATCCAGGGCCGCACCGTCGCCGTCATCGGTTACGGCTCCCAGGGCCACGCCCACGCCCTCAGCCTGCGCGATTCCGGTGTTGACGTCCGCGTCGGCCTGAAGGAAGGCTCCAAGTCCCGCGCCAAGGCCGAGGCCGAGGGCCTGCGCGTGCTCAACGTCGCCGACGCCGTCGCCGAAGCCGACCTGATCATGGTCCTCACCCCGGACCAGGTCCAGCGCCACGTCTACGCCGAGGACATCGCCCCGAACCTGCAGTCCGGCGACGCCCTGTTCTTCGGACACGGCTTCAACATCCGCTACGGCTACATCAAGCCGCCGGCCGACGTCGACGTTGCCCTGGTTGCCCCCAAGGGACCGGGCCACATCGTGCGCCGCGAATTCGAAGCCGGCCGCGGCGTGCCGGACCTGATCGCCGTCGAGCAGAACCCGTCCGGCAAGGCCAAGGAACTGGCCCTGTCCTACGCCAAGGCGATCGGCGGCACCCGCGCCGGTGTCATCGAGACCACCTTCACCGAAGAGACCGAAACGGACCTCTTCGGCGAGCAGGCCGTCCTGTGCGGCGGCGCCTCCCAGCTGATCATGTACGGCTTCGAGACCCTCACCGAGGCCGGCTACAAGCCCGAGGTGGCCTACTTCGAGGTGCTGCACGAGCTCAAGCTGATCGTTGACCTGATGGTCGAGGGCGGCATCGCCAAGCAGCGCTGGAGCGTCTCGGACACCGCGGAATACGGCGACTACGTCTCCGGCCCCCGTGTCATCACCCCCGAGGTGAAGGAAAACATGAAGGCCGTCCTGAAGGACATCCAGGACGGCACCTTCGCCAAGCGCTTCATCGACGACCAGGACGCCGGAGCCCCCGAGTTCAAGGCCCTCCGCAAGAAGGGCGAAGACCACCCGATCGAGGCCACCGGCCGCGAACTGCGCAAGCTCTTCTCCTGGATCAAGAACGAAGACGACTACACCGAAGGATCAGTAGCCCGCTAAGGCAACTGGCCGGCAGGGGAGCCGGACACCATTACTGGGGTCCGGCTTCCCTGCGTTGAGCATTACCGAGCATCACCCACGTTTCACCAAAATCCCCACCTGAATTACAAGAGAGCTAAAGAGGTCACCGGTGACAAGCACCAAACCTGTCGTACTCCTCGCTGAGGAACTTTCGCCCGCCACAGTCGAGGCCCTCGGCCCGGACTTTGAAATCCGCCAGACCGACGGCGCCGACCGTTCCCAGCTGCTCTCCGCGATCGCCGACGTCGACGCTATCCTGATCCGCTCCGCCACGCAGGTGGATGCCGAGGCGATCGCCGCCGCGAAGAACCTCAAGGTGATTGCCCGCGCCGGCGTAGGCCTGGACAACGTGGACATCAAGGCCGCCACCCAGGCGGGTGTGATGGTGGTCAACGCCCCGACATCGAACATCGTTTCCGCCGCCGAACTCACCGTCGGCCACATCCTCAGCCTGGCCCGGCACATCCCGCAGGCCTCCGCCGCGCTCAAGGACGGCGAGTGGAAGCGCTCCAAGTACACCGGGACCGAGCTGTTCGAAAAGAAGATCGGCATCATCGGCCTCGGCCGGATCGGCGCCCTCGTCGCGGCCCGGCTGAAGGGGTTCGACACCAAGATCCTCGCGTACGACCCGTACATCACCTCGGCCCGCGCCGCCCAGCTCGGCGTCCAGCTGGTGACCCTGGACGAGCTCCTGGCCCAGTCGGACTTCATCACGATCCACATGCCGAAGACGCCCGAGACCGTCGGCATGCTCGGCGCTGAGGCGTTCAAGAAGATGAAGAGCACCGCCTACGTCGTCAACGTCGCCCGCGGCGGCCTGGTGGACGAGGAAGCCCTCTACGCCGCGCTGGAGTCCGGCGAGATCGCCGGCGCCGGCGTCGACGTCTTCGTCAAGGAGCCCAGCACCGACCTGCCGTTCTTCAAGCTCGACAACGTCGTGGTCACCCCGCACCTGGGCGCCTCCACCGACGAAGCCCAGGAAAAGGCCGGCGTCTCGGTCGCCCGGTCCGTCCGCCAGGCCCTCGCCGGGGAGCTGGTCCCCGACGCCGTGAACGTCGCCGGCGGCGTGATCGCCCCGGACGTGCGCCCCGGCATCCCGCTGATCGAGAAGCTGGGCCGGATCTTCACCGCCATGACCCACGCCTCGCTCACCCAGTTCGACGTCGAGGTGGCCGGCGAGATCTCCTCGCTGGACGTGAAGGTCCTCGAACTGGCTGCCCTCAAGGGCATCTTCGCCGACGTCGTGACCGAGCAGGTCTCCTATGTGAACGCGCCCGTGATCGCCGAGCAGCGCGGCATCAACGTCCGGCTCATCACGACGCCGGACACGGAGTCCTACCGCAACGTCCTGACCCTGCGCGGGGCCTTGAGCGACGGCAGCCAGATCTCCGTCGCCGGCACCCTGACCGGACCCAAGCAGATCCAGAAGCTCGTCGGAATCAACGGCTTCGAGGTCGAAATCCCGATCAGCGAACACCTCGTGGTGGTGGCCTACTCGGACCGCCCGGGTGTGATCGGCACGATCGGCCACATCCTCGGCATGAACAACATCAACATCGCCGGCATGCAGGTGGCCCGGCAGGCGGAAGGCGGCCAGGTGCTCGCGCTCCTGACCATCGACAGTTCCGTGCCGCAGCAGGTGCTGGACGCGATCAAGGCCGGAATCGGCGCCGAAATGGTCCGCGAAGTCGACCTCGAGGACTAAAGCCCCACGTCGGACGCCTGCGGCGGCAACACCGCCGCAGGCGGCCACGAAGAAGCGGCCGGTCTGCGTACAATGGCTAGGTCCGAATTTCGGATTTGGCCGGCAGACCGGCCCTTACTTTTGCACACCCGGCCGGGGACGCCGTTATTTCCGCGCGGAATGAACAGTGGTGTGCGCACGCAATCCAGCTTTCAGGAGCCCAATGAACGCCGTCCAGAGGTTCATCAGAAGCAGAGTGCTTTTGCTGACCGCGTCCATTTTGATCGTGGCCATGTGCCTGTCCGTCCTGGTGCAGGGCCAGTCGCAGGCCGCCCTTAACCGCACCGTCGACCAGAACTCCCGCGGTCTCTATGACGTCCTCGTCCAGGCCAAGGCCGACGACAACGGCGGCCTGATGCAGCCCGAGATCGCCACCGGCCAGGGCGGGGTCAGCTTCGAGCAGCTGGACGCCATCCGCAAGCTTGCCGGCACCTCCGTCGCGGCTCCGATCAGCCTGGTATCCCGCGTCTCGCAGAACCTCGAGGCCCCGCGCCTCGACGCCACCGACTACCTCGGCTACAGCGCCGGCCTTGCCGGCACCGCCGGCGATCCCAGCGCCACCGATCCGTCCAAGTGGCCCGCCGCCGAGTCCGTGCTCAGCGACACCGCCAAGAAGTACCGCCTCACCGCCAGCGCAGTGAGCTCTGACGGTAAGTCCGAGCAGACCCTGTTCAAAACCACCGCCGAAGGAACCCTCGGCAAGGCCAAGCTGGTCGAAGAGCAGGTGGCCGGCGGCAAGAACGTGCGGATCGCCGGCCCGGCCGGAGAGACCGGAATCAAGTTCCCGGCCCCCGCCGGCGGCTCAGAGCACAACCTTTTCAATCTCTCTGTCTCCCTGCCCATGGCGCCGCAGGTGACCGAATCCGTCGTCGCCGTCGACCCGGTTTCGGAGCGCGCGCTCCTGGGCGGCGCCGGGGACTTCCTCGCGCCGCTGGAGAAGGCACCCCCTGCCGATGCCCGCAACGCCGGCGCGATCGGCCGCCACTTCGAGAGCCTGTTCACCAACGGCATCAGCATGGACCAGCTCAAGGAAGGCCCCGACTTCCTCGGCGTCAAGCTCAAGTACTGGGCGCCCCTGATGTCCCAGTACCAGCAGGCCAAGCGGGCCGGGCAGCTGACCGCCGACTCGCAGGCGATTCCGCTGATCGTCCGCTCGGGCACCTCCCTTGACCTGAAGTACTCGGTCAAGATCCAGGAAATCGACGCCGCCGGGAACGTGACGAAGGACGTCGGCACCGCGACCCGGTCGCTGGACAAGGACTACCTGCCGTTCGTTTCCAAGTCGCCGTTCGCCCTCGCCTGGCCCGGCTCCAAGGACTTCTCCCAGCTGATGGGCGACACCGGCAGCTTCGGCCAGGGCCTCTACAACCCCGCGACCTGGAGCACCGACTTCGCCGCCGCCCCCAAGTACAAGGACGGCGAGACCGCCGGCAACGGCGCCGTGGATAAGTCCGCGGTCCCGGGCGACTGGGTCACCGTCAACCGGCTGCCCGAGAAGGGCGCCAACGGCGCCCCCGTCGACCAGACGCAGCGCACGCCCGTCGACGAGCGCGCCTACCGCGAAAACCTCGCGACCGGCAAGAAGCCGGCCACGCCGCTCGCCATGGTCTACGGCACCTTCGACCCGGCCAAGGTCCAGGCGGCCGCCGGTGACGTCAACCGCCTGCCGCTCGGCGGCTACGACCCGACGCCGATGACCCTGAGCAAGGACGCCGCCGGCAACGACGCCGGGCAGACCGCGCTCAAGCCCTCGCTCAGCGGGACCGGACTGGTCAGCCAGTCGGCCGGCGCCATTACCGACTACTACGGCCTGGCCGCCGCCCGCGGCTACGAGAAGAACGCCTCCGTTATCGACGCCGTGCGTGTCCGCGCCAAGGTGGACGGCACCTGGAAGCAGGCGCAGCCAGAGGTTGAAAAGCTCGCCAACCAGATCCGCGACATGGGACTGCAGGCCACCGTCGTCGCCGGCTCCGCCCGCGAAGATGCCAACATCTTCGTGCCCGGCTACTCCAAGGACGACGCCGGCAAGGAATCGCCGCTGGGCACCGTGCAGCAGTCCTGGGTCCGCCAGGACGCCGCCGACGCCGTCTCAGGCTCGCTGACCGGCACCAACCTCACGCTCCTCTTCCTGACCCTGTGCGGTTCCGCGCTGCTCACCGGCGCCTCGACGGTCAGCTACGTCCGCAAACGCCGCCGCGAGGCCGGGACCCTGCGGGCCATGGGCTGGACGCAGCGCAAGATCCGGTCCTGGGTACTGGCAGAATTCGGTGTGGGCGCTGCCCTGCTGGCCGTCGCCGGGATCGCGCTGAGCCTGATCAGCTGGAACCCGGCCACCGCGATCGTCTCCGCCTCGGTCCTGGTCCTGTACTGCGGGGCCGCCTACTTCGCCGCGCAGCAGCTGCGCCACCGCGAGGTCATCGACCAGGAACCGCAGCACGATGAGCGCCTCATCCCCGTCGACTCGCCGCTGACCTTCGCCAGCCGGCAGCTGAGCACGAACAAGTTCAACACCGGCTCGCTGGCCGTCGCCGTCGGCGTCTTCGGTGCCGCCGTGGGCGGGCTCGCAGCGCTTCTGATCGACATCCCGCGGGCCGCCGGCGCCAGTGCCCTGAGCGGCCTGGCCGCGGCCAGCATCGCGCTGCCGAGCATCGTGCTGGGCGTGTCCGGGGTTGCCGTGGGGCTGCTGCTGACCATGGTCACCGGCCGCTTCGAGCTGGGCGCCAAACGCCAGTACCTGGGCACCCTGCAGGCCATGGGCTGGAACCCGGACATGCTGGGCCAGGTCCGCTTCTTCGAAAATGCCATGGTGGGGACCATCGCACTGCCGCTGGGTGTCCTGGGCGCCCTGGGCATCAGCCTGCTCCTCGCCCCCTACGCCGCCCTCTGGGCCGGAATCGCCGGACTCGTAGCGGTACTTTGCTGGATTCCGATTGCAACGAAAGTGGTCCAATGACTAACGAGCTGAACCTGACCAGGGCGGCCCGAAACCGGATGCCGGAGAGCACCGGGAACGGCGGCCACCAGACCCGAGCCAACACGATCGTGAAGGCCGCGGACCACGCCACGCCGCTGGAACTGAGCAACATCACGATCCACTACGGCGGAGGCAAGGGCGGCGCCGAGCCGGTCAACGTCGTCGACGACTTCAACATGACGCTGCATGCCGGCGAAATGCACTGCATCGCCGGCCGCTCCGGCTCGGGCAAAACCAGCATCCTCACCGTCGGCGCGGGGCTGACCTTGCCGACCTCGGGCCGGGTGTTCTGGGAAGGCGACTCGCTCGAGACCATGGGCGACGACGAAATCGCCGACCGCCGCCGCGCACTGATCGGCTACGTCGACCAGGGCGGCGCCCTGATCGACGGCATGAGCGCACTCGAGAACGTGCTGCTCCCGGCCGTGCCCGACGGCGAGGTCGAACAGCGCCGAGACATGGCCAAGGACTTGCTGGACCTCGTCGGCCTGGGCCGCCGCATGCGCCACCGGCCCGCACAGCTCTCCGGCGGCGAACGCCAGCGCGTTGCGATCGCCCGCGCCCTCATCCTCGGCACCCGGGTGCTGGTGGTGGACGAGCCGACCGCGAGCCTGGACCGCACCTCGGCCAACCGCATCATCAGCATCCTCAAGGACACGACGTCGGACGGCATCGCCGTCCTGGTGGCTTCACATGACCACGAACTCGTCCGCCAGAGCGATACCCTGACCGAACTGATCTAGGTTTATACCGTGACCCCTTCCGAAAAAACCCCGTTCTACATCACGACAGCCATCAGCTACCCCAACGGCGTGCCGCACATTGGCCACGCCTACGAGGTCATCGCCACCGACGCGATGGCGCGGTTCAAGCGGCTGGACGGCTACGACGTCTTCTTTATGACCGGCACGGACGAGCACGGCCTGAAGATGCAGCAAACGGCGGAAAAGGAAGGCATTCCGGTCAAGGAACTTGCCGACCGCAACTCGACGGCCTTCCGCCGGATGAGCGACGACCTGGGCATCTCGCTGAGCCGGTTCATCCGCACCACGGACCCGGACCACTACGAGGCCGCCAAGGCGCTGTGGCAGCGGATGGAGGCCAACGGCGACATCTACCTCTCCAAGTACGCCGGCTGGTACTCGGTCCGCGACGAACGCTACTTTGTCGAGGACGAGACCGAGGTCCGCGACGACGGACTCCGCTACGCCTCCGAGACCGGCACCGAGGTGACCTGGACCGAGGAGGAGAGCTACTTCTTCAAGCTCTCCGCGTACCAGGACCGGCTGCTGGCTCTCTACGCGGACCAGCCGGACTTCGGCGCGCCGCACAGCCGGTTCAACGAGGTCATCAGCTTCGTCAAGGGCGGCCTCGAGGACCTTTCGATCAGCCGCACCTCCTTCAACTGGGGCGTCCCGGTGCCGGGCAACCCGGACCACGTGATGTACGTCTGGGTGGACGCGCTGACCAACTACCTGACCGGCGTCGGCTTCCCGGACACGGAGTCGGAGAGCTTCCGGAAGTACTGGCCCGCCGACGTGCACGTGATCGGCAAGGACATCTCGCGGTTCCACGCGGTGTACTGGCCCGCGTTCCTCATGTCGGCCGGCTTGGAGCTGCCCAAACGGGTGATGATCCACGGCCACTTGCACAACCAGGGCGTCAAGATGTCCAAATCGCTGGGCAACGTGGTGGCGCCGGCCGACTGGGTGGCGCAGTACGGGCTGGACCAGGTCCGCTTCTTCCTGCTCCGTGAAGTGCCTTTCGGCGCCGACGGCAACTACAGCCACGACGCAATTGTTGGCCGGATGAACTCCGACCTGGCGAACAACTTCGGCAACCTTGCCCAGCGCTCCTTGTCCATGGTGGCGAAGAACTGCGAAGGCGCCGTCCCCGTTCCCGGTGGATTCTCCGCCGAGGACGCCGCGCTGCTCGGCCAGGCCAAGGGCCTGCTGGGCATCGCCCGCGCAGCATTCGAAAAGCAGGAGTTCAGCCGCGCGCTCGAGGCGATCTGGAACGTCCTCGGCGATACCAACGCCTACTTCGCGGAGCAGGCGCCGTGGGTGCTGCGCAAGACCGACGTCGAACGCATGAACACGGTCCTGTACGTGACCCTCGAGGTGCTCCGGACCGTCGCGATCCTGGCGCAGCCGGTGATGCCGGCGGCTGCCGGAGCCATCCTCGACAGCCTGGGCCAGGCCGAGGGGGCGTCCCGCGAGTTCGCCGCCCTGGAGACCCCGATTGGGGCCGGTACCGCACTGCCAGCACCTTCGCCGGTGTTCCCCAAGTACGAGGAACCCGCGGAAGCCTGACTGTGCCGACGTTTCCCCAGATCTTGCGCGGATTTTGCTGACGCTCCCGGACTTCCGAAGTGAAGGTGCGGGAGCGTCCGTGTTTTCCCGCGTGAGGTGCGGGAGCATCCGTGGCAAGGTGTTCGAATAATGAGACAAATTGACCAGCATGCGGATGGCTTGGCTACGCTGAAATCATGAGCGCATCCACGATTGATCTGGCAGTCATTCCCGGCGACGGCATCGGCCCTGAGGTCACCGCCGAAGCCCTGAAGGTCCTCGAGAAGGCCGCCGCCGCCGAGGGTATCGTGCTGCAGCAGACGCACTACGAGCTCGGCGCAGCGCACTGGCTGGCCACGGGGGAGACCCTGCCCGAGCACACCCTGGCCGACCTCCGCACCCGCGACGCCATCCTGTTCGGCGCGGTGGGCGCCGCCCCCGATGACACCCGCATTCCCTCCGGCATCATCGAACGCGAATTGCTGCTCAAGCTGCGCTTCAGCCTTGACCACTACGTCAACCTGCGCCCCTCCAAGCTGTACGCCGGCGTCGGCAGCCCGCTGGCGAACCCCGGCGAGGTTGACTTCATCGTGGTCCGCGAGGGCACCGAAGGACCCTACGTAGGCAACGGCGGGACGCTGCGCGCGGGAACGCCGCACGAGGTGGCCACCGAGGTTTCGCTGAACACCGCGCACGGCGTGGAGCGCGTGGTCCGGGATGCATTCCGCCGCGCCAACGAGCGCCCGCGCAAGAAACTGACCCTGGTGCACAAGCACAACGTCCTGGTCTTCGCCGGGCACCTCTGGAAGCGCACCGTGGAAGCCGTGGCACAGGAGTTTCCCGAGGTCAGCCACGACTACCTGCACGTCGATGCGGCCACGATCTTCATGGTGACCGATCCGGCGCGCTTCGACGTCATCGTCACCGACAACCTTTTCGGCGACATCCTCACCGACCTCGCCGCAGCCATCACCGGCGGCATCGGCCTAGCCGCCTCGGGCAACATCAACATGGACCGCACCGCGCCGTCGATGTTCGAGCCGGTCCACGGCTCCGCACCGGACATTGCCGGCCAGCAGAAGGCCGACCCGAGCGCAGCAATCCTGTCAGCGGCGCTGCTGCTGGACCACCTGGGCTACGCAGCGGCCGCCCGCAAGATCGAGGCAGCTGTCGCGGCCGACGTCGAGGGCAGGGACGGCAGTTTCCGCAGCACCGCCGCGATCGGCGACGCCATCGCAGCCGCACTCTAGGAAGCATGACCGGGACCGTCCGCCTGGAACGGCGGCGGTAACGCCCCGGGGGGCTGCGGCAACGGGCGTAAGCTTGTTTTCGAATCACCAACATGCTGCCGTGGTCCGAGGATGAACCACGTTCACACACCAGGCAGCCGACCGTGGAGGAACCATGACCCAGACTGCCCATGGCGTCGAATTCACCCAGCGGCTCTCGGCGACCCCGAAGTCCGCGCAAGAGCGTGAAGCCATCCTGGCCAACCCGGGATTCGGCGACTATTTCACCGACCACACCGCCATTGTCGACTACAGCGTCGATGCCGAGGGCAAGGGCGGCTGGCACGACGCGCGGATCGAACCCTACGGTCCCATCATGCTGGATCCGTCTGCGGCAGTCCTGCACTACGGCCAGGAAATCTTCGAAGGCCTCAAGGCCTACCGCCACGCCGACGGCTCGATCTGGACGTTCCGGCCCGAGGCCAACGCGGCGCGCCTGAACAAGTCCGCGCGCCGGCTGGCCCTCCCGGAGCTCCCGGAGGAATACTTCCTGGCAGCCATCCGCGAACTCGTCTCCGTGGACCGTGATTGGGTCCCCTCCGGCGACGGCGAAGCCCTCTACCTGCGCCCCTTCATGATCGCCACCGAGGCGTTCCTGGGGGTCCGTGCAGCCCGCGAGGTCTCCTTCCGCGTTATCGCCTCCCCGGCCGGCAACTACTTCGGCGGCGAGCTGAAGCCGGTGTCGATCTGGATTTCCCGAGAATATGCCCGCGCGGGGCGCGGCGGCACCGGCGCGGCCAAGTGCGGCGGCAACTATGCAGCCTCGCTGATCGCCCAGCAGGAAGCCGAGGCCCACGGCTGCAAGCAGGTCCTGTTCCTGGACCAGTTCAACGACAATGCCGTCGAGGAACTCGGCGGCATGAACGTCTTCTTCGTGATGAAGGACGGCTCGCTGGTCACCCCGGCACTGTCCGGCACCATCCTGGAGGGCGTCACCCGCTCCTCGGTGATCCAGGTGGCCCGCGACATGGGCCGCGAAGTGACCGAGCGCAAGATCACCCTCGACGAGTGGCGCGACGGCGTCGCCGCCGGCGACATCGCCGAGGTCTTCGCCTGCGGCACCGCCGCTGTGATCACCCCGATCGGCGTCCTGAAGGACAACACCGAATTCATCGGTTCCGAGGACGCCACTGCGGGGGAGACCACCATGGCCATCCGCGAACAGCTGCTGGGCATCCAGACCGGCACCGTCGAGGACACCCACGGCTGGCTGACCCGCCTGGCCTAGCCTGCGCCGACCCGCTGCGTTGAGGACGACGGCGGCCCGCACCCCGAGGGTGCGGGCCGCCGTCGTCGCCCGGCTGCGTCATGGTCCGGAAGTCCCTGTTCCGGCAGCACCGCCGGGGCCACACTGGACCCATGACTGGGCTGATACAGGTCTTGGGTGTGGTCTTCGGGGTGGTCCTGATTGCGGTCGGGGTACTCGAGTCCTTCTTCTTCCGCGACCAACGCTTCCACCGCCTCTTTCTGATCAAGCCGGAGGACGTGGCGGCGGTTCGGATGTGGACCTTCAACCTCGGCTTCTACAACATGATCTGGGGCGTTGGAGCGATCGTCGGCGCGCTGCTGCTGTCCGGTTCGCACTCGGATGCGGGCCGTGTGCTGTTGCTGTTCACGGCTGCCGGCCAGGTGATCCTCGGCGTGATCCTGGTCCTATCCGAGCGGCGGCTCTGGGCCAGCGCGATCGCCGAGGCACTGCTGCCTGCAGTGATTGTTGTCCTGTTACTCCTTTGAACGCCGCGCGGTGGGAAGATGGAAGAGTGATTCCCGACGATGACCGCGCCCTGGTCCGCAGCACCGAGCTGACGCGTTTCCGCCTGGCGCCGAACCCTGGCCCGATGAGCCTGCACGGGACCAACTCCTTCGTGGTGGCCGCCCCCGGCTCGCCCAAGGTCGTCGTCGTTGATCCAGGGCCCCTCGACGAGGAGCATCTTCGTGAGCTGGCCCAGTACGGCCCCGTCGAACTGATCCTCATCACGCACCGCCACGCCGACCACACCGCGGCCGCCGCGCGGTTTGCCGAACTCACGGGTGCGCCGGTCCGGGCTGCCGACCCCGCGCACTGCCACGGGGCCGAGCCGCTCCGGGAGGGCGAGGTTCTGCACGCCGCCGGGGTGGAAATCCGGGTGCTCGCGACGCCGGGCCACACCTCCGACTCCGTCTGCTTCCACCTGCCGGCGGACGGCGCCCACGGGGCCGTCCTCACCGGCGACACGATCTTAGGTCTAGGCACCACCGTCCTGGACTACCCGGACGGCACTTTGGGGGATTACCTCGACTCGCTGGACCGGCTGGAGAGCCTGGGCCCGGCCACGGTGTTGCCCGCCCACGGGCCCATGTTGCCCGCCCTGGACAGCATTGTGCGAGCCTACCGGGACCACCGGCAGGATCGCCTCGCCCAGATCCGCGCCGCCCTCGCCGAGCTCGGCGCGGAAGCCGGTGTTCACGACGTGGCGAATGCCGTTTACGCCGCCGTCGACCCGGCGGTTCGACCGGCGGCGGAATTGTCCGTCGCCGCGCAGCTGGACTACCTGCGCCGCCCACCCAACTAGCTGGCAGTTGCTGTCGTTTGCGCGCTCATAACGACAAAATGCGAGCCAGTTGGGACGGTAGGCTTGGAACCATGCGTATCGCCCGGTTTGTAGTCGATTCTGATCCCATGTACGGCATTGTTGAGGGCCAGCCCGGCACTGAGGAAATCACTGTCATCAACGGCGACCCTTTCTTCCACGGTGTGGAACGGACAGCCGCCAAGCACAAGCTGGAGGATGTCCGCCTC
This sequence comes from Arthrobacter sp. T2-23, assembly GCF_055398325.1. Classification (NCBI taxonomy): domain Bacteria; kingdom Bacillati; phylum Actinomycetota; class Actinomycetes; order Micrococcales; family Micrococcaceae; genus Arthrobacter; species Arthrobacter sp. T2-23. The sequence continues at coordinate 3,364,801 of NZ_AP027917.1, forward strand.
CTTGCGCCGATCATCCCTCGCAGCAAGGTCATCGGCGTCGGCCGCAACTTCGTGGAGCACGCCCACGAGCTCGGCAACGAGGTGCCGGCGCAGCCGCTGTTGTTCCTCAAGCCCAACACCTCGGTAATTGGGCCGAATGATCCCATCATCCTGCCGGAGTTTTCCGAGGAGGTCTCGTTCGAGGCAGAGTTGTGCGTCGTAATCGGCCGGATCTGCAAGGACGTCCCGGAGGACCGGGTCGACGACGTCGTCTTCGGCTACACCTGCGGCAACGACCTCACCGCCCGGGATGTCCAGAAGACGGACCTGCAGTGGGCGCGGGCCAAGGGCTTCGACACCTCGGCGCCGCTGGGCCCGTGGATCGAGACCGAGCTGGACACCGAGGACCTGCAGATCCAGGGCCGTCTCAACGGCGAACTCCGCCAGGACGGCAGCACGAGCCAGATGATCCGCGGCGTGCGCGAGCTGGTTTCCATCGTCTCGCACGCGTTTACCCTGCTGCCGGGCGACGTCATCATGACCGGCACCCCGGCCGGCGTCGGCCTGGTCCAGGCCGGTGACCGCTTCGAGGTCGAGATCGAGGGCATCGGACGCCTCTCCAACCCGGTGGTCCGCCGCTAACTACACCGTGACGGAAGAAACCGCGTCGATTTCGGACAGCCGCCCCGTGGATCCACGGTGCGGCTGTCCGGTTTTGTAGCGGAATCCGGCGCCGGGCACGCGGTAAAGTTGGTACCACTATGACTACTCCCACCGCGCCCGACGCCGTCTCCAGCACTGCCACCACGGAAATGACCCGTGAAGTCACCGCCGAAACCCCGGTCCGGGTCCGTTTCTGCCCGTCACCCACCGGCACCCCGCACGTCGGCCTGATCCGCACGGCCCTCTTCAACTGGGCGCACGCCAAGCACACCAAGGGCACGTTCGTGTTCCGCATCGAGGACACCGACGCGGCGCGTGACTCGGAAGAGAGCTACCAGCAGCTGCTGGAAGCCCTCAAGTGGCTCGGCATCAGCTGGGAAGAAGGCGTCGAAGTGGGCGGCCCGCACGAGCCGTACCGCCAGTCGCAGCGCCTGGACCTCTACAAGGACGTCGTCGCCAAGCTCATGGAGGCCGGCTACGCGTACGAGTGCTACTCCTCCCCGGAGGAGGTCGAGGCCCGCCACCGCGCCGCCGGCCGCGACCCCAAGCTCGGCTACGACAACTTCGACCGCGACCTCACTGAGGAACAGCTCACCGCGTTCAAGGCCGAGGGCCGCCAGCCCGTACTGCGCGTGCGGATGCCGGACGAGGACGTCACCTTCACCGACCTGGTCCGCGGCGAGATCACCTTCAAAGCCGGCAGCATCCCCGACTACGTGATCGTCCGCGCCGACGGCTCGCCGCTGTACACCCTGGTCAACCCGGTCGACGACGCGCTGATGGGAATCACCCACGTGCTGCGCGGCGAGGACCTGCTGTCCTCCACGCCCCGCCAGGTGGTGCTGATCCGCGCGCTCATGGACATCGGCGTCGCCAGCTACCTGCCGCTGTTCGGCCACCTGCCCTACGTCATGGGGGAGGGCAACAAGAAGCTCTCCAAGCGTGACCCCCAGTCCAACCTCTTCCTGCTCCGGGACCGCGGCTTCATCCCCGAAGGCCTGTTGAACTACCTGTCCCTGCTCGGCTGGAGCCTCTCCGCCGACGAAGACATCTTCACCGTGGATCAGCTGATCGAGAACTTCGACGTCAACGACGTGCTGGCCAACCCGGCCCGCTTCGACATCAAGAAGGCCGAAGCGATCAACGGTACGCACATCCGCATGCTGGCCCCGGAGGACTTCCGCGGGCGCCTGGTTCCTTACCTGCAGGCCGCCGGCCTCGTCGGGGAACAGTTGACCGCCCGCGACGAGGAGATCCTCTCCGAGGCGGCGCCGCTGATCCAGGAGCGCATCTCGCTGCTCGGCGAAGCCCCGGAGATGCTCGCCTTCCTGTTCAAGGCCGACGACGCGATCGACGTCGCCGATGACGCCCGCAAGGGCCTGCCGGAGAACCTGACCGAGGTTCTCGACGCCGCTTTGGCGGCGCTCGAGCCCGTCGCCGATTGGACCGCGGACAACATTCAGGCCGTCCTCAAGGAGGCACTCGTCGAGGGCCTCGGCGTGAAACCGCGCCTCGCTTTCGGACCCGTCCGCACCGCCGTCTCCGGGCGCCGGATCTCCCCGCCGCTGTTCGAGTCCATGGTCATCCTGGGCAAGGACTCGTCCCTGGCCCGCCTGCGCGCCTTCCGCGGCTGATGAACGGCGGGGCCGGCACCGGCAGCGGGGTCCTTGCTGCCGGTCTCGGTGGCATCCGAGGGGTGCTCTTCGACATCGACGACACCCTGGTGGACCTTGAGTTCGCGATGACGTCGGCGCTGCGCGGCGTCAGCGAGCACCTCCTGCCCGGCCTCGACGAGGCCGGCTGGGAGCGGTTCGGTCGGATCTTCACCCGAGAGACGACCCACTTCTACGACCGCTACCTGGCCGGCGAACTGACTTTCAACGAACAACGGCTGCTGCGCGGCCGGGCCGCGCTGGGGCACTTCGGCGTCGAACTCGAGGAGGGCGAACAAGCCCACCACTGGGTGAGCTCGTACGCCAGCCTCCAGCACAGCTACATCCGGGCATTCGACGACGTGGCACCGCTGCTGGACGCGCTCGACGCCGCCGGCGTCCCGTACGGAGCGGTCAGCAACAACGTGCACGACTACCAGCGGGTGAAGCTCGACGCCGCCGGGCTGCGCCGCATCGGCGTCCTGGTCGGCACGGACACGATGGGCGTGCCCAAGCCGGATCCCGCGATCTACCTCGAAGGCGTGCGCCGGCTGGGCATCGGCCCCGGCGAAACGCTGTACGTGGGGGACAACCGCCTGCTCGACGCGGAGGGCTCGACGGCGGCCGGACTGCTGGGCGTCTGGCTGAACCGCAGCGGCGAACCGGCCCCGGGCTTCGCCGGCCGCGAGGTCTCCTCGCTGCTGGAACTGCTGGCCTGACGCCGGAGCGGCTCGGCTCCAATCCATAAGAAGAGGCCCTGCCGGAGGAAAACTCCGCAGGGCCTCTTCTTATGGTGTTTGTTGTTGGCTAGGCCGTCTTCTCCGCCAGCCGGCGGTTCCGCAGGGCCAGGTACCCTCCGACGGCGCCGAGGGCAAGGAGTGCCACGAGGCCCAGGGCCACCGCGACGTCGGCCTTGATCATGTTCGACGGCGAGACAGCCGCGGCGCTGGAGTACAGCGTGCCGGTGCCCGCGGCAATCTTGGCGTTGCCGTCGGCCAGTTTGTCGGCGCCGGCGGACAGCTGCGATGAGCCGGAGGCCAGTTTGGTGTTGCCCTCCGAGAGCTGCGTTGCGCCGGATGCCAGCGCCGAGGAACCGTTCAGCAGTCCCGGGTTGGCCGGATCAGCGGGGTCGCCCTTGATGCCGGCGTTCAGGGCCAGCGTGCCGTCGGCGAGGCGCGAGCTGCCATCGGTCATCTTGGCCGTGGCCTTGAGCAGGCCAGGGTGCTCGGGGTCGCCCGGAACGCCGTCCATGCCGACCCGGATCTTCGAGGTGCCGTCGGCCAGCAGGGCGGTGCCCATGACCACGCCCGGGCTGTTGGGATCACGGCTGTTGAGCTTGCCCGCCAGGGTGTCGAACCCGGCCGTGAGCTTGCCGGTGCCAGCGTGGAGCTGGCCGGCTCCGGCGCTGAGTTTGGCAGCGCCGGCTTGGAGCTGGGATGCCCCGGCATCAAGGCGCTGGGCACCGGCGAGGATCTTCGCGATCTTGTCCTTGACCACGGCCAGCGGGACAGCCCCTTGGAGCGGATCGTTGGCCGCCGCGTAAAGCTGTTCGAGGGCCTGGGAGAGTGCCGCGGTTCCGGTACCCGCCGCCGGGTCGTTGTTCGCCCCGCGGTAGCCCTTCAGCTGGTCGGTGCCGGCCGCCAGCTGGGTGGTTCCAGCCTCCAGCTGCCCGGCCCCCGCGTCGAGCTGCGTGGCGCCGTCGGCCAGGTTGTTCTCGGCGTTGCCCGCGGCGGTAGGGGTGAGCGCGGCGGAGAGTTGAACGGCCCCCGCGGCCAGCTTTTGCGCGCCGTCGTCGACCTTGTACACGCCGGGGGCCAGCTTGTTGTTGACGTCCGCCTCGATCTTGACGGCGCCCGCGGCCAGCGCGCTGGCGCCTTCCTGGAGCCGGTCCGCGCCAGGGGCGAGTTTGCCGGCGATTCCGGCGCGGATCTTCTCGGCACCTTCCGAGAGCTTGCCCGCGCCGGTGTCGGCCTGTCCTGCGCCGGTGGCGAGCTTGCCTGCGCCGTCCTTGAGTTGCTGGGCGCCGGTTGCGGCCTGCCCGGCTCCGTCGTTGAGCTTCGCGGATCCGTCTGTGATCCTTCCGGTAACCAGGGTGTAGAACCCCAGCAGCGCAATCAGCAGCAGGGCCAGGACGGCGATGGCGATCTGTTGCGCACGGGTGCGGGTCGGGGCGGTGGCGGCACGACTCTGTGACACAGGTTCTTCCTCTCGACGATCTCGCCGGCAACGGCTCTGCTACCGGCCCCCCAATATGTGATGCAGCTAACATTCGAAATTGAACGTTGCTCCGCCCTCAACTGGGTGTGGGAGGAGTTGTTACTCATTGGTAACTTACCGAGCGTAAACTTGGCCGGGCCCGATTGGCAAGGGTTTTCGCGGATTAATCCCGAAAAGTGCCGCCCGGCGAGGAACTGCGGGGCCGGTGGGGCCAGCGGGAAGGCCCGATTTGTGCCGGAGAAGAGTCTCGGGTAAAGTAATTACTCGTGCTGAGGCGCTGGGAGCGCGGGTATGGACCTGCGAAACCGGCCCGAAAGTTCCATTGGGATATGGTGTAATTGGCAACACTACGGTTTCTGGTACCGTCATTCTAGGTTCGAGTCCTGGTATCCCAGCTCTGAAAAAACCGCGGATTTCCGCGGCGAATCAGGGGTTCCGAAGCGGCTGCGCCGATTTGGAACACATGCCGAGTTTATGAAATACTGACTTGGCTTGAACGGCAGAAATGCTGTTCGGAAGTGCAAGCTGGAAGTACACGGCCCCATCGTATAGCGGCCTAGTACGCTGCCCTCTCACGGCGGTAACGCGGGTTCGAATCCCGCTGGGGTCACCATCAAAACGGTCCCGGGCATCAGCCCGGGGCCGTTTTTCGTTGTCCGAAGGTGCGAACACTGCGGCCCTGAGCGCACCGGTACCGGCCGGTCCAACTGGCATGATGATGCTGTGAGCTCCATGGAAAGCGCCGGCCCCACCGGCCAACAGTCACAAGCCGCACGCCAGGGCGCCGCCGTCGAACTGCTCGAGGCGGTGCGGCGGGAGCTGTCCGCGGTGTCGCTCCCACTGGCCCTGCCCGGCGCCGACGCGGCCCGGCTCGACATCCGCCAGGCCCTGGCCCAGCTGGATGACTACATCCTGCCCCGTTACCGCAGCCTCGACGCCCCGCTGCTGGCCGTCGTCGGTGGGTCCACCGGCGCGGGCAAGTCCACCTTGGTCAACGGGCTCGTGGGGCACGCCGTCACCCGGGCCGGCGCCATCCGGCCCACCACCCGGCAACCCATCCTGCTGCACCACCCCGGCGACGCTGCCTGGTTCGAGGACCAGCGGGTGCTGCCGAGCCTGAGCCGGATCCGCGGAACCGTGGTCGACGTACCACTGCCCGCCAACCAGGCCGGCCCCACCCCTGACGCCGGCGCCATCACCTCGCTCGTACTCGCCGCCGACCCGGCCGTGCCTCCGGGCATCGCGCTGCTGGACGCCCCCGACGTCGACTCCATCTCGGATGACAACCGAAGGCTCGCGGGACAACTGCTGGCCGCCGCGGACCTGTGGGTGTTCGTCACCACCGCCAACCGCTACGCCGACGCCGTGCCCTGGCGCCTGCTGCTCGACGCCGCCTCCCGGGACATCATGGTGGCCGTGGTGCTTGACCGCGTGCCGGGGGCCGCTGTAGCCGAGGTGAGTGCCGACCTGCGCTCCATGCTCGGCCGCGAGGGCCTGGGCTCTGCCCGGCTCTTTGTGGTTCCCGAGGTGGCGCTGGATGCGATGGGCATGCTGCCCGCCGACGCCGTGGCCCCGCTGCGCCAGTGGCTCCAGGACCTCGCCGCCGATGCCGCCGGCCGTGCGGCGATTGCCCGCCGGACCCTGAACGGCACGGTCAAGGCGCTGGGCGGCCGGGTGGGGGCCGTCGCGGAGGCTGTCACGGCCCAGTCCCGTGCGGCCGAACTGCTGGGCAGTGACGCGAGCGGCGCCTACGAGCAGGCCGTCGGCAGGATCCTCGACGCCACCCGGGACGGCGCCCTGCTCCGTGGTGAGGTCCTGGCCCGCTGGCAGGACTTCGTGGGTACGGGCGAGTTCTTCCGTGTCATGGAGCAGAACATCGGCCGGCTGCGGGACCGGATGGGCGCCTTCTTCCGCGGCGAACCCACCCCGGCCGTGCGGGTGGAGACGGCCATCGAGACCGGCCTGCAGGCGGTCATCCTCGATGAGGCCGCCAACGCCGCCGAAGAGGCAGACCAGCGCTGGCGGTCGGACCCGGCCGGGCGACAGTTGCTCGGCACCGACGACCTCTCGGGCACCAGTGAGGGCTTCGCCGACGCCGTCGCCGCCGAGATCCGGGCGTGGCAGGGCAGCCTGATGGAGCTGATCCGCACCGAAGGCCAGGGCAAGCGCAGCCAGGCACGCTGGCTCTCCTTCGGCATCAACGGCCTGGGTGCGGCGCTGATGATTGTCGTCTTCTCGATGACCGCCGGCCTGACCGGCCTCGAGATCGGCGTGGCCGGCGGCACCGCCGTCGTCGGCCAGCGCGTGCTCGAAGCCGTCTTCGGCGAGGACGCCGTGCGCCGACTGGCCAAGACTGCGCGGGACGACCTGCAGGCCCGCTGCCAGCGGCTCCTGCGGGCGGAAAGCCGACGCTTCCTGGACCGGCTGGAGGCATCCGACGGGGTTTCGCCGGCCGCCCTCGCCGGGCAGGCAGAGGCCCTCGGCCGGCTGGCGGCCGCGGCATGAACCGGCACGGCGCCGCCCGCGAGGCCTCACAGCTGCACCGCCGGCTTGAGGCCCTGGACGAGGCCCGGCAGCTGGCTGCGGGCGCGCTGCCCGAGGAAACCCTGGACGAGGTGCTCCGCGTCCTGGAGCGGGCAAGTTCCCGCCGCTCCCTCTCGGCCGACCACACCGTGGTGGGGTTCTTCGGCGCGACTGGAAGCGGCAAGTCATCGCTCTTCAACGCCGTCAGCGGGGTCGAAATCGCGACCGCGGCGGCGCGGCGCCCGACGACCTCCGAACCGCTCGCCGGCATCTGGGGCGCCGAGGGCAGTGACGCGCTGCTGGACTGGCTCGAAGTCCGCAGCAGGCACCACGCCGCCGCCGTGCCCGGGTTCGCCGACGAGACGACCGGGCTGATCCTGCTCGACCTGCCCGACTTCGACTCGACGCGCGCGGAAAACCGGGAGATCGTGCAGCGCATGGTGGGGCTCGTGGACGTGCTGGTCTGGGTGCTGGACCCGCAGAAATACGCCGACGCCGCGGTGCACAATGACTTCCTGGCCCCGCTCGCCTCGCACGCGGCCGTGACACTCGTGGTGCTGAACCAGGTGGACCGGCTGCCCGAGCACGAGATCCGCCCGGTGCTGGAATCGCTCAAGGCCATCCTGGCGCGGGACGGGCTGGGCAAAGTCCAGGTGCTGGGCGCCTCCGCCGTCGTGGGCACCGGCGTGGACAAGGTCCGCGCCGCCATCCGGCAGGTGGCCATGCAGCGCCTGGCGCTCTCGCAGCGGCTCGCGGCGGATGTGGACCGGGCGGCGCGACGGCTCGCCGAGGCGTCGGGCGCGGGCGAGGCCGCCGGCGTCAAGGCGGACACCCGGGACCGGCTGGCCGGCGAGCTGGCTGCGGCGGCGAACGTTCCGCTGGTGGTCGACGCCGTCGCGCGCTCCTACCGGCAGGAGGCCACCCGCCGCACCGGCTGGCCCGTCACACGCTGGCTGGTCCGGTTCCGTCCCGACCCACTGCGGCGGCTGAACCTGCGCCGGGAGGGGGAGCGGCCGGAGCTGAACCGGACGTCGCTGCCGCCCGCAGGGGCCCCGGAAAGGGCCCGCACCGACGCGGCGGTGCGCCAGTTTGCCGACGCCGCGTCCGACGGCGCGCCCGGACCCTGGCGCGCGGTCATCCGCGGCGCCGCCCGGGAGGGCCGGGAGCAGCTCCCCGATGCCCTGGACCAGGCCGTTGCCGGTACCGATCTCAAGGCAGGGCGCGGCTCGTGGTGGTGGACGGCCTTCAACGTCATCCAGTGGCTGGGCCTGCTCACCGCACTCGGGGGCCTCGGCTGGCTCGGAGTGCTGGCGGCCCTGGCGTACTTCCAGCTGCCGGTGCCGGAGGTTCCGCGGGTTCAGGGCTGGCCGGTGCCGACCGTCCTGGTGGCCGGGGGAGTGCTGCTGGGCATCGTGCTGGCCCTCGCGGCGAGGTTCATTGCCGGCGCCGCGGCGCGTGCCCGCGCCGCGGCGGCCCGCAGGCGGCTGCGCGCCTCGGTCGCCGCCGTCGCGGAGAGGCTCGTGGTCGACCCGGTGGAACTGGAGGTCAGCCGTCTCCGGTCTTTCAACGCCGCACTGAAGTCGGCCGCGGGCTGAAGTTCCCGGCGACGCCGGCGCCTAACCTGCGTCGGCGCCTAACCTGCGTCCGGCCGCTTTGCGGCATCGCGGACCTTGAGCATGGTCCGCAGGTTCCGGGTGGTGGTGCTGGCTTTGTAGCGGGCCTTGGAGGAGAGCTTGCTGAACGGGCTGTCGAGGGTGCCGCCGGCGGGGGCCAGCCAGGCCACGGCTTCCGGGCCCAGCCGGGTCAGTTCCACCCCGTCGAGGGCCCTGCCGGCGTCGTACAGTTCGGAAAGGATGTCTGGATCCGAGGACAGCGTGATGTAACTGTGGGTGGCCTTGTCGTCCGCCGGGTAGGGACAGGCCTCCACGAGTGCCGCCACTTGAGCAGCGGTCAGCACCACCACCCAGGCCTCATAGCCGAAGGATTCCCGCAGGCAGGCCTCGACCTCGGTTTTCACCCTGGCGGCCGGAAGCTCGCTCGCCAGCACCACGTTGCCGCTGGCCAGGAGTGTTGCCACGGCCGAAAAGGGGCGTGACTCCAGGGCCGCCTTGAGTTCGGCCATCTTGATGTTGATGCCGCCCACGTTGACGCCGCGAAGGAAGACCGCATAGCTGTTCATGGCCACAGCCTAGCGCCGCAGCTGAACGCCCGGCTCAGTCGTTGGTCTTGCGCAACGCCTCGGTCAGGACACGGGCGGCATTGCAGACCACCTCGGCGTGCAGGCGGCCGGGCTGGCGGGTCAGGCGTTCGATCGGGCCGGAGATAGAGACGGCGGCGATCACCCGGCCGGAGGGCCCGCGGACGGGCGCCGACACGGAGGCGACCCCGGGCTCGCGCTCGCCAAGGCTCTGGGCCCAGCCCCGGCGTCGTACCCCGGCCAGGACGGTGGGCGTGAAGCGGGCCGCCTGGAGGCCCTCCAGCAGGCGGTCGTGGTCCTCCCAGGCCAGCAGCACCTGAGCTGCAGAGCCGGCCTTCATGGAGAGCTGGGTGCCGACCGGGATGGTGTCGCGGAGACCGATGGGGCGTTCGGCGGAGGCCACGCAGACGCGCCAGTCGCCCTGGCGGCGGAAGATCTGGGCGCTTTCGCCGGTGGCGTCACGCAGCTGCATCAGGACGGGCCCGGCGGTGGCGATGAGCCGGTCCTCACCCGCAGCCGAGGCGAGTTCCACCAGCCGGCTCCCAAGGACGAAGCGGCCCTGGATGTCACGGCTGACGAGGCGGTGGTGGACGAGCGCCAGCGCGAGGCGGTGCACCGTGGGGCGTGCCAGCCCGGTCGCGGCTACAAGCTGCGCCAGGGTGGTGGGTCCGGCCTCGAGTGCGTCAAGCACATGGGCCGCTTTATCGATGACACCGACGCCACTAGAATTGTCCATGTAATGATATTGCCGTCTCAATATCTGAGATGCAAATCATTGCGCTGGCGCATCCGACGGTTGTGCTGATTCAGTGGAGAGCATCAACCCGCGAGACCGGGACCAAGCGCGGCAACGAAGATAGACACTCGTCGAAGAAGCAGTGAAGGGAGCAGGCCGTGGCAAAGACATTGGCCGAGAAAGTCTGGGACGCCCATGTGGTGCGCAAGGGGGACGGCGACGGCGCCAACGCCCAGCCTGACCTCCTCTTCATCGACCTCCACCTGGTGCACGAGGTGACCTCCCCGCAGGCTTTCGAGGGCCTGCGGCTTGCCGGCCGCAAGCTGCGCCGGCCGGACCTCACCATCGCCACGGAGGACCACAACACTCCCACGCTGGCCATCGACAAGCCAATCGCGGACCTCACCAGCCGGACCCAGATCGAGACCCTGCGCAACAACTGCAAGGAGTTTGGCGTCCGCCTGCACTCCCTTGGCGACGCCGAGCAGGGGATCGTGCACGTGGTCGGTCCGCAGCTGGGCCTCACCCAGCCGGGCATGACCGTGGTCTGCGGCGACTCGCACACCTCCACGCACGGCGCCTTCGGCGCGCTCGCGATGGGCATCGGCACCTCCGAGGTGGAGCACGTCATGGCCACCCAGACGCTCTCGCTCAAGCCCTTCAAGACCATGGCGATCAACGTCGAGGGCACGTTGCGCCCCGGTGTTTCGGCCAAGGACATCATCCTGGCCGTGATCGCTAAAATCGGCACCGGCGGCGGCCAGGGCTACGTCCTCGAGTACCGCGGCTCCGCCATCAGGGCGCTGTCCATGGAAGCCCGGATGACGATCTGCAACATGTCCATTGAGGCCGGCGCCCGGGCCGGTCTGGTCGCCCCCGACCAGACTACCTTCGACTACATGCACGGCCGCCCGCACGCACCCCAGGGAGCGGACTGGGACGCCGCCGTCGAGTACTGGAACACCCTCCGCACCGACGACGGCGCCGTTTTCGACGCCGAGGTGGACCTCGACGCCGACACCCTGGAACCGTTCGTGACATGGGGAACCAATCCCGGACAGGGTGTGTCCCTGTCCGCGAAAGTGCCTTCCCCCGCGGACTTCGGCGACGAAAACGCCAAGGCCGCCGCGGAAAGAGCGCTGCAGTACATGGGGCTCGAGCCCGGCACGCCGATGAAGGACATCCGCGTCGACACGGTGTTCCTGGGCTCCTGCACCAACTCCCGGATGGAGGACCTCCGGGCCGCCGCGGACATCATCCGCGGCCGCACCAAGGACCCCACCATCCGGATGCTGGTGGTGCCCGGGTCCGCCCGGGTCCGGCTGGAGGCCGAGGCCGAGGGCCTGGACAAGGTCTTCACCGACTTCGGCGCCGAATGGCGCTTCGCAGGCTGCTCGATGTGCCTGGGCATGAACCCCGACCAGCTGGAGGTGGGGGAGCGCTGCGCCTCTACGTCCAACCGAAACTTCGAGGGCCGGCAGGGCAAGGGCGGCCGCACGCACCTCGTCTCGCCCGTTGTGGCAGCGGCGACGGCGGTGCGCGGCACGCTGAGTTCGCCGTCGGACCTGGAATCCGAGCCCGCGTCCGCCGGCCACCGCGCCGGCGCCGCATAGCGCCCGCCCGCACCGGTCCCCACAGCCAACGAAGGATCCGCCATGGAAAAGTTCACCACCCACACCGGCATCGGTGTCCCGCTGCGCCAGAGCAACGTCGACACCGACCAGATCATCCCGGCCGTCTACCTCAAGCGCATCACCCGGACCGGGTTCGAGGACGCGCTCTTCTCGGCCTGGCGCAAGGACCCGGCCTTCATCCTGAACCAGGACCCGTTCAGCGCCGGCTCCGTGCTGGTCGCCGGACCGGACTTCGGCACAGGATCCTCCCGCGAGCACGCCGTCTGGGCGTTGAAGGACTACGGCTTCAAGGCCGTGCTGTCCTCCCGTTTCGCGGACATCTTCCGGGGTAACTCGGGCAAGCAGGGCCTGCTGGCCGCCGAGCTGGCCCAGGACGACATTGAACTCATTTGGAAGGTGCTGGAAAACGCCCCGGGCACCGAGGTCAAGGTGGACCTCGTCTCCAAAACGGTCGAATGTGGCAACGTCGTCGCGCCGTTCGAGATTGACGACTACACCCGCTGGCGCCTGCTGGAAGGCCTGGACGATATTGGTCTGACCCTCCAGCACGAGGAAGACATCACGGCGTACGAGGCCACCCGGCCCGCCTTCAAGCCCACGACGCTGCCGGCCAAGCTCTCCTAGCTGTACTGCCCAGGCTGAAGGTCCAGAGCGCCGCCATCGAGTCGAAAGGCTCGACGGCGGCACTCTTTGTTTAGACGGCGGCCGATGGCGGAGCCATCCGACTCGACTATGCAGCGGGACAAGTCGAGGGTCCGGAGACCGTGACGGCCTTGGCCCTGTGTGTGAGTTTTCTAGTCTGCAACGGAGGCTTCGCGGTATCGCTGTTCCCACCGGAGCGCTGTTGTGGCCGCCGGGTGAGGCCCGTTCCGGGCAAGGGTGGGGCGGTGGAGTGGTAGGTGTGGCCGGTTGGCGTTGTGAGTTGGAGGGTGTGTCGGGGTCCGGGGCGGGGTTGGGCGTTCCAGCCGGGGGTTTCTTTGGTGTGGTTGCAGGCTTCGCAGAGTCCGGCGCCGTTGCCGAGGCTGGTGGTGCCGCCGTCGTGCCAGGGGATGATGTGGTCCAGGTGGCGGATGGGGGCGTCGCAGTACGGGGTGCGGCAGGTGTCGTCGCGGGCCTGGATGAACCGGCGCAGTGCGGGCGGGAAGAGCCGGGCGCGGGAGTCCATGGCGACGAGTTCGCCGGTGGCGGGGGCGGTGTAGAGCCGGCGGAGCCAGGTGGCGAAGGCTTGCTGGCCGGTCGCGCCGGAAGCGGTGTTGTTGCCGGCGTCGTGAAGCAGGGATCGCGCCCACCCCGCGGGCACGATCCCGTAGCCGGAGAGCCGGGCGGGTTCGCTGTCGCCCTGGAAGAGGGTGCGGTCGGTCATGACGAGTTGGATTTCGACGCCGCTGATCCCGCCGGCCTTGCCGGTGGTGCGTTCGACGAGGGCGTCGGCCATCAGCTGGCCGCGGGAGCGGGGATCGCCGTCGGCGCGGAGGGCGTCCGCGGCCCGTGTCAGGGCCGCGTGCACGGCAACACCCTGGGCGACGGGGAGCAGGGCGGTCAGGTAGCACATGGTGTCCGGTGCGGGGCGGAGGCTGACGTGGCGTTCGGTCTCAGCGTGTGCGGCGCGGTCGGTGGCGGAGCGGGGATCGCGCCGGTAGGCGGCGGCACGGGCCGCGGCGACGATGGCCCGGTCGCCGGCGCCTTCGAAGGCTCCGGTGTCGGGGGCGAGCTCCTCGTCCACGGCGGCCCGGTCGGCTGCGGGCAGGCAGGCGGTCTCACGGACCAGGAGGGTGGCGCGCCATTCGTTGAGCCGGCCGGTTTCGAGGGCGGCGAGGGTGTGTGGCATTTCGGTGACGAGGGCCTTGGCGAGGCCGAGGAGCCGGCCGCCCTTGGCGGGGGATTCGCGCCGTGCGAGGGCGATCTGAGCCCCGACGCCGGCGCCGAGCTGGTCGGCCGGCACGCCGGCGGCGGCTTGTTCGCGGCGCTGGAGCAGGTCGAACGTGACGGACAAGCGGGCTTGACGGGCGGCCAGGGCTGACTTTAGGTCCTCCAGCTTGCGTGTTTCGTCGATGAGCGCCGCGGCACTGGCCGGGGCCGGGATTCCGGCCAGGATCCGCGCAAGGTCCGCGACCGTCACGCTTTCCGTCAGAGCCACGTCGGGCCCTTGCTTGCCGTCCATGGAACCCAGTCAACCAGGCACCTACGACAATTTAGGGTCCGGCTGCGAACATCGCCCCATCAGGGTGTTCCTTCGGATCTTCTACAGGGTCCGGACGACCAAGAAGGCGGCCCGGATGGGCATTCCATTGCAACGGTCGGCTTGCGAGGATGTAATCAGCGTTCCGGTCGTCCCGGAACGGCGACCACCGGCAGCCAGAGGAGCAGTTATGAAAATCATGACCGTGGCGTGGACAGCGGCTGCGACGGCGGCTACAGCGGCGGCTGGTGGAGTGGCCACCGATCCCGACAGCAGATGGTACCGGGGGCTGCGCAAACCCGACTGGCAACCGCCTGCCATCGCATTTCCCGTGGTCTGGACCGCGCTGTACGCGGACCTGGCGGTGAGCTCCGCCGTCGCGCTTGACAGTGGCGCGGGGACAGACGCCGGCAGTAAGACGCGGCAGCAGGAATTAGCCGACTATCGGTCCGCCTTGGCAGCGAACCTCGTGCTCAATGCGTCGTGGAGCTGGCTTTTCTGGCGCGCCCGCCGGCCGTGGTTGGCCGCGGCCGAATGCGCCGTACTGACCGCGAGCAGCGCAGATCTGGTGCGGCGGACTTACAGACTCAACCGCCGTGCCGGGGTGGCCCTTGCCCCTTATGCCGCGTGGTGCGCTTTCGCCACCGCGTTGTCGACCGCGGTGGCGAGGCTGAACGGCGGCACGACGGCGAACTGAGCTTCAGGGAACGGACGATTCACAACGCCCCGCACCGCGCCGTATTTCAGATCGGTAACGCTAGCTCCTATGCTTAGCTGGAGCCTTTGTAAGGATTTGGGGGCGAGTAGTCGTGAGGAAACTGGTAAATGAGTAGTGTTCTGACAATCCGCGGAGGCGTCCCGCTGACCGGCCGCGTCACCGTTCGGGGGGCCAAGAATCTTGTCCCCAAGGCGATGGTTGCTGCCCTGCTGGGTAACGAGCCGTCCGTGTTGCGCAACGTCCCCGAAATCAAGGACGTTGAGGTTGTCACCAGCCTGCTCCAGCTCCACGGCGTCACGGTGGACAAGGACCCTGTCACCGGCGACCTCACGCTGGACCCGACCAACGCCAAGACGGCCTCGCACACGGCCATCGACGCGCACGCCGGGGACTCGCGCATCCCGATCCTGCTCTGCGGACCCCTGATCCACGCCATCGGCGAGGCCTTCATCCCGGACCTCGGCGGCTGCAAGATCGGCGACCGCCCGATCGACTACCACCTGAACGTGCTGCGCCAGTTCGGCGCCGTCGTCGAGAAGCGCCCTGGCGGCATCCACATTTCCGCCCCCAGCGGGCTCAAGGGCGCCAAGATCGCGCTGCCCTACCCGTCTGTCGGGGCAACCGAGCAGGTCCTGCTCAGCGCCACCCGCGCCGAGGGCATCACCGAACTGTCCGGCGCAGCCACCGAACCCGAGATCGTCGACCTCATCGCCGTGCTGCAGAAGATGGGCGCGATCATCAGCGTCCAGACCGACCGCACCATCCGGATCGAGGGCGTCCAGGATCTGGGCGGCTACAACCACCGGGCCCTGTCCGACCGCAACGAATCCGCGTCCTGGGCCTCCGCAGCTTTGGTGACACGCGGCGATATCTTCGTCGAGGGCGCCACGCAGCGCGACATGATGACGTTCCTGAACACATACCGCAAGGTGGGCGGCGGCATGGACATCGGCGACGACGGCATCCGCTTCTACCACCCCGGCGGCAAGCTCAGCCCGCTGGTGCTCGAAACCGATGTGCACCCCGGATTCATGACCGACTGGCAGCAGCCGCTCATCGTGGCCCTGACCCAGGCGGAGGGCGTCTCGATCGTGCACGAGACCGTCTACGAAAACCGCTTCGGCTTCACCGATGCCCTGGTCCGGATGGGCGCCAACATCCAGGTCCACCGCGAGTGCCTCGGCAGCGTTCCGTGCCGCTTCGGCCAGCGGAACTTCCTGCACTCGGCCGTCATCTCCGGCCCGACGCAGCTCAAGGGGACCGACATTGACGTGCCGGACCTGCGCGGCGGCTTCAGCCACCTCATCGCCGCCCTGGCGGCCACCGGTACGTCCCGGGTCACCGGCATCGACATCATCAACCGCGGCTACGAGCGCTTTACCGAGAAGCTCGCCGGCCTGGGTGCCGATTTCGACATCACGTCGGCCCGGTAGAGGGACGAAGTGAAGGAAACGGCCAAGAGCCACATCACCTTTGTCATCGTGGCCGGGATCGTCCGGCCGGTCATGAACCTGCTGATGAACAAGAAGTGGGAGGGACTGGAAAAACTCCCTGCCGGCGGGTTCATTGCCGTGCCCAACCACTGCACCGAGATCGATCCCCTGGTGATCGGGCACATGCTCTACAACCAGAAGCGGATGCCGCACTTCCTCGCCAAGGGCAGCCTCTTCAAGGTTCCCTTGCTGGGCTCGGTGTTGCGCAACACCAAGCAGGTCCCGGTGGAACGCTCGACGGCGGGTGCCAACCGCTCGCTTCAGGTCGCCAGGGAAGTGGTGGATGAGGGCGGCGCCATCATTATCTATCCCGAGGGAACGCTGACCCGCGACCCCGAGCTCTGGCCGATGAAGGGCCACACCGGCGCGGCGAGGATGGCGCTGGAAAGCGGCATCCCGGTTGTCCCGATGGCGCACTGGGGGGCGCATGAGGTCTTCCCGCGCTACGCCAAGCGGTTCCACGTCTTCCCGCGGAAAACGTCCAGGGTCCTCGTAGGCGACCCGGTGGACCTGAGCGCGTTCGCTGGCCGGCCGCTGGACAAGGCGACGCTGACCGAGGCGACGAACGTGATCATGGACGCCATCACCGAACTGCTGGCCAGCCTGCGCGGCGGGCAGCCGCCGCTGGTGCGCTGGGACCCCTCGGCGCACAACCAGTCCACCCACGGGCGCTTCGTCGAACGCGGCGGCGACCCCGGCACCGCCGCTGACAGTGGCACCGCCGCAGACCCCGGCAGCGCCACGGACGGTGTCCAGTGACGGCTGAGCCCCGCGGCACGGATTCCGCCGGCTCGGCCCTGCGCGTTGCCGTGCTCGGCGCCGGCTCCTGGGGGACCACGTTCGCCAAAATCCTCGCCGACGCGGCCACCGCCTCCGGCGTGGACCGCAGCATCCGGCTCTGGGGACGCCGCGCCGCCGTGGTGGACCAGATCAACACCGAGCACCGCAACGAGCAGTACCTCAAAGGGATCGCCCTGCCCGCCAGCATCACAGCCTCCACCGACGTCGCCGAGGTCCTCGACGGCGCAGATCTGGTGGTCCTGGCCGTCCCCGCCCAGACACTGCGGCCCCAGCTGCGCGAGTGGAAGCACCTGATCGGGCACGGCGCCCTCGTCGTGTCCCTGATGAAGGGCCTGGAACTGCACTCCGACGCCCGGATGAGCGAAGTGATCCGCGAGGAGCTGGCGCTCCCCGCCGAGCGCGTTGCCGTGGTTTCCGGCCCCAACCTGGCCATGGAGATCGCCCGCGAGGAGCCGACAGCCTCGGTTGTCGCCTGCTCCGACGCCGCCGCGGCCGGCTGGGTGGCCCGCAGCTGCACGGCACCCTACTTCCGGCCGTACACGACGGCGGACGTGGTGGGCGTCGAAATCGGCGGCATCGTCAAGAACATCATTGCCCTTGCCGTTGGTATCTGCGAGGGCAAGCAGATGGGGGACAACACCAAGGCCTCCGTCATCACCCGAGGCCTCGCCGAGACCTCGCGGCTGACCCTGGCGCTGGGCGGCGAGGCCCGGACCATGGCGGGGCTGGCCGGCCTGGGCGACCTCGTCGCCACCTGTTCCTCCGCGCTCTCGCGGAACCACACCGCGGGGCGGCTGCTCGGCACCGGCCTGAGCCTGGACCAGGTCACCGCCGAGATGACGCAGACCGCCGAAGGCATCAAATCGGCGCAGGCCGTGCACGAACTGGCCGGCAAGCTGGGCGTTGAGATGCCCATCACCGCCGCCGTCGTCGCGGTCCTGGCCGGAAAACTGTCCGTAGACGAACTGGGACCGTTACTGCTGTCCCGGGACCTGAAATCCGAAGGCGATTACTAACTGTGTCGGAAAAGAATGTGACTCCAGAGGCCCAGCCCGGCCGCAAGCCCCGGGTGGCGGTGCTCTTCGGCGGCCGCTCGAGCGAACACGCCGTCAGCTGCGTCACCGCGGCCGGCGTGCTCGGCGCCATCGACCGGGCCAAGTACGAGGTGATCCCGATCGGGATCGCCAAGACCGGCCAGTGGGTGCTGGCCTCCGGCGACACCAAACAATGGTCGCTGTCCGCCTCCTCCCTGCCCGAGGTCGCGCCGTCGAACCAGACCGTGACCCTGGCCGAGATCGGCGGCGAACACCAGCTGATCGTGGCCGCGCCCAACCAGGTCCCGCGGGAGCTGGGTTCCGTGGACGTAGTCTTCCCGCTGCTGCACGGGCCCTTCGGCGAGGACGGCACCATCCAAGGTCTGCTGGAGCTCTCCGACACGCGCTACGTGGGCGCCGGCGTCCTCGCGTCGGCAGTCGGCATGGACAAGCACTACATGAAGGTGGTCTTCGAAGCAGCCGGGCTGCGCGTGGGTCCCTACATCGCGGTGACGGACCGGCAGTGGCTCACCGACCCGGAGCTCGTGCGCAAGCGGGTGGACGCACTCGGTTTCCCGGTCTTCGTCAAGCCGGCCCGGGCGGGCTCCTCGATGGGCATCTCCAAGGTGGATTCGCTCGAGGACCTGGACGCCGCGATCGAGGCGGCCCGGGAACACGATCCCAAACTCGTGATCGAGGCCGGCATCGTCGGCCGGGAGATCGAATGCGCCGTGCTAGAAGGCCGCGGGACCGACGCGCCGCGGACCTCGATGCCGGGCGAGATCTCGGTGGCCGGCGGCGCCCACGACTTCTATGACTTCAACGCCAAGTACGTGGAGGACGACGCCGCCGCGCTCAGCTGCCCGGCCGACCTCCCCGAAGAGGCCATCGCCCGGGTCCGTGAGCTCGCGGCGGTCGCGTTCGACGCCGTGGGCGCCGAGGGCCTGAGCCGGGTGGACTTCTTCTACACGCCCGAGGGCGACCTGATTATCAATGAGATCAACACCATGCCAGGCTTCACGCCCAAGAGCATGTACCCGCAGATGTGGAAGGCCTCCGGGCTGGGCTACGCGGAGCTGATTGATGAACTGATCCACCTGGCCCTGCACCGCAGGACCGGCCTGCGCTGACCCCACCGGCACCCTAACCTCGCTCCGCTTCGGCCAGGGAACCCTGCCGGCGTGGGCCCACCCACCGGCACCCTAACCTCGCTCCGCTTCGGCCAGGGAACCCTGCCGGCGTGGGCCCTGCCTACTTGCCGGTGGGCAGGTTCTGCAGGTCGGCCTGGCCCACGCAGTTCCGCGTCGCTTTCACCTTGGCGGCGGCGTTGGCAAGTTCGGCCAGGACCGTCGCCGAGCTGATCTTGTCCGGATCCATCAGGATCTCCGTGGCGGGTTCACGCCCGAAAGTGGTGAGCGTCCACACCGGGTTGCCCTCCTTGATCACCCAATCGACGCCGTTCACGCTGACGCAGCGGTCCGTGGTGGGGCCGGGGACATTAACCCCGCAACGCAGGACCACAAGCGACGGATCGCCCCAAGCGGCCGTCGCCTGGCTGTTGGTCTTGCGCAGCTTCGCCTCGCCCAGGCTGTCCGGCAGAGCCAGCATCATGGGGGCACACGCGGCGTTCGCCGCATCCTTGGCCGGGGCGACGTCGACGACCGGGGAGCAGGCACTGAGCACGAGCGTGGCAGCGGCAGCAGCGGCCAGAAGGCGGAGCGGAGGAAGGGGGCCGGACGGGCGGAGCTGGGGCATCCATCCAGCCTATCCCGACCCGGGACCAGGAGCAGTCGGCGGCCAGGACGTCCCGGCTACGGTTCCAGCAGGCCCAGCGGCCCGGGTGTAACCGCCGTTGTCGGCCCCACGCGGTAGCGTAGGGCTGTGCCTGAACAGCTGACCCAACCGCCCCCGTCATCGCCGCTGACCGTGGCCGAGCTCTCCGAATCGGAACTCCTCGCCCGCATCTTCCCGCGGCTGCACGGCGGCGACTCCACCCCGGGCACCGGCACCCTGCTGCTGGGCCCCGGGGACGACGCCGCGATCGTGGCGGCGCCGGACGGCCGGACCGTCGTCAGCATCGACACCCAGGTGGCGGACCAGGACTTCCGGCTTGAATGGAACAACGGCTACCGGACGTCCGGCTACGACGTCGGCTGGAAGGCCGCCGCCCAGAACCTCAGCGACATCAACGCCATGGGAGCCCGGGCCACCTCGATGGTGGTGAGCCTGACCATGCCCCCGGAAACCCTCGTGTGCTGGGTGGAGGACTTCGCCGACGGGCTGAGCGCCGGGATCCGCGAACTGGGCGCCCCTGACTGCGCGGTGGCCGGCGGGGACCTGGGCCGCGGAAAGGAACTGGCCGTCAGCGTCGCCATCCTCGGCACCCTGGACGGACATGCTCCGGTGTTGCGCTCGGGCGCCCGCCCGGGCGACACCCTGGCGCTTGCCGGCAGCGTCGGACGGGCTGCCGCCGGCCTGGCCCTGCTGGAATCCGCGACCCCCGTGCAGGCGCTCACCCACGAACAGCGGGCCCTGATGGACACCCAGTGCCGCCCCCGGCCGCCCCTCGCAGCCGGGCCGCTGGCACGGGCAACCGGCGCCAGCGCCCTGATGGACATCTCCGACGGGCTCGTCCGGGACGGGCAGCGGATGGCTGCCGCCAGCCACGCCGTCCTGAACCTTGATCCGGCGGCGCTCCGGGAGCTGGCCCTACCCCTGGAGCCGGCCGCGGCCCTGCTGGACGCGGACGCGATGGGCTGGGTCCTGGGCGGCGGCGAAGACCACGGCCTGCTGGCAGCCTTCCCGGCGGGCGTTCAGCTGCCTCACTGTTTCACTGCGATAGGCTCGGTAGAGGCCCCTGCACCAACAGACAGCACGGGCGTGACGATAGCGGGCCGGCCCGCTGACACTGTGGGATGGGATCACTTTGCAGACTAAAATTGCCGCCAACGCGCAAGCGATGAAGCGGTGGTTGGGCAAGGCGGAAACAACGCTTGGAAACCACAGCGACCGCCTGAACGCCATCAACATCTTCCCCGTCGCCGACGGCGACACCGGAACCAACCTCTACCTCACGGTGCGCGCCGCCGCCCGGGCGCTCCACGATGTCGCCACCGACACCGCAGCCCTGCCGCAACTGGGCGCCGACAGCCAGGTGCACGCTGTGGGCGCACCAGACCCCGCCCAGAACGACGTCGGCGCGGTCCTGGCCAGGGCCGGCCAGGCCGCGATCGAGCAGGCGCGGGGAAACTCCGGCACTCTCTTCGCCGTCTTCCTGTGCGCCGCGGCCGAACCACTGGCCGGGCACTCCCGGCTCAGCTCACCGCTGCTGGCCGCCGCGCTCAACCGCGCCCAGATCCGGGCCTGGTCCGCGCTCAGCGACCCGGTCCCGGGCACCATGCTTTCCGTGATGGAGGCCGCGGCCCGCGCCGCCGCCGCCGTCGACGCCGAGCACGACGGCGACGACAGCAACCACACCCTCGGCCTGGCCCTCGACGCAGCCGTCGAAGCCGCCTTGGCGGCCGTGGTGCACACCGAGGACCAGCTCGAGGCCCTGCACACCGCCCACGTGGTGGACGCCGGCGGCGTCGGAATGCTCCTGGTGCTGGACTGCCTGCGCTCCGCCGTGCTCGGCGAGGAGCTCCAGGACCAGCTGCTGGACGGCCTGCACGGCTACGACGTCCAGGATCCCCACATCCACGCGGACATGCCGCGGGACGACGGCGTGGAGGTCATGTGCACCATCACGCTCTCGCCGCTGGACGCCGCCACCATGCGGCAGCGCCTCGACGAGATGGGCGAGTCCGTGATCATGAGCCAGGTGGGCGGCGACGCCAACGTGGAGGGCGCCTACCGCTGGCGGGTCCACGTCCACGTGCCTGACCCCGCCCCGGCCGTCGCCCTGATCCGCTCCCTCGGCGAGCCCTCGGACATCAGCGTCAGCGACCTGGCCCTGCCGCGCGACCCCGATTCCCTTTCGCTGGAAGCAGTTCCCGACGCAGGCCCACGCATCGCGGACCACGACGGACATGAACACTGAGCTTGACCTCGGCCTGGAACGCCGGATCGGGAAGCGCTCCGCGGCCGTCATCGAGAAACACCTCGGTATCACCACCGTCGGGGGGCTGCTGAACTACTTTCCGCGCCGCTACATGAGCCGCGGCGAGTTGACCCCCATCAGCGAGGTCCCGCTGGACGAGGAGGTCACGCTGATCGCCCGGGTGGTCTCCAGCAGCACCCGGCAGATGCGCGCCCGGCGCGGCTCGCTCACCGACGTCGTGATTACCGACGACGCCGGTTCCGCCGGCGCGGGGAGCGTCCCGGGCGGTGTGCCCGGGACGCTCAAGGTGAGCTTCTTCAACGGCTTCCGCGCCAAGGCAGAGCTGCAGCCGGGCCGACGTGCCCTGTTCTCCGGAAAGATCACCCGCTACGGCGGCGCGCTGGGGCTCACCAACCCCGAATTCCAGTTGCTGGATGAGGACCCGGATGTCCCGGGCATGGATCCGGAAAAGCTCGCGGCCATGCCCATCCCGGTCTATCCGGCCACCGCCAAGCTGACCAGCTGGTCCATCCAGAAGGTGATCTCCACGCTGCTGGACACCGCGGACCTCGACGCACTCCCGGACCCGCTGCCGGCGGACATCGCCGCCCGGGAGAAGTTCCTGCCGGTCGCGGCTGCGTACCGGCTGATCCACGTACCGGAGACCCCGGCCGACTGGCAGCGGGCCCGGGACCGCTTCCGCTACCAGGAGGCCCTGGTGCTGCAGTCCGCCCTGGCCCGGCGCCGCGCCCAATTGGCCGCCGAGGAGGCGACCGCCCGCCGGCCGGTGGCGGGCGGCCTGCTGGCGGCCTTTGACCGGCAGCTGCCCTTCACCCTGACCGCCGGGCAGGCCGCCGTCGGCAAGACCCTCGCCGAAGAACTGGCGCTGGACTCACCGATGAACCGGCTGCTGCAAGGCGAGGTCGGCTCGGGCAAAACGATTGTGGCCCTGCGCGCGATGCTGCAGGTGGTCGACGCCGGGGGACAGGCGGCGCTGCTGGCCCCCACCGAGGTGCTCGCGGCGCAGCACTTCGACTCCATCCGCCGCACCCTCGGCCCGCTCTCCCGGGACGGGCTGCTCGGCGGCCTCGGCCCCGACTCCGTGCAGGTCACGCTGCTGACCGGCTCGATGCCCACCGCCGCCCGGAAACAGGCCATGCTCGACGCCGCGTCCGGCACCGCCGGGATCGTGATCGGCACCCACGCGCTGCTCAGCGAAAACGTCTCTTTCTACGACCTCGGCCTGATCGTGGTGGACGAACAGCACCGCTTCGGCGTCGAACAGCGTGACGCGCTCCGGTCCAAGGCCAGCAAACCGCCGCACCTGCTGGTCATGACCGCCACCCCCATCCCGCGGACCGTGGCCATGACAGTGTTCGGCGACCTGGAAACCTCGGTCCTCGACGAACTGCCGGCCGGCCGCGCGCCGATCACCACCCATGTAGTGGGTCTGGCCGAACACCCCGCCTGGGCGTCCCGGATCTGGTCCCGCTCGCGGGAGGAGATCGACGCCGGCCACCAGGTCTATGTCGTCTGCCCCAAGATCGGCACCGACGACGACGGCGACTTCAGCCCCGGGGAGGCCGAGCCCACCGATGCCGACCTGGCGGAGGCCGGCACCCGGGAGCTCGCCTCCGTCACCGGAGTCGTCGAACTCCTGCGGGACGAGCCGGCGCTGGCCGGTGTGCCCGTGGCGCCGCTGCACGGCCGCCAGGACCCCGTCCTGAAGTCCGAGACCATGGCCGCCTTCACCGCCAACCGGACGAAGCTGCTGGTCTCCACCACCGTCATCGAGGTCGGCGTGGACGTGCACAACGCCACGCTCATGGTGATCCTCGACGCGGACCGTTTCGGCATTTCCCAGCTCCACCAGCTCCGCGGCCGGGTGGGCCGCGGAGGCCTGCCGGGAACCTGCCTGCTCGTGACGGCCCTGGAACCGGGGCATCCCAGCCGGCGCCGGCTGGACGCTGTGGCGGCCACCACCGACGGCTTCGAACTCTCGCAGGAGGACCTCAAGCTGCGCCGCGAAGGCGACATCCTGGGTGCCTCGCAGTCCGGCGGCCGCTCGACGCTGAAGCTGCTGCGCGTCCTCGAACACGAGCACGTGATCGCCCGCGCCCGGCAGGACGCCCAGGCGATCGTCGGCGCGGATCCGGACCTGGCCCGGCACACGAGCCTCGCCGCGGCAATCGACGACTACCTCAACCCGGAGAAGGAGGCGTTCCTTGAACGCGGCTAGCCCACGAAGCGCAGCGAGTGAGACCACAGGGTCCGCCACGGCCGGACGGGTGCGCCGGCGGTGAGCCGGATCATCGCCGGCGCCGCTGGCGGGACGCCGCTGGTGAGTGTGCCCGGCTCCCTGACCCGCCCCACCACGGACCGGGTCAAGGAGGCGCTGTTCTCCCGGCTGGACGCCTTCGAGGTCATCGCCGACGCCCGGGTCCTGGACCTCTACGCCGGTTCGGGCTCGCTCGGGGTGGAAAGTGCCAGCCGCGGCGCGCGTACCGTGGACTTGGTGGAATTCGACGGCAAGGCCAGCGAGGTCTGCCAGCGCAACGCGGACCTCGTCAATACCGTAACGCGGGAGAAGACGGTCTCCGTGCACCGTTCGAAAGTCGAATCGTTCCTCGACCGGGCCGCGGAAGCGACCCGCTGGGACCTGGTGTTCCTGGACCCCCCGTACCCGCTGGACGAGGTGGCCCTGGCCGCGGTGCTCGCGAAGCTGCTCCCGCACCTGGCCGTGGGCGCCGTCGTCGTCGTCGAACGCTCGGCCCGGACCCCGGAGCCGAGCTGGCCGGAGGGGATGGAACGGTTCGCGGAGAAGAAGTACGGCGAAACCCGGCTTTGGTTCGCCGAGCCCGGCGTGGCGGCAGCGGAAGACGCCGCCGACCAGGTTTGAGGCGACGGGGACGACGGCGGAGCCTCCCGCCGTCGTCCCCGTCGCAGCATCGCGGAGCCGCTATTTCAGGATCGTGCCCGCCACGTCCGGGGCCGAGGGGACGATCCCGTACCTGGCCATCAGCTCGCCCAGTTTGCCCAGGACGGTCTCATCGAGCTTGCCGTCGAAGGACTCCAGGCGCAGGCCCTTGGCCACGGCCTCGGGCATCTTCATGAACGCAGGCAGCAGTGCCCGGACCTTGTCGGGGTTGGCTTGCGCGAGGGCCAGGGTCTCCGTCATCGCCGCCTTGAAGTCGGCAACCACCTGCGGGTTCTGCTGCGCGTAGCTGCCGCTGGTGAAAGTGACCATAGTGGGCAGGCCCGGCAGCGCTTCCTGGTTGTTGTAGGTCACCAGCTTGTTGCCCTCGCCCAGGAGCTTGGAGAGGAACGGTTCGGGAACCCAGACCGCGTCCACGTTGCCCTGGGCCAACTGGGCGCCCATGTCCTGGAACGGCAGCTCGAGGAACTGGACCGCGCCCGGGTCGCCCCCCTGCTTGGACACGACCTCCTTGATGGTCAGGTCCCCCTGCGCATTGATGGTGTTGACTGCGACCTTCTTCCCAGCAAGGTCCTTGGCCGACGCAATGCCGGAGGCCGCCTTGGCGACGACGCCGTTGATGTCATTGCCGGTGGCGAGGGAGTTCGAGTACCCGGAGACGATCTTCATGTCCAGGCCCTTGTTCTTGGCCAGGAGCACGGACAGCGGGTTCCCCACGGAGAAGTTCATCGTTCCCGTGGAAACGGCGGGCAGCATTGCCGCGCCGCCCTGCCCGCTCTGCAATTCGACCTTCAGCTTGTGCTTGGCGAAGATCCCCTCGTCGATGCCCAGCTGGACGGCGGCGGACGGGGCGATCGAGATGACCCCAACGCTGATGCTGCGGACACCGTCGCCGCCGGCGGCCGGGGCGGTCGAGGTGGACCCGGACGGCGAGCCGCCGCCGCAGCCGGTCAGCAGCAGCGCCGCGGCAACTCCAACGGCGGCAAAGGTGAGTCTCTTCATAACAGTCCACATCCTTGGGGTGAGTTATCAGACGATCGGGACGGGCGCCGGAAAACGACTGCCAGCCCGAGGTACATAAATGACAACCCACATTATTGACATTGTCAATAATAATTTTCTCAACGATGATGCCGGTGCGCGGCTGGGCCGAGGGTATCGTTGAGGCTGTCAAGCATTCCAGGCGCCAACCAGAAGCTGCGAGGATCTGTGGCCGAACCAACCCTGCACGGCGAAGACCCTTGGCAAGCCGCCCAGCCTCCGGACGTTCCCGAGCGCCTTCTCGGCAGCGATTTGGTGGACGAGATTGAATTTCTGGCGGCGCGTGCGCGTTCCCTGGGCAGCGCCCACGCCAACGCCATGCTGGCCCCGCTGGACCTGAAAGTTCGTTCGTACTCGGTCCTGGCGATGGCCTGCAGCGGCACCGAGCCATCGCAGCGCGAGCTGGCCGATTTCCTGCGCCTGGACCCCAGCCAGATTGTTTCCCTGGTCGACGCGCTGGAACAGCGAGGACTGGTCCTTCGCGCGGCCGATTCCCGCGACCGGCGGTCCAAGGTCATCCGCCCGACGGCCGCCGGCATGGAACTGTATGAACGTGCCACGGCGTCTGTCCGGGCGGCCGAAAACACGTCCCTGGCGGCCCTCGACGGGCCCGAACGGGACCAGCTCCGCGTCCTGCTGCGGAAGATCGCCTTCGGCTAACGCCCTGATTCGGCGGAGAGCACGTCCAGCTCCACACCGGAGAGCACCTTCGCCGGGTGCGGCCCGCGGGCGGTAAGGGCCGCGGTCCAGACGGCGGGCCACGGGCCCTGGGTGCCCGTCAGGATGATGTTGCCGGGATAGCGGCCGCTGAACATGCCTGTCTCGGCAAACGCTGCCACGTCCGCCATGGCCCGGCGAAGCGCCGCCACCTGGCTCCGCACCAGGGTCAGGCCCGGTTCGTCGCCGACATTGACGATCAGCACGCCGCGCTCGGTCAGCCGCACTGCGGCTTCCTGGTAGAACTCCATGCAGGCAAGGTGTGCAGGCGCCTCCGGGCCGGAGAAGATGTCCAGGATCACGACGTCGAACCGCAGTTCCGCGGGGAGCGCGCCCAGCGACTCGCGGGCGTCGCCGATCACGGTCTGCAGCGACGTCCCCTCCGGCAGGGGCAGCTGCTGGAGCACGAAGTCCAGCAGTTCCCGTTCGAGTTCCACCGCGTACTGCACGGACCCCGGCCGGGTCGCCTGGATGTAGCGTGCCAGCGTCAGGGCACCGGCTCCGAGATGGAGGGCCGTGATGGGTTCACCCCAGGGCGCCGCGAGATCCACCACATGGCCGATCCGGCGCAGGTACTCGTAGAAGATGTCGGCCGGATCGGCCAGGTTGACGTGGGACTGCTCGGCGCCGCCGATGCTCAGCACGAAGCCGCCCTCGGTGAACTCATCGGCCTCGATCACGGCATGCTGGCCCGTGGTCCGCAGGAAGCGCGTGGCCGCCGGTGTTCCGTCCGCGCTCACAGCCTGTCCCGGAGCGTGGAGAGCCGCTCGGCGGCTTCTTCCAGGATGTAGGTCTTCTTGCAGAACGCGAAGCGGAGCAGGCTGCGCGTCCGCTCGGCCCCCTCGGCGTGGCAGAACACCGGCACCGGGATGGCGGCGACGCCCACCAGTTCCGGGAGCCGGCGGGCGAGGTCCACGGAATCGGAGATTCCCAGCGGGGCGGTGTCCACATTCACAAAGTAGGTCCCCTGCGGCGTGAAGACCTCCAGCCCCGCCGCGCGGAGCCCTTCGCTGAGGATGTCGCGCTTGAGCCGCAGTGTGTCCGCGATGCCGGCGTAGAACTCGTCGGGCAGGCCCAGGCCCACCGCGATGGCGCTTTGGAAGGGCGTTCCGGAGCTGTAGCTGAGGAACTGCTTGACCGTCCGGGCAGCGGCCACGAGGTGTTCGGGGCCGCTGAGCCAGCCGATCTTCCAGCCGGTGAAGGAAAACGTCTTGCCGGCCGAGGAAATGGTCAGGGTGCGTTCGGCGGCGCCGGGCAGCGTCGCGATCGGCAGGTGCCGGGCGCCGAAGGTGAGGTGTTCGTAGACCTCGTCGGTGATGATCACGGCGTCGTGCCGGACGGCGAGCTCGACGACGCGTTCGAGCACTTCGCGCGGGAATACCGCTCCCGTGGGGTTGTGCGGGTTGTTGACCAGCACCACCTTGGTACGGTCGCTGAACGCCGCGGCGAGGGCGTCGAGGTCCGGCATAAAGTCGGGCGCCAGCAGCGGCGCGGTCACGTGCCGGCCGCCGGAGAGCCCGATGATCGCGCCATAGGAGTCATAGAACGGCTCGAACGTGAGGACCTCGTCGCCGGGCCCCACCAGGGCCAGCAGCGCGGCGGCGATGGCCTCGGTGGCGCCCGTGGTGACGATGATTTCCGTCTGCGGATCCGGAGTGAGCCCGTAGAAACGCTCCTGGTGCAGCGAAATCGCCTCCCGCAGTTCCAGGATGCCCTTGCCCGGGGCGTACTGGTTGGCGCCGGCGGCGATAGCGGCCTGGGCGGCGTCTTTGATCTCCGCCGGTCCGTCCTCGTCCGGGAAGCCCTGGCCGAGGTTGATGGCCCCGGTCCGGAGGGCCAAGGTGGTCATCTCCTCAAAGATCGTGACGCCCAGGTCCCCGCCGGGGGAGAGCAGATTGGCGCCGGTGGCCGCACGCTGCCACGGGGAGAGCGGCTGGGTGCTCACGGGGTTCCCGCCTTGTCCGTCCGTCCGGTGAACTTGTCCATCGTGGTGTAGATGCCGAAGACTTTCCCGCCAACGAAGTCCCAGGCCCGGACCGGCAGCAGGCCGCGCAGCACCTTGCCCAGCTGCGCGGTCGCCGGGGCAATCAACTGCGGCTGGCCGGCAACCGTCGCGCGCCAGGCCCGGTTGACGGCGTCGTCCGGCGTCATCAGGGGCGTGAACAGCGGGCCCCGGGCGCCGGCGAACATGCCCGTGGAGATGTAGCTGGGGCAGAACGTAGTCACCGTGAGGTGGTCATGGCCCTGCTGCTCGAGTTCCAGCCGCAGCGAGTCGCTCCAGCCGATGACCGCCCATTTGGAGGCGGCGTAGACGCTCATGCGCGGGTTGGAGACGGTCCCGGCGGCGGAAGCGATGTTCAGGATCCGCCGCGGACGGCCGGCGTCGGCCATCATCGCCGGCAGGAAGGCGTGCGTGACGTACATCGGGGCCAGGGCGTTGATGTCCATGGTCAGGGCGATGTCCCGCGCCGGATCGTGGTCCCAGAACAAGGCGCCGCGCACGATGCCGGCATTGTTGATGAGCAGGGTCAGCGGACCCTCGGTCTGCGCTTCCGCGGCGGCTTCCGCGATCGCCTCCCGGCTGGCCAGGTCCACCCGGCGGACGACGGCGCGCGCGCCGAGTGCCTTGACCTCGCCAGCGGTTTGGGCCAGGCCGTCGGCGTCGACGTCCCAGAGCACAACAACGGCGGCACCCTCACGGGCAGCGCGCAGGGCATAGAGGCGCCCCATGCCCATCGCGGCCCCCGTCACAAGGACGACGCCGCCGGCGACGGTGAACGGTTCGCGCATGGACTCGGCGGAAGAACTCTTAGATGCTGACATTCCGCCATGCTATCCCGGCCCGCGCAGCCGATGGGGTAGGTTCGGAGCATGAGACGCGCCGTATGCCCTGGCTCCTTTGACCCGATCCACAACGGCCACCTGGAAGTCATCGCCCGGGCGGCCAGCCTATTCGACGAGGTCATTGTGGCGGTGTCCACCAACTACGCCAAGAAGTACCGTTTTGGGCTCGAGGAACGGCTCGACATGGCGCGGGAGACCCTGGCCTCGTTGCGCGGCATCGTGGTGGAGCCCGTGGGGCAAGGCCTGCTGGCCGACTACTGCCGGCAGCGCGGGGCCTCCGCCATCGTCAAGGGGCTGCGCTCCTCCTCGGACTTCGACTACGAGCTGCCGATGGCCACCATGAACCGGCAGCTCACCGGCGTGGAGACCGTGTTCATTCCGGCCGAGGGCCATTATCTGCACCTGTCGTCCACCCTGATCAAGGAGGTCTTCACCCTCGGCGGGGATGTGTCCGAGTTTGTGCCGAAGTCCGTGCTGAAGCGGCTGGGGTCCGGCGAGCCGGGTCGGGGACCCGCCGCCTAGAGGGTAAGCTAGATCGGTACTCGGCGGCCTGCTGCCGGTTGCGCGGCCCTACCGGGCCCGGGGTGCGGTGCTGAGCCGCGCGCTGCCCTCCGGTTTGAGTCCGTCCGGAAGTTCAGGCTAAGATGGTACGTCGGTCATATGTTCAACAGGAGTTCTCATTAAACGAGATGCTAGTTCGCCCCTGGCGTTCGACGTCAAGGACCTCGGACGCAGTCCGGGAAGCATGCGGACACTGACGGAACATGTACCCGCGCCAAGTGATCTTGGTGTGGCGCTCATTGGCGTGCAGGAAGGCTCGGATGTCGAGCTGGATCTGCGCCTGGAGGCCGTACACGAAGGAATTCTGGTATCGGGCACCGCAAACGTCGAAGTAACCGGCGAGTGCGGTCGATGCCTGGATCCCCTTGCGTATGACCTTGAGGTCAATGTGCAAGAACTTTTCTTCTACGGGGATGCTGAATTCCCGGATGAAGAAGACGAACAAGAGCAACGTCGAGTCGAGCACGATCTGATCGATCTTGAGCCGGTGTTGCGGGACGCAGTTGTCACTATGCTGCCGTTCCAGCCGGTGTGCCGGGAAGACTGCCAGGGCCTTTGCTCCGAATGCGGAGTTCGCCTGGAAGACGAGCCGGGGCACCACCACGAGGTCGTAGATCCTCGCTGGGCTGCCCTAGCTGATCTGGCTAAGCCTGACCGGCAAAACTGATTTGTAAGTGTTGGACTAGAGAGAAATGAGTTAGCCGTGGCTGTCCCGAAGCGGAAAATGTCTCGCTCGAATACCCGCGCCCGCCGCTCCCAGTGGAAGGCAACTGCCCCCCACCTGGTGAAGACCGTGGAAAACGGACAGGTTGTTTACAGCCTGCCGCACCAGGCAAAGGTCGTTACCGACTCGGCTGGCACCGCGCTGTTCCTTGAGTACAAGGGCCGCAAGGTCGCAGACGTCTAATCCGCCAACAGGCTGACTAAGATGTCTTCAACTGAAGAGCTTCTGAAGCGTCTCGGTGTCTCTATTGACGCCGGGACGCTTCGTCTTGCTCTGACACACCGTTCCTACGCCTACGAAAACGGCGGCATCCCCACCAACGAACGGCTCGAGTTCCTGGGCGACTCCATCCTGGGCTTCTCCGTGACCGACGCGTTGTACCGCGACAACCCGGACCTGCCCGAGGGGGACCTGGCCAAGCGCCGCTCCGCCGTCGTGAGCACCCGGGCGCTGGCCGGCATCGGCCGCAGCATCGGGCTGGGGGAGTACATCTACCTCGGCCAGGGCGAGAAACTCACCGAGGGCAAGAACAAGGCCTCCATTCTGGCGGACACCATGGAGGCGCTGATCGGTGCCACCTACCTGTCCAACGACCTCGAGACTGCACGCCAGCTCGTGATGCGCCTGATCGGGCCGCTGCTCCAGGACGCCGCCGCGCTGGGAGCCGGCACCGACTGGAAGACCAGCATCCAGGAGCTGGCTGCCAGCCGCCAGCTCGGAACGATCAACTATCTCGTCGAGGGCTCCGGCCCGGACCACGCGCGTTCATTCGAAGCTGTGCTGCGGATCGGCGGCACCGATTACGGCACCGGCTCGGGAAATTCCAAGAAGGAAGCCGAGCAGGAAGCCGCTGCGGACGCCTGGCGCAGACTCTCCGCACCTGCCCGCACCCCGGACACTGCGCCGACCGAGGCTGCCCCGGCGGAGTCCCCGAAGCTCAAGTCCCAGACCGGCAGCTAGGCGCCGCCTTGCCTGAACTGCCCGAGGTGGAGGTCGTCCGGCGCGGCCTGGTGAACTGGGTGCGGGGCCGGACCATCACCGCCGTGGAGGTGCTGGATCCCCGCTCCATCCGCCGCCACGCGCTGGGCACCGAGGACTTCGCCGGAAACCTGGAAGGCGCCCGCGTCCTCGACGTGGTGCGCCGTGGAAAATTCCTCTGGCTCCCGCTCGCGGACACGCCTGACAGCGCAGGCGCCCCAGCCGCCCCGGTGGCGCTGATGGCCCACCTCGGCATGTCCGGCCAGCTGCTGATGCAGGACGCCGCCGTCGCGGATGAAAAGCACCTGAAGATCCGGCTGCGGCTGAGCCCGGCGGCGGGCATGCCCGAACAGCTGCGCTTCGTGGACCAGCGCATCTTCGGCGGGCTATTCCTCACGTCACTGATCCCCACGCCTGACGGCGGTCCCGGCGGCCTCGCGGAAACGCCGTTGCCGCTGATCGCGGAGGAAGCCGCGCACATCGCCCGGGACCCGCTGGACCCGCACTTTTCCTTCGAGGAGTTCTACCGCCGGCTGCGGGCGCGGAAAACCGGCCTCAAGCGGGCCCTCCTGGACCAGGGGCTGGTCTCGGGCATCGGCAATATCTACGCGGACGAGGCACTCTGGCTCGCCAAACTCCACTACGCCCGGCCCACCGATACGCTCCGCCGCTCCGAGGCGCTGCGGGTCCTCGACGCCGCCCGCGAGGTCATGACGGACGCCCTCGCAGCGGGGGGTACCAGCTTCGATTCCCTCTACGTCAACGTCAACGGTGCCTCCGGCTACTTTGAGAGGTCCCTCAACGCCTACGGCCGCGAGGGCCTGGAATGCCGCCGCTGCGCCGGTGCCGGGATCGTGAGCCTGATGAAGCGCGAGCAGTTCATGAACCGCTCCTCCTACACCTGCCCCGTCTGCCAGCCGCGGCCGCGGAACGGCCGCTGGTGATCCGCGCTGCGGGTGCCGCAAATCCGCGGGATTCCGCCGCGAACCCAGTAGATTTAGGGCAGCATACGCCCCCGCTGCCGCCACCCAGGAGACCCGAAACACCTTGCACCTCAAAAGTCTGACCGTCAGAGGGTTCAAGTCGTTCGCTTCCGCGACGACTTTCGAATTCGAACCCGGCGTCACCGCCGTGGTGGGCCCCAACGGCTCGGGCAAGTCCAACGTGGTGGACGCGCTGTCCTGGGTGATGGGCGAACAGGGCGCCAAGACCCTCCGCGGCGGAAAGATGGAGGACGTCATCTTCGCCGGAACCTCCGGCCGCCCGCCGCTGGGCCGGGCCCACGTCTCGCTGACCATCGACAACAGCGACGGCGCCCTGCCGATCGACTACAGCGAAGTCACGATCTCCCGCACCTTGTTCCGCGCCGGCGGCTCCGAATACGCCATCAACGGCGCCGGCTGCCGGCTGCTGGATATCCAGGAGCTGCTCTCCGACTCCGGCCTGGGCCGGGAAATGCACGTCATCGTCGGGCAGGGCCAGCTGGACAAGGTCCTGCACGCCACCCCGGAGGACCGGCGCGGTTTCATCGAGGAGGCCGCCGGCATCCTCAAGCACCGCCGCCGCAAGGAAAAGACGGTCCGCAAGCTCGAGGCCATGCAGGCCAACCTCGCCCGCCTCAGCGACCTCACCGGAGAAATCCGGCGCCAGCTCACCCCGCTGGGCAAGCAGGCCGAGGTGGCGCGCCGTGCCCAGATGGTGCAGTTCGAGGTCCGCGACGCCCGCTCACGGCTTCTGGCCGACGACCTGGTCCAGCTTCAATCCGTGCTGGAGCAGGACGTCGCGGACGAGACCGCGCTCAAGGCCCGCCGCGGCGTCGTCGAACGCGAGCTCGAAAGCGGCCGCCAGCGCCAGGCCGGGCTGGAACAGCTCGCCGCGGAGGCCACCCCGAAGCTCAACGCCGCGCGGGACAACTGGTACCAACTCTCCTCAGGACGGGAACGGCTGCGCTCCCTCGGCTCGCTCGCAGAGGAACGCCGACGCCTGCTCGGTGCGGCCGACGCGGCCCCCGACGCCGGCCGGGACCCCGAGCAGCTGGAGAAGCAGGCGGCCCGGGTCCGGGCCGACCAGGCCGGGCTGGAAGCGGGCATTATCGAGCGGCGCGCCGCGCTGGACGCGGCCACCGCCGCCAAGCAGGAGGCCGAAAGCGCGGCCGCCGCCGAAGACAGGCGCCTCGCCACCTTGCTGCGGGCCGCCGCGGACCGCCGGGAGGGCCTTGCCCGGCTCGCGGGCCAGGTGGGCGCCGCGAGGTCCCGGGTCGAATCCGCCCAGGCCGAGCTTGGCCGGCTGAGGGAGTCGCAAAAGGCCGGCGAGGAACGGCGCCGCCACGCCCAAAGCGAGTTCACCGCGCTCGAGTCCCAGGTTGCGGGCGTCGAGGACGGCGAGGAAACCCTCGACGCCGAATACGAGGCGGCCACCGAGGCACTGGACGCCGTCGTGGCGGAAATCGACGCCCTCAGGGCGGCCGAACGGGACGGTGAGCGGGAACGCGATGCCCTCGTGGCCCGCCGCGACGCCCTGCAGCTTGGCCTCAACCGCAAGGACGGCTCGGAGCATGTACTGGCCGCGGAGCTGCCCGGCGTGCTCGGGCCGCTGGCGGGCATGCTGACCGTGGAGGCCGGCTACGAGGCCGCCATCGCCGCCGCGCTGGGCAGCAGCTCGGACGCCGTCGTGGTCCGCGATGCCGCCACCGCCGCCACCGCGGTGCAGCTCCTGAAGGACGACGACGCCGGCCGGGCGTCGCTGCTGCTGGCCGGCGCGCCCGCGGCACCTGCCCAGGGCCGGGACGGCGGGCTTCCCGCCGGCGCCCGCTGGGCCGCCGCGCTCGTGACCCCCGCCGGGGACAACTCTGCCGGGAACAAGTCCGCCGGGAACAAGTCCGCCGGAGACACGTCCGCCGGGAACAAGTCCGCCGGAGACACGTCCGCCGGGGGCACGTCCGGCGGAGACACAGTCGGCGGCGAGGTGCCGCTTGCTCAGCTGCTGGCTGAGCTGCTCGACGGCGCCGCCGTCGTCGAGGACCTCGATGCCGCGGCGCGGCTGATCGCCGCCCGGCCGGAACTGACCGCCGTAACCCGGACCGGTGACGTGTTCACCGCGTTCACCGTCAGCGGCGGCTCCGCCTCGGCGCCGTCGCTGCTCGAGGTTCAGGCCGCCGTCGACGACGCCGCCGCCCGGATCGCCCGCGTCGGCGCGGAACTGGAACGCAACCGCTTCGCCCTGTCCGCCGCGGAATCCCGGCGCGCCGCCGCCCAAGACCGCGCGGATGCCGCCCTGGAAAGACTGCACGACTCCGACGCCCGGCTCGCCGCCGTGGCGGAACGGCTGGGCCACCTGAACTCGGTGCTGCGCAGCGCCGTTGGGGAAAGTGAGCGGCTCGCCGCGTCGCTGGCCCGGGCGGAAGCGAACATCCAGGCGGAACAGGAGGCCCTGGAGGCTGTCGCCGCCAGGCTCGCCGCCGCCCAGGAGGCCCCCGCCGAGGAAGAACCCTCGCCGGAGCACCGGGACGCCCTCGCCCAGGCGGCATCCGCGGCGCGGTCGGCCGAGATGGAGGCCCGCCTCTCGCTGCGCAGCGCGGAGGAACAGCTGACCGCCATCCGCAACCGGGCTTCCTCCCTGGAACGGGCCGCGGCCACCGAGCGCCGCGCCCGCGAGGAGGCCGCCGAACGGGCCCGCCGCCGCCGGCTCCAGGCCGGCCGCGCCGCCGCCGTGTCCGCGGCCGTGGAGCAGGTGATCGGCTTCATTGACGTCTCGGTCGAACTGGCCCGCCGCCAACGCGACCTGGCGGAGGAACGCCGCGAGCAGATGGAGCGCGAACTGGCCGAGGTGCGCACCGGCAACGACGCGCTCGCCCGCGAACTGGCCGAGCTGACCGATTCCGTGCACCGCGACGAACTGGCCCGCGCGCAGCAGCGCCTCCGGATTGAGGCCCTCGAACTGCGCAGCGTTGAGGAACTCGGACTCACCGCGGACCAGCTCGTCGCCGACTTCGGCCCCGACCGGCCCGTGCCGGTGCCGGCCGGCGAATCCGGGGACAAATGGGCGGCGCTCCGCGCCCCGGTGGACGAGGACGGGCAGGACATTGTCGAAGGCAAACCGTTCGTCCGCGAAGAACAGGAAAAGCGGCTCCGCAAGGCCGAACGCGACCTCTCCGCGCTGGGCCGGGTCAACCCGCTGGCGCTGGAGGAATTCGCTGCCCTTGAGGAACGCCACCAGTTCCTGAGCACGCAGCTGGAGGACCTCAAGTCCAGCCGCAAGGACCTGCTGGACATCATCAAGGAAGTCGATGAGCGTGTGCAGACGGTCTTCGCCGAGGCCTTCGAGGACACCGCCGCCCAGTTCGTCCGGGTCTTCGCCCGGCTCTTCCCGGGCGGCGAGGGCCGGCTGGTCCTGACCGACCCCTCGGACATGCTCACCACCGGCATTGAGGTGGAGGCGCGCCCGGCGGGGAAGAAGATCAAGCGGCTCTCCCTGCTCTCCGGCGGCGAAAGGTCGCTGACGGCGGTGGCCCTGCTGGTGGCGATCTTCAAGGCCCGGCCCTCGCCGTTCTACGTGATGGACGAGGTCGAGGCCGCCCTGGACGACACCAACCTGGGCCGCCTCATCACGATCTTCGAGGAACTGCGCGAGTCTAGCCAGCTGATCGTCATCACGCACCAGAAGCGCACCATGGAAGTCGCTGATGCGCTCTACGGCGTGACCATGCGCGGCGACGGCGTCTCCACCGTGATCAGCCAGCGGCTGGGTGCCGAGGTCTGAGAGCTTTGGCTTCTCGGCCATCCCGGGCAGGAGGCAGGGCCGCCCGGGGCATTTGGGGTTTATGAGAAGCTAGGGGAGTGAACGACATCCTCCCCATCATCCTGCCCATCCTCGTTGCCCTGGTGGTCCTCGGTGCGCTGATTCCGGTGCTCATGAAGACCCGGAAGAACATCACCAACTACCCCTCGCAGCGCGACGCGAACGACCCCGTGCAGGGTTCCGGCGGGGGCACGCTGCTGGAGGACCGCCCGGCCCCGCCCCGCGGGCGCACGCCGTCGGAAACCGGTGAGCTCGAAGGGCTCGAAACCGTCGAGGTGCCGGACAACGTCGCCGGCCTCGAGACCGTTCCGGTCGAGACCCCGCTGCCGGTGGCGGGCCGCCTGACCCGGCTGCGCGAACGCCTGGTCAAGTCCAACAACATCTTTGGCAAGGGCCTGCTCACCCTGCTCTCGGCGGACAAGATCGACGAGAACGTCTGGGACGAAGTCGAGGAGACCCTGCTGCTGGCTGACCTCGGCACCGAACCGACGATGCAGCTCGTGGACGCCCTCCGGGAGCGCGTGAAGGTGCTCGGCACCCGCTCGCCCGAGCAGGTCAAGGAGCTGCTGCGCGAGGAACTGATCAAGCTAGTGGATCCCAGCATGGACCGGAGCCTGAATGTCGAGCGGCACGCGGACAAGCCGGCGGTGATGATGGTTGTGGGCGTAAACGGCGTCGGCAAGACCACCACGGTGGGCAAACTCGCCCGCGTGCTTGTCGCCGAGGACAAGGACGTGCTGCTGGGCGCCGCGGACACCTTCCGCGCCGCCGCGGCCGAACAGCTTGCCACCTGGGGCCAGCGCGTCGGCGTGCCCACGGTCAAGTCCGACGTCGACGGGGCGGACCCGGCGTCCGTCGCCTATGAGGCGGTCAAGGCCGGCATCGACCAGGAAGTCGACGTCGTGATGATCGACACCGCCGGCCGGCTGCAGAACAAGGTCGGCCTGATGGACGAGCTCGGCAAAGTCAAGCGCGTCATCGAAAAGCTCGCCGAGGTGGACGAGGTGCTGCTGGTCCTGGACGCGACCACCGGCCAGAACGGTCTGAACCAGGCCCGCGTCTTCGCCGAGGTCGTCAACATCACCGGCATCGTGCTGACCAAGCTGGACGGCACCGCCAAGGGCGGCATCGTCGTCGCGATCCAGAAGTCGCTCGGCGTCCCGGTCAAGCTGGTCGGGCTCGGTGAAGGGGCGGACGACCTGGCGCCCTTCGACCCCGAGAGCTTCGTGGACGCGCTGCTGAACTAGACCCGTCCCGGCTTAACCCGGAAGGTCTCCCGGGCCAGCAGCCAGCCGACGGCCGCGGCGAGGAGTACCCCGCCGGTGACGCCAAACGCCCAGCCGTAGCCCAGCCGGTCCGCCAGCAGCCCCGCGATGACCGGGCCCACGATCGCGCCGCTGTCCTGGGTCATCTGGAACACGGCCAGCACCTTGCCACCGGAGCGTTCGTTGCCCACGACGTCGGCGATGGCCGCCTGCTGGGCAGGCCCGAGCAGCCCGGACCCGATGCCCGCGATAGTCGAGGCGAGGAGAAACAGGGGCAGGTCGTGGGTCAGGCCGATGGAGGCGGTGGCGAGGCCGGTGACGAGCAGTCCGGCCAGCATCATTGGCTTGCGGCCTGCGCTGTCGGCCAGCCGCCCCGAAAAGGTCAGTGCGATGGCGTTGCCGGCGGCGAAGACCGCCAGCGCCCAGCCGGCGGAGGAGGAACCTGCGCCCAGCGCGGCGACGGCAAAGAGCGGCACCGTGGCCATCCGGACACCGAAGGTGGCCCAGCCGTTGGCAAAGCTGGACGCCAGGCCGGCCCGATACGCGCTGTCCTGCAGCGCGTCACGGAGCAGCATCGGCGGGGCGGCGGCACCCGCGTCGCGGGAGCCCGCGGGGACGTGGCTGAGCTGGGTCTGCACGACGGCGGCCGCCAGCACCAGCGCGGCCGCGTACGCCAGGAACGGCACCCGGAGACCGAAGCTGGCCAGCAGCCCGCCCACGATCGGCCCGCACACATTGCCGATCAGGAAGGCCGACGCGTACGCGCCGGAGACGCGCCCGCGGCTCTCCGGCGGCGCCAGCCGCACCACGAGGGCCATCGACGCCACCGTAAACATCACCGAACCGGCGCCGCCGAGGCCGCGGAACACCAGCAACTGCCAGTAGTCCTGGGCAAAAGCACAGGCGGCCGTGGACGCCGCCACGATCAGCAGCCCGGCCACGTACACCGGGCGTTCGCCCAGCCGCACGATCAGCGCCCCGCCGGCGGGTGCAAACACAAGCCGCATGAACGCGAAGATGCTGACAATCACCGCCGCCGCCGTCGCCCCGACGTCGAACGTGGTGGCGAACTGCGGGAGTACCGGCGCCACGAGGCCGAAGCCCAGCGCAATCAGGAAGGCCGCGACCAACATCACCTTGATGTCCCGGGGCAGGCGGGGGCCGGCGGGCTGCCGGAGCCAGGCCGGGCGCCGGGTTCCGGCGACGGAACGGGTTGATTTGCTCATGGTGCTGCTTTCGGTGTTACTTCTGGTGCCTCGCGGCAGGGAGGGGCGTGATTGAAGGCGTGAAACATAACCGTAACAAGCGCGAGACGCACCATTTACTTCCGGGAGGTTCTTGTAACAGCCCGGCAATGTAAATCCTCCGCCGGTGAAACACTGCACCAGCAAACTCTTCTTAGAACGCAAAAATGCGTTGGACTGGCGGACTGGTTCCGCACCTAAGAGCAAGAGAGGACGTAGACCATGGAACTCACCGCGGGTCTCGTTTGGCTCCTGGTCGCATCAGCCCTCGTGCTGTTCATGACCCCGGGCCTGGCATTCTTCTATGGCGGCATGACGCGCGCCAAGTCAGCCTTGAACATGATGATGATGAGCTTCGTCGCCATCGGCACCGTGGGCATCATGTGGGTCCTGTGGGGCGCGTCCATGGCCACCAGCAACGAAGACAACTTCTTCCAGATCTTCGCAAACCCGTTCAGCCACTTCGGGCTGCACAACTTCACCGACCCGGCGGACCTGCTCAAGGTCGGTTACGCCGCCACCTTCGCGATCATCACCGTCGCCCTCATCTCCGGCGCCGTGGCGGACCGCGCGAAGTTCTCCGCGTGGGTCATCTTCACGCCGATCTGGGCCACCCTCGTCTACGCACCCCTGGCCTTCATGGTCTGGGGCGGCGGCCTGTTCTCCAAGGACGGCTGGTTCGGCCAGACGTTCGCCCCGGTGATCGACTTCGCAGGCGGCACCGTGGTCCACATCAACGCCGGCATCGCCGGCCTGATCCTGGTCCTGGTGATCGGCAACCGCCGGGGCTTCGGCAAGGACCCGAACCACCGCCCGCACAACATCCCGTTCGTGATGCTCGGTGCCGCCATCCTGTGGTTCGGCTGGTTCGGCTTCAACGCCGGTGCCGCCGCAACCGTGGAGCAGGCGGGGCTCATCTGGATCAACACCCTTGCCGCCCCGGCCGCGGCGATGCTCGGCTGGCTCGCGGTGGAGCGCTTCCGTGACGGCCACCCGACCTCCCTCGGTGCAGCCTCCGGCGTGGTGGCCGGCCTGGTCGCCATCACCCCGGCCTGCGCCAACGTCTCCCCGCTGGGCGCCATCGCCCTCGGCGCCGTCGCCGGAGTCGCCTCGGCCCTCGCCGTCGGCTTGAAGTTCAAGTTCGGTTACGACGACTCGCTCGACGTCGTCGGCGTTCACCTGGTCTCCGGTGTCGTCGGCACGGTGGCCATCGGCTTCCTGGCCACCCCGTCCCAGGGCCCCGCCGGCCTGTTCTACGGCGGCGGGAGCACCCAGCTCGTCGCCCAGGTCCTCGCCGCGGTCTTCTCCATCATTTTCACCGCGGTCATGACCTTCATCATCGCCTTCCCAATCCACAAGCTGATGGGCTTCCGGGTCTCCCAGGAGCAGGAAGTGGTGGGCGTGGACCTCAGCCTGCACGCCGAAACCGCCTACGAGTTCGGCCTCAGCGGCCGGGGCGGAAGCTTCCAGCCGTTGCACGAACTGATCACCGGCAAGCAGATGGGCGAAACCGTGCAGGTTCCGGCCGGGGACGCCGTGAGCGTCCCGACCCTGGATAAGAAGACCGCAGCAGGCAAAGAAAGCGTGGAAGCATGAAACTGATCACGGCCATCGTCCGTCCGGAAAAACTCGACGCCATCCGCGAAGGCCTGGAAGCCTACGGGGTGCAGGGCCTGACGGTCAGCGCAGCGAGCGGCTACGGCCGGCAGCGCGGCTACACCGAGGTGTACCGCGGCGCCGAGTACAACGTGGACCTGCTGCCCAAGATCCGGGTCGAGGTGCTCGCCACCGACGAACAGGCGGACGACATCCTGGATGTCATCATCGCCAGCTCGAACACGGGCCGCGCCGGTGACGGAAAGGTCTGGACGATGGATGTGTTCGAGGCCGTGCGTGTCCGCACCGGAGAACGCGGCGCGGCCGCCATCTAGGCTGCAGCCCTCCAGCCGCACCGCGCCAGCGGATCGCGATCGGGGGTTGCGACAGCGGGCCGGATACCTGAAAAGGTGTCCGGCCCGCTTTTTGTTTACCGCTACGCCGGCCAGCCCTCCGGCCCGGGCGAGCCGGCGGCGTATTCCTCCAGCGGCACGCTGTCCCGGGCCCAGGCCTTCAGCACGGGCTCGACGATACGCCAGCAGTCTTCGGCGGTGTCCCCGCGCACGGACAGCAGCGGGTCGCCGTTAAGCACCCCTTCGAGGACTTCACCATAGGGCAGCAACTCTGAAGCGCTGAGTTCGGCCTTGAGCGTGGCCCGGTCCAGGCTCAGGATGTTGCCGGGGCCGTTGACATCGACGTCGAACTGCAGCGTGTCCGGGCCAAAGCCGATCCGCAGCTGGTTGGGGGAGTCCACGCCGGTGAAGCCGTTGGGCAAGTGCGGCACCGGCCGGAAGGTCACCACGGCCTCCTT
Source organism: Arthrobacter sp. T2-23 (assembly GCF_055398325.1). Taxonomy (NCBI): domain Bacteria; kingdom Bacillati; phylum Actinomycetota; class Actinomycetes; order Micrococcales; family Micrococcaceae; genus Arthrobacter; species Arthrobacter sp. T2-23. The sequence goes on from NZ_AP027917.1 coordinate 3,406,179, forward strand.
GCGCATGGCGCCCAGCGCCTTGCCCGAGCGGAGGATGAACGGCACGCCCTGCCAGCGCCAGTTCTCGATGTCCACCTGCACCTCGGCAAGGGTCTCGGTGTTCCGGGACGCGTCCACGCCCTCTTCCTTGGCGTAGTCGGGGACCTTGCGGCCGTCGATGGAGCCGGCGGTGTACCGCGCCCGGCGCGTGTTCTTGGCATACGGGGCCTTAATGCTGCTGGCACGCAGCAGCGTGGCAACGGCGTCCCGGAGGTCCCGCTCGTCCACCGAGGCGGGAGGTTCGATCGCCATCAGGGCCATGATCTGCAACAGGTGGCTCTGGATCATGTCGCGCAGGGCGCCGGCGCCGTCGTAGTAGCGGGCCCGGCCCTCCAGCGCCAGGTCTTCGTCGAAGATGATCTCCACCTTCTCGATGTGCTGCCGGTTCCACACCGGCTCCAGGAAGGTGTTCGCGAAACGCAGGCCCAGGATGTTCAGCACCGTGGCCTTGCCCAGGAAGTGGTCCACCCGGTGGATGTGGTCCTCCGGGACCAGGGCGGCGAGTGTCCTGTTCAGGTCCCGTGCGGACTCCTCGCTGGACCCGAAGGGTTTTTCCATCACCAACCGGGTCCCGGCGGGAACCTGCTCCGGAGTCAGGGCCTCGCAGGCCAGCTGGCTGATCCGGGGCGGCAGCGCGAAGTACACGGCCACGGGACCCTCCAGGGTGGCCAGCAGCCCGGCGAGCTGGCCCTCGGCGGTGACGTCCAGCCGGTGGTAGCTGGTGTTCTCGCGGATCCGCTTCAACTCCCGCTTGCCGGCGGAGTTGGCCTGCGAATTAGCGTCGGCGAAGGAGGATTCCAGCCGCTCCAGCCACTGCTCCGGGGTCCAGTCGTCCGAGCCGGCACCCACCAGGGTGAGCCCGGGCGTGTGGCCGCGCGCCACCAGCCGGGCCAGGCCGGGGAGCAGCAGCCTGCCGGTCAGGTCGCCGGACGCGCCGAGGATGAGCAGGGTCTTTACCGTTGTTTGACTGGTCACCTACGCCAGCATGCCACCTTGAAGGCGCGTCTTGGTACCCTAGATAGTCGAGTCCCGTTGTCGAGGCAGTTCGTTCCGGCGAAACAGTCACGACTCTGGCGCGCCGCTCCGGCCGCCAGCTGTAGATCCACTGAAAGAAGTGCACGGCGCGTGTTCAATTCACTCTCTGACCGGTTGACAGCAACCTTCAAGAACCTCCGTGGCAAGGGCCGCCTCACCGAGGCGGACGTTGACGCCACGGTCCGCGAGATCCGGCGTGCCCTGCTGGACGCCGACGTTGCCGTCCCGGTGGTCCGGGAGTTCACCGCCCGCGTACGCGAGCGTGCGCTCGGCGCCGAGGTCTCCGGCGCGCTGAACCCGAGCCAGCAGATCGTGAAGATCGTCAACGAGGAACTCGTCGAGATCCTCGGCGGCGAAACCCGCCGCATCCGGCTGGCCAAGACCGGGCCCACCATCATCATGCTCGCCGGCCTCCAGGGCGCCGGTAAGACCACCCTCGCCGGCAAGCTCTCCCGCTACCTCAAGGCGCAGGGCCACAGCCCCATGCTGGTGGCCTGCGACCTGCAGCGCCCCAACGCCGTGACGCAGCTGCAGGTCGTCGGCCAGCGCGCCGGCGTCCCCGTCTTCGCCCCGCACCCGGGCGCCACCTCCACCGAGCTGGACCACCCGGCCGGGGACCCGGTCGCCGTCGCCCGTGCCGGCGTCGAGGAAGCCAAGCGCACCCTGCACGACGTCGTGATCGTGGACACCGCCGGCCGACTCGGCGTCGACGCGGAAATGATGGACCAGGCCCGCCAGATCCGCCGGGCCATCGTCCCCAACGAAGTCCTCTTCGTGATCGACTCGATGATCGGCCAGGATGCCGTCAACACGGCAATGGCCTTCGACGAGGGCGTCAACTTCACCGGCATCGTGCTCTCCAAGCTCGACGGCGACGCCCGCGGCGGTGCCGCGCTGTCCGTCGCGTCGGTCACCGGCAAGCCCGTCATGTTCGCGTCCACCGGCGAAGGCCTGGACGACTTCGAACTGTTCCACCCGGACCGGATGGCCTCGCGCATCCTCGACATGGGCGACGTGCTCACCCTGATCGAACAGGCCGAAAAGTCCTGGGACAAGGACGAAGCCGCCCGGATGGCGAAGAAGTTCGCCGACCAGGAAGACTTCACCCTCGAGGACTTCCTCGCCCAGATGCAGCAGATCCGCAACATGGGCTCGATGAAGAAAATGCTCATGATGATGCCCGGCGCGCAGAACATCCGCCAGCAGCTGGAGCAGTTCGACGAGCGCGAGATCGACCGCGTCGAAGCGATCGTCCGGTCCATGACCCCGCACGAGCGCGTGGCCCCGAAGATCATCAACGGCTCCCGCAGGGCCCGCATCGCCCGCGGTTCCGGCGTGCACGTCTCCGAGGTCAACGGCCTGCTGGAACGTTTTGCGCAGGCACAGAAGATGATGAAGAAGATGGCTGCCGGCGGCGGTATGCCCGGAATGCCGGGGATGCCCGGAATGGGTGGCGGCGGAGCCCGCAAGGGTGCCAAGAGCGCGCCGAAGAAGAAGGCCCGCTCCGGCAACCCTGCCAAGGCCGCACAGGAACTCAAGGACGCGGAGGCACGGCGTGCCGCCGGGGCCAAGGCCGTGCCCACCGGCGCAGCCTTCGGCCAGCCGGGCGGCGAGTTCGACCCGTCCCAGTTGAACCTGCCCAAGGGCTTCGACAAGTTCCTCGGCGGGAGCAAGTAGCGGAAGCCGCGGTGCCTCCGACAGGATGCCGGCGGTGAGGATGTCGTCAGCCCCGATGACGGGGCCGTGCCATAGGCTTAGGACATGTTCAAGCAGCGCGTAGTTTTCGTCCACGGGGCTGGCAGTTTTGGCGCCGCAGCGTGGCCGAAGCAGCATGGCATGGCCTTGAGCTACGACGCCCTGTTCCTGCGGCGGCACGGTTTCGACCGCGTGGCCGAACCGCTGGAAACGGACTTCGCGGCTGACTCCGGCATTGTGTTGCGGGCCCTGGCCGACGACGGCCGCGGCGAGGCCGGCGGGCACGTGGTGGCTCACTCGCAGGGCGCCATCGCGGCCATGATGGCCGCCGTCGAACGTCCCGACCTGGTGCAGTCCCTCACCCTGGTGGAACCCGCCTGCTTCTCACTGACCGCCGAATTGCCGGCGACGGCGGCGCACCGGGCCCTCATGCAGCCGCTCTTCGACGTCCGGCACCAACTTGGCGACGAGGACTTCCACCGCGAGTTCGTGCGCCGGGTCTTTGCCGCGCACGCCCCGGTCCGCGGAACCGTTGGCGCACCCGCAGCCGAGGACCGGCGGGAACAGCGCCGGCTCCGTTTGCAGGCCCCGCCGTGGGACGCGCCGCTGCAGATTGTCCCGGGGGTCCCCACCCTGGTCCTCACCGGCGGCTGGGAACCGCTGTACGAGGAAATCGCCGGTTACCTGAGGGAGACCGGGGCCCTGCACCGCACCGCCCCGGGAGGGCACCGGCCGCAGGATTCGAAGGAAGGCGACCGTGTCATCCGATCCTTCATCGCCGACGTCAACCGCAGCCGGCACGACCAGGCCTCTTAGGGTGCCGGGGCCGCGCATCGGGCCGGCGACGCCGGACGACCTCCGCGGCCTGCCGGCGCTCGAGGCCGCGGCCGACCGGCTGCTCGAGGCCGCGCTTGGGTACCAGCCGCTTCCCGCCGCCGAATCGCCGACGCCGGTTGGACTGGTCCTCTACCTCGTGGCCGGAACCCCTCCCGTGGGGTTCGCCCGTATCGATGAAGTCGAGGGCCAGGCCCATCTGGAGCAGCTCTCGGTTCATCCGGAATTCGCCGGGCGGGGGCTAGGGAGATCCCTGGTGGAGGCAGCCCTCGACGCGGCCCGCTGCCGGGGCTATGAATCCATGACGCTGTGCACGTTTGCCGACGTTCCGTTCAATGCGCCGTTTTACGCGAGCTGCGGTTTCCGCGAGGTCACCGAACCTTCAGGGGAACTGGCGGCCCTGCGTGCCCACGAGGCGCAGTTGGGGCTGGACGTTTTGGGGCGGCGGACTGCCATGCGGATTAGGCTATAAGCCGTGAGCAGCATCATTGAGTTCAGCGGCCCGGTACTCACCGCGGCGGACCAGGAGCGGCACGGGCTGTGGGCCGTGAACGGCAGGCTCACCTTCGAGCGTCCCGCGGCCGCGCCCGACCGTGTGCTGGAGGGGTGGGTCATCCCGGGCCTCGTCGACGCGCACTGCCACATCGGTCTGGGTCCCGGCGGCGATGTCACGGAGGACGTTGCGGAGCAGCAGGCGCTGACCGACCGTGACGCGGGTACCCTGCTGGTCCGCGACGCCGGCGCGGTGCACGACACCCGCTGGCTGCAGCAGCGAAGGGAGCTGCCGCGCCTCGTCCGCTCGGGCCGGCACATCGCGCGGACGCGCCGCTACCTGCACGGCTTCGCTGTCGAAGTGGAACCCGAGGGCCTCGTGGAGGCGGTCCGCAAGCAGGCCCGGGCCGGGGACGGCTGGTTCAAGCTGGTGGGGGACTGGATCGACCGCGGCGCCGGCGACCTCGCTGCGAGCTTCCCTGCCCGGGTTGTCAAGGACGCGGTCCGGGCCGCCCACGACGAAGGCGCCCGGGTTACGGCGCATTGCTTCGCGGAGGACACCCTCGATGACATGCTCGACGCCGGCATCGACTGCATCGAACACGGGACCGGGCTGCTTCCCCGGCACCTGCCCCGCTTCGTCGAACAGGGCGTCCCGATTGTTCCCACGCTGATCAACATCGCCACCTTCCCGGACATCGCCGCCCAGGCCGAGGCAAAGTTCCCCCGCTACGCGGCCCACATGCTCGGGCTCTGGGAACGCCGCGAAGAACGGATCCTCGAAGCGTACGAGGCCGGGGTGGCCATCTACGCGGGAACAGACGCCGGCAGCGTCATCAAGCACGGACGTATCGCGGATGAGGTCGAGGCGTTGCACGCCGCCGGGCTCCCCGCCGGTGCCGCCCTCGACGCCGCAACCTGGGCCGCGCGGGACTGGCTCGGGGCCGACGCCATCGCGGAAGGTGCCGGTGCTGACGTGCTGCTCTGCGCCGAGGACCCCCGCAGGAACCTCGCCACCCTGCAAACGCCCCTAGGCATCGTGCTGCGCGGCGAACTGATCCGCCACGTGGGTATCCCGCTCTAGGAATAAATTGAAGCTTCAAGTAATTTAACTCTATGTAAGGTCGCCGAAGGTCGGCGGCCACAGAACCACCGGAGCGTTTCGATGACCGCAGAAGCCAGCACCCAGGATCTCCTTCCTGCCGAACTCACCATGGGCACCGTGATGCTCAAGGTCGGCGACATGAAGCTCATGACGGACTACTACCAGCGCGCTCTCGGCCTCGACGTCGTCGCCGAGCAGGACGGGGGACTCTACCTCGGGCGCAAGGCAAAGCCGCTGGTCCACCTCGCCCCGGCCCCCGGGCTAAATCTGCCCTCCCGCCGGGAGGCCGGCCTCTTTCACACCGCCCTGCTGTTCGAGGACCAGCCCGCCCTGGCCGCCACCGTCGCCTCTGCCGCGCAGTACGAGCCGCAGTCCTTCACCGGCAGCGCCGACCACCTCGTCAGCGAGGCCTTCTACTTCAACGACCCCGAGGGCAACGGCATCGAGCTCTACTGGGACCGGCCCCGCGAAGCCTGGTCCTGGGAGGGCACGAACGTCGTCATGGATAGCCTTGCCCTGCCACCGCAGCGGTACCTGCAGCAGCACCTCACCGAAGCGTCGCTTGCCGGGCAGCGGGAGTCGGACGCCGGCGTCGGGCACGTCCACCTGCAAGTCGGCGACGTGCAGTCGGCCCATGACTTCTACGTCGGCACGCTCGGCTTCGAGAAGACCGCCGGATGGCACGGCCAGGCACTCTTCGTCTCCGCCGGAGGCTACCACCACCACATGGCGATGAACGTCTGGAACAGCCGCGGCGCCGGCCCGCGCCGCGACACGCTGGGCCTCGGCGAGGTGCTGATCGAAGTGCCCTCCGGCGACGACGTCGGCGCCCTGGCCGACCGGCTCAAGACGGCCGGTGTCCAGTCCCACCACACGGGGGCCGAACTGCGCTTCGAGGATCCGTGGCGCAACCGGATCCGCGTCGCCGTCCGCTAGCAGGTCCGGACATGCCCGTCGCTGACTGCCTGCAACGAGCATGCCCATCGCTCGGCTCCACCAATGGGCATGTCCATCCGAGCGGCGCTCCGCAGGATGAGCATGTCCATCCCCGGGCGCGGCCAAGGCGCATGTCGATCCGGTGGCGCCGCCGCTGAGCATGCTCATAATGTGCCAGCTCGGTCCGATGGGCATGTCCGGCGGGCGAACCCAGCGATGGACATAATCTGGTTATGTCCATTGCTCCACGTCAGCGAAGGGCATGCCCGTCCGTGGGCTCAAACCCCGGAAGTGCATGTCCACGCCTGGGTGCCAGCGATGGGCATGTCCCTCCATGAGGTGCCGCAGGCGATGGGCATGTCCATCCGTGAGCTAGAGCCAGCGATGCGCATGTCCCGTTCCGGGTGGCCAGGCTCAAGCGGCTAGGCTGAAAGCGACGCCCAAACCGCGGCCCAGCGCCGCCAACCCTCATGAGGAGCACTTCCTTGGGATTTACTGAAATCTTCGTCGCCACCCATGATGCCGCCCTCAAGCGCGCGGCCGCCCTCGACGGCGGCGCCGCTGCCGGTCCCGGCGCCGTCCGCATTCCGGAGATCAGCGACTTCGAAGTGGAGCGGCTGGGCGACCTTGCCGGCGCCGCCGTGCACGCCAAGGGCGCCGACTATGAACTGGCCATGGTGGACGTGGCCAGCGACTCGCTCCTGGGCGCGCCGGCCGCCATGGTCCGGGCCCTGGCCGAGCTGCTCAGCTACGAGACGGAAGGCGAGGGCGACGTCCTGGCCGACGTCGCCGAGAGCTGGGCTGCCGAGGAGGACATGCCCTTCGGAGCCGAGCAGGCTGCCGTCTACGTCCGGCAGCTCGCCGAGCTTGCCGCCGGCATCGACCCCGCCACGAAGGCCGGACTCTACGTCTGGACGTCCTGACACCGGGGCCTACGGCGCCCAAACACACCGGCAGCGGGTGCCAAGTCGAAATCCGCGCGGTGATCTGGCACAATGAACAGGTACTCGATCTGCGTGGCCCCTCTCTCCGCGTCCGGATCCTGTCCTTTAGAACCCCCTAGTACGGCCCGCCCCACGGGTGCAGAACGCCGGGCTCGACCCCGTTTCAGAAACAGGAGTGACCACAAAAGTGGCCGTAAAGATTCGCCTTAAGCGCTTCGGTAAGATGCGCGCACCGTACTACCGCATCGTCGTCATGGACGCACGCTCCAAGCGTGATGGCCGTGCCATCGAAGAGATCGGCAAGTACCACCCCACCGAAGAGCCCTCGTACATCGAGGTCGACACGGACCGTGCCCAGTACTGGCTCGGCGTCGGCGCTCAGCCGTCCGAGCAGGTTGCCGCGATCCTCAAGATCACCGGTGACTGGCAGAAGTTCAAGGGTCTCCCGGGCCAGGAGGGCACCTTGAAGACCAAGGCTCCCAAGGAAGCCTTCGTCACCCCGGAAAAGGGTTCCGTGATCATCCCGGAAGCCATCACCAAGAAGGCCAAGAAGGACGACGCAGCCGAGGCCCCCGCCGACGCCGAAGCAGAGACCACCGAGGCTGAGTAAATTGCTGGCAGAAGCGCTCGAACACCTGGTCCGCGGGATTGTTGACAGTCCCGAGGACGTCAAGGTCAGTGCGAAGAACAACCGCCGCGGGGACACCCTCGAGGTGCGCGTTCATCAGGACGACCTCGGACGGGTGATCGGACGCCAGGGCCGCACCGCACGCGCACTGCGCACCGTGGTGGCGGCACTGGCCGACGGCGAACCGGTCAGGGTCGACGTCGTCGACACCGACCGCCGCCGGTAGCGCGACCAGCATTACTTGATCTTTAGTCCGGCCCCTCCACCAGCTTATGGTGGAGGGGCCGGACTGTTTTGCGCAGCAAACGCACCAACAACCCCAAGACTTCAAGAGAACCCGAACAGAGGAACAGATGCAGCTTCAGGTGGCACGAATCGGCAAGCCCCACGGCATCCGCGGCGAAGTGACCGTCCAGGTGCTCACGGATGCGCCCGGTGACCGCTTTGTTCCCGGCACGCAGTTCGTGGTGGAGCCGGCCTCGGCCGGGCCGCTGACCGTGGAGAGCGCCCGCTGGAACAAGGACATCCTGCTGCTGGCCTTCGAGGAAGTGGAGACCCGCAACGAGGCGGAAGCCCTCCGCGGCGCGAAGCTCTTCATCGAGACCGAGGAACTGGACGAGGACGACGACGAGGGCTGGTACGAGCACGAGCTCGTGGGCCTGGAGGTCCGGGTCGGCGACGCGGTGGTCGGCAAGGTATCCGGGCTGCACACCATGCCAGTCCAGGACCTGCTGGTGGTGACCGACCAGGCCGGCAAGGAAATCCTGATTCCGTTCGTGGAACAGATCGTCCCCGAGGTCAACGTTGCCGAAAAGTACGTCCTCGTCACCCCGCCGGCCGGCCTCTTCGAGGTCAATACGGACGCCGGCGAAACCCCGGACGTCGGCGACGCCGACGCCGACGATGACAAGAACGCGGCACCCGGCGCGGCGGACCGCGCCTGAGATGCGGATCGACGTCGTCAGCATCTTCCCCGAGTACCTGGCACCGCTGGAGCTGTCCCTGATCGGGAAAGCGCGCCAGGACGGGCTGCTGGAACTCAACGTCCATGACCTCCGTGACTTCACCACGGACCGGCACCGCACGGTGGACGACACCCCGTACGGCGGCGGCGCCGGCATGGTGATGAAGCCGGAGCCCTGGGCCCAAGCCCTGACCGCGGTGGCCGAGGCTGGCCCGAAAGCACCTAGGGCGGACGCTGCCCGCAAGCCCGTGCTGATTGTGCCGTCCCCGGCGGGGGAGCGCTTCAGCCAGGCGATCGCCCACGAACTCGCGGAAGAGGACCAGCTGGTCTTTGCCTGCGGACGCTACGAGGGCATCGACGAGCGCGTCCTGGAATGGGCCGCGGAGCACTTCACCGTCCGGCCCATGAGCCTCGGCGACTACGTGCTGAACGGCGGCGAGGTGGCAGTGCTGGCCATGGTCGAGGCCGTCGGGCGGCTGCTGCCCGGCGTTGTCGGCAACCCCGAATCGCTCGTGGAAGAATCCCACTCCGACGGCCTGCTCGAGTACCCCGTGTACACGAAACCCTCCCGCTGGCGGGAACGGGAGGTTCCCGCGGTGCTGCTGAGCGGCAACCACGGCAAGATTGCGCAGTGGCGGCGGCACGAACAGTACCGGCGCACCGCCGAACGCCGCCCGGACCTGCTGGAGGCGTTCGACGCCGGGAAGCTGCCCCGCGCGGACCGCACTGCTTTCGGGGAACTCGGGTACGACGTCGTCGACGGACGGCTCCGGCGCCGCCCGGACGCCTGAGCCGGACCGCGCCGCCGGTCCCGCCCGGCGGATTCACCAAAACGAACCGGAATGTGGCAAAATTAGTCCTTGTGCCTGCTGGGTGCGAACCTGCCACAGGGGGAGCGTCACCAACAGTGCGGCACCCCGGCGCCGTCAAGTCCTGACGGAGCCGGAACGACAATACTTTCGGCGGGAATTTCCGGTGCACTGCATCCGGGCTTGGCCGCCGTGACCCAACGTGGATGACCTGTGGCGTTCACCAGGAGTGGATCAATGCATATCCTCGATTCCGTAGACGCAGCCTCGCTGCGCAGCGATGTTCCCGAGTTCCGCGCGGGTGACACCATCAAGGTGCACGTGAACATCATCGAAGGCAAGAACTCCCGTGTCCAGGTCTTCCAGGGCTTCGTCCTGGGCCGCCAGGGCGACGGCGTCCGCGAAACCTTCACCGTCCGCAAGGTCTCCTTCGGCGTCGGCGTGGAGCGTACCTTCCCGGTGCACTCCCCGATCATCGACAAGATCGAGCTCGTCTCCAAGGGTGACGTGCGCCGCGCCAAGCTTTACTACATGCGTGCACTGCGCGGTAAGGCTGCGAAGATCAAGGAAAAGCGCGACTTCCAGACCGCCAAGTAAGTCCTCCGGACTTCCCAGCGGATCCACGGAGGATCCAGGCACGCGCCCGGATTATCCGCCACTGCGCCGTTCACCTGAGAAAAGCGTTAGAGGACACGGAGCATGGAACAGACAAAACGCCAGCCCAGGAAACTGGGCTGGCGTTTTGTGCTTCTGGGCCTGGTCCTCGCGGTCGCCATCAGCGGACTGGTCCGTTCGCTCTGGCTTGACGTCTATTTCATCCCGTCGGCGTCGATGGAGCCGCTCCTCCGTGACGGGGACCGGATTGTGGTTTCCCGAACCGGCTTCGCGGCCGAACCCGTGCGGCGCGGAGACGTCGTGGTCTTTGACGGCCGGGGCTCCTTCGCCCCGCTGAGCAGCGGCAAAGGCCCGGCCGCCGACTTCCTCGCCGCGGCCGGCCACTGGCTCGGCCTGACCGGCAGCGACACCACCTACGTTAAACGCGTCATCGGGCTGGCCGGTGATCACGTGGTGTGCTGCGACGCGAAGGGCAGGCTCACAGTAAACGGCCAGCCAGTTGAGGAACCCTATGTGTATGAGGGCGACGCCCCGAGCCAGCTGAAGTTCAGCGTGCTGGTCCCGGATGGCAGGCTCTGGCTGATGGGGGACCACCGCTCCAAGTCGGCCGATTCCCGCAGCCTGCTGGGTGCTCCCGGCGGCGGAATGGTCCCGCTGGACCGCGTGATCGGCCGGCCGGTACAGATCCTCTGGCCGCTTGATAGATTTGCAGCAATACCGCGGCCCACCGAGGCCGCCACAACGATGAAGAACGGACAGTAGATGCCCGAGACCGGACCCCGGACACCTGATCAGGGGAACGACGAGCCCCGGGTGACCTCTTCGCCCATCCCGGGCGCCGACCACCCGACGACGCAGCTACCGGCCGCGCCGCGGCCCCAGCACGCCCCGAAGCCGGTGCTGCCCGAGCGTGCCGAGGACCTCCCGCAGACGGGCCCCTCGCACGCGGGCCCGTCGTCGGCCCGCGCCCGGCGCGCAAAGGCCCGGGAAGGCCGCAGCCCCGCGTTCCTCTGGCTCAAGGAAGTTGCCACCGTAGTGGTGATCGCCGTCGTGCTGTCCTTCCTGATCAAGACCTTCCTGTTCCGGGCTTTCTACATCCCGTCCGAATCGATGATGAACACCCTGGATGTCAACGACCGGATCTTCGTCAACCTGCTGGTGCCGGAGCCGATCGCCATGCAGCGCGGCGACGTCGTCGTCTTCCGGGACACCAAGGGCTGGCTGGTACCGACGTCGACCAAGCCGGCCGGTCCGTTCACCGGCGTGCAGGACGCGCTGACCTTCGTGGGCCTGCTGCCGGACAACTCCGAACAGCACCTCGTCAAGCGCGTCATCGGCCTTCCCGGCGACCACGTCGTCTGCTGCGACGGCAGCGGCCGCCTCAGCGTCAATGGCCAGCCGCTGGACGAGAAGTACATCAACAGCGCCGAGGTCCCGCAGGTGCGCGACTTCGACGTTGTGGTGCCCGCGGGCAAAGTCTGGGTGATGGGAGACAACCGGAACCACTCCGCCGACTCCCGCGCCCACATGGAAAGCAACGGCGGCTTCATCGACGTGGCCGACATTGAGGGCAAGGCCGCCGTGATCGCCTGGCCGCTGAACCGGATCACGGCCCTGGACAACTACCCGGACGTTTTCCGCGGCGTCCCGGCGGCGGGGAAGTAAGGGCGGCAGCCGTGTCCGAAGCCCCAACCCTTGACTACGAGCGCCGCTTCCGGGGCTCCGGCGGGCGGCTGCTCGCCGGGATCGACGAGGTGGGCCGTGGCGCCCTGGCCGGGCCGGTGAGCGTCGGGATCGCCGTCGTGGACCTGGACCAGCAGGAGCTGCTCGCCGATGTGCGGGACAGCAAGCTGCTCAAGGTGGCGGACCGGGAGCGGCTGGAGCCGTTGGTGCGCAGCTGGAGCGTCGCCTCAGCGGTGGGGCACGCCTCCGCCGCCGAAATCGACGCGCTCGGGATCATCGGCGCGCTCCGGCTGGCCGGAAACCGTGCCTGGTTCTCGGTGCTGGCCGCCGGTGTGAGGCCGGACGTGGTGCTGCTGGACGGCAGCCACAACTGGCTCTCGCCCGTGGCACAGGCCTCGCTGTTCGACCCCGACCCCGACGACGCCGGCCCGGAGGGTCCCGGTTGCGACGCGCCGGTCCACACCCTGGTCAAGGCGGACATGCAGTGCCTCAGTGTGGCCGCGGCATCGGTCCTAGCCAAAGTCGAACGCGACCGCCAGATGACGGCCCTGCACACCGAGTACCCGGCCTTCGGCTGGAACGAAAACAAGGGCTACGGCACCGCCGCGCACAAAGACGCGCTCCGCGCCGCGGGTCCCACGCCGTACCACCGGGTGAGCTGGCAGCTGCTCGGCGACTGAGCCGTGGCGCGCGCCCGGCGCCCAATGGTGCAAGATGGAACCATGAGTGCCGAGGACCTTGAAAACTATGAAACCGACATGGAGCTGCAGCTCTACCGCGAATACCGCGACGTCGTCGGGCTGTTCAGCTATGTGGTCGAGACCGAGCGGCGTTTCTACCTGGCCAACCACGTGGACCTGCAGGCGCGCAGCGCCGACGGCGAGGTCTACTTCGACCTGACCCTGCAGGACGCCTGGGTCTGGGACGTGTACCGCTCCGCCCGGTTCGTCAAGAGCGTCCGCGTCATCACCTTCAAAGACGTCAACGTCGAGGAACTCCCGCGCAACGAGGAGCTCGCCCTGCCCAAGGTGGAGGGCCTGGGCAACTAGGATTCCGGGCCTTGAGCCGCCCGGATTCCGGAAAGTTACCCACATAGCCAAAGTTCCGTCCGCGTCCTGGCCGCCCTGCGTTCCACGCTGGAGGCATGAGAGCTAAGGACGTGCTGGGCCGCCGCGGTGAGGACCTCGCCGCGGGCTTCCTCGAGGCCCAGGGCATGCGGATCGTGGACCGGAACTGGCGCTGCCCCGAGGGCGAGATCGATATTGTGGCACTCGACGGCGACGCCCTGGTCATCGCCGAGGTCAAGACCCGCAAATCCCTCGCCTACGGACACCCCTTTGAAGCCGTGGGCGCGGACAAGCTGGCCCGGCTGCACCGGCTGGCCTCCGCGTGGTGCCGGGACCATGAGCTGCGGATGCCGCTGCGCCGTGTGGACGTCATCGCCGTGCTCGACGACGGCACCGGCGGCCCGGCCATCGAACACCTCAAAGGGGTGGGGTAGATGGCGCTGGGACGGACCTATTCGGTGGCGCTGGTGGGGCTGAACGGCTACATCGTCGAGGTCGAGGCGGACATCGGCCAGACCCTTCCCGCCTTTGTCATCCTCGGGCTGCCGGATGCCTCGCTCAACGAGGCCAGGGAACGGATCCGCTCGGCCGCGCAGAACTCCGGCATCCCGCTCAGCCGCCGCAAAATCACCGCCAACCTGATCCCGGCTTCCCTCCCAAAGCGCGGGTCCGGCTTCGACCTGTCGATCGCCATGGCCGTGCTGCTGGCCGCCAACGACATCCGCCCCACCGGCCGGCACGTCTTCATCGCGGAACTGGGCCTGGACGGCCGGCTGCGGCCCGTCCGCGGCATCCTTCCCGCCGTTATGGCCGCCGTCCAAGCCGGGTACCCCGATGTGGTGGTGGCCCAGGCCAACGCCGCCGAAGCCGAACTGGTGCCCGGCGCCCAGGTCCGGGGCTACCGGACCCTGGCCCGGCTGGCCTTCGACTTCGGCGCCGACCCGCAGGATCTGGCGCTCGACTTCGAGCCGATGGACGAGGAGCCGGACGGCTCCGGAGGGACCTCGGCGGCACCTCTGGCGCCGGACATGTGCGACGTCTCGGGCCAGGGGGAGGGCCGCCGGGCACTGGAAGTGGCGGCCGCCGGAGCACACCACGTGTTGCTGACCGGGCCGCCGGGGGCAGGTAAGACGATGCTCGCGGAGCGTCTGCCGGGCCTGCTCCCGGACCTTGGCGACCGGGAGGCCATGGAGGTGACAGCCATCCATTCGCTGAGTTCGCTCACGTCCGCGTCTGTCACGCTGCTGCGCCGGCCGCCCTACGAAAACCCGCACCACACCGCTACCGCAGCCGCCATCATCGGCGGCGGCTCGGGACTGCCCCGACCGGGCGCGGCTTCCAGGGCGCACCGTGGCGTACTCTTCCTCGACGAAGCCCCCGAGTACGAGCGACGGGTCCTCGACGCGCTCCGGCAGCCGCTGGAAAGCGGTGAACTAGTCATCCACCGCTCCGCCGGCACGGCCGCCTACCCTGCCCGCTTCCAGCTGGTCCTCGCTGCCAACCCGTGCCCCTGCGGCAAAGCCTCCGGCAAGGGGGTGGACTGCACCTGCACGCCGATGATGCGCCGCCGCTACCTCGCCCGTATGTCGGGGCCGCTGCTGGACCGGGTCGACATCCAGCTGGAGGTTGAACGCGTAGCGCTGGCGGACTTCGGGCACGCCCGTGCCGAGGAGGGAACGGCTTCCATCGCCGCCCGGGTGCGGTCCGCCCGGGAGCGCCAGCTGGAGCGGCTGCGTCCGCTCGGGCTGGAAACCAACTCGCAGGTCCCGGGACGGGTGCTCCGTGGCCTGCTGCGCCTGCCCGGGCCGACAACCCGGATCCTCGACCACGCGCTAGAACGCGGCACCCTGACGGCCCGTGGCTACGACCGCGTGCTGCGCCTCGCCTGGACCCTGACGGACCTCGCGGGCCGCGACGGCCCCGACGCGGACGACATCGGCCAGGCGCTGGGCCTCCGTCAGGCCGCAGCAGCAGCCGCGGCTTGACCGCCCCGGCTCCGTCCCGGCGTAGACCCGACCCCGTCCCGTGCAGGGAACCACAGCGTGAAGAGAAGGCAGCACCATGACAGAGAACGAACGGACGGCACGGGCCGCCCTGTCCCGGCTCCTTGAACCCCAGGACGCAGCCGGGCTGGCGCTGGTCCAGGTCGCCGGGGCGGAGGACGCCCTGAGGATCGCCACCGGACAGCTTGCAGCCGGGCCGGGGTTGGAACAGGAACTGTCCGGGGTGCTGGAGGAGAACGGCGCCGGAGGCGGTTGGACGGGCCTGGGCATGGCCCTCAAGCGCTGGGCGCCCCGGGTTCCCGACCTGGCACCGGAACGTGACCTGGCGACGCTGCAGCGCCTTGGCGGCCGTCTGCTCATCCCGGCGGATGAACTGTGGCCCCGCCAGCTCGCCGACCTGGGGCTGCAGGAACCACTCTGCCTCTGGTGGCGCGGCGTGGAACAAGAACTGCCGGCGCTGAACAAGGCCGTCGCGCTGGTGGGATCCCGGGACAGCACCTCATACGGTTCCGCCGTCACGGGCGACCTCGCCTATGCCCTCGCCCAACGCGGATTCACGATCGTCTCCGGGGGAGCCTACGGCATCGACGCCCACGCCCACCGGGCCGCGCTGGCCGGCGCCGCCGGGGGACTGCCAACCATCGCCGTCATGGCCGGGGGAGTGGACCGTTTCTATCCTGCGGGCAACGAGGACCTGCTCCGGACGGTCGCCAACCAGGGAGCGGTGTTGGCCGAGGTCCCGCCGGGCTCGGCGCCCACACGCTACCGCTTCCTGCAGCGCAACAGGCTCATAGCCGCGCTGGCCGCCGTCACGGTGGTGGTGGAGGCGCGGTGGAGGTCCGGCGCGCTCAACACCGCCCACCATGCCGAAACGCTGGGACGGGCCGTCGGGGCCGTTCCCGGTTCGGTTCACAGTGCCAACTCGGCCGGCTGCCACCGCCTGCTGCGCGAGGGCGGGGCGGTCTGCGTCACTGACGCCGCAGAGATCGCGGAACTCGCCGCACCCAGCGGCGACTTCCTGCCGGAGCCGCAGTCCGGCCGGGTAGCGGCCCACGACGGGCTCACCCTCGAAGACCTGATCCTGCTGGATGCCCTCCCGCTGCGGATCACAAGCACCGTCGAAAAGCTCGCCACGGTCGCCGGGCTCAGCCCGGAATCAGTGCGGGCGGGCCTCGGCCGGCTCGGACTCCTGGGCCTGGCGGAAACCCGCCACGGCGGCTGGAAACGCACCCCCGCAGCGGGATGAGGGACGGTACAAGCGCTGCGGCGCAGGGATACGGGAGCGGCCGCCGATTGGTCACGGCACACCCCCCAACAAACTCCAGGTCCGCCGCACCCTCAGCGGCGCGCCGCCGGGCTCCGCCGGTACCGGACCAATTGCTGGGAGAGTTGGAGGGTGTCATCCCAGCAACTTCCCGCAGCGCTCGCCGAAGCCGCCCACGGTTTCGGCCGGTACCTGGAAGCGGAACGTGGTCGCTCGGCCCACACCGTGCGCGCCTACCTCTCAGACGTCGGCAGCCTGCTCGCGCACGCGGTCTCGGAAAACGCGGAGGACCTCGCCGATCTCGAACTCGGTACCCTGCGCCGCTGGCTCGGTGCCCAGAGCGAGTCGGGCATGTCCCGCGCCACGCTGGCCCGGCGCGCCGCCACAGCCCGGGCCTTTACCGCCTGGGCCGTCCGCGAGGAACTCATCACGGCGGACCCCGCCCTGCGGCTGAAGGCCCCGAAGCGGGAAAAGTCGCTGCCCGGCGTGCTGCAGCAGGGGCAGGTCCAGCGGCTCGTGGCCGGGGCGGAATCGGCAGCCGCTGAGGGTGAGCCGTTGGCCCTGCGCAACCGCGCGATGCTGGAACTGCTCTATGCCACCGGTGTCCGGGTGGGGGAGCTCGCCGGCCTGGACGTCGACGACCTGGACCCTGACCGTCGAACACTGCGCGTGCTCGGCAAGGGCAACAAGGAACGGACCGTCCCCTACGGCCTCCCGGCGGCGCTCGCCGTGGATGACTGGCTGCGCCGCGGACGCCCGGCCCTGGCCGCGGCCGAATCGGGACCCGCACTCTTCCTGGGCGCGCGCGGCAAGCGGGTGGACCAGCGGCAGGTCCGCAGCGTCGTGAAGGGCCTGCTCGACGGCCTGGGCGACACCTCGGCGACGGGCCCGCACGCGCTGCGGCACTCGGCAGCGACGCACCTGCTCGACGGCGGCGCGGACCTCCGTGCCGTGCAGGAAATCCTCGGTCACAGCAGCCTGGCGACCACCCAGATCTATACCCATGTCTCGGTCGACAGGCTCCGGCAAAGCTACCAACAGGCCCATCCGCGCGCCTGAACGGGCCGCCGGATACGCCGCGCCGGGCGCGGGCCGGGGTAGCATTCCGGCACCCGTCCCGGCACGCCCGCAGAACCCCGACAGGCCAAAACGGCGCGCCGGAAACGACGCGCGGAATTGCACTGGCGTAATTAGGCGGGGTACGGCAGAATAAGACTCACGCCCGGCAACTTTCAAGTGGTGCTTGAAGCTCTTGAGCATCGTTCCACCACCTGAGGTCCGGACCTATTTTTTGCATCGTGTGGTTTTGAAGAAACTGAATAGTCTGGCAGGGGCAGCCGCCCCGAACGCGGATTCACGCAGCAGACAGGCATCCAGGCAGAGGTCGTTGGGGAAGACGTACCTATAGCTATGGAGGATGGAATGTCTGTTGCACTAACCCGCGGTGTCCTGTTCGTTCACTCGGCCCCGACCGCCCTGTGCCCCCACGTTGAGTGGGCCATTGGGTCTGTCGTGGACAAGCGGACGGACCTTGAGTGGACTGCCCAGCCCGCCGCGCCCGGAATGTTCCGGGCCGAGCTGTCGTGGACCGGAACGCCGGGCACGGGGGCTCAATTGGCGTCTGCGCTCCGCGGCTGGGCGCACCTGCGCTACGAGGTCACCGAAGAGCCCAGCCAGGGCGTCGACGGCGGCCGCTGGTCGCACACCCCCGAGCTCGGCATCTTCCACGCCGTCACGGACGTGCACGGCAACATCATGGTCTCCGAGGACCGCATCCGCTACGCCTACGAATCAGGCGCCGGCGACCCTTCCGCGGTCTACCACGAGCTCTCCCTGGCACTCGGCGAGGCCTGGGACGAGGAACTCGAACCCTTCCGGCACGCCGCCGAAGGCGCCCCCGTGCGCTGGCTCCACCAGGTCGGCTAATCCTCCCCGCTGATCCTCCAGCGCAGGAGCGAACTACACTCCATAGCAACGCCAAATGACAGATGGCGGCAATGTTCACGAGGAACATTGCCGCCATCTGTCATTTGGCGTGCGGACCCATAGGCCCGGGTGGCGTTAGATGCTGCGGACGGCGATGACGGCGTTGTGGCCGCCGAAGCCGAAGGAGTTGCTCAGCGCCACGATGCTTCCGCCTGGCAGCGCGCGCTCGGAGGTGACGACATCGAGCGGGATCTCGGGATCCTGGTTCTCGAGGTTGATCGTCACGGGCGCCTTGCGCTCATGTACGGCCAGCACGGTCAGCACGGCCTCCACAGCACCGGAGGCGCCAAGCAGGTGCCCCATCTGGGATTTGGTGGCGGAGACCGCCACGTCATCCACGTGCTTGCCGAGGGCGGCCTTGAGGGCGGTGTACTCGGGCTTGTCGCCGACCGGGGTGGACGTGGCGTGGGCATTGACGTGCACTACGTCCTCGGCCTGGATCCGGCCGTCGAACATGGCCGCCTTCAGCGCACGGGTGGCGCCGAGGCCCTCCGGGTCCGGGGCGGTGATGTGGTAGGCGTCGGCGGTCACCGAGGTGCCGGCGAGTTCGGCATAGATCCGGGCGCCGCGGGCGATCGCGTGCTCCTCGGCCTCGAGGACCAGCGCGCCGGCGCCTTCACCCATGACGAAGCCGTCACGGTCGCGGTCGTAGGGCCGTGAGGCGTGCTCGGGATCGTCGTTGCGGCGCGAGAGTGCCTGCATCGAGGAGAAGGCGGCAATCGGCATCGGGTGGATGGCAGCTTCAGCGCCGCCGCAGACGACGACGTCGGCCTTCCCGGAACGGATCAGGTCCAGTCCCATGTGCACGGCCTCGGTGCCGGAGGCGCAGGCGGAGACGGGGGTGTGGGCACCGGCGCGGGCGCCCAGGTCGAGGCTGACCGCGGCGGCAACGCCGTTGGGCATCAGCATCGGCACGGTCATCGGCAGGACGCGGCGCGGGCCCTTTTCGCGCAGGGTGTCCCAGGCGTCCAGGAGGGTCCACACGCCGCCGATGCCGGTCGCGAAGGCGACGGCGAGGCGGTCGTGGTCGACCTCGGTGATGTTGGCGTCGGCCCAGGCTTCGCGGGCGGCGATGACGCCGAACTGCGTGGACGGATCCATCCGCTTGGCCTCGACGCGGCTCAGGACCTCAAGGGCGGGGGTGGAGGCGCGCGCCGCGAAGTGTACGGGCAGCTCGTATTTGGCTACCCAGTCGTCCTCCAGCGTGTGCGCCCCGGAGACGCCCTTCAGCGCGTTCTTCCACATCGTGGGGACATCGCCGCCAATGGGTGTGGTGGCACCCAGACCGGTAATGACTACTTTGCGTGCCATGGGATCACTCTCTGTCGGTGCGCCTGCCGTGTCCGGAACCCGTGAGGGCGGCCGGGGCCTGCGTGGGGAAAACTCGGTGGTCGTGCTGTAAGGAACTCAGCGGTCATGCAAGAAAGGCGTCTAGCGGTGTGTTCCGGTCCGGGGCGCCGACAAAGGCGCCCCGGACCGGCCACAGCTCCGGCTTTCGGGCCGGAGCCAGGGCTCAGGCGGGATTAGGCCTGGGCGCTGGCGATGAAGCTGACGGCGTCGCCGACGGTCTTGAGGTTCTTGACCTCTTCGTCCGGGATGCGCACGCCGAACTTTTCCTCGGCGTTGACGACGATGGTCATCATGGAGATGGAGTCGATGTCCAGGTCTTCGGTGAAGGACTTGTCCATTTCGACGGCCTCAGGGGCCAGACCGGTCTCTTCGTTGACGATTTCAGCCAGGCCGGCCAGGATTTCTTCGTTGCTAGCCATTGATGGCTCCTTTTCTTGTTGGTGCCGTGGGCTTCCGGAGGTTATTCCGGGAGATTCTGGCGAAATGATTCAAACCGAGGGATTCGGCTTGGTTTGGGAATCCGTGCTGTCGGGGAATGCCAGCAGCTCGAGAAGTGAGGTGGCCGCCTAGGGAAGCACAATCACCTGGGCGCCGAAGACCAGTCCGGCTCCGAATCCGATCTGCAGGGCCAGCCCGCCGCTCAGTTCAGGGTTTTCCTGCAGCAATCGGTGGGTGGCCAGGGGGATGGAGGCTGCCGAGGTGTTGCCTGCTTCGGCGATATCCCGGGCGACCTTGACGGTCTCCGGAAGCTTGAGCTTCTTGGCCATCTCATCGATGATCCGCATGTTGGCTTGGTGCGGGATGAAGGCCGCGAGGTCCTCGGCCTGGATACCGGCGGCGTCGAGCGCCTGCTGGGCCACCTTGGCCATTTCCCAGACCGCCCAGCGGAACACCGTCTGGCCGTCCTGGCGCAGCGTGGGCCACAGGGCCGCTTCGGTCACGGCGGCCTCGCCCTCGCTGAGGGCGGGGTCGCGCTTGCCTGCCGCGGCGAAGTCGCGGATGTCCAGCATCGAGTGGGTCATGCCGATGGCGTCCCACTTGCTGCCGTCCGAGCCCCAGACCGACGGGCCGATGCCCGGGGTGTCGGACGGGCCGATGACGACGGCGCCGGCGCCGTCGCCGAGCAGGAAGGAGATGGTGCGCTCGGTGTTGTCGATGACGTCGGAGAGCTTCTCCGCGCCGACCACGAGCACGTACTTGGCCGCGCCCGAGCGGACCAGGGCGTCGGCCTGGGCGATGCCGTAGCAGTAGCCCGCGCAGGCCGCGGAGATATCGAACGCCGGTGCCGGGGTGGCTCCGAGGCGGTCGGCCAGGCTGGCGGCGGCCGAGGGGGTCGCGTACGGGTGCGTCACGGTGGAGACGATGACGGCGCCGAGCTCGGAGGCGTCGATGCCGGCCTTCTGCAGGGCCTCGCGGGCGGCGCCTTCGGCCATGTCGATCACGCTGACGTCGGCGGGGGCCCGGTGGCGGGTGATGATGCCGGTACGCTGTCGGATCCACTCATCGGAGGAGTCGATCCACTGGCAGACGTCCTCGTTGGTGACGATCACGCTGGGCCGGTAGGCGCCGACGCCCATCACCCGGGTGTTTTCCTGCAGGGGAGCCTGCTTCAAAGTAGGAGCGCTCATTCCCCTCCCTCCAGTTCTGCGAATAGGGCCAAGGCGGCGGAAAGGTCATCCGGGGTCTTGACGGTGACGGTCTTCACGCCGGGCATGCCGCGCTTGGCCAAGCCGGCCAGCGTCCCGGCCGGAGCCAGTTCGATCACGCCGGTCACGCCGCGGTGCACGAGGGTCTCCATGCAGCGGTCCCAGCGGACCGGACGCGACACCTGGGCGATCAGGCTGTCGACGGCGGCGCCGCCGTCGGTGACCTCGGCGCCGTCGAAGTTGGAAAGCAGGGGGACCTGCGGGTTCCGCGGGTGCAGCGTGGGCCGGAGGGCCTGCAGCGCGGCGACGGCGGGGGACATGTGCGAGGTGTGGAACGCCCCGGCGACCTTCAGCGGGATCACGCGCGCCTTGGCCGGCGGATTCTCGGCGAGGGCCTTGAGCTGCTCCAGCGTGCCGGCGGCGACGGTCTGGCCGGCGCCGTTGACGTTGGCCGGCGTGAGGCCGCAGGCCTCGATCGCGGCCAGCACCTCGGCGGGGTCACCGCCGACGACGGCGCTCATGCCGGTGGGGGTGGCCGCGGCCGCCGCGGCCATGCCGTTGGCGCGTTCGCGGACGAAGGTCATGGCCTCGGTGTCGGTCAGGACGCCGGCCAGGGCCGCGGCGGTGATCTCGCCGACGGAGTGGCCGGCCAGGATGACGGGCAGGGTGCCGAGTTCGACGTCGAAGAGGGACTTGGCGGTCACCAGGCCCGCGGCGACAATCAGGGGCTGCGCGACGGCAGTGTCCTTGATGGTTTCCTCGTCGGAGGTGGTTCCGTGGGCGGTGAGGTCGATGCCTGCGATTTCGCTAAGGGAGGCCAGCTGGCCTGCGACGGAAGGCAGTTCCAGCCAAGGGGCTAGAAAACCAGGGGTCTGGGAGCCCTGTCCAGGGCAAACGATTGCAAGCACGTATCCAGCTTTCCAAATTGCCGCGTGATTCATCGGTACTCTCATGCACCAAGCTCACTGGGTCAGTTTGTAGGAAGTCTACAACGGGTCAGGAGTTGTTACGGGCCGGCTGGCGCTCCGCGGCGGGCCTTGGCGGGGTCGAAAGCCTGCCCACCACCAGCGCCGCCTGGAGCACAAAAGCCTCCCGGGGGATCAGCGGATCCCAGCCGGTGACGTCGCAGACGCGCTTGAGCCGGTACCGGACGGTATTGGCGTGGACGAAGAGTTCGCGGGCCGTCGCCTCAAGCGAATGGCCGAGTTCGAGGTAGGTCCCGAGGGTCTCCACAAGGCCGTTGGACGCGGCGAGCAGGGGCCGGTAGATGTTCTTGACCAGGGAGCGCCGGGCGGCGTCGTCGCCGGAGATCACCCGCTCCGGAAGGAGGTCGTCGGCGGCGACGGGCCGAGGCGCGGAGGGCCAGGCCCGGGCCGCGGTCAGGCCCGCGAAGGCGGACTGGGCGGAGCTGCTGGCTTCCAGCAGCGAGCCGGCCTCGGCCCCGTAGACCACCGGTCCGGGAGCGAAGAGTTCGCTAAGTTTCTGGCAGGCCGTTTCGCGGTCCTGCACGCCGCCGAGGATCAGGATCAGCCGGTCGCCCTGGATGCCGACGAGGGCGTCCTCGGCGAAGCGGCCGGCGGTGCGGCGGAGTTCGCTGACGTAGCTGGCACTCGGTTCCGACGGGGAATTTCCCACCATGACGGTGAAGCGTTCCTGGGCTTTCCAGCCCAGCGCGGCGATCCGGGAGCGCAGCGCGTCCGTGTTTTCGCCGCGCAGGATGGCGTCGACAATGAGTGCCTCCAGCCGGGTGTCCCAGGAGCCGCGGGTCTCTGCGGCGCGGGCATAGACATCCGCCGCGGCGAAGGCGACCTCGCGTGAATAGCGCAGCACGGCTTCGCGCAGCGCGGCCTGGTCGGCCTCCGGCGCGATGATCGGCACCTGTTCCTCGACCACCTCGACAACGATCCGGATCAGCTGCAGCGCCTTCTGCAGGCTGATCGATCGGGTAAGTTCGGTCGGCGCGGTGCCGAAGACATCGGAGAGAATCCACGAAGGGGAGCTGGGCCGCTCGAACCAGGTGACGAACGCGGCGATGCCGTTCTGCGCGACCATGCCCAGTGCGGACCGCTCGTCGGAGTTCAGCCGGCTGTACCAGGGCAGCGAGGCTTCCAGCTGGCGCAGGGTCGTGGTGGACAGCTGGCCCACGCTGGACCGGAGCTTTTTCAGCGTCTCGGCCTTCTCCGGGGTGAGGGCCCGCACGGACGGCTTGCGTTTTGCGGGGGTGGTGGTGGGCTCTGCCATGCAACGAGCATACGGCGCCAGCCGTCCAAGCTCCATTTGTGCAAAGGCTACAAGTGGCTTTGCGCTGCATCACAGTGGTTAACGCCCGACGGCGGCCCCCACCTGGTGGGAACCGCCGACGGGCGCTGTTCGAGTGGCGCTGTTCGACTCGCCCTAGGAGTCGCCGCCCGCGTTGCCGGTGGTGCCGGCATTGACGTTGAGCAGGCGGTACTTCTCGATGGCCTGGGCCGGGGCCTGGGCGTCGACCTCGCCGCGGCGGGCCAGCATCTGCAGCGAACGGACCACGATCGAGTGGATGTCGTTCTTGAAGAAGCGGCGCGCTGCGGCGCGGGTGTCGGAGAAGCCGAAGCCGTCGGCGCCGAGCGAGGCGAACTCGTTCGGGATGAACTGCCGGATCTGGTCCGGAACAGCCTTCATGTAGTCCGAGACCGCCACGATCGGTCCGGTGGCTCCCGCGAGCTGTTCGGTGACGAACGGGACGCGTGCCGGCTGGCCCGGTTTGAGGAAGGCTTCTTCCTCAGCGGCCATGGCATCACGGCGCAGTTCGGTCCAGGACGTCACGGACCAGACATCAGCGGAAACGCCCCAGTCCTCGGCAAGGAGCCGCTGTGCCTCGAGGGCCCACGGCACGGACACGCCGGAGGCGAGGATCTGCGTGCGCGGGCCGTCGATCTTGGCCGGTGCCAGCAGGTAGATGCCCTTGATGATGCCCTCGGTGTCGAGCTCCGCCGGCGCCGGCGGCTGGACGATCGGCTCGTTGTAGACCGTGATGTAGTACATCACGTTCCGCGACGGGTCGTTGTCAGCAATTTCTTTCCCGGCTTCGCCCGGGCCGTACATCCGGTTGAGTCCGTCGCGCATGATGACGCCGATCTCGTAACCGTAGGCCGGGTCGTAGGTGACAACGGCCGGGTTGGTCGAGGCAAGGATCGGGGAGTGGCCGTCAGCGTGCTGCAGGCCTTCGCCGGTCAGAGTGGTCCGTCCGGCGGTGGCGCCGATGATGAACCCGCGGGTCATCTGGTCGGCGGCGGCCCAGAACGAGTCGCCGGTGCGCTGGAAACCGAACATCGAGTAGAAGACGTAAATCGGGATCAGCGGCTCGCCGTGCGTGGCGTAGGAAGTGCCCGCGGCGGTGAAGGCGGCAACCGAACCGGCCTCGTTGATGCCGGCGTGCACGATCTGGCCGGCGATGGATTCCTTGTAGGCGAGGACCAGGTCGCGGTCCACGGACAGGTAGTTCTGGCCGTTGGGGTTGTAGATCTTCGCCGTCGGGAAGAACGCGTCCATGCCGAAGGTGCGTGCCTCATCGGGGATGATCGGCACAATCCGGGTGCCGAATTCCTTGTCCCGCATCAGGTCCTTGAGCAGCCGGACGAACGCCATGGTGGTGGCGGCCTGCTGCTTGCCGGACCCGCGGTTGGCGACCTCGTACGCCTTGTCGCCCGGCAGGGTGACGTCGGTGTGCTTGGAGCGGCGTTCCGGGACGAACCCGCCGAGGGCGCGGCGGCGATCCATCAGGTACTGGATTTCCGGGGCGTCGGCGCCGGGGTGGTAGTACGGCGGCTGGTAGGGGTCGGCTTCGAGCTGCTCGTCCGTGATCGGGATGCGCAGGTGGTCGCGGAAAGCCTTCAAGTCGGCCAGCGTGAGCTTCTTCATCTGGTGGGTCGCGTTGCGGCCCTCGAAGTGGGTGCCCAGGCCGTAGCCCTTGACCGTGTGGGCCAGGATGACCGTCGGCTTGCCCTTGAACTCCGTGGCGGCCTTGTACGCGGCGTAGACCTTGTTGTAGTCGTGGCCGCCGCGCTTGAGGTTCCAGATTTCCTGGTCGGTCATGTCCGCGACCATGTCCTTGGTCTGCGGGGTCTTGCCGAAGAAGTGCTCGCGTACGAACCCGCCGGATTCGGCCTTGTACGTCTGGTAGTCCCCGTCGACCGTCTCGTTCATGATCTTCACGAGAGAGCCGTCTTCGTCCTTGGCGAGCAGGTTGTCCCACTCGCGGCCCCAGACGACCTTGATGACGTTCCAGCCGGCGCCGCGGAAGAACGCCTCGAGTTCCTGCATAATCTTGCCGTTGCCGCGGACCGGGCCGTCGAGGCGCTGCAGGTTGCAGTTGATGACGAAGTTGAGGTTGTCCAGCTTGTCGTTCGCGGCGAGCTGGAGCAGGCCGCGGGATTCCGGCTCATCCATTTCGCCGTCGCCTAGGAACGCCCAGACCTGCTGGTCGGAGGTGTCCTTGATGCCGCGGTTGTGCAGGTAGCGGTTCGACTGCGCCTGGTAGATGGCGTTCATCGGGCCGATGCCCATCGACACGGTGGGGAATTCCCAGAACTCCGGCATGAGGCGCGGGTGCGGGTAGCTGGAAAGCGCGTGGCCCTCCTTGGACTTCTCCTGGCGGAAGCCGTCCAGGTCTTCCTCGGTCAGCCGGCCTTCCATGAAGGCGCGGGCGTACATGCCGGGGGAGGCGTGGCCCTGGAAGAAGATCTGGTCTCCGCCGCCGGGGTGGTCCTTGCCGCGGAAGAAGTGGTTGAAGCCGACCTCGTAGAGGGTCGCCGCGCCGGCGTAGGTAGAGATGTGCCCGCCGACGCCGATTTCGGGGCGCTGGGAGCGGTGCACCATAACGGCGGCGTTCCAGCGCAGCCAGGCGCGGTACTTGCGTTCGATCTCCTCATCGCCGGGGAACGGGGCTTCCTGGTCCACCGGGATGGTGTTGACGTAGTCCGTGGTGGTCACCATCGGCACGCCCACGCTCTGTGCGCCAGCCCGCTGGAGCAGGCTCCGCATGATGTACTGGGCACGCTCGGTGCCCTGTTCCTGAATCAGTGTGTCCAGGGACTCCAGCCATTCGGCGGTCTCTTCCGGATCACGATCAGGCAGCTGGTTAGTCAACCCGCTGAGGATATGGGAGGTATCTTCTCCTGCAGCCACGTCCAACCTCTCTTTGAGCGCATTCACCGGCACCCTCAGCTCCGGCAGGGTAACTGCCTGGCGTGAACGCGACGTGTGCGACATATCGGTAACAACAGCCCGGTCCTGTACGCCGGGCTAGGTCCAATCACAACCATGCCTGCTGGTAAAAGCGGGCAGTCACCCGCGCAGGCATGGTCGTCATCAGCCACTCTAGCCGTGTGCGTCCGCCGATGCGTAGCTGTCCCATGGGGCCGCCGTCGTATTTCACGGGCATACTGGTTCTGTGACGTGGAGCCTCCCCAAGGCCCCCGGAACGGCCGGTGTGACGCAGAATATGGCGGATCGCGGCCCCCGCAGCTTGAAGCAAAGGCCCAAAGGGTGTTGGCTTGTAGTAATGGAAATCACTAGCACCACTGGACTCACCAGGCAGTATCCGTGTACTTATAACCAGCAAACGAACAAACAGCATAGGAGCAACACGTGAGCGAGGCCGACGCCGCCACTTCGGTGAATGTGGCGGAAAAATTGGGTTTCAAAAACGGAGACCTGATTCAGGAATTCGGTTATGACGACGACGTCGACTTCGACTTGCGTGACGACATCGAGGACCTCACCGGTTCGGAACTCGTCGACGAGGACGACCACGAAGTCGTGGACGCCGTGATCCTCTGGTGGCGGTCCGACGACGGCGATCTCGTTGACACGCTGGTTGGCTCGCGGACCACCCTCACCGAGGGTGGCGTGGTCTGGGTGCTGACGCCCAAGTCAGGCCGGGTGGGCTACGTCTCGCCGGCGGACATCCAGGACGCAGCCCCTACCGCAGGGCTGCACTACACCACCTCGGCCGGCGTCTCCAAGGACTGGAGCGCCACCCGCCTGGTCACGCGGAAGAACAAGTGACCCAACCCGCCCCCGTAACGTCGGCTCCAGCCACGGCCGTGACAGCCGTGCCGGCTGTGGGCGTGCCCGCCCCTGACTTTGAGCTGGTAAACCAGTTCGGCGAACCGGTTCGGCTTTCCGAACTGCGCGGACGCGCGGTGGTCCTGGTGTTCTTTCCCTTTGCCTTCTCCGGCATCTGCACGGGCGAACTCTGTGAAATCAGGGACAACCTTGCGCTCTTCGAAGACGCCGACGCCGTCGTGCTCGGCCTGTCGGTGGACAGCAAGTTTGCCCAGCGCGCCTACGCGGAGCGGGAAGGCTACACCTTCGACCTGCTCGCGGACTTCTGGCCGCACGGCGCCGTGGCGGAGCAGTACGGCGTCTTTGACCCGGAGAGCGGCATGGCCAAGCGCGGGACGTTCATCATCGACGCCGACGGCATTGTGCGCTACGTCGTGGTGAACCCGCGCGGTCAGGCCCGGGACTTCGCCGAGTACCGGAAGGCCCTGGCAGGACTGACCGGGAACTGACGGCGGGGACAGGCACGATGAGGCAGCGGCGGCCGGGGGTCGGCATGACTGGTTTCGCCAGCCTGCCGCCGGTTTCCGCCACCGAGCCCGCGCGCAGCGAACTGGAGGTCCTGAAGGAAATCCATGGCGTCCTCGCGGGACAGCGGTTCGCGCTGCTCACCGGCGCGGGCTTGAGCACGGACTCCGGCATCCCGGACTACCGGGGTCCCGGGGCGGCTCCCCGGGCGCCGATGACCTACCAGGAGTTCATTGGTGCCGCCGAGAACCGCCGCCGCTACTGGGCGCGGAACCACATTGGCTGGTCGCATCTGCGCCGGGCCGACCCCAACGCCGGCCACGCCGCGGCCGCCCGGCTGGAACACCGCGGGCTCCTCACCGGCCTGATCACGCAGAATGTGGACCGGCTGCATGAGGACGCCGGCAGTGTCAACGTGGTGGACCTGCACGGCCGCTTCGACCGGGTGGCCTGCCTGGGCTGCCAGCGACGCTATAGCCGTTCGTTGCTGGCCGGCGTGCTGGAGGAACTCAACCCCGGCTTCCTCGCCGAGGCCCTCGCCGCCGGGGTCGTGGAGATGGCGCCCGACGCCGACGCCACCGTGGAGGACGCGGAGCTGATCGCCGGGTTTGTGGTGGCCAACTGCCCGGCGTGCGGCGGGACGCTGAAACCGGACTTCGTCTACTTCGGCGAGAACGTCCCCAAGGACCGGGTGGAACGCTCGTACGCCATGGTGGACGGGGCCGGTGCGCTGCTGGTGGCTGGCTCGTCCCTGACCGTCATGAGCGGGCTGCGGTTCGTCCGGCACGCGGCCAAGCAGGGCAAGGCTGTGGTGATCGTCAACCGTGGCCAGACCCGCGGCGATGACCTGGCCACCATCAAGCTGGAAGCCGGCGTCAGCGAGGCCTTGACGTGGCTGGCGGAGGAACTTCCGGCCCTCTGATGCCGGCCGCCGCGGGCGCGCCGCCGATTGGCGTTTCCCGGGCCAGTTCCGGTAGAGTCATTGTTCGTTGGTTGACGCATAGAAGTGTGGAAACAGCGCCTTGGGTCTTTAGCTCAGCTGGTAGAGCGCCACGTTTACACCGTGGATGTCATCGGTTCGATCCCGGTAGGACCCACCAGGAAAACCCCGTCGCAGCAGGCCAGTAGGCCGGCCTCGGCGGGGTTTTCTGCGTCGCACTGGCCTCGGTCCCCGTCGCAGCCAAAATGTCGGTGCCCACCCGTACGGTCACTGGTATGGAACATGTGATTGTGAAATCCGGCCCCGACGGTCGCCCCCAGGCGGTGGTCCGCGGCGGCCGCGAATGGCTGGTGGGCGCCGAGCCGGTGCGCTGGTTCGAACGGGTGAGCTGGTGGGAGGCCGAGCGCCGGATGCCGAAAGGCCTGAGCCGGGTCGATGTCGAGGTGTGGCAGGTCCAGGCGAGGCTCGGCCGGAACGGCGGCTCGACGCTGACCACGATGGAAATCATCCGGGACGGCCTTGGCGGGGGCTGGAGGCTCCGGGAGGCAGTGGCGGACGCCGCCTGACCGGCGACGCCGGGCCCAAAAATGGAAGGGCCTGCAGGCAATGGGAAAGCCTTCTGGCAATGGAAAAGCCTTCCACCGCGACTATTGGGGGATGCCGCGGTGGAAGGCTTGTAAAAAATATACCGTGGATGCGGCCAAATGTGAAACGCGTAGCGGTTGAATTGCGCCACAGAACTGACTGATTCCGGCGACATCCTGCACTGCTCGTCCCGCTCTGCCGGTCCCGCTCTGACGGTCCGGGCCTAACGAGGCTGGACCGGGACGAACACGCGCGGTTGGTCCCGCCAGCTCGGCTCCATATCCGCGATAGTTTCGCGCATGATCTTGTCCGAGGCCTCGCGGGCGGCCGGCCCGTCGCCGGCCGCGATCGCCTCGGCCACGTCCACATGCCACTGCAGCGCGGAGGTCCGCGGGTGGTCCGGCATCAGGCCGTGTACGGTTCGGCCGGTCAAGGTCTCGGCCACCTGGCCCACCATGTTGGCGAACATCTCGTTGCCGGAGCCGGTCAACAGCAGGGAGTGGAAGCGGATGTCCAGATCCAGGAACCGGGGCACGTCGCCGGCCACGCCGGCCTCGCGCATCGCGTGCGAAATCTCTACCAGTTCGCTGCGCAACTCGTCCGGGGCGTTGATGGCAGCCAGTTCGGCGGCAACCGGTTCGACGGCGGTGCGCAGCTCCGCCAGTGAACGCAGTTGGGCGCCGCGTCCCTCGCCGGCCAGGCGCCAGCGGATCACGAGCGGATCGAACGGGTTCCAGCGGCTGGCCGGAAGCACCCGGATGCCGACGCGTTTGATGGTCTCGACCAGGCCCAGGGACTGAAGCACACGTACGGCCTCGCGGACCACCGAACGGGAGACCTTCAATTCGTCCTCGAGGTGCTCGGCCAACATGACGTGTCCGGCGGGAAGTTCGCCGGCGACAATCCGGGCCCCCAGATGCTCGATGGCGCGGTGATGGAGGCTGGTTGACATAAACGTAAGCATAGTGGCGCGGGCCTCATTGCCGGCGGCCGCAAGCACTGTGGCCGCGGAAAAACATAGACTATTTGTGACGCGCCGTATACCGCCCCGTGGGCACTGCTTTCATGCGGTCCGCGGAAATACATATGATTTATTGACAGCCACTGGTCCTAGGAAGCGTGTTCCGCAGCATGTGCGGGACGAACTGCACTCGATGCACAGAATGAATTGGAGTTTTGATGTCAGCACACATCGGTGTCACCGGCCTCGCGGTGATGGGGGCCAACCTGGCCCGGAACCTGGCCCGTAACGGCTTCACCGTTGCCCTGCACAACCGGTCCGTGGAGAAGACCGACGCGCTCCTGGAAAAGCACGGCCAGGACGGCGACTTCGTCCGCACCGAAACGCTGCAGGAACTCGTTGACTCGCTGGAAAAGCCGCGCCGCGTGCTGATCATGGTCAAGGCCGGCAAGCCGGTTGACTCCGTGATCGAGCAGCTCGAGCCGCTGCTGGAACCCGGCGACATCATCATTGACGCCGGCAACTCGCACTACGAGGACACCCGCCGCCGCGAAGCCGCCCTCGCGAAGAACGACCTCCACTTTGTCGGCATCGGCGTCTCCGGCGGCGAGGAAGGCGCGCTCAACGGGCCCTCGATCATGCCCGGCGGCTCCAAGGAGTCCTACGAGGCCCTCGGCCCGCTGCTGGAGAAGATCGCCGCCCACGTCGACGGCCGGCCCTGCTGCGCCTGGATCGGCACCGACGGCGCCGGCCACTTCGTCAAGATGGTGCACAACGGCATCGAATACGCCGACATGCAGGTCATCGGCGAGGCATTCGACTTGCTGCGTTCCGGCGCCGGCATCGAACCGGCAGAGCAGGCCAAAATCTTCGAAGAATGGAACAAGGGCGAACTTGCCTCCTTCCTGATCGAAATCTCCGCCGAGGTCCTCGGCCACGTCGACGCCAAGACCGGCAAGCCGTTCGTCGACGTCGTCGTCGACGCCGCCGGACAGAAGGGGACCGGCCGCTGGACGGTCATCTCCGCGCTCGAGCTGGGCTCCCCGGTCTCGGGCATCGCCGAATCGGTCTTCGCCCGCGCCTTGTCCTCGCAGGCGGAACAGCGCAAGCTGGCCCAGGAACTGCTCGCCGGCGGCGAGGCCGCCGTCGAGGTCCCCGGGACCTTTGTCGAGGACGTCCGGCAGGCGCTGTACGCCTCCAAGCTGGTCTCCTACGCCCAGGGGCTGGACATGCTCACCTCTGCCGCCAAGGAATACGGCTGGGACCTCAAGCTGGACGAGATCGCCTCGCTGTGGCGCGGCGGCTGCATCATCCGCGCCGAGCTGCTCAAGGAAATCACCAAGGCCTACGCCGCGGCGGAGAAGCCGGCCAACCTGCTGTTCGCGCCGGCATTCACAAAGGCGATCGCCGAGGTCCTCCCGGCCTGGCGCCGCGTGGTGGCCACCGCCGTGCAGCTAGGCATCCCGGTACCGGTGTTCTCCTCCTCGCTGGCCTACTACGACGGCCTGCGCCGTAAGCGCCTTCCGGCCGCCGTGATCCAGGGCCAGCGTGACCTCTTCGGTGCGCACACCTACGGCCGCGTCGACACCGACGGCACCTTCCACACCCTGTGGGGCGAGGACAAGTCCGAGATCGCGGCAGTGGACACGCACTAGTCCACACGGTTTCCGGCCCGGCGGCCGGCGCTCCCCGCTGCTGCGGGGGCGCCGGCCGCCGGCGTTTCCGGCCGCACCGCCCGGCTGTCACCCGAACTCCGTCCATCGTCCTTCGGAGACCACCTCGACGGAGCCGTCGACAACGCTGATGGCAGTCTGTTCGTCAATAGCGTAAGCCGGGGCGCCGATTTCGTCCGGCGCGGACGGCCATCCGACGAAGTACGCGCCGATCCGGGGCGTCATCACCATGCTGCCGGCGCTCACTCCCACCAACACCGTCTCGGGCAACGAAAATAGCAGCTCGGCCAGCCCTGACTCGCGCATTCAGTGGTTCAGGTAGCTCGCGTCGCCGCCGTCGACCAGAAGGACGTGGGCATCTCGGACCCACGGGACCCGTCGTTCTGCGCCGATGGACGGCCGCGCGGTTAGCTCGACGGTACGAGCGACGCGCAGCCGAGGCCCGAGAGGCGCGACGTGGACTCGGCGGATACGAGGCGGCGCACCGAGGCAGGTCCGCACATCGGGTGACCCCACTGGGCGGTGGATATGCTTGAAGAGCGGAGCCGGGGCGCCGCAGGTTCCTTAGATCCGGTATTCGATCAGGTACTCGGCCGGGTCGACGGCAGGTTTGGTCTCGCGCTGGGCGTCGCGGTGCCGCCAGGTGGCCGGCACGCCGGTCAGGATGGACTCGGCCGGTGCGTCTTTGACCACGACGGCGTTGGCGCCGATGGCGCTGTCCCGGCCGATCGTGATGGGGCCCAGGACCTTGGCGCCGGCGCCGATGACGACGCGGTCCTCGATGGTGGGGTGCCGCTTGATTTTGGCAAGCGAGCGGCCGCCGAGGGTGACGCCGTGGTAGATCATCACGTCCTCGCCGATCTCGGCGGTCTCGCCGATGACGACCCCCATGCCGTGGTCGATGAAGAAGCGGCGTCCGATGGTGGCGCCCGGGTGGATCTCAATGCCGGTCAGGAAGCGGGCCAGCTGGGAGATCAGCCGCGCCGGGAAGCGCAGCGAGGGGTTCTGCCACAGCCGGTGCGTCAGGCGGTGGGCCCAAATCGCATGCAGGCCGGAGTAGGCAAAGAAGTTTTCGAAAGAACCCCGCGCCGCCGGGTCGTGGGACCGGGCGGCGTCGAGGTCTTCCTTCAGTCTTGCGAAGAAGCTCACAAAGACCTTTCTACGAAATCTTGGTCAAGGCTGGAATCAGCCGCGAATGTCGTCGTACAGCACGGTGGAGATGTAGCGCTCCCCGAAGTCGCAGACAACGGCAACAATCAGCTTACCGGCGTTCTCCGGACGCTTGGCTAGCTCGAGGGCAGCCCAGACGATCGCGCCGGAGGAGATGCCGCCAAGGATGCCTTCCTTGACGCCGAGGTCCCGTGCCACGCGGACCGAGTCCTCCAAGGTGGCGTCGAGGACCTCGTCGTAAACGTTGGTGTCCAGGATTTCCGGGACGAAGTTGGCGCCCAGGCCCTGGATCTTGTGCGGACCGGCTGCGCCGCCGTTGAGGATGGCGGAGTCCTTGGGCTCGACGGCGACGATCTGCACGCCCGGCTTGCGCTCCTTGAGCACCTGTCCGACGCCGGTGACGGTTCCGCCGGTGCCGACGCCGGCGACGAAAATGTCCACCTTGCCGTCCGTGTCCGACCAGATTTCCTCGGCCGTGGTCCGGCGGTGGACCTCGGGGTTGGCCTCGTTGGCGAACTGCTGGGCCCAGATGGAGTTCTCCGTGTTGGCGACGATCTCCTGGGCCTTCTCCACGGCTCCGCGCATGCCCTCCGAACCGGGGGTCAGCACGATTTCGGCACCGTAGGCACGGAGCATGACGCGGCGTTCCGTGGACATGGTCTCCGGCATGGTGAGGATGACCTTGTAGCCGCGGGCGGCACCGACCATGGCCAGGGCGATGCCGGTGTTGCCCGAGGTGCCCTCGACGATGGTTCCGCCGGGCTTCAGCGCGCCGGACTTCTCCGCGGCGTCGATGATGGCGACACCGATCCGGTCCTTGACGCTGTTGGCCGGGTTGTAGAACTCCAGCTTGACTGCCACCGTGGCGTCAAGGCCTTCGCTCAGCCGGTTGAGGCGGACCAGCGGGGTGCCGCCGACCAGCTGGGTAACATCGTCATAGATCCGTGCCATGGGTATATGTGCCTATCTGTGAAGAGGGAATTCTAAGGTCAGCCTAACGATGGCGCTTTGGCCCTAGCTAAGCATTAAGCCATGCAGAGTAATATTTCCTGGCCTTCGCCAGCTTCGGGTTGATGATGACCTGGCAGTAGCCCTGCTCGGGATATTTCGCGTAATAGTCCTGGTGGAAATCCTCGGCCACGTGGAAGCGGGGCAGCCGGCTCACCTCGGTGACGATCGGGTCCGCCCACAGCTCCTGGTTCCGTTCAATCGCCTCCTCGAACAGGATCTTTTCCTCGGTGGTCTCGTAGAACATCGACGAACGGTACTGGGTGCCGACGTCGTAGCCCTGCCGGTTGAGCGTCGTGGGATCGTGCAGTGCGAAGAACATGTCGAGGATGACCTCGGCCGGGATCACGTCCTCGTCGAAAGTCACCGCCACCACCTCGGCGTGCCCGGTGGTTCCGGAGCAGACGGAGTAGTAATCGGGGTTGTGGTCATGGCCCCCGGTGTAGCCGGAAATGACCGAGCTGACACCCTTGGTCTTCTGGTAAACGGCGTCGAGGCACCAGAAGCAGCCCCCGCCGAGCACGAAAGTTCTCATGTCCTGTTCAATGGACGGGACGCCAGGATCATTCCCGAACGCGGCGCTTCGGGAGAATTCCACGAGCATTCTGCGGGCTTCGGGTCAGCACGCGGGACGTGTCCGGGGCTATCGGCAGGGCGGCCGGCCCGGTCGATAGGGTAAAAATGAGGGTATGGAACCTGAGAACACCGACGTTTCAGCGCAGCCCGCCGAAGCGCAGCCCGCCGAAGCGCAGCCCGCCGAAGCCGCAAGTACCGGCGAGGCCGCCACGCTGGGCATGATCCAGCTGGCCGTCGAGGAGCTCTGGCCCGAATCGCTGGCGGAGGACTGGGACGAGGTGGGTCTCGTGGCCGGACACCCCTCCGCAGAGGTGAGCCGGATTCTCTTCGCCGTGG
Organism: Arthrobacter sp. T2-23; assembly: GCF_055398325.1. NCBI lineage: Bacteria > Bacillati > Actinomycetota > Actinomycetes > Micrococcales > Micrococcaceae > Arthrobacter > Arthrobacter sp. T2-23. The sequence goes on from NZ_AP027917.1 coordinate 3,441,093, forward strand.
ACCCCACCCTCGAAGTCATTGAGGAAGCCGTCGCCTGGGGTGCCGAACTGCTCATCACTCACCACCCGCTGCTGCTGAAGGGCGTCACCTCGGTGGCGGCCAACACCCCCAAGGGCAAGGCCGTGCACCGGCTGATTGAGTCCGGGACCGCCCTGCTGACCGTCCACACCAACGGCGACTCCGCGGTCGGGGGCGTCTCCGATGTGCTGGCCGACGCGCTGGGGCTGCAGGACGTGGTGCCGCTGACTCCGGCCGCAAACGGCCTGCCCGAAGAGGGGATCGGCCGGGTCGGCGACCTTGCCGAGGTCCAGACGCTGGGGGACTTCGCCGCACGGGTCTTTGGCATCCTGCCCTCCGTCGCAGGCGGCGTCCGTGTCTCCGGCGACCGGGACGGACTTGTCCGCCGGGTGGCCTTGTGCGGCGGCGCCGGCGATTCGCTGCTCAATGAGGTCCGGGCGAGCAATGCCGACGTCTACCTGACTGCGGACCTGCGCCACCATCCGGCGTCGGAGGCCCGCGAGGCCGCCGTCAACGACAGGCCCTACCTGATCGACGTCTCGCACTTCGCCAGCGAGTGGCTTTGGCTGCCGGCGGCCGCCGACGCCCTAGGGAACGTGCTGACCGACCAGGGCCACGACATCGAGATCCGGGTCAGCACCACTAACAGCGACCCGTGGGACTTCATTCTGACTCCGGGCTAAGCCCTGGCGTGCGAGGGGCCCGGGGTGAGTGTAGCGAGGCCGGGGAGCACGCTGGGCGCTAGAGTCTAGGGAGCGCCGGTACGGTGCCCGGCTCCGGCCGGCAAGTGAACAAGCGGAGGAAATAGTGGCCAAGGCAGCACCGGCGGAACAGTTGAAGTTGCTCGAATTGCAGGGACTCGACGCCAGGATCAAGTCCCTGTCCAACCGCCGGCGCAGCCTCGAAAGCGACTCCAGGATCACCGACCTTGAGGCCGCCCTCAGCGTGGCTAACGGCGAGCTCGGGGCCGCGAAGGTGGCAGTGCACGACGCCGAACTCGAGCTCAAGCGCGCCGAGGCCGACGTCGAACAGGTCGCCTCCCGGATCGAGCGCGACGAGGCCAAACTCAACAGCGGCACCGGCCTGTCCAAGGACCTGGTGGCCCTCCAGCGTGACATCGCGTCCCTGAACAAGCGCCGTTCGGATCTGGAGGACGTCGAACTCGAGGTCCTGGAACGGCTGGACGCGCTGCGCCTGCGCCAGGCCACGCAGCAGCAGATCGTTGATGACATCCAGGGCTCCTTCGGCGCCATCCGCGCTGAACTGGACGAGCAGCTGGCCGAAGTGGGCGCCGAGCTGACCGTGGTGCGCGGCCAGCGCGCAGAATTCGCCGACGGACTGGATGCGGGAATGCTCGCCGTCTACGAGAAGACACTCGCCAAACGGGGCGTGGGCGCGGCCCGGCTCTTCCATGGCACGTCCGAAGGTTCCGGCATGCAACTGAGCCCCGGCGACCTCGCCGAGATCAAGGCCGCCGCCGAGGACGACATCGTGTTTTGCCCCGACTCCGGCTGCATCCTTGTCCGCTCCGCCGAGTGGGCCTAACCCCAACTGAGTCGCACTTGTTGTCGTTTGAACCCTCAATACGACAACTAATGCGAGCTAGTTGGGCAGGATGAGGTTGAGGGTGTGCGGCTTCCGGGCCGTGCCCTCGATGAGCTCCGCTGACCACTTCTCGGCAGCGGCCTGCTTCAGCTGCGCCGGCGTCTGCGGGGCTTTGCCGCGGCGGCTGAGTAGGTGCCGCGCCAGCTCCCCGCGGGTGTGTTTGGCGAAGTGGCTGACCACCTTGCGCACGCCGTTGACCTCGCTGAAGACGTTGACGGCCACAGTCTGTTCCGGCGGGGGAGCCCAGGCCGCGGCGTAGGTGCTGGAGCGGCAATCGACCAGCAATTCCCCAGCCGTCGTGGCGGCGAGGGCGTCCGTCAGCTGCGGCTTCCAGAAGGAGGCCAGCCGCCCGACGTCGGGCAGTGCCGTGCCCATCGAGAGCCGGTACGCGGGCACCCGGTCCGCGAAACGGATGGCGCCCCAGAGCGCGGAAATCACCAGCACGGACTCGTCCGCCTTCTTCCGCTGGACGGGCGTCAGCGATCGGTAGCCCAGGGCGTCGTACAGCACTCCGGAGTACACCCGGTGGGCGGGGGCGGCGGGCTCGGCATGCAGCCGCGTGTTGCGTTCGACGTCGGCGGTCAGCGAGGCGCCGACGCCCAGCAGGGTCAAAGCGTCCTCATGGGCGCTGACGGTGCCGAGTGCCTCGAGCACCTTCGCGCGGTAGCTGTTCAGCCCGGGAAAGCTGAGCGAGGCCGGGTCGACGGCGTCGCCGCGGGTTGCAGGGGTCTTGCCTTCGGAGGGCGGCAGCAGAATCAGCACCGTACGATCCTACCGGCGGCGGACTAGGCGAGTTGGCGGCCGAGGAAGGACAACAGGGTGGGCAGGATGAGCCGCCAGTAGGTCTCCTCGTGGCCGCCGGGCTGGTAGCCGCCCTCGACATGGCCGGGCAGGCCGGCGACGTAGTCCTTGACCGAGGGCAGGAGGGCATCGTCGGTGCCGCAGTCGATCCGTTTCGGCAGGTCTTTGAGCCGGGACCGCAACGCGAAGACGTCATTGGCCTCGAAGTCCTCGGGGCTGTCGAACGCCCCCTCCAGCCCGTCGTCGTAGTCGCTCCACACCGCCGGGCTCATGGCGGCCACGGCCCTCAACCCGGGGATTTTGCCCTGCGAAGCGAGCAGCAGGGCGCCGAAGCCGCCCATGGAGAGGCCGAAGAGCCCGAATCTGCCGAGGTCAAGGCCCTGCCCGGCGAGGAACGGAATGAACTCCTCCAGCAGCATGGACTGGGTATCCGTGCCGTCGGTGCGCGGATGCCACCAGGAGTCGCCGCCGTCCACGGACGCGATCGCGAAGGGCGTTCCGCCGTCCACAAGGTAGCGCTGCAGCACCGCCTGGATGCCGAGGTCGTCGAAGAGGAAACGGTTATCGCTCCCGGTGCCGTGCAGGAAGAGCGCGACGGGCATTTTGGCTTGGTCGTAGCCGGCGACGACGGGTGTGGCCAGTGACCACCCGGTAGGGGTGTCGGGGCGGAATTTCGTGGTGAAGCTGCCGGAGGTGACGTCAACCCGTGGGGAGGGGGTTCCCGGGACGGCCGCGGTGGACGACGTCGACGGTGCGGTGCCGCCCGGTTTGCCGGTTCCGGCGTCCGGTCCCGCAGCGCTACCCTCGGGGATTCGCGCCGCGGGGGCGCAGGCCGCCAGCGTGGCGGCGCCCACGAAGCCGGCTCCGAGTTCCAGCATCCGCCGGCGGCCAAGCAGCGGCTTATCCATCCCTTGATCTTAGGCGGGAAAGCCAAGCCGTGGCCACGCGATTCCTCGGCGCCCTGCGGGCCGCGGGTCAGCGCCGGTGGCCGGTGTTGTGCAGGCCCAGAAGCCCGACGGCAAGGAGCAGCAGTTCCCTGGGGTCAGGCTACCTTCGACGGCGCAGCCTGGATAGCGGGAGGTGCGGTGGCCGCCGCCACAGTGGCCGCCGCAGCAGCCGCCTGGGCCGCCTGGTTCTCGCGTGCCAGGAATGCCGACAGTTCGCCGATGGTGCTCATCAGCGGAGCCGGGAATACGACGGTGGAGTTCTTGTCAACGGCGATCTCCACGAGGGACTGCAGGTTCCGCAGCTGCAGGGCCAGCGGGTGCGCCATCATGGTGTCGGACGCCTCGCCCAGCGCGGTGGCCGCAATGGATTCGCCCTCGGCGGCGATGATCTTGGCCCGCTTCTCCCGCTCGGCCTCGGCCTGCCGGGCCATGGCGCGCTTCATGCTCTCGGGCAGCTGGATGTCCTTGAGCTCCACGAGGGTCACCTCGACGCCCCACTCCAGCGTGAGGGCGTCGAGGATTTCGCGGATGTCGCTGTTGATGTGTTCCGTCTCGGAGAGGGTCTGGTCCAGGCTGTGCCGCCCGACGACCTTCCGCAGCGTGGTCTGGGCGATCTGGTTGATCGCCGCGGCCACGTTCTCGATCGCCACGACCGACTTCACGGCGTCGATCACCCGGTAATACGCCACTGCGGAGATGTCCACGCTGACGTTGTCCTGGGTGATGATGCCCTGCGACTGGATCGGCATGGTCACGATCCGTAGGCTGACAAGCTGCAAACGGTCGATCACCGGGATGATGAAGCGCAGGCCCGGCATCCGGACCCCGATGACCCTACCCAGCCGGAACAGCACACCCTGTTCGTATTGGCGCACAATCCGGACCGACATCCGGGCCACGATGAGCAGCAGGGCAATGACGAGCAACCAAACGACGACGGCGGTGATGTCCATCCGAATCGCATCCTAGCGTGGGGGGTAGCTGTTTCCATTCTCCCACTGGCGGGGCCAAAAGGCGCCGGTGGGGCGGGGGCTGCCGGGGAGACCGTAGAATGAACAACGGATGGGTTGACTAGGCGGCCGCGCGTCACGCAAGTGGCTCGAGGAACGTCCGGGCTCCGCAGGGCAGGGTGGTGGGTAACGCCCACTCGGGGTAACCCGCAGGCCAGTGCCACAGAGAACAGACCGCCTGCCCAAGGGCCGTGTCCGCACGGTCCCGGGAGCAGGTAAGGGTGAAACGGTGGTGTAAGAGACCACCAGCTTCCCGGGCGACCGGGAAGGCTAGGTAAACCCCACCCGGAGCAAGGCCAGACAGGACACGTTTGAGGGCTGCCCGCCCGAGTGTCCGGGTAGGCTGCTGGAGGGCGTCGGCAACGGCGTCCGTAGATGGATGGCCGCTACTCCCGCGCCGGTAACAGCGCGGGAACACAGAACCCGGCGTATCGGTCAACCCATCCATTCACCGCGGCCGCGGCCGCCAGGAGGCGGCCCCAGGGCAAACGAAAGGGCCGCCACCTTTCCGGTGCCAGCCCCCGCGTTCCAGACGTAGATTTCGGATCAGGCCTTGGCCTTCCGCTTCACCCAGCCCCACGCCGCCGTGGCGACAAAGAGGACCAGGCCAATGATGGCCAGCCAAATCAGGCCCTTCACGACGAAGCCCAGGATCGAGAGGATGAGCCAGATGACAAGTAGTGCAACGATGAGTCCCATCCGGCCATCCTAGGGCAGGGGCGCTACGTTTCCGCGGACATCCGGTGTGAGTGATTTCACCCCCTACCGGCCGGTAGGGGAGCAGGGGCCGCCCTAGAATGGATAGCGAACGTAGAAGTTCTGCCGCCGGGTCTGCGTTCGCAGCCGGTGGCTTTTTCTTTGCGATGCATATAGGTACGCGGGCTGGACCGAATTCCCGCAACGCCAGGTTCCGGACATCCGCCGGTAGCCGACTTCCGCATACGAGGACGTATGCGGTGGATTCTAGGAAGGTAGTTCTGTGAGCCAGACGTCAGATTCTTGTCTTGATACGTGGATGGGCCGGGAGGCGCTCGCCGAGGCCATGATCCCGGTGATCGGCCGGCTGTACCGCGAGAACAACGTGGTGACCTCCATCCACGGCCGGAGCCTGATCAACAAGTCCACTATGAACATCCTCAAGGCGCACCGCTTCGCCCGGCGGATGAGCAAGGAAGAGCTGCGCCTCGAAGAGACGGCACCGCTGCTGGATGCCCTCACCAAGTTGGACCTGGGCGCGGCAGCGATCGACATCGCCCGCCTCACCGAAAAGTACCGCGCCGAAGGCGACGGCGTCAGCCTCGATGAGTTCCTGCGCGACGAGCTGGCCGAAATTGTCGGCAAGCGCGGCGGCGACGACCGCACCAGCACCGACGTCGTCCTCTACGGCTTTGGCCGGATCGGCCGGCTGCTGGCCCGCCTCCTGATCGAAAAGGCCGGCGGCGGCCACGGCCTGCGCCTGCGCGCCATCGTGGTGCGCCGCGGCTCGGATAACGACCTCACCAAGCGTGCCAGCCTGCTGCGCCGCGACTCGGTGCACGGCTCCTTCGAAGGCACCATCAAGGTGGACCTCGAGAACGACACCATCACCGCCAACGGCGTCCAGATCCAGGTCATCTACTCGGATAACCCCGCCACGGTGGACTACACCGCCTACGGCATCCAGGACGCGCTCGTCGTCGACAACACCGGCCGCTGGCGCGACGCCGAGGGCCTGTCCCAGCACCTCCAGAGCAAGGGTGTCTCCCGCGTCCTGCTCACGGCGCCGGGCAAGGGCGAGCTGAAGAACATCGTGCACGGCATCAACCACGGCTCGATCACCGATTCGGACACGATCGTCTCCGCGGCGTCCTGCACCACCAACGCCATCACCCCGGTGCTGAAGGCGATCAACGACCGCTACGGTGTGGTGCACGGCCACGTCGAGACGGTCCACTCCTTCACCAACGACCAGAACCTGATCGACAACTTCCACAAGGGCGACCGCCGCGGACGCTCCGCCGCGCTGAACATGGTCATCACCGAGACCGGCGCAGCCAAGGCTGTCGCGAAGGCCCTGCCGGAGCTCCTCGGCAAGCTCACCGGCAGCTCCATCCGCGTTCCCACCCCTGACGTGTCCCTGGCCATCCTCAACCTGAGCCTCGAAAACGGCACCACCAAGGACGAGGTCAACGACTACCTGCGGGAAATGTCGTTGCACTCGGACCTCCGCAAGCAGATCGACTACATCGATTCGCCCGAGGTGGTCTCCACGGACTTCGTCGGCTCGCGCCGCGCCGGCATCGTCGACGGCCTCGCCACCATCAGTAACGACAAGAACCTGGTGCTCTACGTCTGGTACGACAACGAGTTCGGCTACAGCTGCCAGGTGGTCCGCGTCATGGAGGAAATGGCCGGCGTGAACCCGCCGTCGTTCCCCGCCAAGGACGCAGCCGCAACGCTGGAAGCAGCCGGCCTGCCGGTCGAGGTCGGATAGCCTGTTTCCCTTTCCCGGCCGGGTCTCTGGAATCGGGCGGGAAAGGGAACCACAATGGAGCCATGGAACAGAACCCGGCTCTGGAACACGAAACCACCCTCGAACACGCCCTCGATGTGGCTCGGCGGAACGCCAAGGAGGCCAAGCGACTCCTCGACGACGCTCGGGCCAAGCGCGAGGCCGGCGAGATTGACGACGCCCGCGTCAGCCAGCTCGAAGCGCTGCTGACCCTCGCCGAGGAGGACCTCCGCCGGGTCACCAGGGAACAATGACCCCGGAGGACTGACCGGCCGGCACTCCGACGCTGGACAGGTCCTCCACACTGTGGATAAGCGGCCCGGCGTCGGTGGTCCGGCCTAGGCTGGGCTGGTGCAGCGCCCCCATCCCTCACGGGAACTTCCGTGACCGCCACGTGGAATGACTTCCGGCGTGCCCGGCACCGGGCCCGCCAGGCATGGGCCGTCCTGGCCGCCGGGCTGGTGGTGCTGCTCGCCGCCCTCGGCTGGTTCTTCACCGCAGGACAGTTTGCGCTGGAAGAGCCGCCGGCCGCCGGCCCCACCGAGGCTCCCGTCCTCGCGCCGGGTTGGATGAACGCTGTTGCCCCGGTGCGGCCCGTGCCGGACGGAAGCGCCGTCGAGCTGCTGGAGACGCTGCCGGTCAAGGGCCGGGCCTCTGGGACCAACTACGAGCGCAGCGCCTTCGGCCAGGCCTGGCTCGACGTCGACCGCAACGGCTGCGACACCCGCAACGACATCCTCCGCCGCGACCTGGCCGGTGCCAGTTTCACCGAGGGCTCCCGCTGCCGGATCGGGGCCGGGTCCTTTCAGGAGCCCTATACCGGCCGGGCCATCGAGTTCCGGCGGGGTGCGGAGTCCAGCAAGGCGGTGCAGATCGACCACGTCGTGGCGTTGGGGGACGCTTGGCAGAAGGGGGCCCAGCAGCTGACGGCCGAGCAGCGCCAGCACCTGGCGAATGATCCGCTGAACCTGGTCGCCGCGGACGGCCAAGCCAACCAGGACAAGGGCGCGTCCGACGCCGCCAGCTGGCTGCCGCCGAACAAGGCCTTCCGTTGCCACTATGTAGCTCGCCAGATCTCGGTCAAGGCGGCCTACGGGTTGTGGGTCACCCCGGCCGAAAAGGACGCTATGAAGCGGATCCTTGATGCCTGCCCGGGGCAGCCGACGGTGGTGCCGCGCTGAGTATTGCTGGTCCGAACCCCAGCTCATTGACAGGCGACGCCACCGGGTCTACCACTGGGATTATCAGCTAGGACCCACCACCAGGGCCCACCACTCGAGGAGCAGAAATGGCCTACGGAGTTGTGCACTTTTTCCCGGGGGGAACCAAGGAACAGTACGAGGCATCCATTGCCGCAGTTCATCCCGGCGAAGGCCGCCTGCCGGAGGGCCAAGTCTTCCATGCCGGCGGCGCTTCAGCCGGAGGCTGGACGATCATGGCGGTCCATGATTCGAAGGAGAGCTGGGAGAAATTCCGCGACGGCATTCTGATGCCCAGGATGCAGGCCGGGATCGAGGGCGGCTTTGCTTCGCCGCCGGAAGAGACCGTCATTGATCTCTACAAGGTGATGCCCTAGGAGCGGGTCTCCGGTCAGAGGAGCACTGCGACCAGGCACCGTCTTAACGGTTCCTTGAAGCTGCGCGTCGGCGCAGTTGAGTGTGGCGGCATCGTAGCTTTCCCCATGCGGGCCATCATGCCAGCGCGGCTCCCGCTTTCCCGCTTAGACGACGAATTCCTGCGCGGCGAGTTCAGCTTCCAGGCGTTCGACGTCGTCCCGGTGGCACAGCTCGGTGGCCTGTGTCGTGACGGTCGCGCTGCCGGCGGCGACGGCCGAGCGGAACGCCTCAGCCAGGCTGCGCCCCTGAGCCAGGCGGAGGACAAAGGCCGCCAGGAAGCTGTCGCCCGCCCCGACCGTGCTCCGCACCTGCACCTGCGGCACGGCCAGCCGGAGGGTGCCCTCCCTGGACGCGAGGACGGCGCCCCGCCCGCCAAGGGTCAGGGCGACATGCTCGGCGGAACCGTCGGCCACGAGCGCCATCGCGGCATCGAGTTCGCTTTGCTCGCTGTCCAGCGTGGTGCCGAAATGCAGTCCGAGTTCCCGGCGGCTGGGTTTGATCAGGAAGACACCTTCGGCCAGCGCCGCGGCCAACGCCGGCCCGGAGGCGTCCACGACGCACCGCGCATTTTGTTCCCGGGCCAGCCGGGCCACCTCGGCATAGAAGTCATCCGGTACCCCGGGCGGAAGGCTTCCGCTGGCCACCACGTAGCCGCCCGGCTGGATGGAGTCCGCCACGAGCGTCAGGCAGAGGCGCCATTCGGACTCACTCAACTCCGGCCCCTGGAGGACGAAGCGGAACTGCTTGCCGGTGGACGCCTCATCGACCGTAAAATCCTGGCGGGTGCTGCCCTGGATCGGCACCACGAGGGTGGGTAGGCGCTCGGCCTCGATCAGCCGTCGGTACGCCTCGCCTGTGGGCCCGCCGGCGGTGTAGACGGCCAGGGGGCGTCCGCCGAGCCGCTGCACGACGCGCGCCACGTTGATGCCACCGCCGCCCGGATCCAGCCGGCTGGGGCCGCAGCGGAGTTTATGGCCGCTCTTCACCTGCTCGGTGGTGGTACTGATATCCAGGGCAGGGTTCACGGTGACCGTGAGGATGGGCAACACCTGCGCCGATGGGGATGCATCCATGAGCCCAAGCATAGGAGACGCGGCCGGATCCCGGGCCGATGGCCCTAGCCGGAAGGGAAGGTGCTCCGGGAGAATGGGCGCGGCAGGACGCGCGGCCCGATGCCCGCGGCACGACTGGAGCGGGAACATGGCACATCGCAGGGGAAGCCCCGGCAAAGGCAGCGCAGGGAAGGCCCTGGCCCGCCGGTCCGGGGCCGCGGACTCTAAGGAGGCAACCAGACGACTGCCCCTCGGGGTCTATGAGGCCGAACTTGCCCGGCTCCAGGCAGAGCTGGTTGCGCTGCAGGAGTGGGTCCGCAGCACGGGGGCACGCGTGCTTGTTCTTTTCGAGGGCCGAGACGCCGCGGGCAAGGGAAGTGCCATCAAGCGGGTCACGGAATACCTGAATCCGCGCGTTGCCCGGATTGTGGCGCTGCCGGCCCCCACCGACCGGCAGCGCGGTGAATGGTACTTCCAGCGCTATGTGGAGCATCTGCCCGCAGCGGGGGAAATCGTGCTGATGGACCGCTCCTGGTACAACCGCGCCGGCGTCGAACGCGTGATGGGGTTCTGCACGCCCGCAGAACACAAGCGCTTTATGGCCCAGTGCCCCGTGTTCGAGCGCCTCCTGATCCAGGACGGCATCCTGATGTTCAAATACTGGTTCTCGATCAGCCACGCGGAGCAGGAACGGCGGTTCCGGTCCAGGCTCGAGGATCCGCTGCGGCAATGGAAGCTTTCGCTCATGGACCGGGAGGCGATCTTGCGGTGGGAGGACTACTCCCGGGCCAAGGACGACATGTTCGTGCAGACGGACACCGCGGAATCACCGTGGTTTGTGGTCGAGGCCGAGGATAAACGCCGGGCCAGGATCAATATGATCGCGCACCTGCTCTCCAGCATCGACTACACCGAAGTCCGGACCGAGCCGGTGACCCTGCCGGAACGGCCGCGCGCCGTGAACTACACCCGCCCGCCGCGGGAGCTGTACCGCTACGTGCCGGACCACGCCGCCCTGCTGCTGAAAACCGGCGAGGAATAGTCCGGAGGGGCGTCCCGCCGGCGGGCTTAGTGGCCGAACGGATCCGGGTCCACGCCCGGCATCCACGTCAGCCCGGGAACGCCCCAGCCGTTCTTCTTGGCCTGCTTCATCGCCTTGCGGGAGTACCGGTCGATCAACCGGTTGACGTACAGCTTGCCGTCGAGGTGGTCGTATTCGTGCTGGATCACCCGCGCGAACCACCCGGTCGCCTCAAACTCGACCGGGTTGCCGTCGCCGTCGAAGCCCTGCACCCGGGCCCATTCGGCCCGTTTGAGCGGGTACTGCCCGCCCGGGAAGGACAGGCAGCCTTCTTCCTCCTCGTCCGGGTCCGGCAGCGCGCCGGAGACCTTGGAAAGGGTCAGCACGGGGTTGACGACGACGCCGGACGGCGGGGCGCCGTCATCGTTCTCAAACTTGTACACAAACAGCCGTTTGCCCACGCCGACCTGGGGCGCGGCGAGGCCGACGCCGTTGGCGGCGTCGTTGGTCTCGAACATGTCCGCGATCAGCGTGCGGAGTTCGTCGTCGAAGACGTCAACCTCGGCGGCCCGGCGGTGCAGAACGGGTTCGCCCCAGATCGTGATGGGTAGGACAGTCATATCGAAAGAGTTCCTTTGGTGCTGGGCTGCTGCGGCGGGAAGTCAGCCGGCGATGGTGCGGCCGACGACGTCGCGCATGATTTCGTTGGTACCGCCGAAGATGGTCAGCAGCCGGGCCGCCAAGAAGGCCTGCGCCACCGGGTACTCCAGGATGTAGCCGTAGCCGCCGTGCAGCTGGAGGCACCGGTCGGTGACGGACTTGGCACGCTCGGAGGCCCACAGCTTTGCCCGGGCTGCGGAGGCGGCGTCGAGCTCGCCGGCGTTGAAGGCTTGAATGGCCCGGTCAACGTAGGACTCGGTGACCTCAACCTCGGTGAGGATGTCGGCCAGCTCAAAGCGGGTGTTCTGGAAGTCGATGATCCGCTCGCCGAACGCGTTGCGGTCCTTCGTATACTTGACTGTCGCCTCGTAGACGGCCCGGACGACGGCGGAGCTCGCCACGGCGATCGCGAGCCGGCCCTGGGGGAGCTGCTCGGCGGCGTACTGCAGGCCCTTGCCCTCCTCCCCGACGAGGTCCGCGTGCGGGACGCGGACGTTGTCAAAGAACAGTTCCGCGGTGTCCGACGCCTTGAGGCCCATCTTGTCCAGCTGGTTGCCGGTGTTGTAGCCCTCGCCCTTGCGCACCATAAACAGTGAGAAGGAGTCGCGGCCGCCGCGCCCGGTGCCGCCGTCGGTACGGGCAAGGACCAGGGACGCGTCGCCGGAAATGCCGTTGCCGATGAACGTCTTCTGGCCGGTGATCAGCCAGTCGTCGCCGTCGCGCACCGCCTTGGTGCGGATGCCGCGCAGGTCCGAGCCCGCGCCGGGCTCGGTCCAGGCCACCGAGGTGACCGTTTCACCGGAGACCATCCCGGGGAGCCAGCGGCTCTTGAGGTCTTCGGAGCCGTAGGCCAGCAGGTGGGGGAGGACCATGTCATCGTGCAGGTGGAAGGCGAGGCCGACGGCGAGGTGGTCGCTTTTGGCGAATTCCTCATCCAGCACGGCACGGAAGCGGTAGTCGGCCATGCCCAGGCCGCCGAACTCCTCGGGGACCGCGAGGCCCAGCAGACCCTGCTCGCCGGCCGCCGACCACAGCGTGCGAGGCATCATGTGGTCCTGGTCCCACTGGGCGTAGTGCGGGGCGACCGCCCGGGTGTTGAACTCCGCGGCCATCTCACGGAACATCTCGTGGTCTTCTTCAAAGAGCTGGCGCTTCATGAGGTTCCTTCCGTGGACGGACAACACTGGACCGAGAATATCTGGACAGACATGATCCAGACAGACAGTACCTAGACAGACAACAAAGGCCGCACCGGATAACCGGTGCGGCCTTTGGCAAGGTCGGACAATTCTGCCGTCCTTGGTGAGGGTGAGCGACGGGGGTTGAACCCGCGACCTCCTGGACCACAACCAGGCGCTCTGCCAACTGAGCTACGCCCACCATGTGCCCCGCCATGCCCTCCGGCGAACCGGCTGGCTGAAAAGGCAACGACAAATAGCTTACCTGCTCTTCGGGGGTGGTTTTGCCACTTTTCTCGAATTCGCCGAAATTTTCCCCAAACGTGGTGGAGATTACTCCGCGGGAGCTGCCGCCTGTGCTTCAGCGGGCGCGTCTGCCGGCGCCATGACGGATTTCGCGATCCGCTGCGCCGTGGCGCTGTCGGGACCCGGGGCGGGCACAAAGACGGCCTCCCGGTAGTAGCGCAGCTCGTCGATGGAATCCTTGATGTCGCCCAGGGCGCGGTGGCCGCCGAGTTTGGCGGGGGACTGGAAGTACGCCCTGGCATACCACCGCCGGGAGAGTTCCTTGATGGTGCTGACGTCGATCACGCGGTAGTGCAGGTGTTCCACGAGCTCCGGCATGTCGCGGACCAGGAACACACGGTCGGTGCCCACCGAGTTGCCGCCCAGCGGGGCCTTCTTCGGATCCGGCACCCACTTCTTGATGTACTCCAGGACAAGGGCCTGCGCTTCGGCCATGGTCTTGCCGTGGGGGAGTTCGGCCAGCAGCCCGGAACGGGTGTGCATGTCGCGCACGAAGTCGTTCATTTGGGCCAGTGCGGCGTCGTCGGGTTTGATCACGACGTCCACGCCGTCACCAAGGATGTTGAGCTCCGAGTCCGTCACCAGCGCAGCCACTTCGATGAGGGCGTCGTTCTTGGTGTCCAGGCCGGTCATTTCGCAGTCGATCCACACGATGCGTTCATTAGATATAGGCACTCGCCCAGCCTACCGTTCCGGCGCCCCTGAGCCTTCCGGTGCTAGGATTTTGGGAACCCGGCCTTCGAATCTTTTCATCATCGCGGCACGCCCCCTGACTGCCTTTCGGGCCGGACGCGGGCCAAACCAGCCCCACAACAGCCAGCCCCACAACAGATTGGACGATCCTGAGATGACGGCGCCTGTACCCGCGGCGGGGGAAACGGCTGCCGGTACGTCCCGCACCTCCCCGAAGGCAGAGGTTGCGGATGTGGACAACGCACGGTCGCCGATCCTCTCCGGATTCCTAGGCTCCGTGTTCATGGCCGTCGGTTCGCTCGGCGTCGGCTGGCTTGCCCCCGTCTCCGAACTGCGCCGGCTGCCCCTGTTCATCTGGATGCGGACCGAAGCCGTGGGCGTCGGATTGAGCATTGTGCTGCTGGCCGTCGGCGGAATGCTGCTGGTCCGTGCCTGGCTCCGGCTGGGCCAGCGCGTGCGGCACTGGGGCGCCGGTGCCCGCAAGGCGACGCTGCTGGCGGTGGCGGCCTGGGGGCTGCCGATGATGTTCTCCGTCCCGCTCTTCAGCCGCGATGTCTACGCCTACATCGGCCAGGGCCGCCTGATGGTGGAGGGCTTCAACCCCTACGAGAACGGCATCTCGGCGCTGTCCAACTATTTCCAGCTCGGCGCGGACAAGATGTGGACCGAGGCTCCGGTGCCCTACGGGCAGCTCTTCCTCTGGATCGAACAGTTTGTGGTCTGGTCCACAAACGTCCACCCCGAGGCCAGCATCATGCTGTTCAGGCTCGCGGCCCTCCTCGGCATTGTGCTCTGCGTGATCTACGTGCCGAAACTCGCCGAGCTCCACGGCGTCAACCCGCACCGCGCCCTCTGGCTCACCGCCGCGAACCCGCTGTTCCTGACCAACTTCATCGCCAGTGTGCACAACGATGCCCTGATGATCGGACTGGCCCTCGCCGGCCTGTACTACTGCGCCACCAAACGGGTGCCCCTTGGTCTGGTGCTGGTCACGCTGTCCATCTCGGTCAAGCCCATCACCATCGTGTTCCTGCCCTTCATCGGCCTCTTGTGGGCAGGCAAGAACGCCGGCTGGCCGCGTAAGTTCGTCTTCTGGGCGCTCACCGCCGGGATCAGCCTGGCCCTGCTGTACGGGATGAGCCTGGTCAACGGGTTCGGGTTCGGCTGGATCAACGGCCTGTCCGCCCCGGGCAGTATCTGGATCTGGTACGCGCCGGTCGGCCTGCTGGGCCTCATTGTCGCCTCGATCTTCAACGCCTTCAGCCTGGACGGCTGGGGGATGGCCAAGTGGGTGTACGACGCCGGCAAGCTGCTTGCGCTGGGCATCGTCGCGTGGCAGATCTTCCGCGGCGACTTCGACCGCCTGATGCGCCGCCTGACCCTGGCGTTCGCCGCCGTCGTCGTCCTGGCGCCGATGATCCAGTCCTGGTACGTCGTCTGGCTCATCCCGCTGTTTGCGGTCACGGGCATCCGGGATGACTGGCAGGTCAAGGCCGTGTACTTCATCGTGTCCTTCTTTATGGTTTACGCCATCTCGGACCAGCTCGAAGTCTTCCCCTACCTGCAGACCGAGGACCTGGGCCTGGCGCTCGCGCTGGCCCGCAACGCGGCCGCCATCATCGCCCTGCTCTTTGCGCTCTATCTGATCTTCCTCGACCCGAAGACCAAGCAGCTGTTCAGCAAACCGGCCGAGCCGGTTACCACCCGACCGGTTATCTAAGCGTCAGCAGGAAGCTTCCGCAGCGCTTCCCGGCGCGACAACGGGCTGAGTTGATCCCCGTACTGCCGGACAAACGCGCGCACCCACTCCGGATCGGTGGCGGAATAGTCGCGCAGCGCCCAGCCGATTGCCTTCCGGATAAAGAACTCGGAATCGGCCAGGTTGGCCTCGATGACACCGGCCAGCAGCGCCCGGTCCGTGGCGGACCGGGCCCCGAGCTGGGCGGTGATGGAGGCCCGCCGGATCCAGAAATCCGGATCCGTGCTCCAGCGCAGCAACACGGGGGACATGTCCTCCCGGTGGGTCTGGAGCAGCTCACACAGCCGGTGCGAGACCCCGTCCACCAGATCCCACCAGGCGCCGCCGCGGATGATTTCCTCGTACAGCGGCAGCATGCCCAGCTCGCCGGCCGCCAGCCGCAGCCCCGTCAAATCGATGGCTGCATAACGCTCCTCGCGCCAGTGCGCGCCCCGCCACAGCTCCAGAACCGCCGACTGCAACTCCGCGAGGGAACCGGGAGGCAGTTCCTTGGCGGCGGCCTTGACGATCCGCCGCACCTCCGGCACGCGGACCCCCAACGAGGGCATCTCGGATTTCATGTAGGCCTGGGCCCCCACTGCCCGGACAGGATCCGCCGCCGCCTGCAGCCTGGACCGGATGGCGGAGATCAGTTCAGCGTGGCCCATGAGGACACTTTAGCCATGCCCCCGCCGGCCCTAGAGTTAAGGGCATGTCGATGATCAAGAGCCCAGCCGAGATTGCCCTGATGCGCGAAGCAGGCCGGGTCGTGGCCACCACGCTGGAACGCGTCCGGGACGCGGCCGACGTCGGCGTGTCCCTCAAGGAGCTGGACGAACTGGCTGCGGCGACCATCGCCGGGGCCGGGGCCACCCCCGCGTTCCTGAACTACCGCCCCCGCTGGGCGGCTGTGCCCTTTCCCGGGGTGATCTGCACGTCCGTCAACGACGCCGTGGTGCACGGCATCCCCAACGACTACCGTCTGGCCGACGGGGACCTGCTCAGTGTCGACTGCGGCGCCTTCCTCGACGGCTGGTGCGGCGACGCGGCCATCAGCTTCATCGTGGGCACGCCGGACCCGGTTGACCAGGCGCTGATCGCGGCCACTGACGAGGCGCTGGCCCGCGGCATCGAGGCGGCGCGGATCGGGAACAAGATGGGCGATCTGGCATACGCGATCGGCGGGGCGGCGCGCCGGGCCGGTTACGGCTTGCTGGCCGACCACGGCGGCCACGGCATCGGCCGGACCATGCACGCGGAGCCGCCGGTTCCCAATGACGGCCGGCCCGGGCGGGGCATCAAACTGAGCGAAGGGCTCGTCATCGCGATCGAACCCATGCTGATCCTCGGCGGGAAGGACGACTATTACCACGACGAGGACGAGTGGACCCTGCGCTCGGCCAACGGACGCCGGGCAGCGCACAGTGAGCACACCGTCGCGATCACGGCAGACGGCCCGGTGATCCTGACGCTGCCCTAGGGCCGGTGAGCTGCGCCCGGCCGCGGGCTATCAGCGGGTCCGTGTGCCTTGGCCAGCCAGTCGGACGCGTTGACGATGCGTTGCGAGCCGCAGCTGAATGATGCGGGCCGCTCCGGCGATGGCGACCAGCACACCCCCGCCGACCGCGGCGATGAAGAGGGCAATTCCGAGCGGGACCGAGCCTTCGAGGCCAAAGAACTTCACCTGGACGTAGACCTGGTTCTGCAGAATGAAGACGATGAGCAGGACCAGCACCACGAGTGCGCTGGCGACGGCAGCCCAGACCATGCCCGCGCGGGTGACCTGACGGGGTTCAGGGGCGGACGACGGCGACTTTGGCGCTCCGGCGCGGAGTGCTTCCTCGCGGGAGCCGGCCGGGGCATCAGTCGTCCCGGGGTTCTGCGGGCTCGGGGCTTCGTTCGGATCCTGGGGATCGAATCCGCGGGGTATCTGGGTCATGGCGGCCGTACCTTTCGGTTGCGGGCGGGCTGTCAGGCATTCCCGATATCCCGCCGGTGAGTCCAATACTAAGGGTACTGAAGACCGGGTGGGCGCACGTGCTGTTGGCAGTCGGCGGGGGACGGTATAGCGTCACAGCCAAGGGGCCGCCCTGAGCAGGCGGTTCAGGCGAGGAGGCATGGCCGTGACGATCGTCGACAACGCCGTTTACGTGGACGGGTACCGGACCGCTGACCCGGAGGACCTGGACGAGACCTACTTCCTGTTGCGGCAACGCCAGGGGATGGCCTGGATCGGGCTCTACCGCCCGGATGCCCCGGAGCTTCGCTCGGTGGCCGAGGAATTCGACCTGAACCATTTGGCGGTGGAGGATGCGCTCGCCGGCCACCAGCGCGCCAAACTCGAGCACTACGGCGACACCCTGTTCCTGGTGCTGCGGCCGGCCCGCTACCTGGACGAGGTGGAGAAGGTCGAGTTCGGGGAGATCCACGTCTTTACCGGCCCCGACTTTGTGGTCACCGTCCGCCATGCCGAATCACCGGACCTGGCCCGGGTACGGCGCCGGATGGAAGCCGAGCCCGAGTTCCTGGCCCTCGGCCCGGACGCCGTCCTCTACGCCATCCTGGACCAGGTGGTCGATGAGTACGAGCCCGTGGCGGCCGGCCTGGAGAACGACGTCGACGAGATCGAGGATGAGCTCTTCGCCGCCGATCCCGGCGTCTCCCGCCGGATCTACGAACTTTCGCGGCAGGTAATCATGTTCCAGCGCGCCACGGCTCCGCTGACGGCCATACTGCAGGCGCTCAGGGCCGGCAGCGCCAGCAGGGTTCCCGGCCCCGAACTGCAGGACCACTTCCGGGACGTCCTGGACCATGTGCTGCGCCTGAGCGAACGGATCACGGCGTTCCGCGCCCTGCTGCAGAATGCGCTCGCGGTCAACGCCGCCCTGGTGGCGCAGCGGCAGAACGATGAAATGCGGCTGCTGACGGAATCGAGCATCGCCCAGAACGAACAGACCAAGCGGATCTCGTCCTGGGCCGCCATCCTCTTCGCGCCGACGCTCATCGCCTCGATCTACGGCATGAATTTCCGCCTGATACCCGAACTCGACTGGGTTTTCGGCTATCCCATGGCCCTGGGGCTGATGCTGGCGATGGGGCTGGCCCTCTATTTGACCTTCCGGCACAACAAATGGATCTGACCGGCTGATGTCCTGGGTTCGGGATTGAGGTCTTTCCGGGTTCGGGATTGAGGTGGAGCGGCTCTGGCCGGCGGATGATCCGCGGCCAGAGCCGCACGCTTGTGCCCCAGGAGGGAATCGAACCCCCGACCGGCGGATTAGAAGGCCGCTGCTCTATCCCCTGAGCTACTGGGGCGCGTGTGGCGTGCCGTCCGGCCGCTGCCGGGGGACGCCTCAAGAAGTTTACAGTGCCCGGTGGGCGCTGCCGTCAAGGGGTCCCCGGAAATTTTCGCTGTGCCTGCCGGCCGGCCGCTCGGTTGCCGGCCACCGCCAGGCGGACCCTTGGCCGGCGGACCCACCCGCTTGGCGGGCCGGGTTGTCCACATAGCGGAGTCCGGCACTGCCGCTGGCCTGGGCGGCGCGTAAAGCTGGGAGAGCCAGTAAGACTCATCGAGACAGGACAGCGCAATGAATGACAGCATCACGGTCCGCGGCTTCGTGGCCACGGAAATCAAGACGTCGACGACGCCGGGCGGCGTCGCCACGGCGAACTTCCGGCTCGGTTCGACCGGGCGGCGCTTCGACCGCGCAGCCAACGCGTGGGTGGACGGGAACACCAACTGGTTCACGGTACAGGGCTACCGCCAGTTGGCCGGAAACATGGGTTGCAGCATCAGGAAGGGCCAGCGGGTCATCGTCGTGGGCCGGCTCAAGATGCGCAGTTGGGAAAAGGACGGTCGCGTTTACCATGTGGCGGAAATCGACGCCGAGTCCGTCGGCCACGATCTGATGTGGGGATCCGCGCACTTCACCCGAAACGCCGGCAACGGCCCGGTACCGGGCCAGGACACGGCGGCCACCAACCGGCGGGAGGGCGTGACCGACGCGCCGGAGGACGTCGACCGCGAGCTGGATGCGGACCGGGACGACTCCGCGGACCACGCCCAGGGTGACGCCCGAGACGACGAGCAGGAGTTCGACCAGGAGACCGGTGAGCTGAAGGAGGCCGCCGCCTGAGCACGGGTCCTCCACGCGGGCCTGCGCGCGGGTCCGGCAACACCGGTCCGGCACGCGGCCCGCCGGGCTCCATCGTGGGGTCCGGAATGTGAGTTATCCCGGCCGAACCACTAGATTTGTAGGCATGGCGGAATTTATCTACACAATGACCAAGGCCCGTAAGGCCGTTGGCGAAAAACTTATCCTCGACGACGTGAGCATGTCCTTCTTCCCGGGGGCCAAGATTGGTGTTGTTGGCCCGAATGGTGCCGGTAAGTCCACCATTCTCAAGATTATGGCCGGCCTGGACACTCCCTCCAACGGCGAAGCCCGGCTCAGCCCCGGCTACACCGTCGGCATCCTGCTGCAGGAGCCGCCGCTGAACGAGGAGAAAACCGTTCTGGGCAACGTCCAGGAAGGCGTCGGCGAGATCTACGGCAAGATCCAGCGCTTCAACGAGATCTCCGAAGAAATGGCCAACCCCGACGCTGACTACGACGCCCTCCTTGAGGAGATGGGCCAGCTCCAGGAAGCCATTGACGCCGCCGACGCCTGGGACCTCGACTCCCAGCTCGAACAGGCCATGGATGCCCTCCGCTGCCCGCCGGCCGACGCCGACGTCACGCTGCTCTCCGGTGGTGAGCGCCGCCGCGTCGCCCTTTGCAAGCTCCTGCTGCAGAAGCCGGACCTGCTGCTCCTTGACGAGCCCACCAACCACCTCGACGCCGAGAGCGTGCTGTGGCTCGAGCAGCACCTCTCCAGCTACCCCGGCGCCGTGCTGGCCGTCACCCACGACCGGTACTTCCTCGACCACGTGGCGGAATGGATCGCCGAAGTGGACCGCGGCCACCTGTACCCGTACGAGGGCAACTACTCCACGTACCTCGAAAAGAAGCGCGCCCGCCTGGAAGTCCAGGGCAAGAAGGATGCCAAGCAGGCCAAGCGGCTCACCGAGGAACTCGAATGGGTCCGCTCCAACGCCAAGGGCCGCCAGACCAAGTCCAAGGCCCGCCTCGCCCGCTACGAGGAAATGGCTGCGGAGGCCGACCGCACCCGCAAACTGGACTTTGAAGAGATCCAGATCCCGCCGGGACCGCGCCTGGGCGGCGTCGTCCTGGAAGCCAAGAACCTGCAGAAGGGTTTTGAGGACCGCACCCTGATCGACGGACTGTCCTTCAGCCTGCCGCGCAACGGCATCGTCGGAGTTATCGGCCCCAACGGCGTCGGCAAGACCACCCTGTTCAAGACCATCGTCGGCCTGGAGCCCCTCGACGGGGGCGATCTGAAGATCGGCGACTCGGTTAAGATCTCCTACGCGGACCAGAGCCGTGGCGGCATCGACCCGAACAAGACCCTGTGGGAGGTCGTCTCCGACGGGCTCGACTACATCCAGGTCGGCCAGGTCGAGATGCCGTCCCGCGCCTACGTCGCCGCTTTCGGCTTCAAGGGCCCGGACCAGCAGAAGAAGGCCGGGGTGCTTTCCGGTGGTGAGCGCAACCGCCTGAACCTGGCGCTGACCCTCAAGCAGGGCGGAAACCTGCTGCTCCTCGACGAACCGACCAACGACCTCGACGTCGAAACCCTCAGCAGCCTCGAAAACGCGCTGCTCGAGTTCCCGGGCTGCGCCGTCGTCGTCTCGCACGACCGCTGGTTCCTGGACCGGGTCGCCACGCACATCCTCGCCTACGAAGGCGACGAGGAGAACCCCTCCAAGTGGTATTGGTTCGAGGGCAACTTCGAATCCTACGAGGAGAACAAGATCGAGCGCCTCGGCCCCGACGCGGCCAAGCCGCACCGCGTGACCCACCGCCGCCTCACCCGCGACTAGGTCAAGCCAGGCCCGCGACGGCCGCAGCAGAAAGGCCGGCTCCCCAGTTCACCCTGGGGAGCCGGCCTTTGTGGTGAGGAGCTTAGCCGCGGTCGGCCTTGCGCATCTGGTGCTGCAGCACCTTTGTCTGGACGGCGCCCTTGACCTTGTTCTTTAGGTCCGTCGGCACGCGGATCATGCCCTCCTGGGCCACCGTGGCCACGTGCCGGCCGTCGCGGCTGAAGATCTTGCCGGTGGCCAGGCCCCGGGCGCCCTGGGCGCTGGGGGACTCCTGGACGTAGAGCAGCCACTCGTCCACCCGGACGGGGCGGTGCCACCACATGGCGTGGTCCAGGCTCGCGACGGACATGCCCGGAGTAATCCAGCTCATCCCGTGACGGCGGAGGACGGACTCCAGCAGGGTGTAGTCGCTGGCGTAGGCCAGCGCCGCGCGGTGCATCTCCGGGTCATCGGGCATCGGCCCAAACGTGCGCATCCAGACGGCGTTCCGGGCCTCCTTGGGACCCTTTGCGGAGACATACAGGGCCGGATCAACGTGGCGGATGTCGAAGGGCCGCTCATAGGCCCAGTGCCGCGCCACCGGGTGGTCGTACTTGCCCAGCAGATCGGCCGTGCTCGGCAGCGATTCCGGGTCCGGGATTCCCGCCGGCATTTCGGTCTGGTGCTCGATTCCCTCATCCTCGTCCTGGAAGGAGGCGATCATCGACAGGATGGGCATGCCCTCCTGGTACGCGTGCACCCGCCGTGCGGAAAACGACCGGCCGTCGCGCAGCCGCTGGACTCCGAAGGTGATGGGCTTGTTGGCGTCGCCGGGCCGGAGGAAATAGCCGTGCATGGAGTGCACTCCGCGGCCGTCCGGGACGGTGCGGCTGCCGGCAACGAGGGACTGCGCCAGGACCTGGCCGCCGAACACACGCTGCCGCGGCTGCTTCTGCGACGGGCCCATAAAGATGTCCTCGTCCGTCCGGGCGCCCTCCAGCTCGCCGAGGTTCAGGAGTTGGATGAGTGAGGAGGTGGGGTCCTCGGTGGGCAGCGCCTGCAATCCGGCTTCGGCTTCAGTCATGGTTTGACTCTAGACGGCACCCCGGCACCGCTCAAAAGAGGCACAGCCGGTAGAGTCGAGATTGTGTCTGACGTCCTCACCCAGCCCCTGCAGTTCACCGATCCCCGCGACCTCGCCGACATGCGCACCTTTGCCACCCGGGCCCGGGCGATCGACGACGGCGCCATCCGGCTGACCGCGTCCGGGCCGGTCCTGGCCGCCTACGTCTGTGTGCTCCGGCCCCGCCTGCTGGGCGAGTCGACCCCCACCATCCTGGGGCTCCGGACCGTGGCCCTGGCCCAGCCGGCGGAGCTCGACGTGACGGTCCCGCTCGCGGCAGTGCTGGACCGCCTGGCGCGCGCAGGTGCCGACGACGTCGAACTGCCGGTACCGCCTATGACGGTCACCGAATCGTGGGCCGGCGTCGGCGCTCCCCGCACCGGGTGGGAGCCGCTGGGTGCGCTGCCGGACGCGGCCCTGCGGCAGGCGGCTGAAGCCGGGATCAGCGAGATCGCCGGCATCATCCCGGACAAGCCCGGCGCCCTGATCGTCAACAACGCCCGGGCCACCGTCTGGGGCCGGCCGCTGCCCGACGCCGGGGGACTGCCCGCCGGGGCCGCGTTCGCCGCGTTGACCCTTGGTTTCCTGGCCGACGGCGAGCAGAGCCTCTTCCGGGCGGGCCGGTGGTACCGACTCAGCAGCGCGCGCGGACACGTCCTGGTCCGCGCCGGCTCGGGACTCTAGTACCGCCCAGTCCTGAGGGCCCGACGGCTGGCGGGCAACCCGCTCAGCCCGCCGTGACGGCCGCGAGTTTGACGGGGGTGTGCTGCCCGGCCCACGTTCCGGTCAGGGCCTGGGGGCCAGCAGTCAGCGCCGCCAGGTCAAGCCGGCGGATGATCAGCAGCTCCAGCGCCCCGGTCAGGATCACCGTTTCCGCGTCCGTGCTGGAGGCCGTTCCGGGGCGGAGGGCCGGCGCTCCGGAACGTAGCGGCCCGGTGCTGCCAACCAGAACGGACTCCGGCATCGCCTCGAGCCTGCCGTCGACATCCAGCAAGTGCTGCGCCTGGGGCTGGCCCGTCAGGATGGCGGCAGTCACGGCATTCAGGTAACAGGGATCACCGACGGCGTCGTAAACCCACCGCTCGCCGAGAACCGAGTGTTGCATGGTGCCGATCAAGGACCCTTCGGCGCCGGGCAGGGGCGAGCCCCGGTAGCTGAGCGGCACCTGGAAGACGGTACCGTCAGCCTCAACGAGGATCGTCTCGAGGCCGACTTCGCCGTCCGGATCGTCGAACCGGAAGGCGCCCACCTTGCCCAGGGCCGAGACGTCTTCCGTGAACCAGGGCTGGCGCGGCAGCCAGCTTTGAAGGAGTTCCAGTTTCGTGGGCTGCAGCTCAGCCTGATGAATGATCGCCATGACGGTCAGCCTAGCCGGACCGGGCTGCCGGCCGTCTCAGAAACGGAGGATGTTCAGCTCCGCGGCGGGCTGGAATCCCAGCCGGGCGTAGAAATTGCGCGAAGGGGGCGACGGCGAGAGCACCATCCGTGCCGCTTTGATGCCCTGCGAGAACCCAACGGCCGCTTCGACCAGTTGCGCTCCGATGCCGGAATTCCGGAATGCCGGCAGCACGTAGACGTTGCCCAGGTAGGGGTGCCCACACGCGGCGAACGAAACACTTGCCTCCCGGATACCCGGCCGGCCGGGTATTATTGAGGCAGAAAGACCCCGGAGACATTCCCCCAAGTGCCTCCGGGGTCTTTCCATCTCCAAAACCAGGCCCGGGCGCCCCAGAGGACCGGCATTGACGCCTCTGCGATACTGGGCCCATGAGCAGCCTGTCGGTGCTGGATCCACCCGTCGAGCGGCACCCCCGTTTCAACCGGGCATTACATCCGGACCGCGGCTGGATCCGGGTGCTGCGCTTCGCGGTGGGTGTCCTGGTGATCGTCGCCTTGGTCCAGAAGACATTCGATGCGACGCGCCCTGGCAACGACGTGGATGTCGCGCAGCTCTACTCCGAATTCACGGTGCAATCGAACCTTGCCCTCGGGCTGGTGCTGGTGGTCGCGGCTGCCCGGCCGCTGGTCCGGCTGCCGCAGTGGTGGGACAGCCTGTCGGGTGCGCTGGCCTTGTACCTGGTGATGACCGGCATCATCTATGTGGTCCTTGTCGCTCCGCCGGACGAGCCGTGGTGGAGCCTGGATATGTACTGGCCCCAGCTCGTGCACCACCGCCTGGCTCCGCTGTTCGCCGCCATGGATTGGCTGTTGGTCACGAGGACCGTGCGCGGCAGCTGGTGGCGTCCGCTGGCGTGGCTCGGCTATCCGGCCGCCTTTCTCATCTTCTCGTGGGTGCGCGGAGGCATCGACGGCTGGTACGTCTACGACTTCCTCGATCCAACCCTCGACGGCGGGTGGGGCGCCGCCCTCACGACGACGGCCCAGGTGCTCGCCGCGTTCCTCGTCGTCGCCGTTCTCCTACATGTCGCCGGGAATATTCGCGCGTCGCTCGCGGCCCCGCGTGTGCAGCGCTAGGTAGCGCTTAGGCCCCGGAGGGGCTGTTGACCATCGAAAGCGCGGCACGTTCCATGTAGTCCCAGAGCGTGCCCTCATACAGCGGCGGCAGCTCCAGGGCGTCGACGGCGGCGCGCATGTGGTGCAGCCAGGCGTCCTTCGCTTCGGGCGTCACGCGGAAGGGCTGGTGCCGCATCCGGAGCCGCGGGTGCCCGCGCTCCTCGCCGTACGTGGTGGGGCCGCCCCAGTACTGCTCGAGAAACATCAGGAAGCGGCGCTTGGCCGGGCCGAGGTCTTCTTCCGGGTACATCGGACGCAACAGCGGATCCGTCGCGACGCCGTCGTAAAAGACATCGATGAGTTTCACGAAGGTCTCGTGGCCGCCGACGGCGTCATAGAAGTTGTCCGTATAGCCGGGCTGGCTGAACGGATCGTTCTGCATCAGCATCTTGGGATGGCGGGGTTCGCCGGCGGTGGGGATTGTCATTTTATTCTCCGGCCTGTTGCTGGGGTGCGGATCCGGCGTCGTCCGCCGTCGGGCTGTCGGGCGAAACATAGGTGCCCTGGGAGCGGTTGCCCACCCGCAGGATCTCGCCGTTGCGCAGGTACCAGACGGTGCCGTCCTCGGCCCTGACCCGGGTGATGCGCAGCCCCATGGACTCCACTGTGCCCACCACCTCGGAGGTTTCGATGACGTCGCCGATCCCGTACTGGTCCTCGATCGTGATGAAGATGCCAGCCAGGAAGTCACGGATCAGCTGCTGGGCGCCGAAGCCGATGGCCACACCCAGGATGCCGACGCTGGTCAGCAGCGGGGCGATGTTCACGTTGAGGTTCTGCAGGACGTACATCACCGTGATGACGACGACGAGCGCGCTCACCACGCTGTTGAGCAGCGATCCGATCGTGTTGGCGCGCTGCTCGCGCCGCTGGTGGTCCAGGGCACGCAGCGCCGGGGCGACCCAGCGGAAGTGGGGCTTTTTGAAGAACGTGGTGCCAGCGGCGACGCGTTTGGTGATCCCGGCGATCACGAAGGACGCCACCAGCCACGTGGCAACGCCGACTCCGATGCTGATCACGACGCCCGGCAGGTTGACGGCCGAAATGTCCGGCGGCGTGATGGACTCGGCGGTAGGCAGGCGGTACATCAGCGGGGTGTGCTCCTTCGGCTCGCCCGCGTTTGCCGGGCGCATAAGACTCTGTTCAGCTTCAACATTAGCGCCGTAGCGTGGCGGGATGCGCATCCTGGTCCTCGGCGGTACCGCCTTCCTGTCAGCAGAAATCGCCCGGCAGGCCGTCGCCGCCGGGCACGAGGTCATGAGCGTGGCCCGCGGGACACAGGCCGCGCCGCCGGAGGGGGCCACGTGGCTGCAAGCCGACCGCTCAAAGGGCCCGGCCGCCTACGCCGGCGCCGTCCACGCGGGCGAGTGGGACGCCGTCGTCGAGGTCGCCCGGGACCCGCGGTACGCGCTGGAGGCATTGGAGGCATTGGCGGGGAGCGCACGGCACTGGACGTTTGTCTCCAGTTGCTCGGTCTACGCTGACCATTCCGTCCCGGACGAGGCCGAGGACGCCGCGGTGCTGGCTCCGCTGCCACCCGGCACGGAGGCGACCCCGGAGACTTACGGCGAGGCCAAGTCGGCGATAGAACGCTCGACGGCGGAGCTCGCCGCAGGCAAGGCGCACCTGTGCCGCGCCGGGCTGATCGGCGGGCCCGGGGACGGGTCGGACCGCTACGGCTACTGGCCTGCCCGCTTTGCCCGGGACTCCGGTCCGGTGCTGGCTCCGGACATTCCCGCCGACTCCACGCAGGTCATCGATGTCCGGGACCTGGCTGCCTGGGTGCTCACCGCGGCCGCAACCGGCGTCACCGGGGCGCTGAACGCCGTCGGGGAGCCGGTGCCGTTTGCCGCTTACCTTGAAGAATCGAGGCGGCTCGCCGGGGGAGCCGCCCAGGTGGCGGCCGCCCCGGCCGACTGGCTGGCCTCGCGCGGGGCCAACTATTGGGCAGGACCGGACTCGCTGCCGCTCTGGCTCCCGCCTGGCCACGACGGCTTCGCCGCGCGCAGCAACGCTGCGGCGCGGGCCGCCGGGATGAGGGTCCGGCCGTGGACCGAGACGCTGCGCGACACCCTGGCCGATGAACGCCGCCGCGGACTGGACCGGGACCGCAGGGCCGGCCTAAGCCCGGCGGCCGAGCGCCGGCTGCTGCAGGAGTTCCAGGCGGAATTTCAGTCCGCCTGAGCAGCCACGCCCGGGTCCACCGCTGCCGAGGCCTCGTGCAGGACCGGGAAATTGACGCTCCGGGCGATGAAGCACACCGCGTTGGCACCGTGGTGCAGCTCCGCCATCAGCTCGTCGGTCACCGGAGCCGCCGTCGTGACATGGGGCTTCAGCGTGACCGATTCGAACTGGCCGCTGCCGTCCCGGTTGGTCCGCATCACGCCCTCGGCGCGGTCCTCGTAGCCGGTCACCACCACGCCATGCTTGACGGCGACGTGGAGGAACGACAGCATGTGGCACTGCGAGAGCGCGGCCAGCAGCAACTGCTCGGGGTTATACCGCTCCCGGTCGCCGTGGAAGGTCGGGTCCGCCGAGCCCTTCAGCACCGGCAGTCCGGGGATCTCGACGTCGTGGTCGCGGGAGTAGCCGCGGTAGGAGGAAGTCCCCTCGCCCAGGTTCCCGGTCCAGCGGACGGTCAGCGCATAGTGGTGCTCGTCGAGGCTCATGCCGCCAGTCTAGCGGCGCCAAAACGCCAGGACCCCGGCGCCGCGATGCGGTGCCGGGGTCCTGTGTCGAGGGGGCCTAGGACAACGAGGTTTGCCTAGACGTCCGCAGCGCGGGCGCGCAGGGCGCGGGCGACGCCGTCGCGGTTTTCCAGCATCATCCGGCGCAGCGCCGCGCTGTCCTCCGGCAGCGACGCGAGGAACTCGTCGGTGCGGTCCACGGTTTCCTGGGTGGTCAGCTGCGCTGGGTAGAGGCCTACGACGATCTGCTGGGCCAGCGCGTGCGTGCGGTCCTTGACGATGCCGGGGACCGCCGCGAAGTACTTTTCGGCGTACGGCTCCAGCAGGGAGGTGTCCAGCACCCGGGTGAACCCGGCCACCGCGGAACCCTGCAGCGCGTTTGACAGTTCGCCCTTGACCACGATCGACTCCCAGGCCGCGGCCTTGGCCTCCGCGGTGGGGATGGCTGCCTTGGCCAGCGTGGCCGCGTTCTGGCCGGTGGCGGTGTTGTCGTGCTCGAGCTCGGCGTCGATTGTTTCCTGTCCGGCCCGGCCGCCGACCACGAGGGACGCGATGAGCTCCCAGCGCAGGTCCTGGTCCACGGTGAGGCCGGCCAGCTCCTGGGAACCGTCGAGCAGCCCGGCGACGGTGTCCAGCTGGGATGCGCTGCGGGCCAGCAGGGCGTACGACTTCACGAACTGCAGCTGCGCGTCGGAACCGGCCGGGACGCGGGAGGCGAGCTCCCAGAGCCGGTCCGCGGCGGCGGCCGCGGTGGCTTCCTTGTGCTCCGCGGCGACGTAGAAGTTCAGCGTCGTGGCGAGCTGGCGGAGCTGGACCAGGATGACGGAGGAGTCGGATTCCTCGGCGATGTTGGCCAGGATCAGTTCCACGTAGCCGCGGGCCGGGGTTTCGCCGTCGCGGGCCGCGTCCCACGCCGAGCCCCAGACGAGGGTGCGGGGGAGGCTCTGGCCGAAGTCCTTCAAGTGCGCCGTGGCGGTGGCGAGGGACTTCGGGTCTAGCCGGACCTTGGCATAGGCGAGGTCGTCGTCGTTGAGCAGGATCAGGTCCGGCTGAGGCAGGCCGGCCAGAGCCGCAACCTCGGTGTGTTCGCCGTCGACGTCGAGCTCCTCGCGGTGCACCCGCTCGAGCTTCCCGGCGCCGTTCAGGTTGTAGAAACCGACGGCGAGCCGGTGCGGGCGGATGGTCGGCTGCGCCTCGGTGGCGGACTGCAGGATGGCGAAGGACGAAATCGTGCCGTCCTCGCCGACGGACAGTTCGGGCTTGAGCGTGTTGACCCCGGCGGTTTCCAGCCAGAGCTGGCCCCAGTGGTCCAGGTCGCGGCCGCTGGCCTTTTCCAGCTCGATCATCAGGTCGCTGAGCTCGGTGTTCTGCCAGGAGTGCTTGCGGAAGTATTCGCGGACCCCGGCCATGAACTCCTCCGGACCCACCCATGCCACCAGCTGCCGGAGCACCGAGGCACCCTTGGCGTAGGTGATGCCGTCAAAGTTCACTTCGACATCCTCCAGGTCGTTGATCTCGGCGAAGATCGGGTGCGTGGTGGGCAGCTGGTCCTGGCGGTAGGCCCAGGACTTCTCCACCGAGGCGAAGGTGGTCCAGGCGTGGTCGAACTTGGTGTTTTCGACGGCGGCGAGGTGCGACATGTATTCGGCGAAGGACTCGTTGAGCCAGAGGTCGTTCCACCAGCGCATGGTCACGAGGTCTCCGAACCACATGTGGGCCAGCTCGTGCAGCACAGTGATGGCGCGGCGCTCCACCTGGGCGTCCGTGACCTTGCTGCGGAAGACGTACCCTTCCAGGATGGTGACGGCGCCGGCGTTTTCCATGGCGCCGGCGTTGAACTCCGGCACGAAGAGCTGGTCGTACTTCTCGAACGGATACGGGCAGCCGAACTGCGCCTCAAAGAACTCGAAGCCCTGGCGGGTGAGGTCGAAGATGTTGTCCGCGTCGAGGTACTGCATGAGGGACTTACGGGCAAACACGCCCAGCGGCGTGACCTTCCCGTCCGCGGACTTCACTTCGCTGCGGACCGATTGGTAGGGGCCGGCGATCAGGGCCGTGACGTAGGAGGAGAGCCGCGGGGTGGGTGCGAATTCCCAGACCGAGCGGGCGCCGCCGTCCTCGCCGGGGATGGTTTCCACCGGTTCCGGAGTGGGGGAGTTGGAGACGACGTCCCAGTGAGAGGGCGCCGTGACGGTGAAGCTGAAGCTGGCCTTGAGGTCGGGCTGCTCGAAGACGGCGAACATCCGCCGGGAATCCGGAACCTCGAACTGCGTGTACAGGTAGACCTCGTTGTCCACCGGGTCCACGAAGCGGTGCAGGCCTTCGCCGGTGTTCATGTAGGGCGCGTCCGCGACCACCAGGAGCTCGTTCTCCGCTGCGAGGTCCGGGAGCTGGATCCGGATGCCGTCGGAGACCTCCGCGGGGTCCAGTTCGCGGCCGTTGAGCGTGACACTGTGCACCGTGTGCGTTACGGCGTCGATGAAAGTGGAAGACCCCGGCTTGGCCGTGAACTTTACGGCGGTGGTGGAGCCGAACACCTTCTCGCCCCGGGTCAGGTCGAGGCTGACCTCATAGGAGTCGAGAGCGATCAGTGCGGCGCGCTCGCGGGCTTCGGCGCGCGTGAGGTTCATACCGGGCAAGTGGTGCCTCCAAAAGGGGTGGGGAGCGGTGGAAACGATACTGTGAAATTATTCTTTCACAACGCGGTCGGTTGGCAAGTTGCGCCCGTCACAGCGAGTCTCTCCCGGCGGCCCCGGCAGGGGTAGCGTTGGAGCCATGGGAAAGATCCGGGATTCCGTGGATGTCAGGGCCCTGCGCTTCGCCGTGGGGTTCCCGCTCATGCTGGCTGCCGCCTTCGTCGTCTGCGCGCTGCTGATCCGCGCGGACCTGCCCGAACCGCTGGCCGTCCGCTGGACCGGTGACGGCGCCGCGGATTTCGCACCGTTCGGGGCCGTGGTGGGCGTCGGTGCGGGCCTGATCGTGCTGGTCGGCTGGGCCGTCCTGCTGCAGGCGGCGCCGTTGTCCCGCCCGGCGCTGATGCGCCGGTTCATGATGGGCACCGGGCTGGCGGTCAGCCTCTTCGTGACCACTGTCCTGGCCGCGGTGCTGGTGGGCCAGTTGGGCCTCGCCGACGCACGGGAATCCCGCGTGGACGTGGCGGTCCTGGCCATGGGCAGCGGGGCGGCCCTGGGTCTCGGGGTGGTCATGGGCTTCGTGTTCAAAGCGGACGAGCGGTGGTCCGCGGATGATGAACGGGCCGTGCGGGAGGCGCTGGAAAAGGAGCTGGACCCCGAGCTCGCCCGGGATACCGTCAGCCTCTGGGTCCACGCCCGCAGCTCGGTCTTCGTGATGCTCGGGATCGCCACCCTGTTTCCCGCGGCCCTGCTGACCGTCGCTGTCCCGTGGCTGGCCGCGTTGCTGGTGGCGGCCGCGCTGCTGGTGGCCGTGTTCCTCTTCGCCCGCATCCGCGTTGACCGGAACGGGCTCCGGGTGTTCGCCGCCGGGTTCTTGCGGGTGATGGATGTCCCCGCGGCCGCCATCGAGTCGGCGACTCCCAAAGAGGTCAAGGCCGCGGACTACGGCGGCTGGGGCTACCGGAGCCACGGTGCCACGACAGCGATGCTGGTCAGCAGCGGACCCGCCGTCGTCGTGGACCGGTCCGATGGCCGCCGGCTGACCGTAAGCGGCGGCAGCACGACGACGGCGGACAACGTGGCGCAGGTCCTCTCCCGCGTTGCGGACCGGGCCCGCCGCGACGGCGGGACGCCGGCGTCGTAGCCCTAGTAGGCTGGGAGGAGCCCTGACCAGCAGCGCCGGAAGTCCACCGGCGCCCCACAGAACGGATCCGCCCGTGACCACTGCCCCGGACTTCCCGCGCGTTCATATCGCCACCGACCACGCAGGCATGGAGCTCAGCGCCCACCTGGTGGGCTACCTCAGCGCCAAGGGTTACGACGTCGTGGATCACGGCCCGAAGGTCTATGACGCGCTGGATGACTACCCCTCCTTCTGCATCAATGCCGCCCGCGCCGTCGTGACCGACCAGGCGGCGGGCACCCGCGCGCTGGGCATTGTGCTGGGCGGCTCCGGCAACGGCGAGCAGATCGCGGCCAACAAGGTCAAGGGGGTCCGGGCCGCCCTGGCCTGGAACCTGTCCACCGCCAAGCTGGCCCGTGAACACAACGACGCCAATGTCGTCGCCGTCGGCGGGCGGCAGCACAGCGTCGACGAGGCCACGGCCATCATCGAGGCCTTCCTGACCGAGCCCTTCAGCAACGACGAGCGCCACATCCGCCGGATCGGCAAGATCGCCACCTACGAGGCCACCGGCGAGGTCGTCGAGTAGTGCCGGAGGGGCATTCTGTCCACCGGCTGGCCCGGCAGTTTGCGGACGTCTTCGCGGGGGAGCGGCTGGCAGTGACCAGCCCGCAGGGACGTTTCGTGCAGGGCGCGGCCCTGCTGGACGGCCACGTCCTCACCGAATCCGCGGCGCACGGTAAGCACCTGTTCCTCGGCTTCGAGCACGGACTGGTCCTGCACGTGCACCTGGGACTGTACGGCGCCTGGGACTTCGGCGGCGACGCCAGCTTCCGCGGGGCCTCCAGCATCGGCGCGCCCCGGAAAATAGGCGAGCGGGAGACTTACGCCGACGACGGCCCGGATCCCGTCTATGCGGGTCCGCCGGCGCCGGTCGGCGCGGTCCGGGTGCGGCTGGCGAGCGGGCACGGCTGGGCGGACCTGCGCGTGGCAACCACCTGCGAAACGCTGACCGAGGCCGACGTCGAGGCCGTCGCGGCCAGGCTTGGTCCGGACCCGCTGCGGAACCTGCCCGGTGACCGGGAGAGCTTCCTCGCCGGGCTGGCCAGGAAGCGCACCCCGCTGGCGACGCTGCTGATGGACCAGAAGGTGATTGCCGGCGTCGGGAACGTGTACCGCGCCGAGCTGCTGTTCCGGGGACGGCTGGACCCCTGGCTGCCCGGGAATGCCTTGCCCGCGGAGGCCGCCGGACTGCTTTGGGACGACACCGTCGGCATGATGTCCGACGGCGTGCGCGACGGCCGGATCGTCACCACCCCGCCGCGCTACTGGACGGGGACGGGGGGAACACGTGCAGAGGGAGCGGGGACGCCCAATGGGACGGGAACGCCCAAGGGGCTGCCCGCCCCGGAGGACGCGCACTTCGTCTATCGGCGCCAGGGCCTGGACTGCCGGGACTGCGGCACGGCCGTAGCCGTGGCGGATCATGCTGCCCGCAAGCTCTACTGGTGCCCGGGCTGCCAGCGTTCGTGAGCGCCGTGGAATCGCCGCGTGTGGCGGGCGGGCATGAAAAAAGCCCCTCCGGAGAGGGGCCGTTCTTCGTCATATTTCGGAGGGGACGACGGGAATCGAACCCGCGTAATCAGTTTGGAAGACTGAGGCTTTACCATTAAGCTACGTCCCCGGGAATTTACTGGAACTTCAGCAAAACTTCCGGGCGGCTGTTGAAGCCGGATACAACTAAACCCAATTCAGGCCCCCAGTGTCAAATGTGCAAAACGCCACAGGATGACCGTAGACTGTTCTGTGCACTTACGGGGTGTAGCTCAGCTTGGCTAGAGCGCCTGCTTTGGGAGCAGGAAGTCGCAGGTTCAAATCCTGTCACCCCGACTCTGCAGCAACTGCCTTTCGAAGTGGCGTTGCAGAGCCCCATCCCCCCAAACCAGGAGTACTTAGACTGTGAAGAGCGCTGTCGAGAACCTCACCCCCACGCGGGTCAAGCTCAATGTTGAGGTCCCCTTTGAGGAATTGAAGCCCAGCATCGCCGAGGCATACAAGACTGTTGCTTCCCAGATCCAGGTTCCCGGGTTCCGCAAGGGCAAAGTCCCCTCCAAGCTCATTGACCAGCGCGTTGGCCGCGGTTACGTCTTGGAGACGGCCATCAACGAAGGCCTCAACGGCTGGTACCAGGCTGCCGTGCAGGAAACCGGCATCCGTCCGCTGAGCCGTCCCGAGGTCGAAATCACCGAGGTGCCGGACCCGTCCGCCACCGACGGCGAACTGAAGTTCCACGCCGAGGTTGATGTCCGTCCCGAGATCGAACTCCCGGACTACGCCGGCATCAAGGTTGAGGTCGCCGCAGCGGAGTCGTCCGACGCCGACGTCGACAAGGCCCTCGACGAACTGCGCGGCCGCTTCGGCACGCTCAAGTCCGTGGACCGTCCCGCCGCCGACGGGGACTTCCTCACCATCGACATCACCGCCTCGATCGACGGCGCCGAGGTGGACTCCGCTTCCGGCCTGTCCTACCAGGTTGGCGCCGGCACCATGCTTGAAGGCCTCGACGAGGCCGTCACCGGCCTCAGCGCAGACGAGGACGCTATTTTCGACACCACCCTCGTGGGCGGTGACCACGCCGGCGAGTCCGCGCAGGTGAAGGTTGTCGTCAAGGCCGTCAAGGAGCGCGAGCTTCCCGAGGCCAACGACGACTTCGCCCAGCTGGCGTCCGAGTTCGACACCCTTGCCGAGCTCCGCGAGGACCTCGCCAAGCAGGCCGCCGACTCCAAGACCGTCGAGCAGGGCGTCGAGGCCCGCGACAAGGTCCTGGACAAGCTCGTTGAGCTCGTCGAGGTTCCGGTTCCGGCATCCGTCGTCGAAGAGCAGCTTGAGCAGCACTTCAGCGCCGAGAACTCCCACGGTGAAGGCGAGCACGACACCGAGGAACACCGCGCCGAGGTCAAGGCCAACACCGAGCGCGCCTTCCAGAACGAGATCATCCTTGACGCTATCGCCGAAAAAGAAGAAGTCAACGTCACTCAGAACGAGCTGATCGACTACATCGTCACCACGGCCAGCCAGTACGGCATGGACCCGAACCAGTTCGCCCAGATCATCGATCAGAGCGGCCAGGTTCCCATGATGGTGTCCGAGGTGCGCCGCCGCAAGGCACTCGCCGTCGTCCTGGGCCAGGCCGAGGTCACCGACTCCGAGGGCAACAAGATCGACCTGAGCGACTTCGTCCGCCCCGGCGGCGAAGAGGCTTCCTTCGAAGCCGACGCCGAGGACGCCGCTGCTGAGGAGACCGCTTCCGAGGAAGCAGCCACCGCCAAGAACGATGACCCGGCAGCAGTGAAGTTCTAATACTTCCTGTTCCCGCAGTCCCTGCCCGCACCCCCGGATCACGCATCCGGGGGTGCGGCTTTTTAAGCCTGCAATGAACCCTCCCGGCCAATCGTGCGCCGTCAGCGAACAGCCCTGCGCCTGCGCACAAAGCGGCCGCGAAAACCGTTAGTGTCCATGTAGGAAAGTTCAGTGATGCCGTCAAGTGGCGTCACCGTCGCCAGCGAGAGGTAAGTACACATGTCACAGCAAGCAGGGGCACCCCGGATGGCTACCGTCGATCCGGCGGCCCAGGATAACTACATTTACAACCGCCTGCTGAAAGAGCGCATCATCTGGCTCGGCTCCGAGGTCCGCGACGAGAACGCCAACGCGATCTGCTCGCAGCTGCTGCTGCTCTCGGCCGAGAACCCCGAGAAGGACATCTACCTGTACATCAACTCGCCCGGCGGTTCCGTCACCGCCGGCATGGCCATCTACGACACGATGCAGTTCATCCCGAACGACGTCGTCACCGTGGCCACCGGCCTGGCCGCCTCGATGGGCCAGTTCCTGCTCTCCTCCGGCACCAAGGGCAAGCGCTACGCCACCCCGAACGCCCGCATCCTGATGCACCAGCCCTCCGGCGGCATCGGCGGCACCGCCTCGGACATCAAGATCCAGGCCGAGCTGATCCTGCACATGAAGAAGGTCATGGCCGAACTGACGGCCGAGCAGACCGGGCAGACCGTGGAGACCATCCTCAAGGACAACGACCGCGACAAGTGGTTCACGGCGACCGAAGCCCTCGAATACGGCTTCTTCGACAAGATCGCGGCGCACGCCGGGTCCGTGGCAGGCGGCGGCGGAACCAACGCCGACGCCGGCAGCGAAAACTAACCGGCACGCAGACAGAACCGACTCCAGGAGCAATGAACATGAACTACAACTTCGGATCGACTGCCGGGAACCTGCCGAGCAGCCGCTACGTGCTGCCGCAGTTTGAAGAGCGCACCCCCTACGGCTTCAAGCGCCAGGACCCCTACACCAAGCTGTTCGAGGACCGCATCATC
Organism: Arthrobacter sp. T2-23; assembly: GCF_055398325.1. Taxonomy (NCBI): domain Bacteria; kingdom Bacillati; phylum Actinomycetota; class Actinomycetes; order Micrococcales; family Micrococcaceae; genus Arthrobacter; species Arthrobacter sp. T2-23. The sequence continues at coordinate 3,476,622 of NZ_AP027917.1, forward strand.
TTCCTGGGCGTCCAGGTCGACGACGCCTCCGCCGATGACGTGATGGCCCAGCTGCTGGTGCTCGAGTCCACCGACCCGGACCGCGACATCACGCTCTACATCAACTCGCCCGGCGGTTCGTTCACCGCCATGACGGCGATCTACGACACGATGCAGTACATCCGCCCGGAGATCCAGACGGTCTGCCTGGGCCAGGCCGCCAGCGCGGCGGCCGTGCTGCTCGCCGCCGGCACCCCGGGCAAGCGCCTGGCCCTGCCGAACGCCCGGGTGCTGATCCACCAGCCCGCCCTCTCCGGCGGCCAGGGCGGTCAGGCCTCCGACCTGGAGATCCAGGCCGCCGAAGTCATGCGGATGCGCTCCTGGCTCGAAGACACCCTGGCCAAGCACTCCGGCCGCACCTCCGAGCAGGTCAACAACGACATCGAACGCGACAAGATCCTCACGGCCGCCGAGGCCATGAGCTACGGGCTGATCGACCAGGTGCTCGATTCCCGCAAGATCAAGCCGCAGGCCATCACGAAGTAGTACATCGGCAGTCGCACCACGACTGCCACGCGACGCCGGTGCAGCTCAGGAGAAATGGGCCGCACCGGCGTCTTCTTTCCACCCATCAGGACCAAAGTGACCTAGAGTGGAAGATGTCACGGTCTTACGTCCCGCGAGGAACGTCCGTGATCCAGTAACGGATGCAGCGCTGCACAGGAGCACGACCCAGCCGGCAGCAAGATACTAAGGGGTTACCATATGGCTCGGATTGGCGAGAGCACCGATCTGCTGAAGTGTTCTTTCTGCGGAAAGAGCCAGAAGCAGGTCCGCAAGCTCATTGCCGGGCCCGGCGTCTACATCTGCGACGAGTGCATTGAACTCTGCAACGAGATCATTGAAGAAGAACTCGCCGAAGTAGCTGACCTGGGCAGCTTTGAGCTGCCCAAGCCCCGCGAAATTTTCGACTTCCTGCAGGAATACGTGATCGGCCAGGAGCCCGCGAAGCGCTCCCTCGCCGTCGCCGTCTACAACCACTACAAGCGGATCCAGGCCGGCCACGCTCCCAAGAGCGGCGCCCTGGCCGAGGGCGGCCACCACGACGACGTCGAGATCGCCAAGTCCAACATCCTGCTGATCGGACCCACGGGCTGCGGCAAGACCTATCTGGCCCAGACCCTCGCCCGGCGCCTGAACGTCCCGTTCGCCGTCGCCGACGCCACGGCCCTGACCGAAGCCGGTTACGTGGGCGAGGACGTCGAGAACATCCTGCTCAAGCTCATCCAGGCCGCGGACTACGACGTCAAGAAGGCCGAACAGGGCATCATCTACATCGACGAAATCGACAAGATTTCGCGCAAGAGCGAGAACCCCTCCATCACCCGGGACGTCTCCGGGGAGGGTGTGCAGCAGGCGCTGCTGAAGATCCTCGAAGGCACCGTGGCCTCGGTTCCGCCGCAGGGCGGACGCAAACACCCGCACCAGGAATTCATCCAGATCGACACCACGAACGTCCTCTTCATCGTGGCCGGCGCCTTCGCCGGTCTTGAGGAGATCATCGGTTCGCGTTCCGGCCGCAAGGGCATCGGCTTCGGCGCCCCGCTGAACGAGGTCAAGAACAACGCGGACTCCTACGGCGAGGTCATGCCCGAAGACCTGCTGAAGTTCGGCCTGATCCCCGAATTCATCGGCCGGCTGCCGGTCATCACCACGGTCTCGAACCTGGACCGGCCGGCGCTGATCCAGATCCTCTCCACGCCCAAGAACGCCCTCGTGAAGCAGTACCAGAAGATGTTCCAGCTCGACGGCGTCGAGCTGGTCTTCGAGGACGAGGCCCTGGACCTGATCGCCGACCAGGCACTGGAACGCGGGACCGGCGCCCGCGGCCTCCGCGCCATCATGGAGGAAGTCCTGCTGCCGGTGATGTTCGACCTGCCGAGCCGCGACGACGTCGCCAGCGTGGTCATCACCGAGGACGTGGTGGCCAAGAAGGCCGCGCCCACCATGATCGCCCACGACGTCAAGCGCCGTAAGTCCGCCTGACGGTAACGGGCGTCCGCACCGACGCCGGAATAAATCCGCCGACAGCGTCGCTATGCCTAACCGTTGCACCGTGCCGTCCGTGGCCACAGCCGCGGGCAGGACGCGGTGCGAGCTCGCCGTTTGACTTCCAAAGGAGAACCCTGTGCCCGAAACGTTGACGAACAAAGCAGACTTCTGGTTCGACCCGATGTGCCCCTTCGCCTGGGTGACCTCGCGCTGGATCTCCGAGGTGGAAGATGTCCGGGACATCAAGACCGAGTGGCACGTGATGAGCCTGGCGGTCCTGAACGAGGGCCGCGACGAGCTCCCCGCCGAGTATAGGGAGTTCCTCGTCAAGGCCTGGGCCCCGGTCCGGGTCATCATCGCCGCCGCGGAAAAGCACGGCGCGGAGTACATCAAGCCGCTCTACGACGCCATGGGCACCAAGATCCACAACGAAGGCAACAAGGACATCTCCGAGGTCATCGCCAAGTCGCTGGCCGAGGTGGGCCTTCCCGCCGGGCTTGCGGCCGCCGGGCAGTCCGAGGAGTTCGACGCCCAGCTGCGCTCCAGCCACGAGGCCGGCATCTCGCTGGTCGGCCAGGACGTCGGCACCCCGGTCGTCGCCTTCAACGGCACCGCCTTCTTCGGCCCCGTCCTGACCCGCATCCCGCGCGGCGAAGATGCCGGCAAGCTCTGGGACGCCACCGTGACGCTGGCCTCGTTCCCGTACTTCTTCGAGCTCAAGCGCAGCCGCACCGAGAGCCCTGTCTTCAGCTAGGCCGCGCCCACGGACGGTACGCCACGGGCCCCGGATGAACTACCCGGTTGTAGTTCATCCGGGGCCCTTGTGCATCCGGAAGAGCGGGAGAACAATAGAACTTACCCACTTCGAAAGAAGCGGGACGCAGGAACCAAAGATTCAGTGACACTCATCCGACGCAGCCTTCGGCAAAGTCAGATGATGGCTACCAGTGACGAGGTAGGAAGACCTGAAATTCCAAGGATCCCGCCAGATTACCTAAGACGTCACGTGGTAATCGAAAAGTCGAAGCCCCACCAACCGCAAAAAGCTGATGGGGCTTCCCCTTTGCCCAAAAATCGCCTCAGATTGGTGCCATGAGCACTGAGCCCATCGCGGATTACGCGCTGCTGTCCGACTGCTGGTCCGCCGCCCTGGTCAGCGCCGCGGGCTCCGTGGACTGGCTCTGTTTCCCGCGCTTCGACAGTCCCTCGGTCTTCGGCCGGCTGCTGGGCGAGGACGCCGGCCACTGGTCCATCCGGCCCGCCGGCGAGTACACGACCACCCGGCGGTACCTGGGCCCGTCCATGGTCCTGGAGTCGCTCCACACCACCGCCCACGGCCGGCTCGCCGTCAGCGACGCACTGGTCCTTGGCTCCGGACGGCGCGGGCACGACCTCGGCCAAGGGGCCCCGGGCACGCTGCTGCGCTGGCTGTCCTGCACCGAGGGGAGTGTTGACGTGGCGGTCAGCTTCGCGCCGCGGCCGGAGTACGGGCTGCTGCGCCCGGTGCTGCAGGCCGTGGACGGCGGCCTGCTGATCCAGGCCGGCGCCCACGAACTGGCGCTGTCCGCGCCGGTGCCGTTCACGCTCGACGGCGGCACCGCCCACGCCGTCCTGAGCCTCCGCGCCGGCGACAGCCTCGGCCTCGCCCTGCACCGCCAGCACGCGGCGGGGGAGGAGCCGGGGTTCTGGGACCAGCAGGAGATGGCGCACCGGCTCGGTGACACCCTCGAGGGCTGGAGCAGCTGGTCCGGGATCCACCAGGGCTACCGCGGCCCCTGGCAGGAGCTCGTGGCCGGCAGCGGCCGGGTCCTGCAGGCCCTCAGTTACTATCCGTCCGGCGCGATCGTGGCCGCCCCGACCACCTCCCTGCCCGAGGTGGCTGGCGGCACCCGCAACTGGGACTACCGCTACACCTGGGTCCGGGATGCCAGCATGACCCTGCAGGCGCTGTGGGTGGCGGCCTGCCCGGATGAGGCGGGAAAGTTCTTCCAGTTCCTCGCGACGGCCGCTGCCCGCCAGTTGGCCGGGGGCGAGGAACTGCAGATCATGTACGGTATCGGCGGCGAGCGGGACCTGCCCGAGCGGGTCCTGGACCACCTTCCCGGCTGGCGGGGGAGTTCGCCGGTGCGCGTAGGCAACGGAGCCTGGGACCAGCGGCAACTGGACGTCTACGGCGAGCTGCTGGATGCTGCCGCGACCATGCCGGAATTCCTCGACGGCCTGGCACCGGAAACCCTGCGCTTCCTGGCGGACGCGGCGGACGCCGCCGTCGCCCGCTGGCGGGAGCGAGACCAGGGGATCTGGGAGGTCCGCGGCGAACCGCGGCACTACCTGTATTCCAAGCTGATGTGCTGGGTCGCCGTGGACCGGGCCATCACCCTGGCCGGGATACTGCAGGCCACGGACCGGGTGCCGCGCTGGAGGGACGCCCGGGAGCTGATCGCCGAGTCCATCCGAGCGAACGGCTGGAGCGACGCCGCGGGAGCCTACACCCAGGCCTACGGCGCCGAGCAGCTCGACGCGTCGGCCCTGATGCTCGGGATCGTTGGCTTCCTGGCGCCAGACGACCCGCGGTTCCTCGCCACCATCGAAGCCGTGGAGAATCGGCTGACCGACGGCCGCGGCCTGGTGTACCGCTACCACGGCGACGACGGGCTGCCGGGCGAGGAAGGGGCTTTCCTGCTCTGCACCTTCTGGCTCGCCCACGCCCTGGCCCTCGCCGGGCTGACGGACCGGGCCATAGCGGTCTTCGAACGAGCGGCCGGATTTGCCACCAGCCTGGGACTGATGGCCGAGGAGGTGGCCCCGGACAGCCGGGAACTGCTGGGCAACTTCCCGCAGGCGTTCAGCCACATTGGACTGGTCAACGCGGCCTGGGCCATCAACGAAGCGGAACGGCGGAGCCGGGAGACAGGTACCTAGCGGCAGACGAAGGACGGCCGAGCGACGTCGAAGGAACAAGCCCGGAGTCGCCGAGGTTGCCTCCAATGACAGGGGCACCGTCCGGGTGCCCGCCCCGCCACGCGACCACTGGAGCGCCGTGCCCATCACAGCCCACCTTGACCTGACCCTCAAAACAGACTCCGTGCCCACGGCGCCGGCCGTGCTTCGCGACATTCTCGCCGACACGCGGGCGTTCGACGGGTGCCTCGGCGTCGATGTGCTGGTCGACAGCGCGGACCCGGCACACATCCTTGTCGTGGAAAAGTGGGCGTCCCTGGAGCATGACTCCGCCTACCGCGCCTGGCGGGCGGGCGACGGAGCAAGCGGGCTGGGAGACCTGCTGGCCGCTCCGCCGGTCCTGACGCACTTCGAGACTTCCTTCGGGATCTGAGCCCGGAAGACTCTAAGCCCGGAAGACACAGAACAGAAGACCAGGAATGGAAGAGGGCCCTCCGCCCGGCCTGAGCCGGCCGGAGGGCCCCTGTTCATGGTCTTTGCATTGCCGGGCGTTACGCCTGGCCAGGCTCCTCGGCGGGGGCCAGCACGACGTCGCTCACCGTCAGCTCACCTTCGCCGGCCACCAGGGCCAGTTCGCGGGCGTTGGCCGCGGCCTTGAGGTCGCCCAGACCGGCCTTCAGCTGGGTCGTCAGGGACTCGGACGCCGTAATGGTCGCGGACAGCACCTCGGTGCGCTGCTTGACCTTCGCCTCGGATTTGGCCTTGCGGATGCCGCCGAGCGCCGCGCCCACCGTGGCGAGCAGGGTGGTGTCGCCGTCGATCTCCACGGCGGCGGGCCACTGCGCCCGGTGCACCGAGCCGGTCCGCCACCAGCCCCAGACTTCCTCGGTGGCGAACGGCAGGAACGGCGCAAAGAGCCGCAGCAGGGTGTCCAGGCTCGTGGCCAGCGCGGCCAGCACGGACGCCTGCTCTGCCTCGCCCGCGGCACCGTAGGCGCGGTCCTTGATCAGCTCCACATAGTCGTCGGTGAAGTGCCAGAAGAAGCTCTCGGTGATCTGCAGGGCCCGGGCGTAGTCGTAGTTCTCGAACGCCTTGGTGGCCTGCCGGACCACCTCGGAGAGCTGCGCCAGCACGGCGCGGTCCAGGGGGTTGCTCAGCACCGAGACGTCGGAGGAGACCACGGAGTTCTCGGTGGCGCCCAGGTTCAGCACGAACTTGGAGGCGTTGAGCAGCTTGATGGCCAGGCGGCGGCCGATCTTCATCTGTGCGATCTCGTAGGCGGTGTCCGCGCCGAGCTTGGCCGAGGCCGCCCAGTAGCGGACGGCGTCCGAGCCGTACTCGTTGAGGACGTCGGTCGGGACGATCACGTTGCCCTTGGACTTGGACATCTTCTTCCGGTCCGGGTCGAGGATCCAGCCGGAGATCGCGGCGTGCTTCCACGGTGCGACGTCCTGGAGGGCATCGGCGCGGACGGCGGTGGAGAACAGCCACGTCCGGATGATGTCGTGGGCCTGCGGGCGCACGTCAAACGGGAAGACCTTGGCGAAGAGCGCCTCGTCCGTGCTCCAGCCGCCCACGATCTGTGGGGTCAGCGAGGAGGTGGCCCAGGTGTCCAGGACGTCCGCGTCGCCGGTGAAGCCGCCCGGCACATCGCGCTGGGCTTCCTCGTAGCCGGGGGCCGCGTCCGCGGCGGGATCCACCGGGAGCTGGGCGTCGGAGGGCAGGATCGGCGCGTCGTAGTCCGGGTTGCCGTCGGCGTCGAGCGGGTACCAGACCGGCACCGGCACGCCGAAGAAGCGCTGGCGCGAGACCAGCCAGTCGCCGTTCAGGCCGGTGATCCAGTTCTCGTAGCGCGAGCGCATAAAGGACGGGTGGAATTCGATCTCGTTGCCGCGGCCGATCAGGCGCTCACGGCGCTCCTCGTCGCGGCCGCCGTTGCGGATGTACCACTGGCGCGAGGTCACAACCTCGAGGGGCTTGTCGCCCTTTTCGAAGAAGTTCACCGGGTGCATGATCTTCTTGGGCTCGCCGTCGAGCAGGTCCGCGGCGGCGAGCAGCTCCACCACGCCTTCCTTGGCGCTGAAGACGGTCTTGCCCGCGATTGCCTGGAACGCGGCGCGGCCTTCCTCGGAGGTGATCCAGTCAGGCGTTTCGCCGATGATGCGGCCGTCGCGGCCCACGATCGCGCGGGTGGGCAGCTGCAGCTCACGCCACCAGGTCACGTCGGTCAGGTCGCCGAAGGTGCAGACCATGGCGATGCCGGAGCCCTTGTCCGCCTTGGCGAGCGGGTGGGCCCGGACCTCCACCTCGACGCCGAACAGGGGTGAGGTGACCTTCTTGCCGAACAGCGGCTGGTACCGCTCGTCGTCGGGGTTGGCCACGAGCGCGGCGCAGGCGGCCAGCAGTTCGGGGCGGGTGGTCTCGATGTAGATCTTGTCGCCGTCCTCGGTGAAGAACGGGTAGCGGTAGTAGGCGCCGGCGACCTCGCGGTCCTCCAGCTCGGCCTGGGCCACCGCGGTGCGGAACGTGACATCCCAGAGGGTGGGGGCCTCCGCCATGTAGGCGTCGCCGGCGTTCAGGTTGGCCAGGAACGCCCGCTGGGAGATGGCGCGCGACTTGTCGTCGATGGTCCGATAGGTCAGGTCCCAGTCAACGGACAGGCCGAGGGTCTGGAACAGGTTCTCGAAGACCTTTTCGTCCTCGACGGCAAGTTCCTCGCAGAGTTCGATGAAGTTCCGGCGCGAGACGACGTCGAAGTCGCGCTGGTTCTTGGCGGGCTCCGCCGGCGGCCGGTAGTCGGCGTCGTAGGGAATGGCCGGATCGCAGCGGACGCCGTAGTAGTTCTGCACGCGCCGCTCGGTGGGCAGGCCGTTGTCGTCCCAGCCCATCGGGTAGAAGACGTTCTTGCCGGTCATCCGCTGGTAGCGGGCCAGGACGTCGGTCTGGGTGTAGGAGAACATGTGTCCCACGTGCAGGGAGCCCGACGCGGTGGGCGGGGGAGTGTCGATCGAGAAGACCTGCTCCCGGGTGGTGTCCCGGTTGAACTTGTAGGTCCCTTCGTCAAGCCAGCGCCGGGTGAGGGCGCTTTCCAGCCCCTCCAGGGCGGGCTTGTCCGGAACGTTGATGGGGGCGGTGGTGGGCGTGTCTGTACCCTGCGTGTCTTCAGCCATGGGTCAATTCTTGCAGTTCTTTACACTTCGTTTCACCGCGCTGCGCTATTTTCGCGAATCTAACTGCAATAACGTGCACCACTATGAAGGAAAACACCGGACATTTTGCGATCAAGCGCATCTACGACGAACCCGCCGACGACGACGGCTGCCGGGTCCTCGTGGACCGGCTCTGGCCGCGCGGCGTCAGCAAGGAACGAGCTCAACTGGAGCTGTGGCTCAAGGAAGTAGCGCCCTCGCCGCCGCTGCGGACCGAATTCGCCCACATGCAGGAACGCTTCGCGGACTTCCGCGCCGCCTACGAGGCCGAGCTGGAAACGAACCCCGCCGTGGGCACCCTGCGGGAGCTGGCCGCCCAGCATGCGAAGGTGACCCTGCTTTTTGGTGCCAGGGATCCGGAGACCAACCACGCCCGCGTGCTGCTGGAATTCCTGGAGCGCTAAAACGCTAGGGTGGTGCCATGACTGAGGAAACCGACATCAAGACATCAGCAGCCAAATCAGCAGTGGTCACCGGGGCGAGCACCGGCATCGGTGAGGCCACGGTGCGCGCACTCCGGCAGGAAGGCTGGACCGTCTTCGCCGTCGCCCGCCGCGTCGACCGGCTGGAGGCACTCGCCGACGCGACCGGCGCCGTCGCCCTCCCCGCCGACGTGACCGACGACGCCGACGTAAGGCGGCTGGTGGACGAGGTGACCCGTGCCGGGGGAATCGACACCCTCATCAACGTCGCCGGCGGCGCCCGCGGCGCCGACAAGGTGGCCGACGCCAAGACCGAGGACTGGGCCTGGATGTACGAGGTCAACGTGCTCGGGACCATGAAGCTCACCCGCGCGTTCCTGCCGATGCTGCGGGCGTGCGGCGAGGGCACCGTACTGAACCTGACCTCGACGGCGGGCCTGTCCGCCTATGAGGGCGGCGGCGGTTACAACGCCGCGAAGTTCGCCCAGCACGCCCTCACCGGGGCGCTTCGGCTGGAAGAGGCCGAACACAACCTCCGGGTGATCGAGGTGGCCCCCGGCATGGTCCAGACCGAGGAGTTCTCCCTGAACCGGCTCGGCGACGCGGGCGCCGCGGAGAAGGTCTACGCCGGCGTGGAGAAGCCGCTCACGGCCGCTGACGTCGCCGACGTCGTCCGCTTCGCTGTCACCGCGCCGCACCACGTGAACCTGGACCAGATCGTGATCCGCCCGGTGGCGCAGGCGTCGAACTTCAAGGTGATCCGCAAGGGCTAGCCGGGACGGCCGCGCCGGGGCCGGGCAACCGCGCGGGGGCCGGGCCGGGCATTGTGCCACCGGCCCCCGGACGTTCACCACCGCGTCGCCCGGGGGCCGGGACGGGGTGGCCGGGAGTTCGCCGGGGGAAGGCACGGTGGCTGGTGCAACTGCACACCACCAGAGTGGAGATCCTTTTCCCATGCGAAACCCGACGAAGCCCGGTTCTTCGATTGTCAGTGCCGCCGTAGTCGGCGCAGCCCTGCTGCTCGCCTCCTCCGTCCCGGCCCAGGCGGCCGACACCAACGCCGGCGGCACCTCCGCAGCTGGGGGCGACAACCACTTCGACCTTCAGGCACACCGCGGCGGGATCGGCCTGACTGTCGAATCGACCCTGGCGTCCTTCGCCAAGGGGATCGAGACCGGCGTCACCACCCTCGAAATGGACCTCCAGATCACCAAGGACGGCCGCGAAGTCATCACCCATGACCGCAAGATCAGCGCCCAGAAATGCCTGGACACGGCACCGGTCACCCCGAATGACCCGCAGTTTCCGTACGTGGGCAAGTACATCAAGGACCTCACCTTCGACCAGGTCCGCAGCCTGGACTGCGGCTCGCTGACCCTGCCGCAGTTCCCCGGCCAGCAGGCCTCTCCGGGCGCCAAGATGCCCACCCTGGCCGAGGTGTTCGCCATGACGGACGCCCACCACGCCAGTCAGGTGAGGTTCAATATCGAGACCAAGGTCGAAGCCGGCGCCCCCGAGCAGACCGCACCCCGCGAACAGTTCGTCGAAGTCGCCCTGCGAGAAATCAACAAGGCGCACATGCAGCACCGCGTCTCCATCGAAAGCTTCGACTGGGGCTCCCTGCGCCTCGTCCAGCAGCAGGCGCCCAAGATCCCGACCGTCGCACTGACCAACAAGGACTTCCTGCAGGCCGGCCAGCCCGGGAAGTCCCCGTGGCTCGGCGGCATCGACGCCGACGACTTCGGCGGCGACCTGGTCGCTGCGGCCGCGTCCCTCCACTTCAACGCCATCTCCCCGGTCCACGGCTCGCCGCAGAACGGCAAGGTGACGGACCCGGACTACGTCCCCTACGTCACCGCGGACATGGTGCGCCGTGCCCACGCCGCAGGAATGCAGGTCATCCCGTGGACCGTCGATGACAAGCCCACCATGCGGGCCCTGATCGAAGACGGGGTCGATGGGCTGATCACCGACTACCCCGACCGGCTCCGCGAGGTTATGGCCGAGTCCGGCATGAAACTGCCCAAGGCGTTCGCGTTGAAGGCTGCCCGCTAGGGTGCCGGCGTCGTGATTCACTGCCCGGTGGCTGGTCCGCCGGGCAGTGAAACGCGGGGACTTCCGGTAACATCGACGTATCAGCTTTGACCCGGCCATCACCGGTGAGCTTCCGGAAGAACGCCCCGGCGCGGCAACACGACGCGCCAGGGCCGGTAGAACCGGACGGGTAAGCCCGTCACAGCAGTCAACGAGCGGCCGCCTTCGGTGCAGCGCTTTCCTTTGGATTCTCAGGGGAAGGGCGGGATCGGGGACGGTAAGTGAGGTGGTACCGCGGTGCCGGTGTTGGTGAAACAACACACGAGCCGTCCTCGCATCCTGAATGAATCCCGTTGTTCACCAGCTCAACCCAGGATGTCGAGATGACCCATTACCCCAAGGCCTCAGCCGCACCCGCAGGCGCCGGCACCTCCACTTCCAGCACCACTGGCGTATCCGCCTCCGTGAAGTTCCCGGAGATCGAAGAGCGCATCCTGAAGTACTGGGACCAGGACGGCACCTTCCAAGCGAGTATCGACCAGCGGGATGCCGGCCAAGATGGCAGCAACGAATTCGTGTTCTACGACGGCCCGCCCTTCGCCAACGGCCTGCCGCACTACGGCCACCTGCTGACCGGCTATGCCAAGGACCTCGTGGGCCGTTACCAGACCCAGCGCGGCCGCCGGGTCGAGCGCCGCTTCGGCTGGGACACCCACGGGCTGCCCGCCGAGCTGGAAGCCATGAAGCAGCTGGGCATGACGGACAAGACCCAGATCGAGGCCATGGGCATCGACAAGTTCAACGACGCCTGCCGCGCCTCGGTGATGAAGTACGCCGACGAATGGAAGAGCTACGTCACCCGGCAGGCGCGCTGGGTGGACTTCGAGAACGACTACAAGACGCTCAACGTCGAGTACATGGAGTCCGTCCTCTGGGCTTTCAAGCAGCTGCACGAAAAGGGCCTGACCTACAACGGCTACCGGGTTCTGCCTTACTGCTGGAAGGACGAGACACCGCTGTCCAACCATGAACTGCGGATGGACGACGACGTCTACAAGAACCGCCAGGACCAGACCGTCACGGTGACGTTCCCCATCACGGCGGGGGAGTCGGAGCTCTCCAAGCAGCTCGCCGGGGTGCAGGCGCTCGCCTGGACCACCACGCCGTGGACGCTGCCCACCAACCTGGCGCTCGCCGTCGGGCCCGCCATCAGCTACGTTGTGCTGCCCGCCGGCCCGAACGGAATCAAGGCTGCCGCGGCCGAGGCACCCGTCACCGGCAGCTTCCTGCTCGCGGCGGACCTGCTGGGCGCCTACGCCAAGGACCTTGGCTACGGGGACGGCGCCGAGGGCGCTGCCGCCGCGGAGGCTGCCGTCGTGTCCCGCCACAGCGGCACCGAACTCGAGGGCCTCAGCTACGAGCCGCTCTGGGACTACTTCGCCGACGCCGAGAAGTACGGCACCGAGCACGCCTGGCGCTTCCTCGTGGCCGACTACGTCACCACGACCGACGGCACCGGCATCGTCCACCAGGCCCCCGCCTACGGTGAAGACGACCAGAAGGTCTGTGAAGAGGCCGGAATCCCGGTGGTCCTCTCGGTGGACGAGGGCGCGAAGTTCCTGCCGCTGTTTGGCCACGGTGACCTCGCCGAGATCGCCGGGCTCCAGGTCTTCGAGGCCAACAAGCCCATCACCCAGGTGCTCCGAGCCCAGGGCCGCCTTGTCCGCCAGGCCAGCTACGAGCACTCCTACCCGCACTGCTGGCGCTGCCGCAACCCGCTGATCTACCGTGCGGTGTCTTCCTGGTACGTGGAGGTCACCAAGTTCAAGGACCGCATGTCCGAACTAAACCAGGAGATCAACTGGATCCCGGGCAACGTCAAAGACGGCCAGTTCGGCAAGTGGCTCGCCAACGCCCGCGACTGGTCCATCAGCCGCAACCGCTACTGGGGCAGCCCTATCCCGGTCTGGCAGTCCACCGACCCGGACTACCCGCGCACCGACGTCTACGGCTCCCTCGCCGAAATCGAAGCCGACTTCGGCCGGCTCCCGCTGAACAAGGCCGGCCAGGTGGACCTGCACCGGCCGTTCATCGACGAGCTCACCCGCCCCAACCCGGACGACCCACGCACCCCCGAGGAAGGCCAGTCCTTGATGCGGCGCGTCGAGGACGTTCTGGACGTGTGGTTCGACTCCGGTTCTATGCCCTACGGCCAGGTCCACTACCCGTTCCAGAACGAGGAATGGTTCGACACCCACAATCCGGCGGACTTCATCGTTGAATACATCGGGCAGACCCGCGGCTGGTTCTACATGCTGCACATCCTCTCCACCGCGCTGTTCGACCGGCCGGCCTTCCGCAACGTCATCAGCCACGGCATCGTGCTGGGCTCCGACGGGCAGAAGATGTCCAAGAGCCTTCGCAACTACCCGGACGTCTCCGAGGTCCTGGACCGCGACGGCTCCGACGCGATGCGCTGGTTCCTGATGTCGAGCCCGATCCTGCGCGGCGGCAACCTCGTGGTCACCGAGCAGGGCATCCGCGACGGCGTCCGCCAGGTCATCCTCCCGCTGTGGAACGTGTACAGCTTCTTCACCCTGTACACGAACGCTGCCGCAGGCGGCGCGGGCTACGACGCGAGGCTGCGCTACGACGGCTACGCCGACACCCTGGACCAGTACCTGATGGCCAACACCGGCGACCTGGTCCGGAACATGACCACGCAGCTGGACAGCTACGACATCTCCGGAGCCTGCGATGAACTGCGCGGCTACCTGGACATGCTCACCAACTGGTACGTCCGCCGCAGCCGCCAACGCTTCTTCGATGAGAACGTCGACGCCTTCGATGCGCTCTACACCGCGCTGGAAACGGTCTGCCGGGTCGCGGCGTCGCTGCTGCCGCTGGTGTCCGAGGAGATCTGGCGCGGCCTCACCGGCGGTCGCTCCGTGCACCTGGCCGACTGGCCGGACGCGGAACTGTTCCCGGCCGACGCCGGACTCGTCGAGGCGATGGACCGGGTGCAGCAGATCTGCTCCACCGGCTCCTCGCTGCGTAAGGCCGCCAACCTCCGCGTGCGCCTGCCGCTGCAGGAACTCACCGTGGTGGCCCCCGGCGCAGGCGCGCTGGAGGGCTTCGCCGCCGTCGTAGCCGATGAACTGAACCTGCGCTCCGTGCGCCTGCTCGACGCCGAGAGCGCCTCCCCGGAGGAGTTCGGCATCGAGCAGAAGCTGGTGGTCAACGCCCGTGCCGCCGGGCCGCGGCTGGGGAAGAACGTCCAGCAGGCCATCAAGGGCTCCAAGTCCGGCGACTGGAGCGTGGACGACGCCGGGCTGGTCACCGCCGGCGGGCTCGTCCTCGAGCCGCAGGAATACACCTTGGAAACCGTGGTGGCAGAAGCAGCCGAAGGCGAGGGCTCCCGCGCAGCGGCAGTGCTGCCGGGCGGCGGCTTCGTGGTGCTCAACACCGAGGTCACCCCGGAACTCGAAGCCGAAGGCACCGCCCGTGACTTGGTCCGCGCCATCCAGCAGGCCCGCAAGGACGCCGGGCTCAACGTCAGCGACCGGATCCGCACCATCGTTACCGCGGCGCCCGACACCATCGAAGCGCTGCTGGCCCACGCCGAGCTGGTCAAGACCGAGACCCTCACCGTGGAGCTGGGCACTGTACCCGCCGACGTCAAGGACCCGCAGGTCAGCGTCGAAAAAGTAACCGTTGAAGTAGGGGCATAATTCATGACCGACGAATTTTCCGTAGAGAGCGTCTACGCCGAGCTGCTGGGCCGGGCGCCGGAAAACAAGATGGAGCCGCGGCTGGCGCCCCTGCACCGGGCCATGGATATCCTGGGGGAGCCGAACAAGGCGTTCCCGATCATCCACGTCACCGGCACCAACGGCAAGACTTCCACGGCGCGGATGATCGAGGCCGGGCTGCGCGCCCACGGACTGAGCACGGGCCGGTACACGAGCCCGCACCTGTCCAAAGTCACCGAACGGATCAGTATCGATGGCGAACCGGTGCCGGATGAGACGTTCGTCCGGATCTGGGACGAGATCCGCCCGTACCTGGAAATCGTGGACGGCGAGCTCGAGGCCGACGGCCAGCCGCGGCTGACCTACTTCGAGTGCCTGACCATCCTGGGCTTCGCGGTCTTCGCGGACCAGCCGGTCAACGTGGCCGTGATCGAGGTGGGCCTCGGCGGCATCACCGACGCGACCAACGTCGGCGACGGTCAGGTCGCCGTGGTCACGCCGATCTCACTGGACCACACCGAGCTGCTGGGCGAGACGACTGAGGAGATCGCCTACGAAAAAGCCGGCATCATCAAGCCCGGCGGCTTCCTGATCAGCGCGGCGCAGCCCGTGGACGCGGCCCAGGTCCTGCTGGAGAAGGCCAAGGAAGTCAACGTGCCGTTCCGCTTCGAAGGCGTGGAGTTCGGCGTCGAGTCCCGCAACGTCGCCGTCGGCGGCCAGATGGTGACCATCCAGGGCATCGCCGGCCGCTACGAGGACCTGCTGGTCCCCCTGCACGGGGCGCACCAGGCCGAGAACGCCGCCGTCGCGATTGCCGCGCTGGAAGCTTTCTTCGGCGCCGAGAAGCCGCTCGACGCCGAGGTGCTGCAGGAAGCCTTCGCCTCCGTCAGCTCCCCGGGCCGGCTGGAGGTGCTCCGCACCGCGCCGACCATCATCGTGGACGCCGCGCACAACCCCGAGGGCATCCGGGTCTCCGCCGAGGCCATCCACGAGGCGTTCAGCTTCAGCAAGCTCGTGGTGGTCGTCGGTGTCCTGAAGGAAAAAGACGCCGAGGAAATCCTCCGCCAGCTCAAGGAATCCCTGGGCGACCTGGCCTCGGAGTACTGCTTCACCCAGTCCAACTCGCCGCGGGCCGTACCGGCCGAGGACCTCGCCGAGCTGGCGCTGGACCTGGGCTTTGGCGAGGACAACATCCACGTCGCCGAGAAGCTCGACGACGCCCTCGAGTGGGCGGTGGAGCGGGCCGAGTTCAACGAGGACCTCGCCGGCGGGATCCTCGTCACCGGTTCCATCACGCTGGTGGCCGAGGCCCGGATCCTGCTCGGAAAGACCGAGGCGTAACCATGGCCAGACTCACCAAGGCCCAGCGCGAATGGCGCCCGGGCATGCCCAAGAAACGCCGCTCCACCAAGGTCATGTTCGCCTCGACCGTGCTCCTGCTGGAGGCCTTTGTGGCGCTCTTTGGCACCCTCGCGGTCTTCGGGCTGCGGCGCGGGGAGCTGCCGCCGCTGCTGGTGTTCGGCGTCGGCATCGGCCTGAGCGTGGTGCTCGTGCTGACCTGCGCGGTGCTCTCGAAGCCGTGGGGCGTGGCCCTGGGCTGGATCCTGCAGGTGCTGCTGATCCTCACCGGCATCGTGGAGCCGACAATGTACGTGGTCGGGGGCCTCTTCGCGATCACCTGGTGGTACGGAATCCGGACCGGCATCCGGATCGACCGCGAAGCGGCCCAGCGCGAACGCGAGCAGGCCGCCTGGGAAGCCGCGAATCCCGAAGGCCAAAGCAACTAGACTTGTCCCGAACCCCACCCCAACCAAAATTGGAGCAGCTGTGAGTACTGAGCGCACCCTCGTCCTGGTCAAGCCCGACGGCGTCGCCCGCAACCTGACCGGCAGCATCATCGCCCGGATCGAAGCCAAGGGCTACACCCTGGCCGAACTCAAGAAGGTCAACGCGAGCCGCGAACTCCTGGAACAGCACTACGAGGAGCACGTCGGCAAGCCCTTCTACGAGCCGCTGGTCGAGTTCATGCTCAGCGGACCTGTGGTCGCCGCGATCTTCGAAGGCCACCGCGTGATCGAGGGCTTCCGTTCCCTCGCCGGCACCACGGACCCGACGACGGCGGCGCCCGGCACCATCCGGGGCGACTTCGGCCGCGACTGGGGCGAGAAGGTCCAGCAGAACCTGGTCCACGGCTCCGACTCGGCCGAGTCCGCCGAGCGCGAGATCAAGATCTGGTTCTAAGCACCGCCGACAAGCGCACGTTCGCGCTGTTGTTGGCGGGTTGGTTAGTAGCCGGAGGTTCCCACGAAGACCTGGATGAAGGCGAAGAAGATGGTGGCGACCACGGCGACGTAGAGCAGCGCCGTGAGGATCCAGCCGGAGTCGCCGACGATGCGGGCGGCAGCGGCGGGCATCGGGATGAAGCCGTGGCTCACGTTGCGCACGGTCACCCAGACGAACAGGGGAATCATCGCGGCCCACACGATCATGCAGAACGGGCACAGAATGTGGATGGAGTACAGCGCCTGGGACCAGAGCCACACCACAAACGCGAAGCCCAGCGTGACGCCGGCCTGCAGCCCGAGCCAGTACCAGCGGGCAAACGTTGCACCGGCGAGGAGGCCCATGGCAGTGGTGATGATGACGGCGAACGCGACAATGCCGATGAACATATTGGGGAAGCCGAAGAGTGAACTCTGCCAGGTCTGCATCACCTGGCCGCACGAGATCCACGGGTTCACGTCACACACCGTCACGTGCTTGGGGTCCTTCAGGACTTCCAGTTTTTCGAGTACCAGCGTTCCCGAAGCCAGCCAGCCGACGACGCCGGTGATCAGCAGGAGCCAGCCGAACGGGCGGTCGCGGGTCATCGGCGGGAGGGGGCGCTCCGCCGCGGCCGTGCCGGTGGCGTGCCCGCCGGCGGTCACATCGTCCGGGGCGTGCGAGATGCTGGGCATGGAAACTCGATCCTTTGCGTCGGGTGCTCTTGGGCCGATTGTATCGCCGCAGGCTGGGCGAATCCGGGTGGGCGTCGTGCCCGCACCAGTGATTCGGTGCACGGCGCGGGGCGGATGCCCCGCCTAGCCCGGCTTTGGCGGCTCCTGTGAGACAATGAACGTGGCTGGGACATGATCCACATTCACGTCTCAGTCCGGCGACTTTGTTTTCAAGACCGCCAATGATGAGCAGGGCATACTTCGGGTCCCTCGATCCGACCTATCCCGCAATGCCATTGGACGGCACCTGGTTGTGACGTACAGATCAACGGGTTCAGAACAATCTCGCCGGCCTTCCAGGGCTGCCGCACCCCACTGCCGGTGCGAACCTGGGGGTACTCAATTGACTTCTGTCAATGCCTGCGGGTGTTGACAAATATTTGCCCCCGCGGGTACCGGATGTGGCGGTACATCCAGGGGCAGGAGTGTCGCCACATATGGATAATGACCAGCTAGTAGCCGGTAACGACGAAGCAATTGTTACCGAGGAAGCACCGGAAACCGCCGCAACTGAGGTGCCGAAGAAGGCCACCCGGACCCGGCGCAAGGCAGCGCCCAAGGCGGAAGCCGCAGCCAGCGCGTCCGACGTCGTTGCTGACGCCGCCGAAGTCCCCTCCACCGAAGTCCCGGCCGACGCCGAGCCGGCTAAGGCCCCGGCCCGCCGAAGCCGGTCGCGGAAGAAGATCGACGTCGAGGCAGAGCCAGCAGTCGTCGGGTCAGCGGCCGTGGCCGACGCCCCCGTTGAGCTGCCCGCCGCCGAGGCAGCCCCGGAAAAGCCGGTCCGCCGCCGCGCCTCCCGCGCCAAGGCCGCCCCGGTGACCGCGGAGACCGACGACGCCGCACAGGCCGAATCCGTTCCGGCGACGGACGTCGCTCACGCTGCCCCCGCGACCGCCGCTACCCCCGACGTCGCAGAGACTGCGGAGACCGCGCCAGCCGCCGAGGTTCTCGCCGAAACCGCTGAAGGTCCCTCGCTCTTCCTCGCGCCCGGTGCCGTCACGTCGATGATCTTCCAGGCCCCGGACCTGACCGCCGTCGTCCGCCCGACCCCGGCCCCGGCCGCAGCCGAGGACGCGGAAGAGGAAGAAGACGAAGAAGCCGAGGGCGACGACGCCGGCAGCCGCCGTCGTCGCCGCAGCCGTGGACGCCGCGGCCGCAGTCGCGCAGGCGAGTCCGACACCGAGGCAGATGACGCAGCGGAGTCCGGCGAGGACGCCGAGGGCACCCTCGAGGACGGCGTGACCTCGCGCCGCCGCCGTCGTCGCCGCCGCGGCGACCAGGACCTCGAACTGACCGGCGGCGGGGACGACGATCCGCCCAACACAGTGACCCGCGTTCGTGCCCCGCGTGCGATCAGCGAGGCCCCGCCGAGCAACCGCGTCACCTCGGTCAAGGGCTCCACCCGCCTGGAAGCCAAGAAGCAGCGCCGCCGCGAATCCCGCGACACCGGCCGCCGCCGCACGGTCATCACCGAGGCCGAGTTCCTGGCCCGCCGCGAATCCGTGGACCGGCAGATGATCGTCCGCCAGCGCGACGACAGAATCCAGATCGGCGTCCTTGAGGACGGCGTGCTGGCCGAGCACTTTGTCTCCAAGACCCAGCAGGACTCCCTGATCGGCAACGTCTACCTGGGCAAGGTCCAGAACGTGCTGCCGTCCATGGAGGCCGCCTTCGTCGACATCGGACGCGGCCGCAACGCCGTGCTGTACGCCGGCGAGGTCAACTGGGACGCCGTCAACCTCGAGGGCAAGCAGCGCCGGATCGAAAACGCGCTCAAGTCCGGCGACTCCGTGCTGGTCCAGGTCACCAAGGACCCGGTCGGCCACAAGGGCGCCCGCCTGACCAGCCAGATCTCGCTGCCCGGCCGCTACCTCGTCTACGTCCCCGGCGGCTCCATGACCGGCATCTCCCGCAAGCTGCCCGACGTCGAACGCAACCGCCTCAAGCGGATCCTCAAGGACCGCCTCCCGGAGAGCGCGGGCGTCATCGTCCGCACCGCCGCCGAGGGGGCCTCGGAGGAAGAGCTGACGCATGACATCAACCGTCTGCGCGCCCAGTGGGAGGGCATCGAGAGCCAGTCCACGTCCACCAAGATCCTGGCCCCCGAGCTGCTCTACGGCGAACCGGACCTGACCATCAAGGTGGTCCGCGACGTGTTCAACGAGGACTTCTCCAAGCTGATCGTCTCCGGCGAGGAGGCTTGGGACACGATCGAGGCCTACGTCACCTACGTGGCTCCGGACCTGGTGGGCCGGCTCGAGAAGTGGACCAAGGACACGGACATCTTCGCGGCCTGGCGCATCGACGAGCAGATCCACAAGGCACTGGACCGCAAGGTCTTCCTGCCCTCCGGCGGCTCCCTCGTGATCGACCGCACCGAAGCCATGACCGTGGTGGACGTCAACACCGGCAAGTTCACCGGCAGCGGCGGCAACCTCGAGGAAACCGTCACCAAGAACAACCTGGAAGCGGCCGAGGAAGTCGTCCGCCAGCTCCGGCTCCGGGACATCGGCGGCATCATCGTCATCGACTTCATCGACATGGTGCTCGAATCCAACCGTGACCTCGTGCTGCGCCGCATGGTGGAGTGCCTTGGCCGGGACCGGACCAAGCACCAGGTGGCCGAGGTGACCTCCCTGGGCCTTGTGCAGATGACCCGCAAGCGGATGGGCACCGGGCTGCTGGAAGTCTTCGGCGAACAGTGCGAAGCCTGCGCCGGCCGCGGCGTCGTCACCCATGACGAGCCCGTCGAACACCGCCGCGCCAACACCGTCGCCGCGGAACACCACGTCCCGCGGGCCGAGCACCAGCCCGCCGGCCGCACCGAGCGCAAGCGCCGCCGCGGCCGGGGCGGCCAGGGATCGGACGAGCAGTCCGCACCCGCTGCCGTGCACCCGGAGCCCACAGAGGCCGAGCGTCACGCCAAGGCAGAGGCGACCCGCGCAGCGCTGGCGAACATCGCCGCCGCCGCGCACGCCGCCCACCTGCACGACGGCGACGCGACGGCAGCGCCCGACGCCGAAACCCGCCAGGCTGCGCTGGACGCGGCCGTGGAAGTTGCCTCAACGGAGGAGGCTGCCGGGCGTCCGGCCGCCGTGTTGACCTTTGGCGGCGAGCAGGTTGCCCTGCCCTTCGTCGAGCACGCCGAGGAAGCCCAGCAGCCAGCGCTGACCCTGGATCTGCTCACCGAGGCGTTCGCCAACCTGGGCGACGCCGAGGCCGGCAAGACGGCCGCAGCGGTTCCGGCCGCCGAGGCGCCCCAAGCACCAGGGGAGCCCTCCGCGGCGGCCCCCGCCGCGGAAGCCCCCGAACCGGCCGCCGCAGCGCCGTCCCGTGCCACCCGTGGCCGGGGACGCGCCCGGACCGCACGGATCCAGCCGCCGAGTGCCCGCACCCGCGAGCCGCAGACTCCCGTCCGCGAGGAGGCCGCCCAGGCTCCCGCCGCGCAGGCTCCCGTCCGCCAGGAGGCCGCCAAGGCTCCCGTTGCCAAGGCGCCGGCCGCCACCGCACCCGTAGCGCAGGCTGCGGCCGCGGACACCAGCGCGCCGCGGCGGGTCCGCCGGAACCGGAGCGCCAGCCGGGCCCAGGGCGCTGCCAACGAGACGTCCGTGCAGCAGCGCGCGATGTCTCCGTCGGCTGCCGCCGGCTCGGTCCACGAAGCCAAGGCGCCGGAGCCGGCGAAGGCGGCGGCCAAGCCGGCGGCCAGCGAGCCGATCATCCTCGGCGTTGGCGTTCCCGCCTCGGAGCTCTAGGACCAGCCAGGCACCACCACTCGCGGGTACCGCCCGGACTCGACGCAGCATCGCGTCGAGCGGGGACGGTACCCGCGAGTTCGTTAACGGGCCTGGTAACAACTGCGGCCGTGCGGACGCGGCCGGGCAGGGAACGCTAGGCTGGGGGACTGACACGGGGTGCCGAGCAACGAGCCGGCTGAGATCCAGACCCGTTGAACCTGTCCGGTTAACACCGACGAAGGGATGTCTCTTGTCTTCATCGACCCAGGCTGCAGCGGCTCTGCAGGCAACAGCCCACGCTCCAGCAGCCCAGGCTCCAGCGGCCCAGGCTCCTTCCATCCTGCAGTCCGCCTTCCCGGCACCCGCACACGGCGCCCCGGCAGCCGGCCTGCCCGCCGCGCCCCCGATTCCGCGGGTCCTCGCCATCGCGGGCTCGGACCCCTCCGGCGGCGCCGGCATCCAGGCCGACTTGAAGAGCATCGCCGCGCTCGGCGGCTACGGCATGGCCGCCATCACCGCGCTGACCGCCCAAAACACCCAAGGCGTCCGGTCCGTCCATGTGCCGCCGGCGTCGTTCCTGACCTCCCAGTTGGACGCGATCAGCGACGACATCACCATCGACGCCGTCAAAATCGGCATGCTCGGCGACGCCGCGGTGATCGACGCCGTCCGTGCCTGGCTCGAACGGGTCCGCCCCGCCGTCGTGGTCCTGGACCCGGTGATGGTGGCCACCAGCGGCGACCGGCTGCTGCAGGAATCGGCCGAGACCGCCCTGCGGGCCCTGCTTCCGCTCGCGGACCTCATCACCCCGAACCTCGCCGAACTGGCCATGCTGCTTGGCGAAGAACACGCAGCGGACTGGGCCGGCGCGCTGGGCCAGGGCAAGCGGCTCGCGGCCCTCACAGGCACCACAGTCCTGGTCAAGGGCGGCCACCTCCAGAACGAGGGAGCCGACGGCGGCGGCTGCCCCGACGCGCTGGTCAACACCGGGGGACTGCTCGGCCAGGAGACGGTGGTGGTGCCGGGCCAGCGGATCGCCACCCGGAACAGCCACGGCACCGGTTGCTCGCTGTCCTCGGCGCTGGCCACGGTGCAGGCCAGGACGGGGGACTGGGAGGCATCACTGCGAGAGGCCAAGCCGTGGCTGGTCGGAGCGCTGCGGGAGGCGGGACGCCTCGACGTCGGACGCGGCAACGGTCCGGTGCACCATTTCCACCACCTGCAGCAGGCCGCAGCGCCGGGGGCGCCCGCGTTCCAGACCGAAGGCGACTTCGCCGCGGTCCTCGACGGGGCCGCCGCCGACGGGCTGGCGGCGATCTACGGCCTGGACTTCATTCGTGGCCTCGCTGACGGCACCCTGCCCGAACGCGAGTTCGCCTACTACCTCAGCCAGGACGCCCTGTACCTCAACGGCTACTCGCGGGTGCTGTCCCGCGCGGCGGCCCTCGCGCCGTCGGAAGCCGAACAGCTGTTCTGGTCCCGGTCGGCGCAGCAGTGCCTGGAGGTCGAATCCGAACTGCACCGGAATTGGCTGGCCGACCGGGCTGTTGAGGGGACACAGGGGCCCGTCACCAAGGCGTACGTGGACCATCTGCATGCGGCTTCCCTCGCCGGCAGCTACGGGGTACTCGTGGCGGCGGCGCTGCCGTGCTTCTGGCTCTACGCCGAAGTGGGGGCCACCTTGCATCAGGAGTACCTCGGCGCCGGTGCCCCCGCGGACCACCCCTATGCGGAATGGCTGCGCACCTACGCCGACGAGGCCTTCGCGGAGTCGACACGCCAGGCCATCAGGTACACGGACGCGGCCGGCCGCCGGGGTTCCGATGCGGAGCGCAGCGCCATGGCCGTCGCCTTCAGGCAGTCGTGCCGCTACGAGGTGGAATTCTTCGACGCGCCGAGGTTGCACTCCTGAACGGCCCGGCCGGATGCGGCCGGTAGGATAGTGGGGCGCGGTTCCGGAAGTCGCTGCGATGCCACAGCTTTGGCCCCTCGGGGACACCGTGTGGCGTCAGTCACGCACTACCCGCCGGGACCAGCCTCGTTTGCGGCCGAAGGCAAAATTAGCGTAGTCTAGATCTTCGGTGCTTACGCCAACACTTGGGTTATGACCTTGAGGAACAGTTCGCTCGTATTGCGGGCAGGACTTTCCACGGGATAGCTCATGGGTTCCCCCGGGGAATCCACCGGCGTTGAGGCACAGCGTGAGCCGGTCCGGTTAGTTTGGTACCAGGTTCCGCACGCAAATCTAGTAATAAACGTCGAGAGAAGTGAGTTCCCCAGTGGTGTACGCGATTGTCCGCGCAGGCGGCCGCCAAGAGAAGGTTTCCGTTGGAGACTTCGTTACCCTGAACCGCGTCCCCGGTGGAGCCGGCAGCACTTTTGAGTTGCCCGCACTGCTCCTGGTGGACGGTGACAAGGTCACGACTGCAGCCAAGGACCTGGCCAAGGTAACGGTTACGGCTGAGATCCTGGAAGACCTCCGTGGTCCCAAGATCGTCATCCAGAAGTTCAAGAACAAGACCGGTTACAAGAAGCGCCAGGGTCACCGTCAGGAACTGACCAAGGTCAAGATCACCGGTATCAAGTAACTCTTCGTTACTGATCAGGTTCCAACAGTCCCCAGAATTTTTGAAGGCAGGCATTTCAAATGGCACATAAAAAAGGCGCGAGCTCCACTCGCAACGGTCGTGACTCCAACGCCCAGTACCTCGGCGTCAAGCGCTTCGGCGGCCAGGTAGTTTCCGCAGGCGAGATCATCGTCCGCCAGCGCGGCACCCACTTCCACCCGGGCGCCGGCGTCGGCCGCGGCGGCGACGACACCCTGTTCGCCCTGACCCCCGGTGCTGTCGAGTTCGGCACCCGCCGTGGTCGTCGCGTTGTGAACATCGTGGCTGCTGCAGCTGCAGAGTAACAACAAGTTCTAAATCGGTGGGGCGGGCCAGTAGGTCCGCTCCACCGGTGTTTTAACCGCATTACAATCATCTTGGGCCCCTGCGGGACCAGGGAACAGCACTGAGGAGATCCACGTGGCGAGCTTTGTAGACCGGGTAGTACTGCACGTATCCGGCGGTACCGGCGGCCACGGCTGTGTCTCCGTCCACCGCGAAAAGTTCAAGCCCCTCGGCGGTCCCGACGGCGGCAACGGCGGCAACGGCGGCGACGTCATCCTGCGCGTGGACCCCCAGACCACCACCCTGCTCGACTACCACCACGCCCCGCACCGGCACGCCACCAACGGCGGACCCGGCATGGGCGACTGGCGCGGCGGCAAGAACGGCGAAACCCTGGTCCTCCCGGTTCCCGAGGGCACGGTCGTCAAGAGCAAGGACGGCACCGTCCTCGCCGACATGGTCGGCGAAGGCACCGAATTCATCGCCGCGGCCGGCGGCATCGGCGGCCTCGGCAACGCCGCGCTGTCCTCGCAGAAGCGCCGCGCCCCGGGCTTCGCGCTGCTCGGCATCGAAGGCGAATCCAGCGACATCGTCCTGGAGCTGAAGTCCATCGCGGACATCGCCCTGGTCGGCTTCCCGTCCGCCGGCAAGTCCAGCCTGATTGCCGCGATGTCCGCCGCGCGGCCCAAGATTGCCGACTACCCCTTCACCACCCTGATCCCCAACCTCGGCGTCGTCCAGGCCGGCGACGTGCGGTTCACCATTGCCGACGTGCCGGGCCTGATCGAAGGTGCCAGCGAAGGCAAGGGCCTGGGCCACCACTTCCTCCGCCACGTCGAACGCTGCGCCGCACTCGTGCACGTCCTGGACTGCGGCACGCTGGAAGCTGACCGCGACCCGCTCTCGGACCTCGCCGTGATCGAAGCGGAGCTCGAAAAGTACGCCGTGGACATGAGCTACGCCGGCTCCGACGGCGAAGTCGTACCGCTGAACCACCGTCCGCGCCTGATCGCCCTGAACAAGGTCGACCTGCCGGACGGCAAGGACATGGCCGAATTCGTCCGGCCGGAACTCGAAAAGCGCGGCTACAAGGTCTTCGAAATCTCCGCCACGAGCCATGAAGGACTCCGCCAGCTGGGCTTCGCCATGGCGGAGATCGTCAAGGCCGCCCGCGACGCCGTCGCAGCGACGCCGCCGAAGGTCCAGGCCCCCGTGCTGCGCCCCCGCGCCGTCAACGAAAGCGGCTTCACGATCCGCCGCGAGGAGAAGAACCTCGAGCCGTTGTTCCGCGTCCTCGGCGAGAAGCCGGTGCGCTGGGTCAAGCAGACCGACTTCACCAACGAGGAGGCCATCGGCTACCTCGCCGACCGCCTCGCCAAGCTGGGCGTCGAAAACGAACTCTTCAAGCAGGGTGCGAAGCCGGGCGACATGGTCGTCATCGGCGAGGACGACGGCGTCGTCTTCGACTGGGAGCCGACCATGATGGCCGGCGCGGAACTGCTGGCATCCCCGCGCGGCACCGACGTGCGCTTCGCCGACATCGGCGACCGGCCCACGCGTGGCCAGAAGCGCGAGGACCAGCAGGAGCGCCGCGACGCCAAGGCCGCCGCCCGGGCCGAGCTCGAGGCCGAGCGCAAGGCCGGCATCTGGACCGAATCGGTCAGTGCCCGCCGCGCCCGGCAGCCGCTCAAGGAGAGTGGACTCGGCGAAGCCGATGACGAGTAACGCGGTCGTTATGCCCGGCGCGGCCGGGGCGCCCAGCCGCGCCGCGCTCTCCGGCGCCCGCCGGATCGTGGTCAAGGTGGGCTCCTCCTCGCTGACGTCCATTCGCGGCGGCATCGCCGAGGAGGCCTTGACCGACCTCGCCGACGCCCTCGCGCACAAACGCAACGCGGGCACCGAAATCATCCTCGTCTCCTCCGGGGCGATCGCCGCCGGGCTGGCACCGCTCGGGCTCGACAAGCGACCCCGCGACCTTGCCACCCAGCAGGCCGCCGCGAGCGTGGGCCAGGGGCTCCTGATGGCCCGTTACACCCACGCCTTCGGCGCGCACGGCGTCACCGTCAGCCAGGTGCTGCTGACCGCGGACGATTTCATGCGCCGCAGCCAGCACACCAACGCCTTCCGCGCCCTGGACCGGCTGCTGAACCTCGGCGTGGTCCCGGTGGTCAACGAAAACGACACCGTCGCCACCCATGAGATCCGTTTCGGCGACAACGACCGGCTCGCGGCCCTCGTGGCCCACCTGGTCCGGGCCGACGTGCTCTTGCTGCTCTCCGACGTCGATTCGCTCTACGACGGGCCGCCCTCGCACGGTGCCAAGCGGATCGCCCACGTCACCGGCCCGCGCGACCTTGAAGGCGTCTCGATCGGCAGCACTGGCAAGGCCGGAGTCGGAACCGGGGGCATGGTCACCAAGGTCGAAGCCGCGTCGATCGCCGCCGGGTCCGGGATCCATGCCCTGGTGACCTCCACCGCGAACGCCGCTGCCGCGCTGGCGGGGGAGGACGTGGGGACCTGGTTCTCGGTCAACGGCGCCCGCAAACCGATCCGGCTGCTCTGGCTCGCCCACCTGGCCTCCGTCCAGGGCACGCTGGTGCTCGACGACGGCGCCGTCCGGGCCGTGCGGGACCGCCACACCTCGCTGCTTCCGGCCGGGATCTCCGCCGTGCACGGCGACTTCGAAGCCGGTGACGCGGTCGAAATGGTCGGCACCGACGGAACCGTGATTGCCCGCGGCCTGGTGAACTACGGCGCCGCCGAACTGCCGCAGATGCTCGGCCGTTCCACCCGTGAGCTCGGCAAGACGCTGGGGCGCGGCTATGACCGTGAAGTTGTTCATGTTGACGACCTGGTGCTGGTCTAAGCCCCCTGCTCGCCTAAACTTGGAGCATGACTGAGGCCCTGACTTCGCACCCCGACCTGCCGGTTCACGACGCTCCCGCTGCAGGCGCGCCGTCGGCCGCCACCGATGTCGAAGCGGCCGTGCACGCCATCGCCGACCGATCCCGCGTGGCCTCCCGCCGGATGGCCCGCGCCAACCGGGCGTGGAAAGACCTCGGCCTGCGGGCCGTCGGCGCCGCGTTGCTGGAGCACAAGGACCGGATCCTGGCCGCCAACGCCAAGGACGTCGCCGCCGGCCGGGCCAACGGCACCTCGGCCGCGCTGCTGGACCGACTCACACTCACTGACGCGCGGGTCCAGGCCCTCGCCGCGGCCTTGGAAAACCTCGCCAACCTGCCCGACCCGGTGGGCAACGTGGTCCGCGGCCAGACCCTCCCGAACGGGCTGCGGCTGCGCCAGGTCAACGTGCCGATGGGTGTGGTTGCCGCGATCTACGAGGCGCGTCCCAACGTCACCGTGGACATTGCCGGCCTGGCGCTCAAGAGCGGCAACGCCGTCATCCTGCGCGGCGGCAGCGCCGCAGCCGCCACGAACGCTGCGCTCGTCAGCCTGCTCCGCGAGGCATTGGACTCGGTGGGACTGCCCGCCGACGCCGTCCAGAGCGTCGACGAGTTCGGCCGCGACGGCGCGAACGTCCTGATGCGGGCCCGCGGCCGCGTGGACGTGCTGATTCCGCGCGGCGGACGCGAACTGATCCAGACCGTGGTGACGAACTCCTCCGTCCCGGTGATCGAGACCGGCGAGGGCAACGTGCACATCTTCCTTGACGCTTCGGCGGACGAGGAGATGGCGGTCGAGATCCTGCTTAACGCCAAGACCCAGCGCCCCAGCGTCTGCAATACCGTGGAGACCCTTCTGGTCCATTCCGGCTCCACCGTGCTGCCCGCCGTCGCCGCCGCCTTGCGGGCCGCCGGTGTCACCCTGCACACGGACGAACGTATCCGGGCCGCGCTCCCGGGCGGGGTGGACTCGGTGCCCGCCACCGACGCGGACTGGGCCACCGAGTACATGGACCTCGATCTGGCGGTAGCCATGGTGGACAGCCTGGACGAGGCGGTGCAGCACATCCGCACCTGGTCCACCGGCCACACGGAGGCGATCCTGACCAACGATCTCGCCAACGCGGAGCGTTTCATCGCCGAGGTGGATTCGGCAGCGGTCATCGTGAACGCATCCACGCGGTTCACCGACGGGGGCGAGCTGGGCCTCGGTGCCGAAGTGGGTATTTCGACGCAGAAGCTGCACGCCCGCGGCCCGATGGGCTTGACCGAGCTCACCACGACGAAGTGGATCGTGCAGGGCGAAGGCCAGATCCGGGCATAGCAACGCGGTAACATGGAAGGGAACCCAGGAACGGCGGGATCTTTCGCCGTCGTAAATCCGTCGTAAATTTTGAACTCACTAGGGGAGAACATGCTGTTGCAGCAGATCGCCACATCCATCGCCGCGGCCGGCGAACACGAGGAACTCGCGCCGCTCATTGCGCCGCCCTTCGTTATTGGCGGCACCATGTTCGTGATTCTGCTGGTACTGATGTTCATCACGCTGTCCTACGGCAACCTCGGCAACCGTCACGACGCCGTTGAGGAGCACGCGGACCCGCACCGCCAGCACCCGAACAAGCACGACCACGGCCAGGGCCACTAATATTTCCGCCACAGTGAAGCAGCACGGCGCGACGCGCCGCCTGCGGCTGGGTGTGATGGGCGGCACGTTCGATCCGATCCATCACGGCCACCTCGTTGCGGCCAGTGAGGTCGCGGCGAAGTTCGGCCTGGACGAAGTGGTGTTTGTGCCCACCGGGCAGCCTTGGCAGAAGAGCAGCAAGAAAGTCAGCGAGGCCGAACACCGGTACCTCATGACGGTCATCGCCACCGCTTCGAATCCGCGGTTCACGGTGAGCCGGGTCGACGTCGACCGGCCCGGCCCCACCTACACCATCGACACCCTGCGTGACCTTCGCACGCTGCGCCCGCACGCCGATCTCTTCTTCATCACCGGCGCCGACGCGCTGGCGCAGATCCTGTCCTGGAAAGACATCGACGAGCTGTGGTCGCTCGCGCACTTCGTCGGGGTGACGCGGCCCGGACACGTGCTGGACGGCATGGGCCGCGATGACGTCAGCCTGCTGGAGGTGCCCGCCATGGCGATCTCCTCCACGGACTGCCGGGCCCGCGTCGCTGCCGGAAACCCCGTCTGGTACCTCGTGCCCGACGGCGTGGTCCAGTACATCGCCAAGTACGACCTGTACGACGGCCGGGCCGACCCGGAACCGGATCCCCTGGAGTCCCGCCCCGTCCTCGAAACAAACCAAACCGCCAGCACCGAATGAGCCTTCAATGAGTCAGGAACAGCCTCCCATCCGCAGCCGCCGCGAATTGCGCCAGGCCAGGGATGAACGCCAGGACGTGAGCGCCGGCACCACTGGTGCCGGCGCTGTTCCGGCTGCCCCGGAGCGCGACGGTGCGGCCGGCGCCGGGCTGGGCAGCGCAAATCCCGCCTTCTCCGAGCGCCCCGAGGAACCGACCGAGGCCGAAACCACCGGCCGCCGCCGTGTCCCCGGCCCGGTGGACTCCGTCAGGACCACGTCCGCGGCTCAGCGCTCTTCCCAGATCCGCGCCCGCGACCGCGCAGCACTGCGCACCATCAAGGAACTGGCCGAGAAGGAAGGCCAGCTTTCCCCCGGCGGGCCGCCCACGCGCCGGCAGCTCCGCCTCCAGCAGCTCGCCGAAGAGACGGCCCCTGCCACCTCGGCCAATCCAATTGTGCCGATGCCCTCGCCGCGGACCCGCTCGCACCCCGTCGTCGCGCCGGCCGCCGGGGCGCCGGAGGCCCCGTCCGCGCCCAACGCCCCCGCAGCCCCCGACGCCGGCGTGCCCGGCCCGGGCCCGGGCGGGAAACTGCCCGAGGGCATGAGCGTCGAGCAGGCCCTGGCAGCACGGGAGCTCCTTGCCGAGCAGGCCCGCAACCAAGTGGCGAAGATGGAGCACATCGCCGCCACGGACCCGGACGCCGTCAACCCGGAAGTGCTCGCCGAGCAGATCGCCCTGGCCGAGCGCGCCGCCGTGCTCAACCGGCGGGCCGCCGCCAAGCAAAAGCTGGCCGAGCAGAACAGCCAGCCGGCACAGCGCAACGAACCGCCGCGCAACGATCCCTCGACGGCCAGCAACCTCGCCATGGTCACCCCGCTGGAATTTGTCGAGGTCCCCGGCGTGGAGCGGCCGGTCATGAAACTCCCCGCCACGACACACGTCCCGGTCGCCACCAACCCCAGCCCCAAGGTGCAGCCACGCACCTCGCGCCGTCCCGGCCTGTCCCGGCTGCGGGAATCCGGGCCGGTCAAGGGCCGGGCCGGCGTCCTGGCCCGGGCGGAAGCGGCCGCGCAGGCGGCAGGGACCCGGCCGGCAGTTTCGGCCGCCCAAGCGGTTCCCGAGACGGCCGAAGAGGACCTCGCCGCACGCCCGCCCGTGGCCGCCAACGCCGCCTACGGGCTGGACCCGCTGGACGCCGCTACGGCCGGACTGGGCAGGGCACAACGCCTGCGCGCCCTCCAGCTCAGCGTCCTGGCCCTGGGCGTCCTGGCGCTCGTCGCCGGAATCATCCTGATCATCACGGGAATGGGCCACTAGCCGCCCACCCCGCATCAACCCACGCAACGCCGGTCCGCGCAGGAATGCCGCCGGACCGTGCAGGCTTAGCCTTCAACAGTTTCTCAATCTCAACAGTTTCTAAAATCACCAAGGAGTCCCGTGACTGCAACCGATTCATCCATCGCCACAGCCCGCCACGCCGCCCACGCGGCCGCGGAAAAATTGGCCGACGACATTGTGGCCCTCGACGTCAGCGAACGGCTTGCCCTGGCGGACGTGTTCCTGATCGCGTCGGCCCCGTCCGAGCGCCAGGTCAACGCCATTGTCGACGGCATCGAGGACGAACTGTCCAAGTTCGACCTCAAGCCGGTGCGCCGCGAAGGACGTTCCGGCGGCCGCTGGGTGCTGCTGGACTACGCCGACGTCGTGATCCACGTCCAGCACGAGGAAGACCGCGTGTTCTACGCCCTGGAGCGCCTCTGGAAGGACTGCCCGGTCGTTGACCTGCAGCTGGGGGACGACGCCTCGGCCAAGGCCAGCGCCGCCGCCAGCGAAACCGAGTAGGTGGCCCGGCGCGGCGGCGCCAGATCCTGAATATGCCCGATTTGGAATTTTCAGAAGTGCTGATCTAAGATATTTGAGTTGCTTCGGAGAGAACGAAATCGGAGCAGCCAAAAATTCGGGGCTGTGGCGCAGCTGGTAGCGCACCTGCATGGCATGCAGGGGGTCAGGGGTTCGAGTCCCCTCAGCTCCACCGGATGATCCGCCGGAATCGAAAGATTCCGGCGGATTTTTTGTGTTCTCGCGACCCGGGACGCCGCCAGTTGCCCCCTCCACGCCCCGCCGCGCGCCGATTAGCGTCAACGGCAAATGTAGATTAAGCTAATCAGGTTGCTTGATCGAACCGGCCTTCAGCGGGTGGGTCAACAACGAGTTCGGGGCTGTGGCGCAGCTGGTAGCGCACCTGCATGGCATGCAGGGGGTCAGGGGTTCGAGTCCCCTCAGCTCCACCGAACAAGGTTCCGCTCGATGAGCGGGACCTTGCTTTGTTTAACCCTCAACTAGGATGGGACCGTGAACGAAGCCGACCCGCGGTTTGCCGACGTCGTGGTCATCGGCGCCGGCCAGGCCGGACTATCCGCTGCTTACCACCTGCAGCGCGGCGGCTTCGTCCCGGCCATGCCGCAAGGGGCAAGCCAGGAGGGACGTGGCCCTGGGTCCGCGGACCCGGAGGGCGCCGCGCGTCCATTGACCTATGTGGTGTTCGACGCCGAAGAGGGCCCCGGCGGGGCGTGGCGGCACCGCTGGAAAAGTTTGCTGATGGCCACCGTGAACGGCATCAGCGATCTCCCGGGCATCCCGCAGCCCACGGTGGACCCGGCCGAGGCAAGCTCGACCTTCCTGAGCCGCTACTTCGGCGGCTATGAGGCCGAGCTGGGCCTGGCCATCGTGCGCCCCGTGAAGGTCCGCTCCGTCAGCCGCGAGGACAGCAACCCGGCCGGACGGCTCCGCATCGCCACCTCGCGCGGGGTATGGTCAGCCCGCGCCGTGATCAACGCCACCGGCACGTGGACCCGCCCCTTCTGGCCCATCTACCCGGGCCAGTCCAGCTTCCGCGGCCGGCAGCTGCACGTGGCGGACTACGTCTCGGCCGACGAATTCCGCGGACAGCACGTGATCGTGGTGGGCGGCGGCATCTCCGCGGTCGGACTGCTCGACGAGATCTCAAAGGTCACCGGCACCAGCTGGTTCACGCGGCGGGAACCGGTCTGGCGCGACGCCGCCTTCGACCGGCAGGCCGGCCACGACGCCGTCGCCCTCGTCGAGCAGCGGGTGCGGCAAGGGCTTCCGCCGCAGAGCGTCGTCGCCGTCACTGGCCTGATCTGGACCCCGGCCCTCCGGGCCGCCGCCGCCCGCGGCGCGCTCCAACGGCACCCCATGTTCACCGGCATCGAACCCGGGGGAGTGCGGCTGGCGGACGGCAGCTTCCTGGCCGCCGACGTCATCCTCTGGGCCACCGGCTTTCGGGCCGAGCTGGAACACCTTGCGCCACTGCACCTGCGCGGACCCGGCGGCGGCATTGCGATGGACGGCACGCAGGTCGCCGCGGAACCCCGGGTCCATCTCGTGGGCTACGGTCCCTCCTCGTCCACCATCGGGGCCAACCGTGCGGGCCGGGCAGCCGTGGCCGGGATCGTCAAACTACTGTCCGGTTCGGGATAACGTAAAACGGTGCAAAGTACCCTGGATCTCCTCTTCTCCCGGCTGCGGCGGTTTCCCGACGTCGAGGCCGCCAACCTGCAGGCCTGGGACGCCACCGACCGGTTGTTGCTGGACACCGCCGCCGAGCTGCGGGCCTCCGGCGTGATCGGCCCCGGCGCCGGAGTCGCCGTCGTGGGCGACCGGTACGGAGCGCTGACCCTCGGCCTGCTGGCGCTGGGCCGGGATATCGGCACGCAGGAAGACAACGTCCGGGTGCACCAGGACCTGGCCACCGGCGAACGGGCGCTGCGGCATAACGCTGCCGCCGTCGGGGTCACCGACGGCTTCGACCAGCTCCCGCTGGACGCCGCGGTGGAGGGCGCCGGGCTGGTGCTGCTCCAGCTGCCGCGGTCCCTCGCCGAACTCGAAGAGATCGCCGACGCGATCGCCCGGCACGCTGCGCCCGGTGTGGTGCTGCTGGCCGGCGGCAGGGTCAAGCACATGAGCCTGGGCATGAATGCGGTGCTGGAACGCTACTTCGGCGAGGTGCAGCCGCAGTTGGCGCGGAAAAAGTCCCGGATCCTGCTGGCCCGGGCACCCAAAGCGGTCGGGGCCACTCCGCCCTACCCGGTCACGGAGCGCAACGCCGAACTGGACCTCACCGTCTGCGCACGCGGCGCCGTCTTCGCCGGCACCGGGCTGGATATCGGCACGCGTTTCCTGCTGGGCTTCCTGCCGCAGATGCCCGGCGTCCGGCACGCCGTCGACCTGGGCTGCGGCACCGGAATCCTGGCCGCGATGTACGCCCGAAGCCACCCGGACGCCCGCGTCACGGCCACCGACAGATCCGCCGCCGCCGTCGAATCCGCCCGGGAAACGGCCCGCGCCAACGGACTCCACGGGCAGGTCGACGTCCTGCAGGACGACGCCATGAGCACCCTGCCCGACGCCGGAACCGGGCTGGTCCTGCTCAACCCGCCCTTCCACCTCGGGGCAGCTGTCCATGCCGGGGCGGGGATCAAGCTGATCGAAGCCGCGGCCAGGGTCCTGGCTCCCGGCGGCGAACTCTGGACGGTCTTCAACAGCCACCTGCACTACCAGCCCGCGCTGGAACGGCTGGTTGGGCCCACGCGCGAGGTGGGGCGCAATGCGAAATTCACCGTCACCGTGAGCGTCCGCGCGCCGCGGCCCTGACCACGACCGCGGAAAGCCGGGCGCCCGGCGGAAAACGGTTCGACTGTGAAGCCGCTGTATGGGGCTCAGGGGCGCGCGTGACGTACGATTCTGAGATCAGCAGTGCTTCCGCCGAAGACGTTAGAGGTATCAGTGACCGAGATCCGGCAGCCCGCGCCGAGACGGGGAACGAACCTGCCCCGGATGGGGGATTTTAACCTCACCGTTATCCTCGACGCCATCCGCCGCGCCCCGGGCGGTCTCAGCCGGGTGGAACTCGCCCAGATCGTCGGACTCTCGCCGCAAACTATCTCCAACATCTCCCGCCGGCTGCTGGACCAGAACCTCATCGTCGAGGCGGGCAAGGAAGGCACCGGACCCGGCAAGCCGCGGACCATGCTGAGGCTGAACCCGGGCGGAATGTACGCCGTCGGCGTGCATCTGGACCCCGCCGTGCTGACCTTCGTCGTGCTGGACCTCGTTGGCGCCGTCGTCAAGCATTCACGGATCAAGACCCCCTCCCGCACGGACCCGGGGTCCATCATCGACACCATCGCCGCCGAGATCAAACAGCTGATCCAGGACTCCGGCGTGGACCGTTCGAAGGTCGCCGGCTTGGGCGTTGCCTCGCCCGGGCCCATCGACCTGCTCGAAGGCGCCGTCGTGGATCCGCCGCTGCTCCCCGGCTGGGAACGCGTTCCGCTGCGCGACGCCCTGGCCGAGGCGACCGGACTCTCTACGATCCTGGACAAGGACGTGACCAGCGCAGCCGTGGCCGAAACGTGGGCCGGCGGCCCCAGTGGTGCCGGCAGCTTCGTCTTTATGTACATGGGCACCGGAATCGGCTGCGGGTTGGTCCTCAATGACGAGGTTATCCGCGGCACCTCCGGCAACGCCGGCGAAATCGGGCACATCATCGTGGACCCGGACGGGCCGCCGTGCGATTGCGGCCAGCGCGGCTGCGTGAAATCCTCCGCCATCCCGCAGGTCCTCGTGGCCCAGGCCGAGGCGGCCGGGGTGCTCGACGGCTCCCGGGGGGACCGGAGCGCCCCGGCGGTGCAGGAAAGCTTCGCGGAACTCTGCGCGCTGGCCTACGGCGGCAACGAGGCCGCGCTGGGCATCATCAGGAAGTCCGCCGTCCTGGTCGGCCGGGCCATCTCCGCGGTCACCAACGCGCTGGACGTGGACCGCGTCGTGTTTGGCGGACCGTTCTGGACCTGCCTCGCGCCGGCCTACCTGGAGCAGATCCCGGGCCTCGTCGGCGAGAACAGCGCCACCCGCAAGATCCACGGGATCGAAGTGGTGGGCACGGGCGTGGGCGAGGACGTGGGCGCGATCGGCGCCGCGTGCCTGGTCCTGGAGCACGCCTTGGCGCCCCGCTCCCAGCGGCTCCTGCTCGACGGCTAGAGCCGTGCGGCAGGCCGTGCCCCGGGCCCCGCGGGCATCAGTCGATGTCCTCGACCACCGTGCCGAAGGGGATCGTGTCATCCAGGTGGGCCTGATGATCGTGCGGGTGCACCACCACCCGGACACCGTGCAGCTTGTCCGCCGCCGACTGCATCAGCACGGGCCGCACGGTGTTGATGAGGCTCTCGCTCTTGCCGGCGAGATAGTCCTGGTAACTTGCTGGAAGCTGAATCATGGCAACAGGATAGACCTGCGCCGCAGCCATGGGGAGGGCTCACCCCGGCGAATAATGTTCTGCCACAGCCGTCCCAGCGGCGTAAAGGCGCGTCTTAATTCGGTGCGCGACTTGTTTCGCGCTTCTGTGGCCCCTAAAGTCGTAGACAAGTTACCGCGGTAACGTGTCAGCGATCCTCCGCTGCAGGCCGGCCACTGGAGAGATCCAGGTGGCGGCCAAGGAGGGTGTGGGTGCCCCCATGTGGGCCTGACATTTGCTCACGGACAGCTTCGTATCAGGCGTAACAGTCGCGGCTGCGTCCTGCTGAAGTTCCCTCCGTGTTCCCCAAACTCAACTCATTGGCGGCAGCGCCGGCCGGTTTTCCGGCCCCAGCTGGCGGCAATGGCTCACAGCCAAGGACGCAAATGTCTCCACCAAGCCTTATTGACGCACATCCAACCCTCGCCGGAGCGGCCCCGCTAGCCCTGTCCTACGAACTCTTTCCGCCCAGGTCGCCCGCGGCCGCGGAATCGCTCTGGACCACCATCGGGGAACTGGAATCCACCAGCCCCGACTACGTGTCCGTGACCTACGGGGCGAACGGGTCCAACCGGAGCACCGCCGTCGAGCTCATCCGGCGCCTCGTGCAGGACACCTCGCTGCGCCCGCTGGCGCACCTGACGTGCGTGGGCAACACCCCGCAGGAGCTGGCCGAAATCATCGGCGAACTGCTCGACGTCGGCGTCCGCGGCATCCTCGCGCTGCGCGGCGACCAGCCGAAGGACGGTGAACTCCCGGCGGACGGCTCGCTGCGGTACGCACAGGACCTGATCGAGCTCATCCGCCGCGTCGAACAGCGCCGCTCGGCGCTGCTGTGCGCCGGCAAAGTGGCGGTCGGCGTCGCCGCCTATCCCACCCGGCATCCCGAATCACCGAGTGAGGCGCACGACGTCGAAGTGCTGCTCGCCAAGCAGC
The DNA here is from genome assembly GCF_055398325.1 of Arthrobacter sp. T2-23. NCBI lineage: Bacteria > Bacillati > Actinomycetota > Actinomycetes > Micrococcales > Micrococcaceae > Arthrobacter > Arthrobacter sp. T2-23. Next base: position 3,513,057 of record NZ_AP027917.1, read on the forward strand.
GTTCCGGCGCCGACTTCGCCATCACCCAGGTCTTCTTCCATACCGAGCAGTACGCTCAGCTGCTGGCCCGGGCGCGCCGGGCCGGCGTCACCATCCCGATCATCCCGGGCGTGATGCCGCTGACCAGCATCCGCCGGCTCACCCGGCTGGGCGAACTCACCGGCGTGGAGCCGGCCCCGAAGCTGATCGCAAAGCTCGCGGCCGCCAGCACCGACGTCGAACGCAACCGGATCGGCGTCGCCGCCACCGTGGAGCTGGCCAACGCCGCACTGGACGCCGGCGCTCCCGGACTCCACCTCTACACCTTCAACGAGCACACCAGCGCCCTCGACGTGCTGGACAAGCTCGCGCTGCCGCGCCCACGCCGCGCCGGCAGCCACGCCGGGGCCACGGGCCGCGGCAGCGGCCAGCAGCTCGCCAGCTGAGCTTCCTCTTCGACACAACCTGACGAAACTTCCCCTGACAAAAAACCTAGGACTTTCCCATGACTGAACAGCACAACACCCCCTTCCCGTCCGCCTCTGTCCTCGGCTACCCGCGCATCGGCCGCCGCCGCGAGCTTAAGAAGGCCGTCGAGGCCTACTGGGCGGGCAAGATTGACGCCGTCGCCCTGGATGCCGCGGCCAAGGAAATCCAGCTCGGCACCGCCAAGCGCCTGCAGGGCCTGGGCCTGACGGAGGCCGCCGCCATCCCCGGCACCTTCTCCTACTACGACCAGGTGCTCGACGCCGCGGCCCACCTGGGTGCCGTGCCCGCCCGCTTCGGCAACCTCCTGAACGCCGACGGCCAGCTCGACATCGACGGCTACTTCACCCTGGCCCGCGGCACCAAGGACCAGCAGCCGCTGGAAATGACCAAGTGGTTCGACACCAACTACCACTACCTCGTCCCGGAGATCGGCCCGGAGACCGCCTTTGCGCTGACCTCCAACCGCATCGTCGAGGAATTCGCCTACGCCCTCGCGAACGGGGTGGAAACCCGCCCGTACCTCGTCGGCCCGGTCACCTTCCTGCTGCTGAGCAAGGCCTCGGACGACGCCCCGGCCGGCTTCGGCCCGCTGTCCCGCCTCGAGGACGTCCTCCCGGTCTACGCCGCGCTGCTGGAGCGGCTTGCCGCCGCCGGCGCCGGCTGGGTCCAGCTCGACGAGCCCGCCCTGGTGGTGGACCAGGACACCCCGGCAGCGGAAATCGACGCCGCCGTCGCACTCTCCTATGAGGTCCTCGCTGCGGCCACGAACCGCCCGCAGCTGTTCGTCTCCACCCCGTACGGCGCACTCAACGGCCAGCTTGGCACTCTCGCGGCTACCGGCATCGACGCCCTGCACCTGGACGTCTTCAAGGGCGAGGTTCCCTCCGCCGCGGCCCTCGCCGGGCTCGGCAACAAGACCTTGGTCGCCGGCGTCGTGGACGGCCACAACATCTGGCGCAACGACCTCGCGGCCTCCGCGGCGAAGATCGCCGAACTGAAGAAGTCCGTGGCCCGGCTCGCCGTCAGCACCTCCACCTCCACGCAGCACGTCCCGCACGACGTCGACGAGGAGGTCCAACTCTCCGAGCAGCTGCGCAGCTGGCTGGCCTTCGCCGACCAAAAGGCCACCGAGGTTGTCACCCTGGCCGGCCTGCTCACTGACCCCGACTCCGTCCGGCCGGCCATCGATGAGGCCACCCGCATCATCGCCGACCGCGCCGCGGCCGACGGCGTCCGCCGGGCCGAGGTCCGGAACCGCGCCGCCTCCTTGACCGAGGCCGACTTCAGCCGCTCGGCGTACGGCGTCCGTGAAGCCGCACAGACCGAGGCCCTGCACCTGCCGCCGCTGCCCACCACCACCATCGGCTCGTTCCCGCAGACCGCCGAAATCCGCACCGCCCGGGCCCGCGCCAACAAGGGCGAGCTCACCACGGAGCAGTACCAGCAGCTGATGAAGGAGGAGATCAAGCGCGTGGTGGAGCTGCAGGAAGAGCTCGGCTTCGACGTCCTGGTCCACGGCGAGCCCGAGCGCAACGACATGGTCCAGTACTTCGCCGAGAACCTCGAAGGCTTTGACGTCACCGTGCACGGCTGGGTCCAGTCCTACGGTTCCCGCTGCACCCGCCCGTCCATCCTCTGGGGCGATGTCACCCGCAGCGCCCCGATCACGGTCGAATGGGCCCGTTACGCGCAGTCCCTGACCGGCAAGCCGATGAAGGGCATGCTCACCGGACCGGTCACCATCCTCGCGTGGTCGTTCGTCCGCGACGACCAGCCCCTCGGTGAGACCGCCAACCAGGTGGCCCTGGCGCTCCGGGACGAGATCACGGACCTAGAAGCGGCTGGCATCAAGGTCATCCAGGTCGACGAGCCGGCGCTGCGCGAACTCCTACCGCTGCGCAAGTCCGAGCAGGCCGCGTACCTGGACTGGTCCGTGAAGTCCTTCCGCCTCGCCACCGCTGGCGCCGCGGACAGCACCCAGGTCCACACGCATCTGTGCTACTCCGAGTTCGGCGCGATCATCGACGCCATCGACGGCCTCGACGCCGACGTCACCTCGATCGAGGCCGCCCGCTCCCGCATGGAGGTTGTCCATGACCTTGAATCGCACGGCTTCGGCCGCGGCGTGGGCCCGGGCGTCTACGACATCCACTCGCCGCGCATCCCGGGCGAGCAGGAAGTCACGGAGCTGCTCAGCACCGCGGTCAAGCACGTCCCGTCCCGCCAGCTGTGGGTCAACCCGGACTGCGGCCTGAAGACCCGCGGCTACGCCGAGACCGAGGAGTCCCTGCGCAACCTCGTGCACGCGGCCAAGACGGTGCGCGCAGAGTTGCTGGAAGCGGCCAAGTAGCCTGCTGCGCCACCCACGACGGCGGCCGGCCACCCCTGCACGGGTGACCGGCCGCCGTCGTACGCCGTGCAGGGGTACTCGATTCAGGATTCCCAGACGATCTCGTCGTCGACGACGCCGTCCTCGTCTGCGGAGGCCACCAGGATCTCGTCGGTGAAGTGGGCGCCCAGGGTGAAGTCGAGGACGAAGTAGCGCTCCGGCTGGCCGGGGAAGATCCCCACGTGGCCCAGCTTCAGGGCCTTGAGGAAGACCTGGTTGGTGAGCTGCGCCTTATCCGTGACGCCGAAGACCTGCTTCAGGTGCTCGGGCTTGATGGCGTTGCAGTGGAAGCGGAGGTACTCCTGCGGGCTGGTGCCTTCCTGCTCCAGCTCTTCGGCGATCATTTCGCGGACCTGGTCCACAAGCTCGGGCAGGAAACGCAACCGGTAGTCAACCTTGTGCATGGCGGCCTCGTCGAAGTGGTCATGCGCATTGACACTGAGGTCAAGTTCCAGGGGCTGGCCCGCGAGTTCGTGTTTCGCGGCGAAATTATGGTCACGCCCGTGGTTGAGCTCGATCTCTCCAAAGTGCTGGCTCGCTACCTTGCTCATGACTTCAACATAGTCCTGAAAACTGGTCCGTTCCAGCATCGCCGGGGATTTATCCGATACCGGGCCCGCTGCGGGGCGCTCGACCGGTACATTGATCGGATGCAGTCAGTCGCCGCCACCGTCGCCCGTGCCCGTGAAATTTTTGACAACGGAACCACCCGTCCGTTGGCGTGGCGGCTGGAACAGCTCGGCAGCCTGCGGCGGATGCTGATTGAGCGGCGCCGGGAATTTGCCGCAGCGCTCGCGGCGGACCTGGGCAAACACGAAACCGAGGCGCAGCTGACGGAGATCGGCTTTGTCACGGCGGAAGCCGCGCACCTGGAGAAGCACCTGGCGGCGTGGCTGCGCCCGCGGCCGGTGTCCGTGCCACTCGCCGTCCAGCCGGCCAAGGCCTGGACCGAGCTCACGCCGCTGGGCGTGGTGCTGGTGATCGGACCGTGGAACTATCCGCTGCAGCTGCTGCTGGCGCCGCTGGCCGGCGCGCTGGCCGCGGGCAACACCGTGGTGCTCAAGCCCAGCGAGCACGCCCCGGCCACCTCCGCGGCCCTGGCCCGCTGGATTCCGGAGTACCTGCCGGAGGCGGTCCAGGTCGTTGAGGGCGGCATCCCCGAGACCACAGAGCTGCTGGCGCTGCGCTTCGACCACATCTTCTTCACCGGCGGGGAAGCGGCAGCCAAGGTAGTGCTGCGAGCCGCCGCCGAGCACCTGACGCCAGTGACCCTGGAGCTGGGCGGCAAATCCCCGGCCTACGTGGACGCCTCCACCGACGTGGCTAAGGCGGCAAAGCGGCTGGCCTGGGGCAGGTTCATGAACGCCGGGCAGACCTGTGTGGCCCCGGACTACGTCCTCGCCACGGAGGAGGTGCTCGTGCCGCTGCAACGCGAGCTGGTCAAGGCCATCGGGGCCCTCTTCGGCGAGGATTCGGCCCGGAGCGACTCCTACGGCCGGATCGTCAACGACAAACACTTCGACCGGCTGGCCGCGCTCGCGGACGGCAGCACCGTGGTCCACGGCGGCGGGCGCGACGCCGCCAGCCGGCACTTCGCGCCGACCCTGCTCCGGCCGGCACCCGGTGACGCAGTGATGGCGGAAGAAATCTTCGGCCCGCTGCTGCCGCTGGTGCCGGTCAGCGGCAGGGACGAGGCGATCCGGGTGATCAACGCCGGGGCCAAGCCGCTGGCCCTGTACGTGTTCAGCAACGACGCCGGCACGCGCCGGGCATTCTCCGAACAGACGTCCTCCGGTGCGCTGTGCTTCGACGTCCCGGCCGCACACCTGACGGTGCCGGGGCTGCCGTTCGGCGGGGTGGGTAACAGCGGCATGGGCGCCTACCATGGCGAACATTCGCTCAGGACCTTCTCGCACGAGCGCTCCACCCTGTCCAAGCCGCTCAGGCCGGACACGTTGGAGCTGATCTACCCGCCCTACACGAAGACCAAGCATCGGATCATCAGCGTCCTCGTCGCGCCGGCCGGGAAACGCGGCAAGAAGAGCGGCAAGACCGCCGGTAAGAAGACCGGCGAGTAGAGGGCAAAGACGCCGAAGGGCTGCCGCGGGTCTCGGGGCTCAGTCCCGGCGCGTGGTGCCGAGCTTGTGCAGCGTGTCGGAGAGCAACTCCACGAACAGCTGGACCTGGGCCGTCTGCTGCTCCTTGGGCAACAGCGCGAAAACATTGCGGGCCAGCCGGATTTCCGGGACGTCCAGCACCACCACTCCCGGGGGCCGATGCAGCAGGGCCAGTTCCGGAACCAGGGCCGCGCCCAGGCCGGCGGCCGCCATTTCCAGGCTGGCGTGGAAGTCGTCGCTGTTGGCCACCACACGCGGGTGCAGGTTGCAGCTGGCGAAGAGCCGTTCGATCACCGTGGCATCCGACGTGCCGGGGTGGTGCATGATCCAGGGCATGTCGGAGAGGTGATCGGCCGCGACCTTGGACTCCGGGCCGATGCCCCAGGCCGCGGGAAGCACCACCCGGAAGTCGTCGTCGCCGATCCACTGGCGGTTGACCGTGTGCGGCCAGGCGAGACCGGACTGGCCCACCTGGTAGACCAGAGCGACGTCGAGTTCGCCGCCGGTGCGCAGGCCCTGGATGGTCTGGCCCGGTTCGGCCACGGACACCCGCAGCTCGATGCCGAGCTTCCGCCAGGCCGGGTTCTGCAGGATGCGGGGGAGGACGTAGGTGGCCAGGGACGGGAAGATGCCCAGCCGGAGCTCCTGGCTGGTGCTGTCGTGGGTCCGGGCCGCCGCTGCCATGAGCGTGTCAATATCGGTGAGGACCTTGGCCGCGTGCCGGGTCATCACGACGGCGGCCTCCGTAGGGTGGATGCTCCGGGCCGAGCGCTGGAAGAGTGCCACTCCGGTGTCCCGCTCCAGCGCGGACATCTGCTGCGATACCGCCGAGGCCGTGTAGCCGAGCCGTGTGGCGGCTGCCGTGAACGAGCCCAGCCGGACCACTTCCACGAGCGTTCGGAGGTGCACGGGGTTGATCAAGGGGCTGCCCTTCGGTGGTTACGGTGAGGCGGGTGCGAAATCCCGCTTCATTCTGGCACATTGGTTCCCAGGCAGCCGGTGCGAATTCATACTCATCCGGCGGCCCCGCGGTGACGAATTGCCCATAAGTAGATCCATCGGGGCAATTCAGGCGAAGCAACAGGAGCAGACCAGTGCAGCAAGCAGCAAGCATCCCGGACGGACGGCGCGTTGCCGTGATTGGAAGCGGGGTGGCCGGCCTGACCGCCGCCTACGTGCTGAACCGGCGGGACCACGTCACCGTCTTCGAAGCGGATGCGCGGCTCGGCGGCCACGCACACACGCATGACGTCCCGCAGACCGACGGCACGGTGCTGGGCATCGATACCGGCTTCATCGTCCACAATGAACGGACCTACCCCACCTTGCTGCGGCTCTTTAGGGAACTCGGCGTGCAGACCCAGGACTCGGAAATGAGCATGTCCATCCGCTGCGACGGCTGCGGCCTGGAGTACGCGGGCGCCCGAGGCGGTGCGCGGGGGATCATTCCCGGGCCTTCCACTTTGCTGCGCGGCCGCTACCTGAAGATGCTGCTGGAGGTCGGGCGCTTCTACCGCCGGGCCCGTGCCCTGCTTGCGGAGGGGGACGGGGCCGCCCACGGAAAGCCCGGGGCCGGCAAGCCCGACGCCGGCACCTCCGGCGCTGCCGAGCTGACCTTGGGGGAGTTTCTGGACCGGGAAAAGTTCAGCAGCTACTTCATTGTCCACTTCATGACCCCGGTGGTCAGCGCCGTCTGGTCCTGCGACCCGACCACCGCGCTGGCGTACCCGGCCCGGTACCTCTTCACTTTCCTCGGCCACCACGGACTCCTTGGCGTCAAGGGCTCCCCGCAGTGGCGCACGGTCACCGGCGGCTCCCGCAGCTACGTGGACAAGCTCGCCGCGACGCTGCCCGACGTCCGGCTCGCCAGCCCGGTCAGCCGCGTCCGCCGCCACACCGGCGGGGTGGAAATCACCACAGTTGCGGGCAGCGGCCAGGAGAGTACCGAGACCTTCGACGCCGTCGTGATCGCCACCCACCCGGCGCAGGCGCTGCAGATGCTCGAGGACGCCTCGCCGGCCGAACGCGAAGCGCTCGCCGGCATGCCCTACTCGGTCAACCACACAGTCTTCCACCGTGATGACGCCGTGCTGCCCGCCAGTGATAACGCCAAGGCGTCGTGGAACTACCGCCTGCCCTCCTGTGATGCCCGGCCGGACCGGGTCCTGGTCAGCTACGACATGACGCGGCTGCAACGGCTGGAACCGGCGGACGGCAAGCGCTACATTGTCAGCCTCGGCGAGTCCGAACTGATCGGGGAGGGTGCCGTGCTTGAACAGATGGTGTACGAACACCCGCAGTACACGCCGGAGTCGCTGCGCGCCCAGCAGCAGATCCTGGGTCTCGGCGACAGCCGCCTGGCGTTCGCCGGTGCCTACCACGGCTGGGGCTTCCACGAAGACGGCGCCCTCTCCGGCGTCCGCGCCGCCGCACGGCTGGGACGCGAGTGGGAAGCCGCCAGCGCAGCCGGGCCGCAGGCAGCGGTACTCCAGACGTCCCTGGAGGGCGCATGAGCAGCCCCGCAGCCATCTACCGCACCTCCATCGCGCACGTGCGGCGCACCCCGCTCAAGAACGCGTTCACCTACCGCAGCTACAGCTGGTACGTCGACGTCGACGCCCTGCCCAAGCTGCCCCGCTGGCTCACACCGCTTGCCGGGTTCAGGGTGGCGGACCACCTGGGCGACCCGGACGGGACGCTGCGCGGCAACGTCGAGCGCTACCTCGCCACCCAAGGCATCACCCTGGGCGGCGGCCGGATCACCATGCTGGCCAGCGCCCGCGTCTTCGGCCACGTCTTCAACCCGCTTAGCCTGTTCTGGTGCCACGACGCCGCCGGGGAACTGCGCTGCGTGGTCGCCGAGGTCCACAACACCTACGGGGAGCGGCACTGCTACCTGCTGGAGACCGACGACGCAGGCCGGGCCAGCGTGCCCAAGGCGTTCTACGTCTCGCCGTTCAACGACGTCGAAGGCCAGTACCGGATGAAGCTCCCGGAGCCCGGTGAACGGCTCGCGGTCTCGATTGTGCTGGAGCGCGAGGGACAGCAACCCTTCGTCGCCACCATGGACGGTGCCCGCCGCGAAGCCACCGTGCCGAACATCCTGGCCGCGGCGCTCGCCGTCCCGCTGGCGCCGCTGCGGGTCGCCGCGCAGATCCGCTGGCAGGGAATCAAACTTTGGGCACGTCGGCTGCCCGTCATCAAACGACCACACCACCCCTCACAGGAGGCAGTCCAGTGACCATGACCGAAGCGACCGGGTCCCACCCGGTGGAGAAGACCCCAGTGCAGTCCAACGCAACGCTGAAAAACGCGCAGTCCAACGACGTGCCCTACACGGTGCCGCAGCCGCCCGCCGTCATCGATGCCGGGATCTGGCCCAGCATCGCCGCGGTGCCCTCCAGCCTCAAGGCCCGGATCGCCGGCCGGGTCGCGGACGCCATCTTCCGCGCCGCCGTGCGCAGCCTTCCGCTGGAGGTGCGCTACCCGGACGGCACCGTCCTGGGCAAGGCCGCCGCCGGCAAGTCCCCGTCCGGCGAGCCGTACCCCGTGATGACCATGAACCGGCCGGAGGCCTTCGCGGCACGCCTGGGCGACGGCGGCCTGATTGGGCTGGGGGAGTCCTACATGGCCGGGGACTGGGATGCGGACAACCTCACGGCCGTGATGGAGGTCTTCGCCGCCCGGGTCGGGACCCTGGTCCCCGAGCCGCTGCAGAAGCTCCGCGGCCTCTACCTGCCCCGCACCCCGCGCACCGAACGGAACTCGGAGCAGAACACCCGCTCCAACATCTCGCGGCACTACGACCTGTCCAACGAGCTCTTCGCGACCTTCCTGGACAGCACCATGACCTACTCCAGCGCCCTCTTCCCAGAGAGCGGCGAGGCGCTCGGACACGTTGCGTGGGACGGCCTGGCCGCCGCGCAGCAGGCCAAGATCGACCGTCTCCTGGACAAGGCGGGCGTCACGGCAGGAACCCGCGTGCTGGAGATCGGCACCGGCTGGGGCGAACTGGCCCTCCGTGCCGCCGCCCGCGGGGCAACGGTCTACTCCGTGACCCTCTCCAGCGAGCAGCAGGAACTGGCACGCCAGCGCGTGGCCGAGGCAGGCTACGCCGACGCCGTCACCATCGAGCTCAAGGACTACCGGGCCGTGGAGGGCGAGTACGACGCCGTCGTCTCGGTTGAAATGATCGAGGCGGTCGGCTACGAATACTGGGCCACCTACTTCCAGACGATCGAACGGGTGCTCGCCCCTGGCGGGAAGGTCGCCATCCAGGCGATCACCATCGGCCACGACCGGCTGATCGCCACCCGGACCAGTTACACCTGGGTGCACAAGTACATCTTCCCCGGCGGCGTCATCCCCTCCGTCCGGGCCATTGAGGAGATCACCGAGAAACAGACCGGGCTCCGGGTCCGCGAACGCCTCGCCATGGGCGAGCACTACGCCCAGACGCTGCGGCTGTGGGAGGAGCGCTTCATGGCCCGGGCCGAGGAGGTCCGCGCCCTCGGCTTCGACGAGATCTTCCAGCGGATGTGGCTGTTCTACCTGTGCTACTCCCGTGCCGGCTTCGAGACCGGGTACCTGAACGTGCAGCAGATCGTCCTGGACCGAGTGGCCACCAAGACCGTCGCCGGCACCGGCGCGACCGCGGCTTCCGGCGAACGGACGGCGGGATGAGCGGGACCCTGGCAAGCACCATCGCGGACGTCCTCCGACCGCTGGTCGGCGGCGAGCTGCCCGTCCGGCTGATCGTCTGGGACGCCAGCGAGGCAGGCCCCGCCGGCGCGCCGGTGGTGCGGCTCAACTCCCCGGACGCCATCCGCCGGCTGCTCTGGGCGCCGGGGGAGCTGGGGGCCGCCCAGGCGTACGTCACCGGCGAACTGGACGTCGACGGCGACCTCAACGCGGCCCTTGAGCACTTGTGGAAGGTCGTCCGGGACCGCGGCCTGTCCGGGATCCGCCCCACCCCCGCCGTGCTCGCCGGCGTCGCCCGGATCGCCAGGGAAGCCGGAGCCCTGGGCGCCCCGCCCGAGCCGCCGGCCAGCCAGGCCCGCGTCAAGGGGCGGCTGCACAGCCTGATCCGCGACCGCGCCGCCATCAGCCACCACTACGACCTCAGCAACGACTTCTACGCCCTGATCCTGGACCCGCAGATGGCGTATTCGAGCGGCTACTGGACGGACTTCCGCGGGAACGCCACGCCAGGCTACGGGCTCGAGGACGCCCAGCGGGACAAGCTCGACCTGGTCTGCCGCAAGCTCGGACTGCGTCCAGGGATGCGGCTGCTCGACGTCGGCTGCGGCTGGGGCTCACTGAGCCTGCACGCCGCGCAGCACTACGGCGTCGACGTCGTCGGCGTCACGCTCTCCGTGGAACAGAAGGCGTTCATCGACACCCGGATCAAGGAACGCGGCCTTGAGGGGCACGTCGAGATCCGGGTGCAGGACTACCGCGAGATTCCGGACGGCCCGTTCGACGCCGCCGCCTCGCTTGAGATGGGCGAACACGTCGGGCAGCGGAACTACCCGGTGTACGCCGCCGCGCTGTTCAACAACGTGGTCCCCGGCGGCCGGGTGCTCGTTCAGCAGATGTCCCGGCGTGGCAGGCACCCAGGCGGCGGCCCGTTCATCGAGTCGTTCATCGCCCCGGACATGCACATGCGCCCGGTGGGGGAGACCCTGGGGTTCCTGGAGGATGCCGGATTCGAGGTCGAGGCCGTCGAGGCGATGCGCCGTGACTACGTCCGTACGCTCGAGGCCTGGTACGCGCGGTTCGAGCAGAACCACGACGCCGCCGTCGCGATGATGGGCGAGGAGATCGCCCGGGTCTGGCGGCTGTACCTGGTCGGTGCGCTGCGCAGCTTCGCCGAGGGCCGGATGGGCGTGGAACAGATCCTCTGCAGCCGTCCGGAGTAGCCCTTCAGACTCCGCAACGGCGGACCCCCGGCGGGGCCCTGTCAGGCGAGTCACCGTGAGGAAAGGCGGGCACCGGCCGGTGCCCGCCTTTCCCTGTGCCGTCACCCACTACATGTAGTGCTTCGCCCCACTCCGGGACCCTTCTGGGAGAAGCTGCGACACGCCGTCCAGAATGCGACACGCGGGGCGGTTAATTGTGGCTAACTACTCCACAGGGTGTGGATTGTGTCCTTGAAAATGGCTGAAATCCGGACATTTTGAGGGCCCTCGCCTGTGGATTAAAGGTGCGTTAAATGACATACTTGTAATACATCATCTTGGGGTCCAAGCGGGGCTCTTGCACTACATGTAGTATCGACATACAGTTCGAGCGAAGCGGTTGCAGACCGCAGGGCGAGGCCAGTAACGGATAAGGATTCCTGCTCCGAGTCGGCCCCACCGGACACGAACCAAAGACTTCAACAAAGGGGACTCAGGACATGACCGTTACGGTTTACACGAAGCCGGCTTGCGTACAGTGCAACGCTACCTACCGCGCTCTCGACAAGAAGGGCATCGCCTACCAGAGCGTCGACATCTCCCAGGATGCCGAGGCCCTCGAACGCCTCAAGTCCCTGGGCTACATGCAGGCCCCGGTCGTCGTCACCGACCAGGACCACTGGTCCGGCTTCCGCCCGGACAAGATCGAAGAACTGGCGCAGGCTGCCGCCGTCGCGGTTGCCTGAAAGCCTCCGCACAGCACCACCACGTCGGATGAGGTGACTCCCATGGCACTGGCAACCGCCGGACCGCCGCTGGCAGCGACCACCGTGGACTCAGCCACGGTCCGCACCACCGGCAGCCGCCTCATCTACTTCTCCTCCACCTCCGAGAACACCAAACGCTTCGTGCAGAAGCTGGGTGTCGACGCCGCCCGCATCCCCCTCCACCCGAGGGACCCGGCGCTGCTGGCGACCGAACCCTACGTGCTGGTGCTTCCTACCTACGGGGGGACCGGGGGAGAGGGATCCGTTCCGAAGCAGGTCATCCGCTTTCTGAACGATCCGAGGAACCGGCAACAGCTTCGTGGAGTGATCGGGGCGGGCAACACGAACTTTGGGGACAACTACTGCATGGCCGGCGACATCATCGCCGCCAAATGCCAGGTCCCGCACCTATATCGTTTCGAACTCATGGGGACGCCGGAAGACGTCAGCCGAGTACAACAAGGATTGGAAGAATTTTGGACACGACTGTCGCAGACACCGAAGTGACCGGGGGTTCCCACATGGCCGGTAGCACCGCCGTCGAGAAGCACACCGTCCCCGGCGAGAAGCCGGCCATGCCGGCCGCCTACCAGGGCCTGGGCTACCACGAGCTCAACGCCATGCTGAACCTGTACGGCCCCAACGGCGAGATCCAGTTCGAGGCCGACCGCGAAGCCGCCCACCAGTACTTCCTGCAGCACGTGAACAACAACACCGTGTTCTTCCACGACCTCGAGGAAAAGCTCGACTACCTTGTCAAGAACGAGTACTACGAGCGCGAAACCCTCGACCAGTACACGATGAACTTCATCCGCGAGCTCTTCAACCGCGCGTACAAGAAGAAGTTCCGCTTCGAGACCTTCCTCGGCGCGTTCAAGTTCTACACCTCCTACACGCTGAAGACGTTCGACGGTAAGCGCTTCCTGGAGCGCTACGAGGACCGCGTCTGCATGGTGGCCCTGCACCTGGCCCGCGGCGACGAGAAGCTCGCCACCCAGATGGTGGACGAGATCATCGAGGGCCGCTTCCAGCCGGCCACCCCGACGTTCCTGAACGCCGGCAAGAAGCAGCGCGGCGAGCTGGTCTCCTGCTTCCTGCTCCGCATCGAAGACAACATGGAGTCGATCGGCCGGTCCATCAACTCCGCGCTGCAGCTGTCCAAGCGCGGCGGCGGCGTAGCGTTCGCGCTGACCAACATCCGCGAGGTCGGCGCGCCGATCAAGCAGATCGAGAACCAGTCCTCCGGCGTCATCCCCGTGATGAAGCTCCTCGAGGACAGCTTCTCCTACGCCAACCAGCTCGGTGCCCGCCAGGGTGCCGGCGCGGTCTACCTGCACGCCCACCACCCGGACATCTACCGCTTCCTGGACACCAAGCGCGAGAACGCGGACGAGAAGATCCGCATCAAGACCCTCTCGCTCGGCGTCGTGATCCCGGACATCACCTTCGAGCTGGCCAAGAAGGACGAGGACATGTACCTGTTCTCGCCGTACGACGTCGAAAAGGTCTACGGCATGCCGTTCTCCGACGTCTCGGTCACCGAGAAGTACTACGAGATGGTGGACGATTCCCGGATCAAGAAGACCAAGATCAAGGCCCGCGAGTTCTTCCAGACGCTCGCCGAGATCCAGTTCGAATCCGGCTACCCGTACATCATGTTCGAGGACACCGTGAACCGGGAAAACCCGATCGACGGCAAGATCATCATGTCCAACCTGTGCTCGGAGATCCTCCAGGTTTCCCAGCCCACGACGTACCACGATGACCTGTCCTACGACACCACCGGCAAGGACATCTCCTGCAACCTGGGCTCGATGAACATTGCCAAGGCCATGGACTCGCCGGACTTCGGACTGACCATCGAGACGGCCATCCGCTCGCTCTCGGCCGTCTCGGACATGTCCAACATCACCTCGGTGCCCTCGATCGCCCGCGGCAACGACCAGAGCCACGCGATCGGCCTCGGCCAGATGAACCTGCACGGCTACCTGGCCCGCGAGCGGGTCCACTACGGTTCCGAAGAGGGCCTGGACTTCACCAACATCTACTTCTACACGGTGGTGTTCCACGCGGTCCGCGCCTCCAACCTGCTGGCGATCCAGACCGGCCAGACCTTCGGCGGCTTCGAGAAGTCCAAGTACGCGTCCGGCGAGTTCTTCGACAAGTACACGGAGCGGGAATGGGTCCCGCAGACGGCGAAGGTTGCCGAGCTGTTCGCCCACATCCACATCCCGACCCAGGATGACTGGCGCGAGCTGAAGGCTTCCGTCATGGAGCACGGCATCTACAACCAGAACCTGCAAGCCGTCCCGCCGACCGGCTCGATCTCCTACATCAACAACTCCACCTCCTCGATCCACCCGGTGGCGTCCAAGATCGAGATCCGCAAGGAAGGCAAGCTGGGCCGCGTCTACTACCCGGCGCCGTACCTGACCAACGACAACCTGGAGTACTACCAGGACGCGTACGAGATCGGCTACGAGAAGGTCATCGACACCTACGCCGCTGCCACGCAGCACGTGGACCAGGGCCTGTCCCTGACGCTGTTCTTCAAGGACACCGCCACCACGCGTGACATCAACAAGGCCCAGATCTACGCCTGGAAGAAGGGCATCAAGACCATCTACTACATCCGTCTCCGCCAGCTCGCGCTGGAAGGGACCGAGGTGGAAAATTGTGTCTCATGCATGCTGTAATCAACCGAAATCGGTTGATTAGGTGAAATGATGGAAACGACGACGACGGTGGGCGGCTTGGTCTACGGCATTCGGCTTCGGCGGGAGGTCGAGTACCGCTACGTCGGTATTACGACAAAGACGGCCAGTCGTCGTTTCCATCAGCACGTTCGCGTGGCGGCCGGGGGTCGCAAGACCCCGTTCTACGATTGGCTCCGTAAGCACGACCCGGCGGACGTGATCGCGGATGAGTTGGACTGGATTGAGGGGTTGCCCGAGTTGGGGCAGGCTGAAATCGAGTGGATCAGCTACCTGCGACGCGAGGGTGACCGTCTGCTGAACGTTGCGGACGGCGGCCTCGGGCCGACCGGGGTGGTGTGGACGGAAGAGCAACGCGAAGCCGCGCGCATCAGGAGCGCGGGTCGCAGCGGGCTAAGCCGGCCAGGAGCAGAGAACCCGTTCTACGGCGGCAAGCACAGCCTAGAGCAGCGCAAGAAGTGGGCGGAGGACCGCAAGGGAACGTATTCCGGACCGAAGAACCCCAACTTCGGGAAGTTCGGGCCCGATCATCCAGGGTTCGGTCACTCGATGACAGGGGAAGCCCGCAAAGCCTTGTCAGAAGCAAGGAAGGGTGCCGGCAACCCGAACTTCGGGAAGAAGGCCAGCGCGGAAACCCGTGCGAAAATGTCAGCAGTACGGAAGGGCCGTCCGATGCCTTCCAGCCAGCGCAACGCCCACACCAGGCACCACACGAACAAAGGCATCGAGAAAGCCGACTGCAGGTATTGCGTCGAGGACTCGGCCAAACCAAGTCTCTCTTCAGAAAGCGAGTCGGAGTCATGACAGAAAAAGTAAAGCTTCTTAGCCACGTCGAGGCGATCAACTGGAACCGGATCCAGGACGACAAGGACGTTGACGTCTGGAACCGCCTGGTCAACAACTTCTGGCTGCCGGAGAAGGTGCCGCTGTCCAACGACGTGCAGTCGTGGGCGACGCTCACCCCGGACGAGCAGCAGCTCACCATGCGCGTGTTCACCGGCCTGACCCTGCTGGACACCATCCAGGGCACCGTCGGCGCCGTCTCGCTCATCCCGGACGCCCTCACCCCGCATGAAGAGGCCGTTTACACGAACATCGCGTTCATGGAGTCCGTGCACGCCAAGAGCTACTCCTCCATCTTCTCCACGCTGGCCTCCACCAAGGAGATCGACGAGGCGTTCCGCTGGTCCACCGAGAACGAGAACCTTCAGAAGAAGGCGCAGATCGTCATGGACTACTACCAGGGCGACGACCCCCTGAAGCGCAAGGTGGCCTCGACGCTGCTGGAGAGCTTCCTGTTCTACTCCGGCTTCTACCTGCCGATGTACTGGTCCTCCCGGGCTAAGCTGACGAACACGGCCGACCTGATCCGCCTGATCATCCGCGATGAGGCCGTGCACGGCTACTACATCGGCTACAAGTTCCAGAAGGGC